>NZ_CM132387.1:0-902500 GCF_053756655.1 Apolloniradiicaulis salifontis
GGGCGAGCGCGCCTTCATGGGCTCTCCGTCTTCGCGGCGTTCAGGTAACGAAAAGGGCGGCCCGGGTCTCCGAGCCGCCCGATCGCGCCATCCGGCGTATCGAACTTGTTGCGGCGTATATACGCGGCGCAGGGCCGCAACGCAACACAGGCGGTGCTTGTCACGCTTCGCTGAAGCTGGGATCGTCAAAGCCATCACACTCTGGAGGGTTCCGCATGCTCACCCTGCTCTTCACCGCCGCCAGCCTGACCCTGAGTCTCGCCGCCAGCCCGGCCGACGCCGCCGCCCTGGCTGATCTGGGCGAGGAGGGGGCCGAGCGGCTCGCCCGATGCGGCGTCGACAAGGCCCGGCTGGAGTCCCTTCTGGCGCTCGATCAGGACGCGTTCGATCAGGATATGGACGGCGGCTGGCGGGTTGTGGCCGGGCAGGACGGCTGCCGGGCGGCGGCTGCGGACCTGATCGAGGTCTGGCGCGACCATTCCGCGAACCGGGAAGCCGATTTCATTCTCGACTGGCACGCCGGGCAGATGCGGGCCATGGCCGGCGAGCCGCAGGCCGCGATTGTTCTGCTTGAGCGCGCAAAGACCGACAGCGAGGCGTGGAACCACTACGCCGACGCGACGATCGCCTTTCTGGAGCGCGACCGGGCGGCGCTGGCGGCGGCCCGGGCCGAGCTCGCCGAGCTTCGGCCCAGCGAAGAGGAGATGGCGGCGCGCCGTCAGTTCCTCGAGGACAATCCGACCATCACGATGCCGGAGGGGTTCGTCGAGCAGCCGCAAAATCTGAGCGTGGTGGACAGGTTGCTCTCCTGTTTCGAGGGGAGTTACGCCGGGGCGTATGGCGGTGAGTGCGATGCGCCGGCGCGTCTCGAGACTCCGGCTGAAGCCTGCGCCTACATACAAGCCCGCATCGCCCGCCAACGGGTCGACCCGGCTTCGCAGGTGGCGCTGGCGGTGAGCCCGGACTGGGCGGCGAGCCCTGCACCGCGCGCCGAGCTGGCCGATCTCATCGCCCAGGAAGGGCGCGCGCGTGAAAACGCGCCGTTCGGGTTTGAATATGACGAGGTCTTCGCACAGGCGGCCGCCGCAATCACCGGCGAGGATCTGGACCGCATCGCGGCCGCCTGGTCCTCGCCCGGCCGGATCGAATGTCCCGGCCTCGACACCGAGGCGGAGCCGTTCAACGCTGATATGGCGGCTTTTCAGGCCTGGTCGGAAGCCAACATGACCGCGCCGGAGCCCGGCGCGCCGGACGGCGCGGCGACTCTCGCCCTGTCGCGCCCGGTTCTGTTCGACGCAGGCTCCCGCCTGATCGTGATCGAGCAGTCCAGCTACACACCGTTCCCGCTCTCCCGCCCGCCCTCCGCCCTGGCCGCGGTGGTGATCTATGAGCGCCTGGACGGCGCCTGGGTGCGCGAAGCCTCCATCGTGCTGGCGCGCGGTGGTTAGCCGGCCTTTACGAAATCCATGAAGACCGGCTGGATATCGCCCAAATGCTTGGCCTGATAACGGGTGATGATGTGGTCGGCCGGGTTGTCGCGCCAGTCGCCGGCGGTCTCCCCGGTCCAGGTGAGGCCCGCAGTCTCCATGAGGATCGGCAAAGCGTGGTCTGCGTAAACGCGCACATCGGTGGCGACGCGCAGGCGTCCACCGGGTTTGAGAAGCCGGGCCAGCTCGCGCGCAGTGTCGTCCTGCACGAAGCGGCGCTTGGCGTGGCGCTTCTTCGGCCAGGGATCGGGGAACAGAAGAAAGATCCGCTCAAACGCGGCGGCCGGCATGCGTGCGATCTCGTCGCGGGCGTCGGCGCGTTTCACCCGCAGGTTTTCAAGCCCCTCGTCCTCGATGCCGGTGAGCGCCTTGGCGACCCCGTTGAGGAAGGGCTCGATGCCCAGATAGCCGGTTTTCGGATCCCGCCTCGCCTGACCGATCAGATGCTCGGCGGCGCCAAAGCCGATCTCCAGCGCATGGGACGCGAAGCCGGGCTGCAGGACGGCCGGATTGATTTCGCCCTGATCGGGCCAGCTTAAGGCTTCGCCAAGCGTCTCCACCAGGGTTTGCTGGCGCTGAGTGAGCTTGTGGCCCTGGGCGCGGCCATAAAGGCGTCTTTTGGCGATCTCGGTCATGGGCGGCGGGTATAAGCGGCGCGGCGAGAAAATAAAGCGGCGAGCATGAAAAAGCCCCGGCGCGGGCCGCGCGCCGGGGCTGTCTCAGCGGGAAAGCGCGGAGCCTAGAAGCGGCGCTTGAGCTCTTCCACCAAGTCGGTCTTCTCCCAGGAGAAGCCGCCGTCATTATCCGGAGCGCGGCCGAAATGGCCGTAGGCGGCGGAGCGCTCATAGATCGGGCGGTTCAGCTGCAGATGGGTGCGGATCCCCTTGGGGCGCAGGTCCACCAGCTCACGCAGGGTGTTCTCCAGCTTGGCTTCATCCACATCGCCGGTGCCGTGGGTGTCCACATAGACCGAAAGCGGCTTGGCCACGCCGATCGCATAGGACAGCTGGATGGTGCATTTCTTGGCCAGGCCCGCCGCAACGACATTCTTGGCCAGATAGCGCGCCACATAGGCGGCCGAGCGGTCCACTTTCGTCGGGTCCTTGCCCGAGAACGCGCCGCCGCCGTGGGGGGCCGCGCCGCCATAGGTGTCCACGATGATCTTGCGGCCGGTGAGGCCGGCATCGCCGTCCGGGCCGCCGATGACGAACTTGCCGGTGGGGTTCACGTAGAACTCGGCTTCCGGCGGGAACCAGCCCTCGGGCAGGACCTGCTGGACCACGGGGCGGACCAGTTCGCGGACCTCGTCCAGGCTGACGCCGTCCTTGTGCTGGGTCGAGACCACGACGCTGGTCACTTCCACCGGCTTGCCGTTTTCGTAGCGCAGGGTGACCTGGGATTTCGCGTCCGGCTCGAACTCCGGGCGTTCGCCGGTTTTGCGCAGCCGGGCCATCTCCTTGAGGATCTGGTGAGAATAGGTGATCGGCGCGGGCATCAGCTCGGGCGTCTCATCGGTGGCGAAGCCGAACATGATGCCCTGGTCGCCGGCGCCCTCTTCGGCGAAGGAACCCGTGCCCTCATCGACGCCTTGCGCGATGTCGGCGGACTGCTCGTGAAGATAATTCTGGAACTGGGCGGTCTTCCAGTGGAAGCCGTCCTGCTCGTAGCCGATATCCTTCACCGCGCGGCGGACGACATTTTCGATCTCGTCGTCATTGATCTCGCCGGCGCAGCGGATTTCGCCGGCCAGAACGATCCGGTTGGTGGTGGTGAGGGTCTCGCAGGCGACGCGCGCAACGGGGTCTTTGGACAGAAACAGATCCACGACCGCGTCCGAGATCCGATCACAGACCTTGTCGGGATGGCCTTCGGATACGCTTTCGCTGGTGAAATGGTAGGACGATCGAGCCACGGACAGGGCCTCCATATAAAGCTATCTTTATATGGCGGGGATAAACCCGATCCGCGGCTCGAACGCAAGTCTTGATGCGAGAAAATAATTGCGGCCGCGCCGGGGCGCGCAGAAGGCTCAGCCTTCGACTGCGGAGGCCTCGGCTTCTTCGGCCGCCAGGGTGCGCACCAGTTCAAGGACGCGGCGGCGAACCTTGGAGTCCTTGATGCGCGCAAAGGCCTGGGCCAGGGCGACGCCGTCGGCTGACTGAATGAAGTCGTCCACGATCGGGGTCTGATCGCCTTCGGAAAAACCCGGCTGGGCGGCGTTTTCGGCGACGCCGTCATAGAAGAAGGAGACCGGCACGTCCAAGACGCGCGCCACATGCCAGAGGCGGCCGGCGCCGACGCGGTTGGTGCCGCGCTCGTATTTCTGGACTTGCTGGAAGGTGACGCCCAGTTCCTCGCCGAGTTTCTCCTGGCTCATATTCAGGAGCTGTCGGCGCAGCCGGACGCGGGAGCCGACATGGCGGTCAACCGCGTTTGGGCCGCGGGGATTTGGCGTAGTGCTCATTGCGGGTCTTTCCCTATCAACAAACGAACCGGATCGTATCACGGGCCGGATTCACAAACGATTACTCAAGCGCGTTCACGACTGATTCGCGTCGCGTCTTGTGCGGCCAAGGGACGATAAGCGTCCTGCGGCGATCAAGACCAAAGTGAACAGGGTCACCCATGGCCAAGCGCCATGGCGCGCATAGGTAGTCTCCTCCAGCGGTTTCGGCAACGCAAGATCAACGGCTTGATCGGCTTCAATCCCCAGTACGCGTCCAGCGCGACCGTAGGGGTCGGTCAGTCCCGAGACACCCGAGCTCGCGGCGCGGGCCATGGGCAGTCCGGCTTCAAGCGCGCGATAGCGCGCCTGGTTGGCGTGCTGACGCGGCCCGGCGGAGTTTCCATACCACGAATCATTGGAAATGTTCAGCAGCCATGCCGGGCGGGCCTCGCCGGCCGGCGCGTGGCGCGGGTACACCACTTCGTAACAAATCAGCGGGGCGAAAGGCGTAAGGCCTTCCACATCAAGCGTCCGGCCGCCGGGCCCTGCGGTGTAACCGGTGCTCCACGCGGTCAGGGTATCAAATCCGAACAGACGGGTGAGGCTTCGCAACGGGTTGCCTTCGCCGAACGGGACAAGCCGGGCCTTGTCGTAGGTGGCGTCCAGAGTGACCGTTTCGCCCAGGCGGAGCGCTGCGAGCGCGTTGTAATAGTCGGTTGGATCGCCGGTGTCGTCGAATTCAGCGCGAACGACGCCGGTCAGAAGAAGCAGCCCTTGCGGCAATCTGTCGCGGATGACCTCCAGCTGAGCGGGATCGTTCAGCAGCAATCCGGGGATCGCGCCCTCCGGCCAGATCAGCGCATCGACGGAGTCCAGCCCCGGCGCGGTGGACAGGGCGAGATAATGGTCAAGGATTGCAGCACGGTTGGCGTAGCGCTTTTCGCGCTGGTCGATGTCGGCTTGCACCACGCGAACGGTCAGGCCGCTGGGCTCCAGCTCGGCGCCGGCCAGGCGTACCGCGCCGAACACCCAGCTTGCGCTGAGCAGGACAAGACCGGTGAGCACCGGGACTGCGCGCTTCAGCGCCGGGCCGGGTCCCACAAGCGCCGCAGGCGCGCTGAACGCCAGCAGGGTGAGCGCGGAGAGGCCCGACGCACCGATCAGGCTGGCGATCTGGCTCATGGCGCCGCCGGCTGGAAAGACGTGGCCGGGCAGATTCCAGGGAAAGCCCGACAGCACCGTGGCGCGCAACATCTCCACGATCAGGAACAGCGCCGCAAATACCAGAACGCGGGCCGGCCCACGCGGCGCGCAGCGAGCGTAGACCGCCCCCGCTACGCCCCAGAAAAGGGCGAGCCCGCCAGGCAAAAGCGTCAGCGGCGCCCAGATAAGCCAGGCGTGATCGCCGGCGCTTACAAGGAAAGCATTGGCCACCCAGAACGTGCCGGCGAGAAACTGACCGGCGGCGAACGCCCAGGCCCGGGCGAACCCGGCGCGGGCGGGATTGCGGTTCAGGCACGCGTCATCAAGCGTCCACACCAGCACCACGAGCGCAAGAACCAGCGCAGGCTGAAAGAAGAAGGGGGCGTGGGCGAGCACGCTGAACGCGCCCAGCGCAAAAAGCCCGGCGAGCAGCGGCAGGCCGCGGGCTGATTTGAGCCGGGCTCGCCATCGCCGCGCAGGCCGCAGGGCCGGGCGCAAAGTCACGCAGCGCCGGACCTTGGGGATGTATCGCCCGGCCCGGAGTCCTCGCCCTCTCTGCGATGGGCGGAGGCGCGCACCCTCACCCGCTTGATGCGGCGCGGATCGGAATCGAGCACTTCAAACTCGAACCCGGAGGGGTGGTCGAGCACCTCGCCGCGTTCAGGCACGCGCCCGGCGAGGCGGAAAACCAGCCCGCCCAGCGTATCCACGTCGGCTTCCTCCTCGTCGGTGGCGATCTCGCGGCCGATGACTTCCTCCAGATCGACGATTTCCGCGCGGGCGTCGGCTTCCCAGCAGCCGTTGCTGCGCGCGCGGATCACCGGCGTTTCGGTCTCGTCGTGTTCATCCTCGATATCACCGACGATGGGCTCGATCAGGTCTTCCAGCGTCACCAGTCCGTCCGTGCCGCCGAACTCGTCCACCACCAGCGCCATGTGCTGGCGGCGCGACTGCATCTTCAGCAGCAGATCCAGGGCGCGCATGGAGGCGGGTACGTACAGCAAGGGCCGCTTGATGGCCGGCAGAATGCGCGCCTCGCCCCAGTCGCCGGCGCTCGCGTCTGATCCGTCTGCGGCTTTCTCGCCGGACCTGTCCCAGGTGGCCTCGGCGTAGCGCGCCAGATGGCCGACCACATCCTTGATGTGCACCACGCCCACGGGGTCGTCCAGCGTCTCGCGATACACCGGAAGGCGCGAATGGGCGGCCTCGCCGAACATTTTCGCGAGTTCTTTGAGCGGGGTGTCGATGTCCACCGCCGTGATGTCGGCGCGCGGGACCATCACGTCCTGAACCCGCTTTTCGTGGAATTGCTGGACATTGAGCAGGAGGTCCCCGCCCACGTCCGGCAGCGCGGGAGCCAAGGCGCCCTCGGCGCCGTTATCTCCCGAGCCGCCGGAAAAGGCGCCGAGAATGGTGGATAGCAAACTTCGAGACGGCGGGTCTTCGCTCATGGCTCCATTTCGGCGAGATAGGGATCAGCCATCCCCAGGCCTGTCAGGATTGCGCTTTCCAGCGCCTCCATCTCGGCCGCTTCGCCTTCCTCCTGGTGGTCATATTCATTCAAATGCAGAACGCCGTGAAGGACCAGATGCACGCCGTGATCGGTAAGGGTTTTGCCGGCCGCCTGCGCTTCGCGCGCGCAGGTCTCGAACGCCAGCGCCACATCGCCGGGATAGGCTTCGGTTTCCGGCGCAGGGAAGGACAAGACGTTGGTGGGCTTGTCCTGACCGCGAAAACGGGCGTTGAGCGCATGAACGGTCTCGTCATTGGTGAGCAGCACCACGATCTCGCCGGCGCGGGCGCCGTCAAGGCGCGCCAGCGCCGCCGCGACCGCCTCGCCGGCGCGGGCCGCGAGGCCCTCGGCCGCGTCCCAGCGCGAATCCTCGACAACGATCTCCAGCGGGCCGGTCATCCCTTGCGCACGCTCCGGCGCGCGTCGTCCTGCTCGTAAGCGTCGACAATGCGGGCCACAAGTCCGTGGCGAACCACGTCCCGGCGATCAAAGCGGCAAAGCGAGATACGCTCCACCCCGGTGAGGATGCTCAGGGCGTGGGGCAGTCCCGACGGCTCACCGGGCCGCAAATCGGTCTGGGTGGGATCGCCCGTCACCGCCATGCGCGAGCCTTCGCCCAGACGGGTCAGCACCATGCGCATTTGTGGGACTGTGGCGTTCTGCGCCTCGTCCACCACCACAAAGGCCTTGCTCAGCGTGCGCCCGCGCATGAAGGCGAGCGGCGCCACCTCGATACGGCCCTCTTCGCGCATCTTTTCGTAGACGCGCTGGCCCAGCGCATCGCGCAGGGCGTCCCAGATCGGCAAGAGATACGGATCAATCTTCTCGGTCAGATCGCCGGGCAGGAAGCCCAGCCGCTCGCCGGCCTCCACCGCCGGGCGGGTGATCACCAGCCGGTCCACATGGCCGAGCGCCAGCTGCGAGGCGCCATAGGCGACCGCCAGCAGGGTTTTGCCGGTGCCGGCCGGGCCGACGCCGAAGACCATGTCGTAGGACTTTTCGTCTTTCAGCGCGCGCACATAGACGCGCTGGCCCTCGGTGCGGGCTGCGAACTGTTCGCCGCGGGGAATGCGAATCACTGCGTCGATCTCTTCGCCCGGCTCGTCGTCCGCCATCAGGCAGGCGGCCTTCACCGCCGGCGGGTCGATATGAACGCCGTCTTCAATCCCGGAATAGAGCGCGCTGAGCACGCGGCGCGCTTCGGTGCGGGCGCGATCATCATCGGCGATGATCATCACCTGACCGCCGCCGGGGGCTTCAAGGCGCACGCCGAGCTCGGCTTCGACCACGGCGAAGTTCTCATGGCCGGGGCCGGCGAGCAGGCGCACCCGGTCCGCGTCGTCGAAATACAAGGTTTCGGCCGGTTCCCGCCTGGGGCGGCGCGATTTCGGGGAGCGACTCACGCGGCGCGGGTCTCCTCAGGCACAAGACGGGCGGCAAGGGCGTTCTGCGACGCGTCCAGAACCTCCACCTCGGCGATCTCGCCGATGAGGCTGGCCGGTCCGTCGCAATGGACCGATTGAAGATAGGGGCTGCGGCCGGCGATCTGGCCGGCATTGCGGCCCTCGCGCTCGAACAGGACCGGCAGGCGCTTGCCGATCATCGAACGGTTGAAGGCGATCTGCTGTTCCGACAGAAGCGCCTGCAGGCGCGCCAGCCGCTCGCTCTTCACCGCCTCGTCAACCTGGCCGAACATAGCCGAGCCCGGCGTGCCGGGGCGGCGCGAATACTTGAACGAGAAGCAGGCGGCGTGATTGACCTGGCGCACCAGATCCAGCGTCGCCTGGAAATCGGCCTCGGTCTCGCCGGGGAAGCCGACGATGAAATCGCCGGAAATCGCGATATCGGGCCGCGCCTCGCGCAGGCGCGCGATGGTTTCAAGAAACTCCGCCGCCGTGTGCTTGCGGTTCATGGCCTTGAGGATTTTGTCGGAGCCCGACTGCACCGGCAGATGGAAATAGGGCATCAGCTTGGGCGTGTCGGCGAAGGCCTGAATGAGGTCCTCGTCCATGTCGCGCGGATGGCTGGTGGTGAAACGTATGCGCTCGATCCCGCCGATCAGCGCCAGATGGCGCACCAGCTGTCCCAGACCCCAGACACCCCCTTTTTCACCCGCCGGAGCGGCGCCGTGATAGGCGTTGACGTTCTGGCCCAGCAGCGTCACCTCGCGCACGCCCTTGGCGGCGAGCTGACGCACCTCGGCGACCACCTGATCCACCGGGCGTGACCATTCGGCGCCGCGGGTATAGGGCACGACGCAGAAGGTGCAGAACTTGTCGCAGCCTTCCTGCACGGTGACGAAGGCGGTGTAACCGTCCACCTGGCGCTCGGGTGCGGCCAGAGAGTCGAACTTGTCCTCGACCTCGAATTCGGTGTCGAGGCCTTCGCCCCGGCCCCGGTGCACATTGGCGATCAGTTCGGGCAGCTTGTGATAAGTCTGCGGACCCACCACCAGATCCACAACGGGCGCGCGGCGGCGGATTTCCGCGCCCTCGGCCTGGGCGACGCAGCCGGCGACGGTGACGGTCATGGATCCGCCTTGCGCCTCACGCGCCTCCTTGAGGGGCTTCAGGCGGCCAAGCTCGGAGTACACCTTCTCAGCGGCCTTTTCGCGGATATGGCAGGTGTTCAGAATGACCAGGTCTGCGCCGTCCGGCGTCTCGGCCGGTTCATAGCCGAGCGGATGGAGGATGTCGCGCATACGATCGGAATCGTACACGTTCATCTGGCAGCCATAGGTCTTGATGAACAGGCGCTTTTTGATTTTGCCGCCGGTTTGCGCCGGCGCTTGCGTCGTCTCGCTCATGACCGAAGCCGGCCTCCTCGCCGGCATGATTTTCAGCTGCTCTGGCGCGGGCCCTGGCGGGCTTTTGCGCGTAAGCCAGTGGTTATGGGGTCGAACGCCCTGCCTGACAAGGGGAGGCTAGGCGGCCGAGCCGCCTGAACACCCGTTGCACCCTCGGCCCCGTTACGATAGCAAAATAGGCCATCAACTCCAGGGGGCGGTGATGTATGTAATTCTCGGGGGGCGCGGCGCCGTGGGTCAGGCCGTGTGCGAGGCGCTGGACGTGGAGGGACACGCCTATGCCGCGCCGTCCAGCCGGGACGCCGATGCCTGCGACGCCGACGCGCTGACCCGGGCGTGCGACGGCGCCGACGCGATCATCAACTGCATCGGCCTGCCCTACACGTCGAAAATCTGGCGGCGCGACTGGCCCAAAGTCGCCGAGGCCACCGTCAGCGCCGCAGAGCGCACCGGCGCGCGGCTGATCTTCCTCGACAATATCTACATGTACGGGCCGGCGCCCCTCCAGGTTCCGATCACGGAGGATCACCCGCAGAAACCGCCCAGCAAGAAGGGGCGCGCCCGCAAGGCCACGGCGAAGATCCTCATGGACGCCCACGCGGCGGGGCGGGCCCAGGTGACGATCGGGCGCGCGGCGGACTTCTACGGCCCCGGCGCGGTGAACAGCCTTTTATACGCCTCCTTCCTTGAGCGGATGATGCAGGGAAAGAAGCCGCAGCTGTTGATGACGCCGCAGGCGCGTCACACCTTCGCCTACACGCCGGACATCGCCCGCGCGCTCATCCGTCTGGCCGGCGATCCCGGCGCGGCGGGGCGCGCCTGGCACCTGCCTGTGGGCCCGGCCACGACGGCGGACGACTGGCTGGGGCGCTTTAACCGGGCGCTTGGAACCGATTTGCACGCCAGCTATCTCGGCACGGCCGCGTCGCGCCTCCTCGGCGCATTCATCCCGCTCGTGCGCGAAGTCCACGAGATGCGCTATCAATTCGACAGCGACTACATCTTCTCCGACGCGGACTTCCGCGCCCGCTATCGAGATTTCGAGACAACGACCTACGAAGACGGCGCCGAACGCACCGTCGCCTGGGCGCAGGGGCGGGGGTAGGGGCGCTACTCCCCGTCCTTCAGCTTCACGCCGTAAAGCTCCATGCGGTGGTCCACCAGCTTGTAGCCGAGCTTGCGCGCGATGGTTTCCTGGAGGCGCTCGATCTCCTCGTCCACGAACTCGATCACGTCGCCTGTATTCATGTCGATGAGGTGGTCGTGGTGGTCGTCTGCGGCCTCTTCATAGCGCGAGCGGCCGTCGCGGAAATCATGGCGCTCGATGATGCCGGCGTCTTCAAACAGGCGAACGGTGCGATATACCGTCGCCAGCGAAATGCGGCTGTCTTCGGCGCTGGCGCGGCGGTGCAGTTCCTCGGCGTCGGGATGGTCATCGGCGTGGCTGAGCACGCGCGCGATGACGCGGCGCTGCTCGGTCATGCGCAGACCTTTGTCGATGCAGAGCTTCTCGATGCGGTCGGGCATGGGCGCCTCCCTGTTCGCCGGCCTCCCTTGGCGGGCGTCAGCCTTTGATACGCGCCTCCGCCGCGCCCTGTCCATACGAAGCGGACGTTTAGAGGCTGCGCGCCATCACGCGCGCGTCCGATCCGTCGCGGTAATACGCCTTGCGCCGGCCCGCCTCGGTGAAGCCGCAGCGCCGATACACCGCTTCGGCCGGGGCGTTCGTGTGGGAGACTTCCAGATACATGCGCGTCGCTCCGGCGCGGCGCGCCGCGTCCATTCCGGCCTCCACCAGGCGGCGTCCCAGCCCTTCCCCGCGGCGCTCACGCGGCACCGCCAGGGTCAGGATCTCCGCCTCTCCGGCGATGGCGCGGATCAGGATCATGGCCAGCGGCGCGCCGTCCTCCAGCAGCACCAGCCCCTCCACTCCCGTGGACGCCAAAAGGCGCAGCATCTCCGCCTCGCCCCATGGGGCGTCGAAGCCGTGCGCGTGCAGGGCCGACATCAGGGCGGCGCCTTCCGGGCCCATCGATTGCAGGGTTATGCTGGCCAAGGCCGGTCCTTTTTTGGCGATCTGCAGAGTTCAAGCTTTTAAGGCGTGATTGGGAGCCATGATGGATCGTGCGGTGATTTTCGATTGCGACGGCGTTCTGGTGAACACCGAAACCATCGTCATCGATATCGAGCTGAAGGCCATGGCCGAACTTGGCGTTCCATACAAGCGCGACGCCTTCATCTCAAAATATCTGGGCTCTAGCGAGGACGATTTTGAAGCCGGGCTCGACGCCGATCACCGGCGTGTGCATGGCGTGGGCCTGCCGCCCGGGTTCCTTGCGGCGCTGGAGCGCCGGCGGGTCTCCGCGCTGGAGGCCGACGTGGCCGCCATCGACGGCGCGCAACGCTTCGCGGCCTCCCTCACGCTTCCCCGCGCCGTGGCGTCGTCCTCGCGCACGCCGGTCCTCAAGATGAAGCTGGAAAAGACCGGATTCGCGCCGCTGTTCGGCGTCCATGTCCATGGCGGCGATGATGTGGCCAAGGCCAAGCCCGCCCCTGACCTGTTCCTGCGCGCCGCCGCGCATCTGGGCGTGGACCCGGGGCGATGCGTTGTGATCGAAGACAGCGTGTTCGGCGTAACTGCGGCGCGCCGCGCCGGCATGAAGGTCTGGGGCTTCACCGGCGGCGGCCACTGCCCGGACGATCACGGAGAAACGCTCAAACGCGCGGGCGCGGCCGCGGTGTTTGAGCACTTTGACCCCATCGCCGCGGCGTTTCACGGCCAGCAGAAGCCCGCCGCTGAGTAGGTTAGAGCGTCAGCCGCAGCGTCACCGGCGCGTGGTCGGAGGGCTTCTCCCACTCGCGCGTTTGGTACCAGATTCGGAAACCCTCGCGCCCGCCCTTAAGCGCCGCATCTTTGAGCGCTTCGCTCACCCAGATATGGTCCAGGCGCCGGCCCCGGTTGGATGCGCGGAAGTCCCGGTTGCGATAGCTCCACCAGGTGTAGAGTTTCTCCGGCTCTGGGATCAGTTCGCGCGCCACGTCGATGAAGCCGCCCGCCGCGCGCGCGCGCTCCAGGCCTTCGGTTTCCACCGGCGTATGGCTGATCACTTTCAGGAGCTGTTTGTGCGACCAGACATCGTGCTCGCGCGGCGCAATGTTGAGATCGCCCACCAGCACCATCTTGCCGCCCTCTTTCGCCCGGCCCTCAAGATACGGCTCCAGCGCGTCCAGAAAGGCGAGCTTGTGGGCAAAGCGCGGATTGGTCTCCGGGTCCGGCTCGTCGCCGCCGGCGGGGATGTAGAAATTGAGGATCTCGATCCCGTCCACGGCGACGCGCTGGAAGCGCGCTTCATGTCTGGGGCAGATCTTGTCCTGCTCCAGCTCGGTGATCGGACGCTTGGAGGCCACCGCCACACCGTGCATGCCCTTCTGTCCCGCCACGTGAAAATGGGGATAGCCCATGGCCTCGAACGCCTTTCTGGGGAACTGGTCGGGCTGGCACTTGATCTCCTGCAGGCAGATCACGTCGGGCTCTGCTTCTGCGGCCCATTTTGCGATCTGGGGATGGCGCAGGCGCACAGAATTGATGTTCCACGTGGCGATGGTCAGCCCGGTCATGGCGAAATCCTCAAATCACAGAATGTTGTAGGTCGAGCCCGCGACGCCCACCGGCCAGCGGCCGCGCACATAAAGCCGCCAGCGCGCCAGGAAGGGATGGGGCGGGACCTCGTCCTCGGCTTCGGCCAGGATCACCAGCACCGCGCCGTTGGCCGCCTGCACCAGCCCGCCGGCCGCGGTGTTGATCACCGCCTCGTCATAGACATCGTCCAGGGCGGCGCTGGCTTCGGCGGCCCCGCGGGCGATCTCGCCGATCTTTGAGGCGACCAGCGCCAGAACCGCCTGCAGCGCCTGCTCGTCCAGGCGCTCGAGCACCTGTTGAGCGAGGCTCGCGCGCATCATCTCCTCGGCCTCCCAGGCGGCCGGGTCACGGTCCAGCGCCTCCGCCGCGGCCACGGCGTCGGCCCAGTCTCCCAGCGGCGCAGGCTCCGCGTCGGGAAAGCCCAGCCCGTCCAGATAGGCGCGGGCCAGTGAGTGTTCGCGCGCATTGAGCGTTTCACCAAGGCGCGAAAAAAACGCCGGATCGCTCACCGATTCGGCGAAGGCCTTGGCCTTGTACAGCAGCGGAATTTCATCGAGCAGGCGGGCGATGTCGTCTTCTGTCCCGCCCGGCGCGTCGTCGTCATATGAGTTATCCATGACCCGCTAGTTAGCGCGCCTTGGCCCGTCATGCATCCTTGAAGACTGAAAATGAGAAACGCCCGGCGGCGAGGGGAGCCGCCGGGCGCTTCTATGCCCTTACGCTCCGGGGTGAGAGCGATCCAGGCGCGCCGCGTTGGGGGTCGCGGCGCGGTCGATCCGGGAAGGCCGCGGGGGGACGGTACCAAATCCCAGAGCGGCCCGAAGGCCGCAGGTGTATTTGTGCCACAAGATCCACCTATCCGCTAATTAAAAAGCAGAAAGAATTTGCGTGTCGTTTAAATATCACAGCTGTGTGATCACCGCCGCTCGCTCAGCCAGGCGCTACGCCGCCCGGCAGCTTGGCGTCCGGCGCGCGGGCGTAGACCGGCGCGGGGAGCGGCGCATCCGAACCGGCTTCGAGGGTCAGCGCGATCAGCGCATCCAGCGGCGGGGCGGGATCGAAATGGGCCGGGTCGGCGCCCAGCAGCACGGCGCCGGAGCCTGTGAGATGGATGTCGCCATAGGCTTCAAGCTCGGTGAGGGCGTCGTCGGCGTCGCCACGCATCAGCGCGCTCACCGGCGCGCCGTGGGCGAAAATCTTCCAGACCAGATCGCCGCGTTTCGCATCGTGGACGGCCATGACGGTTTTCTCACCCTTCGGGTCGGACCGGCGCGCCAGCGCGTCCAGCGCGCCGATTCCCAAAGCCTGCGCCCCGGTGGCCAGCGCAAGGCCGCGGGCGAACGCCACCGCGACGCGCGTGCCGGCGAAACCTCCGGGGCCTGTATTGACGCCGATGCGCCTTAGATCGCCGGGCGTGATCCCGGCTTGGATCAAGAGCCGTTCCACCATGGGGGCGAGGATTTCGGCGTGGCCGCGTCCGATCTCGCGCGCGTCGCGCAGGACGCCGCGCTCGGTCGCCACCGCAGCGGCGCACCAGGGTCCGATCGTGTCGAGAACAAGAATGGGTTTCATCGGCTTAATCTATAGCGGCGCGAGCTAACGCGCCATAAAGCCGGACTGTTCCGCCGCCGGGTCGCCGCAAAGCCCGGCGCGACTCCCTGCAGCATCGCCCCTCCCCCGTCGCCGGGGGAGGGGTTCGCGTTACGTGATGATCTTCGCGGCGGCGTCGAAGGCGAGCTTCGGCAAGCGGGGGAAGAGCTTGTCGGTGGCGCCGTAGCCGATATTGCACAGGAAGTTGGAGCGCCAGGCGCCCATCTCGGGGTCGTTCTTGAAGAAGGTCTCGTCCACCCCGTCCTTGTCGAACCCGCTCATCGGACCGCAATCAAGGCCCAGCGCGCGCGCCGCCATGATCAGATAGGCGCCCTGGAGCGAGGAATTGCGAAAGCCGTTTTCAAAGCGCGACTCGTCGGCGGCGAACCAGTCCTTGGCGTCCGGATTGTGGGGAAAGAGCTCAGGAATCTTGTCGTTGAAATTCCAGTCCCAGGCGATCACGACGGTGACCGGCGCGGTCATGGTCTTTTCTACATTCGGCCCGATCAGATGGTCGCGCAGCTTTTCCTGCCCGTCGCCCTTCAAAAACAGGAAGCGCGCCGGAGACTGATTGGCGCTCGTGGGTCCGTACTGCAGAAGCTCGTACAGCGCATGGATCGTGGTGTCGGAGACATCGCGATCCTCCCACGAATAAAAGGTGCGCGCTCCGCGAAACAGCTGGTCCAGACTGTGGTCGGGCAGGATCGCGTGGCGGTCCGGCTTGGCGAGCGGCTGCCCTTCGCTGGGCTCGGCGTTCAGGGTCTCGTCGGACATGGGGGAGCGCTCCGGTTCGATGTGTGGCTTTAGGCCCAAGGGTAGGGCGCGCCTTCCCGCATGCAAAGGCGGCGCGGTGAAAAAGGGTCTTTCCCCTACATCACCGCTTCAACGCCGCGCACCTCCGGCACGTAGTGCTTCAGGAGGTTCTCGATGCCCTGTTTCAGGGTGAAGGCCGAGGACGGGCAGCCGGCGCAGGCGCCGCGCATGTGCAAAAGCACGATTCCGCTGGTCTCGTCGTAGGAGTGGAAGACGATGTCTCCGCCGTCGCGCGCCACGGCCGGGCGCACGCGGGTGTCGATCACCTCGATGATCTCTCTCACGATGGGGTCGGCTTTGGCGGCTTCGTGATCGGGCTCTCCGGCGCCGGCGTCGAACAGGGGTTCGTCGCGCTCCATCACGTCCATGATGGCGCCCAGAACCGCCGGCTTGATGTGGGGCCAGTCCACGCCTTCAGCCTTGGTCACCGAAACAAAATCGGCGCCGGCGAAGACGCGGGTCACGCCTTCCACACCGAACAGTTCGCGCGCCAGACGCGAGGCGGCGGCCTCTTCCGGGGTCGCGAAATCGCGCGGCGTGTCGGGGGAGATTTCCCGGCCCGGCATGAATTTCAGCGTATCGGGATTGGGGGTGTCTTCGGTCTGGATGAACATGGCGGGGCCTTTCCTGCCTATACCCCTCACGAAATGGCGCCGCCGGCGGCGCCGCGCAACCCTTCAGGCTTTACGGATAAGGCTCACGACAGCGCCTTGATGTCCTCGCGCGACAGCCCGCCGGGCACCACGGTGACGGGGATCTGGCGCTTTTCAAACAGGCCGCGTCCGCGCGCCAGCGCCTGAATCAGCGGGCCGGCGTCGCCGGGCTCGGCCGCCGCGCCCACCACCAGAATGGCGATCGAGGTGTCTTCCTCCACCAGCTTACGCAGGCAGGTGATCAGCTCGCCTTCCTTGAGCACAAGTTTTGGGCGGGCGCCGGTCACGCCTTCCATGTCCTCGGCCAGGCTGTTGAGGGCTTCTTCCGCGCCTTCGCGCGCTTCAGCGCGCATGGCCTCGCCAACGCCCAGCCAGTGCTCGAAACCGCCTTCGGTCTCGACCACGGCCAGCAGGATCACCGAGCCGCCGGTGTTGCGCGCCCGGCGTGCGGCGAAGTATGCCGCTGTACGGCTCTCGTCTGAGCCGTCGGCGACCACAAGAAATTTGCGAGCATCGGACATGGCGTGAAATTGCCGTGTTCGCTGCAAACCGGCAAGAGGGCGTGATGAGCGGCGAAACCCCACTGGCGAGCCTGAGTGAGCGGCGCTGGCCCCTGAGCCCGCTTCAGGATGTGCAGCTTTATCCTGACCGGATCGAGGCCTGGAGCGGATCGACGCTGGAGCGGCGCATTGCGCTGGACCGGGTGACGAGCGTGCGCCTGGCCGTGGAGATGGGCGGTGAGCAGAGCCTGGTGGTGTGCAGGGTCACCGGGCCTGATGGCGAGATCGCGTTTTCCAGCCGCCGCGCCGACGGCTCCGGCTGGGCCGATCAGGCGCTGGAGTTTCAGCGCCTGCTGGTGGCCGTGCACAAGGCCCTGGAGCCGCGCGGCGGCGATATCGCCTATCTGGAGGGCCAGAGCCTGACCTTCCGCCTGATCATGAGCGGAGCGGGGACGGCCCTGCTGGCCGCCGCGCTGGGGTTTTCAGGCTATATGCTGCTTGTGCAGGAAAGCGCCGTGCTGGCGCTGGCCGGAGCGCCTTTTGCGCTGGTGGGCGGGGCGCTGGCCTGGGTGCTGCGGCCGGGCCGGCCTGTCCCTTATGATCCGGTCAGGCTGGTGGCGCGATTCGGCGGGTAAGGCGCGGCCGCCCCGCTAAAGCCCCAGCTTGGCCTTCAGCGCTGCGGCGAACACCTCGCCCATGTCCGGCCCCTGTTCGGGATAGAGATAGGGCTCGATGATCTCCAGCTCCATGACGGCGAGCTCGCCGTTCAGGCCGCGCACCATGTCCACGCGGGCGTAGAGCAGGTCGTCCTCGCCGGTGATCGAGGCGGCGGCTTTGAGCACGTTGCGGCACAGATCGATCTCACCGGGGCGGGGCTGGTGCACCACTTCGCGGGCGCCGAAGAGCGACTGGACGCGGTAATCGCCGGCCTTGGGCAGTTTTTGAAGCGCGTGAGAGAACGCGCCGCCGAAGAAGATGAAGCTGTATTCGCCCTCCTCGGGAACACTGGGCAGGAAGGGCTGGATCAGGCAGGCGGCCGGGGGCAGGTCTTCAGCGGCGGGAATGGACTCGCCCCTGGCGATCAGCGCCTGACGCCATGCGCCGCCGCCCACCAGCGGCTTCACAACGATTTTATCGGTCCCAAGCGCGGCGAAGGCGTCTTGAATCGTCGCCGCATCGGCGCGTTCGGCCCACAGCGTCTCGATGGACGGCGCCCCGGCGGCGGCCAGCGCGCGCAGATAGGTCTTCTCGATGTTCCAGCGCACCAGAGCCGGCGGATTGAACACCGGCGCGTGCGCCGCGAGCCGGTCCAGCGTCGCCAGGAAGCTCGACAGCTTGGGCGGATAGTCCCACACCGTGCCCACCATGAAGCCCGCATAGCCGGACGGATCAAAAGGCGAGTCCCAGATCTGCGGCGCCAACTCGATCCCCGCGCCTGCGCACGCACGCGACAGGGCCCCGTACTCCAGCTCGTACTCGATCCAGTCGGCGCGTGCGCCCGGACGGTCCTTCATCATGTCGGCGGAGGTGAGAAAGCAGAAACGCGTCATGGATATGTCCGGCGATGACCATTGAGGGTCGCGCCGCATACCGCGCCCGGCCCGTCAGCGCTAGACTTGAAGCCACACTTGACGCCAGACCAAAGGCCAGACTTGAGGTTCCTGCTGGCAGGCTTTAAGCGAGACGCGAGTTTATACCTTCAGCAACAGCAACCGGACCTCGCATGACCGATATTCGCTATGACGTTCTGGGCGTGGGCAACGCCATCGTCGACGTGCTCGCCAGCGTTGACGACGCCTTCATCGAAAAGCACGCGCTGGCCAAGGACGCCATGCTGCTCATCGACGAGGATCGCGCCGAAGCGCTCTACAAGGCCTTTCCGCCGGGTCAGGAGATTTCCGGCGGGTCGGCGGCCAACACGCTGGCCGGAGTGGCCAGCCTTGGCGGGCGCGGCGCCTATATCGGCAAGGTCGCGGCCGATCAGCTGGGCGAGGTCTTCGCACACGATCTGCGCGCCGCGGGCGTCGCCTATGACACCGCGCCGCTGAAAGACGGTCCCGCCACCGCGCGCTGCCTGATCGCGGTGCCGCCCGACGCCAAGCGCGCCATGAACACCTTCCTGGGCGCCTCCACCATGATGGGCCGGGACGATATCGACGAAGACCTGGTCAAGGCCGCCACGATCATCTTCCTGGAGGGTTATCTGTTCGACCGCGACGAGGCCAAGGCCGCCTTCCGCCGCGCCGCCGAACTGGCCAAGACCCATGGCCGCCAGGTCGCGCTGACCCTGTCGGACGTGTTCTGCGTGGAGCGTCACCGCGACAGCTTCCGCGATCTGGTGAAGAACCATATCGACGTGCTGTTCGCCAACGAGGCGGAGATCAAGTCGCTCTACGAGACTGATAATTTTGATGAGGCCCTCAAACAGGTGCGCACCGAGGTGAAGGTCGCCGCCGTGACCCGCTCTGAAAAGGGCGCGGTGATCGTGTCCGGCGATCAGGAGGTCCGCGTGCCGGCCGAGACGGTGGACAAGGTGGTCGACACCACCGGCGCCGGCGATCTGTTCGCCGCCGGCTTCCTCACCGGCTATTCGCGCGGCGCCGATCTTGAGTCATGCGGGCGCATGGGCGTCATCGCCGCAGCCGAGATCATCTCCCATATGGGCGCGCGCCCCAATGTGCGCCTGCACGAGTTGATCGAGACGGCGGGCCTGCGCGTTCCGCCCGCCGCGTAAGCGATTTTCTGAACGAGCAGGCTTCAGCGCCGTCGACGCCTCCCACTGTGGAAAAGCGTCGGCGGCGCTGTTCATTCAAGCTCTTCGAGACGGCCGGCGACTGCCTTAACCGTATTTTCAGCCTATCGCGGGACAACAGGGGGTACAGGCGCGCTATCGCTGCTGCGCGCAAACGCCGACCGCCGGGGGCTCAATGGCGCCGATACGTCATGCATTTGCTCGAGTGATGCGTTCGCTCGTGATGAAGTTCACGCTGCTTTGCGGCGTGATGCTCATCGCGGCCATCGCCACCCTGATGGCGATCGAGTTCCAGCTCAAACGGGCCGAAAACACTGAGTCCGGCCTGACGCACGCCGAGCTCATCACCGAATTGTTCGCCGGCAATGCTTCGGCCGCAATCGCTGCTCAGGACGCGCGCGCCCTCGTGCGCCTTCTGGGCGATTTTTCCGACCGCCCCGATGTGGCGACGGTGTATGTGGCCGATGTGAACCGCCGGGTGCTCGCCGTCAACGGCGAGACCGGCTATGCGCCCGGAGAACGCGCGGCCGACCACCTCATCCAGTCCGCGCTAGGCGCGGTGGACACCCGCATCGAAACGCTGGGCGGCATCATCCGGGTCGCCGAGCCGGCGTTCGAAAACGGGCGGCTGGTGGGCGCTGTGGTCGTGACCGTGCCGATCGCCGCGGTGGCCCGTCCGGCCGGGGAAATCATTCGCCGTCAGATTCTGATCGCCGGGGCGGCGCTGGCGCTGTTCCTGCCCCTGGTCGCCTTGATGGTGCGCCAGGCGCTGGGGCCGATCCGCAAGCTGACCGAGGCGGCGCGCCTGGCCAGCTCGCGCAAGCTTGATCTTCGCATCGAGGTGAACACCGGCGACGAGCTGGAAGTTCTCGCCAACGCCTTCAACCGCATGTTCGGCCGGCTGGAGGCGAGCATGAAGCGCGTCCACCGCCTGGCCTATGTGGACATGGTCACCGAGCTGCCCAACCGCGAACGCTTCCGCAAGGAAGTGGAGCGCGTAACGCGTGAGGCGGGCGAGGGCGGGTTCGAAGGCGCGGTTCTGTTCCTCGATCTCGACCGGTTCAAGCGGGTCAACGATTCCCTTGGCATCGGCGAAGGCGACCGTCTGCTTGAAGCGGTGGGCCGGCGCCTGCGCGAGGCTGCGCGCGGCTGGGATCTTGCCAATGGCGATCTGGGCGCTGGGCCGTCCATGGTGGCGCGCCTGGGCGGGGATGAATTCACCGTGATGATGCCGCGCCTGCGCGATTCCGCGGACGCCGCGCGCCTGGCGCGCCGGATCATCGACGCGGTGCGCCGTCCCTTTGAAGTGTCCGGTCACCAGGTGTTTCTAGGCGTGTCCGCCGGCGCCGCGCTGTTCCCGCGCGACGGCGCCGATCCTGAAACGCTGCTGCGCCACGCCGACCTGGCCATGGCCAAGGCCAAGCAGGCCGGCGGCAACGCTTGCGAATTCTTCGAATCCTCCATGAATCAGAGCGCATTCGAGCGCCTGGTGCTGGAGAACGAGCTGCGCGAGGCGGTGCGCGAGGATCAGCTGGTGGTGTTCTACCAGCCCAAGGTGCGCATGGGCGACGGCGCGGTCGCCGGCGCCGAGGCGCTGGTGCGCTGGCGTCATCCCACAGCCGGGCTGTTGCCGCCGGGCGCCTTCATCCAGGCCGCCGAAGAATGCGGGCTGATTGGTGAAATCGGAGACTGGGTGCTGCGCCGCGCCTGCCGCGAAGCCAAGCAGTTGCTCGATCGCGGCCTGACCATGCCCATGGCGGTCAATGTCTCGGCCATGCAGTTCGAGGACGAGACCTTCTCCCAGACCGTGCTCGAAGCGCTGCAGGATTCCGGACTGCCGCCGGAAATGCTGGAGCTGGAGCTCACCGAAAGCACGGCCATGCGCGATCCCGAGCGCGTCATCAAGCAGATCGAGCCCCTGCGCAAGATCGGCGTGACCTTCGCCATCGACGATTTCGGCACCGGCCATTCCTCGCTGAGCTACCTCACCCGCATGCCGTTCGACGTGTTCAAGATCGATCAGAGCTTCGTGCGTGACATGGACAAGGACGAGCACGCCCGCATCGTGGTGGAGACGATCCTGGCCATGGCCCGCGCCCTGAAGCTGAAGACCGTGGCCGAAGGGGTGGAGACCACCGAACAATACAAGGCGCTCTGCGATCTCGGCGCGACACTGGCCCAGGGATATTTGTTCGGCCGGCCCATGCCGCTGGACGAGCTGGAGCGCTTCGCCGTTCCGGACGCCGCCGCGGCGGCCATGTAGGCCGTCGCCGCCTTCTAGCCCGGCGTCGCCTGCACCGTCTCGCCCGTGCCCATGGCCAGCACTTCCCCCGCCAGGTAGAGCGAGCCGCAGATCACGATGCGCGGCCGGTCATAATCCTCCAGCGCGTCATGGACGGCTTCTCTCAGCCCGGCGGCGGTCTGGGCCGGGATCTCCGCCGCGCGCGCCGCGTCGGCCACCGCCTGAGCGCTCTTGGCCCCCTCGCGGCCCCCGGCGAACGTCACGGCGATGACGCGCGCCGCCAGCCCGGCGAAATACTCAAAATAGGCTTGGGCGTCCTTGTTCGTGGAAAAGGCGCTGATCAGGACCAGCGGCCGCTCGCTCGCCCCCTCCATCTGTCCAAGTCCTGCGGCCAGGGTCTCGGCGGCGGACGGATTGTGTCCGCCGTCGAGCCACAGTTCGGCGCGGCGCGGCTGGGTGATGTCGGCCAGCGGCCCGGCGGTGAGGCGTTGCAGGCGGGCCGGCCAGCGTGCCGTTCTCAGCCCCTCGCGCGCGGCGCCCTGTTCATAGCCGCAGGCGCGCGCCGCGGCGCAGGCCACCCCGGCGTTGATCACCTGATGGGCGCCCGCCAGCGCCGGCTGGGGCAGATCCCAGAGCAGGCTTTCCTCCTCAAAGACCGTGCGCCCATGCTCGCGCCAGGCGCGGAAATCTTCGCCCCAGACCTGGATCGGCGCGCCCAGGCGCCGGGCGGCCTCGGCGATCACCGCGCGCGCACCGTCGCTCTGCGGCCCCACGATGACGGGGACGCCCGGCTTGATGATCCCGGCTTTCTCCGCGGCGATCTCTTCCACCGTGTCGCCCAGAAACGCCTGGTGATCGAGGCTCACCGGGGTGATGACGCAGACCTGCGGCGTGACGACGTTGGTGGCGTCCAGACGCCCGCCAAGGCCCACTTCCAGGATCAGCCGATCCGCCGGCGTTTCGGAGAACAGCAGGAATGCGGCCGCCGTGGTGGTTTCAAAAAAGGTGACGGGCGCGTCGCCATTGGCCGCCTCCACCCGGTCGAACGCCGCTTTCAGGCGCGCATCGTCGACGATCTCTCCGGCCAGAACGATGCGCTCGTTAAAGCGGACCAGATGGGGCGAGGTGTAGACATGGACGCGCTCGCCCGCCGCCTCCGCAATGGCTTTCAGGAAGGCCGCCGTGGAGCCCTTGCCGTTGGTCCCGGCGATATGGATCGCAGGCGGCATGCGGTCCTGCGGCCGGCCGAGCGCCTCCAGCAGCCGCTCGATCCGGTCCAGCGACAGATCGATCTTCTTTGGATGATGGCGCGCCAGACGCGCCAGCGCCGCGTCGATGGATTCTGGAGCGAAGGGCTCAGGGGTCGAAGTCATCGCCGAAGCGTCTTTCTGAAACTCCCTCAAGGCTCACCCGGGCCGGAAGCCCGAGATCGCACCTTCAGGGCGGGATGCGTTGATACACGAACGCGTCGCGCAACTGAGAAGCGTTCAGCGGTCGCAAAACATCTGCAGGGCGGAGGGGGCGAAGATCGCAGCGCGCTTACGCTTCGCTCGCTTTCGCCGCCTCGGTCTTGGCCGGCGACTTGGCCGGGGCCGCGCCGGAATAGCTCTGGCGCTTCATCAGCACGCGCAGGATATTGCCCAGCGTTTCCGGAAGATCCTTGCGGTGAACCACCTTGTCCACCATGCCCTTTTCCAGAAGATATTCAGAACGCTGGAAGCCTTCGGGCAGTTTTTCCCGGATGGTCTGCTCGATCACGCGCGGTCCGGCGAAGCCGATGAGCGCGCCGGGTTCGGCCAGGTGTACATCGCCCAGCATGGCGTAGCTGGCCGTCACCCCGCCGGTGGTGGGATCGCACAGCACGACGATATAGGGCAGGCCGGCCTCGCGCAGCATCTCCACGCCCAGCGTGGTGCGCGGCATCTGCATCAGCGACAGGGCGCCTTCCTGCATGCGCGCGCCGCCGGCGGCGGTGAAGCAGACCAGGGGCGTGCGGTTTTCCACCGCGGTCTCGCAGGCTTTCAGGAAGCCCTCCCCGGCGCCCATGCCCAGAGAGCCGCCCATGAAGCCGAAATCCTGGACCAGAACGGTGGTCTTCAGACCGCGGATTTCGCCGACGCCGATGGCCATGGCGTCGTCGCGCCCGGTCTTCTTGCGCGCTGCGGTGATGCGGCTGGAATAGGGCTTGTCGTCGCGGAATTTCAGCGGGTCGCGGGCCACGTCCGGGATCGAGACGGTCTTGAACCCGCCGTCGAACGTGTATTTGAACCGCAGCTCCGGACCAATGCGCATGTGATGGCCGGCCGGGGTGACATGGAGCCCGGCTTCCAGGTCCTTGTTGAACACCATCTCGCCGGAGATCGGGCACTTCACCCAGAGATTCTCCGGCGTGTCGCGCTTGTCGAACATGCGCTGCACGCCGGGCGGGGTGATCCGTTGAAGCCAGCTCATATCAGGTCGTCCCTCTCGTTCAGCGGCGCGCCGCGTGGGCAGCGTCGGCCAGGCGGGCGGCGAGCGTCAAGGCCGCATCGACGCCGCGCGTGTCCAGCGCATCGACGATGGCTGATCCAACGACCACTGCGTCGGCGACCCGGCCGATCTCTGCGGCGCGCTCGGGCGTCTTCACGCCGAAGCCCACCGCCACCGGCAGGCCGGAGGCTTTGCGCACCCGCGCCACCGCCGTCTCGATATCGCCGGTCTCGCCCGAACCTGCGCCCGTCACGCCGGTCGTTGAGACGTAGTACACGAATCCAGAGGCGTGAGTCACGACTTGCGGCAAGCGCGCGTCCGAGGTGGTGGGCGCGGCTAGGCGCACGAAGGCCAGGCCGTGACCGTGCAGGGCGGTGCGAAACTCGGCGTCTTCCTCCGGCGGAATATCCACACAGATCACCCCGTCCGCCCCGGCCTCGGCCATGGCGTCGGCGGTGCTTGTATAGCCGCGCGAGAAGAACGGATTGGCGTAACCCATGAGCACCACGGGCGTATCGTTGTTCGTTTCCCGAAACCGGCGCACGATTCCCAGCACGCCGTTCAGCGTCATTCCGCCCGCCAGCGCCCGGATTGCGGCGCGCTGGATGGTGGGCCCGTCGGCCATGGGATCGGTGAACGGCACGCCCAGCTCGATGACGTCCGCGCCCTTGTCTGCAAGGCCGCGCATCATCGCCAGCGTCGTGTCGGCGTCGGGATCACCAGCCATGACATAAGCCACGAAGCCGGCGGTGTTGTTTTGCGCGAGGCGCGCGAAGGTGGGGGTGAGGCGTGTCATGTGAAATCGCACTCGGGCTCTGAAACGACGGGGAGAAACAGCAGATAGCCCGCGCCGTCAAACGGGCGGGCGTCGGCGTCGGTGCTCTCGCGCACGCCCTGGGCGGCGGGGGCCGGAATGATGAGCCCCTGGCGGCATCCTCCTGGCGGGTCGTCATTCATGTAGGTTCGCCCATGGCCCTCGATACTGGTGACCGGCCAGCCGCGCGCTGCAAGCGCCGCGTCGAGCTCGGCCATCACGGTCTGAAAGTCGTCCATGTCGAGAGAAAGGTACATTTCGCCGAAACCGTCAGGGCTGGCGCCGATCCGCTCCACCAAGGGCGACTCGCAGCGCGCGGCGATCTCGGCCTTGTCCGGCAGCGGTAGCGCCAGACTCTCGGAGAATATCACGGCCGCCTGCAAGGCGCCTGCAAGCAAAACGCTCATCTAAAGCTCCACACCCAGCGCTTTCGCCACGCTGAACACGTCCTTGTCGCCGCGCCCGCACATATTCATCAGGATGACGCCGTCGGGGCCGAGCTCGGTGGCGAGATCGCGGACCCGCGCCAAAGCGTGGGCGGGTTCGAGCGCCGGGATGATGCCTTCAAGGCTCGAGCAGAGCTGGAACATTTCCAGCGCTTCGGCGTCGGTGGCGGCGCGGTATTCGGCGCGGCCCACATCATGAAGGAAGGCGTGCTCCGGCCCGATGCCGGGATAATCGAGGCCCGCTGAGATGGAATGGCCCTCGGTGATCTGGCCGTCCGCGTCCTGCAGCAGATACGTCTTGTTGCCGTGCAGGATGCCGGGCCGGCCGCCATTGAGGCTGGCGGCGTGGTCGGGGCCGTCCAGGCCCTTGCCCGCAGCCTCCACCCCGATCAGGCGCACGCTTTCATCCTCCAGGAAGGGATAGAACAGGCCCATGGCGTTGGAGCCGCCGCCGATACACGCCACCGCCGCGTCGGGCAGCTTGCCTGTGCGCTCCAGCATCTGCTCGCGCGCCTCGCGGCCGATCACGGACTGAAAATCGCGCACCATCATGGGATAGGGGTGCGGACCCGCCACCGTGCCGATGACATAGAAGGTCTCATCTGGATGGGTGACCCAATCCCTCAAGGCTTCATTCATGGCGTCTTTCAGCGTGCCGCGCCCGGAGGTGACGGCGTGGACCTTGGCGCCCAGCAGCTTCATGCGGAATACGTTGGGCGCCTGACGCTCCACGTCGGTGGCGCCCATGAACACCTCGCACGGAATGCCGAACCGAGCGGCGACCGTGGCGGTGGCGACGCCGTGCTGGCCGGCGCCGGTCTCTGCGATGATGCGGGTCTTGCCCATGCGCTTGGCCAGCAGGACCTGGCCCAGGCAGTTATTGATCTTGTGCGCCCCGGTGTGATTGAGCTCGTCACGCTTGAACCAGATCTTCGCGCCGCCGAAGGCTTCGGTGAGGCGCTCGGCGAAATAGAGCGGGCTGGGGCGGCCGATGAAATCGCGGGAGAATTCATCAAACTCGGCGACGAAACCTGGATCGTCTTTATACTGAGCATACGCCCTCTCCAGCTCAAGGATGTTGGGCATCAGGGTTTCGGCCACATAGCGCCCGCCGAATTCGCCGAACCGGCCTTGGGCGTCGGGCTGCTGGGAGAAGGCGTTGGGGTTGGTCATCAAACGAGTCTCGCCAAATTGATCTGAAGTCCCAGTCAAGCCGAAGGCGGCGAGCCCGGACCTCGTCCGGGCCAAACCGCTACGCTTGCGAGAGGTCCCGGGTCCGCCTGCGGCGCCCTGGAAATTCATGGAGCGTTCTAGGTCACCAAAGCCGCAAAACCTTCACGACGCAAGCGCCGCGCCGCCGCGCGCCGCAGCGATGAAGGCCCTGATTTTCGCCGGGTCTTTGACGCCCGGCGCGCTTTCGGTTCCCGACACCACATCGGCGCCGCGCGCGCCCGATTGTGCGACAGCCTCGCCCACGGTCTCCACGGTCAGCCCGCCGGCCAGAAGCCAGGGCGCGCCGGCGTCGAAACCGCTCAGCAGCCCATAGTCCCACGCCTCCCCCAGCCCGCCGGGCCGATCGGCGCCCTGGGGCGGCTTGGCGTCGAAGACAAAGCCGTCCACATGGCCGCGATAGGCGTCCGCGGCTTTAAGATCCGCCGTACTGCTCACCCCCAGCGCCTTCCAGACGCCCAGCTCGCAATACTGGCGCGCATCAAAGCACCGCGCAGCGCTCTCCTGGCCGTGAAGCTGGATGAAGTCGGGCCGCATCGTCATCAGCACCGCGGCGAGCTGGGCGTCATTGGGATCCACCAGCACCGCCACCGATTTCGCGCCGCCCTTGCGCCGCGCCAAAGCGCCGGCGTCAGCCGGGCTCACATGGCGCGGGCTTTTGGGAAAGATGATGAAGCCTAGATAGTCGGCGCCCGCCTCCACCGCCGCGTCCACGGCGGCGGCGTCATTGAGACCGCAGATTTTGACGAGGGTTGAGGCGGAGCTGGTCATGGGGGCGCGATATAGCGCGCGGGCGGCGGCGGGACCAGCGCCGGGCGCCGCACGCCTTCGGTCGGGCGGCGTCGGCCAAAGTCGCTGAAGATGAACGGTTTCACGACTAGAGCCCGGAGTTTCAGGACCGGCAGGCGTCCTTCAGGACCCGAATACGGGGGATAGCCGCGTCCTTTCCTGGGGACAGGCGGGCTGGCGGCCCGCCGCTACCCCTTCCCGTCGACGCGCTCGCGCAATTCTTTGCCGGTCTTGAAGAAGGGGACGTGCTTTTCCTTCACGCTCACCGGATCGCCGGTGCGCGGGTTGCGGCCCTGGCGGGGCGGGCGGTTGCGCACCGAGAACGCGCCGAAGCCGCGCAGTTCGATCCGGTCGCCGCGTTCCAGCGCCTGGGTGATCTCCTCCAGAACGGTGTTCACCACCCGCTCCAGATCCTTTTGGTAGAGATGCGGGTTGGCTTCGGCGAGTTTCTCGATGAGCTGCGACTTGATCATGCCGGCGTCCCTTTTTGTCATGATCAGCTTAGGAAGAGCGGCCAACGTTCGTCAATCGCATAAAGGGCGGAAGGGAATAAATAAAATTCTCAGGCGACAAAAAATTCCCCGGGGTGGCGAGCCCCGGGGAATGAAACGCGATTGGATCGCTTACGGATGAAATACAAGCCTATTCGGACTTGTCGTCATCCTGGCCTTTCAGCGCGGCGCCAAGAATATCGCCCAGCGAAGCGCCGGAGTTGGAGGAGCCGTACTGTTCCACGGCCTCTTTCTCCTCGACGATTTCAAGCGCCTTGATGGAGACGGAGACGCGGCGGCTGGCCTTGTCGATATTGGTGACGCGCGCGTCCACCTTGTCGCCCACGGCGAAACGCTCGGGGCGCTGCTCGGCGCGGTCACGCGACAGGTCGGACTTGCGGATGAAGGACTTCATCAGCCCGTCCGAACCCACGGAGACTTCGATGCCGCCGGTGGTGATCTCGGTGACGGTGCAGGTCACGGTCTCGCCGCGCTTGAAGCCGCCTTCGTCCATGGGATCGCCGGCGAGCTGCTTCACGCCCAGGGAGACGCGCTCTTTCTCGACGTCCACGTCGAGGATCTTCGCGCGAACGGTGTCGCCCTTCTTGTAGTCCTGGATGGCGTCCTCGCCCGAACGATCCCAGTCGAGATCGGACAGGTGCACCATGCCGTCGATTTCATCGTCGACGCCGATGAACAGGCCGAATTCGGTGATGTTCTTGACCTCGCCCTCGACCTCGGTGCCGGCCGGGTGGGTTTCAGCGAAGACTTCCCAGGGGTTGCGCTGGGTCTGCTTGATGCCGAGCGAAACCCGGCGCTTGTCGGGATCCACGTCCAGCACCATCACGTCCACTTCCTGGGAGGTGGAGACGATCTTGCCGGGATGGATGTTCTTCTTCGTCCAGCTCATCTCGGAGACGTGGACCAGGCCTTCGACGCCCGGCTCCAGCTCCACGAACGCGCCATATTCGGCGATGTTCGTGACCCGGCCCTGGAACACCGCGCCCACCGGGTATTTCACCGAGACGCCTTCCCATGGATCGGACTGCAGCTGCTTCATGCCCAGCGAGATGCGTTGGGTGTCTTTGTTGATCTTGATGATCTGGACGTTGACCGTCTGGCCGACCTCCACGACTTCGCTGGGATGGCCGACGCGGCTCCAGCTCATGTCGGTGACGTGCAGCAGGCCGTCAATGCCGCCCAGATCCACGAACGCGCCGTAATCGGTGATGTTCTTGACCACGCCTTCGCGCACTTCGCCCTCGGCCAGCTGGCCCACGAGCTCGGCGCGCTGTTCGGCGCGGGATTCTTCCAGAACGGCGCGGCGCGAAACCACGATATTGCCGCGCGGACGGTCCATTTTCAGGATCGCGAACGGCTGTTCCTTGTTCATCAGCGGGGTCACGTCGCGCACCGGACGGATATCCACCTGGGAGCCCGGCAGGAAGGCGCTGGCGCCGCCGAGATCCACGGTGAAGCCGCCCTTGACGCGGCCGACGATGGCGCCGGTGACCGGCTCCTTGCCTTCGAACTGGGTCTCAAGGCGATCCCAGGCCTCTTCGCGGCGCGCCTTGTCGCGCGAGAGGACCGCTTCGCCCATCGCGTTCTCGATGCGCTCAAGATAGACTTCGACGTCGTCTCCGGCTTTCGGCGCCACGGCGCCCGGGCCGGTGAATTCGCGCAGGGCCACGCGGCCCTCGGTCTTGAGACCGACATCGATGACGACAACGTCGTTCTCGACGGCGGTGACACGGCCTTTAAGGACCGAGCCTTCCATCATGTCGCGGCCGGCGAGGCTCGCTTCAAGCATTTGCGCGAAATCGTCCTGGCTCGGCGACGCGGTTTGGGTGTCGGACATAGGTTAGGGTTGCTCCAGAGAAGGTCTTGCTTGTTTCCGGCCGGCCGGTTGTCTCCGGCGGTCTTGCCGCGCGCGGCGGCGAAAGCATCCATTTTGCAAAGCCGCGAGCGGCCGGAACGTTCAAGTACAAAAAGGAACGGGCGAAGCGTCAGGCGCGCGAACAAACCGTCAAAATCGGATCATTTGCGCGCCGGCGACCCTTCAAGGCCCGTCCGGCGACTGCGGATCGCGGCGGCGGGACAAGCCCGGACCGGTCGACGAACCGCGCGCGTACCTACTCCAATCGGCCGCCGCGAGCAAGCCGGGCGGGCGGGTTCCCCAGAATCGGAACACGGGTTTAGGCGGGGTCGGGCGTGATCTGCGCGCCAAGCGCAGCCATGTCGGCGAAGAAGCCGGGATAGCTGGTGGCGATCATGGCGACATCGTCCACGCGAACCGGTTCCCGGGCGGCCAGACCGAAGACCAGGCCCGACATGGCCAGGCGGTGGTCGTGATCGGTGATCACTTCACCGCCTCCCGGAGCGCCGCCGGGCCCGCAGCCGGTGACGGTGAGGCTGTCCGGGCCAAGCTCGAAGCCGACCCCGTTGGCCCGCAGCATGGCGGCGGAAGCGGCGAGACGGTCGCTTTCCTTGGCCCGCAGCTCGGCCAGGCCCAGCATGCGGGTCTCGCCGTGGGCGAACGCGGCGATCACCGAGAGGATCGGGTATTCGTCGATCATGGAGGGCGCCCGCTCGGGCGGGACCGTGACGCCTTTCAGCGTGGAGAAGCGGGCGCGGATATCGGCCAGTTTCTCGCCGCAGCGGGTTCCCGCCTGGGTAATCTGCAGATCGGCGCCCATCTCGCGCAGCGTCTCATAAAGACCAAAGCGCGCCTCATTGGTCATCACGCCGCTGACGGTCACGTCGGAGCCTTCGGTGGTGAGGGCCGCGGCGATGAGGAAGGCGGCGCTGGACGGGTCGCCTGGGATTTCAAGATCACAAGGAGTGAGGGCCTTGCCGCCCCGCACCCGGGCGGTGAGCCCAGGCCCGTGCCGCTCCACGCTCATGTCGGCGCCGAAAAGCGGCGCCATAACTTCGGTCTGGGCGCGCGTGGCGTGGGGCTCGATCACCACCGTCTCACCGTGCGCGCCAAGGCCGGCGAACAGCACCGCACTCTTCACCTGGGCGGATGCGACGGGCGGGGTGTAGGTCATTGGCTTGAGACGCGAACTTCCAGACAGGCGCGCCGGCAGGCGGCCGCCGTTCGCGGCGTCGCTGCGAACACCCATCAGGCTCAGCGGATCAAGGACGCGGCCCATGGGCCGGCGCGACAGGCTTTCATCGCCGGTGAAGACCGCCTCCAGATCGAAGCGCGCCGCAGCGCCCATCAAGAGGCGAACGCCGGTGCCGGCGTTTCCCAGATCCAGCGGGCCTTCCGGACTGGTCCAGTCGCATCCGGTGATCGTCCAGGTTCCGTCCCCGGCGCGCACCACTTCGGCGCCGAGGGCTTTAACCGCGCCGGCGGTCGCCATGACGTCGGCGCTCTCGAGAAGGCCGGATATGCGGCTGGTCCCGTGGGCGAGCGCAGCCAGGATCACGGCGCGATGGCTGGCGGACTTGTCCGGCGCGGCGGCGCGCACCCCTGATAAGGCGTTGCCGGAACAGGCTGTTCTCCGCCCGCGCGGGGCGTCTGCGCGGGCGGTTTCCATGGCGGTCATTCAATCTGTCCACGAGCGGGTGTATGCGGGGCGCAAATGGGGTTTTGACAGCGCGCGGAGAACGTGGCAACTGCGCCCCCGTTTCCAAATTAGCCCGTCTGACGCGCGAGGACCCAGCACCGTGCCCAAACCTGATCTTGGCGTGAAGCGCACTTGCCCTGAAACCGGCAAGAAATTCTATGATCTGAACAAAGATCCCATCGTCTCCCCTTTCACCGGAAAAGAGTATCCGGTGTCGTATTTCGACGAGGTGGTCGCCAAGAGCACCCGCAAGGCGGCCAAGGCCGCGCCGGCTGCAAAACCCAAGGCGCCGATCGACGACGAGCCGGCCGAGACCGATGAGGACGAGGATACCGACACCGACCTCGACGCCGATGATGACGGCCCCGAGCTCGACGAGGAGCCCATCGATCTGGGTGACGACGAGGAGGAAGACGACGACACCCCGAAGCCCAAGCGCAAGACCGCCGCAGCTCCGGACGAGGATTTGGACGGTTTCTCCGACGAGGAGGCCGACCTTGACGATGACGATGACGACACCGGCGTGCTGCTGGACGACGACGATGACGACGATTTGGGCGACGACCTCGCCGTGGACGATGACGACGAGGACTAGCAGCGTCTGAAAACGCGCTGCATTTGGCGCGGAATGCCTGCTTGATCGGGGGCGCGCGCCCGACTATGTTCCGCGCTCTCGAAACGGCGGGGTCGCCCAAGCCTCGCCTGATTGCACGATTTTCGGGGCCATAGCTCAGTTGGGAGAGCGCTTGAATGGCATTCAAGAGGTCGGCGGTTCGATTCCGCCTGGCTCCACCAGATAAACCCCGCGCCAACTGGCGCGGGGTTTTTTCTTGTCCAAAGGTCTGCGGCGCTGTGAGCATCTTGAAACGCCGGCCCGCCGCGCCCACGTCTCATCTACGCCAGTTGAACGAAAGGGCGCAGGACATGGCCCAAGCCAACGAACACTCAAACACCGCCGAGGCCAGCCCGCTGGTCTATGTGCGCCCGGTGGCCGCAGCCGAGATCATCGCTCAGGTCGCCCAGAGCGAAATCGAAATCCCCCAGGACGCAACACTCTACGCGGTGCACCTGGAGGACGGCACGCGCATGGCGGTGTTTTCTGAACGCCACGCCGCCTTCGCCGCTGCGCGCTCCCACGGGGCGAACCCGGTGAGCGTGCACTAGAGACATCCGTCCCGACCCTCCCCCCGGAAGGACGGATAGAGGCCCGCCGCGCAAACCATCGCGCGGCGGGCCTTTTCATGTCGAGGCGGGACTTGCGGCCCGCGGCGGGTGGTCGTAATCACGCCGCCATGAAGGGATATTTCGCAATCGGCGTTGAGGGCGTTTCCAAGGCGCGCAATCTCGGTGCGGTGATGCGCACCGGCCATGCGTTCGGGGCGAGCTTCGTGTTCACCGTGGACGCCGCCAACTCGGCGCGCGAAATGTTTCAGGCCGACACCGCAAAAACCGCGATGAACGTGCCCTATTACGCCTGGGACGCCGTCACGGACATGGCCTTGCCGCGCGGCTGCCAGCTCATCGGGGTGGAGCTCACCGACGACGCGGTGCAGATGCCCAGCTTCCGCCATCCGCGCGCCGCCGCTTATGTGCTGGGGCGCGAACGGGGTGATCTCTCGCCGGAGATGCTGTCGCGCTGCGCCCATGTGGTGAAGATCCCCACCCGCTTCTGCCTGAACCTCTCCGTGGCCGCGGCGATCACGCTGTACGACCGCACGCTGTGCCTGGGCGGATTTGCGGACCGTCCCGTGCGCCCCGGCGGCCCCATCGAGGAGCCGGTCCATGTCTGGGGCGAGCCGCGCAAGCGGACCTGAGGCGGCGGCGACGGTGCAGGGACTGGCCCGAAACTGGGCGGCGCCTGGCGGCGCTGCGCTGACGCCGCGCGTCTGGCGGCGTTGAGGGCGTATTTGAACAAAGGCGCTCCTGGCCTAGTTCCGCATGCACTCAAACCGCCGAGGACGCCCCATGAATCTTTCCTTCGCCCTGCCCTTCATCGCCACGGTGATCGCCGGCGCCGCCGTGAGCCTGCAGCCCGCCTTCAACGGTCAGCTCGCTGATCATCTGGGCTCGCCCTTGCGCGCGGCGCTGGTGAGCTTTTCGGCCGGGGTGCTGACTTTGACGGTGGTGGTGGGCGTGCTGACCGCGCGGGCCGGGTTTCCCAGCGCGGAGCGGGTGACCTCCACGCCGCTGCATCTATGGGTCGTCGGCGGCATGCTGGGTGCGCTGTTCGTCTCCACGGCGGCCTGGGCGACGCCGAAGATCGGGGCCGGGGCGTTCTTCGCGACCCTCATCGCCTCTCAGCTCGCCGCAGCGCTCGTGATCGACCATTTGGGGCTGGTCGGTCTGGAGGCGCGGCCTGCGACGCTGATCCGTGTGGCCGGCGTCGCCCTGCTGATCGCCGGCGCGTGGATGGTTGTGAGGGGGTGACCCTCCCCTTATTTTTAATAGGGCGCGAAATCCTTGCCCTGGGTGCGCAAAGAGGGGACTGACGGCGCAGGGCCGTTCCGGCGGGCGCGCCAATCCTCCAGCGCCCAGCGCACGGAGGGAAAGGCGAGATCGTTGAAGGGAATATCCTCCCACGCATAGAGCGCCACCTCCTCGCTTTCGGGGCCGGCGGACACCTCCGGCGAGGTGAGACGGGCGCGAAAGAAGATCTGCACTTGCGAGATCCGCGGGATCGAATAGACCCCCAGTAAATCAATGATCTCCAGCCTTGCGCGCGCCTCTTCCCACGCTTCGCGCGCGGCGCCTTCCGCGACGCTTTCGCCTTCCTCCATGTATCCGGCCGGCAAGGTCCAGTGGCCGGCGCGCGGCTCGATGGCGCGCTTGCACATGAGGACGCGGCCCTCGCCGTCCTCGGCCACCACGCCCGCCACGATCTTCGGATTGACGTAGTCGATGAAGCCGCACGTGCCGCAGACACGGCGTTCGCGGTCGTCGTGCTCGGGCACAGTGATCTGGAAGTCAGGCTTTTTGTCGGTCATGGCCGAATATCCTTGCACAGGTCCCATGCCTTGAAGACAATTCCGTATCAAGACAGTGATGTTATTGAAACGTCGCCGAACACCGCTAGGCTTCGGCCACGTTCGATCGCCGAAAGAGGTGGATTTATGGCTGACGGACCCGATTTCGACCTCGCCCTGTCGCCGGGGCACTTGCTGCACCGGGCCCAGCAATTCGCTGCGGACCGGTTTTCCGAGGCCACGGGCGGCGTCGAGGTGACCCAGCGCCAGTTCGCCGTTCTGTGCGCGGTGCACGCCGCTGAAGGGCTGACCCAGACCCAGCTTGTGACCGCCACCGGCATCGACCGCTCCACCCTGGCCGAGCTGGTCAGCCGCATGGCCACCAAGGGCCTGCTCTTGCGCGAAAAGGCGCCGGGCGATGCGCGAGCCAATTCGGTGCGCTTCACCGATGAGGGCCGCAAGCTCTATGAAACCGCCATCGAAGGCGCCAAGGCGGCCGACGAGGCTATTCTAGGCGCCCTGCCCAAGAACAAGCGCGCCAACTTTGTGGAATCCCTCACCCGGATCAGCCGCGCCAGCGAGCTGGGGGCCGAAGAGGCCAAAGCCGAGGCCAAGCGCGCCAAGCACGCCTTGAAAGCCCAGCACCGAGCTGAAGAGAAAGCCGCCGAAAAGGCCGCTGAAAAAGCCCGCAAAAAGAAAAAGAAAAAAAAGTAGCGGCCAGGTCGCAGGCCGTCTTCAGGGCCAGCCCGCCCGTGTCTGGCTTGCCCAGGACAGTCAGCGCAGCTGCGGCAGGGTGTCGGCGTCGACCGGGTTTCCGCCGGCCTCGCTCCAGGCCGGGCCGAGGGATCGCCGCCATGTGATGTCGTCCACCGCGCCGCGCCAGCGCGCTCGGATCACGCCGTCACCATCGATCACGAAGGTTTCCGGGGCGCCGGTGAGGCCCAGCTCGATCGCTGCGCGGCCCTCAGGATCGGCTGCGAGCCCGGCGAACGGATCTCCCAGCTGATTGAGGAAGGCCATGGCGTTGCCCGGATCATCCTTGTAGACGACGCCGTAGATCGGCACGCCCTGCTCGGCGAGGCCCATGAGCACGGGATGCTCGATGCGGCAGGGCGCGCACCAGCTCGCCCAGACATTCAGGAGATAGGCCCCCTCCACCGCAGACGGATCGAAATCAACCGTGCGGCCGGGAAAGTCCTCCAGCGGCAGGACGGGCAGGTCTCGGCCCACGAGCGGATCCTCGCCGCCGGTGTCAGGGCTGAGTAGCGCCACGGCGAAGATGACCAGCAAAAGCGCCACCACGGTGAGCGGAACCCACAATATCAGGCGGTTCATGCGTCGATCCCCGTGCCCGCAGGCTCCGTGGACAGCGCCTCTTTCGCCGCAGTCTCCAGCGCCTGCAGGCGGGCGAGGCGCGCGGAGGCGGCGCGGCGCGCCTGCAGCGTCCAAAACACCAGCCCGCCCACGCCCAGCAGGGTCAGCCCGTAAGCGGGCCAGACAAAAGCACCATAACCGTCCATGGCGAGATACGCGCTCACAGCCCCGCCTCCAGTTCCAGCCGGCGTTCGCGGCGGCGCTCCAGGGCGTCGGCCTTCCTTGAAAGGATCATGGCGCGCATCTGGGTCAGCACCAGCGCGGTCAGAAGCACGGTGAAGGCCAGCGCCATGATCGAAAGCGGCCAGAGCGCGGACGGATGGATCGTGGGTCCGTCAAAGCGGAACACGCTGGCGGGCTGGTGCAGCGTATTCCACCAGTCCACGGAGAATTTGATGATCGGCAGGTTGAGGACGCCGGCCATGGCCAGGATCGCGCCGGCGCGTGCGGCCAGCTTCTCATCCTCGATGGCGGCGCGCAGCGCCATGTATCCCAGATACAAAAGAAACAGCACCAGCATGGAGGTGAGCCGCGCGTCCCACACCCACCAGGCGCCCCACATGGGCCGGCCCCACAGCGCGCCGGTGGCCAGGCACAAGAAGGCGAACACCGCCCCGGCCGGCGCAATCGCGCGTGCGGCCAGATCAGCCAGGTTATGGCGCCAGATGAAATAGACGAAGCTGGAGACAGCGAGGCCCGAATAGGCGGCCATGGCCAGCCAGGCGGCGGGCACATGGACGTACATGATGCGCACCGTCTCCGACTGCTGATAGTCGGGCGGCGAGATCACCAGCGCCCAAGGCAGACCGATGGCGAACAACAGCGCCGCGGCGCCCCAGGTCCAGGGGATCACGGCGCGGGCCAGCCGGTCAAAACGCTCAGGGTTGGCGAGATAGCTCCACATGTCGCTCACCTAGCCAGCCTTTGCGCGGTTCGCAAGGCTGATGCGGCGCAGAGCCGCAAGCGGTTTGACCCCAAGCCTATTCAAGGCGGGCCCGCAGCGCCGCCGCGGCGCCGAACGGCGCCAGCGCCAGCGCCGCCAGCGAATACGCCGCCGTCATCATCAGGTTGGGGCCGACAAGATGGGGCGCCTCCACCGCGGAGCGCGCCGCGCCGGCCGCAAAGATCAAAAGCGGCACCTGCAGCGGCGCCGCGATGAGCGCGATCAGCAGCCCCGCCCGCTTCAGCCCCGCCGCCAGCGCGCCTGCAAAGCCCGCCACCAGCGCCAGGCCCGGCGCCGCCAGCAGCAGAGACAAGCCGGTGACCAGCGCCGGCCCAAGCTCCAGCCCGTAGGCGAGGGCGCCCAGCACGGCGAGAATCGGCAAGGGCCAGAACACCGCGCAGGTGAAGGCGAGCGCCTTCATAAGGCAGGTGAGCGCCAGGCTCTGGCCCGACAGGGCGTAAAGCTCCAACGTGCCGTCGCTGGCGTCCTCGCCGAACAGGCGCTCGGCCGGTTGCAGCGTCGCCAAAAGCGCGGCGAAACAGATCACGCCCGGGCCCGCCGCCGCGAGCACCTCGGCGTTGGGTCCGATGGCCAGGGGCGCCAGCGACAGGGCGGCCAGATTGAACGCGGCCGGTCCCGCAGGCCCGCCGCCGCCGGAAAACGCGAGGCGCATCTCGCGCGCAAACAGGGCAAGGGGCGCACTCACGGGGTCAGCTCCACGGCGCGCGCATCGGCCCAGCCCAGATCCACATGGGTGGCGGCGATCACCAGGCCGCCGCCCTGTCTGTGCCGGGCGACCAGCTCGGCGAGCCTCGCGCGGCTGGCGGTGTCCAGCGGCGCCGCCGGCTCATCAAGGATCCAGACAGGGCGCTCCGACAAAACGATCCGCGCCAGCGCCGCGCGGCGTTTTTGTCCGGCCGACAGCTTGCCGCACTCGCGCCTTGCAAGATGCGCCACGGCGAGTTCTCGCATCACCGCATCCAGCCTTGTGATATCTGCGTTCCCGCCCTGCATCGTCGTCCAGCTTTGAAGCATCGCCTCGACGCTCTCGCTGCTTTTCAGCGCGTCGGCGTGGCCAAGAAAGGCGATCCCGGCTTCGGCGGGGCTGCGCGTCACCTCGCCCCCGGCGGGCCGCACCAGGCCTGCGAGCGCGCGCAGCAGCGTCGTCTTGCCCGAGCCGTTGGGCCCGGTGAGCACCACCGCCTCGCCGGCGTTCACCGCGAGCGAGAAATCGCGCACCAGCACCCGCCCGCCGCGGTCCAGCGTCAGGTCTGTACAGGAAAGGGCGGCGGTTTGGGTCATCGGCGCGAGAGATAAAGCGCGGCGGCGCGCCTGTCCAAGCCCTCGGTGTAGCGGGCGATCACCGGCCTGTGTGCAAGCGCCTGACCTTGCGACCTGTTCGCACCTGCTGACACAGGACCTGCGCCGCATTGCAGCAGGGCCGAAGCGGGGCTAAAACGCGCCACGAAACATATGTCGGCGTTCAGCGGTTTCCTTGATGACCCCGTTCGCGCCGCACGGATCGCCGCCGGGTTTGCCGGCGCCAAGACGAGGACGACCCATGGCTTCTCTGGACAGTTTCAAATGCCGCCGCGACATCACCGCGGGCGGAAAGACCTATGCGTATTTCGATCTGAAAGAGGCGGAAAAGAACGGCCTTCAGGGCGTGTCCAAGCTGCCCTACACGTTGAAGGTCCTGCTGGAGAACCTTCTGCGCTTTGAAGACGGGCGCACCGTGACCAAGGCCGATATCGAGGCGATCGCGGCCTGGACAAAGACCGGAAAGTCCGACCATGAAATCGCCTACCGCCCAGCCCGCGTGCTGATGCAGGACTTCACCGGCGTGCCCGCCGTTGTGGATCTGGCCGCCATGCGCGACGCCACCGCCAAGATGGGCGGCGATCCCAAGAGCGTGAACCCGCTGGTTCCCGTCGATCTGGTGATCGACCACTCGGTGATGGTGGATTATTTCGGCCACGCCGACAGCTTTGAAAAGAACGTCGAGCGCGAATACGAGCGCAATGGAGAGCGCTACAAATTCCTGAAATGGGGCGCCAGCGCGTTTGATAATTTCCGCGTCGTGCCGCCGGGCACCGGCATCTGCCACCAGGTGAATCTGGAAAACCTGGCCCAGACGGTGTGGACCCGCGACGAGGACGGCGTCACCTACGCCTATCCCGACACGCTGGTGGGCACCGACAGCCACACCACCATGATCAACGGCCTGGCCGTGCTGGGCTGGGGCGTGGGCGGTATCGAGGCCGAAGCGGCGATGCTCGGCCAGCCGGTCTCCATGCTGATCCCTGAAGTCATCGGCTTCAAGCTGGACGGCAAGCTGCCCGAAGGCGCCACGGCCACCGATCTGGTGCTCACCGTGGTGCAGATGCTGCGCAAGAAGGGCGTGGTCGGCAAGTTCGTGGAATTCTACGGCGCCGGTCTCGACACCCTTTCGCTGGAAGATGCGGCGACCATCGCCAACATGGCGCCCGAATACGGCGCCACATGCGGCTTCTTCCCGGTGGACAACGAGACGCTGGCCTATCTGCGCGCCACCGGCCGCGAGGAAGGCCGGGTCGAGCTGGTGGAGAAATATTCCAAGGCACAAGGCATGTTCCGGCCCGAGCGCAAGGACGAGCCGGTCTATACCGACACCCTCCAGCTTGACCTCACTACCGTGGTGCCGAGCCTGGCCGGGCCCAAGCGCCCGCAGGACCGGGTGGCGCTCAATGTCGCCGCCGACGAGTTCGCCAAGGTGCTCCACAGCGAGTTCGGCAAGGGCGATGACGGCGCGCGCCGCGTGAAGGTTGAGGGCGAGGATTACTCCATCGGCCATGGCGACGTGGTGATCGCCGCGATCACCTCGTGCACCAACACCTCCAACCCGTCCGTCATGCTGGGCGCGGGCCTTGTGGCGCGCAATGCGCTGAAAAAGGGCCTGAAGGTCCAGCCCTGGGTGAAGACGTCGCTGGCGCCGGGCTCCCAGGTGGTCACCGACTATCTGGAGAAGGCTGGTCTGCAGGACGATCTCGACGCGCTGGGCTTTAATCTGGTGGGCTATGGCTGCACCACCTGCATCGGCAATTCCGGTCCGCTGCCCGAGAAAATCTCCAAGGCGATCAAGGACGGCGATCTGGTGGCCACCTCGGTCCTGTCCGGCAACCGCAATTTTGAAGGCCGCGTGTCTCCCGACGTTCGGGCGAACTATCTCGCCAGCCCGCCGCTGGTGGTGGCCTACGCGCTGGCCGGCACCATGAACATCAATGTGGCCGAGGATCCGATCGGCTACGACCAGAGCAACGAGCCGGTCTATCTCAAGGATATCTGGCCGAGCTCTGCCGAGATCGCCGAAGCGGTGCGCACCGCAGTGACCCCGGACATGTTCGCCAAGCGCTACGCCGACGTCTTCAAGGGTGATCGGATGTGGCAGGGCATCGAGACTTCTGGCGGTCTCACCTATGACTGGCCGGAGAGCACCTATGTGGCCAACCCGCCCTTCTTTGAAGGCATGTCCGGCGACGTGCATCCGCCCAAGGACATTTCGGGCGCGCGCATTCTGGGTCTGTTCGCCGATTCCATCACCACCGACCACATCTCCCCGGCCGGCTCTATCAAAGCCGACAGCCCGGCGGGTCATTACCTGCAGGAGCACGGCGTGGAGCCGCGCGAGTTCAACTCCTACGGCGCGCGCCGGGGCAATCACGACGTCATGATGCGCGGCACCTTCGCCAATATCCGCATCAAGAACCAGATGGTTCCCGGCGTCGAAGGCGGGGTCACCACGCTGCAGCCCTCCGGCGAGCAAATGCCGATCTACGACGCCGCCATGAAATACCAGGAGCAGGGCATCCCGCTGGTGGTGTTCGGCGGCAAGGAGTACGGCACGGGGTCCTCGCGCGACTGGGCGGCCAAGGGCACCCGCCTACTGGGCGTGAAGGCCGTGATCTGCGAGAGCTTTGAACGCATCCACCGCTCCAACCTGATCGGCATGGGCGTGCTGCCGCTGCAGTTCAAGGACGGGGAGAGCTGGGAGAGTCTGGCCATCACCGGCGCGGAGACCGTGTCGATCACCGGCGTCGAAGGCGTCACCCCGCGCGGCGAAGTGACCCTCACGGTGACCTTCCCCGACGGCGCCACCAAGCAGACCCGGCTTCTGGCCCGCATCGACACCGATAACGAGCTCGATTACGTCAAGAACGGCGGCATCCTGCACTACGTCCTGCGCCAGCGCGCCGCGGCGTAACGGCCTCATTAGCGAACGTTTGCTAAATGCCCCGGCGGAGCGATCCGCCGGGGTTTTTTTGACCTGTGACCGAATCACTAGCGCCGCTTTTCGCGCTAACGTAAAATATTTAGGCTCAAACTTTACATTAGCCGATTTGTGTATCGGCGGTGAGTCGCAAGGAAAGCTGGTCCCATGCCGCCGTTCAAGCCCGATTTTCTGCCGCTTGGGCCGCAATAGCTGGATCGCGGAGCGCTTTTGGAGCCGCTTAGCGCGGCGGGCCGTGCGCTCGCGCGCTTTGACGGCGCGCTTGGCGCCCTGCCCAATCCAGACCTACTGCTCGGCCCCCTGACGGCGAACGAGGCGGTATTGTCCTCGCGCATAGAAGGGACCCAGGCGACCCTCGACGAAGTGCTCGAGGCGGAAGCCGGCGCCAGTCCCGCTCCGAACCGGCGCAACGATATCGTCGAAGTTCGAAATTATAGAGCGGCCGTGGCGGTCGGCGCCGCGCTTGTCGAGGAGAGAGGCATCGCGCTGAGCCTCATCCGCGAACTGCATCAGCGCCTTATGACGGGCGCACGGGGCGGGGAGCGCTTTCCGGGTCGGTTTCGAACTGAGCAAAACTGGATTGGGCGCGCCGGCTCGCCAATTGAACAAGCTCGTTTTGTGCCGCCAAATCCGGTCCTCATGGTGGATGGCAATGAGAACCTAGCCGCCTATCTGAACGAGCACGAGGACGACCCGCTTCTGGCGACCGCGGTCGCCCACGCCCAATTTGAAATCATACACCCCTTCCTCGACGGGAACGGGCGCGTCGGCCGGATGCTGATACCGCTGATGCTCGCGTTCCGCGGCGCCATCACCAGCCCGACATTCTACATTTCACAATATCTCGAGGAGCGGAGATCGGAATACTACGACCGCCTGCTTGGCGTCACCGAAGCCGGAGATTGGGATGGATGGGTCCGCTTTTTCTGCGGCGCCGTTGAGGTTCAGGCCCAGACAAATCTCAGCCGCGTGCGCGCTCTGCAAAAGCTGGAGGTGGAAATGCGGCTGCGCTTCGCAGAGGTGACAGGCTCCAGGCATGCGTCCACCGCAGTGGACGCGTTTTTCAAACGTCCGGCGATGACCGGACCAGAATTCACCCGCGCCCTGGAGCTTGATAATCGGGCGACGGCGGGAAACATGCTGCGCCAGTTGGAGGATGCGGGCCTGATCGAATGTCTGCAGCGCGGGTCGGGCCGGCGCCCGTCGCGGTATATGATGAGGCGGATTGTTCGCGTCGCCGAAGGCGCCGAGACCTAAGCCGCCCCCGCCCCTGCCTCCGGCGCGTCTTCCACCGCCGGGCGCAGGCTGGCCATCAGCGTCTGGATGCCTTGCAGCTTGGTTCTGTTGCCCGGGTCGGCGCTTTCGATGCGGCCCATTTCTCCGGCCAGGAGGCGCATGGCGCGGGCCTGGGCGTCCTGACTGCAGCGGCCGCTGGGCAGAACACCCTGGGCCGCGAGTCTCAGGAGCGCGCTTGCGCGGTCGAGGGCGGGTTGTGCACCAGCTGCGAGTCGGGCGAGGATTTTAGTTTCATCGAGAATCGCCATGCCCAGCTGATCGAAGGCGTCGGCCAGCTCGGTCTTGTCGCTGGCGGAGAAGCCGCCCTTCAGGGAGCGGGCCTGAAACGCGGCGAGCCGCGCCAGACGCTCCAGCGGCTGGCCTGAACCGCGCACGAAATAGCTCTCGCTCGGCTTGGACTTCAGGCGCGCGCGCAAATACGCCGCCAGCTTTGCCTTGTTCTGCTCGCCCACGAGGTTGTCCTCGAAGCGGAACAGGCGCTCGATCTGTTCGGCCGGGTCCTTGGCGTTGGCCAGCGCCTCCTCCACCGCCTCGGGCGCCAGAAGCTTGGCCGAGCGGTGGGTGAAGGCGTCCACCAGGCTGTCGGGATGAAGATTCGGGCCTGACGCCGCGATCAGGCGCATGGCCAGCTTTCGCGCCAGCTCGATCTCGCGCATGACGCTTTCGGGCCGAAAGCGCTTGGGCGCGCGCAGGGCCGCCAGAATGCGCTTGGCCACTTCGATATGGGCGCCGGGTAACTGCTTTGCGGCGAATTTTTCCGCCAGGCGCCGCGCCGCGGCGGGCGCGCCCACCAGATCCTGAGAGTGCGGCGCGCCCTCATAAATCCCGGTGAGGCGCACGATCTCCTCGCCCAGATCGCTCGTGTGCCCGATCACGGCGCGCATTGCGGGGTCAAAGCTCAGCATTTCGGCGATGAAGGCGTCGGTCTGCTTGGACGCGAACGCGCGCGCCTCCGGATCGGCGGGCAAGTCATCATGGAAGTCCAGGAGCATCTCGGTCTTGGCGCCGAAGTCGGAGGCTTTCGACAGGCGGTCCGCAATGGCGCGGCGCAGGCGTTTCTCCGGCCCGCCTTCGGACAGGATTTTCTCCGTCATCTCGGCGAAGCCTTTGGCCGTGGGGGCCTTCTTTGCAGCTTTGGCTTCGCGCCGGGACTGGGCGATGCTTCGCTCCACCAGGTCGTTGATCAAGCGCACATAGGCGTGCACCGAGGCGTCGGTGTTCTGGGCGCGCGCGATGGCGACTTTCTGGACCGCGCCCTGAAGATCTGTGTCCGAGCCGTCCAGATCCTCGATCAGGTCGGGCCGGTACAACAGCTCCAGCGGCGAGACCTGGCGGCGTTCAAACCAGCCGCTGAGCACGCGACGGATCGTCTCGCGCGCCGCCGGACCCGCCAGATCGTCCGGCGTGATGCAGGGCAGGGAGGCTTCGCCGGTCTTGTCCTCGGGCTGGCTGAAGCGTTCCGGACCGGCCTCAAAGACCGTGCCGCCGCGAAACGCGCTCTCCTCGGCCACCCACACCTCACGCTGCACCCGCACTGATCCCTTGGGGTGGCGCTTCTTCAGCGTGTGGGCGAGATCCAGCGCTTCCTGGCGATCATTGATCGCCTCCACAAGGGACCATTCGGCCTTTTTATGTTTTTTGAGGTAAACCTCGAAATGAACGTCCTGGCGCGCCATGAGTTGTCCCGTCCCCCGACCGTGGGAAGAAACATGCCCCCGACACACTTAACTTGGGGTAACCGTAACCTTGAATCCGAGCTTTGCCTTGTGAGCCCGGCGCTTATAAGCTGCGCGCACATTGCAGGGCGCGCCGCGTGCGCCGGAAAACCAAATTATTGAGGGATCGGCTTATGGCCACGATCACACTGGTCGACGACGACGAAAATATTCTGACTTCGGTGTCCATGCTGCTCGAGACCGAGGGCTATAACGTGCACACCTTCACTGACGGCGCCGTCGCCCTGCCCCAGCTCATCGACAATCCGCCGGATCTTGCAATTTTCGACATCAAGATGCCGCGCATGGACGGGCTGGAGCTTTTGCGGCGGGTGCGCCAGAGCTCGAACATGCCGGTGATCTTCCTCACCTCCAAGGACGCCGAGTTCGACGAGGCGCTGGGGCTGGATCTAGGAGCCGACGATTATATCGCCAAGCCGTTCTCCCACCAGCTTCTGGTGCGCCGGATCAAGGCGGTGCTGCGCCGCTCCCAGTCCGATCCGGCCTTCAGCGAAGGCGAGGGTGACCAGAAGGCGATCCAGCGCGGCAAGCTGACCATGGATCCAAATCGCCACGCCTGCCTTTGGGAGGGCAAGCCGGTGCGCCTGACGGTGACCGAGTTCCTGATTCTGCACGCGTTGGCCAATCGGCCCGGCTTTGTGAAAAGCCGCGACAATCTGATGGACGCGGCCTATGACGATCAGGTCTATGTGGATGATCGCACCATCGACAGCCACATTAAGCGCATCCGCAAGAAGTTCAAAGACGTCGACGATGTGTTCGATGGGATCGAGACCCTTTATGGCGTCGGATACCGTTACAAAGAGGCTTAAGACCGCCTGGCTCGGCGCCGTGCGCAAGGTGCGCGGTTTGCAACGGGTTATCTTTTCACACTTGGGCTGGAAGATTCTCGGGGCGAGTTTCGCCGCTCTCGCCTTCCTTCTGGTGGGCATGGCGGCGATCACCGAGAACCGGCGCGGGCTGGTGGAGGCCAAGGAGCTGTCTCTGGCGGCCCAGGCGGAGATCATCGCCAATGTGATCACCGAGACCGCGGTCAGCGGCGACGCGCCGGGACCGCGCATGGACGCCGACGCCGCGCGCGAGGTCTTGCGCCGGCTCTCGCCGCTTTATGTTCCCGACGAAACGCGCGCCCTGCTCCATGGGCCCGGCCCGATGCTGGTGGCCGATTCCGATCTTATCGCCGGCGAGGTGGAGCAAAGCCCCCTGCCGCCGGTGGGGGGAGGGGCGGAGGAGAGCGGCGTGGTGCCCCGGCTCGTCCGGCCCGTGGAGCAATGGCTGGTGGGGCTCTTCGTCCCGGTCGAGACCCGCGCCTGGACCAATCGCACCCTTGAGCAGGAGGTGGAAGCGGCCTTTCGCACCGGCGAGCCCCAGGGCGGGGTGCGCCGCGAGGCGAACGGCGCGCGGATCGTGTCGGTGACGATCCCGATCCAGCTGATTCAGGCGGTGGTGGGCACGGTCACCTACGAATCCTACGACTTCGAGGTGCTGATCGAGGCCGAGCGCCAGGCGATCATCCCCTACGCCGCCGCGGCGATCTTCGCGATCATGGCCTCTGCGGTCTGGCTGACCATTTCCATCGCCCAGCCGGTGCGCGAGTTGTCCGACGCCGCACGCAAGGTGCGCCTGGCCGGCGGCCGGCGCGTGGATCTGCCCGACATGAGCCGCCGCCAGGATGAGATCGGCCAGTTGGGACAGGCCTTCGCTGCCATGACCAATGCGCTTTATGATCGGCTCGACGCCATTGAGAGCTTCGCCGCCGATGTGAGTCACGAAATCAAGAACCCGCTCACCTCCATCCGCTCAGCGGCGGAAATCCTGCCCTTGGCCAAGGACGATGTGCGCCGGGACAAGCTGATCAAGGTGATCCAGCACGATGTGAAGCGCCTGGACCGCCTGGTCACCGACATCTCCAACGCCTCAAGGCTGGACGCCGAGCTCGCCCGTGAAGATCTGGCGCGCGTGGATATGGGCCGGCTTCTTACCGATATCGCCAGTACACACGCGCGCGAGCAAAAGCCCGACCAACCAAAGCCGGTTCAGGTGAAGGTCTCGGCGACGGGCGATCTCGGGGTGCGGGGCCATGAAGGTCCGCTCAGCCGGGTCTTCATCAATCTGATCGACAACGCCGTCACCTTCTCGCCCGAGGGCGGCCAGGTGCGTGTGGAGGCGCGGCGCACGCCGGGCCCTCACGGCCGGATCCGGATCACCGTGGATGATGACGGCCCCGGTGTGCCGGAAGAAAATCTCGAGGCGATCTTCGACCGGTTCTACACCCAGAGACCCAAGGGCGCGGCCTTCGGCGCTCATTCCGGGCTCGGTCTCGCAATCGCGCGCCAGATCGTCACCGCCCATGGCGGCCATATCCGGGCGGAAAACCGCATCGGACCCGACGGGGCCAGCCTGGGCGCGCGCTTTAGCGTGGATCTGCCGGCCGGAACGCGCGCTTCGCAGTGAGCCAGGACGGCGCTGCTGCACGCTCCGCCCGATTTGAACCGCTGCAGGGCTTTTCGCAGACGCAAAACCGCGCTTACATGGAGATAGAATTATCGTTGACGCCTGAAGGAACATAACCGGGCCATGATCGGCATTGTCGTCGTCACCCACGGACGCCTGTCCGATGAACTTGTCGCCGCGACCGAGCATGTCGTCGGACCGCTTGACGCCTGCATCGCCGTGTCCATCGGGCCCGATGACGACATGGACAAACGGCGCGACGATATCCGCGCTGCGGTGGAAGAGGCCGATCAGGGCGCCGGCGTGGTCATCCTCACCGACATGTTCGGGGGAACCCCGTCCAATCTCTCAATCGCGCTACTTGAAAAAGACCGGATCGAAGTGATCGCGGGCGCCAATCTGCCCATGCTGATAAAGCTGGCCGAAGCGCGCTCGCGCCTATCCGTGAGCGAGCTGGCCGATAGCGCCAGCGAGGCGGGCAAGCGCTATATCGCGGTGGCGTCGCGCATTCTCGACAGCGCCTCGTGACCTGCTCCAAGACGGTCACGATTTGCAATCAGCGCGGCCTCCACGCCAGGGCGTCGGCCAAATTCGTCGCTGAAGCCGGTAAATTCGACGCCCGCATAACCCTGTCGCGCGACGGCGAGCAGGTTCAGGCCGATTCCATCATGGAGCTGTTGATGCTCGCCGCCGGCCCGGGCGCGCAGGTCACGATCCACGCCGAGGGCGCCGACGCCCAGGACGCGCTGGACGCCCTGTCCAAGCTGGTGGAAGCGGGCTTCGACGAAGTCGATTAGACGCCGCGGCCTTTTGGTGAGCCGCTGAAGCGCCCGCCGCTCAGGCCCCGAGCAAGACCGCCGCGCTTTTTTCCTTTCAGTCCACCGTCCGGTCAGTCCGCCACCCGGCTGTCCGGTCGAAGCGTGGTCTGCTCGCCGCTTTGGCGAGGCGCCATGGGGCGCGGGACGTTCCAGCTGTGCGCGGTTCAGGAGTCCTGCAATGGCGGCGCCGCCGCGAAGATCGGCACCACGTTATCTGGAAGCGGCTTTCCGGGATTGAGCGTGCGCGTCTGGGTCGCCGGTGCTCCGGCCGTCTCCAGCACCGGTTCGCCAGGTTCGCTGCGGGTTCCTTCGGTCGGCGTGTCCGCCTGGCCATTGGAGGGGGCGCGGCGGGGCGCCGGCATGGGCGGCGGCGGCGGCAGAAGGATGGCGCGCGAGGCGTAGCGCGGATCGGTGCGCAGGCGTTCGTCCTCGTCGGCGTCGATCCCGGCGCCCACCAGAGTATCGTCCCGCTCGGCCTCGCCGGTTTCGGTTTCCACCGCCTGCGCCGCAAGCAGTTTTCCGGACGGTGTGTCAGCCTCGCCCGGTTCAGTCCCGGCGCTATCCGGCTCGGCGCTTTCAGGCTGTCCGGCTTCAGCGGCGGCTGCGTCCGCGTCACCGTGCTGCACTTCCGCCAGCGCCTCATCGCTCGCGTCAGCTTGAGCGTCTTCGACTGTCTCGTCTTCAGACACGCTATCGGCGTCAGCGGGGCCGGAGCTGGTTCCGGTCGTCGGTTCGACACCGGCTTCGACGTCAGGCTCTGCTCCGGCCTCGCCCGCTTGCTCGTCCTGCTCGTCGATGGAGCGCAGCGACGCCGCCACGGCGACGGCGGTGCGCTCATCCACCAGAGCGTCCGCGGAGGTCTCGCGAACTTGCGGCGCGGGCTGGGGCTCCGGGGCCTGCTCGATTTCATGCTCAAGAGCAGCTTCCTGCGCCTCAACAGCGTCCTGGTGATGAGACACAGCCTCTTCAGGCGCGTTGGTGAGCAGGTGATCGGCCAGCAAAGCGATGCGCGATTCAAGGCGCACTGCGTCGGTGATCCGGTTCCAGGCGCCGCCGATAATGAAAACGCCCGCCGCAATGGCGAGGCCCGACAGGGCTGGCGCCAAGGCCTCCTCCGCGCCGCCGAATCCCAAGGCGGCCGCACCGAGCGCAGCCACGAAGAGCGGCGCCCACAAAAGCCGCCAGGAGCGCGAGGAGAAAACCAGCACCGCGCCCAGTAGGGACGCCGCACCGAAGGCGACGATCGGGGCTAGGCCTTCAAGGCCCGGATTCATCCCGGTCAGGAGGTTGGCGAGGGGCGCTGAAGCGTCCGCCACGCTCCACGCCGCCAGGCCGGGCAGGGCGGTCGAGGCGAGCGCGAACACGTTGAACGCCGGGGCACCGGCGAAAGCGCCGGGCGCAAGCTCGGCCAGGAAGGCGACCACATAGGGCCAGACGCAGACCAGCGCGGCCAGCACGAACAGGGTCACCGTGAGCGCCCAGTTCACATTGCGTGCGACACCGGCGCGCGACAGCAGCGCGTTGGCGCCGGGATGGGTGCGGGTCCAGCCGCCGCGGCTGTGATTGACCACTGCCACCGGGCGCGAGCGCCGCGACGGGCCCGGCTGAAGGCGCAGAACCGAAGCCTGATCGCCAGGCTCCAGAGGAAATTTCGCCTGCGTCACCCGTACGGTGTGGCGGGCGCCGTCAAAATCCTGCATCCGGCGCTCGTCGGCGCGGGCGCGAGGATCGGCGCCGATCACCTCGCCAGCGGCGGCGTAGAAATCGAGCACCTTGTTTCCGAAGCGCTGGCTTGCATAAGCCGTCGGCAAATTCGCCATTGCGATGTTTCCCCTCGAAACGCGCGCTCGGCCCCGGTCCGGGCCTCGCAGGATGATCATCGGATCCCAAGGCTGCGACGCCCTCCCCTGTGCCGTCGCGGGACCGTTAATAAAGTGTTTATACAAGATTTGGACCGCATTGCGAATGACGGATTGATTACGCGTATGGAGTTTGGTTTGCCCGAAGGCCCGGCGGACGCTATACCCCACTCCACCTCAACCCGGGTCGGCGTCCGGTCGACCCTGTCCGACAGCAAAGAAGGCTACCCGTTCATGACTCTCCTGCACGCCGATTCCGGTGCGAACGACTACTATGTAAAAGATCTCAGCCTGGCCAAGTGGGGCCGGATCGAGATCGAGATGGCCGAGATCGAAATGCCTGGCCTGATGGCGCTGCGCGAGGAGTTCAAGGGCCAGAAGCCTCTGGCCGGCGCGCGGATTGCGGGCTCGCTGCACATGACGATCCAGACCGCCGTCCTGATCGAAACGCTGGTGGAGCTTGGCGCCGAAGTGCGCTGGGCGTCGTGCAACATCTTCTCGACCCAGGATCAGGCCGCGGCCGCGATCGCAGAGCGCAATATTCCGGTCTTCGCTTACAAGGGAGAGACCCTGCGTGAATACTGGGAGTTCGCCGACGCCATATTCCACTGGCCCAACGGTGAAACCGCCAACATGATCTTGGACGACGGCGGCGATGCGACCATGTATCTGCAGCTCGGCGAGCAGGCCGAGGCCGATCCGTCCAAGCTGGGCGAGCCGAAATCGGAAGAAGAAAAATTCCTCTTCGAGACCATCAAGCGCCGCATCGAGGCGAGCCCGGGCTGGTTCAAGAAGGCCAAGGCCGCGATCAAGGGCGTGTCGGAAGAAACCACGACCGGCGTCATGCGCCTGTATCAGGTGGCCAAGCGCGGCGAGCTCGCCTTCCCGGCGATCAACGTCAACGATTCCGTGACGAAGTCGAAATTCGACAACCGTTACGGCTGCCGTGAAAGCCTGGTGGACGCCATCCGCCGCGGCACCGATGTGATGATGAGCGGCAAGACCGCCGTCGTTTGCGGCTATGGCGACGTGGGCAAGGGCTCCGCGGAATCGCTGGCCCAGGCCGGCTGCCGGGTGTCGGTCACCGAAGTCGATCCGATCTGCGCGCTGCAGGCCTGCATGGACGGCTTCGCCGTGGTGCGCCTGGAGGACGTGATCAAGGATGTCGACATCGTCGTCACCGCGACGGGCAACAAGGACGTCGTCACCGTCGATCACATGCGCGAAATGAAGAACATGTCGATCGTCTGCAATATCGGTCACTTCGACAACGAGATTCAGGTCGAGGCGCTGAAGAACTTCCAGTGGACCAATGTGAAGCCGCAGGTCGATCTGGTCGAGTTCCCCACGGGCAACAAGATCATCCTTCTGTCCGAAGGCCGCCTTGTGAACCTGGGCAACGCCAACGGTCACCCGTCCTTCGTGATGAGCGCCTCCTTCACCAACCAGGTGCTGGCGCAGATCGAGCTCTGGGTGCGCGGCGACCAGTACGAGAACCAGGTCTACATCCTGCCCAAGCATCTCGACGAAAAAGTCGCGGCGCTGCACCTGCCCAAGCTGGGCGCGAACCTGACCGTGCTGTCCGACGAGCAGGCCGACTATATCGACGTGAACGCCAAAGGCCCGTTCAAGGCCGAGCACTACCGCTACTAGGACGCTTCTTCCGGTCTTCGGGCTGGTCCCCGGACCGACAGCCGTCTTTATGCGACACAGCCCCCGCCGGAGCGATCCGGCGGGGGTTTTTCTTTGCTCTCAGGGCGCAGTGCAACGCTTGCGCAAGTGCGCATGCTCGCGTTTAGTCGACCCATGCGCCCGATCCTCGCCCCGCTTTTCGCCATGACCCTTCCTGTCCTGGCCGCCTGCGCGCCGGTGGAGGCGGTCAATCCGCTCGCCGATCCGCGTGAGCGCGGGCCGTTCATTGCGCGCTCCGACATGCCGGTCCCGCCCAATGTGGAGCGGGCCGCGGATTCCGGGCAATGCGCCGGCGAGCCGTTGCGGGCGTCCTCGGCGCGGCTGCCCGACTATCCCGCACGCGGCTGGTCCAGGGGCTTGCAGGGCTGGTCCATCGTCCAGTTCGATGTCGCCGAGACCGGAGCTGTTCAAAACGTGGGTATCGCGCGCGGCGTGCCGGGCGGCAGCTTCGATCAGGAAGCGCGCGCGGCGGTGCGCGACTGGCGCTTCCGGCCGGTCTCGCGGCCGCTCACCGGCTGCGTCGTGCTGTTCCAGTTCACGCAAGGCGAAGTGCGGATCGGCTAGCCTCATTGGCGGTCGCAAGCGGATTCACCTTCCGGTAAGATGTGATTCGTCAGCGCACGCCCCATCGCCGGGGGCGGGAGCGCGAAAACAGGGATGGGCACGCCATGCAGGCAGTTGAGCCGGTTCAACTGGCCACCCTGATCGTCACCACCGGGGCGGTCGCCTTCGCCGTGGCTGCGGCCGTCTGGGCCTTCCGGCTCACCACCGGAGCAAGGGGCGCGCGGCGCGCCTGGCGCGAGAAACTCTCCCAGATGGATGACCGTCTGGCGCGGGCCCAAAGCGTTTTCGCCGCCCATCCGGGCCTTGTCCTGGTATGGGAGACCCCGCCGAACCCCGACGCAACGGACTGGTCGGCGCCGGCGATCAACGGCAGCCCGTCGGCGCTGGCCGCCATGGTGCAGTTCGCCGATCTGGGGCAGGGCGCGGCCAAGAGCGGCGATGCGGGCCGTGAGATCCTCGACGGGCTGGCTGATTTCGAAGCCCGCGGCGCCGACGGCCAGACGACCACCCTGCGCCAGCGCATGCAGACGCTGATGAAGGACGGCAAGCCGTTCTCGTTGACGATTTCCGGGCCGTCAGGCCGCTTCATCGAGGCTGACGGCCGTCCCGCCGGGCGACAGCTCGTCCTCTGGCTCACCGACAACGCGGTGCGCGGACTGGCCGAAACCGGGGCCCAGGGCCGTATCGACGAGGCGCGCCGGGTCGGGGGCGAGGATCCGCTGGCCTATCTGGACATGCTGGCGCGCCATCCCGCGCCGGCCTGGCGGATGAATGCCGCGGGGCGCCTGATCTGGGTCAACGCGGCCTATGTGGCGGCGGTGGAGGCCCGGGATGTCGCCGACGTTCTGGAGCGCCAGCTGATGATCGAGCCGGCCATCGTCGATCAGGCGCGCGAGGCGCTGAAAGCTGGAGAGCCAGCAGAAGCGGTGCGCGGCGCGGTGATCGGCGGCGCCCGCCGGCTGATCCGCTTCGTCAGCTATCCGATCAATGGCGGCGCGGCGGGGGCTGCAGTGGACGTCACCGATGGCGAGGAGTCCAAGGCCGCGCTCAAGCGCTTTCGCCAGGCCCATGACGAGACGCTGAACCACATGGCGGAATCGGTCGCGATCTTCGACCGGACCAAGCGCCTGGTGTTTTATAATCGCGCCTTCGCCGAGCTGTTCGGTCTGGAGGAGGCCTTCCTCAACGACCGGCCGGCCCACGGCGCGCTTCTGGACCGCCTGCGCGAGCGCCGCCGCCTGCCCGAGCAGCTCGATTACTCCAAATGGCGCGGGCAGGAATTGTCCCATTACGAGGCCACGCCCGGCGCCCAGACCCCGGACGAGCTGTGGCCGCTGGCCGACGGACGCACCCTGCGCGTCGTGCGCCAGCGCCATCCGCTGGGCGGCCTCTTGATGATCTTTGAGGACATGACCGACCAGCTGGCTCTGCAGGCGCGCTACAACACCCTCATCAAGGTGCAGCGCGCGACGCTGGACAAGCTGCATGAGGCGGTAGCCGTGTTCGGGTCTGACGGGCGTCTGAAACTGCGCAACGCCGCATTTGAGGGGCTTTGGAAGCTCGATCCCGAAACGCTGGACTCCGCCCGCTTTGAAGAGGTTGCCGAGGTTTGCGCCAGGCTCTTTCCCGACAAGACCGCCTGGGAGACGCTGAAGGCGCGCATCACCGATCCCAGCCCGGAAAGCCGCAAGCCGGTTACCGGCGAGATCAAGCGCAAGGACGGCTCGGTCCTCACCTTCCTCACGCGGCCGCTGCCCGACGGCGCGACGCTCATCGCCTGGGACGACATCACCGACTCTCGCCGCATCGAGGCGGCCCTGCGCGACCGGGCCGAGGCGCTGGAGGCGTCCGAGCGCATCAAGACGGAGTTTGTGGAGCATGTGAGCTATCAGCTGCGCACGCCGCTGACGACCATTCACGGCTATGCCGATCTTCTGGCGGGGGGCTTCGCCGGCGAGCTGTCCGAGCGTCAGGCCGAGCACATGGGCGCCATCCAGTCGGCGTCAGGCCAGCTGGGCAAGCTGATCGACGACATTCTCGACATCGCCGCCATCGACGCCGGCCAGCTGGAGCTGGAGCTGGGCGATGTGGCGCTGAAGCAATTGTGCGAGGAGAGCGCGGCCCTGATCGTCACGCGCGCCGACCATGCCGGGGTGAAGCTCGCTGTCTCCGCCGGCGAGGACCTGCCGCTGGCGCGCGCCGATTCCAAGCGCCTCAAGCAGGTGCTCTATAACCTTCTGACCAATGCGCTGGATCATATCGAGGCTGGCGGCGCGGTGGAGATCGGCGCGGACGCCGACGGTGAAGAGGCGGTGCTGTGGGTCGCCGATGACGGTGCGGGGATCGCGCCGGATCGTCAGGCGACGATCTTTGAACGCTTTGAGCGCGGCGATGGGGGCGGCGCCGGGCTGGGCCTGGCGCTGGTCAACGACATCGTGCGTTTGCACGGCGGCTGGGTGGCGCTGGAAAGCGCGCCGGGAGAAGGCACGCGCGTCACCTGTCACCTGCCGCTGAAAGCCGCATCCGAGCACGCCGCGCCGGAGCTGAACCTGCCGGTGCGCGGCGCCTCGGCCTGATCTGCAATCTTTCGTCTTGGCCCTCGCGCTAGAGCTATTTCGGTCGATTCTGATCGACCAATATCGCTCTAACTCTTCGGCTTGTCGCCTTTTCGAACCGCGAAACCGGTACCCACTTTCGCTGAAAACGCTCTAGCTGCGCGCCGCGTGAACCGGCGCGCCGGCCCGGCGGGCGGCGTCCGGCGCATCGGGCTCCAGCCCCAGATCGGAAAACAGGGCGCTATCTGACGCGATTTCCGGATTGGGCGTGGTGAGCAATTCCTCGCCCACGAAAATCGATCCGGCCCCGGCCAGGAAGCAGAGCGCCTGCAGCTCCTTGCTCATGGATTCGCGGCCCGCCGAGAGACGCACCACGCTTCCGGGCATGATCAGGCGGGCAGTCGCTATGGCGCGCACGAACTCCAGCCCGTCCAGCGGCGCGGATCCCGAAAGCGGTGTGTTGGCGACGTCCACCAGATGATTGATCGGCACGCTTTCAGGGTGAGGGCTCAGACCGGCAAGCTCAGCCAGAAGGCCGATCCGGTCCTCGCGGCTTTCGCCCATGCCGATAATGCCGCCGCAGCAGATCTGGATGCCCGCCGCGCGCACGCGAGCCAGCGTCGCGATGCGGTCGTCCCAGGTGCGGGTGGTGATGATTTTCTGATAGTATTCCGGCGAGCTGTCCAGATTATGGTTGTAGAAGTCCAGCCCGGCCTCGGCCAGCCGCTCCGCCTGACCATCCGCGAGCATGCCCAGCGTCATGCAGGTCTCCATGCCCAGCGCTTTGACCCGCTGGATCATCTCGACGATTTTCGGCTCGTCGCGCTCCTTCAGCTCGCGCCAGGCCGCGCCCATGCAGAACCGCGTCGCGCCGCCGTCGCGGGCTTCGCGCGCCTTGGTCTCGACGTCATCGGGGTCCATGAGCTTGGAGGCCTTCAGCCCGGTGTCGAAATGGGCCGACTGATTGCAATAGCCGCAATCTTCCGCGCAGCCGCCGGTCTTGATCGACAGAAGGCGCGATTTTTGAACCTTGTTGGGCTTGTGCACAAGGCGATGCAGGCTCTGGGCGGCGAAGATCAGATCGTTGAACGGTGCGTCGTGTATCGCCCGCACCTCCTCGCGCGTCCAGTCGAAACGGGGTTCGGCAAGGGCGCGGAGATCAGCTAGAAGGTCGGTCATGACAGGCGATTCCTCTTCAAGATCAGGCCGCCACCCTAAAAAGCCGGCCCCCGGCGGGCAAGGCGGGCGGCGCCCCTCTCTGCTGACGCAGCGCGAAGGGCGGGCGTCCGCCGTAATTGTCGCTGGCGTAGTGGGCTTGATCGCCATGATCCCGGGCGCATCGGGGCCGCCCACCCTGGTGGGCTGGGACAAGCTTGACCACGCCGCGGCCTTCGCCGCCATCGCACTTCTGGCGAGCTGCGGCTGGCCGAGCGCGTCGCGCTGGATTATCGCAGTTATCGCACTGGGGTACGGCCTCGCCATCGAGCTGGCCCAGGCGACCGCAATGGTGGGCCGGGTGGCGTCGGTGTCGGATCTGGTGGCGGACGCGGTGGGGATCGCGATCGGGCTGGCGCTCGCCTGGGGTCTGGCGCGGATCGCCCGCGACCTACCCTTTCTTGATCGGCGCCGGTGAGGCGTCCGCCTCACACACCTTTCCGCGCCGGCGCGCCGCGCTTCACGCCGGCGCTGGCGCCCATCGATCCGGCGATCTGGCTTGCCCCGGACACTGAGGCCCGCGTGCTGGACTGGAAGGCTGGCCTTCTGGCGCAGCCTGATCTTGTGGTTCGCCAGGCGGGAGCGGGCGTCCCGGCCGCGTCGGAGGCGGCGCTGGCGGTGGAGGCCGCCCTCGGCGCGTCGCGCACCGGTGACCTCAGAGCGGCGTCCCATCTCATCAGCGATGATCTTGTGGTGATGGAGCATGTGGACGGGCTGTGGATCTGCAGCGCGCTGACCCTGACTGCGCCGACTTTCTTCTCCATCGATGACGTCTTCGGCCACGATCTTCGCGCCCTGCACGGCCCGGTGCCGGACGGTGCGCGCCTGGCGTCCCGCATCGCACGCGTTTTCGATAATGTGCGCGCCGGTCTGGTCTTGGAGCGGTTCAACTGGACGCTCCAGGCGGGGCCGGAGCGGTTCACGCCGGACGCAGCGCCCCTGCGCGCCCTCGCCGCCCGCGCTGACCCTGAGGCGGCGCTGGACCTGCTGCATCTGCGGGTGGAGCGCCAGACGATTGCCCGCCTGCCGCAAACCCGCGCAGTGCTGTTCACGATCCGGGTCTGCCTGGATCCGCTCTCGGCCTTGGCGCACGGCGACCGTGCGGTTCTCGCGCAGGCCTGGCGCGCGCTGGGGCCTGAAGGGCGGGCTTATAAAGGCTGGACGGCGCTGGAGGCGCTGGTGGAGGCGGCGTTTTCACGTTGGCAGGTGTGAGCGCGAGCGCACCCGACGACCCCGCTCACCCTGCAAGAAAAAGGGGCGCGAGATGGCTCCCGCGCCCCGGTCTCCCTGCGCTCCGGTCAGACGATCAGGTGATGATCGATTCGCCCCGCTTGAGTTTCTCGTCGGCCTCGCGCGCCATCATGGCGACGACGCCGGAGAGGAACAGGATGGCCAGAAGGTTCGGGAAGGCCATGGAGGCGTTTGCGATATCGCCGAAGCGCCACAGCGTCACGGTATCGGTCACCATGCACCCGGCGAACACCACCAGCACCCAGACATAGCGGATCGGTGTGGAGGTCCAGTCGCCGAACAGATAGCTGGCGGCCTGCTGGGCGTAATAACTCCAGCCGATGATGGTGGTGAAGGCGAACAGCGCCAGCGACACCGAGATCACCCATTGTCCGCCCGGTATCCCGTTGGCGAAGGCGGAGGTGGTGATCGCCGCGGAGTTCAGCGTGGATTGCCAAGCGTACTCCACAACCGTTCCGTCCGGGCCGGGATAGGCGCCGGTTGAGACCAGGATCACCAGGGCGGTCATTGTGCAGATCACAATGGTGTCGATGAACACGCCGATCATGGCGATCTCGCCCTGGGCCACCGGACTCTTGGTCTGCGCCGCCGCGTGGGCGATGGGCGCAGAACCTTGGCCGGCCTCGTTGGAGAACAGGCCGCGCGCCACCCCGTAACGGATCGCCTGCAGCACGCCGTATCCGGCCGCGCCGCCCACCGCCTGCTCGAACCCGAAGGCGTAGGAGAAGATCGTCGCAAAGGCGCCCGGAACCTTGTCGTAATGCAGGATCAGCACGACCAGGGCGCACAGCACGTAGAAGAGCGCCATGAAGGGCACCACCTTGCCGGCCACAGAGCCGATGGACTTGATTCCCCCGATGATCACAAGGAAGACCAGAGAGGCCAGGACCAGGCCGATCCCCCATTGCGGGACCGACACGCCCAGCTCCAGCCCGGTCTGGGTCACCGATTCGGTGATGGAGTTCGCCTGGATCATGCCGCCGGTGGCCACCGCCGACACCAGCGTGCCGATGCAGAACAGGCCCGCAAGCCAGCCGAACGCGCCGCCAAGGCCCGCCTTGCCTTTGTTGAGGCCGTTCTTGATGTAGTACATCGGTCCGCCATGGATGCGGCCGTCGGCGTGGGTTTCGCGGTATTTCACCGCCAGGCTGGATTCGGCGAACGCCGCCGCCATGCCGAGAATGGCCGTCAACCACATCCAGAAGATGGCGCCCGGGCCGCCAAGCGAGATCGCGGTGGCGACGCCGGCCAGGTTGCCGGTGCCCACCTGTCCCGACAGCGCGGTGGAGAGCGCCTGCCACGGCGTGATGTCGCCGTCCTTGCCTTGGGCTTTTCGGCCGGCCCAGAGCTCGCTCAGCGCCGGAACGAAGCGCCGCAGCGGCCGGAATCCCAGACGCAGCATGAAATAAAGCCCGGTGCCCAGAAGCACCACGGCGAGAATGCCGACGGGCAGAAGCTGCGCGCCGTTCCACGTGCCGCCCCAGATGAAGTTGGACACGTTATCGATCAGGGCCGTAAGCCCCTGTATGAACTGAGACACCCCATTCCCCCGCGCTCTTTGTCAGAAATATTGCAAGCGAGATTACTGCAAGGCGCGAAAAGGAAAAGAGGCCGCATGCGCATTGCGCTGCGGCCCCTTATTGGCTGACGATCCGGCGCTCCGCGCCGCCTCAGGACTTGGGCGGTTCCGGGATGTCGTCGGAGGCGGCGGGCGCCGGGGTCGGCGTCTCGCTCTCCTCCAGCTTGTGGCCGCCCTTGTCGCCCGGCCGCGCGCCATGGCGTTTGGCGATGGCGAAGACTGTGCCCGACAGAAGCAGGAGGGCGAGCAGGTTGGGCGCCGCCATCATGCCGTTTCCGATGGAGGCCACCGTCCAGGCCAGATCATTGGTCCAGACCGCCCCCACGAACACCACAACGCACCACATCACCCGGTAGGCGAAGATCGGCCTGGTGCCGGCCATGAACTCCAGCGCGCGTTCGCCATAGAGCGCCCAGCCGAGGATCGTGGTGAAAGCGAACACCATCAAACCGATCGTGACGATCCATTCTCCGCCCGGAAGCGCCGCGCCGAAGGACTGCGCGGTGACGTCGGCCGCCGAAGCGATGCCCGACTGCCAGACCCGCTCGGTCTCGGCGAGCACGCTCGCGTCCACCGCCGCATCAAAGGCCAGGGGCTCAATCTCGACGCCCGAGGCCTGACAGGCCTGCAGGGCTGCAAGCACCTGCTCGCCGCCGCCGGAAATCGCATCGGCGCGGCCCGGCAGATCCGATTGCGGGGCGGCCAGATAGAGGCCGGCGATCGTGCCGCCTTCCGGTGCGGTGAGAGCGCCCGCCGCCTCGCATTGGCCGAGCGCGGCGCGCGCCGGATTGTACTGGAAGCTGCCCACCGCGGTGAGGATCACCAGCGCCGTCATGGTGCACACGACGATGGTGTCGATGAAGGGGCTCAGCATGGCGATGGAGCCCTGCCGATGAGGGTTGCGCGTCTGGGCGCTGGCGTGGGCGATCGCCGCCGAGCCCAGGCCCGCCTCGTTGGAGAAGCTGCCCCGGTTGGCGCCCTCGCGGATCGCGGCGGCCAGCGCCGCCCCGATGAAGCCTCCGGCCGCGGCGCTGCCTGAAAACGCGCCGGTGAAGATCGAGCCCAGGGCGGCCGGCACCGCGTCGGCGTTGGCCACCAGAACGATGATCGACCCGACCACATAGGCGATCGCCATGAAGGGTACGAGAACTGAGGCGACCTTGGCGATGGATTTCACCCCACCCACGATCACGAAGAAAACCAGCAGCGCCAGGACCAGCCCGACGACATTCTTGGTGGTGGAGAAGGTGTTTCCGAACAGTGAGAACTGCTCAGGCAGGCCCAGGCCCGAAAGGTTCAGATTGGAATCAAACAGGGCCGCCACGGAGTTGGATTGCACCAGATTGCCGGTGCCGAACGCGGCCAGCGCGGTGCAGATCGCGAACACCCAGGCCAGCCAGATCCAGTTCTTCCCCAGCCCGTTCTTGATGTAGTACATCGGCCCGCCGACATGCTCGCCGCGATCATCCACCTCCCGGTATGTGACCGCCAGCACGGCCTCGGAGTACTTCGTGGCCGAGCCCACAAGCGCCGTCATCCACATCCAGAACACCGCGCCGGGACCGCCCAGCGTGATCGCTGTCGCGACGCCGGCGATGTTGCCGGTGCCGATCGTCGCAGACAGGGCGGTGAACAGGGCGGCCAGCGGACTGATCTCGCCCTCGCTCTTGTCCTCTTCCTTGGGCTTGGAGAACATCATGGCGAAGGCCGCCGGCAGGCGGTAGATCGGCATGAGTTTCAGGCCGATCGTCAGGTAAAGGCCGGTCCCGAACAGCAGCAGGACCAGAACCGGGCTCCAGATCAAGCCGTCAATGGTCCCGAGTATGGATTGCAGGGCTTCCATGGTGCGTCGCTCTTGTCTGCGGCCGCGTGGCGCGGCGATGGTTCGTGGTCGAACGGGACGCGCGCCAAGGTCAGCCTGGCCGACACGCAATCCTCCCCCTCGCATGAACGGGCAAGCCTAGCCGCGCGAAGCAGCCTCGCCAAATGATTTACCTGAATTTAAGCCGCTTAATCGCGCGCGGGGTCTTGCGAGGCCGGCGCCTCAGCGCGGTCCTGCGCGCCGCCGCCGGTTTCGTCGGCCGACCTTTCCGACCGGAAATACCGGTTGCCATGGGGCTCCGCGCGGCCTTCCGGGTCGGGGTGGATCAGCACGTCGGCGGCCGGATAGGCGGCCATGACCCGGCGCTCGGCGCCCACCACGATTTCATGGGCGGCGGTGAGGCTCTGGTCGGGCTCAAGATCCATGTGCATCTGGATATGGATGAAGGGTCCCGAGGCGCGGGTGCGCAGCTGATGCACGCCCAGAACCTTGGGATCGTCGCCGGCCAGCTCGATGATGCGGCGCCGGTCGGCGTCGGGCAGTTCGCGGTCCATCAGCGCCTCATAGGCGTTCTTGCCCACTCCGAACGCAGTCCAGAACAGCCACAGCGCCACCGCGAAGCCGACGATGGGGTCGGCGCGGTCCATGCCGAAGCTTCCGGCCAGCACCAGCCCCACGATCACCGCGGCGTTGGCGGCGAGGTCCGACACGTAGTGCGCCCGGTCGCCGGAGACGGCCAGCGACTGAGTCTGCTTGATCGCGCGGGCCTGAGCCCAGACAAGGCCGATGGTCAGCGCGATGGACAATCCCATCACCGACAGGGCCGTTGTGGTCGCCGAGATCGGCTCGGGATCCAGAAATCGCACCACCGCCTCGCGCATCAAGAGCCCGGCTGACAGCGCCACAAGCATGCCCTGCAGAAGGCTCGCCAGCGCTTCAGCCTTGCCGTGGCCGTAGCGGTGTTCGTCATCGGCGGGACTCGCCGCATAGCGCACGGCGAAGAAGGTGGTCAGCGAGGCGGCCAGATCCAGGGCGGAATCAGCCAGAGAGGCCAGCATCGCCACCGATCCCGAGAGCCACCAGGCGATGAGCTTGGCGACCACCAGCATCGCAGCGACGCTCACCGACAGAGCGGTGACGCGCCCGGTGATCTTGCGCGCCTTGCTGGGATGCATCCGGCCGGGGCCGGCGTCGAGGGCGTCATGGGGCATGAAACAAGCCGTTCTGCGAAAATGCGGTAAGGCGGTCTTGGCGCGGCGAGCGCTCCGGCGCACTCTGCGCCGCATTGCAGTCTCACGACAAGTAAGGCGCCCATGGGTCTCGTCCAGCTCCTGATCCTCGCCCTGGTGCAGGGGATCACCGAATTCCTGCCGATTTCGTCCTCGGCCCATCTGATCCTGGCGCCGGAGGTGACGGGCGCCGCCGATCAGGGGCCGCTCATCGACGTCATGGCCCATTTGGGCACGCTATTGGCGGTGCTGGTGTATTTCCGGCGCGATATCGCCGGGATCGTCACCGGCAAGCTGGCCTTGCTGCAAGGCCGGGTCACGCAAGGCGGACGGCTGGTCCTGCTGATCGCGGCGGCCACGCCGCCGGTGCTGATCGCGGGCGGCGTGCTTTATATCTCAGGTCTCGCCGACGCCCTGCGCGATCCTCTGGTGATCGCCTGGGCGACGCTGATCTTCGCCTTGCCGCTCTGGCTCGCCGACCATTACTGCAAGCAGATCAAGACTCCTGAGACCCTGTCCTACAAGGGCGCGTTCCTTGTCGGGATCGCCCAGATGTTCGCCCTGATCCCCGGCGCCAGCCGGTCGGGCGTGACGATGACCGCGGCGCGCGCCCTGTCCATGACGCGCGCTGAAGCGGCGCGCTTCTCCATGCTCATGGCCGTGCCGGTGATCGCCGCCTTCGGCCTTCTGGCCGGGATCGAGCTTGCCCGCGGCGCCACGCCAGGCGCCTCGCTGACCGACGGACTGATCGTGGCGGGCCTTAGCTTCTTCGCCGCCTGGGCCGCCATCGCGGTGCTCATGCGCGTGGTGGACCGGATCGGCTTTCTGCCCTTCGTGCTCTACCGCCTGGCGCTGGCGGGCCTTCTGTTCTGGTGGGCGCTGTAAACAAAAGGGGCGGCCCCGGCGGACCGCCCCTTTTGCTTCTCAGTCTTCGTTTCGCCCTGAACGCCTAGCGGCGGCGCGTGCGGCGATCGTCGGCGATGACGTCTTCATCGTCCAGGATGAACAGGCGCGGATCAAAGCTCACGCCGCGCTCCAGCTCTGTGAGGTTGACCTCGGTGAGCCCGCCCATGGCGTCCACCGCAAACCAGCCGGCAAGCGCCATCTCGCCCGCTGGAGCCGACGGATCTGGGTCGTCGAACACCAGCGTCAGGCGCCCGTCCACCTCGGCGTCAGGATCCACCAGCGTCACATAAAGCCGTCCGCCCGAGCGCCCGGCTTCGGTCACGGATTCAAAGAGTTGATCGGTCCCGCTCAACAAAAAGCGCATGGGCGTGTTGCGGATGGGCGCCCGGTCGATGGTCTCCAGCTGGAAGTCGGCGATGGCCACCGTGGCGCCGTCGGCCACCAGAAGGATGGGTGAAGGATCGTCATAGTCGAACCGCGCCCGGCCCGGCCGCTGCAGCGACAGTTCGCCGGCGCTCAGGGTTCCATCCGGGGCGGTCTGGATAAAGCGCGTGCGCAGGGTCTCCAGCCCGTCAAACCAGGCGGCCGCCCGGCGGGCGCCGCTATCGGCCTGGACCTCCGCGGAGGCGGAGTCCACCGCTTCGGGTTCGGGCAGAGGATCGAGCGCCTCGGTTTCGCCTTGCGGTTCAACACGTTCGCGCTCGGGCTCCACCGCCTGTTCCATGGGGGGCTGCTCGGAGGCGGGCTGCTCGGCTTGATCCCCGGGTTGCGATTCGGCTGCGGGGTCGGTCTCCTGCGCCGTGGTCATGGCGAAAGCGTCCGACCTGGCCAGTTCGGCCAGCTTGGGGGCGGCGTCCTGCGCTCCGGTGAAGAAAGCCAGGGCCGTGGAGAGGAGAAGAGCGGTCATGTTCATGGAGCAAGATCTAATCGTGGAACGCGGCGTCTTAAAGGCCAACCCGTTCATATTCGCTGCAGCATCGCGTTCCTGCGCGCAAGGCTTTGCCAAGCCGCTTTCGCGTTTGTAGGCTGGCGAGTGAACGCTGTTTACCCGCACCGAAAGGCCTCTCATGTCCCTCGCCGAAACCATTACAAACGCGTCATTTTCGGCTGAAGGCCTAAGCCTCGACCTTCCTGAGGCCTGGACGCAGGGGCGAACCGGCTATGGCGGCATGACCAGCGCGCTTTGCCTGGCCGCCGCTGAGCGTCTGGCCGAGGGCCGTCCCTTACGCAGCGCCCTGATCGGATTTGTCGGCCCCAGCGCCGGGCGGGTGGAGGTCGTGGCTGAAAAGCTGCGCGCCGGCCGCACCGCCGCCAGCATCCGCGCGCGCCTGTCCAGCGAGCAGGGCCCCGGCGTCGAAGCCCTCTTTACCTTCTCCGCGAGCCGCAAGAGCGCGCTGAACCAGCCCGGCCCCGCCGCGCCAGCGGCGCCGCCGAAGGCCGGCGAGCGGGCGCTGGCTTTTCCCCCGGAAGCACCGGCCTTCACCGGCCAGCTGGAGTTTCTCTGGAGGTGCGACACCGGACCCTTCATGGCGTCGAAAAACCCTTATGAGCTGAGCTGGGTGCGCCACCGCGATCCAGCCTCGCGCGATCATCCCCTCGCGCTTCTGTGCCTGGCCGACGCCCTGCCGCCGGCGGTGGCGGTGACGCTGCCCGGGTTTGCGCCGCTCTCCTCCATGACCTGGATGATCGATTTTCTCAGCGACGCGCCGCGCACCGAGGACGGCTGGTGGCTTTTGGAGGCGCGGGCCGATCACGCGGCGGGCGGCCATTCCACCCAGGACATGACGATCTGGAACACCGCCGGCCAATGCGTCGCCAAGGGCCGTCAGATGGTCACGGTCTTCGCCTGAGCTTCAACCCGGCTTGAACCGGGCGGCCGGCTGGGGCTTTAGTCGGGACAGGCCGGCGCGAAGGGCCCCCGCAGGACGGCCGGTGAGGACAGGTGATGCAAACGGCGTTCTGGATAGCAGGCGGGCTCGGCGCGGTCCTCATCGCGTTCGCCGGCTTTATCGCGTGGACGCTGTGGCGCCGGCTCACCGGCCGGCATCTGGCGCGGCTGCAGAACAAGCGCCGGCGCGCCCTGATCGAGCCCTATGTCACCATGCTCTATCCGCCGGGCGAGGGGCCGCATCCGCTGGTGATCCTCCTGCACGGCTGCGGCGGGGTGCGAAGGGTCAGCCACGCCTACGCCGAGGCGGCGGTGAAGGCGGGGTGCGCGGCGATGATCGTCGACAGCCTTACCCCGCGCGGGATCGATTACGAGATGGCGCTGGCCCAGGTGTGCACCGGCCGGGTGCTGTGGGGGCGCGAGCGCGCGGGTGATCTCTACGCCGCGCTGGACATCGCCCGCGATGATCCGCGCATCGATCCCCAGCGCCTGGTGCTGGCCGGCTGGAGCCACGGCGCGTGGGCGATTCTCGACGCCCTGGCGCTGGACCATGCGGGCCAGGCGCCCGACGGGATGACCCGCGCGCCCGATGCGCCGTTCAAGGGCGTGACGGGCGTTTTCCTCATCTATCCCTACGCCTCCGGCCCGGCGCTGGTGCGCCGCAAGCCCATTGAGCCGCCCGGCCCTATCGAGGCGATCCTGGTGGAGAACGACACCATGGCCAGCGAAGCCGACGCGGCGGCGGTGTTTGAACAGGCCAAAAAAGACGGCGCCTCAGTGCGCTGGTCCATCTATGGCGGGGTCACCCACGCCTTTGACGAACCCGACCATCACCCGCAGTCTTCGCTGCGCTATGACAGCGAAGCCACCGCCATGGCGAAGACCCAGTTCGTGGCGTTCCTGAAGCGGCGGCTGAATCCGAAGCCGGCGTGAGGGGTCCCGGTTCGATCCCCGGCGTGAAGCCGGGGGCGAGACCGGGATCTACGGCGTTTGAGGGGTGAAATGCCGAGCGGGCTGCGGGGCTGGTATGGCGTTTAATTCTTTGAGCGCTGTAGATCCCGGTCTTCCCCCCGGACCTTTCGTCCGGGGATGAAACCGGGACCCGGTGAGGGTGAGGGACGCTGCTGAGTGCGCGCCCCGCTTAAGCGCGGGCGCGAACGGGGCTAGGGTGGCGCCATGCGCATCTTGCACCACTGGCCCCTTGATCCCTGGTCGCGTCAGGTCCGCCTGGCGCTTAGCGAAAAGCAGCTCAGCTTTGAGCTGGAGAGCTGGAAGTTCTGGGAGGCGCCGGAAGGCCTCACCGCGCTCAATCCGGCGGGGGTTCCGCCGGTGCTGGAGGATGATGCGCCGGGCGGCCGGGCGGCGATCGCCGATGCGCGCGCCATCCTGGAATATCTTGAAGAGATAAAGCCGGACCCGCCGCTCCTTCCCGGCGGCCCGGTGGAGCGCGCCGAGGCGCGCCGCATCGCCCAGTGGTTCGACCGCAAGTTCGACGCCGAGGTGAACGCCTTCCTGCTCCATGAGAAGCTGGAAAAGCGCATGCAAGGCCTCGGCGCGCCGGACATGGAGGCGATCCGCACGGGGCGCGATTTTCTGCGCTGGCATCTCGATTACATGACCGGCTTGCTGGACGCCCGCGACGGCCTCGCCGGTCCGCGCTACACGCTGGCCGATCTTGTCGCCGCGGCGCATCTCTCCTGCATCGATTATCTGGGCGATGTGCCGTGGGACGATTTTCCCGGCCCGAAGGCCTGGTATGAGCGCATCAAGTGCCGCCCGGCGTTTCGGGGATTGCTCGCCGACCGTTTGCCGGGGATGCCGCCGGCCAACGGCTATCAGGATCTGGATTTTTAGAAGATGACTCCGGCGAGCCTCGCCGAACGCGTCCGTGCCCTGGCGCTGGACGCCGGCTTCACCGAAGCGCGCATCACCCGGGCCGATGAGGCGTGGGAGGCTGAAGATCGCCTGCGCGCCTTTGTGGGCGAGGGGCGCCATGGGACCATGGCGTGGATGGCGGAGACGCTGGAGCGGCGGGTGCGGCCCACCGCCATGTGGCCGGAAGCGAAATCGGCGGTGGTGGTGGGGCTCGATTACGGGCCGGAGGACGACCCCCTCAGGATCCTGGAGCGCAAGGACGAAGCCGCGATCAGCGTCTATGCGCAGAACAAGGATTATCACGACCTCATCAAAAAGCGGCTGAAGCGCTTTGCGCGCGCGTTTCATGGGGAGACGGGCCACGCCGTGAAGGTGTTCGTGGACACTGCGCCGCTGATGGAAAAGCCGCTGGCGGCGAAATCAGGCCTCGGGTGGCAGGGCAAGCACACCAATCTGGTGAGCCGGCGCTATGGCTCCTGGCTGTTTCTCGGCGTCATGCTCACCGAGGCCGAGCTTGAACCCGACGAAGCCGAGACCGACCATTGCGGCTCGTGCCGGGCGTGCCTTGACGTCTGCCCCACCAACGCCTTTCCCGCGCCCTACCAGATCGATGCGCGGCGCTGCATCTCCTACCTCACCATCGAGCACAAGGGCCCGATTCCGCAAGAGTTTCGCGCCGCCATGGGCAATCGCATCTATGGCTGCGACGACTGTCTCGCCGTGTGTCCATGGAACAAGTTCGCGCGAGTAACGCAGGAGACCGCGTTCCACCCGCGCGACGCCTTGAGGGGGCCGAAGCTCACAGAGCTGGCGGCGCTGGATGATCCGGCGTTCCGGGCGTATTTCAGCGGCTCGCCCATCAAGCGGATCGGGCGGGACCGGTTTGTCCGCAACGTGCTCATTGCGCTGGGAAATTCCGGCGATTCCGCGCTCGTGTCTTCGGTTCTGCCACGGCTGGAGGATGACAGCGCCCTGGTGCGCGGCGCGGCGGTGTGGGCGCTCTCCCGCCTTGATGACGCCCGGTTCGCGGCGGAGCGCGGCGCTCGGGCGGCGGGTGAGGGGGATTCGGACGTGCGCGCCGAATGGGGCGTTTAGGGGTTTTGGCGCGGGCGCCTGCGGCCTCACCCCACCCGTCAGGCTCCGCCTGACACCCTCCCCATCCAGGGGAGGGACAGAGATCACAGCCGCCCAACCTCCCTCATCCTGAGGCGTCTTTTTGCAAAGCAAAAAGCCTCGAAGGACGCACGGCGTTTGATCCAGTGGGTCCTTCGGGCCTCCCCCGGATCAAGTCCGAGGTCGCACCTCGCAGATGAGGGTGGAACGAAGGGGAGGGACAGAGCGCCCGCTACCCCACCCCCTTCATGACGCGGCGGCGCTGGACGCTGGAGGGGATGTTCATGGCTTCGCGGTATTTGGCGACGGTGCGCCTTGCGATCTCGACGCCGTCGGCGTGCAGGCGTTCCACGATGCGGTCATCGCTCATCACCTCGTCCACGGTTTCGGTGTCGATCATCGCCTTGATGCGAAAGCGCACCGCCTCGGCCGAATAGGCCTCGCCGCCGTCGGCGGAGGGGATGGAGGAGGTGAAGAAGTATTTCAGCTCGAACAGGCCGCGCGGCGTGGCGATATATTTGTTGGAGGTGACCCGGCTCACCGTGCTCTCGTGCAGATCCACCGCGTCGGCGACGGTCTTCAGATTGAGCGGGCGCAGCCAGGCGACGCCCTTGGCGAAGAAGGCGTCCTGCTGGCGCACGATCTCGCTGGAGACTTTCAGGATGGTGCGCGCGCGCTGGTCCAGGCTCTTCACCAGCCAGCTGGCGTTCTGGGCGCACTGGGTGATGAAGACCTTCTCGTCCTCGGTGCGCGCGGCGCGGCCGATCTGGGCGGCGTAGCGATTGTTCATCAGGACGCGCGGCAGGGTGTCGGTGTTCAGCTCCACCGCCCAGCCGCCGTCGGGGCGCTCGCGCACGGTGACGTCAGGCTCCACGGCGCGGGTGGGGTCGGAGCCGAAGCCCAGGCCCGGCTTAGGCGTCAGGCGCTTTAATTCGGCGATCATGTCGGTGAGGTCTTCGGCGTCCACCTCGCAGGCGGCTTTCAGCGCGGCGTAATCATGCTTGGCCAGCAAGGGAAGATTGTCCACCAGGGCGGCCATGGCCGGGTCCAGCCGGTCGCGGTCTTTGAGCTGCAGCGCCAGACAGTCCTGCAGATTGCGCGCCATCACGCCGGCCGGCTCGAACTGCTGCAGCCGGTCCAGGATCGCCTCCACCTCCGAGCGCGTGACGCCCAGGCGCTGGGCGGTCTCGTCCAGATCGGCGCGGAAATAACCGTCGTCTTCGGCCAGATCGATGAGATGGGCGGCGATCATGCGGTCGGACGCCGCGAGCGCCAGCACGGCGAGCTGGTCGTGCAGGTGTTCGCGCAGGGTCTTCTCGCGGCTGGAATTGGCGGCGGCGTCAAACTCCTCGCCGTCAAATCCGCCGCCGCCCTTGCCGGCGCGGCTCCAGTCCACCGATCCGCCGGCGTCGGCGCCGGACATGTCGGACCTGGAATCCGAGTACATGGCCTCGCGGTCGGCGTCCAAGGCCTCGTCGGCCTTGCCCGGCGCGTCAAAGCTCAACTCATCAGACTCCGTCTTCGCGGCGCTTTCCGGGTCGGCGCGCTCTGCTTCAGCGGCGTCGGTGCGCTCGTCGCGCTCCAGCAGCGGATTGCGCTCCAGCTCTTCCTCGACGAAGGCGTTGATTTCCATGTTGTTGAGCTGCAGCAGCTTGATCGCCTGCTGCAGCTGGGGCGTCATGACGAGCCCCTGGCCCTGGCGCGCCTCGAGTTTCTGTCCGAGCCCCGCCATGTCCCCTCCTACTGAAACCGCTCGCCGAGATAATAACGGCGCACGTTCGCGTCGCCGCGCACATCGTCCGGCGCGCCTTCAAACAGGACCTCGCCGTCATGGATGATCGTGGCGCGGTCGCAGATCTCCAGCGTTTCGCGCACATTATGGTCGGTGATCAGAATGCCGATACCGCGGCCTTTCAGATACTCGATCAGGTCGCGGATATCCGCGATGGCCAGAGGATCAATCCCGGCGAAGGGCTCGTCCAGCAGCATGAAGCTGGGCTGGGCGGCGAGCGCGCGGGCGATCTCCACGCGGCGGCGTTCGCCCCCGGAGAGCGCCATGGCCGGGCTGTCCTTGATGTGTTCGATGTGCAGCTCTTCCATGAGCTGGTCCACCAGCGCCGCACGGCGCTTTCGGTCAGGCTCCACGATCTCGGCGACGGCGGCGATATTGTCGTAGACGCTCAATCCGCGGAAGATCGAGGCTTCCTGCGGCAGATAGCCGATGCCCAGCCTGGCGCGCTGGTACATGGGCAGCTCCGTGATGGTCTCGCCGTCGAGCATTATCGTCCCGCTGTCAGCCTTGATCAGGCCGGTGATCATGTAAAAGCAGGTGGTCTTGCCCGCGCCGTTGGGTCCGAGAAGCCCGGCCACCTCGCCGCGTTTCAGCGACAGGGACACGTTCTTGACCACCGCGCGCCGGCCATAGCTTTTCGCCAGACCTTCGACGCGGACGCCGTCTTTCTCGGACGCCGGGGCCGCGGGCGCGGCCGACCTGCTCGCCGTATCAGCCATACTGGCCTCCTTGAGGCTAAGAATTGGTGAAGCGGTCAGTTTCCGGTCTGGTCCGCGGGCGGAGCGAGGTCGGCGCCCGGCCCGTCCTCGCCGTCAAACGGCTCTGGACCGTCGCCGGGGACGTCCGGCTGCACACATTCGCCGGGCTGCGGGATGACGCCGTCCTGGGCGGGGTCCTCAAAGAAGACCGAGCGCACCCGCTCAGTGTCGCCGGTTCCGCCGCCGGTCAGTCGCGCCGCGCCGCCGTTGAGATCGGCCACCAGGCGCTCGCCAGTGGACACGTTGCAGCCCTGGGTGAGCACCACCGAGCCTTCCAGCGTGATCGTTTCGGTTTCCAGATCGTAGACGCCGCTGTCGCCCCGGGCGATCTCGGCGCCGGTGATGTAGAACACGTCGCCATCGGCCAGGAGCCGCCGAATCCCGCCGAAACCGCCGCCGTCGCGCGGGGCGAAGAACACTTCCAGCCGGTCGGCGCGCAGGCGCGTGTCGCCGCGCACGGCGTTGACATCGCCTTCATAGACCAGCCGGCCTTCGCGTTCGAACCCTTCAAAGTTCGTCGCGCTGATGTCGATCGGACCGGACGCGGGCGCCCGCGGCGCGATCTGCGCCAGCCCGGCGCCTGTGAAGACCAGGCCGCAAACGGCGGCGGCGATTATGGTGCGGTACATGGTGTGGCCCTCCTCAAGGCGCGTCCCCGGCCTCGTCGTTCATATAAAGCCTGGTCCGCACGCCGTTTTCCAGCACGATCCTGCGGCCGTCATCGCGAACTTCAAACCGTCCGGCGCGCACCGCCCCCCAGGGCGCTTCGCCGTACACGCCGTCCTCGCCGCTGATCACGCCTTCATTAAGGCGAATCAGGGCCGAGTGGGTGTTGAGCGTGTAGCCAGAGCGCGTGGTCAGCTCCACGTCCCGGCGCAGGAAAAGGCTTTGCTCGGTCTCGTCGAATACGCCGGTGGCGGCGAGCACCTGGGACGCCCGATCGGCGTCGGCTTCAAACAGGGCGTAGTCCAGCGAGGGCGAATCCAGATCTGCGATCGCGCCCAGACCGCCGCCGCGGCGCGCCGCCGACAGGGCTGTCAGGACGAAAGGCTGGCCGCTTTCGTCCCGGCCCACGAAGCGCGGATTGACGATGCGTTCGCCGCCGGTCAGCTCGATGGCGGGCTGATCGGGCTGGCCGGATCCGGACAGCACGATCTGCAAGACCGCATTCAGAGCCAGCGCAGCCATGACCGCCAGCAGCACGACCCGCAGACCCCGCACCAGGCCGGTGCGCCGCCGGGCGCCCGCCAGCGAACGCGCGCGGCGCTGTCCGATCAGGGACGTTTCGGCGAAGTCGGCGGTCTGGGCGGTCATTGGCCTCTCGCGTCACGAATGGGCGAAGATGTCGGTGTCCTGCCAGCCGGCCAGATCCAGCCTGGCGCGGGTCGCCAGGAAATCGAAACAGGCGCGCGCCATATCCATGCGGCCCTCGCGCTCCAGCATCGCGGCGAGCCCGTCGGCGATGGCGTGCAGGTGCAGCACGTCCGAGGCGGCGTAGGCGAGCTGAGCGTCGGTGAGGGTTGCGGCGGCCCAGTCGGAGCTCTGCTGCTGCTTGGACAGCTCCACCCCGGCGATCTCGCGCGCCACATCCTTCAGCCCGTGCCGATCTGTATAGGTGCGCACCAGTTTCGAGGCGATCTTGGTGCAGAAGACCGGCGTGGTCTCCACACCCAGATCGCGCAGGCACACCGCCACGTCGAAGCGGGCGAAGTGGAACAGCTTTTCCACCCCGTCATCGGCCAGCAGGCGCTTGAGATTAGGGCAGTCATAGGACGCCCGGTCGGGTTGCACGATATGGGCGTCGCCGTCCCCGGCCGACAGCTGCACCAGGCAGACCTGGTCGCGCACCAGAGACAAGCCCTGGGTCTCGGTGTCCACGGCGACCCGGCGGCCCAGATCGAGACCGGCGGGAAGATCGCCCTTGTGCAAATGAATGGTCATGAAGCGAATCGCAGTTCAGGCTTGACGGCACGGAGCGCCCCCGCAAGGCGCGACAACGTATCAGGCTTTCGCGTCTCCACGTCAACGCGCGGGCGTTTTTGCATGGCGGCTGCACTGCAGGCGGGGGTTTTCGGACGCACGGGCGTGTCCCATACCCCGGCTGCAATTGAACCTATTCAAAAGCCACCATGAGACCTTGCCCACATGGACGCCTCCACACATTCGCGCTCCGTCCACGTCAGTTTCGAAGCGGGCGCCGGCCTTTTGACATTAAGTTTTCAGGGTGTTGTGACTTGCGGCGACCTTGACGCCGGGCTGGCGAAAACCCGCCACGCCACGCAGGGCCGCGCCGTCAATGCGGTGATCCTCGACGCCCGCGGCTCCACGCCGGCCTACGCGCCGGCCGATCTCATCGAGTCCGTCGAGCAGGCGCTGGACGAAATCGCGCCGAAGCGCTGCGCTTTCGTTTCCTGCGAGGCCCGCAACGAAGCCCTGATGCTGCTCGAGACGGTGAGCTTTCCCTATGCGGTGCGGGTGCAGGCCTTCTCGTCCCTGGACGCGGCCCGCGACTGGGTCATCGCGGCGCTTTAGACGACAGCCCCTGGACGACAGGGTCTACCCCGCGGACTTGTCTGGCGCTTCAGACCCGGCTTAAGTTCAAGCAAGGTGACATGGGGTGGGATCTTATGGCCAGAAAATTCAAAGCTGACTTACGGCGCAATGCGATTTGCACGGCATGCCAGACGGAATACTATTATTTTCATACGCTTGAGCTAAACGAATACGACAGCGAAAAATTTGACGCCAAGGTCCGGGACGCTGTGGAGAATGGCGTGGGCGTCGCGCCCTGCCCGGCCTGCGGCAAGCTTAACGCGGAAATGCGCGCGGCCCACAACAAAGCGTTGCTGGGTCATATGGGCGGGTTGGCTGTCGGGATCGCGATATTGCTTTTCTGCTGGATGATGGCGGTCCAAGGCGCCTTGTTCTACATTCTGGCGCCGGTGGGCGCGCTTGTGGTCCTGGGTTACCTGATCGCCATTTCGGACTGGTTGCTGGTGCTCATTGCGCCAGGAACGAAACGCAAGCACTCCATTATCCCCGGCCGGGAGGCCGAGGCCTCCGACGAGGCCCGAAAAAAACTCGCCGCGTGGGCGGCGAAAGGTCCGCTAGGCTAGCCTCGCCACGCTGAGCACCGCTTCGAGCGCGCCGTCGACAAACACTCCGGCGCTCAGGCGGCCGCCATAGACCGCGCCTGTGTCCAGCCCGACGCGATGCGGGTGGACGGCCGGCGCCTCGACCGGCGTATGTCCGTGGACAACGCGCAAGCCCTCCACCCACAGCGCCCCGTCGGCGGCCATGAAGCGGGGATGGCGCGACCACAAGAGCACCTCTCGCGCGGTCTCGGCCAGCCTATCGTGGGGGCGCACCCCGGCATGGACGAAGAACAGCCCGTCAGAATCGTCGCGGTGATAGACCAAGCGGTCCTCGAGAATCGTCAGCAGAAAATCACAATGGGCGTCCGGAATGCAGTCCAGGCGCCGCCAGAGCTCACCGCCGGGCCCGGCGTCGGCGCCATAGCTGCGCAGCGTCTGTTCGCCGCCATTGCGCCACCAGTCCTGCGCCCGGCTCTCGCGGTGGTCGCCTCTCGCCGCCAGCGCATTGAACATGAGCTGTTCATGATTGCCCGGCAGCACCACATGGCCGTCCGCGTCCAGCGCCATGGCCCGTTCAATCACGCCCCTGCTGTCGGGCCCGCGGTCCACATAGTCGCCGAGCATGACGATCCGCCACGCGCGCCCGTCCGCTCGCGATGATGCGTCGGCCGCTATGAGATCAAGGAGCCGGTCGAGTTCGGCGGCGCAGCCATGTACGTCGCCTATGGCGTAATAAATCATGGCTTCAAGACTCCGCCCGTAGGGGGCTTGTTGCAAGCTGATTCAGCGCGCCGCCGGAGGGCCGCGTGTGTGCGCCGGCAGGCGTGAAAACAGACTCTTTCCGCATCGGAAACACGGCAGAACTTGAGACTCGCGGCGGGAATCCTACCCTCTCGCCGGGCCGCCGCGCGACGCCGCACAGCAAAATGGCAGGGGAAATATGAGCCTTCGAGCCGTCATCACCGCCCTGGCGGGCGCCAGTGCGCTTGCGGCGTGCGAAGATCAGGACGCGGCCCGGCCCGGCGAGGTGGGCGGCGAAGAGGCGGTGCAAGTCATTGCCGAACGCGTCACCTACCAGCGCGCCACCCGGCGGGTTGAAGTGGTGGGCACGGCCAGGGCGCGCCAGAGTGCGGTGATCTATCCCGAAACCAGCGGCCAGGTGACTGAAATCCTGTTCGAGGCCGGCGATCGCGTGGAGGCCGGGACGGCGCTCATCCAGCTTGAATCCGAGGAGGAGCGCCTGGCCGTTCGCCTGGCCCAGGTGGAAGTGGATCAGGCCCGCCAGCTCCTGGAGCGCTATCGCCGCATCGAGGATACCGGCGCGGTGTCCGCAGCCCAGATCGATGAGGCGCGCACCGCGCTGGACGCGGCGGGCATTGATCTGGAAAGCGCGCAGCTGGCGCTGGACAAGCGCCGGGTCACCGCACCGTTCGCCGGATATACCGGGCTCACCGACATCGATCCAGGCACGCGGATCAACGCCGACACCGTCATCACCAATCTTGACGACCGCTCGGTCCTGCGGATCGATTTCGACGTGCCCGAGGAAGTGTTCGGCCAGGTCACGCGCGGCGATACGATCCCCGTCACGGCGTTCTCCAGGCCCGAGAGCCCGGAAACGGCCACCGTGCGCACCGTGAACTCGCGCATTGATCCCGATCGCCGGGTCTTCACCGTACGCGCCGAGATCGCCAATGAGGACGACCGTCTGCGCCCGGGCATGAGCTTTCGGGTGCGGTTTGAAACCCTGGGCGAGGCGCTGCCCGCAGTGCCCGAAACCGCGATCCTGTGGGGCGGCAGCGGATCCTATGTCTGGGCGATCGAAGACGGCCAGGCCACACGGCGCCCCGTCACCATCGTGACCCGTGAGCCTGGCCGCGTGCTGGTGCGCGCCGATCTGGCCGAAGGTGCGCCCATCGTCGTCGAGGGCGTCCAGAAGGTCCGTGAGGGCACGCCCGTGACCGATGTTGCGTCCGGAGCCGACGGCGCGCCCGGGCCCGACCGGCCATCGTCCGGCTCCGGCTCTACGGCGGAGGCGGGCTGATGGCGTCGGGACTCGGAGACCTGCCCGGGCTTTCGGTACGCCGGCCGATTCTGGCGTGCGTGGCCAATCTTCTGATCGTCATCGCCGGGCTCGCGGCCCTGTTCGGCATCGACGTGCGCGAACTGCCCGACGTGGACCGTCCGGTGCTTACGGTGACTGCAAGCTATCCCGGCGCCGCACCCGAAACCGTGGACGCGGAGGTCACCCGCGTGCTCGAGGGCGCCGTGGCGCGGGTCTCCGGCGTGGACGATATCCGCTCCTCAAGCGAGGAGAATTCCACCAGAATCCGGGTGCGGTTCCGCCCCGGAACCGATCTGGACGCCGCATCGTCCGACGTGCGTGAGGCGGTGAGCCGCGTCGAGCGGCAGCTGCCTGACCGGGTGGAGGATGTGAACGTGGTCAAGGCCGACAATGACGCCGATCCCGTCCTGCAGGTGGCTCTGGTGGCCGATGTCTTTGATGAGGCCGTGCTGACCGAGCGCATTGAAAACGACATCGCCCCGGCTTTCCAGGCCATTGACGGGGTGGCGGCGGTGACCCTGTTCGGAACCCGGCAGCGTCAGCTGCGCGTGGTGATCGATCCGCTGCGCCTTTCGCGCTTCGGGCTCACCGTGGCCGACGTGGCCGACGCGCTGGAGCAGGCGCCCTACGACGTGCCGGTGGGCAGTTTCAACGCGCTGGATCAAAGCCTTCTGGTGCGCGCCGAGGCCGTGGCCGGCACGCCGGAGCTCATCAAGGAGGTGGTCATCTCCGGCGAGACCAGCGTCGGTGATGTGGCGGATGCGTTCTTCGGCCCCGCCGACGCCACCAGTTTCGTGCGCCTGAACGGTAATCCCATCATCGGCTTCGGCGTGCTGCGTCAGGCCCAGTCCAACACCATCGAAATCGCCCAGGCGGCGCGCGAAGTGGTGGATCAGATGAATGCGCGCTTTGATGACGTGGAGCTGGTGATCACCTCCGACGACGCGGTGTTCATCGAGCGCTCGGTGCGCGAGGTGCTGATCACGCTGGCTTTCACCACGCTGATCGTGGTGGCGACGATCTGGCTGTTCTTCGGCTCCTTGCGCGCGACGCTGATCCCGTCCCTGGCCATTCCCACCGCGCTGATCGGCAGCCTTGCGGGCATCTGGCTTCTGGGCTTTTCGATCAACATCCTCACCTTGCTGGCGCTGGTCCTGGCCACCGGGCTGATCGTCGATGACGCCATCGTCGTGCTTGAAAACATGCAGCGAACCCAGAAGCAGGGAGTCAAGCGCCAGGCCGCTGCGGTGCTGGGCACGCGCCAGGTCTTCTTCGCTGTGGTCGCCACCACGGCGGTGCTGGTCTCGGTCTTCGTGCCGATTTCCTTCCTGCCCTCCACCGCCGGGCGATTGTTTCGCGAATTCGGGATTACGCTGGCTCTTGCGGTGACGATCTCGTCGTTCGTGGCGCTCACCCTTGTGCCTGCGCTGGGCGCGCGCCTGTCCATGGCCGGCGAGCCGAAGGGCGTTGAGAAGCGCCTCAACGCATTCGGCGGCGGTATCGTGCGGCGCTATGAGAAGAGCCTGAAAGCGGCGCTCGCCATGCCCTGGATCACGGTGATGATCGCGCTCGCCGCGGTGGTCGGTGCGGTGCTTGCGGTGATGACGGTGGACCGCGAGCTGGTGCCCGAAGAAGACCGCGGCGAGGTGTCGATTTTCGCCTCCGGCCCGGACGGGGTGGATCTGAGATACATGGACCGGGAGGCCGCCGAGATCGAAGCGGTGCTCCAGCCCTATATCGACTCAGGGCTGATCCGCTCGCTCTACACGGTGGTGGGGCGCTATGATCCCAACCGGATCGGCATGACCGCCACCCTGGCGCCGTGGGACGAGCGGGACATGAGTCAGCAAGAGCTGATCGGGGCGCTGCGCGGCCCGCTTGATGACATCCCCGGCTCGCGCGTCTCGGTGTTCGGGCGCGGCAGTCTGGACGTGGGCGGCGGCCGGCGCAGCGGTCTGGAAGTGGCGCTCACCGGCCAGGACTATGAAGACATATACGCCGCCGGACGGGCGCTGGTGGAGCTGATCGAGACCGAAAGCGAGATCCTGGCGAACGCGGAGCTGTCCTATCAACCCACCCAGCCGCAGATCTCCATCCGCATCGACCGGCGCCGGGCCAATGATCTGGGCGTTTCGCTTGAGGACCTGTCCCAGACCCTGCGCGTGATGGTGGGCGGCGATGATCTGGTGGACCTGTCGGTGCGCGATCAGGCCATCACCATCTTCCTCACCGCCGAGAACAGCGCGATCCGCGATCCGTCCGATCTGCGCAATCTTTATGTCCGCTCCGACGCCGGTGATCTTGTCGCCATCTCCAGCCTCACGACCTTCGTGGAGGAGGGTGTCGCCGCCGAGCTGGACCGCACCGAACAGCGCCGCGCCATCGAGCTTGAGGCGGACATCGCGCCGGGCGTGCCGCTGGCCGACGCGGTGGCCGAGATCGAGCGCCTGGCGGACCAGAGCCTGCCCGACCGCATCGAGATGATCCTGCAGGGCGAGGCGGAGACGCTGGGCGAGACCTCGCGTGATCTTCTGTACACCTATCTCTTCGCCTTCGTGATCGTGTTCCTGGTGCTGGCCGCCCAGTTTGAAAGCCTCACCAGCCCCGTTGTGGTGATCCTCACGGTGCCGTTCGGGCTGGCGGCGGCGATCTACGCCCTGTTCCTCACCGGCATCTCGCTGAACATCTTCTCCCAGATCGGGCTGGTGATGCTCATCGGGCTCATGGCCAAGAACGGGATTTTGATGGTGGAGTTCGCCGACCAGCGCCGCGCCGAGGGCGACAGCGTGCGTGACGCCATCGCCGAGGCGGCCAAAGTGCGCCTGCGCCCGATCATGATGACGCTGATCTCCACCGTGCTGGGCGCGGTGCCGCTGATCCTCTCCGCCGGCGCGGGCGCAGAGGCGCGTCAGGCCATCGGCTGGACGGTGTTCGCCGGGCTCGGTCTGTCGGGGCTGTTCACGCTCTACCTCACCCCGGTCGTGTATCTGGGGATCGCCCGGCTTGGCCGGCCGCGCGAGGCCGGCCTCAAGGACCTTCAAACCGAGCTGGACCGGGTGGAAGGCGAGGGCGCTGCATCATGACGCGCACAGCCGTGCTCGCCGCCACGCTCTTTGGAAGCGTCCTGAGCGCCTGCGCCGCCGGGCCAAAGCCGGAACCGCACGCCGCCGCGCCGGACCTGCCGCCGGCCTACGCCGAGGCGCCGGATGGCGAGTCTGCCGCCAGCCAGGCGGCGGAAGCCGTCTGGTGGACCGGCTTCGACGACCCTGTCCTCACCGCGCTCATCGAGACCGGGCTTGAGGAAAACCGCGATGTCGCCGCCTCGCTTGCAAGGCTGGACGCGGCGAGCGCTCAGATCACGGCCGCGCGCGCCGGGCTTTTCCCGCGCCTTGATGGGGAGGCGTCCCTCGACGCGCGCACTGAGCCCGGCGGCGGGGATCTGGACACCGGAACGGCTGCTGCGGCGCTGTTATCCTTCACGCCGGATCTGTTCGGCCGTCAGCGCCGCGCCATCGAGGCGGCACGCGCCGATGCGGCGTCGCAAGCGGCGCTGGCCGCCGATGTGCGCCGGCTCACCGCCGCCTCCATCGCCTCGCAATATCTCGCTCTGGCGCGGGCGCAGGCCCGCTTTGCGCTTCTGGAGACCTCTCTGGATCTGCAGACCCAGACCCTTCGAATCGTGCGCCAGCGCTTTGAAGCGGGCCTGTCGGCCGGGCTCGACGTGCAGCGCGCCGAGGCTGATCTCGCGAGGACCCAGGCCCAGCGCGGCACGCTGATCATCGCGCGGGCCGAGGCGCTGAACGCGCTGGCGGTCCTGTCCGGGCGCACTGCGGGCGACTGGGACGCACCGGAGCCAGACGCCATCCCGAGCTTCACCCGCGACATCGCGCCCGGCGTTCCGGCTGCGCTCTTACGCGGACGCCCCGATGTGCGCGCGGCTGAGGCCGACCTGGAGGCTGCGCTGGCGCGCGTCGGCGTGGCGCGCGCCGCGCTCTACCCGCAGCTTTCGCTGCCGGGCTCCATCACCGCCGATCTGGACGCCTCGGATTTCGCCGACACGATCACCGCCCAAATCGCGGCGGTGGTGGATATTCCGCTGTTCGACGCCGGCGCCCGGCGCGCTGACGTCACGCGGTCGCAGGCGCTCGCCGCTGCGGCGCTGGCCGATTATGAGCAGGCGGTGCTGGTCGCCGTGGCCGATGTGGAGACCGCCCTGGCGCGCATCGACGCGATCGAAGCGCGGCGCAGCGAGCTCTCCCGCGCCGTCACCGCCAGCGAACGCGCGTTTGACCAGCTCAACGCCCTTTACCGCGAGGGCCTGGCCACCTTCATCGACATCCTCGACGCCCAGCGCACCCTCATCGACAGCCGCGAAGCGGCGGTGAACGCCGACGCGGAACTGGTCCAGGCGATCATTGATCTCTATGCGGCGCTGGGGGCGGAGGCGATGGAGCCGGAGCCGGATATGCGCAACGGTCCGACCGCAGGCGGCGTGTAGCGAAGTTAGAACACGTCCACACACGCCAAACATACACACCCGGACTGCAAGCGCGACCACGCACTGGCCGGTCAGGCCGAAAGCAGGGCGCAGCGAAACCGGAACACACCCCGCACCCCGCAGGATCCGCGAGGGCGGCCGTCCGCCCGCAGCTTTGGCCAAGACCGACCCGCGTTTTTGCGTCTACGACAGCACAGTGATTGCAGTTTTTTAAGATCATTTTTCGTTTTCGGTGCATCGGGTGAGCCAGCGGGGTTTGTAGCTCGGGCTGATAAATTTCTGCACCACCTTCCAAGGCCCCTCCATTCAATATCAGATGCGATGCTTCCGCCGGCGGGACCACGCCATCCACCCAGTAGACACGCGGACTTGACGCATCAGTCATCAAGCTCGCCCGGGCGAGTCCGCCTATCGCGCCCGTTGGATGAGCACGCGGCTTTCCACATTCAGGTCGCCGTTGGGATCAGCGAGCCGATCCTGCTCGAAACTCACTGCAACAGGCACGCCGGCTTCCTGCAGGCAAAGCTCGTGATTATTGTCGCCATCGTTCAGGTCCCCGAAGGCGAAGGGCGTCACATTCAGAAGGCGGCCATTGCGTTGGCGCAGCGTCACCGTATAGGCCTCGCGCTCCTCGTCGCCGACTTCGGTCCGGTCCGGGCGTACGACGCCGCCGCTCCAAACCACCCGTACGATTTGTTCGGTACCCTCCCACGGACAGGCAGTCCCGCCTCCCCAAGGGATGGGCGTGCCGGCGTCTGCATTCTTCCAATCAGAGCGTGAGACCTGTTCGGCCATGACGATCGACGGTCCCGCCTCCAGCGGAGCGATGCTCGCAGAGGCGCCGTGGAAGCCAGTCCTGCGATCCATTGATCGGAGCGGACGGATCACTTCCACACGTGCAGGCGGGTCCTCTGGTCCGCCGAACTCGCCGACCAGCAGTGCGGTGCGACGCTCGCCGGGATCATCAGCCGGATCGAAGGTCACGCAGGTGACCGGGCGCTCCTCGCCAGAGGGGCTGGTTACCCGGAAATCGTCTGGGCGCGGCGTGCGTTCCAGCTCCTCGGAAAACACCACCGGCATCCCGTCACGCCCGACCGCGCCACGACAGACCAGACGGTTCGCTCCAGCCGGAAAGGCGTTGTCGGCCCCAAATGAGGCGGACAGAATTGCGCCGTCCGGGCTGGCCGGGCCAGCCGCACCGGCTGAGATCAGCAACACCGCCGCAGTGAAACTTGAAGCTTGAAACATGATCGCTCTCCAGGATTTGAACCTGGCTCGAGCCTGCACGGGAGATGTCGAGCCGGTTTCGCTGGCGCGTTGAATAATGTCTTGAAATATTGCCAGGCTGACGCAGCTCACATGGCGAGGTCAGCAGGGACATGGATCATTGCGGCCAGACCGCCGGACGGCCGATTACGCAGTGTCAAAGACGCACCGTGCGCCTCGGCCACGGCCCTGGCGATCCCCAGCCCCAATCCCGCTCCGCCCGTCGACCGGCTGCGTGACCGCTCGCCCCGGCTGAAGGGTTGAAAGGCGCGCCCCAGAAATTCATCAGGCATGCCGGGTCCGTCGTCTTCAACCGTTATGTCGAGACCATGAGAGCCGCCGGCGATGGTCACGATCACAGGGGAGCGGCCGTGGCGATGAGCGTTCTCCAGCAGATTGTCCAACAATCTGCGCAGGGCGACCGGATCGCCGATGATTCTGAAGCTGTCGCCCGAATTCACCGCAAGGTTCACGCGATAGGGCGCTGCTGCGACCACTTTCCTGACAAGGCCGGGCAGATCAATCAGCTCGCGGGGCGTGTGCGGGCTTCCGGCGCGGGCATAGACCAGCATGTCCGCGATGAGCGCCTCCATCTGCACCATGTCGCTTTCGATCTCCGAGCGCGTAATCTGTTCCCGGTCATCGAGCCGAAGCCGGATCCGGGTCAGACCGGTCCGGATGTCATGGGCGATGGATGCAATGATCTCCTCTCGCTCCTGAACCAGGGCCGAGAGGCGCGCGCGCATCCGGTTCACCGCCGCTGCGATGCGCCGCAGCTCTATAGGCCCTGTCTCCGAAACTTCAGCGCCGCCGTCCCCCAGCGCGATTTCCTCGGCGTCTCTCTCAAGACGCCGGATCGGCCGAAGAATGACCGCCGCCAGCGCCACGCTGAGCGTCAGGACGAAGGTCAACACGACAAGCCCCAGCCCGACACGGGCCGCCGAAGGCTGCTCGATCGAAAGCACCGGCGCGAGCCAGACATTCAAAATCGACCCGTCCTGCAAGGGCACGGCCACATGCAGCGCCGTCGCAGGACGCATCTCGACCGCCGCGAAGTCTGCGAGCTGCTGGCGTAATGCGAAGCCGTTCAGCACCTGAAAACCAATATCGCGGCCTTCCAGAACCGTCGTTTGCGGCGCAGCAGCGGCGATCAGGGCGGCGGCGAATTCAGGGTGAGCGTCCAGGCGCGGCTCGCTCCCCGAACTGATCGCGGCGCCCCGTCTTGAGCTCGAATAGAGCGACAAGATCCGATCCGTCTGCGTCCCGGACGTATCCTCAACCGCGCTGACCAGTTCTGCAATGCTCGCCCCATTTTCTGACAAGGCGGGCGGGAACAGGCTGTTCGCCAGCGGAGTCTGAAACGCGGCGACCATGCCCCAGAACACGATGATGAGGATGATCAGCGTGGCCGCAGCCACCTGGAACACGATCGACGACCATGGCCTGATCTGACGGAGGGTCATAGGGAGACACGCTTCACATCTTCGGCGAAAACATAGCCAAGGTTCCTGACGGTCTTGATCAAGGCCGGAGACTTCGGATCAGGCTCTATCTTGCTTCTTATCCGGCTGATCAGTGAATCGATGCTGCGGTCGAAGGGGTTCGCCACCGCGCCTCGCGACAGATCCAGAAGCTGGTCGCGGGTCATGACGCGAGGCGCCGCCTCCACCAGGGCGAGGAGCAGGCTGAACTCGCCGGACGTCAGCTGGATAGCTTCCCCATCCTCGTCCCGGAGCGCGCGCTGATCGGGCGAAAGCGTGAAAGATCCGAAACGGTAGGCCTTTTTCGGGCGGACCGGCGGGTCTGCCACTTCTGCCGATCGTCGAAGAACGGACCTGATCCGGGCGACGAGCTCGCGCGGGTTGAACGGCTTGCACAAATAGTCGTCCGCTCCCAGCTCCAGCCCGATGATGCGGTCGATATCATCCCCCAACGCGGTCAGCATGATGACCGGAATTTTCGAGACTGATCGCAGACGGCGACAGAATGACAGTCCATCCTCACCGGGCATCATCAGGTCCAGAACCATGAGATCGGCATCGAATGCGCGCAGGGCCTGCTCCGCTTCGGACGCCGAGTTCACCGTGCGCGGCTGCATGCCGTTGCGCTCCAGAATGCCGGCGAGGAGCTGCAAAATCTCAGGGTCGTCATCGACGATGAGAATTTTATAGGCCTGTTCCATAAAGCATTCAGTCTTTCAACGAGGCCCAGCGCGGGACCGCCTCACCTGCGGGTCCCGCACTGGCGAGCGCGCTGCAATCATTCGCACGACCGGCATTGGTCCTCAATCAACGCTCAATACGTTTTCGTAATAGAGCTGGAGCGCTTCGGCCATGATCTGACGATACTCCTCCTCGGTGAAGTCCACATGCCCAGTATCATCCGGGACGATGAAAGCGCCGACAGGAACGCCCAGATCTTCAAACACCGGCACGAAATCACATGTGCCAGAGGCTTCAAACTGCGTGCCGGTAAGGGTGAAGGTCCCACAGGGCGCGACGGAGTCGAGCTCGTTGTGAGCGGCGTAGACCGGGGCGGAGTCCCGATCGATCTTGTCGAGCCCCGGGACGGCGCCGGAGATCGCCCAGACACCCTGGACATGGGGAGACTGGTCGAGGTGCGCGCCGACATTCCCGTAAACCCCGCCACGCGTGCTCACATAGTCGATGAGGTCCTGCTCGAGCGGATCATCGGGATCCAGCGTGCCCAGGCCGAGCGCCATGAACGCCCCGGCGGAGGTCCCGCCGACGATGGCTGTTTCAGGGTCAATGCCGTATTGCGCCGCGTTCGCCCGCAGGAAGCGCAAGGCCGCGATCATGTCGTGGTTGGCGTCCTGACCGGCGAGCCGGAACTCCAATGGACTCTCGGCCATCCGGCCCAGCGTGCGGTAGTCCATGATCGCAGCTACATAGCCGGCGCGCGCGAAGGCCTCAGCGAATGGCTGGACCTGGAACCGGCTCGTAAAGGCGAATGCGCCGCCGCTTGCAATAAGAGCGAGCGGACGGCTGGTTTCGGTGTCTCCCTGCGGCGTGATCACGTTCAGCACGTAGTCATCGCTGCCTTGGGCATAGACGATGTCCGGCGAAATGGTGGTTCCAGTGAAGATGGGCTCGAGATACCGCGTGTCAGGCAGGTTTGAGACAGTGACCGCGAAGTCCGCGCTGGCCGATCCGCCGGCGTCGTCGCTGACCCTCACGGTGAAATGGTAGACATTGTCGCCGTCGGAATCATCAGGACGTTCGAAATCCGGGCTCTGAACAAACCGGATCACCCCTGAGTTTGACGTGATCTCAAACGCCGAAGCGTCCGGACCGCCGGCGAGGGCGTAGGTGAGCATGTCGCCGTCGGCGTCAGTGGCGGACACGGCGCCGACCTCCGTCATGTTTTCACTGACGGTGATGGCGAGGCTCCCCGTGATTCGCGGCGCGGAATTGGCGGGGCTTACAGGCTCGGCCGCAGGCCCGCTTCCACCGCTACAGGCTGCCGCCGCGACAAGGCTCAGTGCGCCTGCACCCGCCTGAAGCACGCGGCGCTTGATCTGAGAGCTCCAATGGTTTGCAAGTTTCATGCTCATCCTCCTCAAAGCCGCAGGTCACCTGACCCAGTGTCATTGCGGAGAATTTGAGCCTTGAGCTTCGCCCTTCTTTGGACGGCTCGCGATGATTTGTTGCGGAATAATGCCGTCGTTGGCCGATAGCATGGGCGACTTGCCGCTCTTCAGCGCCTCAAGCGTCAGGTCCTCCTCCATCGTGAGCGCGACACGATGGCCGAGAGCCTTCAATCCCTCGCCGCCTCCAGCCTCAGTAAGGACGCGGTCGCGCGCGAAGTCGGCCCCGGTCTCTTCGAGGATCATGGGCGCTCCGTACGCCTCGTGCGTCTCACGGGGCATCACGACCGCTTCGAGTTCTGGGCGGTTTCTCGAACCAGTGAGCGCCATCTTCGGCGACATTCCGGTCTTGTTGACGGACGCCGGCGGTCGCACGGGCGGCGGCGACAACCCGCCGGAACTCGCGGTCGGTGTCTAAGGCTGTCCGGACAGCCGCCGCGTTGCTGGGCGCGTCGAAGGTCTTCTTGAATCCCGGTAGGTCCGTCCGCACGGCGCGACCGTCCTTGGGCCGCGCGTGACGATACCTGAACGGCGGTTCAGGGGAAGTTTCAGGTGCTTCAAGGCAAATCACATTGGACCGCTTTTGTACCGAGGTTTGTACCTGCGGCGCGATCCGATCGAAAGAATGTCCTGCAGAAACAGCTGCTTAGAGTGCAAGCTGTGGTGCCCAGGAGAAGACTCGAACTTCCACTTCCTTTCGGAAACCAGCACCTGAAGCTGGCGCGTCTACCAATTCCGCCACCTGGGCAGGTGTGGGAGCCGGGGTGAAGAAGCCGAATTTCGAGCCGGTCTCTCTATGAATTTGAGGTCCCTGTGTACCCAGCTGTGTACCCAAGCGCAATCTGGTGTCTGCGGCCTTTTGAGCTTGGCGCGCAGGTTGGTGAAGCGGGGTTACCTCACACAAGAAAGATGTTGGCAACCTCATGGTTTCAACCGCTTGCCTGCAGGCGGCCCCATGAGCCCCCTAGCGTTCCTCACCGATCTGGATAAAGTCCTGCACCCAAGGCTGTGGTGAGCGCTCGCGCTCGGATCGGATCGGAGCGGAAATGTCGCTAAGAGGCGGCTCAGAAGCGAAAGCCGGCTATCGCCTGTCGTTTTCGACCGGCGGCTTGTTCGTGGCCGCGTCGGTTGAGCTTGCCGGGATCTATGAGCGCCTTGGCGATTGGGAAGCCGTTAAGAAGGCAGCGGCCGAGGATGGTCTCACCCAGTTTAACGCCACTTCATCGACCACCCGGACCGTCCGAGAGCTTGTTACCCGGCTTGCGGTGCTGCGTGCTGACGAGCTGGAGCTGTTGCGCTCAGGCGGGAATTCCGAACGCACTGCGCTACTCTGGCTTGCTCTGTGCCGCGCTTACCCGCTAATCCACGAGTTTTCGGTCGAGGTGCTGTCCGAGCGGCTTGCGAATTTCCGGTCTGCTTTAAGCTACGAACACTTTGACGCTTTCATTGCCGTTAAGTCTCAGTGGAACGACGCTCTGGCGGATCTCTCAGAAACCACTCTGAAAAAATTGAGGCAGATCCTCTTTCGATACATGCGGGAAGCCGGAATAATCGCGGATGATGGTTCCATCGTGCCGTACCTTCTCCCGGCGTCCGTGCGTGCGCTAATTGAGGCGGGGAACACCGCGGAGCTTGCGTTTTTTCCCGGCGTTCGAGAGCGAACCTAATGGCGATCCGCACCGACGATTACGAGCCTCACGAGCTTCTTGATCATCTAAAGAGCGTGATGAGTTCCAGACGCTTTCTGCGGATGGAAAGCTTAAACAACGAAGTTCCCTTTTTCATCTGCCCGTACCCGATCGAGCGCCAGCGCGAGATCCTGCAGGTCTATCGGTTGCTCGTAAGGCAGCTGAAGGACAATGGGATCAATCTGCTCGAGCTGAGCCTCTATGATTTGTGTCTGAGCATCCTCCAGGACCGAGGAATCTGGGACCAGGTGATCGAGGCTGAGGCGGAGATCAGTAAGGCGGAGCTGAAAGAGCTGCTGCAGGGCGTCCTTGATCCGCAGGAGCACCTCATACCCGCCATCAGACACCGGATTGTCGAGACTAATCCCGAGGTCATGTTGCTCACCGGGGTCGGCGAGGTTTTCCCGTTCATCCGATCCCATAACGTCCTGAACAATCTGCAGAGCGTCGCGAAGGACTTTCCGACTGTGATGTTCTTTCCCGGCCGGTACGAGCACGCCCTTGCGAGCGGAGCATCACTCGACCTCTTCGGGACCCTGCACGATGACAAATACTACCGCGCTTTCAACATCCTTCATGTCGAGGCCTGACGAGCAGTAATGATGAATCTTGAAACGATATTTGAAAAGCCCGTCGACCGTCGCATTGAGGGCGTCATCAAGGCGGATGACGATGCGGGGCTCCTCCACGAGTTGGAGGAATATGTGATCACCGATGAGGTGGAGAAGCACCTCGGGGTTTTCCTGGAGGCCTATCGCAACGCTGAGAACAACAATGGGGTTTGGATCTCCGGCTTCTTTGGATCCGGTAAGTCACACCTGCTGAAAATGCTGGCCCTCTTGCTCGAGAACCGGGCAATCGACGGAAAGTCGGCGCTCGACGTGTTTCGCGACAAGGTTAAGGACAACAAATTTCTGCGCGCGGACCTGGAGCGGGCGGCGGAGATCCCGTCTAAAAGCATTCTTTTCAACATCGACCAAAAGGCTGACGTCATCACGAAGACGCAGGTCGATGCGCTTCTTGCGGTTTTCCAAAAGGTTTTCGATGAGGCTTGCGGCTATTACGGCAAGCAGGGCCATGTCGCGCAATTTGAGCGCCATCTGGACGAGAACGGTCAGTACGACGCGTTCAAGGCTGCCTACCAAGAGGTCGCCGGCAAGTCCTGGGGCCGCGGGCGCGAGCAACACATCCTTGAAAACAGGGCGATTGCAGCCGCCTATGCGACTGCGACCGGTGGCGACGTAGCGGACGCGCAAGAGGTCCTGAAGAAATATCGTGAGAGCTACAAGGTCTCGATCGAGGACTTCGCCGAGCAGATCAATCGGTATGTCGAGCGCCAGGGCAAGGACTTCCGGCTGAACTTCTTCGTCGACGAGGTTGGCCAGTACGTGGCCGACAATACGAAGCTCATGACAAACCTGCAGACCGTTGCGGAGTCGCTGTCGACGAAATGCCGTGGCAGGGCCTGGATAATCGTTACGGCTCAGCAGCAGATGGCCGAAATCGTCGGTGACATGACGAAGCAGCAATCGCTGGACTTTTCCAAGATCCAGGCGCGCTTCTCCACCCGCATGCCGCTCACCAGCGCGAACGTTGCCGAGGTGATCCAAAAACGTCTTCTGAAGAAGAAGCCGGAAGCGGAAGAGCCTGTCGGCGCGCTCTTTGACGCCTACCAGAACGATATGCGGACGCTGTTCAGCTTTTCCCAAAATTCGGTTCAGCTGAAGGGCTATCGCGATCGCGAGCACTTCATCGCAAGCTACCCGTTCCTGCCCTATCAGTATGAGCTGTTTCAGCTCGCCATCCGGGAGCTGTCGGACCACAACGCTTTCGAAGGCCGGCACGCCTCCGTTGGCGAGCGTTCGATGCTCGGCGTGTTCCAGCAGGTCGCCAAGAATATCAAGGATCTCGAACTCGGCGCGGTGGCGCCGTTCGATCTCATGTACGAGGGGATCCGGTCGGCGCTGAAGGCCAGCGTTCAGACCTCAATTCAGCTCGCGGAGAGAAATCTCTCCAATGAGCTGGCGCGGCGCATTCTGAAGGCCCTCTTCCTGGTGAAATATGTCAAGCAGTTCAAGCCGACGCTGGAGAACATCTGCGTTCTGGTGCGGACACGCTTTGACGGGGATGCGGCGAAGCTCCTTCGCGAGGTTGAGGAGGCGCTCTCGATCCTTGAGCAGCAGACCTACATCCAGCGCAACGGCACGCTCTATGAATTCCTCACTGACGAAGAGAAGGATGTCGAGGACGAGATCAAGAACACCGAGATCGACACCTCGGAGATCACCCAGGCCCTTGTCGATCTGCTGTTCGGCATAGGGCTGCGGACGGGGAAAATCCGTCACGACGCCACCGGCGGCGACTATCCATTCGCGCGCAAGATCGACGACCAGCTCTCCGGTCGCCCCTACGAGCTGGAGATCAATATCGTCACGCCGTACCACCAGGAAAGCGCATCGATCGAGCGGTTTCGGATGCAGACGCTCAACGGCAATGAGCTATGCGTCGTCCTTCCCGAGGATCCGCGCTTCATTCAGGATCTCGGGCAACTCAAGAAGACGGAAAAGTACGTCCGCCAGGCCACCTCGCAGCCGCACCAGCCGATCCTGCAGCGCATTATCGGCGACAAGCGTGAGCAGATCGGCCAGCGTGAGCGTGCGCTGGAGCTTCATGGCAAGCGCCTGCTCTCGGAGGCGCGGCTGTTCGCCCGCGGTCAAGAACTGGACATTGGTGGAGAGGATGCGCAGACGCGGATCTTCCGCGCTTTCAACGTCCTTATCGACAAGGTCTACACCAGCCTCGGACAGCTGCATGGCGTCACGTATACGGAAGGCCACATCTCGGAGGCGCTGGCGAAAAAAGACGACGGGCTGTTCGCCTCGGATGCGGCTGGAATGCCGGAGGCGGAGCAGAGCGTCCTCAATCATATCCGCATGAAGCAAAAGCAGGCGCTTCGCTCGACCGTAAAATCGGTCATCGAGGAGTTTGAGAAAGCGCCGTACGGATGGCCGCGGGTCGCGATCCTCGCTCAGCTGGCGGCGCTCTACGCGCGGGGGCGCATCGATGCGAAGAAGGACAGCCAAAGCCTGAACGCGGCTGATTTCGGGAAGGGCCTGCGGAACACGCATGACTTTGCGAGCATCGTGCTGGAGCCCCAGGTCGAATTCACCCAGGGCCAGATCGCCGGGCTGAAGAAATTCTATTCGGAGTTTTTCGGGACGATGCCGAAGGCGTCGGAGGCGAAGGCGCTGGCCGAAGAAACCCTGGCGGATCTCAAGAAGGAAGCAGAGCAGCTCCGCACGCTGGCGCGCAGTGCTGATCGGTATCCGTTCGCGGCTCGGCTTGAGCCTGTCGCCCGGATAATCGCGGACGCCTCTCAGCTTGGCGTCACGGATCTGTACGCCAAGCTGTCCAGCCGGCAAGACGCGCTTCTGGACGCCAAGGAAGATGTGATCGATCCGATCAAAACCTTCCTCAACGGCGAACAGGGCCGGATCTTCGACGAAGGCCACGACTTCCTGCAGCGCCAGCAGACCAATCTTGACTATGTGCCGGACGCGTCCGCAGACGCGATCCGAACCATTCTGGAGGACCTGGAGTGCTTCAAGGGCGACAAGATGCGCCGGCTGCGCTCTGAGATCGACGCCCTGAAGGCCAAGATCGACGAGGCGCTGGGTGCGGCGCGCACCGGGGCTTTGGAGGAAATCGCCAAGCTGAAAGAGTATCTGGAGCGGGCGGATAACTTCGCGGCGGTTCAGGCGGACGCTGAGCGGGCCTTTTCAACCGTCGAGGCGCGGATCGCCGCTACTGACAGCATCCCGCTCGCCGACCGGACCGTCGAGGAGTTCAAGCGGACCGTTTATCCCGATCTTCTGGGGCGGGCGGAACGTCCCAGCGGGCCGGCGCCGTCCCCGGCTTCCTCCGGAGTCGGGGAGCGCGGCGGCGCCGCGTTTGACCACGATGAGGCGAAAACAACGGTGGCGCCGCAGCCAAAGTCAGCGCCGCTTGTGCCGATCGGCTCGGTGAAGCCGTCCGGCGTTAAGCCCATTCTTTCCACTGAAAATGACGTCGAGAGCTATATCGAGGCGCTGCGCAAGCGCCTGATCGAGGAAGTCCGCTCCGGCAAACGGATCTCGCTGTAAATGGATACCTCGAAGCTCAAGAAGGTTGCGCCGCAAGCCCGCACGCTTCTCATCGATCAGGTGACGGTCAAGCTCCGCTCGGTGCTGGCCGCGGACAGCGCCGCGCGCCGTGAAAACCCCAAAGCCGTCGGCGAACTGGAAACGCAGATCCGCGCGCTGGGTGAACCTGCGGTGATCGAGAAAATCGCCTACACCTGGTTCAACCGGTTAGGCGCGCTCCGCTTCATGGACGCCAACGGCCTGAACCCGCTGCGTGTCGTTTCGCCGGCGGAGGGGCAGTCCCAGCCGCAGATCCTCGCCGAAGCCATGGCGGGGCATATCGATACGGCGACCGTGCCGGAGGCGACCGCGAAGCGGGTCATGGCGCTCTTGAGCGGGGCGGCGTCGAGTTCGGCGCCGCAGGATGAGGCCTATCGGCTCCTCCTGGTGGCGGCCTGCAATGATTGGCACCGCGCCCTGCCGTTCCTGTTTGAAAAGATCGCCGACTATTCCGAGCTGCTTATGCCGTCCGGTCTCCTCGCCGGTGACTCGGTGCTGGCCCGCCTGCGCGAAGTGATGACCGAAGAGGCCTGCCAGGACGTCGAGATCATTGGCTGGCTCTACCAGTTTTACATCTCGGAGAAGAAGGATCAGGTCTTCGCCGGGCTCAACAAGAACCAGAAGATCACAGCGGAAAACATCCCAGCGGCGACGCAGCTTTTCACCCCGCACTGGATCGTGCGCTACCTGGTGGAAAACTCGCTGGGGCGGCTCTGGCTGCTGAATCGGCCTGGCTCGAGGCTCGCCGAGCGGATGGACTATTACATCGCGCCGGAGGAGCCAGAGACGGACTTTCTGAAGATCGGCAAGCCGGAGGAAATCAAGCTCTGCGATCCGGCCTGCGGATCCGGGCACATGCTGACCTATGCCTTCGACCTGCTCTACGCGATCTACGAGGAAGAGGGCTACGACCCAGTCGAGATCCCTGCGCTGATCCTAACCCATAACCTGACCGGGGTGGAGATCGACGACCGCGCGGGGGCGCTGGCGGCCTTTGCGCTGGCGATGAAGGCGGCGGCGAAGCTGGGGCGGCGGCGGTTCCTCCGGATGGAGGTAAAGCCCGGCATCGTCGTTCTGCAGAACGTGGCCTTCAGCCCGGCCGAGATGCAGGACGTGGCCGCCGTGGTGGGGCGTGACCTATTCACGGATGAGTTCCGCGAGACGCTCCTGCAGTTCGAGCAGGCCAAGAACTATGGCTCGCTGATCGTGCCGAAGCTGCGCGACCCGGCAGAGACGCTGCGGGTGGTCGAGGCACGGGATTTTGGCGGCGACCTGCTGTTGAAGGAGGTGCAGGAGCGCGTCGTCGCTGTGCTGCGTATGGCAGAGGCGCTGTCGCCCAAGTATCACGTGGTGGTGGCCAATCCGCCGTATATGGGCGGGAAAGGGATGAACCCGCGCCTGAAGAACTGGCTTAAGGAAGAGTTCCCCGCTGGAAAGTCTGATTTGATGACCTGCTTCATGGAGCGGTGTTTCAGTTTGAATTTGGCAAATGGATATTGGTCAATGATCAATTTGCCTTCGTGGATGTTCTTGGGAAGCTACGAAGACATCAGACGACATCTCTTAAAAAAACAACGCGTGACCAGTCTCCTTCAGCTTGGGCGTGGTCTTTTCGGTCCAGATTTCGGAACAGTGGCGTTCACTGTCCAAAGCGCGCCACCCAAGAATGAAACTACAGCGGTGTACCGTCGCCTGTTTGAAAATCAAGTAAACGTCCGAAGGCCTGAAGAGATTGAGCGGCTTTATTTGAAATTCGACTACAACTCGTTTCGAACCCATCAGCGTGATCTGCTTCGAATTCCAAGCACTCCAATGGCCTATTGGCTTAGCGATAAGTTCACGTCGACCTTCTCGGACAATGCCTCATTCAATGAATATTTCACTGCGAAACAAGGCCTTGCAACAGGAAACAATGACAGGTTCGTTCGGTCTTGGCACGAACCAGCATGGTGCAAAACGGATTGCACCCAAAGGCTGAGCGGTGATTTCAGCTCAACCAAGAAGTGGTTTCCTTACAGCAAGGGTGGCGAAGCCCGAAAGTGGTATGGCAATCATGATCTTCTGATCAACTGGGAAAACAACGGCGAACCGCTCAAGGAGTTCAAGGACCACGATGGAAATCGGCTCTCAACTCTGAAGAACCTCGCCTTCATGTTCAGGCCCGCCATCACATGGAGCCTCACATCGATAAGCGGCATTCTATGCACACGGTTCAGGCCGAATGGCTTTGTTTTTGATACGAATGGAATGTCCGCGTTTTCGTTGTCTAACGAGGTGACGGAGGAGTTCGGCGTCGCTCTATTGAACTCACGTTTTGCGCAGGAAACGCTCAAGGTTTTGAACCCGACTATGGCTTTCCAAAGCGGAGACATTGATCGTGTTCCGGTTCCTGGGGGCGTTAAGAATCTAAAGGAGAAGACTCCAGCATCGGCCTTGGTCAGAATTGCCAAATCCGATTGGGACGCCTTCGAAACCTCCTGGGATTTCACCACGCTCCCGCTGCTCTCGCCCGATCATCGCGGCGAGACGCTCAAGGCCGCCTATGCTCGCCTCCGCGCCCACTGGCAGGGCATGACCGACGAGATGAAGCGGCTGGAGGAAGAGAACAACCGCATTTTCATCGACGCCTATGGCCTGCAAGACGAGCTGACCCCCGAGGCGCCGATCGAGGAGATCACGCTTACCTGCAACCCCGCCTATCGCTATGGCGTGAAGACCTCCGCGGATGACCGCGAAAAGCGGCTGGAAGCCGACACTATGCGGGAATTTCTCTCCTACGCTGTGGGCTGCATGTTCGGACGCTACAGCCTGGACGAGCCCGGCCTGATCCTCGCCAATCAGGGCGAGACGCTTGAGGATTATCTGAAGCGCGTGCCGCAACCGACCTTCCTGCCGGACGACGACAATGTCATCCCCATCCTCGACGGGGACTGGTTCCCGGACGACATCACCGGGCGGTTCCGCAAATTTTTGCGCGTGACCTTCGGCGACGATAATTTCGCGGAAAATCTGCGCTTCATTGAAGACTCGATCGGCAAGGATTTGCGCAAATTCTTCCTGCGCGACTTTTATGACGACCATGTGAGGCGCTACAAGAAGCGCCCGATCTACTGGATGTTCTCCAGCCCCAAGGGCAGCTTCAACGCGCTGATCTATGTGCACCGCTACCGGTCCGACACGGTGAGCGTCGTGCTGAACGAGTATCTGCGCGAATACATCAAAAAGCTGGAAGCCCATCGCGCGCAGCAGCAAAGCGTCCAGGCCGATCCCGGCGCCGGCGCGTCGGCCCAGACGAAAGCCGCCAAGGAGATCGACGCGACCGCAAAGATCCTCGCCGAGCTGGAAGCCTATGAGCGCGACGTGCTCTATCCGCTGGCGACCCAGCGCGTGGAGATCGATCTCGATGACGGGGTGAAAGCAAATTACCCCAAATTCGGCGCTGCGTTGAAGCCCATCAAGGGGCTGTCGGACTAGGACATGCGCGAGAAGCTCGAACACGCCCTGAACACCCGCTTCGACACGCCGGAACGGCAGATCGTGTTCTGGTACGACGCCGCGCAGGAATTCACCGAGGATTTCGCGGCGCTGGATCTGCCCGGCGTTGAGGCGGTGGAGGTGCGCAATAACGAATTCGCGCTGAAGCACCGCATGCTGCGCGTGGAGCCGAAGCAGCACTTTCTGGTCTATGTGCGCGGACCGCAGCCGGAGGACATGGACAACTGGCTGCTCGACGTCCTTTTGTCCCATGGCCAATTCCGCACCGACAAGATCCAGATGTGGCTGGACGAGCTGGGCCTGCCGGGACCGTTCGCCAGCCTTCTGGAAGCGCATCAGGAATTCTTCCGCTCGACCGCCCGCTATGACGCGCTGAAGGAGAGCCTTCAGCCGAAGGACGGCCGGTTGCGGGTCCAGCTGAAAATGCTCGCTGCGTGTCTCGGCGCACATCCGGATCTGGAAACCATTGTCGAAGCCCTGCTCCACGAGCTGGCGAAAGGCGATGACGATCTCGAGCGGGCCATGGGCTTGCTTGAGCGGTGCAAGCTCACCGACTTCCTCTGGACGCAACTGGCCGAACGCTTCGGCTATACGACCGAGACGCCCAGCGTCGCCGACTTCGCCATCACGCTGTTCCGGTCTTCCTATGCTCTGGATCTTGGAGAACGGTCGGATTTGAGCGCCGAGTCCCAGGTCTGCTTCAAGCGATGGAAGAACACCCGCACCAGCGCCGCTGCATTCGAAACCCTCTCCGCGGAATACGCCGGCGCCCTCGACATCACGCGCGACCTGGAGCCGCGTGACTTTCGGCAGCTGATCAAGATGGATCAGTTCGAGGAGATCGACCGCAAGATCATCGTCGCGATGGTGCACGAGGTCGCCGAGCAAACCGTGGCCCATGGCGAGGTGGAACGCTGGGTGCGCGATCGCCGCAGCGCCCATTGGTTCGAAACTTACAAGCCGGTCTATGAGGCCATTCTCGCCGCGGCGCGCTTCTTTCATGAACTGTCCCAGACATCGCTGGACGTGAGAAGCTTCGATGAGGGCCTGCGGCTCTACGCTGAACGCTGGTACAAGATCGACCAGCTCTACCGGGCCTTCATCCACAACGCTGACCAAGCCAAGCAGGCGACGAGCCTTCTGTCTGAACTCAGCACCAAGGTGGAAAACCGGTACTCCAACCAATTCCTCCTGACGCTGAACGATAATTGGCAGGCGCATGTGGATGCGGTTGAACGGTGGACGACGACCGCGGTGACGATGCAGAGCGATTTCTACAGCACGAAGATCCGGGCTCTGCGTCAGCGTGGGCAGAAAGTCTGCGTCATCATCTCAGACGCGATGCGCTATGAAATCGGCGAGGAGCTGCAGCGCCGGATCCGCGCCATGGACAAGTTCAGCGCGGAGCTGGAGCCCGGCCTTAGCGTGCTGCCCAGCTACACCCAGCTGGGAATGGCGGCGTTGCTGCCGCACAAAGAATTATCCGTTCAAGATGACAGCAAGGTCCTGGTCGACGGGCAATCGGCGAGCGGGCTCATCAACCGCGAAAAGATCCTGGTGGCTGGCGCCGGCGAAGACCGGTGCAAGGCGATTAAGTTCGAAGATCTGATCGGCATGGTGAAGGATGAGGCCCGCGCGCTGGTGCGCGATCACGACGTCGTCTTCATCTATCATGACCGGATCGACGCAATCGGCGACAAGCCCGGCACCGAGCGCCAGGTCTTTGAGGCGGCGCAGGAGACGTTCGGCGATCTTGAAGCGGCGGTGCGCAAGCTCATGTCCGCCAACGCAAGCCGGGTTCTGATCACCGCCGACCACGGCTTCCTGTTCCAGGCCCGCAAGGTCGAAGAAAGCGATTACGCGGCCACGGGCGTGACCGGCCGCGACGTCACCTTCCCAAATCGCCGCTTTGCGCTGGGAAGGGGTCTCGATGCCAACCCGAGCACGACGACCTTTTCGGCTGAGGCGCTGGGGCTGAAAGGCGATCTCGAAGTTCAGATCCCGAAATCAATTAACCGGCTCCGCCGAAGCGGTTCGGGTTCGCGCTTTGTGCATGGCGGCGCGGCGCTACAGGAAATCATCATTCCCATCCTGACCGTATCCAAATCGCGGGAGAGCGATGTGGAGTTGGTTGAGGTCGAGATCCTGTCTGGAGAGAGCCGGCTCATCACGACGAATCAGCTGGGCGTGAGGCTCTACCAGCGCGATCCGGTTGATGAGAAAATTCGGCCTCGCGACCTGAAGATCGGACTTTACGCCCCAGACGGTGCTCTGCTCTCCGACGAGCACCCGCTGCGCTTCGATGTTGAATCCGAGGATCCCAGGGACCGCGAGTCCCAGATCCGCTTGCTCCTGAGCAAACGCTCCGACGATTACAACAATCAGGATGTTGAGCTTCGCCTGAGCGAGCGGCACAAGGGCACAAGCACGTTCAAGGAATACAAGTCGGTGCGCTACTCACTGCGGCGCCGTCAGAGCGATTTTGATTTTTAGGGGATTTGCATGACGCCGCTCGACACCAAGATCAACGAGCACTTCGCTGGGCTGGTGGTCCGCAAGGACCTCGTGAAGACGGTGAAGGGCAACGCGATCGTTCCCTCCTACGTGCTGGAATACCTGCTGGGCCAGTACTGCGCGACAAGCGACGAAGCTTCGATCAACTCCGGGATCGAGACGGTGAAGGAGATCCTGGCGAACCACTATGTGCACCGCAATGAAGCGGGGCTTGTGCGGTCGAATATCCGGGAAAAAGGCCGCTACAAGGTCATCGACAAGGTCAGCGTGGCGCTGAACGACAAAAAGGACACCTACGAGGCTGCTTTCGCAAATCTCGGGATCAAGAACGTCCTTGTCGATTCAGCCACGGTGAAAGCCCACCCCAAGCTCCTCGTCAGCGGTGTCTGGTGCATCGCCGACGTCGAATACGAGTACACCGAGGACAAGAACGTCTCGCCCTGGGTGCTCGGCTCGCTGAAACCGATCCAGCTCTCAAAGTTCGACTATGAGGGCTATCTCGCCGCGCGCGGTGAATTCGACACTGATGAATGGATCGATCTGCTGGTTCAGAGCATCGGCTTTGATCCCGAAATGCTTGGCCGGCGAAGCAAATTTATCCAGCTGGCACGCCTCATCCCGTTCGTTGAGAGGAATTACAATCTCATCGAGCTAGGGCCGAAAGGCACCGGTAAGTCCCACATTTTCTCGGAGTTTTCGCCCCACGGGATCCTGATCTCCGGCGGGGAGGTCACTGTCCCGAAGCTCTTCGTCAACAATTCGTCCGGGAAGATCGGCTTGGTCGGATATTGGGACGTGGTGGCGTTCGACGAATTCGCGGGCCGACAGAAGAAGGTCGACAAGGCGCTCGTCGACATCATGAAGAACTACATGGCCAACAAGAGCTTCTCCCGAGGCGTGGAGACGCTCGGGGCTGAGGCGTCAATGGTCTTCATCGGGAACACGAAGCACACCGTTCCCTACATGCTCAAGCACACAGACCTTTTCGACGAGGTGCCGGAGAAATACTACGACTCCGCCTTCATCGATCGCCTGCATGCATACATTCCAGGCTGGGAAGTTGATGTCATTCGAGGAGAGATGTTCTCAGACGGCTACGGGTTTGTCGTCGACTACCTCGCTGAGATACTCCGGCACCTTCGCGGACAGGACTTCTCGGATCAGTACAAAGATCTGTTCGAACTTTCATCGGACATCTCGACCCGCGACCGGGATGCGGTCCACAAAACCTTCTCCGGCCTGATGAAGATCCTGTTTCCGGGGGGCGGCGCTACACACGATGAGATCGAGGAACTCCTTGCTTTCGCCGTGGAGTGCCGCAAGCGGGTGAAGGATCAACTGATGCGGATCGACTCCACCTATCCCAAGGTCGATTTCTCATTTTCGAAGCCAGACGGCTCGAAGCGCAGGGTGACGACGCTAGAGGAACAGGAGTATCCGCTCTTCTATCACCGCACCGCTACCGATGAAGACGATGGCGGCGAAGAACCGAGCGACGCGGCCGCTGCCAACGCAGCCCAGCAGAAGACGGAAGCTCGCCAGTCAAAGGTGACCGCCGAGCCGGCAGAGCTTCAGCCAGAGCACCGCGAGATCCAGGAGAACCAGCGCGGCATCACCTTTGCCAATCTCTTCGGGAGCTATTTGAGCGGCGCAACGGTGATTACAGTTCAGGATCCCTACCTGAGGATGTTTCATCAGCTCAGAAACCTCACGGAATTCCTGGAGCTGCTGATCATCCAGAAACAGCCGGAAGACGAGATCTCTGTCCGGCTGGTGACAGGACGGGACGCCGAAACAGCAGAACGGCAAGAAGAGGATCTTCACCGGATCGCCGAGAACGTATCGCCGCACGGGATCGATCTTGAGTGGAAGTTCGACGAGGCGATCCATGATCGCAGCATTGAGACCGACACAGGCTGGAAAATCTTGCTTGGCCGTGGACTGGATATCTACCAAAGGTTCGACAACCGCGATGCGTTCAACCTCGCAAACCGGCTCCAAGAGGCACGTGCCTGCAAGGCTTTTGGGGTAACTTTCGTCAAAGTATAGGTCGCACCAACCATGCCAATTCTACCGCCGCCGAGCCGGATCACGCTCTTTGAGGCGCTTTCCGATCTGATCAAACCCGAATTTCACGATGAGGCTAAAGAGGCGCTCATGAGACTCGCGTCGGCCGGCGATATCGAAGTCCGCGGTTGTTTCGTTGAGCTGTCCCCTCCTCATCACCAGCTAGACGAAGAGATAAGACCAATAAAGCATCACGAGGATGTCATTCACCCCGGCGAGCTGGCAGCGGCTGATTGGTATTGGGATCAAAGTCGGTTGAGCTTTGAAACAGTGAGCCGTGACTTACCAGAACCGCGCAACCAATGGTACTCCGATGTTGGCTTTGCCCGTGAAAAACTGGAAGAACTTTTAGGTGCTGCATACCGGGAGCCGCGAAAGTCCGAGCCAAACAAACCAGGCCCTAAAGAAAACTCCAAGTGGAATGAGATCCTAGAGATTGCAAAAGATCTGTCGCGGAATCACCAATTCGAAAGCGCCGAAAATTTCTACGACGTGATACGGGATCGCGCCGAGGAAATGGGCCATTGGGCTCCAAAGTCAAATACGAGCTTCAAGAACCGATTCAATTTTGTGGCGCTTGCACGCCAGTCGCTGCGGCTGTCAGATTAGTCAGAATTGTCAGTGACTAGACAGTGACGAGCTCTGTTTCTCTGACACGGGGGTAATCCTTTTCTGTGTGCTCCGCGCCGATTGGGCGTGAAGCAACAGAAAGGCTTTTGCCTGTGTCCTATCTGACCAATCTCTATCGCGGTGCTCCCGCGGATCACCTCCTCGCTATCTGGAGCAAGACGCTCGGCATCACCGAGTTTAATTCCACCGCCGATCTCGACCGCGCCGAAGAGCGGCTCATTGAGCTCAGCTCGTACGGCGACGTTTACTTCGGCTGGTGCCCGCTGATGCGCCGGCCGGCGGGACGCGGCACGGCCCAGGATGTCGGCTCGTCGCCGGGCATCATGTTCGACGCCGACCTCTTCAGCGACGATCCAAAGGTCCACAAGCAGAGCGCGCTTCCCCGCACGTTGGGTGAGGTGGTTACGTGGCTGGACGAAGCCGGGATCGAGCGGCCGACGCAGATCCGGTCTTCCGGGAACGGCCTCTATCTCGACTGGCTGCATCCTCAGCCCGCAGTCTTCACGACAGACGCCAATCGTGAGGCTTACGCCAAGGCGACGAGGGACTTCCACGCCGCTTTGCGTAAGTCCGCGCTCGAACGCCGCGGCTGGCGCTTTGACAACACCAGTGACCTCGCCCGCGTCACCCGCATGCCGGGGACCCTCAACCACAAGACCACTCCCCCAAAGCCCGTGGAGATCATCAATGTCTAAGCACTACACGATCGAAGAACTGCACCTTATCGTCGAGACCATCATCGGGCCGTCCAAGCCGAGACAGCTGATGCTGTTCAGCGAGACTGAAGTGGTCGACAACGAGCCTCAGGATGTTCCGTTCACCAACATCCAGCGCGGCTGTAAGGCTGCGCACCACCTGACAGAGACGGCGGCCCACCATGTGTATGACCAGTGGGTCGCCCTCGCCCAGCTCTTCAACCGCATTAAAAACGGCCGTCAGCTGTTTCATCAGATCAGCTCGGCTTACTCTAACTATGACTACACCGAAGCCGACCGAAAATTCGACGAGGCCCGCCATCATATGAAGCCGCCGACTTGCCGGCGCATGGACGAGGTCACGGGAGGCGAGGCGTGCAGGGGATGCGCGTTCTTCGGGACGGTTAACAGCCCGATGGCTCTCCCGCATCTGCCGGACGCAGTGGTCGAGATTATGAGTCAATATGTGGCGGTCGTTAATCCGCCGCTGTTTGCGCACGTGGAAACCGGCGAACGCTACACCGACAAATCCTTTGAGCAGAAGTTCAGCCACTTGTCGCCGAAGTCGAAGATCACGACGCTGATCGTGAAATCGAGGTTCGCCGGAAAGGTGGAGAGCATCGTCTACCGTCCTGGACAGCCGACCGGGATCCTCCTCGAGAATGGCACGCGCGTGCTGAACATCTGGCGGGATACCGGGATCGAACCGGTGCACGGGAACTATGGCAAGATCTACCAGCACCTGACCTACCTGCTCCCTGACCCCGTAGAGCGTGAGCACGTGATCGACTACTTCGCTCATCTGGTTCAGAAACCGGGCGTGAAAATTAAGCATGTCATTCTGATTATCGGTGGTCAGGGGATCGGCAAGTCGGCGATTGGTCTTCTCCTCAAGCTCCTCGTTGGCAGCGAAAACGCTAAGGAAGTTGGGCCTTCCGAGGCGGAAGACCGCTTCAAGGCGCGCTGGGGGAATCTGCAAGTCCTGATTTTTGAGGAGCTTATGGCAACTGATCGTCTTAAGTTCTACAATGAGCTGAAGGACTGGATCACCAACGAGACGGCGACGGCCGAAGAGAAGCATATCCAGGCCTACAAGGCGGCGACGCCGCGCGGGTTTTTGGCTTTCTCTAATGAGCAGATCCCGACACGCCTTGCTACTGACGACCGGCGCTTCTTCGTTGTCCGCTCCGAAATGACCCCGCAGCCCGCGGCCTACTACGATGAGCTCTTCGAAGCGATCAACGGGATGGAAGCGGGTGCGTTCAAGGATCACCTTTTGAACCGCGACATCAGCGGGTTCAGGCCCGATGCCCGCCCGCCGATGACCGCTGCAAAGGCCGACCTTATCGCGGATACCCGAGCTCCGATCGAAACAAAGATCGAGGCGCTCATCGAGGCGGAGCAAGGCGTGTTTTCCAAGGATCTGGTGACCCTCGAAGCGGTTGGTTTTGCCGCCCATGATTACGGCGAGCGCAAGCCGTCGCACGCTGCCGTCGGCGCTGCGTTGCGGTCGCTGGGCCATAAACCTTACCCGACCCAGGTCCGCCTCCATGACGGGACACGACCCCGCCTCTGGGTCATCCGCGACCACGTTAAGTGGCTGCAGGCTGATCCCGAGGAGATCCGGAAGGAATTGATCCGCAGCTAGTCGAGAAATCGGGGTGTCACAGTTCCCACTGTCACACCCCGATTTTTCTTATTATAATACCATTCTTCTTCTCATGAAGAATATTTGAGGTGAGACAGTGAGTTGTGAGACAGATGAAACTAAAAAAAGAGGCTTCCGCTCGCTCTGCAGAGCTGAACCTCACGCCTTGGGACGTGCTTTCCAGCCGCGAGCTTGCGGCTCTGCTAGGTGTCTCGATCCAGGTCTTAGCCAACTGGCGGATTCGCGATTCCGGCCCCGCCCCAGCGCCCGCCGAATGCTTTCGCGGCAATCGCACCTACTACCCAATCTATGAAATCGAAGCGTGGAGACGCGGCATTCAGCCGTGGGAGGTAATGCGGGATTGGCTGCGGGAGCGGTACATCTTCCCCAAGCCGCTAGACACCGAGGAGCGGACCTGGAAGGTCGCGCGCCAGCTTCAAGGCTGGAACATCTACCCGCTACGGCATCGACCACGAAAGCCGGTCCCGCTGCCGGTGAAATAGTACTGAAATTTTCAGACCGCCCCCGATGTGTATGCGGCCCTAGCGGCGCGCCGTTCGCTTTGCACGTTGGAAAAATTGTGGTGCCCCTAAACAGGTACTGGTTTACACGATTACAATTTTAGAAAGATAGACTAAGGGGAGTGGATGTATGCGAATTTGTTGGTGGGTGCCGCAATTGCGCCTGTGGAGTCAAACGTGATCGAGCAGGATGGCGCGAGTGCTAAAAGGCCCCTCGACTTAGGAAGTCGCAAGATTATCGACGCGCTGCGCAGCGAGCGCGATCACGTCGCAAAAGGCCTAGGCTATGTTGTTGCAAGTGCGAGGCGGAGCGGTATCCACATCGTTATTTTGATTGTACCAAAGCCGGGAAGGGCGTCGCAAGCAATCGATGAAAATTTGGAGGGCGCGCGTGCGGTTTGGGGCGAAGACATTAGCCAAGGTCGGGCTGAGGTTTTTTTCGTCGATGCCGACGAAGGCGTTCTAACGCTTCGATTTTGCCAGGGGGAGCCGCCAGAGGCGGGGACCTCAATTCACTTATTTCAGCGTGACTTCATCACGCCGATCCTGGATCTCTGGTCTGCCGACGAGATCCGGCTGAAGGCAATGGCAGCTCTATCAAGGCCAAATCGGTCAGCGTCATCGGCTGAAACGGCTCCATTACCTGCGGAGTATGATGTCCTAAGGTCCGGACAGTCAAAAGCGGTGCAGGCGCATGCCGAGCCGGCACATCTACTCATTGGGCCTCCAGGAACGGGTAAGACCTACACTGTTGGAGCATTGATCGCTCGCATGATCACTCGCCATAGCGCCGCGCGGGTTATTTTGTTGGGCCCAACGAATACCGCGGTTGACGGGGCACTACTGTCAGTAGCGGGTTGGTGTCAGAGGCTCGGGAGGTCAGAGCTTCTTCCGTCAATGAAGCGCCTTGGAACAAGGTTCGACATAAATCGATACAGCGACCACCAGGACCTCCTAGCTCCTGGGGTTTATGAAGCAGGAGTGAAGCTGGCGCTCTTGGAGGCTGATGAGCCTTCAAAAAAGGATGTTGAAGCTTACGCGGCCTGGAAGTCAGCTGTCGAGGCGGCGCGGAAAGATCTGCGGGCAGAGGTCGAGTCAATATCTCATCACGCTCGGGTCGTTGGTCTTACAACAGCGAGCGCGGTTCAATGGTATTCCATTCTTCGGGCGCAGCAGTGGCACTTCCTAGTCTGCGACGAAGCGAGTCAGATACCGCTTCCGACTGCGTTGGCCGTGGCTACCCTCAGCGGCCGGGGATATTTTTCTGGTGATCCCAATCAGCTCGCCCCCGTTGTTCAGTCGAGAGAGCCGTCCGTCCAGAGGGCCCTAGCTCGTACGATCTTCGAAGGTTGGTCCAATGCGCCGTCGACATTGCTCGACGAACAGTCGCGGATGGCGGTCGGAATCTGCCAAACTGTTTCCAGCACCTTTTACGAGTCGAGACTTAAGGTCTGTGAGCGGGCTCGATGTGATGCGATTTGGAAGCACGAGCGAAGCTCCCATTTTATAAACGGCCGAGAGGTTCCGCGGGTACTTATCGAGCGTATCGAAGCTGATTCAACATGGTCAAAGAAGTACGGCGGCATGATCCGGTTGGAGTCCGCCATGGTGGTGCGCGACGTCGTGGACGAATTCTGCGGCTCGTACACAGATGTGGATGAGATTTTGGTGCTAACTCCATTCAGAGCTCAACGCGCTCTATTGAAGCGCCTCCTGATGGGTGGCGAAGCGCGACGGGTCAAAGTGAGCACGGTGCATAGGTCGCAGGGAGCCGAGGCTTCGATCGTTGTTTTCGACCCGGTCGATGCCGCGGGGAGCTTTCTAAATTCCGATAATGGCCGCCGCCTTATTAACGTAGCCGCCTCACGAGCGAAAACGCATCTTGTTATGACGCTGTCATCAAAAGACCTAGAAAATCGCTGGGTTAATTCAATTGACGCAATGAGCAAGTTGCTAAATAGGCCAGGAAAATTCTTGCACCCTTTCAAGATAAGTCGATCACCTTTTCACCGGACATTGTGACGTCGGTTACCTGCTTTTCAACTGAATTTGTTCGAGAGCGCAAAAAGGTGGATTTCTGCTTCAATCAGTGACAGCCGGATCCGTCCCAGCGCCACCCGCTTCGCTCCGTAGCGATCGGTCATCGTTCGAGGCGCATGGCCTAGCACCGCCTGCTGGACCTCGAATGAGGCGTCAGTAAGCCGAAGCGCCTCTTCCATCGTGTGCCGGAACGAGTAGGCGGTAAACTCACGCTGGGCTGGCACACCAGCTGCGCGAAGCGCCTTGTTGAGACGAGCTGATAGTGTGCCGGTCGCGTGGCAGTTGGGCGGAAAGAGGGGACCTGTATCGCAATGCTCTCTAAGCTCTTTCGCAGCCGCCAAGGCGTCTCCGATCAATGGTAGGACGCGCTGGGAGCTACGCGTCTTCAGACCCCGGTTGGCGTTCGGCCTTATGCTGACAGACGGTATTTCGCCGACGAGATTGAGGTCAGAGGCTTCCAGGCCGCCGATTTCCAGGGGCCTCGCTCCAGTCAGTCGGATGAGGCGGATCAGCTGTCCGGTCGGTTTCTTTCCGGCGCCGCTTTGGAGCCAGGCGTCGATGGCCTTGAGGTGATCGCGCTCGAAGGGAAGCCGATAACCGCCCTCTTCAGCTCCAGCGATGCGCGCCGAGCGGAATGGATTGATCCCGGCGAAATCGGCTTCCTCCGCCGCGAGGCTGAAGATCGCTTTCATGGCCCCGATGCGCCGCCGGATCGTGGTCCCGGACTGGCCCCGCTTGGTTCGCAAGAGATCGACCCAGCGCCGAACGTCGGAGCGGCTGATCTCGAAGATGCGCTTTTCGCCGATCATCGCCTTGAACTGGTCGACAGCCACCTGCTCCGGCTTGCGCAGGCACGTAAGGCCGCGGTCCGCCTGATACGCTCTCACCGCGTCGTCTATCGTGAGGAGCGTCGCCTTGTTCTGATCCGGATACAGGGCTGCCAGAGCGGCCTCGAGGAGACTGGAGCTTACGGGGAGGCCGCGCTCAAGCCGGGCAAGCGCCTCGTCTGTGGCCTCGGTAAGGACCCGCAGCTCGAGGCGAATGCGGGAGCTGTCTGCGGTTTCCCGCCCCAGCGCCCGTTTCCATTCATGGAAGCCGGTGCGATCTCGGAAGCGCGCTGGAACGCGCCGACGGAAAAACAGCGTGCCGTTACGTTCTGTCAGAAAAGGGATTTGGGAAGGGCCGACCATCTCTTGTGTACCTCGCGGTGTACCAAGAGACCGGCTCAAAACCCCCAAGCCATTGTTCCATCTCACGCTTTTAGCGCAAGCTGTGGTGCCCAGGAGAAGACTCGAACTTCCACTTCCTTTCGGAAACCAGCACCTGAAGCTGGCGCGTCTACCAATTCCGCCACCTGGGCAGGTGTGGGAGCGCGGGTGATAGTGCGCCGGGCCGTGCCCTGTCAACGGCCAGGCGCGGGTCATGTGCATTGCAATGTGTATCGGGGGGTACACGCCGCGCTTCGCCTGCATGGACAGGGGCGGGGTTTTTTGGTCTATCGGCGCGCACTCCCTATATCAGCCCGTGACGCCTTTGATAGGGCGATGCGGCGTCGCCGCTATTTTCAAAGATGAGGCCGACCATGCAATTGCGCGACGAGATGATCACCGTGTTCGGGGCGTCCGGCTTCATCGGACACTATGTGGTGCGCCGCCTGGCCAAGGCCGGCTACCGGGTGCGCGCGGCCACGCGCCGCCCCCATCTGGCGGGTGATCTGCGCCCCATGGGCGTGGTGGGCCAGATCCAGCTGGTGCAGGCTAATCTGAAAGATCGCGCCTCGGTGGAGCGCGCGGTGGACGGCGCCCACGGGGTGATCAATCTGGTGGGCATTCTGGCCGAGGACGGCAAGCAGAGCTTTGACGCGCTGCAGTCCAAGGGCGCCGGGCTGATCGCCGAGGCCGCCAAGGCCGCCGGGATCGAGCGCATGGTGCAGATCTCCGCCATCGGCGCCGATGCGGACTCGAAATCGAAATACGCGAGGACCAAGGCGCTGGGCGAACAGGCCGTGCAGGCGGCGATTCCCGGCGCGGTGATCCTTCGCCCCTCCATCGTGTTCGGCCCGGAAGACCAGTTCTTCAACAAATTCGCCGACATGGCGCGCTTCGCGCCGGCCCTGCCCCTGATCGGCGGCGGCAAGACGAAGTTTCAGCCGGTCTATTGCGACGATGTGGCCGAATGCGCGGTGAAGGCGCTGGAGATGGATGAGGCGCGCGGGCGCACCTATGAGCTGGGCGGGCCGGGGATCTACACCTTCAAGGAGATCCTCGAATTCATCATGGCGACCACGCGCCGCCAGCGGATTCTGCTGCCGATTCCCTTCCTGGCCGCCGGCGGCATGGGCCTGATGGGCGAGCTCACCGGCAAACTGCCCTTCGTGCAGCCCTTCCTGACCCGCGATCAGGTGAAATTGCTCAAGACCGACAATGTGGTGGGCGAAACCGGCAAGGATTTCGGGACGATCAAGGATTTCGGCGTGGAGCGTGAGAGCATCGAATCCATCGTGCCCGCCTATCTGGAACGCTATCGCAAAGGCGGCCAGTTCGCCGAAGAAAACGAGCGCAATTAGGTCAAGCCCTTAGAAAGGCCCGTGACATGAGCAGCGAAGAGCCGAAATTTCCCGGCTGGCGCGGCACCACGATTTTATGCGTGCGCAAGTCCGGCAAGGTGGCCCTGGCCGGTGACGGCCAGGTCTCCATCGGCAACACCGTGATGAAGGCCACCGCCAAAAAGGTGCGCCCGCTGGCCGGCGGCAAGGTGATCGCCGGCTTCGCCGGCGCCACCGCCGACGCCTTTGCTCTATTCGAGCGCCTGGAAGGCAAGCTGGAGACCCATTCCGGTCAGCTGGCGCGCTCCTGCGTGGAGCTGGCCAAGGACTGGCGCACCGACCGCTATATGCGCCGGCTGGAGGCCATGCTCATCGTCGCCGACAAGGATGAGAGCTTCGTGCTCACCGGCGCCGGCGACGTGCTGGAGCCCGAAGACGGCATCGCCGCCATCGGCTCGGGCGGCAATTACGCCCTCGCCGCGGCGCGCGCCCTGATGGAGTATGAGGACGAGGCCGAGACCATCGCCCGCAAGGCCATGAAGGTCGCCAGCGATATCTGCATCTACTCCAACAATAATCTCACCATCGAGACGCTTTAGCCGGCGGACTCGCCGCCGGCTGAAGATCGTCGGGCTTTATGCGCGCTTCAGCCCTTCAGGGCGGCGGTCTGCCTGGCGCAGAGCTCGGACACGCCCTTGCGGGCCAGCGCGAAGAGCTGGTCGAACTGTTCGGGGGCCATGGGGCGGTCCTCGGCGGTGGCCTGCACCTCGATGACGCCGCCTTGAGCGCTGAGCACGAAATTGGCGTCGGTCTGGGCGATCCGGTCTTCCTCGTATTCCAGATCCAGGCGCGCCTCGCCGGAGATCAGCCCGCAGCTCACGGCGGCGAGCTGGGCGTGGACCGGGTCGGTCTTGATGACCTCTTCCTCCAGCAGATAGCCCACCGCCTGCTTCAGGGCGAGCCAGGCGCCGGTGATGGACGCGGTGCGCGTGCCGCCGTCGGCCTGCAGCACGTCGCAATCAATCAGGATCTGACGCTCGCCCAGGGCTTTGAGATCGATGCAGGCGCGCAAGGACCGCCCGATCAGGCGCTGGATCTCCTGGGTGCGGCCGGAGACCTTGCCGCCGGTCACCTCGCGCCTTGTGCGCGTATGGGTGGCGCGCGGCAGCATGGAATACTCCGCCGTCACCCAGCCCTTGCCCTGACCGCGCAGCCAGGGCGGGGTGTGATCGTCGACGCTGGCGGTGCACAGCACATGGGTATTCCCGCACTTCACGAGGCAGGACCCCTCGGCGTAGGGGTTGAACCCCATTTCAAAGCGAATGTCGCGAAGGGCGTCGGGCTGGCGGCCATCGGGGCGCATGGGGGATCTCCTGAACACTGTTGCTGGCCTTGCTACTCTGATCCGCGCGCCGGTCAAGCCGGGCGGGGCGGCGCCAGCGGGGCGCATTGCTAAGGCGGGCCGACGCGACTACCTCTTGAGGCATGGACGACCCACTCCGCCCGGTTACCGGATTACAGGCTCTGGATGCGCGCTCGCGCCGGCTGTTTCGCGAGCTGGTGGAGACGTATCTGGCCACCGGCGAGCCGGTGGGCTCTCGCACCCTGTCGAAAACCAGCGGACTGACCCTGTCGCCGGCCTCCATCCGCAACACCATGGCTGATCTGGCGCAAGCCGGGCTTCTGAGCGCGCCCCACGCCTCGGCCGGGCGCATGCCCACCCATGCCGGGCTTCGCCTGTTCGTGGACGGGCTGTTGCAGATCGGCGATCTGGACAGCGAGGAGCGCCGCGATATCGAGGACCGGGTGAGCGCCGCCGGGCGCCGGCCGGAAGAAGTTCTGTCAGAAGCCTCCGCGCTTCTGTCGGGCCTGGCCGGAGGCGCCGGCCTTGTGGCGAGCGCGGAAGCCGATGCGCCGCTGCGCCATGTGGAGTTCGTCAATCTGTCGCCCACCGAAATCCTCGCCGTTCTGGTGAGCGAGGACGGCGGGGTGGAGAACCGGCTCATGCGCGCGCCTGTCGGGCTGCCGCCGGCTGCGCTCATAGAGGCGGGCAATTATCTTTCCTCCCGGCTGCGCGGGCGCACCCTGGCTGAAGCTCTGAAAGAAATCGCCGAGGAGATCGCCAGCAAGCGCGCTCAGCTCGACGGCGCCGCGTCCAGCCTCGTGGAGCAGGGCCTGGCGGACTGGGGCGGACCGGAAAGCCGCACCCTCATCGTGCGCGGTCAGGGCCGCCTTCTTGAAGCGGTGCAGGCGGCCGAGGATCTGGAGCGCGTGCGTCTGCTGTTTGACGATATCGAGCGCAAGGAGGGCCTTCTGGCGCTGCTGGACGAAGCGCGGTCGGGCAAGGGCGTGCGCCTGTTCATCGGGTCTGAAAACCCGCTGTTCTCGCTGTCCGGCTCCAGCGTCATCGTCGCCCCCTATCGCAACCGCGACAACCGGATCATCGGCGCGCTGGGCGTCATCGGGCCGACCCGGCTGAACTATGCGCGCGTCATTCCGCTGGTGGATTACACCGCCCAGGTGGTGGGCAAGCTGATCGCCGGCGGGCGATGACCCCTTGACCTTTTGACCCATCGACTTGATCTAGCCTCCCATGACCCAGGATAACGCAAAACCCGACACCAATCCCGACGCCGCCACCGCGGCGTCCCCCGAGAGCGAGGCTGCGCGCACCGGCGCGGACGCGCCGCTGGGCGAAGACGAGCAGCCCGATTCGCTCGAGGCGGAACGCCGGGGCGATGATTTCGCCGAGGCGGCGCCCGAACCCGATCCGGACGCCCAGCTCGCCGAGGCCCGCGACAAGCTCCTGCGCGCCTACGCGGAGATGGAGAACACCAAGAAGCGCGCCCAGCGTGACGTGAAGGATGCGCGCGAATACGCCGTCACCGGCTTTGCGCGCGACATGCTGGACGTGGCTGACAATCTGGCCCGTGCGCTTGCGAGCATCGACGGCGACGCCAAGCGGAGCGCCGGACCGGCCTTCGCCACGCTGATCGAAGGCGTCGAGCTCACCGAACGCCGCCTGGTCGCGACGCTGGAGCGCCACGGCGTCAAGAAGGTCGAGCCGAGCCCCGGCGACCCGTTCAACGCCAATCACCATCAGGCCGCCGCACAGGTGCCAGCCGACCAGCCCAAGGGCGCCGTGGCCCATGTGATGCAGCCTGGCTATGTCATCGGCGAGCGCACCCTGCGCGCCGCCATGGTGGTGGTCAGCGCCGGTCCCGCTGAAGGCGGCGGCGGTCAGGGCAAATCCCAGGACAAGCCGGATGCGCCTCAGAGCGGCGCGGGCGGCGGCGTGGATGTGAGCGCTTAAAGGCGCGCACACACTTCAAGGCATAAAAAAGGGCGGCCCCGTCGGAGCCGCCCTTTTCATGTCTGCCGGGCGTTTGAGGCCCTAGCGGCGCGCGGCGGTGCGCGCCTCGCCGTTCTGCCACCAGGTGGAGCCGTTGCGGTAGTCTTCATACCAGTAGCGGCCCGAATACTGATCGTAATACAGCTCGGAATGGTTGGGATTGTTGGCGTTATGCCCACAGCCGCCGGGGCGGTTGCAGCCCACCACGGCGCCGGCGGCGCCGCCGAGGCCCGCGCCGATCAGCGCGCCGGTCTGGGCGTTGCCGGACCCGACATTATTGCCGATGACCGCGCCCGCGAGCGCGCCGGCGCCGGCGCCGATGGCGGCGCCCTGGACGCCCTGATTGGTGGCGCACGCGCTCAAGGCGAGCGGCGCGGCGGCGAGTAGAACGAGCTTGCGGAACATGGCGAACTCCCTTGAAAAGCAACGGGACGGACCCCTGCGGTCCGTTACATGGCGGTTATCAGAAACCATCGAGGCTGAATTGAGGCTGAACGAGATCGGCTATCGCGCCGTGCGCTCGCAAAGCCTTGCGGCCACCGCCACCATCTGATCGAGAACCACCGGCTTGGCCAGATAGTCGTCGGCGCCCGCCGCCAGAGCTGCTTCTCGCGCGCCGGCCATGGCGTGGGCGGTGACCATGAGGATGGGAATATCGCGTACCGGCGGGCCCATGGCGCGGATGAGACGAATCGCCTCCTCGCCGTTCAAACCCGGCATCTCCCGGTCCATGATGACCAGATCGAAGGCCTCGCTCTGCAGCCGTTTCAGAGCCGGCTCGGCGCGGGCTTCCGAGCTGACCCGCCAGCCATGCAGGACCAACGCCTCTTCAGCCACCTCGCGATTGACCGGATTGTCCTCCACCAGAAGGGCGTGGCGCGCCGGTGACGGCGCGGCCTCGCTTGCACCGGCCGTCCGGGGCGGCGGCGTTACAACCGGGTCGGCGGTGATCAACGGCAGGATCACGCGGAACACCGCGCCGCCTTCGGGTGCGTCATCCACCTCCAGCGCGCCGCCGGCCAGAGCGGCCAATTCGTTTGCGATGGCGAGACCCAGCCCGACGCCCTCATGGTCGCGCGACAAGGACGCCTCACCCTGGCGGAAGCGTTCGAATATCGCCGCGCGCAGGGAGGGGGGTACGCCGGGTCCTGTATCGCGAACCTCAAAGACCATGGACGGGCCGCGGGCCGAATCCCGATTTTGATCCCGAAGCCGATCCCCGGCTCGATCCTCGACTCTGGAGGCGATCACCACGGAGCCGCTCATCGTGAACTTGGCTGCATTGCCGGCGAGATTCACGAGAATCTGACGGGTGCGGCGCGGATCGGCCATGAAGGGCGTGTCCGCACCGTCGCCGGGCTCGATTCGAAGGGTCAGCCCCTTCTGGACGCAGACGCCGCGGACCGCCTCGCCGGCCTGCTCCACCATCTCGCGCGCCGTCAACGGTTCGGGCGACAGGCTGAGCTGTCCGGCCTCGACCCGTGAAAGATCCAGCACGTCTTCTATGAGGCCCAGCAAGGATCGGCCGGACGCCAGAATGGTGTCCACCGCACGGCGCTGGCGTTCATCCAGGTCGGTGAAGGACAGCACCTGGGCCATGCCCAGCACGCCGTTCAGAGGGGTGCGGATTTCATGGCTCATATTGGCCAGAAACTCCGATTTCAGCCGGTTGGCCGAGCGCGCCTCGTCGCGCGCCTGGCGCAGGGCTTCGGCCTGTTCGACCCGGTCGGTGACGTCGCGCTGAACCGCGAGCCAGTAACAATACCAGCCGCTGGAATCCGCGACCGGCTTGATGTCGAGCTCGATCCAGAAGGGCTCGCCGTCCTTGGTGTAATTCTTGAGGATCTGGCGCACCGGGCGCCAGGCCTTCAGAGCCGCGCTGATGGTGGCCAGCGCTTCGCGGTTCACATCCGCGCCTTGCAGAATGCGAGGCGTTTTGCCGATCACGTCGTCGAGCGTGTAGCCGGTGGTGCGTGTGAACGCTTCGTTGACCCAGACGATGCGCGGGCCAGGAAGGTCGACCGGCTCGGCTTCCGTGATCAGAACCGAATCGAGCACATGGTCACCAAGCGTGGCCACTAGGGTCTTCAAATCCATGGCGGCGCCTTGCTGAACGTGTTCATCAATAGTGACGACGTTACGATGACTTCGCGGTTTGCGCCATATCCGGCCTGCATCGCGCCTGTAGCTCCTCGCCGCCGCCTCACGGCGTGACGCGGCGCAAGGTGAGATTGATGCGCCCCGGCCGCCAGCTTTCCGGCAGAAGCGTGGACGTGCCGGGATAGATCCTGTCCACCCCGTGATGACAGGCCCGCGCCGCGCCGCCCAGAACCACCACGTCGCCGGAGTTCAGGATGAAGGAGGCGGTCGGGTCCCTGCGCGACGGGCCGCCCAGACGAAAGCGCGCCCAGTCGCCCAGCGAGACGGAAACCACCGGAGCATTCACCGCTCTTTCGTCATTGTCCACGTGAAGGCCCATGCGCGCGTCCGGACCGTACCAGTTCACAAGGCAAGCCTCGGGCGGATCGGGCCAGCCGGCGACCTCGTCCCACAGGTCCAGCAGCGTTGCGGGCATCGCCGGCCAGGGCTCGCCGGTGACCGGATGGGCGGGCTCATAGCGATAACCCCTGTCCTTGTCGGTCATCCAGCCCAGAGGCCCGAAATTGGTCATGCGCACAGACAGCGGCTTGCCGGTGCGCGGCATGGCGGGTTGGTAGAGCGGGCTCTCGGCGATCCCGGCCAGCACGGCGTTCACAAGCGACGCCTGCTCGGGCCGGCGCAGGCGTTCAGGCAGCAGCTTGAAGCCGGCGGGCGGGGTGAAGCGTGTGGAGGGCATGGAGAACCGTGTGGCGCAAGGGTCGCCAAAGCCTAACCGCGCACGGCGGTGAGGAAAACGATTCTCCTGTTCGCCCTTGCGCGCCCCCGCTCGCCTTCCTAAATCGCCACGTGACGCGCAAGGACATAAAGTCCGCGTGAAATTTTGAGATTTGCTCCGGGCTCGTCCCGGCCGTTTTGTGCAGTAACAGACGTCAAGTCGGGGGGCGGCCCTCGCATCGCCGGAGCGCTTCGGGCCCCGGCCATCCGCCCGCCCCGCCGGAACAAGGAGACTGAAGACACCATGAGCAAGGTTATCGGAATCGACCTCGGGACCACCAATAGCTGCGTCGCGGTCATGGACGGCGACGGCGCGAAGGTGATCGAAAACGCCGAAGGGATGCGCACCACACCCTCCGTGGTCGCTTTCACCGAAGACGGCGAGCGCCTGATCGGCCAGCCGGCCAAGCGCCAGGCGGTGACCAACCCCGACCACACCTTCTTCGCCATCAAGCGCCTAATCGGGCGCACCATGGCCGATCCGACGGTGAAAAAAGACAAGGACATGGTGCCTTACGCCATCGTCGAGGGCGCCAATGGCGACGCTTGGGTTCAGGGCCGCGACAAGAAGTACGCGCCTAGCGAAATCTCCGCCTTCATCCTCCAGAAGATGAAGGAGACCGCCGAGAGCTATCTGGGTGAGAAGGTCGAGAAGGCCGTCATCACGGTTCCGGCCTATTTCAACGATGCCCAGCGTCAGGCCACCAAGGACGCCGGCAAGATCGCCGGGCTGGAAGTGCTGCGCATCATCAACGAGCCCACCGCGGCCGCGCTCGCCTACGGCCTGGACAAGGGCGATAACCGCACCATCGTGGTTTACGACCTGGGCGGCGGCACGTTCGACGTTTCGGTTCTGGAGATCGGCGACGGCGTCTTCGAGGTGAAGGCCACCAATGGCGACACCTTCCTGGGCGGCGAAGACTTTGACCTGCGCATCGTTGAATACTTCGCCGACGAGTTCAAAAAGGACCAGGGCATTGATCTGCGCAAGGACAAGCTGGCGCTCCAGCGCCTGCGCGAAGAGGCCGAAAAGGCCAAGAAGGAACTGTCCAGCGCCACCTCCTATGAGGTGAACCTGCCCTTCATCACCGCCGACGCGTCTGGTCCCAAACACCTGAACATGAAGCTGTCGCGCGCCAAGCTGGAAAGCCTGGTGGAAGACCTGGTCAAGCGCACGATCGATCCGTGCAAGGCGGCCCTGAAAGACGCCGGCGTGTCGGCCTCCGACATTGACGACGTTGTTCTGGTGGGCGGCATGACCCGCATGCCCAAAGTCCAGGAAGCCGTGAAAGGCTTCTTCGGCCGTGAGCCGCACAAGGGCGTGAACCCCGACGAGGTTGTGGCCATGGGCGCCGCGATTCAGGCCGGTGTTCTCCAGGGCGATGTGAAAGACGTGCTGCTGCTGGACGTGACCCCGCTTTCGCTGGGGATCGAGACGCTGGGCGGCGTGTTCACGCGCCTCATTGATCGCAACACGACGATCCCGACCAAGAAGTCGCAGACCTTCTCCACCGCCGACGACAACCAGACCGCCGTGACGATCCGGGTGTTCCAGGGCGAGCGCGAGATGGCAGCCGACAACAAGATGCTCGGCCAGTTCGATCTTGTCGGCATCCCGCCGGCCCCGCGCGGCATGCCGCAGATCGAGGTGACCTTCGACATCGACGCCAACGGCATCGTCAACGTGTCGGCCAAGGACCAGGCCACCGGCAAGGAGCAGGTGATCCGCATCCAGGCCTCGGGCGGCCTGTCGGACGCCGACATCGACCAGATGGTCAAGGACGCCGAGGCCAACGCGGACTCCGATAAAAAGCGCCGCGCGCTGGTGGACGCCAAGAACACCGCTGAGGCGCTGGTCCACCAGACCAACTCCCAGGTCACCGAGTTCGGCGACAAGCTGAACCCGGCCGACAGGGAAGCGATCGAAACCGCGGTCAAGGAGCTGGAGGAGGTCAAGGACGGCGAAGACGTCGAGGCGATCCAGCAGAAATCCCAGGCCCTTCAACAGGCCGTCATGAAGCTGGGCGAGGCGATGTACGCCGCCCAGCAGTCCGGGGGCGAAGCGCCCCAGGGCGGTGAAGGCGCATCCAACGACGACGAGGGCGTCGTCGACGCGGAATTCACCGAGGTGAAGGACGATGACGGCGACAGCGACACGAAGAAAAGCGCTTAAGCACGCGGTCTCGTGATAACGCGGCCCCGTCCCGACCCCCGGGGCGGGGCCGCATCGCTTCGGCCGGGCCTGGCGCCCGGAGAAGCGTTTGGACCATGAAGGCTCGCGTCATCCTCGCTCCCTCCCCAAACGGGGCAGGGTCGGGGTGGGGGGCGCGATCGCCAGCCATTGCGGGTCCGGATCCGGACCGCCTCACCCCACCCCGGCTCTCTCCCGACATGGGGAGGGGGATACTCAAGACACCCGCCGCCCATGGCGACCGGGCGATGGGCCGAACGGGATGTGTACCGACCAATGAGCAAGCGCGACTATTACGACGTCCTGGGCGTGGACAAGGGTGCGGACGCGAAGGCGGTCAAGAGCGCCTATCGCAAGCTCGCCATGCAATACCACCCGGATAAAAATCCCGGCGACGCCGAGGCCGAGGCCAAGTTCAAGGAGGTGGGTGAGGCCTATTCGGTGCTGTCCGACGCCGACAAGCGCGCCGCCTATGACCGCATGGGCCACGCCGCGTTCAGCCAGGGCGGTGGCGGCGGGCAGGGTCCGTTCGGCCAGGGCGGCTTCGGCGGCGGTTCGGCGGCCGACTTCGCCGACATCTTCGAGCAGGTCTTCGGCGACGCCTTCGGCCGGGGCCGGGGCGCGCGCGGCGGCGCCGGTCGCCGCGCCGGGCCGGCGCGCGGCTCTGATCTTCGCTATGATATGGAAATCACGCTGGAAGAGGCGTTCCACGGCAAGGATTCCGAAATCCGCATCCCTACGACGGTCTCCTGTGAGCGTTGCGGCGGCGACGGCGCGGAACCGGGCACCGGCGTGACCACGTGCGAGACCTGTTCGGGCGCGGGCCGGATCCGGCGCACCCAGGGGTTTTTCACCATGGAGCAGGCCTGCCCCACTTGCGGCGGGCGGGGCCAGTACGTGGAGACGCCCTGTCAGGAGTGCGACGGCGCGGGCCGTGTGCGCAAGATGCGCGATCTGCGTATCCAGATTCCCGCCGGCGTGGAGGACGGCATGCGAATCCGCCTGGCCGGAGAGGGCGAGGCGGGCGCGCGCGGCGGGCCGCGCGGCGATCTCTACATTTTCATCTCGGTGCTGCCCCACGAGCTGTTCGAGCGCGACGGTCCCAATCTCTATTGCCGGGCGCCGGTGCCCATGGTCACCGCCGCGCTGGGCGGCGAGATCGACGCACCCACCATCGAGGGCGGCAAGGTGAAGATCACCATCCCTGACGGCTCCCAGACCGGCGAGCGTATGCGCCTGCGCCACAAGGGCATGAGCAAGGTGAACACGGGCGGCGCGCGCGGCGACATGTTCGTGGAGCTGTTCGTCGAGACTCCGCGCAAGCTTACCGAGCGCCAGCGCGAGATCCTGCGCGAGTTCTGCGACATCTCCGGCGACGGTTGCAATCCGGAGAGCGACGGCTTTTTCAAGAAGGTCAAACGTTTCTGGAACGACGTGCGCGGTGACGACGAGGCGGTGTAGGGGGTCTTAAAAAATGTGTTCAGCGCCGTCTTGGTGAGCGCGACGCGTTACCGCTTTCTTCACTACGATCAGGCGACAAGCGAAGCGAAGGAGCGCGCTTATGTCTGATATAAAACTTCGCGCCGCGGTGTGCGGTGTGTCCGGCCGGCTGGGGCGGACCATCGCCCATCAGCTGATCAGCCGCGGCGACACGACGCTGACCGGTGGTATGGTGAGCCAGGACAGCGTGCACCTGGGCGCCGATCTTGGCGAGCTCGCCGAAAAGGGCTTTTTCGGCGTTGAAGCGGTGGTGGCCCTCACCGAAGCGGTGGCGGAGGCGAACGTTCTCATCGACGTGTCCGCGCCGGCGGTGGCCGCGGCGGTGGCCGAGCGGCTGGCGGAGCGCGGCGGGGTCGGGCTGGTGACCGGCACCACGGGGCTGGACGCCGATCAGCAGGCTCGGCTCGAGGCTGCGGCGCAATCCATCCCGGTGCTTCAGGCAAGTAACTTCTCCCTCGGCGTAGCGGTGGTGGAGCGCCTTGTGGCTGAGGCCGCCCGGGCGCTGAGCGCCGACAAGTTCGATCTGGAGATCGTGGAGACCCATCACAAGCGCAAGGCGGATTCGCCGTCCGGCACCGCAATCAGCCTGGGCAAGGCGGCGGCTGCGGCGCGCGGCGATCGGTTTGAGGCGGTGGCGCAGTTTGACCGCCCGCGCACCGGCGGCTCGCGGCCCATGGGTACGATCGGGTTTGCGTCGCTGCGCGGCGGCGGCGTTGTGGGCGAGCACGAAGCGCGCTTTCTCTCCGCCTTTGAAGAAGTGACGGTGACCCATCGCGCCTTTGACCGCTTCCTGTTCGCGCGCGGCGCGGTGGAGGCGGCGCTCTGGCTGAAAGATCGCCAGCCTGGGCTTTATTCCATGCAGGACGTGCTGGGATAAGCGATGCGGCGCGCAGCACCGCTGCGTGAGGTGCGACTCGGCGCGGGTCTGCTACGCCGTGCCGAATAATTCCAGCTGGCGGGCGTTCATCTCCGGGTCGCGGTCAGGGCCGCGCTGCGGATTGCGCGCCAGGGTGCGTGTAGGCGGCGGGGCCACCATGGCGTTGGTCTGGCTCACTGACAGTCCCAGATCGCTGGCCTTGGACCGGATCGCCGCATCGGGCCGGCCCAGACGCAGGCTGATCAGGCGCAAGGGCGCGCCGCGGCGCACCATGTCGCGCAGGGCCGCCAGATCGTCGCGCCGCCAGCGCTTGCCGGAATTGCGGGCGTATCCGTCAGAATTCGAGGCGTAAGCCATATCACGCTCCTGTTCCCATCGCGTGAGAACATAAGCGGAACATGGAATCGGGTCAAGTGATGTTCCGCTTGCGTTCTCGTCTATGGTTAACGCAGAGCCGATTCAGCAGGTTCCCGGCGGCCTACCAGCGGCCCTCGTTCTCCATGCTCAGCCACGGCTCTGCGGGCTCCAGCGGCTCGCCCTGCTGCAGGAGTTCGATGGAGATATTGTCGGGGCTTCTAAGGAAGGCCATGCGCCCGTCGCGGGGCGGTCGGGCGATGGTGTAGCCCATGCCCTGCATGCGCGCGCACAAAGCGTAGATATCGGCGACGCGATAGGCGAGATGTCCAAAATTGCGGCCCTCGCCGTATTCTTCGTGGTCCCAGTTATAGGTCAGCTCCACCATGGGCAGGCCGGTGGGCAGCGGACCCTCAAGCGGGGTGGTGACAGGGGTCGTCACGCCGGCCCGGTGGAGGTCATCCGGTGTGGCCAGGAAAACCAGCGTGAAACGGCCTTTTTCACTTTCGGTGCGGCGCACCTCTTCAAAGCCGAGCCCCTCGCAAAAGAAATCAAGGGAAGCTTCAATGTCGGTGATGCGCAGCATGGTGTGCAGGAATTCCATTGCGGGAACGCTCCTTGCGGGATTTAAAAACAGAACGGGGCCGGTCAGGCGCCGGGTTTCGTATCGGGACTTGACTTAGGATCGGGGTCCGGTCGAACGCGGCGCGCCCATTTGGGGCGGGGCCGCCAGCCGGGATCGTTGGGAAGCGGTTCGCCGCGCGCCCGGGCGAGGGCGTGGTGGAACGGCTCCGGCGTCTTGGAATGGGCCAGGCGCGCAAAGATCGCCGCCACCGCCGCCCAGATAAAGCAAAGGGCGAAAAACAGCGAGAACATGTAGACATAGCCGGTATGGCCCGCCCAGGACGGGGCTCCGTTTGCGCGCCAGATCGCGTCATAGCCCAGCGGTACGAGGATCAGCGCCGGCGGGCTCACCAGAAGGGCGGCGGCGGCGCCACCGGCGGCGTAGAGCGCGCCGTGGGGCTGAAAGCTTCGCACGTACAGCGCCACAAACTCGGCCTCGGACACCGAGGCCACCGTGGCGGGCTTGTCCACAAGCCGACTGGCGTATTCGGCCTTTGCGTCACCGCGAAGCGACCGCACCGCCAGCACCCAGCGGGTGAGCGAAGCGACGATGAACAGCGCGACGAGCGCGCCCACGAGATAGAAGCCCTGACCAATCATAGTGAGGTATTTAACCTCTCGCGGCCTCATAAGCGAGCATGCAGCGCTTGCGATTCAGTCCCCAGTGATAACCGGTGAGCCGGCCATCGCCCGAGAGCACCCGGTGACACGGGATCAGAAAGCTCACCGGATTGGCGCCCACCGCCGCGCCCACGGCGCGGCTGGCCTTCGCGGTGCAGACCTCCACCGCGATATCGCGATAGCTCACGGTCTTCGCCGCAGGAATGCGCAGCAGCGCACGCCAGACCTGGCGACGCCAGGGCGTGCCGTAGAGCGCCAGGTCCAACCGGGTCTCGCCGGGGCGGGCGTCAAAAATCCGTTCCGCCCAGCTGGCCGCAAGCCGATCATCCACTTCAAATCGCGCAGAGGGGAAGCGCTCCGTCAGGTCGGCGCGCGCCGCGTCCTCCGCGCCCTCGTCCGCAAACCCCAGGGCGGACAGGCCGCGCGGCGCGATCAGGAACACCCCGGTTCCAAACGGGGTCGCCGCCTCGCCGATTTTGAAGGTGAGGCGCTCGCCGCCGGATTTGGCTTCGCCGGGCGTCACGCCTTCTTCGGCGATGAAGATGTCGTGCAAGCGCGACGGGGCCGAAAGGCCGGTTTCATAGGCGGCGTCCAGAACGCTCGCTCCGTCCACCAAAAGCTTTCGCGCGCTGGCGTGGGTAAGCGCCTGGACCATGCGTTTCGGGCTGGTGCCGGTCCAGCGGGTGAACACGCGTTGGAAATGGTGCGGCGAAAGCCCGGCGGCGCGCGCGGCGGCGTCGAGGTCCGGCTGATCGCGCCAATGCTCGGACAGCCAGGAAATCGCGGCGCCCATACGCGCATAATCGGCGCTGGCGGAGAGTTCGGGAGGAGAGGAGGTGTCGGTCATGGCGGTGACAGTGCCAAGCGTCAGGCCGGGGCGCCACCCGGTTCTTGCGGCGCGCCGCGCCTCGCCTGCACAAGCGCCTCGCCCACGGCGCCGGCCAGAGCCTCGCGCTCTTTCGGGCTGAGCATGGAGCCGATGATCAGGTTGCGGCCCTTGTGGTGAAGGCGGGCCTGCACGTCCGGCTCGCCCTCTCCGGCCAGTTCGACCCTCGTCCATGCAAGCGGCACGCGATAGGCGGTCTGATGGCCGAAAGGCGTGCATCTTGCGACCCGAATCTCGTCATCGGTGACCTTGATGGTCTCTACTCGGCGCGCATCGCGATAGGACCAGCGAAAGGCCAGATACACCACCAGCACGTCAAGGCCGAAAAACCCCAGCACCGGCCAGGCCCCGATCGCCATGAAGGCGGTCCCGGCGATGAAGCTGATCACCCCGACCGCAGCCATCAGCGCGTAGAAGCCGCGATGTCCCAGCGACCGGTGCGGCCGGATTTCCGCGTCCAGATACAGCTGCGCCTCACCGGACAAGGGCGGGGCGGCCGGATCGGACGGCCATGTCTCGTAAGGGCGGCGTTCCATGTTCGACAGGATAGCGCGGCGAGCAGCCGCTTCCAGAGCCACGTGGCGTCTCTAGCCGCGACCTTAGCGCCCAGTGGAGCCGAATCCGGCTGCGCCGCGCGCGGTGTCGCCAAGATCGTCCACTTCGAGCCACTGGACCTGCGTCACCGGCGCCACGACCATCTGGGCGATGCGCTCGCCGCGGGTGACGGTGAAGGGCTCGGGGCCGTGATTGATGAGGTTGACCTTGATCTCGCCGCGATAATCGCTGTCCACGGTGCCCGGCGTGTTGACGCAGCTGATGCCATGGCGCGCGGCCAGGCCCGAGCGGGGCCGAATCTGGGCTTCAAAGCCCTCCGGCAGGGCGATGGAGAGCCCGGTGGGGATGAGCCGCCATTGGCCCGGCGCCAGCACCACCGGCTCGGCGTCCGGCAGGGCGGCGCGCAGATCCATGCCGGCCGCGCCTGCGGTTTCATAACGCGGCAGGGCTAGACCTTTGAAATGGGCGAGCGGTTTGACCTTCAGCGTGACCACGGGCCGAAATCTCCTCAAAAGGCGGGCGAGGCCGGCAGAGTACGAAGATTTCCCGCCGCGTCAGCCTTTAAAGGCGCATGCGTCTGCATCGCGCGGTGCGCGCCCGGCCGACGGGTGGCCGCCAGCCGGGCGCGATGGCCGGGCGCGATGACTAGTCTTCGCTCTCGCTCTGCTCGGCGATATAGGCGTCGAGCGCGGTTTCAGCGTCCGCAAAGGCTTCAAGGGCGCCGGTGATGGCGACGATATCGTCCTCGGTCAGTTCGCCCTGGACGCGGCGAACGAGATATTGCGGCGGGGTCTCTTCGCCCGCCTCATTCATGTCCGCTGCGACGAAGCCGATCGCGAGGACGCGCGCGTCGTCTCCCTCGCCGTCGCGCAGGAAGAGCGGCACGCCGCGATAGCGCACAAGCTCGAAATCATTGGCGTCGGGCACGATCGTGTCGCGCACGCACATGATTCCGGCGGCCTCTTCAGACAAGGGCGGCGGATCCATGAGGCCCGGCCGCGCGGTCTCTTCGCGCAGCTCGTAGCCGCTCATCTCGGTGTACTCAGCGCCGTCGGCGCCGACTTCATAGCATTGCGCCGACGCCGCGCCGGTGAACGCCGCCGCGCCGAACGCGGCCAGAAAAACAGTCTTCATCGATCGTCCATGAGGTTGCTGCAGATAGGCGAAGCGTAACAGGCCAGCCGTTCGGGGCCAAACCGAAGCCGTCACCAGCCGCAGCAAGCAGGGCTAATCGGTGAGAGCGGCGCGGATTTCCGACGCGAGCCGGGCGGCGATTTCAGACTTGGCGGCCCGCTCGATCACCAGCTCGTCATGCTCGCGGATCAGGAGGGCGGCGTTGTGCTCTCCGCCCATGGCGTCGCCGGAAACATCGTTGGCGACGATCCAGTCGCAACCCTTGCGCAGGCGCTTCTCACGGGCAAGCCGCGCCACGTCATGGGTCTCGGCGGCGAAACCCACCACCAGGCGCGGGCGGCGCGGGGCCTGGTGGTTGGCGATCGTCTTGAGAATGTCCGGGTTTTCCACAAGCTCCAGCGATGTCATGGCGCCCTTGTCCAGCTTGAGCTTGCGGTCATGGCTGTGGGCGGGGCGCCAGTCGGCGACGGCGGCCACAGCCACAAACGCGTCGGCGGGCAGCGCGCCCTCGACGCCGGCCAGCATGTCGCGCGCGCTCTCCACACGCACGGTGGTGATGCCGGCCGGATCGTCCAGCGCCACCGGGCCGGTCACCAGCGTGACCTCGAAGCCCTGATCGCGCAGGGCCGCGGCGATGGCGAACCCCTGCTTGCCCGACGAGCGGTTTGACAGGAACCGGACCGGATCCAGGGCCTCCAGCGTGGGCCCGGCGGTGACGATCGCGCGCATCAGTGGTGCTTCAGGGCGGCTTCGATTGCGTCGGCGATGCGCTCCACCTCCGGCAGGCGGCCGGGGCCGAACTCGCCGCAGGCCATCTCGCCCTCATCCGGCTCCATCACGGTGACGCCGCGCCCGCGCAAAGTCTCGACATTCTGCACCGTCGCGGGATGGGTCCACATGCGCACATTCATCGCCGGCGCCATGAGCACCGGCTTGTCGGTGGCCAGCAAGGCGGTGGTGGCCAGATCATCGCAGATCCCGCAGGCGTGCTTGGCCAAGAGATTGGCGGTGGCCGGGCTCACTACGATCAGATCCGCCGAACGCGACAGCTCGATATGGCCCATCTCGGCCTCGTCGGTGAGCGAGAACAGATCGTCATAGACCTTGTCGCCCGACAGCGCCGAGACGCTCATGGGCGTGACGAACTGCTTGGCCGCCGCGGTGAGGATGCAGCGCGAGGCGATGGCGCGCTTCTTCAGCGTCCGGATCAGCTCCAGAGACTTGTAGGCGGCGACGCCGCCGCCGATGATGATAAGAATACGCTTGCCGGTCATGGGCCGCTCCCGCAGGTTCACCCGCCAGTGTGAGACGCTCAGTGTTAGACCCGGCGCGCCCGCCCGTCACCCGCCGCGCTGATCACGGGTGCGTCGGGGGTCCGCCAACCAGCTTTCATCGGCCACGATCCGCGCCCGCGCCCAGTCGGCGAGCCCGTCCTCGTCCAGCGCGCCTGAGGCGAGACTGGTGAATGTGTCCACCAGCGCGCTCTGGGACGCGTCGAGGCGCAACCCGTTGAGAAAGAGCGTGATCAGAAACGCGGCGGCGGCGGCGCGCTTGTTCCCGTCCACCAGCGGATGGTTCCTGGCGAGGCCGAAGGCTAGCGCCGCCGCCAGCGCACAGGCATCCGCCTCATCGCCATAGGCGAGGCGATTCTCGGGCCTGGCGAAGGCGGACTGAAGCAGTCCTTCATCTCGAAACTGCAGCGGCGTGCCCGTCGTCTCGTGGAGGATTTCTCCCAACACGTCGACAAAGCCCGCCCGGTCGGGCAGGCGCGGGCTCATTGGCCAAGCTTTGTCAGGGCGTAGCGATACTGCGCCATGGCCTCGCGGCCCGCCGCAACGGTTAGGTCGTACACACCGCCCTCGGCGGAGATCACGACCCGGCCCTTTTCGGCGCGCACGACCACTGGCGTATCCGGCGACAAGCCCGCAGTATCGAGCGCCTTCCGCGACAGGGTCACGCCATAGCTGTTGCCGGTCTTGCGCAGCTTTCGGGTCTCACGCACGGGCTCGCCGCCGCTGGTTTCATGCTCGAAAGTGTGTCCGGCGCGCTCACGCATGGAACCCTCCATCCATTTGGAGATCTCATATAAGCACAGGCGTGCTTACCGTCAAGTTGGTGGTCAAACGGCGCCGCTAGATCGCGCCGAGAGCGAACGCGGTGATCAGGGCGGCGGCGCCGGCGATCACGACGGCGCCGAGGATGCGGATGGTCCATTCCTGCGACGCCTGGGCGCCAGCCGCCGGCTCGGCTTTAAGCGCCTCGGCGGCTTTGGAGAGGCGGTCCAGCGTGCCCGGCAGGGAGAGCACCGCGTCGCGCATGGTCTCCAGATCGCGGATCGCGTCGCGCACCTTGCCTTCCGGGCCCAGCTCGCGGCGCATGAAGCGCTCTACCGACGGGGCGGAGGCCTTCCACATATTGTGCCGGTCGGTGAGCGAGCGGCAGACGCCCTCGGCCTGCACCATGGTCTTTTGCAGCATGACCAGCTGCGGCTGCAGATGCATGTCGAACAGGTCGGTGATTTCAAACAGCTGCAGCAGCACCCGGCTCATGGGCACTTCATCGGCGGTCTTGCCGAAGATCGGCTCGGCGACGGCGCGCAGAGCGCTGGCGAAATCGGCCTTGGAGAACCTGCCCGGCACATAGCCGGCGGCGAAATGGGCCTCAGCGGCGGACTCATAGTCGCGGGTGAGAAAGCCGTGCAGGATGCGCGCAAGATAGCGCCGTTCATCCGCGCCCAGCCGGCCCATGATGCCGAAATCCACCGCCCACAGCCGCCCGTCTTCGGAGACGAAGAGATTGCCCGCATGCAGATCGGCGTGAAACACGCCGCGCTCCAGCGCCGTGGTCAGGAAGGCGTCGGTGAGATCGGTGGCGAGCTTTTCCGTGTCGATCCCGGCCGCCTTGACCCGGTCCATGTCGGTCAAGGGGATCGCGTCGATCCATTCCAGCGTCATCACCCGCTTGGCGGTGCGCGACCAGTCGATCTCGGGGATCCAGAAATTCTGCGCCGACACCGCCGCTTCGGACAGCTCCGAGGCGCTCGCCGCCTCAAGGCGCAGGTCCAGCTCCAGGGTGAGCGAGCGCGCCACGGTCTCCACAAACGCCTGCGGCTCCATGCGTTTGGTGGCGGGAAGCAGGCCCTCCACCAGTTTCGCGCCCAGGCGCATGGCGGAGATGTCGCGCTTGATGCGCTGCTCCACATCGGGGCGCAGGATCTTCACCGCCACGGTGCGGCCATCGGTGGTGACCGCTTTGTGCACCTGGGCGATGGAGGCGGCGGCCACCGGTTCGCCAAGCTCGGTGAACCAGTCGGACACCTGACCGCCCAGCTCGGCGCGGATCGTCGCCTCGGTGCGCGCCAGGCCGAACGGCTTCATCTTGTCCTGCAGCCGGGACAGGCCCTTGGCGAAGTCGGGGCCCACCACGTCGGCGCGCGTGGCCATGACCTGGCCGAACTTCACATAGGACGGCCCCAGCTGTTCCAGCGCATGGGCCAGGCGCTCGCCGGGATTGGCGGCGCGATCACGAATCGCGATCAGGCGCGCGAACTTGCCCAGGAACCGAGCGGGCGCGGGAAACGCCTGCTGATACTCCGTGGGAAAAATCGCGTCATGGCGCGCCAGCGTCCAGGCGGCGCGGGCCAGGCGGGCGAGATTGATGAACGTTCCAAACACGAGGGTGAGGTTTAGGGCGACGGGGCTGTCTTGGCGAGGGGGATGCGGCGTTAAAACTGCGCGGGGGCGCGTGGCGGCATGCCTCTGGTTGGGACCGGGGCACGTTGTTGGCGCCACCACCGCCACGCGGCGCCCTTTTAACAGGTCAGCGTGTCGTGGCGGCCCAAACCTGGGCCACCAAAAAAATTTCAGAATGCAAACTCTAAAAAAAGCTTTTGGGTGAGGCGGATACGCGCCTTACAATTTTTGCATACAACTAATAGGGATTTTTTCGACTTGACCCCCCCGGCTCAGCTCGCTCATTCTTTGCATGCGTGGCCACGCACCGTTGCAAAATCTGAACGAAAAGGAGGATCGCCATAACGGCGATGACGATGGAGTTTGACGGCGTCCGTGAGCTGTCGATGGATGAGATTGAGGAGGTTAGTGGGGCGTGGATCGCGAATGCGGTTGGCGGCGTAATTGGCGGCCTTGGCGGGGCCGCAGGAGCGTGGAGCGCTGGAGGTGGTACGACCGCAATCATCGCTGGTGGTCTCGGCGGTGCTGCAGCGGGTGTCATCAATCCCGTCTCGGGCGTGGCTAATGGCGGACGCCTGCTGGGCGGCGCCTTTTTGAGCACTCACGTTGCTGAAGATGCGCTACAGGTAATGGGTGTATCCTGATCTGGAGAGGAGTTTGAACATGAGCCGTCTAAGTGGAGCTGTTTGGGCTGAGGTCAGAACTGCAATCTTGAGATATGTGGTTCCCACATGGTTCGGGATGGCTCTGGCAGCTACTGTTCTCCAGTATTGGACCGGATGGGAGATTGCGGGAGCGGCGTTGATCGCAGCGCTTCTGAGCCTAGCCGCCTACAAGAGTCTCATACTCGACCGGACCACCTGAATCAGCCGCCGCGCCATATGGCGCGGCGGCGCTTTTTTGGAGTTGAGTGGGAAAGCTCCCCTGTGACGAAAAGAAGGTTGGTGAAGCGCAAACGGGATCGCCATGACGGCGATGACGATGGAGTTTGACGGCTTTCGTGAGCTGTCGATGGAGGCAGTAGACGCGGTGGGGAGGCGGCCAAGGCGCGCCAGATTGATGAGCGTTCCAAACACGAGGGTGAGGTTTTGGGCGACGGGGCGGTCCTCGCGAGGGGGATGCGGCGTTAAAGTTGCGCTGCGCGCGCCTGAAGAAAGGCGCGCACCGCCGGGTCGGGGCTCAGCGCGGCGGCGCGGGCGTACGCGCCGCGCGCCTGTCCTGTGCGCCCCGATGCTGCGAGCCAGTGGGCGTGGGCCGCATGGAATTGCTGATGATCGGCGCTGAGGTCCTGTAGCGCGTCGAGAAGCCGAAGGGCGATTTCGGCGCCGAACGCCTCACCATGGGCGCAGGCGCGAGCGATATGGGCGCCCAGCCCGGCGCCGGTCTCCACCAGCCTGTCGTAGAGCGCTGCGGCGGCGCGCCACTGGGTCGCCCCGGTCCGGCGCCGCTCGGCGTGGACAGACTGGATCGCAGCCTCCAGCGCAAACCGGCCCGGCGGGGCCAGAGACAGCGCATGGTGCAGCGCAGTTTCGCCTCGCTCGATCAGCCCGGCGTCCCACAGGGCGGGATCCTGCTCAGAAAGCGCAATGAACGCCCCGTCACGGGCGCGCCGGGCCGGTGCGCGGGCCTCGCAGTGGGCGATCAGTGCGTACAGGGCGTGGGCTTCGGCGTCGCCCGGCGCCAGGCGCGCGACGAGGCCGGCGAGAAACAGGGCTTCGCCGGAGAGGTCTTTAGCCTTGCCAGGCTCCTCGCCGATGAGGTCGTGGCCGGCGGTGTAGGCCGCGTAGATCGCGTGCAGCACCGTTTGCAGCCGCGCCGCAAGCACGTCTGGTCCAGGGGTCTCAAAAGGGATTCCGGCGACGCGAATCTTCGCCTTGGCGCGCGACAGGCGCTGGCCCATGGTCGCGGGCGAGACGAGAAACGCCGCGCCGATCTGGGCCGCATTCAGGCCCAGCACGGCTTGCAGCATGAGCGGGGTGTGCAGGGCTTCGTCCACCTCTGGATGGGCGCAGGCGAGCATGAGGGCGAGGCGGTCGTCGTGAAGACCATCTCGCCCTTCCATGTCGCCGATCCGGTTCAACAGAACCAGAAGCTCCGGCTCGGCCTTCGAGCGTACGGCGACGCGGCGCGCCAGATCGGTCAGCCGGCGCCGGGCTGTGGTGAGGAGCCACGCTTGCGGGTTTTCCGGGACGCCGATTTCCGGCCAGGCTTCGAGCGCCTTCGCAAAAGCGTCGGCGAGCGCGTCTTCGGCCATCTCAAGATCGCGGGTCCGCCGCGCCAGTATCGCAAGAAGCCTGCCATAGGCGTTGCGCGCGGCGGTCTCCGCCGCCGCCCGCGCCTGGTCGTGTCTTTCAGCCTTCATAGTCAGGAACAAGGCGCACCTCGACCGCGCCTCGAGGTCCGATGGGACATCGCTTCGCCCACGCCACCGCGGCGTTCATGTCGGCGGCCTCGATCACGTAAAAGCCGCCCAGCTGCTCCTTGGTGTCGGCGTAAGGGCCATCCTGCACCACGCCGCCGCGCACGATCTTCGACGATCCGGCCGAGTCCAGCGCCTCGCCGGAGACCAGTGCGCCGGCTTTCATGAGCGCGTCCGTAAAGGCCATGTGCTCTGTAATCACAGCGCCCTGCTCGGCGTCGTTCATGGACAGCCAGGCCTGTTCGTCGTCGTGGAGAAGAAGGGTGAATTTCATGACTGCATCTCCAGCATATCGTTCATGGAAAGGGCCGTGCGCATCTCGACCGCGCCGGGCTGTTCATAGATGGGTGTGGCGTGCTGCATGATTGCTCTTCGTCATGGGCGGCTGCGGGCCGATCCCGCAGGCTCTATCCTATGACGGGCAGGCCGATCGCGCTTCGACATAGTCGCAGAAAAATATCCTACCGCCCCTCGACCACCCGCCCGCCTTCCACACGCATCACCCGGTCGGCGCGCTCCACCAGGGCGGGGCGGTGGGCGACGACGATGCGGGTGATGGACATGGCGGCGATGGTGTCGGCGATCTCCGCCTCGGTGGCCTGATCTAGATTGGCGGTGCCTTCGTCGAGCACCAGGATGGAGGGGCGGCGATAAAGCGCCCGGGCCAGCAGGACGCGCTGGCGCTGACCGCCCGAGAGAGCCGAGCCCATGTCGCCCACGAGAGAGAGATACTGCATGGGCATGCGCATGATGTCGTCATGGACGCGCGCCGCCTGCGCCGCCTCGTGCACACGCGCCATGTCCAGATCGGGGTCGAAGAAGGCGATATTGTCCGCAAGCGTGCCAGACAGCAGCTGATCGTCCTGGGCCACCACCCCCACATGGCGCCGCCAAGCGCGCCACCCGGTGAGCGCCGGGGGCCTACCATCAAGGCGGATCTCCCCGCGGGTGGGATCGTAAAGCCCCAGCATGATCTTCAACAGGGTCGACTTTCCGCCGCCCGACGCGCCGGTGATGGCCACAAACTCGCCGGCCCCCACCTCCAGATCGGCGTCCTCCAGCACGAAGCGGTCGCCCTCGCCATAGCGGAACCAGATCCCGGTCATGGAGATGGCGCCGGCCGGCGGCGGGGCGTCCTCGGGCGGCTCGCTGGGCGGGACCGGCTCACGCTGCGACTGGGCGATGTCGGAGATACGCTCCAGATGCAGGGTCAGGAGCCGGAAATTGAACGCTTCGTTGATCAGGGCCAGCACCCGGTCGGTAAAGGTCTGGCGAAAGCTTAAGAACGCAAACAGCATGCCCACCGAAAACCCGTCGCCGTTTATGATCATGCGCGCGGCCAGATACACCACCAAGATGGTCTGTACCGTGGTGATCAGCCCCTGCAGCGCATTGCGGATGATCTCGAACCGGGCGACGGAGAAGTTCGCGTTCACCGTCTCGGCGAAGAGATTGCGCCAGGCCGCCTCGCGTTCCGGCTCGCGGCCCATGAGTTTGAGGGTGCGCGAGGCGCGCACGCTTTCGATCAGGTGCGTCTGCTCCCTGGCCTGCGCCATGATCGCCTCTTCCGACCGCCGCCGCGTGACCGGATAGAAGGCGAAGGTGACCAGCAGGCTCAGCACCAAAGCCGCCACCACGATGAGGGTGAGCATCCCCGAGTAGAACACCAGGATCACCAGCGCGATCACCGCCATCAGACCGTCGATCACCACCGTGGCGGCGCCGCGGGTGAGGGCGTCCTGGATCGGCCGTGTGGACTGGATGCGCGAGAGAATGTCGCCCACATGGCGCTTTTCATAAAAGCCGGTGCTCAGGCGCAAGAGGTGGCGCACCAGATTGCCGATCATCTGATAGCCCATGAGCTGGCCGATCACCTGCAGGGCGTAGGCGCGCAGCGCCGTCAGCCCCACCTGGATCACCGCCAGCAGGCCGAACCCGACCGCCAGCACGGCCAGAATGTCGAGATCGCCCCGCGCGATCGCCTCGTCGATCACCAGCTGGTTGAAAAACGGCGCGGCGAACACCGCAACCTGCAACGCCAGAGACAGGGCCAGCACCTGCGCGAGGCTCGCCCAGAACCCCTCCAGCTTCGACCACAGGCTTGTCAGCTTCACCGGCTGGCGCGCCTCGACCTTTTCAAACTCGTCGGCGGGGCTGAGCTCCAGGACCACGCCGGTGAAATGCTTGGACGCCTCCTCCAGGCTCAGGGTGCGCTTGCCGCCGGCGGGGTCGTGGATGGTGACCGATTTCGGCCCGGCTTTCGCCAGCACCACGAAATGGTTGAGATCCCAGTGCAGGATCGCCGGCGTCTTCACCCTGGGCAGCGCCTCCAGATCCACCTTCAGCGCCCGGCTGGCGAGGCCCAGCCGGTCGCCCATCTGGATCAGCGTGCGCAGGCTCGCGCCGGAAATCGACAGCCCCGAGCGCTGGCGCAGCCCGTTCAGGTCCACATCATGGCCATGCCACCGCGCCACCATGGTGATGCACGCCAGACCGCACTCAGCGGCCTCGGCCCCGATCACCACCGGCAGGCGGCGCCCCTTGAACAGATCCAGCGCGTCGTGACGGCTCATGGATTTCCCCGCGCGGCGCGACCGCCGGACTCCGGTTTGCAACCGGAAGAGAGCCTACCCGCAAAGCGATATGTGTCTATTAAAATTCCCGCATCGGGTCGAAAAGAAGCACGCAAAGGTAAAATTTTTTATTGACCCGTTTTCTCTCGATTGGCCATACTTCTATTGCGTGGCTACGCACCGTTGTAAAACCTGAACGAAAATTAGATCGCCATGACGGCGATGGTTCAAGACTTCGACGGCGTTCGTGAGCTGTCGATGGCGGAAGTGGATGCGGTGGCGGGTGGTCCGGTTTGGGCCCTCGTGGCGCTTGGCGCGACGGCCGCATGGGTAGGGAGTACATACGGTGAATCGTTTCTGGACGGGTTTGCCGAAGGCATCACGGGCCAAGAACCGACAAAAGCCGATTAAGGAAATGATTTAAGATTATGCGCGAACTAACTTTGAGTGAAATCAATCAGGTCTCAGGTGCTGGCGAGAGCCAAGAAATCGCCAAAGACCTAGGGTACGCCGTCGGCTACGCAGCGAAGTATGCCGAATCTCCGACAAGTGGTACATTCGCGGTGTACGCTTATGTGGGTTGGTTGATAGCAAGAAGCGACTAGGGTGTATTGACCGGCGTTGCAATCCAAATTGGGTTGAACGACGGTCATTTTTAAATTACAAAGTATTCTAGTCACGGTCAAAACAGAAAAATTTTTTACTTTCATATTGGTTTTATTTGTGATTTCTACTTTAATCGTGAATAAATTTTTCGGATGGAGGCCATGAAGAAATTGCCTGGTCCGGCTGAATGCCTCCTCCTTGCGGTAGCGCCTTAGTGATGAAATCGCGGAGGTAGACGGGTATGGCAGTTAAAACTGCGGTAGTAAAAGCGGAACACACTTCTCCAAGCCGGAGAAAGGCCTTATTGAGGAGCCTCCGAACTCAGGCGCGTTCAAGTCCATGAAGGGAAATTGGTGATGCGACTCATTCTTCAGTCGGGGGCGCGCCAGGTGCGGCTATCCAGCGTCAGCCTGTGCGTGACGGCGGTCAGCCTGTTCGTGCTGTTCACCTATGGCGAGTCTGCGGTGGACGGGTTCATCGCGGGGATCAGCGGCGCTCCGCCGTCCAAGGCAGGAGGTGCGTGATGACGAACCGTGAATCGCTCGGCGCCGTGCTCGCGGCCGCCTTCATCCTGATCTGCTTCGCCTGGATGCCCCGACACTGAGATCATCGCCTTTGAGGGCCTGATTACGGCGGAGACCGTCGCCCCTCTATTGGAGGCGCTTGCGCACTGCCGCGTCCACACTGTGCGCATCGCGTCCGAGGGCGGCGCAGTGACCCAGGCGATCAAGCTCGCCGAGGCTGTTCGCGCCAGCGGCGCCACACTCGTCATCCATGATCGATGCCTGTCCAGCTGTGCGAATTATCTGTTTCTGGGCGTCGCCAGGCGAAGCATCGAAGGGCGGACCGTACTCGGGTTCCATAGCTTCATCTCCGATCTTTCCGCGCCTCCCGGTTGGGCGTCGTCTCTGCTTTGCGGCGCAGGCGTCTGCGCCATGAAGCGGAAACGAGACACGATCCTGGCGCTTCAGGCGCGAGAGGCGACCTTTTTTGAAAGCCTTCGTGTCGATCCCAGTCATCTCGGTGAGGCGGTCATCCATGCTTTGGGGCGCGAGTCCGGGGCCCGGGCGCCAGATGGCCCTGTTGTCGTCAGGCCTGAAGCGGACGCGTGGAGGCGGTGCTTCGGAGATACGCCAGGCCTGGACGATCTGGTTTGTAGCGGTGCAGATCCCGACGGTCGCGCACTGAGCATTGTCGAGACGCGCGGTCCCCTCTGCGCGCACGCCTCAGGCGAGGGGCGTCCAGGAGCTGTCGAGGAAGGAGATTGACGAGGCTAATGAGGCCGCCCGGTTTCAAGCGCTTGCTCCGGGCGCGCAGTCTTCCAGCAGGGCGTGGCGATGCGCTATGTGTCAGGCGCCTGAGTGCGACCACGGTGAGGATCCCGCAGGCGCGGTGGCGCCCCCATCTCAAGACCAAATTCGGATATCGCGGATGTACATGAGCGTGGCGGGTGAAAGCGGAAAGCTGTTTGCTGTCACAGCCATGCTGGCGACCGCCTTTACGCTCATCGGATACGCCGTCTACGCGTCCGTTCTGGAGCCTGTCGTGCCGGCTCTGCTGTTTTACGCAGCGACCGAGGAAGGCGTTCGATTTACCGCGCTTCGCTACGCGGCCGGTCGGCAAGCCCTGAAATTCTGGACGATTGTCTGGAGCGTCGGGGCGGGCTTTGCGGTCGTCGAGATCAGCAACGCGTTCTTTCCGGATCAATACCGGAGCGAAGAGGCGAAAGCCGCCCCCTTCGCCCTGCTCGCGGCGTTCGAATTCCTGTTCGGACTCCTCATCCACGGAAGTTTAACCGCAGTGATGCTGGCGCTCAGCAAGCGTATCGGCTGGATTATCGGGGTTGCGACGGCGCTTGGACTTCATGTCCTCTGGAACGCCGCCATGGGAGCGTGACAGGACACTTCGGGCGGCGACAGGATGGTTGGCGGAGTCGCAGGGAGCTTTATCGGGCGGCGATCCGCGAGCATTATCGCAAGCGGCCTTGGCGCGCCTGCGCGGAGGCGGTTTGCAATCCCGGCTGGCGCACCCTTGAATAGACGTCCCTACATCAATCCGGATCTGGCCGCCGCATCTCTGGGCGCGGCGGCCCTGCTGCTTGTCTTCAGCCTGGGTCGCGAGGCAGTCGAGGATGCGGTGTACCTGCTTGTGATCCTGCCCACGATTTCAGCGTCCGCGATGGCGCTTTTCATCGCGTCGGGCCCGAAAGACAGGATCAATTCGTGGCGGGCGGTCCCGGACTCGCTGGCCTGGGTGTACGTGTTCGCTCCGTCGGCAATCTATGTCGCGACGGCGATCCTCGCGGAAGCGTTCGGGGTCTTTGAAAGCGTCGCCTGGATCGCCGCCGCGCTGGGGGTCGCGGTCGGCGGCGCTGTCGGCGAATGGATCCGCGCGATCAGGACGCGATGAGCCTTCGGGCGAGGGTGCGCCGCCCGTTGAGCAAATCCAGCGCGTCGCTCTGAAGCTCACCGCGCCCCATAAAAAACTCAAGCGCAAGCTACGAGAAATTGCTTGAACGATAGCTATATGCCCGTATTGCGATTTTTCCGCACAATGATTGCGGATTTAATTTTCTTTGACCCACGAGGATCAGCTCGCTCATTCTTCGCAGGCGTGGCCACGCAGCGTTGTAAAACCTGAGCGAAAAGGAGATCGCCATGACGGCGATGGTTCAAGAGTTTGACGGCGTTCGTGAGCTGTCGATGGCGGAAGTGGATGCGGTGGCGGGAGCGGCGCCTCCACTGGGCGCAGCGGTTGCGATCGGTGGCGGCGTAGTTGGCGGCGCAACAGCCGGCGCCATGGCGTACTCGGAGGCGAATTCTGACGGGCAGATAACCGGGTCAGAGGCGCTCGGCGTTGCCGGCGCGACAGTCGTTGGAGCCGGAGCCGGAGCGGTGGGCGCCGTAAGGGGCGCAACAGCACTCGTGAAGGGCATCAAATTCCTGAACAATCTGTGAGTCAGGCGGCGCGGGCGGAAGTCCGCGCCATTCCGCCATGCTGAACGAACTAAAATTAGCTTATTCGTTTATTTACCTCGCAGAGACAGCGATCACGATCCATTTAGTGAAGCGTCTCGGCCTGCGCTACGGAATGAACATATTCGCGCGCGCATTGGCCGAGACCTTCAGCCCTTACGCGCTGTTTCTGTTGCCGTTGGCGCTGGGGACGTTCGTTGTGGCGATGGCCGATTTCGAACTCGTGATTATGTTCTTTGTTGCGGTGCACGGCTGGTATCTGGCCAACCATTTGATCGTCTGGATCGTGTGTGAGCGTGGCGGCGTCGAGTTAATTCATGCGCAGATCCAAGAGCAGGACCGAGGCTACAGCCTCTTTGGAATGCAGACGCCGCCAGATATCCTCGCGCACGGCTTCGCACTTTTCTTGTCATTCGCAGTCCTTACGACAGTGTACCTGAAATTCGGACTCGCCTGGTGAGGATGTCTTACGAAAGGAGATCGCCCTGACGGCGGCGGTTCGAGACTTCGACGGCGTTGGTGCAAGTGCGTTTGAGAGGCGACTGCAGGGTTAGACAGGGCATGATTGGTGTGCCGCTGGCGGTCTGCGGGTGCGCCGATCGCCGCGGGCCTGTTTGGCGGCGCAGCACGGCGCCGCGATCGGCATTAAACCTTGAGAACGCGGAGAACTGCTCGGGATGCGCCCTGCGCCAAATCGTCCCGGACCTGCATCGCGTAGCGATCCGGCATGGTCCACCACGAGGTCGCGGCCTAGTTCCCATAGCCGGATGTAGAAAAGAGGGGCTTGCCAGTGAACACCACCTTGAAAGTGATCTTCGTCGCCTGTGTTGCGGGACTTTTCGCCGGCAGCCTCGCTGCGGTGGTGTTCGCCGCATTCGGCTGGCCGCTTTTCCTGGCCGCAATTGCGGCCGGCATGGGCGCCGGAGCGGTCGCCGTGCGCGGCTACGGGCGGATCCGGGCGCAAGCGGCGCTGCGCCGGGGTTAAGGTCCCGCCGCTTCAGGCCGCAGCGCCGCCAGTGCGCCGATCAAGACCCACGGCGTTACGTTGGCCGCGCGACCTATCCTCGCCGTCCGGCTGCAAACAGGGGATCGAACAGCCACTCGATCAGGGTGCGCTCGTCGATGATGATGTCGGCGCTAAGCATCAAGCCGGGCTGCAGCGGGATCACCTCGCCATAGGCTTCGATCTCGGCGGTGGAGAGGCGCGCTTCGACGCGGAAGACCGGCTCGGCCAGCTGCAGTCCGGGAATGGCGGTCTCGTCGGAGGCGATCACCGTGCGCGAGACATGGGTGACCACCGCCTCGCCGGCCCCGAAGCGCTGGTGGGGATAGGCCTGGTACATCAGGCGCACCGACTGGCCCGGTTCGATGAAGCCCGCCGCGCGGGACGGGATGTACAGTTCGGCCACCAGCGAGCCGCCCTCGGGCACCAGCACAGCCACGGTTTCACCCGCCGTGAGGGTCTGACCGCGCCGTATCGGCAGGGCCGCCACGGTGGCGGCGGCCGGCGCGGTGACCAGCGCCTCAGTGCGGGCGCCTTGCGCCGAAAGCCGCTCCTGCAGGCTGGCCGCGGCCGAGCGCGCCCGATTGCGCGCCGCGTCGATCTGCAAGGGGGCGCCTTCGATTCCCGCTTCCGCATCGCTGATCTGGCGGTCAACAGCCGCGAGATTACGCTCCAGCGCCGCCAATTGCTGGCGGGCGGCGAGCGCCCGCTGGCGGCGATCATCCAGCTCGCGCCCAGACAGAAAGCCGCGCTCGGCCAAGGTTTCGGCGCGGGCGATCTGCTCGTCGGCCAGGGTCACCTGCTCGCGCTGCAGGGCGATCTGACGGGCAAGCTCGGCGCGCTCACGGGTGAGGCCGGTCAGCGCGGCGGTCAGGCGCGTCGTCTCGTGCTCGATGGCGGCGATCTCGCTCTGCGCGGACGCAGCGGCGGCCTCCGTCTGCTCGCGCAAGGCGTCGAGGATGCGCGCCCCGGCGGCGCCGTCGGTGGTGTCGGTGTCAAGGCGTACGCGGGCGATAGGATCGCCGGCCTGCAGCGCATCGCCCTCGGCGACCAGGATCTCCTCCACCCGGCCGCCCGCGAGCGTCGAGGCGCGCACCACGCCCTGATCCGGCGTCAGCCAGCCCGGCACGGTCTCCTTTCGTGAATAGCTCGCCACGCAAGCGAAGATCACCACGCCAGCCACGATCAGCGCCGCTAGCCCGCCCAGCAGCCTCACCGCAAGCGGCACGGCCAGCACCACCGTGCCGTCCAGTCGGCCTCGCGCATGGTGACCCACGGCTTCCCGGCGAAACAGATCGGTCATGGGAGCTCCCTGGTGCGGCTTTTACACTAGCGCGCAAGGCGGCAACTTTGAAGTGTTTTGATGACTGATAATACGTCTCAATGCGTGCCGTGGCGCTGCGCGCGAGGTCGTCTGAAGGCCCTACAGGCCTTGTTCATTCCGTATCTGCGCCCCGGTGCAACGCTGAGGCGCATCTCACACATGGCCCTGCGGCTTAGACGATCTCTAGCTTTTTCCGCCGATTGCGGTTTCAGCCGGTCTTGCCGGCTGGCTCTTTCGCGCCGGGGCGCCGTTCAACCTCATGCATTTGACCGCCGTTCTATTAGCCGCCGGCGCCCGGGTAGGCCTTGCGATGCAGTCCGGGCGGTGACGGCCAGGGCTGACGCCAGGGGTCGTCAGCCCTCGTCCTCTCCCGTCTCAGCGCTATCCGGCTTCCGGAACAATAGCGTCATGCGGTCGCTCTCTCCGATCGCCTCGTAGGGCGCTGTGTCGAAGTCCGGATCGGCGGGCTGTCCGAAGGCGGAGGTGCGGTTCACCGGAGGCAGGGTCCACACGCCGAAGGGATGGTCGGCGGAGTCGGCCGGATTGGCGTTGATTTCAGAGCTTCCCACCAGCTCGAAGCCGGCCTCCTGGGCCAGGCTCACCACATAGTCCTGCTGGACATAGCCGGTGGCCGCGCGCGGATCCTGCACCAGGCTGGCGGGCTGGCGGTGTTCCACCACGCCCAGCACGCCGCCGGGTTTCAGCGCGGCGTAGAAATCGGCGAAGGCCTTCTCGGCGAAGCCGGCTCCCATCCAGTTATGGACATTGCGGAAGGTAAGGATGGCGTCGGCGGAGCCTTCGGCCATCAGCGCGCCGGTGTTCGCGCCGAACGGTGCAAGCGCCGCCGTGCCATAGAGCGGGCTTTCAAACCGCTCCAGGAAGCGATCGCGGAAGGCGACGGATCGCTCATTAGATGGATCCACCGGCGGCCAGGCGGCCACATAGGTGCCGCCATTGGCTTCGATCCAGGGCGCCAGAATGTCGGCGTACCAGCCGCCGCCGGGCCAGATCTCCACGATGGTTCCTGACGGATCGATTGCGAAAAACTCCAGCGTCTCCACCGGATTGCGCGCCTCGTCACGGGCGCGGGCCTGCTCGCCGCGCCAGGGGCCGGCGGCGGCCTCCGCCAGGGTTTGCGGCGCAGTCGCCTCGACGCTAACCGACTCGGGGCTGTCGTCGACTTGCGCTGCGGTTTCCTCGGTTTGCGGACCGCTGGCCTCCGGTGCAGGCTGAGAACACGCGGTCAGCAGGACGGCGAGCGAAACGAAAGCGGCGGTGCGCAGCATCAAGGGTCTCCTGACCGGATGAGGGAGCGCGCAGCAAAGACCAAGTCATGCGCCCGGCGCAAGCGTCAGCTGCAAACCCGTCCCTCAGGCTCGCGCACTCTCCAGAGTCGAGCCGGCCAAAGCCGAGCCGGGCGATTTTTCGCGCGCACCTCTTGCGCCGGGAAAATCGCACACCCACCTCGTTCGTCACGGAGCCGCCGACAGGGGCTTCGTGTTTCGCCGGCGCCGCGCCGGGGCCTCATGGTCCGGAGCGGGCCGGGTGTCTTGCAACCCCGGGCGCCTTTGTGGCGCTCATGATCGCTTCAATGGAGGATCATCCATGCGTACTGTTGATTTCACCCCGCTCTACCGCACGATCGTCGGCTTTGATCGCCTCGCCGACATGATCGACACCGCCGCCAAGCAGGAGCCTGCCGCGGGCTACCCCCCCTATAATATCGAGCAGGTTTCCGAGCACGAATACCGCATCGAGCTTGCGGTGGCCGGGTTCGCCGAAGACGACCTCGATCTGCAGGTTCAGGAAAACATCCTCACTGTCGCCGGCAAGCGTCAGGCGGGCGACGAGGCCGAGCAACGCAATTTCCTCCACCGCGGCATCGCCGAGCGCTCCTTCGAGCGCCGCTTCCACCTGGCCGACAATGTCCATGTGCGCGACGCCGAGCTGGCCAACGGGATGCTTTCGATCCAGCTGGAGCGCGAGATTCCCGAAGCGAAGAAGCCGCGCCAGATCGCCGTGAACGGCAAGTCCGGCGCCAAACTGATCAGCGCGAAGAAGGCGAACGCCGCCTAGGTTTGCGCTTACCGCAGGCGCCGGCCCTGACATCGGCTTCTCCCCTGGGCTGATCGATCGGGTCGGCGCCGGCCTGCTTATTCCCCCATCCTTTCGGCGCGCTCCACACGGAGCGCGCCGTTTTCTTGTTTCGCCGGACCGGGCCTGAGGCTGGGGTCCGGCGGTGCGAGGAAATTTAACGAGGCGGCCAGCGCGTCGTGTTGTAGAATTCCAGCAGAAATAGGGAGGGTATTATGACGGACGCAAGCGTTACGCCGGCGGCGAAGACGCCGATCTGGTTCTATCTCGTGGCGCTGGTGGCGGTTCTCTGGAACGCCATGGGGGTCTTTGACTACATCATGACCCAGTACCGGGTGGAGTCCTACATGGCCGCGTTCACCGAGGCGCAGCTGGACTACTTCTACGGGTTTCCGGGCTGGTACGTGGCGGTCTGGGCTACTGCGGTGTTTTCGGCGCTGGGCGCGAGCCTCCTGCTGGTGGTGCGCATGAAGCTGGCGACGCCGCTGTTTGCGCTCTCCGCCGTGCTGTTCGTGATCAGCGCGGTCTATATCTTCGGCTTCACCGCCGCGCTGGAGATCATGGGCATGGGCAATGTGGTCTTCTCGGCGGTGATCTTCGCCACGTTGCTGGGCCTTTGGTGGTTTTCGCGGATGGCCGAGCGGCGCGGCTGGCTGAAATAGTCAGCGCCGGTTGCCAAGGCGCATGAGCCCGGTGAAGGCGCCGCCCAGAATGGCGCCGGCGAAGCCGGCTTCAAAAACCAGATAGATGAACGCCTGCCGGCCCAGCGGCCCGGCCATATCCACCGCGCCAAGGGCCAGGACGAGGGTGAAGGCTGCGGTGATCCCGACCGCCGCGCCGATGGCGGCGCCGGTGAAGATACCCGCCGCCAGCGTGCGACGGGGCGGTTTGGGCGTCTCGGCGCCCGGACCAGTCGTGTCCGGGGCGGTCGTGTCAGTGTTCGTCGCCATGGCGGGATTCCCTAACAGCTCTTGAGGGATCAATGGCACGCTGCCTGGCGCGGTTCCGACTTGATTTCTGGGCTGGCTTTCGGGCTGCGTTTCGGGCTGGGCGGGGCCCCGTCCGCCCGCCAGGTTTCGCAATCCGGTTCTGCGTTCGTGCGACCCTCGCCGCATTGACCCGCGCGTCGCCGGGAGTAGGGTGCGGCCAACTCTCTTCAGGGCGCGAAGCGCGCCCCATTCCAGACGGTGTTTTCAACATGGCTGACCAGTTCGACATTGTGATCATCGGGGCGGGCCCCGGCGGGTATAACTGCGCCATTCGCGCGGGCCAGCTGGGCCTCAAGGCCGCGATCATTGAAAAGCGCGGGACCTTGGGCGGCACCTGCCTGAATGTGGGCTGCATCCCGTCCAAGGCCCTGCTGCACGCGTCCGAGCTCTATGAAGACGCGGGCAAGTCCTTCAAATCCATGGGGATCGAAGTCGGCTCGCTGAAACTCAATCTCAAGCAGATGATGGCTCAGAAGGACGAGGCGGTGAGCGGCCTCACGCGCGGCGTCGCCGGGCTGATGAAGAAGAACAAGGTCACCGTCTTTGAAGGCGCGGGCCGCATCACCGGCAAGGGCGCGGTGAGCGTGACCGGATCGAACGGTGAAGTGACGGCGCTGGAAACCAAGAACATCGTCATCGCAACGGGCTCCGAGGTCACGCCCCTGCCCGGCGTAGAGATCGACGGCGAGCGCATCGTCAGCTCCGACCACGCCATCGCGCTTAAGGAAGTGCCGAAAAAGCTGGTGCTCATCGGCGCCGGCGTGATCGGGCTGGAATTGGGTTCGGTATGGCGGCGCCTCGGTTCGGAGGTCACCGTGGTCGAGTACCTCGACAGGGTGCTGCCCACCATGGACGGCGAGGTCTCCAAGACCGCCAAGAAGCTCTTTGAAAAGCAGGGCATGCGCTTCAAGCTCAGCCGCAAGGTCACCGGCGTTGAAAAGCTGAAGACCAAGCTGAAAGTGTCCACCGAAGCGGCCAAGGGCGGCGAGGAGGAGGTGCTGGACGCCGACGTGGTGCTCGTGTGCATCGGCCGTCGGCCCTACACCGAAGGGCTGGGGCTTGAGACCGTGGGGATCGAGACCGACAAGCGCGGCTTCATCGCCAATGATCACTGGAAGACGTCCGCGGACGGGGTCTGGGTGATCGGCGACGCCACCACCGGCGCCATGCTGGCTCACAAAGCCGAGGACGAGGGCGCGGCCTGCGCTGAAGCGATCGCGGGCAAGGCCGGGCACGTGAACTACGATGCGATCCCGAACGTGGTCTACACTTATCCCGAGATCGCTTCGGTGGGCGCTACCGAGGAGCAACTCAAGGACCAGGGTCGCGAATACAAAATCGGCAAGTTTCCATTTATGGCCAATTCGCGCGGCCGCACCAACCACCAGACCGACGGCTTCGCCAAGATCCTCGCCGACGCCAAGACCGACGAGATCCTCGGCGCCCATCTGGTGGCGCCACACGCCGGGGAGCTGATCGCCGAGCTGGCGCTGGCCATGGAGTTCAAAGCATCGTCGGAAGATGTCGCCAGAACCTGTCACGCCCACCCGACTTTGTCCGAAGCGATTCGCCAGGCGGCCATGGGCGTGGAGGGCTGGACGATGCAGATGTAGGCGTGATCTTAAAATTCCTGTGACGAAGGGGTTTTCCGCTTACATCCTTGCTCGAATGTCTGGTATCTGACCGACGTCCGAGGAGCCTTGGGGGCTGGTGATGAATGCACGCGCTGATCGACTGGAGACCCGCACCGCAAGGCTTCGTCTTGTGGCGCTGGACGCAGAGCTGGCGCGTCTCCAGATCGAGGATTGCAGCGCCTTCTTCGCCGAAATCGGCGCCGAGCGCGAATCCGTCTGGCCGCCCGTGGCCGACGACGCCGCCAAGCTTCCCGAGACGCTGGACCTGCTCACCCGCCATCCCGAACAGACCGGCTGGCGCGGCTGGGTGTTTCTGATGGGATGGACCCCGGGCGGGCTCGACCGCGCGGTGGGTACGGGCGGCTTCTTCGGCCCGCCTGACGAAGACGGCGTGATCGAGATCGGCTACGCCATGGCCGCCAGTTTTCGAGAGCAGGGCATGGCCACCGAAGCGGTGACCGGGCTTTTGAGCTGGGCTTTCTCCCACAATGCGGTCCAGCGCGTGCTGGCTTTCACCGAGCCTCATCTGTCGGCCTCGCGCCGGGTGCTGGAGAAGACCGGCTTTAGAGACGCCGGCGAGCAGAGCCGGGCCGGCGTGCTTCAGGTGCGCTATGAGCGCGGGCGGACCGGCGCGGCCGACGCCTAGGATTTCATTTCCTGAATGAGGACCTCCAGCTGGGCCAGATAGTCCGCCCAGGCGCGCCGGCCGGCCGGGGTCAGGCTTGCGCGCGTGTGAGGCTTGCGGCCCACGAACGTCTTTTTGATCCCCACATAACCGGCCTCCTCCAGCTTGCGCATCTGGGCGGATAGATTGCCGTCCGTGGCCCCGGTCTTGTCTTTGAGCTCGCCGAAGCTCGCATCGCTTACTCCGGCAAGATAGGCCATCACGCCCAGGCGCAGCTTGCCGTGAATGACTTCGTCCAATCCGCCTGCGTCAAACTCGGCCATGTCACACCACCGTGCGCGGTTCGCGCAGCATCTGGATCGCTCCAGGGACAGCCGCCGAGGCGATCACGGTGAGGGCGGCGATGAGGTATATCGCCGGATCGGTGAGCGCGAACAGGCAGGCCGCCATGCCCATGAGCGCCGCCGCGGCGGGCAGGGCGTAGGCCCAGCTGCGCACCATGAAGGCGGTGCTCATCCAGCCGATCGCATAGCCAAGCAGCGCCACCGGCAGCATCAGGTTGAAGAACACCGGATCCAGCCGCCCGGTGAACACTGCGCCCATGACCGCGAAAAAGAATACCGAGGTGCTCAGCCCCATGGCCGGCCAGACCGCGTCTGAGAGCCGGTTGCCCGGTGAGCCAAGGCCCGGCTTGCCGCGAATCGATCGCCCCAGCACCGCCGAGCCCAGCCCGCCGACAATGAGAAATCCAAGCCAGAGCGGGGTGAGTGCGCCATGGCCAAGGTCCAGCCGCCCGGTGATGATCGCCCAGTGGGTGAGCAGGACCAGGCCTGCAAGGCCGCCCCACCACAGGGCGAACCGGCCGCCCACGGACGGCGCTCTCGCGCCGCCTTCAGCCATGGTCTTCAGGTAATCGAGATCGGCGCGCATGTCGTTCTGGGTCATGTGATCCTCCAAACCACTTTAAAAAATAAAGTACAGGATCTAAGAGCAGCGTCAAGCGGTCGATATGCCTTTCAGGCTATCTGGTTGTCGGCTTCACCCCGGACGAAGGTCGGGGGGAGACCGGGATCTACAGCGCTTTAAAGCGTTGAACGCGGTACCAGCCCCGCCAGCCGCTCAGCGTCTCACTCATCAAGCGCCGTAGGTCCCGGTCTCGCCCCCGGCTTTAAGCCGGGGATCGAACCGGTACCCGATCCTATCGTCTTGCGCGGGGATGGGTGGCGGCGTGGATGCGTTGCAGGGCGGCGCCGTCCACCTCGGCGTAGATTTGGGTAGTGGAAAGCGAGGCGTGACCCAGGAGGTCCTGGATCGCGCGCAGATCGCCGCCATGGGCCAGAAGATGCGTGGCGAAGGAATGGCGCAGGGCGTGGGGCGTGGCGGTCGAGGGCAGGCCAAGCCGGGACCGCAGGGTCTCCATGACCGCCTGCATCTGTCGCGGGCTCAGCGCGCCGCCGCGCTTGGCGCGAAACAGCGGCGAGGCCGCGTCCAGATCAAATGGGCAAAGTGCGACGTAGCGCGCCACTGCCTCTGAGACGGCCGGCAGGACCGGGACGATTCGCGTCTTGCCCCCCTTGCCCGCGATTCGGAGGGTTTTCGGCAAGGCGCGCTCGCGGCCCGTCAGCGACAGCGCTTCGGAGATTCGCAAGCCGCAGCCATAGAGCAGAGACAGCACCGCCGCATCGCGCGCGGCGATCCAGGGCTCGCTGTTCTCGCCGGCGTCGGCGATCAGGGCCTTGGCGGCGGTTTCGCTCACCGGGCGCGGCATGCGGCGGGCCGCCCCGGGCGCCTCCACCAGGCTGAGCGCCGGGTTTGCCAGCCCCCAGGTTTTGCGGGCGTAGGCGAAAAAGCTGCGGATGGCGGAGAGTTTGCGCTGCAGGGTGCGCGCGCCCGCGCCCTCGCGGCGGCGGTCGGCGAGGAAGGCGCGCCAGTCGGCGGCGGTGAGCGCTTCAAGATCGCTCAGCATCACCGCCTGACCAAGATGACCGCTGAGAAACTCAAACAGCTGATCGAGATCGCGGCCATAAGCTTCCAGCGTGCGCGCGCTTTTGCGCTGACCCTGAAGATGGTCGAGAAAGGCCGCGCGCGCTGCGCCGGGGCTCAAGCCTGCAGCCATGGCGCGATCCGGCGCTCCAGCGCGCGGGCGAGGAAGTGTAGAAGATCCGCACCTTGATCCGGAGTGAAGGCCCGCCCGTCCCGTGCGGCCAGGCAGAGCACGCCGGGCCGGCCGCCGATCTCCAGCCGCGCCAGCGCTTCAGAGCGCAGGCCCGACCCCATGGGGCCGTAAAGCGCATCGGCGAAGCGGGTGTCCACGGGGCCCAGACGCTCGGCTTTCGTCCCAACCAGCGCATCCACCAGGTCGGGCGCGCAGCCCTGAATCGCTGCGCCGGCTTTCAGCGGCGCATGGCCCTCGATGAAGACGCGGATCACATCCACGCCCAGCGCCCCGGCGGCGCGCCCGGACAGCTTGCGGTCCAGGGCGGTCAGGCTTTCGGCCTCCATCACCGCCAGAACGGCGCCATGGGTCTGAGCCTGGGCGGCGAGATTGGCCTTGGCCAGATCAATGAGCGCGGTGTTGGTGGCGCGCACCCGGCGAAGCTCGCCCTCCAGCTTCTGGCGCGCCCTCTGGGCGAGATCCACGACGCTTTCGCCCGCCAGCGCATCGCGCACGGCGGCCATGAGGACAGGATCGCCGGTGACGATCTCCGGGTCGGAACGAAGCTGCGCGCGCAGATCGTCCAGCGCGTCGGCAGCGTCGGCGGGTCCGGCGGTGTGGGTGTGGGCGGGCGTGTCGGTCATGGAAAAGCTCATGGGGCGAGGGGAGCAAAATCAGACCAAAGGAGATACACGGCGCCGCTTTTCAAATGCGTTAACCCTGACGCCCGGCCTGGCGGATCTGCTAGGCTCGCCGCGAAGCGAATCTGATCCGGAGCGTATGGTGGACCTGCTGGGGCCACGGCGCCGGGCGAGCGTCCTGTTTTCCATGCCGCTGCCTGGGCCGTTCGATTACGAAATTCCAGACGGCGTGGAGGTGCGCCCCGGCGACCATGTCCTGGCGCCGTTGGGCAAGCGCGTCGCGCCGGGCGTCGTCTGGGCCGTAGGCGACCATGACGGAGCAAGGGCGCTTAAACCGCTGGACGGTGTGCGCGGGGGTCCGCCGCTGCAAAAGAGCGTACGCGATTTCATCGACTGGACGGCGCGCTATCTGGTGGAGCCGCCAGGCGTGATCCTGCGCGCGGTGCTGCGTAGTCCCGCCGCGCTGAAACCCTCGCCCACCGAAACCGTGTTTCACGCCACCGGAGTCACGCTTGCTCGCCTGACCCCGGCGCGCCGGGCGGTGCTGCAGGCGGCCGAGGACGGTCCGGCGAGCGCGGCCGAGCTGGCGCGCCGGGCCGGCGTCACGGCCTCGGTGGTGAAGGGGCTGGCGCAAGTGGGCGCCTTGCGGGCCGAGGACGTGGAGATCGACCCCCCCTTTGATGCGCCTGATCCCAATCTTGCGGGCGTCGCCCTGAACCGCGATCAGGAGCAGGCGGCCGCCATCCTGCGCCGGCTGGTGGCGGCGGGCGGATTTCAGGCGGCGCTGCTGGACGGCGTTACGGGTTCGGGCAAGACCGAGGTGTATTTTGAAGCCATAGCCGAGCTTCTGCGCCGCGAGCCCGATGCTCAAGTGCTGGTCCTGTTGCCGGAGATCGCCCTGACCCAGGCGGTCACCAAGCGCTTCGAGGCGCGGTTCGGAACTCGCCCGGCCCTGTGGCACTCGTCCCTGCCGGATAAGGAGCGCCGCCGCGCCTGGCGCGAGGCGGCGTCGGGGCGCGCCAGAATCGTCGCCGGGGCGCGCTCCTCGATCTTTCTGCCCATGCCCAATCTGCGCCTGATCATCGTGGATGAAGAGCACGACCCCACCTACAAGCAGGACGACAGCCTTACCTACAACGCCCGCGATCTCGCCGTGGCGCGCTCCAAGCTCTTCGGCGCCGTGGCGATTCTCGCCAGCGCGACGCCCTCCATGGAGACGCTGGTGAACGCCGAGGCCGGCCGCTATGTCCACGTGGTCCTGCCCGGCCGGGCGGGCGGCGCGGTGCTTCCCGAGATCGAGCTGCTGGATCTGCGCCAGTATCCGCCCGAGCGCGGCGACTGGCTGTCGGGGCCGCTGGTGGAGGCGGCTGAGGAGACGCTGGCGCGGGGCGAACAGGTGCTGCTCTATCTCAACCGCCGCGGCTTCGCGCCTCTGGTGCTGTGCAAGTCCTGCGGCCACAAGATGAAGAGCCCTGAGGCCGACCGCTGGCTGGTGGAGCACCGCTATACCGGGCGCCTGGTCTGCCACGTCACCGGCTTCTCCATGCCCAAGCCGAAACGCTGCCCCGAATGCGGCGAGGAAGACACGCTCATCGGCGTCGGCCCGGGGGTGGAGCGCGTCGCCGAAGAGGCTGCGCGGCGTTTTCCCGAGGCGCGCGTGGAGGTGTTTTCCTCCGACACCGCCCAATCCGGCGACGATGTGCGAAGCCTCATCACCCGCATGGAAGACGGCGAGATCGACATTCTGGTGGGCACCCAGATCGCCGCTAAGGGTCACAACTTCCCCCATCTCACCCTTGTGGGCGTGGTGGACGCCGATCTTGGGCTCGCCGGCGGCGATCTCAGGGCCGGCGAGCGCACCTATCAGACGCTGGTGCAGGCGGCGGGCCGGGCCGGACGCGCCGACCGCCCGGGCCGGGCGATCCTGCAGACCTGGAAGCCCGACCACGAAGCCCTGCAGGCGCTCAAGAACGGCGACCGCAACGCGTTTCTGGAAGCCGAACGCATGATGCGCGAACTGCTCAAACTGCCGCCCTATGGCCGGCTTGCGGCGATGATCCTGTCAGGGCCGGACCCGCAGATCCTGGACGATGCCGCGCGCGCCATCGCCAAGGCCGCCCCGGCGGCGGAAGGTGTGGAGGTGTTCGGCCCCGCCGAGGCGCCGCTGGGCGTGGTGCGCGGCCGCTATCGCCGGCGCTTCCTCGTGCAGGCGGACAGGAATGTCGACGTCTCGGCATACATGCGCGCCTGGACCGCCCGCATCAAACCGCCTGCCGCAGTGCGGGTGAGCGTGGATATCGAGCCGTATTCGTTCTTGTAGCGCCCGCTGCCGTCTGGTGGGTTCGCGCGTCGTGATTTATCGGGTCGAGCCGCGGCCCATCGTCATACTGAGTGTGCTTCATCCGGCCCAGGACCCGGTGACGCTCCGCCAGCTCGGCCCGGACACCTGACCCCTTGCATCCGCCGCGCCCGAACGGTGTTGCCGCCCCCGCCCCCCTGTGCTAGTCCGGCGCCGGGTTGTGAGACGCGCGCGGTTGAGAACGCCGTGTGCTGATCAAAAAGCCAAGTTCCTACAAGCGCTTGAGTTCGCCGTTCCGGCGGGTTCACAAGGCGCAAAGTCACGAGAAGAAAGCGGCGTTCCAGGTGACCACGCAAACTGACGCGATCACAGGTGAAATGGGCGAGCGGTACGCGCGCGCGCTGTTCGAGCTGGCCGAAGACGCCGATGTGCTGGCTTCGGTGGAAAACGACGTTGATGCGCTCAGCTCAGCGCTGAGCGAATCCGAAGAGCTGCGCCGCGCGCTGATCAGCCCCGTTCACCAGTTCGCCGATAAAGCCAAGGTTTTGGGCGCCCTGGCTGAGAAGCTGCAGCTGAACGCGCTGACCGCCCGATTCCTGGGCGTGGTCGCGAAGAATGGCCGGTCCGGAGAGATTTCCAAATTGCTGCGCGCTTTCAAGGCGCTTGCGGCCAAGAAACGCGGCACGACGACGGCTGAGGTCGTCACCGCAGACGTCCTTACCCCGGCTCAGCTCAAAGAGCTGACCGCCGCGCTGAAGACCGCGCTCGGGCGCGACGTAGACGTGCACACCGAGGTGCGCGAAGACATAATCGGCGGGCTGATCATCAAGGTCGGTTCGCGCATGTTTGACTCCTCTCTCAAGTCCAAGCTTGAGGGACTGCGCAAAACGATGAAAGAGGCGTAGGCCATGGACATCCGGGCGGCGGAAATTTCCGCGATCCTCAAAGAGCAGATCAAGAATTTCGGCGCTGAAGCCGACGTCTCAGACGTCGGTCAGGTGCTGTCCGTGGGCGACGGCATCGCTCGCGTCTACGGCCTCGACGAAGTCCAGGCCGGCGAACTCGTCGAGTTCCCGGGCGGGATCAAGGGCATGGCCCTGAACCTCGAGCGCGACAATGTCGGCTGCGTGATCTTCGGTGAAGACCGGGGCATCAAGGAAGGCGACACCGTCAAGCGTCTGGGCTCCATCGTCGATGCGCCTGTCGGCAAGGTCCTTCTGGGCCGCGTCGTCAACGCGCTGGGCGAGCCGATCGACGGCAAGGGTCCCCTCAAGGACGTGGCCGAGCGCCGCATTGTCGACGTGAAGGCGCCGGGCATTCTGCCGCGTAAATCGGTGCACGAGCCCATGGCCACCGGCATCAAGGCGATCGACTCCATGATCCCCGTGGGCCGCGGCCAGCGTGAGCTGATCATCGGCGACCGCCAGACCGGCAAGACCGCCATCGCCATCGACACGATCCTGAACCAGAAAGCGGTCAATCAGGGCGATGACGAGAGCGCCAAGCTTTACTGCGTCTACGTAGTGGTCGGACAAAAGCGCTCCACCGTGGCGCAGCTGGTCAAGACGCTCGAGGAAAACGGCGCGATGGATTACTCCATCGTCGTCGCCGCCACCGCGTCCGACCCCGCCCCCATGCAGTTCCTGGCGCCCTTCACCGGCTGCGCCATGGGCGAGTATTTCCGCGATAACGGCATGCATGCGCTCATCATCTATGATGATCTGTCCAAGCAGGCCGTGGCCTATCGCCAGATGTCGCTCCTGCTTCGCCGCCCGCCGGGCCGTGAAGCCTATCCCGGCGACGTGTTCTATCTTCACTCCCGCCTGCTGGAGCGCGCCGCGAAGCTCAACGAGGCCCACGGCTCGGGCTCCCTGACGGCGCTGCCGATCATCGAGACCCAGGCCAACGACGTGTCGGCCTACATCCCCACCAACGTGATCTCGATCACCGACGGCCAGATCTTCCTGGAGACCGATCTGTTCTACCAGGGCATTCGTCCTGCGGTGAACGTGGGTCTTTCGGTGTCGCGCGTGGGCTCGGCGGCTCAGACCAAAGCCACCAAGACCGCAGCCGGCAAGATCAAGGGCGATCTGGCCCAGTATCGCGAAATGGCGGCCTTCGCCCAGTTCGGCTCCGACCTGGACGCGGCGACCCAGCAGCTGCTCTCGCGCGGCGAACGCCTCACAGAGCTCCTCAAGCAGCCGCAATTCTCGCCGCAGTCCATGGAAGAGCAGGTCGTGGTCATGTATGCGGGCACGCGCGGCTATCTCGACAAGCTGGCGGTCTCACGCGTCGGCCAGTATGAGGCCGAGCTTCTGCGTCACATTCACGCCGAGAAGTCCTCCATGCTCGATGCGATCCGCACCGAAAAGAAGCTCAGCGACGACACTGAAGCTGAGCTTAAGAAGACGCTGGACGCCTTCACCGCGAACTTCGCGTAAACGGCTCGAACAAGGTGCGGCGCGGTCCTTTTCAGGGGTCGCGCCGGCGCCGGATGGGAAAGGCTGGTCAGGACACGCCATGGCGTCTCTCAAGGACCTGAAAAACCGGATCAACTCGGTCAAATCGACCCAGAAGATCACGAAGGCGATGCAAATGGTCGCCGCGGCCAAGCTGCGTAAGGCGCAGGAGGCTGCAGAGGCTGCGCGACCCTATGCCGAGCGCATGGCGGCGGTGATGGCCAATCTGTCCAACGCCATGGACGGACCGGAAGCCCCGCGCCTTCTGGTCGGCACGGGCGAGGACAAGGTGCATCTGCTGCTGGTCTGCACGGCCGATCGCGGCCTGTGCGGCGGCTTCAACACCAATATCGCGCGCCTGGCCCGCGAACGGATCTCGTCGCTGGTTTCCGACGGCAAAGAAGTGAAGATCATCACCGTCGGCAAGAAGGGTTATGAGCAGCTCAAGCGTCTGCACGCCGACAAGATCGTCGACCGCGTTGAGCTGAAAGACGTTAAGAAGCTCGACGGCGGCGTCGCCGGCTCCATCGGTGAGAAGGTGCGTGTTCTGTTTGAACAGGGCGCGTTTGATGTCTGTGAAGTGATCAGCTCCGAGTTTGTTTCGGTGATCAGCCAGAAGCCGCGCGCCCAGACCCTGATCCCGGCGCGTGACGCCATTGATGAAAGCATCGAGCGCCCCGACCTGAAGGGCGCTATCTACGAGTACGAGCCCGACGAGGAGACAATCCTCTCAGAGCTTCTGCCGCGTTATGTGAACACGGTCATTCTGTCGGCGCTGCTGGAAAACGCGGCGGGCGAAATGGGGGCCAAGATGGCCGCCATGGACTCCGCGACGCGCAACGCCGGCGACCTGATCGACAAGCTGAACCTTCAATACAACCGCAGCCGCCAGGCCAAGATCACCAATGAGCTGATCGAGATCATCTCCGGCGCCGAAGCGGCGGTCTAGGGCGAACCATTATACTTCCGGCAGGCCGACGCGCCGCCGAACGAGAAAGACGAGAGGCTGACACGATGAGCAATCTCAAGGGCCGTATCACGCAGGTCACCGGCGCGGTCGTGGACGTGGACTTCGAAGGCGGGCTGCCCGAAATCCTGAACGCGCTGGAGACCTATAACGGCGACCGCAAGCTGGTTCTGGAAGTCGCACAGCACCTGGGCCAGAACGCCGTGCGGACCATCGCGATGGACGCCACCGAGGGCCTGCGCCGCGGCCAGGACGTCACTGACACCGGATCACCGATCATGGTTCCGGTGGGCCCGGCGACGCTGGGCCGCATCCTGAACGTCACCGGTCAGCCGATCGACGACGCCGGCGAGGTCAAGGGCGTCAAGATGGCCCCGATCCACCGCTCGGCGCCGACCTTTGAAGAGCAGTCCACCGAAGCGGAAATCCTGCCCACCGGCATCAAGGTCGTCGACCTTCTCTGCCCCTACGCCAAGGGTGGCAAGATCGGCCTGTTCGGCGGCGCGGGCGTGGGCAAGACCGTGCTCATCCAGGAGCTGATCAACAATATCGCCAAGCTTTTCGGCGGCTACTCGGTGTTCGCCGGCGTCGGCGAGCGCACACGCGAGGGCAACGATCTCTATTACGAGATGATCGAGTCCGGCGTGAACCAGGACCCCAAGGCCCATGACGGCTCGGCCGAAGGCTCGCGCTGCGCCCTGGTGTTCGGCCAAATGAACGAGCCGCCGGGCGCCCGCGCCCGCGTCGCGCTCGCCGGCCTTGCTCAGGCCGAGTATTTCCGAGATGAAGAGGGCAAGGACGTCCTGTTCTTCGTCGACAATATCTTCCGCTTCACCCAGGCCGGCGCCGAAGTGTCCGCGCTTTTGGGCCGCATCCCGTCCGCGGTGGGCTATCAGCCGACCCTGTCCACCGACATGGGCGCGCTGCAGGAGCGTATCACCTCGACCAACAAGGGTTCGATCACCTCGGTGCAGGCCGTGTACGTGCCCGCCGACGACCTGACCGACCCGGCCCCGGCCACCACCTTCGCCCACCTGGACGCGACGACGGTTCTCAACCGTTCTATCGCGGAAAAGGGCATCTATCCGGCCGTGGACCCGCTTGACTCCACCTCGCGCATCCTTGAGCCGCGCATCGTGGGTGAAGAGCACTACCAGACCGCCCGGCGCGTGCAGGAGATTCTTCAGCGTTACAAGGCGCTGCAGGACATCATCGCGATCCTTGGCATGGACGAGCTGTCTGAAGAGGACAAGCTGGTGGTGGCCCGCGCCCGCAAGATCGAGCGCTTCCTGTCCCAGCCCTTCGATGTGGCCGAAGTGTTCACCGGCTCGCCGGGCATCCAGGTGCCGATCGAGGACACCGTGAAGGGCTTCAAGGCCATTTGCGACGGTGAATACGATCACCTGCCCGAGCCGGCCTTCTACATGGTCGGAACGATCGAGGACGCCGTGAAGAAAGCCGAGCAACTCGCGGCCGTCGCGGCGTAGCGACAAGACCCGGCGCTGAGCCGGGTCTGAAACTTTCGGACTGCATCCATGATGTCTGTCCGTACTGAGACGATCGGGTGAGGGGCTCTCCCTCACCCTTTATCGTCACCTCGGTGTCCAGGGAGATGAAGCCCGATGGCTGACAAGCTGCACTTTGATCTGGTCGCGCCCGAAGCGCGCGTGTTCGCCGGTGAGGTGGATATGGTCGTGGTACCGGGCAGCGAAGGCGATTTCGGCGTGCTCGCCGGCCATGCGCCCTTCATGTCCACGATCCGCTCCGGTGCTATCGCCATCCATGACGGCGCGCAGGTGACGCGCACCTTCATCCATGGCGGTTTCGCCGAGGTGACGCCGGACGGCCTCACCATCCTGGCCGAAGAAGCCATCGATCTGACTGAGATCGATCCCGCGGAGGTGGAGCGCCAGCTAACCGAAGCGCGCGAGGATCTGGGCCAGGCGCGCGATGAAGCCGAAGAGCGCGACGCCGAAAACCGTGTCCACAAGCTCGAAGCCCTGATGACCGCGATCCGCAATTAATCCTTGCGCGAGGTCTGAAGACCGAAAAAGCCCCGCTCCATGGAGCGGGGCTTTTTGATTGCGGACGGCGGATATCAGAAAGGGGCTGAATTGGCGGTCGCCGTCAGTCGGCGACCGCTGCGCTAACCCGCGAACGCTGCGAACCCCTTCGCCACGGTCTCATAGACCGGCCGCTTCCAGGGAATGATAAGCTCGGGCGTATCTTCAAGCGGGACCCATTTGAAGGCGTCGAATTCCTGCGGCGGGACGGCTTTCAGGTCGAAACAGCTGTCGGCGCCGATGAAGCGATAGGCGAACCAGCGCTGTTTCTGGCCCTTCCAGCGGTTCTTCTTGCGCTGGCCGAGGACCTCGCGCGGAAAATCGTAGGCGACCCAGCCGGGGATTTCGCCGAGCTTCTCCACCAGATCTCTGGTGATCCCGGTCTCTTCGTAAAGCTCGCGCAGGGCCGCTGTCTCGACGTCCTCGCCCGGGTCGACGCCGCCTTGAGGAAACTGCCAGTTATGGGGGCCGGTGGTGGCGTATCGTCGTCCGACCCAGACCAGCCCGGCGCTGTTGAACAGGACCACGCCCACATTAGGGCGGTGTTCGGGAAAGGCGTCGGCGGGTGCGCCCGTAGCGCCGTCGCTTTTACCGCCGCTCATGTCTCCGGCCCGGCTTCGGCCTGGCGCAGGGTCATGACATAACTGGCGGGCGCCAGCTGATAGCCGCGCGAGGCGAGATCCTCAGCCCAGGCGGCCACGGTGTCCACGGTGGCCGGATAGGCGAACCCGGACCCCAGCGAGGTGCCGTTCTGCAGCGCCAGCGCCTCAAGCTCGAGAAGGCGCGCGTCGATGGCGGCGGGGCCTGGATCACCATCCACCACCCGGTCGGCGAGCGCCAGCTTCGCGCCGGCGGCGGTCGCCGCGCCTTCCAGCACCGGGCGGCGCCCTGACCCGTCATGGAAGATGGATAGCCCGCGCCCTTCAAGATCTGCGAAAACGGCCGTGAGCGGCTCCTGGGCGGCGCCGAGCCGGGCGCCGAGATAATTGGCGACACCGGCATAGCCCGCACCGCGCGAGAGAAGCGTCAGCAGGCGGCGGCGGTTCTCCGCGGCGCTGGCTTCGGCAAGCAGGGTGTGGGGGCCGGGGTCGTTGTTTGGATAGTCGAACGGCTCCATGGGCAGCTCGATGAGCACTTCGTGGCCGTCGGCGCGCGCCGCGTCGATCCAGTCCTGCAGATTGTCGCTATAGGCTGCAAAACTCAGCGTCACCTCGGACGGCAGGGTGTCGATGGCGCGCCGGGTGAGGCTCTCGGACAGGCCGAGCCCGCCGACGACAACCGCGATGGTGGGTGCGTCGGCCACCCCTTCGAACGGCTTGGCGTATGCCGTGTCGGGACGCCGGCCGTCGGCGGCGATGACGGGAAGCGGACCGCCGGGGCCGGGCTCGTAAAGGCCGGCCAGGGGGGCCATGGGCCCGCGGGGGCGGGGCGCGACCGCCACCGGCGCGGCTTCAAGCGCGGTTTCCGTATCGGTGACGCCGGGAAGGCTCACGCCTTCGGCGTGGCTCTCGGTGAACGGATCGGCGGGGCCTGCGTCAGCCAGGACAACCGGTTCGGGTCTGGAGATGTCGGCGGTGGCGCCGGTGGGGCCGGGCTCGCCGCCGGCCAGCCACGCCAGCGCGCCCGCCGCGCCGACGAGCAGAATGGCGGCGCCAAGGCCCGCCAGCAGCGGGCCGCGCAAGGGCGAAGGATCGCGGGACGGTCCGGCCATGGAAAATCGCCTCGATTCGGACGCGCGCACAGGACGCGCGATTCGACATCAAAGGCTTAACGCCGCCAGACGTAAAGAAGCGTTAACGATGGCGCGCTGAACCCTTGAGGTCCGGCGCGCGATCGGTTTTTAACGCTCCAGAGCCGCTTGATCGCGGGTCATCATGGCTTGCAGCACCTCCATGGCGCGCGAGAGCTGGTAGTCCTCATCCTCGGGCCAGTCCTCGGGGGGCTGCTCCACCGCTTCGGAGTCGATCTCGGCGCGCTCCTCGCCGGTCTCATTGCCTAGTGCGTTGCGAAGATCCGCCTCGGTGAAGCGCGAGGGCGCATCCGGGTCGATGCGCCGGCCTGAAACGGCGATGTCAGGCAGAATGCCGGTGGCCTGGATCGACACGCCCGCCGGCGTGTAATAGCGCGCCGTGGTCAGGCGCAGCGCGCCGTCACGGCCGCCGCGCAGGGGGATCACGGTTTGCATGGAGCCCTTGCCGAAGCTGGTGAGACCCAGAACGGTGGCGCGCTCCCGGTCCTTCAGGGCGCCGGTGACGATTTCCGATGCGCTGGCCGAGCCCTGATTGATCAGCACCACGATGGGGGCACCGTTCAGCATGTCGCCGGGATCGGCGTTATAGCGCTGGGTGTCGCGCGGATCGCGGCCGCGCGTGGAGACCACTTCACCGCCGTCGAGAAAGAGGCTGGAGACGCTCACCGACTGGTCCAGAAGACCGCCCGGATTGGAGCGCAAATCCAGAACGAGGCCTGGCAACGGGCCGCCATGGGCCTCAGTGAGGTCGCGAATGCCGGCCACCACGTTCTCGGTCGTGTGCTCGTTGAAGGTGGTGATGCGCAAATAAGGCGTTCCGTTTTCCTCCATGCGCCAGGTGGCGGCACGCACCTCGATGATGTCGCGCACCACGGTGACGTCGAACGGATCGACGCCCTCGCGAGCGATGGTGAGGATCACCGGTTCACCGGCCGGGCCGCGCATGCGGTCCACCGCGTCATTCATGTCCGCGCCCAGCATGCTCTCGCCGTCCACCGCGATGATGCGGTCGCCGGATTCCAGTCCGGCGCGCTCGCCCGGCGTGTCTGCGATGGGGGAGATGATGGTGATCATCTCATCGCGAATGGTCACCTCGATGCCGACGCCGCCATATTCGCCGCGGGTGGACACCTGCATGTCCTGAAAATCGTCCGGGCTGAGATAGCTTGAATGGGGGTCGAGCGCCTGGAGCATGCCGTCAATGGCGCTCTCGATGAGCTCGGCCTTGTCGGGATCGGTTACATAATCGGATTCGATCCGTGTCAGAACGTCGGCGAACAGGTCGAGCTGACGGAAGGTCTGCTCGCGCGAGCCGTCATCGCCCTTGGCCGACACGGCGAGGGTCGCCGCGCCGAGGCCGAAAATCACTGCGGAGGCGAGGATATGTAAGCGCATGCGGTTCATCCTTGGTCACGCCCTTGGCGTTGCGTCTCAGCCTCTGCGAAATTCGGGCCGGAGCCAGTCCTCGGGGTCGGCGGCGTCTTGCGAACTGCGTCGTATCTCCAGATAGAGCATCGGAGCCGGATTTGCACGGTCCGGCATGACTCCCACCGGTTCACCGATAAGAAGAGACTGGCCTTCGGAGGCGAAAAGAAGGCCCAGCCCGCCAAGAACCAGAGTGTATCCGTCCGGCGTGTTGATCATCAAGACGCCTTCAAAGTCCTGAAACGGGCCGGCATAGACCACTTCGCCGTCAAACGGCGCGCTGACCTGGGCCCCGGGGCTGGTCTCAAACCAGATCCCGTCGCGCCGCAGCCCGTCAGGTCCGCGATCGCCGGCGCTCACCGCCAGATCGCCGCGCGCCGGCGGGCGCAGCCGGCCGCGCATATCCGCAAAACGCAAGGTCTGCGCCGGCTCGGTCAGTGGCTGGGCGTCCACCAGAACCCCGGGCTCATAGGGAACCGGGCGCGGCCGCGGCGTCGGGATTGAGCCGGCGCCCTCCGGTGTCAGGTCCGGCGTCAGATCTGGTTGCTCAGGGCGCGGCGCCGGGCGCGGCGACACGGCGGCCATGCGCCGGATTTCGGTCACAAGCTCACGAAGGTCGCCAGCTTCAGCCGCGATGCGCGCCGCCCGGCGGGACAGATCGTCGGCTTCGGCGCGCAGCGTGGCCTGCGCCGCACGCCGCTCCTCGATCAGGCGGGTCACTTCGCGGCGGGTCGTTGCAAGGGCGTCGCGCGCGGTGATGAGCTGGACGCCCCGGACCTCCAGCTCATCGCGCAGCCCGGCAAGCTCGGCCAGGCGGCGATTGACCGCGTCCGCCCGCGCCTGCAGCTGCGGCGCGATCTGCGCCAGCAATCCGGCCGCCCGCGCCGCTTCGGCCGCATCGTCGGGCGTCACGGCGAGGGCGGGCGGGTCGGCCATTTCGATGCGTTGAAGGGCGGCCAGCACGCGCGCCAGCCCGGCGCGGTCTTGGGTCAGGCGCCCCACCAGGGCGGCCTCCTCGGCCTCCAGCCCGGCCATGCGCGCAGCCGCCGCGTCGGCTTCGGCCTCGCGCGCCCGCACCCGTTCGCCGGCCTCCACCAGGCGGCGCTGCAGTTCTGCGATCTCAGCCTCGGCGGCCTCGGCCGCCAGCGAGCGGGCGCGCGCCTGCTCACGCAGGTCTTCAGCCTGGGTTTCCAGATCGTCGAGGCGCTCGGCCTGCGGCGGCTCTTGGGCGCTCAAAAGGGCGGCTGCGAGCAGGGCGAGCATCATCCCTCGCGGTGGTAAGGCGTTCCGGCGATCAGCGTGACCGCACGATAAAGCTGTTCGCTGAGCATGGCCCGCGCCAGCATGTGAGGCCAGGTCGCCTTTCCAAAGCTTAAAAGCCGCACGCCGCCGGGCAGGAGCTCGCGGGCATGGCCGTCGGCGCCGCCGATCAGAAACGCCGCCTCGCGCACGCCGTCGTCGCGGGAGCTGGCCAGAAGCTCGGCGAAGGCGGTGGAGCTGAAGCCCTTGCCGGTTTCGTCCATGGCCACGACCAGCGCGCCGGGCGACAGCCCATCAATGAGGGCGCGCGTCTCTGCGGTCTTGTCTTTGAGGCTTCGGGGATCGGTTTCGCGCTCGGTGAACGGGCCGAGCCCGTGGGAGCGACCCAGAACAGTCGCCCGCGCAAGCCAGTCATCGACCAGGACGCGCTCCGGAGCAGCCTTCAACCGGCCCACGGCGCGGATTTCACAGCGCACGAAGCGTCAGATCAGGCCGCGCCGCCAGGAGCGACCGACCACATCTTCTCCAGATCATAGAATTGGCGCACTTCCGGGCGGAAGACATGGACGATCACGTCGCCCGCATCGATCAGCACCCAGTCGCATGTCCGCAGACCCTCGACCCGCGCGCGGCCGTGACCAGCTTCCTTGAGCTTGCGCACAAGGTGGTCGGCGATGGCGCCCACATGCCGGTTGGACCGACCGGTGGCGACGACCATCACGTCACAAATCGAGGATTTGCCCTGAAGGTCGATGGCGACGACGTCTTCGGCTTTGTCATCGTCGAGCGTGGAGAGCACAAGCTCTTCCAGCGCATCGGCCGCGATCAGGCTTTCAGGCTCGGCGTCGAGGGCCGGGCCGGCGTCAGTGTCGCGGCGATTGAGTTCTATGGACAGCGTCCAAGCTCCCTTGTTGAACCAGAAGTCCTCATATCACGCTTTGTCACCATATTCGAGCCAGTGAATGGAGAATGGCGCAGCGTCGCTGACCCACACATGGGTGGGCGAGAAACCGGCCGCAACCGCCAGGTCCTGGAAGGTGCTCACAGTGAATTTATGTGAGTTTTCAGTGTGGATCGTTTCGTGCTCGCGTATCACGAATTCGCGCCCGGCGATCGTGAACGCCATGTCGCGCATGGCCTGAAGATACATTTCCACGCGCGAGCGATACGGGTTCCAGTGAGCCCGATACTTCAGCCCTGACACGTCGAGATCGCCGTCCAGCTCCAGATTGATCCGGCTGACCAGATTATAATTGAAGTCCGCGGTGGCGCCGCCGGCGTCGTCATAGGCCGCCTCCAGCGTCTCCTTGTCTTTTCTCAGATCGACCCCGATAAGCAGCACGTCGCCCGGCCGCAGCCAGCCGCGCAGGGTTTTCAGCAGCGCCAGCGCGTCGATCAGTTCAAAATTTCCGATGGTGGAGCCGGGAAAGAAGGCGATCCGGCGTCCTTCCGGAAGCGGCAGCGCGCTCAGATCAAGATCGCGAGTGAAATCGTGGCATACCGCCCCCACAGGCAGGCCGGGGTGGTCGGCGGCGATCGCCTCGCAGGCCTCGCGCACATGCTCACCGGAAATATCCATGCCCACATAGGCGGCCGGCGCATCCAGCACGTCGAGCAGCTTGCGGATCTTAAGGCTTGATCCGGCGCCGGGCTCGAGCACCACCGCGCCGCGTCCGGCGCGTTCGCGCAATTGCGGCCCGATTTCGTCCAGAAGGGCGAGCTCGGTGCGCATGACATAGTATTCGGGCGCCTCTGTGATGAGGTCGAAGATCTCGGAGCCGGCCTTGTCGTAGAAGTATTTCGGCTGTAGCGCCTTTTGCGGCTTTGACAGCCCGGCAAGCACGTCGGTTTTGAAATCGCCGGCGGACGGATGCAGGTCTTCGTAAAAGGCCAGCGCGTCGGCGCCGGTCCTGGCTGTCTCACTCATGAAAGATCGGGCTCGCTTCTGGGGCGGAAAAGGGGGCGAAGGGGGGCGGACCTAACGCGATCCGCGCATCTCACGCGATGCGTGAGGGTGTAACGGCTCGGTGAGATAAGTCCACCCTGGGACCGTGACAGTTAGGGCGCGCGCGCGGCTGGGCAAAAGGCGATGACGCGCCATGCGCCGCGCCGCCGGCGAAAGGCGGGCTGCGAGCCCGGATCCCGGACGCGACACCACGCAGATCGGCACGCGCCGGGCGATCTCGGTCCAGCGGCGCCAGCGGTGCAATTCGGCCAGCCCGTCGGCGCCCATGATCCAGACAAAGCAGACGCCGGGATGGCGCGCCTGCAACCAGGCGATCACATCCACCGTGCGGCTGGACGCCAGATGCGCCTCAAGCCCGCTGGCCACCATGCGGGGTTCGGGCGCGGCGGCTTCGATCAGAGCGAGGCGCTCGGCCAGCGGCGCGGGCGCATTCTCCTTGAACGGATTACCGGGGCTCGCCAGCCACCAGACACGGTTCAGCCCCAGCCGTTTCATGGCGCTGCGGGCCACATGAACATGGCCGGCGTGGGGCGGATCAAACGTGCCGCCATAAAGCCCCACCGTCATGCCCGGGCAGAGAGCTTCAGTCTTGAAAGCGGGGCGTCCGGAAAAGGCCAAGCGGGGCTCCTTGATGTGCGATCAACGTGTCGGGCGGTCAGTCGAGCACGACGTCGCCGGCGTGCACCAGCGCGGCGCCGCGGCGATAGCCGAGCGCGGCCTCGATCTCCGTTGTGTGGCGCCCGGCGATGGCGCGCGCCTCATGGTCGTCATAACCGGCGATTCCGGCTGCGAAGACGCGCCCGTCCGGCCCCGCCAAAACCACCGCCTCGCCCCGGCGAAACCGTCCCTCCACCGCGGTGACGCCTGCGGGCAGAAGGCTCTTTCCGGTTAACACCGCCGCATGGGCGCCGGCGTCCAGGATCAGCCGGCCTGACGCGGCCAGCGATCCGGTGATGAAGGCGCGCCGCGCGCTTTCCGGGCTCACGCTGGCGTGAAACAGGCTTGCGGGCGCGCCCGCCGCGATGGCGGCCAGGGGGTGATCCATATCGCCGCGCGCGATGATCATGGCGCAGCCTGACCCCACGGCGATCCTGGCCGCAGCGATCTTGCTGGCCATGCCGCCAGTGCCCGCGCCGTCGGCCCGGGCCGGACCGGCCATGGCCTCGATCTGGCGCGTGATTTCGGGAATGTCGGGTATATGGGCCGCGCCGGCCTTTTTCGGGTCGTCAGTATACAGACCGTCCACATCGGACAGCAGCACCAGAAGGTCGGCGCCTACAAGCTGCGCGGTGCGCGCGGCGAGGCGGTCATTATCGCCAAAGCGCAATTCCTCGGTCGCCACTGTGTCATTCTCATTGATCACCGGGACCGCGCCGCGCGAAATCAAAGTCTCCAGCGTGGCGCGCGCGTTCAGCCAGCGCGGCCTGTGCTCGGTGTCGGCGGGGCTGAGCAGCGCCTGCGCCGCGGGCAGGCCATGGGGGGCCAGCGCCGCGTCCCACATCTGGATCAGCCTGGCCTGTCCGGCGGCGGCGCAGGCTTGTTTTTGCTCCAGCGACAGGCTTTCGCTGGCTGAAAACCCCAGGCGCGGCCTTCCCAGCGCCACGGCGCCGGAGCTCACCAGCACGATGTCGCGGCCAGCCGATCTGAGGCCGGCCAGGTCGGCGGCCAGGGCGTCGAACCGGTCGGTGCGCGCGCCGGTGCGCGCATCCATGAGCTGGGCCGAACCCAGCTTGACGACGACGCGCCGCGCGCGCGTCAGCGCCGCAGCGGCCGTAGTCACGGCGTCCAGCTGGTTTCGCCGCGCGCCTGCGCCTCGGCGGCGTCGCGGGCGGCGGCTTCGGCCTTGCGCCGTCCGTCGACGGCGTCCCAGATCAGCCCCAGAAGCGGCTTCACGCCGTCGCCGCTGACGCCGGACACGCGATAGATCTTGCAGCCGGTGCGCTTGGCGAGCTCGGCGGCCAGCGCCTCGACGGTTTCGGGATCGGCTGCATCGGTCTTGTTCAGCGCGATGATCTCGGTCTTGTCCTCCAGCCCGGCGCCATAGGCGTCCAGCTCTCCGCGCACGATGCGGTAGGCGTCCAGCGGATCCTCGCCGGTGGAGTCGATAAGGTGCACCAGAAGGGCGCAGCGCTCGATATGGCCCAGGAACCGGTCACCCACGCCGGCGCCCTCATGGGCGCCTTCGATGAGGCCGGGAATGTCGGCCAGGATGAAGCGGTTTGAATCACCCATCTCCACCACGCCCAGATTGGGATGCAGGGTGGTGAAGGGATAGCTTGCGATCTTCGGGTGCGCGCGGCTGGCCGCCGCCAGGAAGGTGGATTTGCCCGCATTGGGCAGACCGATGAGCCCGGCGTCGGCGATCAGCTTCAGCCGCAGCCACAGCCAGCGCTCCTCGCCGTCCTCGCCCGGCTGGGAGATGCGCGGCGCCTGATTGCGGCTGGTCTTGAAGTGGGCGTTGCCCTTGCCGCCGCGCCCGCCGCCCGCCAACAGAACGCGCTGGCCGATCTCGGTGAGGTCGGCGAGCACGGTCTCCTGATCATCGTCCAGGATCTGGGTGCCCACCGGCACCTTCAGCACGGTGGGTTCGCCATCGCGCCCGGTGCGGTTGCGCCCGGCCCCGTGCAGGCCGCGCTCGGCCTTGAAGTGCTGCTGATAGCGGTAGTCGATGAGGGTGTTCAGCCCGTCCACCGCCTCGGCCCAGACATCGCCGCCCTTGCCGCCGTCGCCGCCGTCCGGCCCGCCGAACTCCACATAGGCTTCACGCCGGAACGAGACGCTGCCCGCTCCGCCGTGGCCGGATTTGATGAAGACTTTGGCTTGATCAAGAAATTTCATGGAGGAGCTTTAGACCCTTCAGGGCGTGATTTCGAGCCCCATGCCCTTGTGAGGCAGGCTCTTCATGGCGGCGGTGCAAAATTGCGGGGTCTCGTCGCCGTCATGGGAGAAGCCCAGCTTCTCCAGGACGCGCGCCGAGGCGGGATTGTGGGCGAAATAGCCGGCGTGGAAGCTCTGCGCACCCATGGCGATCGCCACATTCAGAAGGGCGCGCCCGGCCTCGGTGGCGTAGCCCTTGCCCCAGAAGGATGGCGCGTACCAGTAGCCGAGCTCGCGCCGCCCGTCGCCGCGAACTGTGGCGGAGACCAGGCCGGCGCCCTCTCCGGTCGCCTTGTCGATCACGGCGCGGAAGAGATCGCCGCGATTGGCTTCATTGGCGCGCGCGGTGAGGATGAACATTTCAGCGGCCAGCGCCGGGTTCGGGCTTGGCACGAAAGCGAGCTTGGAGGCCACCTCATAGCGCCCGCTTTCCCGGCTCACCCAGCCCGCATCGTCCAGCGCGAGCGGGCGCAGGGTCAGGCGTTCGGTCTGAATGATGTCGGGCGGCGTCGTGGGAGCGGGCGTTTCAGTCTTCAACGTGTTCATCCCGGCCTCCTGTCAGGCGGGAAGGGGCATGAAAAAGGGGAGACGGCGACCCGTCTCCCCTTCGACTGTCCGTGATCGGACCGGATCGCCCCCTTGAAGGGTGAGGCGACCATTATCGTGCGATCGCCCTATTCAGCAGCCTCGGCGAGCGGGGCGATGGACACGAAGGTCTTGTCGTCTTTCCTCTTGCGAAACGCGACGCGGCCCTCGGTGAGCGCGAACAGGGTGTGATCCTTGCCCATGCCCACATTGTCGCCGGGATAATACTTCGTGCCGCGCTGGCGGATGATGATGTTGCCCGGGATCACGTGCTGACCGCCGGATTTCTTGACGCCGAGGCGCCGGCCTGCACTGTCGCGGCCGTTGCGCGACGAACCGCCTGCTTTTTTGTGAGCCATGGTGCTCTCCCTTCAGATTCGGTGCGCGCGGCCTTACTCGCCGGCGAGTTTCTTGGCTTCAGCGACCCAGTCGCCATTTTCGGCTTTGGCCTTCACACCGGGGATCTCGCCGTCGAGGCGCTCGATCTCGGCTTCGTTCCAGGCGGCGATCTGAGCAAAGCTCGTCACGCCGGCGTCGTGCAGCTTGGCGGCGAAGGCGGGGCCCGCACCGGTCAGCTGGGTCAGATCGTCGGCCGCGGAAGACTTGGCGGCCTTGGCGGCGGCCGGCTTGGCGGCGGCTTTCTTCGCGGCGGGCTTTTCGGCCTTCGCATCGGCCTTGGGAGCTTCAGCGGGGGCTTCGGCGGTTTTCGCGGTCTTGGCTTTGCCCGACAGCTTGGACTTCTCGCCGGGCTTCAGGATCTCTTCGATGGAGATCACGGAAATCCACTGGCGGTGGCCCTTGTTGCGGCGATAATTCTGACGGCGGCGCTTCTTGAAGACCTTGATCTTCTTGTCTTTGCGGGTGTCGAGCACGTTGGCGGTCACCGCCGCGCCGCTCACCAGGGGCGCGCCCACGGTGGTGTCGCCTTCGCCGCCGACCATGAGGACTTCGTCAAAGCTGACGACATCCCCGGCTTCGGCGTCGAGTTTCTCGATCCGCAAAACGTCGCCGGAAGCGACACGATATTGTTTGCCGCCGGTTTTGATGACCGCGTACATGGCCTTGTCCTTTTCATTTCGGATCCGTTTCGCGAGCGCGCCCTCTAAAAGAAGACCACCCGGCCGGAGCCCTTTTTCTTCGCCGGTTCTCATACGATCCGGCGTTGTGAACACGTCAACGCCCCGCCCGGAACAATCCAGGCGCAGGCGAGAGCGCGCGATATAGTCGTACGAGGCGCGCAGAGTCAATGCGCCCGGCGCCCTGGCCTGGATGAAAACGGGCGCCGCAGCCTCTTGATTTCACCGCGGCGATGGGCCAAACACCGCGCTTCCGCTCGGAGAGGTGCCGGAGTGGTCGAACGGGGCGGTCTCGAAAACCGTTGAGCGTGCAAGCGTTCCGAGGGTTCGAATCCCTCCCTCTCCGCCAGCGCTTTCTAAAAGCGCTATTTAAGACAAGGTGCTAGGGGTATAGCCTATAGTCCAGCCCCAACAAATGCCCTAACAGCGTCTCGCGCGCGTGCGCGTAGTGTTCCCGAAACTCGCTCACGGGCCGGATCAAAAATCAGGGCGTTTATGAAGCGCGGACCCGCGCGCCGGTCTCTGCTTTCCAGCGTCTAGAGATTCGCACGCCGCCCATATCCTGAATTGGGGATGCGGGAATTTAATGCTCTACGCCTATTCAGCCCGGGGCGTCGCGTCGCTGCGCTACGCAAGGGCTCCACGCCGCGCCGCCCCTCGCGCTGGTGTGTGCTATTGTCCCCGTGTGAGATAGGGAGGCGGAGTTGGCAAACGACTATCAGGAAGTGCTCTGTGAAGAATGCCGAGAACGGCTCTACAGTGAGTATTGCAGACGAAAGGTCGAGCTTGCGGCTCTTTCAGGTTGGAGAGCCTTTCTCCATCGTCTGTTGTTACCAGGTTATCACAAGGCACCTCACTTTCAGGGTGACCGGTACGGCGCTGTGGACCAATAAAGCTCTCGCGGTCCGCTAGGCCACCGGCTTGCGGCGTGCTTCGCTTGCGGCGGGTTGCTTAATCGCCTGCTAGATGTAATCGTTCCTCCAGTTTTCAGGAACAGAGAGTGGGGGTAGGTTAATGCGCTGGTTGGCTATCGGTGCCGCACTATTTGCGGCCTCCTGCACAACATACGGCGAGATGGGGTATGCCGGGGGCGTAGAGCACCGACAAGTTGGCCAGCAAGTCTACCAGATCCGCGCTAGCGGCAACGCTTTCTCGCGCCTCGGCCAAATTGAAGATTTTATCTTCCTGCGGGCCGCTGAAATTGGTAGGGAGCAAGGCTTCAGTCACTTCGCCCTACTCACTGACGAGAGCGGATATCGGTCAGAAACAATTACGACTGGCGGTTACAATTATTCTGGAACCACCAATTGCTTTGGAAGCACCTGTAACACCCGCGGCAACATCACCGGTCCCACCACTTCCACTGTGAGCAAGCCTGAAGCCGAAATGCGTGTAATGTTTTTTGCACCGCAGCAGTTTGCGGCCTTGAGTGCGCAAGAGCAGGCGATGACGTTGGCGGTTGATGATGTCTGGAACGAGATTGCGCCGGAACACCTCGACATAGATTGACGCCCACTGCATTACTTGCGCCGCGCTGCGCTTGGCACGCGCCTAACTATAGGCGGGTTGAATCGCCGCGCATCCTCTCTTGCGCTCCAGCGTGTCCAACCCTGCCCCGCCTAATCTTTTCAGCCTCGCATGCGCGGATTCCGCCGCGCGCTGCGCTCCGCAGAATTTGCGCCCCGTACGGCTCAATTTTTGCGCCGTTCTCCGGGATAGGGCGAGACGGTAAACCGCAAATTCTGCGCCGTTGAATTTTTCTTTGGGCGCCATTGTTCGTATCGCTGGGGCTCCGCCTTTCTTATCTCGGTTGGATAGCGGGCGAGCGAGACCACCCGCCCCCGCGCGCCCTTCGGCCCGGTGAACGCGCCGCGCCGCTCCAGGACAAACCAGCCACGCTCCAGACAGTCCTTCACCACGGCGCGTGCGGTGTTCTGCGAACAGCCCAGAATGGCCGCAGCGTCCGCGTCTGATAGCTGAAAGGCGTTCAGCTTGTCCGGGCGGTACGCGGCGAGGACGTGGCAGACCAAATCCCGCCCCCGGCTGCAAAGGCTCCGCCACGCCGGAAGGCGATACCAGCTCGCATAAATCCGGGCGTGCGGAGGCTCGCGGCTTGGCCAGCCGCTTTGTGAAATTGTCATCTGTCAGGATACGGCAGGCGCTGGGGGCGAGCGCATGGCCCGCCCCCTTGTCGCCTAGTCGCCGCCTCCCTCGCTGGAAGGCGCGAGCGCCCGGATGGAAACGACTTCGTGCAAGACATAGCGTGCATGCGTGCCCGCAAAGGGCGGCCCGTGGCGTTCGTTCCGCGTCTCGATATTGAAACCGAGGCGGCGCAGATTGAACACATAGGCGGACCAGCGCGGGCCAGGCGTTGTGATGGGCGTAACGCCCTTCGGCCCGGCCTGCGCCAGCTTCTCTAGCGCCCAGGCGTCGCGGCCGGTCAACAGGACGCCGGGGCGCCCGCGCTCGCGCTCGCGCGGAAAGGTCGCGAAAATGGTCTTGCTCATCGGCTAGTCCTCCCCTTTTAGGCCCGCAAGTGCGGCGTAGAGCCTCACGGTCGCGTCCGGGCGGAACGGCATGCGAGAGCGTACGAAGCGCTCGGCATAGGACATGCGGCGGGTAGCGTCTCGCCGCGCCGCGAAGCGGAATAGTGGCAAGTCGTGATGATTGCGCGCACGGGCGCGCTGGCGTAGGGTCGCCATCGTTCTGGACCTCCATGCAACGTTTGTTCGGAACACGCCCTGGCGCTGCGGCAAACAGCGCTGGGGCTTCAAGATTTCAGGGCTGATTGGTCACGGCGGACCGCTCCAAAAGCGCGTCCATCGCATCGCGCCGGATCAGGCGCCGCGAACCGATTCTCAAGCTATCAAGCGAGCCGTCAGCAAGCAGGCGATAAATCTGCGAGCGCGAGACGCCGAGATAATTGGCCGCGTCGAGAACCGAGTACGCGGCGCGCTGGGCGGTGTCTGGCATAGTGCCCTCCACTCTCCGCCGCTGAACGTCTCAGCGGCTTCAGGAGGACTTCTATAGAATGCATGAAACGCAGCTGAACAACCCGATTAAATCAGTCTTTTTGGCGTGCTCGTTCGAGAGCGAACATATATGCCGCAGCTCTATGAGGGAGGAGCTTAGCTGCAACAGCGTTGAAATCGATTTCAACAGATCGATAGCTTTCCTCTATGGCGCGTATTGAGCCCTGGGCGGGGGTGCCAGCAAGCAGTCTCTCTGCGATAGGAAAAGCATGAGAAACCACCTTGAGCGGATCACGCTCTAAGACCCTCTCAAATTCATTCATGCTCGCTTCGTTAATTTGGAGGTAGCGATATAATCGGAAGGCGCTTCCCTTTAATCCAAATCCCTCGTCTTTATTGGTATTTCCATAAATTATTGTTTTGACCGCATCATGCCTGACGATGGCGGTGTTTGCAGCTATATCAGCCTTCAAAACATTATTAGATCGACCTTTGGCGCCGAGAAAACCACTATTGAGAGCATCGAATGCAAAGGCGGTCGCCATTTCTGCCGCCCAGTCAGGAATTTCGCTACGAGCCTCGGCAGCAATTAGAACCGCCTCCAGCCATGCAAGCGGATTTTCTTGGTCGAGCCATTCCACAGCCTCGTCCATCGAACTTGCGACTTCACCTGTTGCCTCTACTCGGCGTCGGTTGGCCGCTACGAGACCGCGTATGAAGTGAAGTCGCTTATCCATGGAAAATCTGCACTACTTTCGCCGGCCGAGGATTCAGCGTTCGCGCCCAAGCCTCCATCATCCGCCGCCGTTTCTCCAGCGCATCGCCGCGTCGGTATGCGCGCTCCACCGCATCGCCAACCGCGTGCGCCAGCGCAGCTTCGGCAAGCTCGCGCGGGAACGTGCTCGCCTCGCCCGCCCAGTCGCGGAAGCTGGAGCGGAAACCATGAACGCTGGCCGTGCTCGCCGGTATCTTCATCCGGCGCAGAACGGCCGCAAGTGACATGTCAGACAGCGCCTTGCCCTTGGTTCCAGGAAACACCAGCGCCTCCGCCTCGCCGCCTGTCAGCGGCTTGATGGCCTCCAGAATGGCGACGGCTTCGGCCGTGAGCGGAACGCGGTGAACCTTGCCCGCCTTCATCCGCTCGGCGGGAACGGTCCAGACGTGTTTTTCAAGATCCATTTCAGCCCAGCGGGCGCCGCGCACCTCGCCGGACCGCGCCGCCGTGAGTATCAGGAACTCCAGCGCGCGCGCCGATACGCCCTCGCGCTTTTTTAAGGCGTCCAGAAACTCCGGCATGTCGGCATAAGGCATGGCCGGGTGATGACCACGCGTTAGCTTCTGGCGCGCCGGTAGCAGATTCGCCAGATGGCCTTTCCAGCGCGCCGGGTTCTCGCCGTCGCGGTATCCCTTGGCCTTCGCCGCGTCGAGAACGCGTTCGATCCGCCCGCGAAGCCGCGAGGCGGTTTCCGGCTTATCGCTCCAGATGGGTTTGAGCACGCCCAGCACGTCCTCGGTTTCGATCCGGTCCACGCTGATATGCGCCAGCGCCGCCGCATCGTTCTCCAGCGTCGCTTTCCATTGCTCGCGGTGTTTGGGGTTGCGCCATTGCGGGGCGAGGCTTTCGACCACGTCCGCCGCGAACGCTCCGAACTCAGGAATGGCCGTGGAGGCGCGTTTCGCCGCGATGGGGTTCACGCCCTCCGCGACCTTGCCGCGCGCGTCTGCGGCCCCCTCACGCGCCTTGGCGAGCGAAACCGCGCGCGCCGAGCCGAGACCCATTTCCTTCAGCTTGCCGCGCCAGCGGAACAGGAACACCCAGCGCCGCGCGCCACCGGGTCCGACGCTGAGATAAAGCCCGCCCCCGTCGCCATGGCGCCCAGGCTTGGCGTCCTCGCGCATAAGCGCGGCGACAGTGCGCGCGCTCATCTTGTTCAGCATCCGGCTTCCGGCCATCGTTTCCGCCTCGCGCGGGGCGTCTGCCCCAACATCTGCCCTAATAACTGCCCCAACAAAGAACTGCGATTATGGGGAATGCGCTGGGACGTGTCGAGACAGAAAAGCCGGAAATCCCTTTAATTGCTTAGCTTTTTTGGACGCGAGGAGAAATGGAGAAATGCCGGTTTGACGGACTCCCTCTCCGCCAGCGGTTTTCCAAAACGCCGATGTCCCCTTGAGATCTCCGCGCTGAACCCGTTGCGCCCGGCGCCGGGCGCCCACCCCAGTCTGTTCAAAGCTCACTCTCCCGCCCGACCTGAGCGGCGGGCGTCCGCAGGAACCAACGCCGGGTTCAGGCTTTGCACTGGCACCGGTCCATGAGTCTGGAGCCGACGCCTGCCGCGGTTCAAGTCATCGCCGGCCGGCCTCCCCTCCTGTCATGGCCGCCGGCGTCACACATTGATCGGCTGTCTCCCTCTTCGGGCTCTCCGCATTGGGCGGCGGGTCGATAAAGGGAGCCGCTCATGCAAATCCAGGTGAACACCGACGAGAATATTGACGGCGGGGAGGATCTCTCCACCAAAGTTTCCGACGAGGTCCATAACCGGCTGGACCGCTATAGCCAGCACATCACCCGCGTTGAAGTCCATCTTAGCGACGAGAACGCCGACAAGGGGGGCGGGCACGACAAGCGCTGCCTCATTGAAGCGCGGCTGGAGGGGCGCCAGCCCGAAGCGGTCAGCGCCGAGGCCGAAACGCTGAAGGGCGCCTATACCGAGGCCGCCAAGAAGCTGCAGCGCGCCCTGGAGACGACGCTGGGCAAGCTCAGTCACGCCAAGGGCGGCGACACCATCCGTACCGGCGAGCACTGACCGCGCGCCGAGCCCCGCTTCCCTTCACCTTGTCAGGCAGGACCCCGATCATGACCGATCAGACTCCCAAGGCCCCAGAGACTTCCGAGACCCTCGAGGCGACCGGGACTCCCCCGGCCCGCACCGTGCTGCCCGCCACCGCGCCCGAGGCGGACGCGGTGGATCGCCCCGGCTTTGATCTTGGCGGCTCCACCGGGGAGACGCGCGCGGGAACTGGCGTGGGCCTTGGCCCCGACGCCGGCGAGTCCCGCCGCGATCGCCGCCTGCCCGGACGCCGTCCCCGGCGCCGATAGAGGCTTGCTGAACGACGGCGCGCCGCCGGCCCGGATTTTCGTCCGAGACCCGCAAACCCCCGCCGCTCGCGTCAAGGCGGGCGGGGGCGAAACCGCGTGCGCGCGGGACTTTGCGGTCAGGTATTGATCGGTTCAGCGCGCGCAAGGCGACCAAAACAACTGTAAAGCCAATAGACTAGAAAAAATTAAGGCGCCGCCTTTGCTGTCCATGGACGCGCCGCTTTTCCTCGGCTAACGTTTTGTTATCGGCGCTTTTTCAAGCCGGATCGCGTCTGCATCAACGAACGCGGCCGGCTGTTTTTATGGCGCGTCGGTGTCGTCAAGGGGAGAGGCGTTCTGAGTAATCCAGTCACGAGTCCGAGTGGGCCTGAGCGCAACGCGATCGTCAACGCCGACGCCTGGCGCGCCATGCGTGAGGCCTGCCTTGACGATCCCGGCCGCTTTCATGGCGATCTGGCCAAGCGAAATCTGTGCTGGCTTCTGCCCGACCAGGGCGATGCCGGCGTCTGGGCGTATTTCGATGCAGCGAAAAACGGCTGGACAGGCTGGGACGCGCGCACGGGCGCGGCGGTTGATCTGGACCTGCCGGAAAGCTTCGAGCCCTGGGGCCGCGCTTTCAACGGCGATGATCCGCCCAATTTTCGCTGGTTTGAAGGCGGGCTCACCAACGCCGCCTTTAACGAGGTGGACCGCCACGTGCTGGCCGGCCATGGCGACGAGGCGGCGCTGATCTTTGAAGGCGATCGCTGGAACATGTCCGACAATGACGGGCGCGGCGGTCCGGTGGACGCCTACGAGGTGTCGCGCAAGCGCCTGCTGTTGGAGAGCGCGAAATGCGCCTTAGCGCTTAAAGCGCTGGGCCTGAAGGCCGGCGACCGCATCGCGCTGAACATGCCCAACATCCCCGAGCAGATCTTCTGGACCGAAGCGGCCAAGCGGATGGGGATCCTCTACACGCCGGTGTTCGGCGGCTTCAGCGACAAGACGCTGTCGGACCGCATCGCCGACGCCGGCGCGCGCGTCGTGGTCACCGCCGACGGCAGCTATCGCAACGCCCAGCTTGTGGCGTTCAAGCCCAGCTATACCGATCCGGCGCTGGACAATTTCATCGCCGTGTCCGTGGCCCGCACCATCCTGAACGCCACGCTGGACGATCCGGCGCTGGGCGTCACCGACGCGGATGCGGCCCATATCCGGCGCGCCGTGGACGAGACGCTGGCCGGCGAAGTCACCGTGGAGCGCTCCGACGTCATGCGCGGGGTGGGCCGGGCGCTCACCGAAATGGGCCAGACCGGCTCGATCAGCGCCGAGCAGGCGGCGCGCCTGCGCATCGCCGCGGCCGCCGCCCTGGTGGATTCTCCGCCGCGGGCCGACACCGTGATCGTGGTGCGCCATACCGGACAGGCGGAGTTGAACTGGACCGCCTCGCGCGATCGCTGGAGCCATGAGCTGACCGACGCCGCCGGTCAGGGCCTGCTGGACGCCGCGCGGAAGGCGGGTTTCGACGTCGCCGACGAAGACGCGCTGATGGCGCTGCCCGACGACGAGTTCGTGCGCGCGATCTGGTCCGCCTGTCCGCCATTGCCGGTGGACGCGGAGTACCCGAACTTCATCATCTACACGTCGGGCTCCACCGGTAAGCCCAAGGGCGTGGTGCACGTCCATGGCGGCTATTGCGCCGGGCTCGCCGCAACCATGGCGGTCTCCTTCGACGCTCGTCCCGGCGACGTGATGTATGTGGTGGCCGATCCCGGCTGGATCACCGGTCAGTCCTATCTCATCGCCGCGGCGCTTTTGACGCGGGTGACCTCGGTGATCGCAGAAGGCTCTCCGGTCTTCCCTCACGCCGGGCGCTTCGCCTCGATCATCGAGCGCTACAAGGTCGATATCTTCAAGGCGGGCGTGACCTTCCTGAAATCGATCATGTCCGATCCTGAAAACCTCAGCGATCTGCAGCAATACGACCTGTCTTCGCTACGCGCGGCCACGTTCTGCGCAGAGCCGGTCTCGCCGCCTGTCCAGGCCTTCGCCATGGAGCATCTCACCCCCTGGTACATCAACTCGTACTGGGCGACCGAGCATGGCGGGATCGTCTGGACGCATTTTTACGGCAACAAAGACTTCGAGCTGCGCGCCGACGCGCACACCTATCCGCTGCCCTGGATCCTGGGAGATGTGTGGGTGGAGGACGCAGAGGCCGGCCGGTCAGCGGGCGGGGCGGCGGTGCTGAACCGAACGGAGGCCGGCGGGGCGCCATGGCGCCGGGCCGAGCGCGGCGAAAAGGGCGAGATCGTCATCGCCCTGCCCTATCCCTATCTGGCGCGCACGATCTGGGGCGACACGGCCAACTTCGCCGTGGAGACCTCAGGCGCCGGTGCGCACGTGAAGACCGGCTGGGCGGGCGATGCCGAGCGCTACGCCGACGCCTACTGGCGGCGCTGGAACGGCGCCTGGGCCTATACGCAAGGCGATTTCGCCATCGCCCATGACGACGGCTCGTTTTCGCTGCACGGGCGCTCGGATGATGTGATCAACGTCTCCGGCCACCGCATCGGGACCGAGGAGATCGAGGGCGCGATCCTGCGCGACAAGGCGCTGGATCCCAATTCTCCGGTGGGCAATGTGCTGGTGATCGGCGCGCCCCACCGTGAAAAGGGCGTCACGCCGGTGGCCTTCGTCACCCCGGCGCCGGGCATGAAGCTCACCCTTGAGGACAAGCGACGGCTCACCGATCTGGTGCGCACCGAGAAGGGCGCGGTCGCCGCGCCGTCTGATTTTCTCGAAGTGCCGGAGTTTCCCGAAACTCGCAGCGGCAAATACATGCGCCGCATGGTGCGGGCCATCGTGGAAGGCGGCGATGTCGGCGACGTGACGACGCTGCGCAATCCTGAAAGCCTGGATGCGCTGCGCCGCGTGGTGGACGAGTGGCGCACCCGCCAGAAATTCTCCGAAGACCAGAAGCTGTTCGAGCGCTATCGCTACTTCCTGGTCCAATACAACACCGCCGCCAAGGGCAAGCGGGTCGCCACCGTCATCGTCAACAATCCGCCGGTGAACGCGCTGAACGAGCGCGCCATCGACGAGCTGGCGACCATCGTCGAGCACCTGTCGCGCAAGGATGATGTGGCCGCCGTGGTGTTCACCGGGTCGGGCTCGAGCTCGTTCGTGGCCGGCGCCGATATCCGCCAGATGCTCGAAGAGGTGAATTCGGTCTCCGAGGCCATGGCCCTGCCGGCCAACGCCCAGCTCGCCTTTTCAAGGATCGAGCGGATGACCAAGCCCTGCATCGCGGCGATCCAGGGCCTGGCGCTGGGAGGCGGCATGGAGTTCGCGCTGGCCTGCCATTACCGCATCGCCGAACCGACCGCCCGGTTCGGCCAGCCGGAGATCAATCTGCGCCTTCTGCCGGGCTATGGCGGCACGCAGCGCCTGCCCCGCCTGCTCGCCGACCGCGACCCGGAGCACGGGCTGACCCGCGCGCTGGAAATGATCCTGGGCGGCCGGGCTGTCGACGCCGAGGCGGCGCTGTCTCTGGGCGCTGTTGATCAGCTCGCCGACGGCGCCGAAGACGTTCTGTCGCTCGCCCATGCCGCCGTGCGTGAGTTCGTGCGGGCCGGCGAAGACAGCACGCTGGGCCGCGCCTTCACCGAACGCCGCGCCGCGTCGGCGCGCTGGGAGGGTCCCGGCGAGGCGGATCTGAACGCAGCGCTTGAAGACCCGTTTGTCGGGCGCATTCTCAAACAGCTGGACTGGGCCGGCCGCGACAAGGCCGGGGCGAGGGCGCTGGACGCCATCACCACCGGCTGGCGCTCGGGCATGTCGGTGGGCCTCAAGCGCGAGGCGGAGGTTTTCGCCGAAGCGATCATTGATCCTGAAGGCGGCAAGACCGGCATTCGCCTGTTCATGGACAAGCAGGCCCCGCCGCTGCCCGTGCGCCGCGACGGCGTCTGGATCGACGCCGAGCACGAGCCGCGCAAGAAGGCCTTGATCGAGGCCGGCGAAATGCTGGCGGTGGGCGCGCCGTTCTATCCTGGCGTCACGCCGATCCCCGAGCACCAGCTCGCCTTCGGCGTCGCCCGCGACCCCGATACCGGCGCCCCGCGCTTTGGTCCGCCCGCCACCCATGAGCGCGAGCTGATCGTGCCGGTGCGCCGGCCCGAGCCCAACGAGGCGCTGGTCTACATGCTGACCTCGGAGGTGAATTTCAACGACAACTGGGCGCTCACCGGGATTCCGGTTTCGCCGTTCGACTCCCATGACGAGGACGTGCAGGTCACCGGCTCCGGCGGACTGGCGCTGATCGCCGCGCTGGGCGCCGAGGCCAAGGCCGAGGGCCGCCTGAAAGTGGGCGATCTCGTCAATGTCTATTCAGGCACCAGCGAGCTTCTGTCGCCCGCGGCCGGCGATGATCCCATGTACGCCGGCTTCGCCATTCAGGGCTATGAGACCAGGACAGGGAGCCACGCCCAGTTTCTGAACGTCCAGGCGCCGCAGCTTCACAAGCCTCCCGCCGATCTGACGCTGGAGCAGGCGGGCGCCTACACGCTCAATCTGGGCACGATCACGCGCTGCCTGTTCACCACGCTGCAGATCGCGCCGGGCAAGACGATCTTCGTGGAGGGCTCGGCCACGGGCACCGGTCTTGATGCGCTGAAAAGCAGCATCCGCACCGGGCTTGCGGCCACCGGTATGGTGTCGAGCGAGGAGCGCGCAGACTTCATCACCAAACAAGGCGCTATCGGCGCGATCAACCGCACTGATCCTGAGATCGCCGACGCCTTCACTCCCGTGCCCGATGATCCCGACGCGGCGAAAGCCTGGGAGGCCGCCGGTGAGCCGATCCTGAAGCGATACCGCGAAATGAATGGCGGGAAGCTTGCTGACTTCGTGGTTAGCCACGCCGGCGAGCGCGCCTTTCCGCGCAGCTTCCAGCTCCTGGCCGAAGGTGGGGCGCTGGCCTTCTACGGCGCATCTTCGGGCTATCATTTCAGCTTCATGGGCAAGCCCGGCGTGGCCGCCCCGGACGAGATGCTGGCCCGGGCGGGCCTGCGTGGCGGGGAATCGGTCCTGCTCTATTACGGCGCCGGATCCGATGAGCTCGCCGATCAGCGCGGGCTTGAGATGATCGAGGCGGCGCGCCTGTTCAAGGCGCGCATCGCGGTGGTGGCCTATACCGACTCCCAGCGTGAGTTCCTGCAATCGCTGGGCCTGGAAGACGCGGTGGAGGGTGTGGTGAGCCTGGAGGCGCTCAAGCGCCGCGACGGCGAATTGTTCGAATGGCCCGAAACCATGCCGCGCCTGCCGGATTCCAAGACCGATACCGAAGCGTTCAAGCGCGGCGTGCGCGACTACCAGCAGAAGACCCTGAAACCCTTCGGGTCGGCGGTGGGCAAGCTTTTGCGTTCGGCGGGCAATCCGCGCGGCGCGCCGGATCTCGTAATCGAGCGCGCAGCGGTGGACACGCTGGGCGTCTCCTCCTCGCTGGTGCGGCCGTTCGGCGGGCGCGTGGTTTACGCCGAGGAGATGTCCGGCAAGCGCTATACGTTCTACGCGCCGCAGGTCTGGACGCGTCAGCGGCGCATCCTGATGCCCACGGCGTCCATTCTGGGCACGCATTTGTGCAACGCCCACGAGGTGACGGTGATGAACACCATGGTGGCGGCCGGGCTTCTGGACGTGACCGAGCCCACCGTGACCGCCTGGGAGGGCCTGCCCGACGCCCACCAGGCCATGTGGGACAACACCCATTCGGGCGCGACCTACGTGGTCAATCACGCTTTGCCGGCCATGGGCCTGCGCACGCGGGACGAACTTCTGGAGCATTGGGCGGCGAGCGCGCCTTAGCGCTTGCAAGCGGCCCCGGTTTTTTAATTCAGGGAGACGGCGATCATGACAAAGAAAAGTGACGCCGCCGCATCAAGCGCGGCGAAGATGGAATCTGGCCGGCTTGCGGGCAAAGTGGTCCTGATCACCGGCGCGGCGGGCAATCTGGGCAGCGAGATGGCGCGCCGGTTCGCCCGTGAAGGCGCCGTCCTCGTCATGACCGGCCGCACGAAAGAGCGCATTGAGGCGGCCCGCGACGCGGTGATCGCCGAGACCGGCGTTCCGGCTGATAATGTCGACGTGGTGGTGCTGGACGGCGGGGATCCGGCGTCGGTGCGCGCCGCCATGGACGAGGTGAAGACCCGCCATGGCCGCATTGACGTGCTGGTGAACAACGCAGGCTCGGCCGGTCCCAAGCAACCGCTGGATAATGTGCCGCTCAACAAGGCGGAGATGGAGGCCAATGGCGACGCGGAGACCGTCGGCGACGCCATGCGCAATATCCTGGCGGTGACCTGGAACATGGCGCGCGCCTGCGCTGATCTGATGCCGCCCGGCGCCTCGATGATCAACATCTCCACGATCTTCTCCCACACCCGCTATTACGGGCGCACCGCCTACGTGGTGCCGAAGGCGGCGCTCAACGCCCTGTCGACTCAGCTCGCCCACGAGTTCGGCGCGCGCGGCGTGCGGGTGAACACGGTGTTTCCCGGCCCCATCGAGAGCGACCGGATCCGCACCGTCTTCGCCGCCATGGACCAGATCCAGGGCCTGAAGGACAACACCACGGCGGATTATTTCATGGGCCGCATGTCGCTCAATCGCAGCCGCGACGGCGAGCCGCCCAAGAAAGACCTGCCGACCCCGGCCGACATCGCCCAGACCTGCCTGTTCCTGGCCAGCGAGGACTCCGCCGCGCTCAACGGCGAAGAGATCGACGTCGCCCACGGCATGAGCGTGCGCAAGGAATCGCGCTCCACCTACAAGGCGCGGCCGTCTTTGCGGGCTCTGGACGGCGCGGACCTCAGCGTGCTCATCGTCGCTGGCGAAAACTGGGAGGACGCGCTGGAGACCGCGCGCATCCAGATCGGCTGCGGCGCGCGCGTCCTGCTGGGCATGGCCCGCGAGGCCGACGCCGCCCAGGCGAAGGCCCGCACCAAGGCGCAGGGCCTGGTGGACGGCCTGACGATCGTACGGTTCAACCGGTCGGAGCCTGAAAAGATGAGCGCGGAGCTGGAGGCGTTCAGCACCGAGCACGGCCCGGTGACCAGCGCCATCGTGCTGCCGGTCAAGCCGGCCCAGTATTTCGCCGGCGCGCTTCTGGACGCTGAGGACGCGGCGATCAACGAATTCATGGATGTGGAGCTGCTGGGCGCGGTGTCGGTGGCGCGCACCCTGTCGCGCTACTGGAAGACGCGCGACGATCTCGATCAGCCGCCGCGCTGCGTGTTCATGACCAACGCCAGCGACGGCTCGGGCGACGTCTACAACAAGGTGCTCGCCGCCGGGATAACCCAGCTGGTGCGCATCTGGCGCGACGAGGCCCGCGTCGACGTGCAGGCGGGCCGCGCCGACCATGCGGTGTGGGGCAATCAGATCGTCCGCTTCAACAATCGCGAGGCGGAAAACATCCGTTTCGCCGCCGGCCACGCCACGCGCATCGTGTTCAAGGAACAGAAGATCGCCGAGATCGATCTCTACGTGCCTGAAAACATCGGCGAGGAGACCGGCGCCAGCAGCGCCATGGTGGGCTTTGCCGAGAACATCACCGGCCTGCATCTGGGCAAGGTGGCGCTGATCACCGGCGGGTCGGCCGGCATCGGCGGCCAGGTTGCGCGACTTCTGGCGCTGGCGGGCGCCAAGGTGATGATGGTGGCGCGGCGCGAGAGCGAGCTTGACGCGGCGCGCGCGCGGATCATCGGCGAGCTTCATGATATCGGATTTTCCGGCGTGGAGCGCCGGGTGCGCACCATGGCCAATGTGGACGTCAGCGATTTCAAATCGCTGAAAGCCGCCCTCGACGCCACGATAGAGGCCTGGGGCCGGGTGGATTATCTGATCAATAACGCAGGCGTGGCGGGCGCCGAGGACATGGTGGTCGATATGGATATCGACGCCTGGCGCTTCACCCTGGACGCCAATCTGATCTCCAACTTCTTCCTGACCCATCACGCAGCCCCCCTCATGAAGGCCCAGGGCGGCGGCTATGTGCTCAATGTCTCGTCCTATTTCGGCGGCGAAAAGCTGCGCGCGGTGGCCTATCCCAACCGCGCCGACTACGCCGTTTCCAAGGCCGGCCAGCGCGCCATGGTGGAAAGCTTCTCCGAGTTTCTCGGGCCGCACATCCAGTTCAACGCCATTGCGCCGGGTCCGGTGGACGGCGACCGCCTGTCGGGCACCGGCGGCAAGCCGGGCCTGTTCAAGCGCCGCGCGCGCCTGATCCAGGAGAACAAGCGCCTGAACTCGGTCTATGCCGAAGTCATCAAGTCGGTGCGCGAGGGCGCCGATCTTGTCACCGTGCTGAACCGGCTGGCCCATAACACAGCGGGTGTCCTGTCCCACGACATGCAGGCGCCTGAAGGCCTGCGTAAGCTCGCCCTGCAGTTTGCGCGTCAGGGCGACGGGGTGTGCACCTGGGACCAGTATCTTCTGACCCCGGCGCTGGCCGGGCGGCTTCTGTCACGCCTGAACACGGGCGGCTATCTTCTCGACGCGCCGAAATGGCGCGAGATCGCCAAGGCCGGGGGCGACTGGCTGCAGATCGCCCCGCCCGAGGGCGCGCCCTTCCTGCCCGAGGCGCTGATCGAGAAGAACGCCGTGCAGATCGGCAAGGGCGTCAGCTCGCAGCTGCATCTGGGCGCCATGCCCACCGAGGCCGATGTGGCCCAGGCCACCGTCTTCTATCTCGCCGATCGCGCCGTGAGCGGACAGACCTTCATGCCGTCAGGCGGCCTCAACGTGGAGCGCTCCACCGTGGAGCGTGAAATGTTCGGCGGGCCGCGTCTGGACCGCCTCGAGCTGCTGCGCGGCAAGACCGTCTGGTTCGTCGGCGACCATCTGGGCGATTACGTCGCCGCCTCGGCTCAGCGCTATGTGGATGAGTGCGGCGTCGCCGCCGTGATCGTGCTCGCCAGCACCAAGCAGGGCGGCAAGGCCATCCAGGACAAGGTGACCGGAGAGGCCGCCAAGTCGATGCATGTGCTGGTGACCGGCGATGACGTGGAGGGCGCCATGGACACGGCGCTCGGCAAATGGGGCCGGCCCACCACCGTGGTGTCGCTGCCCGGCGCTCCTCTGCCCAACACGCTGTTCGAGGATGAAAACCCGCTCAGCCCGGAAGCCTTCGCCCAGGTGGTGGACGAAAACCTCACCCGCCATTTCCGGGTGTCGCGCAAAGCCTCGCTCTATGACAGCTGCCAGCTCATCCTGGTCTCACCCGACGTTCCGTTCGGCGACACCAAGCCGGCCCACGCCATCGCCAACTTCATCAAGACCACGCTGCACGCCTTCACCGCGACGCTGGCGGTGGAGAATGAGCGCCTGGTGCACAACGTGCCCACCAATCAGATCAATCTGACCCGGCGGGTGCGCTCTGAGGAGCCGTGCAATGATGACGAGCACGAGGAGGAGATACGGCGCTTCACCACGGCGGTTCTGCTCCTGGGCGCGCCGCTGCCGGACTCCGACGACTCGCGCTATCGCGCCCGGATCTATCGCGGCACGTCCATGACCGTTTGACGGCAGGCAGGGTGTGACGGCGGGCCTTCCGGCCCGCCGATCCCGCCGGGGTGGCTCAGTTCAGGCTGCGACGGACGCGGTCTCACCTTGCGTCCAGGCGAGGCCTGGGCGGTAGCGCGCCGCGACCCGTCCCTGGTCCAGCGTGAACAGGTGCAGCCAGCCATTGTCGAACAGCGCGCGCACGCCGGGATGGCGCTCCAGGATCTCGGTGATGGCGCTTTGGGGCGCCTCCACATAGACCGACAGGCGCAGCGCTTCGTGGGCGGGCGCCTCGCCGTCATGGACCGCCTGCCAGGGCAGGCCGGGGCGCAGCCGTCCGCCATTGCCCTCCACCACGCCGATCCCGCCGACCACGTTATGGATCAGCTTGTTGCCGCCGCCGAACACGTCGGGCGCCACGGTGGAGCCGTAATATTGAAGGCTGATCCAGCTGGCGACCACCACTGGCGCGGTGAGGATCAGCTCCAGCGTCGAGAACCCCGTGTCGACCCGCCAGTCATAGCTGTGGAGGAAGGCGCGCCCGCCAAGATCGGCGCTTGCCGTGGCCGCGCGCGGCGCGGCGATGAAGGCCGCGCACCCCGCCAGACCCCATTCGGGGCGCACCTCGGCCCAGTTATAGGCCCGCGCCGCCACGGTCTCCTCACGCGCGCCGGCCAGGCGCAGCGCCCTTTCGCCGCGCGCCAGACGCCCGGCGCCGGACAGCCAGCGTTTCGCTTGCGCCAGAGCTTCGCCGTGATCGGTCCCGTGACCAGTTCCGGCGTCGCCGTCTTCAAAAAGCGTCACCTCGTCGCGGGTGGTGTCATGCAGCCCGGCGACAAATACTGTGTCGGCGGGAAGCTCCAGACCATGGGCGGGCAGCCCGGCGCGCGTCTCAGGATCGTTCAGCAACCGGGCCAGAAGCCGGGCGGAGACCTCGCCGGTGTAACCGCCGCAGGCGCCGCAATGATAGGCGCTCTCATGGGGGTTGTTGGCGACCTTGGCGCCATGGCCCAGAAGCAGCACCACGCGGGCGAATCCGCTCGTCATGCCCATGGCGTTGAGCACCGTGACGGCGGTCTCGGCCTTGGCTTTCGCCGAAAGCCCCCCAAGCACGCGCGGCGCCGGCCCGGATCCCGACGGGCCTTGTTTCAGTCCCAGCGCGTCGGTGACGAGCTTGGCCCCGTATAGAAGACCCGCCGCCTCGATAAAGGCGAAGGAGGACACGGCGGCCTGGCGGAACCGGCCCCAGGCGCGCGCGGCGCGCGCCTGGATCCGTGTCGTGTGCTCATGGGGCTCGCTGGTGTGGCTGGTGGACTCCATGGCCGGGTTTAACAAGACCGGCAGATGCGCCTCCACCACGTCAGAGCCGTGGGTGGTATGGGCCAGGGGCAGGCCAAAGAAACCTGCAAACCCGATGGTCTCGATGTCGGTGCTCTGGGCCTCCAGCGCCCGGCGATAAATCTCGGAGCGAACATCGATGCAGAAGGCCGCCTGAACGCTGGGGCGCGGCGCCGCCGCCTCGTCGCCTTCGGGGGCGCCGGTCAGCGAGTCGGCCAGGGTGCGCTGATGGGCCCGCTCGGCGGCTCCTTGTAAAATTGCATCCGCGATCTGGTCGGCGCTCGCCGTCACGGGCTCTTCGTGGGCGGCGATCGTGTCGCGCCAGCGTTTCGCGATTGAAGGGGTGGCCGCCAGCAGCGCTTCCTCCCACACCAGCCGGATCGCCAGAAGATCGCCCAGAGCTTCGTCGGTCCCGCCGGCGAGCTCGGCGCGCCAGAGCATCCAGCGGGCATGTTGGGCCCAGCCGCCGATCTCCATCAAAAGACGGTGGAAGACCGTCTCCGCCGCGGCGTCGGTGACGCCCAGCGTCTCCACCGCCCGCACGATGGCGCGCGCGGCGGTGTCCGGCGCGGCGGCCACATGGGCGCAAAATCCGTCAAGGCCGGCGATTTCCGGTGTCAGGTCATGGGTGGCCCAGGCCTGCCAGCCGGAATAGGCCGACTGTCCCGGCGCCGGCGTCCACAGCGCCTGACCCTCGTCAAAATAGCCCGACGCCCACAGCCCGAAGGTTTTTTCAAACACTGACGGCCAGTCGACCCCGGTCGCTTCAGCGGCCAGATCCGCAACGCTGGGCAGAGCCTGCGGCGGTGCGCATTCGGTCTGCGCGGCGGCTATAAGGGCCGCGAGATCGCGCGGTTTGCGGGCGTCGGTTTCCGCGTCCAATGCGCCCTGTAGATCAATGTCGAGGATGTGTCCCGACCTGATCTGCGCGGCGTAGAGCGCGCGCGGCCGGGTCATGGCGACGCCGCCGACCCGGGCCAGGCGCGCGGCGGTGGCGGCGAGGTTCTCGCCGGTCTGGCCGAGGAAGGGATTGACCGCCACCGTGGCTTCCAGCGGGAAGGCGGGCGGGATGGCGCGCGCGGCGCGCTCGGCGGCGGCCAGCAGGGCCGGGACGCGGCTTTGAGCGATCGGAGCCGTGGTGTCGAACATGTTGATCTCCAGGGCTCTAGCGGGATTTCGCGGTGCGGAACCCGCCGATCAGGCGGTCCAGAAGCGCGTTGAGATAAAGGCCGTTGGCCAGGTGAACGCGAAAACCGGCCGTGGACGGGTGGTGAGCCCAGAGCGGGAACAGCGCCTGAGCGAACGCCACCAGGCCGAACGATATCACCGTGAGCACGATCAGCGCCCACTCCAGCGGTCCGGCGTCAGGGGTCGCGGGCAGATACGGACCCCAGAGCTTTCCGGCGATGAGCTGGAAGGTGAAATAGGCGGCCGCCGCAAGCAGGGAGGCGATGGCCGTGCGCCGGGTCAGCGGCCTTGGCGCGGCGTCGGCCAGGCCTTGGGCGATCAGATAGGCGACCCCGAAGATCAGCATGGCGCCCAGCGCCAGCGCCTGGGCGCTCTTGGGCCCGGTGAGCCAGCTGAACAGGCTGGCCACACCGGCGAACAGCACGAGTGCCAGCGCAAACGACCGCAGCACCGCGCCAAGGCTCGGGGCGGCGACCGGGCCGGGCCGACGCAGCGAGGCCACGGCGCGCACCGCGCCGCCTGAGCCCAGGAAGGCGTGGGCCTTGTAGAGCGAGTGCGCCACGATGTGCAGCAGGGCCAGCGCCCAGAGGCCCAGCCCGCACTGGAGCAGCATGAAGCCCATCTGGGCGATGGTGGACCAGGCCAGGGCGGTCTTCACCGCGCTCTGGGTGAGCATCACCACCGCGCCGAACAGGGCGGTCAGGCCGCCGATCATCACCAGGGCCGCCATGGCGCCGGGGCTCGCCTGAATGATCTCTGCGCTGCGGATCATCAAGAAACCGCCGGCGTTGATGATGCCTGCATGGAGCAGGGCGGACACCGGGGTGGGCGCCTCCATCACCTCGGTGATCCAGCCATGCAGCGGGAAGGCTGCGGTTTTCATGGCCGCGGCCAGCACCAGCAGCGCCGCCGCCAGATGCACCGGCCAGCCCGCCCCGAGGGACGCTGCGCCCGTGATGGCGGCCAGATCGGCCGTACCGAAGGTGACGAAAAGCAACACGGAGCCCGCCAGCAGCGACATGTCGCCGCCATGCCAAACCAGGCTGAACTTGGTCGCGGCACGGCGCGCCTCGGGACGCTCGGGGTAGAACAGGAGAAGCTGGCGAAGGCCGGCGCCCACCGCCACGAAAGCCATTATCATCGCCAAAAGGCTGCCCGCCTGAACCAGAAACAGCACCGCGGCCAGCGTGGCGAGCATGAGGGCGTGAAAGGCGCCCTCGCGCGCCTCACCCACAAGATAGGTCCGTGAATAGCGCACCACGATCCAGCCGATAAAGGCGACCAGCAGCGTCATGGTGGCGCTCAGCGCGTCCAACCGCACGGTGAGCAGGGCGGGACCGGAGAAGATCCGCGTCGAGGCCGGCCCGCCGAACACAAGCTGGATCAGCCCCGCCGCAGCGATGGCCACCGAGATCAGCGCCGCGCCTTCAGCAAGCGGGCCGAGCCCGGCCGGCCGGCGGCCAGGACGCAGCGCCGCAATCCCGGCTGCAGCCAGCAGCACCAGGGGAGCCCAGACTGTCAGGGGCGAAAGATCGGACATGGCGAACTCCAAAATAAATAAGATAACCAGAGGCGGCATACCGCAGCGTTCATGCTTATAAAAATCCATATAATCGGATCAAACGTTCTGTTTTATGAAACCATGAAGATGGACGGACCCTCGCCATCAAATCGCCAGCTTGAGCGGCGACATCTTGCGGCCTGCGAATGACCCCCGCTGGAGCTCAGAGCCAGGCCATGATGATGATCCGCGTTCTTGCGGCGACGACTTGCCTGCTGCTGGCGCTTTCGCCAGCGCTGGGGGCCGCCCATGCACAAGGCCCGGTGGAGATTGATGCGGAGTATTCAGCCTCGGTGTGGGCGATCCCGGTGGGCCGGGTGGCGCTCCGCGCCGAGCTGGGAGAGACCGCGTATACGGCGCGTGCGGTGTCTCAGGCGGCCGGCCTGGCGGCCCTGTTCAGCGATGTGCGCATCGAGTCCCGGGTGCAAGGCGCCATTGATGCGGGCCGCGCCAGACCTCAGAGCTACGCCCATGACGAGTACACCGGCCGCAAGCATCGCCGCATCGATATGAGTTTTGACGGCCGGGTGGCGCGCTCGGTCGCAGCGCCGGACTTTTCCAGCTGGGGAGAGCCGCCCGCCAGCGAGGCGGACCGGTCAGACGCCGTCGATCCCATGACAGCGGTGCTGATGTTGGCCGAGGCGATGACCGGCGACGCGCCCTGTTCAGGCCTGCTGCCGGTGTTCGACGGACGCCTGCGCTATAATCTCGACCTGCGCGCACGGGGCCGCGAGACCGTGCGAACCCGCGCCTGGCGCGGCGAAGCGCTGGTGTGCGACGCCTATTACCGCCCGATTTCAGGCTATACCGACGAGCAGCGCCCGGAGCCCGATGAGCTGCGCCATCCGCTGACCTTCTGGCTGGCGCCGCTGGCGGGCGGACGGAACCTTCCGGTGCGTATCCATACGCGGGCCGGTTTCGGCGTCACCATCGAGCTGAAAACGCTTCAGATCAGCGAGCCGGGCGCGCTCTAGCCTTACCCAAAAGGCCCGCCTGCGCCGTCGCTTCCCGGTGCGTTTCGCCAAATTTTGAACCAATTTGGTTAAGCGGCGTTAACCCTTCTCAACCGGTGACGAGGGGTCCCATGGCTTCGGCCGTTTTATCTTTTCTGCGACGTGCACGGGCGCGCCTGGTCCGCGTCTCCGCCGGGCTGGCCGTCATGACGCTCGTCATCGCGCCAGCGGGCTGTGATTTGCTGCAGACACGCGGCGAAGCCGTGTATGAGGCTTGCCTCAATGATGTGCGGCGTTCGCACACCTCCCCCGCGTGTGAATGTTATGTGGAGGAGGTCTACAAGCAGCTCCCCCACGAGGACTGGAACCAATACCACACCATGGCTGGCCGTGGGCTTTACGCCGACGCCGATCAGCTGCGCGCCACCTTTCCCAGCGGACGCATGAGCGTTTTCGAGCGCGCCGCGCGCCGCTGCGGCCTCGACCTGTTCGCCGCTTCGGCTCTGGGCGACACGTCGACCCTGGACGGCTTTGGCGACGGTCCCGCCGGGCCCGGCCGCATTGGATCGCCGGGATATGGCGATGGCGGCTATGGCGCCGGCGGATGGGATCGCGGCTATGATCAGCCCGGCTGGGGCCGCGGCCGCGGCGGTGGCGGCGACGCCTTTCCCGCCGAACCCTGGGCCTATAGCCGCCGCGAAGGTGACGGCCCTCCCATCTGCATCCGCAGACTCACCGGCCGCGAAGATTGCATGACCCGCGAGCAGGCGGCCCGGCTTTATAATGATGGGGCGCGCTACTGGCTTTTGCGTGGCGACGCGGAGCTGGCCACAGTGGACCTGCAGCGTGGGACGGGCGAGGCATCGTTCAGTGTTCGCGAACCGTTTTCGGGAACGCGCTATTCTGATTATGCGGCTAACTCGGCACGCAGGGCCATGGAGTACTGGAACCTCTCCATCGACTGGGGCCGGCCCTTTGGCGCGCAATCGGCGCTGATGGCCCAGCGCCGGCTGCAGGCTCATATGGTGCAGTGCGAATCTTCGATGGATGGCGAAAGCCTGCAGCGCATTTCGCGCCGGGCGCCAGGCGCAGTGGGCGACGTGATCAGCCTGAAGCTGCGACAGGCCGCTTTGGCTGCGCTTGGTTATTATTCCGGCGACGTGGACGGGCGTTACGGCCCGGTCACAAGAGACGCGGCGCGCGGGTTTCAGCGCGAGCTGGGCTATGACGAAACCGGTTCGCTGAGTCCGCGCCAGACTACGCTTCTTATTTGTCACGCCGCCCAGACTGCGCGCGATCCGCACCTGCAGAATGCGCTGGGGATTATGTATGCGACTGGGCTGGGCGTGGCGCGCAATCCCGATCTGGCGCTGGAATGGTTTGAAACCGCGGCGCGGCGCGACGACGCCGACGCCTACTTCAACCTCGCCCTTGTCTATGGCACCGGCGCGGTTCTGGGCAGCTATCGTCTGTGCGGCATCGTTGAGAATCCAGAACGCGCTGACGCTTATCTGCGCGACGCCGCCTCACTGGGGCATCCGGTGGCCCGGCGCTGGCGCAGCCACCCCGAGTTTCGCCGTCATTCCAGCGCCGAGGCGCGCTGGCTCGCCATCTCCAACCGGCTCTCCGAAGCCGCTGCGGAGGGCGACGGAGATTTTTATCTCGAATGGCGCAGCGATATCGATGTCGACCGGTTTGAAACCGCCGATATCGCCTGCCTTGAACCCGAGCGCGGATCTTCGCGCGATTCCTACTAGGCCCGCCTGAAGCGGAGGACATCATGAAACGCGCCGGTTTATTCGTCACCGCCCTTGTTCTGGCGGGCTGTGCGCAGCCCTACAGCGCATACAACGACCCGTATTATGATCCGGGCTATTACGCGCCGCCGCCTGTTCAGTCCACCGGGGGCGCTGAAACCGCCCAGGCGGTGTGCTCCATCGACTCCCTGACCACCGCGCGAAACGAAATGCGCACCGAGGTGGAGAACGTCGGGGGCGGTTATGGTTATGGCGGGCGCGAGCAGACCCGCACCCAGAGCCGCGAGACGGTCACCGAGCGCCCCTGGGGACCGCAGACCGAAACGGTGGAGTTGCTGAACACCTTCGCCGGCGATCTTGATGCGGCCTACCGCTTCGCCACATCGTCGTGCCAGTCTTATCAAATGTGCATGCAGAACCAGGGCTACACCGAAGCCGCCTGCATGAACTCGGCTGATCAGTGGCGCGATGCGCGGCGCGAGTTCACCAGCCTGTCAGGCCGGCTTGCGGAGATCCGCCTGGAGATCACGCGCACCTGTGACGGCTGCGCCTCGCCCTATGGCCGTTATGACGGCTACGGGCGCTATAACGATCACCCGCCGCCGCGCCACCGCCCGCACTATCGCGGCCGCGATCGCGACGCGGACTGCGAAGGCGTGCTGGGCGACGTGTTCACCACCAGCGCCTGTGATTATCGCGACCGTCGTCATCGTTATTGATCGCAGCGCCCGAAATCGCGTTCACAACAAGACCGCCGCTACGCCGCGGCGGTCTTCTACGTTGAATGTCTGGAAGGCTCGGCGTTCAAAGAGATGGTGGGCGCGACAAGATTCGAACTTGTGACCCCTACGATGTCAACGTAGTGCTCTAACCAACTGAGCTACGCGCCCCTGCCGGGGTCCATCTTGGCGTCGCCGCTGGAGTGCGCGGCGAAGCGCGGTATTAGGGCGGGAGAGCAGCGTCTGTCAATCGGTCCGGCTGTGGGATGTCAGGCCTTCCGGCTGCACCGGTGATCGCCCTGAAACGGCGTGAGGGTCGGATGGCGTCAGTTGATGGCGCGCTCTCCGCTCTGCATGCTGCGTGCGCGCAGCAGCGCCTCGCTGATCAGGCTGTCAGGGCTGGCCAGAAGCGAGTCGGCGCGCGCATAAAGCTGTGTCGCCCGTTCAAAATCACCCACCACCTCAGCGCACACGCCCATGTTGTAGATCAGCGGCACGGACTGATGCTCGTTTAGCGCGTCCATTTCCTGCCAGATCGCGCAGGCGCGGTCCATGCGCCCGGCCTGCCCGAATTCCACCGCGCCCGCATTCTGGGCCTGAAGGGCCTCGGGCACGCCGTCGTTTCCGGTTTTCAAGCGCACAGTGAAGGTGTCGTTGTACGGCGCCACATGGCGGCGGATCTGACGCACCACATCGGCGCGGGCCTGGCCCATGAGCTCGCTCTCGGAAATCGTGCGCGGGCGGTCGTCGCACCAGTCGGTTTCAGCGCGCCCGGTCACCGTGCTGGTGTAGACGACCGAGCCGGTCGCCACGCTCACCAGCCGGGGCGCTGCGGAGACGAGGGCTGTCTCTTCATAACAGCTCACCGTGTATTCGCGGGACCGCTTGCAATTGAGGAAGCCTTCCCACTCCAGGCATTCGGAGCGTTGCACCCGGCGGCTGGTGCGTGAGGCGTCGTAATCGGTGACCTGGCCGATATAGACCCCTTCTACGCCCATCTGCCGGCCCACATTGAGGGCGGCGGCGATCTGGGCGTCGCTATTACCGAAGCTGCGCACGCCGGCGTTAGCGAGAAGCTGGGACTCATTGACCACGTCCAGCAGAAGCTCGCCGTCCAGCGAGGCTGATCCCAGCTCAGCGGCGAGCTCGGACGATACCAGTGATCCGTTGCGGCCTTCAAACTCGAGCACTGCGACGCGATTGTATTGCGCCGCGTCCGGGAAGCGCGCCGGGAAGCGGCCGTTCACTGCGACGCCGTCGGTAGCGCAGGCGGTGAGGACCAGCGCGCCGATTGCGGCGCCCACGGCGAATTTTGCAATGGTGGTGTTCATGGGCATGCCCCCTTTTTTGGTGATGTCAGCGTTTGCGCACGGCCAGGGCGTAGCTCGCCCCGCCGCGGCGGACGAGCAGATCGACCCGCCCGCGGGTGTCGTAGGTTTCGTTCATGAAGCGCGCCGGATCATCGATCTCGCTGACGCGGGTGTGATCGATGGTCAAAATGACGTCGCCGGCCAGAAGTTCACCTTCGAAAGGCGAGCCCGCGGCGATGTCGCTTTCGCCACGCGCGCAACTTGCGACATTTCTGCAACATTACGCTTTCAAAGGCTCTTTGCGCCGCTATGAAGCCGCCTCAAAGCCTTTACCTGAGCGTCACGATCTAGCCATAGTCCGTCACAAGTGCGGTTTGACGTACGGCAACCGGCAATAAAAAAAGCTGGTGCAAGACGATCCAACAAAGGGGAACGATCGTGAGAAAATTTGGTAAAGGATCGCTGTTGCGGTCCACGGTTCTCGCCGGGTTTGCGGCGACCGCGTTTGCAGCGACGCCTGTGCTCGCTCAGGAAGCTCAAGACGAGGAAGAAGAGCCGGCGGCTCAAAGCGATCTGGTCGTGGTCACCGGTTCGCGGATCGCCCGTAGTGCGGTGAACGCACCCACGCCGCTCATTCAGATCGGCGCTGATGAAATTCTGTTGTCGGGCCAGCCGAACGTCGTGGACTTCCTCGCGGACGTGCCGGCGCTGCAGGGCTCTCAGGTTCCTGAAGACACCACCGGCTCCAACCTCAATGATGGTGGTCTGTCGCTGCTGAACCTGCGCCAGCTTGGCGCCAACCGTACGCTGGTCCTTGTCGACGGTCGTCGTCATGTGGGCTCCGCTCCGGGCTCACTGTCGGTTGATGTCGACACCATCCCGTCCCTCATGATCGAAAGCGTTGAAATCGTCACCGGCGGCCAGTCGGCCCTTTACGGCGCGGACGCCGTTTCAGGTGTCGTCAACTTCATCTTGCGTGATGATTTTGAAGGCATCGAAGTCGACGCGGCTCTGTCGCAGATCAACCAGGACGGCCAGCTGAACCAGCGCATTTCCGCGGCTTGGGGCGGCAACTTCTTCGACAACCGCCTGAACGTTTATGCATTCGGTGAATATGACGACACCGAGGAAGTCCTCGACTTCGACATTGACTGGAAGCGGGATGCATGGGGTCTCACCGGCGTGGACGCCGATCCGAACTCGGCTCCGAACGACGGTGTTTTCGATACGGTGCTCTACCGCGGCGGCCGGGATGCGTTCTTCGCGCGCGGCGGCGTCGTCGTGCTCGCCAGCCAGGCGCAACCCTCGCCGCTGAATAACCCGACAACGCCGTTTCAAAACTGCGTCATTCCGGCGTTCAACCTGATTTCAGCCGCCTGCAGCCCGATTCGCGCCGACACCGGGGCCGTCTTCACGTTCAACGCGGATGGCTCTGTGCGACCGTTCAACTTCGGCACCTTCCAGTCCGGCAACGGCTACTCACGTCGTCTGAACGTCGGTGGCGATGGTCTGAATGTCGGCACCGAATTCGGCCAAGGCTCGCGCGTTCCGGCGTCGGAAGCCTACCGTTTCCAGACCGGCTTTGATCTGGAAGTCAATTCTTGGTTCAACGTGTTCGGCGAAGCCAAATACGTCGAAGAAGAAACCTTCGACAGCGGCCAGCCCACCTTCTGGCAAATCACGTTGTGGGATCGCCCGACCTTCTACAACACGAACGCCTTCCTGCTGGACTATCGTGACAACGCCTACGCCGTGCAAAGCGGCCTGTCTGCGCTGATCGACGCCAATGTACGCACCGTTTACGGCGCGCCGACGGCCGACGGACCTGGCCCCGTCATCGGGACCGTGCCTGACCGCCGCGCTTTCCTTGGCGTGTTCGGCCCGTCTCGCACGCAGTTGAACAATCGTGATCTGACCCGCTTTGTCGTCGGGGCTGACGGCGTTGCGCCGGACTTCGCGTTCTTCAGCAACATCGCGTGGGAGGCCAGCTACACCTACGGCGAGATGAACAACTCGAACCTCGAGACCGGCACCGATATTGATCGGTTCAACTATGCATCCGATGCGATCGTGGAAAACGGTCAGATCATTTGCCGCGTCAACTCGGCGACGAGTACGTTTGACCAGACCGACCCGGCGATCGCGGGCTGCGTGCCGATCAATCTCTTCGGCACCGACTTCCGTATCGATGCAAACAATCCCGACGCCACCGGCGGCGGCGGCCGTCCGGGCCTGACGGCGGAGCAGGAAGCGTACCTGCAAGCGTCCATCGAGGTCACTGACCAGAACCGGCAGCACAACTTCCTGGCCTTCGGCTCGGCTGAAACGTTCGATTTCTGGGGCGCAGGTCCCATCGGCATGGCGCTTGGCTACGAGTTCCGCCGTGAGGAAACCGAAGGCACGGGCCGCGACCGCGACACGGCGGGCCGGAACCTCTTCCTGAACACCGGGCCTGACTTCCCGGAAGCCAGCTACGAGGCCAACGAGCTTTTCGCCGAAGTGCGCGTTCCTCTACTGGACGACCAGCTGTGGGTGAAGAGCGCGGAAATCAGCGGTGCGTTCCGTTATTCCGACTACACCACGGTGGGCGAAGTCGAGACCTACAGCCTCCAGGGCTCCGTGCGGCCGGTGAACGACCTGTTCCTCCGCGCCACCTACGGGGAAGCGACCCGGATCCCGAACCTCGGCGAAAACTTCCGTCCGCCGGTGCAGACCTTCGGCAACGGCCTTGTGGATCCGTGCAATGCGGACTTCATCCGCAACATCGCCGACGGCGGCGACCGCTCTGCTCTGCGCGCCAACTGCGTCGCCACCATGCCGGCCGGTTATGATCCGGGCACGGACAACGCAGGTACGGGTACGATCATCCAGTACACCAGCGGCATTCCTGGTGCGAACCAAGGCAACCCGAACCTCCAGCCGGAAGAGTCGACCAGCTATACGTTCGGTTTCGCCTACACGCCGAGCTGGTTTGAAGGCTTCTCGTTCACCGCAGACTATTACGATATCGAAATCACGAACGTGATCGCTTCGGTGAGCATCCAGCAGGCCCTCAACCAGTGCGTCGGCCTGTCTGGTGGTGAAGTCAACACCGTGAACCCGGGCGCCTGTTCGACTTTCCAACGGTCGGCGACGTCGCAGATCGCGCAGCAGCCGCCCTACGGTATCTTCACCTTTATTCAGGGCTCGCTGAACTATGCCGGCCTGCAGAACCGCGGCGTCGACTTCACTTCGGCTTACGGGTTTGAAACCGAGAACTACGGAGACTTCAGCTGGTCCCTGCGCGGCACCTGGCTGATTGAAGACAACGCTTTCACCAACATCTCGGATCCGACGGCTGAGACCGCGTTCGACAGCACTGTGGGCAATCCGCACGTGCGAATGCTGTCCACAGTGTCCTGGCTGCCGACCGAGAAAATCCGCGTGTCGTGGAACTGGGACTGGCAGTCCTCGCAGGAAATCATCGACGCCGATAATTGGCGGAATAATCCCGACGGACGCGAGTTCGGCTACACCACCACCGACGCGTTCAGCCAGCATGACTTCACGGTTCGTTACGAGCCGCGTGAAAACATCTCTCTGCGCGCCGGTGTCGTGAATGCGTTTGACGCCGAGCCGGACCGTTGGCTGGGCAGCTCTACCTCGGCGGACAACTTCGACTTCTGGGGTCGGCGCTTCTTCGTCGGCGTCAACTACAAGCGCTAAATCTGCGCCTGTAAGCCAGACTTCTTCAGGGCCCGTCCGAAAGGACGGGCCCTTTTTCTTCGCCGGCTTGTCTCTGAGCGAGCGCGGCCGGTTTGTGAAATGTCACCAGTGGTCGATAAAAAACCCGCGTCGTAACGCGGGTTTTTCCAAACGAAAGCTATGAATCTGTGGTGGTTACGCCGCCGCCATCACGCGCGCTACTTCATCCACCAGGTCGCGCAAATGGAAGGGTTTGGACAACACCTTGGCTTGCTTGGGCGCGCCTGAGCCGGCGTTCAGCGCCACTGCGGCGAAGCCGGTGATGAACATGATCTTCAGTCCCGGATCGACTTCCGCGGCGCGGCGGGCCAGCTCGATCCCATCAACGCCGGGCATCACGATGTCGGTGAGAAGCAGCTCGAACCGCCCCGGCGTTTCGCCGAGTACGTCCAGACCGTCCTCGCCGTCGGCCACGCGCACCACCTCGTGACCGGCGCGTTCCAGCGCCTTGCCGAGAAAGTCACGCATGGAGTCGTCGTCTTCGGCCAAAAGAATGCGGGCCATGGGTCACCCCCCTTAAATCTATCCACCAAACGTCATGATAGCTGATGAGAGTAAAAACGGCCTGAACGCCGTGGGATGCGCCGCTAGTGGTTTTCACCGGGGCGCCGGGCCGATAAACTGACGCCTCAGCGCGCGTCAGGAAAGCCCGCTCCCGCCAACAGTCAGAGGCCATGATCAGCGCCGAGTCCCGCACCCTGTCATCGTCCGGCCCCGTGGTGCTCCATGCCCCAGAGGTGCGGCGCTGCCCGTTGGTCTTCGCGTCACCCCACTCAGGGCGTGAGTACAGCGACGATCTGATGGCGTGGACGCCTCTGGGCCGCGGCGTGCTGCGCCGCTCCGAAGACGCCTATGTGGATCGCCTGGTGGCGGACGTCCCGCGATACGGAGCGCCGCTCGTGGAGGCCCGATTCCCGCGCGTGTTCCTGGATCCCAATCGCGCGCCGGACGAGCTTGATGCTGCGATGTTCGATCCCCCCGGCCCTCGCGCCGCCGGCCCCGTTAGCGCGCGTGCGGCCGCCGGGCTCGGCGTTATTCCGCGGCTCGCCGCGGACGGTCGAGATCTGTATCCGCGCCGACTGCCCCTCGTGGAGGCGCAACGGCGTCTCGCGGCTTTCTACACGCCCTATCACAATGCCGTGAGACAAGAGATGGAGGCGGCGCGGTTGCGCTTCGGGGAGGCGGTGCTGATCGACTGCCATTCCATGCCGTCGGCCAGTGCGCGCGGCGCCGATATCGTGCTGGGAGATCGTTATGGCGCCTCGTGCTCGCGCGCGGTGATTGCACGCGCCGAGGCGGCGTTTCGGGCCCAGGGCTTCGCCGTGGTGCGCAACCGTCCCTACGCAGGCGCTTACACCACCGAGCATTATGGTCAGCCCGGCGCCGGAATGCAGGCTTTACAGGTGGAAATAAATCGTGGTTTGTATCTGGATGAACTTAAAGTGGAAGTGAATAGCGGATTCGCCGCCATGAAGCGCGCCATGGACGCCTGGATCTGTGAAATGACCGAGCAGTCCGGAGATTACCGCTCGGCGGCCGAGTGAGCCTAAAGCCGGCTTCGCCTGGTTTGATTGCGCGCGCCGAGGCACAATCTCTGGCGTGTTTTACTCTGCAGCGAATACCGCTATGAAACGCTTCACAAAAGCATAATATGAATTTGTCCGGACGATTCTTCCGTCTGGCGTATTGCAGGGTTAGGACCTCACGCATGACGAACGAAATCGATCATCACGTGGGAAAGCGGATCCGCCGCCGTCGCCGACTTCTGGGGCTGACCCAGCAGCAACTGGCTGAGGCGGTGGGCATTCGCTTTCAGCAAATTCAAAAGTACGAAAGCGGCGCCAATCGCGTCAGCGCCAGCCGTCTCTTCGAGATCGGCGAGGCGCTCGATGTTCCGGTGCAATATTTCTACGAAGGCCTGCAAGGCATGGGCGCGTCCGCCGTGCCCGAAGGCGAGCACATCGCGCCCGACATTCTCTCGCAGAAAGAAACGCTCGATCTTATTCGCGCTTATTACAAGCTGAACGAACGTCCCCGCCGGCGCCTTCTGGAGCTGGCCCGGGCGCTTGATCCCGAGCCGCGTGACGACACCGCGGCGTGAGCCGTAAGGCCGGGCACCACGATGATCTGGCGCTGGCTGTCTCCCTGGCGGAGGCCGCCAGGCCGGTTGCGCTTGAGCATTTTCGCACCGGCATAGCGGCGCTGGGCAAGACCGGTCCGGAGTTTGATCCAGTGACCGAGGCGGATCGCGGCGTTGAAGCGGCGCTGCGCGCGCGCCTAGCCGAGGCTCGGCCACTGGACGGCGTGTTGGGCGAAGAAGACGCGCCGACGCCGTCGCGCTCGGGCCGCACCTGGGTGATAGATCCCATCGACGGCACCCGCGCCTTCATCGCCGGCTTGCCGACCTGGTGTGTCCTTATCGCTTTGGTGGACGAAACCGGCCCTGTTCTTTCCGTGATCGACCAGCCCTTCACCGGTGAGCGCTTCATCGGCCTTTCCGGCGAAGCCGCGTGGCTGGACCACGCTGGTGTACGCACCGACCTGCGCACCCGTGCATGCACCGAGCTTCGCGACGCTCTGTTCTCGACCACCGATCCAGGGCTGTTTTCCGGCGCCGAAACCAGCGCGGTGATGAACGTGGCGGGCGCCTCCAAGGTGCGCCGCTATGGCCTGGACGCCTACGCCTACGCGGCGCTGGCGCTGGGCGGGATTGATATCGTGGTGGAAAGCGGGCTGAAGGCCTGGGACGTCGCGGCGCTGATCCCGGTGGTCACCGGAGCCGGCGGCGTCGTCACCGACTGGGCCGGCGGCCCTTGCCATGGCGGCGGCCAGGTGCTTGCAGCCGCGACGCCGCAGCTGCACGCCGAAGCGCTGGCGTTTCTCAAACCCGCAGCGGCGCGCCCGGCCTGAGGCCGCGCCCGCCGCCAAAAGTTCATCACGCCCGTCAGGCCTTGCGGGCCGCTGCAGCGAGCTCGCGAAGCTGGGTGGAACAGATCGCTACCTTCGACAGCGTCCAGCTTCCCGTCGCCGCCACTTCCTCCAGAGCCCTGTCGGCGCGGTCCACCTCATGGCTGTTGGCGCTTGTCCAGCTGTCCACAAGTTGCTCGGCCCAGTCGCGGCAGGGCTGTTCAACGCCTTCGGCGAGGCCGCCGCCGGCGGCCGCGGCGTAGCCCATCATCGCCACCGAAATCGCCTGCTGACTGGCATAGAGATCCTCGATCAGCCGGCGCATGGCCAGGCGGTCCCAGTGCACGGTGGATGAAAGCTGATTTCCGGCGCCGCGCAGGCGATCAAAGCTGAACCGTGAGCCCACAGCGTGATAGAGCCACGCGCTGGCGGCCAGCGGCCAGCTCTTCTCATGGGCGATGTCGATGACGTCCGAGGACGAGGTGAGCGGGCGAAGCCGCGCCACATCGCGGGCGAGGTCCTCAGGCGCGCCGCCGTCCATGAACAGCTTTGTGCGCGTCTCCACGCTGTCCCTGTCATAGGGCGAGGCGATATCGCTGATCAGGGTCTTCAGCTCGTCCACGCCGGGCTGATAGGCGGAGATCACCTGATCAATGCCGGCGTTCTCAACGCCCAGCCCGCGCCGCGCCAGCCAATATGTCTGACGGCGCAAAAGCCGGATCACCTCGTCATGCAGGCGCGTCTGCACATCGGCGGGGACCAAATTGTCCAGCGCATTGATGCGGTCGGTGAAATCCTTGAAGCGGAAGATGCACCGGCCCGCCTCGAAGGCGCGCGCAATCGTTTCGGCGTCTGCGCCGGTGCTTTCCACCGCGCGCTGCAGGAATGTGGGCCCGCCCAGATTGACCATGTCATTGGCCAGGCGCGTGGCGATGATCTCGCGCTTCAGGCGATGGCCCTGCATGGCGTCGGCGTATTTCGAAAGCTGGTGCGGGAAATAGGTGATCAGAGTGTCGTTGAAGTGGGGATCATCCGGCGCGCCCGAGGCGGTGAGATGGTCGAACAGGGCGATCTTGGCGTAACTGATCAGGATCGCGATTTCCGGCCGCGTCAGGCCGATTCCCTGCTCCTTCAGTTCACGGATCTTCTCCGGCGGCGGCAGGCCCTCCACCTTGCGGTTCAGGCGCCCGGCGGCCTCAAGGCGCTCCATCATCCGCTCATGGGCGTCGATGTCCTCTTCGGCGTGTTCGCGCGCGATGGTGAGGGCCAGCGTCTGGTCGTAATTATGCTCCAGCACATGGCTTGCGACTTCGTCGGTCATGGTCTCCAGCAGGACGTTGCGGTCCTCCAGCGACAGGGCGCCCTCGCGCATCATGGGATTGAGGAGAATCTTGATGTTCACCTCATGGTCAGAGCTGTCCACACCGGCCGAATTGTCCACGAAGTCGGCGTTCACCTTGCCGCCGCACCGGGCGAACTCGATGCGCGCGGCCTGGGTCAGCCCCAGATTGGCGCCTTCGCCCAGAACCTTTGCGCCCAGCTGGGACGCGTCGATGCGCAGGGAATCGTTGGCCTTGTCGCCCACCTCGTAATTCTGTTCGCTGGAGGCTTTGACATAGGTGCCGATACCGCCGAACCACATGAGCTCGGCGGGCGCTTTCAAAAGCGCCTGGATCAGCTCGGCGGGCGGGACCGATTTGGCTTTCAGACCGGTCAGCGCCTTGATCTCGTCGGTCAGGGGAATCGACTTGGCCGCGCGTGAAAACACGCCGCCGCCGGCCGAGATCAGGGAGGCGTCGTAATCCTGCCAGCTGGTGCGCCCCGCTTCGAACAGGCGCTGGCGCTCCACAAAGCTCGCCTCCAGATCCTCAGGGTTGGGATCAATGAAGATGTCGCGATGGTCGAAGGCGGCGATCAGCTTGATCTTGCGCGACAGAAGCATGCCGTTGCCGAATACGTCGCCGGACATGTCGCCGACGCCGATCACGGTGAAGGGCTCGGCCTGGATGTCCTTGCCCATTTCCCGGAAATGGCGCTGGACGCTGACCCAGGCGCCGCGCGCGGTGATGCCCATCTTCTTGTGGTCATAGCCGGCTGACCCGCCGGACGCGAAGGCGTCGGCGAGCCAGAAATCATATTCCAAGGTCGCCACGCCGTTGGCCATGTCGGAGAAGGTGGCCGTGCCCTTGTCGGCGGCGACCACCAGATAGGGGTCTTCCTCATCCCAGCACACCACGTCGGCCGGGCGCAGCACCGCGTCGTCTTTCAGATTGTCGGTGATGTCCAGAAGCCCGCGCAGGAACACCTTGTAGGCTTCCTGACCCTCGGCGGCGTAGGCCTCACGCTGGGAGCGGTCAGGCAGTTTCTTGGGATAGAAGCCGCCCTTGGAGCCCACCGGCACGATGACGGCGTTCTTCACCTGCTGGGCTTTAACCAGACCCAGCACCTCGGTGCGGAAATCCTCGCGCCGGTCCGACCAGCGCAGCCCGCCGCGCGCCACCGGGCCGAAGCGGATATGCACGCCTTCCACCCGCGGGCTCCATACGAAGATCTCGCGATAGGGCTTGGGATCGGGTAGTTCGCGCACCTTGCGCGAAGCGATCTTCAGGCTGATCCAGGGCTTGGGATTTCCCTGCCCGTCAGTTTGGTAGAAATTGGTGCGCAGCACCGCCTCGATGAGGCGCATGATCCGGCGCAGCACCCGGTCATGGTCCAGGCTCTCCACCTGCTCAAGCTGGCTGCGGATCTCCTTGCCAAGCTCGGCGGAGCGCTTTTCGCGGTCCTCGTGGGTCAGATCCAGCGACGGATCAAAGCGCACCTGCGCCATTTCCAGCAGCTTGCGCGCGATGGCGGGGTGGGCGGCGAACGCCTCCTCCTGGATCGCCTGGCTGGGATCCAGCCCGGTCTGCATGCGATAGCGCGCACAGGTGCGCAGGAAGGCCGCCTCCCGCCAGGTCACGCCGATGGCCAGCACCAGGCGGTTGAAGCCGTCGCTCTCGGCCCGGTCGTCCAGAACCGCCAGCGCGGCGTCCTCAAAGGCGGCGGCCACGGCGGCGATGGACTCCGCCTCGCCGACGGCGAGCTCGGCCTCGAACTCGTGAACCCAGACGGTCTCGTCTTCGGCCGCGTCCACCTTACGGCGCACCCGGTAGCCCGCTTCGGCCAACACGCGCAGGCCGAGATTTTCCAGCACCGGCATCACGGTGGACAGCGCCACCGGGTCACCCAGACGGTAGAGCTTCACCCGAATCCGGCCATCGGCGTCGCCGTCCATCCGGTGGGCGCGCGCAGTCAGGTTCGTGGTTTCGCAGAGGCGCTCCATGCGCTCGATATCGGCCAGCGCTTCTACAGGGTCGAAGCGCTCGCGATAGCCGGCTGAATAGCCTTCCAGATAGCGCGGCGCCGCGCGGCGCAAGCCGGCGTCGTCGCTGGCGCGCGCGGCGTTGTGCAGCTCGTCTTCCCAGGTGCGCGCCAGGGCCACGATCCTGCGCTCCAGCTCGGCGGCGTCGGGTTCGGGATGGTTGAACGGGTTAAGCCCGATGATGAAGTGAACGCGCGCCAGCGGACCGTCGCCGAAATTGGGGTAGAAGGCGGAGAGCCGACCGTCGAAGGCCTCGCGGATCAGCTCGCCGGCCTCGGCGCGCACTCGCGAATTGTACCGGTCGCGCGGCACGAAGAGCAGGCAGGAGACGAAGCGGTCGAACTGGTCGCGTCGCAGGAACAGCTTGGTGCGCGGCCGGTCATAGAGGTGGAGGATGCCAAGCGAAATCGACAGCAGATCCTGCTCGTCGGTCTGGAACAGCTCGTCGCGGGGATAATTCTCCACGATGTTCTGAAGCTTCTTGGCCGAGTGCGAGCCGGGCTGCTTGGCGGCCTTCTCCAGAACCCGGCGCACCTTTCGGCGCACCAGCGGCACTTCGCGCGCCATCTGGTCGTAGGCCTCTGCGGTGAACAGGCCGACAAAGCGGACCTCGCCGATCACCGCGCCGTCCTCGCGATAGCGCTTCACGCCGATGTAATCCATGTAGACCCGGCGATGGACGCGGCTCTTCATATTGGCCTTGGCCACGATCACCGGGGAGGGCGCGCGCATATAGGCTTCGATCGCCGGGGTGAGCAGGAGCGGCTCGTCGCTCTTGCGCAGAACGTTCACATCGGGATCGCGCAGGACGCCGCGCCCGGTCTCGGCGTAAACGTCGGGCTCCTCGCGCTTCAGCTGCCCGTCGTCGTCCACCGCGAAGTGATAGACCCGGCAGCCCAGGAAGGCGAAATGGTTGTCGCGCAGCCATTCAAGGAACTTGACCGACTCGTCCAATTCCTCACGCGAGCAGGGAGTGTTCGCCGTTGAGACGTGCTCGATGGCCTCATCCATCTGGGCGCGCATGTCCGACCAGTCGTCCACGGAATCGCGCACGTCGTTCAATGTCTGGCGCACGCCCGCCTCGAGCGTCTGACGCATCTCCGGGGTCAGTGCGTCCAGATGCACCTGGATCATGGATTCAGGGATGCACCGTCCGCCGCTTTGCGTTCGCGCTCCGTCCTCGCCGCGCCTCACCTGAACGATCGGGTGGAACATGGCCAGCACGTCCAGGCCGTGGCTGGCGATCTCGCCCATCACCGAATCCACCAGGAAGGGCCGGTCCCGGCCGACGATCTCCAGCACGTCGCGGCCCAGATCACGCCCGTCCGCGCCTTCGCCTGAGCGGACCCGGATCTGCGACCGGCCGGCGGGCCGCTGGTGCGCGTAGAACCAGAACTCGGCCGCCAGCTTGACTGCGTCTGCCAGGTCCAGCGTCGCCATGTCTTCGGCCAGCGCGTCGCCCCAGACCTGCAGGATGAAGCTGTCAGCATCGGCGTCCAGATCACCGGAATTCAGGCCGAAATCCTGCTTGAACCGCTCCCGGGCGGCAGCGTGGAAGGCGTCACGGTCAAAGGCGTACGCAACGCTGACGACGGCGTTCATACAGGACTCCTGAAAGGTTTAGAGGCGCGGACCGATTGACGATGTCCGCATTTGAAATAGGGTTGCAGCGCAGCCTACTCCGGCGCGCGGCGCTTTCAAGCCGTGCGTAGCGTGCCATCTGCGTTCGCGTCCGGAGCCGGCCCCTTGATTCTTCCCGAAAGGCGTTCTGAGGAACGAAGTGACATATGCCCCACGCCCTTATCACCGGCGCCAATCGCGGCATCGGCCTTGAACATGTCCGCCAGCTTCTATCGCGCGAATGGACCATCACCGCCGCGGTGCGCGATCCTGATTCCGCCAAGGATCTCAAGGCGCTCGATCCCGGTGACGGCCGGCTGAAGATCGAACGCTATGACGCGGCGAGCCTTGAAGACGCCGCGGATCTCGCCAAGCGCGTCCACGGGCCCATTGATATCCTGTTCGCCAACGCCGGGGTGATGCCCAAGGACCAGGCGTTCGGCGGCGCCGCCAATGAAGACTTCATGCGCGCCATGCGCATCAACGCCCTGGCGCCGCTGGCCCTCGCCGAAGCCTTCGCCGATAAGGTGGCGCAGAGCCAGATGAAGGTGATCGCGCTGCAATCCAGCCGCATGGGCTCCATCGCCGATAATGATTCGGGCGGCCGCTACGGCTATCGCGCCTCCAAAGCCGCGCTCAACGCGGTGGGCAAATCGCTCAGCGTCGACCTAAAGGACAAGGGTGTCATTGTCCTGATCTTGCATCCTGGATGGGTGCGCACCGATATGGGCGGGCCCAACGGGCTTTTGACGATCACCGAGTGCGTGGACGGAGAGCTGGATCTGATCGCCCGCGCCAACCCGGCCATGAGCGGGCGCTTCTTCCATGTCAGCGGCGAAGATCTGCCCTGGTAGCAGTCGCGCCGGCTGAACGACAAGACGCCCCGGGCCGGAAGGCTGCGGGGCGTTTTTGTATCCGGCGTATGTCTGGCGCTTGCGGAGGAAGGCGACGCCGCCGGGCGGGGACAGGCTTGCCCGGCGGCGTCTATCAGGCCCCATCGGGCAGGCTGGGGGGACGCACTCTGAGGCCCGAATTTCGATATAGGTCGGCTGAGCGGGTTCAGCCAGCCCTAGCCTATGAAGATTGCACCGGGCGATACAGCCAAAGATGCAGCGCCAGCGCCGATCAGCGCGGCCAGCGCGATTGCAAGGGAAAGATAAGGGACGAGGGAGAGGTCTCTTTTCATTGTATTTTTCTATCCGGAACGCGACTGGTTTCTGACTGCGCCGCTGTGTTTCACCCTGTGCATATGGGGGCTTGCGGCGCCTGCGACAGGGTCGAAATGTCACGGCTTCGTGATCGGCCCTGTCATGGGATACGCGCCGATCCCGGCTTCGGCTTTCCCTGGCTCCGCTTTTGTCTAGCTTGTGGATGATCGGGTGAAGGAGCAGGCCATGCTGGCGCGTCTTGAGGCGGTGGAGAAAAGCTTCGGTGAGGGCGAGGCCGCCGTGCAGGTCCTGGCCGGGGTGGATCTGGACGTGGCCGCCGGCGCGCGCCTTGCGATCACCGGGGAGTCCGGGTCTGGAAAATCGACACTTCTGCATCTTCTGGGGCTCCTGGACGCGCCAGATGCCGGCCGCGTCCTGATTGATGGCGAGGATATGGCCAGCGCAGGCGACGCAACTCGGGCGCGCGTTCGCCGGGCACGGATCGGGCTGGTGTTCCAGCAATTCAATCTCGTGCCCTCGCTCACCGTGGCGGCCAATCTTGCTTTGCAGGCGCGTCTGGCCGAGCGCTATGACGCGGACTGGACGGCGCGGCTGTCAGGCCGTCTGGGCCTCACCGAGCTCATGGCGCGCTATCCCGAACAGCTCTCCGGCGGCCAGCAGCAGCGCGTGGCCATCGGGCGCGCGCTCAGCGCGCGGCCGGACCTTCTTCTGGCCGATGAACCCACCGGCAATCTGGACGAGGCCACCAGCGAAACCGTGAGCGATCTTCTTATCGAGCTGGCCGCAGAAACGGGCGCGGCGCTGGTGGTGGTCACCCATTCTGAACGCCTGGCCTCGCGCATGGAGACCCGCCTCATCCTGTCGCGGGGCGCGCTGGCGTGACCTGGCGCATCCTCCTCACTCTCGCCTCCCACTGGCGCCGGCACGCCGGCCAGTTCGCCACGCTTCTGTTGGGGTTGGCGCTGGCGGTGGGCCTGTGGACCAGCGTGCAGGCGATCAACGCCGAGGCGCGGGCGAGCTATGACGCGGCGAGCGCCGCGCTCGGCGGCGCCGGGGCGCAGCGCTATCAGCATGAAGACGGCGCACCGATCCCGCTGGCGGTTTATGCCGCCTTGCGACGCGCTGGATGGGCCGCCTCGCCGGTGGTGGAGGGAGAGCTGACGGTGGACGGCCGCCTCTATGCGGTGACGGGAATCGATCCGCTCACAGCCCCCGGTCCCGGCGGGGGGCTGGGCGGCGGCCTTGGCGGGTCCGACGACGATGACGGCGACGGGTCTTTGGCGCTCGCCTTTCTTACTGCGCCCGGCGTGCTGCTGGCCGCACCGGAAACCGCCTCGGCGCTGCAAGGCGCGCCCGGCCTGCCGCGCGTGGAGACAAGCGCGCAGTTGGAGCCCGGCGCCCTGCTGACCGACATCGCCGTGGCCCAGAGATTTCTGGGAATGGAAGGCCGGCTCAGCGCAATCATCATTGACCCCGCCCGCCAGGGTCTTGCGCCCCTGTCGCGGGTGGCGCCTGGCCTCGTGGAGGCGGGCGGATCCGGCGACGTGGCGCGCCTGACCAACAGCTTCCATCTCAATCTCACAGCCTTCGGCTTTCTCTCCTTCGCGGTGGGACTGTTCATCGTCTACGCCGCCATCGGGCTGGCGTTCGAGCAGCGCCGGGCGAGCCTCCGCACCCTGCGCGCGCTGGGCGCGCCGCTGCGCTCGGTGATTGCGGCGCTGATTGTTGAAGCCTTGTTGCTCGCACTCGCGGCGGGGCTCGCCGGCGTTGGGCTTGGGTATGCGGTGGCGAGCGCGCTCCTGCCCGACGTAGCGGCCACTCTGCGCGGGCTTTACGGCGCCGAGGTCGGCGGCGCGCTGAGCATCAGGCCGGGCTGGATCATTTCGGGCCTCGCGATCGCGGTGGTCGGCGCCATGGCCGCCACCGCCCAGTCGGTGCGCCGGGCCGCCGCCATGGGGTTGCTGGCCAGCGCACGGCCCCGCGCCTGGGCGCGCGCTTCCACAAAGCGCCTGCGCCTTCAGGCCGGCGCCGGGGCTGGGCTGATCTGCGCCGGTCTGGTCACGCCGACCTTTGCTGACGGCATCGTTTCGGGCTTTATCCTTCTGGGCGGGTTGCTTCTGGGCGCGGCGCTGCTTCTGGCGCCGGCGCTGGCCCTGTTCCTGGGCGGTCTCCAGCGCATGGTGTCGGGGGCGGCCGCGCAATGGTTCCTGGCCGATACCCGCCAGCAATTGCCCAGCCTGGCTCTGGCGCTCATGGCGCTGATGCTGGCGCTGGCGGCCAATCTGGGCGTCGGGACCATGGTGGGCAGCTTTCGCGCCACCTTTACAGGCTGGCTTGATCAGCGCCTGGCCGCCGAGGTCTATGTCACCGCCAGCGACGAGGCCCAGGCTGCCGACCTGCGCGCATTTCTCGACACCGAAGCAGACGCGGTGCTGCCGATCTGGGAGAGCGAGCGCGATCTACTGGGGGCGCCGGGTCAGATCTTCGGCGTCGCCGATCACGCCACCTACCGCGATAACTGGCCGCTGCTCACATCGCGCCCCGGCGCCTGGGACGCGCTGGCCGCAGGCGCGGGGGTGATGGTCAATGAGCAGCTCTGGCGCCGGGAGCGATTGCGGCTGGGCGAGGCCTTTCCAGTGCCGGGCGGCCCGGACCTGCCCATCGTGGCGGTGTATTCCGATTACGGGAACCCGAGGGGCCAGATCATGATCGGCATCGATCTTCTGGTCGAGCTTTACCCGGACGTCTCGCGCCTGCGCTATGCGGTGCGCACCGACCGGCCCGGAGCGTTGATGACTGACATCCGCGCCCGCTTCGAGCTGCCGCGCGCAGGCCTGGTGGACCAGCAAAGCATCAAGCAATTCTCGCTGTCGGTGTTCGAGCGCACCTTCGCCGTGACCGGGGCGTTGAACGTGCTGACGCTTGGCGTGGCGGCGTTCGCCATGTTCGCCAGCCTGACGACGCTCGCCACCATGCGCCTGCCCCAGCTCGCTCCGGTCTGGGCGCTGGGGATGACCCGGCGTACGCTGGCGCAGCTGGAGCTCATGCGCGCGGCGGCGCTGGCGGCCCTCACCTTTGCTGCGGCCCTGCCCACGGGGCTGGCGCTCGCCTGGGCGCTTCTGGCCGTTGTGAATGTGGAGGCGTTCGGCTGGCGCCTGCCGCTCCATCTGTTTCCGCTGGACTGGCTGCGCCTGTTCGCTCTGGCGCTGCTGGCGGGCCTGCTCGCTGCGGCGCTGCCGGCGCGCCGGCTGGCGTCTCGCCCTCCCCACGCCTTTCTCGCCGTTTTCGCCCAGGAGCGCTGATCATGATCCGTACAATGATCGCCCTTGCCTGGCTGCTGTGTTCAACACCCGCTTTGGCCCCGGCCTTCGCTCAGGGCTTCGCCGGGCTTGGAACAGCGGCGGAGGGCTTCGCGGCGCCTCAGCGCGAGCCGGACTTTCAGTTCCCGCGCGACCACCTCGCTCATCCTGAATACCGGATCGAGTGGTGGTATCTCACCGCCAATCTCACCGGTGAGGACGGGCGCGAATACGGCGTGCAATGGACCCTGTTCCGCTCGGCCCTCGCGCCAGAGGAGGGCGAGGGCTTTTCCGCGCCGCAGCTTTTTATGGGCCATGCGGGACTCACCACGCCCGAGCGCCATTTCTACGCTGAGCGCCTCGCCCGCGGCGGGGTCGGCCAGGCCGGCGTCGAGGCCGATCCGTTCACGGCCTATATCGATGAATGGGAGATGCGCTCCAGGGCAGGTGAAGCCGATAGCGGCGAGAGCGATGCGCTGGACGCGCTGAACCTCTACGCCCGCGGGGACGGGTTCTCCTATCGGCTGGAACTCGAGGCGCAGGGCCCGCTCGTCTTCCACGGCGAGGACGGCTATTCGGTGAAGTCAGCTGCGGGGCAGGCGAGTTACTACTACTCACAGCCCTTCTACAAAGTCGAAGGCGTGCTGGATCTGCCCGGCGGCGACTTGGCGGTGACCGGGACCGCATGGCTGGACCGGGAATGGTCGAGCCAGCCCCTGTCTGAAGATCAGCGCGGCTGGGACTGGGTGAGCCTCGGGCTTGAGAGCGGCGAGAAGCTCATGGCCTTCCAGCTGCGCCAGGAAGACGGCTCGGTCTACACCTCGGCCAGCTGGATCGAGCCGGACGGAACACTCACTGCGCTGTCCAACGGCGCGCTGCAGATGACGCCGCTGGAGACCGCCGAGGTGGCCGGGCGCGAGATCCCCACGCGCTGGCGGATTGTTCTGGCCGACCGTGATCTCGATGTGGAGATCGACGCGCTTAATGATCAAAGCTGGATGGCGACGCGGTTTTCCTATTGGGAGGGGCCGGTGGCGATCTCCGGCAGCCACACCGGCCGCGGCTACCTGGAAATGACGGGGTATGAGTGAGGGCGGCGCCCCGGCGCCGATCAGCTCAGCCGGCGCTTCATGAACCGCAGATAGCTCGCCGGGAAGACGCGCTCGAACAGAGCGGCCAGCCGCGCGTCGTCGCCCACCAGGATGCGGCGCCGGCGCCGTTCCACGCCGTCCAGGATGATTTGCGCAGCGCGGGGCGGGGGCATCACCAGGGCGGCCTTCGCGGCCGCGCGCTGGGCCTCGATCTCTTCGGGCGTGGCGTCTGCGGGGACTTTGGCGCTCTCGGCGATTTTCGTGTTCACCCCGCCGGGATGCACCACGCTGACGCCCACTGACGAGCCTTCAAGCTCGTGGGCCAGCGCCATTGAAAAACCGCGCACGGCGAATTTCGAGGCCGAGTAGGCGGTCTGGCCCGGCGGGGCGATAATCCCGAAGAGTGAGGAGACATTGACCAGCTGGCCGGCGGGCTCTGCCTTCAGCAGCGGCAAAAACGCGCGGCTCATGCGCACCACGCCGTGAAAATTCACCTCAAGCACCCGGTCGAAATCGGCTTCGGCGACGCGGTCGAATGCGCCGCCAATCGCGATCCCGGCATTGTTGAACACCAGCGCGGCGCCGCCATGATCGCGCTTTACGCCCTGCGCGAAGGCGGCCGGCGCGTCCGGGTCGGCCACGTCCAGGGCCTGGGCGGTGACCTTGATTGCGTTTGATTTCAAGCGGTCAGCGACGGCCCTGACCCCGTCTTCATTAATATCCGCCAGCGCCAGATTGGCGCCGCGGGCGGCCAGCGCCTCGGCCAGCGCCTCGCCGATACCGCTCGCCGCGCCGGTGATCACCGCGGTCATGCCGTTGAAATTCAAGCGCTCGGCCATGGCCGCCTCCCAGGGTTTCTGATCGCGCGAAGGATTGCGTGAAACGCCGCGAGCCGCAATGAACGGCGTTCACTTATCGGGGGTGTGCGACTTGCGCGCGGCGGTGAAAGACCGCACTCTGTGTAGGTCATAAAGGCCAAACGCCCTAAGGGAGGAGACCGTCATGGTCACGCTTGAAAAAGTGCGCCGCGACGCGCCGTGGAGCTGGATCAAGGGCGCCGTCGCAGACATGCGTGCGGCGCCTTTGGTCTCCATCGGGTATGGCGCTGTCTTCACCGGGATCGGGATTGCAATCACGTTGGGCCTATGGTCGCTGGGTCTTGTGGGCTACGCCCCGGTTCTGGTTGGCGGATTTGCGCTGGTGGCGCCGATTTTTGCCGTGGGCATCTATCGTGTCAGCCAGAAGCGAGACGCTGGCGAGACGCCGCAATTGCTGGACTTCTGGCGCATTTCCGGAAGCCGCCTCTCGCAGATCGGCCTGTTGTCGGTGCTGCTCTTCGTATTCTTCCTGGCCTGGGCGCGACTGGCGCAATTCCTGTTCGTGATGATCGTGGCCGGCGACGCGGATTTCCGTCTGGAGTCCATGGCCGGCTTCATGTTCACCGATCCGGCGGGCGTGACGCTTCTGGCGGTGGGAGCCGCGATCGGCGCGGTGCTGGCTTTCGCTGCCTTCACTGTGGCGGCGCTGTCGTTTCCGATGATCATCGATCAGGACGTGGACGCGATCACCGCGCTGGTCGCCAGCGTCAAGGCGGTGGTCAAGCAGCCGCTGGTGATGGTGACCTGGGCGTGGCTGATCGCGTTTTTCATCGCGGCGGGCGCGGCCTTCTTCCTGGTGGGGCTGGCGATCACCTTTCCCCTGATCGCCCACGCCAGCTGGCGCGCCTACAAGGATTTCGCGCCCAAGCCGAAGCCCTCGGCGGCGGCCATGGAGGCGAGGCGGGCGCAGTCCTAACCGGTGAAGGCTCTGAAAAGACCCCTGAACGCACAAAATATCAAAGACTTGAGAGAAGGCGTGGCAGGTTCTTCGCGGCCGCCACGCTGGCCTCGCCAAGGTCCTTGATCACCGACTGGCGGGCGGCGTCGGCGGGGTCGGTTTCGCGGACGATTTTGGTGTAGCCGTCCAGGCGCGAGCTCGCGACCCAGGCCCGAACGTCGCGATGTTTCGAGCAGGCATGGCGGTTGGCCATGTCGGCGGGCAGGCCGCGGACATAGTCTGAAATGTCGTCGGTAAGCGGCAAGGGGGTCGTGAAGGCGTTCATCTCTTCATCGGTCTCGAAAGTCGCCTCCAGGAAGGCGGCCAGCGCCGCGCTGAACGGCAGCATGGGAAAGCGCGTCATCTGCAAGGTGATGCAATCGCCCGCGAAAACCGGTTTCAGCGTGCGCACCGGCAGGGCTGTCGCGGTGCAGTCCACATGCAGCGTGTCCGGCGTGGCGGGCAGATCGGCCTCGTGGAGAATCAGCCGGTCTGGATGAATCGCCGTGACGCGCCCCATGCGCACCGTGTCTTTGATGGAGCGCAGCAAGGCGAGCTCGCCCTCGCTCACCGTGGCGGCGTGAAACAGGGTGGGCTCGATTTCCGGATCCAGCCTGAGCCAGGCGCCGCACGCCTCCATGCGCCGGGCGAGATCGGCGGCGTCGCGCGCTTCTGCCATGGCCCGGCGCTGGGCGGCGGAATTTGCGAAAGTGCTCTCAAAAAACGCGTCGCCGGGCTGGGTGTAGCGCCGGTTGATGAACCAGGGATCGCGCGGCACGACCCAGCGGATGCGGTCGCTCGATACGCCGTTCTCCAAAAGCCAGACACAGGAATCCACCCCGGTCTTGCCTGCGCCCAGCACCGTGAAGCGTTGAAAGCGCGCGGCCAGGCGCGGCAGGGCGTTGGGCGGAACCAGATGGGCGTCCGGCGCGATGGCGAATTTGGGCGTGTGGGTGGCCGGGACGGGATTGGTGTACCAGCTGGCGTCCACCGCCTTGCGCCGCACCGTCACCTTGCCGGTTTCACCCGACAAGACATGGCGCAGGGCGCCGTCGGGCGCCGCCTGTGTGAGCGGCAGGAAGGTCACCCGGCCCGACGCCAGCAGCCGGTCGCGCATCAGGGCGTGAAAATAGGCGAGAATCTCCGGGCCTTCAGCCAGCTCCATGAAGCCGGCGTTCGGACCGGCGGTCTCGATCCGGTCGCGGCCCAGAGGGGTGGATTCCACCCCGTAGAAGATCGAAGGCTGGTGCAGCTTCACAAAGGAATAGGCGTCGTTCCAGTGGCCGCCGGGCGCCGCGCGCGTATCGGTGATCACCATGGTGCGATCAGTGCGCGTCAGCATCTCGTCGGCGAAGGCCAGGCCCATGGCCCCCGCCCCGATGATCAGATAATCGGCCTCAAGATTCATGCGGCATCATCCCACCAGGCTTACCAGCATACTATGGGTGGGGAGTGGTCGCCAGTCAGGGCGCTACGGCGCCGAAACCTCGTCTGAAAGTGCCCGAGCCCGAGTTGAACGAGCCAGGCCGGCGGCCGGGTCTATCGACCAATTGACCGGCTCGCCAGTCCGCCGGACGGGATCAGCTGGCCCGGATCCACCGGAGTTACGCCATTGCGAATCTCGAAATAGACCTCGGTGCTCTCGGACCGCCGTGGACGTTGCGCGCGCGCGATCGTCTGCCCGGCCGACACGCGGTCGCCGCGGCTGATCAGGATCTCTTCATTGTGGCCATAGGCGGTAACCCAGGCGTCGTTATGCCGGATCAAAACCAGATTGCCGAAACCTGGCACGCCGTCTCCAACATACATGACCGACCCCGCCGCTGCTGCGGCGACCCGTGCCCGCGGCGGCACGGAGATCGTCCAGCCCGGCGCCGAGCTCCCGTCGGGAAGGCTTCTGGTGCGCGCCACCACACGGCCTTCCACGGGCAGAGCGAATTCGGGAACGCCGCGCTCACCCAGGAAGGTAGGCGCGCCCCCCAGAGGCTCGCCCTGGTCCGTGGTTCGAACCGAGCGCGTTGCGGCCGGCGGCGGTGCAGCCGGAGCTGCGGCGGGTTGTTCGACTGCGGCCATGGTGGTCGCCGCGAGCCGCAATTCCTGTCCCGGTACGATGGTATAGGGGGCTGACAGTCCGTTCAGCGCAGCAAGCTCCTGCGTCGTCATCCCGTTATTTAAAGCGATCCGGAAGAGATTCTCGCCGGACGCCACGGTATGGGTTCTGGTGACGCTGCGCTGTGGCGCAGCCGCTTGGCTGCGTTGCGAGGGGGCGATCAGATCGGGGACCCGGGTGCTTGAGGGCGCTGCGTCGCTCAGCGGCCGATAAATCGGGGCGGCCTGCACGATCTCAGAGGCGTCCGCCGAGGCGCAGGCGCCAACCATCATTCCTGCCAGCGCAGCAACAATGAGCGATAAGCGCCGACCGCGTGCCTGTAGGACCATATCCACTCTCAATCTTAACGGAAGCTGGCGGCAAGGATCGAAAAAGCAGGTTAATTTGTGATTAATTCAAAACGCGTGGGGGCTTAAAAAAAAAGACACCGGCCTCACTGAGGCCGGTGTCCCAAAAACCATTTTGGATTTTACGCCAGTATTCGAGACTAGCTCGGCTGGCCATAGAAGTTGATCGTCAGGGGCTCCCAGGGAACGCCCAGCCGCTCAACGAACATCCGCGTCAGGTTGCCGGTGGGAAGATTATTGGCTTCCTGGAAGGCGACCATCGCATTGTACGTCTGCGAGTCAAAGATTCCGTCGATCGGGCCCGGGTTGTAGCCCTGGTCGCGCAGCGCAACCTGGATGGTCCGGATCGCCTCGGGCGTTGCATTGATTTCGCACAGAACCTCACGCCAGCCGAAGCTGCTGGAGCCGTCAAACACGGTCCGCGTGATCTCTTGCGTCTGCGGCGGAACGGTAACGGTCTCCTCGCGGGCCGGGGTCACGAGCACACGGCGGCTGACGTTTTCGAACCGGGCTGGGATCACCTCTTCAACGACACGCTCAGGCTCGGACACCACAGTGCGTGTCACGGTTTCGTAGCGGGCCGGAATGACGTCTTCGACGACGCGCTCGGGCTGGGTTTCAACCTCTCGGGTCACCGTTTCGGTGACGCCGGAAATTTCGACCGGCGTGTCCGAGAAGCCGCCGTCGGCGGTGCGATAGACAATGCGCTCGGGCTGCACCAGGCGTGACCGGGTCACGGTGCGGTATTCGGCAGGGACCTCGACGCGGCAGAGGATCTCACCCGTCGCAGTTTCGCGAAGATCTGACGGAGAAAAGTTCGCGCGCGCGAACGCCGCGGCGTTGGGCGCGTCCGACTGGGAAGCCCGGAAGAGCGGCTCGGAGGGCTGCCAGGTGAAGTACGCTTCGCGCACCAGCACCTGCTCGGTGAACTCTTCGTAGACGGCGGGCTGAACCACGGGCTCAAGGCTCGCTTCGCGCACCACCACGGTTTCGGTGACCGTGCGGAACTCGGCCGGGATCACCCGCCGCTCGATACGCTCGGGCTCAACGAGGACGCGCTCGGTGACCACTTCTGTTACGGCCGGGATCACCCGGCGAACCGTGCGCTCGGGCTCGACGAGCACGCGCTCGGTCACCGTGTCATATACGGCCGGAATAATGCGCGTTTCAGTGCGCGATTCGGCGATTGTGATGGTCTCACTCACCGTGCGAGGCGCAGGCGGGATAAGAACGCGCGAATAGCACTGTCCGCCGTCAGAAATCGGCGGCACATCTCCGCCCATTTGTTCCAGCTGGCGGATGCGCTCGCGCGCGTCCTGCAGCTGACGACGCAGCTGCTCATCCGATTGTGCGAAACCAGCTGTGGCGAAAACCGCAGTCAACGAAACCGCAGACACGCCGATCAGGAATTTTTTGAGCATACGCTCCCCCCATACAAAATCAAAACACCTTCCCCCCCTAGGAGACGTGCTTCGGTGAATGATTTATCAATAGCCGGTAATCCTGGCCAATCCACCAAACTTTTCGCCTGTGGGGAAATTTCAATCAGGCCATACCAAAGTTTCCCTTCCTCGGTGAAATACGGAAGGGTCGCTGACCGCGGCGCGTCTGCGAAGGGAGCCAGGCGTGTAGAGCACGCGCGGCGACAAGCGTCGGGACTAAATCAGGCTCTTAAATAAAACAAATGGAGCGGGCGATGAGATTCGAACTCACGACCCTCACCTTGGCAAGGTGATGCTCTACCCCTGAGCTACGCCCGCTCATATCCTGCGTGACAGGGCTCGGCTCTCACCGAGGGCCGGGTATATCGCGCACTCCACGGCGTTTGGCAAGCCCGCGATCTGCACGTGGCTGCAATGGCGCGCCGGCGCCTTGCCGGGGCGCCTGCGATGGGTGACGATTGGCCTATGACAGTCCCGATCAAACCGCCGGACCTGCCTGTACCACCAGCCTCGCGCGCCGATTTGCTGGCGTTTCTCGACGCTTGCGGGATCGCCCATCGTACGGTGGATCATGAGCCTGTCTTCACCGTGGCCGAGGGCGATGCGATCAAGGCGGACATGCCCGGCGGGCATACCAAAAATTTGTTTTTGAAGGACAAGAAAGGCGTGCTCATCCTGATCAGCGCGCTACAGTCCACCACGATTGATCTCAAAACCCTGCATCATCGCCTGGATTGCGCGCGACTGAGCTTTGGAAAGCCGGAGCTGTTGCTTCAAGCGCTGGACGTCACGCCGGGCTCGGTGACTGCGTTTGCGATCCTCAACGATCCTGCGCGCCGCGTCCGCTTCATCCTCGACGCGGCGCTGATGGAGCAGGAAATCGTGAATTTTCATCCGCTGAAAAATGACGCCACCACGGCGGTGTCCAGCAGCGATCTCCTCAGCTTTGTCCGGGCGCTGGGGCGCGAGCCGGAGATTTTCGACTTCAGTGCTTGAGGCGTGAAGGCTTGCAAGCAAGACTGCGAGCGTCCACCTATCCCGGCGAAACGAGACGGAGACCTGTCATGGAAATTCTCGGCGCCAACGGCCAGCCGCAATCCTCGACCCCGAAAAGCCCGCAAGGCCAGGACGCCGCCGCTGCGGCGGGCGATCTGATCAAGGACGCCACCGACCAGTCCTTCATGGCCGACGTGGTGGAGCCGTCGCGCGAAGTGCCGGTGCTGGTGGATTTCTGGGCGCCCTGGTGCGGCCCGTGCCGCCAGCTTGGCCCGGCCATCGAGCGCGCCGTCACCGCCGCGAAGGGCGCGGTGAAGCTGGTGAAGATCAATATCGACGAAAACCCCGGCATCGCCGGCCAGTTGCGCATCCAGTCGATCCCGGCGGTCATCGCCTTCAAGGACGGCCAGCCGGTTGACGGCTTCATGGGCGCGCTGCCTGAAAGCCAGATCAAGGACTTCATCGCGCGCATGTCCGGCGAGGTCGCCGGCGAAGACATCGAAGCGCTGGTGCTGCGCGCCGACCAGGCGCTTGAGCAGGGCGATTCCGGCGGCGCGGCGCAGGACTACGCCCAGGCGCTGCAGATGAACCCCGAAGAGCCCGCAGCGCTCGCCGGCATGGCTCGCATTCATCTCATGCAGGGCGATGCAGAACAGGCCCGCCAGTTTCTCGATGCGGTGCCCGAGCCGAAAAAGACCCATCCCGCGGTCGCGGCGGTGAAGGCCAGCATGGATCTGGCCGGGGAAGTTCAGGATGCGCTGGATCTTGATGACGCTGAAGCCGCCGCTGACAAAGCGCCGGGTGACGCCGAGGCCCAGTACCAGCTTGGTAAGGCGCGCCTGGCCACCGGTGACGGCGCCGGTGCGGCCGACGCGCTGCTGAACTCCATCGCGGCGGATCGCGAATGGAACGAGGCGGCCGCGCGGCAGTTGCTCCTGCGCGTGTTTGATGCTGCCGGCCCGGCCGATCCCATGGTGAAGAACGGACGCCGCCGCCTGTCCTCGCTGCTGTTCTCTTAAAGGGTGCTTGTTGGCGGCGCGCCGCGGACTAGGTTCAGGGATCGAGCCTGAGGAGAGACCCAGCCGATGACTGAAGGAGTGGAACCGCCCGGCGAATTGGCGCTGTTTCCCATCCGGGGCTGCATTCTGCCGCCGGGCGAGCACTTGCCGCTGAACGTATTCGAGCCGCGTTATCTCAACATGATCGACGACGCCATGGCCGGCTCTCGCTATCTGGGCATGATCCAGCCCTCAGGTCGCGGCGCGCCCGACATGCCTGCGCTGGAACGCGTCGGAACGGCGGGTCGCATCGTCTCCCATTCCGAGACCGAGGATGGGCGTTATCTCATCGTGGTCGCGGGCGTGATGCGCTTCACCATGGTGGAAGAACTCAACCGGCTGACGCCTTATCGCATGGCGCGCGCCGACTATCGCGGCTTTGAAACCGATCTCGATCCCCAGCCTTTGTCCAATGGCGAGGCGCAGGCGGCTTTCCTGGAGCGCCTGCGCAAATTCTTCGCGCTGACGGGCCTTGAGGCGGACTGGGACTCGCTGGAGCGCGCGCCGTTGAACGCGGTGGTGGACAAGGTCGCCATGGCCGCACCCTTTGACGCGGATGTGAAACAGGCGCTGCTCACCGCGCCGACCCCGGCCGACCGCGCCGAGCGACTGTCCGCCTATATGGACGCGGCGCTGGATTCAGCTGATCCCTCGGGCCGTCTTTAAGGGCGTCACGTCCAGAGGCACTGGACGGGACCTGTCCGCCGGGCGTAAGGAAAGCGTATGAGCGACACCTCTGAAAACTCCGCCACCGGGTCCGCGTCCGGTGCGGCGGACACCGCGAGCGACCTTGATCCCAAGCTCCTGGAGATTCTGGTCTGCCCGGTGACGCGCGGGCCGCTGGTCTACGACCGCAAGGCGCGCGAGCTGGTCTCCAAACAGGCCGGGCTCGCCTTCCCGATCCGTGAAGGCGTGCCGATCATGTTGCCCGAAGAAGCCCGTCAGCTGGACGACTGAGCCATGGCCGAGCGCCCCTGGCCCACAAGGCTCGCCTTCAGGCGGGCCGAGAAGGCCCTCCACATCGCCTTCGAGAGCGGGGAGGCCTACGCCATCCCTTTCGAACTGTTGCGCGTGGAAAGCCCCTCGGCTGAAGTGCAGGGCCATGCCCCGCATCAAAAGCAGATCATCACCGGCAAGGCCGACGTGCAGGTGGACGAGGCCGAGCCGGTGGGCCGCTATGCGGTCCGTCTGAAATTCTCCGACGGCCATTCCTCAGGGATTTTCTCCTGGGACTATCTCCACGAGCTGGGCGCCAACGCCGACAGGCTCATGGCCGAGCACCGCAAGGCCGCCGGCGCTTAATCGCCCGCCGCTTCGAGAATCTCTGAGAACAGCGCTCGCGCGCGCTGCGCGCCGTCCGCATCGTAATCCATGCGCGGATCCCAGGGCTGCTCGGCGGCGTCAAAGGCGTGGGTGAGCTCAGGCTCAAAGACGATGTCGATTTCGGTCCCCTCAGCCTCGCGCCGCCCGGCCAGGCGCCGGCAATCTTCGGGATTGGCGATGCGATCCTTGCCCACCAGAAGCAGTGTGACAGGGAAAGGGTCGCCGATGGGGCTGGTGTCCGCCTGGATGATCATGCCGCAATAGGGATAGATCAAAAGCGCCGCCGCCACGCCCGCGAAGGGCTGGTCTTCAGTTTCGGCGTCAGCCTCCACCTGCGCCATGGCGTCCAGAACCGTCCAGCCGCCATGGCTCCAACCGGCTAGCACGGTGCGATTCGCGTCAAGGCGCGGATCGGCGCGCACGATTTGCAGGGCTTCAAACACGTCGGCGGCCCGGTCCTGACCGCGCAGGCGAAGCCCGGTGCACACCAGGCTGCGCGCGGCGAGGCGCCCTATCCCGCGCGCGGCGTGGCTGTCCACGATCACCGCGGCCCAGCCCTGCTCCAGCGCGGTCTCAGCATAGTCGGTCTGAACCGGCTGCACGCCGCCGCAGCCGGAAAACAAAAGCGCCGCCGGGACCGGCCCGGCGGCGTCTTCAGGAAGGCGAATCTCCACATGATCGGCGAGCCGGTCCTGGGCCGCCGCGCCGCCCTGAAGGCAGAGCGCGGCCAGGCAAACGGCGAGCGCGCGCATCAGTGCCGGAAATGGCGCATGTCGGTGAACACCATGGCGATACCGGCTTCGTCAGCCGCCTCGATCACCTCGGCGTCGCGCACCGAACCGCCCGGCTGAATGACGCAGCGCGCACCAGCCTCGATGGCCTCTTTAAGGCCGTCGGCGAAGGGGAAGAAGGCGTCCGACGCCAGCGCCGAGCCGTGGGTGCGCGGCGCGTCCCAGCCGTTCTCCCTGGCGGTGTCCACGGCCTTGCGCGCGGCCAGGCGCACAGCCTCCACGCGGCTGGTCTGACCCATGCCGATCCCGGCGGTGGTTCCGCCCTTGGCGAACACGATGGCGTTGGATTTCACGTGCTTAACGATTCGCCAGGCGAAGAGAAGATCGGCCAGCTCGTCTTCGTCGGGCTTGCGCTCGGTGACGATCTTCAGGTCGGCCTCGCGCACATGGCCGGCGTCGCGCTCCTGCACCAGAAGGCCGCCGGCGACGGATTTCACCGTCCAGCCGGGCGCGCCGGGATCGGCCATGGCGCCGGTGAGCAGGACGCGGACGTTTTTCTTTGACGACAGGATGTCCAGCGCCGCCTGATCGGCTTCCGGCGCGATCACCACCTCGGTGAAGATCTTGGTGATCGCATCGGCGGTTTGCGCGTCGAGCTTGCGGTTGAACGCGGCGATGCCGCCGAATGCGCTGACCGGATCGGCGTTGAAGGCGCGCTCATAGGCGGTGGCCAGATCCTCGGCCCGGGCTGCGCCGCACGGGTTGGCGTGCTTGATGATGGCGCAGGCGGCGGCCTCCTCGGCGTCGAACTCGCTGACGAGCTCGAACGCGGCGTCGGCGTCGGCGAGATTGTTGAAGCTCAGCGACTTGCCCTGCACCTGGCGCGCGGAGGCGACGCCGGGGCGGCGCTCGGTGGTCTGGTACAGCGCGGCGTCCTGATGCGGGTTCTCGCCATAGCGCAATTCCTTAAGGCGTGGACCGCCCACCGAGAACCAGGAGCGCGCCGGGCGCTCCACTTCAGGGTCCAGGCGCGCGGCGATGGCGGCGTCATAGGCGGCGGTGCGCGAGAACGCCTTGGCGGCCAGATGGCGGCGGATCTCCAGCGTGGTGGCGCCTTCATGGGCCTCCATGCTCTCCAGAACCTTGTCCAGATCGCGCATGTCGGTGCACACGGCCACGAATTTATGGTTCTTGGCGGCGGCGCGGATCATCGCCGGTCCGCCCACGTCGATCTTCTCGATGCAGGCGTCAATGCCGGCGCCCGACCGCGAGGTCTCCTCGAACGGGTAGAGATTGACCATCAGCACGTCGATCTCGGGAATGCCGTGCTCGGCCATGCTCTCCAGATCATCCTCGCGGTCGCGCCGGGCCAGAAGGCCGCCATGGACGCGCGGATGCAGGGTCTTCACCCGTCCATCCATCATCTCGGGAAAGCCGGTGATCTCGGCCACGTCACGGGCGTCGAGGCCTGCATCGCGCAGGGCCTGCAGCGTGCCGCCGGTGGAGATCAGCTCCACCCCGGCCTCGCTGAGCTTCCTGGCGCGCTCGGCCAGGCCCTGCTTGTCGGAAACGGAGATCAGCGCGCGTCTGACCGGCGCGAGGGAGGTGTCAGTCATTTGATCAAAGGCCTGCACTGTGAAAGCGGAGAATAACACGGGCGCGCTTAGCACGCGCGCGCCGGGTCACAAAGCGTCTGAGGCGTCTGCGATCCTACTAGGCGCCGCCCACCTGGCCAAGCCGCTGGAACGCCCAGCGCACCCGGTTGGGCGGACGATCGCCGCCGCCAAAGGGCTCGGCCTCGCCCACGATGACGAGCTGGGTGGAGCGTTTGGGCGGCGCGCCGGCGGCCAGATAGACGCTGCGTTCCAGGCGCACCGGCCCGCCGTCGGTGCGAAAGCGCCAGCCGTCGCCATTGGGCAGCACCAGCAGCGCCGACAGCGAATCGCGCGACAGGGAGGCGCGCACGTCCGGGTGCAGATGAAACCGGATCGCATAGCGAAGGCGCGCTTCGGGATCAGCCGGCGCGCCGTCCTCCACCGGGCGGAACAGCCCGTCCTCGCCGCGCAGATCGCCGCCGTCCACCGCCAGGAAGATCCGCCGGCGCAGGGACATGCCGAACGCCTTGCGATAGCCGTCATGGGTGGCTTCAAGCCAGACGCCGAGCTCCTCCTCATTGCGGCGCATGCGCACCGGATCGGGGCCCTGGGCCACCGACGGCCCCAGAAGATCGCGCCGCCAGCCCTTGGGCAGCAGCCGCGCCGAGCTGGTCTCCTCCAGCGTCAGCACCGAATGGGCGGCGGTGGCGCGCACCGCCTCGCGCCAGGGCGTGGGCTGGTCGGGCGACCAGCCGCAATTGATCACCACGCGCCCGCCCGGCGCCGCGAACTCGAACGCCAGGGCGCTGGCGTGACTTTCCCCGGCATGGGGGCCGGGCGGCGGGCCGGCGGAGTCCAGCACGATCACCGCACCGCCCGCCTCGGCCCGGTGAAACCCGGTATGGGGCGCGACGTTGAAGCCCGGCTTGTCCTTGCGGCCAAGCCCCAGATGCGACATCGCCGCATCGATGGCGCGTCCGTCACCTTCCCCGCCTCCGTGAAAGCTCACAAGCGCGCCGCCGGGCATGCGGCAGAACCGCACGAAGGCCGCCAGCCGGTCCATGGCGCGGCGCACCTCGCCGGGCAGTTCAAGCCCCGCCTCGCCGGCGGCCATGTCCAGCTCGGCCAGGGCGATGAGGATGTCCGCTGCGGTTTCCGGCGAGCGGCTGACATGGCCGCCGTCGGCCAGGATCTGCGCCTCCAGCGCCTCGGTCAGGGCGGCCCCCGCCTTCACCGAGAGCGGCTTGGGCAAGTCCAGGCACAGGGCGGCCAGCGCCAGGCTGATGGCGGCGTCCAGGCGCGCGCGGTCCGGATCGACGACGCCCATGGCGCGGGACAGGCGGCGCGCCTGACGCATGGTGGAGCGCAGGCGCGGACCGGCTTCCTCGGCGTCGTCGAACAGAGCTTCGGGAGCCAGCAGCCAGGCCGACAGCCGCCCCTCCAGCACCCGCGGCTCCCAGCTGAACCAGTTCCAGCCGCCAAAGCGCTCGATCCATTCATCCACCAGCATCTGGGCCGCAGCGACCGCTTCGGGATCACCGACGCTCAAGAGATCGCGCAGCCACCCGAAGCGGTGCAGCGCCACCGCGAAGCGCCGCGACGGGGCGGGCTGATCCCAGACGCTTTCGCCGGGCTGGATCTCCAGAGTTTCGCCCACCAGGTGGAAGCGCCCTGACAGGATCGCCACGCCGCGCGCCTTGTCGCCGCGGCGCAGCGCCCTTGGGCGCGCGGCGAGGGTGTCGGGGATGCGCCCGGCCAGGGCGGCGGCGCGATACACCGACAGGGCGTTGGCGATGTCGGAGCTTTCACGGCGCAGTCGGCGGCCGGCGGCGGCCGCAAGGTCAGTCATGGTCACATGGCGCCCCGCCGCCATCGCGCTAATGCCCGCGCAAGGCTTTGATATTGGACGCGTAGGCGTCCGGCCCGCCCTTGAAGACCGCAGAGCCGGCCACCAAAGCGTGGGCGCCGGCGTCGCGGCAGGCCTGTGCGGTCTCGGGGTTCACCCCGCCATCCACCTCGATCATGGTCTCAAGTCCCCGCGCGTCGATCATCTGGCGCAACGCCTCGATCTTGCGCAGCTGGCTGTTAAGAAAGCTCTGACCGCCGAAGCCCGGATTGACGCTCATGATCAGCACCAGATCCAGCTCGTCGAGCACGTGATCGATCACCGAGAGCGGCGTCGCGGGATTGAGCGCCGCGCCGGCCTTGGCGCCGTTCGCCAGAATCGTCTGGACCGTGCGGTGAAAGTGGGGTCCGGCCTCCGGGTGGGCGGTGATGATGTCGGCGCCCGCCTCGGCGAACTGGGCGATATAGGCGTCCACCGGCGAGATCATCAGATGCACGTCGAAGGGCTTGTCCGACCAGGGCTTGATGGCCTTGAGCACCGCCGGTCCGATGGTGATGTTCGGCACGAAATGCCCGTCCATCACGTCGATATGGATCCAGTCGGCGCCCGCCGCATCGACAGCTTTCACTTCGTCTCCCAGCCGGGCGAAATCGGCGGACAGGATCGAAGGCGAAATGATCGTGGAACCAGCCATGCCTTTTGGTTACCAGCGCCCCCAAGGCCGGGCAAGCGATCCATGCTGCATGGGTAACGCGCAATGAACCTGATGGGCTCAACGATGTGCGCCCGTCCGCCGCCAGGCCGCGTCATCCGCCATGCTCGACCGCTTTTCACCCTCAATAAAAGACACCGCCATGGGAAGCGCGCCGGCGCGGCTCGACGCGCCCGGGGCTGGCGCCCAAATCTGGCGTTAGATCGCTTCGGCGCAAAGAAAAAGCCCGCCCGGAGCGCTCCGGACGGGCTTGTCTTGCAGACGGTGGGTCGCTTACGCTCCGCCAGGTTTCGGCGCCAGGCCGCCGGGCGCCTCGTCCTCATCGTCGATGACCGGGACCGCGCCGGCGGGCGGGGCCTTGTCGTCGGATTTGGGCGGGATCGAGGTGTCACGCACAGGCTTTTTGCCCTTGAGAAGGTCGGTGATCTCGGCGCCGGTCAGGGTTTCATATTCCAGAAGCCCCTGGGCCAGCGTCTCCCACTCGTCGCGCTTCTCCTCCAGGATTTCCTGGGCGCGGGCATAGGCCTTTTCGATGATGCCGCGCACTTCGTCCTCGATCAGCTCCTTGGTGTGGGCGGAGACCGAGAAGCCGGGCGTCTGGCCGGAATAGCCTTCATGGGCTTCGGCGTAGTCGATATTGCCGACCTTGTCCGACATGCCCCAGCGAAGCACCATGGCTCGCGCCAGCGCGCTGGCCTGCTGGATGTCTCCGGCGGGGCCGTTGGACACGTGATCGGCGCCGTATTTCATCACCTCGGCGGCCTTGCCGGCCATGGTCATGGTGAGCTTCTGCTCACACTCGTCCTTGTGCCAGTTCAGGCGGTCCATCTCGGGCAGGGACACCACCATGCCCAACGCGCCGCCGCGCGGGATGATCGTGGCCTTGTAGACAGGATCGCACAGGGGAAGGTTCAGGCCCACGACGGCGTGACCGGCCTCGTGATAAGCGGTCTTTTCCTTCTGGTCCTCGGTGAGCACCATGGAGCGGCGCTCCGGGCCCATCATCACCTTGTCCTTGGCGTCTTCAAACTCGGCCATGGCCACGACGCGCTTGTTGCGCCGGGCGGCCATGAGGGCGGCCTCGTTCACAAGATTGGCCAGATCCGCGCCGGAGAAGCCCGGCGTGCCGCGTGCGATGACATGGGGCTCCACATCATCGGCCAGGGGCACGTCGCGCATGTGCACTTTCAGGATCTTCTCCCGGCCGGTCACATCGGGATTGCCCACGGTCACCTGGCGGTCGAAACGGCCCGGACGCAGCAGCGCCTTGTCGAGAACGTCGGCCCGGTTGGTGGCCGCGATGATGATGATGCCTTCATTGGCTTCAAAGCCGTCCATCTCCACCAGGAGCTGGTTGAGGGTTTGTTCGCGCTCGTCATTGCCGCCGCCCATGCCGGAGCCGCGCGAGCGGCCCACTGCATCGATCTCGTCGATGAAGATGATGCAGGGCGCGTTCTTCTTGGCCTGCTCGAACATGTCGCGCACGCGGCTGGCGCCGACGCCCACGAACATCTCCACGAAGTCGGAGCCGGAAATGGTGAAGAAGGGGACGCCCGCCTCGCCGGCCACGGCCCGCGCGATCAGGGTCTTACCGGTGCCCGGAGGGCCCACCAGCAGCGCGCCCTTGGGGATCTTGCCGCCCAGACGCTGGAATTTGGAAGGGTCTTTCAGGAACTCGACCACTTCCTGCAGCTCTTCCTTGGCCTCGTCCACGCCGGCGACGTCGTCAAACATCACCTTGCCTTGCTTTTCGGTGAGCAGCTTGGCCTTGGACTTGCCGAAACCCATCGCCCCTTTGCCGCCGCCCTGCATCTGACGCATGAAGAAGATCCACACCCCGATCAGAAGCAGCATGGGGAACCAGCTGATGAGGATGGAGAACAGGCTCATCCCGCCGCTGTCATTGGGGCGCGCCGTGATCTGCACATTGTTTCGGCGCAGCGCCTCGGTGACGTTGGCGTCGGCGGGAACCGTGGTCTGGAAACCGTTGCCCGTACCGGTTTCGCCGGTGATCGTGGACCCCTGGATGGTGACCTGTCTCACCTCCCCGGCCTCCACCTGATCCATGAAACTGGAATAGTTGATTTCATTGGTGGAGGGCGGCTGGGACGGGCCCTGGAGCATGTTGAACAGCGCCAGGAGCAGCACCAGCAAAATCGCCCAGACCAGGATGTTGCGCATATTCATAAGGTCGCATCCTTGCTTCGCGCCGGGTTCCGCGCCGGCGGCGCGCGGCCCGTCTGGGGCCGGATCGTCTAACGTTCACGACCTCATATTGGATCGCGCCGGTCGTTTCGCCAGTGCGGCGCAGGCGCGCGCCTCGGCGAAAACGCCATCAAACCACGCCGAAGCCTTTAGCGCCACAAGTCGGGCGGCGATTCTCGCGTCGCACAGCAGATGCGTTTCACCGCCGGTCAGGTGTGAACCATCTGCAAGCACCGCGCCGCTCGCCGCGTCATGGGGCAGGGTGGCGCGAAACAGGCCGGGCGCGTCGTGAGGATCGAAGCCGGACTCAAAGCGGGCGGGCCGCCGCTCGCCCAGCATCTCGATTCGCGCCGGTCCGGTGATTTCAAACCGCCCGTCGAACACCCCGGTTTCAAACGCCTCAAGACGAAGGCTGGCGGCTTTTGGTCCGTCAGAGCGCGCATCGGCGCGGCCGGCCGCGCCGGGATCACGGCCCAGAACCCCGTCCGGGGTGAGCAACGCGCCGCCTCCGGTCCACGTCCGCCCGCGGCGCAGGGCGTCGAGCCCGGCGCGCACAAGGTCCGGCGCCGGTGCGGCTTGCCGGCCCGACACGGCCATAACCAGGGTCTGAAAGGCGCGCGCGGTTCCGATCGCCTCCGAAGCGTCTCGGTCGCGTGCAAAGGCGTCCGGATCCAGGAGCGCGCCGCCCCAGACGGTGAACCGGGCGCCGCGCTCGATGAGGGCGAGGGCGGCGGCGTCTTCGGCGGCTTGCGCGCGCCGGGCGGCGTCGCTGCGGTCCAGCAGGGAATGCGCCGCCCTTGCCGAGATCGGCGTCTGGCGCAGGCGCACCCGCTCATAGGCGGGATCGGCGTTGGAGGGGTCTTCGATCCAGTCTGCGCCGCTCCTGTGCAAAAAGCCGCGCAGCGTGTCGCGCGTAAGATCGAGGAAGGGGCGAGCGATCACCAGGCCGCGCCCCTCGGGCCAGACCGGGGACGGGTCCAGCGGGCCGGGGCCGACCAGGCTCGCCTGCGGACCGCCGCGCGAGGCGCGCATGCGCAAGGTCTCGATCCGGTCGTCCAGGGTATGGGCCAGGCACAGCGTAAACACGCCGTCGTTCCGGCACGCCTGCGCCAGAAGCCGGTGGCGTGCGGTTCGGGCATGGCCCTGGCCGGGCCGGGGCGCGTCCCAGTGCAGCAAACGGACCTGAGCTCCCTGCCTTGCTGCAAACGCGGCGGTGCGCCGGGCCTCGCCAGCGCTTTCAGGGCGCAGGGCGTGGTCGACGATATAGGCGTAAAGCAGAAGGTCCGGCGCGGCGGCGCGAAGCGCCAGTAGAAGAGCGGTGGAATCCCCCCCGCCCGAGAGGGCGAGTCCCAGACGGGGCGCCGGGCCGGTCGCCGGAAAGGGCGCTGTGCGCCCTGTCATCAGCTGCAGCCGATGCGTGCGCTTTCCCGGCTGGCCTTGCGGCGGGCCTCGGCGCCGGCGTTGGGAAACTCGCTCCCGAACGTGCCCAGCACCTGGCAGGCCCGGCCGGTTTCACCCAGCCCGGCCAGCGACGCGCCCAGGCGGACCAGCGCGTCGGGCGCCTGCTCGCCGCGCCGATCGGCGCGCAGCGAGGCGATATAGGAATCGGCTGCAGCGTCCAGGTCGCCGTTCACGAAATGGGTTTCGCCCAGCCAGTACCAGGCCTCGTCGGCGCGGGCATGGCTGGGATGGTCGGCGGTGAAAGCTTGAAACGCTTCGCGCGCGCCGGCGAAATCACCCTCCAGAAGGCGGGTCCGGCCACGTTGATAGAGCGCGTCGGGGTCCTGCACCTGGTTATCGCCGTCCAGCGCCGCCTCGCCGCCGCCCAGCTGGGCCGGCCCGCCGGCGGGGCCGGCGCCAGAAGATCCGCCACTCTGCGCCGTGGGCCGCTGGGCGCGGGCGCCGGACGGAGCCTGAAGCGGCTGAACGCTGTCGGCGCGCGCCTGGCCGAAAGGATCATTTGCATCGATTTCATTGGGCTCCAGCAGCGCCGGCCCGCCGCCGGAGCGTGGATCGCCGCCGCCGGGCTCGCCGCCTTCGATAAGCGCGTTCAACGTCCGCTGGAGCTGGTCCAGGCTGGCGCGCATCTGTCGGTTTTCAAACGCCAGGCGTTCGATCTCGCCGGTGAGCACGCGCTGCTCACGCTCCAGGGCGTCGACGCGCTCCATCAAGGTTTCAGCCACCGGATCGCCCTGCAGGGCGCGGCTTTCGATCTCGGCCAGGCGCGCCTCGGCGGCGTCCAGCCGGGCGGCCATCTCACGGCGCGATTGCGCGTCGGCCGGGGCGGCGAACGCTGCGATCAGTAAAAGGACCGGAGCGGCGAGCGCGAACAGGCGAAGCATGGCGTATCCCCCAGGAGGTCGGGCGGGTGGGTATTAGCGCGATATGATCCCGCTTCGATTGGCGAAATCAAGGCGGACGCAGCCCAGCTGCGGCGCCGGTCTCACGTGGGGCGCGCCACGCCAAAGGCGACGAGCCGCTCGATCGCGTCTACAGCCTTCGCCTCGCCCAGGCTTGCAAAATCAACCGCGCTTACAGGCTCTCCCGCCAGAAGCCTCTCCAGCGCCGCCTCGGCCGGCTCATCAAAGGTGACCACGCCGCCGGGGCTTACAAGGGCGACGTGATGGCCGTCCTCGGCCAGATGACAGGGCAGGCCCGCTCTTAGCTGGACGGTCAGCGCGCCGGCGCCGGGTCCGGCCAGCAGCGCGCCTGAGGTGTCGGCGAGGCGGGTCTCCACAAAGCGGTCGATGAAGAGGGCGGTCACCGCGTCCAGATCGGCGGCGTCGCGCACATGGTCCAGCGCCGCTTCGAAGGTCGACCGGAATGTGTCCGCGGAGACCGCGCCGGCGTGGAAGCCCGGAGGCAGGGCGCGGCGCATGCCCGGATCCTTCAGCGCCGCCTCGCTCACCGCCTCCAGAAGCCAGTCGGCCCAGGTTTTCGCCAGCACGCCGGTGGTCACATGCAGGCTCGGCCCGTCGGCGGCCTCATTCACAGCGTCGTGCATGATCCCGCGCGGGAGGTAGAGGACGTCGCCGGGCGACAGCACCAGTTCTTCGCGCAGGGCCCCCGCCTCATATCCGCCGGGGGTGAAGCGCTCGCCGCGAAACACCGTTCCGGCCGGGGCGTCATAGAGGCGCCAGCGCTTGGTCCCCTCCACCTGCAGCACGAAGACGTCGTGATTGTCGAAATGGGTCTGGAAGCCCTGGGCGTTGGGCGGGGTGAGATAGATATTGGTCTGCACCGGGTGGGAGAGCTCGGCCTCCAGGCTGCGGCACAGATCAGCCAGGGGGCGCTCGCGCCGGTTCAGCTGGGGCAGGATCAGCGTCGCGCCCTTCTGGTACTGGCGCGCCACCAGTCCCGGATCGGCGTGGCCGGACTCGGTGAGATAATGGCGCGGCTCTATCTTGGGCTCGGCGCGGGCCATGGAGAGCTGGTCGCCGGTGAAGACCTGCTCGCTGAGAAGCGCGTCGATGCGCGCGGTGGAGATCAGCCCGGAAAACCGCGCCGGGTCGCCGCGCACATGCAGCGGTCGTCTTTCATAAATGTCGGCGAAGAAGGCGGCCCGATCATGGGGGGCGAGAAGCGCGGCCAGGTGAACGGGCGAAGCGGCGTTCATCTAGCCGCAGCGGCGCCCGGCGCCTGACGGATCGGCGTAGGTTCCATAGTCGGAATCCGAGCAACTCCGCGATCCGCGACCCTGCCCTGTCGGATCGGCGTAGGCCCCGCTGTCGGAATCGGTGACGCCGCGCGATCCCCGGCCGCGCCCCGTGGGGTCGGCATAGGCTCCGCTATCGGAATCGGTGACGCCGCGCGATCCGCGGCCCCGCCCGGACGGATCGGCGTAGGCGCCGCTGTCTGCGTCCGTGATCCCGGAATTGTAGCCGCCGCAATTGCGGCCCTGACCGCCGGGGTCGGCATAGGCCCCGCTATCGCTGTCGGAGCAGCCGCCATTATAGCCGCTGCAGCTGCGCCCGCCGTCGACCGGATCGGCGTAGGGGCCGGCGTCGGAGTCGGTGCATGCATATCCTGCAGCCGCGCCGCGGCGGCCATAGCCGCCTGCATCGGCGTAGGCGCCCGCGTCTGAGTCGGTGAGGCCGGTATAGTAGCCGCCGCCGGTGGTGGCGCAGCCGGTGAGCGCGCCCGACCCGATGACCGCGCCGGCCCCGGCGACGCTTGTCAGGAAGGATCGCCGCGACAGCGCACGCTTCTTGTTCGCCATAACCGGTTCTCCACATCAGCCGCCCGGGGGTCAGGCCCTGGATCCTGGCCCCAGAGCCAGGCCCTGGATCAAGGTCCAAGGGTCAAGCCCCTGAAATATTCAATGGTGAAGCCTATGCACGAAATTTCCCGCCCGCCAGCGCAAACCCGCGGCCGGACCCTAAAAAGCCCTGCCGGGCGAACCTGGCGAGGCCTTTAGGTGGATCGTCTGCGAACGCCTCGCGACTGGCGGCGCTAATCTTCACCCGGAATGACCGCTGCGCCCGGCGCTGCTTTTGCCGCACCGCCGGCTGAGCCGGGGGGCGTGGCGCAGGGCGGCACAGGAGGCGAGACGGGGAGAACGAAACGAGTATGCTTAAGGCCATGGTTGGCGCGATTCGCATTCTTGGGATCGATCCGGGGCTCAACGCCACCGGATGGGGCGTGATCGTCCAGGACGGCGCGCGCCTGCGCCATGTGGCTCACGGCGTCATCAAGGCGCCGGCGAAAGCGGCCATGGCGGTGCGCCTGTGCTTTATCTTCGAGGCCGTGGAGCAGCTTCTGGCCGACCACAAGCCCCATGAAGCGGCGGTGGAGGATCAGTTCGTCAGCGCCAATGCCGGAACAGCCCTGAAGCTGGGCCAGGCGCGCGCGGCGGCCATGCTCGCCCCGGCGCGCGCCGGCCTGCCCGTGAGCGAATACGCGCCGCGCCTTGTTAAAAAGGCGGTGGTGGGAACCGGCGCGGCGGAGAAGGCCCAGGTGGCGGCCATGATCTCCATCCTCCTGCCGGGCGCGAAGGCTGAGGCCGACGCCGCCGACGCCCTCGCCGTCGCCATCTGCCACGCCAACCATCGTTCAGTGCGAAAGGCCGCTTCATGATCGGCAAGCTAAAGGGGATCGTCGACAGCGTCGGCGAAGACGAGGCCGTGATCGATGTGAACGGCGTTGGCTATCTGGTTCTCGCCGGCGCAAAGACATTGGCGCGGCTGGAGGCCGGCAAGCCGGTCGTCCTGCATATCGAGACCTATGTGCGCGAAGACCAGCTGAAGCTGTTCGGCTTTCTGTCTGAATCAGACCGCGCCTGGTTTGTCCGCCTGCAATCGGTCCAGGGCGTGGGCGCGAAGCACGCGCTTTCCATGCTGGACGTGGTCAGCGCGGCCGAGATCGAAAGCGCTGCGGCGCTGGGCGACAGCTCCACGTTCGAGCGCGCCAAGGGGGTGGGCAGGAAACTCGCCCAGCGCATTTCCGCCGAATTGAAAGACAAGGCGCCGCCGCCGGGCCGCTCGCTGGGGGCCGGCGCCCACGGTCTGAACGCCGCGCTGGGAACCGCGCCGGCGGCGGACGAGGTCATGAGCGGCGCGCGCGAGGCCGCCGTCAGCGCGCTGATCAATCTGGGTTATGGCGAAAGCGATGCGCGCCGCGCCGTGGCCCAAATCAGCCGCGACCTTGGCGGCGAGGCCGGGGAAGGCGCCTTGATCAAGGGCGCGCTCAAGGAGCTGGCGCGGTGAGCGTCCGCCGCTTCCTTCGCTTCCTTTCCTGTCATCCCGGCCAAGCCTACCGCGCGGGCCCAGAGCCGGGACCTGACAGGTTGGGCGGTTGGCGCTCCGCCGGCCGGTGTATGAGGTCCCGGATCGACTACGCCGTCCGGGATGACATTAGGAGAGGGATGACAAAGCGAGAGGATCATGGGAAGGCCCGCCCATGACTGACGAATCCCGCATCATCACCTCAGACGAGACCGCGGGTGACGGGCGCGACAAGGCGCTGCGTCCGCTCTCGTTTGACGATTTCGTCGGGCAGAAGACCGCGATCGCAAACCTGGGAGTGTTCGTGAAGGCCGCCGGGCGCCGAGGCGAGGCGCTGGATCACGTGCTGCTCTCCGGCCCGCCGGGCCTGGGCAAGACGACGCTGGCCCAGATCGTCGCCAAGGAGCTGGGCGTGAACTTTCGCGCCACCTCCGGGCCGGTGATCGCAAAAGCCGGCGATCTCGCCGCGATCCTCACCAATCTTGAAGAGCGCGACGTGCTGTTCATCGACGAGATTCACCGCCTGCTTCCGGTGGTGGAGGAGATCCTCTATCCCGCCATGGAGGATTTCTGCCTGGATCTGGTGATCGGCGAGGGGCCCAGCGCGCGCACCGTACGCATTGACCTGCCGCCCTTCACGCTGATCGGCGCGACCACCCGCGCCGGGCTATTGGCCACGCCCCTCCGGGACCGGTTCGGCGTGCCGGTTCGGCTGGAATTCTACTCCACCGAAGAGCTCGCCAGCATTGTGGCGCGCGGCGCCCGCAAGCTGGGCGCCGCCATGAGCGAGGACGGCGCGCTGGAGATCGCCAAGCGGGCCCGGGGCACGCCGCGCGTGGCCGGGCGCCTCTTGCGCCGCGTGCGTGATTTCACTGAGGCGGAGGGCGCCGAGATCATTGATCAGGCGTCCGCTGACCGGGCGCTGAAACGCCTGGAGGTGGACGAGATCGGGCTGGACAGCCTGGACCGGCGCTATCTGAAAATCCTCATCGAGGCGTTCAATGGCGGCCCGGCCGGTCTCGACACCCTCGCGGCGGCCTGCGCGGAGGCCCGCGACGCCATCGAGGACGTGGTGGAGCCCTTCCTGATCCAGCAAGGCTTCATCCAGCGCACGCCAAGGGGGCGTGTGGCGGCTTCGCGCGCGTGGACTCATATGGGCCTGCAGCCGCCCCAAAGCGCCGCGGGGGACGCGGATCTATTCCAGGAGCCGTGACGCAGATGTCTGGACCGCCGAAAAGACCGACCATAAGGATGCTTGCCTGTATCGGTATCCTTACGCTCTTGGCGCTTCATTTCATTGGGCCCTGGTGGGCGTTGCAAATTAGCGGACCGATACCCGAATCCGCTCCCCATGTCCCGCGTACGCCGCTCGGTCTCGACGGCCATCTTTGGCTAAATTTCAGCCGTTTTGGGCTGGGAGCGCTGGCGCTGGCGCTGGCGCTCATCGTGGCTAAAAGCAGATTTGGCCTTACCGTCGCTTGGTTTTACAGCCTGATCGCCGGTCTCCTCGTTGATGAACTTCTGTATCTTGACCCCTCATGGGGACCTTACGAAAAGCTCTGGCCATTCGTCTGCTACCGGGGGTTTGTGGTCGGGTTGGTGATTATTCTACTGATCTGGACAGTTATGGCGTACTTGCGGTGGCTTAACGATGGTCTGCAGGATTCGCGGCTATGACAAAGAATGAGTCAGACATTCCCACCTCCGGAGCCTGGTCCGGCGGCGTGCACCGTCTGGCGGTGCGGGTTTATTACGAGGACACCGACTTCACCGGGGTGGTGTATTACGCCAACTACCTCAAATTCCTCGAGCGCGGCCGCAGCGACGCGCTGCGCAGCGCCGGCGTGCGCCATGACGATCTGCTGCAGCTGGAGACGCCTCTGGGCTTTGTGGTGCGCAAGATCACGGCGGAGTATCTCAAGCCTGCGCGCATTGACGACGCGCTGATCATCGAGACGCGGTTCACCGCGGCGAAGGCCGCACGCTTAAGCGTGGAGCAGAGCGTTCTGCGCGGCGATGAAATCCTGCTCACCGCCAGCGTCGACGCGGCTTGCATTGATCTGTCCGGCCGGCCCAGACGCCTGCCGAAACCGGCCGCAGAGGCGATCGCCAGGGCGTCCGTCTGGAGCTGACGCGCAAGCGCAACGCAGCGGCTGCTGCGAAACCGTCGCCGCGCCCCCAAAAAACCGCCGCATTCATATTCATTCAATGAATTCCCAGTGACGTCCCCGGTGCGGCGCTTGGCGCGGGCCTTGCGTCCCGTTACACCTCGCGTCGGGGAAATCTTGATACTGCGCCACAAGGGCGCGTCCAGAAGGGTTGAGACTGATCGTTATGGAAAGCGTCGCTGTGGATCTGGCCAGTCCGGCCCAGGAATTGACCATCGTCTATCTGTTCATGCGCGCCGATATCGTCGTGAAGCTGGTGATGGCGATCCTGGTGGTCATGTCGATCTGGTCCTGGGCCGTCGCCATTGAGAAGGCGATGCAGCTCAGAACCCAGCACGGCAAAGCCAAGAAGTTCGAGCGCGAATTCTGGTCGGGAACCTCCCTGGACGAGCTGGCCAGCCGCCACGGGCGCGACGCGAAACATCCGTTCGGACGCGTGCTCGCCGCCGCCATGCGCGACTGGGACAGCTTCGCAGTCGCCAAGTCCGGCGGCGCCGAGGCCAATCGCGAACTGTCAAAGATGGAAAGCGGGCTGGGCGTTCTGGCCATCATCGGCTCGTCGGCGCCCTTCATCGGCCTGTTCGGCACGGTGTGGGGGATCATGAACGCTTTCCGCGCCATCGCCGCCACTGAAAACACCTCGCTGGCCGTCGTGGCGCCGGGCATCGCCGAGGCGCTGTTCGCCACCGCGCTGGGCCTGCTGGCGGCGATTCCGGCGGTGATCTTCTTCAACGCCCTGTCCTCAAGCCTCTCCAAGTACGCCTCGAAGCTGGAAGGCTTTGTGGACGATCTGTCCGCCATGGCCGGCCGGGAGAGCTAGATGGCCGGCGGAGTAGACACCAGTTCGCGCACGTCTAACGGCCGCCGGCGGTTCAAGCCGTCCGCCGAGATCAACGTCACGCCCTTCGTGGACGTGATGCTGGTGCTCTTGATCGTGTTCATGGTCTCAGCGCCGCTTCTGACCGTGGGGGTCGAGGTGGACCTGCCCGACACCGAGGCGCGCGCCATGACCACCAGCGAGGAACCGTTGACGGTCACCATTCAGGCGGACGGGACGCTGTTTCTCATGGAGACCCCGATCCGGTACGACGAGCTGAGCCCGCGCCTGCGCGCGATCTCCGGCGCCGGGTCTCAGGCGCGGATCTATATCCGCGCCGATGACGGCGTGCCCTATGGCGAGGTGATGCGGGTGATGGCCCGGATATCCGCGGATGGCTACGCCAATATCGGCCTCGTCACCGACCCGGTAAGCGACTAGGAGGAGGCCGGCTGGATGCGCCAGGTCCTCGGCCTGCTTATCTCGGCGGGACTGCATGCGGGGCTCGTCGCCTCCGCGCTGATCTATTTTCCTGCTGCGACGCGTTTTGCAGAAGAGATCAATGTCGTGCCGGTGGAGTTGGTGACGCTCGCCGATAACACCAATGTGCGCGCCGCCCGCCGCGAGCCGGAACCCGAGCCCGAAACGGTGGAGGAGGAGACTCCGGCGGAGACCGCGCCCGAGCCGGACGCCGCGCCCGACCCTGAACCGATCCAGCCCGAAGCCGAGCCGGAAGTGATCCCGCCCGAACCTGAGCCGGTTCCGCCAGAACCAGAACAGGAACCGGAGCCCGAGCCCGAGCCGGTTCAGCCCGAACCCGAGCCGCGCCGGCCGGCCCCGGAGCCGCAGCGGCCCGGCCTTGATCTTGACGGGCTTTCGGATCTGGTGGACCGCTCTCGCGAGCAGCGGCCGCAGGGCGAGCAGGCCGACGAGGCTCGCCAACGATCGGGCGCCGGAACCGCCATGACGGCGACCCTGCAGGCCATGGCCGCCGGCCAGATCCAGCGCTGCACCCGCTCCAACGCCGATGCGCCGGTGAACATGGACCTGGCCGTCGTCGTGGAGGTGCGCCTGGAGCGCAACGGCCAGCTGTCCGAACCGCCGCGCCTGAAGGACGCCGCGCGCATCGTCAACTCGCCCAACCCGTTCATGCGGGTGGCCGGTGAGCGTGCGCTGCGCGCGGTGATCGACTGCGCGCCCTATGACCTGCCGGCTGCGAACTACGCTGAATGGCGCCTTCTTGAGGTCAATGTTGATACGCAACGTGGCCGCTGACTTGCATCCTTCCCCGTCCGCCATCTCTGTGACTGGCGCTGAAGCTGGAGACCCGACGATGATCGTCCTTTTCGCCCGCCGTTTCGCGCCGGTGCTCGCCGCGCTGCTGGCTGCGGCCGCGCTTTGCGCGCCGGCTTTCTCCCAGACTCCGCTGCGCGTAGACGTGACCGAGGGGCATCTCGACCCCATGCCCATCGCGATCACCGATTTCTTTGGAGCCGACGGTCGGGCTGAAGCGGCCGGGGCCGATATTTCCCGGGTGGTGACCAATAATCTGCGCGACTCTGGGTTGTTCGCTCCGGTGGATCGCGACGCCTTCATCGAGGAGATCGCGGATATCGATCTGCGCCCGCGCTTCGGCGACTGGCGGGTGATCGAAGCCTCGGCCCTGCTGGTGGGCGAGGTGACGATGGAGAGCGAGGAGCGCATGACCGTGGCGTTCCGGCTGTGGGACACCGCCACCGAGCAGCAGATGCTGGGCCTGCAATTCGTCACCAGCCCGGATAACTGGCGGCGCATCGCCCACAAGGTTTCCGACGCGGTGTATGAGCGCCTCACCGGGGAAGAGGGCTATTTCGACACCCGCATCATCTATGTCTCTGAAGGGACCGGGCCGAACAACGAGCCGATCCGGCGCCTGGCGGTGATGGATCAGGACGGCGCCAACCCCTCCTTCCTGACCAGCCGGGATTACATGGCGCTGCTGCCCAACTATGCGCCGAACGCTCAGCAGATCACCTATGTGAGCTTCCGCGACGGGCAGGCCACCAGCTATCTGTATGATCTTGAGACCGGACGTCAGGAAGCGCTGTTTGACGCCGGGCCCGGCCTGGCCGAAGGCGGCCAGTCGCTGTCGGCGCGCTTCCACCCCAACGGCCGCGAGCTGGTGGTCAGCGCCGAACGCCGCGGCGGCCATGACTTGTTCAGGTTTGATCTGCGCATGCGCACGCTGCGCCAGCTCACCAGCCATCCGGCCGATGATGTGGAGCCGTCCTACTCGCCCGACGGCGACCAGGTGGTGTTCTCCTCCTCACGCTCGGGCCAGTCCCAGCTTTATGTGATGAACGCCGACGGCACCAACCCGGTTCGCATCAGCTTCGGGGAAGGGCGTTACACCGCGCCGGTCTGGTCGCCGCGTGGCGATCTGGTGGTGTTCACCAAGCAGCATCAGGGGCGATTCATGCTCGGCGTCGTCGACGCCGACGGATCCGGTGAGGAGCGCATTCTCTACGAGGGCTATTACGTCGACACGCCCGCCTGGTCGCCCAACGGCCGTGTGCTGCTGTTCACGCGCGGCGATCCAAACCCGAACGGCACAGAATATTCGATCTGGAGCGTGGACCTGGCCGGGTTCAATCTACGCCGCCTGCCCACCGAGGGGGCAGCGTCTGATCCGGCCTGGTCTCCCTTGATTGATTAATGAAAAAGAGTATACGGTCGCACTCGATTGCGTTGAAGAGGGGCGGCGCTTTCGCCGATTAAGGGCTGCTTAAGAGACCAATGCGTCGATGGACGCGAACAGCCGGCGGGGCGGGAAATCCCGACGGCGTTTAAGAGGGACGACCTATCATGAAGCGTTATGCTTTCGCCGCCATGGCCAGCCTGGGCCTGCTCGTCAGCGCCTGCGCCAGCCAGCCTGACCCCATCGTTGACCCCGATCCCGAGCCCGTTCAGGACCGCGTCGTACAAGATACGACCCCGGTTGAACCGGGTCCGACGCCGGGTTCGGTGGAAGATTTCGAAGTCACCGCCGGAGATCGTGTGTTTTATGGCTATGACCAGTATACGCTGACCACTGAAGCGCGCGAGACCCTGCGCCGTCAGGCGGCCTGGCTCGCCAGCTATCCGTCGGTCCGCGTTCTGCTCGCCGGCAACGCCGACGAACGCGGCACCCGCGAGTACAACCTCGCGCTCGGTGCGCGCCGCGCCAACGCCGCCCGCGACTTCCTGGTCAGCCAGGGCGTGGATCCGGCTCGCATCCAGACCGTTTCCTACGGCAAGGAACAGCCCGTGTGCCGGGAGTCCAACGAGCGCTGCTGGGCGCTGAACCGGAACGCCACCTCGGTGATCCAGTCCGGCTCCATGTCCTGAGGCCTTGAGTTTCGAAACTCTGGCGTCAGTGCTTAGTGATCAACGCCCGCAGGCTTCGCCTGCGGGCGTTTTTCTTTTTTGCGCGCTTCGGCCCAAACAAAAACGCCGCGCCGGGCGACCGGCGCGGCGTTTCGCCGGAGATGATACGCGCGCCTACTCGACCGCGTGCAGATTGACCGCCTTGGGGCCCTTGCCGCGGCGATCGGGCTCGGTGTCGAACCCGACGCGCTGGCCGTCCTTAAGATCGGCCATGCCGGAGTCTTTTACAGCCGTGATATGAACGAAGACGTCATCGCCGCCCTCGTCCGGGGTGATGAAACCGAAGCCTTTATCGGCGTTGAAAAACTTCACGGTGCCCGTGGTCATCGAAGGGGTGCCTTTCCCGTACCGGCGCGGCGTCCCGCGCATAGAAAACTAACGCGCGGCGTCCCGCGGACGGCATGCGGACTGTGGGTCGGGGAAGGAAAGGAGGTCGGGCGTGTCGGCACGCGGAAGGCTCGCTATTTTCTTCACCGGGCCTTGTTCAGGCCGCTTGTGCGCCTCACACTATGCCTGAAATTCAGGGCGCTCACAAGCAACGCCGCAAGAAAGGCCCGGTCACCGTGACACGCAGACGTTCACGCCTACTCGCCGCAAAGGAGCGCCAACAGCGCGCCGATGACGGTCCGGACCCGGCCGCCATGATGCGTCTGGCCGGGCTCGGAGCGATGCTGTTGATCTTCGTGGCGGTGGGCGCCGGCTTTCAGGGCGAGCGCGTGACCTCCATCATCGCAGAAATCGCCGCGCGCCTGGGGCCGCTGGCCGAGCCGGCGGTTCTGGGGTTGAGCGCGCTGGAGGTGGCGGGCGGGCTTGCGATCCTCGCCGTGCTGTGCGCCGGGCTGTGGCGCGCCTTCAGGCGTTGAGCCGCCAGGTGGTCCAAGACAGCGCCAGCGCAAACCCCAGCCAGCCCTGAAGCGGCAGAAGCAGCGCCGCCGCGGCGGCGCTGGCGCGCAAGGTCAGCCAGATCACAGGCAATCCGGCAAGGAAGGCGACCACCGTCACGGTGAAGCCGTTGGAGACATTCTGAAGGCCGAAATAGAACCAGGTCCAGCTCACGCAGATCGCCCACCAGGCGATCACGCCTGCGCGGGCGGCGCGCCTCCGCCCGGCCTCGTCGGAGCGGTCGATCAGGAAGGCGGCAACCGCCATCAATGCAAACAGCGCGATCCACGCCCCGCCGATCACCGCGCCGGGCGGCGACCAGGACGGGTTGTCCAGCGTGCGCGACCAGGCCGCGCCGCCTGATGAAAAGATCCAGGCGTTCAGACCCGCCGCCGCACCGACAAAGACGAGGAAATAGAGCAACAGCCGGCCGGCCTGGGGCCGCGGTTTGCGGAAGATGTGCGCCACGCTCGCTCCTTGCCGTTTCGCCCCCGCGAACAGGGCCATGCTAGCACGGGTGCGGCCGGTCAAAAGGGGCTATTCGGTGGCGGGTTCACGTCCATTCAAGCCGGGCGCCGGCCGTCAGGCCGAGCCGGGCAGCGTCTCCGGCGTTTACCTCAAGGACGCCGGACACGAACCCTGGAGACCAATACATCCGCTCACCGCCCGGCGGCGCCGCCTGGATGACGCCCGTCACGACATCGTCCACACCGATGAAAATAATATCCAGCGCGATAAGGGCGTCGAGCATCCACAACCGCGCCGGCGCGGCGGGACGTGACGGCAGATAGAAGCCGGCGCCGGGGGCCAGCGATCGACGGTTGGAGAGGCCCGTCTCTTTCTCCGCCTGCGACTCGGCGATTTCGACCTGGACTGGAGCCGATTTGGAGCCGTTGGGGCTGGAGAAAACAATCTGCGCCGTTATCACATCGATCCTCCGGAGGTTGTAATCTCGTAGAGATGGTGATATATTAATAATACAACCTTGATAACCATGGAAGGAGTTCTCCATGCCTAATGCCAAAACCGACGATCAACGCAAGCCGGTCGCCTTGGACACCCGCAAGGTGTTCCGCTTGTTCAATCGCCCGGTTCAGCCGGTCACCGATCAGAATAACTAGGGGTCGCCGCCGCATGTCGACCGCTTCGATGGACCTGTTCTCCGTCGAACCTGATCGGGCGCGCGCCGAAGCGGTGTCGCGCCCGATTGATGTTCGGCTCCGTAAAAGCTTCGAACATCTTTTCCACGTCGCCGGGCGGCGCGTTGGAGATACGAGTGAATTCGCCGAATGGCTTGCGTCCGGCGCGCCGCTGCGCGGGATGGCCCATGTGGTGCACGCACAGCTCCTGACCGCGCTGGAGCTTGGTGATGAATACTTGCTGGCTCGCGTAGCGGACGCAATTGCACAGTGGCCGGGTGAGCACCGGTCCTTGGCGGTGACCAGCCTGTTCGGCGGCGACCGACCCTATGTACTGGACACCTTGTACTTTGATGTTTGCGACGAAGGATCGCGTCGGACCTACGGGCATTTTCTTGACGCCGACCCGCTGAATGATGACGAACGCCTGACCTCAAAGCCTGCGTTGCAGAAGGCCGTGCGGCGCTGGGCCAGGGCGGACCCGGAGGGGTATGCCGAAGCCAGCGCATTGATCTCTGAACTGATCCTCGTCCATTCCGACACCAGCAACGCGGGCTCGTCTGCGGCGGCCCTGGGTTTGGTGCGCATCAGCCACCTGAAACCCGGACAGGGATGGTCGCGCTATTTTGAAGCGCTCGCCCACGAAGCGGGACACCAGATTCTCAACCTGCTCCTTTCGGTCGATCCAATGATCGAAAATGATCAGGAGCGTCTTTACCGATCTCCGCTTCGCCAGGAGTCGAGACCGCTGACAGCGATCCTACACGCCGGCTTTGTCCTGGCCCGCACGCTGCGCGCCATTCGCCGACTGGAAGCGGACTCTCTTTATGATCCGGCCACCGACGAGGTTGTCAGCGCCTACAACAACGCCAGAAACGAGGCGAGTTTCGCAGCCAAATTTGAAGATTGTCGCGCTACCCTGGCCGCCCATGCCCAGTTCACCGGGCAGGGTCAGCGCTTCTTCGACGCCCTTCCTGGGCTCGCCTATGACGCATGAAGCCCCGTCCGGCGTGTTCGCCGGCCTGTTTCCGGAACGCCGGCCTGTCAAAGTCGTCGACGTGGGCGCCGCGCGCTTTACCGACACGCGTGAGCCCTACCTCGCCGCGGCGCGGGCGGGGCGCCTTGAAGTCGTTGGTTTCGAGGCGCGCGCTGAGGCGCGCGCCGGTGCGCCCGACGGCGCCCGGTGGACAATCCATGAGGCGGTGATAGGTGCCGGAGGCCCAGCCCAATTGCGCGTTTGCGCGCATACGGGCATGTCGTCCTTGCGCGAACCATCGCCGGTCATTTGCGCTGATTTTCAGGGTTTTGACGCGGGACTTGAGGTGATCGAGCGGCGCAAGGTGACGACCAGGGCACTTGACGACCTGGAACCGGCGCGAGGCGCGGATTTGATAGCCATTGATGTTCAAGGCGCCGAGGCGGAGGTGTTGGCGGGGGCGCACCGCACGCTCGGCTGCGCGGTCGCCGTGGAGATCGAGCTGCAGATCGTGGAGCAATACCAGGGGCAGCCGGACTGGATCGATCTGGGAGCAGACCTGCGCAATCTCGGCTTCATCCTGCACTCAGTCCTCGGATATGGCTCCCGCCCGCCGCGGTCGATCCTGGTTCAAGACGAAACCGCGCCTGGGTCCCAATGGCTCTGGGCCGATGCGCTGTTCATCCGCGCGCCCCACACATGGCGCAGTCTCGCGCCGGCCAAGCTGGAGGCGCTCGCGATTCTTCTTGGCGACATTTACGGCGCGCCGGATATGGCCCTGCACGCCCTGTCGTTCCACCACGATGGAGACCGGCTGCGGAGCATCGCGATCCAGGCTTACAACGACGCCGGGCAACGGTGAGGTCCTGCTCGCTTTCGCGTTAATGCGGTTCCGGGCTCGCGTCTTTACCGTCACGATCACTTTGATCCGAGACGTGGGCGCGCACCGGACCCTTGCCGCACCGGGGCCGGTCACAGCTTTGCGAGCGGGCTTTCTTCCAGCGCCGGGCGGGCGCACACTGAGAAACAGTTGGCTCTCAATCCATTCCGCTTCGCAAAAACGCCTGGAGGCTCCATGATCCGCTCGTTCATCGCCGCGCTCGCTCTGGCGGCGCCGCTCACCCTCGCCGCTGCTGCGCCGGGCCTGGCTCAGGCGGGCGGCTCCGACGCCGCGCGGTCGGCCAGTGAAGCCGCCGCCGACTTTGGTCCGGCCGTGGGAGAGCGTGCGCCGGTGACGGTGTTCACCACCGCTGCGGGCGAGACGGCCAGCCTCGCCGACCTCTCGGCGCGCAACGGCGTGGTGATTTATTTCAACCGCTCCCTCGACTGGTGTCCGATCTGCCTGCGCCAGGCGCTGGATCTAAACGCCGCTTCTGACCAGTTTGCTGAAGCCGGCTGGGGCGTAGCGGTGCTGACCTATGACGACGGGGCGACGCTCGCCCGTGTCGCCGATCGGCGCGAGATCGCATTTGCGCTGCTGCCGGACCCTGACATTGCGGTGATCGACGCCTTCGGCGTGCGCGATCCGATCTATGCCGACCCGGGCCACATGGCCCACGGCGTACCCTATCCCATCGCCTTTGCGATTCGCCCCGACGGGGTGATCGCGGGCAAGTTCTGGCACGAGGCCGGCCTTGGCCAGCAGCGCGGCTACGCCGTGCGGGTCACCGTCGAGGACGTGCTGGGCGCGCTGGAATAGGCGCGGACCCATCGAAGGCGAGGGGCCACGGCCATGAGTTACCCGCCCAAATGGCGCGTCGTCACCGATATGGGTGCAGCCGCAGCGCTGATGCGGGCGCATCCCTTCGCGCATTTCGTCACGGCCCATGCCGGGCTGTTCAGCACGCGCATTCCCATGATCGCGGACCTGGAAGACGGCGCGGTGGTGAGGCTGCGCGGCCATCTCAACGCTCAGAACCCACAGGCCGCCGGGCTTGACGGTCACGCGGCGCTGGTCACGTTTGATGGGCCGGCGAGCTATGTCTCGCCCAACTGGCGCGTCGATCTTTCACGGGCCGGGACCTATGATTACGAGGAGGTCCAGGTGCGCGGCGAGATCAAAATCGTCGATGACATCGCCGCGTTCCGTCAGCTGATCGACGATCTCGCCGCCCTGATCGAACCGCAGCACGCCGAGATCGGGGATTATCCGGTCTGGCGCACCGCCCTGTCTCCGCCCGGCTATATCGAACGGCTTTACCCGGCCATCCTCGCGTTTGAGATTGAGGTGGCCTCGGTGCACATGACCTCCAAGCTGCATCAGAGCTTTCCAGAAGCCGACCGGCGCAGCGTCGCCGATCATCTGGAGCGCTCCCACCGCGAGCAGTCCCGCGCCATCGCCGAGAAAATCCGCGCGACGCTGGACTAGAACCAGCCGGCGTCGCGCAGGCCCGGATAGTAGGTGCGGCTCACCGGCGCCTCGGCGCCGTCGGACAGGATCAGCACGCCGCGCCCGTCGCCCTTCTTTGCATCCGTGACAGCCTCACGCGCCACCCACCACGATCGGTGAGTTCGCGCGCCGTCCAGCCCCTCCATGGCGGCGATGGCGTCGGTGAGACGCATAAGGATCAACGCCTCGCCCGCCCCGGTGCGCACGCGCAGATAATGGTCCTCGCTGGTGAGCGCCAGGATCGGCGCGGCGCGCAGGCGGTGGGGCAGCTTGTCGGTGAGCGCGCGGGTCGCCCGCGGCGCGGCTGCGCCGGCGGCGCGTGTGTGGTCTTCGGTGAATTTGGCGACCGTATAGGCGACCGCGCTCACAAAGATGGAGATCACCAGCACCGGCATATAGGTCGCCGCGACGCGGTAGACGGTGAGCCGGGGTCCCAGCACGCCGTCCAGATGCAGGATCGCCGCAGTGACCGGAATGGCAACAAAGGCCGCCGTGATCGAATAGACCGCCCATTTGGGAAGTTTGGGGAACAGGCGGGGCAGGACCTCGCCGGCGCTGAACCCGAACACGGCGCCCAGCGCGATCAGCCCCACCCAGTAAAACCAGACCCTCGGCCAGCCCATGCCGTGGCTGGCGAAAGGTCCAAGGATCGACAGAAAGGTGCCGACCCCCAGAATGATCAGCACCGGGCGCACCACCGCCACCGGTCTCAATCGCCGAGCCAGCTCTGTGATCGGCGTACGCGCCATGGACTTCTCCCCACCTCTGCCGTTCGCGAAGCGCGAACGGCAGACCATCTTCCGTTCACGGGACGCTTCTGTCAGCCCGCGAACTTGTGCTTTCTCACCTGCGCCGGGCGCTCCATCAAGGTCTCCATTCCCGGCCGGTCCGCCGGGCCCATCCAGAGGAGACGACAATGCAAACTCTCATCCAATCCGCCCTGACCGCCGCGATCGCCGCCGCCGGCCTGATCGCGTTCACCCCCGCCCCGGCGATCCACGCCGCGGGCCTTGTGGCTCAAGCCGCCGAGACGGCTCTGGAGTCCGACATGCGGGTGAGGATCACGGGTCTAGAAAGCTCGGACGGTCAGGTTCTGATCAGCGTCTTTGCAAGCGAGGCCGCCTACGACGCGGGCGACGCGGTGGCGGAGGCGTCTGTGGCCGCCAATCGCAACGGCGTCGCGGCGACCTTCGATGCGCTGCCGGCGGGCGCCTACGCGGTGATCGCCTTCCACGACGCCAATTCCAACGCCGAGCTGGACAGCAATTTCATGGGCATGCCTACCGAGCGCTACGGCTTCTCCAACGGCGCCGCGCCCCGCTTCCGCCGGGCTCGATTTGACGAAGCCGCCTTCACCCATCCCGGCGACGCTACCGTCACCGTGACCTTGATGGGGGCGGGCCAATGAATCTGGACGCTTTCTTCTCCGCGCCCTGGCACATACAGCTTCATGCGGTGTGCGCCCTTGCCGCGGTGGGTGTTGGGGTGGTGCAGTTCACCGCCCCCAAGGGCACGATCCCGCATCGGGCCGTGGGCTATCTGTGGGTGGCGCTGATGATGAGCGTGGCGATCACCGCGATCTTCATCAAGACCGGCGGTTCTTTCAGCTGGATCCACATCTTCGTGCCTGTCACCCTGTTCGGCACGGTGGCTCTGGTCATCCGGGCGCGCAAGGGATTGACGGCGCGCCACCGCAATCTGGCGCTTGTCCTGTTCCTGGCGGCGCTGCTCCTGCCGGGCGCCTTCACCTTCCTGCCGGGCCGACTGATGCACACCGTCATGTTTGGATAGGGCGAGCGCCGAACGTCCGCAAACCCGGGCGTCTCTGGAAAACCGCCGGGCGGCGGGCTATTCATGGCCCGTCGCATTCGCCGCTGTTCCAGGTCGCACCATGTTCGCCAGCCTCAGCGCCGCCCTGGCGCTTCTCTCCGCCGCTCAGGCGCCCAGTCCGCCTTTGTCCACCTCGGTCAATCTGTGCAACGCGACGCCGGTCACTGTCGCCTTCGCCGTGACGCGTCCCGCCGCGCCGGGCGTCACCACCCAGCGCGGCTGGTTCAATGTGGAGCCGGGCGCCTGCCTCTCCGGCGCGATTGGAACGGGGCGCGGCGGCGTCGCCGGGGTCCATGCACTCTCGGGCTCGTTCTACTGGCCGGGTGACGGCGGGGATGGAGACGGCGGGACGCGCCAGTGCGTCGCCGCCGGCGCCATGGACCGGCCAACGCGCACTGCGCCCTGCGCAGCGTCCGAGCGCGAGGCTGTCTTTGCGCCCGTGCCGATCGAGACGGCGGGGCGCGGTTATCTCATCGAACACACGGTGCGGTGCCGCGATCTCTCCGCGCCGGACGCCGCCTTGTGTGAGCTCGGCGAGCGCGACGCCCAGGGCTTCGCGGCCCTGGTGCGCCGGATCGAGGCGTGCAACGGCAGATCTGCGCCGATGCGCGTCGCCGTGGCGGCTGACGGGCGGGACGGTGGCTGGCGGGTGGACGGCTGGGACAGTCTGGCGCCGGACAGCTGCGCCGTCGTTTGGCGTGGGAGCCCTTCGTCGGGGACTGTCTTCGTACGGGCCGAGTTCGACGGCGACGAACGGGACGGAACGATGGACGACATCGCCTTTTGCACGCCGGCGGGTGAGGGGCGCTTTTCGGCGACGGCGACGCCGGGCGCGCAATCCTGTCCGGACGGTTGGCAGCCTCTGGGCTATCGCCCGGTGATGTTCGGACCCAATACCGAGCAGGTGACGGTTTACGACTAGGCCCGGCGCGGGTTCCCGCGCTTTCGCCTGATCTCCCCCGTCGTCGTCCACGTCATTGACCTGTCGCGTCCATCGGCTACACCCTGCCGCGTCTCAGCGCTGTCCGCGCCCCTTTCGCCTTGGAGACTCGCCCATGATCCGTAGCCTTCTGCTTGCGTCCGTCGCCGCTGTGGCGCTCGCCGCGTGCTCCGAGCCCGCCCCGCGCGGCGCGGCAGAGCTGGACACCCCCGCCCCCTCTCGCGAAGTGCTGACGGAGGCCGGGATTTTTCAGGCCCCGCAAACGCCGTGGGAGGCGCTGGAGCCGTTTTACGCCCGGCTCGACTATGCGGCGCCGGTGGCGCCGGCCGGTCCGGCCCTTCCCGCCGCCGACACCGCGCTGACCTCCATCGCGTTCGGGTCTTGCAACACCGCCGAGCGCGAGATCCCGATCCTCCAGACGGTCGCGTCTGAGGACCATGACCTCTTCATGTATGTAGGCGACAACGTGTACGGCGACGCGCGCGCCTATGACGCGACGCTGCCCGAGCTGCGCGCCGCCTATCAGGCGCTCGCCGACCGCCCGGAATTTCAGGCCTTGCGCGCTGCGCTGCCCATGCTGGCCACCTGGGACGACCATGATTACGGCATGAACGATCTGGGCGTCGATTTCGCGTTCAAAGGCTTTGCGGAGACCCTGTTCCTCGATTTCTGGCGTGCGCCGGCCGACGATGCGCGCCGCGGGCGGCCGGGTGTCTATGACGCGAAGATTTTCGGGCCGGAGGGCCAGCGCACCCAGATCATCATGCTGGACACGCGCTATTTTCGCACCGGGCTCACCCCCACAGACCAGCGTGGCGCGCCGGGCCGGGAGCGCTACCTGCCCAGCACCGATCCTGACCAGAACATGTTGGGCGAGGCGCAATGGGCTTGGCTTGAAGAGCAGCTGAGCCAGCCGGCGGATTTGCGCCTTCTGGTCAGCTCGATCCAGGTCCACGCCGACGGCCATGGCTGGGAAGCGTGGCGCACCATGCCGCTGGAGCGCGACCGGCTCTATGATCTGATCGGAGAGACCGGCGCTGACGGCGTTGTCATGGTCTCCGGCGACCGCCACTCCTCGGGCCTTTACGTGCGCGAGGACGTGGCGCCGTACCCGCTCTACGAGATCACGTCTTCGGCGCTCAACATGAGCTTTGCCGAAGAGAACAACGAGCCCGGTCCTCACCGGATCGGCGAGATGTATGCACCGGTGAATTTCGGCGTCATCGCAATCGACTGGGACGGCGGCGAGCTGGCCCTGCAGATCAAGGATGAAGCCGGCGCGGTGGTCCGTGAGCAGCGCGTCGCGCTTGACTCCATTCGCGCACGGTAGCGCCTTAACGAGCGCGCCTTTCGGGCGCGCCCGCCACCAACAAAAACGCCGAGCCCGCTTCTGTGCGAGGCTCGGCGTTCTCGTGTCCGTCAGGATGGAGGCGAGGTCTTATTCGCCAGAGCCGATCAGCTCGTCCAGCGGCAGTTCCGGGGCGGGCGGCTCGCCGCCTTCGCCTTGCAGATAATGGGTCATCCAGCGGTGCAGGCGGTGGGCGTAGTCGAACTGCGCCGCCGCGTTGCGATTGCCATGGCCTTCGCCGGGATAGGTGACCAGGCGCACCGGCGCCTGGCTGGTCATTTTCAGCATCCGGTAGAGGATGAAGGACTGGCTGGGATCAACCCTTGTGTCCTCCTCGCCGTGGAAGATCAGCGTCGGGGTGGTGGACCCGGCGGCGTTATAGGTCGGCGATTTTTCCAGATAGGTGGTCCACGCCTCCCACGGCGCCTCCATGAAGTGGACGTCCACCATTTCGATCGGGATCTCGGTGGTGCCGTAAAAGCTGATCAGGTCAGTGAGGGCCACCGACGGCGCGGAGGCGGCGAAGTGCTCGCTGGCGATCGTGGCGCCCCAGGCTGACGCAAAGCCGCCATAACTGCCCCCGGTGATGCCGACGCGCTCGGCGTCCACCAGACCGGCTTCGGAGAGGGCGCCGACGCCGTCCACGATGTCCCAGAATTCGTCGCCCGGCGCATCAAGATGATCAAGCTTTGCAAAGCGTTCGCCGCGCCCGGTGGAGCCGCGATAATTGGGATGGAATACTGCAAACCCGTCCCCGGCCGCGATATGGCCCAGGCGCGAATAGCCGTTGAGCCAGCCGTCATCGTCATGGGCTTCCGGGCCGCCATGGACCGTCATGATCAGCGGCCAGCCGCCTTGGGGCGCGCGGCCCTGCGGGGTGATCAGCACGCCCTCGATCCGCTCGCCGTCGCGCGCCTCGTACGAAAAGGCGCGCTGATCGCCGAACGCGATGTCTGAAAGCTGCGGATTATGGTCGGTCCAGCGGGCGAGGGAGGCCGGATCGGCGCCGATAAAGACTTCATTGGGATGGGTGGGCGCGTCGGCGATGGCGGCGATGCGGCCCGAGGCGCGGTGCAGGTCCATGGAACCCACGACAAAGTCGTCATAGGCCGTTCGGCCGGTCTCCTCGCCGCTGTCGGCGTCATAGGTGAGGATCGCGCTTTCCACCCCGATGGCGGCCAGCGCCACGATGGTGTCGTTATCGGCCCAGGCGATGTCTGCGATATGCTGCTCGGCGTCGCGGGCGATGGCTTCAAACTCGCCCGAGCGCACCTGGCCCACATGGAGCGTGCCGGCGGTGGGGTCGGCCCGGTCGGCGCCGGCCAGGAAGGCGAAGCGGCGTCCATCAGGCGAGAACGCGCCGCCGCCGATCTTGCCCGGCGTTTCAAAGCGGGCGAGCTGATCGCCGCTTCTTGTGTCATGGATCGTCCAGTCGCGCTCCATCAGGGAGTCGTCCACCAGCGTCGTCGGCGCCATCACCACCGCCAGGCGGCGTCCGTCTTCGCTCAGAACCAGGCTGGACGGGTGGCCGTCCACGTCCAGCGGCTCCGCCGCGTTCTCGGGGCTCGAAAGCTCGGCGCGATAAACCCGCGCAAAGCGCTGCTGCTCTTCATAGACATTGGCGCGAAAGCCAAGGGCGTTAAAGCGCGCGGCGGCTTCGTCCTCGGCCGGCGCGGCGATGAAATAGACCGTGTCGCCGTCCGGCGCGATCACATAGCTCTGGATGGCGGTGTCATGGGCCAGCACGCGCCGGGCTTCGCCGCCAGCCAGAGCGATCGAGTAAAGGCTTGTCGCGGCATCGCCATCCCGGCGCGCCAGGAAGGTCAGCGCCTGACCGTCCGGCGTCCAGTCGACGCCGCCTACCCGGCCTTCACCGGTGACGTAGGCGCGCGCCTCACTCGGGCCGCTGGCGACGTAAAGCTCCACATCGCCGGAGCCGTCGGCTTCGCCCGCCGCCACATTGCGCGGATCAAACACGGTGAAGGCCACATGGCGGCCGTCCGGCGACAGCTCGGCGCCGCCGGCGCTGCGCACGTCGAACAGATCAGCGATCTCCATGGGCCGCTGCGCCAGGGCCGGCGCGGCGAGGGCGCTGGTCAATGCGGCGGCGGCAAGGCCCTGCAAGAGTGCATGTTTCATGGATGTCTTCTCCCTGGATATACGGGCTCGCGATCTTTGCGCGTAACCCTGGCCGGATCGCCGGCCCACGATCGCAAAATCTAGCGTCGCGGAAGCTAGCGCGCCTAGACGAAGCCGTCGAGAGGCGCATGGGCGGCGGTCATGGAGCGCTAGTCGCGCGGCGGCGCCTTGGAGAATTCGGCGTATTTGTTGGTGCGCTCGCGGGTTTCTTCGGCGCCTTCGATCAGCAGGACCGCCTCGCCGCGCGGCGCTTCGCTGAGGCGCTCCTTCAGGGCGGACAGCGGTTCGCGGTAAACCCGCTCGAACGTCTTTGTGAGCTCCATGGCGAGCGCCGCCCTGCGGTCGCCCAGAACCTCCAACGCGTCGGCGACGGTGTCGCCCAGGCGCTGGGGGCTTTCAAAAAGGATCAGCGTCGCGGGCAGGGCTGCATAGGGTTTCAGGAAGGCCCTGCGCTTGCCTGATTTGCGCGGCGGAAAGCCGAGGAACACGAAGCGGTCGGTGGGCAGCCCCGATATCGTCAGCGCCATGATAACGGCGCTGGGGCCGGGAACCGCGCTCACGTCGAGTCCTGCATCCAGGGCCGCACGCACCACCCGGTATCCGGGATCGGAGACGCCCGGCGCGCCGGCGTCGGAGACCAGCGCCACGGTCGCGCCCTCTTCGATGAGCTTCACGATGCCGGCTGCGCTCTGGGCCTCGTTATGGTCATGGCAGGCGATCAGGCGCTTGTCGGTGACTCCGTGGGCGGAGAGCAGCTTGCGCGTCTCGCGCGTGTCCTCGCAGGCGATGGCGTCGGCGGCCTTGAGCACCTCCAGCGCGCGCTGGGACAGATCGGCCGGATCGCCGATGGGGGTGGCCACCAGCATCAGGCGCGGGCGCATCTCGCGCGCCTCGGCCTCGCTCAGCTCCGCGCCGGTCATTGCACCAGCGAGGGCGCCAGGGAGGTGATGTCCACGCTCACCTCAAGGCCCAGCGCGTCCTCGGGGCGGCCTTCATAATAGCCTGTAAGCGGGGCGACCTGGCCGGGTACCCGGCCGACGCCGGTACGGATCAGGCGGCCCGAGGCGACATCGCCGTTGGTGGGATCAAACTCGATCCAGCCCGCGCCGGGCAGGAAGACCTGCACCCAGGCGTGGGTGGCGCCGCCGCCCTGAACCTCGGACCGCGCATCGCAGGTGCGCGCGTCCAGCGCCGGATCATAGAGATAGCCGGTGACGAATCGCGCCGCGAACCCCAGGCGGCGCGCCAGTTCACACATGAGTTCGGCGTAGTCGCGGCATGATCCGCCAGCCAGCTTCAGCGTCCGCGCCGGCGGCTGAACGCCCGGCTCCTCACGCCGTTTGTATGTGAGCTCGTCCCTGATGCAACGGGTCATGCCGGTGAGCAGCGCCCAGGTGTCCCCGCCCGCCTCGTGCCGGAAGCGATCGGCCATGGCGGATATCTCGCCATCGGGATCGTCATGGCGCGGCGACAGGCAGGCCGCCAGGTCCACGCGCTCATGGTCTTCGTATTCGATCGGGAACCGCCGGGCGTGGTCGGCCAGCGGAAACTCGGCGTCGCGAAAGCTGGTGCGCACGATGTCGAACGTACAGCCCACCTCCAGCGTGTCGCTGGGTTCAGTGAAATCAAACAGGGTGACCGAATTGGAGAACACGTCGTGGATCCAGTGCACGGAGGACTCCGGCTTGGTGTCCACCGTCATGGTGAGAAGGCGCAGCACAGGCGTCTCATGGGGCCGGAACATGGCCCGATGACGCCCGAAATTCACAGGCCGGGCGTAGCGATAGCGCGTCACATGCCGGACGCGGAACAGGTCTGTTTTGACCTGGGGCTGTTCGCCCATGAGTAATCCCTCGCTCCAGGAGCCACAGACTTCTGTGTGCCCTGATTCTCTGCGTTCCGAACGGCGCGCGTCAGGGCCTAGTCGTCTGCGATGAAATATCGGGCGGCCAGCGCACTGGAGAACGCGTTGAGCTGGACCTGAACCTCATCAAGATAGGCGTGGAGGCTTTTGCCGGGCTTCACCGGTCCGTCGGGCTGAAGCAGCACCAGCAATTTACGGCATTCCTCCGTCAGCGCCTCATCCGGGGCGGCGCCGTAATCGTGTTCCAGCTCACGCAGGCGGTCGGTGACGGCCAGCGCCGACAGCTTCACCGAGCGCGGGCAGTCGGAATCAAACAGCAGGAAGGCCGCCGCTTCGGTAGGCCCGGCCGACAGTGAATGGCGCCGGCGGAAGGCGTGATAGCTCGACGCCGAACGCAGCAGCGAATTCCACCAGACAATGTCGGGCGGGACGAATCCGGCGTCATCCTCGGCGCCGGCGCTCTTGAGCTGGTAGTATTTCACGTCCAGCAGGCGCGTCGTCTGATCGGCGCGCTCCAGCTCCGAGCCCAGACGGTGAAACAGCCAGGCTTCATCGCGATACCAGGTGCCGTCCACCAGACCCTGATGGGTCATGCAGCTCAGGCGCACCCGCTCGCACAGCTGGTTGAGCTTGGGCAGGGTGACCTGGCGCGATTTTAGATCCGCGACCTCGGCATAGAGCATGTTGATCTGCTTCCATGACTCGATGGGACTGATATGGCGCAGCGCCCGCGCGTTCTCACGCGCTGCGGCGAGCGCGGAAAGGATGGAGTTGGGGTTGCTCCTGTCGGTGAAGTACCAGCGAACGACATTAATGCCGGTCAGTTTCGGCTTCGCCTTGTGAAAGGCCGGACCGTCCTGGAACGTGTCCAGCACGCTGCGCCAGGCGGCTTCGTCATCATCGCCGGCCGCAAAGCCTTCCGTCACCGAGAGGAGACGGGCGAGATTTTCTGCGCGCTCGATATACCGGCCAAGCCACAGGGCGTGCTCGGCGTAGCGAGACAGCAGTTTATGAGAGGACCCAGGTATCTTTCGACCCTCCGCCTTGGCTGGAATTGACGATGATGGAGCCCTTTTTCATGGCGACGCGCGTCAGGCCGCCAGGCAGAACCCAGGTGTCCTTGCCGGTGATGGCGAAGGGGCGAAGATCCACGTGGCGCGGCGCAACGCCCTCGCTGGTGAGCGTGGGGCTGGCCGACAGCGTGATCATGGGTTGGGCGATATAGTTGTTCGGATCGCGCCGGATCGCCTTGGCGACCTCGTCGCGCTCGGCCTTGGTGGATTTGGGCCCCACCACGATGCCGTAGCCGCCGCTTTCACCCACCGGCTTCACAACCAGATCAGCTAAGTTGTCGAGGACGTATTTGCGGTCCTCCTTGCGCCGGCACAGATAGGTGTGGACGTTTTTCAGGATCGGCTCCTCGCCCAGATAATAGCGTACGATCTCCGGCATGTAGGCGTAGACAGCCTTGTCGTCCGCGACGCCGGTGCCCGGCGCGTTGGCGATGGTGACCTTGCCCGACTTCATGGCGCGCATCAGGCCGGGCGTGCCCAGCATGGACTCCTTGCGAAAGACCTCCGGGTCCAGGAAGGCGTCGTCGATGCGCCGGTAAATGACATGGACCGGTTCAGGCCCAGACACCGTGTTCATGAAGACCTCGTCGTCCTCATCCACATAGAGGTCGCGGCCCTCCACCAGCGGCACGCCCATCTCGCGCGCCAGGAAGACGTGCTCAAAGTAAGCCGAGTTGAACATACCCGGCGTCATCAGCACGATCTTGGGATCATCCACGCCCTCAGGCGCGCATTCAGTGAGCTTTTCGCGCAGGCGCAGCCCGTAGTCGGAGACCGGGCGCACCTTCGCGTTCTCCATCAGATCGGGGAAGGAGCGCTGCATCAGATGGCGGTTCTCGATGACGTAGGAGACGCCCGACGGGGCCCGGCAATTGTCCTCCAGCACCAGGAACGAGCCGTCCACATCCCGGATCATGTCGGTGCCGCAGATATGGACATAGTTGCGATGGGGCACGTCCACGCCCTTCATCTCGGCCAGATAGTACTGATTGCCGGTGACCAGATCCTCGGGCACGACGCCGTCCTTGAGGATTTTCTGGTCGTGGTAGATGTCGTGGAGGAAGGCGTTGAGCGCGGCGATGCGCTGCTTCACGCCCTGTTCCAGATCGGCGAAGTCTTCAGCCGTGATCGGACGGGGAATGACGTCGAATGGAAGGACCCGGTCCACCGTATCGTCACCGAAATATACGGTGAAGGTGATCCCCAGATTATACAGCTCCTCCTCGGCGCGCTTTTTGCGGCGCGCGAGATTGGATCGGGTCTGCTTGTTCAGACGCTTGAAGAAAAGCCGCTGAATCTCGGGGTCATCGCGTCGCCCGAGGACCTCGCAAAAGGCCGGAGAGGCGTCGTATGTGTCGAACAGGCCGGACGCAGCCATGGCGCTCCTTCACGTTTGTTTCACAAAGAGCCTAGCACATACATTGCGCTCAGGTTCAAACCCGGCGGGCGGTAATGTTTTTTATTTACCGGGTTAGGCGCCGTCAGAGGCGATGCGAACGCGCACCCGGACACGGGTTTCGCGCCCCTCTGCGTCCACGGCGGAAAGCGCATAAAATCCAGGCCCCTCCGGCGTGAAGACCGGCTGGCCGGCGGCGTTCGCGCCAGCGGCGCGCCCGTCCACATACCAGGCGATGGGTGAGCGTGCGCGAGCGGACAGAACGAAGGCCCGCCCCGGCGCTTCGGCCCATAGCTCTGCGTCTTCAGGGGGAAACAGGATGTCCGGCGGCTGATCGGCGCGCGCAAATTGCGACAGCGATTGCGGCGTGCGCCGCTCTGCGATGACGGGGCGCGCGGCGGCTTCTGGCACGTGGCGGGCCAGCGTGTCGGCCAGATCGAAGAGGGCCGGCAGCGCCGCCTCCCGCCCGGTGGAGCCGGGGCGCGGCGCCCCGTCGGGGCGTCCGGTCCATACGATGATGACGTGCCCGCCGGTGATCCCCGCCGCCCAGGCGTCGCGGAAGCCGTAGCTGGTCCCGGTCTTGTAGGCGATGCTCGGCGCGCTCACCGAGAGATGCGCTGGCATCCGCCCCGGCGGTGCGGGCGAGCCATAGAGCACGTCGACGATTTCGCGCGCGCTCTCCGCGCTCACAAGGCTCGCGCCAGGCGCAGCGCGGTTCAGGTCGGCGGCCTCTCGCGTCCAGGCCAGCGGCTTGGCGCGGCCGTCATCGCCAAGCGCCGCGTAGAGCACGGCGAGATCCTGCGCGCTCATGCCCAGCCCGCCCAGCGCCACGGCGAGCCCCGCCGCGCCGTCCAGGCTTTGCGGGATGGAAGGGTGGGCGCCGGCGAAGGCGAGCGCCGAGGCGAAACGGTTGGCGCCCACCCGGTCAAGCACGCGCACCGCCGGAACGTTCAGCGAGTGCTGAAGCGCTTCGGCGATGGTGACCTCGCCGCGGAACGCCCGGTCGAAATTCTCCGGCCGGTAGGATGCGAAGCGCGCGGGCAGATCCTCGATCAGGGTGTCGGCGGCCGCGGCGCCGTCATCAAACGCCAGCGCATAGACCAGCGGTTTCAGCGTTGAGCCCGGCGAGCGCGGAGCGGATGTGAGGTCGATCCAGCCGCCAGCCAGATCGCGCCCCGCAGAACCCACCGCGGCGCGCACGGCCCGGCTTTCAATCTCGATGATCAGGGCGCTCGCCTGCACGCCGCTCCCGCCCGTCTCGGCGAGGCGGCGTACCCGGAGTTCCACTTCGCGCTGCAGCGCGGCGTCCAGGGTCGAGCGCATGGAGCCTTCGCCGGGATGCAGGCGGGCCAGTGTTTCGCTGGCGTGCCAGGCTTCGGCCGGAAAGGCGTTGCGCCCGATGGGCAAGGCTTCATCGGCGGCGTCGGCGGCCCGCGCCGCACTGATCCATCCGCCGTCCGCCAGGCGACCCAGGATCGCGGCGCGCGCCCAGCGCGCGCTTTCAGGGCGGAGATCCGGCCGGCGCACTTCCGGGCTCTGGGGCAGGGCGATGAGCAGCGCGATCTGGTCGGGGGTGAGCTGATCGGGCTCGCGCCCGAACCACGCCCAGCTCGCCGCCCGCACACCCTGCAGATTGCCGCCATAGGGGGTGAGGGTGAGGTAAAGCTCCAGAATCTCGTCTTTTGAGAGCCGGGCCTCCAGCTGCAGGGCGCGCACCGCCTCAACGATCTTGGAACCAAGATTGCGTGGGCGCGGCTCCAGAAGCCGGGCGGTCTGCATGGTGATGGTGGAGGCGCCCGACACGATGCGCCCGCGCAGAACCGCCTGACCAGTGGCGCGAAGGACCGCCAGCGGATCAACGCCGGGATGGGCGTAAAAGCGCTGATCCTCGATGGTGAGGAGCGCGTCTACGAAATCAGGATCCAGCCGCTCCAGATCGATCGCCAGCCGCCAGCGCCCGTTCTCCACCGGAAACGCGCGCAAGGGCCGGCCGTCGCGGTCTTCGGCCACAAAGGACACGACGCGCCCTCGCTCGATGGGCGGCGGAAAAAGCGCGTCCGCCAGCACGATCAGACCCGCGCACGCCAGCACCGCTGCGACAAGCGCGGCGAGCGGAGAGCGGAAGGGGCGGGGCTGGCTCATGGGGTCGCGGCCATGGGGATTGGGTCATCCAGATCGTTATCGCCACTCCCTCCCCATGACGGGGAAGGAGTAAAAGGTGAGCCGGCGCCCTCTAGCGCTGCACCGTGATGCGGCCGCTGCCGGTGCGAGCGAAGACTTGCGGCTTGTACATGTCCTCGGCCACCGCGCCCGGCAGGGCGAACTCGCCCGGCGTCACCGCGCGCACCAGATAGGCCAGCCGCACCGGCGCACCATCGGGCGTGCGGCGCGCTTCAAAGGCGGCGACGAAGCGGTCGTCGCGCGCCTCGGCGATGTCGGGCCGGTCCAGCTCGCCCAGGAAGGCGTAGGGGCCGCCAGGGCCGGCGTCTTCGGGGTTCAGCACGGCTTCGATCTCGAAACCGGCGGGCAGAAGATCGGCGATCACATAGCTCGCCAGCGCCGTGCGCTCCGGCCTCACCGTGAGGGCGATCACCAGCCGGTCGCCCTGGGCGACGGTGGAGTTGATCGGGCGTCCGGCGGTGTCAGTGATTCGCTTTTCAAGGCGCAGATCCTCCGCCGCCGTCGGCGGCGGGCCGTCGGGCGCACCGCGCGTCAGCACTGAAACGAAGAGCGGCGTGTCGCCGGTGTTTTCAAACGTTCCGGCCTCGCCAATCGACGCATCGTCCAGCGTCACCACGCGGCGGCCGGCCTCTGCATCATAGCTCACAGCCAGCGTGTCGGCGTCGCCGGCCAGAGCGTTGGCGGCCAGGATCATCCAGGCTTTCTCCTGGGTGGTCAGGCGGGCCGGTTCCGGTATGTCGCGGACAAGGCGCGGGCTCAGCGTCTCGACGATCTCGAAGCGGCCGGCCTCGGCGGCCAGCGCCATCACCCCGGCCAGATCGCGCCGGGGAGTCTGGTACCAGTCGCCGTCATTTTCATAGCCCAGCGCCTCGACCGCCGCCTCGAAGGCGGAGATGGAGCGCGCCTCGTCGCCAAGGCTCGCGAGCGCGGCGCCGATATGGGCGCGGGCCAGCGGGCTCTCGATTCTGTTCAGGCGCTCGTCATGCATGTAGCGCAGGCGAGAGCGGTCGGCCTGGCCGTTGCGGGCCAGCACATACAGCGCATAGGCCGCGCTACGGTCCTGCAGGCGCTCCTGGGTGTCGGAGGTCCAGCGCGGATCGCCGACCTCGCCGTCATAGCCTGAACGCCAGAGCTCGCCCTGGCTCACCGGCTGCAGGGCGGCCAGCGCCCGCTCCAGCGCCGCCGGCGGCACTGGATAGCCCGCCGCCGCAGCGCGCGCCACGAAGTCGGTGGTGTAGGCGCCGAGCCAGGGCGAGGCGTCGCCGTCGCCCATGCGCCACAGGCCGAAGGCGCCGTCCTGGCCCTGCCGGCCAAGGATCGTCTCCAGCGCGCCGCGGACCTGCGCCGCCGCGCCGTCCGGCCCGTCTCCGCCCGCAAGCGATGCGAGATGGCCGGCGTAGAGGAGGGGCTTCACCCGGCTCACCAGCTGTTCAGAGCAGGCGTAAGGATAGGCGTAAAGCGATTGATAGAGCGCAGCGGCGTCGATGGGCGAGGACGAGACCGAGATCTGCGCCATGGCGGAGCCGGGTGTATAGCCGGCCAGGAGATCGGCCGAGGGCTGATAGGTCCGGCCGGGCTGAAGGATCACGCCGCTGGCCCGGGTTTCGGGCAGAAAGGGCGAGCGCACCTGGATGGGATAGCTACTGGAGGCGGTGAAGCCGTCCGGCCCGGCCACGTCGAGGGTGAGCGCGCCAATACCTTCCGCGTTCGCCTCAAGCGCCACTGCGGAGTCGCGGCGTTCGCCCGGAGACAAGGTGGTTTCCACCGTGTCCGAGGTCACGCTGAGCGGGCCTTCTGCGGTGACTGAAGCCCTGTAAGCGCCGTCCGGCCCGTCCACATTGTCAAGGCTGGCCGTGGCGAACGCTTCATCGCCGGGCGCCAGGAAGCGCGGCAGGATCAGCTCGGCGGCGACCGGGTCGCGCACCGTCATGGGCTGGCTCGCCGAGCCAAGACCGGCCTGGCTCCAGGCCACCGCCATGAGGCGCAGCTCGCCGTTGAAGTCGGGCAGCGCCAGATTGATCGTGCCGCGGCCCTGATTGTTCAAAGCCACGGGGCCGGTGAACAGGGCGACGGTCTGGGTCGGCACGACAGAGAGACCCGCCCCGCCGATCTGGTCACCGCCCGAGCGCAGCGCGCCGGCGGCGCCCAGATTGGGATCCAGCACCCGGCCGTAATCGTCCAGCAGATCAACGCCCAGGCGCTCCTTGCCGAAGATGAAATCCACCGGGTCCGGGCTCTGGTGACGGGTGAGCAGCAGCACGCCCTCGTCCACCGCGGCCAGCGTCATGAAGATCTGATCGCCGGCGCCTTGGGCCGTCACCGGGATCTGCACGGTCTGGTTCGGCTCGGTGAGCTCGGGCGCGTCCAGCGTCACCTCAATCGTGCGGTCGTCGATATTCACCGGCACGTAGGCGACGCCCACGGCGCGGCGCGGCAGCGGCTGGTCCACCGGATCGCGCGGGGTGTGCACCGTGATCATCACATAGGCGCCCTGGCCCCAGTCGCGCGTCACCGGCAGGCGCACCTGCGCGCCCTCTTCGGGGATGGCGATCTGGCGCAGGATCAGCACCCGGTCGGTGGCGACCACCACGTCGGCCAGTCCGGCATAGGGGGCCTGGATCGTCACCACGGCTTCTTCGCCGACCGCCACGGGCGTGTCGGGACCGGCCACCCGCACCTGATCGGGCGCGGCTTCGCCGTCTTCGGTCTGACCGCCCCAGCCGACCCAGAAGCTGCGGCTGGCGAGGTCGCGGCCTTCGCCGTCGGCGACGATCAGATCATAATCGCCCCAGTCCAGCGGCGGGGTGACGATGCGCGCGGGCGCATCGCCGTCCATGGAGATCACGCCTTGCGTAATCGGCACGACGGTCTCGGTGCGCCGCCAGCGCCATTCACCGCCGGAGGTGCGGTACCAGTCATAATCGGTGTCGTTGCGCACCAGACGCCAGCTGAGACGGCCGCTCATGGGCTCGCCGGCGGCGTTCAGGGCGACGGCGGAGAACTCCGCCGGCGCTTCGCGCTCGGCCCGGCCGGAAAACTCTGCGCTCAGACCGGCATAGATATCGCGCGGCCGGTAGGGCAGAATCACATCATCGGCCACCGCCCGGCCGCCCGGCTCCTGCACGCGCACCACGGCGCGCACGCGCAGCGGATAGCTTGACTGGGCGCCGCGCCGGCCCACGGCCAGCGGAATTTGCGCCTCGCCGTTGCCGTCCGCGGTGGTGCGCGGCAGGTCGATCAGCTCTTCGCCGAATTGCTCGTCATGGAGCCCGAAGCTGTATCCGCCATAGCCGTCAAAGGGGCTGGGGTCGCGCTGGATGCGGGCCGTACCCTCCATGGTGAGCCCTGCGCCCGGCGCGCCATAGAGAAAGCGGGCGCGCGCCTCGATCAGGCGCGTATCGCCGGCGGTCATCGCGGTCTCTGTATCGGCGTCCAGCGTCAGGGCGACGCGCTGGGGCACGAAGTCCTCCACCTGGAAGCTCTCGCCGCCCACGGTCCCGACACCGTCAAGCTCGGCGGCGATGCGCCAGCCGCCGCGCGCGGCGCCGGCGGGCAGATTAAAGCTGTGGGTGATCCCGCCGGCCTGGGGCGCGGAGTCAAAGCGATGGCGCGCAAACTCAAGGCCGTTGGGCTGATAGACGATGAGGGCGCCGGCCCGGTTCGTCAGCGCGCTGCCGGCGGGGCCGCGCAGGAGCGCGCTCGCCTCGACGGTTTCCCCGGGGCGGTAAATGCCACGATCGAGATAGACATAGGCGTCCGCCGCGCCGGCGGGCGCGCGGCCGTCAACGGGAGCGTCGGTGAGGTCCACCGGCGCGCGCTGCAGGTCCAGCAGCGCAAAATCGCCCGACGGCCCATAGGCGGTCAGGAGCCGCGGCGCATTGCCGGTTTCACCTGCCAGCAGCGCTTCGGGAAAGCGCACGCGGCCGTCGGCGCCGGTGGTGCGGGTGGCCAGGATCTCGTTGGAGCGGGCGACCAGCTGAACCTCGACGCCGGCCATGGGCCGGGCGGTCTGCAGCGAGCGGATGATGGTCTCGATCCCGGTCTCGCCGCGATAGGCGGTGAAGGCCAGATCGGTGACGATGAGCCAGCGCGCAGCCCGCGCGCCGGGCTCGCGGTCTTCGCGGTCCAGGGCCGCCGCGTCGAACAGCTCCACATAATACGCACCGGGCTGCAGCCGGCCCAGCGCCTCGGCGACGGGCAGCACCGTGGTCACCGCCGCGTTGGAGGGCCCGGTCGTATCCATACGCCCGCGATAGACTTCAACGCCCATCTCGGCGGGTTCTTCGCGGTCGGGCGTCCAGTTCCATTCGCCCGGCGATGCGGTGAAGCCGTCGGTGAGCTCCTTGAAGGCCAGCGCCCGGTCGGTGACTCGCTGAATGCGCACCTCCACCGCGTCCACATTCACGGTCTCAATGCCCAGCCCGTCGCTTTCAATACGCGGTAGGATGATCCCGGAGCCGGAAAAGCCCACATAGGCGGGGCGGTCGTCAAAGCTGAGCGTGGTGGAGACGTCGGATTCAAGCGTTTGGCCGTCGGCGGCCGGCAAGCCGGCGCGCAGGGTGAGCTCTCGCGTCTGGCCGTAATTCAGCCCGCCGATGCACAGCTGGGACCCGTCCACATTGAGCGCCACCGGCTCGTTCACGTCCACATAAGCCGAGTAGTCGGTTTCAGGGTCCAGCGCGGCGGAGAAGGTGAGGCAGAGCTGAGGTGTGGCGCTTTCGGTGTTCACCGCGTAGCGCAGGTATTCAAGGCCGTCCGGCGCCGGCGCTTCAGCGCGGGGGGCGTTTTCGGCGCGGCTTTGTAGAAGCGCGCCGCCCGAGGTCGGCGCCTCGGGCGCGGGACCCTCGCCACACGCCGCGAGAAGAAGAGCGCACGCGCCCGCCGCCAAACCGAGTAGCCGTGTCATAGCCTGTCTCCAATGTCCCCTGCGCGCCAGACTATGACAGGGAATCCGTCAAAGGAAAGGCGGTGCAGAGCTTTGCGCGCTGCGCGCTGCGCGCCCTTCTCCGCGAAGACGCATCACGCTACACGTATCCTCATGGCCGAGCTCTACATCCTCACCCCGCCGCGCATCGATCCGGATTTCGTCAAGACCTTCGACGCCACCTTAAGGGCGGGCGCGGTGTCGGCCGTGCAGATTCGCCTGAAGGGTCATGGGCCGGAAGAGGTGCTTCGCCTCGCCCCGCCCCTGATAGAGGCGGCCCGCAGCGCCGGGGCCACGGTGATCTTCAATGATGATCCCCGTCTGGCGGCGAAATTCGGCTGCGACGGCGTTCACATGGGCCAGGAGGACGGCAAGCTCTCCGATGCGCGCGCGGCTCTCGGCAAGGACGCCCTCATCGGGGTGAGCTGCCATGACAGCCGGCATCTGGCCATGCTCGCGGGCGAGCGCGGCGCGGACTATGTCGCCTTTGGCGCCGTGTACAGCTCCGCCACGAAAACGCCAAAGACCTTTGCGCCTCTTGAGCTGTTCACCTGGTGGCGGGAGCTGTTCGAGCTTCCCTGCGTCGCGATCGGCGGAATAACGGTGGACAATGCGCGCCCGGTGATAGAGGCCGGCGCGGATTATCTGGCGGTGTGCGGCGGAATCTGGTCGCACGAGCAGGGACCTGAATACGCATGCGAAGCCTTCTCCTCGCTTTTGGGCTGACCGCCCTGGCGCTCGGCGCCGCCGCTACGGTGCAGGCCCGCGCAGATGAGCCGCCAAGCCCGTCTCCGGCCCTGCCGCCGTCTCTTGATGACGCGATCAGCCGCGATTCCACCGGCGATCCGGTGGAGGGGCGCTCCACCACTGACGCCGTCATGGCCCGCGCCCTGCGCTCGGCCGTCCTTGAAGACTGGGACAGCGCGCTGGATTACGCCCAGACCGCCGCCGGCGGCGGCGAGCCTGCGGGCGCGCTTCTTGCCGGTCATATCCTGCTGCACGGGCTGTCTGAGCGCGGTCAGGACGATGAGGCCGCAGTGCGCTGGCTGCGCCGGGCCGGCGAGACGGGCGACGCCGACGCGCTGGTGATCCTGTCGCGCCTGGCCTCCAGCAGCCGGGGCGGGCTCAACGCCTTTCAGGCCGAGGACTTCCTCGCGCGCGCCGCCGAGACCGGCGACGCGCGCGCCGCCCAGGAGTTCGGCCTCTATCTCATGGACCGCAGCGATCCCGGCGCCGCGGGCGCCGCGCTTGACTGGCTGCGTCTGGCCGCCGAGAGCGGGCGGGTTTCGGCCTATTCCGATTACGCCTACGCGCTGGGCGAATGGGTGCACGGCCCCCACGATCTTTCGGCCATGCGCGCCTGGTACGAGCGCGCCGGCGAGAACGGCGAAGCCCATGGCGCGCTCATGGCCGCGGCCATGCATCTCAATGGCGAAGGCGAGGGCGCAGACGCCGCGCGCGGCGTCTCGCTCATGCGCATCGCCGCCGAGCTGGGACAGCCGGCCGCCATGGGTCAGCTTGCATTGTTGTATTTCCAGGGTGGGCCGAACCTCGCCGCCAATCCCTCCCGCGCCGCCGACTGGGCGCGCCGGGGCGCCGAAGCCGGCGACGGTGAAAGCCAGTTTCTCTACGCCTATGCGCTGGCCACCGGCGATGGAACGGCGCGCGATCTTGAACGCGCCTATGTCTGGGTGCTCCGCGCCGGGTTCGACCGGCCCGGATCGCTCATGGACGATCCAGACCGCGACCGGCTGGAAGCGGCGCTGGAAACCGCCCTGCCGCCAGCGCGCCGCGACGCGCTGGAAGTCGAGGCGATCACCGGCGCCGTGCTCGGCGGTTAGCCTCTCTGCTTTCGCAGCCGTCCCCCGCCTTTGCAGGGGATGGGCCTTGATCAGCCGAGCTTCGGCACGTTCACCAGCTTCACCCGGCCGCTCTTCTTGTCACGCACCACGATGACCCGCTCCAGCGGCACGCCGGCGACGGGCTTTCCCTGGCTGTCCAGCAGCGCCAGCGCGGCGGTGCGCACGGTCTCGTCGTCGGCGTCGGGCGAAAGCTCCACTGCGCCGCGGCGCTTGCCGCCTTCCTGGATGACCACCTCCACCGTGTCGATGGCCGCTTCAAGCTCGGCCGCGTCGGCGGTGGGCCAGTGGGCGGTGAAGACGCTGGGCGCGCCGCCCGCCTTCTCCCACAGCTCTTCGGCCATGAAGGGCGCGAAGGGGGCGAGGACGCGAATGAAGGTGTCCAGCGTCTCTTTCGAGATCGGCTGACCCTCGACGGCGTTGAGGAATTTCATCAGCTCGGCGATGCCGGTGTTCAGGCGCAGATTATCGAGATCCTCGGTGATCGCCAGCACCAGCGTGGTGCGCGCCAGCGAGACGGGTTTGGGGTCCTCGGCTGCCGGCGCGTCCAGCGCTCCGGTGGCGAAACGCCAGACCCGGCGCAGGAATTTCAGCGCGGAGCCGGTGCGCTCGGTGTCCCATTCGCGCATGGATTCCACCGGGCCCATGAACATCATGTGCACCCGGAAAGCGTCCGCCCCAAAGCGAGCGACCACGTCGTCGGGCGTCACGACGTTGTGGAGCGATTTCGACATCTTCGCCCCGACCTTCTCGACGCGCTCGCCGGTGGGTTCGTGGATGAAGACGCCCTCGTCTTTTTCCACCACCTCGTCCACGGGAAGGGTGATCCCGCGCGCGTTCCGGAAGGCGTGGCTGGTGAGCAGGCCCTGGTTCACCAGCTTCTGAAACGGCTCGATGGTGGAGACGAAGCCCAGATCGAACAGCACCTTGTGCCAGAAGCGCGCATAGAGCAGGTGCAGCGTCGCGTGCTCGGCGCCGCCCACATAGAGGTCCACCGAGCCCCAGGCTTTCTCGATCTCGGGATCGACCAGCGCGTCGGCGTTCCTGGGATCCTTGAAGCGCAAATAATACCAGCAGCTTCCCGCCCATTGCGGCATGGTGCTGGTCTCGCGCCGGCCTTTCAGGCCAGTCTTGGGATCAGTGACCTCAAGCCAGTCTTCGGCGCGCGCCAGCGGGGATTCCGCGTGGCCGGTGGGCTTGTAGCTGTCGATATGGGGCAGGGTCAGCGGCAGCTGGTCTTCGGGCAGGGTGGTGCGCGTGCCGTCTTCCCAGTGAACGATGGGAATCGGCTCGCCCCAATAGCGCTGGCGGGCGAAAATCCAGTCGCGCAGATTATAGCTGGTGACTCGGCGCCCAAGGCCGCTCGCCTCAAGATGATCGGCCACCGCCTCGCGTGCGTCGCGCCAGCGCACGCCGGCCTGATAGAGCCCGCTCTCACCCGGCGGCGCCAGCATCACCCCGTCCTCGGTCCAGCATTTGGCGCCGGCCAGAACCGCCTCGCGGTCAGGGTGATCCGTACCCGGATCGATTACCGGGACGATGTCGAGGCCGTACTTGGTGGCGAAGGCGAAATCGCGCACATCGTGGGCGGGCACGCCCATCACCGCGCCGGTGCCGTAATCGGGCAGCACGTAGTCGGCCACGAAGATCTTCACCCGCTTGCCGGTGACGGGATTTTCCGCTTCCGCGCCGGTGAACACGCCGGTCTTCTCCGCGTCCACGGTGCGGTCGCGATCGGACTTGCGGGCGGCGGCCTCGATATAGGCCGTGACCTCTGCGCGGTGATCATCGGTGGCCAGATCCGCCGCCAGAGGGTGTTCGGGCGCCAGAGCCAGGAAGGTCACCCCGCCCAGCGTATCCACGCGGGTGGTGAAGGTCTCGATATGGTGATCGGTCCCGGCGACGGGGAAGGCGAGGGTGACGCCCTGCGACTTGCCGATCCAGTTGCGCTGGCTTTCCTTGATGCCTTCGGGCCAGTCCAGGGCGTCCAGATCGGCGATCAGGCGCTCGGCATAGGCGGTGATACGCATCTTCACCTGACGCAGGGGCACGCGGACGACCTCGTAGCCCTGCTCGGATTTGCCGTCGTAGACCTCTTCATTGGCCAGGATCGTGCCGAGCTCCGGGCACCAGTTCACCGGCGCGGTCTCGTAATACACCAGGCGGTGATCGTCCTGATACTCCTGCACCGCCAGCTTGCCGCCGGCCCTTACGTCTTCGGGGATGGCCAGCTCTTCGATGGGCCGCGCCCGCCCGGCCTCCGCGTCATAGAACGCGTTGTAGAGCCGGGTGAAGATGACTTGCGTCCACTTGTAATATTCCGGCTTGGAGGTCGCGATCTCGCGGCTCCAGTCATAGCCGAGGCCCAAAAGCCGCATCTGGCGTTTGTAGGTGGCGATGTTCTTTTCCGTGCTGTCGGCGGGATGCACACCGGTGCGCTCGGCATAACGCTCGGCGGGCAGGCCGAAGCTGTCCCAGCCCATGGGGTGGAGCACGGAGTATCCGGCCATCTTCTTGTAGCGCGCCACGATATCTGTCGCGAGATAGCCTACCGGATGGCCCACATGCAGCCCGGCGCCTGACGGGTAGGGGAACATGTCGAGCACGTAGAACGTCTTGTCGCCGGGCTCGGGCTGGCCCGTGACATTGACGCCGTGGGCGTCCCAGTAATCGCGCCATTTGGTTTCCAGCGCGGTGAAATCGTAGCTTTGCTCGGTCATGTGCGTTTTTTTCTGTTCCGGCTGGTCGCGGCGGTGTCCCTCCCCTTGATGGGGAGGGTGTCAGGCGAAGCCTGACGGGTGGGGTGGGGACAGTAAACTCATCGGCCTGCGGACTCGGGTGCTCCCCTCCACCCGACCCGCGCTCGCGCGCGGCCCACCCTCCCCACGAGGGGGAGGGACCGGTCAGCCCGCCTTCTTCACCACTATCGTCACGGTCTCGCCGGCGATCTCGCTCGCCGATCCGTCCTGGGCGGCGTCGGACAGCGACAGGGCGAGAGTTTCGCTCTTTATAAACTCGCCGTGCTCGGCGATCGCGGCCTTGGTGTTGGCGCCGCCGGTGATCGCCAGATCGATGCGGTCGGAGACCTCCAGCCCGGCGTCCTTGCGGGCGGTCTGCACCGCGCGGACGAGGTCGCGGGCGAGGCCTTCGCGCTCCTGGTCTTCGTCAACCGAGATATCAAGCACAATGGCGCCGGTGCCCGCGAAGGGCTCGGCGGCGCTGCCCTCTTCGGCCACCATGGCGAGTTGGAACTCGTCCGGCGCCAGCGTCTCGCCGGCCAATGTGGCGGTTCCGTCGGCGTTCAGCGTGAAGGCGCCCGAGCGCGCCGCGCCCATGACGTCTTTCATCACCTTGCCCAGCCGCTTGCCGATGCGCGGATCTGGCTTCAGCTGCACGCTGCCATAGGCGTCGAGGTCAGTGGAGAAGGCGATGGTGCGCACATTCACCTCGTCGGCCAGAAGCTCGGCATATGGCTTCAAAGCATCGCTTTCGGCGTGCACAACGGTCAGCGTCTTCAGCGGCAGGCGCACGCGCAGGCGCGCCCGCTCGCGCACCGCCAGCGCCGCCGAGGCCGCCTCGCGCACCAGGTCCATGGCGCGCACGAGATCATGGTCGGCGGGAAACTCATTCGCCTCCGGCCACAGCGACAGATGCACCGACCGCTCGCCGGTGAGCGCCTTGTAAAGCTTCTCTGTGACAATGGGCAGGAGCGGGGCGAGCACGCGGCAGGTCTTCACAAGCGCCGTGTACAGAGTATCAAACGCGGCGTTCTTGCCGGCCTCGTCTTGCGAGCCCCAGAAGCGCGAACGCGACCTGCGGATATACCAGTTCGTCAGGGCCTCGAAATAGGACACGGTCTCGCGGCAGGCGCGTGGAATATCGTAGGCGTCCAGCGCCGCACCCACATCGCGGGCGAGCTCGCCGGTCTTGGTGAGGATGTAGCGGTCCAGCGGATCATCGGCCTTCGTGATGATCCGCGGCGCCCGGCTCTCCAGATTGGCGTAGAGGGAGAAGAACGAATACGCGTTCATCAGCGGCGCGATGGCCTCGCGCTGGATGCTGGCGATCTCGCGGCCTTCCTTGGGCACCAGAAGATCGCCGCCGTTCAGTACCGGGCTGGAGATCAGGAACCAGCGCATCACGTCCGAGCCGTACTCGTTGAAGAAACCCAGCGGGTCTGGATAGTTGCGCAGGCGTTTGGAGAGCTTCTGGCGGTTTTCGTCCAGCACCACGCCGTGGCAGATGGCGTTCTTGAACGGCGGCTGGTCGAACAGCATCGTGGACAGGACGGTGAGCGTGTAGAACCAGCCGCGGGTCTGGGCGACGTATTCGACGATGAAGTCGGCCGGGAAGTTGGCTTCGAACCAGGTCTTGTTCTCGAACGGGTAGTGGACCTGGGCGTAGGGCATGGAGCCTGAATCAAACCAGACGTCGAAAACGTCTTCGACCCGGCGCATGGTGGACTTGCCTGTAGGATCGTCCGGGTTGGGGCGCGTCAGCTGGTCGATATAGGGTCGGTGCAGATCGGTGACTTTCGCACCGAAATCGCGCTCCAGCTCCAGAATCGAGCCGTAGACGTCGGTACGCGGATAGGCCGGATCGTCGCTGACCCAGATCGGGATCGGGGTGCCCCAGAAGCGCGAGCGGGAGATGTTCCAGTCCTGCGCCCCGGCGAGCCAGTTGCCGAAAATGCCGTCCTTCACATGGGCGGGCGACCAGTTGATTTCCTGGTTAAGCTCCACCATCCGCTCACGGAAATCGGAGACGCGCAGATACCAGCTGTCGACCGCCTTGTAGATCAGCGGCTCGTCGGTGCGCCAGCAATGGGGATAATTGTGGTCGTACGTGTCGTGGCGGAAGAGCTTGCCTTCCGCCTTCATCCGCTCGGTGATCGGCTTGTTCGCCTCGAACACCAGCATCCCCTCATAGTCGGAGACGTCGCTGGTGTAGCGCCCGGCCTGGTCCACCGGCACCACGACGGCGATGCCCGCCCTGCGGCAGGCTTTCAGATCGTCTTCGCCGAAGCCCGGCGCCATGTGCACCAGCCCCGTGCCGTCCTCGTCGGTGACGAAGTCCTCGATGAGGATCTGGTGGGCGTTCTCGCGGCCGACGAAATAGTCAAATGGCGGATGATAGGTGAGCCCGCCCAGATCGCGGCCGATGACCTCGCCGGTGCGCTGAAAGCCTTCCAGCTGCTTCTTGTATTTCTCCAGCGCGTTGGCTGAGAGGATCAGGCGCTCGCCGTCCTTTTCAAGTATCGCATAGGTGATGTCGGCGCCGGCGGCGCAGGCCAGGTTGGACGGCAGGGTCCAGGGCGTCGTCGTCCAGATCAGGAATTTCGCGCCGGAGAGATCGCCCTGGCCGTCTTTCAGGGTGAACTTCACCGTCACCGCCGGGTCGGTGCGGTTGCGATATGAATTGTCCAGCCGGGTCTCGAAATTGGAGAGCGGGCTCTCCACCGCCCAGGAATACGGGACCACGCGATAGTCCTTGTAGACCACGCCCTTGTCCCAGAGCTGCTTGAACGCCCACAGGCAGCTTTCCATAAAGGTGATGTCGAGGGTCTTGTAGTCCTTCTCGAAATCCACCCAGCGCGCCTGGCGGGTGACATACTCCTCCCACTCGGACGCGTATTTCATCACCTCGGCGCGCGCGGCCCCATTGAACTTGTCGATGCCCATGTCCATTACGGCTTTGCGGCCTGAAATGCCGAGCGTCTTCTCCGCGGCGAGCTCTGCCGGAAGGCCGTGCGTGTCCCAGCCGAATCGGCGCTCCACGCGCTTGCCCTTCATGGTCTGGAAGCGCGGGATCACGTCCTTGGCGAAGCCGGTGAGCAGATGGCCGTAATGGGGCAGGCCGTTGGCGAAGGGCGGGCCGTCATAGAAGACGAACTGGTCGTCTTCCGGGCGCTCGTCGATGGAGGCCTGGAAGGTGCCATCGGCTTTCCAGAAGTCGAGAATCTCGGCGTCCACCTTCGGCAGCTCGGCGGGAGAGGGCGCCTTTGCAAAGCGCTTCTGCGTGCTGGAAGGGGCCTCGACCATCATCGTCCTCGTCAATATCGTTCTGTTCGCCGGCGAACCGGTGCGGCGCGTCGGCGCGCGGCGAAGCGGGGAAGGCGTGCGCACCCGGCGACGGGTGGCGCACACGCTCCTGCGGCGGTACTCCCTGCCCGCGCCAAGGTCAAGGCGGCCCGGCGCGCGTCTGGCTCACACCCTGCCGACACTATGGATGCCGGGAGCGGCTCGACGGTCTAGGCTATGCGTTACAAGCCGGAGCAGCTGACCCTCTAACGCCATGAACGGACCGCTATGACCATTCAGAAAATCCTTGTCGCCAATCGCGGTGAAATCGCCATCCGGGTGATGCGCGCCGCCAATGAAATGGGCAAGCGCACGGTCGCGGTCTACGCCGAGGAGGACAAGCTTTCGCTTCACCGCTTCAAGTCCGACGAGGCCTACAAGATCGGCGAGGGGCTGGGCCCGGTGGCGGCCTATCTCTCCATCGAGGAGATCATCCGCGTCGCCAAGCTCTCCGGCGCCGATGCGATCCACCCCGGCTACGGCCTGTTGTCTGAAAATCCCGATTTCGTGGACGCCTGCACGGCGGCGGGCCTGATCTTCATCGGCCCGCGCGCGGAAACCATGCGGGCGCTGGGCGACAAGGCGAGCGCACGGCGCGTGGCGGTGGAGGCCGGCGTGCCTGTTATTCCCGCCACCGAGGTTCTAGGCGAGGACATGGCCGCGATCGGCAAGGAGGCCGAGGCGGTCGGCTATCCGCTCATGCTCAAGGCGAGCTGGGGCGGCGGCGGCCGGGGCATGCGCGCCATCACCGGCCCGGAGGAGCTTGAGGAGAAGGTCTTGGCGGGGCGGCGCGAAGCCGAAGCGGCGTTCGGAAACGGCGAGGGCTATCTGGAGAAGATGATCCAGCGCGCCCGCCACGTGGAGGTCCAGATCCTCGGCGACAAGCAGGGCGGGATCTATCATTTGTTTGAGCGAGACTGCTCGGTCCAGCGGCGCAATCAGAAGATCGTGGAGCGCGCTCCGGCGCCGTATCTCAGCGAGGCTCAGCGCACAGAGATCTGCGAGCTCGGCCGGAAAATCTGCCAGCACGTGAACTATGAGTGCGCGGGAACGGTCGAGTTCCTGATGGATATGGATACGCAGAATTTCTACTTCATCGAAGTGAATCCGCGCATCCAGGTCGAGCACACTGTGACCGAGGAGGTCACCGGCATCGATATTGTCCGCGCCCAGATCCTTATCGCGGAAGGCAAGACCCTGGCCGAGGCCACCGGCATGGCGAGCCAGGCCGACATAAAGCTGGGCGGCCACGCCATCCAGTGCCGGGTGACCACGGAGGATCCGGCCAACAGTTTCGTTCCCGACTATGGCCGCATCGCCGCCTATCGCGCCGCCACCGGCATGGGCATACGGCTCGATGGCGGCACGGCCTATTCCGGTGCGGTGATCACCCGCTTCTATGATTCGCTTCTGGAAAAAGTCACCGCCTGGGCGCCGACGCCCGACGCCGCCATCGCCCGCATGGATCGGGCCCTGCGCGAGTTCCGCATTCGCGGGGTGAGCACGAATATAGACTTCGTGATCAATCTTTTACGCCACCCGACCTTCCTGTCGAACGACTACACCACGACGTTCGTAGACCAGACCCCGGACCTTCTGGATTTCCGGCCGCGGCGCGACCGGGCGACGCGAATCCTGCGCTATATCGCCGACATTACGGTGAACGGGCATCCCGAGACAGAAGGACGGCCCGTCCCGCGCACCGAAATCGCCGATCCGCGCCCGCCTGTCACGCCGGCGGACCCGCCGCCGCCTGGCACGCGCCAGCTTCTGGAGGAACGCGGACCGGAGGGCGTGGCCAAGTGGATGAAGGCGCAGAAACGCCTTCTGATCACCGACACCACCATGCGCGACGGGCACCAGTCGCTGCTGGCCACGCGCATGCGCTCTCTGGACATGGTCAAGATCGCGCCGGCCTATGCGGCCAGGCTGCCCGAATTGTTCTCGGTGGAATGCTGGGGCGGCGCCACGTTCGATGTGGCCTATCGCTTCCTGCAGGAATGCCCCTGGACCCGCCTGCGCGATATCCGCGAGAAGATGCCCAACATCCTCACCCAGATGCTGCTGCGCGGCGCTAACGGGGTGGGCTACACCACCTATCCCGACAATGTGGTGCGCGCCTTCGTCCACCAGGCCGCAGAGAGCGGCGTCGACGTGTTCCGCGTGTTCGACAGCCTCAACTGGGTGGAGAATATGCGCGTTTCCATGGATGCGGTTCTGGAGACCGGCAAGATCTGCGAAGGCACGATCTGCTACACCGGCAATATCCTCGATCCCGACCGCGCCAAGTACGACCTGAAATACTACGTCGCCATGGCCAAGGAACTGGAGGCCGCCGGCGCCCATGTGCTGGGGCTCAAAGACATGGCGGGGCTGTTGAAGCCGGCCGCCGCCAGCGTGCTGATCCCGGCGCTGAAGGACGCGGTGGACCTGCCGATCCACTTCCACACCCACGACACGGCGGGCATCGCCTGCGGCACGATCCTGGCGGCCGCCGAGGCCGGCGTGGACGCCGTGGACTGCGCACTGGACGCCCTGTCTGGCAACACGTCCCAGGCGACGCTCGGGACCATCGTGGAGGCGCTCAGCTTCACTGAGCGCGACACCGGGATCGACATCGCCGCGGTTCGCGAGATCTCCGATTACTGGGAGGCGGTGCGCGCCCATTACGCCGCGTTTGAAAGCGGGCTGCAGGCGCCGGCCTCGGAGGTCTATCTGCACGAAATGCCGGGCGGCCAGTTCACCAATCTGAAATCCCAGGCCCGCTCGCTGGGGCTGGAGGATCGCTGGCACGAGGTCGCCTATCGCTACGCCGATGTGAACCAGATGTTCGGCGATATTGTGAAGGTGACGCCGTCCTCCAAGGTGGTGGGCGACATGGCGCTGATGATGGTGTCCCAGGGCCTCACTCGCGCCGATGTGGAGGACCCCGACAAGGACGTGGTCTTCCCGGACTCGGTGGTGGACATGATGCGCGGCAATCTCGGCCAGCCGCCGGGCGGCTTTCCGGACAGGATCGTCAAGCGGGTGCTCGGCGACGAAAAACCCAACACGGACCGCCCCGGCAAGCACGCCGCGCCCATCGATCTTGAACAGACGCGCAAGGAACTGGCCGAGACGCTGGGCCGCGAGGTCAGCGGCGAGGATCTCATGGGTTATCTCATGTACCCCAAGGTCTTCTCCGATTACGCCGCACGCTATGAGGAATACGGCCCGGTGCGCACCTTGCCCACGCACGTCTTCTTCTATGGCATGGAGCCGGGCGAGGAAATCGAGGTGGATATCGAGCCTGGCGTCACTCTGGTGGTGCGCCTGCAGGCGGTGGGCGAAACCAATGAGGAGGGCGAGGCGCGCGTCTTCTTCGAGCTCAACGGCCAACCGCGCGCGGTGCGCGTGCCCGATCGCCGCGCCGCAGTGCGCAAGGTGAAGCGTCCCAAGGCCGAGGCCGGCGACACCGCCCATCTGGGCGCGCCCATGCCTGGCACGGTCGGATCGGTGAAGGTGAAAGCCGGCGCCAAGGTAAAGCGCGGCGACGGCCTGCTCACCATCGAAGCGATGAAGATGGAGACTGGGCTCAATGCCGAGCGCGACGCGGTGGTCAAGGCCGTGCACGTGGCGCCCGGCGACCAGATCGACGCCAAGGATCTGCTGATCGAGTTTGAAAGCTAGTGCGCCCTCGGCCCTCGAATCTCACGCTCGCGCAAATGTCCGGACATGTTATCCTCGCCTTGATCTGAAGAGGAGAGGTTCATGTCCGACATCACCCGCAGAGGCCTTGCAGCGGGCGCCGCGGCGCTCACCGGCGCCGGGCTTTCGGCGCCGGCCTATTCACGCTCCAACCAGCGCCAGACCTTCGTTCTGGTCCATGGCACCTGGCACGGCGGCTGGTGCTGGGTGCATGTGGCCGACCGGCTGCGCGCCAACGGTCACCGCGTGATCACGCCCACCATGACTGGGTGCGGCGACCGCCATCACCTCATCACGCCGGAAACCGGGCTCGAGACCCATATCCAGGACACGATGAACGCCGTGGAGTGGGAGGAGCTGGAGGATGTCGTCCTTATCGGTCACAGCTTTTCAGGCATCACCATCACCGCCGCCGCCGACCGGCTGGGCGAGCGGGTGCGCCATATCGCCTTCTTCGATGCACTCATCCCGACGCAGGACCGCCCTGCCGCCATCATGCCCGACCCCGAGACGGGCGAGTATCCCGCCTGGTGGATCGAGCGCACGCGCGACTTTCGCGACGGCTACAAGATGGTCTTGTGGGACCACTATCCGCCTGAAATGCTCGTGCCGGCCGAGGACGCGGCCAATATCGCCTGGCTGCGCCGGCGCATCACCTGGCATCCCATGAAGCAATGGACAGAGCCTCTGGCCCTTGAAAACGGCGGCTGGGAAGCGTTTCCGCGCACCTGCATCCACGCCGTGGGGCAGGTCCATAGTCCAAGCTCGGAAGCCATGGTGGGACCCGGCCGCGGCCCCGGCTGGCGATTCATCGAACTGGATGTGGCCCGCAACGGCATGATGACCGATCCAGACGCCGTGACCCAGTGTTTTGAAACTCTGGCGTGACGGGCTGCATCATGGCGTTGGAGGTCGGGAGATGACGGGGCGTGGGCGCGGGACTTTGTTGCGCTTGCTCACAGTCGGTCATGATTGACGGGCCCTTTTGCCGCGGCGTAGCGTTGTCTCACCGTAGACCCACGGGCCGCGCATCAGGCGCGGCGGGCTGAGCGCCGTCTCGCCCGATGCGCCTGGAGCGCCGCCCTTATTTGAAGGGAGTCTCCATGCAGATTCAGTTTGTCTCCAAGGGCATTGATGTTTCCTCGTCCCTGCGCGAGCGCATTGATCAGCGCATCACCGACGCGTCTTCGAAATACTTCAATCGCCCGGCGGAGGCCTTCGTCACCGCCTCCAAGGAAGGGCACGGCTTCAAGGTCGACATTTCGATTCATCTTCCCTCCGGCGCGTTTTTTCAGGCCGGCGGCCAGGGCGGCGACGCCTATGGAGCGGTGGACGACGCCTCCACCCACCTGGAGAAACGTCTGCGCCGCTATAAGCGCAAGCTGAAAGACCACCACGCCGACAACAAGCCTGACCTGCCCGCCGAGATGGGCTCGATCATCACCCTGCGTTCTGAAAAGCGCGATGATCTGGACGCAGAGGAGGATGATCACGACGACGATGGCGGCGCGGTCGGCGGTGACGAGCCGGTGATCATCGCCGAGCAGGTGGCCGAGCTGCGCACCCTGACCGTCTCAATGGCGGTGTTCGAGATGGACCTGGCCGACGCACCCTTCCTGATGTTCAAGAACGCTCGCTCGGGTGAGATGAACGTGGTGTATCGCCGCCCCGACGGGCATGTGGGCTGGATTGATCCCTCTCGAACCGCTAAGGGGAGCGCCGGTGCGGCGGCGGAATAGGCGCAGCCGGACCGATTGGCGTCTCAAGTGAAAGACGGCGCGCCGGGTGGCGGCGCGCCGGGTCCGTCCCAAGCAGCCCGAGCGATCCATGTCGTTGACCGATCTCATTCCGCCCGGCGGCGTCGTGGCCGATGTTGCGGCCACCAGCCGCAAGCAGGCGCTGCACGCCCTTTCAGAGCTGGCCCAGCGCACACTGACCGTCCCGGCGCGCCCAGTGCTGGACGCGGTGACCGAGCGGGAGCGCCTGGGATCGACCGGGGTGGGCGACGGCGTCGCCATACCCCATGCGCGCACCGATCTTGTAGACCGGGTCTGCGGCGTCTTCGTCCGGCTCAAGCATCCGGTGGACTTTGATTCGGTGGACGGGCGCCCGGCCGATCTGTTGTTCCTGCTGCTGGCCCCGGAAGAGGCGGGCGCCGAGCATCTCAAGGCCCTGGCCCAGGTCTCACGTCTGTTTCGCCGACAGGAGATCCGCCGCGCCCTGCGCGCGGCTCCGGACGCCGATGCGATCTCGGCGATCCTGGCCAGCGGCGTGCGCAGCAACGCGGCTTGAGGCTCAGCCCCCCGCCGCGTCCAGGCTGCTCAGGATCGCGCGCAGCTGGGCCACATATCCCTCCCCCGACGCATAGGCGCTGAGCTCGCCCGCCAGAATTCCGGCGTCAATATCCTCACCGGCTGCGCGTAAGGCCGCGCGGCGCGCGCGAAAGCCTGCAAAATCGGGGTGGGTGTTCAACAGGCGCGCATAGTTGTCCATGGCCACGCCCAGGGTCTCATGGCCGGATCCGCCGAACAGCGCATTGCGCACGATCAGGGTCTGGCTGCTTCCATAGCCCGTGGCCAGCGCCGCCTGGGCCGCGGCCAGGCGCGGCGGGATGATGTCGGCGCGGCTTATCAGATCCTCTAGATCGCCGTAGCGCCCGCCATAAAGCCGGGCCAGCGCCTCGCGGAGCGCCTGTTCGGAGAGCGACATCGTGCGGCCCTGGGCCTCGGCCTGCATGAAACGCCGGATCGCGGCGCGATCATCAAGGATATTGGCGTTCTGGGCCTGCGCCAGAGCCTCCACGGCGTCCACAAACAGAGCGCGCCGGTCGCCGGCGGGCAGGCCGGCGAAATCCGGCGGCAGGGTCGCCAGCGCCAGACCTTTGTCCGGCTCGACCCGGGCCAGCGCCTGGCGCAGCTCGGCGACGCTTTGGGGGCGCAATTCGGTGTCCTGACGGTCCAGAAGCCCGGAACCGATGTAGATGCCGGCGGTGAGCGCGGCGAACCCGCCCGCCGCGATCGCGGCGCCGGCCAGGAGTTGGCGGCCGGACTTGCCGACGCGGCGCGGCGCGACGCCGAACAGGCGGGTGATCGGGCCGGCGGTCCAGCCCTGCCCCACTAGCGAAACCAGCACCACGGCGAAGGCGACGGAGAAGAAGGTGTTGGCGTTCTCCACCCCGGCGATGACGGGAAAGATCCCTAGAAAGATCGGCACCGCCCCGCGCAAGCCCATCCAGGCGATGAAGCCGCGCTCCTTCATGGTCAATCGCTCGGGCAGAAGACAGGCGAACACCGCCAGCGGGCGCGCGACGAAAATCAGCACCAGCGCCAGAATCAGTGACGGAACCGCCAGCGCCAGCGCCTGGCTTGGCACAACCAGAAGGCCGAGCATCAAGAACAGCCCGATCTGGGAGAGCCAGGCCAGCCCGTCGGAGAACCGCACGGTGGCCTCCCGCTCGGGATTGCGGCTCACCGCGCGCACGGCGACACCGGCGAGATAGGCGGCCAGGAAGCCGGACGCCTCCACCGCCTGGGCCAGCGCGAACAGGAAGACCGCCCCGGCCACGGCGAAGATCGGATAAAGGCTTTCCGGCAGCGCGACCCGGTTCTTCACCGCCGCCAGCGCGCGCCCGCCAAACCAGCCGATCATCCCGCCGGCCGCCAGCGCCCACAGGATCGATCCGGTGAGCTGAAGCGGATCAAGGCCTTCGCCCACCGCCAGCATCTGGACAAAGGCGGTCACAAGGATCACCGCCACCGGATCGTTGAAGCCGGATTCCGCCTCCAGCGTCGTTACGACGCGCGCCCGCGCCTTCAACTCGCGCCCGCCCAGAAGCGCCAGCACCGCCGCCGCGTCGGTGGAGGAGACGATGGCGCCCATGAGGCCCGCCTCCACCCAGCTCAGGGCGAACAGATAGCGCGCCGCCACCGCCGTGATCGCGGTCGTGGCCACCACGCCCACCGTGGCCAGCATCAGCGCCGGGCGCAGCACCGGCTTCAGAGCGCGCAGGCGCGTGCCCAGTCCGCCGTCAAACAGGATCAGCGCCAGCGCCAGCGAGCCGAACAGATAGGCGGCGTCCAGGGCATGAAAATCCAGCCCGCCGGGGCCCTCGACGCCGGCCAGCATGCCAAGGCTGAGAAAGACCAGCAGCAGCGGCGCTCCGGCCCGGCTGGTGGTCGCCGCGCCGGCGATCGCCATGAGCACGAGGCCCGAGGCCGCCAGAAGGATGAGTGCGGGATTTTCCATTAACTGCAGCTTAGTCCAGCCTTTGCACGATTACAGGGCGGGTCGACGTGATGTCCGGCGCGCCGTGCTCCACCTTCAGGGTTAGGCCGTAACCGGCGCTCTCCGCATGGCGCGATCGCATCAATAAGCCCGTGAAACCTTTCATAAGGCAATCGTCCGTGAATACGTTTGATTTCGATGCCGTCGTAATGGTTCGGTAGGGTTTTTTGGCCGAAAGAATTCAAATATTCTTGTCGTGCTCGGGACACCCCCAATGCTTAATTCCCTGTCTATAAGGGCGAAGCTTCCTATCATCATTGTAGGCTTCGCTCTGGCTTCCATGCTGGCCGCCGTCACCGCCGCCGGCTTCAGTTCCTGGACCGCCATCGCTCAGCTTACGCAGGAGCGCCTGACGGCCACGGCTGATCATCGTGCAAGCGAACTGTCGCGCTATCTGGACAGCCTCACCGCGGACATGGCCGCCCTTTCCCAGAGCCCGGCGACGCTGGAGGCGCTTTCAGAGTTCGACGCCGCCTTCTCCGCTTTCGGCTCCCGCGCCGAGGCGGAGCGCGCTTTATCCCGCGCTTATATCGAGGACAATCCCAACCCGGTCGGCGAGAAGCACAGGCTGGATTTCGCGCCGTCCGGCTCCGCCTATGACGCGGTGCACGCCCGCTTCCATCCTTGGCTCCGCGAGTTTCTGGAGCGCAAGGGTTATTACGACATCTTTCTGTTCAATATGGACGGGGACCTAGTCTACTCGGTCTTCAAGGAAGCTGATTATGCAACGAATTTCGCGGCGAACGGCGGACGCTGGGCGGCCACCGATCTCGGGCGCGCCTTCAGTGCTGGCGCGACTGCGGCTCAGGGCGAGCTGAGCTTCTTTGACTTCGCAGCCTACGCGCCGAGCTACGACGCCCCGGCGAGTTTCCTGTCCACACCCTTGTTCGAGAACGGCGAGCGCGTCGGCGTTCTGGTGTTCCAGATGCCCATCGATGCGATCAACGCCATCATGGCCAGTAGTGACGGGCTGGGCGCCACCGGAGAGGCGATCCTGGTGGGTTCCGACGGCTTGCTGCGCAATGATTCCCGCTTCACCGAGGCGAACGATATCCTTAGCACGCAAGCCGATCTGGCGATGCTCGACGACGCGGGCGCCTCCTATGCGACCGCCCAGGCGTATGGTGCGAGACGCGTCGCGGCGGCGAGGGCGCCGGTCGAGTTTCTCGGCGTCGACTGGTCTCTGGTCGCGGTTCAGGACCTGGCCGAGGTGCGCAGCCCGCTGGTCGTCTTGTTCCTTGGGCTGGCGTCCACAACGCTTGTGGTGTGCCTTCTGACCGCCGGCGCGGGCGTTTGGATTTCCAGCGGACTCACAGGTCCCATGACGCGGGTTTCCGAGGCGCTGCGGGCCGTGGCGGACGGGCGGGTTGTAACGACGGAGCCGGCCGACCTTGATCGCGCCGACGAGATCGGCGATCTCGCCCGATCCCTCGCCAGCTTCCAGTCCGGGTTGATGGAGCAGCGCCGCCTAGCCGATGACAAACGTCTCGCCACTGATATCGAGCGCCGTCGCCAGAGCGAGCTGGATGCGCTTATCAAAGGCTTTCGCGCCACTATTTCCGGCGTCATGGTGGACGTGTCCACCCAGGTCGAACGCATGGGCGCGGCGGCCAGCGCCGTGGGGGATGCGGCCTCCCTGGCCAAGGAGGGCGCCAGCGTGTCCAGCCGTTCTTCAGAGGAGGCCTCCGGCGCTGTGGCGTCGGTCTCGGCGGCGGCAGAGCAGCTTGCCGCCTCCATTGGAGAGATCGCGCGTCAGACCGAAACCGCCAACTCGGTGGTGCGAGACACGGTCGGCCTTACCGAACGCGCCAACACCGACGTGGTCACCCTGGAAACGGCCGCACGGCGCATCGGCGCAATCATTGGCCTGATCAACGACATCGCCGAACAGACCAATCTGCTGGCCCTCAACGCCACGATCGAAGCCGCCCGGGCCGGCGAGGCGGGCAGGGGCTTCGCCGTGGTCGCCCAGGAGGTGAAGGCTCTGGCGGACCAGACCTCGAAAGCCACCAGCGAGATCGTCGGCCAGATCGGTTCGGTGCAGACCTCCACAAGTAATGCCGTTGGCGCGCTCAAGGAGATCAGCACTGCGGTCAATCGCGTCAGCGAGATCAGCGCCGCGATCGCCACCGCGATCGAAGAGCAGACCGCCGTCACCAACGACATCTCCAACTCCATCCAGATCGCGGCCCAGGGCACGACCCGGTCCGCTGCGGCCTCCACCGGGGTTCTGGGTGAGGTGCGCACGACCTCGACGCGCGCCGGCGAGGTTCATGAGGCGTCCCAGCACCTGGGGCAGAGCCGCGCCATGCTGCAGCAGACCCTGGAGGCGTTTCTTGACGCTGTGAGCGCGGAAACCACGGATCGCCGCAACACCCAGCGCTTCTCGATGCCTGCCGATGTCGTTGTCATGGTCGGTGGCGAGCGACGCTCGGCCCGGATGGTGGATTTAAGTCGCGGCGGCGCGTTGGTGCAGGGGCTTGATGCAGTCTCCGGTCAAAAGCTTCGCCTGAAACTGCCTGACGGCGTTGAGGTCAGCGGCGAGGTCGTGCGGCTCACCGAGTCCGGCGCCGGCATACGGTTTGATGCCGCGCTGGACTCGTCCATGGCGATCTTCGGCCTCGCCGCCTGATGTCCGGTACGCTCTGAGGAAGCCGTTCTTAATCCGGCGGCGCGCGACGCCGCCGGATCGAGATCGTCCAGGGCATGGCGGGTGTTTTGAGTGAAACATGACAGGGGCTTGGCGCTGGGATAGGCTCGCCTTCACCGAAATGTGGGGAAGGACCAAGCCATGGTGCGCGCCGCGCTCTTCAATCTCGTCGTCACCTTGGGTCTCGCCGTCGCGCCGGGCGGCGCCTTGTTCGCCCAGAGCGATGAAGCGAGCTTCGCCGAGACCATCGAGGACGCAGAGCGCCGCGAGGGTGTGTTCGATCTTTATGTGAACATCGACGAAGGCGCGGTGTTCGCCGCCTTCACGCCGGACGTGGCGGGCCATTACGGCCGCTATATCCATTCTGCGCGCCTCACTGCTGGCCTGGGCTCCAACCCGGTGGGTCTTGATCGCGGGTTCGGGATCGGCGGGCGGATCCTGCGCGTGGAGCGCGCCGGGCCGCGCGTGATGTTCATTCTGGAGAATCCCGGCTTTCAGGCGCTGGGCGCCGGCGCCGAGGAAGATCTCGCCACCCGCCAGTCCTTTGCGGAATCGGTGATCTGGGCCGGCGATATCGCCTCGGTGGCCCAGGACGGCCGGCTTCTGGTGGACCTGTCCGGGTTTCTCATCTCCGATCCCATGAACCTCGCCGGCCGCCTGCGCGAGGCGGGCGAGGGCGATTTCTCCATTGACGAAGGCCGTAGCGCGCCGATCCTGGATCAGGCCCTGGCCTTCCCGCGCAATGTGGAGATCGACGCCCGCATCACGCTCGCGGGTTCGCGCCCGGGGTCGGAAGTTCGCTCGGTGACGCCGGAGCCGCGCGCGGTGACGCTGATCCAGCACCATTCCTTCGTCGCTCTGCCCGAAGACGGCTATCGCCCCCGCCGCTCCGACATCCGGTCGGGCGGGTTCGAACAGACCTTCCAGAACACCGCCGCGCCGCTCACCGAGCCGGTGCGCACCGGCTGGGCCGTGCGCCATCGCCTGCAGCGCGTGGACGCGCAAGCACAGAGCGGCCCAGTGCGTGAGCCGATCGTGTTCTATGTGGATCGCGGCGCGCCCGAACCGGTGCGCGAGGCCCTGATCGAAGGGGCGTCCTGGTGGGCGGACGCGTTTACGGCCGCCGGATTTGAAGACGCCTACCGCGTCGAGCTTCTGCCCGAGGGCGCCCACCCGCTGGACGTGCGCTACAACACCATTCAGTGGGTTCACCGCGAAACCCGCGGCTGGTCCTACGGCTCTTCGGTGGTGGATCCGCGCACCGGCGAACTCCTCAAAGGCGCGGTGATCCTGGGAAGCCAGCGCGTGCGTCAGGACCGGATGATCTTTGAAGGCTTGATCGGGGCGGGCGGCGCCGGCCAGGGCGGGCCTGACGATCCGGTCCAGATCGCACTGGCCCGCGTGCGCCAGCTGTCCGCCCATGAGGTGGGCCATACGGTGGGGATCGCCCATAACTTCATCGCCAGCACGCAGGGGCGCGCCTCGGTGATGGACTATCCCGCCCCGCTGGCCACGCTCGGCCCGGACGGCGCGATCGACCTGTCCCAGGCCTATGATACCGGCATCGGCGAGTGGGATGTCGCCGCGATACGATGGCTCTACGCTGAATTCGCCAATCCGGCCGATGAAGCCGCGGGCCTGGAGGCGATCCTTGCGGAGACGCGCGATCAGGGCCTGCTCTATATCTCCGACGCTCACGCCCGGGGCGAGGGCGCTGCTTATCCGGAAGCCAGCCTTTGGGACAATGGCGAAGATCCAGTCGAACACCTGGCTGAGGTGATGGCCGTACGCGCTGCGGCGCTGGAGCGCTTCGGCCCCGACAATCTCCCGGCGGGTCGGCCCTTAAGCGAGCTGCGGGCCACCTTCGTGCCGATCTATCTGTATCACCGCTATCAGGTGGAGGCGGCCGCCAAGGCCGTCGGCGGGCGCCGTTTCGCCTATGAGATCAATGGCTCGGACGTGCAAGGTTTCAGCATGATCCCCGCGGCTGAGCAGCGCGCCGCTCTGGAGGCGCTCGCCGCCACCCTGGACCCGGCGGCGCTCGACATCGCTGACGAGACCACGGCGCTGCTCGCGCCTGACCCCTTCACCGCCTACGACGGGGCGGTGCGCCGCGAGCTGTTCGCCTCCAGCGCCGATCCGGCTTTCTCCCGCGTGGACGCAGCGCGCGCCGCAGCCCGGCTCACCCTCGCCGCCGCCCTGGCGCCGGAAAAGCTCGCCCGCGCGGCCGACCAGCACGCCGTCGACCGCACGCAGCTCTCTCCCGGCGAGGTGCTCGACCGCTTCCAGCAGGCCGCCTTTGAGCCGGTGCGCGGCGAAGCGTCGAGGCTGGCGCCCATTCGCGCCGCAGTTCAGACAGAATACGCCGCCCAGCTTCTGCATCTGGCGGAGCACGGCGCGCCGCGCGTCGCGGCGCCGGCGCGGGCAAGGCTTGAGTCCCTGGCCCAGCCGTCTGTGGGTGTACGCTTTGGTCTGGCCGAGGACGCCGGCCACCGGGCCTGGCTCGCCCAGACGGTGAGGGCGGCGCTGGCGCGCCTTGATCGCGGTGAAAGCGTCAGCCCCCCGCGCGCCGACATCCCGCCGGGCAGCCCGATCGGGACGAGCGGCGTCCTTGGAGGCTTGACCGGCGGTTTCGCCCATTGTGGCGGCTTTCACTGATGCGCGCGCCACGGAAAGCGAGCGTTGAACCCGCGCCCGGTCCGGGCTAAGAAGCGCGTCCGACGCACCCGTAGCTCAGCTGGATAGAGCGCTGCCCTCCGAAGGCAGAGGTCAAAGGTTCGAATCCTTTCGGGTGCGCCATCCTCTCTCGCTCTCCTTCGCGTCCGCTCAGTCGATCCTCGCTGGGCGGGGACGAGCCCCGATTGCTGTGGGCGGGCGGTCGCCCTTGCGAACCCGGCGGGATCGAGCATGCTCCTTCGAGGGGCGCGAGGTGTTGAACAAACATATGGACCATAGGAAGTTTCAACTACATCTGCGCAGAAAGTGCGATTCGCCCGCGCTGGACTCAGTTCAAATTAACAGCAGCTCACCCTCGAGAGCCGCGTCGCTTGAGTGAAGAATTCGATACTCGACTCTCACCAGAGAGGCAGATTTTTATTGGAACTCATAGATTGTTGGAGACAGTCCAACAAATTTCCATGAACTATAAGTCACCGTAGAAAATTGACCTCTTATCGGGGTGATCGGTATCGAGAACTGATCCCCCTGATCTAGGTGACCACGATGCCTCCGAATCTATCGGGAGTTGGGGATGTTGGTCCCGGAAACGATCGCGAAGACCCGGCGGGCGTATTTTCAGGACAAGAGGCCGAGAAAGCAGATCCCTTGGGAGCTGCGGGCTTCGCGCAACACGGTGCTCAAGTTCATTTGGTCCGTCGCGACCGGATTCAGCGATCAGGGGGAGCGGACACGGCCAGCTGTGCTTTCAGCAACTGAAGAAGCATGTCTCTGAAGCGCTCAAGCTCGCCGATGTCGGCAATGCTGCGCCCATACGACCAGAGCCCCTGGCTTGCCGCCGCGAGGAACCCGGCCAGTCTATCGCGTTCCTCGCTTTTCAGCGTGAAACCGGCGCTTCGGGCAGATCTCTCGACCGCCCCTCGGAAGGCCTTGCGCAGATCGACCATATGCCGAGAAACGATGACCTGAACCGCTTCATCATGGGGCGCGACTTCCGTCATCGCATTCGCGAAGAAGCATCCAGGCCCGGGCATTCCGTGCAGTTTGTGCAGCTCGATGAAATGGTTGAAGTAGGCATCAATGGCGGCCAGTCCGTCTTCTTCCGAATGCAGGATCGCAAGTGCCGGGTCCACATACGTGGCCCGGTAAGCTTTGAGGCATCCGAGCAGCAGGCCTTCCTTGTTGCGAAAGTCGCCATAGATGCCGCCTCGGCTGACGCCGGTGGCATTCACGAGATCTTCAATAGTGGTCGATGCAAAGCCGTTCTTCCAGAAAACCCTCATGGCGCTAAGGGCAAGATCCTCTCTCGATGCTGAGCGTGGTCTGGCCATGGAACACTCCGTTTCATCAGCGCGGGATGTCGCCGCCTTGCCCGGCTTTCATGCCAGATCCGAAGCCAGCCGTCCCGGAGCGTGCTGGCGAAACTCTCATTCGAAGCTGCAAGGACAAACGTCGCAAGTTTTCCATTGAGTTTTGGAATGTGTGTTCCATAATATCAGGAGATGAATAAGGCCTGACCGCCGGTTCAGACATGGCAGAAACCACCGGAGACAGGCTTATGACAGGAACGGTTATTGTTCTCGGCGCAGGCACGACGATGGGTGTCGGCGGGGCCGTATCTGCGAAATTCGCCGCAGCGGGGCATCGCGTCGTAGTCACCGGTCGGACGCAAGAGAAGATCGATCACACAGTAATGGCCATCCGAAATGCGGGCGGCAAGGCCGACGCCATGGTGTGCGATGTCACGATTGAATCAGACCTCGACCGGGTATTCACGCACGTGGAGAAAATCGGGCATCCCGTTTCTTCGGTGATTTACAATGCGGGAGGCAACGCGCCGATCCCTTTCGAAGACATCACGAGCGCGCAGTTCGAGGCCTTTTGGCAGGTCGGCTTCATGGGCGGGTTCCATACGGCCAAGCGCGCAATGTCGCTGCTCGCCCGGCAGGGCTCTGGTTCGATGCTGTTCACCGGGGCTTCGGCATCGCTCAGAGGCAAACCGAACTATGCGCATTTCTCAGCTGCAAAAGGGGCGTTGCGAAACCTGTCTCAGGCGCTCGCGCGCGAGTACGGACCCCGCGGCGTCCATGTCGCGCACATCATCATCGACGGGGTTGTTGATGGAGAGCGGGCGCAATCGCTATTCGCTGACTATCTAGACACTCTTGGCGAGGATGGGTCCCTCGATCCGCACGCGATCGCAGAGACCTTCCTGATGGTGCACAACCAGCATCGCTCCGCCTGGACGCACGAACTCGACTTGCGCCCGTTCAAGGAGGCCTGGTGAGCCGTGACCGACGGTTCCGACTTGCTGTTTCTGACGTCCGCCGTCCTCGCCTCGCTCGGCGTTTTCGCCCATGAATTCCTTGGCGCTCCAAAGGTGCTTGGCCCGCTCAAGCTGTCCGGCCTTCCCGTCGACATCGTCTGGCTGCACCACTTTTCCTGGCACGTCGCATCGGTCGCCGTGCTGGCGATGATCGCGCTGTTCGCGCTTGCCGCGTGGCGGTCCGACGGATTCATCCGCGCCGCTGTGGCTGCGGCGAAGAGTTCTGGATTCGCGGCAATTGGACTCTCCCGCGCGGTTTTTGGCGATCACGCGCTATGGCGCACCCCCGGCGCCCTATCCCTGGACGCTAATCGCCATTCTTGGCGGCGCCGGGCTCTGGCTCGAGGCTCTGTCCGCATGAGCCGGGAACGGTTGAATCGTACATCTCGCGGCGCGTGGCGGGACGCGTGCGAACGACCGGATAAGGCCAGTTTCGCGAATCTGGCTCCGTCCGGGCGCCGCTTATGAACCTGCGCCTGATCAGCCTCGTCTTTGCGCCGTTCGCGTTCGGAACCAGCGCTTTTGCCTTTGTCGGCCTCATTGACCCGATGGCTGAGGGCCTTGGGATCAGCGTTCCGCTTGCGGGGCAGCTGCAGACCGTGTTCGCCGTTGCATGCGGGCTTGGCGGACCTGTTCTGGCTCGGTTGCTGGGCGGTCTCGATCGCAAACGATTACTGTTGTTTGTCATGGTCGTCCTGGTGATCATGAACCTTGCCTCCGCCTTGGCGCCCGGCTTTGGTTCCATCGCCGTGATCCGCATTGCAGGCGGCCTGTTCGCGGCCCTCACACTTCCTCTGGCTTCAACCATCGCAGTAAACATGGCGCCGGAGAGCAGTCGCCCGGCCGCTATTGCGACTGTTCTGGCCGGGTATACGCTCGCCTTTCTGATTGGCATGCCAGTCTGCACCCTGCTCGGCGACGCCTTGGGCTGGCGCGCAGCATTCTGGTTTGCGGCGGCGGTCTCTGCGGTCGCGGTCGGCATAATCGCGATCGGCGCCCCGGCCGGGGTTTCGGCGCCGCAAGTGGCCGGGGCCAACTTCGCCGGTGCGCTGAAGGGCGACAATCTGCGCTTGATGGCGATCACCCTGCTCGGCTTCGGCGCGACATTTGCGACCGTCAGCTATATCGGCCCGCTGATTACCGCCTTCGCCGGGCTTCAGGGCGCCGCGATCGGCGGCGTTCAGATTGCGACAGGGATAGGCAGCCTGCTTGGACTGCCTGCCGGCGCTGCGCTGGCGAAACTTCCCCTCAAGACCGCGCTGGCCAGCCTTCTGTGCGTGACAGCCGTAACGCAGGCTGCGTTCAGCCTTGGCATCTTCGTGGACCTGGCTTGGGCGGCACTGCCTCTGTTGGTCATCATAATGGTGCTTGGATCGGCGGCTTTGTTCGCGACCAGCCCGGTCATTCAGACACAGCTGGCCAATTCAGCCGGGCCGGCCGCAACGATCGCCTTCGCGCTGAACGGGTCGATGGTCTATTTCGGTCAGGGTCTCGGTGCGACGCTCGGCGGAACCGTCACGGCGGTGTCCGGCATCGCATGGACCGGGATCGCAGGCGCACTCGTTGCAATTGCTGGTCTGTTAGTCGTCGGGCTGCTTCGGCCGGCAGCCAGCAAGACCCATTTGGCCACCTGATGACCGGTTTGGCAACGCGACGGCTCGCAGGTTCCCGTTCAATCATGAAGCCGGGAAACGTCGCGTCTATCGGGGTGAAAACATGAAAAAATCTCACTTGCCAGTCTCCGCTTTGCTCTCCGCTGCGGTAGCGGGGCTCACCCTCACCGCTTGCGCTCATGGCACGGTCAAGAGCGAGACCAATCCGGCAAGCGCTTCGACTGATAGCCTCGTCAGGACACCGATCGAAGACACCCAGTTCGGGCAATTGCTTCCAGGCGCAAATGTCTACTTCGTTTATGGCGGCGTTGGCATGGGCGTCCCCACAGCTCAGGTCTCAAAGCTTGACGCCGGCGTATCGTTCGATCGTCACATTCACACTCACGACTATCATGCTGTCGTGATTGCCGGAAACTTCCAACACTGGGAGGACGGGGACCTTGATCAGGGTCCGGTGATGACTGCTGGGTCGACATACTATCAGGGCGGCAATGTTCCACATTATGACGCCTGCCTCGGACCTGAGACCTGCGTGCTCTACGTCTACTTCCCGGTCAGCGCCGACTTCGAGTTCGTGCCGGCAGAATAGTTGATCTCGCCCATCGAGCCCACCTCGGAGAAAATTGCAATGAAACGGTCTAGCTTTCTGGCGGTCCTCTCCACAGGTCTTTTCGCTGGCGGCGGCACGATGGTGGGCCTGTCTTTCGGCATCGTCTTCCTAGGTCTTGGCGGGCTCGTCCCGGCAATGAGCGGCGAGCAGCTCGTAGCGCTGTTTCCGAAATACTGGATCGCGATTGCCTGCACCATCATCCCGGTTGCGCTGACCAAGACGGCGTCGCTGGCGACCGCGACCTTCAGCGCGCCGAAGGGCAGCAATGAGCGGCGGCTATGGCTCTGGTCTTTCGGATTGTGGCTGGTGAACTGCGCGATCACCGTCGGCTATCACGTCCAGGTCGTGATCGGGTCTTTCATGGGAAACTACACCCCGGATGAGATGGTCGGCACGGTTCAGCTATGGGTCGCGCTTCACTGGATCCGCGTCGCCCTGGCGCTGGCGAGCTTTGCACTGGCGATACTCGCAATCACCCGGTCGTCTTCGAAATCATGAAACCTTCCTGGCTGGCCAAAACATAATGAATTTCAAAAACAAGATCGTCCTGATTACAGGCGGCTCCTCCGGTATCGGCGCTGCTCTTGCCGAGCGTTTTAAACGTGAGGGCTGCGCGGTCACCATCTGCGGACGGGACGAGACCAAACTCTTCGCTGCGGCCACCCGGCTGGGCGTCAACGCTGTGCGCTGCGACGTATCGAACCTTGAAGACTGCCGGAACCTTCTGGCGACCATGCAAAGCGAGTTTGGCGGCCTCGACATTCTGGTGAACTGCGCCGGTGTCTTGCTGCCTTACGAGATGGCGGAGGTCGCGGACGGTGTCGAAAAAATCCGTAGCGAGATCGAAATCAACGCCATCGCCCCGGTCACCCTGACCTATCTGGCCTTGCCGCTCCTGAAGGAAAGCCAAGCGGCGTCTGTCGTGTTCGTCAGTTCCGGCCTCGCCTACGCGGCCTTCGCGCCGACGCCCGTCTATACGGGAACCAAGGCGCTCATTCACCACGTCGCACAATGCCTGCGCCACCAGTTCATACCGCTCGGGGTCAAGGTCTTCGAATTGCTCCCGCCTGTAACTGACACGCCCATGGCCGCCAACATGAATGCTTCGGCATTCAAAAAGTCTCGGCCAGAAGACGTCGTCAACGACCTGATCAAAGCCATGCGGGCAAGACAGTACGAAGTGCCGTCCGGACAATCGAAACAGTTGCGTCTGATGAGCCGACTGGCGCCCCGCTTCCTTTTCAACCGCATGGCGACAGCACTAGAGAAAAAATGAATCGAACGTCGATGGGCAACATCCTGAAATGGATCATAGCGTTGCTTATCGGTGCAACGCTGTTTCGCGCGCAGACCGTGCTGTTCCTGCCCACAGTGGAAATGTTTGGCGGCATCGCGCCGAATGGCTGGTTTGGCCCTTGGCTGAGTGACGCGATCCTCGGATGTCTCGTGCCCGTCATGGTTTTGCTATTCCTGACCCAACGAGGGATCAGAATCTGGGGCGCTCTGGTCCTCTACAATGCGATTGGTGCTTTCGATTATTCGCAGGGCCTGATCACGCAGTTCATCAGCCCGATGCCGACAGAAATGGCTTCGCCGACGACTGTTTACGTTGGGATCGGCCTTTTCATGATCCTGCAACTGATCGCGCTGGGATTGCTGTTCAGACGGGACGTCATCCAGCACTTCGCGTCCCCGTGCTGAACCCGACTGAAAGGAAAAGCCATGACCGACCTGACTTACCCAAAGGGAAACACAGCACTGCTCTTCGTTGACCCTTATAATGACTTCCTCGCTGAGGACGGCAAGATGTGGCCCGCGCTCAGCGAGGTCGCCAAATCCGTCGATCTTCACGCCAATCTCGCCCGCGTCCGCGCGGCGGCGCGTGAAGCCGGAATGCCGATCTTCATCCTGCCCCACCATCGTCACCAGCCTACGGATTTTGACGGATGGTCCCACCTGACACCCTCACAAAGGGCCGCGCACGAATACCAGCTGTTCGCCGTCGGCAGCTCGGGAGGAGACTGGTATCCAGGCTTCGGTCCAGAGCCGGGCGACATCGTCGTCAGGGAGCACTGGGGCGCCTCCAGCTTCGCCAACACTGACCTTGATGTGCAGCTCCGCCAGCATGGCGTAACCCATGTCATCTTCGTCGGCCTGATCGCCAATACCTGTATCGAAACGTCGGCACGTTATGCGGCGGAACTTGGATATCATGTCACGCTGGTGCGCGACGCCACGGCAGCCATGTCAGCAGAGGCCATGCATGCCGCCCATGACATCAACGGCCCGACTTATGCGCACGCGATCCTCACTACAGCAGAGATCGTGGCGAAACTGATCGGTGAAACGACCAAGTGATCCCAGCGTGGCCCACACAGCTGCCTGTGGCGACATGATAGGTGAAACAGTCTCGTCAAACCTCCTCGAAATCAGGAGATCATCATGAGTGGAAAAAGATCCGGCCAATTTGGAACCCGAAGCCCGCACGAACAAACCTCACTCGACGAATGGCAACGTATCATCCATCAAGGCGACTGGGGACAACTGCCCGATCTTCTTGCAGAGGACGTGACCTACCACACCCCAGCCGACGCCATGCCGCTGCGTGGCAAAGATGCAATCGTCGACAGCTTGCGGTTGTCGTTCGATGCGTTGGAGACTTTCGAATATTCGCGCCGGTTCAGCGGTGACGAGGGCTTTGTGCTTGAGTTCCGCGGCAGCATCGGCGATGCGTCCTTCACGGGCATAGACATCATCCGCTTGGACGCCTCAGGCAAGATCACCGACCTTGTCGTCATGATGCGACCCATAGCAGCCATCATGAAGCTCGGAGAAAAAATCAACGGATGATCCTGGGCCACGCCGCAACAACACTCGTCGCCAAACGGGTCGCCCCGGAAATGCCCTGGTGGCTTTTGTTCCTCAGCGCCTTTCTCATCGACATCGCCATGTTCACCTTGGTCGCGTTCGGCATCGAGACGATGGCGCCCACCGGCGAACCTGGACCGACCCTGGCGAACGCGGTCATCGACATGACGTTCAGTCACGATCTTGTTCCCCAGATCGGGTGGACCTTGCTCGCCGGAGCGATCGCGTTCGCGGCGACGCGGAGGGGCATGTTCGCTTTTGTCGCAATGGCGTTGTCATTGAGCCACTGGCTTGGTGATCTGGTCGCCGGCTACGGGCATTTTGTATTCGGCCCCGACAGTCATCCCCTTGGCACGGATTGGTATCACCTGAACCTGCCGGCGGCGCTGACGTTTGAGGCTGCCCTTGGGGTGCTTTGCGTGTTCGTCTTCACCTGTAAACGCGCCCTCCCGCTCAGTCTACAGGTGGGCCTCTACGCCTTGTTCGGGATTCTGCCCTTCGCTTTTCTGGTCATTTGACGGAACGCCGGAGCGTGCCCCGCGCCGGAAATGCGATGTCGCGGTGCTATCGCGCGCTCAGCTCATAGAAGGGTCCGGCGACCGGTCTCAATCCTCTGGACGGGTCGCCAGGTCTCGCGCCGGTTTGCAAGACGGTGGCTATGTCAGCGATGACCCTGGGGTTCAGCCTGAAATAGCTGTGCCCAATTCCGCCGGGCAGGCCGGTTACCCTTACAAACGCTATGTTTTCGACCCCGAGGAACACATCACCGAAATTCTCGTCGTAGCTCTGACGGGTGGAGCGCCCAACGCGCAGGCCGGATGACACCAGGCTGGAAAGCCTCAGGGCCGCGTCGTCAGGGTTCGAATAAAAGGTGATCTGTTCGACGGCCAGCGCGAACCGTTCGGCCCCGAGCCTTTGATAGGCGACGGAGACATCAAGGTCAGCCGCGGCGAAAATCAGGTTCTCGAGCTTCAGTACCTGTCTGGGAGATCGGCCGCTCGCACGCACCTCTATAATCAGTTCGCGCAGAGCCGATGTCGTGACATCAACGCCGCGGCTGTGGGCGATGATGTTAATCGCTCTCACCTCGTCCATGTCACGCAGCGCGCGCAAGGTCTCCTTGAGATGAAAGATCGAAAATTCCCCCGATTCGCGGGCCGAAAAATAACCCAGCAAATTGCCTTCAACCGTTGGCCAGCTGAATACGACTGGGGCTGCGCCGCGCCCTGAAGAGTGCCAGATGTCCGTCAGGTCGAAGGCGGCGTCGTCAAAGCCTGTATTGAACCCGTGCACGTAGAACAGTACAGTATCGGTGTTCGCGTCCAATAATCGACGTCTGACAAGGTCCTGAAACGCCAGCCGCGACGCCTGATAGGCCTCGGCGATATCCGCCTCCTCAACGACGACGCCGTCCACCAGCCGGTAGGGAAGCGGGGTTTCGGGAAAGCGGATCTGCCGATCGATCTCACTGAGGGATAATTCTGGCTGGCCCCTCGACGGCGGCGATCCCGCCGCCAGGTCCATCAGGTCTTCCCAGCTTGTTCCCTGGCCGATATCGACCACGACCTGTCCTGCCGTCATCGATCTGGATCGCTGCGCAGTATAGACTCTGTTGTCGTCGTCCCAGACTCGGTCGGTCACGAAGATCATGTCCGCCCGAGGCTCACGGTATGGTGCGGCGATCCCATCCTGGGGATACCCGTTCTGCACGGTGTAGAGGCTGGGCGCCGGCGCCAGGAGCCGCGGCGACGCGCAGCCCGCCACCGCAAGCAGCACCATCAAGGACGCAAGGATAATTTTTCCCTGAACAGCCATCAGCTCAAGTCTTCGCCTGGCGCGACCGATAGGCCTCAGGTGTCATGCCGAACTGCTTCTTGAAAGCGCGGAAGAAGGATTTGGAATCCAGAAAACCGATCATTCGCGAGATTTCGGTCATGCTGAATTCGCTCTTTGTGAGATACCGGGCGGCCAGCTCGAATCGAACCTGGTCGAGAATGGTCTGAAAAGTGGATCCCTCATCCTTCAGCCTTCTCTGCAGCGTGGACCGGCTGATCCTGAGGCGCCTGCACACGGCCTCCGCATGCGTCGGCCCTCCGTACAGCTCCGCCCGGATCGCAGCCTCCACCATTGATGCGAAAGACCCCGAGGCGTTCCGGTCCTGAAGCTGTTGTTCAAGCTCACGTTCGACGTCGAGCCAGAGAGCCTCGTTCTCGGAGATAAACCGAGTGTTCGCGTCCTTTTCAGTGAACTCGAGCGCCACGACATCAAAGGATTGGGGAGGGCTTCCGAAATATGCTTCAACTGCGGCCAGATCATACCGGCTTTCCGGCAGGGATATTGAAGCCGGGCTGATGTGGCGCGCCGAATGATTGCGCGCCTTTTCAACGACAAAGATGCTCATGGGTATCGTAAGAGAGGCCGGCAATTCGATATCGTCGGCGTCGGGCCTGAACTCCACGCGCAGGAGATCGCGGTCACTGGAAATGACCATCAAGACCGGACCAAACAGCGCCTTGTAACGGGCGACCCGTTCCAGGCCGACCCTGAGATTGGGCGCGCACGTGCAGGCCAGGAAGATCGGCGCCATCGTTCCATTCGCCATCTTTCGCCCAAGCGAAAGCGGGTCAAAGCGCGGTCCGGCTAGATCAATGACCGAATCCCAGAGCGCGACAAAGTCGTGGCTGGTGACGCTAAGCGCGGCCTTTTGTTTTGCTTTGTCAGACAGGGCTGACCGCGCGACCGCCTCGTCAAAGGACACGTCGAGGATCGGGCAGGTCGCCCCTTTTACGATGGATGTCGAGTACTCGCGCAAATTCCGAATCTCCGCTTTTCTTCTTCTTGCATCCGGTTCGGCATTGAATCGAGACCGCCCCCAGCGATTGACCCAAATCCCCACCCCGCGACCCAAATCGCCACTCGCAAAACCGCTCACCCAAATCAAAATGCAAGCGATCTATAGTCGCATGGTTCGGGGCGAAGGCATTGAAACAATTTTCCATTGGGGCCGGGGCCTTCTTGCTGTTCTTGTCTGCTTGCTCTGATCAGGCTCCTGAGAATGGCCCGGCCCCTCGTGTGGTCGAAACGTTCGAGGTCCGCTCCAGCGACGACCGCTCCGCACCGGTCTATTCAGGCGTCCTGCGGGCGCTTCAGCGCTCGGACCTCAGCTTTCTGCGCGGCGGGCAGGTGGTGGAGCTAAGCAAAAATCTTGGCGAGACCTTCGCCGGCGGCGAAACTCTCGCTCGCCTCGACAGCACTGAACTGTCTCTGGCTGCTGAGGAACTCGCCGCCAACCTGGCCGGGGCGCAGTCGGAGCTGGCCGACGCGCAGCTTAATTATGACCGGCTCGTCGGCCTTGACGGTACAGGGGCGGTCTCGCGATCGGAGATCGATGCGGCGACGGCCCGCCTGGACACAGCGAGAGCCCGCGTACGCAGCGTTCAGGCGGCTATCGGACAGGCGAGGCAAAGGCTCTCGGAGACCACCCTGAGAGCCCCGTATGACGGACAAATTGTAGAGCGGCTCATTGAACCGTCACAAACTGCGGCCGCAGGTCAGCCCGTCTACCGGGTGATTGGTGATGAGGGCGGATTGGAGGCGGTCGTCAACCTGCCCGTGACCGCGCTCGATCTTTTCGTACCGGGCTTCCAGACCGACGTGCTTGTGCGGCCGTCCGGGGTGCGGCGGTCCGCCACCGTGACCGAAGTCGGCAATGCGGCCGGGCGTTCGGGATTATATCCGGTAACGCTTCAGCTCGCCGACTCCACCGGACTGAGGCCGGGATTGCGGGTAGAGGCCCCGGGCCTGGAAAGCGGCGCGGCGCGGCGTGGCCCCGTTATTCCATTGACCGCCTATCGAGCAGGTCGTGGCTCGTCCGCCGGGGTCTTCGTCGTCGATGTGGAAACCGGGCGGATTTCCCTGCGAAGCGTGTCGCTCGGGAGCATAACCGATCGCGGGATTGAAGTGGTCTCCGGGCTTGAAACTGGCGACCGGATCGTTGCGCGTGGCCTGCCGTCCCTGCGCGACGGGGACGTGGTGGTCCCGCTTGGCGTCGGCGTTCAGCAGTTCAACGAATAGGCGCAGGCACCTTTATGAACCTCTCCCTACTCGCCTTGCGCCAGCAGTCAGCCGTCTTGCTGATCGTCGGCCTGATCATGGTTTACGGCGCGTACAGCTATTTCAACCTGCCCGCACGCGAAGACCCGGAGATACTGGTTCGCGAAGCCGTCGTCGTGACCACTTTTCCCGGCCTTGACGCCGCCCGCGTGGAAATGCTGGTGACAAAGCCGCTTGAGGAGGCGCTTACGAGCCTTCCCGAGCTCAAAGAGATCCGCTCCACCTCGATGGACGGCGTTTCGATCATCCACCCGGTGATCGACGATCAGTACACCGATCTCAGTCAGATCTTCGACCAGATGCGCGAGCGGATTGAGGACGCCTCGGCGCGCCTGCCTGACGGCGCCAACCCGCCGGTCATCAATGACGAATTCGGTGACGTCGCGATCATCACGCTCGCGCTCTGGGGCGACGACTATCCGCAGCGGGAGCTCTACGACTACGCCCAGCATCTGCGCGACCAGATGCTCGCCATTCCCGGCACAAAGAAGGTCGAGATCGTCGGCGTGCAGCCGGAGCAGATTTTCATCGAGTATGAAGACTCGGTGGCGTCCCAGATCGGCTTTGCGCCAGCCGATTTCATCGGCGCCATCCAGAGCCAGAACATCATTCAGCCCGGCGGGCAGATCGATACGGGCGAGACGGCCTTCATAATGGATCCCACCGGAGATTACCGTTCGCTGGCCGATATCGAGGCCACCCTCCTGCGTGTTCCGGGAGCCGACGGGCTCGTGCGGCTCGGCGACGTCGCCACCGTCCGGCACGGCTATGTCGATCCGCCGCGCAACAAGGCCTTCTTCAACGGCCATGAAGCGTTGGTCCTGACATTGGCGATGCGGTCGGATCAGTCGGTCCTGAACTATTCGCGCAGGGCCACTCAGACCATCAATGCGCTTCGCGAGACCCTGCCGGCAGGTCTGAATCTCGATGTCATCACCTACCAGGCCGACCAGGTCGGCGGGGCGGTTTACGGCGTTTCGATCAACATGCTGCAAACTCTGGCGATCGTGCTGATCGTCGTCATCATTTTCCTCGGCATACGCACCGGGCTCATCGTCGGATCCATCATCCCGGCGGTGATCCTCGCCACGCTTGGCGTGATGGGTGTGTTCGGCATGCAGCTGGAGCGCATGAGCCTTGCGACCCTGATCATTTCGCTGGGCCTTCTGGTTGATAACGGCATCGTCATTTCAGAGGACTTCAAGCGCCGCCTGGGTGAGCATGGGGACCGCGATATTGCGATCAGGCAGACCGGTTCTGAACTGGCGCTGCCGCTTCTGGCCTCTTCGGTCACCACGATCGCCGTCTTCCTGCCCTTGATGATCGCCAACACCGCCTCGGCTGAATACACGCGCTCCATCTCGCAGGTCATCCTGATATCGCTGTCGATCTCGTGGGTCTTCGCGATGACCGTCACGACGACGCTTTGCTACCATTTCGTCAAGCTGCCGGCGGCTGCGCTGGCCGATGGGACTGAGCGGAGGCCTTCCGGTTCAGAGCGCCTGTTCGCCCGCGCCGAGGGCGCATACGGGGCCATTCTGTCGGTGCTCATCCGGTTTCGATGGATCTATGTCGCCTTCATGCTGACCGTTCTGGTTCTAAGCGCGATGCTGATGGGGACCATCAATCAGAAATTCCTGCCCGAAAGCGATCGCGCCCAGATTCTGGTTTATGTCGACCTGCCCCCGGGGGTCACCGAGCGCACCACCGAGGCGCGCCTTCGAGAGATGATGGCCATCATCGGGGACGAGGACCGCTATCCCGATGTCATAAGCTACGCCGCCTATGTGGGCTTTGGCGGACCGCGCTTCGTCCTGTCTCTCGCGCCGGTCGATCCGGCGCCGAACAAGGGCTTCATCGTCATAAACATGACCGATCTGGACGCCACGATCTCAACCATTCCCCAGCTGAGGAATGACTTCAGGACCTCGGTGGCGGACGTAAACGCCCGGGTGTCGCGCATGTTTCTGGGCCAGTCGGACCCCAACGTGATCGAGATACAGCTGAAGGGCCCGGACGCCGACTATCTGTTTGAACGCGCCCCCGAACTGGAGCGCATGCTGCTGGATGTTCCAGGCACTCTGGACGTCTGGTCTGACTGGTATGATCGGATTGATCGGCTCGACGTGCGTGTGGACCAGCAGGCCGCCCGCATCGCCGGGGTGACCTCGACCGACATCGCCGGCCTGCTCGCTCAGTTCGCGTCCGGCAGCCCGGTCTCACAGTTCCGCGACGGCGACGAAGTGATCCCGATCGTCATCCGCAGCACCGGCGCGGAGCGATCAAGCATCGACCGATTGCGAACCTCTTCGGTGTTCTCTTCAGCCACAGGCGAGGCCATCCCGCTGTCCCAGGTGGCCAGCGTCGAGCGCGCGGACGGATACTCGTTCATCCAGCGCGAAGATCTGATGCGCACCGTGACCATCCAGGGCCGCAATCCGAACCTGACGCCGCAGGACATGGTCCCGATCCTCGCGCCGAGACTTGAGGCCTTCAACGAAACCCTCGCGCCGGGCCATTACACGGAGTTCGACGGGCTTCTCAACGAGATCAACGCCACTAACGCCGCGCTCGCGGCGACGATGCCGCTGATCTTCTCGATCTTCCTGATCGTACTCGTGCTGCAGTTCAACGGGTTCAAGCGGCCCGCTGTTCTCCTGCTCACCTTGCCCTTTGTCATTATCGGCGCCGCGGTCGGCCTGTTTGTCATGCAGGCGACCTTCGGGTTCATGGTGATCCTGGGACTGTTCGCCCTGGTGGGGATTTTGATCAATAATTCCATCGTGCTGGTGGACCGGATCGATATCGAACTGCGAGAGGAAGGGCGCGATCCGGCGGCCGCAGTCATCAGCGCCTGTCAGCGCCGGCTCTGGCCGATCCTGATGTCGACCATAACCACGGTGATCGGCCTTCTTCCGCTGATCATCGCAAAGGACATCCTCTTTTTCGGAATGGCGAGCGCGCTCGCGTTCGGCCTCGGCCTCGGCACGCTGCTGATCTCGCTGGGGCTCACGCCGGTGCTCTACTGCCTGTTCTTCGGCATCAAACCCACCGGTGGACGCGAGCGCGCGGGTCCCGCCATCTCCACTAAAGGTGCGACGGCATGAGGCGGCTTGGACTCCTTTCCCCGCTCCTGGTGGCGCTTGTGGCCGGCTGCGCCGTGGGTCCGGATTACGCCGCGCCTTCACGTTCCGTTGATATGCGCTTCAGCGACATCACGCTCGAGGACGAGGCGCTGATCGACACCTCGGTTGCGGCGGAGGCCGCCTGGTGGGAACGCTTTGAGGACCCAAGGCTGACCGCGCTGATCGAGACGGCGGCCGGGTCGAACACCGATATCCGCCTTGCCGTTCACCGGGTGGAGGAAGCGCGCGCAAGCCGGGCGATCGCGCGGGCGCGCGGTTTGCCCGACCTGACTGGATCGTCCTCCGCCTCAAGCCTGCAAAGCAGCGAAACGGCGGGCGGGTTGGGTGCGCCGCCAGGCGCGCCGTCAAATCAGAATCTGTTTGATCTCGGCTTGAACCTGAACTGGGAGCTCGACCTGTTCGGACGGTTGGGCCGGCTTGAATCCGCCGCCCAGGCGCGGCTGGAGGCGAGCGAAGAAGATCGCCGCGCCGTCATGGTCGCCGTGTTCGCCGAACTCGGGATCGCTTACGCCGAGTTGCGCGGGCTCCAGGCACAGTTCGACGTGGCCGGGCGCAATATCGAGCTGGCTTCCCGGTCTGTGGAGCTGACGCAATTGCTTGTGGAGCGTGACCTGGCGCGGGAATTCGACCTGGTTCGAGCGCGCGCCGATGTGACCGAGCTCACGGCCCGGCGCCATCAGCTGCTGTCGGGTCAGCGTGCGGCCGCGGCGCGCATCGCCGTTCTTACCGGTCAGCCGCCGGCAGATGTCATGGATGCACTGCTTGCCAGCGGGCCGCAGATGAGCGCCGTCGCGCGCATTCCCGTCGGCCTGCCCAGCGACCTACTAAGCAGACGGGCCGACATCCGCGCCGCCGAGCGCCGCCTGTCCGCCGCCAGCGAGCAGATCGGTGTTGAAATGGCCGATCTCTTCCCGAGTTTCTCGCTCACCGGCGCTGCGGGTCTGGCCTCCGCCAATATCGAGGATCTCTTTGACGCGGGAAGCCAGACGGGGTCCTTGGGCGTCGGCTTCCGGCTGCCGATCTTCAACGCCGGCGCACAACGCGCTGAAATCACCATCGCCCGCAGCCGCTTCGGTGCGGCCGGCGCGGACTATGACGCCGCGGTTCTCAACGCCCTGGCCGAGGTCGAAGCCGCGCTCGCCGCCTACATCTACACTGCACGCGAGTTCGATGGCCTGATAGAGGCGCGAAGGGATCGTGAGCGCGCCTATGAACTTGCGCAGCTGCGATACCGTTCCAATACGGACAGCCTGTTTCCTGCTCTGGACGCCGGTCTTCGCCTGACCGCGCTCAATGCGGAAATCGCGCAAAAGCAGCAGGCGCTTCTTGTGGTGCAGGTCGACGTATACCGCGCTTTGGGAGGTGGCTGGTCGGCCTTTGATTGATGTGGCTGACGTGACCCCGTGTTTCCTTCCAGCTGAGGCGAGGTTCCAGGGTTGATTTGACCCTCCAACCTGTCGGACGGCGGGGTCTCATTATGCCGCGCGAGCAGGCGAGCGCTCAATGCCGTGGAGGCGGCTCAGGAACTCATGTCACCAGCCTTCGCCCGTCGGCGCCAGGCTTGGGCGAATGAATGCGGCGTTTCGCTTCGCGGCGCCGCGTCGACATCGGCGCGAAGCGCGCTAGGCTCGCCTGAAAATCACAGGGGAGCGCCGCCATGATGAAGTCCCAGCCGCCGGCACGGCCGTTCGATACGCCTGAGCGCAAGGCCTTCCGTGAGACCGTGGAGCGCTTTGTCGAGACCGAGATCGCCCCCTTCGCCGACGCCTGGGACGAGGACGGTGATTTTCCCTGGGCGCTCCACGAGAAGGCCGGCGCGCTGGGCCTGTTCGGCTTCGGCATTCCTTCCGAATATGGCGGAAACGGGTTTGACGACGCCCTGATGCGCTTCGACGCCGGGGTCGCGCTCGCCTATGCCGGGGTCGGAGGCGTGAACGCCTCGCTGGGCTCGCGCGGGATCATGACCGGGCCCATCGTCCAGCTGGCCGCCGAAGACCAGAAAGCTGAAGTTCTCGAACCCATCGTCTCCGGCAAGGCGGGCGGCGCGCTGGCCATGACAGAGCCGTCGGGCGGGTCGGACCTCGCCCGCCTGAAGACGCGCGCGCGGCGCGACGGTGATGACTGGATCATCGACGGCGAGAAGACCTTCATCACCGGCGGCATGAAGGCGGCCTGGTATGTGGTGGGCGCGCGCACCGGCGGCGACGGGTTTGGCGGGATCAGCCTGTTCCTCGTGCCCGCCGACGCGCCGGGCTTCACCCGCACGCCGATCCAGCGAAAGATGGGCTGGTGGTGTTCAGACACCGCCACGCTCCATTTCGACGCCTGCCGCGTGCCGGCGGGGGCGCAGTTGGGAGAGGAAGGCGCGTGCCTGCTCGCGATCATGGACAATTTCAACTATGAGCGCCTGAGCCTTTCGGCCGGGTGCCTGGGGATGGCGCGGCGCTGCCTGGATGACGCCGTTGACTATGCGCAGCAGCGCGAAACCTTCGGCAAGCCGCTGATCAAGCACCAGGCGATCCGCCACAAGATCGCGGACATGAGCGCAAAAATCGACGCTCTGGACGCCTATCTGCAGATGATCGCCTGGCGCATCAATGAGGCCCGCGACGCCGGCGGCCCCATGCCGGCCGCCGAGCTCGCCAAGGCCAAGGTCCTGGCCTCCACCACCGCCGAGTTCTGCGCCAGCCAGGCGATGCAGATCCTGGGCGGGGCGGGGTATTTGCGCGGCTGCGCGGTGGAGCGCATCTATCGCGAGGTGAAGGTGATGGCCATTGGCGGCGGGTCGGAGGAGATCATGCGCGACCTCGCCGCCAAGCAGATGGGCCTTTAGGCGGGCCCCCGATCGCGCTTCCTGCAAGATGTGCGACGCTGTTCAAGACAGCCGGGGCCCGCTTTTTCAGATCGCGCGTCAGCGCACCTCCACCGGCTCACCCTCAACGGTCACGCGGGTCTCGATGATCTGCGCGGCCTCGGCGAAGGCGTCGTCGGCGCTTCTCGCCTGGAAAAACACCGCCTGGCCCTGGCTCAGGACCGGGCCGTAGAGCAGCGTGCCGTCCGCATCATCCTCTGTGCTGAAGCTGTCGGCGAGCATGATCGCGTCCCACGCCTGGCGCACGTCCGCCCAATATTCCTGCGTTGCGGTCCAGTAGGCCTGCGCCGCGCCGTCGCCGGAGAGATCGGTGCGCACATAGGTGTTCAGCCCATGCTCGCGCACCAGCTCGCGCGGATCACCGTCACGCAGGACCAGCTTTGAATTGTCCTGTTCATGGGTCCAGCCCCAGGCGGTGATCGTGTGCCGGTTCACCGCCTCGATGACATCGTAATCATCGCGCGTGGTGGCGTCGCGGCGGGGCAGGGGGCGATAGCTGGGCCCCGGCTCCCAGGTGGCGGCGTTGGGGGCGTGCTCCCAGCGCGCCAGGCCGGCGTAGCGCGGGGAATCGTCCACCTGATAGACCGTTTGCGACCAGGCGCCGGCCGCCTCGGCGGCGTCGACGTCCAGCATCCGCCAGCGATTGAAGCCCTGATAGGCCATCAACCGGTCCGGCTCATAGGCCCAGTCCTGGCGCCAATGCTTGATCACGGTGGGCTCGTTTTCCGGGCCGACCAGCAGAAGGTGCTGCAGCGCGATGAAGTCGCCTTCGTCCTCGATCACATAGACCACTTCGCGCGCCGGCGTGATTTTCGGCTCCTGCAGCTCATAGCCGGGCTGGATCGGCAGCACTTCGGTGAAATCGAACGTCACAGCGTACTCTCCCGCCATGGCGAGGATCGCCTGGCGGTCGGCCTCGAACCGCGCGCGTTCTGTCTCCGCAGAGGCCGTCGGCGCGGTCTGCCCCAGGCCAGCTTGGCCCTGGGGCGCCGTGGTGCAAGCGGTCAGCGCGATCCCCGCCGCGCCGGTGATGAGAAGCGTTTTCAGCGTCGTGATCATGTCCCTGCCCGGCGCAGCGCGCCGGCTCCGTCTGTCGATGTGAACCGTTCCGGACCGGCGCCGCCGGTGCGGCGACTGTACGGCCCGATGACACATTTCTTATTGCGAACGATTCCGACTTGCAATCGCAAAAGTGCTCGATCTATAAGACCCGCAAATGCGAACCAGTTGCATATAGGAGCCAGGATCATGGTGTTGCAGGCAAAAAGCCACAGTGTCTTTCGAAACATGCTCACGCTGGGGGCGAGCAGTGCGGCGCTCGTCTTGAGCCTTGCAGGCGTGGCCGCCGCCGATGCAGGAGCGGACACAGGGGTGAGTGCTGGCGCCGACGCCAATCCCCAGACCGAGGCCAGCGATGTCATCGTCGTCACAGCCACGCGCACCAAGCTCTCCAATTTCGACTATCCGGGTCTGGCCAGCGCCATCGATTTCGCGGCCCTGGAAGAAGAGCGGCCCGCCGATCTCGCCGAGCTTCTGGAGGATATTCCCGGCCTGCAGGTCGCCGGCGGACCGCGGCGCACCGGGCAGACGATCAGTCTGCGTGGTTTCGGCCGGGAAAGCGTGACGATGCTGGTGGACGGGGCGCGGCAGAATTTCGCCTCGGCCCATGACGGCGTCTTGTTCCTGGACCCGCCGCTTCTTGGCCGGGTGGAGACGGTGCGCGGCTCGGCCTCGGCGCTCTACGGCTCAGGCGCCTCAGGCGGAGTCATCGCGTTTGAAACGCTGGAGGCCGATGATCTCCTGCAGGACGACGAGACCTTCGGCGCGCGCGCCTCGCTGGGCTATCGCTCGGTGAATGAGGAAAGCCGCGGCTCGGCGGCCGTGTTCGGCCAGTCCGGCGCCTTCGAAGGCATTGCTGCGCTGTCCCTGCGCCAGTCCGGCGATATCGCCCTAGGCTCCGGCGATGACCTCCCGGCGCAGGACGAGATCGTCTCCAGCCTTCTGGCCGGGGAATGGGATGTCACCGAGGCGGTGGAGCTGGAGCTGGGCTGGCTGAGCTTCCGCAATGAGGCGCTGGAGCCCAATAACGGCCAGGGCGCCGCCGGGGTCGACGGGCTCAACCCGCTGGTGCGCAAGGATGTCGCCGCGGACTCCTATCGCGCTACGCTGGCGTTTGATCCCGCCAGTCCGCTGATCGATTTCGAGGCCACCGCCTACCACAATGTGGGCGAGGTGGATGAGGTCGATCCGCTCATCGACCGTTTCATCGAGCGCGATCTCACCACGGTGGGGATTCGCGCAGAGAACCGCGCCGAGTTCGCGCTCGGCGGCCTCGACATGGCGCTGGTCACCGGCGCGGAGACCTATGAGGACGAGCAGGAGGGTTTTGACAGCGCCACGCCCGACAACTCCCGCGGCGGCGTGCCCAGCGGCACGACCCGCTTCACCGGCGCCTGGGCGCAGCTGGAGACGCGGGTGGATCTGCGCAGAGCGGGCGAGCTGATCCTGCTGCCCGGCGTGCGCTTTGACCGGTTCGAAAGCGAGACGCAGGGTCAGGATTCAAACGAGGACGAAGCGGTCTCCCCGCGCCTCGCGGTCACCTGGGCGCCCAACGAGACCGTGCGCGTCTTCGCCAGCTGGGGCGAGGCGTTCCGCGCGCCGTCCCTGAACGAGCTCTATCTCTCCGACACCCATTTCTCGCTGCCGCACCCGGTGCTCGGCCCGCCGAACTTCATCACGAATGAGTTCATTTCCAATCCCGATCTGAAGCCGGAGACCACCGAGACCTTCGAGATCGGCGCCGGGTTCAACCGCGAGGGCCTGTTCACCGCCAATGACCGGTTCGAGATCAAGGGCGCCTGGTTCACGACCGAGGCCGAAGACCTGATCAATCTCTCGGTGGACTTCGCCTTCTCGCCGACCTGCTTCGCGCCGCCCTTCTTCGCGCCGTGCTCTGCGGGGACGAGCTTTTCGGAAAATCTCGACAGCGCCGAGCTGGAAGGCTTCGAGATCGCGGCGGCCTATACGAACGGCCCGTGGGAGCTGTCCGGCGCGGTCTATGAGGTGGATGGCGAGAACACGGCCACCGGCGAGCCGCTGGGCGCGCTTCAACCCATCATGGGCCATGTCACCGCGCGCTACCGCCTGGACGCCGCGCGCCTGACCCTGGGCGGCCGGCTCGGCTTCGCCGGCGAGTTCGACAAGACCCGTGATCCGGCCGCGGAACGCGACGGCTACACGGTCCTCGACCTTTATGCCGGCTGGCGGCCGTTCGAGGGCGAGCGCGTGCGCATCGATTTGGGCGTGGACAACGTGTTCGACGAGGACTTCGAACGCGTCTTCGCCGGCGTCTCCGAACCCGGCCGCTCGGTGCGCATCGATCTGACCTGGACGGGAGGCTGGTAGGGCGCCCGGCGCCTTAACCCATCCTTTAAGGTCCACGTTAAGCCAATGACCTCACCCTGACTCCCATCCTTGGACGGAGGGGAGAATGGGTCAGGTCTACGTATTCTCAAAAAAGCGTCGCGGGCGTGCGCGCGTGCTTCGTACGCTGCGCACCGCCATCTTGCTGGCCGTGGCCGCGTTCGTCCTGCTTCAACCCGATGTGCGCTCGCACATCAGCTCGACGGCCGAGGGTGCGGGATCGTTCGCTGTCGCCGCAGGTGACGGCGGCGGCGCGGCGGCGTTCGCTTGCGAGCCCTTGCGGGTCATCGACGGCGATACGCTGGACTGCGCCGGCGAGCGTGTCCGCCTGGCCGGGATCGACGCGCCTGAAATGACCGGCCATTGCCGTTCGGGGCGGACATGCGTCGACGGCGATCCCCATGCGGCCAGAGCGGCGCTGCAGGCCTTCGCCGCAGGCGGCCTGACCTGCGCGCCGTCGGGCCGCGACACCTATGGCCGCACCATCGCCCGCTGCGAGGCCGACGGCCGAGACGCCAGCTGCGCGCTCATCGCCTCCGGCCACGCTGAAGCGCGCTACGGCCGCATCAGCTGCGCCGGGCGGGCGTGATCGCCGCGGCGAGCCCTGCGCGCCTCAGGGGCTTGGCGGAATAAGGATCAGCTCGGTCTGGCGGCCGTCGAGATAGCGCACGGTCTCGCCGTCGAAGACGGCGTTCTTTTCCGAGCGGAAATCGACCCTTTGTCCGCCCCATTCGGGAACCGCGCCGTAGGACGTCAGCTCGATCGCCCAGGCGGTGTTCGGGCGGATCGCTCCGGCGCCGCGCGGATCGGCCCCCTGATTGTCCCAGAACCCGATCGCCGGCCCCGCCCCGTGTCCGTGCAGCCCGATCGGGTGCGTGTAGATGGACGGGTCGAGCCCCTCTGCGATCGCCCGCTCGCGCGCCCGCGCCAGCACAGCATTGCCGCTGTCGCCGGTTTGAAACGCCTCCACCAGAATGTCCTGCACGCGGTTGGTGTTGGCGAGGCCGCGGTTGAGGCCCGCCGGGGCCTGCGTCTCGCCGGGTTTGAGCACATAGGCCAGCTGCTGGGTGTCGGTATTGAGCCTGAGATAGGTGAGCCCGAAATCGGTCCACAGAAGATCGCCGGGCTCGATCACCACCTCGCCGCTCAACATCCCTTCCGCGCCTTCGCGCTGAATACCCACGGACGGGTGGAACCAGAGTGCGAGCCCTAGCCGCGACGCCTCTTCGCGATACCACCAGACCACGTCGTCCGCCGTGGTCTCGCCCGGCGTGATCACTTGGGTGGAGAAGGCGCGCGCCATGATGTCATGGGCGAGGCGCACCACGCCCGGATAAAGCGCCAGCTCCGGCTCGGTGCGGGTCTCCAGCCAGCGTATGGCGAGGCCTTCGCCGGACACCAGACGGTCGCGGTGATGCGGGGGCAGGGCGGCGGTCATGGCGCGATGCTGGCTCAGCGTCATGCCGTCGGCGAAGGCGGTGAGATCGGACGTGTTGAAGGCGATGCGGCCAGGCTCGCGTGCCGCGATGATATCGGCGACGGCGCGCCACTGGTCAGGCTCCACATCAGGGTCCCAGGCCGGTTCGAACAGTCCGCCCATCCCGTAGCGGCTCACCGTCAGGCGCTCCACCGGCTGACCTTCGCCGGGATCATAGAAGATCAGGATGGTGCGCCGGCGCGCCGCCATGCTGCGCGCATCCAGCATGGTGGCGACCACCGGCTCCTCGAAATACTCGCGCGCCATGAGGATCCACATGTCGACGCCCTCGGCCGCCATGATCTCAGGGATCAGCGTCTCCAGGCGGTGTTGGAGGATCCGGTCGATCACTTCCGCGCGTTCGCGCAGGGGCAGGATGTCCGGCGCGCCGGGTCCGGTCTCCGCCTGGGCCGCCTGCCCGGCGCCTGCGGCTGGCGCCGGGAGCGCGCTCAGGAGAAGCAGCGCTGCGACCGCACACGTCCAGCGCCCGAGATCGATTTGCATGGCTTAAAGCCTTCCCTGCCCGTGTCGCGCTCAGAGTATAGGCAGGGTCAAGCGGGGCAAGCCTGGCCGCGCCTTAATTCTCGCGTTCGGGCAGGAAGATTTCGCGTTTTCCGGCATGGTCGGAGGGGCCGATCATGCCTTCGTCCTCCATGCGCTCGATGAGGCTGGCGGCGCGGTTATAGCCGATCTGCAGGCGGCGCTGGATATAGCTGGTGGAGGCCTTGCGGTCGCGCGCCACCACGGCCACGGCCTGGTCGAACAGATCGTCGCCGGAGCCTTCGCCGCCGCCGAAGATGTCGCCGGCGCCGCCCTCGTCATCGGTGTCTTCGGTGATCGCGTCGAGATATTCCGGCGTGCCTTGTTCTTTGAGGAAGGCCGCCACGTCCTCCACCTCGGTGTCGGACACGAAGGGGCCGTGCAGGCGCCGGATGCGGCCGCCGCCGGCCATGTAGAGAAGGTCGCCCATCCCCAGGAGTTGTTCAGCGCCCTGCTCGCCCAGAATGGTGCGCGAATCGATCTTGGAGGTGACCTGATAGCTGATGCGCGTGGGGAAGTTCGCCTTGATGGTGCCGGTGATCACGTCCACCGAGGGGCGCTGGGTCGCCATGATCAGGTGGATGCCGGCCGCGCGCGCCATCTGGGCCAGGCGCTGGATGGCGCCCTCGATATCCTTGCCGGCGACCATCATCAGGTCGGCCATCTCGTCGATCACCACGACGATATAGGGCATGTGATCGGGCTCGATGATTTCGGTCTCGTAGACCGGCTCGCCGCTTTCCTTGTCAAAGCCGGTCTGGACGGTGCGGCTCAGCACGTCGCCGGCCTCGCGCGCGGCGCGGGCTTTCTCGTTGAAGCCCTTCATGTTGCGCACGCCCACCTTGGACATTTTCAGATAGCGCGACTCCATCTCGCGCACGGTCCATTTCAGCGCCGCCACGGCCTTGCGCGGGTCGGTGACCACCGGGCTTAGAAGGTGGGGAATGCCGTCATAGACCGACAGCTCCAGCATTTTCGGGTCGATCATGATCATGCGGCATTCTTCCGGCGGCAGCCGGTACAGGAGCGACAGGATCATGGCGTTCACGCCCACCGATTTGCCCGAGCCGGTGGTGCCGGCGATGAGCAGGTGAGGCATCTTGGCGAGGTCCGCGGTGAAGGGTTCGCCGCCGATGGTTTCGCCCAGCGCCATGGGCAGATCGGCCTTGGCGGCTTCAAAATTCTTCGACGCCAGCAGCGCGCGCAGGAACACCGTCTCGCGGCTCTGATTGGGCAGTTCGATGCCGATGGCGTTGCGGCCCGGCACAACGGCCACGCGGCAGGCCACCGCCGCCATGGAGCGCGCGATATCGTCGGCGAGATTGATCACCCGGCTGGTCTTCACACCGGGCGCGGGCTCCAGCTCATACAGCGTCACCACCGGGCCGGGGCGCACATGAACCACATCGCCCTTGACCCCGAAATCGGCCAGCACGCCGGCCAGAAGCTCCGCGTTCTGGGCCATGGCGTCGGAATCCACCACGTCGGCGCGCGGCGGGGCGGGCGACAACAAATCCAGGCGCGGCAGGTCAAAGCCGCCTGAGTCTGCAAACGGCAGGGCGCCCTGAGCTTCGCGCGCCTCGCGGTCGGAGGCTTTGGCGGTGCGCTTCCTGGCCACCTTGGGCTGGGCGCGCCGATCTGCAGCAGCGGCGGGCGGGGCGGGGGTCTTGCGCTCCATGGGTCCGGGATCGCCGTGGTTGTCTTTGTCGTCGCGGGCGGCCCGTCCGGCGCGTTTGAGGAAGCCCGGCGCGGTGGCGGCGCTGCCGTCGGGTTCGGGCGCGGGCTCGCGCTCGTCCTTGCGCCAGGGACGCGGGGCGTTGCGGGTGAGCTGGTCGATCCAGACGCGCACAGTGGCCCAGGCGAGCTGGGCGGCGTCCTGGGCCGCAGAAATGTCGGTGAGACGCAAGCCAAAGCAGAAGAACACCCCGAACACCGCCAGCATCAGCCCCAGCGAGGCGGCGAGAAACAAGGGCCCAGGCAGGATCGCGCCGATCAGCCCTGCGACAGACGCCAGCATGTGGTCGCCCAGAAGCCCCCCGAGCCCGGCCGCGAACGGCCAGCCCACCGGCATGGGCAAAGCGCTCACCGCCATGGCGAAGCCGGTGACTCCCAGGGCGCCGGCGGCGAGGCGGAACAGCCCCAGCCAGACGCCGCGCCGGCGCGGGCCGCGCACCATGAGGATCAGGCCCCAGGCGATCAGGGCCAGGGCGGCTGCGGCGCCCGACCAGCCCAGCGTCTGGAGGATCAGATCGGAGGCGATCGCACCCGGCCCGCCCAGCAGGTTCGCCGCCGGTCCGGCGGTGGCGGCGTTGAGGCTTGGATCCATGGGATCATGGCTGAACACGGCGATGAGCGCGAAGACGCCCGCCGCGCACAGCGCCAGCCCGGAGGCGCGCGTGCGGGCGCGCGCGATCAGCCCGGGCGGGGCGATGATGATCTCGTCGGATGAGGACAGGGGTGCGGCGCGAGCAGACATGAGCGGAACAATGGCGCTCAGAGTCTTCAAATGGGGTAAACGCCGGTTAACCGGTTCAGCTTCAGCGGGGGGTTTTTTCGCCCGCTCCCGGTTTCGCCGCCGGAGGCGGCGCCTCCGGCCCGCCGGCGAAGCGCGGCTTGCCCGCCACCACGGCCCGGTCCTCGCCCTTCGCCGGATAGATCAGCGAGAGCGTGGAGCCCAGCGTGTAGTAGGAGCGCAGGAACCTGAAGCCCATATAGAGCGGCAACACCCACAACAGATCCAGCCGGCGCCAGATCAGCAGCACGACGATCGCCAGGATGAAGGGCATGCCCAGCACCACCGCCACCACCGTGGCGAAGCCCGGGTGCGCATAGACGCCGTCATAAAGGGTGAAGACCAGGATCCCGTAGATCAGCAGCGGCGCCATCATCGCCCGCCGCGCGCCGTTGAGAAGCGTGAAGGGCAGCACCAGGCAGCCGATGATCGAGCCGTTCTTGAACAGGACCGAGCGGTTATGGGCGGTGACATGGTAGAGCGAGCGGAACCATCGGGTGCGCTGTTCCCGCAGGAACGCCACCGTGTCCGGCGTCTCGGTGTAGAATTTCGCCTTCGGGTCGGAGACGTTGCGATATCCCAGCGAGGCCATGGCCAGTGTGATGTCGGTGTCCTCGCCGTTCATGCCCTCCACAAAGCCGCCGGCCTCATCCAGGCCCGCCTTGCGGTAGATCACGAACATGCCGGGCAGGCCGAAAATCCCGCCGAAGGCGCCAAAGCTCACCTGCACGAAGCCGTGGCGCAGCAGCACCTCGATGGCGCGCACTTTCGAGAGCAGGCCCTCGTCCTCGTGGGGCATGGGCAGGCCTCCCACCGCGCCCACCTTGGCGTTGGCGAAATGGCGCATGGCCACGTGAATGGCGTCCGGTCCGATCGTGGTGTCGGCGTCGATGCGCACGACAAACTCTTCCTCGATCAGATCAAGGCCGCGATTGAGGGCGCGGGCTTTGCCGGGAACTTTCGAGACGTCCACCGTATAGCCGGTGATGTGGCGCGCCGTGGCCAGCGTCGCCTCCGCCAGCTTGGCGGTTTCGTCGGTGGAGTTGTTCTCCATCACGATGACGCGTACCGGGCCGGCATAGCGCTTGGCGGCCGCATCCACCGCCATCAGCGTTTCACGGATCTGGTGGGCCTCGTTGTGGGCGGGGATCAGCACCGCCACCGGCGGGGCGAAGGCCCGGCGCCGTGAGAGCATGTTGCGCAGCCAGCCGATCACCGCGAGCTGGCCGGTCATCAGCTGTTGGGCCAGGAACACGCCCGGTCCCATGCCGCCCAGAAGCGCGATGGAGCGGAAATAATCAGACTGGTCCTCATAGACGGTGGCCACCACGATGGCGATCACCGCCGCGATGAGGCCGGTTATGAACACCGGCGCGTACTCGTGGAATTTGCCGGTGCGCCGGTTCGGCGTGCCCGAATCCACCGGCAGGCGGGCGTTGCGGATGAGCGTATGGGGAAAGATGGCCAGGCCGGCCATGCCCACCAGGAATTGCTGGAAATGGATCGGCCAGGTCGCCGCCGCGAAACGCCAGCTCGCCCAGCTGGCCATGTCCACGACGGCGCAGGCGACGGCGAACTTCACAATGAACAAAAGCGCCAGCTTCATCTTTCCGGCCGGCGTGGCGTAGGCGAACGCGGCGTAGGTCAGGAAAAAGGCCAGAAGGAAGCTGCGCACCGGCAGCACCGCGTTCAGCCGGTCGGCGGAGAAACCCACAAAGTCGCGGGGAATCTCTAGCGCGATGGCCCAGCGCGACACTTCCGGGATCGCCAGCAGCGCCGCGCTGATCAGCCCGAACACCACCAAAGCGGCGTCCTGAACAATGCGCGGCCTTGCGATGGAGACGCCCTTGGGCGCGGAATCCACCGAGCGGAAGAAATCCTGGCGCCGGCCCATCGTGTCGAAATCGGCGCGCCCGATCCGGCCGTCGCCGGCCGGAGCTCCGGAAGGAGGGTCTGTGATGGGCGGCGGACCCGCCGGCGTGGGGGCTTCCGGGCCGCGCAGCAGCGCCTTGAAGATGTCGGCGCCGGACTCGCGTGACGATTTCGCCTCCGGCTTCGACTGCGGGCGCGGCGGCGCCGGGGGCGCGTCCTGCACTGGTGGTCCGCCGCTATTGGAGTCGTCGCCCATCGTCCCGCCTGACCCGCCTTGCCTGAAAATCGCCCTGTTTGAGCCCCGCCGCCGCCGCAGACGGACAGGTATGTCTGCGTTAAGGAATGGTTTACTGTGAATTGCGGCGTCAATTGGGTCCAGACCTGATTTCGCGCGCCGCAGGCTCAAGGGGGGGACGTCATGGCGTTTTCGTATCGGATCGCATCTTTGCCTGCGGCGGGTCTCGCCGCCTGCGCGCTCAGCGTCTTCGCCGGCGCCGGCCACGCCCAGGAGGCCCGCTTTGAGCTGCGGTCGGAAAACATGATTGCCCGCAGCGATCCGTTTTCGCCCGATGACGAGGTCCTGAGCCCGCTGGGCGCCGCCTTTGATCTGGAAACCGGACTTGATTCCAACACCTGGGCGAGCTGGATCCGGCCGCTCCAGGGCCGCAAGGTGGTGCGCGTTCAGGGCCAGGTGCGCGCGCGCACCTATTTTGACCGCGACGAGCTGAACTCGCTGCTGCTCACCCCGCGGGTGCAGTACTGGGACACGTTTGCTGAAAACCGGGTGCAGGTCCGTCTTCTTGGCCAGGTCAGCGTGCTCAATCGCGACGGTGATCGGCAGTGGACCCGCCCCGAGGCCGAGGCCCAGCTGCGCTACCGCCCCGCCGGCGACCGGTCGCTGGAGACGGTGGCGCGGGTGCGGGTGACGCAATATGATTTCGACCGCGCCGGCCTTGACGGGCTGGACAGCGACCGGGTCCGTTTCGGGCTGGAGCAGTTCTTCCGCTTTGAAGACGAGCGCGCCGAGCTGCGCCTGTCGGCCTTTCACGAAACCGCCGACGCCACGGACGACGCGTTCAGCTTTGACGAGGTGCGCGCCAGCGCCGAGCTGACCTTCCGGCCGGATGCGAAGACGTCATTGTCGCTGCTGGCCGATTATCGCGACCGGGATTACGACGCCGACTTCTCGGCGGCGTTTCCCGAGCCGCGCGCTGACCAGCGCTTCATCGCCGAAGCGCGCATGGAGCGTCAGGTGTCGCAGCGCCTCACCGCTTTTGTTTCCAGCGGCTATCTGGAGAACGCATCAAACATCTCCATCCGCGATTATGAAGGGGCGACCTTCCAGCTGGGCTTCAGGTTTTTGCTCTAGCTGAACCGATTATGAACGGCCCGGTCATGAATTGACCACATGGCCGCCTGTTCCTGGCCTGAAAGCGTCACGGAAGAGACTTATTGGGCTGACACATCCAGTAAGGTGAATGAACCGTAAAGGTTTGTGGGGGGGCCGGTTGGCCCCGGGGCGAAAGGGTCGACCCATGAAGACGAATAAAGAGTATACGCGGCGCTTTCCGTGGTTCTCCGCATCGCTGGGCATTGTCGCCCTCGCCAGCGTGGCGACGCTCTTTGTCTCAGGCCAGCTGAACGCAGGCCAGGGCGAGTTCGGCCTTTTCGTCACACGCACCCTGTCCAACATCACCTCCGCCCAGGCTGATTTCGAAGGCGCAAACCGCCACCAGATAACCTTTGGCGATGCGGGCGATGATGACGGACTGATCGTGTCGGGCTTTCCCTCCTACGCGTCGACCGAACTCGCCATGGTCCGCGATCAGCAGCCCGACGCGGTGCGTCTGGTTCTGTCGGGCGAGCAGGATGTCAGCGAGCGCGCGGTCACCGCGCTGCGCGTCACCGTAAACGGCGAACGGGTCATGGAGCGCGTGCTCAGCCCCGGCCGGCGTCAGTTCAACTGGGTGTTCGACCTGACCCGGGAGCTGCGCGACGCCCCCGGCGCCCGCGTGGCGTTCCAGCTCATGGGCGATCTGCCCGAGGGTCTCTGCCACAATGACCGCTCCATGGGCGCGGTGATCGCGTTTGACGCGTCCTCCGGACTGGAGATCGATCTTCCCGGACCGTTGTCATCGGTGCGCGACGTGCTGGCCATGACCCCGCGCAACATCGTCCTGGCCGTGGATGACAGCCAGGACTGGTTCGAGCTGGCCGCCCGCATGGGCGCCGATTTCGTGCGCGACGGCTATCATGTGGAGATGGTGTCGCTGTCCGACGCCGCCGCCCTGGCCGAGCCGGCGATGAAAGGCCTGTTCCTGGCCGCCTCTCCCGAGGCGTTGGACCGCGCCGGCTTCAGCGTTCTGCGCGAGCGCTCCGAGGCGGGCGCCAGCCTGTGGCGGCGCGCCGGTGCGACCATGATCGCCGTCACCGATCCCGGCCGATTTGAAACCGCCCACTTCCTCACCAGCGAGCTCGCTTCTATCGCCAGCGGCGACGCCGTGGACCCGGTGATCTTCGACCAGCGCGGAAACCAGGGCGCCTTCGTGTCGCTGGAGCACTTCGGTGTCGACACCTCGATCCAGCAGATCGCCGACAGCCGCGAATGGCGTTTCGACTATGGGCTGTCCGAGCTGCCGGGCGGCCTCCTGCCCGAGGCGCTGGCGCTGGACCTGCGCCTGCCTGAAGGCCCGGGCGGCTATACCAATATCGCCCATGTGCAGCTGAACGGCGACTTCATCGACTCGCGCCGCCTGCGTGCAGGCGTCGACAACCGGTTCGCCGTCGCCCTGCCGCCCGAACGTCAGGGGCTGAACAATGAAGTCGTTGTTGTGATCCAGCGTCACCGTGAAGACGGCGGCTGTGAGATCAGCCAGCAGCGCTATCCGGTGCAGCTGAGCGCCGATAGCGGCCTGATGTTCGCGCGCGGCGCCGGCGCCGGCGGGTTCACCGCCCTGCCGCCCGCTTTCGCCGACGGGCTGGAAGTGCGCCTGCCCGACGATCTGGAAGGGCGCGAGCGCCTGATCGCCGCGCGGGTGACGGCGGAAAGCCTCGCCTATTTCGTGCCGTCCAGCGCCCCCATGAACTTCGTGTTCCAATCGGCCGATGACGGGGTCACCGGCCCTGTCGCCGGGCCGTTCCTGGCGGTCAACACCAGTCCGGTCAACGCCGGCGCGCCCTTGCGGGTCTATGCCGACCGCCTCGTCATGGACGAGGGCGCGGCCTCGGGCGCCGATGTGCGCTCGCTGTCGAACCTGACACTGATCCAGGTGGCGCGCGCCGAAATCGGCCGCGCGGCCGGAGAGCCGATCTATGCGCCGGGTCTCATCGTGCACGCCATTGACGACGCGCCGCGCATTGCAGGCGCGCGTCTGGGCCGCGAATTCGTCGCCATCGTGCACTCGGACGGCGTCGCCGTTTCGCCGGCGCGCGCGTCTGTCGCCGGAGTGTCCGCCGTCCTGCGGTGAGCGTTGATAAGCGATTAACGTTTCTTCAAGGCGGAGCGGGCGACACCTTATCCCTGTTTCAAGGGAAGGGTCCCGGCGGTGCGTGCCGGGGCGGAACACGATGGATCATGTTTCGATCGGCGCCGCTGCGGCGCTCAGCGGGGAAGAAGCTTTCATTCTCCAGCTGCGACCGCCTGCGCCGCCTGGCGCTGATGAGGCGGCGCTGGCCGATCATGTGGATCGGTTCACCGCGCTTTATCTGACAGGCGCGGGCCCGGAGCGGGCGCGATTCGCGCGGCTCGCCCCTTTGACCTGGGCGATCGCGGCCAGCCGCTTTGACGCCGGGGAAGTGGAAGCGGTGCGTGCGGACCTGAGCGAGACCCTGTTCGGCGCCGATCACCCTGAACGCGCCCAGCTCGCCCGGCAGCCGGCCGAGCCCCAGGCGGACAATCTGGCGGGTCAGCCCAGCGCCGCCGCCCGCGCCGCGTTCGATGACGACAGCGACACGTTCGACATCGATTCTGCGGTGCTCGATCTTGATGACAGCGACGTGTTCGAGGTGGATTCCTGGCGCCCGTCCCAGCAGCGCATCGCCCCGGATCGAGCCGTCGACCGCGAGGGTCCGTACGCCAAAGATCTTCACGCTGACCCTCGTGAAGATGAGTCCGGAGATTTCAGCGAGCGCTTCATCGAAGACGTTCAAGATGACGCCGGCTCGGACGCGGCCTGGGGTGATCACCCGCTGGGCCTCGACGATGATGACGCCTCCGGCCTGCAGGCGCAGGTGGAGGATGACGTGCTCGGCGCTCTGGCGGAGCTTGAGCGCGCCTTTGCAAGCGACATCGCGCGCCAGGACGACGGGCTGGAGGCGCTCTCCGAGAGTGAGGCCGAGAAAGAGGCCGCGCCAGAGAGCCTGAGCCCGGAGGACGATGCGGATTGGGACGCCGACGCCCACGACGTCTTTGACAGCTATTCCGGTCCGCCGCCGGCTGAGATTTCCTTTGATGCGCGCCGCTTTGGGGCCGATCTCGACGCGTTCGAGGCCGAAGCCCTCAAGGCGGACGCCAATAGCCTTGTCGATAATCCTTTCGGCGACGCCGAGGATCTCTGGGAGCCGGCCGAAGCTGTGGCGGCGCCCGACGCTGACAGATTTGAGAGCCTCACCGAGGCGCCCGCGCCGCGCGGCGCCGATCTGGCCGCCGAGCTCGCGGCGTTCCGCCATGAAATGCGCGCCATCGCCGGGGCCATCCCCGGCGCCGGGTCCGGCGACGCGCTGGATCATTTTCGCAGCGAGCTTGACGCCATCGCCGGCTCCATGGGTCAGCGCATTGACGGCGCCGCCCAGCGCATCGAGGCGGCCGCCGACCGCATCATGTCGGCCGCCGGCCCGCAAACCGCCGACCGGTTCGACGCCGCCGCCGACCGCGCCGAGCGCAGCGCCGCTCTTCTGGAGACAAGCGTTCACGACGCCGTCAGGGCGCTGAAAGCGGTGCTGGACGCGGCTGGCGAAACCGAACGCGAGGCGCTGGCCGGCGCATGATCGCCGGTCTGAAACCTCAAGCCCGATTAATGCTGTTCATGACGAATCTGTAATGTTACGCTTCCTCCAGTCAGTCTGGGGAGGCTATCAATGGTTCGTATGATTTCAGGGATTTGCGCGCTCGGCCTTGTGGTGGGTACGTATTTTGTCTGTCCGCAAGCGCTTCAGGAGCGGATAAACGCGGCGATCAGCCCGTCGCCCGACACCATCGCACAGGTGCGCGCCGGTCTGGATTCCATCACCGGCCAGTTGAGCGGCCCCGGCGAGCTTAATCCCGATACACGCCTCTAGATCTCACGCTCGCTTCGGCGGCCAGGGAATGAAGGGCGAGACCCGCTTCACATAGTCCGCATAGCCGGGCCGGGATTGATGGAGCCCGCGCTCCAGCATCGGCGCGCCGGACCATTTCACCAGCGTGAACGTGACAAACACCGGGCCCGCGACGGCGAACAGGCCGGGCATGGTTTCGGCTGCAATGAGCCAAATCCCCCACCAGGTCAGCGCCTCGCCGAAATAATTGGGATGGCGCGACCACGCCCACAGCCCCTTGTCCATGACCTGGCCTTCGGTGCGCGCATCCGCCTTGAAGCGCTGAAGCTGAAGATCGGCGAGGGTTTCAAAGGCGATGCCGAACAGCGCCAGCGCGGCGCCGATCGCGGCCAGCGCGGTGAACCCCGGCTCGGGCGAAACCTGGCCCAGCTGGGCCGGCAGGCTCATCACCCACAACAACACCGCCTGGGGCGCGAACACGAAGAGCGCCGTCGTGCGCCCGAACGACCAGCCGCGCTGTTCGCGTGCGCCGGCGAGCAGGCCTTCATAGCGCCGATCGGCGCCTTCGCGCCGCCAGCGCAGGAAAAGATGCGTCCCCAGGCGCAATCCCCAGACCAGTACCAGCGCGGCGATGAGGGCCTTGCGCGGTTCCCAGCCGCCGGCGAGCACGAAGCTCGACACCGCCAGGAGCGCCGCGCCGAACGCCCAGAAGGCGTCAACGAAGCTGGGGTCGCGATTGATCTGGGCCAGCGTCCAGAGCCCGGCGAACACCGTGCAAATGATCGCCAGATTGACGCCGAGCAAAGCGATACTGTCCATGAAGCCTCCGCTGGTCACAGGTGTGACTTAGCGCACGCCGTCCCTCTTGTCCCGGCCTAGGGTCTCAGCCACCGCCAGCCCGCGATGGCGGCCAGCATGGCGGCGAGAAAGATGAACACCTCGCCGCGCAGCAGCGCCGCTGCGGTGATCGCCGGACCGGGGCAGAAGCCGGCGAGCCCCCAGCCAAGCCCGAACATCGCCGCGCCGCCCAGGAGTTTGGCGTCGATGGCGGTGAGGGCCGGGATCTGGAACTTGGTGTCGAAAAGCGGGTGCGGCAGACGCAGCACGAGCTTGTAGCCGATGCCTGTGACGATCAGCGCGGCGCCCATGACAAGCGCGAGGCTGGGGTCCCACGCCCCGGTGATGTCGAGGAAATTCTGGACCTTTGCCGGATTGATCATGCCGGAGACGATGAGGCCGGCCCCGAAGATGAGACCTGCGAGCAGGCTGGTGAGAAGACGGGTCATGGCTTGAACCTTCCTAAAACACGTGCCGGACGAGGAAGACGGCCACCGCGCCGCTCGCCATGAAGGTGAGCGTCGCCGTAATGCCGCGCGGCGAAAGGCGGGAGATGCCGCACACGCCGTGACCCGACGTGCAGCCGGATCCCATCTGGGTTCCGACACCCACCAGCAATCCGGCGGCGACGAGCAGCGGGGTGGAGGCGGGGATCGTCACCTCGATGGCGGGGCCGAGCGCCATGTAGAGCACCGGCGCCAGCACCAGCCCGGCGATGAAGGCGGCGCGCCAGGCGCGCTCGGGGCCGCTCTGACGCGGCGCGATCAGCCCGCCCACCACGCCCGAAATTCCTGCGATGCGGCCATTGCCGGCCATGAGGATCACAGCGGCGAGCCCGATTAGGGCGCCGCCGATCGTGGCCGAAACGGGTGTGAACTCAGTTGCGTAATCCATCATGTCCTCTTTGCCGCAGTCAGCGCCGCGACTTGATCCGGGGTGAAATGCGAAATTCTGAGCATGGGTATTTTGCGGCTGTGCACGTTCAGTAGGCCGGTGCAGTTTTTTGTTTATCAATTATCGAAAATGATATATGTAGAGATGAAGCGCAAGAGGCGCTCGCACAAAAGGCCTCACTCAAAGCCGCAAGGAGGCGCCCGTGAAGATGGATATGGATATCGACGAGCTGCGCCACCGGGCTGATGAGGTCTCCGGCACGCTCAAGCTGTTGTCGCACCCCAACCGGCTTCTTGTGGCCTGCGAACTGATGGAGGGTGAGCGCTCGGTCTCCCAGATCGAGGCGCGCACCGGGGTGCGTCAGCCCAATCTGTCGCGCGATCTCGCCAGGCTTCGCGCCGAGGGGCTTGTGACCACGCGGCGGGAGGCCAAGCAGGTCTTCTACGCCTTACAAGGCGAGCGCATGCACAAGCTCATGACCGCGCTGTGCGCGGCCTTCGGACCGGACGCCGACGCGCCGGCCGCAGACTAGGAAACGGAGGGTCCCATGACCACCAAAACCGCCGCCAAAACCGCCACGCCCGACGTGAAGACCTTCTTTGATGAAGGGACCTTCACCTTCTCCCACATTGTCTCCGATCCGGAGACCAGACGCGCCGCAATCGTGGATTCGGTGCTCAATTACGATCCCAATTCCGGGCGCACCGCCAAGACCAGCGCCGATGAGATCATCGCGTACGTGCATGAGCGAGGCCTCACCGTGGACTGGATCCTGGAGACCCATGTGCACGCCGACCATCTGTCGGCCGCGCCCTATCTGAAGGAACAGCTCGGCGGCAAGCTCGCCATCGGCTCCAACATCAAGACCGTGCAGAACGTGTTCGGCAAGGTGTTCAACGCCGGCACCGAATTCGCCCGCGACGGCTCGCAGTTCGATCATCTGTTCGAGGACGGCGAGCAGTTCGCCGTGGGCTCGATCCAGGCGAGGGCGATCCACACGCCCGGCCACACACCGGCCTGCATGGTCTATGTGATCGGCGACGCCGGATTTGTCGGCGATACGATCTTCATGCCCGATTACGGCACCGCGCGCTGTGATTTCCCCGGCGGCGACGCCCGCGAGCTTTATCGCTCCATCCAGAAGATATTCGCCCTGCCCGACGAGACCCGGCTGTTCATGTGCCACGACTACAAGGCGCCGGGCCGCGACGACTTCGCCTTCCTCACCACCGTGGGTGAGGAGAAGGCGAAGAACATCCATGTCCATGAAGGTGTGAACGAGGACGAGTTCGTCGCCATGCGCGCGGCTCGCGACGCGACGCTCGCCATGCCGGTTCTGATTCTGCCCAGCGTCCAGGTGAACATGCGGGCCGGCGAGTTGCCGCCCGCTGAAGACAATGGGGTGCGCTATATGAAGCTGCCCATCGACACTCTGTAAGCCAGACGACAGGCGCTCCGGCGGCTCAGCCGCCGTGCGCGCCGCGTGCCCCCGGGAGGACATGTCATGGACATGAAGCAGATCTCGCCGTTTTTCACCGCCGCCACTCAGCTCACCCCCGCCGATGTGGAGACCGCCGCCAGAGCGGGCTTCATGGCGATCATCAATAACCGCCCCGACGGTGAGGACGAGGGTCAGCCGGCGTCCGCCGAGATCGAGGCCGCCGCTTCCGCCCATGGGATTGATTACAGCCACATCCCGGTCCTGGGCGGGCAGATCTCCGACACTGACATTGACCGTTTCACCGAGGCGATGAACGCGGCCGCAGGTCCGGTCCTGGGCTTTTGCCGAACCGGCACGCGCTCGGCGATGGTCTGGGCGCTGAGCGAGGCGCGTCACGCCGGCGCCGGGGCGCTGATCAGCGCCGCCGGGGCGGCGGGCTATGATCTGTCGGGGTTGAAGCCGCGCCTGGAGGCCCGTCTGCAGAACCGGGCGAAGGCGGGCGGCGAGCCTGATTCCGCCCCTGGCCCCGCCTATACCGACGCGTCGCGCGCCTATGACGTGGTGGTGGTCGGCGGCGGCGCCGGCGGCGTCTCGGCGGCGGCGGGCCTTCTCAATCGCCGGCCCGGCCTCACCATCGCGATCGTGGAGCCGCGCGAGGAGCACTACTACCAGCCCGGCTGGACGCTGGTGGGCGGGGGCGTGTTCAAGAGCGCCGACACCGTGCGTCCCCTGGCTGATTTCATTCCTGAAGGCGCCGACTGGATCCAGAGCGCGGTAAGCCGTTTTGCGCCGGACCGCCACGAGGTGATTTTGGAAGACGGACGACGGCTCACCTACAAGGCGCTGATCGCGGCGCCGGGACTCAAACTTGACTGGGACCAGGTCGACGGGCTCCGCGACACGCTGGGCGAGAACGGCGTCACGTCAAACTATCGCTTCGACCTTGCGCCCTACACCTTCGAGCTGGTGCAGGCGACGCGGAAGGGCCGGGCGCTGTTCACTCAGCCGCCCATGCCGATCAAGTGCGCCGGCGCGCCGCAAAAGGCGATGTATCTATCCTGTGACGCCTGGACCCGCGCGGGCGTGCTCAAGGACATCGAGGTGGAGTTCCACAACGCCGGGCCGGGCCTTTTCGGAGTCGCCGCCTACGTGCCCGCGCTGATGGAGTATGTGGAGCGTTACGGCATTGATCTGAAGTTCGGCTCGAAGCTGGTGGCCGTGGACGGCGACAGCCGGGTCGCCATCTTTGAGACGGCGGGCGAGGCCGGGCCGACGCGGGTGGAGCGCAGCTTCGACATGCTTCATGTCTGCCCGCCCCAGACCGCACCGGATTTTGTCAGAGAGAGCCCGCTGGCCGGCGAGGGCGGCTGGATCGAGGTGTCTCCGGAAACCCTGCAGCACGTCAAATACGCCAATGTCTTCGCGCTGGGCGATGCGTGCTCGGCGCCCAACGCCAAGACCGCCGCGGCGGTGCGCGCCCAGGCGCCGGTGGTGGCCGCGAACGTGGTCTCCGTTCTTGAAGGCGAGGCGCCGCGCGCGGTCTATGCCGGCTACGGCTCCTGTCCGCTCACCGTGGAGCGCGGCAAGGTCGTGCTCGCCGAGTTCGGCTATGGTGGAAAGCTGATGCCGACCTTTCCAAAATGGCTGGTGGATGGAACCCGGCCCACGCGCCTGGCCTGGTTTCTGAAAGAGAAAATGCTGCCAACGGTTTATTTTGAAGCCATGCTTCGCGGCCGCGAATGGCTGGTGAAGACCGAACGCCGCCCCCTCGGTGAAGACGCATAATCCATGAAAACGCCGGCATTCCTGATCCGATATCTCCCCGTTCTCGACTGGGGGCGGCGCTATGACGGGGCCAAGTTCGGCGACGACATGATGGCGGCGGTGATCGTCACCCTCATGCTGATTCCCCAGTCCCTGGCCTACGCCCTTCTGGCCGGCCTGCCGCCGGAGGCGGGCCTCTACGCCTCGATCCTGCCGCTGGTGGCCTATGCGCTCTTTGGAACAAGCCGGGCGCTGGCCGTGGGGCCGGTGGCGGTGGTGTCGCTGATGACCGCCGCCGCGGTGGGCGAGATCGCGCAAACCGGGACCATGGGCTACGCGGTGGCGGCCATGAGCCTGGCTTTCCTGTCCGGCGTCTTCCTTCTGATCATGGGCGTGTTCCGTCTGGGCTTTCTGGCGAACTTCCTCTCCCATCCGGTGATCTCCGGCTTCATCACGGCGTCGGGGATCATCATCGCGGCCAGCCAGCTGCGCCACATTCTCGGCGTGTCGGCGAGCGGTCATAACCTCTATGATCTTGCGCTGAGCCTCGGCGCAGAGATCACCAATCCCCACTGGCCCACCGTCATCATCGGCGTCTCGGCGGCGGCGTTTCTGTTCTGGGTGCGCTCGGGGTTAAAGCCGCTGCTGCTCAAGCTCGGACTGCCGAAGCGCGCCGCAGACATCCTTACAAAGGCCGGACCGGTCTTCGCCGTGGGGGTGTCCATCGGCGCGGTCATCATGCTGGATCTCGGTGCGGCGGGCGTGGCGCTGGTCGGCGCCGTGCCCGGCGGCCTGCCGCCCCTGTCCGCGCCCAGCTTCGATGTCGATCTCCTGTTGCTGCTGGCCGGACCGGCCATGCTGATCTCCGTCATCGGCTTTGTGGAATCGGTGTCCGTCGCCCAGACCCTGGCGGCCAAGAAGCGCGAGCGCATCGATCCTGATCAGGAACTGGTGGGCCTCGGCGCGGCGAACATCTCCGCCGCGTTTTCCGGCGGCTATCCGGTGACCGGCGGCTTTGCGCGCTCGGTGGTGAATTTCGACGCCGGCGCGGCGACGCCCGCCGCCGGCGCCTTCACCGCCGGCGGCATCGCGCTGGCCACGCTGTTCCTCACACCGCTTCTGGCGAACCTGCCCGTGGCCGTGCTCGCCGCGACGATCATCGTGGCGGTGCTGAGTCTGGTTGATTTTGGTGCATTGAAGCGGGCCTGGACCTATTCGCGCCCCGATTTCGCCGCCATGGCCGCGACCATCGCGCTGACCTTGGCCATGGGCGTCGAGACCGGGGTCACCGCCGGCGTGGTGTTGTCGCTGGCGCTGTTTCTCTACCGCACCAGCCGGCCCCACGCGGCGGTGGTGGGTCAGGTGGCGGGCACCGAGCATTTCCGCAACATCACCCGCCACAGCGTGCAGACCTCGCCGAAGATTCTCACCTTGCGCGTCGATGAGGGCCTGTATTTCGCCAACGCCCGCTATCTTGAGGATCGGGTCTACGCCCTGGTGGCGGAGAACCTGGCCATCGAGCATTTCATCCTAATGTGCCCGGCGGTGAACCAGATCGATCTCTCGGCTCTTGAGAGCCTGGAGGCGATCAATGCGCGCCTGGCCGATTCCGGCGTCTCCTTGCATCTCTCAGAGGTGAAGGGCCCTGTGATGGACGCGCTGAAACGCTCGCATTTTCTCGAAGCGCTCACCGGCGAGGTCTTCCTCAGCCAGTACGCCGCGGTCGCGAAACTCGATCCGGACTCGCTCCGCGCCTCGCCGAGCGATGCTGCGGCGCAATAGCGCCAATTCACGCAAACCCTGCCTGCGTCATCTAAATTTCACATATGCGGCAGCGGCCCCTGGCGCCAAAGCCACACCGGTGCGAAGGCCTTGTGGGACAGGGTGATCGCGGCGCCGGGCGGGGCATACGCCCGGGCGATGAAGAGTGTTAACCCTTCGCCGCGCTGGGTGTCATCGGTGCGTCATCGAAATGCGATCTGGTCGTAACAAACATGCTGTCTTTTCCGGGCTGATCGCTCGCGCCTTGCGACTTTTTCCGGCGCGACGTCTTCGAGTGTAGCGCCATCAAACTCCCCGGGGGGTAATCCATGACGACCGTTTCCAAACTCAAGCTGCTTCTGGCCGGAGCGTCCTGCGCCGTGATCGCGGCGTGTTCCCAAGGCTCGGAGATCGCATCTCCGGGCGCGAGCAATCCGGGCACGCTGCCGGGCGGCGGTGGCGGCGGCGGCGGCGGCGGTGGCGGTTCGACCGCGACCTGCCCGAGCGGCTTCACCCAGTCCGGCTCGGTCGGCGCCTTTACGGCGTGCGAAATCACGGGTCAGATCCTGGCCAACCTGACGCTGCCCGCCGTTGACGGCGTGGCCTATCGCATCGACGGACGTGTGGATGTCGGCTCCGACACCGGCGCGGACGGCAACCGGGCCGGCGGCCAATCGGCCCGTCTGACCATTGAAGCCGGCGCGGTGGTCTTCGGCGCCTCGGGCGCCGACTACATCGTGGTCAATCGCGGCTCGCAGATCGAAGCTCTGGGCACGGCGACGGCTCCGGTCATCATGACCAGCCAGGCGGACATTCAGCGCCGCGCCGCCAATCCCGGCGACACCGGCGGGTCGAGCACGGCCGAATGGGGCGGACTCGTCTTGCTCGGCCAGGCCCCGATCAATCGCTGCCTCAGCGGTAGCGCCACGCCCGGCACGAACGCTTGTGAAAACATCGTTGAAGGCGTGACCAACCCCGACGCGGTCTACGGCGGCGGAGATCCCAACGACAGCACGGGTATTCTTCGCTACACGCAGGTGCGCTTCGCCGGTTTCGCGATCAACACCCAGGGCAACGAGCTGAACGGCATCACCTTCGGCGGCATCGGCCAAGGCACCGAGGTGAACAACATCCAGGTTCACAACAACGAGGATGACGGCGTCGAGTTCTTTGGCGGTAACGTCAATGTCCGCAACCTGGTCCTGACCGGGAACAAGGACGACTCCATCGACACCGACAACGGCTACCAGGGCAATATCCAGTTCGCCATCGTCGTGCAGAACGACGATATCGGCGACAACATCGTGGAGGCCTCCAGCGCGGGCAACGGCGTCACCCCGCTGTCGAACGCCACGGTCTCCAACTTCACCTTGGTGGGCAACCGCTCCAACGCCTTCCGCCTGAACACGGGCACCGTGGGCAACTACGTCAACGGCGTGGTGGACTACGGCAAGGAATGCTTCCGCTGGGAAGCCAGCGCCGGCGACGGAAACACCAGCTTCAACGCCGCCACCGACCCGAGCTTCCAGTCGGTTCTGTTCGATTGCGAAGGCGGAATCGCGACCTCCAACTCGGTTGCGGGCGTTCCTAGCGCCGCGATCGCGGCGGACGCAAACAACCAGATCGGCGAAAGCTCGCTGGCCGCGCGCCTCTTCCCCGGCCCGGTCGAACAGGGGATCACCGCGGTCAATCCGACCACGCTGGGCTCGTTCTTCCAACAGGCCTCCTACGCCGGCGCCTTCAGCGCGTCGGAAACGGAAACCTCCAACTGGGCCGCAGGCTGGACCTTCGGTCTTTTCCCGCCGGTCACCTGCCCCACGGGCACGACGAACACCGGCAACGTGCTGAATGGCCAGACCATCTGCAGCATTTCCGGCGTGCAGACCTCTGACCTCCGCCTGACCCGCGGCAATCTTTACGAGGTCAATGGACGCGTTGATATCGGCATGGATACGGGCGCCGACGGCAATCGCGCCGGCGGGGACGCCGCTGTCCTGACCATCGACTCCGGCGTGACGATTTTCGGCGAAAGCGGCCAGGACTACATCGTGGTCAATCGCGGTTCGCAGATCTTCGTGAACGGCACCCGCGACAACCCGGTGATCATGACCTCGGGCAATGATCTTCGCGACAACCAGGTTGATCCCGCCACGGCGACCGCCGAATGGGGCGGACTCGTCCTGCTCGGCCAGGCCCCGATCAATCGCTGCCTCAGCGGTACTGCGACCCCCGGTACGGTGAGTTGCGAAAACGTTGTGGAGGGCGTCACCAACCCCGACGCGATCTATGGCGGCGCCGACGCCGACGACAATTCCGGCGCGCTGCGCTTCCTGCAGCTGAAATACGCCGGCTTTGCGATCAACACCCAGGGCAATGAGCTGAACGGGATCACGTTCGGCGGCATCGGCCGGGGCACGGTTGTTGAGAACATCCAGGTTCATAATAACGAGGATGACGGCGTCGAGTTCTTCGGCGGCAACGTCAATGTCCGCAACCTGGTCCTGACCGGGAACAAGGACGACTCCATCGACACCGACAACGGCTACCAGGGCAATATCCAGTTCGCCATCGTCGTGCAGAGCAGCAGCCTGGGCGACAACATCGTCGAGGCCTCCAGCGCGGGCAACGGCGTCACCCCGCTGTCGAACGCCAGGGTCTCCAACTTCACCTTCGTGGGCAACCGCTCCAACGCCTTCCGTCTGAACACGGGCACCGTGGGCCGCTACGTCAACGGCGTGGTGGACTACGGCAAGGAGTGCTTCCGCTTTGAAGGCTCCGCCGGCAACGGCGCTGCGGGCTATCAGGGCGTCGGCGTCGATCCCAGCTTCGACTCGGTTCTGTTCGACTGCGATGGCGGCCTGAACACCGGCAACTCCGACGCCGCCGCGGCGCAAGGCGCGGTGTCCCAGGGCTCGAACAACACCACGAACGTCGCCTCGACCCTGACCTCGACCTTCGTCAACGGCTCGGCCGAAAATGCGGCGACAGTGTTCGACGTCACCACGCTCGATCCGTTCTTCCGGCCGGTCTCCTATATCGGCGCGGTGCAGAACACGTCCGATCGCTGGTGGGCCGGGTGGTCCTGCGGTCTGGAGGCGTCCGACCCCTGCTAGGCGGGCTTGAACAGCCGCCGGCGCTTCGTGCGCCGGCGGCCTCACGCCGCCTACCGGAGAGGACACGAGAAAAGGTTCCGACGATGTACTCGATTAAATTCATGCGTAATGCGCTTCTGGCGTCGAGCGTTCTGCTCGCCCCGTCGGTCGCCCATGCGCGCCAGGCCGCCGACGACACGACCGACGCGGCCCCGCAACAAACCGACGATGTGATCGTCGTCCGCTACCAGTTCGTGCCCGAGCCCCAGCGCCGGACGTCCCAGGTGGCGAGCTTCCTGTCGGCCGAGGATCTGGAGCGCGTGGGCGACTCCGACGCGGCCGGCGCTCTGGCCCGGGTCAGCGGCCTCAGCATCGTGGACGGGCGTTTCGCCTATGTCCGCGGCCTGGGTGACCGGTATTCGGGCGCGCTGCTCAACGGTTCGTCCCTGCCGAGCCCGGAGCCCCTGCGCCGCACGGTTCCCCTGGATCTGATTCCGGCCGACCTGCTCGCCGGGATCGAGGTCCAGAAGACCTATTCTGCGAACCTTCCCGGTGAATTCGGCGGCGGTCTCATCAACATGACGACGCTGGGCCGGCCGGACGAGGGCTTCTTCAGCATCCAAACGGGCGTCTCTTACAACAGCGAAGCCACGTTCCAGCAGGGCCTCGTCCACTCCGGCTCCGATCAGGACTGGACCGGCTATAACGACGGTCTGCGTGATCTTCCGCGCGGCATTCAGCGCATCTTCGCCAACGGCGAAAGCTTCAACAATCAGCCGCCGCAGGATATCGAGTATATCGGCGAGAGCCTGACCAACTCGCCGGTCAGCGTGATCCAGGACTCCGAAATCCTTCCGGGCGGTTCGCTCAGCTTCGAAGCCGGGCGGACCTTCAGCTTCGGCGAGCTGGAAGTGGGCGTGATCGGAACAGCCGGATACGACGCCGGCTGGACGAACCGTGAAGCCACCCGCCAGCGGGTGCTGGGCGACATCATCGGCAACGATCAGGTGGCGCGTATCACCGAATTCGATGCGGCGACGAATGCGCTGGGTTCGATCTCGCTGGGTTATGGCGAGCACGACGTGCAGGCTCTGGTGTTCTACAGCCACGACACCACCAAGCAGTCCCAGATCACCACCGGCACCGACTTCAACGCTCAGGGCTCCACCGGCCAGATCTTCGACGAAAACACCGGCTGGTACGAGCGTGGCCTGACCATGGTCCAGCTCACGGGCGAGCACGGCTTCGGCCCTCTCGAACTCAGCTGGCGCGGCGCGCTGGCGGAATCGACCCGCGATGCGCCGTACGAGCGGTCTCTGCGCCGCTTTGTCGATGCGGCCACCGGCTTGCCGACCTATCTCGTGGCCAACAGCTACGACATCCGCTTCTCCTACCTCACCGATGAAGTCGCGAGCTTCGGGGCGGATGCGGCGTACACGGCCGACCTTTTCGGTCGCGAGGCGGTGTTCTCCATCGGCGCCGATCAGTCGCGCACCGACCGCGAGTTCGATCTTTACGGCTTCCGCTTCGCCGGCGGCAACTCTCTGCCCGACGATGTGCGGGCCGCCCGGCCGGATTTCCTGTTCTCGCCCGACAATATTGATCCTAATCGGTTCGTGCTCCAGGAAATCGTGTCCAACAACGACTCCTATGCCGGTGAGCTGGACGTGGACGCCTACTACGCTCAGGCCGACGTGGCGTTGACCGATTTCATCCGCGCTTCACTGGGGGTTCGCCGCGAGGAAGCCACCCAGTCGGTTCAGACCTTCGATCGCTTCGGCAATCTGGGCGCCGGCACGGTGGATCTGGAGAACGAGTACACCCTGCCTGCGGTGACCGCGACCTGGACCTTCGCCGACAACCTCCAGCTCCGTCTGGGCTACTCGGAAACCATCGCCCGGCCGCAGTTCCGCGAACTGGCCCGGTCGAGCTATTTCGATCCGGACAGCGGCCGCATCTTCCGTGGCAATAGCGGGCTCACGGACACCGAGCTGACGAACTACGACGCGCGCCTGGAATACTATCTGGGCCGGGATCAGTTCATCACCGGCGCCCTGTTCTACAAGGAGCTCTCCAACCCGATCGAGGAGGTGCAGTTCTCCACCTCCACCTTCGTGTTCGAGACCACCTTCATCAACTCGCCTGAAGCGGTGGTGCAGGGCCTCGAGCTGGAATACCGCCATCAGTTCGAGCTGCCATGGGACATCTTCTGGCTGTCGGACCGCAGCTGGCGCTTCGGCCTGAACTACACCTTCACCGACTCCGAGGTGAGCGCGTCGGACTCCGACCTGATCGTCGACCCGGTGAGCCTCACCCTGGTGCCGGCGTCCACCTATAATCTGGATGGATCGGTGCTGCAGGGCACGCCGGAGAACATCATCAACGGCCAGCTTGGCTGGTCGACCGATCAGGACGAGTTCACGCTCCTGGTCAACTGGGTCGACGAGCGCGTTCTGCAACGCGGTCTGAGCCAGCCCGGCGCCGAGCTTCCCGACGTCATCGAGAGGCCGGGCGTGATCCTGGACGCGACGTATAATCGCGAGCTGGATTACATCTGGGAAGGCCTGTCTCTGAGCATCAAGGGCCGCAACCTGCTGGACGAAGACCATATCGAGTTCCAGCAGAACCCGACCATCGGCGAGACGCAGTTCGACACCTACGCCCGGGGCCGTTCGGTCTCGGTCAGTCTGACCGCGCGCTTCTAGGCCGAGGGGCGCCTGAACGGGGACGCTCCGCCGCCTTGGTGGAGCGTCCCTGACCAGGGCCCGCTGCTTTACTTTTCGACCGTCCTGCGTCCATGTTCGCATGACGTCATCAACCAGTATGAATTGCAGAACGCCATAGACGCCACCATGACTTCTGGTCTGACGGGGCCGCGCCAACCGTTTTGGCTTCGCGCCGCGCCGCGGGCGGCGGAGGCCCTGTTTGTGATCGTGATCGCCTGGCTGCTGGCCGAGGCGCTCTGGTTTTCGCTTTACGGGACCGACCATCGCCGGATCGCCGCGTCGCCCGAGGCGCCGCGCGCAATGGACGCCGACATCCGCCGTGTCGACACCGCCGGCCTTGACGATCTGTTCGCGGCGCGCGGGCGGGCGGAGACCGCCGCCGACGCGCCGGCGCCTGAAAGCCAGCTGAATTTCCGCCTGCGCGGCGTCCGTGTGGACGGCGGCGACAGCGCCAGCGTGGCGATCATCGAAGTGCCCGGCCAGGGCCAGCGCCTGCTGCGGGTGGGCGACGAGGTGAGCCCCGGCATCGTGCTCGCCTCGGTGACCAACACCCATGTGATCATCAACCGGCGCGGCGCCCGCGAGAGCATCTATCTGCGCGAGGACGCGCGCCGGCCCTCCTCCGCCGCCCCTTTGGACAGCGGGCCGGGCGTCCGCCCGGCGCCTGAGTATGAATCCGGCGGCGCGGCCTCGCCTGAAGCCCGAGCGCCGTCGGCGTCAGCGGGACCGTCCGGCCTGACCAGCGCGCCGGATCCGGCGCAGGCCGCCCGGCTGTCGGCGGATGACTGGGTGGACGGGCTGCGCCTGGAGCCGGTGCTGGAGGGCGGCGCCATGACCGGTCTGCGCGTGCGCGCGAACACCCGGCTGGAAGTGTTGCGCGCGTCCGGACTTTTGCCGGGAGATATCGTACGCTCGGTCAATGGCAGGCGCCTTGACGGCGCGCAGGCGGCGCAGGCCGTGGCGGCCACGTTTGAAACCGCCGGCGAGGCCCGGCTCGAGATCGAGCGCGACGGGGCGCCTGTGGTGCTGTCCATTGCGCTGAACCAGGGCGGTTGAGGGACTTATGAGGGGGCGAACCATGACAGTGATTTTGCGCGGCGTGATGGCTGCTCTGAGCTTGAGCCTGGCGCTGTCCGCCCTGGCCGCCGGCCCGGCGTCGACGCAGGAGCGCTCGACGCTGAATTTCCGGGACGCCGAGATCGCCGCGGTGATCGACGATGTGTCGCTGCTCACCGGCTACACCTTCATCGTTGATCCTGAGGTGCGCGGCCGCGTGACCATCGCGTCGCAGGTGGCCCTGACGCCGGACGAAGTCTTCCAGGTCTTCCTGTCCACCCTGCGGGTCAACGGCTACACGGCGGTGCGCGTGGGGCAGGGCGTGTTCCGCATCGTACCCGAACAGGAGGGCGCGCGCGCCGGCGCCCGGGTGAGCACCGACCGCGAGAACGAGGTCTTTCTCACAACGGTGGTGCGCCTGAGCAACGCCAGCGCCCGCGACGCGATCCGCGCCGTGGGCCCGCTTCTGTCGGCGTCCGGCGCGGCGAATGCGGTGGAGGGCTCCAACCTCATCGTGGCGGTGGACTACGCCTCGAACATCGAGGCGGTGGAACAGGCGCTGCGGGCCATGGACCGCGACACCTCCACGGTGGAGATGATCGTTCTGGAGAACATCCCGGCCGAAGACATGGTGGGCATCGTAGAGCGTCTGCGCACCCGCACGGGCCAGGGCGAGGATGATCGCTCCCTCGCCGTGTCGGTCGCCGCCGTGCCGGCCTCCAACGCGCTGCTCATGCGCGGCGAGCCGCGCGCGGTGGGCGAGATGATCGCGCTGGTCCGGCGGGTGGACGCGGTGAGCCGGTCCAACCAGTCCTTCCGGGTGATCAGTCTCAACCATGCCGAGGGCGCGCAGCTTCTGCCGATCCTGGAACAGTTTTCAGTGACCCTGTCGCCGACGGCGGGTGAAAACGCGCGCGGCGCCTCCATCGCCCACCACGCGCCCACCAACGCCATCATCATAAACGCGTCCCCCGATGTGCTGCGCGAGCTGGAGCAGGTGGTGCGCCGGCTCGACATACGCCGGCCGCAGGTTCAGGTGGAGGCCATCGTGGTGGAGATCTCCGACCAGGCCGCGCGCGAACTCGGCGTACAATTCCTTCTGGCCGGCGACGGCGACGACGCCACGCCGTTCGCTTACACCCGCTATGGAAGCCAGCGCTCGCCCGATCTTCTGGCGCTCACCGGCGCGCTGGCCACCGACAGCTTTGCCGACACCGGAGAAGCCGCCGGCGACCAGCTTTCCCTGCGCAATCTTGCGGTCAGCTCGCTTCTGGGCGTGCGCGGCGGCGCCTTCGGGCTGGGCGGCCAGATCGGCGATGACGGCTCGCTGTTCGGGCTCATCGTGAATGCTCTGGAGTCCGACACCCAGAGCAATGTGCTCTCCAAGCCCCAGCTCATGGTGCTGGACAATGAAGAGGCCAGCCTTCTGGTGGGCCAGCAAATCCCCATCACCACCGGCGAGGCGCTCGGCGCGAACAACGCCAACCCGTTCCGCCAGATCGAACGCCAGGATGTGGGCGTGGAGCTCACCGTGCGCCCGCAGATCAATCAAGGCGACGCCATCCGCCTGCAGATCCGCCAGGAAGTCAGCTCGGTCGCCGGTCCGGTCAGCGCCGATTTTCAGGAGCTGATCACCAATCAGCGCGAGATCGAGACCACCGTCATGGCCGATAATGGCGAGATCATCGTTCTGGGCGGCCTCATCGAGCGCGACGAGCAATTGCTGGACGATTCCGTGCCGGGCCTGTCGCGCATCCCGGTGGCCGGGCGCCTGTTCCGCAATGAATCAAGGTCCCAGGTGCGCCGCAATCTCATGGTCTTCATCCGGCCGACCATCGTGCGCAACGCCGCCGACATGCGCCGGGTGACGCGCGACAGCTATAACTTCGCCGTGGGCGAGCAGCGACTGGCCGCCGATGGCTTGTCCAGCCTTGAAGAGATCGTCGATCTCATGCTCGGCGGCGCAGATCCGTTCGACCGCCCGCTGCCCGAGACCCCTGAAGCCTCCGCCACGCCCGAGGATTAGCGCTTGAAGCCGCTCGCCTACGCCTTCGCTCGTGAAAACGGCATCGCGCTGCAGCCTGGCGAGGCGCCGGTCTTTCTTCTGCGCCAGGGCGCCGACCCGGCCGACCTGATCGAGGCGCGCCGCGCCGCCGGGTCGGCCTATCCGGTGCGCCCGGTGGACGCGAAAACCTTCGACACCGCCCTGTCGGACATCTACGCGTTCGACGGCCTCGCCGCGTCGATGAACCAGCAAAGCGCCGAGGAGGGCGAGGCGAGCCTGTCGGAGATCATCTCCGAGATTCCCAAGACCGAAGACCTGCTCGACAGCGCCAGCGACGCGCCGATCATCCGCCTGATCAACGGCCTGATCGCCGAGGCTGTACGCATGGGCGCCTCGGACGTCCATGTGGAGCCGTTCGAGGACAAGGTCGCCGTGCGCTTCCGCGTCGACGGCGTGCTGCGCGAGACGGTGAGTCTGTCGGCGCGCCTGGCGCCGCCGCTGATCAGCCGGATCAAGGTGATGGCGCGTCTGGACATCGCCGAAAAGCGCGTGCCCCAGGACGGGCGTCTCACCTTGAGCCTTGCGGGCAAGGGCGTGGACGTGCGCGTCTCCACTCTGCCCTCGCGCTATGGCGAGCGGGTGGTGCTGCGCCTTCTGGACAAGGAAAGCGCGCTGTTCACGCTGGAGCAGCTGGGCATGGCCGACGCCCAGTTCGAGGACTTCAGGAAGGCGCTGGCCCAGCCCAACGGGGTGGTGCTGGTGACCGGACCCACCGGCGCAGGCAAGACCACCACGCTCTACGCCGGGCTCAATCTTCTCAATGATCAGACCCGCAACATTCTCACCGTGGAGGACCCGGTGGAGTACGCCGTGGACGGCGTCGGCCAGACCCAGGTCAACGCCAAGGTCGGCATGACTTTCGCCGCCGGCCTGCGCGCCATCCTGCGCCAGGACCCGGACGTGGTGATGGTGGGCGAGATCCGCGATCAGGAAACCGCCGAAATCGCCATCCAGGCCTCGCTCACCGGCCACATGGTGCTCTCCACCGTGCACACCAATTCCGCCGTCGCCGCGATCACTCGCCTGCGCGACATGGGCGTGGAGAGCTATCTTCTGGCCTCCACACTCTCGGCCATCGTCGCCCAGCGCCTGGTGCGCCGGCTTTGCCCGTCCTGCAAGACGCCTTATGAGGCCGACGCCGCCGAGCGCCGCCTGTTGGACGCCCACCCGGAAGCGGCGGTGACGCTGTACCGGCCGAAGGGCTGCCCGGCCTGCGGCGGGACCGGCTTCTCCGGCCGGCGCGGCGTGTACGAAGTCGTCGCTGTGGACGACACGATCCGCAGCCTGATCCATGACGATGCGCGCGAGCAGCACCTCGCCGCCGCGGCGTTCCGGGACCGTGACACGCTGTGGCGCTCCGGCGTGAAGCTGGCCTGCGCCGGCGAAACCAGCCTCGCCGAAGTGATGCGAGTGTGCCGCGAGGACGGCGAGCGCGATGGCGGCGTTTGAATACGAAGCCCTCGACGCGGCGGGCAAGAAGACGCGGGGCCTGCTCTCGGCCGATTCAGAACAGGCCGCCCGGCGCGAGCTGAGGCGGCGGCGCCTGGCGCCGCTGGCGCTGTCGCGGGCGGACTCCGGCGGCGCGCGCGCGTCCGGCGTCTGGCGGGCGCTCAATCAGCCCAAGGCCCTGTCCCGTCGCGAGCTCATGGGAACCACCCGCCAGCTGGCCACCCTAGTGGGCGCCAACATGCCGGTGGAGGAGGCGGTGGGCCTGGTGGGCGGTCAGGCCGCCAGCCCGGCCATGCGCCGGGTCCTCATGGAGGTGCGCGCCAAGGTCGTCGAGGGCGAGCGCCTCTCCGAAGCCATGGCCGCCCATCCGCGCTCCTTTCCCGGCGTTTACCGCGCCATGGTGGCCGCCGGTGAGAGCGCCGGCGGGCTGGGTCTGGTGATGGACCGGCTGGCCGATTATCTCGAACAGGCCGACGCGCTGCAGCGCAAGGTCGGCGCGGCGCTGGTCTATCCGGCCGTGCTGGGCGTGGTGGCGCTTCTGGTGGTGATCGCGCTTCTGGTGGCGATCGTGCCGCGCATCTCCGAGCAATTTGACTCCATGGGACTGGACCTGCCGCTGATCACCCGGATCATGATCGGCCTGTCTGATTTTCTGCAGGGCGCCTGGCCGGTTCTCGCGGTCGGCGCGGCGCTGTTGGCCACGGGTTATGTCCTCGCCATGCGGCGTGAACCGGTGCGCCGTGCGGTCCACCGCCTGCGGCTTTCCGCGCCGGTGATTTCCGGGCTCCACAAGAAGGTCGAGGCGGCGCGGTTCGCCCGCACCATGGGCATTCTCGTGGCCTCCGGCGCGGTCCTGCCGGACGCTCTGCGCTCTGCGCGGCGCGCCAGCGGCGACCTGGTCGTCCAGGAGATGCTCAAGGGCGTGATCGATCAGGTGGAGACCGGCAAGGGCCTCGCCGACGCGCTGCGGGGCGCCCGCTTCTTCCCGCCCATCATGGTGTATATGGTGGCCGCCGGCGAACGCTCGGGCCGGCTGGCGGAGATGTTCGAGCGCGCCGCCGAACACCTGGAGGGCGATGTGGACGGCGCGGTCACCACGGGACTATCGCTTCTGGAGCCGGGCATCATCCTGACCATGGCCGCCATCGTGGTGACGATCGTGTTGTCCATCCTTCTGCCCATCCTGCAACTGAACACGGCCGTGCTGCTCTGACGCGCGCGGCGAACACCGGGAGACACCCCATGATGATGCGCCCTTACGACGAGCAGGCCCTGAACGACCGTGAGGCCGGCCTGACCCTGATCGAGATCATGGTGGTGGTGGTGATCATCGGCATTCTCGCCACCATCATCGTCATCAACGTCCTGCCGAGCCAGAATCGGGCGATGATGGAAAAGGCCCGCGCCGACGTCAGCCAGCTGGAAAGCGCGGTGGAGATGTACCGGCTGAGCCTGAACACCTATCCCACCACCGAGCAGGGCCTTGACGCTCTGGTGGTTGCGCCGGACGAGCCGCGCCTGGCCGCGCGCTATCCCGACGGCGGCTTCATCAACCGGCTGCCCACCGATCCCTGGGGCAATGACTATCAGTACGTGATCCCCGGCGAGTACGGCCGCTTCGACATCTGGTCCTTCGGGGCCGACGGGCGTGCGGGCGGAGAAGGCGAGAACGCCGATATCGGCAACTGGGATCCGGATCAGGAGCGCTAGGAGCCCCAATGCGTCCCGGCCTCGCCTCCCGTGACGCCGGCGTCTCGCTGCTGGAGATGCTGGCCGCCCTCGCCATCGTGGCGGTGATGGCGACCGCCGTTGTGATCATGGGAGATTTCGGCGACAGCCCGGAGGAGGAGGCCGGCGCCCGCCTGGTCCGCTCCCTGGCCGAGGCCCGGCGCGAGGCGCTGGTGTCCGGCGCGCTGGTGGGGTTCTCCGCCGATCCTGACGGGCGCGGCTATCGTTTCATGAGCCATGGCGAGGCCGCCTGGCTGGTGCGCCGCGACCATCCCGCGCTGGAGCCGGTGCGGTTCTCCGATCCAGACCTGGTGCTGAGCCTTCTGGAGGGCGGTGTCGCCCGGCGCGGCGACGCCGCCGCTCGCGATGACGCTCCGCCCGTCGTCCCGCAGGTCTGGTTTGATCCGGCCGGGTTCGACGACCCGTTCGCCTACCGCCTGGAGGGCGCGGACGGGATCGCGGAGATCCGCCGCGGCGATGACGGCGCGGTGCGCTACGACCACGAGCTCCGGGCGCCGCAGCCATGAGGCGCGAGGCGGGATTCTCCCTGATTGAAATGCTCGCCGCGCTGGCCGTCCTGGCCATCGCGGGGGTGGCGTTGATGAACGCCCTCACCACGGGCGTGCGCGCCGCCACGATGGCGGAGGACGCGACGCTGGCCGGACTGGCGGCGCAGAATATCCTCAGCACGCAGATCGCCCAGAGCCGTGGCGCCCCCCTGAGCGACCGCTCCGGCGCCTACGACCTCGCCGGGCGCAGCTTTGAATGGCGCCTTGAAACCAGCGCCGCCGGCGATCCCGGCCTCTCGCAGATCACCCTTGTGATTGAAACCGATCAGGGCCGCGAGGCCGCCCGCCTCGTCACCTTCCTGCGCGAGGACCGGCCATGACCCGCGAGGACGGCTTCACTCTGCTGGAAGTCCTTGCCGCCGTAGCGGTTTTCGCGCTGGTGAGCGCGATCTCCGTGGGGCTTCTCACCACGGCCCTGCGCGGCAAGGCGCAGACCGAGGCGGCGCTCGCCCGCATCGACACCGCCCAGCGGGTAGGCGCGCTCTTCACCGCCGATATGGGCCAGATCGTCATGCGCCCGGCGCGCACTGGCGAAGGTCTTGAAGACCCGCGGGTTTTCGCCGCTGATGCGCGCGGGACCGAGCTGGTGCGCGGCGGCGGGGAGGCGATGCGTGAAGTGCTGGTCTTCACCCGCACCGGCTGGGCCAATCCCGGCGCCAACCAGCCCCGCTCCACCCTGCAGCGCGTGGTCTGGCTCTATGACGGTGACGCGCTGTGGCGCGAGGCCTACGCCTATCCCGACGCAGCGCGCGGCGCGGACCCGCGCCGCCGGCTCATGGCCGACGGGGTGAGCGATCTGCAGGTGGAGGTGTTCGGCGGCGCCGGATGGTTGAACCAGGCCCGGATCGGCCCGAGCGGTGCGGCCGGCGCAGGCGCGGCCGCACCGCCGCCGGCCGCCGTGCGTTTGCGTTATACCCTCGCGGGCGTCGGCGCGCTGGAGCATGTGGCCCTCACCCCCGGCGCGGGGGCGATCCCATGAGGCGCGGCGAACAGGGCACGGCGCTGATCGCGGCGCTGCTTCTGGTGGCGCTCATGGCGGCCGTGGCGGTGCAGCTCACCGACGTGACGCGCTTTGCGGTGTTCCGCACCGCCCAGATCGACTCCCGCGATCAGGCCCGCTGGTACGCCCGCGGCGCGCGCGAATTCGCCGAAAGCGTGCTCGCCCGATCCGTGGCGCAGGAGCGCGAGGTGACCCGTCCCACGGCGCTCTGGCGCCAAGGCCCCCATGTCTTCGAGATCGAGCGCGGGCGCATTTCCGGGACCATTCGCGACGGCAATAACTGCTTCAACATCAACGCCCTGCACGCGCAGGCCGGTGACGACGAGGACGCCGCCTCCGTTCAGGCGCGCCAGGGGCGCGCCGGCGCCATGTTCACCCGCCTCACCGACCAGATCGGCCTGCCCCGGGGCGCCGCGGAGCGGTTGAAGGCCCAGATGATCGACTGGATCGACGCCGACACGAGGCCTGAGCTCGGCGGCGCGGAGGATGATGTCTACGCCCGCTTCGACCCGCCCTACCGCGCGGCGAACCAGCCCTTCCAGGAGCTGGAGGAAATGCTCGCCTTGCCCGAAATGACGCCGGATCTTTACCGCGCGCTTTCGCCCTGGCTGTGCGTGCGGCCCGACGACGCCCAGCCGCCGCTCAATGTGAACACGCTGGAGCCGGGCCAGGCGCCGCTGCTTTCGGCTGCGTTCGAAGGGCGGCTTTCGGCATCCGACGCCGAAGCGGTGCTTTTCCGAAGGCCGCCACAGGGTTATGACACGATCGAGGCGTTCTGGGCCGAGCCGCTGATGGCGCGCCTGGAGGCCGGGGCGGAAGATCAGGCTCTGGTGGGCGTCACCACGCGCTGGTTCGAAATGGAGGTGGATGTGAGAGTCGACGACACGCGCTTCACCCTGAGCCAGCTGGCCGAACTTCAGGACACCGGGCGGATCGCCCGCCATGGCGAACGCTTTGGAGCCTTCTAGATGAGCGTTCTGGTCATCACCCTCTCCGCCGACGCCGAGGCGGCCGACGCCGGATGGGCGCTGGTCTGCGAGGGCGCGATCCTCGACGAGGGCCGTATGGCGCCCGGTCAGGCGCCCGATCTGAAGGGCGCCCGGCCCGACCGGACCGTCGCGCTTCTGCCGGCCGAGGCGGTGTTTCTGCGCCGGGTTGCGGCGCCGGGCGGATCGGACCGCTATGCACGGCGCGCCGCGCCGTTCCTGATCGAGGATCATCTGGCCGGCGGGCTGGAGGAGACGGCGGTGGAGATCGGCCCGCGGGCCCCTGATGGCCTGCGCATGGTCGCCGGGGTGTCCACCGCGCTGCGCGACGCCTGGCGCCGCCTCGCCGCCGGCGCGGGAATCAAGCCGGTCTACGCCGTCCCCGACGCCCTGGCCGCAGAGGCCGGCGATGCGGATCTGTTCGTGTTCGAGTCCGGCGGCCGGGTCCTGTTCAAGACGCACGCCGGAGCGAGTGAGGCCGCCGGGCGCGACACCGGCCCGCGCGATGCCGACGCGGCGCTGAACACGCCGCTATGCGGCGCGATCGAAGCCGATCTCGCCGGTTTCGTCCTGCCCGCCCTCACGGCGCGCCTGGCGCCGAAAACGGTGCGGGTGAGCGAGGGGGTCGATCCCGCGCTCGCAGCGCCGGAGGGAACGCCCGTGGAGATCACCCGGGCGACTGCGCCCGACCTGCGCCTTTGCGCCGCCGGGCTGGACCCCGCCTGGCTGCAGACCCTGGCGCCGGTGCTGGGCGCCGGGCTCGCCTCGGATCTGAACTGGGGCGAGCTGCTGGCGCCCTGGCGCGCCGCGGCGGTTCTGGGCCTCGCCGCTTGCCTGGGCGTGACGGCGCTGGCGGGCGGTCAGGCGATGTATTACGAGCACCGCACCGGCCTCTATCGCGACGCCGAAATCGCCGTCTTCCAGGAGGCTTTCCCCGAAGTGGGCCGGGTCACACGGGTCCAGACCCAGCTGCGCCAGCAACTCGCCCGGGTGGGCGCTCCGGATGGCGGGGCGGATTTTCTCGCTTTGGCGGCGGCGCTGGGCCGGCTGACGCAAGGCGAGGAGGCCGTGGAGGTCACCGCCATACGCTATGACTCCGCCCGCGGCGCGCTGCAGGTGAGCGCGCGCTATTCCGGGTTTGACGTGTTTGAACGCCTGCGCACCCGCGCCGGGACCCTGGACGTGGTGCTGGAGGACGGCGGCGCGCGCCAGGCCGAAACCGGGGTGGTGGGCGATTTCACGGTGAGGCTGCCATGAGCCTGAGCGATCTTCTGGCGCCGGCGCGCGCCGCCTGGGCCGATCGCGAGGCCCGCGAACAGTTTCTGCTGGCGGGCCTCGCCGCGCTGCTGGCGGCGCTGGTGCTGTGGTATGCGGTTCTCGCGCCGGCGCTGTCCTGGCGCGCCGAGGCGCGGCGGGCCCATGACGCGGCGGTGGCCGATTACGAGACCGTGCTGGCCGGTGTGGCGCGCTATCAAGAGCTCGCCAGCGAGGCGCAGGCGGTGGGCGGCGGAACGCCGTTGCGCACGCTGGTGGGCGCATCCGCCACGGCGCGCGAATTGCCGATCTCGCGGGTCCAGCCGTTGGACGCGGGCGCGCTTGGCGTCTGGTTCGACGCCGCGCCGGCGGACCGGCTGATGGCGTGGCTCGCCGATCTGTCGCGCGAGGACGGCGTGGTGGTGGAGCGCGCCAGCTTCGACCGGGAGGGCGATAATGTCGTGCGCGCCCAGATCATCGTGCGCCGCCCCGGAGACGCGCCGTGACCCGCTGGATCCTCTACGCGCTGCTGGGGCTCGCCGCCTTCATCGGCTTTGCGGTGGCGGGAGCGCCGGCGCGCCTGGTCTATGACGTCGCCGCACGGCCCGCCGGGATTGAAGCGGGAATGGTCACCGGCACGGTTTGGAACGCCTCGGCGCGCCGGGTGCGCGCGGGCGGCCTCGCTCTGTCCCATGTGGAGGCGCGGCTTCGCCCTGCGCCGCTTCTGACCGGCCGGGCTGTGTTCGACGTGAGCGTCGCCGACCCCGCCCTGCGCGGCGCCGGCCGCGTGACGCTGAGCGGCGGCGGCGCGCGGTTCGAGGATGCCGCGGGCGTCGTCGCTCTTGATGCGATTTCGGCCCTGGCGGCGGCCGATCTGCCGGCTGGAGAAAGCGCGCGTGTGGAGATCGAGCGGCTGGTGCTGGATGGCGCCGGCGCCTGCCTGGAGGCGGAAGGGCGGGTGACCAGCGCGGCTCTGGTGTCCGTCGGAGAGCGCTATGGCGCGCAATTGCCGATGTTGACGGGCGATTTGACGTGCGACGGGGAGACCGTGGCGCTGCTGGTTTCCGGACGCAGCGATGCGCTGGTCCTGTCCGGGCGGGTGCGCCTGCCGACCGCCGGTCCGCGCTGGCGCATCGAGGCTCGGACCGCTGAGCGCGACATCATTGCGGCGCTCTCGCTCATGGGGTTCGATCAGCAGGGCGAGGGCTTCATCGCCGAGGGCGGATCTCAGGAGACTGCACCATGAAATCGCTTCTACTCGCCGCTGCGCTGCTCGTTGCGCTCACCGCTTGCGCGGCGGGCCCGGGCGCCCGGACAGGTGAAAATCCCGAGACCGGACCGATGCAGAGCGGCGCCGCGGCGGACGCCGCCGGGCCGCGCGAGGCTCTGGCGGCGCAAACCCTGGCGCCGGGCGAGTGCGGCCTCTTTCTGTTTGAGGTGCGCGAGCCGAACAATTTCGTGCTGTTTGAAAGCGAGACCCGCCGCCTGGTGCGTTTGATCGAGGACGATGAGGTGGTGGAGCTGGGCGTCTCGCCCCAGTCGGCCGAGATGGTCCCCGGCGATCGTTTCCGGCGCATCTATCTCGATGCGCAGCGCAACATGACCTACACGCTCACCGGCCGCGTCGGCGAGGAGACCCGCTCGGGCCAGCGTCTGGAGGAGGCGGTGCTGCGCACCCGGCGCCTGGACGGGACCGAGATCGTGCGGCCCCTGGGCGGCGTGCGCCGCTGCATGGCGCGCGGGGGATGAGGGGGTGGGCGGGCGTTCAGAACCCGGCCGCGCCCGTCAGTCCGGCGCCCTGAAGCAGATAGATCAGCCCGATGGCGAAGGCCAGGAACGGGCCGAAGGCGATCATCAGATCCACCTGAAACCGGCGCCCGGCGGCCACGCGCATCACCAGCACGTAAAGCAGCGCCGAGGCGCTCGCCACCAGCAGGATGAGCGGCAGGGCCAGCGCGCCGCACCAGGCGCCGCCGGCGGCGAACAGCTTCGCGTCGCCGCGTCCCAGTCCCGCCCGGCCGCGCACTTTGAGATACCCTGTCTCGATGGCCACCAAAGTGAGATAGCCCAGCGCGGCGCCCAAAAGGTGCAGCCAGACCGGCGCCTCCAGCACCCAGGCCGCCATCAGCCCGGTGGCGATCAGCGGCAGGGTCAGCTTGTCGGGCAGGCGCAATGTGCGCGCGTCGATGATCGCCAGCGCGACGAGCGCAGCGAGCAGGCCGAGCGTGAAGGCGAGGGCGAGCGGGTCCATCCCCGTCTTATGAACGCCCCGCGCCCGCCCGCCAAGACCTTGGCGATGCTCGGTTTAGAAGGTGAACAAGCGCGTGTGCGGCGCGGTCATGATCGCGGCGATCTCCGGCGGCGCCGCCACGGTGACGCCCTCCAGAAGATCCTCTTCGCGATGCGGGCTGTTGGGCAGATAAATCGCGCAGACCTCCACGGTGACGCCCTGTTCAATCAGGCCGGTCAGAAGGCCGTGCGGGCTTGCGCCGCGGGGCGCCTGTTCTGCGGTCGCCGTGTCGGGCGGTTCTGAGAGGGCGAGATCGCCCGCCGGGCCGCACAGGAGGACCTGCCCGCCGGCCCCGGCCTGGATGCTGGCGCGGGCGAGGATCAGCGCCATCAGCTGGGTCTGCGGGTCGGGCGTGGTGATCACCGTGAGGATGTGCGCCGGGGCCTCGGCGGTCGGGGCCTCGGCGGTCCGGGCTTCAGCCGTCCGGATGTCGGCGGGTTCGGCCGGCTGGGCGCCGGCGGCGCCCAGGGCCAGGCCGGTGAGGGCTGCCAGGAAGAGGGTCATGGTGGGCTCCGTTCAGGGTCGTTCGGGGGGCTTTGGTTGGGGGCGCATCGGCGGCGGGGCGAACCCCGCCGCCGGCTCCGGCGTCAGAGGGCGCGTTTGGAGAAATACCAGTCCACGGTTTCATAGCCCTCGCCGCCGCGCGCTTCGGCGGCGTCGGCGGTTGCGGGCGGCGGGACAATGACCTTGTCGCCCGGCGTCCAGCCTTCCGGGGTCGCCACTTTCTCGGCGTCGGAGACCTGCAGCGCCTGGACCAGACGCACGAACTCCTCGATCGAGCGGCCGTTGCTCATGGGATAGTAGACCATGGCGCGCAGCACGCCCTCAGGGTCGATTACGAAGGTGGCGCGCACCGCCGCCGTGTCCGAGGCGCCCGGCTGAATCATGCCGTAGGCGCCGGCCACGGCCATGGAGAGGTCGGCGATGATTGGAAATTTGATCTCCACGCCGAACTTTTCCTTGATGTTCCGCATCCACGCGATGTGGGCGAAATGGCTGTCGATGGACAGGCCGAGTAGCTCGGTGTTCATCGCCGCAAAACGCTCCTGGGCGTTGGCGAAGGCGATGAATTCGGTGGTGCAGACCGGCGTGAAGTCGGCCGGGTGGGAAAACAGGATCAGCCATTTGCCCCTGTAATCGGCGAGCGAGCGCTCGCCATGGGTGGTGGGGGCGGTGAAGTCCGGCGCGGGCTGGTTGATGCCGGGCAGGCGGGCGGCGGTGGGTTGCGTGTTCATAGGTCATTCCATTCGGTCAGGGCCGCGGGATGCGGCGGCGTCTGGAGAGGATCTCCCTAAAACTCGTATTTATCTTACTACTTTTAGCGATGCCGGGTATAGCCCCTTTCGATAGCGGCATGGCGCCGCATAGGTCCGGCCTATTCGCCGCGCGGGCCGAGGCGCAGGGACAGCGCCTCCCGGTTGGCGGCGATATCGGCGATGGTGACGGGGTCAAGCTCGTCCAGGAACGCGGCCAGGGCCCGTTTCAGCGCAGCCGACAACCGGCATACGCCGATCAGCGGGCAGGTATTGGTCTGGGCGTTGAAGCATTCCACCAGCTCGATGGGCCCTTCGGTCTGGCGCACCACCTCGCCGACGCTGATGGCGTTCGCCGGGCGGGCCAGGCGAACGCCGCCGCCGCGGCCGCGCACGATTTCCAGAAAGCCTTTCTTGGCCAGGAAATTGGCCGCCTTCAGCAGATGGTGCCGGGAGATGCCGTGGGCGGCGGCCACGTCCTCCATGCGCACATGGTCAGGATCGCGGACCGCCGCGAACTGCAGGATGCGCAGGGCGTAGTTGGAGAAATTGGTCAGACGCATCGCCGCCTCCACAGGTGTGAGCCACGCGTCCTGTCGCCGGGGCCGGACCGCTTGTATATCGGGGCGCGCCCGGGTGCACAAACCCGCCGGCCGGCCTCCCGTCCGGCCGGCCGCCCGGCGCAGGGCCAAGCCGGAAGGCGCAGGAGGCGCCCGCATTCAAGCGGACATCGAACACCCGCCCGGCGTCGGCGAAAAGCTATGGATGCAGAACTGGCTTAGAGAAACGCCTAAAGGCCGGGTGTGGGATACAAAGAAGATTTTATAAATTTAAAAGTGCATTAAAGTTAAATTTCGTGTATTATAAGTACGTGCCATCCAGGCATCGGGAATATTAAAATGACAATTGAAACGTTACTGATTTGGCTGCTTATCGGCGCGGTCGCCGGCTGGTTGGCCGGACTGATCGTCAAGGGCTATGGGTTGGGTTTGCTTGGCAATATCGTTGTGGGGATCATTGGAGCCTTTGTCGGCGGCTGGGTGTTCGGTCAGCTGGGCATCGCCAGCGGTCAAGGCATTGTGGGCTCAATCATCGGCGCCACGGTGGGCGCTGTGATCATTTTGCTGCTGCTGCGTCTGATCCGGCGCATCTAGCGTCTTTTCAGCGAAAGCGGGTGCTGGGTTCGCGGTTCGCAAAGGCCGCAAGTCAAAGGTCTAGAGCGATATTGGGCGATCAGAATCGACCTCAATCGCTCCAGGCGGGGCGCTCGTCCGGGCTTTATGAAAACGCCCCGCCGGAAGCTCCGGCGGGGCGTTTTTCTGTTGAAGGCGGGCTGGATCAGCCCTCGGCGGCGTCCTGGACGCTTTCGCCGGCGTTTTCCAGATCCTGGCCGGCGCCGCGCATCGTGTTGCAGGCGGTCAGGCTGACGAGCATGAGAAAGCAGACGAAAAGGGTGGCGATGCGTGACATGGGCATGTCTCCTGTGTGAGGGCAGATCATTGACGATACGGCGCATGATACGCGCGGTACGCGTCAGCTGCTTGATTAAAAAAATGCGGATGAAAACAGGGCGGTCGTGGCGCTGTGGAGGCTCGAAACTGGATCAGTTTTCCGAGATCGAGATGCCATTGTCGCCGACGGAGAACTCGATGGAACGGGTCTGGCTGTCGCGCCAGAGCGCATAGCCGACCGCACCGACAAGCACGAGCAGGACGGCGGCGAGGCCATAGAGCAGACGGGGTGAAAGGTTTCGGGTCATGGGCGTGTCTCCTGCCCGCGGCCGCGCACAGGGCGCGGGCGGAAATGAATTTTGACGTTGGGACGCAAAGCGCCCACGCCCGGAGATGAACACACGCTGGCTATGGGTGAGCTCATAAAGCACGAATAAATAAAAATTGAAACTATATATTTGTAATATATTATTTTCCGCAAGATTCTTATAAAGAACTAAATCGAGTTCTTAATTACTCCAGTTTAGCTTGGGTTTTTACCGGACTCGCCACGCCGATGCGCTGATGGAGCGGGGGCGATTTCCCCCGCATGGCGCCCTTGACTCCGTCAGGGACAAGAACAAAAATAGAACATAGAAATTGGAAAGCCCGCCGAAACGCCTTCACGGGTGCGGCGGCGAGTTTTGATCCGGTGATGACGGGAGAGCGTCCCATGACCCGCGCCGCACGCGAGCGCGAGACCGAGAGCCTGCGCGCCGGGTCCGGAGCCGTCTTCGAACGGGCAGGGCGCCTGGCTGCGCTGAAGGCGAAGATCGCCGCCCTTGAGGCGGACGGGCACGGTTTCGTGCAGCCGGGACGGCCGCGCCTGGAGGCGCCGCGCACGCCGGCTTCTCTTGCGGCCTCTCCCGCCGCTCTGGCGGCGAACGACGCCGATCCGCTGGCGGGCTTCCGGGCCCAGGCCGGGCTCCATGATCTCAGGCCGCACACCTATCTCGATGCGCCGGCGGCCTATGCCTTTGCAGTGCGCTGGCTGGCGGGCCTGCCCGGCGACCGCCTGCTGGTCTGGGTGCGCGCCAGCGGGGAGAGCCGGCTTGATTTCGGCGCGCCGTGCCCCGACGGGCTGCGCCAGGCCGGGCTCGATCCGGCCCGCCTCATGCGCGTGGATGCGCGCCCCGGCGCGGACGCGCTGTGGGCCATGGAGGAGGCGTTGAAAGCTGGCGCGCTGGTGTTCGGCGAGGCCGGCGCCGCAAGGGGCTATGACCTCACCGCCTCGCGTCGTCTTCATGCGGCGGCGAAGGCCAAGGGCGGCCAGATCCTGGTGGCGCGCGCCCATGACGCGGACGGGACCAGCGCCGCGCTCACCCGCTGGCGCATCGCCGCCTCGCCCGGCGCGCCGGCGCCCTGGCGCGGGGCGGGCGGGCTGCAGGGGCTTGGAAGCCAGAAACTCATCGCCGTGCTGGAGCGCCGTCGCGGCGGCGCGCCGGACCGGTTCGAACTGGAATGGGAAGACGATGCGCTACGCCGCCTTGAGCCTGCCGCGCTGGCCCACCGAGCGCCTCAAGCCGCAACCGGCTGACAGCGAGGCGACTCCCTTCGTGCTCACGCAGGCCGGCGCCGGCGGGGAGCGGCTTTACGCGTTGACGCCCAACGCCGAGCGCGCGGGATTGAGCCCGGCCATGAATGTGGCCGATGCGCGCGCCCTGGCGCCGCTCATGGCCGCGCGCGCCGCCGATTCCGGGGGCGACCGGGCGGCGCTCATTCGCTTTGCGCGCTGGTGCGGACGGTTCTCGCCGTGGACCGCGCCGGATGCGCTCACTCCGGGCCTCGACGGGGTGCTGCTGGACATCACCGGATGTGCGCAGGTCTTTGGCGGCGAGGACCGCCTGCTCGACCAGCTGGTGAACGAGACGCGTGCTCTGGGCCTCACCGCCAGCGCCGCCGCCGCGCCCACGATCGGGCTGGCCTGGGCGCTGGCGCGCACCAGCGCCGTTCAGGCCCGGTGCGGCTGGGTCAGCGTCGATGCGGCGCGCCCGGCGCTGGACGCGGTCCCGGTGGAGGCGCTGCGCATCGGCGATACGGCCGCCAGGCTGCGCCGCTTCGGATTGGCGACCGCCGGCGATCTTCTGGGTCTGCCGCGCGCCTCGCTGGCCAAACGTTTCGGCCTGGCGCTGGTGCGCCGCCTCGATCAGGCGTCCGGCGCCGAGCGTGAAACCCTCACCCCGTTGAAGCCCCAGGCCGATCTGCGCGCGCGGGTGCGGTTTGCGGAAGCCTTGCAGACGCAAAGCGCCATCAAGGAGGCAGTCTCGCGCGCCATTGAAAAGCTGTGCGAGGCGCTGAAGGCCGAGGGTCTGGGCGCCACCCGCCTGCGCCTGACGCTGTACCGGGTGGACGGCGCGGCGCGCGATCTCATGATCGGGGCGGCGGCGCCCAGCCGGGACCCGGCCCATCTCTCCCGCCTCATGGGCGAGCGGCTGGAGCGGTCCGGCATTGATATCGGCTTCGGGATCGATCTGGTGGAGGCCGGCGCGGCGCTCGCCCGGCGCCTGGATCACGCCCAGACCGATCTCACCGGCGAGGCCGGCGCCAGTTCCGACGCGGCCCGCCTGGCCGACCGGCTGGATGCCCGCCTGGGCGAGGGCGCCGCCCGGCGCGCCCGTCCGGGAAACAGCCATATCCCCGAACGTGCTGCGCGCTGGGCCGGGGTGGGGGCGGGGGCGCCGCCGTGCGCCTGGCCGAACCGGTTGGAGCGCCGGCCCTTGCTGATCTTCGAGCGCGCCGAACCGGCGCAGGCGGTGGCCGAGATTCCCGACGGGCCGCCGCGGCTCTTCACCTGGCGCCGGGTGCGCCACACGGTCCTGCGCGCCGAAGGCCCCGAACGCATCGCGCCTGAATGGTGGCGCGCCCCGCCGGGCTCGGGCCCTGGCAAGGTGCGCGATTATTTCCGGGTCGAGACGGGCGAAGGCCGCCGCTTCTGGCTCTACCGCGAGGGCCTCTACGGGCGCGAAACCGACCGTCCCGCCTGGTTCGTCCACGGAGCCGGGTGATGGAGCGCGGAGCGCTCCATCCCGCCGGTCCTTCGAGGCTCGCCTTTGGCTCGCACCTCAGGATGAGGATGAATTTGGACGCTGACTGTCCTCATCCTGAGGAGTCTTTTGCAAAGCAAAAGCCTCGAAGGACGCAACGCTTCAAGGCTTCGCCATGACCGCTTTCGCCGAGCTCGCCGCCGCCACCAATTTCTCCTTCCTGCGCGGGGCGAGCCATCCCCATGAGATGGTGGAGACGGCGGCGCGCCTGGGGCTCGCCGCCCTGGCGGTGGCCGATCGCAACACGCTTGCCGGCGTGGTGCGCGCCCATCTGGCGGGCCGTGAGCACGGGGTGAAGATCCTGGTGGGATGCCGGCTGGTGACGGGCGAGGGGGTGGAGCTGGTCTGCCTGCCGAAAAACCGCACCGCCTACGCCCGCCTGTCGCGCTTTCTCACCGATGCGCAATTCGCCGGGGAGCCGGGCGATCCCCATGTCAGCCTCGCGGCCGCGGGGGAGCAGCTGGGCGAGGATCAGGTGCAGATCCTCATCCCGCCCCCCGACGAGGACGCCTGCTGGATGAGCTGCGCCGCGGCCTTCGTGCGGGCCAGCGCCAGCCCGGTGCATCTGGCGCTGGTGCGCCGCTTTGACGGGCGCGACGGGGCGCGGCTTCTGCGCCAGAGCCGGCTGGCGCTGGATCTGGGGGTGGAGACCGTGGCCACCACCGACGCGCTGTATCACGCGCCCGAACGCCGGCTTCTGCAGGACGTGGTCACGTGCATTCGCGAGCATGTGAGGATCGAGGCGGCCGGCCGGATGCTGGAGGCCAACGCCGAGCGCCATCTGAAATCCGGCGCAGAAATGACGCGCCTGTTTTCCGGCTATGAAGAGGCGGTGGCGCGCACCGCCGCACTCGCCGACGCAATCGAGTTTCAACTCACCGAGCTGGTCTATGACTATCCCGACGAAGTGATCGGGCCGGGCGAAACGCCCATGCAGACCCTGCGCCGGCTCACAGGCGAAGGCGAGGCGCGCCGCTGGCCGCAAGGCACGCCGGACAAGACCCGCAAGGCGATCGATTACGAGCTGGGGCTCATCGAGCAGCTTGATTACGCCAGCTATTTTCTCACCGTGTACGATCTCATCCGGTTTGCGCGCAGCCAGGGCATTTTGTGCCAGGGGCGAGGCTCGGCGGCGAATTCCGCGGTGTGCTTCGCCATCGGCGTTACCGAGGTGGACCCCTCCAAGATCGACCTTCTGTTTGAACGTTTCGTCTCGGCGGAACGCGGCGAGCCGCCTGATATCGACGTGGATTTCGAACATGAGCGCCGCGAGGAGGTGATCCAGTACGTCTATCAAAAGTACGGACGCCGGCGCGCCGGCATGACCGCGGTGGTCAATTGCTATCGCCCCCGCGGCGCGATCCGCGAGGCGGGCAAGGCTTTTGGTTTGTCCGGCGACGTCATCGCGGCGCTGTCCAAAGCGGTATGGGGCTGGCGCGAGGGGATCACCGACGCGGTGATCCGCGATGAGCTGGGCCTGGATCCCGACAGTCCCGCCCTGCGCCGGGCGCTGGGGGCGGCGCGCGCGCTGCAGGGCTTTCCCCGCCATCTCTCCCAGCATCCCGGCGGCTTCGTCATCACGCTGGGGCGCCTGGACGAGATCGTGCCGGTGCGCCGCGCCGCCATGCCCGAGCGCACGGCCATTGAATGGGACAAGGAGGATATCGACGCGCTGGGCCTGATGAAGGTGGACGTGCTGGGGCTGGGGATGCTCACCGCCACCCAGAAGAGCTTTGAGATCATCAGAGAGGCCTATGGCCGCGATCTCACCATTTCAGAAGTTCCGGCCGAGGACAGCCGCGTCTACGACATGATCTGCAAGGCCGACACGCTGGGCGTCTTCCAGATCGAGAGCCGGGCGCAGATGACCATGCTGCCGCGCCTGAAACCGCGCAAATTCTACGATCTGGTGATCGAGGTGGCGATCGTGCGTCCCGGCCCGATCCAGGGTGACATGGTTCACCCCTATCTGCGCCGCCGCGAGGGCAAGGAGACGGTGGAGTATCCCTCAAAGGCGCTGGAGGAGGTGCTGGGCAAGACCCTGGGCGTGCCTTTGTTTCAGGAGCAGGCGATGAAGATCGCCATCGTCGCGGCGGGCTTCACCCCCAGCGAGGCGGATAAATTGCGCCGCTCCATGGCGGCCTTCCGGCGCGCCGGCACGATCCAGGAGATGGGCGAAAAGCTGATGGCGGGCATGATCGCCAACGGCTACGAGCCCGAGTTCGCCCAGCGCTGCTTCAAGCAGCTGGAGGGTTTTGGCGAATACGGCTTTCCCGAAAGCCACGCGGCGAGCTTTGCGCTCATCGTCTATGTCTCCTGCTGGATCAAGCGTCACTATCCAGACGCGTTTCTGGCCGCCATGCTGAACAGCCAGCCTTTAGGATTTTACGCCCCGGCCCAGCTGGTGCGCGACGCGCGCGAGCACGGCGTCATCGTGCGCCCGCCCGATGTGAACGCCTCCGACTGGGATTGCACGCTGGAGGCGCTTGCTCCTTTTGACGGGCCGCCCGCCACGCCTGAAGGCGGCGCCCGCCGGGCGGTGCGACTGGGCCTCAGACAGATCAAGGGGCTGAGCGAAATCACTGCGGCGCGCGTCATGGCGGCGCGCCAGGAGGGCGGACTGTTTGACAGCGTCGAGGATCTGGCGCGGCGCGCGCGCCTGCAGCGCGGCGAGACCGATCGGCTGGCCGCCGGGGACGCGTTCGGTTCGCTCGCCTCCCGGCGCGAAGCCGGCTGGCGGGCGCTGGCCCAGCCGGGGCCGGACCTGCCGCTGTTCGCAGCCGGCGGCGAGGCTCATGCGCCGGATCTCTCCGGCGCGCGGCTTCCGGTGATGGGCCTGTCTGAAGAGGTGGCGCGCGATTACTCCACGCTGTCGCTGTCGCTGAAAGCCCACCCCATGAGCTTCCTGCGCGAGACCATGCGCCAGGCCGGCTATCGCACCTGCGCCGATCTTTCAACGGCGCGCAACGGCGCCCGGATGGGCGTGGCGGGCCTTGTGCTGGTGCGCCAGCGCCCCGGCTCGGCCAAGGGCGTGATCTTCGCCACGCTGGAGGACGAGACCGGCGTCGCCAACGTCATCATCTGGCCGGCCGTGTTCGCGCGCTTCCGCCGGGTGGTGATCGGGGCCAAGCTCCTGGCCGTCACCGGCAAGCTGCAGCGCGAGGGCGACGTGATCCATCTGGTGGCCGACCAGCTGGTGGACTGGACCCCGGCGCTCTCCACCCTCACCGAGGGCGGGCTGGACACCGCGCTCGCCCATGCCGACGAAATCGCCCGTCCCGGCGGCGATCCCCGCGAGAAACCCAAACGCAGCCTCGGATTCGCAGGCTCGCAGATCATCCCGGCGAGCCGGGATTTTCACTGAGGCGGCCCGCCCTTTCCGTCCTGCGCCCCGTCCCCGTCACCCCCCTCCGTCCGCTGCGCCGACGTTCGCCTGTTCGATCGATTCCCCCGGATCGATTTCGGCAGGCTCACCCCCCATCAAGGGGGAGGACATCAGCACGGATCTTTGTCCCTCCCCTGTATGGGGAGGGTGGGCCGAGGCGGAGCCTCGGGTCGGGTGGGGTGAGATGGCGAGCGCGGCGTCTCCAGAGCTTGGCGAAGCCACCTTCCAAAGACTGAGCCCCGACGCCCACCCAGACCCCGCCCCTCCAAAAAAGCTTGATCCGGCGTCCGAAATCAAATGATATACCATTTAGATGCGGCGGCTTCAGATCGCCGAGGAGGAGAGACAGTCATGAAAACCCTGATCGCCGCGCTGGGCGCAGGCGTGTTCGCCGTTTCGGCGGCCGCCGCGCAGGATCCGCTCAGCTTTGAAAATCCCGACCATGTCGTGGAGATGAACCGCAAGATCGCCTGCTCCACCGTGGACGGCGAGCCGGTGACTTTCTACTGGCACGGCTACGCCTTCTCGCGGCGCCAGGGTGAGCCGGACCGGCGCATGTTCCGCGTCGAGGGCATGAATGTGCGCGCCTGCGCCACGATCGAGCACCCCGAATACGGAACCGGCTACCGCATGGTGAGCCGGGAGCTGCTGCTCTATCTTGATCCGGAGACCAACGAGATCCTCTCCACCTGGGACAATCCCTGGACCGGCGAGACCGTGGACGTGCTGCACGTGGCCAATGATCCGGTCAATTCGCGCGCGCCCAGCTTCCCCAACGGGCCGCGCGGCCCCGCCGCTTTCCGCGGCTCGATCCAGGGCGATGATTTTTGGCAGACCGCCACGGTGCCGCTCTGGTATCCCAACCCGCTGGCCAGCGAGTTCGAGGCCGAGATCGGCGGCACCTATCACGCCACCGAAATGTTCAACTTCTTCGGCAATGTCTCCAACCTCACCGATCCGGCGCAAACCACCGCCGATGTGGAGGTGGGCTGGGTGCGCATGAGCGACTGGCTGCCCTGGATGAGGATGAACGGGCGCGAGGGGGTGATCTACATGCACACCGCCGGCACCAAGCTGGACAGCTGGGACGAGCTGCCCGACTTCTTCAAGGCCGAGATCGCCGCGCACTATCCCGAATACACCAGCCCGCCGCCTCTGGATGACGACCGGGAGAATGTCACGAGCTGGATCTATTATCGCGACGTGGCCAGCGGCGAGATTGAAGCGCCGGACCGCAACTAGCGGTCTTCAAAAACGGCCGTCGGTCCAAGCCGGCGGCCAGTTTTGTAACGTAATTGCAACACTGAGACGCCCATGGCCGCATACCCCTAGACGAAGAGGGGCGACTGCGCGCTAAATGATATATCAATATGCCATCTCCGCTAAACAAGGCCGCGCGAACGGTCGGCGGACAGGCGACGCGAAGGCCCACCGGGCCGCGTAGGGGAGAATGACAGGTGACCAAGTTTACTCTGACGACGTCGGCGGCGATTCTTGCGTTGACCGGCATGGCGGTTCCGGCCGCAAACGCCCAGGAAGCCGCGCCCGAAGCGCAAGCCTCGACCGCCCAGGACGTGATCACGATCACGGCCCGGCGCCGCGAGGAAAGCCTGCTTGAAGCGCCGGTGGCGGTCACGGCCTTCACCGATTCCGACATTTCGCGGCTGGGCATTTCCAGCGTCAACGACATCGCCCGCTTCACGCCGGGCCTGTCCTTCTCCGCCGCTTTCGGCCGCTCCACCGAGCGCCCCGTGATCCGCGGCCAGTCCAACGTGCTGGCCGGCGTGCAGTTCGGAGTGGAATCGGGGACCGCCTACTTCATCGACGGCATCTACTATCCCGGCTCGATCTCTTCGCTTGATCCCAACGATATCGAGCGCGTCGAAGTGATCAAGGGTCCCCAGTCGGCGCTCTACGGCCGCAACACCTATGCCGGCGCCATCAACTACGTCACACGCGGCGCCCCGGAAGAGTTTGAAGCCAACGCCACGATTCGCGCCGGCACCTATGGCGAGAGCGACTTCTCCCTGCGCGTGGCCGGCCCGCTGGCCGGCGACCGGCTGGGATACTCGCTGACGGTGCGCGATTATCAGTATGACGGCGAATGGAACAACGCGGTCACCGGCGACACGGTGGGATCGGAAGACTCGCTGTCGATTTCCGGCGTGCTGGACGCCCGCTTCACGCCCAACTGGGACGTGCGCGGCCGGATCATGTATTACGAGGATCAGGACGGCACGCTGCCGCTCTTCCTGCAGCCGTCGCAGTCCAATAATTGCGCGCCGGGCTATCGGTCCAACGCCTACTGGCCGCGCTCGGGCTCGACCAACACCAACCAGTATTTCTGCGGCGTGATCCAGCCCGGCATCGTGGCGCTGAACACCGGACCGGCGACCGGCCGGCGCGCGGTGGACGGCGTGCCGCTGAACGGCGCGGTCTTCACCAATCTGAACGGCCTGCCGTTCCTGCCGGCGCTGGGCCAGGACGTATACTCCACCGCGGACGGGACGGCCTTCGACGGAATCGCCCGCGACGGGGTGCTGGCGACGGTGATCTCCAACTGGGATATCGGCGGCTCTGGCTATGTGCTCACGCTGAACGGCGCAGGCCGGGCCGAGGAAGACTATTTCGGCTCGGATTCCGACCATTCCAGCGTCAACTGGTTCTCCTTCGCCCCCGCCTTCACCGGCGCGGAGCCTTTCTTCGCGAACACCACCCGCGGGGAGACCTCCGACTACTCGTTCGAGGCCAAGCTGCAATCGCCCGCCGACCGGGCCTTGCGCTGGATGATCGGGGCGTATGTCTACGACCAGACCGAAGACAATTTCGATTTCAACTTCAATGATCTGGCCACTGGCGGCGTGATCAGCAACGTGCTGACCACCACCAACCAGGCGGTGTTCGGCCTGGTTGAATATGACTTCAACGAGCGTTTGACGATGACCGTCGAGGCCCGTGTCGCCGAAGAAGAAAAGACCCGCGAGGAATACGCCGCCGGCGCGGTGTCGCTCGCCCAGGAGGGCACGTTCGACAGCTTCACCCCCCGCGTCACGCTGGACTACCAGCTGGGTTCGGGCACGGTCTATGCAGTCTACGCCCAGGGCGTGAAGCCGGGCGGCCTGAACGGGTCGGACGGCGCTGCGATCAATCGCGACTCCTACGACCAGGAAGAGTCCGACAACTTCGAAATCGGCTACAAGAACAGCTATTTCGGCGGCGACGCGGTGTTAACCAGCGCGGCTTACTACACCGACGCCACCAATGTTCAGGTCACCCAGGCCATCGCCAACACCGGCGGCACGGCGGTCAACTCGGTCGCGGTCAACCAGGGCGCGGCGGAGATCTACGGCGTGGAGCTGGCGTGGAATCACGCGCCCAGCGACTGGTTCACCTACGGGCTGACCTATGCCTGGACCAATGCCGAGTTCACCGAAGGGTGCGACGACTTCCAGTGGACGCTCACCTCCGGCGGCGGCATCCTGACGCCGGGCTCCTCCGCGCCTGGAACCGGAACCTCCTATTTCGGCCAGACCGGAAACTGCTCCATCGCCGGCAATCAGCTGCCGCTGACCGCCGAGCATCAGGCGTCAGCCTTCGGCGAAGTGCGCTACCCGATCCTGAGCGGTCAGTGGGACTTCTTCGTCCAGTCTGACCTGACCTATGAGTCCTCGAAATTCGTTCAGGTGCACAATCTGGCCGAAACCGGCGACGCGACCCTGATGGGCCTGCGCTTTGGTATCGAAAGGGACGATCTGCGCCTGCAGGTCTGGGGCCGCAACATCACCGATGAAGACTCCATCGTGATGGCCACGCGCTGGCTGCAGACGCCGTATATCGCCTCCAGCTTCTCGCCCAACTCCGCGCCCGCGGGCGCCGATCGCGGCTCGCCGCGCGGCTTCTTCGGCACGCTGCGCCGCGGACCGAGCTGGGGCGTTGAGGCCCGCATGCGCTTCTAGATCCGGGGTGATCCAGGGACGGGGGGACGGCCGGGCGCAAGAGCGCCCGGCCGTTTCTGTCTGCAGTCTTGCAAACCCGGTCTTGCGAGTACGGTCTTGCGAATTGGGGCCGGGGCCTCTAGCTCACGGAGCGACGCACAACGGAGCCGATCCATGCCCCCTCCAGGACCGACGCCATGACCGACGACGATATTCATCGCGACGACAGCCCGCTCACCGACCGTGAAGACCCCAAGGGCCGCGTGCTCGCCATCGCCGGATCGGACAGTTCCGGCGGGGCGGGAATCCAGGCCGACATAAAGACAGTGACGGCGCTGGGCGGTTACGCCGCCACCGCCATCACCGCCATCACGGTGCAGTCCACAAAGGGCGTCAGCGCCGTGCATCCGGTCCCGCAGGACATCCTGGCCGGCCAGATCGCGGCGGTGCTGGAGGATATCGGCGCAGACGTGATCAAGACCGGCATGCTGGGCTCGGCTGAGACCATTGCGACCGTTCTCAAAGCGCTGGACGATCACGGCGATCTGTCGATCCCTCTCATTGTCGATCCGGTGATGGTGGCCGCCTCCGGTGACCGGCTGGTGGACGACACCGCGCTGGCGGCGATCCGCGATTCTCTCGTTCCGCGCGCGTACCTCCTCACCCCCAACATGCCCGAGGCGAGCGCGCTCACCGGGGTGGAGGTGGAGGATCTGGACGGCCAGCGCGAGGCCGCGGAGATCCTTTTGGGCCGCGGCGCCAAGGCTGTCCTGGTGAAAGGCGGCCATATGGAGAGCGGCGACGTGATCGATCTTCTGGCCACCCGCAACGGCGTGCGCCTCTTCACCCGCCCGCGCATCCGCACCCGCCACACCCACGGCACCGGCTGCACCCTGGCCAGCGCCATCGCGGCGCTGCTGGCGCAAGGCCTCAGCCTCGACCGGGCGGTGGAGCAGGGCGGCGACTACCTGCACGAAGCGATAAAGCGCGCCCCCGGCCTCGGCCAGGGCTCCGGCCCGGTCCATCACGGCTGGACGTTTTCCAGCGGCTTCGGCCAGGCGCCGGTGCGCGGCTAGCGAGCTTCGCGAAAAATATTCAAGCCTTGAATGCCCGGACAAGCCCCAAAAGGGGCGCAGATCCGGGACCTGTTGATCACCTTGCACCAGATCCCGGCTCTGCGGGTTTCGCCCTTGACCGGGAATTCAGGTCGGGCTTGCGATTGCCCCTCACGATCGCACCGCCCCATCAAGGGGGAGGACAGGAACCGCACCTCTGTCCCTCCCCTGGATGGGGAGGGTGTCAGGCGGAGCCTGACGGGTGGGGTGTGATGACGGGCGCCCTGATCTGAAACCCTGGCGCCGTCACCCCCTCCGCCCCGCGCTTCGCGCGGCGCGTTCGCCTGTTCGATCGATCTCGGCAGGCTCCCCCCCCCATCAAGGAGGAGGACAGAGCGGGCGGCGTTCTTCTTGCGATATCCCTGTCCTCCTCATCTGCGAGGTGCGAGCCAGAGGCGAGCCTTTAAAGGACCCCCAGGATCGAGCGCTGTGCGTCCTTCGAGGCTTTTTGCGTCCGCAAAAAGACTCCTCAGGATGAGCGAGGTTTGGGGCCGCGCTCTCAGTCCCTCCCCTTTATGGGGAAAGCCTTCGCCCTACTCCGCCGCGTCCATCATCGCGGGCGCCAGCGCCGCCAGAAGAGGCCCCCATTTGTCGTCGCCGGCGGCCACACGGCCGTCATAGAGGATGCGGTCTTCATAGCCGGTGATCCACAGGGCGTCCGGGTTTCTCCGTGCAATGACGATATCGCTTTGCCGGTCCGAATGGGGGGTGCGGTGCAGGCGGAAGACGACGACGCCCTCGGCCATGGCCTCGCCCAGCGGGCCGGGCAGGTGGGAGAGGCGCTCATCGCCGTCGATGACGGCCACCAGCTCCATCTTGCCCGATTCGGTGGACAGCGCAAAGCGCGAGCGTTCGATGCCGGACAGGCCGTGCTGGCTTTGCGTGTGCAGGGCCCAGGCCTGTTCCACCGGCACGGCGAAGGCGCGGTGGCCCTCGATCTCGCGGCACTGGAAGAAATAGTGATTGTTCACGCCCATGCGCTTTAATTCCTGCTGCATCAGGCGCAGCGTATCGGCGTCGTCATTGACCGAATCGATGATCGGCGTCTGGTTCTCCAGCGTCACGAAGGGGCGCGAGCGCAGGGCCTTCGCGGCGCGCTCCACCAGCGGATTGCGCAAATGCCGGCCGTGCTCGTCGCGCATATGGTCTCCGGCCTCGCCCATGCGCAGAAACTCGTCCGGGTGCGTGAAATGGACCATGAAGGCGATCAGCACCTGGGGGTGCAGCTCGTGGAACAGGTCCAGCATCTCGAAGAAATTGTCGTCAAAGCGCTCGGGGAAGAAGGCCATCTCCTTGGTGCCGATGCGGATGATCTCCAGGCCCGCTTCGGCCAGGCCGTTGAGAAAATCAAACAGATTGCGGTTCGACAGCACCATGGGATCGCCGCCGGACAAAAGCGCCTCGCGAATCGTCGGCTTGTCGGTGATCTCGCCGCGCGCCACCTTCTCGTTGTGGCCGACCACATACTCGGTGATCTCGTGGATCGAGGCGGTGTCCTTCTCGGTCTTTCCGGTGAGGAAGTCGGAGCGATAGCAATAGCGGCACCAGCTGGAGCAGGCGCGCACCACGTAGAGAAGGATCAGCTCGTACTTGTGCAACAGGCCCGGCGTCGGGGAGTATTTGAGCTGGTTTGACGGGTCGGCCTCGCCGGCCAGATCGTCCATCTCTTCCGGGCGCGCCTTGATGAGGTTCTTCACCGCTTCTGAACGCTTGGCCAGATCGAGATAATAGCCCGTGGCGCGCGGCGGCAGGCGATCGGACACGCCGGCGGCCTCCAACTCGTCCAGCTCGGCTTGGGAATAGACCTGCGCGCCGCCCGCATCCACATAGTCGCGATAGCGCGCGATATCATGGACGATGTAGCGCTTGAACTTGGTCTCTTCTATGCGCGCGTAGACATTGTCCTTGTGCCGGCGCGATTGCGCCTTCTTTTTCGGGCGTGACCCGGCGATGTGAATCTTTCCATCAAGCGGCATGACGCTTTCCTCGTCGTCGAGTGCTCGGCGGCGGCGATGACGCCCGCGGTGCGGTGTTTCTTCGGCTCGGACGCAGCACGCCCTGCAAGGGCTTGCTGAGCGGCCCTGGCCGTCTGGAAATCGGGTGTTCTCCAGTAGCCGCCCCGGACCACATCCCGGACCCGTCTCGGGCGGCGAGCGGGGGAAAATAGTCATTTGACACCGAAATGGAACCGGTTGACGGCTTTTTAGGCTCAGCCGTCAACAGTGACCGGCTAAAGCGGGCGCTGCGAACGCGCAGCGACGTTTACGCGACTGAAACCGCGTTTGGGTTAAAGCTTGTATCAACACGGGCGCAAAACGCGCCGCAACGCTGCGAGAATGAAGCGTGGACAGGCTGATCGAAGAGATCGATGCGCTGGAGACGCGTACCTTCAAAGGGTGCGTGAGCGCGGTGAACGGCCTGCTCATCGAGGCGGAGGGGCCGCGCCAGGCGTTGACCCTGGGCGCCGGCGTGCGCCTGGACACCGGGTCCGGCGACGCCTCGCGGTGTGAAATCATCGGCTTTCGCGGCGAGACCGCCCTGATGATGGCCTATGGCGATCTGGCCGGCGTGCGCCCCGGCGCGCGGGCGGTGATCGAGCCGGGCGGCGCGGCGATAAAGCCCTGCCGGGCGTGGCTGGGGCGGGTGATCGACAGTTTCGGCCGGCCCCGCGACGGGCTCGGCGTTCTGGCCACCGGGGATGCGTCCTATCCGCTTAAAGGGCGCGCACCTTGCGCCCATTCGCGCCAGCGCCTGGGCGACCGGCTGGAGCTGGGCGTGCGCGCCATGAACATCTTCACCCCCATGCGCAAAGGTCAGCGCCTGGGCGTGTTCGCCGGGTCGGGCGTGGGCAAATCGGTGCTCATGTCCATGCTGGCGCGCGGATCAGGCGCCGACGTCATCGTCATCGGCCTGATCGGCGAACGGGGCCGCGAGGCGCGTGAATTCGTCGAGGACGTGTTGGGCCCGGAAGGCCGGGTGAAATCCGTCGTCGTCACAGAAACCAGCGACGCGCCCGCCCTGGCCCGCCGCCGGGCCGCCTACACCACCATGGCCACGGCTGAATATTTCCGCGATCAGGGCCTCAACGTGCTCTGCCTGATGGATTCGGTGACGCGCTTTGCGCTGGCCCAGCGCGAGATCGGGCTTGCAGCCGGAGAACCGCCCACCACGCGCGGCTACACCCCGTCTGTGTTCGCCGAGTTGCCCGCGCTGCTGGAGCGCGCGGGGCCGGGCCTGGAAGGGACCGGATCGATCACCGGCCTGTTCACCGTGCTGGTGGACGGCGACGACCATAACGAGCCCATCGCCGATGCGGTGCGCGGCATTCTGGACGGCCATATCGTGATGAGCCGCGCCATCGCCGAGCGCGGCCGCTTCCCGGCGATCGACGTCTTGAAATCAATTTCGCGCACCGCGCCGGAGGTTTATGCGCCCGAAGAGGCGCCTCTGGCCAAGCGGGCGCGCGGCCTCCTGGCGGCCTATGCCGACATGGAGGAGCTCATTCGGCTCGGGGCCTATACGCCCGGGTCGAACCCGGAGGTGGACCGGGCGATTGCGGTCAACGAACCGCTTGAAAACATTCTGGGGCAGGCGAAAGACGACACCTCTTCGATCGAAGAGAGTTTCGCGGTCCTGTCCGGAATTCTGGGTGATGGAGGGTAAGGCATGGCGACGAGATCTCATGCGCCGCTGATCAGGCTGGCGCGCTTTAAAGTCGAAGAGCTGCAAAAGCAGATGGCCGATATCGAGCAGGTTCGCGTCTCGATTCACGACCAGATCGACAGGCTCGAGGAAAGCGTTCCCGAAGAGCAGGCCGTGGCGGGCGAGAGCAAGGACGGCTATCTGGCCTATGGCAGCTATGCGCGCTCGGTGATCCAGCGCAAGGAGAAGCTGCGGCTCAGCCTCGACGAGGTGGACGCCCAGGCCGACGGCCTGCGCGAGCGTCTGGAGACCGCCTACGGCGAGCTGAAGAAATTCGAGCTTCTGGAAGAGCGCAGGCTCTCGCGCATTCAGGACACGCTGCGGGCGGCCGAACAGGCGGAGATGGACGAGATCGCAGGCCGCATGCGGCGCTCGGCGCACTAACGCGATATCAGTCGATTCTGATCGACCGATATCGCTCCAGATCTTTGACTCGCCGCTTTTTAGGCCTGCGACGCCGACGTCCATCTTCGCTGAAAAGGCTCTCGCACGCCAAGGCGCGATCGTCCTGGCGACTTATACGAGTTGACGGATCTTGCTGGTTGAATTCGCCCTGAAAAGGCTTGCGTTCGACCGTTAATCGCGTCCTAATATTCGTATTAGTCGGGGGACGCATGTGCGCTTGGTAAGACGCTTCGAGCTGGTTTTGGCCGCGCTGGTGGCCGGGGGTGCGAGTTTCGCCGCTCTTGCGCCGGGCGCGATGTCTGCATCTGGGGTCTCATCGGCGTCGGGCGGATCGACGGCCTCGAGCGCCGCTTCCAGTTCCGCCGCCCGTTTGGGCTCCGGGTCGGGCTCCGGTTTTGGAGACCGGTCTGCGATCCCCCTGACGCCGCCGGAGATCGGGCGCGTGTCCGCCGCTGATTTCGCCGATATCGAAGTCTCCGAGGCCTCGCGCGCCGTGGCCGCCTCCGTGCTGGGCCGCGAGGCGCGCGCCGCACGCTTCATGGCGTCGCCGCCCCGGCGCGAAGAGCCCGGCGCGGGCGCCGTCCAGATATCGCCGCGCGCCAGCGTTCAGTCGAGCTCCGCCTGGTCGGGAGAGGCGCTGGGTCTGGACCTCTCCTACGCTCCGCCCGCCGGTCCAAACGAGCCCAACTGGTGGCTTGTGGGCGGTGCAGGCCGGGAAAGCTATGCGGTGGCCGCCGGCGGTCTGCGCGAGTTCACCGTGGCGCCGGTCTCGGCCTCGACCACGGTGGGCGACTCCCATCTCGGCGTCGCCATGGAACTCAGCGATCACGCCTACGCCTCGGTGGGCTATGTGCGCGAGGTGCGCAAATTCACCCTCGGCACTGAGGACTGGGAAGACGAAGAGCACTATCTCGGCTTCGGCCTGCAGGCGCGCTGGTAGGCGCAGCGTCTCAAGCGCGGCGTTTTCGCCGCGCCATATCTCCACGCTCAGCCCAGCACCCGCTTCACCTTCGTCGCCAGGACGGCCCGCGTCTGCGGCTGAGGCGTTTGCGTAAACTTGCACGCCCGCTTTCGCCGCTCCGGCGTCCAGGTTGATCCCGGCCCCACCGCTTTATGAGTGAGCGTTCACTCTAAAGGCCGCGGGTGAGAGGCTGGGTCCGCCAGGCCGGGCGCTCACGCCGCAGCGGCGCTCTTGGCGGCCGTGGCGGGTTTGGCGTAGAGGCCGCGCTGGCCGGGCACCGGGCGCAGGGCCTCGGTGAGGCCCACCACGGTTTCGGCGGCGCCCAGCACCAGATAGCCGTCATCGGCCAGCTGGGCGGCGAGGCGGTCGAGGATCTTGGCCTTGGCCTGGATATCAAAATAAATCAGCACGTTGCGGCAGAAGATCACGTCCAGCCTGCCGTAGCGGGAGAAGTCCTCCAGCAGATTGCTCTGTTCGAAGCGGACTTTCTGGCGGATCGCCGGCTTGATCTTCCAGCTTTCGCCGGCCTGATCGAAATGCTTCACCAGGCGCTGGATCGGCAGGCCGCGCTGCACTTCAAACTGGGTGTAGACCCCGGCGCGCGCCTTCTCCAGAACCGGGCCGCTCATATCGGTGGCCAGGATGTCGGCGGGCGGCGTCAGGCCTTCTTCGGCCAGCATGGCCAGCGAATAGGGCTCCTGGCCCGAGCTCGCCGCGGCGCACCAGACCTTCAAGGACCGGCCCGCGCGCGCAGCTTTCAGCGCCGGCGCGATGGTTTTTTCATAGAGCTCGAACGGGGTCTTGTCGCGGAAGAAGAAGGTCTCGTGGGTCGCCAGCGCCTCGCTCGCGGCGATGCAGAGCTGGCGATCGCCGCGCATCATGGCGTCGATGAGGGCCTCCACGCACGCAAAGCCTTCCTTGCGCGCCAGCGGGCCAAGGCGCGAATCTACGAGATAGGCCTTCTCCGGCCCGAGCATGAGCCCGGTGCGCTGTCTCACATCATTGGAGAGAAAGTCGAACTTGGCGGGGGGAAGCGCGCTCATATCGTCCCTTTCAGGCGCCGGGCAAGCTCCGGGCCGATATCATTCAAAGGTAAAATCTGATCGGCGAGGCCGGCCTCGGCCACCGCGCCGGGCATGCCCCAGACCACGCTGGAGGCCTGGTCCTGGGCGATCACCTGGCCGCCGGCCGCGCGCACCGCGCGCGCGCCGTCGCGCCCGTCATGGCCCATGCCGGTCAGCACAACCGCCAGAAGCGCGCGGCCCGCGGCCGCGGCGCAGCTTTCAAACAGCGGGTCCACCGCCGGGCGGCAGAAATTCACTTGCGGAGTCTGGTCCAGCTGGGCGCGCAATCCGGTGCGGTCAGAATGAACGGTGAAGTGGAAATCACCCGGCGCGACATAGACATGGCCGGCGCGCAGAATCTCGCCATGCCTCGCCTCGCTCGCCGGTAATCCGCACTTGGTCAGATGCTCGGCCAGGATGGCGGTGAACAGCTTGGGCATGTGCTGGGTGATGACGATGGGCGCGCGCGTATCCTGGGGCAGGGCGCTCATCACCTCGCGCAGGGCCTGGGGACCGCCGGTGGACGATCCGATGGCGATCAGTCCCGGGCGGGTGGTCACAAGGGTGCGCGGCGTTGACGGGTAGACCGGCGCCAGGCGCGGCGCCGGCTGGTTTGCAGGCGCGATGAAGGTGGAGGGCTGGGAGCGATAGCGCGGGCTCAGCGCCACCAGCTTGGCGATCAGGGAATCGCGATAGGCGTCCGCGCCCGCGACCCGGCCCGCTTCGGGCTTGGGTGCATAGTCGGCGGCGCCCAGCGACAGGGCGCGCATGGTCACTTCCGCGCCCTTGCGGGTCAGGGTGGAAGCCATCACGACGCGCGCGCGCGGCGCGGCTTTCAGGATCAGGGGCAGGGCGGTGAGCCCGTCCATGCGCGGCATTTCGATGTCGAGCACGACCAGGTCGGGCTGCAGCTCACCGGCTTTGCGCACGCCCTGCTCGCCGTCGCCGCAGGTGGCGGCGACGTCAAGGCGCGGATCCTGCTCGACCCAGCGGGCCACAAGTCCGCGCACCACCGCGCTGTCATCAATGATAAGCACGCGGGGCAGGGCGCCGGCGGCGGGGGGATCGATATTGGCGGCTGCGCTCACTGGGTTCACGCTTTCAGGTCAGACCAGGCCGGTTTCGGCGAATTTGCTTTCGATGATGTCGCCGTCGAACGGCTTCATCACGTATTCGTCCGCCCCGGCGCGCAGGGCCTGGGAGATGTGGGCCATGTCGTTTTCGGTGGTGCAGAACACCACGACCGGCTTCTTGCCGTTGGGTTCGGCGCGCAGCTTGATCAGGAAATCCAGCCCGTTCATCACCGGCATGTTCCAGTCCAGCAGCACTGCGTCGGGCATCGCCTTGCGGCAGGCGTCCAGCGCCTGCTGGCCGTCGCCGGCCTCCTCGCAGGCGAAGCCCATCCCTTCCACGATGCGGCGCGCCACCTTTCGGATGACGCGGCTGTCGTCGACGACGAGGCAGGTTTTCATGGCGCTTTCTCTCCGTTACGCCGCCAGACCCGCGGCCCGCCAAGAGATCAGGGCGCGCACGTCGAGGACAGCGAGAAGCTGGTTGTCGAGCCGGTGCACGCCTTTGAGAAGCGCGCGCCATTTCGGATCAAGATGGGCCGGCGAGGGCTCAAGGGTGTCGGGTTTCAGCCGCATCACCTCGCCCACCTCGTCGACCAGGACGCCGAACAGTTCCGAACCCTGCTCAAGGCCCAGGGCCATCACCGGGGCGCCGGCGTCGCGCGGGGGCAGACCGAGCTTGAAGCGGGCCTCCACCGCGGTGACGATGCGCCCGCGCAGGTTCAACAGGCCGGCGATGTCGCCGGGCGCGCGCGGCACGCGGGTGACGTCCTGGGGCGAGAAGACCTCGCGGATCTCATGGACCTCGACGCCGAACAGCTGGCCGCCGATCTTCACGGTGACGTATTCGAAGCGATCTTCGCTACTCATGCCGGTCTCCTTCAAGCCGCTTCGACGGCGCGCTCGGTGCGCGCGGCCTTGTCCAGCATAGCGATCAGCCCGCCGCGGTCGGCGCGGTCGATCACGGCGACAAACCCGTCCATGGGCGAGCCATAGGCGTTTTCGCCCACACCCAGGCGCGGCGTGTCGGTGAAATAGCCCTCGGAGGCCAGGCGCGCGAGGGCGCCCGGATCACCGACGACCACATCATAGGCCGCGCCCATCTGGGCCGCGTCGCGCGCCTCGTGAAGCCCGCCCGCCACGGTGACGTCATAACCGGCCGCCGCCAGCAGCGGCGCCAGCATGCGCCGCGAGAACGCGTCGGCCTCCACCAGCAGAATGGCGCTGCGGGATTTTGATTTCATGCGCTGGGGCGCGCCGGACCAGGCGCGCTCCATGTGCCAGGCGATGTCGAGCACCTCGGTGGCCTTGCCCTTGATCACGGCCGAGCCGATCACGCCGGGGCGTTCGGAGCCCATCTCCAGGTCGAGCACTTCCTCGACCACGTCCAGGATCTCGTCCACCGCGACTCCGGCCGATTTTCCGTCCTCGGAGAACACCAGCACCGGTTGACGGCCCTCGGTCCGGAAGGCGCCGTCGCCGCCCACATGGGCCAGCGGCAACAGGCGTCCGCGATACTGCACGACCCGGCGTCCGTCGGTCATCTCGATGGCGGAGGCCTCGAAGTCCTCAAGGCGCGTGATGAGGCTGACCGGCACGGCCCTGGGTTCGGAGCCGCCCGCACGCACCAGCAGCAGGCGCTGACGGGCGCTGATTTCAGCGGCGGCTTCGGTCACTTCGCCCCGGCCGGTGTCGGCGTCTTCGGTTTCGGTGGCGATTTCCTGGGCCAGACCATTGGGGTCAAGGATCATGATCACCGATCCGTCGCCCAGAATGGTGGCGCCGGAGAATACGGTGGTGGCGCGCAAGGGACCCGACAGCGGCTTGACCACGATCTCCTCGGTGTCGAGCACGTCGTCGACCACAAGACCCAGCTTGCGCCCGGCGGCTTCCAGCACGACGACATAGCCTGACATCGCGCCTTCCTGCAGCGATTGGGAGAGCACTTGCTCCAGCCCGATCACCGGCAGCAGCCGCTCGCGCAGGCGGATCATGCTGGCCCCGTTCAGGGTCTCCACGGTCACCGGCGAGCCCGGGCCCACGCGCACCAGCTCGCGCACCGACAATTGCGGTACGGCGAAGCGCTGCTCGCCCGACTTGATCACCAGGGCCGAGACGATGGCCAGGGTGAGCGGAATCTTGATGGTGAAGGTGGAGCCCTTGCCCACCGCGCTCACCAGATCGATCGAGCCGCCGATCTGTTCGATATTGGTGCGCACCACGTCCATGCCGACGCCGCGGCCGGACAGGTTGGTGATCTGCGCCGCCGTGGAGAATCCGGCTGCAAAGATGAAGCGCTGGATCTGCGCTTCGCTCATCTGGGCCAGCTCATCCTCGGTGGCCAGACCCTTTTCCAGCGCCTTGGCGCGGATCTTGGCCGGGTCGATGCCGGCGCCGTCATCAACGAGCTTGATGATGATCGCGCCGCCTTCATGATAGGCCGACAGCCTGATCGTGCCGGTTTCGCTCTTGCCCGCAGCGATCCGCTTCTCAGGCGTCTCCAGGCCGTGATCGCAGGAATTGCGGATCATGTGAGTGAGCGGATCCTTGATCAGCTCAAGCACCTGGCGATCCAGCTCGGTGTCTTCACCTTCCTGGATCAGCTTGATTTTCTTGCCCAGATCCTGGGTGGCGTCGCGCACGATGCGCGGCAGCTTCTTCCAGGCGTCGCCCACCGGCTGCATGCGGGTCTTCATCACCCCTTCCTGCAGCTCGGCGGTCACCGAGGACAGGCGCTGCAGCGGCGTCTTCAGGGCGCTGTCTTCAACGCCGCGCACGATCTGGTGCATCTGATTGCGCGCCAGGACCAGCTCGGACACCGTAGTCATCAGGTTTTCAAGCACGTCCACGCTCACCCGTATGGTGGCGCTGGCGCGGGCCGGACCGTTGGAGGCGGCGGGACGCGCCGCTTCCGCCTGGGCCGGCGTGTTGGCGGCGGGCGCGGCGCTGACCATGGGCGCGTCCAGCTCGGCGTCCAGATCCTCGTCCTCGATTTCGGCGGCCGCGGGCGCCTCGTCTTCTTCGGGGCCGGGCGTGTTCATGAACGCGGCTTCCAGATCGGCCAGCGACACCTCGCCCAGGCGCAGTTCACGGCCCAGATCGGCGTCAAATCCGTAGCCGGCCTCCGCGACCGGTTCAGGTTCAGGCTCGGGCGCCGCGAGTTCGGGTTCGGGCTCAGGCGCAGGGGCCGGTGCACGGGACGGCGCTGCGGCCTTGGGGTCGGCGCCGCCTTCAGACAGGATTTCCAGGCGATTGATCAGCTCTGAATCCTCGCCGGCGGGTTCTGTCCCCGTCATTTCAATCCCGGTGAGGATCTCCTTGATGCGGTCCAGCGCTTCCAGCACCAGCGTCACGGCGCTGGAATCGGCCACCAGATCGCCGTCGCGGAACTTGCCCAGCAGCGTCTCACCGGCGTGGGCCACCGCTTCCAGCCGCTCCAGCGCAAGGAAGCCGCACGTGCCCTTGATGGTGTGCAGAAGCCGGAAAATATTATCCAGCGTCGCCCGATCTGTGGGGTCGGCCTCAAACTTCACCAGCTCTGAATCGATAACGTCCAGACTCTCGAACGTTTCGCTCAGAAATTCGCCGATCAACTCATCCATGAATAAACCCCGCAGCCCTGACATGGCGGTTCAGGCCCTCACAGTGTCATGGCAGGGTTAACGGAAGGTTGGACGGCCGACCCGGTCGCGAGCGTCGCAGCGACGGGCTGCGGCGTGCTTATTCGGCGGCCTGGATGCTGTGTCCCGGCCCGGTCAGAGCGGCCAGTTCGACGCGGTCCTCGGTGAGGCTTGCTTCAGCCCGGCCGCCGCTTTCGCGGGCGATGAGTCCGGCGTAATAGGGCTGAACATTGCGGCCGTCGAACCCGTCTTCGGGCGCGTCGCCCTTGAACGCAGTGATATAGGCCGCATCCAGGCGCAGGCGCGGCCCGGCGGCGACCACGCGCAGGCGCGCGCCGCCGTCACCGGAGGCGGCCGCCTCGATCGTCACGGTTCCACCGCGCGGCAGAGTGTCGACGGCCAGCCAGATCAGGTTGAGCAGAACGCGCGCGGCGCTCTTGGGAATTTCGCCGCCTTCGGTCTTCCACGCCAGTTCCGAGCGCGCCTCGCTGAACATGGACTGCGCCAGGTTGCGGATCTCGCTGAGGGCCATGTCGCCGCTGCGCGATCCGGCTGCGCCAAAGCAGACGCGGGCGTATTCCAGCTTGGAGCGGATTTGTCCGGCGCCGTTGCGCAGAAGCGCGATGGCGTCGTCGCGCATGTCCGCCGCATCGTCATCGTCCAGAACCGAAAGCGCCGCGCCCATGGCGCTGGCCGGTCCGGCGATGTCATGGCAAACCCGCGAGCAGAGCAGGGCGGCGAGGTCGGTGGCGGAGAGCGCGGCGATCTGTGTCATGCGGCCACTGTGACGCGATTCTCAAATTCGAACAGGCGCCACTCCATCCCGGCTGCGCGGCGCCGGCGCCGCGCAGCCGGGGCTGGCGTGCCGCTAGACGCTGTCGTCCATATCGTCATGGCCGCTGCGGCTGGAGTGAAACACCAGCCACATCAACCCGCCGCCGAGGCCTGCGGTGAACACCACGCCGAGGGTAAGAGCGAGCCAGCCATGCCAGCTCATCGCGGTGTCCATGCTGGTCCAGACATCAACGGCGACCCACACGGTGGCCGCGACAAGGCCGCCGAGCACGGCGAGGAGCAGAAAGGTCTGTTTCATGGCGGGCCTCCGGAGGGGGCTGCGTCGAGCTTACGGGTTTGTTAATTATGCTCAGGTTCTTTTCGGCATGGCTTGGCAAGCCAGTTCGCCTGGGTCAACATATCGCAGATCAAGCTGCACCGCGCCGCCGACACTGTGGTTTCGGTCTGGTAATTGCAGAACGGCCTGGTGAATGCTTCGCGACGCGGACCACGCGCCGGCGCGGCTGTAAATGTGCGGTTACGAGGGGTTTTCAAACACACTCATGTCCGGATTCGACGTTAAACACGCCGACGCCCGCCGGTCTCGCACCCTGGCTTTCTTCTTAACGCTGACCGGCGTCCTCCTGTTCACCTTCGCGCTGCTGATCCTGCGCAACCCGTCCCCGGGCGAGGCGCGGGCCGCATCTCCAGTCGAGCTGGAGCTGGCCGCCGATCTGGCGACCGGCGCCGACGCCGTGGTGACGGCCGGCGGCCTTTCCGGAGAGGCGCCGGCCCCGGCCCTGATGCGCGCAGCGGTGTTCGACACCGGCCGCGCGCTCATCGAAGCCGAGCACGCCCTGTTCACCGACGCCACCTGGCGGCCCCAGGTGAGCGCGCACGAAATCACCGTCAGCCGCGGCCAGACCTTCGCCAGCGTGCTGGACGCCGCCGGCGCCAGCCGCCTCGACGCCGCCCGCGCCATCGCCGCGCTGGAGCCGCTCTTTTCGGCGCGCAATCTGCGCGCAGGCCAGAGCCTGACCGTCTTCATGGAGACGCCGACCTTGCGCCAGATCGCCGATGACCAGCATAGCGGCGAAGCGCGCCTGGCCGGTTTCTCCTTCCGTCCTGATTCAGACCGCACCCTCACCGTGGCGCGCATGGACGACAATTTTCGCGCCCGTGAAGCGGCTCCGGCGCTGGAGCGTCAACTGGTCCGCGCCCGCGGCGAGGTGGACTCCTCGCTCTATGTTTCGGCGCTGGAGGTGGGAGCCACCGACCGCATCGTGGTGGAGCTGGCCGGGATCCTGGGCTATGCGGTGGACTTCCGGACCATCCAGCCTGGCGACGCGTTCGACGTGGTGTTCGAGCGCTTCGTGAACCGGCGCGGCGAGACCGTGCGCACCGGCGAGATCGTCTATCTGGTGTTCGACGGGCGCGGCGACGCGCTGGAGTATTTCCGCTTCGAGGCGCCGGACGGCGAGATCGGCTATTATACGTCCGAGGGCGAAAGCGCCCGCCGCCTGCTCATGAAGATGCCCATCAACGGCGCCCGGATCAGCTCCAATTTCGGCATGCGCTTCCATCCGGTCCTGCAGACCAATCGCGCCCATAACGGCACCGATTTCGCCGCTCCGCGCGGCACGCCGATCATGGCCGCGGGCGCCGGGGTGGTGGCGCGGGCGAACCGTTTCGGCAGCTTCGGCAACTATATCCGCATCCAGCACGCCAACGGCTATGAGACCGCCTATGCGCACCTGAACGGGTTTGCGCGCGGGATCCGCGCCGGCGCACGGGTGCAACAGGGCCAGACCATCGGCTATGTGGGCACCACCGGGCGCTCCACCGGCCCGCACCTGCACTATGAAGTCCACCTCAACGGCCGGCCCACCAATCCGCTGGCGCTGGATCTGCCCACCGGCAAGACCCTCAGCGACGGCGAGCTCGCGCTGTTCGCGGCCGAGCGCGAGCGGATCGTGGCGATCCGCGACGCGGCGCGCCCCGCCGACGGCTCCGCCCCGCCAGAGACCTCCCTGGTGGCGGAACTGGACGCCGACAACACCTGAAGCGGCTCTTGAGCGACGCACAAAAAAGGGCGGCCCGCGGGGCCGCCCTTTTCATGTCCAGGTGCGCGGCGCCGATTAGTCGGCGCTCTGGCGCGACTGGGCTTCGGCGTTCAGGCGCTCGGCGACCTGGGGGTCGGTCTGCGCGGCGGCGGCGATGGACTGATAGGTCTCCGGCGTGAGGCCGGCGTCCTCCACCGCGGAGACGAGCTCGCCCTGGGCCTGCTGCTGCAGCGCGGCCGCGGCCTCCTGGCTTTCGGCGGCCTGCATTTGCGGCTGGTATTGCTGAACCACGGCCTGGACGGCCATGGCCGCGTCGATGAAGGACTCCACCTGCGCGTCGGTGAGCTCGGCGTTGGCGATGGGCTCCACCTGCATCTGCGCCTGAGCCTGGGCCTGGGCTTGAGATCGTGCGGCCTGGGCCATGGCGGGCGTGGCGGCGAAGGCGAGGCTGGCGGCTGCGGCCCCGGCGGCGGTGGTCAATTGGCGAAGGTTCATGGTTGAACTCCTTCCTGGGTGATCACTGTCGTCAGTACAGGAGGCCTTAGCTAACAAACCATGCCGCTCATTTCGACCGTTAAACTGAAACGTCACAAGAAGACCATAAATGAAAGAGCCCCGGCGCAGGCGCGCCGGAGCTCTTTCGCCGTCTTAAGCCGTGACGTTTAACGCTGCGACTTTTCGCAAAGGCGCATGAAGCGCTCGCGCAGTTCCGGGTTGGCCTTGAACTCACCGGTGAAGGTGGTGGTGATGGTCGACACGTTGGGGTGATGCACGCCCCGCGTGGTCATGCACTGGTGCTTGGCGTCAACGAAGATGGCCACGCCGCGCGGGTTCATGGCGTCTTCAATGGCGTCGGCGATCTGAGCGGTCATGGTCTCCTGGGTCTGAAGCCGCTTGGAGTAGGCCTCGACCACTTTGGCGATCTTGGAGATGCCCACCACGGCGCGGTCGGGCAGATAGGCGACGCACGCCGTGCCCAGGATCGGCGCCATGTGGTGCTCGCAATGGCTCTCCACATCGATATGGGTGAGCATGACCATGTCGTCATAGCCTTGCACGTCTTCAAAGCGCTTGCCCAGGATCGCTTTTGGATCCTCGCCATAGCCCCTGAACCAGTCTTCATAGGCCTTCACCACGCGCTTGGGCGTCTCCAGAAGGCCTTCGCGCCGGGGATCGTCGCCGGCCCAGCGCAAAAGCGTGCGCACGGCGGCTTCGGCTTCATCGCGGCTGGGGCGGGGCGTGTCGGTGGCGGGCGAGGCGTCGAGCGTGTCTTTATCGGTCATGGCGTCCATTGTCGGCGGATCCTTTCGTTGACGGGCGCGAAGCTGTCTTTTGTCTGGAGACGTCTTCACGAAGTACCGGTTTCCGGATCCGGCTCTTGCGCTTGCGGACACGTCCGCCAGGCGTTCGCCGGGTCTTTGAAGTCGGTGCGGCGCGGGCTTGGTTTTGCGCCAGCGCTCTAATTAGGCCTTCCGCGCCGCCTGTCCAATGGGCGGGCCCTCTTTTTTGCGGCCGGGCTTCGGTGTAGACCGGCGCGCTCCACCATCGCCACAGCGGGACACGCCGATCATGACCGGGCTCACACTCTACGATACGGCCTCACGCAAGAAGCGCGAGTTCACGCCCCAGGATCCCGCGCGGGTGACGATGTATGTGTGCGGACCCACGGTCTATGCGCCCGCCCATGTGGGCAATTTCCGCCCCGAAGTGGTGTTCGACGTGCTGTTTCGCGTGCTGCGCCGGACCTATGGCGAAGCAGCGGTGCTGTTTGCGCGCAACTTCACCGACGTGGACGACAAGATCAACGCCGCCGCCGGGGCCGAGGGCGTGGACATCAAGGTGATCTCCGACCGCTTCACCGCGATCTATCACGAGGACGCCGCGGCGCTGAACGTGCTGCCCAAAACCTTCGAACCCACCGCCACCGGCCATATGGACGAGATCACCGCCTTCATCGCCCGGCTGATCGAAGGCGGCTTCGCCTATGAGGCTGAGGGCCATGTCCTGTTCGCGGTGAACACGCACCAGCCCTATGGCGAGTTCTCCAAACGCCCGCTGGACGAGATGATCGCCGGCGCCCGCGTCGAAGTGGCGCCCTACAAGAAGAACGCGGCCGATTTTGTGCTGTGGAAGCCGGCCAAAGACGGCGAGCCGGGCTGGGACAGCCCCTGGGGGCGCGGGCGGCCCGGCTGGCATATCGAATGCTCGGCCATGATCGAGGGCTCGCTGGGAGAGACCATCGACATCCATGGCGGCGGAATCGACCTGGTGTTTCCACACCATGAAAACGAGATCGCCCAGTCGGCCTGCGCCCATGACGGCGCGCCGCTGGCCAATTACTGGCTGCATAACGGCTTTCTGGCCATGAACTCGGCCAAGATGAGCAAATCCGACGGCAATGTGGTCACGGTCCACGAGATGCTGGCCGACGGGGTGAAGGGCGAGACGATCCGCTACGCGATGCTCACCGGCCATTACCGCGCCCCGCTGGACTGGACGCCCGCCCTCATCGGCAGCGCGCGCAAGAGCCTGGACCGCCTTTATGGCGTGCTGCGGCGCATGGGCGATGTGGACGCGTCTGCTGATGCCGAGACGCCGGAGGCCGTGCTCACCGCGCTCCATGACGATCTGAACACGCCGCGCGCCCTGGCCGCCCTGTTTGAATTCGCCGCGCGCGCCAACAAGGCCGATGACGATCAAGCCCGGGCCGAGGCGGCGGCCGAGCTGAAGGCCGCCGGCGCGATTCTGGGCCTTCTGCAAAGCGATCCCGACGCCTGGTTCGGCCTTGACGCCGTGGCGGACGAGGAGCGCGCAAAGATCGACCAGCTCATTGTGGAGCGCACGAAAGCCCGCGCCGACAAGGACTTCGCCCGCGCCGACGAGATCCGCGAACAGCTCGACGAGCATGGCGTGCAGGCCGATGATGGACCGGAGGGGACGACATGGCGGATGAAGGCTTGATCCTTCCCCGCCGCGGCCCGATCTCCCGTCCATGACCGACGTCTATTCCAACGCGCTGCTTCAGCTCGCCGCCGACATTCCCCACGCCGAGCGGCTGGGGGAGCCCCACGCCAGCGCCACGAAGGTGTCGCGCATTTGCGGGTCTGAGCTGACGCTGGATCTGATGTTCGATGAGGCCGGGCGCATCGCCGATCTTGGGATGGACGTCTCGGCCTGCGCGCTGGGTCAGGCGAGCGCCTCGGTGTTCGCGCGCCATGCGATCGGGGCGGACCGCAGCGAGGTGGAAGCCGGGCGTGCGTCGCTGAAAGCCATGCTGCAGGAGAACGGCCCGGCGCCGTCGGGGCGGTTTGCAGAGCTTGAAGTCCTTCAGCCCGCCGCCAGCTATCGCCAGCGCCACGGCTCGATCCTTCTGGCGTTTGACGCGGCGTGCGAGGCGATGGCGGCGCGCACGGCGGGGCGGTAGGAGCCCGCTGCTCACCGGCGTCCTTCGAGGCTCCCCCGGATCAAGTCCGGGGTCGCACCTCGCAGATGAGGGTAAGTCGGGCCCCTGTTTTCCTCATCCTGAGGAGTCTTTTGCGCAGCAAAAGCCTCGAAGGACGCGGCGGCTCGCCGAAGACCGCTAACCCATCTCCGGGCGGAACAGCATCACCGGGATGCGGCAGCTGCGCACCATTTCGGTGGTGGTGGATCCGATGATCAGGGTGCGGATGCGCGAATGGCCGTAGGCGCCCATGACCAGAAGGTCCGCGCCGGTCTCGGCCACATGGGCCAGGATGACCTTCTCCGGCTCGCCGGCGGTGAACACCGTCTCCAGCTGATGGCCGGCCTCGGTGAGGAGTCCGGCCGCCGCGTTCATCTCGCGCTCCAGCCCGTCATCGCTCCGCCCGGCGTTCAGCAAGGTCAGTTTCACGCCGCCGAACAGCGCGCCGTCGGCGATATGGCTGATGGCCTTGCCGACGCTGGCGCCGCCGTCAAAGGCGATGACCGCGTGGCGGGGCTGTTTGAAGGCGCGGCTGGCCACCAGAACCGGGCGATGGGCCGCGCGCACGACCCGCTCCAGATTGGAGCCCAGATGCCCGGCGGCGTAGTCGGCGTGCTCGCCGCGCTTGCCCACGACCAGCAGGCGCGAGCCGTCCTCGAAATCCTTCACCGCATCCAGCATGGCGCCGGTGCGCAGCTTGGCGTGCACGTCCAGCGCGCCGGCGGCTTCGGCATGGGCCTTCGCAGCATCCAGCACTGCGGCGCCGGTTTCGCGCGCCAGCCGGGCGGCCTCGGCGTCGTGCTTGGTGAGCGTGTCCATGAGCGTGGATTTCGCGCCCAGCGCCAGATTGCCGGTGAAATCCAGCGGCGCGGTGCGCCGGCGGTGATCCACCACATGGACCAGATCGAGCCCGTAGCCGGTGGTCCGGCTCACCCAGGCGGCGTGATCGGTGACGCTCTCGCTATAAGCGGAGGTGTCGATGAAGGCGGTGATGCGGGTCATGACGCTGTCTCTATCCGAATAAGGGAGCGTTCAAAAGAGGAAGGGCGATAGGGAGTGTGGTGACCGCACAAGGCGATGGTCAGGACCGAGTACGGCGCGTCTTGTCCCTCCTCCGTGTGGGGAGGGTGGGCGCGCCGAAGGCGCGGTCGGGTGGGGGGAGCCTCCGCACTGACGGCGGACGATCGCAGCGCCGCCACCCCCTCCGTCCGCTTTGCGGACACCTCCCCCATCAAGGGGGAGGACAGAGTCCGGCGCCTCAATGGCCCGTCTCCACCGCTTCGCCCTCCTTGGCGCCGAGGCGGTTCATCAGGGTTTCGCTGGCCTCGTTCATGCCGACCAGGGTCACGGTCGCGCCTTCGCGCTTGAACTTGGTCACCGCCAGATCGATGGCCTGCACCGCCGAGATGTCCCAGATATGGGCGCGGGAAAGGTCGAGGGTGACGTCCGTGAGGGCCTCGCGGAAATCGAAGCTCTTCATGAATTCCTCGGTCGAGGCGAAGAAGAGCTGGCCCTCCACCGCGTAGGTGCGGGCGCGTTCATCCTCGCTCAAGCTGCTGGAGACGGTGAACAGGTTGGAGACCTTCCAGGCGAAGAACACGCCGGACAGAACGATCCCGATCGCGACGCCCACTGCGAGATTGTGGGAGATCACCACCCCGGCCACCGTGGCGATCATCACCAGATTGGAGCTAAAGGGATAGGTGCGCAGCGCCTTCACGCTGGACCAGGAGAACGTGCCGATGGACACCATGATCATGATCGCCACCAGGGCCGGCATGGGCACCAGCGCCACCAGATCGCCCAGCACCAGGATCAGGAACAAGAGGAACAGGCCCGCCATGAGCGAGGACAGGCGTCCCCTTCCGCCGGATTTCACGTTGATCACCGACTGGCCGATCATGGCGCAGCCCGCCATGCCGCCGAAAAAGCCGGTGACGGTGTTGGCGACGCCCTGGCCGATGCATTCGCGGTTCTTGTCGCTGGGCGTATCGGTGAGATCGTCCACGATCTGCGCGGTCAGAAGGCTTTCCAGCAAACCCACCACGGCGACCGCGGCGGCGTAGGGGAAGATGATCTGCAGGGTTTCAAAGGTCAGCGGAATGTCCGGCAGCAGGAAGACCGGCAGGGTGTCGGGCAGCGCGCCCATATCGCTCACCGTGCGCACGTCGAGGCCCAGGAAGAAGCTCAGCAGCGTCAGCACCACGATGCACACCAGCGGCGAGGGGATCACCGTGGTCAGTTTCGGGAACAGATAGATGATCGCCAGGCCGGCCGCGACCATCACATAGGTCACCCAGGTCACGCCGGTGAGCTCGGGCAATTGCGCCATGAAGATCAGGATGGCGAGCGCGTTCACAAAGCCGGTGAGCACCGAGCGCGACACGAAACGCATGAGAAAGCCCAGGCGCAGAACGCCCGCGCCGATCTGCAACAGGCCCGCCAGAACCGTGGTGGCGAGCAGGTATTGCAGGCCGTGCTCGGCCACCAGCGTGACCATGAGCACCGCCGTCGCCGCCGTCGCCGCGGAGATCATCCCCGGCCGGCCTCCGGTGAAGGCGATCAGCACGGCGATGGAGAAGCTGGCGTAGAGGCCCACCTTGGGGTCCACCCCGGCGATGATGGAAAACGCGATGGCTTCAGGGATCAGCGCCAGCGCCACCACCAGCCCGGCGAGCACGTCGCCGCGGACATTGAAAAACCAGGTCTCCTGCAAATAGCGCAGGACCGTCTGGTGGATCTCGTGAAACGCCATGAACCGGCAACTCTTCTTCAGGCGGCGCGCGCGAAGCCGCGCCGTCGTGACTGTTAATCAGAATAGACCGCACGCCTTTCGGGGCCGGGCCGGCTCTGTCGGGAATGGCTGGCGTATAGGCGATTTCGTGTTGCGACGCAACAATGCGGGGTGGGCGCGCGGGGCGGGCGCTGACGGCGCATCGCACTTTACGGGTGCGGCGCCGCGCCCCTACCGTTCGGCGCTGAAGGCGCTATGTTTGCGACCATCGACGCCGCATCACGACGGAAGGGATTCCCCATGAGCTATCGCGCCCCGGTCCGGGACATCCGATTCTCGCTTGAAGAAATCGCCGCGCTGGACAGCGTGAAGGCCACCGGCGCCTTTCCTGAATTCAGCTCCGATCTGACGGCTGCGATCCTCGATGAGGCGGCCCGGATGGCCAATGACGTGCTGGCCCCCTTGAACAAGATCGGCGACCAGCAGGGCTGCACGCTGGAGAACGGCGTGGTGCGCACCCCCGAAGGCTTCAAGGAAGCCTACGCCAAATTCGTTGAGGGCGGCTGGCAGGGTCTGCAGTTTCCCTCAGATGTGGGCGGCATGGGCCTGCCCAAGGCGCTGGGCTGCGCGCTCATGGAGATGCTGCAAAGCGCCAACATGGCCTTCGGCCTCGGTCCCATGCTCAGCTTCGGCGCCATCGAGGCGCTGATCGAGGTGGGCACCGACGAGCAGCGCGCGGTCTATCTGCCCAAGATCATCTCTGGTGAGTGGACCGCCACCATGAACCTCACCGAGCCGTCGGCCGGCTCGGACGTGGGCGCGCTGCGCACCAAGGCGGTCCCCAACGGCGACGGCTCCTGGGCGATTTCCGGCCAGAAGATCTACATCACCTGGGGCGAGCATGACTGCGCGGATAACATCGTCCACCTGGTGCTGGCGCGCACCCCGGACGGCGCGCCGGGCACGCGGGGAATCTCGCTCTTCCTGGTGCCGAAATTCCTGCCCGACGCGGACGGCAATCCCGGCCAGCGCAACGGCGCCAAGGCCATCGGGCTGGAGCACAAGATGGGCATTCACGGCTCGCCCACCTGCACCATGGAGTTCGCCGACGCCAAGGGCTGGCTCGTGGGCGAGGAGTTCAAGGGCATGGCCGGCATGTTCATCATGATGAACTCGGCGCGCCTGAATGTGGGCGTGCAGGGCGTCGGCATCGCCGAGCGCGCCTATCAGCAGGCCCTCGCCTACGCCAAGGACCGCCGCCAGGGCCGCGCCGCCGGCGTCGACACCGAGGCGCCTCACGCCATCATCGATCATCCCGACGTGCGCCGCACCCTCGCCCTCATGAAGGCGCGGATCGAGGCGGCGCGCGCGCTTTGCTACCACGCCGCGGTGGAAGCCGATCTCGGCCATTGGGGCGACGACGCCGAGGAAAAGGCCTGGTCGAAGCGGCGGGAGGATCTGCTGATCCCCATCGCCAAGGCCTGGGCCACCGATATGGGCGTGGAAGTCGCCTCCATGGGAATCCAGGTCCATGGCGGCATGGGCTTTGTGGAGGAGACCGGCGCCGCCCAGCATTACCGCGATGCGCGCATCGCCCCGATCTATGAGGGCACCAACGGCATTCAGGCCATCGATCTGGTGGGCCGCAAGCTGGTGCGCGACGGCGGCAAAGCCATGGGCGAGCTGATCGAGGATGTCCGCCAGACGGTGGAGGATCTCGACACCAGCTCCAACCCGGACCTGCCCGAGCTGGCCGCGCGCCTGAAACCGGCGTGCGACACGCTGGAGGCCGCGTCCGCCTGGCTGCTCAAGGCGTCCGACGATGATCGCCTCGCCGCCGCGACACCGTTTTTAAAGCTCGCCGGCGACGTAACCGGAGGCTGGCTCATGTGCGTCGGCGCGGTGGCGGCCCAGCGCATGCTTAAAGACGGCGAGAACGAACCCTACGCGCGCTCGAAAATCTCGCTTGCGCGGGTCTACGCCGACACCATCCTGTCCAGCGCGCCCGGCCTCCTGGGCGACATCAAGCTGGGCGCCGCGCCCCTGTTTGAACCCGGCGAGGCGATGCTGGAGAGCGCCTAGACCAGAAAACCCCAGGGGTCTGAGTGGGCGCGTCCGTCGATCAGGCGGATGAGGCCCACGGCGGCGCGGATCACCAGCCAGATGGCGCCGATGAGCCAGATCAGAAGGCCCAGACCCAGGATCCAGAGCGTCACGAAGCCGGCGAGGAAGAAGACCAGCCCGTACCAGAAGGTGGCGATCTGGAACTCGAAATGGCTCTTCAGCCAGGGCTCGGCCTGGTCGCGGCGCACATAGGCCAGGATCGCCGCGATCAGCAGCGTCACGCCGTTGGACAACGCCAGAAACGCCAGCACATAATTGACGATCACCAGAATCCGGTCGCCGCTCTGGTCGCGCGGGCTGGTGCGAGGGCCGGCGCCGGGCTGTTCAGGGCCAGGTTCTCGGCTCGGGTCCGTGGTCGAATCGGTCATGGCAAGGCTCCACAGCGCAGAATTTTCCCTGATAACACGGATTCGTCCGTCGTGCTGCGCGAAGCGGGCCGGCCCTTGCGCGTTAAGCGTTTGGAATCAGGTTAAACACTGGTATTGGTATGCGCTTGGGAGCGCCGCGCCCGGTCGAGGCGGACAGCTCCAAGGCGGGGTCGGCCGATCGGATTTGGGTGTGTCATGGCGACTATGAAAGATCATCCAGGCTCGCGCGCGCCGGTGCTCGTGACCATGGGCGACGCGGTTCCGGGCCGGGAGATCGAGCAGGTCATCGGCATCGCCCGGGGCTCGGTGGTGCGCGCGCGCTTTTTCGGCCGCGATTTCATCGCCGGCCTGCGCAATCTGGTGGGCGGCGAGGTGCATGAGTACACCCAGCTCATGGGCGAGTCGCGCGAGCAGGCGCTGGGCCGGCTTGTGGCCCACGCCGAACAGCTCGGCGCCGATGCGGTGGTGACCTTCCGCTTTTCCACCTCGACCGTTATGGAAGGCACTGCGGAAATCCTGGCCTACGGTACGGCGGTGAAACTGAAATGAGCGATCTGGTGAAGCGCATGGGCCGCAAGGCCGCCAGCGAGGCGAGCGAAATCGTCTCCTTCCTGGGCGGGGTCGCGGCGGTGTGGTTCGTGCTCGTCACCTTCTTCTTCGCCGCGTTCCACATCCCGTCGGTCTCCATGCAGCCGAGCCTGGAGGTCGGAGACCGGGTGCTGGTGAGCAAGTTCGCCTACGGCTATTCGCGCCATTCACTGCCGCTGGGCATGGGCTATCTCCTGCCCGAAAGCTGGTCGGGGCGGATTTTCGGCTCCCTGCCTGAGCGCGGCCATGTGGTGGTGGTGCGTGATCCTGACCAGAACCTCAATCTGATCAAGCGCGTCGTCGGCCTGCCCGGCGACCGCATCGAGATGCGCAGCGGCCGGCTCTATATCAATGGCGACCGCGTCCCGCGCGAGCCGCTGGGCGAGCGCACCTATCGCGATTACACCGGCTCGGAGGTCTCCGTGGCGGTCTATGACGAGACCCTGCCCGGCGGGCGCGAACACGTCATCTACGAGCGCACCGATGCGGGCCCGTTCGACGATGTGGGCCCCTTCCTGGTGCCGGAAAACCAGCTTTTCCTGATGGGTGACAACCGCGACGCCTCCTCCGACAGCCGCGCAGGCCTTGGCTATGTCCACAAGGACGAGGTGGTGGGGCGCGCCTGGACGGTGCTGTTCACCTTCGCCAATTGCCGCGAGGAGGACGGGCTTTACTGCCCCGCCTGGCGGGTCTGGCGCGGGCTGTAGGCCGCTTGCCGCTTTCGCTGGCTTTGGCTGACGTCTAGGCTTCCTCCCGCATCAAACGGGAGTGTTTTCCATGAGCCTTGAAGGCAAGACCATCTTCATCACCGGCGCCAGCCGCGGCATCGGCGAGGCCATCGCCGTGCGCTGTGCGCGCGACGGCGCCAATATCGTCATCGCCGCGAAGACCGACCAGCCCCACCCCAAGCTGCCGGGCACCATCCACACCGCCGCGCAGGCCGTGGAGACGGCGGGCGGCAAGGCGCTGCCGCTGGTCTGCGACATCCGCGACGAGGCCCATGTGGAGGCGGCCGTGAAGCAGGCCGCCGAGCATTTCGGCGGCATCGACGCGGTGATCAACAACGCCTCGGCGATCTTTCCCATGTCCACAAAGGACACGCCCCTCAAGCGCTGGGACCTGATGCATCAGGTCAATGGCCGCGGCACGTTTCTGGTGACCCAGAAATGCCTGCCCTGGCTGGAGAAGTCTGAAAACCCGCACATCCTCACCCTCAGCCCGCCGCTGGACATGCGCACCAAATGGTTCGCGCCCCACGTGGCCTATACCAGCGCCAAGTACGCGATGAGCCTGTGCGTTCTGGGCTGGGCCGGCGAGTTTGAAGGCAGAATCGCCGCCAACGCCATCTGGCCGCGCACGGCGGTGGCCACCGCCGCCATCGCTAACGTGCTGGCCGGCGAGGAGGCGTTCAAGAACTGCCGCAAGCCGGACATCCTGGCCGAGACCGCCTACCGGGTCCTGTGCAAGCCGGCGGCGAGCTTCACCGGCCATTTCCTCATCGACGACAGCTTCCTGGTGAGCGAAGGCGTCACCGATCTCGATCAGTTCTCGGTTTCGCCCGGCGAGGAGCTTCTGCCCGATTTCTTCGTCCCCGAAGACCCGCCCGCCCCGGACGGCGTGAAGATCATGGACATCACGCTGGGCCACTAAGCCGGCCGTTGCGCCCTGAGTGACGCCGCCGTGACGGATCTGCGGCGGCGACACGACGATCTCGCGCAAATTTGCATAGCGGCTATGGCCGCGCGCCGGTTGCGGCGCCGAGGGGCTGAGGGCATATACCCCCGCGAACGACGAGGACAGGCCAAGGCCCGCTCTCATCCTTCCCTTTGCGCATACCGTCTCCTCCCCGATAGGGTATGCTAAACTGAGCCGGTCACCGCTAACGCGGGACCGGCTCTTTCTTTTTCAGCCGCTTCCTTACGCCCCACGCCTTTAAACGAATGAGCGAGCCGGTTCCCGGTCCTATCCCCGGCTTTACGCCGGGGGCGGAACCGGGATCTACCGCGCTTTATGGGTCTGGCGCTGTGCCTGCGGCSARGCTGGCTTYGCGTTTCGAGTCCATCCGCCGCAGATCCCGGTCTTCCCCCCGGCTTTGCGCCGGGGATGAAACCGGGAACCGGCGATGTCGGTTTGCGGCTGCATCCAGCTTCGACGGCTGTCCAGACCGCCCCCCCATTTCGTCATCCCCGCGAAAGCGGGGACCCAGTGCGGCCGTGCAGGCGCTTTATCCTTCCGGTCCTTCGAGGCTCGCCCTTCGGGCTCGCACCTCAGGATGAGGGTTTTGGAAAGCCGTTCTATTTCCTCATCCTGAGGCGTCTTTTCGCGTCAGCGAAAAGCCTCGAAGGACCCTCAGGATMRAGCGAAACCARAAAACTTATCCGCCCCCACTCTCGCCTCCCCCATAATCACCCCCGTCATCYCGCAGGCGAGGCCGCTCCGGAGCGTCCTGTTCGGGCGGGAATGACGGGGTGTCCCGAGTGAGTTCCGGCTAACGCACCGGTCCGCAAAGCGGCGGGTTACGGGTAGACGGGGAGGTTCCGTTGAGTCCCGCTGACCGAAAAATCACCTCAGCGGCGCGGGGGTCGTATCCGGCCTYCAAATACATAACAGAGCCGGCCTGGATCCTCCCGCGCCGCCCTCGCCATCCTTAAAGCCTCGCGCACTTTCGTGCGGCGGGCGCGTCGCCATGTCTGCGCCCCACCCCCCAAAAAAACGAAACCACCCGAAAACCGAAAGAGGAGCCCGACCATGAGTGACGTCATCCCCGCGCGCGCCGGCTCAGCACAGACCGCCCCGGCACACACCGGCGCCGGAAAGACGCCGTGCCGGCGGCTGAGAAAAACCGGGCGCGCGCGGCGCGCCTCGCCTAATATGGCGGCCATGGAGAACCGTTGTTCCTGGTGCGGGACCGATCCCGTTTACGTGGCCTATCACGACACCGAGTGGGGCGTGCCGGAATACGAGTCCCGCGCGCTGTATGAAAAGCTGATGCTGGACGGGTTTCAGGCCGGGCTGTCCTGGCTCACCATTCTGAAAAAGCGCGAGAATTTTCGCGCCGCCTTTGACGGCTTCGATCCTGACAAGATCGCCCGCTACGGCGAGGCGGACGTGTCTCGGCTTTTGGGCGATGCGGGCATCGTGCGCTCGCGCGCCAAGATCGAGGCGGCGATCAAGGGCGCGCGCGTCTGGTGCGATATGCGCGATCGTGGCGGCGATTTTTCGTATTTCGTGTGGAGTTTTGTCGACGGCGTTCCGGTGCAGAACACCTGGAAGCGCCAGGAGACGGTGCCGGCCAAGACCCATGTCAGCCTGTGGATGAGCAAGGAGCTGACACGCCTCGGCTTCAAGTTTTGCGGTCCCGTCATCGTCTATGCGTTCATGCAGGCCTGCGGACTGGTGAACGACCATGTGACCACCTGCCACCGCCACGCGGCCGTGGCGCGGATGGGAGAACGGGAATGAAGCGGGATTTATGGACTGCGCCTTGTATCGTGATCATGACGCTCGGCCTCTCGGCTTGCGCCGGCCAGCAGGGCTTTGGCGAGCCGCCGCCGGGCTACGCCCTCAATGATGTGCGCTGCGACACCGGCGGGCGACACGGCCCCTCCGGCGTCATGGACTGGCGCTGTACCGATGGCGACGGGGTGGACCGCCTGCCGGTGCGCAGCCTGCACGAAGTGATCGACGGCGAGGGCGATGACCGCCAGGAGCGCCGCGAAGCCCGGCGCGACCGTCTGGAGCCGCACGGACATTAACGGGCGAGCCATGAAGGGCGAGCGCTGGTCGACGGGGACTGGCGCGCGGGCGCTGCCGACAGGTCTCTACAATAGGGAACACCGCTCCGCTTGGCCGCGTTGGATTTGCGTGCGGCTGCGCACTGCGGTCTAAGGGGGCGCATGACCCGTCTGATACACCTCGCCGATTTGCATTTCGGCGCCGAGAACCCGCCTCTGGTGGATGGCCTGGCCGACGCCATCGCCGCGCTGAAGGGCGATGTGATCTGTGCGGCGGGTGATTTCACCCAGTATGGTCGGCGGCGCGAGTTCACCGCGGCGGCGGAGTTCTTCGCCCGGCTTGATCCGCCGGTGATCGCCGCGCCGGGCAATCACGACACCCCGTACTGGGACCTGTTCTCGCGCCTGGCTCGTCCCTGGGGCCGGTTTGAACGCCTTTTGGGCGGCACGGTGGCGCCGCGCTGGCGCGGCGGGCGCGACGGGCTGGAGACGCTTTCCACCTCGCGCGGGCTGCAGGCGCGGCTGGACTGGTCGCTGGGCAAGGTGCGCGAGGCCCACGCCCGCGAGGCCGCGCAGGCGCTCTCGGATGTGGAGGGCGTGCGCATCGTGGCCGGCCACCACCCGCTGTTCTCTCCCGGCGGCCAGACGGGGCGCGCGCGCACCAAAGGCGCCACCGACGCCACGCGCATCCTGGCCGAAGCCCAGGTCGATCTGGTGCTGTCAGGCCATCTGCATCAGGCGTTCGCGCTGGCGTTTGACCGGCCCGACGGCGGCAAGTCCTGGCATGTGGGCGCGTCCACGGCGCTGTCGAAACGCACCCGCGACGAGCCGGCGGGCTTCAACGTCATCGATCTGGACGCCACCGGCGCGCAGCTGCAGGTCTATGTGGCCACCAAGGACCACACCTACGTGCCGATCTCCGAGCAGAGGCTGGATTTCGCGGCGCGCTAACCTTTCCGGGGACCCAGAAGGACGCGCGGATTCATGATGTGGTTCGGGTCCAGCGCCGCCTTGATGCGGCCCATGATCTCGGCCTCCACCGGCTTTCGCCGGACGAACTCGGCCTGTTTGAGGATGCCCACCCCGTGCTCGGCCGAGATCGAGCCGTGATGGGCGTCCACCAGATCATAGATCTTCGCCGTCACCGGCTTGATGCGGGTGATGAAATCCTCACCGGCGCCGGGGGTTTTGGCCGCCACGTTGAAGTGGACATTGCCGTCGCCCACATGCCCGAACGCGATGACCATGACTTCAGGGTCGGCGTCTTCAGCCAGCTTGATCGCCTCGCCCATAAAGGCCGCCATGCGCGAGACCGGCACAGAGACGTCGTGCTTGGCGGCCTTGCCGTGGGCTTTCTCGCCCTCGGGAATGGACTCGCGAAGCGCCCAGAACTCTTTCGCCTGCGCCTCAGATTGCGCGATCACCGCGTCGGTGAGCAGGGATTTTTCAAAGGCGGCTTCAAGCGCCTCCTCCATGAGCGCCGGCGCGCGCTGGCTTTCAGCGCTGGTGAGCTCGATGAGCACGCACCAGGCCGGATCGCCGGACAGCGGATGGCGGGCGCCGGGCACATGGGCGACCACCAGGTCGAGGCCGGTTCTGGGCATCAGCTCAAAGGCCGCCACCGATCCGGTGGTGTCCTTCATATGGCGCAGCAGCGCCACCGCGGCGTGGGGATCGTCCACCGCGCACACCGCCACAGCGGTGGAGGCGGGCCGCGCGAACAGTTTCAGCGTCGCCGCCGTGACCACGCCCAGCGTGCCTTCAGCGCCGATGAAAAGCTGTTTGAGATCGTAGCCGGTATTGTCCTTACGAAGGCCCGAAAGATCGCTGATCACCCGCCCGTCCGGCAGCACCGCTTCAAGGCCCAGCACCAGCTCGCGCATCATGCCGTAGCGCAGCACATGCACCCCGCCGGCGTTGGTGGAGATAAGCCCGCCGATCATCGCCGAGCCTTGCGCGCCCAGCGAGAGCGGGAACAGCTTTCCGGCGTCTGCGGCGGCGCCCTGCACGGTCTCCAGCACCGCGCCCGCCTCGCAGGTCAGGGACTCGTTATCGGCGTCCACCGCGCGCACGGCGTTCATGCGCTTCAAGCTGATCACCACCTCGCCCTGGGGCGTGGAGCCGCCCACCAGCCCGGTGTTTCCGCCCTGGGGCAGCACCGCGATCCCGGCCTCGTTGCAGCGCGCCAGGATCGACGCGACCTCGGCTGTGGAGCCAGGCTTCAAAAGCAGCGGGCTCGCGCCACGATAGCGCCCGCGCCAGTCGCTGACATGGCCCTCCAGCTCGCCGGGGTCGGTGGACCAGGCCTTGGGGTCAAGGGATTGTGTGAGGCGGGTGATCAGGTCAGGGGTCATGGAATGGATATTAGGCCGTCCACGCCGGGGCGAACAGGGGCGCCTTGCCCGCTCGAACACCCGCCGCTAAACCGGCCCGACCCCAACCACAGGAGCCCGCCATGACCGCCGATCCCCGCCTGATCACCGCGCTGGACCTGCCGGGCGTCGCCGAGGCCGAAATGCTGGTGGGGCGCATCGGGGCCGGGTGCGGTTTTTACAAGATCGGGCTGCAGCTTCTGCCCGTGGGCGGGATGGAGCTCGCCGCGCGGCTGAAGGGCGGCGGCTACAAGACCTTCCTGGATTTCAAGCTCCACGACATCCCCGCCACCGTGGAGAAGGCGACCCGCTCCATCGCGGCCACGCGGGCGGGCGATCTTCTGACCGTGCACGGCGAGCCGCCCGTCATGCGCGCGGCGGTGGAGGGCCGGGCCGGATCGGACCTGAAGATCCTCGCCGTCACCGTGCTCACCGCCTATGACGACGCCATGCTGGCTGAGATGGGATACGCCTACGGCGCGCGCGATATGGTGATGCGCCGGGTAGATCAGGCGGTGGAGGCGGGAGTGGACGGCGTCGTCGCCTCGCCGCTGGAGGCCGCCGAGATCCGGGCGCTTGTCCCGGAGGATTTTCTCATCGTGACGCCCGGCGTGCGCCCGGCGGGATCGGACGCCGGCGACCAGAAACGCATCGCCACGCCCGCGGAGGCCCTTAACGCCGGGGCGACGCATCTGGTGGTGGGTCGCCCGATTTCAGCCGCCGCCGACCCGGGAGACGCGGCGCGGCGTATTGGCGAGGAGATGCGTTTTGCGAGGGGGCCGGGCGGCTGACGCTTTGGTCTAGAGATCCGCTTTAAACCCGCGCCGTCACCGCGATGGCGGTGTGGCAGCCGGCGGTGATGGCGGCCGACAGCAGCGGATAACCGACCGCGTCCCTCGCGCCTTCGTCCACGGCCAGGTGCTTGTGATCGACTTCCTCGGCCTGAAACTGCGCGAACTGGTCGGCGAGCTCGGTCTCGCCCATGAGGCGCAGCTGCTCGACCTGGTCGCCGTAATGGCCCTCGATGACGCTCTCCACCGCTTCGGTGCAGGCGTGGGCGGCGCGCTCGCCTAGAAGCGCGGTCACCGCGCCCAGCGCAAAGCCGGCCGCGTCCCAGATCGGACCCAGCAGGGTGGGCCGGGCGAGGCCGCTGCGGATATGGTCGTCGAAGGCGTTCAGATGATGTTGCTCGTCCGCCTTCATGCGCTGGAGCTGGCCGGCGATGCGCGATTTCGAGGGCTGATCGCCGAACACGGCGAGCTGGCCGTTATAGATGCGCACCGCGCCGTACTCGCCGGCGTGATCGACACGCACCATGTCTTCGATGCGCCGGGTGTCGCGCACCCGGCCGGGGCGGCGCACGCTCTTGCGTTGGAAGCTCATAACACCCTCCAGGAAGGATTGCGGGACAAAGCCATGAGACAGATAAGGCAAAGCACCGCGCTGAACAGGGCGTTATACCCGGCCATGGAGACGCCCAGCAGCGTCCAGGCCGGCTCGTCGCACAACACCACGTTCTGCGCGCGGGAAAGATCGGCCAGCAGGCTTTGCGCTGTCACGCCGGAGGTGTCCACGCTCTGACAATCAATGCGCCACCAGCCGTATTCGGCGCCGGCGTGGCGCAGGGCCGTCCAGGTGGACCAGGCGAAGATCGCCGCAAGCCCGGCGCAGGCTGTGCGCGCCATGCCGGCGGGCGCGCGCAGGGCGAGCCAGTAGCGATTCAGCCTGGAGCCTTGCAGGACCGGCTCCATGGCGCGCGCCGCATCGCGCGCCGCGCGGGGCCCGAGCGCGCGCATGGCGTGGACCAGCGCAAAACCTATGACGCCGGCCCAGACGGCCCAGGCGTGGACCCAGCGCTGGTCGATGCACAGCGGGCAGGGCGGATAATCGCCAAACACCTCGAAGGCGAAGGCGCCAAGAAGCAGCGCGCCGGAGGCGGCCGCGCCTATGATCGGCCAGCGATCCGGGCGCACGAGGGAGGAGATCAGGTCGGAAACTCGGCTCATGACATCTAGATACCGCGAGTTGGCGCGCGATGCGAGCGTCAGACGGCCGGATCACCTGCGGTGAACAGACCCATGATGAAGTCCTTGGCGAGATCGATGAACGCCAGGCCGAACACCGAAAACCCGATGACCAGCAAAGCGATCCAGGCCACGCCAAGCACCAGCCCGATCAGCACCAGAAACCCGTCGCGGGTGATCAGGCCGATGGAGGCGAGCGCCACGGCGATGCCCGGCGTGGTGTTGGTGGCGGGCAAGGGCAGCAGGATCGAAGCGCAAAAAAGCACGAAAACCGCCCCCACCATGCGCTCCGCAGCGCCGCCGGAAAGGGCAAGCAGTCGGGGCCTTGCAAGCGCCTCGACCCAGCCGAACCATTTGCGGGCGCCGCGGGCCATGGTTTCGAGATCGGCCTTCTTCATGATGCGGCCGGCGAATTTCCCCGGCAGCCAGGGCTGGTCGCGGCCGGCGGCCATCTGCACAGCGAGGACCATCATGGGCAGCGCTACGATCTGGGGCACGCCATAGAGGAAGGGCATGCAGACCGGGATCGCCAGAGCGAACAGGAGCACGCCGAACACCCGCTCGCCCAAAGCCTCGGTGAAGGCGCCCAGCGTCATGCCGTCCGCCGGCGCGGCGACGGCGATCTCTTCCAGCGCCGCGATCAGCCCGCCCGCGGGCGCGGCTTCAGGGCTGGCTTCAGCGGGGCCGGGCTCGGCTTCGGGGGTGGGGGCGGACTCGGTCATGGGGCGCTCCGGGATCGGCCAGACCCTAGCCCCGGGCGCCCGCTCCGGCAACGCAGGCGCACACGGTTCTGGCGAGGACCGTCCGCGCGCCGCTTGACCGAAGGCGGGCGGAGGCCTACCCGCCTTGATCATGCATGAATTTCTCACACCCCACAGCGACGGTCGGCCGCAGGTCATGGGCGTCGTCAACGTCACCCCGGACAGCTTCTCCGACGGCGGGCGTTTCGCCGGCGTCGACGCCGCCGCAGCCCACGCACATGCGCTGCTCAATCAAGGCGCGGACTGGCTGGATATCGGCGGCGAAAGCACGCGCCCCGGCGCCGATCCGGTGAGCGAGGACGAAGAGCTCGCGCGCGTGTTGCCGGTGATTGAGCGCATTCTGGCGGAGCGCCCGGAAGCCGCCATCAGCATCGACACCATGAAGCCGGGCGTGGCGCGGGCCGCGGTGAAGGCCGGGGCGCTCATGTGGAACGACGTCAACGCGCTGCAGGCGCCGGGCGCGCTGGAGACTGCGGCGGAGCTGAAATGCCTTGTGGCGCTCATGCACATGCAGGGCGCGCCGCAGACGATGCAGCAGAGCCCCGCCTATGAAAACGTCGTCACCGATGTGGCCCGCCATCTGGGACAGCGTGCGGGCGCGGCGCTCTCCCATGGCGTGCTCCGTGCGCGGATTCTGCTGGATCCAGGCATCGGCTTCGGCAAGACGCTGGCGCACAATCTGGCGCTCATGGCGGCGCTGGAGCGTTTTTCAGGGCTGGGGTTTCCGGTGCTGTTCGGCGCCTCGCGCAAACGCTTCATCCAGGCGGTGGATGAGACGGCGGACGACGCGCAGGACCGGCTGGGCGGCAGTCTGGCTGCGGCGCTGCACGCGGCGCGCGCCGGGTGCGCGGTGATCCGTGTCCATGATGTGCGCGAAACCGTGCAGGCGCTCAAGGTCCAGGCCGCGATTCTGGCCGCCGGCTGACGGTCAAAGGGAGAGGACAGGTTGGCGGCGCTCCAGATCTGGTGCGCCGCCAACCGGTCCCCCGCGCGGCTCCCCAGCCTGCGGCGACCCGGTTAAAGCCGTCGTTTTATGAATATGCAAACAAAAAAAGAGGTTTGATCAGATCCGCAACGCCGCGCGCAGGGCGCAGTCCTGCTTCACGCGAGCGCTCTCGCGCCACGGGGCCTCGACAATCGCGCCGGCCTCCACCAGCGCGGACGCGCAGACGATTTGACCACCATGAGAGCCTTTTGGCGGGCTGGCCCAGCCTTCCAACGCCCAGCCCAGAGGGGTGGACCCTAGTTTGCTGTCGCGCTCGGCAAGGTCAGCACCGGGCAGGAACCGCTCCAGGAGATCAGGCATGCCCATGATCGCGGCCCAGTGCAGGGGGCGCGCGCCGGAGCGGCCCTTCACATCATGGGGCGCGCCAGCGTCCAGAAGGGCGTGGGCGAGCGAAGGCGCGGACAGCCGAATCGCGATCGTCACCAGGCCGTCGAGGGTGACCGGGTCGCGGTGGAACAGGTCCGCGCCGGCGCGGATCAACGCCTTGGCGCGGGCGAACCCTTCTGCGTCGCTCACGCGCGCGTCGAACACCTGCTCGCACACCGCCTGGATCGGGTGCGGCGTGCAAGCCTCACCAAGCGGCGATGTTTCGGCAAGGTATGGCGACGCCGCCCTGAGGGATGGCGCAGGCGCAGACTCAAGAAAGACGCGAAACGTATCCATACGTCACATCTAGGCGGAGCGCCCTTGCCGGGTCCCTGCCAGGATGTGACAAATCGGATAGTTACAAGGGTTTAATCCTTCTTGCGCTTGATCCGCTTGAGCTGCTTTGCGCCCTCGGGCGGCCAGGGCTTGACGGATTTGCGCGGACCGTCCCCGGCCGGCTTGGCGAATTTGCGAGGGCCGTCTCCGGCCGGCTTGGCGAATTTCGCCGGGCCGTCGCCGTTGGACTTGCCGGGACGCGGCTTTCTCGGGCGGGCCGGGCCGTCCTCATAGATGGCGGACGGGCTGCGCTCGGTCTTGATCACCTGACGCTCCGACTTTCCGGGACGGGGCTTGCGGGCCGGCTTGCTGCGCGGCGGCGGAGCGCTGGCGTCAGCGGGCTGGAGCGGCGCGGCGCCGGCGCGGGCGATGCGCACTTTCTCGTCGTGGTCGCGGGGCTGCGTCATGGCGGCTTCGAAAGCCGCCACCTGGGAGCCCGTGATTTCAAAGCGGGTCGCGGTCTCGCCGATATCGATCTGGCCGATATCAGAGCCGGTGACCCCGCCGATGCGGCAGATGAGCGGCAGGATCCAGCGCGGTTCGGCGCGATGCTTGCGCCCCACATTCATCTCAAACCAGGCTCCGGGTTCGAAATCTGAGCGTGACGGCTTCGGGCCGCGCTCAGGGCGATCGCCCCGCTCGTGGCGTTCGCCGCGCTCAGGCCGGTCGCCGCGCTCGGGCCGGTCGCGCATGGCGGGCGCGGCGCCCAGCTCTTCCGGCGCGGGCAGGCGGGTTTCCAGCTCGGCGATGAAGGCCGCGGCGATCTTCTCGGCGCTGAAGCGCTCCAGAAGGGCGCGCGCCTCGCCAAGGCGGGTTTCGTCGATCTCGCCGGCCAGGGCCGGGTGGTCGGCCAGGCGCTCGGAATCCTTGGCGCGCACGGCGTCGGCGTCGGGCGCGTCGGTCCATTCGGCTTCGATGCGGGCGTCGCGCAAGAGGCGCTGGACCTTGCCGCGGCGATTGGTCGGGACGATCAGGGCGCTGACGCCCTTGGCGCCGGCGCGGCCGGTGCGGCCGGAGCGGTGCAGGAGGCCTTCACCATTGGTCGGCGGTTCGGCATGGATCACAAGATCCAGACCCGGCAGGTCGATGCCGCGCGCGGCCACGTCGGTGGCGACGCAAACCCGCGCGCGTCCGTCGCGCAGGGCCTGCAGCGCCTTGGTGCGCTCGGCCTGGGACAGCTCGCCGGACAGGGCGACGCTGGAGAAGCCGCGATTGCCAAGCCGGGCGGCGAGACGGTTCACCGCTTCACGCGTGGCGCAGAACACCAGGGCGCGGGGCGCGCCGTGATAGCGCAGCACGTTGATCACCGCGTTGTCGCGGTCATGGGGCGCCACCAGGTGGGCGATATAGGAGATGTCGGCGTGCTGGCCCTGGCCGCTCACCGTGGAGATGCGCAGCGCGTTCTTCTGATACGTCTCGGCGATGCGCGCGATGGGTTTCGACACGGTGGCCGAGAACAACAGCGTGCGGCGCTCGGCCGGAGCCGAATCCAGAATGAATTCTAGATCTTCCTTGAAGCCGAAATCGAGCATTTCGTCGGCTTCATCCAGGATGGCGGCGCGGGCGGCGGACAGATCCAGCGCGCCGCGCTCGATATGGTCGCGCAGACGGCCCGGCGTGCCCACAACGATATGGGCGCCGCGCTCCAGCGTGCGGCGTTCGGCCCGCGCATCCATGCCGCCGACACAGGAGGCCAGACGCGCGCCGGCGTCGGCATACAGCCAGGCCAGCTCGCGCTGGACCTGAAGGGCCAGCTCGCGGGTCGGGGCGATCACGATGGCTAGCGGCGCGCCGGCGGGCGGCAACCGGTCGGCGCCGTCCAGAAGCTGCGGCGCCATGGCCAGTCCGAAGGCCACCGTCTTGCCCGAGCCGGTCTGGGCGCTGACCAGAAGGTCGCGGCCCTCGGCCTCGGGCGCCAGAACGGCGGACTGGACTTCGGTGAGGCTAGTATAGCCTTTGGTCTCCAGCGCGGCTTTCAGCGCGGAGGGAAAGTTTTCGGGCAGGGTCATGAAAATCCGTGTCAGCCCGGACGGCGTTCGGCCCGGCGCAAAAGGTCTCGCAGCGGGAACGCCCGCATGTCAGCCGCGCTCTATAGCAGAGCCTTGCGCTTTTGGAAAACGGCGATGTTGGGGCAGGCGCGCGGGCGAGGCGAAGCAGGAGCGGGCGATGATCGCCGGCCTAGTACCGCACGAAGTCCAGATACAGCCCGTCCGGCGGCGCCACGGGGCCGCAGCGCGTGCGGTCGGCGGCGTCCAGCGCCGCCTTGAAATCGGCCGGGCTCCACTTGCTTAAGCCCACCTCCACCAGCGAGCCGGTGATGGAGCGCACCTGGCGGTGAAGAAAGCTGATGGCCTCCACCACGATCTGCACCTCGCCGCCGGGAAGGGCTGTAACCCTTGCGATCTCGATGGATTTCACCGGGCTCGGCGCCTGGCAGCGCGCGTCGCGAAACGTCGAAAAATCATGGCGTCCGATGAGGTGTTGCGCGGCGGCGTGCATGGCGCCGGCGTCCAGCGGCCGGCTGATGCGCCAGGCCTTGCCGCGCTCCAGCGCCAGCGGCGCCCGGCGCGAGACGATGCGATAGACATAGCCGCGCCGCTTTGCGTCAAACCGGGCGTGAAAGTCCGCGCCCACCCGCTCGGCGGTGAGCACTGCGATGGGGGCAGGCCTTAGATGGTGATTGAAGGCGTCGCGCACCTTGCCCCCGGGCATGTCCTTTTCAAGGTCCAGATGGGCGACCTGCGCAAGGGCGTGAACGCCGGAATCGGTGCGCCCGGCGCCGAAGACCTCGCCGGCGCTCGGATCGAACTTTCGCGCCGCCGCCTCCAGGGCGGCCTGCACGCTCGGCCCGTTGTCCTGGCGCTGCCAGCCCACGAACGGGCCGCCGTCATATTCAAGGGTGAGCTTGTAGCGGGGCATGGGCTAAGGTGGACCTCTAACGTGGGAGGTGAGTTTGGCTAGGATTTCGCATTTTGAATCGATGGATAGTATGAGGCTTCAGCCGCACAAATCAGAAGTGGTTTGCAAGTACGCTTCCGTAGGAACCGGCGCCGGACGTTTAGTTCAGCTGAACACCTACGGCTCAGTTGACCGACAATTCCCTGGAAAGATTAGCCAAACTATCCAGCTAGATCGCGCGGCAGCAGAGAAACTTGTCAGCATTCTCAGTCGTGAGTTTGATTTGTAGCGGCTTGCTAAACGAGCACCGTCCCGGCCGGCACATCGGTTCCGTTCAGGAAGGCGGCCCGGTCCACCACGCCTCTGCCCTCGCGCTGCAGGCGCACCGGGCGCACCGCGCCGCGGCCGCAGGCGATGGTGAGATCGCCGTCCAGCACCTCGCCGGGCTCGCCGTCGCCCTTCACGGTGTCTGCGAAGTGGACCTTCACCCGCACCGCCTTGTCGCCGGGCAGTTCAAACCAGGCGCCGGGGAAGGGCGACAGGCCGCGGATATGGTCGGCGACCTCGCCGGCGGGCTTGGCCCAGTCGATGCGCGCTTCGGCGCTGGTGATCTTCTTCGCGTAGGTGACGCCGTCTTCTGACTGGGGGACCGCGCCCAACGAGCCGCGCTCCAGCGCGGCCAGGGTGCGCGGCCATAAAAGCGCGCCGGTGGTCATCAGCCGGTCGTGCAGGCTGCCGGCCGTGTCGGTGTCGTGGATGAGGACCACCTCGCTCATGAGGACCGGGCCGGTGTCGAGGCCTTCCTCCATCTGCATGATCTGCACGCCGGTCATCTCGTCGCCGGCCATGATGGCGCGCTGGATCGGCGCGGCGCCGCGCCAGCGCGGCAAGAGCGAGGCGTGAAGGTTCAGGCACCCCAGCTGCGGCGCGGCCAGGGCGCGGGCGGGCAAGATCTGGCCGTAGGCGACGACGCACGCCGCATCAAGCTGAAGCGCCTCGAACGCTTCAAGCACGTCGTCCTCGCGAAAGCGCTCCGGCGTGTGGACGGGCAGGCCGAACTGTTCGGCCAGAAGGTGCACCGGCGTCCTTGTTTCCTGCTGGCCGCGCCCGCGCCGGCGGGGCGGCTGGGTGTAGACCGCGGCCACCTCATGGCCCGCCCCGACGATCTCGGCGAGGCTGGCGGCGGCGAAGTCTGGCGTGCCCATGAAGGCGAGGCGAAGGGGCATGGCGAAAGTCCCGCGCGGCTGGCTGACTAACTTGCTGACGCGAGGGACTTAAGCCGAAGCGGGCGCGAGGTGAAGCCTCAGGCGCTCAGCCCGGTCAGCCGCTCGCTCAAGGTCCACAGACGGGCGGCGGTGTCCCGGTTGCGGATATGGGGCTGAAAACCGAAGAAGCTGCGCTCTTCCTTGGGCGGCCCCGCCACGTCGCAATCTTCGCAATACACCCCGCCGCGATCCTCCAGCAGGGGCGAGGTCGCCGCCCACACCGTGGTGGCGCCGCCCGCTTCAGGCGTCTTGAAGACCTTGTTGAGATTGCCGTCTTCATCGACCCAGCCCATGGCGCGCATTTCTTCTTGCGGCAGGTCGCGCTGCAGCTCGGTCATAATGCCGCCTGGATGGACCGAATAGGCTTTCAGCCCCTTGTCCTCATAGCGCGCGTTCAGCTCCAGCGCGAACAGGGCGTTGGCGCTCTTGGAGCGGCCATAGGCTTGCCATTTCTCATACTCGCCGGCCTGCCAGTTCCAGTCGTCAAGATTCACGTCGCTGATCCGGTGGGCCAGCGAGGACAGGGCCACCACGCGCGAGCCCTGCTTCTTGAGGAGCAGGTCCTTGATATGTGCGAACAGGGCGAAATGGCCCAGATGATTGGTGGCGAACTGGCTCTCCCAGCCCTTGGAATTGCGCCGCAGCGGGCCGGCCATGATGCCGGCGTTGTTGATGAGGATGTCGATCCCGGCGCCGGCCTCGGCCCGGATCGCCTCTGCGCCGGCCTTGATGCTGTCGGGCTCGCCCAGATCCAGCTCCACGACCGCGGCGTCAAGGCCGGCAAGCGCGGCGCGCGCCTTGTCCGGCGAGCGTCCCGGCACGATGAGGCGCGCGCCCGCGCTCGCCAGGGCTTTGGCGGCCTCCAGTCCGATGCCGGAATAGCCGCCGGTGATCACTACGGTCTTGCCGGCAAGGTCGGCCTTCGCGGCGACTTCGGCGGCGGTGGAGCGGGCGCCGAACGGGCTGCCTGTGGGGGTCTGACGGGGATCGGACATGGAAAAGCTCCTTTGGAAAACGGCGCGAGCCTTGCGCGAATGACGCGCGCTGGAAAGCCCTGATGCCGTGTGGGCGCCGCCATGGCATGATTGCGCTCCACTTGCAGGAGAGCTTCGCCATGATCCGCCGTCTCGCCGTCCTTTTCGCACTCGTGCTGGCCGCTTGCGCCCAGGCGCCGGCTGATGAGCCTGTTGATCCGTCAGCGCCGTCCGGTCCCTTCGTCGCGGGCCCCGGCTCCATGGTGGGCGACGGCGAGATGTGCGGCGGCATGATGGGGCTTAGCTGCTCTGAAGATCCGCAGGACCGCCAGTATTGCCACATGGAGCCTGAGGCCATGTGCGGCGCCGCCGATCAGACAGGGATGTGCCGGGTTCGCCCCGTGGCCTGTCCGCGCAATTACAGCCCGGTTTGCGGCTGCGACGGCGAAACCTACGCAAATGCGTGCCTGGCCAACGCCGCTGGAACCAGCGTCTCCACCCAGGGCGCCTGTCCGCCGGATCGCTAGGATTTCTCGCACGCCATGCGCCCCGTTCCGCCTTCAGACACGCCGATCCGGCCCGCCGGCGATCCCGGCGCCCTTGACGCCGCCGCCGGGATTCTCGCAGCGGGCGGGTGCGTCGCGGCGCCCACCGAGACGGTGTACGGCCTCGCCGCCGACGCCTGCGACGGTGAAGCGGTGGCGGGGATTTATGAGGCGAAGGGCCGGCCCAGCTTCAACCCGCTCATCGCCCATTGCGACACGCTTGAGCGGGCGGCCGCCCTTGTGGAGCTGGGTGAGACCGGAACGGCGCTGGCGCGGGCCTTCTGGCCCGGACCCCTGACGCTGGTGGGCCTGCGCAAAGCCGGGTCCGGCGTCAGCGACCTCGCGGCGGCGGGGCTGGAGACTCTGGCGGTGCGGGTGCCGCGCTCGCCCGCGCTTCAGGCGCTCATCGCCCGGCTGGACCGCCCGCTGGCCGCGCCCAGCGCCAACGCATCGGGCCAGGTCAGCCCCACAACCGCCGCCCATGTGAAGGACAGCCTGAACGGGCGAATCCACCTGATCCTGGACGGCGGACCCTGCGCGGTCGGGGTTGAAAGCGCGATCGTGGATGTCAGCGGTGATCCTCCGCGCCTTCTGCGCCCGGGCGGCATTTCGCGCGAAGCGCTTGAAACGGTGTGCGGACCGCTCGCTGAAGCGGGCGGCGCGATCACCGCGCCGGGCATGCTCACCAGCCATTATGCGCCGAACGCGACGCTCCGCCTTGGTGCAATCAGGGCGGAGGGCGGTGAGGCCTATCTGGCGTTCGGGCCGCATCCGCACATGGACGGCGTTGATATCTTCAACCTCTCCCCCTCACGGGATCTGGCCGAAGCGGCGGCGAACCTGTTTGCCGGGCTGCGGTTTTTAGACCAGCGGGCCGATCGGATTGCAGTGGCGCCCATCCCCTTGAAGGGATTAGGCGAAGCGATCATTGACCGGCTCGCCCGGGCGGCGGCGCGCTGAGCGCAGCTTCCCGATGCATTATGTTGGTGTGCTACCTATCTACGATGCTGATGACCCCCGGCCTTTACATCACGGAGTTCCGTACGCCGCTCGACGACGCCTCCGGCGTCATCGTCGTGGACGGCGACCGGGTGCGCGGTGGCGATTCGGCGATGCATTATGTGGGCGAGATCACCGGGAGAAGCGACGCGCTCAAAGTGCGCCTGCGGGTGCGCAAGCATGATATGTCGAAAGAATCAGTCTTCGGCGAGGTGGATGATTTCACGCTCACCCTCACCGGGCGCCGCAAGGGTGAGCACTACGTGTTTGAAGGCCGCGCAGACCGCGCGCCCTCCCTCGGATTCCAGGCCGTCCTGACGCGGGTGCCTGAATAGGGCGGCGCGCCCTCAGCCGATACGCTCGCGCCTCTAAACGCCCTGGGTCTGGGCTTCGGCCTGCTTGACCATCCGCTTTTCCTGGGCGCGCATCAGGGCCCGCCCGACGGGATCGGGAAGGACGCGCGCTGCGCCGACGAGGAATTTATACCAGGCCCCGGGCACGCGCAGGGGCACGCCGCGCTCCACCGCGTCGTAGCCGGCTTCGGCCACGTCGCTCGCCGTTAACATCCAGTAGTCGGGCAGCTTGCTCACCGTGGCGCGGGCGCCGTTCACATCATGAAATTCTGATCGGGTATAGCCCGGCGCCACGGCGGTGACGTTTACGCCCTTGCCCTCAAGCTCCAGGCCCAGCGCTTCGCTGGCCTTGATCAGCAGCGACTTGATCCCCGGATACAGCGCGCCGGAATAGCGGGTGTGAGCGTTGGCGCTGGGCAGGAGCGCGCTCACCGAGGAAATATTGATGATGCGCCCGAAGCCGCGCTCGGCCATGCCGCCGGCGGTGAGATGCATGAGCTTGAGATAGCTGGTGAGCATCAGCTCCATGAACCCGGCCTGGGTGTCCCAGCTGGTGTCGGTGAAGCCGCCCGGCTGTCCGGCGCCGGCGTTGTTCACCAGAGCGTCGATGGTGCGGCCTGCGTTCTCCACCTGGCTGACGACGGCTTGCGGCGCGCCGGGTTCGGCGAGATCTGCGGTGATCACCAGGCTGTCAACGCCGAACTGGGCTTTCAGCTCCTCGGCCAGATCCTTCAGCTTGTCCTCGCGCCGGGCCACCAGCGCCAGATCCCAGCCGTGGCGGGCGAATTCACGGGCGAAGGCGGCGCCGATGCCGCTGGAGGCTCCGGTGACAAGGCAAAGACGGCGGGCCATGGCGATGCTCCTTCAGAGCGCTGTGAGTCGGCGTTAACGTGGAGGCTCGCCCGCCTCCTGTCCAGAAACCTGCGCGCGGGTAAAGCTGAGCGGCGACACCAGCCCGCCCTGCACGACTTCGCCGGCGATCCGGTCTTCACCGTCCAGAGCACCTTCAAAGCGCAGCGCGCCCAGCGGCGTGGCGAAGGCGATGCGCGATCCGTCCAGGCGCACCTGCTCGAACGCGATCACGGCCCCGCCCTGGCTGGGCGAGGTCATGCGCACGTCTGCGGCCGGGCCGGAGAGATCAACCATGAGGGTGAACGGCCGCGGATCCACCGAGGTGTCCAGCACCGTCTCCCACCGGCCTTCAAGGGCGGGATCAGGCGCTGCGGCGGGCGTCGATTGATCAATCGTGTAGAGTGGTATGTCCGGCGCGTCATTGCGGCCGCAGGCGGCCAGCGTCAGGCTGAGCAGCAAAGGGAGAAGAAGCGGGAGACGGCGGGTCATGGCGACCGATTAAGGCCGCGCCGGGCGCCGGCGCAAGCCTAGAGGCCCAGTTGCTTCGCCATGTCGCGCTCGAACCCGCGCAGGCGTGCGCGGGCGCGCCGCCATTCCCACCACAGGAAGATGATTTTCGGCCCGTCCACCAGATAGCGCCGCCACATGCGCCGGGGCGCCTCGCCCAGGCGGTGCAGCCATTCCAGGCGCGCCTTGCGCATCCAGACCGGCGCCCGGCGCGCCTTGCCGGAGAGGAAATCCAGCGACGCGCCGACGCACAGGCCGACGCCAGTGCAGTCGCCGCGCTCGATGCAAGCTTCCGCGATCATCTCCTGCTGGGGCGAGCCGACGCACAGGAAGACGAAGCGGGCCGGGTTTTCCGCCACGAAGCGGGCGCACTCGGCGATGGCGTCAGGGTTGTCCCGCAGGCCCATGGGCGGGGTGTGCCAGCGCAGATCGGTGAGGCCGTAGCGCCGCTTCACGCCGTCTTTGACGGCTTCATCGCCCCCGATCACCACGACCGGCTCATCGCGGTCGATCATGGTTTCAAACAGCGTCTCGGTGAGGTCGGAGCCGGCGGTGACGTCGATGTGCTCGCCCGACATGGCGGCGATCAGCTCCAGGATCCGGCTGTCGCACACGGTGAGCCAGGCCTGGGCGTAGAGCGGGGCGAAGACCGGATCGCGACGCAGGCGCACCAGATGATCCACATTGGGCGTCACGACGAAGGCGAAGGGCTGTCCGGGATCGCGAAACGCGATGCGCTCCAGCGCTGTGTCGAAGCCGATGCGGTCGAACGCCGAATTGAGAAACCAGACATGGCGCGCGCGCACCCGCCGGTCCGGCCCCTTGGGGGCCGTCACCGGCGTGGCCGTACCGATCTGCTCTGGTCGCGAAATCGCCGTCATGCGTGCCGTTTTGCTCCAACCTGGGAAAGGTATGGCGCAGGCCACGCAACAAGGGCGCCGCATCCAGACCGGGCTCGGCGCGCATCATGGAGGGGAAGACAGCAAACCGTCGGGGAGCTCCGCCATGACCACCAGGATCAAGACCGGCCTGAACCTCGGCCTTCTGGCGGGCGGCTTGATCGCTGCAGCTTTTCTGATGGCCGCAGGCGTGATCACGTCCGGTCCGGTGCGCACCGGCGCAGCGGTGGAGATGCAGACCGGCCCTGTGATCCTCGCCTTCGCCGCTTCGCAGGGGCCGGTGCGGGTTGTGGCGGCGGGCGACTGCCTGTCCAGCGGATGCCCGCTGATCGAGCTGCGCATAAGGCAGGCCGAACCCGAAACCCCGGCGCGGATTCACCTTACAGCTCGGTAATCCGGCCCTGTCTTGCCCGGCGCGCCGCTTGCGGTAATCTCAGTTCCTATAAGCACGAAGGTGCATGGGGAAGGGGAGAGGGGATGCTCCGCGCGATTTTGATCACGGGCTCGGCCTGCGCCATGCTTGGCGCGGCGCTATCGCTTGCGTCGCCGCCGCTGATCCAGCCGGGCGCGCCCGGCGACCCGTCGCGCACCCTGTCAGCCGAGCAGAGCGTTGCGCTCAGCCGGACCGGCTATGGGGCCGCCGACGCCCGGTTCATGCAGCACATGATCGTCCATCACCAACAGGCGGTGGACATGGTCGCCCTTATCGAGGCGCGCACCGATCATGAAGGCGTGACCCGCATGGGGCGGCGCATTTCGCTGACCCAGCAGGGCGAGATGGCCCGGATGCGCAGCTGGCTGGAAGCACGCGGCGAACCGCTTGTGGACGCCGATCTGCGCCCCGGTCACGCCCACCACGGCGCCGGCGGCGGCGCGCAACCCGCCGCATCAGACATGTCCGGGCACGCCGGTCATTCCGGTCATGGCGATCATTCAGGGCACGCAGATCATTCAGGGCACGCCGCCATGGCCGAGGTTGAGGCCATGGCCGATCCCGATCCCCACACCACGCCGCTGATGCACGGCATGCTTTCGCCGGCCCAGATGGACACCCTCGCCGCCGCGCGCGGGGAGACGTTCGATCGGCTCTTTCTGGAAGGCATGATTCATCACCACCAGGGGGCCGTGGACATGGTCTCCGCCCTGCTCAGCCAGCCCGGCGCCGGCGAGGAAACGACGTTAAGCGAATTTCTGACCCATGTGGTCGCCGACCAGTCCGCAGAGATCCTGCGCATGCAGGGCATGCTCTCGGCTTTGCACGCGGATCCGTCTCACGAAGGACACCCTTGATGACCCGTCTCGCCCGCCTGACCTGCTCCGCCGCTCTCGCCGCCCTTGTGGCCGGCGCCGCAAACGCCCAGGACGCCGATCCGCGCCAGGGCCTCGCGCCCGGCCTCTACGACGCCGGCGAGGCCGCTGACGGGCTGGAGCTGCTCTTCGCGCTGCCCTCGCCGGAGGGTTTCAATGATCCCGCCGCCATCACCCGGGCCAGCATGTTCGCCGCGGACGCGCCGGAGCCGGCCTATTCGTTTCTGGCCCTGGCAAACACCGATCTCGCCTTCGCCGACGGCAAGGTCTTCATGGGCAGCTATCACGGGTTCAACGTTTATGACGTGACCGGAGAAGGCGCTCCCGAGACCGTGCTGTCGGTGGTCTGCCCCGGCGGCCAGGGCGACGTGTCGGTCCATGGCGATCTGTTGTTCATGAGCGTCGAGCAGAATCGCGCCCGCCTGGATTGCGGCACGTCCGGCGCCGAGGGCGACGTCAATGAAGAGCGCTTCCGCGGCATCCGCATCTTCGATATTTCCGACATGGCGAACCCTGTTCAGGTGGGCGCGGTGCAGACCTGCCGCGGCTCGCACACCCACACGCTGGTGCCCCACCCCGGCGATGAGCGGATCCTCTACGTCTACAATCAGGGCACCAGCTCGCCGCGTTCGGGGGAAGAGCTGGAAGGGTGCGCCACCGGCGATCCCTCGGAGAACCCCGACACCGCGCTCTACTCCATCGACGTGATCAAGGTGATGCTCGACGATCCCGCCTCGGCGGCCATCGTCAACAGCCCGCGCATCTTCGCCGACGCCGAGACCGGCGAAGTGGCCGGCCTGTGGCGCGGCGGCCGCATGGGGCTCAGGAGCCAGCGCACCTCCCAGACCAATCAATGCCATGACATCACGGTCTATCCCGAAATGGGTTTGGCGGCCGGCGCGTGTTCGGGCAACGGCATCCTTCTGGACATTTCCGACCCGGAGAACCCGGCGCGGATTTCGGAGACCTTCGATCCGGACATGGCCTACTGGCACGCCGCGATCTTCAACAATGACGCCGACTCCATCGTCTTCACCGACGAGTGGGGCGGCGGCGTCGGGGCCATGTGCCAGGCCGACAGTCCGGAAGAATGGGGCGCTAACTATATCGCCGCCATCGAGGATCGCGAGCTGGTGGGCCGGAGCCTGTTCAAGATTCCGGGCGTGCAGACCGGGACAGAGAACTGCGTCGCTCATAACGGCTCGCTGGTGCCGGTGCCGGGCCGCGACATCCTGATCCAGTCCTGGTATCAGGGCGGGCTGTCGCTCATCGACTTCACCGATCCGGCCAGACCCTATGAAATCGGCTTCTTTGATCGAGGCCCCATCGACGCCGACGAGCTTACGGTGGGCGGGCACTGGTCGTCCTACTGGTATAACGGGCGCATCTACGCCAGCGAGATCGCCCGGGGCCTGGACGTGCTCCGCCTGTCGCCGAACGCAGACCTCTCAGAGGCCGAGATCGCGGCCGCCGAGCAGGTGATGACGGCGGTGCACAATCCGCAAACCCAGGAACGCATCGTCTGGGCCGACACCGCGCAGGTGGGTCTGGCCTATCTTGATCAGCTCGATCGCGGCGCGGCGCTGGAGCCCCGCCTGGCCCAGGCCGCGCGCACGCTTCTGGACCGCTGGGCTGACGGAAATCTCAGCGAACGCTCTGCGCGCCGGGTGGCCGACAACCTCACCGAGGCGGCCGCCGAACTTGAGGGCCAAGACGGCGAACGTGCAGCTGCGCTGGCGGGGCTTCTCGCACGGGCCGCGAGCTAGCAGGACCAGCTAGCTCCGCTTCAGGGCGCGCCAGGTAAAGCGGGCCGGATGCAATGTTTCGAGCCCGTCCCGCGCCAGCGGGGCGGGTTCGTTCATGAGGGCCGAGACCAGCGCCTCGGCCAGTAGCGGCGCATGGGCGAAGCCCCGCGCGCCAAGCCCTGTGAGGGTGAGCACCGCGCCGTCATCGGGCTCGGGCGCATCAGGCCACGCCGCGCCCCCGGTCGCTCCCCTCGCCGCCGCACGCCAGCGATCCTCAAACCCTTCAGCGGCCAGAATCCCCGCCGCCGGCAGCCGGTCGTTCAGGGCCGCGCGCACCCCGCCCCAGCTTTTGCGCAAAGTCCCTGGCGTCAGCGCCAGCGGGCCGTCTTCAGCCAGCGCGCGCAGCACCGGCTCGGCGTCGGCTTCCGCTTCGGGCGCGTCGGCCTTCACATGGGTGGCGCCGATGAGCACGCCGTCCTGATAAGGCGCGGCGTAACCGCCCCAGGTGGCGGGGGCGTGCGGAGGGTCGCCGTCGAACACGGCGATCCGGCCCGCCGTCGCTTCCGGCGCCAGATCGGGCAAAAGGCTTGAGGCGGCGTAACCGCCCGCCACGATCACTGTTTCGAACGCGCCCAGGCTTTGCCCGTCCGCGCCGTAAAGCACCGCGCCGCCGCCGATTCTTTCGATGCGGGCGACCTTCGCGTCGATGACCGGCGTTTCGCCGACAAGGCTCGCCACCAGGGCGCCGGGATTAAACAGACCCGCCCGCGCCATCCAGAGACCGGGGCCGTCCTCGCGCTCGCGCCAGCTGAAACCCTCGTCCAGAAGGCCTGCGAGGCGCTCCAGACGGTCAAGGCCCGCGCCCTCGCCGGCCAGGCGCAGCACGCCGGTGGGCTCAAAACCCGGCCTTGCCTCATAAAGGCGGCGCGCATAGTCGAACGCCGCCAGCAGCGCGCGGTTGTGGGGCCGGTCGCCGGCTTCAAGGCGTGGGGTGAGAAGGCCCAGCGGCGCTCCCGATGCGCCGGCCGCCCAGCCGCCTTGGGCGAAGACCGAGACGGTTCGATGTCGCCGCGCAAACGCCTCGACAAGGCTCGCCGCCGCGATCCCGCCGCCGATGACGGCGACCGGGCCGGAGCGCGGCGACGGCGCCGGGCAGGGCGTGACGCGCCTCGCCGCCGGCGCGCCCTGATAAACCGCCTCAAGGCGTTCGCGCTTTCGTCCGAAGCCCGGCTTTTTCTCCACCGCGAAACCGGCGTCCGCCAGGCCGCGGCGCACGGCGCCCGCCACGGTGAAGGTCGCCGCCGGGGCGCCGGGCTTTGACAGGCGGGCGAGCTCGCAGAAGAGGGCGGGCGTCCACATGTCGGGGTTTTTCGCCGGCGCGAACCCGTCCAGAAACCAGGCGTCGGCGGCGAAATCCATCTGGCTGAGCGCGGCGTCCACCGTGTCGTGAAACACGGTGAGGGTGACGCGTCCGTCCTCGAACACCAGCCGATGGGCGCCCTTGTGCGGCGAGGGCCAGCGCGCCAGTAGAGCCGTGCTCAAAGGCTCAAGCTCAACAAATGCGGAAAGCGCACGCGCGGCGTCGGCGCGGCTGAGCGGATAGCCCTCGACGCTGACCAGATGAAGCCGGGCGCCGGGCGCGGCGTGGGCGCGGAAGGCCTGCCACAGCGCCAGGAAGTTCAGCCCCGTGCCGAAGCCGAGCTCGCCCACCACGGTGAGGTCTCGTGAAAAGCGCTGCGGAAAGCCGGCGCCGGCCACAAACACCGCGCGGGCCTCGGCCAGCCCGTCCACGGCGGAGAAATACACATCATCGGCTTCGCGCGCGACCGGGTCCGCGCCGCGCCAGTCCAGCACGGCGTGGGGGCGTTTCAGCTCGAACGGATCAGAGGCCATGGCCGCGATATATCAGGCTGGCGCGGTGTGGCCAGTGTTTCGGCGGTTACTCGCCCGCCCGCCTGAGGTCATAGGCCGGGCCGCCGGGCACGCGGAATGCATACCCGCCGCCCGCCATGATCCCGGCCTCCTGATATGCGATGCGATCCGGCCCGATTTCGATGCGCGCTTCAATGCCCATCTCCCGGCCCGACCGGGCGGTGATGACGCAGTTGCGCGCTGTCACTTCAAACACGAGGCCGGTGCGCGGCTGGGCGCTTGCGCTGAGCGTGCAGCCGTCCGGATAGCCGATCAGATCCTCCGGCTCGAGTCCTGCGAACGCGCCCTGCGTATCGCCCAGCCCGGCATAGGGGGCGGGGTCCCTGAAGGTGTAAAAATCCATGCCGGTGAGCACGCCGTCTTCATTCTGGCGAAACGCCCAGATGCGCTGGCGGCTGATCTCGCCGTCCGCATCGCCGCTGCGCCATTCCAGATACAGGACATGGCCGCCGATGGCCGGCGCATCGACATGGTGAAACTGCGCATATTGCTGATCCAGCCAGTCATAGGGATGGCCCGGCGCCGGCGCGCGTTTGAGATCATCGGGCGCCGCGGCGTACTGGGCGGCGTTGGACCAGGCGCCTGCAAGCTCGCTCACGACATCAAGGCTTGAGTCCTGGCCGGCGCGCGCCATGGGATTATAGAAAACCTCCCCGGCGCCCGGCTCGGTCTCAGGCGTGGCGCAGGCGCTGAGCGCTCCGGCGACAATGACGGCGAAGAGACGTCTCATGGTGAACTCCTTGGCGGTGAACAGGCGTCGGCGACGGCTCACAGAGTTTAGTCCGATCCGGCTCCCGCGGACTGAAGGATTTCAAATGCGGCGCGTTCTCCCGATTCCATGGCCGCCTCCATGCCGGTGTGAAGCTCGCCGGTATGTTCGCCGGCGAAGTGGAGCCGGCCGGCGGGGGCGGCCATAACCCCTGCAAAGCGCGCCGCCTCGCCGGGGCGCCAGTGCATGTATGCGCCGCCGGCCAGCCGGTTGGAGCCGGTCCAGCGCTGCACATGGGCAAGGCGCAGCTTGCCTTGGCTGGCTGGTCTCAGGCGCGCCATGGCGGCGAGGGCGGTCTCGCCCAGCACGCCGTCGGGCATGGCGTCGGCGTTCAGCGCCCCGAACCCGTCCAGCCAGACGGTGAGCATGCCGGTGGGGGCGCCGTCGGGCCCGCGCCGTGCAAAGACGCGCTCCAGCTCTGAATCGGTCCACATCTCCGGCGCCAGCCCGTCCTCCTCCCAAAAAGGAGACATCGCCTCCAGATGCAGCTGCACGATGGGGGTGTAGGCCAGCGTATCAATGGCCAGGCGCTGATTGGCGCTTACCGGCGCGCTCACCGCCAGATCGCGCAGCACGGTAAAGGGCAGCGCCGAGATGACATGGTCTGCGCGCAGCGTCTCGCCGCTCTCAAGGCGCACCAGCGCGCCGGATTCGTCGGCGTTTATGGCGAGCACCGGGGCGTTCAGGCGCACGTCGCGGGTGAGCCGGGCGGCCATGGCTTCGGGCAACGCTTGAGCACCGCCGGTGAGCCCCTGCGATCCGCCCATGCCGCGCTCCTGGGCGTAGATCGCCAGGGAGCGGAACAGATTAAGCATGGAATAGGTCTCAAGATCGGTCCCGTTCAGGCTGGTCTCGATCAGGCGCAGCGCCTCTGAATTGGCGCCCTGACCGGTGAGCCAGTCGCGGGCCGACATATCGTGGGCGGCGGCTTCGGGGTCGCGCCAGGCGTAGACGTCGGAGAACGGATTATTGCGCGCCGCCAGATCGAACAGGAGCGCGTTGGGCGGGATCGCCTTCCACGCTTCGGGCAGTCGGTTGGCGGGCGACGCCGCCCAGTCTTGCGATGCGATCAACTCGCCGCGCACCGACAACAGCTCGCCGAACCGGCCGCCCGCAAAATCGTGAAAGCCGATCCCGGCGTCCTCGGCGCGGGTGCGCACGCGGGCATAGGTGGCGCCCACCTGCTCGCCGCCGGCTTCAGGCGATCCCGGCAGGTGATCCAGCGTGACAAGGCGCCCGCCGACCCGGCCCGAGGCTTCCAGAACCAGCACGTCGAGCCCGGCTTCCTGCAAGGTCAGGGCGGCGTTGAGGCCGGAAAGGCCGGCGCCGGCGATGATGACGTCGGCGTCCTTGCCCGCCCGGTCGGCCCGCGGACCGCAGCCGGCGAGGGCGAAAACCCCCGCTCCGGCGGCCAGAGAGAGTGCATGCCTTCGCGTGACCTTCATGCCTCGCCCTTTCTTAAGTTCGCGCCGTTGCGCGAATTTTCCTGCCCGGACGCCTTGCTTTCAAGGCCGATCCGAAATGTTATACCAATTGAAGAGCACAGTCCGCGTCAACGTTTAAGGCGCGCGGGGGGAGAAGCGTCCATGCGCCGCAGACAGTTTCTAGGATGCGCAGCCGGCGCCGCGGCGTTGCCTGCGCTGAGCGCCTGCGGGCGCGAGACGGCTGACGGCGAGCTCTACGGCCGCGCCGTGGCCCAGGCCCCGCCGCGCACGCCCTGGGACGCGCAATGGCGCAATTTTGAAGCCAATATCGCCGCCAACCCGACGCTAAAATTCGACTATTTCACCAAGGCGGAGCTGGGCGATGAAGAGCGCATGCTCTTCGATCTGCGCCGCGGGCGCGCCCATGTGGGCGGGATGAGCCTGCAGGGGCTTTCCAGCACGATTCCTGAGCTCACCATCGCCATGGCGCCGTATCTGTTCGACAGCCAGGCGGAGGTGGATTTCGTCTATGACGAGCACCTGTTCGATATCGTCGACGCCCTGGCGGCGGCGCAAAATCTGAAACTGCTTCAATGGGTCGAAGTGGGCTGGACGCATATGTTCGCCGACCGGCCGCTGACCCATCCCGATATGGCCCAGGGCCTGCGCATGCGCACCAGCCCCAATGCGGCGGCGCGCTTCTTCTGCGAGGCGGCGGGTATGGACGCGATCCCGCTGGGCATCGCCGACGTGATCCCGGCGCTTCAGACCGGGCTGGTCCAGGGCGGACTGTCCAGCGCGGTGTTCCACTTCTTCGCGACGCTGGATCTGGCGGCCCATTTCACCCTGACGCGCCATTCCTACGACACCGGGGCCATCGTGCTGAACCGGGACTGGTATGACGGCGCCACCGACAGCCAGAAACAGACCATCGACACCGCCTGGGGCAGCGCCGCCGAAGCGCGCGCCGGCGTGCGCATCCTCGACGACATGGTGCTCGCCTGGATGCGCGAGGGCGTGCAGCGTGACCGCGAGGGCCAAGTCGTGCGCCCGCTTTTGACCACCAATGGCGCACCGATCCAGGTCCACGACCTCAGCGCCGGGGACAAGGCCGCCTGGCGCGCCGAGACCGGCAATGTGGTGGACCGGCTCGTGGAGACGCTCGGCGGACGCTCACGCGACGTCTATGAGGCGATCCTGGCGGGCAAGGCCGAATTTGCACGCCGTCAGGCCGAGGCCGGCGGCCTGTCGGAGGCGGGATCTTGAGCGCTATTCTCAGTCTGATCGGCCGCTCCGAGCGCTGGATCACCATCGCCGCCTTCGCGCTCATGGCCCTGTCGCTCATGGCCGACGTGGTCAGCCGGCGCCTGTTCATGACCGGGCTGATCGGGGCGACTGAAGTCGCCGTGATCGGCATGGTGGCGGTGTCCATGTTCGGCATCGGGGTCGCCACCGACGAGGGCGGGCATCTGCGCCCGCGCCTGTTCGACGCGCTGATCCCCAGATCCGTGGACGCTCTGGTGGACCGGCTCGCCAGCGCGGTGACGGGGATGTTCTTTGCGCTGTTTGCGGGGCTCGCCGGCTTCATGGTGCTGCAGTCCATGGCGCTGGGCGATCGCACCGAGATCCTGCGCGCGCCGATCTGGACCCTGCAGGCGATGATCTTCCTCGCCTTCGCCACCAATGCGTTGCGCTTCTTCATTTATGCGGCGCGCCCCGATCTGAAACCGGGAGAGGATCTTGAAACGTCCGCTGCAGGCGCAGCGGACGGCGATCCCCATGAACCGGGCGATCCCGGTGATGCACATCGTTCTGACGGGCGAGGCGCGGCCGCGCAAAGCGGGAATTCGCGCTGATGGAAATGTGGCTTCTGGTCGGACTCATCGTCCTGTTGATGGTGCTGCGCCAGCCGGTGCTGGTGCTGCTGGGGTGTGCGGCGCTGTTCGTCTACTCGGTCTGGGGGGACGGGCGGCCCGAATACGCGGTGTACGATGTCTGGTTCGCGGTGAACCAGGAGGTGCTGCTGGCGATCCCGCTCTTTGTTCTGGCTGGCGCGATCATGAGCAAGGGCACCATCGCCGAGCGCATCATCGACCTCATGCGCGAGGTGACACGGCCCATCCCCGGCGGACTGGCGCTGGCGGCGGTGCTGTCCTGCGCCGGGTTCGCGGCGATCTCCGGCTCGGCGGCGGTGACGCTGCTGGCCGTGGGCGGCATCATGTACAAGGCGCTGATCGAGGGCGGCTACACCAAGAGCTTCGCCATCGGCGCCCTGTGTTCGGGCGGGGTTCTGGGCATCATCATTCCGCCCTCCATCCCGCTCATTCTCTACGGCTACATCACCCAGGTCTCCATCGCCCAGCTCTTCCTGGCCGGCATCGGCCCGGCCATGGTGCTGGTGGCGATCTTCGCGGCCTACGGCTTCATCCTGAACTTCAAGCGCCGCGAGGGCGGCTGGCGGATATCCGGCTTCGTGCGGGCCTTTCGCCGCTCGATCTTCGCCCTGCCCATTCCGCTGATCATCCTGGGCGGCATCTATGGCGGCGTCTTCACCGTCACCGAGGCGGCCGCCGTGGCGGTGGTCGTGGCGGTGTTTGTCGAGGTGGTGCTGCACCGCGACCTCTCCATGACCGATCTCAAGGCCGTGACCGTGGAGAGCTCCAAGCTTCTGGGCTCGCTCTATCCGGTGCTCGCATTTGCGTTCGCCCTCAATGTCTTCCTCACCGCCGAGGGCGTGCCCCAGTCGCTGGTGGCGCAGCTGAACGGCGTGATCGACGGCAAGGTCGAGTTCATGCTCATGGCCAACGCGCTCCTGCTGGTGGTGGGCATGGTGATCGATGTGGGCTCGGCGACGCTGGTGCTCGCCCCGCTGCTGCAACCGCTCGCCGAAGCGCAAGGCATCGACCCGGTGCATTTCGGGATCGTCATGATCGTCAATCTGGGGATCGGCTATCTCACCCCGCCGCTGGGGCTCAACCTCATCGTGGCCATGGCGGCCTTCAAGGAGGGCTTCTGGACGGTCACCAAGGCGGTGCTGCCCTTCATCGTCCTGATGTTCGCCGGCCTTATGGTGATCGCCTTCGTGCCGGAGATCGCCCTGATGTTTATTGACGCGCGCTGATGCTCGCCAGCGTCGCGTTGACGGTGTCGAGGGCTTCACTGCGTTCCAGCCAGTCCAGCGCGGCCTCCACAGTGTCGAAGCGCCGGGGGTCGACGGCGCGCTGCTTCTCTTCGAAGAACGCGATCCAGGTTTCCAGGACTTGCCAGACCTGGGGGCGGATGCCGACGATGGCGGTCTTCACAGGTCGCGTCGGATTTTCAGGCAGCCCCGCGCGTCGCTGCAGCGCAAAGCGGACAATATCGTCCGGCGCGATATTGAACATCGTCACCCGCGAATAGTCGGCGAGAACGTCATAGGCGACCGCGTCCGGGCGTTTTGCGGCCTGGCCGGCCAGGTCCTCTGCATGGCTCTTGCGCAAAACTGGCGGCAAAGACAGCACGTTAAGGCGCAGGGGGTCTAATATTTCCAGCATCTGGAGGGTCCACCCCTTGCAAGTTTCAGGCGATATTTAGGTGAATTCGTTCAGGGCGACCATCCCTATCGGGCTCATGACACATACTTTTGGCTGTAATTTCATCTCGGCCGTGCGTCGCCGGGATCGCGGTGCATGATGGGGCCGCATTTTTTAAGGGCCTCTCCACTTGTGTGCCCATTTCGCAACACCCACTTGAATGGACGGACCAGGGCGGTTCGCGCGGGTGCTTCCAGAAAGGCCCGCAAGACCGCCCGTCTCGCTGACCCTCAGGAGACGGATACTCAGTCATGAATCTGGAAAAATTCACCGATCGCGCACGCATGGTGCTTCAGGCGGCCCAGGGCGGCGCGCTGAAGAAAAAGCACCAGCACTTCACCCCCGAACACCTGCTTCTGGCCCTGCTGGATGATGACAGCGGGCTCGCCGGCAATCTCATCAAGGCGGCCGGCGGCCGTCCCGATGCGGCGGCCGATTTCACCCGCCGCGCCGTGGACTCCCTGCCCAAGGTGGAAGGGACCGGCCAGCTCTATCTGCAGCCCAAGACCGCCGAGGTGTTCTCCACCGCTGAAGAGGCCGCGAAGAAGGCGGGCGACGAGTTCGTCACCGCCGAACGCCTGTTGCAGGCGCTTCTGGTGGTCAAGGGCACCAAGGCCGAAGAGGCGCTCAAACAGGCCGGGGTGACGCCCCAGGCGCTCAACACCGCCATCAATGATTTGCGCCAAGGCCGCACCGCAGACAGCGTGTCGGCCGAGGACGGCTATGAGGCGCTGAAGAAATACTCGCGCGACCTCACCGAAGTGGCGCGCTCGGGCAAGCTTGACCCTGTGATCGGCCGCGAGGAGGAAATCCGCCGCACCGTTCAGGTGCTCTCGCGCCGCACCAAGAATAATCCGGTGCTCATCGGCGAGCCGGGCGTGGGCAAGACCGCAATCGCCGAAGGCCTGGCGCTGCGCATCATCGACGGCGACGTGCCTGAAAGCCTCAAAGGCAAGCGCCTGCTGGCGCTGGACATGGGCTCGCTCATTGCCGGGGCGAAATATCGCGGCGAGTTTGAAGAGCGCCTGAAGGCCGTACTCTCCGAGGTGGAGGCCGCAGGCGGCAATATCATCCTGTTCATCGACGAGATGCATACGCTGGTGGGCGCCGGCAAAGGCGACGGCGCCATGGACGCGTCCAACCTTCTAAAGCCGGCTTTGGCGCGCGGGCAGCTGCACTGCATCGGCGCCACGACGCTGGATGAATACCGAAAGCACGTGGAGAAGGACGCGGCGCTCGCCCGCCGCTTCCAGCCGGTCTTCGTGTCCGAGCCCAGCGTGGAGGACACCGTCTCCATCCTGCGCGGCCTCAAGGACAAGTACGAGGTGCACCACGGCGTGCGCATCGCCGACGGCGCCATTGTCGCCGCGGCCACCCTGTCCAACCGCTACATCACCGACCGCTTTTTGCCCGACAAGGCCATCGACCTGATGGACGAGGCGGCGGCGCGCCTGCGCATGCAGGTGGATTCAAAGCCTGAAGAACTCGACGAGCTGGACCGGCGCATCATCCAGCTGAAGATCGAGGCCGAAGCGCTGAAGAAAGAGGGCGACGAGGCCTCCAAGGCCCGGCTCACGGCGCTCAATAAGGAGCTGGCCGAGATCGAAGGCCGCTCGGCTGAACTCACCGCCGCCTGGCGCGCGGAGAAGGACAAGCTGGCCTCCACCACCGAGGTGAAGGAGCAGCTGGACCGGCTGCGCGCCGAGCTCGCCGACGCCGAACGCCGCGGCGATCTCGCGCGGGCTTCGGAGCTGAAATACGGGACGATCCCGGAGCTGGAAAAGCGCCTGCGCGAGGCGGACGAGGCCTCCGACGAAGCCGCGCAAGGGGCGGCGAAAGCCAATGGCAAGACCGCCATGGTCAAGGAGGTGGTGGACGAAGAGCAGATCGCCGCCATCGTCAGCCGCTGGACCGGCGTGCCGGTGGACAAGATGCTCGAAGGCGAGCGCGAGAAGCTGCTCAAGATGGAAGAGGCGCTCCATGGCCGTGTAGTGGGTCAGGATGATGCGCTGGAGGCGGTCGCCGACGCGGTGCGCCGCAGCCGCGCCGGGCTGAAAGACCCCGCCCGGCCCATCGGCTCCTTCCTGTTCCTGGGCCCCACGGGCGTCGGCAAGACCGAGCTGACCAAGGCGCTGGCCGAGTTCCTGTTCGATGACGAGACCGCCGTGACCCGCATGGACATGTCGGAATACATGGAGAAGCATTCGGTCAGCCGTATGATCGGCGCGCCGCCGGGCTATGTGGGTTATGACGAGGGCGGGGCGCTCACCGAAAGCGTGCGCCGGCGGCCCTATCAGGTGGTGCTGTTCGATGAGGTGGAGAAAGCCCACCCGGACGTTTTCAACGTGCTGCTGCAGGTGCTCGACGACGGCCGCCTCACCGATGGTCAGGGCCGGACGGTGGATTTCCGGAACACCATCCTCATCATGACCTCCAATCTCGGTTCCGAATTCCTGCTGGCCGGCGATGTGGAGGATGCGCGCGAGAACGTCATGGGCGCGGTGCGCGCCGCCTTCCGCCCTGAATTCCTGAACCGGATCGACGAGATCATCCTGTTCAAGCGTCTCGAAGAGCAGCACATGGGCGCCATCGTGGACATCCAGCTCAAACGCCTGGAGGCGCTTCTGAAGGATCGCCGCATGGAGATCGAGCTGGATGATGCGGCCCGGTCCTGGCTGGCGGCCAAGGGCTATGACCCCGCCTATGGCGCCCGGCCCCTCAAACGCGTGATCCAGAAGGAGCTGCAGGACCCGCTGGCCCGCCTCATCCTCGAAGGCGCGCTGGAGGACGGCGCCAAGGTGACGGTCTCCGCCGAAGCCGGCGCCCTCACCGTCAACGGCCGCGCTGTCAGCCGCAACGCCCGCCCACCGCGCGAGGCGGTGATCCAGTAACCTCAACCGTCATCCCCGCGAACGCGGGGACCCAGTCCGGCCGTGGGTCTGGGTTCCCGCTTCCGCGGGAATGACGAAAGAGGACGTGGTCAGACTAAACCGCCAGCTCGAAATGCGGGCGGCCGTCCGAGGTGCGGGCGTCGGACAGCCCCTGCGCGTTCACCAGGCCGCTCACCCGCTTCCTGAAATTGGAGAAGCTGTCGAACGTCACCACGTCGACGGCTTCTTCAAGATCAAGGGTGAGTTCGTAGCGGGCCCCGTCGGCGAGCTTCCTCACCGCGCGGATTTCCGCGGTAAAACTCTGCCCGAGATAGCGGCCGCGAATGGTGGCGCCGAGCGCGAAGGGCTCCGGCGCCCGGTTGCCCGCCGAGGCGTGCAGCGTATTCCAGTCCCGATACCCGTGCTGGCGGGCGATCAGTTCAAGGGATTCTGAATGCGAGACGAAATCGCCGTCGTCCGCCAACGCGGCTCGCAAGCGTTTCGCCTGCTCCTTGAGCGCTTTGAGATCGTGAGTCATATCCTGCCTTCCTGATTGAAGGCGGCCTGTTCGGCGGGGTCCGCATTGCCGCCGCGCCGCCTTGAAACCAGGAAGCACGACTGAAGTCTCAAACGAGGCGCTTCACCAGGGACCGAAGTCCTGCGGACGGCGGGCGCGCCTGGCCCTGCGATGGGAAATACGCGCAGCAGGCGCCGGGGTCAACGCCGCGCGCGCTAGCGATCAACGGTTCCCATCATGGACTCATGATAGCGCCCGCCTTGCGCCGCGCCGGGCGGCAGGGCGGTCTCCAGATTGGCGATGTCGTCGTCGGAGAGATAAATGCCGCCGGCGGCGGCGTTCTCCTCGAGCCGGTCGATCTTGCGCGTGCCGGGAATGGGGACCACGCCGGGCTTGGTCAGAAGCCAGGCCAGCGCGATCTGGGCCGGGGTGGCGCCGCGCGTCTTCGCGATGGCGGCCACCTGATCGGCGAGGCCGAGATTCGTCTTCAGGTTTTCGCCCACGAAGCGCGGAAAATAACCGCTGCGCCGGGAATCGTCTTCGGCGAGATCCTCTTCGCTGCGGAACGCGCCGGCCAGCAGCCCGCGGCCCAGCGGCGAATACGCCACGAACCGCGTTCCGAGATCGGCGCAGGCCTGAAGTACGCCGTTGCTTTCCGGCTCCCGGCTGGTGAGCGAATACTCGCTCTGGACGGCGCTGACCGGGAAGGTCTCATGGGCCTTGCGCAGGGTTTCGGCGCTGACCTCGCTGAGGCCCGCCGCGCGGATCTTGCCGGCCTCGGCGAGGTCTTTCAGCGCGCCCATGCTGTCTTCGATGGGTGTCTCGCCGTCCAGCCGGTGCAGATAATACAGGTCGATGGTCTCCACGCAGAGCCGCTTCAGCGAGGCCTCGCAGGCGGTTTTGATATAGGCGGGCGAGGTGTCGATGCGCCGGTCGCGAGGGTCCTCGCCGCGCACGATGCCGCACTTTGTGGCGAGAACGATGCGGTCCCGACGGCCCGGCAGGATGCGCGCGATCAGCTCTTCATTGCGGCCCGCACCGTACATGTCGGCGGTGTCGAGGAAATTCACCCCGATCTCCAGCGCACGCTCCAGCACTTTCATCGACTCCGCATCGTCGGACGGACCGTAGAACTCGCTCATACCCATGCAGCCGAGGCCGATATGCGACGCGGGCGTGTCGACGCCGGTGAGGTCGATCGTTTTCATGGATGGATCCTTTCTGTGTAACGCGGGAGTCTAACGCGCCGACGCCGGCCGTGTCTTGTCCGGCGCGTGACAGATGTTCCTGCCGGGTTATGCTCGATCCAGCCGCCCTGGAGCACGCCGATGAGTCCTCAGACCGCCACCGAACCCGCCGCTTCGCCCGAACCGGATTTCGCCGACATTCTGCATACGGATGACCGCACGCCCTTCACCGAGATGTTCGACTTCGAAGCCGGCGGCATGGCCCATCCCGTTCTGGTGGCGGGCGAGGGGCCGGGCGTCATCCTGATGCATGAGCTTCCCGGCTTTGTCCCTGAGTTCTGGCGTCTGGCGCACTGGATCGAGGCGGCGGGCTTCCGGGTCTATGCACCGGCGCTCTACGACCCTCCCGGCACGCCGCTGGAGGAGCTGCATCAGACCCACGGCCGGGTGGGCGGGATGGCGCGCGCCTGCGTTTCGCGGGAAATTCGCCTGTTCGCCCAAGCCGGCGGCAGCCCGGTGAGCGACTGGCTGCGGGCGCTCGCCCGCCATGTGCATGGCGAGCGCGGCGGGCCGGGCGTCGCGGCGGTGGGGCTGTGCCTCACCGGCAATTTCGCCTGGTCGGTGGCGGTGGACCCCAGCGTCGCAGCCGCCGTCGCGGCTGAGCCGGCCCTGCCGTTCAACGCCGCCGGGTCAATTCATCTGCAGCCTGAAGAGGCTCAGGCGCTTCAAGCCCGCGACGGGCTGGAAGTGATGGCGCTGCGGTTTTCCGGCGATCCGTCCTGCAAGGCGGCACGTTTCACTGCGCTGGAGCAGCTTCTGGGCGAAAGGCTCACCACGCGCGTCCTGCCGGACGACGCCAAGAATCCGGCGGGAAATCCGTTTCCCCACGCGGTGCTGACAAAGGATCTGATCGCGGCTGACGGCGAGCCGACCTTCGAGGCGGCGCGCGAGGTGTTGCAATTCCTCACGCGCCGCCTGAAGGGCTGAAAATCGGCCTGACGTCCTAGTCCAGAGACAGAAGCTCCGGGTCGCCGCCTTGTGCGGAGATATTGATCGTCACCGCGCGTTCTGCGGCGAAGCGGTAGATATAGTGCGGGCCGCCGGCCTTGGGTCCGGTGCCCGAAAGGCCCTCGCCGCCAAACGGCTGCACGCCCACCACCGCGCCGGTGATGTTGCGGTTCACATAGACGTTTCCAGCCGGCACCGCCTCGCGCACCGTGTTGAAGAAGCGGTCCAGGCGCGAGTGCACGCCCAGAGTCAGGCCGTAGCCCTTGGCGTGGAATTTCGCGGCGATCTCGCCCAGCTGGCTGCGCTTGTAGCGCACCACGTGCAGGATCGGGCCGAACTTCTCCTCGGTGATCTCATCAAGGCTTTTCAGCTCCACCAGCGCCGGAGCGACATAGCGGCCCTTGTCCTTGAGATCCTCGGCCAGGCGCGCGCGATGGATCACCCGGTCGCCCATCTCCTTGAGGTGATCTTCCAGCATCTCGCAGGCTTCAGAATCGATCACCGGTCCCAGATCGCTGGACGCGTTCCACGGATCACCCAGGCGCAGACAGTCCATGGCGCCTTTCAGACCCTCGATGAAATTGACGGCGGTCTCTTCGGGCAGGAAGAGCACGCGCAGGGCCGAGCAACGCTGACCGGCCGAGCCGAAGGCCGACAGGATCACATCGTCCACCACCTGCTCCATGAGGGCGGAGGTGTCCACGAACATGCCGTTCAGCCCGCCGGTTTCCGCGATCAGCGGAATGATGGGTCCGTCCTTGGCCGCCAGCGTGCGGTTGATGATGCGCGCCACTTGGGTGGAGCCGGTGAAGCACACCCCGTCGATATGGGGCAGCTCCACAAGCCTCGCGCCGATATCGCCGCCGCCGGGCAGAAGGTTCACCAACCCGTCGGGCAGGCCCGCCTTGCGAAACAGCTTCACCGCCTCAAAGGCGATAAGCGGGCTCTGCTCGGCCGGCTTGGCGAGCACCGCGTCGCCCGCCGCCAGCGCCGCCGCCACCTGTCCAGTGAAGATCGCCAGCGGGAAATTCCACGGGCTGATGCAGACGAACACGCCGCGGCCGCGCAGTTCAAGATGGTTGGTCTCTCCCGCCGGTCCCGGCAGGCGCTGGGGACCGTTGAATTTGGTTTCCGCTTCCACAGCATAATAGCGCAGGAAATCCACCGCTTCGCGCACTTCGGCGACGCCGTCGGCCAGCGTCTTGCCGGTTTCGCGCGCCATCAGCGCGATCAGGCGGTCGGTGTCCTCCTCCAGCGCCTCGGCCATGTGGCGCAGGATTTCCGCGCGCTCCGGCCCGCCGCGCTTGTCCCAGTCGGGCTGCGCGGCGCGGGCGCGCTCATAGGCGCGGTCCACATCGCCGGGTTGGGCGTCACGAACCTCGGCCACCCGGAAGTTAAGGTCGGCGGGGCTGTAGCGCGTTTCGCCACCATCGGCGAACGCTTCCCCGTCGATCACCACGCCGGCTTTGTAGGGCGCGCCCTTGTCGAAGGCGGCCTGGGCGTCGCGCAGCCGTTCGCGCACGCGGGTCTGGGCCAGATCGACGCCGGCCGAATTGACTCGGGACTCGCCGTATAGCGCCAGCGGGGCGGGGATGAAGGGATGGCGATCCAGCACCGGCGCCATGGCGAAGGGGCCGCGCGCCACATCCTCGGGCGGCACGTCGTCGTCTAGGAAGGCGTGCACGAAGCTGGTGTTGGCGCCGTTCTCCAGAAGCCGGCGCACCAGATAGGGCAGCAGATCCTCGTGGCTGCCCACCGGGGCGTAGATGCGCACCGGCCCCAGATCCTCGCCATATTGCTCGGCGGCCGCCGCGTAGAGCGGCTCGCCCATGCCGTGCAGGCGCTGGAACTCATAAGGCGGATTTCCAGCTTCGGCGGCGAGCTCGCGCACGCTGCAGACGGTGTGGGCGTTATGGGTGGCGAACTGGGGATAGATCGCCTCCGGCGCATTCAGCATAACGCGCGCGCAGGCGAGATAATTAAGGTCCGTCGCCGGCTTGGTGGACCAGACCGGAAAGTCTGGATGGCCGGCCACCTGGGCCCACTTGATCTCGGTGTCCCAATAGGCGCCTTTCACAAGGCGCACCAGGAAGCGCCGTCCGGTCTGCTTGCCCAGCTCGGCGAGCTTTTCCAGCAGCGGGCGGGCGCGCTTCTGATAGGCCTGAATGGCCACGCCAAGCCCGTTCCAGCCCTTCAGCGAAGGCTCACGGGACAGGCGTTCCAGCACTTTCATCTGGATGACGAGCCGGTCGGCTTCCTCGGCGTCCAGGCACAGGGCGATGTCGGCTTTGGCGGCCGCCTCGCACTGCTCAAGGATGCGCGGATAGAGCACGGCCATGACCTCGTCCTCCTTCACCGCCAGATAGCGCGGATGAAGGGCGGAGAGCTTCACGCTCACCCCGTCGACCTGTTCGATCGACCCGTTCTGGCGCTTGGCGGCGGTGGCCGCGAGCGCGTCGAGATAGCGCTTGTGATAACGCAGGGCATGCTTTTCGGTGCGCGCGCCTTCGCCCAGCATGTCGAAGGAGAAGAGCGGCTTCATGGCGCCGTACATTTTCCAGTTCCGACCGCGCCGGATCGCGCCCTCGATGGTGCGGCCCAGCACGAACTGCTCGCCCAGAATACGCATGGCGCGCCGCGTGGCGGTGCGGATCACCGGCTCGCCCAACCGCCCGGCCAGACGGCGGAAATAACCGCCCGGATCCCGGCGCGCGGACGGCTCCACATTGATGATGGAGCCGGTGAGCATCAGCCCGATGGTGGAGGTGTTCACCAGCCAGTTATCGGATTTCCAGGCGTGCTCGGCCCATTTGCCCGAGCCGATCTTCTCGCTGATCAGGTCGTCGGCGGTGTCCTTGTCGGGCACGCGCAGAAGCGCCTCGGCCAGGCACATGAGCGCCAGGCCTTCCTTGTTGGACAGGCCGAATTCCTGAAGGAAGCTCTCCATAAGGCCGCCGCCGCGCTTGGTCTTGCGGGCGGTCTTGACCAGCTTGACGGCTTCCTTGCCGGCGCTCTCGCGCGCCTCGGCGGACAGGCCCACAAGCGTGTCCAGCTCGCGGGCGAGTTCACGCTCGTCGGCGAATTTGATCTGGTCGAGCTCGTCCCAATCCATCTGCAGATCGACGTGGTCGCGCATGGTTTACTCCAAAGCGCCGCGCCGGCGCGCGGCCTGACAGGGTTTTACGGGCGGGACAATGGCCCCGCGAACCCCGCGCGGCAAGGGAAGCGTGCGCCGGGCTCAGGCGCGTGTGAGCCGCGCCGGTTTTTCACAAAGCCGGACGTTTCCGGCAAGTGTGAAAAGTTTGAAGAGGTTACAACGCTTCAGCCGTGAAAATGGGCTCAAGCCCGGTGCAGCGCGGCCATTGCGCCCATACCGCGTGCAAGGCTTCGCCTCGGCGTGAAAACACGCTAAGACCCACGCTTATGGACACCGAAACCGAACATCCCGGAGCCCGCCCCATGGAGGACAGCGCCCCGCTGCGCATCATGCTCGTCACAGACGCCTGGGAGCCTCAGGTGAACGGCGTCGTGCGCACCCTGTCGCGCACCGCCGACGAGTGCCGGGCCATGGGCCATGAGGTGGAGGTCATCCACCCGGGCCTCGGCTTCAAGACCTTTCCTCTGCCCACCTATCCCGACATCAAGCTGGCCATCGGCGCCGACGACGAGATCGAGCGGCGTTTCAAGGCGTTCGAGCCTGAAGCCATCCATATCGCAACCGAAGGCACGCTGGGCGATGCGGCGCGCAAGATCTGCCTGAAATGGAAGCTGCCCTTCACCACCAGCTACCACACCAAGTTTCCTGAATACGTGCATGCGCGCCTGCCGTTCATCCCGCTCTCGGCGGGCTACTGGTTCATGCGGCGCTTCCACAATTCGGGCAATCGTCTGATGGTCGCCACGCCGTCCATGCGCGATCACCTGGCCAAGAAGGGCTTCAACAACATAACCGCCTGGGCGCGCGGCGTGGACACCGAGCTGTTCCACCCAGACAAGCGCCATATCGGGGGTGAAAGCGTTTATGAGGGGCTGGAAGGCCCGATCTTCGTATATATCGGCCGGGTGGCGGTGGAGAAGAATATCGAGGCCTTCCTCGATCTCGATCTGCCGGGAACCAAGGTGGTGGTGGGCCCCGGCCCGCAGCTGGAAGAGCTGAAAAAGCGCTACAAAACCGTGATCTTCAAGGGCAACAAGTCCGGCGAGGAGCTGGCGCGCCATTTCGCCGACGCCGACGTCATGGTGTTTCCCAGCTTCACCGACACGTTCGGGCTGGTGATCCTTGAAAGCATGGCCACGGGCACGCCGGTTGCGGCCTTCATCGCCGATGGTCCCAAGGACATCATCCCCGGCTCCAAGGCCGGCGCCGTCAATGATGATCTGCGCGTCGCCTGCATGGAAGCGCTGGAGATGAAGCGCGAGGACTGCCGCACTTACGCCGAGGGCTATTCCTGGCGGGCTTGCGCGGAGGAGTTCGTGAAGAATCTGAAGCCCCAGCCGCGCCCCGAACGCCGGCGCTTCTGGCGCCGCCTGCGCCGGCTGGGCCGAAGAGGCTAGCTGGGGCTTCGCGGTTAGCGCGCCGTCTTCAACATCAGCGCTTCAAGCGCCTGTCGGCCAGCCGCGGGAATTTCCGCCGGCTTTTCGCCGTCGGTGTTCACAAGGATCGTCTCGCACGTCCCCACGCAGGCGCCGTTCTGGAACAGCGCCAGGGCGATGGTGTAGCTGGTGCGGCCGATATGGCTGATCGCTGCGCGCACATCCATATCACCGGGATAGTGCGCCTCGCCCAGATAGGCGATGTGCACGTCGGCGATGAGCATGCGCATGGAATGCTCGCGGCGAAATTCGACGGGAAACGCCGCCCGGTTCACCGCCGCTCTACCCTCCTCATAGAAGGAGGCGATGGCCACATTGTTGATATGGCCCAGCGTGTCGAGATCGCGAAAGCGCGAGGGCACGATCACCTGGAGCGGATAGACGGCCGGATCAAGGCGGGCGGGATCAGGTTTCATGAGCGTGTCCGTGGGCGGAAGGTTCGCCGCTTTATGGCGCGCCGGCCGGGGCCTGTCACCTGCGCGCGCCGCATGCGTTTCAGCGCGTCAGCGCCTCCGCCAGGAAGGGCAGACTGACATCCATGCGATAGTCGATGCCCGAGTGGTCGTCGGCAAACTCCTCATAGCGGTGCGCCACGCCCATCTCCTGCAGGCGGGCGTGAAGCCGGCGCGCGCCATAGACCAGATCGTACTGGTCCTGATCGCCGCAATCGATGAAGAGGCCCTTGAGCTTTTTAAGGTTTTCGCCCTTCTCCTCGACCATGACGAGGGGATCGAAGGCGAGCCAGTTCTTCCAGCGTTCTGGGTCGCGCGCGCAGGTGTGCAGATCCACCGGCAGGCGCACGCCGAAGCGGTTCTCAGGGCACGGATCGTAGGTCGCGGCCATGGCCAGCGTCATGAGCACATGGATGTCGCCGCCGGCGGGCTTTGGATTGCTTTCCAGCCTGTCGATGAAGGCGTCGATGGAGCCGGCCTTCGCGATGGCTCTGAGCGCCGGCGCGAAGTCGCGCGCATAGCACAGCTCGAAATCCATATCGCCGCTATGGCACGCCGCCGCCGCCCAGAAATCGGCGTGGCGCAGGGCGTGGACGATGGAGCCGTATCCGCCCGAGCTCTTTCCGAACACCGCGCGGCGCCCCTCGCCGCCGCAGGAAAAGCGCAGCTCCACCGCCGGGACGAACTCGGTGAGCAGAATATCCTCCCACGGCCCCATGGCCGCAGAGTTCACATACTGATTGCCGCCCAGCCGGGTGAAGCAGTCTGGAAACGCCACCACCACCGGCGCCATCTCGCCGGAGCCGATCAGCCGGTCCAGGCGCTCAGGCACGTTCTCGCCGAAATTCTTCCAGTTGGTGTGGGACAGCCCGCTTCCCGTATAGCCGGCCAGATCCACCAGCAGGGGAAGGCCCGACCCGTCATGGCCATGGGGCGTATAGACGTCGATCACCCGCTCGGCCGGATCCCCCAGCAGATTGTTCTTCAACAGCCCGGACTGGACCGTGATGCGGTGGACGGTCCCGGCGTGATGGGAATGGCGGGCGGTCATGGGAGCTCCTGTGCGCGGCGAGGCGCGGAGCCTAGGCGGGGCGAGCCCGGCTTTGAACCCTAAAACGGGCCCGGCTTGATCCCGAAGGGCAGGTCGATGCCCGGCGGCAGGCCCATGCCCTTGGTGGCTTCAGACAGGACCTTGGCCTGGGCGTCGTCGGCCTTGCGCTTGGCGTCGGCGTGGGCGGCCTTGATCAGATCCTCCAGCATCTCGGCCTCGTCCTTGTCGATGGCCGCCGGGTCTATGGATACGCCGCGCATTTCGCCCTTGGCCGTCAGGGTGATCTTCACCATGCCGGCGCCGGCCTCGCCGGTGACTTCCATGTCTTCAAGCCGGGCCTGAGCCTCGCTCATGCGCTTTTGCATTTCCTGGGCCTGTTTCATCAGGCCGGTGAGGTCCTTCATCGCGAGGTCTCCTGGCGTTGCGCGCCGGGCTCGCCGGCGTCCTGCGTGTCGTTGTCTTTGGTGTCATCGTGCGTGTCAGCGTCCAGTTTGGGCGCGTCTTCCACACTCACAAGCTCGGCGCCGGGAAACAGGGTGAGCGCCTTGACCATGACCGGATCGCGCATGACCGCCGACAGCCGCGCCTCGCGCTCGCGCACCCGGCGTTCGGAGACGGTCTCGCCGCCATTCTTGGCCGTGGCGTCCACGAGCCAGCGATCGCCGGTCTGCTCGGTGAGGAAGCTGGCGATGCGCCCGCCCAGCGACACCGGCGGCGAGCCCGCCGGCTCAAACGAGAACCGCCCGGGCCGGATGGAGACCGGGCGCACATGGCGCTCGATGTCCAGCTTCAGATTGATGTCCCGGCTGGCCTCCACCAGGGCCAGGAAGGCCTCGATCGTCTGAGGTCCCGACGCCGGGGCGGTTTGCTCAGGGCTTGGGGCAGGCGTTGAGGCCGGGGCTGGCGCTTGTGTGGACGCCTCTGACGGCGCGGCAGCGGCGTGCGCTGCGCCTTGCGGACCGCCTTGGGCGGAGCCCTGAGGCGCCCCTTGCGGCGTGGAACCCGGCGCTGACCCGGGCGAAGGCGCGCCGGCCCCGCCGCCGGCCCCTGCGGCCTTGGCGGCGGCCAGAAGGCGGGCGGCGTCCTCAGGACCGGGAAGGCTTGCGGCGGCCATGAGGCGGATCACCGCCATCTCCGCGGCGCTCACCGGGTCAGGCGCCGAGCGCACGTCGTCGAGCCCGGTCAGCGCGGTCTTCCAGAGCCGGCCGAGACCGGCCAGGGACTGGGCGTCGGCCAGCTTTGTAAGCCGCTCCACGGTTTCTTTGGCTTCGGCCATATCGGCGTCCGCGCCGGCGGCCTTGATCCGGCTCATGGCGTGGAGGTGATCGAGCAGGTCGCGCATGAGCACCTGGGGGTCGGCGCCGGATTCATACTGATGGCGCAGCTCGTCGAGCGCGTCTTTGGCCCGGCTTTCCAGCGCAGCTTCCAGAAGATCGAGCACCCGCGAGCGGTCGGCCAGGCCCAGCATGTCGCGCACCTGAAGCGCGCTCACAGGGCCGTCTTCGCCTTCACCCTGCACGATGGCCTGGTCCAAAAGCGACAGCGCATCGCGCACCGAGCCCTCGGCGGCGCGCGCAATGGCGGCCAGGCCCTCGCGCTCCACGCTCGCGCCTTCCCTTTTGCAGATGCGCTCCAGATGATCGGTGAGCACCTCGCGGTCCACGCGTTTGAGATCAAAGCGCTGGCAGCGCGACAGCACCGTCACGGGCACCTTGCGGATTTCGGTGGTGGCGAAGATGAACTTCACATGGGGCGGCGGTTCTTCAAGCGTCTTGAGAAGCGCATTGAACGCCGAATTCGACAGCATGTGCACTTCGTCGATGATGTAGACCTTGTAGCGCGCGCTCACCGGGGCGTAGCGCACGCCTTCCAGGATCTCGCGGATATCGCCGACGCCGGTGCGGCTGGCGGCGTCCATCTCCATCACGTCCACATGGGCCGAGCGGGCGATGGCGGCGCACTGGCGGCCCGGCGGATCAAGGCTCACCGACGGGGCGTCGCTGGTGTCGGTTTCATAGTTCAGCGCCCGCGCGATCAGGCGCGCCGTGGTCGTCTTGCCGATGCCGCGCACCCCGGTGAGCATGTAGGCGTGGGCGATGCGCCCGGCGGCGAACGCGTTTTTCAGCGTGCGGACCATGGGCTCCTGGCCGATCAGATCTTCAAACGTCTGGGGCCGGTATTTGCGCGCCAGCACCTGATAGCCGGGATCGGGCGGCCCCTTGGGCGCCTCCATGCCGGGCAGGGCGGGGCCTGGATCCTCGGCGGGCGCGAGCCCTGCGCCGGGTGCGTCGATTTCGCCCTGGCCTTCGGGATCGTCCATCATCGCAAGATCATTCCTCTGCGCCGGCGCGCGGGGCGTGCGCCGCGAGTCTCAAACCCAAGGACAGGGTAAGGGCTGGAGGAAGGCGGCGGAAGACCGAACGGCGACCCGAAGCGAAACTCGTTACGGCTGCTTCCTTCCGGACCTGACCGGGTTGGCGAGAGCCTCGTCCGCCGCCGGCCTTCCTGCGCGCAATATCAAGTTTCGCCGCGCGCGAATCAAGTGTCGCGCTCAGGGGTCGCGCTCAGGCGGAGGCGATCCCCGCCGCCGTCCGCGCTTCACGAAGAAAGGCGGCGTGCTGATCAAGCAGGGCGATCAGGCGCACATCGCCGCTTTCGGCCAGCAGCCGGTCGCGCCAGGCGGCGACAAGACGGGCCTGGCCTTCCAGCCAGTCGGCGACGGGGCCGGCAGGGCAGGCCGATGCGGACGGGTGGTGTCGGGACATGGTGTCGAGAGCGGGGGTCATGGGCGGCTCCGTCTGGTTATGAAACTGAGAAGCATTCTCAAATCATATCGCGGGCAGATGCAAGTCCCTTGATCGCGGCGATCCGGCGCAGGGCGCGAGGGCGGGGGGAGTCCTGATCCGAACTCCGCACAAAAAACCCCCGCGCTCCAGGGGAGGCGGGGGTTCTTTCACCGGGCGGGCCTGTCCGGGGGGCGGCCGCCCGCTAGGCGCGTGTCTGCTATGGCCTTAGAAGCTGCGCACATAGGCGAGCGACCAGCCGTCGGCCTGGCCGTTGTTTCCGTAATCATAAAGCGTGTAGTCGGCGCGCAGGGCGTTCGGGCCGCTGAACGCGTACTCGCCGCCAAAGCCGGCGGCCATGCCGTTATCCTCGCGGGAGTCCGAGAAGCCGGCCGCCGAGGCTTCGAACTCGGTCCAGGCATAGCCCACGCGGCCATGCACGGAGATGGTTTCGTTGATCGGGTACTGAGCCTTGGCGAAGAGACCCACGCCGTAGTTCACCGAGGTTTCAGCACGCCGGCCGAAGATGGTGGTGATTTCGTCGCCGATGCCGAACAGCGCTTCGCCTTCAACGCCGAAATAGTTGGTGACGTCATACCCGCCGCGCAGGGTGAGCGCGTCGTAATTGCCGCCCTCGGCGTTCAGATTCGTATAGCCGGCGCCCAGCGTGTAAGGGCTGGCGGGCGCCTGGGCCGAGGCGGCGGACGCCGTGATGAGGGCTGCGGCGGCGGAGAGGAGGAAGGTTTTCATAATCGAATATCCTGTTCTGGTTCGACCGGGGTCTGTCGCCCGGTTCGAGACTAGACGTGGGCTCACCCAAAGGTCCAAGCAAGTGGCCTTACCAGTGGTTTGGTGCACGATTGTTTGACCTGTGGCGAACATGTTCCGCAACGGGGCGGAAATGCGGCGAAGACGCGGCGTAACTTCAGCAAGTCTTTCTGAATATTCATGAAGTGGCCATGATGCCGGGGTGCGCCCCGGCTGTGCGCCGACCGGTCGGGGCGGGCCGGGCGCTGCAAGGACATGCGCGAGCGCTGGCCATATCGATTTCGCCGCGCTAGGCGTTTCGCCATGACTTTGACCTTCACCGACACCCCGCTCGACTTCGCCGGACTGACCCGGTCCGATCCTGACTGGATCGAGGATCAGCGCAGCTCAAGGGCGGCGAGGGCCGTGCTGTTCACCGACGGCGATCTGGCGCTGGACGAGCATGGCGCCCCGCTGGTGGTCCCCGCGCGGCGCACCTCCATGCTGCCCATGCGGCGGCCCGGCCTGGTGTTCATAGGCCTGCAGGACGGCGCGGCCTGGTTCGCCGGGGCCCTGGAGGACGGCGTCGCGCCCAAGGGCCCGGATTTCCGCATGAGCGCTATCGCCGCCGAACCCGATTTCGCCTGCATCATCGGGCGCGCGCGCTCGGTGCTGCAATGGCATGCGAGGCGGCGCTATTGCTCCAATTGCGCCGGAGAGAACGAGGCGCGCGACGGCGGCCTGCGCCTGCAATGCGCCAGTTGCGGCATGCAGCACTTCCCGCGCTCCGATCCCAGCGTCATCATGCTGCCCTGGTCGGGAGATCGCTGCGTGCTGGGCCGCCAGGCGAGTTGGCCGGCGGGCCTTTACGCTACGCTCGCCGGCTTCATGGAGCCGGGAGAGACCATTGAGCAGGCCTGTGCGCGCGAGACCATGGAGGAGATCCATCGCAAGGTGATCTCTGCGAAATACGTGGCCAGCCAGCCCTGGCCCTTCCCATCCTCCTTGATGATCGGGCTCACCGCCGAGATCGAGCCGGGCGAGGTGGTCCCCGACGATGATCTGGAGGATGCGCGCTGGTTCACCCGCGACGAGGTGCGCGCGCTCTATGATGGTGAGATCGCGCAATGGGCGCCCAAGCGGTTTTCCATCTCGCGGCTCTTGATCGACCGGTTTCTCGACGGCGAGCTGTAGCGGCTGCGCGACGGTCTTTGGGCCGTCGAGACCGGCGGGCGCGACCGTGTGACGCGTGGCGCCGCGCGCCTCGTCCTATAGGTGTTCAACCGCGTGAATTGGTTGCCTCTCAAGGCGGACCATGCCAAACCCCGCGCGATCAAACATCCTTTGACCTCGAGAGGACGCTGATGGGCAGCCTTTTCTTCAATAAAGTCGCCGGCGCGCTTCTGGCGATCTTCCTTGTGGTTCTGGGTCTCTCGACCCTGGCTGAAAGCCTGTTCCACACCGAAGGCCCGGAGACGCCGGCCTATCCGGTCGATCTCGCCGCGCTGCAACCTGCGGCGCCAGAGGAGGAAGAGACCGGCCCGCCCGATTTCGGCGTGCTTCTGGCGGGCGCGGACATTTCCGCCGGCGAGCGTGTAGCGCGGCGCTGCGCCAGCTGTCACACCTTTGAAGAAGGCGGCGCTGACGGCACCGGCCCGCACCTGTGGGGCGTGATCGGCCGCGAGGTGGCTGAAGTCGACGGGTTCAACTACTCCCAGGCCATGCGCGAGTACGCGCAAGGCGGCACGGAGTGGATGTACCAGAACATGAACGACTACCTGGCGAGCCCCCGCAATTACGTGCCCGGCACGGCCATGAGCTTTGCGGGTCTGCGCGATCAGGCCGACCGCATCAACATCATCGCCTATATGCGCTCGCTCTCCAATGATCCGGAGCCGCTCCCCGAGCCGCTTGAAAGCGGCGCGCCCGCCGGGGGAGCTGACGATCAGGCCGAGGCCTCCGAACCGGCTGAAACGATGGATGAGACCATGGGAGAGCCTGCGACGGACGGCGATGGTGAAGCTTCTGAATCCATGAGCGACGCGGCGCCGGACGGCGAAGCGGAAGCCGAGCCGCAGGACGGCTGAAGCGTTCAGCACCGCTTTGGAAATGATCAAGGGCGCGCCGCTGGGCGCGCCCTTTTTCGTTTCCCCGGATGACGGCTTTGCGCAAGGCGCAGATAGCGGGCTTCAGGCGCGCGGGATCAGCCCGGCGCCGGGCGCGCCCACCGGCTGGATGTGCAGATAGCGGTCATCGTACTCTGCGATCTCCTCCAGCTTTGTGAGATCCAGGATCTTGATGTGGCGCTCGGCCAGCACGATGCAGCCTTCATCGCGCAGCTTTTTCAGCGACCTCGAGACATGCACACGCGACAGTCCCAGCGCGTCGGCGATGACGCCGTGGCCCACCGGAAAGTCCAGCGTATGATCGTCAGGGCTGCCGGTGAGGGCCTGGCGCCGGTAGAGCTCCAGGATCAGAAAGGCGATGCGCGTCACCGCCGGCTGGCGGCCCAGCTGGACGATATGCTCGCGCAGGATCGCCTCCTCCACCACCGCCGCCCAGAGAAGCGCATTGAAGATCGCCGGGTGGTCGCCGGCCATGGCCGCGAACGCCTCGGCGGGCGCTTCAAACAGCACCACCTCGCTCAGCGCCGAGACCGTATGGTCGGAGCGCGTGCTCACCAGGCCCTGCAGATCGAAGAATTCGCCGGGCAGAATGAAGTTGACGATCTGGCGTTCGCCATTCTTCAGGCGGCGATAGCGGCACGCCCAGCCTGATTCAACCCAGAAGACCGTGTTCAGCTTCTCGGCCTCGCGGGTGATGACCGCTGCGGTCTCGTATACCCGCCGGCGAGTGGGAAGCGCAGACAGCGCTTCGCGATCAGACTCGCTGAGCTGGACATAGGCTTCAAGACGTTTGAGAAAAGCTGTGAGCATGGGCGCCGAGTGTGCTGAGAGACCCGCTAAACATGAGTAAATCCAGCTTGGCCCCGAAGCAATGGAGCGTATTACAACTAAAAAGCAGGAAATTCGCCGGTTGCGTAACATGGGTTATCGCGCCGTCGTGCGGCGCGCCCTAAGACTGAGGTCAAGCCTAACGGAGCGCAGCGCCATGACCCGCCGACTACTGATCCTGGAAAGCCAGCCCATTATCGGCCTCGATCTGGCCGAGCGGGTGCGCGCGCTGGGCTGGCAGGCCTGCGGGCCTTATTCCACCACACAGGAGGCGCTGGCGCAGCTGGACGCCGATGCGCCCGACGCCGGCCTGCTGGACCTGTCTGTTCGTGACGACGCGCAGGCGCAGCCCGTGGCCGACGCCATGGCGGCGCGCCGCTTGCCCTTCATCTTCACCAACAGCCACGCCAAACGCTTTGAGGCGCTGCACCCGGACGCGCCGCGCCTGGAAAAACCGTTCTCCGACGGCGATTTTCTTGAGGCTTTGGCGCGGCTTGCGGTGGGCGCGGCGCCCGGCCGCGCGGCCGCAGGCCCGCAGTGCGAGCCGCCGCGGCCGGTGTAGGCGCACTCTCCCGAACGCCCTCAAAATGGGCTAAGCCGCGTCCCATGACGCTTCTCACCCTCGCCGCCTTCGCCGGCGCCATCTTCGTGCTGTTCATCACGCCGGGTCCGGGCAATATCGCCATGGTGGCGCGCACGCTGGAGGCGGGGCCCACCCATGGCGTGACCTATGGCCTGGGCATTCTCACCGGCGACATCTTCTGGCTGAGCCTGGCGGTGTTCGGCCTCGCCGCCGCCGCCCAGGCCGCCAGCGATTACGCCTCGCTGTTCTGGATCGCAAAGATCCTCGGCGCGGCGATTCTGCTCTGGTTCGCCTACGGCGCCTTTCAGAGCTATCGCCGCCCGGCGAGCGGCTCCGGCGTGCGCGCCGAGCGTGCGCGGCTGTCCCGGCGCGGGCTGGCCGCGACCTATGCGGCCGGCGTCGCCATGCCTTTGACCAATCCCAAGCCTATCGTCTTCTATCTTACCTTCCTGCCGGCCTTTTTCGACCTCTCCCGCGTCACGCCGGTGAGCTACGCCGCCATGATCGCCATCATGGGCGCCATGTTCGTCATTTTCGCCTTTCTCTATGTGGGTCTGGCCCACAAGGCGCGTCACTGGCTGGCGGAAAAGGGCGTGAAGCGCTGGGCGGATCTGCTCACTGCGGTCATCCTCGCCGGCGTCGCCGTTCTGCTGCTTCTGCGCTAGGCTTCTCACCTTCCACAGCAAGATGATCGAGGCCATGGCCGCGCCGATTGCAGTGGGGTAGAAAAGAGTCATGTCAGAGAACACGAATCAGGAATACGACGCGGAGTCGATCAAGGTCCTCAAAGGGCTCGACGCCGTGCGCAAGCGCCCCGGCATGTATATCGGCGACACCGATGACGGGTCCGGCCTTCACCACATGGTCTATGAGGTGGTCGACAACGCCATCGACGAGGCGCTGGCGGGTCATTGCTCCCAGGTCACCGTGGCCCTGCACGCCGACGGATCAGCGAGCGTCACAGACGACGGGCGCGGCATTCCCACCCAGATGCACGAAGGCGAGGGCATGTCGGCGGCCCAGGTCATCATGACCCAGCTGCACGCGGGCGGGAAATTCGACCAGAACTCCTACAAGGTCTCCGGCGGCCTGCACGGCGTCGGCGTCTCGGTGGTGAACGCGCTGTCGGACTGGCTGGACCTGACGATCTGGCGCAAGGACCGCGAGCATTTCATGCGCTTTCGCCGCGGAGAGCCCGAAAACGGCGTCGATCTGGTGGAGCGCGGCCCAGCCAACGGCAAGAAGGGCACCATGGTGCGCTTCATGCCCAGCGAGGAGACCTTCTCCGACATCAATTTTGATCGCGGACGCCTGCTCCACCGCCTGCGCGAGCTCGCCTTCCTGAACTCCGGCGTGAAAATCGTGCTGCGCGACGAGCGCGAAGCCGAGCCGGTGGAGGAAGTGCTGGAATATGAGGGCGGGGTCGCCGCCTTCGTGAAGCACCTGGACCGCACCCGCACCGCCATCTTCCCCGAACCGGTTCTGATCTTCGGCGAGCGTGAAGGCGTCACCGTGGAGGCCGCCCTTCAATGGAATGACGGCTATCACGAGAGCGTGCTCTGCTTCACCAACAACATCCCCCAGCGCGATGGCGGCACACACCTGGCCGGTTTCCGCGGCGCGCTGACGCGGGTGATAAACACCTACGCCGCCTCCTCCGGCGCGGCGTCCAAGGCCAAGGTCGCGATCACCGGCGACGATGCGCGCGAGGGGCTGACCTGCGTTTTGTCGGTGAAGGTGCCTGACCCGAAATTCTCCTCCCAGACAAAGGACAAGCTGGTCTCCAGCGAGGTTCGTCCGGCGGTGGAGGGCGCGGTCTACGACACCCTCACCGAATGGTTCGAGGAACACCCCGCCGAGGCCAAGCTGATCGTCGCCAAGATCGTCGAGGCGGCCGCCGCGCGCGAAGCCGCGCGTAAAGCCCGCGAGCTGACGCGGCGCAAGAGCGCGCTGGACATCACCTCGCTGCCCGGCAAGCTCGCCGACTGTCAGGAGAAGGACCCGGCCAAATCCGAGCTCTTCATCGTGGAGGGCGATTCCGCCGGCGGGTCCGCCAAGCAGGGCCGCAACCGCGAGAATCAGGCCGTGCTGCCGCTTCGCGGCAAGATCCTCAATGTGGAGCGCGCCCGCTTCGACAAGATGCTGGGCTCTGACCAGGTGGGCACGCTGATCACGGCGCTGGGCGCCGGCATCGGGCGCGACCAGATCAATTACGACAAGCTGCGCTACCACAAGGTCGTCATCATGACCGACGCCGACGTGGACGGCGCCCATATCCGCACGCTGCTTCTCACCTTCTTCTATCGCCAGATGCCCGAGCTCATCGAGCGCGGCCATCTCTACATCGCCCAGCCGCCGCTCTACAAAGTCATGCGCGGCAAGTCGGAACGCTATCTCACCGACCAGGCCGAGATGGACCACTTCCTCATCGAGGAAGGCAGCTCCGACGCCACGGTGACGCTGGACAACGGCGAGACGATCTTCGGCGCCGATCTGGCCGAGCGCGTGAAGTCCGCGCGCGGCGTGGTGCTGTCGCTGCAGCGCCTGGCCGCCCGCGCGCCCGTGTTCGCGCTGGAGGCGGCCGCCCTTTCGGGCGCCCTGCACGCCGACGCGACGCAGGAGCAGGTCGAGGACGCGGCCCGCCGTCTGGCCCGCGCCGCCGACGAGGGCGAGGACGGCTGGACCGGCGTGCTCACCCCTGAAGGCGATATCGTGTTCAAGCGCGAGGTGCGCGGCGTCACCGAAACGGTGGTGCTGGACGACACTGCGCTGGCCAGTCCCGACGCCAAGCGCCTGTCCGAACGCGCGCTCGCCATCGCCGCCGACTATACCGGCCCGGCCGTTTTCAAGGGCCGCAATGGCGAGATCATCGTGCACAGCCCCGCCGATCTCGTCACCGCGGTGCAGAAAGCCGGCGCCAAGGGCATGAAGATCCAGCGCTACAAGGGTCTGGGCGAAATGAATCCCGGCCAGCTCTGGGAAACCACGCTGGACCCCGACGCCCGCTCCTTCCTCCAGGTCTCCATCTCCGAAGCCGACACCGCCGACGAGCTGTTCAGTAAGCTCATGGGCGACGTGGTGGAGCCGAGGCGCGACTTCATCCAGGAGTTCGCGCTTGAAGCAGAGGTGGATGTTTAAGGGGTGAGCGGCGGTCTGCGCAGCAGATCAATCGATCCGGGGGATCGATTGAAGCCGGCGAACGGGCCGGCAGGCCCAAGGCGAACCCAAAGCCTCTCCATCCGTCCCGCCTGCGCTCTCCTCATCGTCATCCCCGCGAAAGCGGGGACCCAGAGAGCGCTTCAAGTGCTTGGCGTGGAACCCTTGTTTCGCGTCACGTCTGCACGCGGTCGAAAGCCGGTAGCGGCTAACCCGCCGGCGTCCGTGTCAGCGGACAGGTGTCCTGGGTCCCCGCTTTCGCGGGGATGACGAATTGGGGGCGTCATACGCGGTGGCGCATAGAGGGTCATCGGGCGGCGCCATCTTTCGCGCTCCCCCCTATCGTCATCCACCCAAAGCCTCTCCATCCGTCCCGCTTGCGCTCTCCTCATCGTCATCCCCGCGAAAGCGGGGACCCAGAGAGCGCTTCAAGTGCTTGGCGCGGACCCCTTGTTTCGCGTCATGTCTGCACGCGGCCGAAAGCCGGTAGCGGCTAACCCGCCGCCGCCCGCGTCAGCGGACAGGTTTCCCTGGGTCCCCGCTTTCGCGGGGATGACGATGGGGCGGGGCAGGTGAAATATTGGCACTTCCCCCTCCAATCACGTCCCCTTATAATTCCCTCCATGGGCGAAAACTGGGTCCCCTGCGTTTATATCATGGCGAGCCGGCGCAACGGCACGCTGTATGTGGGCGTCACCAGCAATCTGCCGCGCCGGGTGTTCGAGCATCGCGAAGGTGTCGGCTCGGCCTTCGTGCGCAAGTATTCCGTCACTCAGCTGGTCTGGTATGAGAACCACGATGAGATGAGCCTGGCGATCGCGCGCGAGAAGGCGATCAAGAAATGGAACCGGGCCTGGAAGCTGCAGCTTATCGAGGCGGCTAATCCGCACTGGCGTGATCTGTACGAGACCCTGGCGTAGGGCCTCTCCACCCACCGCCACCCCATGGCGCACAATCCGGCCCCCGTGCCTGGATCCGCTTCGCCGGGGCGGGCGGAGCATGGTACATCCCGCCTTGCGCTTTGCCCCGAGACCTTCCTTGTCGTTTGATCACCCACAGGACACCCCCGCCCATGACCCGCTTTCCCGCCATGCGCGCCCATGAGGGGGTGTGGACTGGAACCTACACCCATCTGGACGCCGGCGGACGCCAGGTGGACCGCCATTCTGCGCGCGTCGTGTGTGAGTTTCCGGCCGGCGCCGAGGCGCGCGGCGAGCCGTTTTATGTGCAGCACATCACATTCACCTGGCCGGACGGGCGGGTGCGCGAGGATCGCTTTGACGGGCGCATCGCGGGCGAGCGCATCCTGTTCGACACGCCCACATTCACCGGCGCGGCGTGGGAGAGCGGCGATCTGGTCCTGCTGCATCTGGACCGCAAGGACGAGCCGGGCGCCTATTTTGTCGAGATCATCGCTCTGGCGCCGGGCGGCAAGAGCCGCGCGCGCACATGGCACTGGTTCAAGGATGGCGCGTTGATCCGGCGAACCCTGTGCGATGAGGTGCGTGAGGCCTGAGCGGTTCGGACCCTTGGTTCGCTCAGGGCTTCCCGGCGTGCTACATGCTCACGCCAGCCCATAAAGGCGCGAACGCCTCACACTCTTCTCACGCGCATCCGACCCGCAGACCGCACCCCGCAAGGACTTTAATGACCGAAACCCGCCGCACCGCCAAACTTCTGGTCCGCAACGCCGAGCTGTCCGACGTGGACGCAATTCTGGCGCTGCAGAACCGGGCCTATCCGTCCATGACCCCCGACCTGCCCGCGATGATCCGCGGTCAGATCGCCGCCTTTCCCGACGGCCAGTTCATCGTGGAGTATGAGGGCGAGGTGGTGGGCTGGTGCGCCAGCTTCATCATCGACGAGGCCAGCGCCTTTGCACCCCATGACTGGGCCGGCATCACCGGCGGCGGCTTCGCCGCGCGCCACGATCCCGACGGCGACTGGCTTTATGGCATGGAGGTGGCGGTGGACCCCGGCCGCCGGCGCTTGCGAATCGGCCAGCGCCTCTATGATGCGCGCGTCTCGGTGTGCGAGGACTGGGATCTGAAGGGCGTCGTGTTCGGCGGCCGTCTGTCCGGCTTCAAGCGCAAGCGGCGCACCTACAAGACGCCGGAGTCCTATCTGGCGGCGGTGGAGGCGCGCGAGATCAAGGATCCGGTGCTGAATTTCCAGATCCGCATGGGCTATGAGCCCGCCGGCGTGTTGCGCGGCTATTATCCTGAAGACACTGAAAGCGCCGGCCACGCCGCGCGCATGGTCTGGCGCAATCCCAGCTGGGAGGAGGGCGCGTCGGGTCCCTCGCGCCCCTGGGCCAGCACGGTGCGCGTCGCCGCGGTGCAATACCAGATGCGCGCGGTGGAGACGGTGGCCGAGTTTGAAAAGAACGTGGAGTACTTCGTCGATGTCTGCGCCGATTACCGCGCTGATTTCTGCCTCTTCCCGGAGATGTTCACCGTGGCCCTGCTGGCGCTGGAAAAGCGCCGCCTTAGCCCGGAGGAAAGCATCGCCGCGCTGAGCAAATACACGCCGCGCTTCATCGAGTTCATGAGCCAGCTTGCTGTGCGCTACAATATCAACATCGTCGGCGGCTCCCACCCCACCAAGACCGATGACGGCGATATCCAGAACGTCGCCTATGTCTTCCTGCGCGACGGCTCGGTCCACGCCCAGGAGAAGATCCACCCCACCCCCAACGAGAAATACTGGTGGAACATCAAGGGCGGCGACACGGTGGCGGCGATCCCCACCGACTGCGGCCAGATCGGGGTGCTGATCTGCTACGATTCTGAATTCCCCGAGCTCGCCCGCCGCCTGACGGACGAAGGCGCCAAGATCATCTTCGTGCCCTACGCCACCGACGACCGGCCGGGGCATTTGCGGGTGCGCTATTGCTCCCACGCCCGCGCCATCGAGAACCAGATCTATCTGGTGACCGCCGGCAATGTGGGCAATCTGCCAGGCGTGGAGAACATGGACGTGAACTACGCCCAGGCCGCCGTCATCACGCCCTGCGACTATCCCTTCGCCCGTGACGGGCTGGCCGCCGAGGCCAGCGAAAACGTCGAGACCATCGCCGTCGCCGATCTCCATCTCGACGCCCTCAACGAAGCGCGCCGCTCCGGCACCGTGCGAAACCTGCGCGACCGGCGGTTTGATCTCTACCGGATCGTGTGGACAGACCGGGGGTAGGTTCCGCTGTTCGCTCAATCCCCCGTATTGATGTCGGCAGGATCACCCCACGCGGGGTGAGGCGCGCGCGGCGATTTACTCCCTCCCCCTTGCGGGGAGGGTGGGCCGAGGCGAAGCCTCGGGTCGGGTGGGGGCGGCGCCCTGACCTAAAATGCCGGCGCAGCCMCCCCCTCCGTCCGCTTTGCGGACACCTCCCCCGTCAAGGGGGAGGAGTAGGCGCGGTGATCTAAATATCCCATCTTTCGAAATTCGTGTTTCACGCGTATTGTGGGGTCATGTCGATCGCGCGCGCCCGCAGTCTTCGCCGCCGTATGACAGAGCCGGAGGCGCTTCTCTGGTCCCGCTTGCGGTTTTTGAACCGGGAAGGCGTCCGAATCCGGCGCCAGGCGCCGATGGGCCCGTACATCGTCGACTTCGTCTGCCACTCCGCCAAGCTCGTGATCGAGCTTGACGGCGGGGGGCATGGCGAGCCCGAGCAGGCGGCCCATGATCGACGCCGGGACGCCTGGCTGGCCGGGCGTGGATACGAAGTCGTCCGCATCTGGAACAACTCGCTCTATGGGGAGCATGACGGCGTTATGGGCCATTTGATCGACACGCTCAGGGAGCGCCATCGGGCAAGCGGGCGCGCGGGTTCATAGCGCCGGCGCCGCCMCCCCCTCCGTCCACTTCGCGGACACCTCCCCCGTCAAGGGGGAGGTGTTGCGGGGCGACCCCCCGAGCCACCACGTGGGCGGGAAAACACCCCCTAAACCGCGACCATCAGCGCCGCTTTCGCCGGAGCGGTGTTGGTGAGGATTTGCGTGTAGGCGTCCAGGGCGCCGTCGCCGCCGGCCAGCTCCTGCTCTTCGAAGAGGCGGGCGCCTTCCTGGGCGAAACCGGCCCAGTCGGCGGCGTAGCGCTTGGCGAAGTCCGACGGGCCCCATTGGGAGAGCCGCTGCGCCGCATGGTCGGGAGCAAAGAAGAAGGCCGGTTTCGGGCCGGGCAGGTTTTTCGGCGGGGCGGCGTGTTCCCAGTGGGCGGCGCCCACGCGGATATCGCCGGCCAGCGCGTCGCCCAGCGCGGTGTGGATAGCGGTGGTCACTTGCGCGTCGCCGGCGAAATCCACCACGAGGCGTTTCGGCTCGAGGCGCAATTCGGTGAGATCGCCATAGAGCGTGACGGCGTCGTAATAGCCGGTGCTGTCCACGAAGGGCGCCGAGCGCGGCGAGGTGATCGCCTCGATCGAGACGCCGTCCGGGCGGTCTTTCGACAATAGCCAGGCCAGCGCCAGCGCGGTCTTGCTGGACGCGCTGGTGAGCGAGATCTGCTTGGCGCCGAAGCAGTCATGATCTCGAAGGTGCAGGTTTATCAGCCAGCTGGTCAGAAACAGCGGCTGCAACACCATCTGCACCGCCTCGCGGTTCGGCGCATAGCCCGGATCACCGGCGCAGCGCGTATAGCGGTTATAGACCGCCGCCAGATCGGCGCGGTGGCGCGAGGCGTCGATGAACGCGCCCGGGCTTAAACGGGCCGGTTCCACGATCAATTCGCTGGCCGCGGGGAAGTAGCCATAGATCCGCTCGCCGGGCTCCAGACCCTCGGCCCGGCTCTCGGCGACTTCAGCAAAACCCCACACCGGAAGCCGCCCGCCGTCGTCTGCCGGGAAGAATTCCCAGTAGCGCATGGTCTCGCCAAAGGCGGCGTAGGTGATGTTGTTGGCGGTCACCGCAAAGCGGCGCACGGCCAGGCGCGCCTGGCCTTGCTGCAGCGGCGCGGACGCCGTCTCGACCAGCTTCACCTTTGAAATATCTTGCTTATCAACGCTAAGCGCCCAGCCCATAGCTGTGTCTCCGATGCTTGATTGGGTCAGTAAGCCAGGAAGTCTTCCGGCCGGTCGCCGGGACTCCACAGGCGGAGGATGTCCGGATCGGCCGGATCAATGGGTTCAGGCAGGCCCTTGGACGGGACGCTGGCCAGAATGTCCCGGATCACCGCCAGCCGGGCCTGTCTCTTGCTGTCGGCGCGCACCACCCGCCAGGGGGCGGCCGCGCCGGTAGCCGCCAGCATGGCGTCGCGCGCCTCGCTGTAGGCGTCAAATTTTTCTAGCGCCACCGCGTCCACCGGTGAAATCTTCCATTGTTTCAGCGGGCTGATGCGCCGGGCTTCCAGCCGGCCGGCCTGCTCGTGGCGGGAGATGTCGAGATAGTATTTCAGGATGATGATACCTTCGTCGGCGAGCAGCTTTTCAAACGCGTCCACGTCGGAGATGAAGCGGGCGTATTCGGTCTGGCTGCAATAGCCCATGACCCGCTCCACACCGGCCCGGTTGTACCAGGAGCGGTTGAACAATACGATTTCCCCGCCGGCGGGCAGGTGGGAGACCCAGCGCTGGAAATACCAGCTGGAGCGGTCGCGCTCGGTGGGTTTGCCCAGCGCCACCACACGGGTGTCGCGCGGCGACTGGTGCTCCACTACGCGCTTGATCACGCCGTCCTTGCCCGAGGCGTCCCGGCCCTCGAAAATCACCAGAAGCCGGCGCTCCTCGGCGATGATCTGGCGCTGCAGCGCGGCCAGGCCGATCTGCAGCCCGTGCAGCGCTTCTCTGTACGCGTGCTTTTTCATGACAAGAGACTGGCCCCATGAGGCGCCCGCGTCGAGGCCTCCTGCATCGAATCAAGACCGGCCTTGCATGGGCGCGGGTCCTGGATAAGGCGCCACCCATGTCACGGATCGCTGTTTTTCTTGTCGTTTTGCTGGCGCTTTGCGCCGCCGCCGCCGGCGTGTTCGCCCATGGCGCGCGCCACCCTGAGGGGCTGACTCTGCGCGAGATCGGCCAGCGGGCTGGCGAGGCGTATGTTTTCGGCTTTCCGCTGGTGCTCATGGACGAAACGCGCGCCTCCATGCTGAGCCGGCAAGGCGCGTCGCAGAACCAGCTTGTCCACGTCCGCGCGCTGCCCGGCCATGGCGATGAAGAGGTGGTGCGGCCCAATCGCGACACGCTCTATTCGCTGGCCTGGCTGGATCTGTCGGCGGGACCGGTGGAACTGGTCTGGCCTCAGACCAACGGGCGCTACTGGCTGTTCCAGGTGATGGATTCCTGGACCGATGTAGCCGGGGCGCCGGGCTCGCGCACACAGGGCGCCACGCCGGGGCGGGCCTTCATCACCGGCCCCGGATGGACCGGAACGGTCCCGGACGGGGCGGTGCATGTGAGCGTCCCCACCAGATCGGCCTGGATCATCGGCCGGATCGCCGTGGCGCCGGAGTTGGACGATCTTGCGACCGGGCGCGCGCTCCAGGATGGCTTTTCCCTGTCGGGGCCGGTGGTGGCGGCGGACCCGGCCTTTCCGGCTGGCGACGGCCGTCCGCTGGACACGGTGACGGCCCTGGCGCCGGAGCAGGTCTTTGAGCGGCTCGCCACGTTGTTGGAGCGCGAGGCGCCGCGGCCTGAGGACGCCCCTGCCCTGCAACGCTATTCGGCGATCGGGCTGTCGCCCGGCGCGTTTGATCCGGACGGCCAGGGCTGGATCGCGCGGCGCGCCGCGGCGCGCGGCGTCTCGGTGGCCCGCCAGCGCCTGGCCAAGGCCGCCAGCGCCATGGCGCCCGGTCCGACCGGCTGGCGCGTCGCGCGCGACGGGCTGGGCGATTACAGGACGAACTACGCCCTGCGCGCCGGGGTGGCGATGATCGGCCTGGGCGCCAACCGAGCCGAGGATGCGATCTATCCCAATACCGGGATCGACGGCGAAGGCCGTCCCCTGTCCGGGGATCACGCCTATCGCATCCGCTTCAAGCCGGATGAAACCCCGCCTGCGGAGGCGTTCTGGTCGATCACCGCCTATGACGCGGAAGGGTTCCTGCTGGATACGCCGCGCCACGCGCTGGGCGATCGCGACGCTCTGGTGTTTGGCTCTGACGGGTCTCTGGAGATCGTGATCGGGCCTGAGCCGCCCGACGGCGCCGAAGCGGCCAATTACCTGCCGGTGACGCCGGGTCAGGCCTTCGCCCTGACGGCCCGGCTCTACGATCTCGCCCCCGCCGCGCTCAGCGGCGCATGGACCATGCCGCCGGTGGAGCGGATCGACTGAGCGCACTCGCGCGCTGTTCAGCCGCGCAGCTACTCCGCCGCCTGGGCCTCCACCGCGTCCACCGGGCCGAGCCGCGAGCGGTCGCCGGCCTGCCCGAAGCGGATATGGCCATCCTCCAGCGCGCCGTAGCGGATGGTCACCATGTCCTTGATATAGTTCTGATAGGTCCGCCACGGCGTGGTTGCACCCTGGCGCGGCAGATCGGCGATGGCGCGTTGCACATAGCCGGAGGAAAAGTCCAGAAGCGGCAGGGTTTCAAGGTCCGCCGGCGCCTCGGGCACGGCGTAATCGGCGCCGGTTATGGCCATGTGATTGAGCATGCGGCACACCCGCTCGCAGGTCAGATCGATCTTCAGCGTCCAGCTGGCGTTGGTGTAACCGAAGGCGAGCGCCATGTTGGGGACGTCCGACAGCATCATGCCGCGATAAGTTACGTGATCAGGAGCGTTGAAGGGCCGCCCGTCCACGCTGATATCCACCGCGCCGCCCACCTGCAGGGAGAGGCCCGTGGCGGGGATGATCAGGTCGGCGTCCAGATGCTCGCCGGATTTCAGCTGGATGCCGGTCCTGGTGAAACGCTCGATATGGTCGGTGACGATGCTCGCCTCGCCGCTCTTCAGAACCTCGAAAAAATCGCCCTCCGGCGAAAGGCAGAAGCGCTGATCCCAGGGATTATAGGAGGGCGAGAAATGTTTCTCGACGGGGAAGTCTTCGCCCAGCGTTTCGCGGATCTGCTTGATCACGCCCTTCTTCACAAAGTTCGGCGCACGGCGCGCCAGATTGAAGAAGAAGATCGTCAAGAGGATGTTCTTGGCGCGCGTCAGCGTGTAGGCGAGCCGGCCCGGCAGCGCTTTGCGTAAAAAATCGGCGACGGCGTCCCGTGAAGGCCGCGCGGCGATATAGCTGGGCGAGCGCTGCAGCATGGTGACATGGGCGGCCTTCTTCGCCATGGCGGGCGCCAGCGTGATCGCCGTAGCGCCTGATCCGATCACCACCACCCGCTTGCCGGCGTAGTCCTGATCTTCTTTCCAGAGCTGGGGATGGATCACGTCGCCGGTGAAATCCTCACGCCCCGGAAAATCGGGCATATAACCGCTTTCATAGCGGTAATAGCCCGAACACATGATCACGAAGCGCGCCTTGTAGGTCTCGGTCACCCCGTCATGGTCGGCCTTTATCGTCCAGCGAGCTTCCTGCGTGTCCCAGCTGGCGGAGAGGACGCGGGTGTTGAACTGGATGTTGCGGTTGATGCCCGCCTCGCGCGCTGTGTCGCGAATATAGTTCCGGATGCTGGGCCCGTCGGCGAAAACCTTGCCGTCGGTCCAGGGACGGAAATTATAGCCGAACGTGTACATGTCGCTGTCGGAGCGGATGCCGGGATAGCGAAACAGATCCCAGGTGCCGCCCAGATCGGCGCGGGCTTCAAGGATTTTATAGCTGCGCGCCGGGCTCTTGTCCTGCAGGTGCCAGGCCGCGCCGACGCCGGATAGGCCCGCGCCGACGATCAGAACATCAATCGCTTGCGGCTCATCGGCGGTGAGGGGTTGAACGCCCATGTCCGGTCTCCTCCGCGCCGGTCAACCGCCGGCTCGAAGAATATGTGAACATCGTTCACTTGCGATTGCAAGGGATGGCCGGCAGGGCTTATCGCAGGCTGTCGCGCACCGCTACGGCGGTGGCGGGATGGTCGGTGAAGACGGCGTCCACGCCCAGTCGGTAGAGCGCGGCGAGCTCGGCCTCCACCGTGTCGCCGGTGATGGGGTCGCGGTCATCACGCACGGTCCAGGTATGCACCTCAAGGCCCAACGCATGGGCCGCCTCGACATAGCCGGTGCTGCCGCCGTCGGGATTGATCAGCACGCCCTTGAACGCGCCGACCCCGTCGGCGAATTCTGCGATCTCGGCGAGGGTCAGGCCATCGGCGTCAAATCCGTCCTCGGCCGGACCGGCGTAGAGCATGGCCAGGGGCAGAGGCGTCCGGGTGCGCAGGCGCTGCAGGAAGGTCGGGTCGAAGGACTGGATCACCACCGGCGCGTCCGCCTGGTTGAGGCCGCGCTCTTCAAGTATGGCCAGAAGGACGGGTAGCGGATCAAGGCCGATCGCCGCGTACTCGGCCGGGCTCTTGATCTCAGGCTCCATGGCGATGATGCAATCGCACAGGATCTGCTCCCCGGAGAGAAAGTCGAGAAAGTCTTCAAATGTCAGCACGGCGTGCTGGTCGTCGAACGCGTCGGAGCGGTCGTCAAAGACCTGGCGCGTGTTGAGGCTTTGCAGCTCCTGCGCGGTGAAGTCCGACACCCACCAATCCTCGCGGCCGAAGCGGCTCGCCTTGCGGTCGGCGAATTCAGGCCGGTCGGCGATGTCGGTGGAGGTGGAGAGATAGGGGTCGTGGCGCACGATCAGCACGCCGTCCGCGCTCATCTGAAGATCGGGCTCCAGCACGTCGGCGCCCTGCTCCAGCGCCAGCTTGTAGGCCGCTTCGCTGTGTTCGGGGCGCTCGCCGGAGGCGCCGCGATGGGCGATCACAAGCGGCGCCTGGCCGGACAAGGTCGACCAGGACGCCGCCGCCAGGGCGGGCTCTCGCCCGGCGTCTTCTGCGGCGCAGGCGCCAAGGCTGATCGCGGCGAGAGCCAAAGCGGCGCGCCAGAGCAAAGAGGGAGACCGGGCGGAGATGAAGGGCAGGCGCATGAACTCGCTCCGTGACAACGCATGTGCAGCAAGATTAGCGCAACCGCTCGCCTCGTGCGCGAAGCTTTGATGACAGCTCAGCCGGCCCCGCCGTCCGGGTCGGGCGTTTCCGGCGCGCCGGCGCGTTCGGCCAGTTCCGGCAGCGCCCGGGTCAGGCGTTCATAGGCGTCATCGGACACCTTGAAGGCCCAGCCCTGGGTGAGCGCGGACAGGCGCTCGACCCTTTCGGCGGCGTCATCGGCGCGGGTTTCAACCTCGATCACGGCCCAGCGCTCCTCGCCCTCGGCGATGAAGTCGAACTGGTAAGCAATTCCAGAAAACGTCACGCCGGAATGGCGGGCCACGAAGGCGCCCTCCAGGGCGCCGGCGGGTCTTACATCACGAAAGCGCAGGCGCGCGCCGGCCACGGCGACGCCGTTTGCGGCTCCGCCGGTCACCAGCCGCCAGTCGGCCGGCTCCATCAGGTCAAAATTGCGCTGCGCGATTCCGGGGCGCAGGACAAAATAGGCTGGTCCGGTCTCCGGGCGAACGCGGGCGCGGGCGACGGCGGAGGGATCAAGATCCCAGAACTCAAGGCCCAGCCAGCGGCCGGGATCGCCCAGCTCGGGCAGGCCGCCTGATGCGGCGAAGGCGCGCGCGCCGTCCGGCTCGCGCAGATACACGCCGCCCTGATCGCGTGTTTCACCCACGATCAGTCGCACGAGCGGTTCGTCGGCGGCGTTAAGGATCGTCAGACGCACGCCGTTTCCGCCCTCCAGAGGATCGGCCAGGCCCAGGCGCGCGAACTTCTCAGGATCTCGGGTCATGGCGCGCTGATAGGCGAGACCCGACAGCGCTTCGTCGAGCTCTGCGATGCGTTCGGGGCGCACAGCGTAATCACCGCGTGAGGGCATCACCCAGCTTTCGCCGTCGCGCACCATGAGAAACTGACCCTCGCCAGTGATGATCTCGATCGTTGCGGCGCCGGCGGCGGCCTCGCTCCAGCCCGGCGCCACGGGTCCGGAGACGTCCGGGCGTGCGCCGAGCGCCGCATCGCGCCAGACCGCGGCGGCGCCAAGCGCGAAGAGCGCCAGAGCGCCGGCCAGCGCGGCGATCGCCTGCTTGCGGCGGCGTTGGGCGGGACCGCTTCTCATGGGCGCCGCCTTGTGCGAACCAGGGTGAAGAGTGTGGCGCAGAAGATCACAAGCAAGGGCGGGAGCCACACGGTCCAGATCATCAACGCCCGCTCCAGCGCGTCGATCTCCACACGAAAGCCCCGCTCGATCTCGCGCAGTTGTTCGCGGGACCGGATGATTTGTGTCCGCAAGGCTTCCGCCTCGGCGCTGTCGGCTGCGCCTGCACCACCCAGCGCGCTCGCGCGGCCTTGACGGGTCAGATCATCCAGGCGCGCTTCGGCGTCGCTCAACTCTGATTGAAGCTCGTCCTGAAGCGCGAGATACCGGGCCTCGGCGTTGGCGCGCAGCGCCTCAACGCGCAGCATGGGACGCTGCGAGCCCGCTCGAGAGCGCAGAGAGACCAGCGCCGGATCGCCGGCCAGCCGGTCGGCGAGATTGAGGATCAGCGCCGGATTATCAGCGACCACCTGCTCGCCCATGGACGGATCGCTGCGAAGATAGAAGGCGGGGTCCAGAAGATCTGCGTCGGCGATCACAATGATCTCCGCATCGGGGCTCGACGTCTCCACATGGGCGCCGGGATCTAGATTGATGTCGCCGGCCGGCGGGCCGTCAGCGAAGGCGGTGGCGAACGGGCCGGTGATGCGCGCGGCCAGGGTGAGCGGCGCATCGGAGGCTGGATCAAGCTGGCGCATGAGCTCCTCCGGCGCCGGGCTGGCGGCGGCGCGGTCTGAGTCCAGGCGCGCGGCCGCCTCGCTGGTGGTCATTACCGGCGTGAACCTGTCTTCAAAGCCGGGCAGCCCCTCCAGCACGCCGGGCGAGCCCAGATTGACGCCGCGCGACAGGGCGGCGACGGCGGGAAGGTCGGCGTTCATCTGGGCCGGCGTGACGGTGAACCACAAAGGATAGGCGCGCATGCGCGTGCGCCCGCCCTCCACGATCTGCACCGGCAGGCCGTTACGCGCGTCCATGGCCGTGGTGTTCACGTCATAGGCGACGCCCCAGCTGGCGAACAGGCGGCCCAGGGTGGAGGCGCGGTTGGCGTTCACCGGCGGCAGCCCGTCGGGGCCGGCCTTCAGCGCCACATGGGCCATGGGATCCACCAGGGCGAGCACACGCCCTCGGGTCATGGCGAACTGGTCCACCAGATAGCTCTGTCCCTCGCTCAAGGGCGCCGGGTGCAGAAGAAACAGCGCGTCGGAGTCGTCCGGGATCGCTTCAAAATCGTCCTCAAGCCAGTCCACCTCGAAGGCGGCGGAGAGCTCGTTGATGATGCGGTTCGCGCTGTTTCCGTCCCGGTCCGGCGCAAATGGAAGATCGGAGATCACGGCGATTTTCGGGATCCGGGCGCGCTCCAGCTCGGCCAGGGTGCGCACGATCTCGTATTCCAGGCGCGCTTCCTCCACCGGATCGAAAAATGCGATGACGCGCTGGTCATCCACGGCGTTTCGCCCGGTGAGTCCGAAGAAGATCTGACCGCCGTCCTCGGTGGGAATCGGCTCGAGGCCCGCCGCGATGGCCGCATCTTCAGCCTCTGAAAACGGGTCGGGATCGATCTCTTCCAGACGCACCCGGCCGCCGGACCGCGCGGAAATCGTGCGCAGCATCTCGCGCACCCTGGCGCCATAGGCGCGGATGGCGGGATAGCGCGCCGCTTCGGTGCGCGAGTAATAGAAGGTCAGCTCCACCGGCTCGTCGATGCGCGCCAGAACCTCGCGCGTGCCCGGCGAGAGCTGGTAGAGGCCCCGCTCGGTGAGATCGAGACGCAGACCGTTCAGCGCCGCGCCGGCGAACAGGTTCAGGCCGGCGAAGCCCACGATCAGGCTGGCGATCATGACCAGCAGGAAGCGCGGCCCGTTCATCGTCCGCCCCCGCGCCGGCTATCGATCAGAGTCATGGCGATCCCGAGGCCCAGCCCGATCAGGCTGAGAAAATAGACCACGTCGGAAACGCTCACCACGCCGCGGCGAAGGCTTTCAAACCGGGCGAGCGCGGAGAGCTCGGCCAGCGCTTCAGCCGCCGCGCCGGGAAGGCGCGCCGACAGGGCGTCGAGCACGAAGGGCAATCCGGCTACGGTGATCAGAAAGCACGCCGCCCCGCCCAGCACGAAGGCGATCACCTGGTTGGACGTGGCCGCCGACAGCGCCTGCCCCAGCGCCAGATAGCCGCCGGCCAGAAGGAACGCGCCCATATAGGCGGTGGCGGTGGCGGCGTTGTCGGGCTCGCCCAGATAATTAATGGCGATCCACATGGGGAAGGTGAGCGCAATGGCGAGCCCTGCCACCACCCAGGCGGCGAGGAACTTGCCCAGCGCCGCGGCCCAGAGCGGGATCGGCGCGGAGAGCAGCGTCTCCAGCGTGCCGCGGTCGCGCTCCTCGGCCCAGGCGCGCATGGCCAGCGCCGGCATCAGAACCAGCAAAAGCCAGGGCATGAAATCAAACAGCGGCGCCAGATCGGCCCGCCCGGTCTCGAACAGATTTCCCACCCGCCAGGCAAAGCTGGGCGCGGCCAAAGCGAAAACGGTTAGAAAGACCCAGGCGAGGGGGGTCTCGAAATAGGCCGCCAGCTCGCGGCGAAACACCGCAATCAATCCGTTCACGCCGCGCGTCCTCCCCGGGCGCGGCCCAGCGTTTCGCCCTTGGCCTGCGTCAAGGCGCGGAAGGCCGAGGCGATGGTGGCGTCCGATCCAAGCTCTGCGAGGCCTTTGGGCGTGTCGTCGGCGAGGACTTCGCCGCCCGCGATCACCACGGCGCGCGTGCAGATGGCGTCCACCTCGTCCAGCAGATGGGTGGAGATGATGATCGCCTTCGTGGCCGCCATCTGCGTGATGAGGGCGCGCACGCCGTCCTTCTGATTGGGATCAAGCCCGTCGGTGGGCTCGTCCAGGATCAGCACCGGCGGATCGTGGGCGATGGCGGCGGCCAGGGCGGCGCGGCGCTTGTATCCCTTGGAGAGCGCGCCGATGGGCTTGTCTGCAGCCGGGCCCAGATTGGCCAGGCGCAGCGCGATCTCCGCCGCGTCATTCAGCGCCGACCCGGAAAATCCGCGCGCGCGCAGGCCGAAGCGCACAAAGCCGCGCGGCGTCATGGCCGGATAGGCCGGCGCGCCTTCGGGCAGATAACCCAGCTGTTCCTGCGCCGCGCGCCGTTGAAGCGCGCTGTCGCAGCCATTGACCAGGGCCCGGCCCTCATCGGGCTCGAGGCAGCCGGCGATCATGCGCATGGTGGTGGTCTTGCCCGCCCCGTTGGGGCCGAGGAAGCCTAGCACCTCGCCCGCCTTCACCTCAAAGCTCACCTGATTGACCGCGGTGCGGCCGGCGAAGCGTTTGACCAGGCGATCGGCGAGGATCATGGGCGGTCCTGTTCGTGGCGCGAGGGTGCGACGGCGTTAGCGATAGCGCATGGCGCACCGCTTCGCCACCAGCATGACTGAGGGCCGTCACCAAAGCCTGAACACACAGCACGCTCCTGCGGCTGTGAGCACGTCGAACGTGCTGCTGGAGGCTGAAGAGGGGAAGTGCCGATCGATACGACCCGCCAGATCCGGGGGGGCTGGGGGGCTGTGAATCCAGATCCGCAGGCTTGATCCGCATCGACCGACCCCTGAAAAATGCAGTTGGCGTGGGGCGCTCCAAGGACCAAAATAAGGCGTGTTCGTGGCGGCGCGTGAACTTTCGGTAACGCTGCGAAAAGGTTAGTCTGACCCCGCCCGCCGAAAGGAGCGCGATGTCCCGTAGCGCCGCCAACGCCGCCTTCGACGCAAACAGCGTGATGTTTCAGCGCGCCGAGCTCAATGCGATTCTGCGTGTCTACGGCATGATGGTCGCCGGCGGGGAATGGCGCGACTACGCCATTGACGGGCTGAAGGGCCGCGCCGAGTTCTCGATTTTCCGCCACGCGGCGGAGTTTCCCGTCTACCGCATCGTGAAGACCCCGTCCGAGGCCCGAAAGCAGGGCGCCTACAAGGTGGTCGCCGCCGGCGGCGCGATCCTGAAGCGCGGCCAGGAGCTGGACCAGGTGCTCAAGGTCTTCGACAGCCAGCTCAAACGCCTGACCTGGGGCGGGCTGCAATAGCGCCCTCTCGCAGGGCGCCCAGTGGCGCCTTTGCGAAACCGCCCGGAGAAACAAAAAACGCCCCGGACGAAAGTCCGGGGCGTCTTGAGTCAGGCCTGTTTACGCAGCGCTATTCGCGATTGCCCAGCATCATGAGGATGATCTGGAACATGTTCACGAAGGCGATATAGAGGTTCAGCGCCCCGTAATAGGTCATCACCGCTTTCGAGCGCTCGTCGCCGGCGATCTCCACATACATGAGCTTCAGCGCCTGAGTTTGCCAGGCGACCACGCCGGCCATGAGGCCGAGAATGGCGAACTGGATGAGCCACTGAAGGCCAGAGCTCTCGACGAAGAAGATGTTGATCATCGAGATCAGGAAGACGCCGATAATGCCCATGAACAGGAAGCTGCGCAGCGGCTGCAGGTTCGTCTTCGTCGTGTAGCCGTAAAGCGACAGGCCGAAGAACGCCGCAGACGTGATCACGAAGGCCTGGGCGATCGTGCCGAAGGTGACCGACAGGTTTCCGGTGAGGGCCTGCGTCTCCGCGCCGGTCGTGGCCATGTAGACCCACACGCCGAGACCCGCGCCGATGAGCGAGACCACGGCCCAGTAAAGCACCGCCGCGCCGATGGGCGAGGGGTTCTTCATGAAGAACATGGACCCGAACAGAAGCGCGATCGGGCCGAACTGGACGACGTAGACGAGCGGGGTGCCGAAGACGAGTTCGGTGACGGGGGTCACCGTGCCGACGATATAGGCCAGCGCCGCCGACAGCAGCAGGCCTAGGCCCATCTTGTTGTAGACCCCCAGCATGAAGCTGCGCAGACCCTCGTCGCGAGACGTGTCGAGCGCGCCGGCGTCATAAGTGGTGCGGTTATACTGGTTCATCGCGTCCTTCTTCCATAAAGCTCTCGTGCGAAACTTTTGAGGGCGATCACACGGCTGCTTCTAATATCAGAGTTGTGCACTGCGATTTCAAGCGAAACCGGATGGGATAATGCGCGAGAACCCCTTCTAGAGTTAAGGATTTGAACGCTCAGACGGCTGCACGCTTGACGAAACGGCCCGCCGCATGTGTGTAAGTGGATCATGTCGTTACGTGTTTTCGCCGCGCTGCCGCTGCCGGAGATCGTCGCCGACGAGGCCGCCGAGCTCATGGACGCGCAGGTTCCGTTCGCCAACTGGCGTCCGCTGGAGAATTTGCATGTGACTTTGGCCTTCTTCGGCGAGCTGGACGAGCCGGTGATCGAGGAGCTCGATTTCGAGCTGGCCGCGATTTCCTGCCCGCGATTCCAGTTGCGCCTGTCCGGCGCCGGCCATTTCGGCAAGAAACAGCCCAGCGCCCTGTGGCTGGGCGTGGAGGCGGGGCCGGAGCTCGCCGATCTTGCGCGGCGCTGCCGCAAGGCGGGCCTGCGCGCCGGCTTGGAGATGGAGCGCCGGGTCTTTCTGCCCCATCTCACCTTGGCGTATTTAAGCGGCGGGGTGGATCCGGTGCGTGTGCAGCGCTTTGAGCAGCGGAATGCGCTGTTTCGATCCAGCGTCTTCACCGCCGACCGCTTCCACCTTTATTCAAGCCACACCCGCAAGGCCGGCAAGCCCAACGCCTATGAGGCCGAAGCCGACTACCCGCTGGGCTGACGGGCCCCGGCAGGGAGGCTAGAGCTTTTTCAGCGAAAGTGGGTACCGGTTTCCCGGTTCGAAAAGGTGATAAGTCAGAGAGTTAGAGCGATTTTGGTCGATCAGAATCGACCGAAATCGCTCTAGGCGGCGGCGCCCAGATCGGCGCGGAATTTCGCGAGCTCGGCGGAGAGACGTTCGGCGGAATCGGCCAGGCCCGCAGCGGCGTCCTCGAACCGCGCTGCGGCGGCGTCGGCGCGCGCTGCCGCGCCGGACACTTTGGAGACTTCCTCGCTAACCTGGGAGGTGGCTGTGGCGGCTTCAGAGGCGAGCTTGGCGATTTCATCGGTGGCGGCGGCTTGCTGGCTGAAGGCGCCGCGTGCGTCACCGCTGGCGGTGCGCACTTCGCCGATCGTGCCGCCAATTTGCTTGAGCCCCTCGCCGGCCTGTTCCGCAGCGCGGCGCATGGCGTCGATCTTGCTGCGAATCTCCTCAGTGGCCTTTCCGGTCTGGTCGGCGAGCTCCTTCACTTCGCTGGCGACGACCGCAAAGCCCTTGCCCGCTTCGCCGGCCCGCGCCGCCTCGATGGTGGCGTTCAGGGCCAAGAGATTGGTCTGCGCCGCGATGGAGGTCACCAGATCGGCGATCTCCTCGATCTCGCGCGCCGCCGCGTTCAGGCGCGCCATGGATTCACCGGCTCGGTCGGCCTCGCTCTCGGCCCGGCCGGATATCTCGTCGGCCTGGGTCAGGGTGCGCGTGACTTCCTGGATCGAGGCGGCCAGCTCGGACGCGGCCGAGGCCACGGCCTGGACATTGCGCCCGGTTTCTTCGCTGCGGCCGGCGACCTGATCGGCGCTGCCGCGCGTATCGCTGGCGTCGGCTTTCAGTTCGCCGGACAGTTCCGCCATTTCAGAGGCGGAGCGCTCCAGCTCTGCGAGCACCCCGCCCACTTGCTTCTCAAACGCCAAGGCGAGCTCGGCGACGCGGGCGCGCGATTTCTGGGTGGCCGCTTCTTTCTCGCGGTCGGTCTGGGCCAGGGCTTCGGCCTGGTTGCGCGCCTGACCGGCGTCGGTGAGCGCCTGGTCGGCGTCGGTGAGCGCCTTGGAGATCGTGCCCGACAGCCAGAGCAGAAGCCCGGTCTGGATCACCACGACCACGGCGTGGAAAATCACGCGCCCGAGATCGCCGCCGCCGGGAAACACCGCAGCGGGAAGGATGAAGTTCAGCGCCAGGTGATGGACAGCCGCAGTTCCCGCCGCCGCCAGCAGCGCCTTGCGGTCGCACAACACCGTCACCGCCGCCAGCGCGGCGAAGAAGGTCATGTGCATGTCGATCTGCCAGGCCTTGCCGCTCATCATGAAGGTGAGGGCTGCGGGAAACGCCATCATCGCCGCGCCGAACACCATGCGCGTGGTGGCTTCCTGGGGCGCGGTGCGCCAGCTGACGAAGACAAGCCCCGCCGCGGCGACCAGCATTGCGGTCCCAAACACCGTCTTGTCCGGCGCCACGATGAGCGAGGCGGCCAGATAGATAACGGCGCCGATCACAAGGCCTGCGAGAAGGATGCGTTGGGCGTCGCCGCGTACGGCGTCAAGTCGGTTCATGGGGCGTCCTCGGTTGAAAATTCGGTGTTCGGCGCGCATCCGCCCAGAATGACCGGATCGGCGATGAGCCAGGCTCCTGCTGCGCGCAGGGCCGCCGGTCCGCCGTTTTCTGGAAGGCTGACGATGACGGAGCCCGGCGCCGCGCCGAAGCGTACGATTCCTGCTCCGGCCCCGGCAGCGGCCCGGACCAGATCCGCGTGTGTCAGGCGCGGATCGAACAACACGGCCGCCTGGCCGGTTTCAGGCGCAACCGCAACCGCCCCGGCCAGCGGAAGCGCGGCGCTCAGGGATGTGGCGGCGACAAGGCAGATTAGCGGCGTATGACGCAACATCGGGCGGCTCCAGGAAGCAACCCAGAAGTTATCGCGTGAATACCGTTAATACGGCGTTGCAGCTGTGCGCATTCAGCGAATCAACCCCAGGGACCACCAAAATCGCGTGGAGAAGGCGCACCGCCACTCGCGTCTCCGCCCCATGGGCCCTGGGAAGCAGGGGCGCCGCCCGCCATCTCGCGCAGGCGCGCGATGCGGTTGGCGGTGCCGGGGTGGGTGGAGAACAGATTGTCGCCGCTGCGCCCGTTCAGCGGGTTGATGATGAACATGTGGGCGCTGGCTGGATTGCGCTCGGCGCTTTCATTGGGGGTGCGGCGGGCGCTGCGCTCGATCTTTTCCAGCGCCGAGGCGAGCCAGTGGGGATTGCCGCAAATCTCCGCGCCGATCCGGTCGGCCTCGTATTCGCGCGAGCGCGAAATCGCCATTTGCACAAGGGCGGCGGCCATGGGGGCGAAGATGGCGATGAGGATGCCGGTGATCAGACCGCCGCGCTCGCGCGCACCAAAGAACAGCGCGAAATTGGCGAGGAAGCCGATGGCGCCGGCGAAGGTGGCCGTGACCGTCATGGTCAACGTGTCGCGAGAGCGCACGTGAGCCAGCTCATGGGCCATCACGCCCATCACTTCTTGCCGGGTGAGCTGGGTCAGCAGGCCCGTGGTGGCGGCGACCGCGGCGTTGTTCGGGTCGCGCCCGGTTGCGAAGGCGTTGGGCTGGGGGTTGTCGATGACATAGATGCGCGGCGCCGGCATGGCGTTGGCGTGGGCCATGTCCGCGACGTCTTTGGCGTACTGAAAGAGCCGCGGATCGCGCTCGTCCGGCGTGACCTCGCGCGCGCCGTGCATGCGCAGGACCATCTTGTCGGAGTTCCAGTACGCGAAGACGTTCATCCCCGCTGCGACGATAAGGGCGAGCGCCGCGCCGCCGGCGCCGCCCACTAGAAAGCCCACGCCCATGAACAGGGCGGTGAGGGCGGCCAGCAGCATGAAAACGCGCAATCCATTGCCGGTCATGGGAAGAGGTCTCTCCGCAGTCAAATCTTGGCCGCCCCGCGCGGACCGCCTAGATATGTGGGTGCAAGCAAAAGGACCCGCAAGCGATGAGCGATGCGAAACCCGCTGAAAGCCCCGCCGGGGCGCAAAAGCCTTTAAGCGACAACGCCAGACGCGCCCTCGCAGAGGCGGAGGCGCGCCGCAAGGCCGCGCGCGACGCCGCCGAACGCGAGAGAGAGCTGGGCGGCCCCAAAGGCCCTGAACCCACCCGCTACGGCGATTGGGAGAAGAAAGGGATCACCTACGATTTCTAGGCTGCGGCCGGGCCGGGACCGCGCCCGAAGGCCTGCGCCGCGCCGCCCGCCACAGGCCGGGCCAGAGGTAGGGCTCCCGCCGCGATCCTCGCCGTGTTAATCTTTCTTGATGAGTGTGATCGCCGCCCTTCTTCTCGCCGCCAGCCCCTGCGCCGCCGCGCCGGGCGCGCCGGTCGCGTCCGCCTATGTCGCCTCGGCGCAGGCGGGGTCAGGTCATGGCGCTCAGGACGCACGGCGCGCGCCGGCCCACTCAAGCGCGCACCCTTGCGCGCCGCGGTTTGGTTCAGAGCGATACGTGCAACACCGCAGCGGGTTTCACCAAGCCCATGACGCGGCCCGCGTGGTCAGCCAAAGCACCCACGCCGTCAGTCATCACGGCCCTCAGAGCGCGGGTGCGCGCGCAGGTGATCCTGTGCGCCTGGGTCCCGCCTTCTTCCAGACCGGCGACGCCGGCGGCGTCGGACGCGATCCGGCGGTCTACGCCGTCAGCCGCCGGCTCATCGTGATCGGCCCGGGCCATACGCCGCCCTCGGCCGCCCGCGAAGCCGCACGCCGCGGTCTCGCCCGCGAGTAAGCGCAGCGCCGCACGCTCACCAGGGACGTCAAGCCGCTCCCGTAACGCCGCCGCCTCAGCGCGGCAGTGCGGGCGCGTGAAATCCACAGGTTCGCTCGGGTCGCGCCTTCCCATTTACGGAAAATCTTCCTATAAAAGGCGCGATGAAAAGAATTTGCGCCCTATTGGCGTGTGCTTTTTTTCCGGCACATGCTCTGGCTGCACAGCCCTTGCCCGGTCCGGTGCCGGCGGAGACGGTGCGCGTGGTGGACGGTGACACGGTGGCGGTGCGCGCTCACATCTGGCCGGGCCATTATGTGGAGACGCGCGTGCGTCTGGCCGGGGTCGACACGCCGGAGGCGCGGGGGCCGGACTGCGAGGCCGAACGGGCGCTCGCGGCGCAGGCGAGTGCGTTTACGCGGTCCTGGCTGGAGGGTGCGTCCATTTCGCTGGAAGAGATTGATCTGGGCAGTTTTGCAGGCCGTGTGATCGCCCGGATCCGCCGCGCGGACGGGGCGGACCTCTCTGAAGATTTGCTGAGCGCGGGCCTCGCCACGCCCTATGGTGCGGCGGCGCCCTGGTGCGCGCCGGCCGGGCCGACAGCACCCGCAGCGCCCGCCGGTCCAGCCTCGCGCTGAGCGGGCTCGCGCCCGGCTTTCGCCCAGGCGCGCTCATGCAAGGTGTAGGCGAGGGTCTGCACCAAAGGCTCCACCAGACCGATGGCCAGGGCCGCGCGCCAGTCGCGGGTGAGCGCATAGACCACCGCCATGGCCACGATCAGATGCATCAGCGCATAGCTCGCCGTCTTGCGCGCAGAGCGCGACGCCGGGCCGTGGTTGTGGGTGGCTGTGGTGCGTATCAGGGCCAGTAAAGCCGACATGTCCGCCTCTCTTTCATGCACATGATAATCGTTCTCATGAAGGAGCCATGCAAGAGCGTAAGGCGATTGAGGCCATGAATTATCTTGATGGACGCTATCGAGAAAAGCCGGGTTGGAGCGACGAGGCCGCGCCGGCCCCGCCTCGAACCGGACTGGCTCGAAAGGGCGACCGCCCGCTCGCGCCGTCGCGGAACCGACAAAGCGGACGCGAAGGCGGATCAGAAAAAAATGGTACGGGCGGTCGGACTCGAACCGACAAGGTTGTTACACCGGGGGATTTTGAGTCCCCTGCGTCTACCAATTCCGCCACGCCCGCGTGACGATTTCTCTATGGCCCAAAGCGGGCGCGGACGGAAGGGGGCGGTTCATATCCCAGCCTTGGGCGCTGACCCGTTCGGCCTGCGCAAGCCGAGCGCCCATTGGTTACTGCGAACCGGCCGGACGCGGCTCCACATGCTCCGACAAATGGGCCAGCGCCCGTGCGCCGTCGGGCACGCCGTATCCGATCTCCCGATTAGGTGCGGCGCGATTTGATCCGGCGAACCGGAGCGCCGCCCGGATTTGATCGCGTGAGGCGTCCGGGAAGGCCTGGCGCAGGCAGGCGACCAGTCCGGTAACCACGCCGGTCGCCACCGAACTGGCGCCGCGCCCCGAGGAAATGACGAAATCAGGCTTGATGAAGTCTGCTTGCGGATTTCCGACGCCGCTGGTTGGGCGGCGCGCCGCACCGCCGTGCTGCGCGCTTCCCACGGTGATCGCATGCTCCGCGTCACCAGGCGCCGTCACCACCCGCCAGTCTGACCGCCCCTGATTGCCAGCGCTGGCGACAATGATCAGCGCCGGGTCGGCCTCAAGCATCGCCGTTACGCGGCGCGTCACCTCAGCCGTCCGCCCATCCATGGAATCGGGCGAGTAGGGTTCAGCGTCCTCAAAGCGGGTGTACCCCAGGGCTATGTTGATCAGCTTCACGTCATGTGCGGCGAGCCAGTCCAAAGCGTTCATCACACCCAACTCGTCGGATCGCCGTTCGCTCTGCTGGTCTTCTCCCTTGGCCAGCAGGTACGCCGCCTCAGGGGCGAGCCCTCTGACCCGGTCGTCGGATCGGCCCCCGATATATTGCGTGACGCTGACGCCATGATCGTCGGGGTCGCCGAAAAACGTGTCCGACTCGATGGGGACGAAGCTGCGCGTCTCCTCGACCTGAAGCCCGCGCGTGAACGGGTTGCTGTCAAAGCCGCCGAACCCGGCGTCGATGACGCCGATCCTGACACCGCGTCCTGACAGTGCGGTCTCCAGCCAGCTCTCACCGGCCACGCCGGCCAGTTCCGGCGCAAATCCCCCGGATGGATTTGCGGCCTGGAAGCCCTCAAGCAGCTCTTCATCGACCTCGCAGCCGCCGGCCGAAAGCGCGGCCGCCGCGATAAGCAATTCTCGCCTTGAGAGTCCTTCTTTGATCAGCGTCTTCAACATGGCGCGTCCCGGCATCGTTGTTACGGGCGCCTGAACGCGCCCAGCCGCCAAGGACGATGCCGTCGCTGCGGGCAACCAAAAAGTTAAAATTCGTCAAGGCGAGATCCGGACGCGATCGGTGGATCTTGCCGGCCGGGCCACCGGGCGCCCCCTGGCGCCGCTGCGGTGGCGCCGGCGCGGCGAACGCGTCATAAGGCGCGCGAGCAGTGAAAGAGAGCCCCATGCCCGATATTCGCCCTGTCTTCATCCTCCATGGCGGCGCCGGCGTCCTCGCCGCGCGCGATTATGACGCCGAACTGGCGCATATGGCGAGGGTCGCCGAAGCCGCGCGCGACGCCCTGCGCGGCGGGGCGAGCGCGCTGGACGTGATCTGCGAGGCGGTGCGCGAGATGGAGGCCTCGGGTCTCTACGTGGCCGGCAAGGGGGCGAGCCCCAACAAGGCCGGGCGCTATGAGCTGGACGCCGCGATCATGGACGGGTCCACCCGCGACGCCGGGGCGGTGAGCGCGCTGGAGGGCTTCATCAGCCCTGTGACGGCCGCGCGGCGCGTCATGGACGAGACGCCCCATGTGCTGCTGGCCGGTGCGGGCGCCGCGCATTTCGCGCGCGAGCAGGGCCTTCAAACGGTGGACGACGCGCCGGCCTATTACGTTCCGGCGGCGGCGCCGGACGATCGCGCCATTCCCACCGGCACAGTGGGCGCGGTGGCGCTGGACGCTTCAGGCCGGCTGGCGGCGGCGACCTCCACCGGGGGTACGCTGAACAAGGTGTGGGGCCGGGTGGGCGATACGCCGATCATCGGCGCGGGCACCTGGGCGGACGGGCGTGCGGCGGTGAGCTGCACCGGCCAGGGCGAGTATTTCATGCGCGCCAACGCCGCCGCCGATGTCTCCGCCCGCATGCGCTACGCCGGTGAGACGCTGGACTCCGCCGTCGCCGGGGCGCTGGACGACGTGGCGGCGCTCGGCGGAGAGGGGGGGATCATCGCCGTGGACGCCTCGGGCCAGGCCTGCGCGCGGTTCAACTCCCCGGGCATGAAGCGCGCCATCGTCCACGCCGACGGCCGCATCGAGACGGCGGTGCGCTGAGAGCCCTCTCAGTAAGAACGGGACCCGGGATCGCGCTCAAAAAATCGACGGATCAAGACTCTAGTCGCCGCCGCCACCGCCGCCGTCGCCGCCGCCAGACCCGTCCGATCCATCTGAAGCGTCCGGTTGGTCCTTGACCGTCCGGGGCCCTCCGGTGGAACCCACCGTGAGCGTCACACCGCCGTCGTCGCCGGAGGCGGCTTTCGTCCGCTTGCGCGTCCCGGGGCGGGCCCAGCTGATCCCGCCCGCCAGGGCGAAGCCGATCAGAAGGATCGCCCACCAGTACTCGCTCCAGATATCGGCCATTGCGCTCAGGCCTCCTCCGCCACGGGCGCCGGAGCGATCCAGGCGAGCACGGCGGTGGGCAGGACAAAGGCGTAGAGGATCGCGCCCCACATGATCGCGTTCCAGTGATCGAACCCGCTGGGCATCCACAGGTTCAGCCGCTCTGAATCCGACGCCACGCCGAAATAGAACAGGGCGAGGAGTGTGAGCACCGAGAAGATCTGGTAGGCGAGCGCATTGGCGCGGCGGCGCAATTCCAGCTCGAATTCGTCTAGATGTTTGGTCTGCTCTCCGACGATGCGCTGCAGAGAGGACGGCGCGATCAGCGCCAGCGCAACAAGCGCCAGGACGATCAGTCCGAGGCCGGCGATCTCTGCAAGGAAAAGCCCCGGCTCGGGCGCATCGGGCATGACCAGCTGAAGGATCGCGCCGGCCGGATAGGCCAGAAGCGCGAACCCGGTGAGCCCGCGCATCATCACGCGGCTCATATGCGCCGGCTCTCCGGCTTTTCGATAATAAAACGACATGGGCGTCAGCCTCCTTTGCCGGCGAACAGGGACGGGAAGGGCTCCAGGGAGAAGATCTGCTCAACCGGAACGGAGAAATGCTCGGCCAGGCGCAGGGCCAGCTCCAGCGACGGGTTGTAGTCGCCGCGTTCCAGATAGCCGATGGTCTGGTAATTCACCCCGATCGTGTCGGCGAGCGCCTTGCGCGACAGGCCGCGCTCGGCCCGCAAAAGCGGGATGCGATTGTGGATCTTTACGCTCACGCGGTGCGCTCCGGGCCATGTTCGGGGCTGTGCGCATCATCCTCAAGCGGGTCGAGGGGGGTCAGCGTCCAGGCCAGATAGGCCTGGGGCAGGAGAGTCAGTGTAAAGAATACGAGGGCGAGGAACGCCAGGATGCCCCAGGCGTCCGTAGGCAAGAGTCCCGTGACGGTTTCGGCGCCGAACGCCTGCGAAATCATGGCTCCGGCATGGGCGCCGATAAACAGCGAGAACGCCGACAGGAATACGATGAAGGTGAAGGAGAAGGCGCGCTGGCGCTGAACCTTCTGAAATTCATCCGCCGGGGCGAGCAGGAGCGGCCAGGCGCAGCCGAACATGCGCAATATGTAGTCGCCGCGGATGAACAGCGCCGTCGCACCAAGCCCGTAGACCAGGCTGGCGAGCGCAAACGCCCAGCCCGCTGCGGTGAGGTCCGCCTCGCCGCCTGCGTCCGCGCGCAGAGTCAGGACAAATCCCGCGCCGGCCAGACCAAAAACCACAAGCGTGAACCCTCGACCGGTCCACAAATTCGCCCGGCTGGGCGCTGCGAGGGAGGATGACGACATGATCGGACCCGCTTTGCTACTTCATTTCGAGCAGCGTTTTGCCCGAGAGACGACCATACGTCAATCGAAATGTTGTATATGTACAATATTTCATGTGTGATGTGTGATGTGTGGCCTCAGCCCACAGGTGAGCATGACCGCTCGGATGCGGCTCCGCTCTGGGCGACGCATGGCTGACGATGATTAGAGGTGAGGCGATGGCGGCCGTCGATCAGGCGGGCGCTAGCCGATCAGATCGGCATCGTCGCCGCCGGTGTCTTCGTCGCGGCGGCGCCGAGCCGGATCAATCGCCGTGCCCATGGCGAGCCCTGCGCCGACGCGGGTCTCGTCGGGTCGGTGGTCGCGGGCCCATTTGCCCATCATCGCCCTGTAGATCGCCACCGGCAGAAAGAAGGCGAGCGCCAGGAGGACTGCGATCAGCACATAGCCGCCCACGCCTTGGGGGCGCAGATTGACGATCACCACAAGCGCCACGCCAAGAAACGTCACGGCAAGGATGAAGGCGAGGATGCGGGCAAGGATACGGGTCATCTGAACAGCTTAACGCAATACCTGGCCCGGCGGGTCCCTTTTATGAAGCGATCAGGCGAAAGCGTCGCGTCGCAGGCGCGCTCTAGCCGGCCGCCTTTTCGTCCGCGCCATAGGTGAGCGCCAGGAAGACGTCTTCCAGATCAGCCTCCTCGGTCCTCAGGTCGGCGATCTTTGCGCCGGAGGCGTGGTAGGTCTCGATCATCCGGGCCACCGAGGCTTCGCCGAAGCGATAGGTGACAGCCAGGGCGCCGTCCTCACGGATCACCGCGTTCTGGGCCTCGAAACCCGCTGGAACGGCGCTGAGCGGTTCGGCGGGCACGATCACCAGCGTCTTCTTGTCCAGGCGCTTAAGGAGCGTCTCCTTGGGCTCGCACGCGACGACCTCGCCATGATTGACGATGGCGATCTGGTCGCACAGCTCCTGGGCCTCTTCCAGATAGTGGGTGGTGAGAACAATGGTCACGCCCTGACGATTGAGCCTGAGCACGTACTCCCACATCTGGCGGCGCAGCTCGATATCAACGCCTGCGGTGGGCTCGTCGAGGACCAGAACCGGCGGATTATGAACCAGCGCCTTGGCCACCAGCAGGCGGCGCTTCATGCCGCCGGACAGCTGGCGCACATAGGCGTCGCGCTTGTCGGACAGGCCCACCGCCTCAAGGATTTCGTCGGTGCGCCGTTCCGATCGGGGCACGCCGTAAAAGCCGGCCATCTGCTCCAGCGTTTCATGGGGCGTGAAGAACACGTCCATGTTCAGCTCCTGGGGCACCACGCCGATGCCGGCGCGGGCTTCGCGGGGCTTCTTGTCGATGTCCACGCCCCAGATCTCGGCGGTTCCCGCGGTCTTGGTCACAAGCCCGGCGAAGATGTTGATGAAGGTGGATTTGCCTGCGCCATTGGGGCCTAGCAGCCCGAAGATCGAGCCGGTGGGCACGGCGAGGTCGACGCCCTTGAGCGCCTGTTTGGCTGGGCTTGTCTTGCGCGCCGGATAGGTCTTCTGAAGCCGGCGGGCTTCAAGCGCGTATTTCGGCGTGCGGCGGTCTGTCATGGCGGTGTGGGCCTTAGTGTGATGAGCCGTGGGGCGGCGCGCGATTGACGTTGCCGTCCGGCGCGCCTAGAGACGAGCCGGACCCTATAGGCGACGCGCGCAGGCGTCCACGCCCCGTGCGCGCGAACCATCCGGAGCCCGTCCATGAGCCGCACCGATCCTGAAAACGAAGCCCGCGCCGCCGCAGCCGGCGACACCGGTTTTCCGCCCCCCGAAGTCGTCGTCACCGAGCGCCCGCGCGTCATGTGCGACGGCGGCGGCGGTGCGCTGGGCCATCCGCGCACCTATTACGACATGGGCGAGCAGGGCTTTGTCGAATGCGGCTATTGCGATCGCCGCTTCGTGCTGAAGGGCTCCAGGCAAGATCCCGGCGCCTGAGGCGCCGGCTCACATTTCCTCATTTATAAGGCTCGCCCTCGCGCGCCGCCTGTCAGGCGGCGCTGTCACGGGTAGGGCCTATCGCAATTCACGCGCGGTTCAGCCGGTTTTGCCCTAGAGTTCGCTCCATACCTTGCAAAAGGAGGGGCCTATGAAGTTCATCGGGGACATCTTCAAACCGATTCTGACCATCCTGGTGACGGTGCTGGCCAGTGCGTTCATCGTGTCTGTCGCCTGGCCGGGCGGAGACGCGTTCATCCAGCAGCATCTGCCGGTCTGGGAGCGCCTTGATCCGGTCATCGCGCAGGTGCGCGAGTGGCTCGGCATTCATCAGCCCGAGGATGATCCGTGGTGGCGGTTCTGGACTTAGGCCGCGCCGTCCTTGTGGAAGGCGGGAAACAGGCGGTCGAAGGCGCCGCCGGCGCCGGCGAGCGCTGACACCGGCCCGGCCTCTGCGACCCGGCCGCGTTCCAGCAAGACACCGGTGCGGGCCCGCTCCAACAGGCTCGCCCGGTGGGTGACGATGAGCACCGAGCGCCGTGTGTCCTCGTCCAGCCAGGCGTCCAGCGCGTCGAGAAACTCCCGCTCGGTGTCTTCGTCCAGGCCCTCGGTGGGTTCGTCCAGCAGAAGCACCGGCGCGCCTTTCAGGAAGGCGCGCGCAAGCGCGATGCGCCGGGCCTGGCCGCCGGAAACCAGCCCGCCCTGCTCGCCGATCCATGTTTCGAGCCCCTCGGGCATGGCGCGCACGAAATCGGCGGCGCGCGCTCGCTCCAACGCCGCCCAGATCCGGTCCTCGCCGGCGCCCGGATCGGCGAGGCGCAGATTCTCGCGCACGGTGGTCGACAGGAGCTCGGCGCGTTGATCCACCAGGGCGAACCTTGCCCGCACATCGCTGGCGCTCAGGGTGGAGATCGGCGCGCCGCCCAGCGTGATCTCGCCGGTCTCGGCCTGATAAAAGCGCATCAAGAGCTTGATCAGGCTGGACTTGCCCGAGCCAGACGCGCCCACCAGCGCCAGCCGGCCGCCCTCGGGTAGGTCGAGCGAGACGCGGTTCAGCGCCGCTTCCGGCGCGCCGGGATAGGTGAAGCAGACATCGGTGAGGGTCACGCCGCTGCCGATGGGACTCTCGGCCGGGTTCGCCGGTTCGGTGATCGCGGGCGTGATTTCGGATAACTCGCGCAGGCGCCGGGCCGCGCTCAAGGTGCGCCCATACTGCTCAGCGGCGGTGACCAGCGGGGCGGCGGCCTCGAACAACGCGAAGGCGATGAAGCCCGCCAGCGCCGCCAGCGCCGGGGGCGCGCCGGAAATGGTCGCCGAGCCGAATCCGATCACGAAGGTCGCCGGCGCCGCCAGCGATAACAGCGCTGCGTTCAGAAGCGACAGGCGCGCCAGGCTGCGCTGGGCGCCGATCCATCCCCGGCTCGCCTGGTCCAGGCGCTCGATCACGCGGGCATCCCCGCCATAGGCTTTCAGCTCGGCCAGGCCGCCGGCGAGATCGCCGGCCTCGGCGCGCGCCATAGCCGACTCCTGCACCGCGATTCGGCCATCCGCCGCGCCGCGTCTTGCAGCGACCAGCGGCAGGACGATGCTGGCCAGGATGAAGGTCGCCAGCACCGGCAAGAGGGCGGCGGGAGCGAACACCGCCAGGATGATGGCTGCGGCCAGCGCGCCGCAGGCGGCGGCGAACATGGGCGTGACCACGCGCAGATAAAGATTGTCCAGCGCGTCCACATCCTGGGTGACGCGGCTTAAAACGTCGCCGCTGCGCATCTGGGACAATCGGCCCGGCGCCAGGGGCGCGGCCTGATCGAACACCCACAGGCGCAAGCGGGAGAGAACCCGGAACGTGGCTTCGTGGGTGGCCATGCGCTCGGCGTAGCGGCCCACCGTGCGGGTCACCGCAAAGGCGCGCACACCGCCGGAGGCGGACAGGGCGTTGAAGCCGCGCCCCGCCGCGACGAGCCCGGCGGCCGCACTGGCGGTGATGAACCAGCCCGAAAGAGACAGGAGCCCGATCCCGGACAGAAGCGTAAGCGCAGCCAGCGCCGCGCCCAGTCGAAGCCACCAGCGGTCGGGATGGGCCAGGGCCAGGAAGAAGCGAAGATCGCTCACGGATGTTGCTCCATCTCCACCACCGCGTCGCAGATGCGGCGCACGGCCGGGCTGTGGGTGGCGATGATCACGGTGCGGCCCTTTGCGGCGTGTTTCAGCGCGTCCAGAAAGCGGCCCTCGGCCTCGCCGTCCAGATGGGCGGTGGGCTCGTCCAGCAGCAGAAGCTTCATGTCCACCGCCAGAGCGCGCGCCAGGGCGACGCGCTGGGCCTGACCGCCCGACACGCCGTGGCCGCGCTCGCCCAGCGCCGTGTCGAGGCCGTCGGGCAGGCTGGCGGCGAAATCCATCACGCCCGCGGCTTCGGCGGCGGCCTGGACGGTCTCGGCGGGAATCGTATCGTCGAACAGGGTGATGTTGTCTTTCAGCGAGCCATGGAAGGTGCGGCTGCGCTGGGCGATCCAGGCGGCCTGTCCGATCAGCGGCGCGGTGAGGGCCTGCCCGTCGATCTCGATGGTCCCGTCGGTGAGCGGGGCGTAGCCCATCAACAATTTGAGCGCGGTGGACTTGCCCGCGCCCGAGGCGCCCCAGAGCGCGGTGATCTGGCCGGCTTCAGCTGCGAAATCGAGCCCTTCAAGACCGCGCCGTCCGTCGGCGTAGACAGCGCCGGCGTCGATGAAGCGCACATGGGGCGCCGCGCTCAGCGGTTTGGCGGCGGGGCCTTCGCGCGCCTCCCCCTCGAAGAAAGGCGCAAGAGCTTCGGCGCCGGCTTCGGCGTCGGCCTGATCGTGATAGGCCGCCGACATTCGCCGAAGGGGCACGTAGTATTCCGGCGCGAGGATCAGCAGGAACAAACCGGTGCGGATATCCAGCGTCTCGCCGGGATCGAACGGCAGCGCCCCCAGCAGCGAAAATCCCACATAGATCGCCGTGCCCGCCACCGCGAGGGCGGAGAAAAGCTCAAGGACCGCCGAGGATAGAAAAGCCAGCGCCAAAACCTTCATGGTGCCTTTACGAAAATCCTCGCTGGCGTGGGCCAAGCCGTCGCGTTCGCGGCCCGCGGCGTTAAAGGCGTTCAGGGTCTCCAGCGCCTGGAGCCGGTCGTTGAACCGGCCCGCCAGCCGGCGCAGCGTCGCCAGCTGGTTGCGGCTGGCGGCGGCTGCGCCCGCGCCCACAAGGGCGGTGAAGAAGATCAGCGCCGGCGCGCTCACCAGAAAGATGGTGCCCACCACCCAGGACTGGGAATAGGCCGCCGCCAGCATGATCAACGGCGCAACCAGCACCACCGGCATGAGCGGGCGGTAGCGCGCAAAATAACCGTCGAGCTTCTCCACCGCGTCGATCAATGCGCTTGCGGTTTCGCCGCTGTCGGAGCGCTCTGACAGGGCGGGTCCGCGCCGCGCCAGGCGCTCGGCGGCGGTGCGGCGCACATGGCCGCGCACCAGGGCCCCTGCCTCAAAGCCCAGCCGCGTCTCGCCGGCCTGCGCGGCGGCGCGAAGGCCCGCGCCAATGAGGGCGAGCACCAGGTGCGGCCAGGGCGTCTCGCTGTTTACCAGCGCGCCTACGGCGCCGGCCGCGCCCCAGGCGAAGGCGATGAAAAAGACCGCTTGCAGGACCCCGAGCGCGCTGGCGCCGCGCTCTGCACGCACGCCCGCTTTCCCCCAGTCTTTCAGAAGGCTGGCGAGGCGGGCCTTGGCGGCTTTGGACGCGTCTTTCGCGGTGGGATTGGAGGTGGCGGGCGTCGTCATTGCGTCCGCATACACGGTTTACCCCCGTCTTGTCTGCGGCGCCTCGTCTCATCGCGCAGCTTTCCGGCAGCAGCGGCGGGACGGCTTTGACCTGGTGTCGCAGACAAACACCCCGGAGCGACGCGCCGGGGTGTAAGTTCATTAACGGCGGGCGCGACGTCTAGATCAGCGGCGGTGCGGGCGCTTCATCAAAGCTGACGGTGCGCATCTGCTTGCCGCCCCAGTCCCTGATGAGCTGGGCTTTTTCCGCCTCGCTGATCTCGATATTGCTGGCGTGCAGCACCCAGTCGCCTCCATCCTTGCGCAGCGGCACCTGGATGGTTTTCCAGTGGCTGGGGGCGTCCGATCCGGCGCCAGGCCAGGTCCAGACCACTTCGGCGAAAGCGACTTCGCCGGAAAACGCGCCGGTCTCGATCAGGCCATTGAGGATGCCGTTGGCCTCACCGCCCAGATCAATGTTCAGGACGTCGCCCACCTGCAGTCCCTTTAAAGGCGGCTGCGCGGTGAGGGCGCGGCTGGCGGCCTCGACCAACACATGGCCGTTGCGCGCGCTGATCAGCGACACGAAATACGGCGAGTAGGTCACCAGGGCGCGCACATGATCATAAAGCGGCCGGTGCGCCGGTTCGGTGAGCAGGCGGCTCAGGCGTGCCGCCAGTTCGGCGGAGGGTGTGGCGGCGCCGTTCTCAAGGCGCGAGACATAGGCCTGGCTGACCCCGAGGAGGTGGGCGGCCGATTCCTGCTTCAGTCCGCTGCGTTGGCGGAAAGCTTTAAGCTCTTCACCCCATTCCATGTTTCGTTCACTCTGACTGCTGGGGCCGCACACCATCAGCACTTGGGTTTTGGGGGCAACTGAAAATGTCACTTCAAAATTTGCCCAAGCGAACCAAAACCGGTGAATCGGCTGCAAGAAGCGCTGCACCTGGTCGAAACGCAGACCGAGCAGCGGGCGTTCCTTGACCCTGCAAGCCCGGTCCGTAGTGTCGCCGGAAACCGTCGAACAAGGCGTGAGATGAGGGAGGAATACGCAAATGGGGCTGTTTCGGGCGATCAAGCGCGAAGTGTTTTACACCACCGAGCTTGCAAGGCTTCTGGGCAAGCTGAAACAGATCACGCCGGATTCGGCTGATCTGACCCCTGACCTTCTGGAGCGCAGCGTCGACGCCTACAAAAAGCGTACGGCCTTCCTCACCGAAGAAAACGAGGCGGTCAGTTACAAGGCGTTCGACGACCATGCGAATCGAATCGCCAACTGGGCGGTCGATCAGGGAATCGAGCCCGGCGACACGGTGGTGCTCTACATGGGCAATCGCTGGGAGTATGTGGCCACCTGGTTCGGCCTGTCGAAGGTGGGTGTGCTCGCCGCCCTGGTGAACAATCAGATCACCGGCCAGTCGCTGGCCCACACAGTAAATATCGCCGAAGCGCGCCACGCCATCGTCGAGGGCGAGCTGGCCGCCGACTATTCCAGTGCGCTGGGCCAGATCAAGGACGGCGTCCAGGTCTGGATCACCGATGGCGTCCAGGCCGATATTCCAGACGTGCGCGATTTCGACGCCGCGCTGATGGAAGCCTCGGCCAAGCGTCCTGGGCGTGGGAAACGTGAGCATCTGCGCGCCAAGGACGCGTGCATGAAGATGTACACCTCCGGCACCACGGGCCTGCCCAAGGCGGCGATCGTCGCTCATACACGCGCGCTCTACTATCTGCAGGTGTTCGGCGTCGCCGCCCACGCCGACAAGACCGACAAGATGATGATGGTGCTGCCGCTCTACCACGCCACCGGCGGGCTGTGCGGGGTCGGCGCCGCGCTGTCGTTCGGCGGCACGCTCATCGTGCGCCGGCGGTTTTCGGCATCGCGCTTCTGGGCGGACTCGGTGGAGACCGGGGCGACCATGTTCATGTATGTGGGCGAATTGTGCCGCTTTTTGGTGGCCGCCGACCCCGATCCGAACGAGAAGAAGCACAAGATCCGCGCCGCCATCGGCAACGGGCTGCGCCCCGATGTCTGGCCGCGATTCGCCGAGCGGTCCGGCATTGAAAAGATCATCGAGTTCTACGGCGCCACCGAGGGCAATGTCGGCCTGATCAATCTGGATTCAAAGCCCGGCGCCATCGGCCGCGTGCCGCCGCACCTGGCCAAGCGCTTCAACATCAAGCTGGTGGCCTTCGACACCGAGAAGGAAGAAGTGCTGCGCGACGACAAGGGCCGCTGTATCGAGTGCAAGCCCGGCGAGGTCGGCGAAGCCATCGGCGAGATCCGCACCGATGACGCGCGCTATCGCTTCGACGGTTATCAGGATGAAGAGGCGACCAAGAAGAAGATCCTTACTGGCGTGTTCGCAGACGGCGACGTGTATTTTCGCACCGGCGACCTGATGAAGCGCGACGCCCAGGGGTATTTCTACTTCGTCGACCGGATCGGCGACACCTTCCGCTGGAAGTCGGAGAACGTCTCCACCAACGAGGTGGCCGAGGCGCTGGGCGTCTTCGACGGCGTCATCCAGGCCAATATCTACGGCGTGGAGGTCGGCGATTATTCGGGCAAGGCCGGCATGGCCGCCCTGATCGTGGACGAGGCGGTGCTGGACCTTAAGGCCTTGCGCGCCCACGTGCACCGCGAGTTGCCGCATTTTGCGCGCCCGCTTTTTCTGCGCCTGCACACCGATGCGCCCAGCGAGCACACCACCGGCACCTTCAAGCTGAAGAAGACCGATCTTGTGAAGGAAGGCTGGGATCCCGAGAAGGTGAGCGAGCCGCTCTATCTCGATGATCCGGACGCCGGCGCCTATGTGGAGCTGACGCCGGAGCTGCGTGCGCAAATCCTGTCCGGCGAGAAGCGGGTTTGAGCCGGCCGCCCGATCCTGAATCCGTCCTCGAGTTCTGGTTCGAGCGAGCGGGACCGAAACGATGGTTCAGCGTTGATCCGGTTTTCGACGCCGAGATGCGCCGCCGCTTCGGCCCGGCGTGTCACGCGCTGCGGCGGCTCTCCACGGTGGCGGGCCATCCCTGGCTGGTGGAGCCGGACAGCGCTCTGGCGCTGCTCATCCTCACCGATCAGGCGCCGCGCAATGTCTGGCGCGGCTCCAACGCCGCTTTCAGTCTCGATCCGCTGGCGCGCCAGGCGGCCGCCGAAATGCTCGCGGGCGGCTTTGACTGGGCGCTTGCCGAGGACCGGCGCGCCTTCGTCTACATGCCGCTGATGCACAGCGAGGATCTCGAGGATCAGGCCCTATGCGTCGCGCTGTGCGAGGAGCGTCTGGGCGCCGACAGCGGCACCGCCGGCCATGCGCGCGCCCATCGCGAGCTGATCATACGGTTTGGACGCTTTCCCCACCGCAATGAGGCGCTTGGCCGGGCGAGCACCGCGGCGGAGATCGAGTTTCTGAGCGGCGGCGGCTATGCGCCCGGCGCGAAACGCCCGGCAAAATCGTCCTGACGGCAGTACGCGCCGCCTGCATTTGATATCAAGTCATTGATATCAAATGGTTTGCTCTTGGTCCGGAGCTTGCTCTGAGCAGGTTCTATTTCTGTCTGAGAGGACCTGACATGCCCGCCGCCCGCGCCTCGCGCATCACGCCTGACGATATTCGCCTCATCGCCTTCACGCTTGTGGACCGTCACGGCGCCAAAGCGCTGGGCTATGCCGACCAGGCGGTGTGGGAGATGGACGAGAAGGGCGAGCGCGATAGCGCGGACGCCTGGCGGGCTCTGCGCAGCGAGATCGAGGACGCGCTCAGCGGCCGGATCGAGCGGGGCGTCGGGGTCAGCGTGCATTAGGCGCGCCGGTCGCATTGACAAACGTCGCCCCAGCGGCCAAATCCGCCCCCTCCTGTAATGATCCGAGGTCGCCCTTTCGATGACCTACATCGTCACCGACGCCTGCATACGCTGCAAGTTCACCGACTGCGTGGAAGTGTGTCCCGTGGACTGCTTCTATGAGGGCGAGAACATGCTCGTCATTCATCCCGACGAGTGCATCGATTGCGGCGTGTGCGAGCCGGAATGCCCGGTGGAGGCCATCAAGCCGGACACCGAGGACGACAAGGACGGCAAGTGGCTGGCGCTGAACTCGGAATACGCTTCCAAATGGCCCAATATCACGGTTAAGAAGGATGCGCCCGCCGACGCGGAGCAGTTCGAGACCGAGACCGGAAAGCTGGAGAAATATTTCTCTCCGCAGCCGGGCTAGGGACCTCGGCGCCGCTGGAATTGCAGCATTCACAGGATGTTAAGCTTTTCTTAAGGCCGCTCCGGGCCCGGACAGTCTTCGCCCACGCAGCAAATTGCTTTTTGGCAAATTTTGTGATAGCTTACTGTCTTCGGTTATGCGTTGACCGTAAAGCTCAGGACGCAGGAACACCTTGATCTGACCCACTGACAAAGCATCCGCTTCGCCGACTTCGAATGGATCGGTGCGGGTGCTTTGCGTGTCTGGATCCATGTGGGCTCGTGCGTTTGATCTGTGCGGCGCGCATCGGACAGGCTCGCCCGGGCGTCGCGCCCGCGGTCGATAACAAGAGAGCATCCATGACCAAGAAAACCGCCAACGATAACAAGTCATTCAAAAAAGGCGATCACATCGTCTATCCCGCTCACGGTGTGGGCCGGGTGACCGGTGTGGAGAAAGAGACCGTCGCGGGCTTCGATATCGAGGTCTATGTCGTCTCCTTCGAGCAGGACAAGATGACGCTGCGCGTCCCGACCGCCAAGGCGGAATCGGCCGGCATGCGTCCGTTGGCGAGCGACAAGATTCTCAAGGACGCCCTGAACACGCTGAAGGGCAAGCCCAAGGTCAAGCGCACCATGTGGTCGCGCCGCGCCCAGGAGTACGAAGCCAAGATCAATTCCGGCGACCTGATCTCCATCGCGGAGGTCGTGCGCGATCTGCACCGCCAGGAAGATCAGCCCGAGCCGTCCTACTCGGAGCGCCAGCTGTATGAATCCGCGCTGGACCGCATGGTGCGCGAAGTCGCCGCGGTGGAGAAGCTCGACCGCGACAAGGCGCTCGAGATGCTGACCACAACGCTGACGAAGAAAGCGGCTTAACCCGCACGCGCTTCGTCACTGTCTGATCAGCCCCGTCCGGCCGTGCCGGGCGGGGCTTTTTCATGGCGGCGTTCTGACCGTGGGATGAACAAAATGCGGCGACGGTGTGAACCGGATCGGACGCCGGTGCGTAAACACTCCCAAAACAGCGCAGACATCCAAAGAGAGTCGCTCATGGCCGTACGCACCGCGCCCGCCCGCACCGCCGACCCCGATCGCCGCTTCATGAAGCGGGCGATGGACGCCCCCTTGCTGGAGCGTGACCATGAGCTGGAACTCGCCACCGCGTGGCGCGAAAAGGGCGATGAAAAGGCTCTCCACGAGCTGACCACCGCCTATATGCGCCTCGTGGTCGCAGTGGCGGCGAAGTTTCGCCATTACGGCCTGCCGTTTCCCGATCTTGTCAGCGAAGGCAATATCGGCCTGATGCAGGCCGCCGCGCGTTTCGAGCCGGAACGCGGCGTGCGGTTCTCCACCTACGCCAGCTGGTGGATCCGCTCGGCGATCCAGGACTATGTGCTGCGCAACTGGTCCATCGTGCGCACCGGCACGACGGCGGCGCAGAAATCGCTCTTCTTCAATCTTCGGCGCCTGCGCGCCCTCATCAAAGATGTGGGATCAGGCGCGTTAAGCCCTGAGAACCGCGCCTATGTGGCGTCGGCTCTGCGTGTGGGCGAAGATGATGTGGAGCAGATGGCCTCGCGCCTCGCGGCTGTCGACCGCTCGCTCAACGCGCCCTTCACCGAGGACGGCGACGGCGAATGGCAGGATCTGCTTGCTGACGAGAACCCGGACCCAGAAAGCGTGGTGATGGGCGAGCGCGACACGTCCAAGCGCACCGAATGGCTGGGTGACGCGATGCAGGCGCTCACCGACCGCGAGCAACTGATCATTCGTGAGCGCCGCCTGCGCGAGGACTCGGTGACGCTGGAGAAGCTCGGCGAACACCTTGGCATCTCCAAGGAGCGCGTCCGCCAGATTGAGCATCAGGCGCTGGGCAAGCTGAAAAAGGCCCTCACCGAGGCCGTCGGCGACCCTGAAGAGTCCGGGCTGATCCCGAAACTCTAGGCGTTCACCGCAGCGTGCGGGCCTGCGGCGCGTCGACGATCTCCAGTTGGGCCGGATGGGTGAGACTCACCGCCGGCCCGTTGGTTTCGTAGAGCCAGCCGCGCACCCGGATCTGCGCGCCTTCCAGCGCCATGAGATCGATACCGGCTTCTGAGAACACCTCGCGGGAACGCCGATCCGCCGTGGCGGTGAAATCGCTGCGCCAGTCCAGGCCGAAATTGACGAAGACGCGCCGGTCGCGCGCTTCGCCGGTGTCCACGACCCGGCCCTCCACGATCACCGGCCCGTCCAGGCGCTGGGACAGTGCGTTGGGATCCGGCCCCAGAACCGAAAACGCGCCGCTGCTCCACGCGCCGGAGTTTTCCGCGCGCGCTGCGGCCTCGGCGGTGTAAAGGGCGGTGAAATCCAGACTTTCACCGGCGCGCGGCCACACCATGAGATGGCCGCCCCGCACCAGAGCCTCGGCGAGATCACCGTCCAGGGTCTCCGCCGTGGCGATGAGCCGGTCATAACGATCACGCTCCGGCTCGGCGACGGCTGTCAGGCCCACCGAGGCCCCACCGGCCTCAAGCCGTGCCGTGAGCGCCTGCCGCGCCGCGTCCATGGCCGCCGGATAAAGCTCGCCATTGGGCGCGCTGACGCCGGCGAGCACCACGCTTTCGCGCCCGCCGTCGGCGGTTTCAATCTCAAAGGCGTGGCCCGACCAGACCTGCTCGGCCCGAGCCTCGATTTGCGGCTCGGCGGCGCGCGGCGAGCAGGCGCAGGCCAGAGCCAGCGCGGCGATCACCAGCGGCTTCAAGCGCGCCAGGCCATGGCTGTCTGTATCGAGCTGTCCGGCCAAAGCGTCCTGTCCTGCCTCACATCGTGGCGCGAACACGCCCGGATTGCAGATCAGGGTGTGTCCGCGCTATCTTAACGGCGTCTCCTGCAACCGCCAGACTCGCCTTTTGAACCCCCGCGGCGGCGTCCGGCGGTCAGGGGGTTGCGTTCGGGTCAGTCACGTCATCGCGGGCAGGGTGTTGTCTCGGCCGGGAGCAAGCAGAGACCGGCGCGATCAACGCAAGCGGCGTCTACGGGTGTCGTAGACGACGCGAAAGCCCACATGGCTGGCCGAGAAATCCCATTCCTGGGGCTGGCGGGCGGCAGGGCGAAAGCGGGCGCAATAGTTTGGCGCGCACAGAAAGGATCCGCCACGGATCGTGCCGGTGGCCTGCGACGCGTCGAACGGGCTCGACGTCCACTCCCAGACATTGCCGGCCATATCGTAGAGCCCGTAGCCGTTTGGCTCGTAACAGCCCACCGGCGCCAGGCCCTGATATCCGTCATCGCCGGTATCGATCACCGGGAAGGGTCCCTGCCAGGTGTTCGCCCGCCAGGTCCCGTCGGGGCGAAAGTCATCGCCCCAGACAAACTCCGCGCCCTCAAGGCCGCCCCGCGCCGCGATTTCCCACTCGGCTTCCAGCGGCAGCCGCCCGCCGGCCCAGCCGGCGTAGGCGGCGGCGTCCTCATAGGCCACATGAACCACCGGCAGGGGGCCGAGCCCGTCAATATCGCTGCCCGGCCCGTGGGGCGCTTTCCAGGACGCGCCGGGAACAAAACTCCACCAGAAGCCGCCACGCGCCGGATCGACGCCGAACACCGCCGAGCCCGGCACGAGCAGGCTTGGATCGATGCCGGGGTGATCGGCCGGGGCGGGCGTGCGTTCAGCCACGGTTACATAGCCCGTCTCCGCCACGAAGCGGGCGAACTGGGCGTTGGTGACCTCAGCGGCGTCCATGGTGAAGCCCGGCGTCTCCACCGTGCGCGGCGGGCCTTCCTCGCGATTGCGCGGATTGGCGCCGATTCCATAGGCGCCCGCGCTGATCTGTACGGCGTCCGGCGCCGGCGCCAGGCACGCGGCGATTTCCGCGCCGCCCACGCTGCGTCCGGTGTCGCTTCTGGCGGCGTCCTCTGCGCTGCATCCGGCAAGCATGGCGGCCGCCAGAAGCGCCGGGCTGAGTCTCCCCATCAGACAATTCGATTTCAAAGCGGTCTCCAGCCGGCTGCAGCGACGGTGTTGGCGAGGTTTGTCAGGACCGGCCTCGCCGCCGGGCGATTGTATCCGCGCCGCACGCACGCCGCCACAGGGCGTACGGCGTCGACGCGGTGGGCCGTCTAGAGCAGCAGGTCTGCGGCGAAGAAGGCGAAGAACGCCCCCACCGCCAGTAGGATCGAGGCGAACCACAGCACCGCCCCGCCAAAGGTCCGCATCCGGGCGCAGGCTTTCGCCTTTTCCGGATCGGCCGGGCAGGGGGCGTTGCGGGTGGCCCAGCGGGCGTACCAGGCGCCGGCCAGCATCAGCCCGGCCAGGGTGAACACCCAGCTCTTGTGGGCGGAGAGGAACACGAGGCCCGGTACCGTGCTGGCGAGTCCCGCCATCACCGCTCCGGCCCCGATGGTGACCAGCAGCGCCGGCAGGGCGCAGCAGATCAGCGTCGAGGCGCTGGCGAAGAGGGCCAGGGCCGGCGCGGCGGTTTCGCGGATTGCGAGACGCATCTACGCCCCCGTGCCGCGGCGGATCGAGGCGAGCTGATAGCCCGACCGCGTCACCAGATCGGTGATCGTGGCGTCGTCCATGGCCAGACCCTCGCGGATCACCAGCTGCAGCGTCTTGGTGTCGAGGTCCACATGAACCGCGCCGATCTCGTCGCGGCGCCCGAAGGTGCGGGTCATGGCGGTGGCGCAGAAATCACAGACCATGCCGTTGACCTCGGCGACCACCAGAGAGCCGCCTGCGGCCAGCGCCGCCTCGATGTCTTCGTGCAGGGTCGGCTGCAGGGTTTCGCCCTGGTGGGCGTGATCGTCCCCCTGATCTTGGCCGTGTTGCTGGCCATGGGAATCGCCGTGGCCGTCATGGCCGGCGGGCTGGGCGTGGACTGCGCTGAACCCGGCGAAGGCGAGGGCCGGGGCGAGGGCGGAGGCGGTGAAAAGCATACGGATCATGATGGGCTCTCCTTTAAGAGCTAGAAGCGGTAGGTGAAGCTGGCGTAGGGCTCGTTGACGGCGGGCGTGTAGCCGAGCTCGAGCAGGAACGAGCCTTTGAAAAAGCGCACGAGCGGGGTCACCGTGACCGGCTCGTCACGCTCGGGGCGCTGGTCGATTTCAAGCATCAGCCAGGTGTGCAGATCGCCGAAATCACCCACATAGGGCGCGACGCCCACACGGGCGGCCTGCATGGCGTCGACCCCGGAACCGAAATCGGCGGCGCGCGCCTCGTAGGAGACGAACCAGCGCCGGGTTTCCCAGTCGGCCATGACGCCCACAAGGCCGGCGGCTTCGGCGTCCATTCGATTGGCGTCGATGCCTTCCGCGATCCCGGCGCCGGCGAAGGCGTAGAGATTGGCCTGGCTGTCAGGCGCGAACCAGCGCTTGACCAGGTGGGTCGCCTGAACGCCGGTGAACAGGACGTCGCTATCGCGCATCCATTCAGCCTTCAGGCCCACCGACCATTCATGGTGGGGGGTGTAGTGGGTGAGCAGCGACGTGCTTTCGCGGTCGCTTTCGCCGATCACCGTCCAGCCGCCCTCATATGAGACCGGACGGGCGTCGGCCGCCGCGACGCCCAGAAGGGCGCATGACGCGGCCAGCGCGAATGTGCGCATGGGAAGTCCTTCGCTTCGAGAAATTTACGCGGGCGATGTCAGGCGCGCGCGGATCTCGGAGGCGGAGGCTCGAAGGTGAAAGGCGGTTGCGGGGCGGTGACCGGCGCGAACACCCGCACGAGCGCGGGCCGCTCCATAGCGAGCTGGCCTGACGTGTCCGCGAAGATCACGCTGAGAAGTGCGCAGTCGCCGCACGCGGCGCCGCCGTCACAGCAGGCCTGATCCTGGGAGATAAGGGTCGGCTCATGATCGGCGCAGGGCTCACCCGATTGCATGGGGGCGCTCGAATGACCCGCGTGCGCTGATTGCGCCATGGCCGGCTCGTCATCAGTCATGGCGAAGGGCGCGGCCGCATGGGCGGACGGGCAGACACCTATCCCGGCCTCGACGAGGACCAGGACGGCCAGGATGGAAAGCAACCAGTTCACGATTTAAGACATACCCGATCTCATCGTTGCTCGCCAGCACCGCATCGTCCTGTGTCCGGGCGGGGACGGGTCTGGTGTGCGGCCAGGCGCTTCACCCATCCGTCACGCAGGCTTCGCGGCTTCGTCACGCTTGAAGAGTATCCCCGGGCTGATAACAGCCAAAGGGGGCTCTCATGTCATTCAAAGATTTTCTGCTCGTCGGCGCCGCCGCAGTCGCCGTGATCGCCAGCGCGCCGCTCGCCGCCGCCCAGGAGCCCGAAGACGACGACACGATCGCCACCGCCGACACCATCGTGGTGCTGGGCCAGGCCATCCGCTTCCGCAACCGCTCCGACGAGACCGAGCCGGTCCTTGAGTATGACAGTGAGTATTTCCAGCGCTTTGAACCGCTGACCGCCGGCGACGCCCTGCGCCGCGTGCCGTCGGTGACCTTCCTCTCCGATGTGCTGGAAAGCGACGGCCCGCGCTTCCGCGGCCTGTCTCCGTCCTACACCCAGATCCTCATCGACGGCGAGCGCGTGCCCGGCGGGGAAAGCGACCGCTCCTTCTTCATGGACCGCATCCCGGCCGAACTCATCGAGCGCGTCGAGATCGTGCGCTCCTCCTCGGCGCGCCGTACCGGCGACGCGGTGGCGGGCGCCCTGAACATCGTGCTGCGCGACGGCTATGACCTGGACGGCGGCTATGTGCGCGCCGGCGCCCTGCGCTTCGACGACGGTGAAGTGAAGCCGTCGCTGGGCGCGGTGTACGGCGGCGAGCTGGGCGCGGGCCGGATCCTGCTCGGCGCGAACCTGCAGGGCCGTTATAACCCGAAGGAGAAATTCTCCCTGCGCTACGGCGACAGCCCGGAGAACGATCCGAACTACGCCACGACCGAGTTCGACAATCGCGAAGACCAGACCGATACGCGCGACGGCACCGACTATTCGTTCAACGGCCGCTACACGGTGGATCTGGCCAACGGCGCCGAGTTCGAAATCGGCGGCTATCTGACCTATACCGACCGCGAGGAAGCCGAGCGCTCCTTCGAGTATGACGACCCCACCGCGATCAGTGGACCGGTTCCGGGCGGCGCCCTGCTGACCGACAACCAGCAGCTCCAGCAGATCGAGCAGATCAACTACACGATCGACACCGAGTACGAGACGCCGGCCTTCGGCGGCGAGCTGGATGTGCGCCTCGGCTTCTCGATCTTTGACGGCGAAAACACCAATAATGAGGACGAGATCGATTTCGAGGACGGCGAGATCGGTCAGGAGCGCGAACTGACCAGCGTCGAGGACCAGGAACTGACCTTCGAGATCAGCCAGACCTGGGAACTCCGTTCGGGCGTCGAGTTCGAGATGGGCCTGTACGCCCAGAACAAGCAGCGCGACACGGAAATCCTCGCCGGCGATCAGGACGTCGCCTTCGCCGGAGGCTGGAACCAGTTCTCCCAATCGCCGTTCGATCTTCGCACCTCCACCCCGGACGTGGACAGCTTTGACGGTTCGATCTCCACCATCGAAGAACAGCGCCTTGATGCGTATTTCGTGTTCAACGGCGAGGACGGCCCGCTCTCCTGGGAGGCCGGCCTGCGATATGAGAACACCTATGCCGACATCACCGACTCGGTGACGCCGCAGACGGTGGAGAACAATTTCTCCTTCCTGCTGCCCAGCGCGCACCTGCGCTACGAGCTGACCGACGTGGACCGGGTCTACGCCTCGGTCGCTCGCACCGTGCGCCGGCCGAGCTTCACCAACCTCAATCCGGCCCTTCTGGAAGAGGAGATCGAAGACGACGATTTCCTGGGCAATCCGAACCTCAACCCGGAACGCGCCTGGGGCCTCGATCTGGGTTATGAGCGTCGCCTTGGAACCACCGGCGTGTTCGGCGTCAACGTTTTCTACCGGGCCGTGGAGGAGCTGATCGAGCTGGCCAATACCGGAATTGAGGGCTCTGAAGGCCCTGGAACCTTCGTGTATCAGCCGCAGAACGTGGGCGACGGCGACGTCTACGGGATCGAGTTCGATCTCTCCACCTCGTTGGCGACGATCGGACTGGAGAACACCGGCGTGTTCGCCAACTATTCCTGGCTGGACTCCGAGGTCACCGATTTCCTCGGCGACCGCCGCTTCAACAGCCAATCGGATTATGTGTTTAACGTGGGCTTCATCCAGTCCCTGCCGCAATTTGACGCCGCCTTCGGCGTCACCTACCGCGAACAGGGCGATGCGTTCGAGCGCGTGGTGGCCGAAGAGGTCTTCACGAGCTACGGCGCCGATCTGGAGATCTTCGTGGAGAAGAGCTTCAACGACCGCCTGACCGTGCGCCTTGTGGGCCAGAACCTGCTGGACGCCTCCAAGGACGAGGTGTTCAACAAGTTCGACAATCAGGCCGATCAAATCGCCCGCGATTTCGACGAGTACGAGCTCGAGACCGAATCCGCCGGTCCGGTGTTCCAGCTTGTGGTCCGCGCCGCCTTCTAAGGCCGCTCCGGTCCGTTTACATTGCCTGGCGGGCGGCGCGCCTTGGTGCGCCGCCCGCCCTTTATCCGGCCTGTCAAAAGGACGTTCCGCCCATGTCGCCGATCCGCTTTGCTCCCGCCCTTCTGCTTTTCGCCGCCGCCTGCGACGAGCCGGCTCCGCCGCCGGGCTTTCCGCCGGTGAGCGTGCCCGCCAGCGTGGAGACCGAGGCGGTGGCCGGCGCCGGCGATGCTGCGGACGATCCGGCGCTGTGGCGCGCGGACGACGCGGCGAACTCGCTGATCCTTGGCACGGACAAGAAAAGCGGGCTCTATGTCTACCGCCTCGACGGCTCGATCGCGCAGTACCTGCAGGCCGGCAACATGAATAATGTGGACATTCGCACCGGCTTCGACGCCGGCGGGCGCACGGTGGACATCGCCGTGGCCAGCGACCGAACCAATATCGCTCTGTCGGTGTTCTTCATCGATCCAGACGCCGGCGAGGTGGCGCCGGCGCCTGGCGGCGTGCTGCCGCTGTATTTCGACGATCCCTACGGCCTCTGCCTCTATCAGGCGAGCGACGCGCTTTACGCCTTCGTCACCGAGGACGACACCGGCCGGCTCTCCCAGCAGCGCCTGACCTTCGAGGACGGCGCCATGCGCGCCGAAGAGGTGCGCGCCTTTACGCTCGGGACCATCACCGAGGGCTGCGATGTCGATGACGAAACCGGAACGCTCTACATCGCCGAGGAGAATGTCGGGGTCTGGACCTATGACGCCTCGCCCGATGGCGGCGATTCGCGCGAAATGTTCGCTCCGGTGGACGGCGAGGCGCTGGTCGCCGACGCCGAGGGCGTGGCGATCTGGCGCGATGGAGAGCACGGCGACAAATTGGTGGTCTCCAGCCAGGGCGACAGCGCCTATGCGGTCTACGCCCTCGACACCGGCGCGCTGATCGGCCGGTTCGAGATCAATGGCGGCGATATCGACCGCACCACCGAAACCGACGGGATCGCGGTGCACGCGCAGGCTCTGCCGGGCTTCCCCGACGGAATTTTCATCGCTCAGGACGATGAAGAGGACACTGGCGGCCAGAACTTCAAGATTGCAGACCTCGGCGCCATTCGCACCGCCCTTGAAAGCTGGGAACGTCCCGCGGACTAGGCGGAACGCGGTCGCGGCCGGGCTGACGAATCTCCAGAACCCCCGGGCGCTTCAGCGCCCGCAAGGGCGACCGCCCGCCGGCCCTTCCGGGCCGAACGCGAGCAAGGCGAGCCAAAGCAATCCGGGCGCTTCAGCGCCCGCAAGGGCGACCGCCCGCCGGCCCTTCCGGGCCGAACGCGAGCAAGGCGAGCCAAAGCAATCCGGGCGCTTCAGCGCCCGCAAGGGCGACCGCCCGCCGGCCCTTCCGGGCCGAACGCGAGCAAGGCGAGCGCTCAGAAAAAATGGTGTCCCCGACTGGATTCGAACCAGTGGCCCCGGGATTAGGAATCCCGTGCTCTATCCATCTGAGCTACGGGGACACACCGTTTTGCTCATACCAGCATGGCGCGCCGAGGCACAGCCCCAGCCTGCGGTCGATGCGAATAATCATCTTCGAATGGCGGCCGGGCTGGCGCCGGGGGGCAAGGCCGTTTAGCGTCTGGGTGACGGCATTCAGTCTACAGGGCGAATTCATGACCGACGCGCCGACGCAAACACGCATCCTTCTTGTCGAGGACGACGATCAGGACGCGTTTCTCTTTGAGAAGATGCTGCGGGAGGAGGCCGGCGCCACGGATATTGTTCGCGCCGTTGAAGGCCGAGGCGCTTATGATGCGGTCAAGGACGAGGCGTCTGCGCCCGATTGCATCGTGCTGGATCTGCGTCTCTCGGGAGAGGATGGTCTCTGGCTCCTGGACCGGCTTCTGGATAATGAAGAGCTGGCGCGAATCCCCGTGATCGTGTTTTCCGGCGACACGACTCGGATACAGCGCGCGTGCTCTGAATTTCCCAATGTGGTCTCGTCGGTTCGCAAGCCGGAGACGCTGGAGCAATACCGCACCGCACTGACCATCGTCGCCGCCACGCTGCAGGCGGCGCTGGGCGAGCGCTGAACGGCGCTTGCGCCTCGGGCCTCGCCCGCTAGGCTCGCCTCCAAACAGTTTTACAGAATGCAAACACTGTATGAAAACGCTCTGATAGCGGGAGGCGGATATGGATTTTTCCGGCAAGACGGCGATCGTCACAGGCGGCGCCAGCGGCATTGGCAAGGCGGTGGCGCAGGCGCTCCACGCCGCCGGCGCGAAGGTTGCTGTCGCCGACATGAATGCGGACGGCGCGGCGAGTGTGGGCGCGGCCTGCGGCGGGTTCGGTGAGCGTGTCGACGTCACCGATGAACACGCCCTCACGCGCTTCATCAACAAGATCGAACGCACGCTGGGCCCGGTGGACGTGTACATCTCCAACGCCGGGATCGGCGTCAGCGACGGGCCGGGCTGGGGCGCGGGCGACGCGCCCAACGCCGCCTGGCAGGCGTGCTGGGACGTCAATGTCATGGCCAGCGTCTATGCGGCGCGCCATCTGGCCAAATCCATGGCGACGCGCGGCGGGATCTTCGTGGTCACCGCTTCGGCCGCCGGCCTTCTCGCCCAGATCGGTGACGCGCCCTATTCGGCCACCAAGGCGGCTGCGGTGTCGTTTGCTGAAAATCTCGCCATCGCCCATGGCGACGCGGGTCTGCAGGTCCATTGCCTGTGTCCGGAAGGGGTGAAGACGCCCCTGGTGGAAGGCATCGAGGGCGGTGCGCAAGGGCTCTCCGGCTATATCGAAGCCAGCGTGGTGGCCGAAAAGCTTCTCGCCGCCATGGACGAGCGGCGCTTTCTGGTGACCACCCATGAAAACACGGCGCAATACGCCGCCATGAAGGGTTCTGAACGCGACAAATGGGTGGGCGGCATGCGCAAACTGCGCCGCATGCTGGTGGAGGCCAATGGCGGGCGCCCGCTTTAGGCGCTGCTGTGCGTTAGGTAGGTCATGACACAGACCCCCACCGCCAAGGCGCGCGGCTATGATGCGATCAAGGTCGGCGAGCACGCCGAGCTCACCCGCACGGTGACCGCGAACGACCTCGTCTTCTATTCTCACGCCAGCGGCGATCTCAATCCGCTCCACCTGCCTGAGCTGGACGGCGACGGCGACGGCGTGGCCGAGGCCTACGCCCCCACCGCCTACATGGCCGGCCTGCTCTCGGCGCTGGTGGGAAACACCCTGCCGGGGCCGGGCTCGCGGGCGACCGACTTCAAGGGCAAGGCCGGCGCGCCCCTGAAGATGGGCGAAACGGCGCGCGCGCGCATCGAGGTCGTCGCCAAGTCAGACGGCCTTCTGACCTTGAAGGGACGTGTGGAGGGACCCGGCGGCGTGGCGCTCAGCGCAGAGATCACCGTGGCCCCGCCCGAGCACCCCCGCAGCTTTGACGCCTATGAATTGCCGGATCTCCTGGTCCGTCGCCACCCCCATTTTGATCGCCTTCTCAAAGCGTGCGACGGCATAGATCCGGCGCGCACCGCCGTGGTTCAGCCCCATAGCGAGGATGCGCTGGACGGCGCGCTGAAAGCGGCCGCGCGCGGGCTCATCACCCCGGTCCTTGTTGGCAAACGCGCAGAGATCGAGGCGGCAGCCAAGGCGCTGGATGCGGACCTCTCCGGCTTCGAAATCGTTGAGGCCGAGGACGCCGAAGCCGCCGCCGCCAAGGCCTGTCGCATGGTGGCCGACGGCGAAGCGGACAGCGTCATGAAAGGTCATCTGCATACCGACACGCTGCTGCGCGCCGTACTGAGCCGCAGCCATGGCCTGCGCGGCGACCGGCGTATTTCCCACGCCTTCATTCTGGATGTTCCGGGCCGGGACGGCCTGCTGTTCGTCACCGACGCGGCGGTGAATATCACGCCGGATCTCTCGGCCAAGGCCGATATTGTTCAGAACACCATAGATCTCGCCTGCGCGCTGGGGCTCAAACTACCGAGGGCGGCAATCCTTTCGGCGGTTGAGACGGTGAACCCGGCTCTGCCGTCCACCCTGGACGCAGCGGCCCTGTCGAAAATGGCTGATCGCGGCCAGATCGTGCACGGGCTGGTGGACGGACCGCTGGCCATGGACAATGCGGTGGACCGCGAGGCGGCTCAGATCAAGAAGCTCACCGGCCCGGTGGCCGGGCGCGCCGATATTCTGGTGGCGCCGAACCTGGAGGCCGGCAACATGCTGGCCAAGGAGTTGACCTTTCTGGCGCGGGCCGAGACCGCGGGGATCGTGCTGGGGGCGCGTGCGCCGGTGATCCTCACCAGCCGGGCCGACAGCGCGTTTTCAAGGCTTGTCTCCTGCGCCGTGGCCGCGCTGCACGCCTGCTGGCTGAAGAACGGTGAGCCGGCGCCCGGCCTGTCGCACGACGAGGATTGAGGAAGCCGCCATGGCGCTGCTCACCCTGAACGCCGGCTCCAGCTCGCTGAAATTTGCGGTCTTTGATGACGCGGGCCGCACGCGCCGCCTCTCCGGCGAGATCGAGGGTGTGGGCGTGGATGGCGCGCAGGCCGAGCTGACCCTCAAGGACGGCGAGAGCGAGCGCAGGATGCCGGTGGAGGCGGGCGATCACGCCGCCGCGCTCCTCGCGGCGTTCGACGCGGTGGAGGACGAGCGAATAGCCGCGGTGGGCCATCGCATCGTCCATGGCGGCGCCGAGTTTGACCGGCCGGTTGTGGTGGATATGCCGACTGAACGCCGGATCGAGGCGCTGTCGCCCCTGGCGCCCCTGCATCAGCCTCATAATCTGGCGGCCCTGCGCGCGGCGCGCAAAGCCTGGCCGGACGCGGTTCAAGTCGCCTGCTTCGACACGGCCTTTCACCGCAGCCACCCCTTCACCGCCGACGCCTTCGCCCTGCCGCTCCGCTATTACGAGGCGGGCGTGCGCCGCTATGGGTTTCACGGTCTGTCCTATGAGTACCTCACGCAGCGCCTGACCGGGCTGGAGGGCGGCGCGCCGCAAAGGGCGGTGCTCGCCCATCTGGGTTCGGGCGCCTCGCTGTGCGCGGTGAAGGACGGCGTGAGCTGCGACACCAGCATGGGATTTTCAGCGCTGGACGGACTTCCCATGGCGACGCGCTGCGGCCAGATCGATCCCGGCGTCTTGCTGTATCTCATGGCCGAAGAGGGCCTGGATGCGAAAGCTCTCACCCGGCTTCTCTACAAGGAGAGCGGACTTAAAGGCCTCAGCGGGACCAGCGGCGACATGCGCGAGGTGGAGACCGGCGACACGGCGGCGACGCGCGACGCCTACGCCTATTTCATCGCGCGCTGCCGGCGCGAGATCGTGGCCCTGTGCGCGCCGCTGGAAGGGCTGGACGCGCTGGTCTTCTCCGCCGGGATCGGCGAGCGTTCGCCGGGCGTGCGCGCCGCGATCTGCCAGGGGCTGGGCTGGCTCGGCGTGAAACTGGACGCCGACGCCAACGTGCGCGCCGGGGGCGAGCCTGCGCTGATCAGCGCGCCGGACTCCGCCGTTCGGGTCTGGATGATCCCCACCGATGAAGAACAGGTGATCGCGCGCGCTGCGGCGGCTGAGCTGTAGGCCTGCGCTGCGCGCACCGCAGACAGGTCAGCCGAAGGCCTCCGTCGCCATTTCGCGCCGGGTGCGGGGCGGATGGCGCCGCGCCAGATCGCTGAGCGGCTCGGCCTTCCCGATGAGATGGCCTTGCAACAAGTCGAAGCCGGCGTCGGCGAGCAACAGGGCCTGCCAGCGGTGTTCGACAAACTCGGCCACGAGCTGCGCGTTCACGCCTTTGGCGAAGCCGGCCAAGTGCTGGAATCTCTGGCGCTCCCATTCGCCGGGATTGGTCCTGGGCATAAGCGCGCCGTCGATCTTCACCCGGTCCACGGGTAGTTTTAGCAGATATTCGAGACCTGCAGACCCGGACCCGAAATCGTCGAGCGCGATCGTGTGCCCGAGCTTGCGCAAGCCCTCGGTCACGGCCCGGGCGCGCTCGAAATCCTTGATGGCGTGGGTCTCGGTGATCTCGAAGCAGAGCCGGGACGGGCCGATGCGGGCGGTGTCCAGCAGCGTCTTCAGGCGCGCGCCGAAGCCGTCGGTGACAATCGAGGCGCCCGACAGGTTGACGCTGAGATCCGGGCGGTCGGGACAGACTTTCAGGAAATCGAGGGCCGCCTTGGTCATGGCCAGGTCGAGGTCCTCGGTGAGACCCGCCTTCTCCGCCACCATGAGGCCCGGCACGAAAGAACGGCCGCCCGGAAGCCGGATCAGCATCTCGTAGTCGACCGTGTCGAGAGTTTTCGCATCGGCGATCGGTTGCACATGCGGCTCGAACAGTTTTTTGCGGACCGTCAGCGTCACCGCGTCGGTCCGCGCCTGGGCGATGCGATGCGCCTTCTCCACCGCGGCGGCGAGCAGATCGTACTGAGGCGGCACGCCCGTTTCGTCAAACCGTGTGGCCGCTTCCATGAAGATTTCCAGCGCGTCCTCCACGGAGCCTTCGCCCGTGGGCATTCGGCGCGTGCGGGCTGACACCCGCTCAAGGCCTCCGGCTTTTGCGATCTCGTCGATCTCGGCTTCGAGTTGGTCTAGGGCGTCGTCGTCGGCGGGCACGAGACCGATCAGGTCGCCGGATCCGGGGATCCGGCCCGCAGCGTTGTCCTTGGCGTGAAGCTTTGCGATTTCGGTCAGGCTGGTGAAGAATTGATCCGCCTCACGGTCGCCCAGCGTTGACCGGATATCCGCTCCGCCGTCCAGCCAGACCAAGGCCAGATCAAGGGAGCGGCCGCCCAGGAGCGCATCATCGAGAACCTCGCGCGCCGACATAGGAAAGGCGCACTGGCCAACGAGGGCTTCATCCTTCACCAGTCGCAGCGTCCATTGCAGGCTCCCGGCGCCCTTCATGCGCCAGAGCGACAGGTCGATCGGCCGGTCTTCGCACCACACCCGCACCGGACCTGCGCGGCCCTCTTCGGGTGCGGTTTCGATGAAGGTCCGGATCACGCGCTGGGACACCGTGGCGAAACATGTTTCCAGCCTCAGGTTCTCCCGGCCGCTTGCGAGCGTCTTGAACGTGCTCGTCGCTCCAGCGCTGAAGGACACGCGGCCGTCCAGATCGGTCTCAATAAGGATGTCGGCGGCGGAAAACGCGAACGCGACAAACCGTTTAAGCGCTGCGTCGGGCATTTCGGATCCGGGAGCCACCAAAGGGCGTGCACTTTGTCCGTGTATGGGTAAAGACCCGGTTAGCCTAATGCGATGATCCCCGCCTGTCCGCCAAAGGCGCCGGGATGGCCGTCCTTCGCCGCGCGGCGGCAGGAGAAGAAGCGATCGGCCTGCGCAAACGTGCAGTGCTCCAGCCGCGTGATTGCGGGCTCGGGCACGCCCGCGGCGATCAGCTGGCGCCGGCAGGCTTCAGCCACGTCGAGCCCGGCGCCGCCTTCAGCGTCGCGCGGTCCGGCGAGCCCTGCATCAAGATCACCAAACAGCGCCTCGAACTGTACGAGCACTTCGGGGCCGACCCGGTAATGGGCCGGACTGATCGCCGGGCCGATGGCGGCGTGAACTTCGCCGGGCCGGGTCTGGTAGGCTGCGGTCATCGCCGCCAGCGTTTCGGCGATGACGCCCTTCACCGTGCCGCGCCAGCCTGAATGGATTGCAGCCACCGCCGGCCTGACCGGATCAAACAGCAGGACGGGCACGCAGTCGGCGGTCTGGGCGGCGAGGGCGAGGCCGGGAACATCGGTCATATGCGCGTCGGCTTCCCCCGACGACCAGCGTCCCTCCGGTTTGTCGTCCACCTTCAGCACGGTCGCGCCATGGACCTGGTTCATGAACACCAGATCAACCCCGCCCAGCGCCCGCGCGGCCCGGCGGCGATTTTCCTCGACCCGCGCCTTGTCGTCGCCGCGCGACCAGGAGAGGTTCAGGCTCTCATAGGGACCGTCGCTCACCCCGCCGGTGCGGGTGGTGAAGGCGTGGCGGATACGCCCGTCACCGAAGCCTGGCGCGGTGAGGAAGTCGAGATCGCTCATGCGCCGGTCTCGGGCAGGAAGCCCACGCGGCCGCGGCCCAGATCATAAGCGGCGCGCGCCTCGGCGATGCGGCCGGTGACGGCGTGAAACGCCGACCATTCATTGTCTCCGGCGATGGGCTCCCACAGGCCTTCCACCACCTCGATGGTTAGATGCACCGGATCGGGTTCAGCGAAATAGGGATGGGCGAGGCGTTCCGGACGGATCGGGTCTCGCGCCTCCAGCGCCCGGCGCACCGGCGCGAAATCCTCGCGCTGATAAAACGCCGCGCGGGCGCTGGCGTCGGCGCGCGTGGCCGAGGCCGGGCCGCAGAACCAGTCGAAGAACAAGGCTTCAAACGGGATCTCGCTCGCCTTCATGAAATCGAGAAGCTGGGTCACCAGCGCGCCGTCCGCCTCCTCGTCGGTCTCGGCGACGCCCAGACGCGCCAGGAAGGCGGTGCGGATTTCGCGCTTGTAGTGGTCTGGATAGGCCGACAGCGCCTCGATCAGCGCCTCTTTGTCGCCCACCACCGACAGCGCGCCAGCCAGCTGCTGCAGCGCCCAGAACACCGCCTCGGGCTGGCGGGCATAGGCGTAGAGCCCGCTATGATCAAAATAGGCGGCGGTGAAGCCCGGCTCGAAATGGGGCAGGAAGCGCCAGGGGCCGTAATCAAAGCTTTCGCCGGTGACCACCAGATTGTCCGTATTCAGAACACCGTGTACGAAGCCCGCCGCCATCCATTGCGCGGACAGGCGCGCCGAGTTGCGCGCCACCGCGTCCAGCAGCGCGGCGGCCTTGTCGCCGTTTCCGTGATCGGCTTCAGGCAGAAGGTGTTCCAGGCTGTAATCGATGAGCGTTTCAAGGGCGTCCGCGTCGTCGTGATAGGCGTGGCGCTGAAACACGCCGAAGCGCATGTGGGAGTGCTGCAGCCGGGTCATCACGGCCGACCTTGTGGGCGAGGGCTCGTCGCCGCGATGGAGCTGCTCACCGGTTTCAAAGATCGAGAAAATCTTGCTGGTATAGACGCCCAGCGCCTCCAGCATTTCAGCGGCGAGGATTTCGCGCACGGCGCCCTTCAAGGTCAGCCGGCCGTCTCCGGCGCGCGAGAACGGGGTCTGGCCCGAACCCTTGGTGCCGAAATCCAGCAAGCGGTCATGGCTGTCGCGTACTTGACCGAACAGGAAGCCGCGCCCGTCGCCGATCTCGGGATTATACACCCGGAACTGGTGGCCGTGATACTTCACCGCGCGCGGTCGGGCCTGATTGCCGGCAAGCGGATCAAAGCGATGAAAATGCGTCTGACGCGCGGTTTCATCGAGCTCCAGCCCCACCTCGCGCGCCCAGCGTTCATTCCACCAGACTGGTCCGGCGGTAGGAAAATCGGCCGGGTCCACTGGCGTTGAGAACGTGTCGCCAAGCTTTGAAAATTGCGGATCGGGGCGATAGGGCGCGGTCATGGCGTCCCTTTCCATGAAGCGGGGGGCGGGCCGGTCAGGCCGGCGTTGATCGTGCGGGGCGGGTGACGCCTTTGGCCAGGGCCCTGGCGGCGTCTTCAAGCGCGGTGATGCACTGGGGCATGATCCGCGACAGGTTCAAAAAGCCGTGGGGTGCGGCGGAGTAGACCTTGCGCTCCACCGGCACGCCGAACGCAGCGAGCTTGGAGGCGTAGGCCTCGCCCTCCTCCAGCAGCGGATCAAACTCGGCGGCCAGCATGAAGGCCGGCGGCAGGCCCTTCAGATCGCCGGCCAGCAAGGGCGAAACCCGCACATCGCTGGGATCGGCGCCCTTGAGGTAGCGCTTCTTGATCTCCTCCAGCGTGGCGGTGGAGAGCATGGGCCCTTCCTGCCAGCGCGGCCGGTCCTTCTTCACCTGCACCAGCTGCAGCACCGGATAGAGCAGAAGCTGGAAGATCACCTGATCGCGGCGTTCGCGCGCAAGGGTGGCCGCCAGATTGCCGCCGGCGCTGTCTCCGCCCACGGCCAGGCGTGTCTTGTCGAAGCCGTAGCTGGTGAGCGCGCCGCCCAGCGCCGCATCGAAGCTTGCGATGGCGTCATCGACGGCGGCCGGGTAGGGGTGCTCGGGCGCCAGGCGGTAGCCCACCGAGCAGATGCGCACGCCCGACACCGCCGCCAGGCGCTGGCAGAGCGGATCATAGGTGTCCAGCGAGCCGATGGTGAACCCGCCGCCATGGTAGAAAATCAGCCCCGGCGCCGGCGCAGGATCGGCGCCGTAGGGCACATAGATGCGCGCCGGAATCGGCCCTTCGCCGCCTGCGATATGGATGTCGATGCGCCCCTCCACCGGCACGGCGGGCGCCTCCACCAGGTCACGCGCCTTGCCCACTGCGTCGCGCAGGCTCGGCGTCGTCTTGGCGGCGTCGAACAGATCGGCGAGGCCGGAGGACTTGAACCATTGGTCGAAGGGATTGGTTTGATCACTCATGGCGCCAAGATCATGCGCCGCGCGCCGCTTCGCAAGCGCGCAGCCGCACGCGCCGCAGAAATTTCACTCGTTCGCCGCCAGACGCTCGGCGTCATCACGCGCATCGGTCCGGTCGCGGTCTGACAGCGCCAGCAGGGGCGACAGACGGCGCAGCAGCGAATCCTCGGTGTCGTCCTTCTTTCCGTCAGCCAGCGCCACCATCCAGAGATAGGTCATGAAGACCTTGCGCTTCTCCAGCGACAGCGATTTCACGACATTGGTGTAGCGGTGATGGCCCACGGCGGTTTCGGCGATCTCTTCGGCCTCGGCCAGAACCGCCTCGGCGCGGGCCGGCTCCAGGCGGAAGCCTTCACGAAGGATGAGGCCGATCTTTTCGCGCTCGGCCTTTGAAAAATCGCGGTCGGCGAGGGCGGCCTGAACCATCAGCACGGCGGCGGCGACTTCCGGACTCGGATCGGCGGAGCCGCCCGCCTCTCCTTTGTCGCCGGAGAACATCTTCTTGATCGCATCGAACATGGGCGGGGTTCGTCCTTTCATTGCGCCTTTGAAGCGGCGTCTTCCATCCTATAGAGCGTGCGCGCCTCCGCCGGCGGCCCGCGGCGTTCGCCCAGGCCCTCGACAGTGACGCGCACCAGCGTCTCGAACCGGATATAGACCAGACGGTCGCCCGGGCGCACCAGCGCGCTCGCCTTTTTCAAACGCAGAACCTGACCGCCGCGCTCCAGGCGCACCTTGCCGCCCTCGATGAAAGCGCCCGCGCCGGAGCGTGTCTTGAACAGGCGCGTGCGAAACAGCCAGAGATCACAGCGCTGGCTTTCCGATTGCGGGGGTTCGGGCTCGCGCCGCTTCAAGAGACGTCTCCGGACGGCGTGGAGCCTTTGCTTCTGCGCCGGCGCCGGCGCTGCTTTTTGCGGGCCGGACCGGACGCGGCGTCCGCTTTTGCGGGATCGGGCGTCGGGCTGGTCTGCGTCGCCGGGGTCGCAGCCGCGGGGGTCTGCGACTGACCTTGCGTGCGGCGCCGGGCGCGGCCGGGCGCTTTGGCGGTCTGTGACGCCGGCGCGGGGCGCGCCACGGGAAGGTGGGCGAGGATCGCAAACGGCGTGTCGACAGGCGCCGCCGCCGGGGTTGGCGCGCTTTGGGGTTTCAGCGACCGCGCCCGCCCGCCCCACAGCTCGGCCTGGGCGTCGGTTCCGGCGCCGTCTCCAGCGCCGTCTCCAGGACCGGCGGCCTTGCGCACGCGCTTGTATCCCAGCGCCCGCAGGACGGCTTTCAGCTCCTCCTCCGAGCAGCCGAGAAGGCTCATCATGGCTTTGGAGGGCGCAAAGGCGTGTTTTTGCGCCGGGTCACGGGCTTCGCGGATGAGATCGGCCAGGCGTTCCAGCATGTCCAGGCGCACCGCCCGCGGTCCGCAGCGCTGAAAGCCCGCCGAGCCGTAATCGGCTTCGGTGCGCCCCGGCTCGACCTCAAGACTGGTGAGGCCGGGTTCAGGCAGCAGGGCGGTGTCCACCGCGCCGGCATGGGCGGCTTTCAACAAAGAGGAGAGGCGCGCCGGGCGCGGCTTCACCAGGGCGGGTAGAAACACCGAATGCTCGCCGATGCGCACGCCGGCGCTCTTCAGCTGGCGGCGCTCGGCCACGGAGAGTTGGGCGATGTCCTGGGCCAGGGCGCTGCGCGGCGCGGCGCCGAAGCCCTCCACCAGGCGGTAGCCGATCCCGCGCGCCAGACCATCAAGGCCTTTCGCGCCATTGACCTTGCGCCGCAGCGTCAGCAGCGGTTTCAGCGCGGTCTCGGCCTCCTGGGCGATGAAGCGCTCCAGCCGCCGCTCGGCGCGCGCCACGGCCTCGCCTGCGCCCAGCTCGCCGCCGATAAGGCGGGCGCCCGGCGCGAACGGGTCCGGGCCCGCCTCCATGTAGGCGATTTTGTCGTCGGACCAGAAGATCGCGCCGTCATCGGCCAGCGTGAGCTCGGCGTCCTCCGCCTTTGCAAGCCGGCCCAGGCGCCGGTTCACCTCCGGGCGTACCGCTTTCAGCGCGGCGTTGGCCACCGCCCGGCGCGCCAGCGGCCCGCCTTCTGTGTCGGCCTTGAAGGTGAAGCCGGACAGCCGGCCCACGAAATGACCCTCCACGGTCACCTCGCCGTTGGCGGCGAGCCCCGCCTCCATGTCGGCCTGCTCGCGCAGACCTTTCATCAGGGCGCTGGTGCGCCGGTCGATGAAGCGCGCGGTGAGCCGCTCGTGCAGGGCGTCGGAGAGCTGGTCCTCCACCTCGCGGGTGCGGTCCTGCCAGTATTCCGGCTCTTTGGTCCAATCGCTGCGATGGGCGGCATAGGCCCAGGTGCGCACATGGGCGAGGCGCTGGGACAGCGCGTCCACATCGCCGGACGTCTTGGCGAGCCGCGTGATCTGGGCGTCCAGCCAGCTGTCGGGCAGAAAGCCGTCGCCGGAGGTGAGATGGCCGAACACGGTCTTGATCAGCCTTGCGTGGTCGTCGATCGTGGTTTTTCGAAAGTCCGGCGTGCGGCACACGTCCCACAGGCGGGTCAGCCCGGCCCTGGACTTGATGCGCTCCTTCAACTCGGCGTCGCGCGCGACGATGTCGAGCACCTCCTCGTCGATGGCGTAGCGCACCCGCTCCAGAACCGGATCGGGCGAGGGCATGTTCAGGGTGATGCGCAGATTGTGAAGGCTGGAGAGATCCAGTTCGCTATTGCGCCAGGTCAGCCGGTCCACCGGTGCGAACTCATGGTTCTCCACCCGGTCGATCACGTCGGCCTCGATGGGCTTGGCGTCGGCGGTTTCGCCGAACGTGCCGTCGGACCGGAAGCGCCCCGCGCGCCCCGCGATCTGGCCGATCTCGTGGGGGAAGAGCTTGCGGCGTTTACGGCCGTCGAACTTGTTCAGCGCGGCGAAGGCCACATGGTCCACATCCATGTTCAAGCCCATGCCGATGGCGTCGGTGGCGATGAGGAAATCCACCTCGCCGGACTGGTAGAGCTCGACCTGGGAATTGCGGGTGCGGGGCGACAGGGCGCCCATCACCACGGCGGCGCCGCCGCGCTGGCGGCGCACCAGCTCGGCGATGGAGTAGACGTCCTCGGCCGAGAACGCCACGACGGCCGAGCGCCGCGGCAGCTTGGAGAGCTTTTTCGAGCCGGCGTAGGTGAGCACGGAAAACCGCTCGCGCTCGTCGATCTCGGCTTCGGGAACCAGGCGGCGCAAAAGCGGGCGCATGGTGCCCGCGCCCATGAACATGGTTTCTTCGGTTCCGCGCGCATGGAGCAGCCGGTCGGTGAAGATGTGGCCGCGGTCGGGATCTGAAGCCAGTTGGATCTCGTCCACCGCCAGAAAGGCGGGGCGCAGCTCCATGGGCATCGCCTCCACCGTGCACAGGAAATAGCGCGCGCTTGGCGGGCGGATCTTTTCCTCGCCGGTGATCAGCGCGACCGCATGGACGCCCTTGGCCTTGACCACCTTGTCGTAAAGCTCGCGCGCCAGCAGCCGCAGCGGCAGGCCCATCACACCGGAGGCGCGCGCCATCATGCGCTCAAGCGCCAGATGGGTCTTGCCAGTGTTTGTCGGGCCGAGCACGGCGATGACGCGCCCGGCGCTGGGTCTGGTCATGGCTCAGGCCCTCGCCTGGAATTTCATCCAAGATAGGCCGAAACCGCCGCGCTTATAAGACTTGCGCGGTGAAAGACTCAGTCGTTCGAGGAGTCGGCGCCAGCGGGAGAAGCGCCGGACGCGGGCCCGCCCACCGTGATGCGCGTGGCGGTGACGTTGATGTCGCCGATCTGGGTGGCGGCGCGAAAGCGCACCGGCACATAGACGTCGTTGATGGGCGCCAGCCAGATATGGGCCGGCCGCGCGATTTCTTCCTCGGTGGGGCGATCGCCGGGATCATAGCCGGAGACCGGCTCCACATAGGCCCGGCACCGCACCGCCTCGCCGCGCCAGGCGCGGGTGCGCACCTGCTCCATACCGGCGTTCTCAAAGCGCAGATCATAGCGTGACTTGCCGTCGAAGACCGGCAGGGTTCCGGTGCACGGCGTATCCCGGTCGCCGGGCATGGCCAGCGTCAGGCCCAGCATCACCGTGATGGGATCCAGCGCGCCGGCGCGCTCCGCGTCGGTGGCCGGGGGCTGGCCCATGGAGCCGAAGGGCGGGTTCACGTCGGGCATGGCGACATTATCGGTAAAATCAATGCCCACCAGGCGGCCCTTGTCGCTGGCGTAGTTGATATGCTCGTAGCGATAGGGGATGAGCCCGGCTTCGCCGCGATAGCCGATGGCGTTGGCCTCGATATTGGTGTCGTCAAACCAGCGCAGCAGGCCCGCGCTCTGGAAGGTGGCGGCGGCGGAATAGTCCACTTCGGAAAATCGCGCCGACAGCGAGATGTTGGCGACCGACAGGAAATACACCGCGCCGGTATATTCCACGAACAGCTCGGCAGGCGGCTCGATCTGCGCTGCCGGGCCATTGGACGTGACCGGACCATCGGGCGCGGGCTGGGCGCTCGCGCCTTGCGCCAGCGTCAGCGCCAGGGCGGCGAGGCCGGCGCCGAGCGCACCGGCGCGAAGAAAAGCGTTCAACGTCATAAGCGGGGTTTCCCGTTTGCACACCATACCGATATGGGACACGAACGCATCTGGCTGCAAGATGAACGCTCTGGATTCATGCTGTCCCGGGCGCGACTTCTTGCAGCTGGATATGGCCGGATAAGGGCGCGGCGCCTTGACGGGGGTGCGCCGCTCGGGTATATCGCCCGCTCTTGCGCCGCCAGGGTTCGCCCGACGCGCGGCCGCTCACCGGTTTTTACGACTGACAGAATCAAGGTGGAAGCCATGTCGCGCCGCTGCGAACTTACGGGCACGGGCCCGGTCTCGGGAAACAATGTTTCCCACGCCAATAACAAGACGAAGCGCCGCTTCCTGCCGAATCTGTGCCAGGTCACCCTGGCGTCGGAAACGCTGGGCCGCGCCTTCAAATTCCGCGTCGCCGCCAAGGCGCTGCGCAGCGTCGATCATGTGGGTGGGCTCGATCCCTTCCTGCTGAAAGCGCGCGACGACAATCTTTCCGCGGCGGCGCTCAAGGTGAAGCGTGAGCTGAAGAAAGCCCAGGCCGAAGCCGCCGCGTAAGCGTCGCTTCCGGATCGGAACACGAACGCGCCCGCCGGAAACGGCGGGCCTTTTTCGTTGGGGGCTGAGCAGCGGTCTGCGCAGCAGATCAATCGATCCGGGGGATCGATTGAAGCGAAGCGAACGGGCCGGCAGGCCCCGGGAAGCTCGGCGGTGGCCGCGTCCCCCCTCCGTCCGCCTGCGCCGGACACCTCCCCCATCAAGGGGGAGGACAGACCGCCGAGATTCTGGCCGGCGCTCATCCAGCGGTGAAGAAACCGGCCAAGGCGATCACATACGCCACCGCTCTACCGATCCGTCAGCTTCAACTCGATCCGGCGGTTGCGGGCGTTGGCGTCGGCGGTGCGGCCCTCGGCGATGGGGTAGTTGTCGCCGAAGCCGGCCGCCAGAAGGCGCCGGGGCGGCACGCCGCGGTCGATGAGGTATTCGATCACCGAGAGCGCGCGCGCGGTGGACAGCTCCCAATTGGAGGCGAAGGGGAGGCTCGGCCCCGGCGGCACCGGGTCGGTATGGCCGTCCACGCGCAGCACCCAGTCGATATCGGCGGGAATTTCTTCGGTCAGCTGGATGATGGCGTCGGCGATGGGATCCAGCGAGCTGCGGCCGCTGTCCGACAGGGTCGCCGAGCCGGAGCCGAACAGCACGTCGGTTTCGAACACGAAGCGGTCGCCCACCACGCGCACGCCGGACCGATCGCCCAAGATCTCCAGCAGGCGGCCGAAAAACTCCGAGCGATAGCGCGCTAGGCGCGCCACTTCGCTGGCGAGCGCGGCGTTCAGGCGCCGGCCGAGATTGACCACTTCGGCCTCCAGCTCCGCCTCACGCGCCTCGCTGGCGTTTAGGGTTTCGTTCAGCCGGGCGAGTTCCTCGCGCAAAGCCGCCATCTGATTGTTCAAAAGCGCGATCGTCGCCTGGGCTTCCTCGTTGAGGGTCTCTTCTTCAGTGAGGCTCGCCTGGGCGGCGGCGAGGCCCGCTTCAAGGCCTGCGATTTGGCTTGAAAGTGCGTCATTCTGCTCGGTGAGCGCGGCGTTTTGGCTTTCCAGCCCGTCCACGCGCAGCGACAGGGTCTGGTTTTCGCTCTGGGCGAGGTTCAGCTCTTCGGCCAGCGTCGCCAGCTGGGCGTTCAGGGCCGCCAGCTGCTCGTCACGGCCAGTGAGGGCCTGGGACAGGGCGAACTGGCCCGCCGTGAACACCGCCAGCAGGAACACGATCACCAGCAGGAGCGTCGCGAGCGCATCCACGAAGCCCGGCCAGTAATCGCCGGAATCGCTCTGGGAGAAGGCGAGGTGGCGAGGCAGCGCCATGGCCTAGCGCTCCCGGCCCGGGGGCGGCGGCCCGGAATTGTCCGGCCGGTCCCCGCGCTCGCGATTGAGGCGCGCCTGGGCCTCCAGGGCGCGCACCAGAACCTTGATCTCGTCTCTGAGCATGCGCGCGCTTTCGCGCTGGCTCTCCGAGGCTTCGTCGGCGAACCGCGTCATGATGGTTTCAAGCTGGCGGGTATGGCGCTCCAGATTGTGGGAGAGCCGGTCCAGCGCCTCGGCGCTCTGCTCCAACAGCGCGCCCACATAGGCGCCGCCGGCGCCGTCATCGCTGGACGCCGCGCCGGCGGGGCCGGCGGCGGTGAGGCGCGAGATCGTGGAGAGCCATTCCTCCACCTCGTTGTAGAAGCGGTTCTGCGCCCGGCTCGCCTGCAGCTCCAGAAAGCCGATGATCAGCGATCCGGCCAGACCGAAGAGCGAGGAGGCGAAGGCGGTGCCCATGCCGGAGATCGGCTGCTCGATGGCGCTCATCAGAGCGGTGGCCTGCTCCTCGCCGGAGCCCGACGCGCTGTCGGACACCGCGCGCACCGCGTCGCCCACATCCGACACCACCAGAAGCAGGCCGTAGAACGTGCCCAGCAGCCCCAGGAAGATCAGCAGCCGACCGAAATAGCGTGTGAAGGCGCCGCTCTCGGCCATGCGCGCAGCGACGGAGTCCAGCACTACCCGCGCCGACGCCGCCGACAGGCGCGAACGCCCGTCCGCCGCATCGGTGAGCAGCGCCGCCATGGGGGCGATGAGCGAGGGCGGGGTGGGCAGCGCGCCGGGATGCTCGGCGTCATGCAGGCGCACCAGCCAGCGCGCGCTGGGCCCGATCGCGAGGGCCTGGGCGAAGGTGTAGACGATGCCGATCAAGAGGACGCCCAGAATCACGCCGTTGATCGCCGGGTTGGCCTCGAACGCCGCAATCAGGGGCTGGTTCAGCAGCGCCGCCATGAGGGTCACGGCGCCCAGGAAGACGCCCATCCACAGGATATACTGGCCGGGCCCGGTGAAGCGCGTCTTTCGGGCGCGTGGCGCGTCGGCGTCGTTACCGGTCATGGCGCAAATCCCCTTGAGATGTGTGAGCGTGCAAGCCCCAAGGCTTGGCCTCTGACGCCATCAAACGCAAGGGTGTTGGCCGGAATGAGGCAGGAGGCTCTGGCCTCTTCGCGCCGCTATGGTAGCCTGCGCAGCGTCACCGACTTAAGGGATCGCGGGCATGGCCGCCAGGGACGCAACAGATGTGATCGACCGGTATTTCACTCAAGCTGCGGCTCCGGGACGTTACGCCTATCCCCTGTCGGAGCTGATCACCGAACCGTCCGAACACAAGCAGGACCCCGGCAAGCGGGATCGGGAGCGCGCCGTCATCGCCGCCGCCATCGACCGCCCTTGGCGCACCGCGCTCGACTTCGGGTGCGGCGTCGGGGCGAATTTCGATCTGTTCGCCGAATGCCCTGCGGGAGCCCAGGATGCGGTGCTCGCCGCTCTGGATCCGGATCCCGACCGGGCGGCCGCCGCCCGCGCCCGGGCGCCGGAGCGGCTTCGAACCCGTGTCAGCGCAGGCGGCGTCGATCTGATCGACGCCGCGCCGCCGGCCATGACCTTCGACGTGATCCTGGCCTGCCAGGTCCTGGGGCATGTGGCGCGTGACCGGGCCCGCGCAATCGTGTCCAGCCTCTACAAGCGCCTTTCGCCGGGCGGGCGCCTGGCGGTCGCCGTACCGGTGGCGTTTCCCGCCGCGCGCAGCCTGCCGTTCGCAAGGTCCTGGGACGGCGAGAGCGATCTCTTTCACGAGGTCCGGCCGGGCCTGCCGCCCACGCATGACCGGTTTCGCACCCATCTCGCCCCCCACGCGTTCGACGAGGCCGCCAACGCTCCGCGCACCGGCGTCTTGCCGGTCAGGAGCTTTCTCATGTCCCAACCGCCCGGCGCGGATTTTACGTCACTTCCGGCGGTGCTTCGCGACCTTGACCAACCCGTTCTGGACGGGCTCCCCGATGGCGTGGAGGTGGACAGTCTGGTGTACAGCGTCCACGTTTACCAGGACGGGCGACCGGCCATGGCCGATGTGCTGCACGTCATCCACGCCTAGGCCGGGGGGGCATGGTGCTGCATATCGAAGATCTCCTGCTTGGGATGCTGCGCGAATCCGGGTTCTGGATTGCAACGACGCTGCTCGCAGCCAGCTGGACCTTCGCGCGGCGCTTCCTGGTGTTCCGAACGCTGAAACGCGCCTTCGGGCGCAACGTCACCAAGCCGGAGCGGTTTTTCATCAGCGTCCCTCTCTGGAGCTGTAAACCGTGCGACCGCGCTGTGGCCCGCTTCGCGCGGCGCAGCCCCGCTGGCGAGACCACGGAGCTGTACGGGCCCGACGAGACCTTCGCCAAGGAGGACATACTGGGCGGCATGCTGATTTCCGACCTGCTGGCGCGGTTTTTCAAACGCCCGCTTCAGGTCGTTCCCGATGATGAGAAGATCAACTGGGAAGGACGAACCGGCATCCTGGTGGGCGCGCAGACGGCGAATTTCCATGTGGCCAGCCTGATGAAGGTTTTTCGTTCCGCTCATCCCGACGAGCTTCTGATCGAAACGGTCCTCCAAGAGGAGAACGAAGACACCAAGGGCCGGATCCTGTTTCGCGATGCAGCGGACGGGGTCGAATACCGCTCCGATTATGATGTCGAGTACGCGCTTGTAATGCGCCTGAACAACCACTTCAGCCAGGATCGCACCGGCTATATCTATATCCTGGCCGGCGTTCATGCGTCAGGCACGTACGCGGCGGCGCAGTTCCTGAGAAATCGCTGGCGGCGTTTCGCCAAACGCTCCGGGCCGGCCGCCGTACTTCTGAAACTGGAGTACGGCCACCCCGAGACGGCGTTGCCGGTCAAGGAATACTGGCTGCGCTGACCGAGCGGGGTGCGGCCGGACAGCCCCCGGTGAGACAGCTCGCCGCAGCCGTTTTGACGCAGTGAAGTGCGGCGCGCTGCGGCTATGTCCCTGTCCATGAACGACGCGGTCCGGATCGGGCCTGCGTCTGGAGCAAACAGGATAGTCCCATGAAAAATCTACTTCTTTCCGCTGCGCTTGGCGTGCTTGCGCTCACCCCGGCCGCCTTTGCCGAGGACCATGAAATTCAGATGCTCAACGCCGGCTCGGACGGCCAGCCCATGGTCTTCGAACCGGCCTATCTGGAAGTTCAGCCCGGCGATACCGTCACCTTCGTGAACGCCATGGGCGCCCATAACGCCCAGTCCATCGACGGCATGCTGCCTGAAGGCGTTGAAGGCTTTGCGGGCCGCATGAACCAGGATGTCAGCTTCACCGTCACCGAGGAGGGCGTCTACGGTGTGAAATGCATGCCGCACTACGGCGCCGGCATGGTGGCCCTGATCAAGGTCGGGGACGGCGAGGCGGCCAATCTGGACGAGGCGCGCTCGGTGCGTCATCCGGGCCGCGCCCGCGACCGGTTCGAAGCGCTGTTGGAGCAGGCCGCAGCCGATCAGTCCGGCGGCGACGACGCCAGCCGCTAGCGCCCAGCCGCTGATGCGGTGTCGAACCGGGACGGGCGGTCCAAGCCCGCTCGCCCCGGTTCACAAACCCTGCGTGTCCGCCTTGGAGGCCTAAGCCGCCTTGGCGAGTCTGGTTTTCAGTTCTGCGAGAATGTGTTCGTTGCCGGCGGCGATATCGCCGGTCTCCAGCACGTCGCCAGTGTTCTCGATGGACCCGGCGAACCCTCCAGCTTCGCGCACCATGACGATGCCCGCGGCGATGTCCCAGGATTTCAGATCGCGTTCCCAGAACCCGTCAAAGCGGCCGGCCGCCACATAGGCGAGATCCAGCGCCGCAGACCCGTTGCGACGGATGCCCGCGCACATGGGCATCACCTGGTGCAATTCCTTCAGAAAGCGTGCATGGCCCTTCTTGCCGAAGAACGGCGCGCCGCAACCGATCACGGCCTCCTGGAAGCTGCGCCGTTCCGATACGCGCAGCCGGCGGTCGTTGACATAGGCGCCGCGGCCCTTTTCGGCGTGGAACAGCTCGTCGGTGGCCGGGTTATAGGTGACGCCGGCGATCAGCTCGCCTTCGCGCTCCAGGGCGATGGAGACCGCGAAATGGGGCTGGGCGTGCATGAAGTTCAGCGTGCCGTCCAGCGGGTCGACGATCCAGCGGTGGGACTTGTCGGTGCCCTCCACCACGCCGCGCTCCTCCATGAGGAAGCCATAGCCCGGACGCGCCTTGGACAGCTCTTCAAAGACGGTCTCTTCAGCCTTCATGTCGGCGTTGGTGACGAAGTCGGCGGGGCCTTTGCGCGAGACCTGCAGATTTTCGATTTCGTTGAAATCACGCGCCAGCTTGCGCCCGGCCTTGCGGGCCGCGGCGGTCATCACCTGCATCAGGGCGGAAACCTGAGCCACTATTCAGCCCGTCGCACGTATGCGCCGTCCTCGGTGGCCACCACCACCCGCTCGCCGACGCCCACGAAGGGCGGCACCGAGGAGCGGATATTTCCAGACAGCAGGGCCGGCTTGTAGGAGTTGGCGGCGGTCTGACCTTTCACCACCGGCTCGGTCTCGATCACTTCAAGCTCGACATAGGTGGGCAGGTCGATGCCGATGGGCTTTTCTTCATAAAACTCGAGCGTGACCATCATGCCGTCATTGAGATATGCGGCGCGCTCGGCCCCGACGAACTCGGTCTGCAGCGAGATCTGCTCGTAGGTCTCGGTGTCCATGAAGACCAGCATCTCGCCCTCGGGGTAGAGATACTGGAAGTCCTTCTGCTCCAGGCGCACCTTCTCCACCTTGTCGGCGGAGCGGAAGCGTTCGTTGAGCTTGCGCCCGTCCAGCAGGTTTTTCAGCTCCACCTGAGCAAAGGCGCCGCCCTTGCCCGGCTTGACGTGGTCGGCCTTGACCGCGACCCAGAGCGTCTCCTGGTGCTTGATCACGTTGCCCGGCTTGATCTCGTTGCCGTTGATCTTCATCGAATGATGTCCTTGAAGCGGCGCGCGCGGCGCCGGGCGCGCCCTTGCAATCCGGGGCGCCGGGGAGTTTCGCGCCCATGTAACAGCGCCTCCGCCCAACGGCAAGCGGGGCTGCGCGCGAGCCGCCCCGGCGGCCCCCTTGCCCGGAAAGTCTAGCGTTCCGGCGTCAGCGCCTCGCCGAGCACGTCCATCAGGCGGCGCGACCAGCCCAGGCCGAACGTCCGAAACGTCTTGAGAGAGCCGTAAAGCACCATGCGGCGCGCCGCGATCTCGGTGGCCAGCGCCGCAGGGTTCTTGGCCTGCGCCGCGCCCAGGGTCACCGGGCCGATCGCTCCGTCCACCGTCACGCCCAGCGCCTCCTGCAACAATTTGGCGGCCCGGCCCGCCCCGTGATTGACCGCGGCGTCGAACACCATCAGCGCCACCGGAAACTCGAAGGCCTCGCACCGGCATGAAGCCCAGTAGCGCGCCTTGTAGATCGCTTCGGCCTCGTCATGGGTGAGGGCCTTCACGTCTTCAGGCGTGACCGGCGCGCCCCGCCAGCCCTCCAGGGTCTTCAGGGTGATCCCCATATTGGTGGCCCCGCCGGGATCCTGGGGGTGGTTCACATAGCCGCCCTCCCATTTGAGGACGGTCTTGAGCGCGCGGTCCAGCATGGCAGGGCTCCTTCTTGCTCGCGCCAGAGACGAATATCAGCATACCCCACATGCAGGATGGTGAGGAGATCTTCGCGGGCGTGAGCGTGCGGACGCGGCGTCTGCGCAGGATATCCACAGGATTCAGGCCGCCGCTCAGGGGCTAACATGTTGAAGAGTCTCAGGGTGTGAATCCCGGCTTGAACCGGCGATCACGCGCGTGTATACACCGCGCCTCAAATTAGGCAGGATTACTTCAGCGGGCGGTCCGCCACAGCAGCCGCCCGCAGACGTTCAAGAGGGCGACGCGCCATGCGACAGGACATCCACCCGGACTATCACTTCATCGAAGTGGTGATGACCGACGGCAGCCGTTTCAAGACGCGCTCGACCCACGGCAAGGAAGGCGATGTCATCAATCTGGACATCGACCCGCGCACCCACCCCGCCTGGACCGGCGGAACGCAGACCCTGCTCGACCGCGCCGGCCGCGTGTCGCGCTTCAAAGACAAGTTCAAAGGTTTCGGCGTTTAAAAACCGTTCGATCCCCCCTCGATCGAACGGCGAGAGCCCAGCTCCGTCGAAGCCTTTAGAGGAACGCCCGCAGTCTCCCCTCGACTGCGGGCGTTTTTCATTCCGGGGGTTTGCATGTCAGACAGCAAGCGGTCGGGGATGCGCCAGCGCGGCCATGATCGCTTCGGAGCCGTCATCCTGCATCAGATGCCCTGAGCCGGAGATTTCCCAGAACAGCTCCGGCGTGAGCCGGGCTGCAAGCCTGCGTCTGGTCTCTATGCCAATGATCCTCTGCGCCCCATGACAGCCTTACCGGACGACGCCAGAAGAAAGCTGAAGGCGGCTAGCCGCCAAACGCCTGATTCAGGCGGTCGAGCTGTCCGGCGACGGGGTTTTCCGGCGGCCGGGCGGATTCGGTCTCGGCTTCGAACAGCGAGCGGTCGAGCCGGGACAGGCGCTCGTGAAGCGTGCGTGCGCGCAGCGCCAGATCACCCAGGCGCGGCGGGCAGGGATCGTCGCCGGCCGGCCAGACGGCGTCCTTGAGTTTCGGGGCGGTGAGCCGGTAGCGCGCCTCTGCGGCTTCGCCCGGCTTCATGTCGCCTTCAGACACCGCGCGCTGGGTCAAAAGCCAGCTGGCGCACTGCATGAGCTGTGTGGTCAACGCCATGGAGTCGGCGGCGTAGGACAAGGCGCCGGTGCGGCCAAGCCGCTTGGCGTCGTCGCGGCCGGGACCGTCAAGATAGGTCGCGGTCTCCTCCACAAGATCCATGCCTTCGCGAAACAGGCGGCGGAACATTTCCGAGCCCGCAAAATCGGCCACGCGGGTTTCGATATCGGGCGTGCCTTTTATCGGGTTCACCGGGCTCATCGCGTCATCCGTTCTATATCGGTTTCTTGTTTCAGGCCGTCCGCCCCGGAGATTGTCCCGGATGCGGACGGGTCGCACCGGGCGGGTGCAAGCAAGGGGCCACACGGTCAGGGTTTCTTGAAGATGCTCTCCGCCGAGGCGAGCCCGGCCTTTTTCTGCTCGGTCAAGGCGTCGATGCGCTCGATTTCATGCTCCAGAACGCGCCGGCGCTCGGCCAGTTGCTCGATCCCCATAAGGGACAAATCCTCGCCGGGCGTGATCACAGCGTCGGGTTTGCGCATCGGTTCGTCGTGAAACATGGCCTTCGCCTCGTCTCTCATGGCACAAGAGGTTCACGATAAACCATATGCTTCAAGGAGTCCCCCACCCATGGCCCATCGCACCCGAATCGTGACCGCGCCGCAGCCCGGCGGTCCGGACGCTTTGCGCATCGAGGAGCGCACCCTGGCTCCGGCGGGGCCGGGCGAAGTGCTCATCGACGTCGCCGCGGCGGGGGTGAATCGGCCTGACGTCTTTGAGCGCATGGGGTTCTATCCGCCGCCCAAGGGTGCGCCGGAGGGCCTGGGCCTTGAAGTCTCCGGCACGGTGCGCGAAGCCGGCGAAGGCGCGCCGTTCAGGGCCGGAGAAAAGGTCGTCGCCCTGGTGGCCGGAGGCGGCTACGCCGACATTGCGCGGGCGCAGGCCGGCTCGGTGATCGCCGCGCCTGAAGGGGTCGATCTTGTGGATGCGGGCGGGCTTCCCGAAACCGTCTTCACGGTGTGGGTGAACGTGTTTGACCGCGCGCGTCTCGCGCCGGGCGAGCACTTTCTCGTCCATGGCGGAACCAGCGGAATCGGAACCACGGCGATCCAGATGGCCAAGGCCCATGGCGCGATGGTGATGACCACCGCCGGGACCGACGAGAAATGCGCGCTGGCCCGCGCGCTCGGTGCGGATCTGGCGGTGAACTACAAGACCGGCGACTGGGAGGCCGAGGTGAAAGCGGCCGGCGGCGCGGACGTGATCCTCGACATGGTGGCGGGCGAATATGTGCAGAAGAACCTGAACGTGCTCAGGACCGACGGGCGCATTTCCACGATCGCTTTCCTCAAGGGCGCGCGGGTGGAGGTCGATCTGACGATGCTCATGGTCAAGCGCCAGACCCTTACCGGCTCCACCCTGCGCCCGCGCTCCGACGCGGATAAAGCCGCCATCGCCGACGCGGTGAAGAGCAAGGTCTGGCCGTGGATAAACGCCGGCGCCGTGCGTCCGGTGATCGATTCGCGCTTCACCCTGGACGAGGTCGTCAAAGCCCATGAGCGCATGGACTCCATGGTCCATTCCGGCAAGATCCTGCTGACGCCCTGAGGCTCCGACGGTCAGGGCCGCCCGGCGCTGCCGTCAGAGCCCGGCGGGTATTTCCAGCGCGAGGCCATACATGTATACAGAACGTGAAATCCTTTGCTGAACCGATGGTGAGGCAAGGGTCGGTTCCACGGACAAGCCCGGCGACCGCGCCGGGCTTTTCTTATTTTGTGACGAGGAATGGATCATGGCCGAAATTCTGATGCCGAAGGCGACTGCGGTCTGGCTGGTGGACAACACCGCTCTGACCTTTGAGCAGATCGCCGACTTCACCGGTCTGCACCATCTGGAGATCAAGGGCATCGCCGACGGCGACGTGGCGGCCGGCGTGCGCGGATCCGATCCGGTGGCCTCCGGGCAGCTGGCCCGTGAGGAGCTGGACAAGGCGGAGAAAAGCGCCGCCTACCGCATGGAAGCCTCCAAGCCGAAATACGCCGAGTTCCAGGAGACCAAGCGAAAGGGTCCGCGCTACACCCCGCTGTCGCGCCGTCAGAACCGCCCGGACGCCATCGCCTGGCTGGTGCGCAATCACCCCGAGCTGACCGACGCGCAGATCTCCAAGCTGGTGGGCACCACCAAGACCACGATCCAGGCCGTGCGCGAGCGCAGCCACTGGAACGCGCAGAACATCAAGCCGACCGACCCGGTCTCGCTGGGCCTGTGCACCCAGGTCGATCTGGACGCTCTGGTCTCCAAAGCCTCCGAGCGCCGCAAGCAAATGGAGGACGACGGCGCCATCGAGAAGGAAGTGGATACGCTGAAGCCCGCCGAGGATCGCGAAACCTCCAACGCGCCCACCACGCTGGACGAGCTGTTCGGCAAGAAGGACTAGGCTTCGCCTTCGGGCGTTCGGCGACTGTGAAAAGCCCGGCTGTCTCAGCCGGGCTTTTTTTATGGCCCGGGCGCGCGGGCGCGGGGCGAACCTGCGGCGCCATCGCCCATTGCGGTCTGCGGCCCTTTATGCGAATAGCTCGCAACCTCAGTCTCAAGCGGCGTGTTGCGCCGCCGTATTTTGCGAGGACATCATGACCAAGGCCGCTCTCACCCTCACCGCCGGACTGGCGGCGCTGCTCGCCGGCGCGCCGGCGATCGCCCAGGACGCGTCGGAGGAGACGGCCGGCGCCGGCGTTTCCGACGTGATCGTCGTCACCGGGTCGCAGGTGGACCTCGCCGGCGCGTATGCGGGCGGCCAGGTGGCGCGGGGCGCGCGCACCGGCCTGTTCGGAAATATCGACATGATGGACTCGCCGTTCGCGGGGACGGCCTACACCGCGCAGCTGATCGCGGATCAGCAGGCCCGCAGCGTGGGCGACGTGCTGGCCAACGACCCTCAGGTGCGCCTGGCCAAGGGCTTCGGGAATTTCCAGGAGCTCTATGTGGTGCGCGGCTTCCCGGTCTATTCCGACGACATGACCTATAACGGCGTCTACGGCATCCTGCCGCGCCAGTACGTGTCTGCAGAGCTCATCGAACGCGTGGAGGTGTTCCGCGGCGCCAACGCCTTCCTCAACGGCGCGGCGCCGGGCGGCAGCGGCGTCGGCGGCGCCTTCAACCTCGTTCCCAAGCGCGCGCCGCAGGACGATCTGAACCGCCTCACGCTGGGCTATGAATCCACTGGCCATGGCTACGCCGCGCTGGATATGGCGCGCCGCTTCGGCGCCGATGACGCGTTCGGCGCGCGGGCCAACGCCGCCCTGCGCGACGGCGAGACCGCCATCAATGATCAGGACCGCTCGCTTGGCCTCGTTTCACTGGGGACCGATTACGACGGTGAGCGCGTGCGCTTCTCCGCCGATCTCGGCTATCAGGATCACCGCATCGACCAACCGCGGCCCCAGGTGACGCCTGGCGCCGGCGTGCCCGCCGTGCCGGAGCCTGAGACCAATTACGCCCAGCCGTGGACCTTCACCGACGAGGAGCAGCTGTTCGGCGTTGTGCGCGCCGAGATGGACGTGACCGACACGGTCTCCGGCTGGGTCGCCGTGGGCGGCCGCGCGGGCGAGGAGGCGAACGTGCTCGCCAACCCCACCGCCGCCCTGGACGGGACTACCAGCGCCTACCGATTCGACAATACGCGTGAGGACACGGTGATCAGCGCCGACGCCGGTCTGCGCGCAGACTTCGCCACCGGCGCGGTGGATCACCGGCTGATCGTCTCGGCTTCGGCGATCAGCCTTGAGTCGAAGAACGCCTACGCTTTCTCCAGCTTCGCCGGGTTCGCAGGCGATCTCTACGATCCGTTCGCGGTGACGCCGCCGGCGGCGGACTTCTTCGTGGGCGGCGATCTGTCCGATCCGCTGACCACCGAAGAGGTGGACAATTCCAGCTTCGCCATCGCCGACCAGATGACCTTCCTGGACGGCGCCGTGATCGCGATCGCGGGCCTGCGCCATCAGTCCATCGAGACGCGCAGCTTTGATTACAACACCGGCGCCGCGCTGTCGGGCTATCAGGATGAGGCGGTGACGCCCGCCTTCGGCCTCGTGTGGCGTGCGGCGGAGACGGTGTCGGTCTACGCCAACTACGCCGAGAGCCTGCAGCCGGGCCAGATCGCGCCGGCCAATTCCGGCGGCACGCCCATCGCCAATGCCGGCGATGTCCTCGCCCCGTTCCGCAGCGACCAGATCGAAGCGGGCGTGAAGTATAACGGCGGCGCATTCGGCGCCACGCTCAGCGTGTTCGAGCTGTCCAAACCCAACGCCATTGTGGTGGGAGACGTGTTCACCGCGTCGGGCGAGCAGCGCGTGCGCGGTCTGGAGCTCACCGTGTTCGGCGAACCCGCCGAGGGCGTTCGCCTGATCGGCGGGGCGACCGTGCTGGAGCCGGAACTCGCCCGCACGCAAGGCGGCGTGGATGAAGGCAATGCGCCCATCGGCGTGCCGGAATTCCAGCTCAATGTGAACGCCGAGTGGGATCTGCCGTGGATCGCCGGACTGACGGCGGAGGGCCGCGTTCTGCACACCGGAGCGCAGTACATAAACACCGCCAACACCCGAGAACTTCCCGCATGGACCCGCTTTGACGCCGGCCTGCGCTACGGGTTCGAGGCGAGCGGCCAGCCGGTGACCCTGCGCGCGCGGGTGGAGAATCTGCTGAACGACGAATACTGGGCCTCCACCGGCGGCTTCCCCGGCGCCAATTACCTGGTCCAGGGCGAGCCGCGCTCGGTGCGCCTGTCGGTCACCACGGACTTCTAAGGGGGCGCTTGATGCAGACCCGAGCGATCAAGTTGTGGAGCGGCGTGCACACCTGGACCAGCCTGGTGTGCACGCTTTTCCTTTTGATGCTGTGCGTCACCGGTCTGCCGATCATCTTCCATGACGAGTTCGAGGCGGCGCTGAACCCGTCCGAATTCACCCCGGCGAATCCCGGCGCGCCGATGCTCGATCTGGACGCCATTCTGGACCGCGCGCTGGAGAACCGGCCGGGCGAGGTTCCGCTCTTCATGAGCTTCGACACCGACCGCCCGGTGGTGAACGTCACCACCGGGCCGGCGCCGGATGCGCCAGGCGGGGCGATGCATTTCGAACGCTTCGACCGCACCAGCGGGGATATCGTCTCGCCGCCGAACGACGCCGGCGGGATCATGGATTTCCTGCTGCAGCTGCACACCGACATGTTTCTGGGCATGCCCGGAAAGCTGTTTCTGGGCGCCATGGGGGTGGTGTTTATCGCCGCGGTGATCTCCGGCGCCGTGCTCTACCTGCCCTTCATGCGCAAGCACGCTTTCGGCGTGCTGCGGCTTGAAAAATCGGCGCGGATCAAGACCCTCGACTACCATAATCTGCTGGGCGCGGTGACCTTCGCCTGGGTGCTGGTGGTGGGCGGAACCGGGGTGATCAACACGCTGGACGACCAGATTTTCGGCTATTGGCGCGACACCGCCCTGGCCGATCTGGTGTCCGGCGCGGAGGCCGGGCCTGCGCCGGCGCCGGGCGAAATGGCGTCGCTGGACGCCGCGGTGCGCCGGGCTGTCGCCGAAGCGCCGGACATGACGCTGCAATTCGTGGCGTTCCCAGGCGGGACTTTCTCCACCAGCCGCCATTATGCGATCTTCCTGCACGGCGATACGCCGCTGACCGAAAATCTCATCACGCCGGTGCTGGTGGACGCGCGAACCGGAGATTTCGCAGGGCTGCGCACCATGCCCTGGTATGTGAAGGCGCTGGGCCTGTCCCGGCCTCTTCACTTTGGCGATTACGCCGGCCTGCCCCTGAAGATCCTCTGGGCGCTGCTGGACCTGGCCGCCATCGCGGTGCTGGTCACCGGCCTCTATCTTTGGGCGGCGCGCCGCTTCGGCGCCGCGCGGCGCCGCTCGGTCGAGCTGTCTGGGGTGCGCGCATGAGCGCCCGCACCGATCGCCGCAGCGCCGGCGCCGTCTTCGCCTGGCCGGGCCTCATCGCCGGTATCAGCCTGTTCGGACTGATCATCGCGTTGATCGCTGACGGCGCCGTGGACATTGCGGGCTGGCTGGCTCTCGCGGTCCCTGTGGGGGCTGTCGTCTGGGCGCGCCTGCGCCGAACCTAATCCTCGTAATCCTCAGGCTTCATTACATAGTTCAGAGCCAGGCGGCCGCCGTCGGCGTAGATGCATTCGCCGGTGACGTAGCTCGCGTCGGAGGAGGCGAGAAACCAGGTGACGCCGGCGATCTCATCGGGATCGCCCAGGCGCGCCAGCGGCGTGCGCGACAGGATGCGCTTCATGGCCGCCTTGTCGTCGGCGATGGATTTCAGGATATCGGTGTTGATGGAGCCGGGGCCCACCGCGTTCACGCGCACGCCCCAGGGCGCCAGGGCGAGGGCCATGGCCTTGGTCATCTGATTGAGCGCGCCCTTGCTGGCCGAATAGGCGAGCTGGTCAGGGATGGAGACCACGGCGTTGACCGAGCTCATGTTCACGATGGCGTAGCGCTTGCGGCATTCCTCTGCGCGCGAGCCTTCGGCCTCGATCTGCTCGACCATCTGCTTGGCGCAGGCGCGGGCCACCAGAAAGGCGCCGCGCAGATTGACGGCGAGGACCTGGTCGAAATCATCCACCGACAAATCAAGGATGTCGCCCTTGGCGAGCACGGCGGCGTTGTTGACCAGCACGTCCACGCGGTCGAAGGCCGAGCGGGTTTCGGCCATGAGATTGGCGACGGCCAGCTTGTCGGAGATGTCGCACTGAACAAAAAAGACCCGATCCTTGCCGCCGTCGAGATCCTTGGCCAGCGCTTCGCCGACCTTCTCGTTCTTGTCGGCGATGACGACGCGAAGGCCTTCCTCCACGAAACGGCGCGCGCAGGCGGCGCCGATGCCCCGGGCTCCCCCAGTGATGATGGCGACGCGATCAGATGACGGCATGAGGGTCTCCGCTGCCGGTTGTCGGGTCGCGATCAAACGCTTCGCGGCCGCCCATGTAAACGGGAGAACCGTTCTTGATGGTGGAAAGCTGGCTCGGCTTGCTCAGCCGCCGTGGACGCGCTCGTAATCGGCGGTGATCTCCGGATCGTCCGGGGCGAGCTCATGGGCGCGGGCGTAAAGCTGCGCGGCCTCTTCATTGCGGCCGAGTTGCTCCAGCGCTGCGGCGCGCGAATGGACGATGGGTCCCGATTCCGGTTCCGCCTCCACCGCCGCGTCGCAGATCTCCAGCCCGTCCGCAGCGCGGCCCGCCTGCACCAGCGCCCAGCACAGGGCGTTGAGGGCCCCGCCGTCCTCCGGCGCGATGGATACCGCCTCGCGGCCGTCGGACACGGCCTGGTCGTCGAGGCCCATTTCCACAAAAGCGGCTGACCGCCCGATCCAGGCCGAGAGATATTCGGGCTCGCTGCGCAGCGCGGTGTCGAAGGCGGCGACAGCCTCCTCGGGACGGTCCAGATCAAGATAGGCGGAGCCGGCCAGAAGCTGGGTGAAGGAGTCATCCGGCGCCGCTCTCAGCGCGCTTTCAATGTCTTCCAGCGCCTCCTGCGCCCGATCCAGCTGCATGTAGGCCATCGCCCGGTTGCGGCGTATGAGGGGATTATCCCCATCGCCGCCATTGCTCTGCACCAGGGCGAAGACCTGATTATAGCTCAGAAGCGCCGCCTCACCTTCGCCCAGGGCCAGCTGCGCCGCGCCGAGCCGGGCGCGCAGTTCGGCCTCCACCGGCCAGTCATAGAGCTGCCGGGAGAGGCAGGCCTCGAATGCGGTGACGGCGGCCTCCGGTTCGCCCGCCTGCAGCGCGGCGTAGCCGTCGGGGCACAGGCGCTGGGGCTGGGCCTGCGCCGGGCCGCCAAGGGCGAGCGCGGCCAGACCGGCGAGGGCGGCGAAGCGTACAAGAATGCGGGCAAGCGCCATGTCGGGCTCCAGGCGGTGGGTCAGGTCGCTAACGATGGTGCGTCGCACCGTGTTCGGCAATGGTGCGAACCGCGAGAGGGTTCCCAAAACGAAAAAGGCGGGCGCACATGCGCCCGCCTTCCGCCGGATTGATCGCGGGCTTATTGTCGTCGCCGCAACTGATCTATCTGCTCTTTAAGCCTGAGCTTTTGTTTTTTGAGGCTGGCCACTTGAAGCGTGTCTGAAGCGGGCGATTTCATCGCGTCTGAGATTTGAACGTCCAGGGCCTGGTGACGGGCGTCTAGCTCACGAATGCGTGCTTCAGCGGCCATATGTGCCTCCCTTGTTGAATGGGCCTAGGATTGAACCACCACTTGCGGGCGCCTGTAAATTCACAAAACGATCCGGAGTACGGACTATTTTGACTCATCGTGAACACGATATGAGAGAAGCGGTTGAACCGGCTCGGCTAATCGTCGGGGTGTCGGGAGCGTCCGGCTCGGTCTATGCGCTGCGCGTCCTGGACGCGCTGGCCGAGCTGGGGGTGGAACGCCACCTCGTGGCGTCCAAGGCCGCGGAGATGACCCTGTCCTATGAGACCGGGCTGAAACCGTCCGAGCTCTCCAGCCGCGCCGAATTCGCCTACAAGATGCCCGATGTGGGCGCGCCCATCGCGTCGGGGAGCTTTCGGACGCTGGGCATGCTGGTGGCGCCGTGCTCGGTGCGCACCATGAGCGAGATCGCCACCGGCGTGACCGGCTCGCTGCTCACCCGCGCCGCCGATGTCTGCCTGAAGGAGCGCCGGCGCCTGGTGCTGATGGTGCGCGAGACCCCGTTCCATCTGGGCCATTTGCGCACCATGACCCAGCTCACCGAGATGGGGGCGATCATCATGCCGCCCCTGCCGGCGTTCTACGCCCGCCCGAAAAGCCTTGAAGAGATGGTGGATCAGAGCGTGGGGCGCGCGCTGGACCTTTTCGGGCTGGACTGGACGCCGACGCGGCGCTGGGGCGAGGATCTGGAGCTGGGCCGGCGCCCCGGTGCGGCGCGCGGCGCCAAGCGCGAGCGTAACGAATGAGCCCGCCCGCGCGCACCGACACCGCCGATCGCGGCGCCAAGCCCGGCTTCTGGAGCTTCTCCACCGCGCTCTATTCGCGCCCAGGCGTGAAGGACGCCTGCCTCGCGCTGCAGGAGGCTGGCCTGGACGTGAACATTGCGCTCTGGATTGTCTGGACGGTGATCACCGGACGCGATCCCGGCGCGGCGCTGGGCCAGGCGATTGAACTGGGCGCCCTGTGGCGCGCCCGCGTCGTCCAGCCCCTGCGCGAGGCGCGAGACGGGCTGAAGCCGGCGCCGGACTTCATCGCGCCGGACGCCGCCGCAGCGTTTCGCAAACAAGTGCTCGCCGCCGAACTGGAGGGCGAACGCCTCCAGCAGCTGGCGCTGGCGGACCTGTCTCCGGCCTGTCCGCCGCTGTCCGGCGGCGATGTGGCCAGCCTGTGCCGAAGCCGCCTGGACGCCTACGCGTCACGGTGCGGGCCGGACGCGCCGGTAGGTGACTTTATCGAGACCGTTTTCTCGGCCGTGGAAAACGTGTAATATCCCCACCGGAAAGCTGGTTCTGCGCGCCGTCGCGACACGCAGCCGGCGTGTGTATTTGTATCTGATATCGTGCGCGCTCTTCCGCCCTGACGGCGAGGCGGCGAGCGCTGCAGACGGTTGGAGGCGAAACGGCCCATGGACGGTCAATTCGACGAAACGGCGCTCAAGCGCCGCTTGGAAGAGCTGCAGCGTGAACACCGCTCCCTCGATGACGAGGTCGGCGCTCTGACCATGTGCGGCGTCGTCGATCAGCTCAAGGTGATGCGCCTGAAGCGGCGCAAGCTGGTCCTGAAGGATCAGATCTTCCAGCTGGAAGACATGCTGAACCCCGACATCATTGCATAGATTCGCTCGGCTAGCCCGGCTGGCCCAGCTGGGAAGACAGAATCGCGCTCACCGCCCGCACCGCTTCGGCTTCGGGTAGGATGCGCTGTTGCGCCGGCCCATCGCCAAGTCCGTAGCCAGGTCCGGCGCGTATGGAGGCTGCGAACGCGGTCTCGGTGAGCGGCAGGTGGACGAAGACAATTCGGGCCGCCGCAAACCGCCTCAGGGCGTGGAAGTAAGCAAAATTGCAGACATAGCCGCCTGCATCCCGGCTGATCTCATACTCCACGTCCGCCCGCGCCAATGCGGCGAAGAGGGCGGGTAGGTCAGCGGTGGTTTCAAGCGCCTGCGGCCCGCCGTGCTCGATCACGCCGCCGTCAAAGGCCTCGCCTGACGCATCGGGGCGTCCGGGTGGGACTTGATTGCGGGCCAGAAGCTCGATGCGCACCCGCTCGGCGGCTGCGGCGAGACCCGTCATCACCACCACATCCGGCTTGTCCCGCGCCGCAGCATCCAGAGCGCCCGGCACGGCGTCGTACTGCGTGCTCAGCACAAGGGTTCGCATCCGGTCCGGCGCGGCGGCCTTGGCGATGACGGCTTCAGTGGGATTGACCGGTGCGCCGGGAAACGGGCCAAAGCCGGTCAATAGGGCGCCGGGCACTTATGCGGCGCGGATTTTGCGCGCGTACATGGCCTTGTCGGCCTCGGCCATGGCGGTCTCCACGGCTAGGCCGCGTTCCAGCGCCCGCACGCCCCAGGCCGCGCCAAGGCGCAGCGCCTCGCCCTCGTAGAGGATCGGCGTATCGGCGATGGCTTGAGCGAGTTCGGCGGCCTTGTGCTCGGCGGCGTAGGCGGGTGTCAGGGTGAGCACGACGCCGAACTCGTCGCCGCCCAGACGGCCCACGGCGTCGGTTTCGCGCACATGGGCGACCAGAAGCTCGGCGACTTTCTCAAGCGCTGCATCGCCTGCCGCGTGGCCGTGGGTGTCGTTGATCTGTTTAAAGCCGTTGAGGTCGAAATACACCAGCGCGCTCGGCGCATCGTGGCGTTCGGCCAGCGACAGCGCCTTGGACACCTCGCGCAGGAAGGCGCGGCGATTAAGCACGGGCAGGAAGACGTCACGGTCGGCCAGGGTTTCAAGATCGCGGATTTTCGCGCGCAGGGACTCTGTCTCCTTGCGCATCTGATCCACTTCTCCCATCAAGGTGAGAAGGGCGCGCTGCACGTTCGGCGTCAGTTCTGATTCCGGCACGCCCATGATGGAGGCGGTGTCGCGCGGGGCGCCGGCCTTCGACGCGGCGGAGGCCGAGCCCGCGTCGTTTGCACGCCCGGCCGGCTCGCGCCGTGCCGCCGCGCCGACCGGATCGCCGGACCGAATGCGCATGGGGCGTCTCCTTCGCCATGGTGAACGCTCCGCTAACCATGGCGCGCGGGGGTTAAAGAAGGGTTCAGGCGGCCGGCCCGGGCCTCTAGCCTTCAGGCGGCGCTCGGGCGCGGCCTGCAAACAGTGGCGCAAACACTGCTTTTTCTTGACGCCGCGCCCGCCGCGCGTAATGTGCCGCGCTTTCCAGCGCCGGAGGGGTGTCAGACCCATGGCTGAAAGCGCCAACCTCATCGCCGCCGAGCCTGTCGCCATCGTCATGGGCTCCAGGTCCGACTGGCCCACCATGAAGCACGCCGCCGATCTGCTTGATCAGCTCGGCGCGGGCTATGAGACGCGTGTGGTGAGCGCCCACCGCACCCCCGACCGGCTGGTGGAGTTCTCAAAGGCAGCCGCTGCTCGCGGCGTGCAGGTGATCATCGCGGGGGCCGGCGGTGCGGCGCACCTTCCCGGCATGGTCGCCTCCATGACCCATCTGCCCGTGCTGGGCGTCCCGGTTCAGTCAAAGGCGCTCTCCGGCCTCGACAGCCTCCTCTCCATCGTCCAGATGCCCGGCGGCGTTCCGGTGGGCACGCTGGCCATCGGCGAGGCCGGCGCGAAGAACGCCGCGATCCTGGCCGCCTCTATCCTCGGACTGAGCGATCCTGCGCTGATGGAGCGGGTGAGAGCCTATCGCGCCGCGCTCACGGAGTCCGTTCCCGACACCGTCGAGGACTAGATGACCCGCCTGACGCCCTGCTCGCGTATCGGTGTTCTCGGCGGCGGACAGCTGGGGCGCATGCTGGCGCTCGCTGGCGCGCGCCTGGGCCTGGACGTGGTGATCTTTGACCCCGAGCCCGACTGCCCGGCGAGCCGGGTCGCGGCTGAAACCATCACCGCTGATTATGACGATCTCGCCGCCGTGGCGCGGTTTGCAGAGAGCGTCGACGCGGTCACCTACGAGTTTGAAAACGTGCCGCTGGAGACCGCCCTGGAAGCAGCTCGGTACGCGCCGCTGCGGCCCGGCGCCAACGCGCTGCAGGCGGCGCAGGACCGGCTCACCGAAAAGACCTTCCTTAACGATCACGGCGCGCCCACCGTTGCGTTTCGCGCCGTGAACACCCCCGCCGACGCGCGCGCGGCGGTCCTGGCGCTGGGCGTGCCCTCCATCCTGAAGACCCGCCGCTTTGGCTATGACGGCAAAGGCCAGCAGGTGGTGCGCCGCGTGGAAGACGCCGAAGCCGCCTTTGAGGCCATTGGCGCGCGCGCCGCGATCCTGGAGGCTTTCGCCCCGTTCGAGCGCGAGCTGTCCATCCTCGCGGCCCGCTCGGTGGACGGCGTGATTGAAGCCTTTCCTTTGAGCGAGAACCGGCACGCCGACGGCATCCTTCGTGAGACGATCGCGCCGGCCGAAGCCGATGACGCGCTTCGCGCCGAGGCGCTGCGCATCGTGAACGCGCTTCTGAAGGCGCTCGATTATGTGGGCGTGCTGGCGGTGGAGCTCTTCGCGCTGGAGGACGGCCGGCTTCTGGTCAACGAGATCGCACCGCGCGTGCACAATACCGGGCACTGGACCCAGGATTCCTGCCTCACCGATCAGTTCGAGCAGCACATGCGCGCAGTGGCCGGCTGGCCGCTGGGCGATCCCGCGCCCCTGGCGCCGGCGCGCATGATCAATCTGATCGGGTCGGACGCCGACGACTGGGAGCGCTGGCTCACCGAGCCCGGAGCCGTGCTCCATCTCTACGCCAAGCGCGAGACGCGCGACGGCCGCAAGATGGGCCATGTGAACATCATCGAGCGCGGCTAGGGCGATCGTCGGCGTGCGGGCGCCAGCTTTGCTGCGCCCACGAAACCGGCTTTGAGGCCTGCAGCATTTTTCGTAGAACCGAAGCTGGAGAGCCGCTTCAGGCGTGCGCCATCAAGCGTCATCCAGCTATTTGGAAACCATGAATTTTTAATCTACATCGCAGAGAAATGCTGCGCCTGAAAAACTGCAGAATTTTCACCTGAAAAGGCGCGGGCGTCGCGCTGAGAAGCTGCAGCAAACCGGCGGGTCTAAAGCTTCCAGCCGGTGTGGATCGCGGCGATCCCGCCGGAAAGATTGTCCACCTTCACCTGCTTGAACCCGGCCTCTTCCAGTTCGGCGGCGAAGGCCGACTGGTGCGGGAAGCGGCGGATGGACTCCACCAGATACTGATAACTGTCTCGATCCTTGGCGATCTTCTCGCCGAGCACCGGGATCGCGTTGAACGACCAGGCGTCGTAGATCTTTTCCAGCATCCGCGTGGTGGGCCGGGAGAATTCCAGGCACACGAAGCGCCCGCCGCGTTTCAGCACCCGGCGCATTTCGCCTAGTGCTTTCACCCGGTCGGTGACGTTGCGGATGCCGAAGCCGATGGTGACTGCGTCCGCGCTTGCGTCGTCGAAGGGCAGGATCTCAGCGTTGGCGGTGACCCAGTCCAGCCGGTCGCGCGCGCCGCGTTTCAGGCCGGCGCGCAGCATCTGTTCATTGATGTCGGCGACCACGGCCTCGGCGAGTTCGCCGCCGCGGCGCTTCTGCATGGCGTCGGCGCGATCGAGGAAGTCGCGGGCCAGATCGCCGGTGCCGCCGGCCACGTCGATCAGACGCGCGCCCGGGCGCGGTCCGGCCTTGGTGATGGCGATTTCCTTCCACACCCGGTGCACGCCCATGCTCATGAGATCGTTCATGAGATCATAGCGGCGGGCGCTGGAATCGAAGACCTGCCGGACAAGGCCCTGCTTGTCCTGGCGGGCGACGTCCTTGAAGCCGAAGGAGACGGTGTCTTTGCTCATGGGCCGGAAACTAGATCGGGCCGGGCGCGAGCGCCAGCCTTCAGGGTGCGGCGCGCTTACGCATCGACCAGGCGGCACTCAAGGTCGGGATCCCCCGGCAAGGACAGGATCGCCGTCTCGCCCATGGCCGTGAACGCCAGGGCGGGCTCGCTGGGCGCTTCATAGCGCGTCCCGGTCTCCGCTCGGTCGCCGTCCCCGGCCCGCGTCAGGTCATAGGTGGCGCTGTCCACCACGATGCGGGCGGTCTCGGGCAGAAAGCGCGCCTCCACTTCAGTCTCGCCGCACGCGAAGGCCAGGACCTCGCTATCCGCGTAAGGGTCTGTGGAGCCCGGCGAGCGATCGCCGGCATCGTCTCCGCAAGCGGTGAGGGCGAGGGCGGAGAGGACCGCGAAGGCGGTGGCGGGAGGGGAGATGCGCATGGAGAAATGGCCTTCTCTGCCGGAAGCTCGCAGACTGGAGCCCGGGTTATAACGCCCGATCAGCCTTGCGGGTTCACCGCCTCTATCCGGTCGCGTCCGGTGACATAGGTGAAGATGGAGAACCCGGCCGTTTCGCGCCAGCTTTCGGCTCGGCCGTAAAACGCGAGCATCAAATCGTCTCCCGGCGGCGCGAAGGCGTTGATGCGAAAGGCGCAAGCCTCGGCCAGCGTCATCTCGCCCACCGCGCGCGCCGGATCGTCCATGGCGCACAGGAGCTTCACATCGGCCCGGCCCTGGGCGAGCCGGTCGGCGGCGCCGGAAAGGGCCCGCCATCCGCCGCGCCAGGGACATTCGGCGATCAGGGGCTGCGCGATCAAGGCGGAGCCGTCCTCTGCATAGATCCGCCAGGCGATGTCATAGAGCGGATGCGCCGCGGCCATGACGGGGCCGTCCTTGAGCATGGAGGGAAAGCGCCAGCGCGCCGCCACGGCGTGACAGCGCGCGTGATCGGGCTCCAGACTGTCAGCGACGGCGCCGCGCAGCTCCCGCGCGATCTGGTCGGTCCAGGGATTGTCGCGAGCGTCATAGAGGGCGGGATGATCCGCGCCGGCGCGCCGCTCCGCCGTGGCGTGCAGAGCGCGCACGGCCAGACCGGCCGCCGTCTCGGCGCCCTTCGGGCTCGCGCCGTCGCGCGCCATCGCTAGAGTTCCCCTCGAACCAAGTTCATGGGGGAAGGGTGATGCCTGAATTGCCGGAAGTCGAGACCGTGCGCAGGGGTTTGCAACCGGCCATGGCCGGGCGTCGCATTTTGGCCGCACGGGCGAACCGGCCCGATCTGCGCTTTCCCCTGCCAGCCCAGTTCGAGGCGCGGCTTACCGGCACGATGGTGGAGCGCATTGACCGAAGGGCGAAATACCTGCTGGTTCGGCTGGGCTCCAGCGAAACCCTTCTCATGCATCTGGGGATGTCCGGCCGGTTTTCCATCGAAGCCGAAGATGTAAAGCGCCAGCCCGGCGATTTCGTCTACGCGCCGGCGGCGAACCCCAGGCACGACCATGTCGTCTTCCAGATGGAGGGCGGGGTTCAAGTCACCTATAACGATCCGCGCCGGTTTGGATTCATGGATCTGTTCGCCACCGCCGATGAGGGCGCCAACGCCTATCTGAAGGATCTCGGGCCGGAGCCGGACTCCAACGGCTTTTCCTCGGCTGCGCTCGCGGAGGCTTTCGCGGGCCGCAGGAGCCCGGTGAAGGCCGGGCTGCTCGACCAGACCGTGGTGGCGGGGCTGGGCAATATCTATGTCTGTGAAGCGCTGTGGCGCGCCCGGATATCCCCGCGCCGGCTATGCAGCTCCATCCGCGGCGCCCGCGCGGAGCGCCTTGCGCCGGCGGTGCGCAGCGTCATCGCCGAGGCCATCGAGGCCGGCGGCTCCACCCTGCGCGACTATGCCGGCGCGGACGGCGCCATGGGTTATTTCCAACACAGCTTCGACGCCTATGGCCGGGAGGGCGAGGCGTGCAAACGCGATGACGGCGGGGTCATCACCCGCATTGTCCAGTCGGCCCGCTCCACCTTCTTCTGCCCTAAATGCCAGCGCTGACAAAGATTTAGACGAAGTATGAAAGTTTATACATATTTGTAATATTGTTGTAGACTAACAACAAATGATCGGGCATAACGATAGCGCTCGCCAGGAGAGGCGGGTGGACACGAAGTTGCATCATGGCTGATATCGTCGCCGCTCTGATCGTCGTTGCGATCGCGCTCTGGGGCGGCCATCAAACAATCACAAGATCACGCTGTAACAGGTCCGCACCGGATCGCAACTAGACCCGCACCGCTAAGGAATACGAGGGACATGCAATGAAAAAGCTTCTCAAAACCACCGCCGCGCTCGCTGCCGGACTGCTCGCGGGGCTCAGCCTCGCCGGCGCCGTCCACGCCCAGACCGACTACGCCGCCATCGAGGCGAACCCGGCCCTGTGGTCGATCTCCGACGAAGATTCCACCGTCTATCTTTTCGGCACCGTCCACATCCTGCCGCCAGAGCTGACCTGGCGCACCCCGGCCGTGGACGCGGCCCTGGACGAGTCCGGGATCGTCTACCTGGAGGCGGATGTCTCGTCGCCGGAAGCGCAAACGCAGATGCAGGCGCTGATCCCCCAGCTCGGCCTCAATGAGGAGGGCGTGACGCTGAGCTCGCTGATCAGCGATGAGGCGCAGGCCCACATGGCCACGATCGCCGAGCGCCTGGGCGCGCCGCCCGAAGCGCTGGCGGCCCAGATGGATCCGCTCAAGCCGTGGCTCGCCAGCGTCAGCATCGCCGTGCTGCAGATCCAGGCCGGCGGCTATGATCCGATGTCGGGCGTTGAATACAAGCTCACCGCCGACGCTATGGAGGCCGGGAAGGAATTCGGCTATTTCGAAACCGCCGAGGAGCAGCTGGGCTATCTCGCCGGCCTGCCCATGGAGACCCAGATCGCCGATTTTGAAGTCGGGATCGCCCAGATGGCCGAAGATCCCGACATGCTGAGCGAGCTGGTTCAGGCCTGGGCCGCCGGCGACATGGACACGCTGGACCGGGTGTTCAACGAGGACATGCGCGACGCCTCCGCCGAGCTGTACGAAGCGCTCATCGTCCAGCGCAATCGCAACTGGATCCCCCAGATTGAGGCCGCGCTGGCCACCGAACAGAACGCTTTCGTCGCCGTCGGCGCCGGCCACATGCCCGGCGAGACCGGCGTGATCGCCCTGCTGGAGGCGAACGGCCATACGGTCACGCGCCACTAGGCGTTCGCGAAGGCCGTACGCCGGCCTGAATGGGCCCGCGCCTGGGTGTCGACCCCGGCGCGGGCTTCGTGTATAGCGGCGCGCGTTTGTCGTTTCCCAGCGCGCGCCCCGGCTCATCAAGGCGCGCCCCAGACCGCTTGGAGGGCCGCATGGCCTACAACACCATTCAGACCAAGACTGAAGGGCGCGTCGGCGTCATCACCCTGGACCGTCCGGCCGCGCTCAACGCGCTGTGCGACGAGCTCACCACCGAGCTCACCGCCGCTCTCGCCGCGTTCGAGAAGGACGAAGAAATCGGCTGCGTGGTGCTGACCGGTTCGGCCAAGGCCTTCGCGGCCGGCGCCGACATCAAGGAGCTCCAGGAAAAGGACTTCATGTCGCTCTACAAGCACGATCCGTTCGCGGAGACGTGGGAGAGCGTGGCCCGGTTTCGCAAGCCCATCATCGCCGCTGTGTCCGGCTACGCCCTGGGCGGCGGCTGCGAGATCGCCATGATGTGCGATTTCATCATCGCCGCCGAGACCGCCAAGTTCGGTCAGCCCGAGATCAATCTCGGCGTCATGCCGGGCGCGGGCGGCACCCAGCGCCTGCCGCGCGCGGTCGGCAAGGCGAAAGCCATGGATATGTGCCTGACAGGGCGCATGATGGGAGCCGAAGAGGCCGAACGCGCCGGGCTGGTGAGCCGGGTCGTTCCGGCCGACGAGCTGATGGACACCGCCATGGAGGCGGCGTCCTCCATCGCCTCGAAATCGCTTCCGATCGCCATGATGGCGAAAGAGTCCATCAACATGGCGTTCGAGATGGGCCTGACCGAGGGCGTGCGCTTCGAGCGGCGCGTTTTCCAGTCCCAGTTCGCCACCGAAGACCAGAGCGAGGGCATGTCCGCTTTCGCTGATAAAAGAGCGGCGCATTTCAAGCATCGCTAGGCCGTTTCAGCCGATCGCGGTTGACGCCCCGTCCGCCGGGAGCTATACGCCGCGCCTTATCGAATTTTCCAGCCAGCGCCATGTCGGGCCGCCGGCGTGAACGAGAGAGCTTGAAGACACATGGCGAATACTCGCTCGGCGAAAAAAATGGCGCGCAAGATTGAGCGCCGCACCGCGCTCAACAAGGGCCGCCGCACCCGCATGCGCACCTATGTGCGCAAGCTCAACGAGGCGGTCGCCGCGGGCGACCAGGATCAGGCGCGGACCGCGCTGAAAACCGCCGAGTCCGAGGTGATGAAAGCGGTGTCCAAAGGCGTGATCCACAAGAACACCGGATCCCGGACGGTTTCGCGCCTCTCCGCGCGCGTCAAGTCGATGACGGCTCAGTAAAATTCCATCCTGAAACGGATGAAACGTCGAAACGCCCGCAGCGTCTGCTGCGGGCGTTTTCTTTGTGTCGCGCCCGTCGGACAAAGGTCTGAATTTCTTTACTATAAAGGCGAGCTGAGCCATCCTGGCACAGGGAGAGAGCCCTGTTCGCGAGTCCGATTTAGGACCCGAGTACAAGCGAAAATATCGGTGAAATTTTTTTCATCGCGCAAACGCCCAAGCTGCTTTGTGAATCATTCTGTCAAGCTCTGAATCGGGCGATTTGCGTGGTTAATGGTGTTGATTCGCCTGAGCGCCGGAGTAACCTGTCCACATCGACGACAGCCATCTCCATACGGACTGAAAAATCCATCGGGACGCTTGATATATGCGTTTCCCGGTGCGGGATGACTGCGTTCAAAATCAGAGACTTGACCGCATCCTGAAGGATGAGGCGAACCACGAAGGTTGGGGTTCCATGGGGCATGAATATCGAGCATCAACAGCGTTTCGCTATGAGGCCGGCGCCATGACCGGAGGTCAGACGGCCGTGGGGATCTGGCGCGATGTCCGCGCCACCCTTCGCAAGGAATTCGGCGATACCGTTTATGCTTCCGAAATCGCGCGCCTGCGGGTGATGGAAGACGAAGAGGGCCGTGTCTTCGTGATCTGTCCCAATGAGTTCAGCCGGTCGTGGATCGAGGATCAACTCGGCGTCCGTCTGCGCGCCCTGTGGGCGTCGGCCGAGGCGTCGCCCCGCGACATCTTCATCGCCACCGAGCAGGGCATGGCCGCCGCCGTACGCCGCGCCGAGCCGGCCACCACCGGCGCCGGGCGCAGCGAGCTTATCTCCCAGGCCTCGCCGTCGGCGCTCCAGCCCGGCTCGCAATCCGGCTCGCACGCCGCGCCCGAGGCGAAAGAAGCGCGCTTCACCTTCGACACCTTCATGGTGGGTTCAGCCAACATCATGGCCGCCACCGCCGCAAAGGCTGTGGCCGGCGCCCGCACGCCGCCCTTCAACCCGGTCTTCTTTCACGGCGATTACGGCGTGGGTAAAACCCATCTGTTGGCCGCGATCGCCCATGCGGTGGAGCTGGGCGAGTCCCGGCGCAAGGCGCTGTGCCTCACTGCCGAAGAATTCCTCAACGGCTTCCAGTCGGCCCTGCGCGCCAAAGACACCCGCCCGTTCAAGGAACTGATGCGCGATTGCGACGTGCTGCTGATCGACGACGTCCACTTCATCGCCGGCAAGCCTGCGACCGAGCTGGAGTTTCTGCAGACGATCAATGCGCTGATGGCCGCCGACAAGCAGGTCGTTCTGGCCAGCTATTGCGCGCCCGGTGATCTGAACGTCTCTGATCGGCGGCTGAAGGATATTCTGTCGGGCGGCTTCCACTGCCCGCTTTCCGGGCCGGATCTGGATCTGCGCCGCAAGATCATCGACTGCAAGATCGCCCAGGCCCGGCGCCATTGCCCGGATCTTGAAGTGCCCGAACAGGTGCGCGACTTCCTGGCCGCGCGGGTGACCAGCTCGGCGCGTGAGCTGGAAGGCGTGCTCAACAATATCATCGTGCGCACCGCACTGCTGAATCGGGCGGTGACGCTGGAGACGGTCGAAGAGGCGCTCGGGGAGCTGCCCGTGCGCAGTGAGAAGCGCGTCACCGTCGACGACATCCAGAAGACGACGGCGAGCTATTTCGACATTGCGGTGGACGACATCCTGTCCAAGCGCCGGACCAAGACGGTGGTCCGCCCGCGCCATATCGCGATGTATCTGGCCAAGACCATGACCACGCGCTCGCTGCCCGATATCGGCCGGCGCTTTGGCGGGCGCGACCATTCCACGGTGATCCATGCGGTGAACAAGGTCTCGTGCGCCCTGTCCACCGATGCGGCTCTGGCCGAGGATGTGGACGCTCTACGGCGCCGTTTGCGCGGCTGATCGCTGTTTTTTCACCCCCTCTGAGAGATCGGCCGCAAGAGACCCCTTCTTGCGGCCGATTTTTTTGGTTTAGAGTGTGGGGCTTTTAGAATTCAGGCGATTCCCATTCGGTCGATTCGCTTCATCAAGGCAGGCAAAGGCGAGACCATGAAGCTCACCATCGAGCGCGCGACGCTGCTCAAGGCCCTCGGACACGTTCAGGCCGTCGTTGAACGACGCAACACGATCCCCATCCTGTCGAACGTTCTGATCAACGCCGAAGGCGGATTCGCCCGCTTCACTGCGACCGATCTCGACATGGAGATCGTGGAGGAGGCCGAGGCCAAGTCCGAACGCGACGGCGTCGTCACCGCCCCGGCCCACACCCTCTACGAGATCGCGCGCAAGCTGCCCGAAGGCAGCCAGGTGACGTTGGAGCTGTCCGGCGATGATCCGCGCCTGGCGCTGTCGGCCGGGCGCTCGCGCTTCAATCTGCCGGTCCTGCCGCCGGGCGATTTTCCTGTCATGCCCAGCGAAGACCTCGCTGTGAGCTTCGCCGCGCCCGCCAGCGAGATCGCGCGCCTCATCGACAAGACCCGCTTTGCGGTCTCCACCGAGGAGACGCGCTATTATCTCAACGGCATACATCTGCACGCCGCCGAGCGCGACGGCCGCAAAACCTTGCGCGCCGTGGCCACCGACGGCCACCGTCTGGCGCTGGCCGAGACCGACCTGCCCGACGGCGCCGGCGCCATGCCGGCGGTCATCGTGCCGCGCAAACCGATCCAGGAGCTGCGCCGTCTGCTCGAGGATATGGAGGGCGATGTCGAGATATCGGTGAGCGACGGCAAGATCCGCTTCCGGCTGGGTGCGGCGGTGCTCACCTCCAAACTCATCGACGGGACCTTCCCCGACTATGAGCGGGTGATTCCGCGCGGTAATGACAAGATCATGCGCGTCGACCGGGCGCCGTTCGCCCAGGCCGTCGACCGCGTCGCCACGATCAGCCAGGAAAAGTCGCGTTCGGTGAAACTGGCGTTGGCCGAAGGCCAGCTCACCCTCACCGTGAACAACCCGGAAAGCGGAGCGGCGAGCGAAGAGCTGGCCGTGGACTATTCCAGCGATGAAATTGCGATCGGCTTCAACGCCCGCTATCTGCTGGACGTGGCCGGTCAGATCGAGGGCGATGAAGCGATCTTTGAATTCGCCGATTCCGGCTCGCCCACGCGGGTGACGGACTCCGGGGACAAGGACGCCGAATACGTGCTGATGCCGCTTCGGGTGTGAGCCAGGACACCGCGTCCAACCCCGCGCCGGACATGCCGGCGGTGACAAGACTGAAGCTCACCGGCTTTCGCAATTACGCGCATCTGGACCTTCGCCTTGATGGACGGCCGGTGACGCTGTTCGGTCCCAACGGGGCGGGAAAGACCAATCTGGTTGAAGCGGTGAGCTTTCTCGGGCCGGGGCGCGGTGTCCGCGCCGCCGGCTCGGAGGCGGTGCGCATGAAGACCGCCGACGGCCCGGCGCCGATCTGGGCGGTCTACGCCGAAGCGATGACGCGCGAAGGCGCGGTGAGCCTCGCCACCGGCTCTGATCCCGCCGAACCCTCGCGTCGCAAGACCCGCCTTGACGGCGCCGCAGCGACGCAGGCCGAGCTGGCGCGCCTGTTTCCCCTGGTGTGGCTCACCCCGCGAGAAGACCGGCTCTGGGCCGGACCGCGCGCCGACCGGCTGAAATTCTTTGATCGTCTGGTTCTGGCGGGCGCCCCCGATCATGCGGGCGAAGCCTCGGCCTATGACAAGGCCCAGAGGGAGCGCCAGCGCCTGCTGGACCGCATGGAAGAGGGCGGGCGCGCCGATCCGGTCTGGCTGGACGCGCTGGAAGCTGAAATGGCCCAGCGCGGGGTCGCCGTGGCGGCCGCGCGTCTGGACGCCCTGGCCCGGCTGCAGGCGGAGATCGACGCCAGGCCTGACAGCGCGTTTCCCAAGGCCGATCTGGAACTGGAAGGCGTCATCGAGGTGCGTCTGGCCGGCGGCCTGAAGGCTGGCGAGGCCGAGGACTGGTTCCAGGACGCGTTGAAGCAGGCGCGCCGGCGCGACGGCGCCGCCGGGCGCGCGCTCACCGGACCTCACCGCACCGAGCTCGCTGCACGCCACCGCGACAAGGATCAGGCGGCCGTGGATTGCTCCACCGGCGAGCAGAAGGCGCTGGTTCTGGGTCTCGCTCTGGCCCAGGCCGGGGCGGTGAAGCGCAGCCTGGGCGCGGCGCCGGTGCTGATTCTGGATGAAGCCTGCGCCCATCTTGACGCGGCGCGGCGCGCCGGCCTCGCCGAGGCGATCCTGGCGCTGGAGACCCAGGCCTGGCTCACCGGCGTGGAGCCGGTGCTGTTTGAACCCTTCGGCGACGGGGCTCAGCGCATCGCCGTGGTGGAGGGGACGGCGCGGCCCATGGCGTAGGCCGACGCCGCAGCTCTCCATGATCCCTGAACGCCTCACATGCGTCTGGCGTCGGCGCGTTCCTGCATCTGATGGGCGATGAGGGCGCCCAGCAGGTTCATCCGCGGCGCGGGGGCGCGGCCGTCGGCCATGCGGATGATGTTTCGATAGAAAAACGACATGGCGGCGAAGCCGTTGGCCGCCTTCATCAGATCGCTGGGCGAGGCCGGCCCGAAATACCCGGACCCCAGCGTCAGGCTCCGCTCATGGGCGGGCAGGGCGTCCAGTCCGCCGCCCAGAAGCCGCGCCGGCGCGTCGGGAAGGACGCAGAGCGGCCGGCCCAGGCCGATGAGCGCGACGCCGCTGTCCACCGCGTCCTCCATGGCGGCCCTGGAGCGAAAACCGCCGGTGACCATGACCGGCGTTTTCGCGGTCTCGAGGACCTCTTCGGCATAGGCCATGAAATAGGCCTCGCGGGCTTTCGTGCTGCCCCGCACCTCGCCTTCAAAAACCGGCTGCGGGCCTTCAATGCCCATCATCCTGGGCTGCTCGTAATTGCCGCCGGAGACCTCCAGAAGGTCGACGCCTTCAGCGTCCAGCATGGCGACGACGCGCTTGCAGTCCTCAAAATCGAACCCGCCCTTCTGGAAGTCCGACGAGTTCAGCTTCACGCTCAGCGCCTTGTCCGGCCCGATGGCGGCGCGCACCGCGCGCACGGTCTCGATGAGGATCCGCGCACGGTTCTCAAGGCTCCCACCCCAGGAGTCGGTGCGCTGATTGACCAGCGGGTTGAGGAACTCGCTGATCAGATAGCCGTGGGCGGCGTGGACCTGCACCCCGTCAAAGCCGGCCTCCACACACGTTTTCGCGGTGCGGGCGAAGCGCGCGATGATGTCCTCGATCTCCGCCTCGGTGAGGGCGCGCGGTCTGGCGAACACGCCGCCGGGCAGCTTCACCGCCACCGCCGACGGGCCCACGGGTTCGGGCGCGATCGTGGCCGGGCTCTGCCGGCCGGCGTGGGAGATCTGGGCGATGGCCACCGACCCGCCGGATTTCGCCGCCCCGGCGAAGGCTTCCAGCCCCGCCATGGAGGCGGCGTCCAGGGCGCCGTCCACCACGATATTCGCCGGACGCTCGCGATAGCGGCCGTCCACCATGATGTTTCCCGTGAGGATCAATCCGGCGCCGCCCTCGCTCCATAGCCTGTAGAGACGAGCGATCCGCACACCGGCGCGCCCGCCGGACTCGGCCAGGCCTTCTGTCATCGCCGCCTTGGCGAGTCGATTGGGGATTGAAATCCCGCACGGCAACGTGAACGCTGACGACAGAACGGTCATGAAAGTGAGCTCCGATGCTCGAAACGGTCCAGAACCATGGCGGTCTTGGCGTGCGCCGCTTCATCGCCCGCCACATGGCGCGCCAGGCCGGCCGCCTGACGCTGTCTCCTGATAATCCGCGCCAGGTCGCCCGCGCGCGGATGAACAAATCCGGCGACCGGTTGCCCGGCGCGCCCGGCGTCACCGTAGACCAGATTGAGCTGGCCGGGCGGCCGACGCTGCGCTTCATACCGCAAAACCGGCGGCCGGGGACCATCCTGTTTTTCCACGGCGGCGGATATTCGCTCGGGTCGCCCCAGAGCCACAAACCGCTCGTTTCGCGCCTGTCGGCCCTGTTCGGTCTGGAGGCGTTGTCGGTGGATTACCGCCTGGCGCCCGAACATGTCTGCCCTGATGGCGTGGAGGACGCCGAGGACGCGCTTCAGGTCGTGCGCAAGCAGACCGAAGGCCCGCTCATCGTCGCCGGCGACAGCGCGGGAGGGGGCCTGACGCTCGCGGGCGTGATCCGTCACCGCGACGCCGGGCGGCCCATGCCGGACGCGCTCTACCTGCTCTCGCCCTGGACCGATCTGTCTCTGTCCGGCGACAGCGTGGCCAGCCGGGCCCGCCAGGATCCCATGCTCACGCCGACGGCGCTTCAGGCGGGGGCCGCGCTTTACCTGGACGGCCGCGATCCGCGCGATCCGGAGGCTTCGCCGCTGTTCGCCGACCTCAAGGGTCTGCCGCCGACCTTCGTTCAGGTGGGCCGCGATGAGATCCTGCTGGACGATTCCACCCGCCTCATGGCGCGGCTGGACGAGGCGGGCGTGGACGCCCATTGCGAGATCTGGAAGGGCATGTTCCACGATTTCCAGATGTTCGCGCCGCTCCTGAAGGAAGCCGACACCGCCCTCGAGCGCGCCAAGGCCTGGATCGAACCGCGGCTGGGATGAGGGCGCGGGCCGTCCGGCCGCCGGCCGGCCGATCGGCCGCTCAAGTGTCAGAGCATGCCCCGATTCCGTGAAACCGGGTCCTGCTCCAGGCGAGGTGGGGCGGGTGTCCATCAAACACCGAATATATTTATGCCGCACACGCGCAAACCGCCCGCCGCAAGATTTGCGCGAGGTGATGAGTGTGGCGAGGGCGGCGCGGGAGGATCCAGGCCGGCTCTNTTRTGTWTTTGGAGGCCGGATACGACCCCCGCGCCGCTGAGGTGATTTTTCGGTCAGCGGGACTCAACGGAACCTCCCCGTCTACCCGTAACCCGCCGCTTTGCGGACCGGTGCGTTAGCCGGAACTCACTCGGGACACCCCGTCAKTCCCGCCCGAACAGGACGCTCCGGAGCGGCCTCGCCTGCGGGATGACGGGGGTGATTATGSGGGAGGSGARAGWGGGGGCGGATAAGTTCTACGCTGTCATCCCGGCCAAGCCCGCCCCGCGGGCGCAGAGCCGGGACCTCAAGCCGTTGAAACCCGGAAGCTTCATCTGCAATGTGTGAGGTCCCGGCTCTGCGCGCTGACGCGCTCCGGCCGGGATGACAGCGGCGGATAAAGCGYCTGCRMGGCCGCACTGGGTCCCYGCTTTCGCGGGGATGACGAAAGGGGGGCGGTCTGGAGAGCCGTTGAAGCTGGATGCCGCCGCAAATCTATACCCGGTTCCCGGTTTCATCCCCGGCTTGGGGGCCGGGGGGAAGACCGGGATCTGCGGCGGCCGGCCGGGGATGACCGGGTTTGCGGACCGGTCAGCGGGCCAGGCGCCAGTTCGCCTCGTCGTCCTTGTTCAGCGTCATGGCGAAGCTGGTGGCCAGACCTGACCAGTTATTGGTGATGACGCCGCCTTCGGTCTTGTACCAGCTGGGGCAGTCGCCGGCCCATACGGTCTTGGCGAGCTTTTTCTGGAGCCGGGTGTTGAACGCGTCTTCGGCTTCCGGCGTGACGTCCATCACCTTGATGCGCTGCGAGATCAGCTTTGCGACGCGCCGGGCGACGTATTCGGCCTGGCGCTCCAGCATGAAGATGATGGAGTTGTGGCCCAGATTGGTGTTCGGCCCGTAGAGCATGAACAGGTTGGGAAACCCCGACACCGCCACGCCGCGATAGGCGCGCGGGGTTCCCGCCCAGTGCTCTTTCAGGGTCTGGCCCTGGAGCCCCACCACGTCGAGGCTGGACAGAAATTCGGTGGCGTTGAAGCCGGTGGCGAAAATGATCGCGTCGGCGGGCACGCGCTGGCCGTCCGGGGTGAGGATCGCATCGGCTTCAAGGCGCGCGGCGCGCCGGGCGATGAGGCGGACGTTTTTGCGCTGCAGCGTCTCCAGATAGTCATTGGACAAGAGGATGCGCTTGCAGCCCGGCGCGTACTCCGGCGTGAGCATTTCGCGCAGGCCCTTGTTAGGCACGCGCTTGTTCAGCTGGGCTTTGAGCCGGCTGCGGGTGTAGGCGCTGGCCAGCGAGTTGGAGAGGAAGGCGGGAAAGCGCGCCTCGTGGATCAGGTAGCTGACGCGCCGATAGAGCCTGTGCCATCCTGGCGCCTTGGCGAACAGCCATTGCTCCAGGGGCGTGAAGGCGCGGTCGGGCTTTTCGATCACCCAGTTGGGCGTGCGCTGGAACACCGTGACCAAGCGGGCGGTCCTCGCGATTTCCGGCAGGAGCTGCACGGCGCTGGCCGCATTGCCGATGACGCTCACATGCTTGCCGGCGTAATCCACGTCCGGGTTCCAGGCGCCGGTATGGACCATGGGGCCTTCAAAGCGCTCAAAATCCTTGATCTGCGGCACGGACGGCTCGGCGAGCTGGCCCACGGCGCTGACCACGGCGCGCGCCGTCATCTGCGCCCCGTCGGAGAATTTAAGCGTCCAGCGCCCGGCGTCCGCGTCGAACACCATGGCTGTGACCGTGCGGTTGAAGCGCAGATGGGGGCGCAGGCCAAGCTCGTCGGCCGCCCGCTCCAGATAGGCGAGGATTTCGCTCTGGGGCGAGAATTTCCGGCTCCAGGCCGGGTTGAGGAAGAAGGAGAAGGAATAAAGATGGCTCGGCACGTCGCACGCGGCGCCGGGATAGGTGTTCGCCCGCCACACCCCGCCCACGCCGTCGGCGCGGTCGAGGATGACGAAGTCCTTCACGCCTTCCTCTTTCAGCCGATGGCCCATGGCGATTCCGGCGAAGCCGGCGCCGATGACGGCGACGGAGACTTCGGCGGGCAGGTCGGTATGGCGCTTGCCGAAGGGCCGTTCGGGTTCAGGCGTCGTCCTTGGCATACATCTCGTCCACCAGCGCCTTGTTGCGGTCCACGACCACGTTGCGGCGCACTTTCAGGGTCGGCGTCAATTCTCCGTTCTCCACGCTTAAGGCATGGTCAAGAACCCTGAATTTGCGGACGTTTTCCACCCGCGCATGGCGGGTGTTGACCTGATCCACATAGGCCTGAAGGGCGGCGGTCAGCGCCTCGCTCCCCCGCGCCTCATCCGGCGACACCGCCTGCTTCCTGGCGAAATCGCCAAGCCCGTCTTCGGACAGGGTCAGCAGTGCGGTGAGATAGGGGCGGGCGTCGCCCACCACGACCGCATGCTCGATGAGCGCTGCGTTCATCAGATCGGTTTCCAGATTGGCCGGTGTGATGTTCTTGCCGCCCGAGGTAATGATGATGTCCTTGATGCGCCCAGTGATGTAGACAAAGCCGTCCTCGTCCATGCGCACGATGTCGCCGGTCTTCATCCAGCCGTCGCGGGTGAACGTGTTCTCGGTGGCTTCGTTATTCTTCATGTAGCCGGCGAACACGTTGGGCCCGCGCACCTGCAGCTCGCCCTCTTCAGAGAGGCGGCTCTCCATGTGCGGGATCATCTTTCCCACCGAACCGAAGCGCACGGCGCCGGGCCGCGAAAAGGCCGTGGGGGCGCTGGTCTCCGACTGGCCGTAGCCTTCATGGATGATCAGATCGAGCCCGGCGAAGAACCACAGAACTTCCGGCGAGATCGGCGCGGCGCCGGAGATCAGCATGCGCGCCTCGTCCATGCCCAGCGCAGCCTTGATCTTCGACAGCACCAGCGCATTGGCGAGGTTTTTCTGCACGCTCAGGAGCGGTCCCGGCGTTTCGCCGGCGAGCTTCACCTCGTGCCAGCGCCTTGCGGTCTTCATGGCCCAGGCGGCGAGCCTGGCTTTCGTGCCGGTGGCTTCGCCGATGCGCGCGCGCAGGGTTTCGTGCATCTTCTCCCAGACGCGCGGCACGCCGAAGAACACGGTGGGCTTCACGGATTTGAGGTCTTCGGCCAGCATGTCCATGGAGCGCGCAAAGTGCAGCGTCGCGCCGGAGACCACGTGATTGTGCACGCTGGATTGCTGCTCGGCCACGTGGGCGATGGGCAGGTAGGAGAGCGTCTTGTCGCCGATCTGAGCCCCGAACATGTCCACCAGCATGGCCGAGGACCAGGACAGATTGCCGTGGGTGAGCATCACCGCCTTGGGCGGGCCTGTGGTGCCGGAGGTGTAGATGAGCACGCCCACCGTCTCCTCCTCGATGGCGGCCATGCGCTGCGAGACGGCGTTGTCGAAATCGGGTTTGCCCAGCGCCAGGAACTGGCCCCAGGAGAGCACGTCCGGGTGATCGCCGGCGGGGCCCTCCATCACCACGATGGTCTCCAGATGCGGGCATTCGGCCTTCAGCTGCAGCGCCTGCTCCACATGTTCGGCGGTCTCGACGAGAAACACCGGCGCTTCGGAGTGCTGCAGGATATAGGCGATCTCCGGCGGCGCGCTGGTCCAGTAGACCCCGGCGGGGCGGGCGCGTGCGGCCATGGCGGCGATGGCCATGGTGGTCCATTCCGGCCGGTTATAGCCGAGGATCGCCACGCAATCGTCCGGCTGCACGCCCAGCGCCACAAGCGCGCGGGCGGCGCGGCGCGTGGTGTCGGCGTAGTCCTTCCAGCTCGTGGCCACCCAGCCGGAGCCGTCATGGGTCTTGTAGGCCGCCGCGTCCGGGCGGACGCGGGCCTGCTCGATGAGCCGGGCCGGGGTCGACGGAAAAAGCTTCGCGTCGCCGATCCTAGGCAGTTCGCTCGCGCGCGCCTCCATGGGTGTCCTCCCGCAATTTCATGATTTTGCGCGCCTCCTCAGGAGACGCGATGTCCCGGCCCGCCTTGCGGGCGCAGTCGGCCAGCGCATCGATGAGCTGGCCGTTGCCGGTCGCCCGCTCGCCGTTCGGCAGATAGAAGGTGTCCTCGAGGCCCGTGCGCAGCATGCCGCCAAGCTCGGCGGTGCGCTGGTGCACCGGCCAGATCTCCTCGCGTCCGATGAGCGTCGTCTGCCAGGGATCGCCCTCGCGCTTGTAGTCGAGCAGAAGCTCCAGAAGCCGGGCGTCCACCGGCATGCCCGACGCCACGCCCATGACGAAATTATAGTGGGCCGCCGGCGCCATGCCGTTCTCGATATACATGTTCACACAGCGCACGATGCCCACGTCGAAGCATTCAAACTCGGGGTGCGCGCCCACCGTGTTCATGGCGTCGATCATCGTCTGGATCTTCTCCACCGGATTATCGAACATCATGGGCGGCCAGGCCCAGGACCCGTCGCGCTTGAGTTTCAGATAGTTCAGAGACCCGGCGTTGCAGGCCGCGACCTCGGGCTTCACCCGCTTGACCACCGCCACCGGGCCGGAGACGTCGGGGCCCACCACGCCGGTGGTGGAGTTGATGATGACGCCGGGGCATTCGCTGCGGATCGCCTCGACGATCTCGGCGGCCACGTCCGGGTCCCAGCTGGGGAAATGGCCATGATCGGCGTCCTGCATGCGATAGTGCACATGCATGACCGACGCGCCGGCGTTGAACGCCTCGCGCGCGCTTTTCGCCATCTGCTCAGGCGTCACCGGAACAGGATGGGTTTTGGGGTTGGTCAGCACGCCGTTCAGCGAGCAGGTGAGGACGGCCTTGGTCATGGGTTTAATCCTGAGCTGCTAAATCGAGTTCGATCAAGACGAATCCGCTCGCCGCTTGCGCGCCGGGCTCGGTATTCACGGCCTTCACCGTTCCGTCGGCGTCGGCGGTGAGGCGCATCTCCATCTTCATGGCCTCCATCACGGCCAGCACGTCGCCGGCCTTCACCGCGTCGCCCGGCTTCACATTCACCATCGCCACTGCGCCAGACACTGGGGCGGTGATCTTCGACGGATCGGCGGCTGGATCGCGGTTGACGGGGGAGGGCTCCTTCACGCGCACCATCTGTCCGGGCAGGCCCAGATGCAGGGCGCCGTCTTTGGTCCTGGCCGCGGGCAAGGTCCGCGTGCGCCCGTCCTGACGCAGGGTCAGCGCGCCGTCGCCGAAGCTGAGGACGGCGATCTGCGCCTGCTCCTCGCCGTGCGTGACGATGACCCCGCCGCCGGGAGTCTGCTTCACCTGAACCGTGGCGGTCTCGCCGCCGGCTTCCAGGTCGATTTCAAACCGCCTCACCGAGCCGGAGCGCAGCACGGGTCCGCGCGGATCGGCCAGGTGCGCCGCGGCGACGGCCCAGGCCTCGAAGGGTATCGCGACCGGCTCGAACGGCCCGGATTTGTCCTCCGCCCACTGGTCCAGATCGGACGTGCGGATCTCCCCGGCGCGAAAGCGCGCATCGTCGATCAGGCGCAGCAGGAAATCACGATTGGTGGTGACGCCCAGCAGCGGCGCGCGGCGCAGATGATCGCGCAGGCTGTCCAGCGCCGCGTCGCGGGTGTCGCCGACGCCGATCAGCTTGGCGACCATGGCGTCATAATCGGTCCCGATCCGGTCGCCGGTCTCGACCCCTGAATCCACGCGCAGATCGGCGGTCTCCGGGTCGTACCAGGCGATCTCGCCCGATTGCGGCGCGAAGCCGTTGAGCGGATCTTCCGCATAGAGACGCAGCTCCACCGCATGGCCGGTGAGCGCCACGTCGTCCTGGGTCAGCGGCAGCGGCGCGCCGGCGGCCAGGTCGAACTGCAGCTGCACCAGATTGAGCCCGGTCACCTCCTCGGTGACCGGATGTTCCACCTGCAGCCGGGTGTTCATTTCCAGGAAGTAATACGCGCCCTCATCGTCCAGCAGGAACTCCACCGTGCCCGCGCCCACATAGTTCACCGCCTTGGCCGCCGCGACCGCGTCCGCGCCCATGCGCGCGCGCAGGTCAGCATCGACAGCAGGCGAGGGCGCTTCCTCGATCACTTTCTGGCGCCGGCGCTGGGCCGAGCAGTCGCGCTCACCCAGATGGATCGTGTTTCCGTGGGCGTCGGCGAAGATCTGGATCTCCACATGGCGGCCGCGTTCGATGAATTTTTCCAGCAGCACGGTGGAATCGCCAAAGCTCGACTGCGCCTCGCGCCGGGCCGAGGCCAGCGCCTCGTCAAACGCGGCCGTGTCGCGCACCACCCGCATGCCCCGCCCGCCGCCGCCGGCCACGGCCTTGATGAGCAGCGGATAGCCGATGGCGTCGGCCTCGACTTTCAGCGCCGCGTCGTCCTGCTCCCCGCCCTGGGCAATGTCTCCTTCGGCGCCCTGCCAGCCGGGCACACAGGGCACGCCGGCCTTGATCATCAGCGCCTTGGCGCGCGCCTTGTCGCCCATGGCCTCGATGGCTTCGGGCGGCGGACCGATCCAGATCAGCCCCGCCTCGATCACCGCCCGGGCGAAGGCTGCGTTTTCGCTCAGAAACCCGTAGCCTGGATGGATCGCCTCGGCGCCGGTGGTCTTCGCCGCATCAAGGATCGCCGCGATGTTCAGATAGCTCTCACCCGCCGGCGCCGGGCCGATGCGCACCGCCTCGTCGGCCTCGCGCACATGAAGGGCGCCCGCGTCGGCGTCGGAATACACGGCGATGGCCCGCATCCCCGCCGCCCGCGCCTCACCCAGCACCCGCACGGCGATCTCGCCGCGATTGGCGACGAGCACGGAAGTGAAGGGGCGGGTCAGCATGAGAGTGTCCGGTCCTTGCGCGCCATGGCGGGCTCGGTGGCGCGTGGCGTCAGGCTTTCAAGATGCGGCGCCGCACCCCACCCGACCGCGCCTGCGGCGCGCCCACCCTCCCCATGAAGGGGAGGGACAAAAAACGCCGTACTCTGTCCTCGCCCTTCATGGGGGAGGTGCGCCGCGCGCAGCGCGGGGCGGAGGGGGTGCGGCGCGCGACCCATCACTGCGCCCATTTCGGTTTGCGCTTCTCCAGAAAGGCCGTCATGCCTTCCGCGCCCTCTTCGCTGCGGGCGGCCGTGGCGAAGGCGGCGGCGGCGTCGGCGACGAGGCTCGCCGGGTCTTCAAGGCGGGCGCGGCGCATGAGCGTTTTGGTGGCCGCGATGGCGCCCGGCGCGCCCAGCTTGATCTGGTCCAGCGTCGATGCGAGCGCCTTGTCCAGCGCGCCCTCGCCGGAGCACAGATGATGGGCGAGCCCGATCTGGATCGCCTGGCGGGCGTCGAGCCTTCCGCCGGTGACAGCCAGGCGGCGTGCTTCTGAGTAGCCGAGCCGCTCCACCAGGAAGGGCGCGATCTGCGCCGGGATCAGGCCCAGCCCGGTTTCAGGCAGGCGGAACTGGGCGCTTTCTTCGGCGATGACCACGTCCGCGACAGACGCCAGCCCGAACCCGCCGCCCATCACCGCCCCTTCCACCACGCACACAACTGGAAGGCCGGTCTCGGCGTAGGCGGCGCAGAGCTTGCCGAAGCGGGCGTTCACCTCGGCCACCGGATCGGTGTCCGTGACCGGGCGGCCTTGGGCCGCGCCCATGTCCTTGATGTCGCCGCCGGAGCAGAAATGCCCGCCGGCGCCGCGCAGCACCACCGCCCGGTCGCCCGCCGTCTCGGCCTCCTTGAGGCCGTCCAGCAGGGCGTCCACCATGGCCAGCGACATGGCGTTGCGCAATTCGGGGCGGTTCAGCGTGAGGTGCAGCACCCCCGCCTCGCGGCGTTTTTCAACCACATCAGGCATTGCCGGCGGGCGCCTCTTTTTTACGCTTGGGCAGCGTGCCTTCGTATTTGGCGATGATGCCCAGCATGATTTCGTCCGCGCCGCCGCCGATGGAGATCAGGCGCCCGTCGCGGAAGGCGCGGCTCAAGGGATTGTCGGCCGTGTAGCCCATGCCGCCCCAGTATTGCAGGCAGGAATCGGCGATCTCGCGCGCCAGCCGCCCGGTCTTCAGCTTGGCCATGGAGGCGAGCTTGGTGACGTCCTTGCCCTCGTTGAAATCCTCCACGCAGCGATACACCAGCGAGCGCAAGAGCTCGACTTCGGTGCGAAGCTCGGCCAGGCGGAAATGGATCACCTGATTGTCCAGCAGCGGCTGACCGAAGGTCTTGCGCTCCTTGGTGTATTCGATGGTCAGGTCGATCTGGCGGTCGAACGCCTTCAGGCTGGAGGCGGCGCCGTAGATGCGCTCCTCCTGGAATTGCAGCATCTGATAGATGAAGCCCGCACCCTCCTCGCCGATGAGATTACGCTTGGGCACCCGCACATCGTCAAAGAAGATCTGGGCGGTGTCGGAGGAGTGCATGCCGATCTTGTGGATCTTCTGACGTTCGATGCCCGGCGTATCCATGGGCACCATGATCAGCGACTTGTTGGAGTGCGGCTTGCCGTCGGAGGTGTTGGCCAGAAGGCAGCACCAGTCGGCTTTCAGACCGTTGGTGATCCACATTTTCGAGCCGTTGATGACATAGTCGTCGCCGTCGGATTTTGCGTTGGTCTTCACCGCCGCCACGTCCGATCCGCCGCCGGCTTCGGAGACGCCGAGGCAGCCCACCATGTCGCCGGAAATCGCCGGGGCGAGGAACTCCTGACACAATTCCTCAGACCCGAAGCGCGCCAGCGCCGGCGTGCACATGTCGGTGTGCACGCCAATCGCCATGGGCACGCCGCCGCAATCGATGAGGCCCAGCTCCTCGGCGAGGACCAGGCTGTAGGACATGTCCAGCCCGGCGCCGCCGTACTTCTCCGGCCAGCGCAGGCCCAGAAGGCCCATATCGCCCATCTTCTTGAACACCTCGTGGGAGGGAAACTCGCCGGCCGCCTCCCAGGCTTCCACGTGGGGATTGATTTCGTTGGTCACGAATTTCGCGACCGTGTCGCGCAGGGCGTCGTGTTCAGGGGTGAAGTTCATGGGTCAGGCTCCTCTCAGCGGAGAAAGTGGGTGGCGCAGCATCTTGAACTCCCTCCCCCTTGCGGGGAGGGTGGGCGCGCCGTAAGGCGCGGTCGGGTGGGGGTGAGCCGCAGGCGTGAGCGTTATGAAGGATGGCGCGAACACCCCCTCCGTCCCGAAGCGGAGCTTCGGGCCACCTCCCCCGCGAAGGGGGAGGAGTGCTGCAGCGCCTTGCTTTGAAGGTCCTTCGAGGCTCCCCCGGATCGAAGTCCGCGGTCGCACCTCAGGATGAGGATAAAGATGGAGTCCGGCAGTCCTCATCCTGAGGAGTCTTTTTCGAAGAAAAAGCCTCGAAGGACGCACCGCGGCTCCGTTGATCCGGGGCGAGTCATTCCTCACAGCCGCGCCACCCCGAACGTGTTCGCCTTTAGCGTCCGCGCCTCGCCCTCGGCGCAAATGTTCAGGGCTTCGATGAGCACGGCGCGGGTCTCGCGGGGGTCGATGATTCCGTCATCCCAAAGCCTCGCGCTGGCGAACAGGGCCTGGGACTGATCGGTCAGGCCCTGCTCGATCATGGCCGACATCTGGGCGAGGCTCTCCTCGTCGGTGTCCACGCCGGCGCGGGCGTTTTTCTGGCGGGTGACGATCTCCATCACCTTGGCGGCCTGGGCGCCGCCCATCACCGCGGTGCGCGCGGTGGGCCAGGCGAAGATGAAGCGGGGGTCGAAGCCGCGCCCGCACATGCCGTAATTGCCGGCGCCGTAGGAGCCGCCCAGCACGATGGTGATCTTGGCCACGCGGGCATTCGCCACCGCCTGGATCATCTTTGATCCGTGCTTGATGGCGCCGTCGCGCTCGGCCTTCGTGCCCACCATGTAGCCGGTGGTGTTCTGCAGGAAGATCAGCGGCGTGTTCGACTGATCGCAGAGCTGAATGAACTGGCCGGCCTTGGTGGAGCCCTGCGGCTGGATCGGCCCGTTATTGCCGATCAGGCCCACCAGATGTCCGCCGATGCGGGCGTGGCCGCACACGGTCTCCGGCGCGTAGCGCGCCTTGAATTCCAGAAAGTCCGAGCCGTCCGCCAGGCGCGCGATCACCTCGCGCACGTCATAGGGCGTGCGATCATCGGCCGGCACGATTCCCATCAGGTCCTCAGCCGGATAGGCCGGGCCTTCGCCGTCGAAGGGCGGCGAGGCGGCGTCCCAGTTCAGCTTGTCCAGGATCTCGCGGGCATAGGCGAGAGCCTGCTTGTCGTCGTCGGCGACGTATTCGCCAAGCCCCGTGACCTCGCCATGGAGATCGGCGCCGCCGAGGGATTCATCATCGGAATCCTCGCCGATGGCGGCTTTCACAAGCGGCGGTCCGGCCAGGAAGATTTTCGATTTCTCGCGCACCAGCACGACATAGTCGGACAGGCCCGGCAGGTACGCGCCCCCGGCGGTGGAGCTGCCGTGCACCACCGCGATCTGCGGGATGCCGGCGGCGCTCATGCGCGCCTGATTGGCGAAGCTGCGCCCGCCATCGACGAAGATTTCCGCCTGATAGAGCAGGTTCGCGCCGCCGGACTCCACCAGATGGATCATGGGCAGCTTGTTTGTGAACGCGATTTCCTGGGCGCGCAGGGATTTCTTCAAACCCATGGGCGCGATGGTGCCGCCCTTGATGGCGCTGTCGGACGCGCTGACCACGCAGCGCTTTCCCGCCACCACGCCGATCCCGGTGACCATGCCGCCGCCCGACGCGCCGCGCGCGCCGTCATCATCGTGCATGTTCAGACCGGCCAGCGGCGCGATCTCCAGAAACGGCCGGTCGCGGTCCAGCAGCCGCGCCACCCGCTCGCGGGGCAGGATCTGGCCGCGCTCTTCAAACCGGGCCTTCTTGGACTCAGAATTGGCGCGCACCTGATCTTCCAGCGCGCGCACCTTGGCCAGCTTTTCGGCCATGGCGTCCACGGCGCGGCGATAATCGTCGGATCCGGTATTGAGGCGGGAGGTGAGCTTCGGCATCAGCTATCTTCGCCCCGCAGGACCTTCGGGTCCACCGCGCGGTGAAAGCCGTTGAACACCTCGCTCTTGTCGTGGGCTTCCAGCGGCCAGTGGCGCTCGCCCAGCGGGGCGCCGCCATCCACCTGAAGCTGGACGCCCGTGATGAAGGCCGCAGCCGGCGAGAGCAGGAACACCACCGCCGCGCTGACTTCGGCTTCGCTGCCCAGGCGCTGGGCGGGCAGGTGTTGTTTGAGATACGGGATCGCCGCGCGGAACGCGCCGCCATAGGTGTCCATGCCCGAACTGGCGATCCAGCCCGGCGCTACGGCGTTCACGCGCACGCCGTACTTTCCCCACTCCAGCGCCGCGGTCTTGGTGAGATTCTCCATCCCCGCCCGCGCCGCGCCCGAATGGGCCATGCCGGGCATGCCGTGGTGCATGTCGGCGGTGATGTTCACGACGGCGCCGCCGCGTTCCTTCATGGAGGCGTTGAACGCCGCGCGCATCATCAGCCAGCCGCCGGTGAGATTGGTGGCGAGCACCGCGTCCCAGCCCTTCTTGGAGATGTCGGCGACTTCGGCGGGGAACTGTCCGCCGGCATTGTTCACCAGCGCGTCGATGCGGCCATGCTCGGCGGTGATTTCAGCCACCGCGGCGTTCACCGCCTCCTCGTCGCGAATGTCGAAGGCGCGGGTTTGCGCCGAACCGCCGTCCTCGATGATCTCGGTTTTGACCGCGTCCAGCTTCTCCGGCTTGCGGCCGATGAGCACCAGGTGCGCCCCGAGGCTCGCCAGCTCGTGGGCGATGCAGCGGCCGATCCCGGATCCGCCGCCGGTCACAAGAATGACCCGGCCTTTGAAAAGACCGGGTCTGAAGACGCTGTCATAGCGGGCGTTTTCGGCGGTTTCGCTCATCTCTCGCCCGTCTCCTCCCTGACCGGCCCGGTTCAGCCGGGGCTCTTGTCATGGGCGTCAATCTCTCGCGGACTGACGTATACGTCAAGCGCCTCTTGTTAAGGGAAGCAGGTTCGGCTTATCGTGATTTCCAACAGGGGTATTCGACCATGGACGACACGGCCCAGCGCGCCGGCGCAGAAACGCTTTACGGCATCGCCGAGCTCGCCGCCCATCACGGCGTGACCCAGCGCACGATCCGCTTCTATGAATCCAAGGGGCTCCTGAAGCCACGCCGGGTGGGCGCCCAGCGCGTCTTCACCGAAGCCGACCGCACGCGCCTCGGCCTGATCCTGCGCGCCAAGGCCATCGGCTCCACCCTGTCGGACATCAAGACCTTCCTGGAGCTTTACGGCCAGGAGGGCGAGGGAAGGGTGCGCCAGCTGGAATTCGTCATCGACAAGACCGCGCGCGAGATCGAGGCCCTGGAGGCCAAGCGCGCCCAGATCGACACTACGCTGAAAGAGCTGCGCACTATCCATGACGGCGCCAGGGAGCGCCTGGCGCAGCGGCGGGGTTAGAGCACGTCGCAACGTGTGTCGAAATGCGGCGGAGCCTTTAGCCCAGGCGTGCGGCGGCCTGGCGGACGCTTCTGGTGGCTGCATCGACCTGATTGGAGGCGGCGGCGATATTGCTCACCGACCGGTTGACGCTGGCGACGCCTTCGGCGGCGGTGGCCATATTGCGTGAAATGTCCTGGGTGACGGCTGATTGCTCGTCCACGGCCGAGGCGATGCCGGCGGCGATTTCATCAACCCTGCCGATGACGGTGCTGATACGGGCGATGGCTTCGGTGGCGCTGGCGGACCGGCTCTGGACCGCGCCGATCTGCGCGGAGATCTCTTCGATGGCCTTGGAGGTCTGACCGGCCAGCGTTTTCACCTCGCTGGCGACGACGGCGAAGCCCTTGCCGGCTTCGCCGGCGCGGGCGGCTTCGATGGTGGCGTTCAGCGCCAGAAGATTGGTCTGGTCGGCGATGGAGTTGATCAGCTCGACCACCTTGCCGATGGCTTGCGCCGAGCCGGCCAGGGCGTCCATCAGGACGCGGGTCTCGTCCGCCTGGCCCACCGCGTCGCGGGAGACTTCCAGAGCTTCGTTCACGCGCCGGCTGATTTCCTGGAAGCTGGCGGCCAGCTCCTCGGCGCCGGCGGCGACGGCCTGCACGTTCTCGGCTGCGTCGGTGGAGGCGCCCGCCGCCTCGGTGGCTTCCTTGGACGTGCTGGCGGCGGCTTCGGCGACGGACTGGAGCTCGCGGGAGATCTCGGCCTGGACGTCTTCGCGGGCGAGGCGCTGCTTGACGGCGGCGGTGGCGTCGGTGGCCAGCTTCACGACCTTGAAGGGCTTGCCCTTCATGTCCATCACCGGGTTATAGGTGGCGCGCAGCCAGACATCCTCGCCGGATTTCAAAAGGCGCTTGAATTCGCCGGAGTGAAACTCGCCGCGGCCCAGCTTGTCCCAGAACGTCTTGTATTCGGCTGATGCGGTATAGTCCTTGTCGCAGAACATGCGGTGATGCTTGCCGACAATGTCTTCGGCCTTGTAGCCCATGAAGTCCAGAAAGGCCTGATTGGCTTTGAGGATCGTGCCGTCCATGGAAAATTCGATGACCGCCTGGGACCGGTTGATGGCGGCGATCTGGCTTTCAAAGTCGAAGCGCGCCACGCGCCGTGCGGTGATGTCCACCGCCAGCTTCATGATGCGCTCGACCTGGCCTCGGGCGTTCACGACCGGGTTATAGGTCGCCTCGATCCAGACCTCGCGTCCGCCCTTGGCGACGCGCTTGAACTCGGCTGATTTGAAACGGCCCGCGGCGAGATCGGCCCAGAAGGCGGCGTAATCGGGCGAGGCGGCGTCTTCGGGATCCACGAACATGCGGTGATGCTTGCCCACCACCTCATCTGCGCCGTAGCCGAGCGTTTTCAGGAAGTTATCGTTTGCTTTCAGGATCGTGCCGTCAGGTTTGAATTCGATGACGGCGTAGGATTTCTCAAGCGCGTCCAGGCGCGGTTCCCGGTGTCCGGTGAAAGCAAACATGGCGAATCCCCAATACTAAACTCCGGGTACCATGCTCCTGCTGTGTTAATGAATTGTTTTATAACCGCGCCGTTTCCCGGCGAGTCATCCAGCGCAGCACCGGGGCGGGCAGAACCTTCATCAGCACCAGCGCGCGGCGCATGGCGGCGCCGGTTAGAACGAAGCGTTTTTCCTGGTCCAGACCCTTGAGAATATCGCCGGCGACCTCCTCGGCGGTGGTGGCGGTGAAGCTTTCAAACGTCCGCACCCCGTCCATGCCGGCGCGGGTCTTGAACGGAGTGTCCTGAATCGCGCTGGGGCACACGGTCATCACCCGCACCGGGCTTTTCGCCATCTCCAGCTCCTGGGTCAGGGCCTCTGAATAATGCTTCACAAACGCCTTGGTGGCCGCATAGACGGCCAGATTGGGCGCCGGGGTGTAGGCGGAATTGGATGAGATGTTCACGATCACGCCGCCACCGCGATCCTCCATGGGTTTCAGGAAGATGCGGGTGAGCCCATGGAGCGCGCCGGCGTTCACCGCGATCATCTTCGCCTCCGCTTCAGCGGCGAGATCCCGGCTGGGCCCATAGACGCCGAATCCGGCGTTGTTCACCAAGAGATCCACCCCACCAAGCCCCTGCGCCCATTGCATCACGCGGGCCGGGGCGCTGGCGTCCGACAGGTCAAGGGCGAGGGTTTCAATCTCGGCCCCCGGGGTCTGCGCGCGCACCGCCTCGACCGCGGCGGCCAGCTCGGCTTCGTCCAGACTCACCCATAAAAGCCGGTAGCCGCGCGCGGCCAGACGCCGCGAGAGCGCCAGACCTATGCCGCTGGAGCCGCCGGTGATCAGGGCCGTGGCCGTCATGGCTGCTCGATCGGCTCGCTCGCCGGCGCCGGACCACCCTCAAGTTCGGTCTGCGCGTCTGACGGATCGGTTTCAGGCTCGGCGGGTCGAGTTCCCACGATGTCTTCGGGAACCGCGTAGACGTCCACCCCGTCGCGCTCCAGCCCGGAGACGTAGAGCTGGCCGTTCCAGGGCGTCGCCGTGGTGATGCCTGAGCCGCGATCATCAGGCCCCAGAAGGGTATGGACCGGCTCGCCGTCTGGGGTCACCGCCAGCGCCATGGCCGGGGTTGGCGGCAGAGTCGGCAGGCCGGCGATCTGGATCCAGCGCCAGGCGAGCCGCTTGATGAACGGGTTCGGGTATAAACCGTCCAGTTCCACGGACCGCGGCGAGGGCAGGGCGATCCAGATCAGCCGGGTTTCGGGATCAAATTCCAGATTATCGGGATAGCCGGGAAGGCCGTCGATCAGAACGCTCATATCCCCGGTTTCCGGGTCCAGACTCCAGGTCCGCCCGGCCCAGGTCTCATTGATAAAGACCTGCCCGGTCAGGGGGTTATGATCGACACCGTTGATGAAGGCGAGACCCTCGGCGAGGGTTTCATACGCACCCGGACCGGTGACGCGGTAGATCGCGCCGGTCTGCTCGCCTTCAAAGAAGCTCTCCATGTGCGCGCCATAGCCATGGCGTTTGGAGGCGTCGGTGAGGATCACCGAACCATCTGAAAGAATTGTGAGATCGTCGGTGAAGACCAGCGGCCCGCCAGCGGACTCGTCGGCCAGCCAGACCTCGAACTCCCCGCCTTCATCCATGCGTAAAAGGCCAAGCTCGGCGTCGGCGACGAACAGGGCGCCGTCCGGGGCGAAGGCGAGGCCCAGGGGCCGGCCGCCGGTCGTGGAAACTTCGCTCCACGTCCTGTCGGCGTTCATCGCCATGATCCGCCCGTCGGCGAGGCTCGCGTAGAGCCGGCCGTCCGGTCCGGGTTCGAGATCCTCGGCGCCGTGAAGCTCTTCGGCCAAGCGCGCTTCGGGTTCAAGCGTCTGATCAAACAGCGCTTCCAGAGCGGGGTCGGGCGTGCTCGGCTCGAACTTCATGGCGTTCAGCGAGCCCGGCCCATAGGCGGCGAGCGCCACGATGAGGGCCAGGGTGGCGAGGATGGCGGCGATCCATTTCATCGTGGAACACTCCCTGTCTGCGGTGGAAGCCCGGATCTATCCGGTCTGCAGCTTTTTGAAGAACTCAAATACTTTGCCATAGGGCGGCGCCACCAGGCGCGAGGGGTGCCAGACCGGCGCCTCGAACACGCCGCGCTCATGGGTGAAGGTGAGAAACCCGTACTCGCCGTGATAGGCGCCCTGTCCCGACGCGCCGACCCCGCCGAAGGGCATGTCCTCCACCGAGATGTGCAGCATGGGGATGTTCACCCCGGCGCCGCCGGAGATGGTGCGCGCCAGAAACCGCCGCGCGGTGGTCTTGGACTTGGAGTAGATGTACAGCGCCAGCGGCCGGTCGCCCTTGTTGATGTATTTGGCTGCGTCCGAGAGTCCGTCATGGCCGATCACCGGCAGGATGGGGCCGAAAATCTCCTCGGTCATCATCTTTGAGTCCCGCGGCGGATCGATCACCACGGTGGGCGGGAAGATGCGGGTGTTGCCGGCTTTCGCCTTGTCGAAATCGGCCTGCAGCACGGTGGCGCCTTGCTTTCGCACCTCCTCGACCATGTCAGTGAGGCGCGCGTGGTGGCGTTCGGAAACGATGGCGGTGTAGTCGGCGTTCTCGGCCACGTTCGGCCACATGGAATCAGCTTCGGCCATCACCGCTTCACCGAAGGCTTTTTCAGAGCCGCGCGGCGCCATGGCGTAGTCGGGCGCGATGCAGGTCTGGCCGGCGTTGAAGAACTTGCCCCAGGCGATGGATTTGGCGGCCTGGGCGAGGTCGAAATCGGGGGCGATGACCGTGGGTGACTTGCCGCCCAGCTCCAGCGTCACCGGGGTCAGATTCTTCGCCGCCGCCTGGGCCACCATGCGTCCCACCTGGGTGGAGCCGGTGTAGAGCAGGTGGTCGAAGGGCAGGTCGCAGAACGCCTTGGCGACATCGGGTCCGCCCTCGATCACCGCCACATGATCCTCGGCGAACAGCTCGGCGAGGGTTTCCTTCAGGAGCCTCGACGTGGCGGGCGTGAATTCGCTGGGCTTGATCATCACCCGGCAGCCGGCGGCGAGCGCGGCCACCAGCGGCGCCAGCGCCAGCTGCATGGGATAGTTCCAGGGCGCGACGATCCCCACCACGCCCTTGGGCTCGCGGCGCACATAGGCGGTCCCCGGCGCAAGGGTCATGGGCACGGGCTTTTTCTTCGCCGACGCCCAGCGCACCAGGTGCTGGCGCGCGTGCTTGGCGGTGGCGATGACGAAGCCGGACTCGCCCACGGCGGTCTCGGCGCTGGACCGGCGGCCGAAATCGGCGTCGATGGCGCGCGCGAAATCATCGCCGCGCGCCTTGACCATGGCCTCGATCTTTTTCAGATCGGTCTTGCGATCCTCGATGGTGCGATGGCGCTCGTCTTCAAACGCCTCTTTCTGGGCGCGAAAGACCTTGGCCATGCGCGCCTGTTCGCCGGAGATTTCGTGAGCGATGGTTTCGGCGGTCATGATGACCTCCCTGGCTAAGCGCCGGCGGTCAGGCCGACAGGATCATGTCGGCCGCCCGCGTGGCGACCATGATGGTGGGCGCGTTGGTGTTGCCGCCGACGATGCGCGGCATCACCGAGGCGTCCACCACGCGCAAGGCTTTAACGCCGCGCACCCGGCACTGGGCGTCGGTGACGGCGAGCTCGCCGGTTCCCATCGCGCAGGTGGAGGTGGGATGGTAGAGCGTCTCGGCCCGCTTGCGCACCTCGTCTTCGAGCTCAGCGCGCGTGGCGCCGGGATCGGCGGGCAGCTGGAGGTCCTTGAACTCTCCGTCGAAGGCGTCCGACATCAAGATGTCGCGGCTGATCTCCAGACAGTCGGTCATCACCGCCACGTCTTCTTCGTCATCGAGATAGTTGGGGTCGATCGCGATCAGATCGCGCGGATCGGCGCTGGCCAGGGTGAGCCGGCCCCGGCTCTTGGGATAGAGATGGCAGGCGTGCAGGCTGACCCCGTGGCCCATCAGCGTCTCCATGCCGTGGGGGCTGGCGAGCGCCGGGATGAAGACCAGCTGGATGTCGGGTAAATCCTTCGCGCGGCTTGATTTCACAAAGCCGCAGCCCTGCACCGGATTGACGGTGAAGCCGCCCGTTCCCGTGGCGGCCCATTGCAGCACGTCGCGGGCGGTGGCCGGGAATTTCCTCATGGAATAGCCGATGGAGGTCGGCTTCTTCGTGCCGGCCCGCGCCAGAATATCCAGATGATCCTGCAGGTTTTCACCCACGCCCGGCAGATCCACCTCGACGGCGATGCCGTGCTCGCGAAGGTGATCAGCCGGACCGATCCCGGACAGCATCAGCACATGGGGCGAGTTCAATGCGCCGCCCGACAGGATCACCTCCTTGCGGGCGATCACCTGCTGGACCTCGCCGTCGATCTCGATCTCGACGCCAGCAGCGCGGCCGTCCTCGATCATGACTTTCAGGACCAGGGCGCCGGTGACCACGGTGAGGTTGGGGCGCTGCATGGCGGGTTTCAAAAAGGCGTCGGCGGCCGAACAGCGCTTGCCGCCCTTCTGGGTCACCTGATAGACGCCGAACCCTTCCTGGCTGGCGCCGTTATGGTCGGGATTTTCCGGGATCTGGCGGCGCCGGCAGGCCTCCCAGTACATCTCGGTGAGCTGATTGACCGGGGCGATGTCCTTGACGTTTAAAGGACCGCCCTGGCCGTGCCAGGGCTCGCCATGGTTCTCGTTGTTCTCCACCCGCTTGAACGCTTCCAGCGCGGTCTCGCCCGACCAGCCTTGCGCCCCGTAGGTCTCGCCCCACTCATCGTAGTTTTCCAGCGCGCCGCGCATATAGTGCATGGCGTTGATGGAGGAGGAGCCGCCGAGCGTCTTGCCGCGCGGCCAGAACAGCTTGCGATCGTTCAGGTTCTTCTGCGCTTGCGTCCAGTAGTTCCAGTTGATCTTCGGGTCCGTGATCGTGAACTGCAGAAGCATCGGGGTCTTGATATTGGTCTTGTCGTCCTTGCCCCCGGCTTCCAGCACGCAGACCTGATGGTCGCCGCTTTCGCTGAGCCGGTCGGCCAGCACGCAGCCCGCCGACCCGGCGCCGACGATGACATAGTCGAAGGCGTCACTCATTGGCCGCCGCCTTCTCCAGCGTCGTCCTGGCGCGCGTCTGCTTCGGCGGAGCCGTCATCGGCGGGCGCGCCCCCGGCCTGGCGGGCCAGGATCGCGTCGCGGATCTCCAGCGCCACCGCTTCAAAGCGGGCCTCGATGGGCGAGACGTGCTCGGCCACCGCACGGAACACCGCAAAGGCTTCCCCGGAAATCTCGCCCCAGGTCTCATCGCCGGCGTTCTGGGCGATCACCACGCCGCGAAGCGCGTCCACCCAGACATACTGGCCGTAGACCCCGGCGGCGAAATACTCGCCGTTATACCCTTCAGGCACCCAGAAATGCAGGGCGTAGCCGCGCCCGCCATAGGCGGTCTCGCCCGGCTCCTGGAAGGGTGCGTTGGGGATGGTGGCGCTTTCAACCCAGCCTTCGGGCAGAAGCCGTTCGCCGTTCCAGACGCCGTCGAGCCGGTAAAGCTCGCCCAGGCGCGCAAAGTCCGGCGTGGTGGCCTGAAGGCAGCAATAGCCGATGGCCTGGCCGTCTTCGCCGGGCCGGTTCTGCAGCCAGCTGGCGTCATGGGTCATGCCCAGCGGACCCCAGAGCTTGTCCTCCACGATCGCCGCGAGATCGTCGTCATAAACCCCGCGCACCACCGCAGACAGCACATGGGAATTCGGGCTGGTATAGTGCAGGTCCTGACCCGGTTCGCGATCCCGGACGATCTCGCCGACCATCTCGTCCACATCGCGGCGCATGATGAAGGCGTTGAAGAAGAGCGGGCGCACATCGCTTTCGCGGTCGGGCGAATATTCTTCCTGAAAGTCCATGCCGGCGCTCATCATCAAAAGATGGCGCAGGCTTGTGTCGCCATAGTCCGAGCCTTCGTATTGCGGCGCGTATTTCGACGCCGGATCATCCAGGCTGTCGATCAGGCCTTCGTGCAGCGCCTGGGCGATCAGGGTCGCCACGAAGCTTTTCGCCACCGACCAGCTGGTGTGGGTGGTGTCCGGCCCGGCGCCTTGAAAATACGCCTCGTTCACCAGGACGCCGTCTTTAAGCACCGCAAACCCGGTGACGTCGCCGCGGGCGAAATACTCGTCCAGCGAGCGCACCTGTCCGTCATAGAGATAGCTCTCCGGCAGGCTCGCCTCGCCCAGCGGAAACGGGGCGGGCGCACTGGCCGCGATGGGCGCGGAGGGCAGGATCTCCGCCATGCGCTGGAAGGTCTGCGGATACTCCGCCGGATCGTCCAGCGCGGTGATGCGCGCCGGCGAATAATCCGACCAGGGCCGGTAATACCAGCCGGCTGCGGCCAGAACGACGATCAGGGCCAGGACCAGCGCCCCGGCTGCAATGCGCTTGAACACACGCGCCTCCCCTTCAAGCGTCCGCCATCTCAGTCGCGGCGGATCATTGGGGATAGTGAACACCTTTCACGCAGCGAACGGAAGGTGCTTGGGCGCAGGCGCCTACTCGCCGGCGGGGCTGATCCGCAGCACCTTGCCGTCCTCGGCGTCGTCGGTGAGCACGTAGAGCGCGCCGTCCGGGCCTTCGGCGACCTGGCGGATGCGCGCCTCGAGCTCTGTGAGCAAGCGTTCTTCGCCGATCACCGCGCCGTCTTCGTCCAGCTGGATACGGTGCAGCGCCTGACCGGCGAGGGCGGTGATGAAGAGATCGCCCCTCCAGCCTTCAAACAGGGCGCCGGAATACCAGGCCATGCCGCCCGGCGCGATGGAGGGGACCCAGACGCGGCGCGGCGCCTCGAACCCGTCATGGCTGGTGATCGGCGAGATGCGCGCGCCGTTATAGTCGATGCCGTCCGTGGCGATGGGCCAGCCATAATTGGCGCCGGGAACGATCACGTTCAGCTCGTCGCCGCCCTGGGGGCCGTGCTCATGCTCCCAGAGAAGCTGGCGCTGGGGATCCCAGGCGATTCCTTGAACATTGCGGTGGCCGTAGGACAGCACAAAGGCGGCCGGGCCTTCCTCCAGGGCGAAGGGATTGTCGGCCGGGATGGAGCCGTCGGGATTGAATCGCACAATGGTCCCCAGATGGTTCTGCCGGATCTGGGCCTGCTCTCTATAGGCGAAGGCGTCGCCCAGGGTCAGGACGATGGTGCTGTCGGGCAGAAAAATCATGCGGCCGCCAAAATGGCTGGACGTGTCGCGCAAGGGATCGGCGGTGAAGACCCGCGCCCCGTCCACCAGCGCGCCGTCTTCCAGGCGCGCGCGCCAGACCTCGGTGGTGTTGGCGTCCGCCTCGCCCGTTGAATAGCTGAGATAGACCATGTTGCTGGCTGCAAAATCCGGTGCGGCGACCACGTCCAGCAGCCCGCCCTGACCCTCGGCGTACACTTGAGGGACCCCGGCGATGGGGGTCTCGTCCAGCACGCCGCCGGCGATCAGGCGCAGGGCGCCGGAGCGCTCGGTCACCAGAACGTCGCCGCCGGGCAGAAATTCGATGTCCCAGGGATGGACCAGCCCGCCAGCGATCTCCTCCACAGAGTAGAGGTCGGCGGCCATCGCCGGTGCGGGCTCCTGCATCTCCTGCGCGGTGCAGGCGCAAAGCGCCAGGGCCCCGGCCGCCGCGGCGAGCCGCATCATCGCTGTCGTGCGCGTCATCATCCCACCCTTGACCAATCTTGCGCGCGCCCTTGCGCCGGCGCGCCGCTGAGGCATTCTAGGAGTATCAGGCGCGCGCGGCCAAGCGCGCGGGGAAAAAATCCGCGCCTCTCCGCGCCCTCACGTGCGGAATGCGCGCGCCGCTGCAGACCGGGAGATCGTACGCCATGGGATTTGTCAGGGTTGTCGGAGGCTATGTGGCGGCGGTCATCGCGCTGGGCTTTGCGGCCACGGTTTTGTCCAGCGTCATGGTTCTTGGAATGCTGGAGGCTGTGGGCGCAGAGATCAGCGCAGGCCAGGCGATGAGCCAGATCGGTGATGATCTCGCCGGATTCGCTCCGCTCTATTCGGCGCTGATCGCGCTGGCGCTGGGGATAGCCTTCATCGCCGCGGCGCTTGTGACGCGGGTGTTGCGCCCGTTGCGCGCAATCGTGTTCGCCGTGGCTGGAGCTGTGGCCATGGGCGTGATGCTGACGCTGATGGAGCAGGTCTTCTTCGGCGTGCAGCTGGTGGCCGGCGCGCGCACCACCGCAGGCTTTCTGGCCCAGGTGGGCGCCGGCGCCGCCGCGGGCCTGATCTACGCCATGCTGACGCCTGGCCCCAAGCGCTCCTGATCTCTTCAGGCGTTCAAACAAACCAGGCGCCGGCATGAGCCGGCGCCCGGTCTTTGTTGTGAGCTCGGCTTGACGCCCGACTAGCGTCCGGCGGTGCGGCGCGCGGGCGCTCCGGGGTGCAGCGTGCCGCTGACGGACGCCATGGGGCGTGCTTCGCGGCGGTCGTAATCCACATCGCGGTGGGGATCATCGCCCTGGGGCGCGTGGCGTACTCGCATGCCCGAGCCCGACGGCGTCGTTGACGGCGCGGCGCCGTGACGGCTCGGCGCCGGCGGGCGAGCGTCGGGATGTCCCGGGATCTCGATGGCGGCGCAATCGACCAGGCGCCATTCAAAGCGCTCGCCCGAGACCAGCTCGTGACGGGCCACGCTCTGGGTGCGGCGCTCGGAAACCCGGCGGTTCACGCCGCCTTCCTGGGCGAGGACGTGGATGGTGTAGTCGGCGTGCTGGGCCGGGATCGGGATTTCCTCAACCGTGGCCGCCTGCACCAGGACTTCACGCGAGATCGTCTCGAACTGCGGATCCACAGCGACTTCGCGAATCTGGGCGGGCGCGGTCAGCACGGTGCGGTGGATGGTCTCGTAGACCGCAGGCTCCTCGACCAGGCACCAGATCTCGCCGGTTTCCGGGTCGTGGCGCACCTGACGCGCGCCTTCGGTATAGCCGCGGCGCCAGACCATGCGCGCCTCGCGCACCAGCACGCGCTCGGGCACGGTGCGGGTCTGGGCCTCGGTGACTTCGTAGCGCACATAGGCCGGGCGCACCTGAACCTGCTCGGTCACGGTCTCGTAGACCGGCTCGGTGACGCGGTAGCGCAGGCCCGCCTCGCGCGCCACATAGCGGCGCGACTGGCTTTCCAGGCGCGGATCGGTGACGTCGAAGATCTCGTATTCGTCGGCGACGACGATGGTCTGCATCACCGTCTCGTACTGCGCGTCGATGCGCACGAACTGATAGCACTGGCCGATTTCGGCGTTCGGCAGATTCACCGGCGCCTGAATCGGATGCGGAGTCTGGGCGGCCGCAGCGCCGCCAACGATGAAGGACAGGCAGACGGAGCCCGCCAGCACGGATCGAAACATATTGATTTCCCCCCAAGGTGAGCCTGATGACGGCGCGCCGTCATGGGGCGCGGCGTCGTCGGCTCAATCACGAACGGCGGCCCCTCGGCGCGCCGGACGATGACCATTCAGCACATTTCATGGTTTGTTAAGGGTTAACCGGCGCGCGCGTAAAATTTTTTCGGACTTCTCGAACCCTGTGTTCAAAACGCAACGGTTAACTGTCCGGATACAAAGCCTGCATGACAAGGAGGGGAAATGCGGCATAAGGTCTGCATTGAGCGGACAATCCCAGCCGATACAGAGCTGAGCCGCCATTACATAATTCAGGGGGAGGAAGCCCGAATGAATCGCTCTTTTAAAGCAGCCGCACTCGGTGCGACGGCGCTGGCCGCCGGCGTCGTGACCGCCGGCGCCTACGCACAGTCGGCTGATATCATCACCGTCACCGCGCAAAAGCGCGAGCAGACGCTGCAGGAAGTGCCGATCGCGGTCACCGTGGTTTCGACTGAAACCATCGAGAACGCTCAGATCGTCGATGCGCTCGACCTTCAGTCGGTCGTACCGTCCCTGAGGGTCAGCCAGCTTGAGCGCAGCTCGAACACGACCTTCATCATCCGCGGCCAGGGCAACGGGGCGAACAACCCCGGCATCGAGCCGTCTGTGGCCGTCTATATCGACGGCGTGTTCCGGCCGCGTGCGGGCTCGGCCCTGTCCGACCTCATGGGAATTGAGCGGATCGAGGTTCTGCGCGGGCCTCAATCGACCCTGTTCGGCAAGAACGCCACGTCCGGGGTGGTCAGCATCATCACTGAAGAGCCCAGTTTCGAATTCGGCGCTGAAATTGGGGCGACGATCGGTAATTACAACCAGCGCATCGTGAACGGCTCGGTGACCGGGCCGATCTCGGAAAACATGGCGTTCTCACTATCGGGAAGCCGCAATACGCGCGACGGGTATTATGAAAATGTCGGAACGGGCGGCGACTTCAACGATCGTGATCGCTGGGCGGTTCGCGGTCAGTTCCTCTTCCTGCCGACCGATAATCTTCAGCTTCGCCTGATCGCAGACTATGACGAGATGGACGAGCAGTGCTGCGGCACAGACCGTGTGGTTGACGGCCCGACCGGCGGCGTGATCCGCAACCTGCTGGGCGGTCAGACATCGGCAGGCGCCGGGTTCAACTATCAGATCGCGTCCGATTTCGAGAATGTGAACCGGATTGAAAACTCCGGCGTGTCGCTTCAGGCCGACTGGACGCTGAACGACACCATGACGCTGAGCTCGATCACCGCCTATCGCAACTATGACGACTTTGTCGATTATGAAGGCGACTTCACAACCCTCAGCCTGCTTGGCGAAAACGTTCGCGGGCTGGATGTGGGAACCTTCACCCAGGAATTCCGCCTGAGCGGGGACTGGAACAACCGCGCTTTCTACGTGCTCGGCGCCTTCTTCTCCAACGAGGATATGGAAGTCACCGACTCCCGCATCTATGGGGCCGACGCGCGGGCCTATGTCGATCTGCTGACCGCGTCCGGAACCATCACGATCGCGCCGGGCGTCGTCATTCCTGATGCGTCGACCAGCGCCATCACGGGGCTTGAAATGGCGACCGGCTTCCCGGCTGGCTCCTTCTACGCCAACGGCGGCGGAACGCGCTTCACCGCCGATCAGACCGACCGGCAGATGCAGATTTTCGGTCAGGTCGACTTTGATCTCACCGAACGGCTGACCCTGACCGCGGGCCTGGCTTATTTCCAGAGCGAGAAAGAGGTCGACTTCACCAACGTGGTGCGCACGAACCCGTTCTCTGACCTGAACCTGGTCGCGATCGGCGAATCGCTTGTGCTTGCCGGCCTGGTTGGCGCAAACCCGCTTTTCACCGGCACGAACCCGCAAGATCCGGCACAGGTCGGCGCGTTCGCGGCGGCGAACCCGGCGGTGTTTGCAGCGCTCCAGGCTGCGGCCGCGAGCGCCTCTACGACCTTCCCCAGCAGCGGGGCTGCACTGTCCAACCCGCTGCTGACCCTGTTCGAGCAGGGCCTGCAGCCGCTTGGCGCGCTGACGCCCTTCCCGAACTCGGTCGAGGACGGCGAAACCAGCGACTCCGACTGGCCGTACACGCTTCGGCTGGCCTATGACGCGACGGACAATTTTAACGTCTACGCCTCGTTCTCTCGCGGCTTCAAGGCGTCGTCCTGGAACCTGACCCCGGACACCCGTCCGAATTCGGCCGATATCGCAGCCCTGCGCGCCTCCGGCGAACTCGCCGCCGACAACGCGCTTGGCGCTCCGACCATCGTCAACACCGCCGAGGCTCTGGGCGTGGCCGGCAACCAGCGTTTCGCGCGTCCGGAAATCACCGAGACCTTCGAAATCGGTGTGAAGGGCCAGTTCAACTGGGGCTTCGTCAACGTCGCCTATTTCGACCAGACCATCGAGGACTTCCAGTCCTCGGTGTTCCAGGGCGCGGGTTTCGCGGTCACCAACGCCGGTGAGCAAAGCGCTAACGGTCTGGAGTTCGACGCCTCGTTCAACCCGTCCGCCATTCCGGGCCTGACCTTCAATCTGTCGGGCATCTGGATGAACGCTCAGTTTGAAGACTATCCGGGCGCCGCCGTCGTACGCGGCAGCCCGGAAGACGTGGCGGACGGCGTGGCCGACGGCCGCGGCGATCTTTCAGGCGCCGACGTTGAAGGGGTGCCGGAGTTCGCGGGCTCGTTCGGCTTCCAGTATGCGCGTGATGTAAGCCTTGGCGAAGCCTTCATCCGGGCCGACTATCAGTACGCCTCCGAGACAGGTCTTGGAAACAGCCTGCCGGCCACGCTGACCCGTGAGGTCGGCACGCTCAACGCCTCGGTCGGCCTCAATCTCAACAATGATGTCGACATCCTGGTTTGGGCGCGCAACCTGAACGAGGACGAGTATTACACGGCGGGCTTCCCGACGACGCTCCAGGCCGGGTCGACTTCGGCCTACGCCAACCAGCCTCGCACCTACGGCCTCACCGTGCGCGCCCGCTTCTAAAGCCGGTCGCAAAGCGTGTATTGAGACGGCGCCGGGAGCGATCCCGGCGCCGTTTTCATGTCCGGCGGTGCGATCACCACGCCGCTCCTGCCGCACCTTCCCGTCACCGGCCGCGGCGCGGGCGCCTTGCATCGGCCATTTGAACGGCGTTCACTGCAGCCATGACCGAGATCCTCACCCTCATCCTCATCCTCGGCGCCTCGGCGATATCGGTCGGCCTGATCGTTGTCCTGAACGTGTTTCTTGGCGGCTGGACGCCGGCGCGCTTCGCCCATGCCGGCGAAGGCGTTCGGCGAATCGAAGAGGGCGTGCTGGGCTTTTCCGCCTCCCATGAGGCGGTGATGGGGCGCGGAGGCCGGGTGGTTCTGGCGCTTGAACAGGGCGGCGCCCGGCTGGGCGTGGCGGCCACATCGGGCGACCGGGCCACGGTGCGCGCCCTGAGACCGGGCGAGGTGCGCGCGGTGCGCCTTGACGGCGCCACGCTGACGCTCGATCTCACCGACTACACCTTTCCGCGCGTCTGGCTGACCCTGGACGACGCCGGCGCTGCATCCGCCTGGGCCGAGCACGCCCGGGCCTTCGTCAAGACCGCGCCGGAAACGGCGCGACCGGAGACCGCGAGCCATGCCTGATCTGCCCAATCCGATCTATTTTGCGATTCCCGCCTTCGTGCTGCTCATCGTGGCGGAAATGATCCATGCGCGTCTGACGGGAAAGACCCAGTATGAGCCGCGCGACACCGCCGCCAGCCTGATCATGGGCCTTGGAAACACCGTGTCCGGCATTCTGCTGGGCGGAATCGCGCTGGCCTGGTTCGCCTATATCGAACAGTTCGCGCTTCTGGATATCGGCTGGGCGTGGTGGGCGTTCGCGCTCGCCTTCGTGCTGGATGATTTCGTGTATTACTGGAGCCACCGCTTCGCCCATACGGTGCGCTGGTGGTGGGCGGACCATGTGATCCACCATTCAAGCCAGCACTACAATCTCTCCACAGCGCTGCGCCAGCCCTGGCTCAGCCCGCTGTCGCTGAAATTCATCATTTTCGGATCGTGGCTGGTCCTGGCCGGCTTCCCGCCGGCCATGGTGGCCTTCGTGGGCGCGCTGAACCTGATCTATCAATTCTGGATCCACACAGAAGCCGTGCCCAAGATGTGGGCGCCCATCGAGGCGGTGATGAACACGCCCAGCCATCACCGGGTCCATCACGCCACCAATCCGCGCTATCTCGATCGCAACTTCGCCGGCGTCTTCATTATCTGGGACCGCATGTTCGGCTCGTTTGAACCGGAGCGCGAGGACGAACCGTGCCGCTATGGCATCGTGCGCAATCTGGCCACGTTCAATCCGATCAAGATTTGCCTGCATGAATGGGCGGGCATCTTCAAGGATGTGGCCTCGGCCAGATCGCCGGGAGAAGCGCTCGGCTACTGGTTTGGCCCGCCGGGCTGGTCGCCGGACGGGTCGCGCGACAGCTCAAAGGTCCTCAAAGCACGCTGGATAGAAAACCGCCAGGCCGAGGCGGGCGAGGCCGAAGCCCCGCAACGCGCCGCGGCGGCCGAATAACCCCCCGGCCAGGCCCAGGGGGCTGAAGCGACGCTATTGCTTGTCGATCCACGCGCTCACTTCGCGTTCGGCGTCTTCCTTGGACTTGCCGTAACGCTGCTGGATCTTGCCCACCAGCTTGTCGCGATCGCCTTCGGCGGTCTGCACGTCGTCATCGGTGAGCTTGCCCCAGTGGCGCTTGGCCTCGCCCTGAAGCTCTTTCCATTTGCCTTTGATCTGATCGGCGTTCATCTGCGTCTCCTTGTTAAAGCTGCAAGGAGATAAGCCGCCGCGGGCGGCTTTGTTCCGGCGCCTAGAGCAGGGCGCCTGCAATCCCGTCAAAGATGAACTGGGCGGCCAGCGCCGCCAGGATGACGCCGAGAATGCGGGTGATCATCGCCGCCAGCGTGTCGCCGATGAGGCGCATCAGCGTGCCCACGGTCAAAAACAGGATCAGGCAGACCAGAAGATTGGCGCCCATGCCGGCGAACACCAGGACCTGGCCGATGGGGCTGCCTGCGGCCTCGCTCATGAACAGCATGATGGAGGCGATGGCGCCGGGGCCCGCCAGCATGGGGATGGCCATGGGGAAGACGGAGATGTCCTCATGGGTGCCGGGCGTCGTCTCGTCGGCCTCGTTCAGCGCCTCGGCGCGCTCCTCCCGGCGCTTTGACCGGGTCTCGAAGATCATGTCCAGCGCCAGCAGGAACAGAAGAACGCCGCCCGCTGCGCGGAACGCGTCCAGGCTCACATGGAGCGCCCCCAGCAGCCATTCGCCGCCGAACGCGAAGCCGAACAGCACAACGGTCGCGATCAGCACCGACTTGATCGCCATCTTGCGCTTGTGCGCGCTGTCGGAGCCTTCTGTGAGGCTGGCGAAAATGGGGGCCACACCGATCGGATCGATCACCACGAAGAAGGTGACGAGCGAGGCGGTGAGCAGAGAATAGTCGATGGCGTCCATGGAAGGCCCCCAGGGTCGAAATGTGCATGTCAGGCCCGCATAACACCGGTGCGCCGCCTTGGCGAGGCTGCGCAAGGGGGCGCCGGATATGCGAAAGCGGGGGCGCCGAGGGTGGCGCTCTACGGCGCCGGGCTGGTGTCGGGCTCAATCTGGAAGGCCAGCAGCAGCGTGCGCTGGGCGGCGTTGAAATTATCATCCGACATCAAGAGCAGAAGCGGCGCGCCGTCCACCTCAGCAAACGCGGCGGCCTCGATATTGTCCACCGTCATGTCCGGGCCGATTTCGGCCAGGCGTTCCGGCTGCAGCGGTGCGCTCGCCGCCGCTTCCATCTGCGCGGCTGAGAGGCGGGACACATGGATGGTGTTGCCGGCGTCGCGTGACCAGAAGCGCTCCACCAGATAGAGCGCGCCATCCGGCCCGAACGTCATGGCGGTGAGGCCGAAGCCCGGCTCGATCGCCAGAAACAGGGCGCGCGGCGGGGCGGCCGGGGCGGCCAGATCATAGACCCAGAGCGTGTGCGGCTGGCCCGACACGATGGGGTCCTCCACTCCGGCGTAGAGCCTCGTTCCGTCAATGGCCAGCGCCTCGATCCCGGCGTTATTGCGCAGCCGGTCGGCGCCGGGCGGGGCGGGAAACGGCGTCTCCACCGCGGTCTCGATCCCGCTCCAGTCGGCTCCCAGTTCAAAAACGGCGATGCGGTGATCGCGCTCGAAGCTCACGGCGTAACGGCCGTCCCCCAGCGAGGCGAGCCCTTCAGCGTCCGCGCGCGTGCCCGACAGCGCCGCGCCGTCCGGGCCCAGCAGCGGGGTTATCACCACCTGATCAAGACCCGACGGGGCGCCGTCCTGATAGCTCAGGCGCGCCCGCAAGAAGGCGCCGCTGTCAGAAAGCGCCAGCAGGTGTTCGCCGTCCGCGCTGAGCTCCAGGGCCGACCAGCCGCCGAAGGCCGGGTGGGCGCTGGTGAGCTCCAGCCCGCCGGCGTAGCGCAAGCCGCCAAGGCGTGTGCGGCCGGGATCATCGGGGAAGAGCGCCACACTGGACGCCTCCACCACGGTGTCGCGGGGTCCGGCTCCCGCGCCGCAGGCTGCGGTGATCAGCGCGGCGAGGCCGGTCAGGACAGCCAGTCGAAGGCGTGCGGGCATGGCGGGCTCTCCCCCCTTTGAGCGCGCCTAGAACTTGTCGCGGCGCAGGACGTCCACATCGTCCATGTAAACAATGCCCGAATACTCCTTGAAGTACCGGCTGGCCACCGTCTCGGCGATGCGTTCGGCGGCGGCGCGGTCGGCGACGATCACCTCGATGCGCACGATGGTGAAGCCCTGGGCGACGCCGGGGCGGTCGCTTCCGTGCAGGCCGTGGGCGCCTTTGCCGGCGCCCTCCACCACGGTGTAGCCCTTGGCGCCTTCCGCCTCGACGATGGCGATGACCTTGTCGCGTAGCAGCTTCTCCACGACGAGGACGATCTTGGTGGCTTTATGAAACAGGGTCATGGCTTGAGCCTTCTACTCCTGGAGCGATTTCGGTCGAGTCTGATCGACCAATGTCGCTCCAGGTCTTTGATTTGCCGCCTTTTCGAACCGCGAAACCGGTCCCCGTTTTCGCTGAAAAGGCTCTAGACGTCGAATACGAGCTGGGCGAGGGCGACGAAGAGCGGGATGCCGATCGCCACCGCCACCGGCGTGCCGACACTGGTCGACGCGCCGATATAGGCGGAAGGATTCGCGCCTGGAATGCCGGCGCGCAAGGTGGGCGGGCCGGAAATATCCGAGCTTGATCCCGCCATCACCGCCAGCAGCACCACCCCGCCCGGGCTGAAGCCGGTGAGGACGTGGGCCACATAGCCCAGCCCGAAGGCCGCCAGACCGTGCACCAGCGGCGAGATCACCGCATAGGTGGCGTACCAGTGGGCGACCTTGGCCAGCTCTGACAGGCGCGCCCAGGCCTCCATCCCGAGGATCAGCATGAGGATCGACAGAAGGCCGCGGAACAGAGGATCGTAGAAGCTCTCCACCACGCTGCCCGGCCGGGTGAACAGGCCCAGCGCCATGCCCAGAAGCAGCGCCGAGATCGCCGAGCCGCGCAGGCTGTCAATGATAATGGCCTTGATGTCGGCTTTCGCCCCGTCCCCGCCGTCGCGGCGCTGGCGGGCGATCCCGGCCAGGATGATGGCGGCGAGAAGCGCGGGCAGGTCCATGAAGGGGTAGAGCGCCGGCGCCCAGGCCTCAAATGGAATGCCCTCCTCGTCCAGCACCACCATGGCCGCGGCCAGGGTGGAGGCCGACACCGCGCCGAACAGGCCGGCGGTGGCGTAGCCGTCATCGGCCTTCAGCTTGGGCAGCCGGGTCAGCACGACGGCGCCGATCACCACCGCGCCGACGCCCAGCACAACCGCGAACAGGGCCGGCAACAGCATGCTGACCAGATCCGCCTCGCGGATCTCCATGCCGGCTTCCAGCCCGATGGTGATCAGCAGCATGAAGACGATGAAGCGGTAGATCGAATCAGGAATGGTCAGATTGCTGCCCAGCGCCGCGATCACCACGCCGCCGATGAGAAAGGCGAGGGTGGGCTGTTGCAGCTGGGATAAAAACGTGGCGGCGAAGTCGAGCAGGACGTCCATGGGGGCTCCGGCGATCAAGCGTTTGATGACGGCCGGACGCTAGCGGCGAAAATCATTAGATAAATTACATTGTTTGGATGCTATTATTCCATTTAATAGAATGAGGGCCGCGCCATGATGAATTACAAGCACTTGCGTTATTTCCGCGCCGTCGCCCATGAGGGCCGCCTGACCCGGGCCGCCGAGCGGCTGAACCTCTCCCAGTCGGCTCTGTCCACCCAGATCCGCCAGCTGGAGGCCCAGCTGGGCCATGCCTTGTTTGAACGGCGCGGCCGTACGCTGGCGCTCACCGAGGCGGGGCGGGTGGCGCTGGACTACGCCGACGCGATCTTCACCACGGGCGAGGAGCTGGAGGCGACGCTCAAAGGCGGGGCGGGCGCGGCGCGCCGGTCACTGCGGGTGGGCGCGCTTGCGACCCTGTCGCGCAACTTCCAGACAGACCTACTGACACCGCTCCTGGCCGAGGGCGCGGTGGAGGTGCATCTGCGCTCCGGCTCGCTGCCGGAATTGATGGAGGAGCTGGCCGCGCACAATCTCGATCTGGTGCTCGCCAACCAGGCGCCGCTGCGCGATTCCGGCAGCACCTTCACCGTGCACCGCCTGGCCGAGCAGCCGGTGAGCCTCATCGGCGCGCCGGCGCGTGTGGGCGAGGAACACGATGTGGAGACGCTTCTGAAGACCCATCCGCTGATCCTGCCTTCGCGCAGAAGCGGCGTGCGCTCCAGCTTCGACGCGCTGGCGGTGCGCCTGGGCCTGACGCCTGAGATCGCGGCGGAGGTGGACGATATGGCGATGCTGCGCCTTCTGGCGCGCAATGACGCCGGGCTCGCCGTGGCGCCGCCCATCGTGGTGCGCGACGAGCTGGCGAGCGGGCGGCTTGTGGAGGCGGCCAAGCTTCCGGGTATCGCCGAGACGTTCTATGCGATCACGCTGGAGCGACGCTTTCCCAATCCGCTGGTGAGGCAGATTTTGTCGCGCGAGCTGGCCTGACGCTTCGGCGCGTCTAGCGTTTCGCGGTGCTCGTCGCCCGCTTCAGCGCCGAAAGGCCCGGTCCGCCGCGTCCGCGATCCTGATCGCCGCCGCGGCCCCGCCGGCGCTTTTTCGGCTTGGTGTCGAACAGATCTGCGAGCTGGTCGGTCATGGCGCCGGCCAGCTGCTCCACGTCCACGATGGTCACGGCCTTCTTGTAATAGCGCGTCACGTCGTGGCCGATGCCGATGGCCAGAAGCTCCACGTCGGATTTGCCTTCGATCATGGCGATGGTCTCGCGCAGGTGCTTTTCCAGATAGGAAGACGAGTTGGCCGACTGGGTGCCGTCATCCACCGGCGCGCCGTCGCTGATCACCATCAGGATCCGGCGCTGCTCGGGGCGGGCGCTCAGGCGCTTGTGCGCCCAGAGCAGGGCCTCGCCGTCGATGTTTTCCTTCAACAGGCCGTCCCGCAGCATCAGGCCCAGATTGGGCCGCGAGCGCCGCCAGGGCGCGTCGGCGTTCTTGTAGACGATATGGCGCAGATCATTGAGGCGGCCGGGATTCGGCGGCTTGCCCTGCTCAAGCCAGGCCTCCTTGGAGCGCCCGCCCTTCCAGGCCTTGGTGGTGAAGCCCAGGATCTCGGTCTTCACCCCTGAGCGCTCCAGGGTGCGCGCGAGAATATCCGCGCAGGCCGCCGCCACCAGGATCGGACGTCCGCGCATGGAGCCTGAATTGTCCAGCAGCAGCGTCACCACCGTGTCGCGAAACTCCATGTCCTGCTCTTGCTTGAACGAGAGCGGCTGCATGGGGTCCAGGACCACGCGCGGCAGGCGGGCCGGGTCCAGCACGCCTTCTTCCAGATCAAAGGCCCAGCTTCGCTGCTGTTTGGCCATGAGCTTTCTCTGAAGCCGGTTGGCCAGGCGGCCCACCGCGCTTTCAAGGCCCTTGAGGTGTTGGTCCAGATTGCGGCGCAGGCGCGTCAGCTCCTCCTCGTCGCACAGATCGCTGGCCTGGATCACCTCGTCATACTTGGTGGTGAAGACCTTGTAGGCGGCGGCGTCCTCACCTTGCGGCGCGACCCAGTTGGGGCGCGCGGCCTCCATGGATTCGCCCGGCTCGTCGTCGGCTTCGATGCGCGTTCCGCTGTCCTCGGCGTAGTGGATGTCCTCAGTGTCGGCGGCGGTGCCCTTGGCGTCGGCGGGCTCATCGTCATCGCCGGACTCAGGATCCTGATCACCGGGGTCCTCGCCGGCCTGGGGCTCCTGCTCGACGCCGCTATCGTCCTCGCTCTCGTCTTCGGTGTCGTCTTCCTCCACCTCGCCAAGCTCGTCGGAGAGGTCGAGATCGCGGATCACCTGACGCAGCGCCTGGGCGAACTGCTTCTGGTCCCCCGCCGCATCGGCGAGGGCGTCCAGCGCGCCGCCGGCGGCCGCTTCCAGATCCTCGCGCCAGACCTTCATCAGGCCCTTGGCGTCATCGGGCGCCGCGCGTCCGGAGATGCGCTCGCGCACCAGCATGGAGACCGCCTCGGCCAGCGGCGCGGCCTGGCGGTCCTCGGCGTGATTCCAGCCCTGGCGCCGGCACTTGTCGATCAGCGCCGCATCCAGATTCTCGGCGACGCCGCGCATGGCCCGCGCGCCCAGCCCCTCGCAGCGCGCCTGTTCGGCGGCGTCGAAGATCTTGCGGGCGGTGTCGCCCGGCGGAAGGGTCTGCTGGTGCGCCTTGCTGTCATGAAGCGCAAAGCGCAGCGCCAGCGCGTCGGCCCGGCCGCGCGCCTTGGAGGCTTCATCAAGGGTGAGCTTTTCCGGCGGGTTGGGCAGCACGACGCCGCCGCGCGCAATGGCGGCCTTGTCGCCTCCATACTTCACCTCCAGCTCGCGCTCCCTGGACAGGGCGCGGGTGGTGGTGGCGAGGGCGCGGCGGAATTGCTCGGCGGGGCTCTGATCGGTCATGGATGCATAGATAGCCCCGGCGAGGCTCGTTGCGAACCCGCAAGTCTGCAGAGCGTGCTGGAATTCTCGACAAACTTAGTCAAGTGGACTAAGCTAAGTCATATGAAAGTCGTCACCATCCACGAAGCCAAGACCCATCTGTCGCGCCTCTTGCGTGAGGTGGAAGCGGGCGAGACGATCATTATCGCGCGCGGCAAGACCGAAATTGCACGGCTGGCGGGGATCGGGTCTGAGGCGCGCCCGAAAACCGGGGCCGACGCGTACGGCGCGTGGGCGCATCTCGGTGCGTGGACCGAGGAGGCTGAGCGCATCCTCATGGAGCCGGCCTATACCGAGCAGGAATGGGACACCTTCCTTCAGGAGCCGGACTTTGAGGACGCGAAGCGCTGACCGTCCTTATCGACACGCAGGCGGCCGCCTGGTTTTTGATCCCCAACCCGCGCATGAGCCGGCGTGCACGCGCACACATGCGCGCCGCGACGGGGCTCCTCGTCTCAATGGCGTCTATTTGGGAAGCCAACATCAAGCGCGGCAAGCACGGCGATCTGCGCGTCGGTCCGCTCGCGCCCTTGCTGGACGAGATCAGGGCGTCCGGACTGCCCGAGCCGTTCCAGATCCTACCGGTCGAGCTCGACGATTGTTACGCGGTTCGCGATCTTTCAAATGCGCACGGCGATCCGTTCGACCGGATGATCGCGGCGCAGGCCATGCGGCGCGGTCTGCCGGTGGTCAGCGCCGATCCAGTGTTCGACGCCTATGGGTGCGAGCGGATCTGGTGACGCTCGCCGGGCGCCCTTAGGCCGCCTGGCCGGGTTTCACCGGGCTTTCGGGCAGGTTCTCGCCGAACACGCGCTGATACATCTCCGCCACGACGGGGCGTTCCAGCTCGTCGCACTTGTTGAGGAAGGTGAGGCGGAAGGAAATTCCCACATCGCCGAAAATCTGGGTGTTTTCCGCCCAGGTCAGCACGGTGCGCGGGCTCATCACAGTGGACAGATCGCCGTTGATGAAAGCTTCGCGCGTCATGTCGGCCACATTGACCATGTCGGAAATGGATTTCTTGCCGGCGTCGGATTTGCCGAACTCGCCCAGCTTTGCGCCGACGATCTCGCGCTCGGTCTCGGCCGGCAGATAGTTCAGCGTGGAGACGATGGACCAGCGGTCCATCTGGCCCTGGTTGATCTGCTGGGTGCCGTGATAGAGGCCCGTCGTATCGCCCAGGCCCACCGTGTTGGTGGTGGCGAAGAGGCGGAAATTGGGGTTCGGCTTGATCACCCGGTTCTGGTCCAGCAGGGTCAGGGAGCCGGAGGCTTCCAGCACGCGCTGGATGACGAACATCACGTCGGGCCGGCCGGCGTCGTATTCGTCAAACAGGAGCGCCACCGGGCGCTGCACCGACCAGGGCAGGATGCCTTCCTGAAACTCGGTGACCTGCTTGCCGTCTTTGAGAACGATCTGGTCCTTGCCCACCATGTCGATGCGGCTCACATGGCTGTCCAGATTGACCCGGATCATGGGCCAGTTCAGCCGCGCGGCGACCTGCTCCACATGGGTGGACTTGCCCGTGCCGTGATAGCCCTGGATCATCACCCGGCGATTGAAGGCGAAGCCGGCCAGGATCGCCCGCGTGGTGGCCGGATCGAAGACATAGGTCTCGTCGATCTCGGGCGCATGGCTGTCGCGCGTGGAGAAGGCCGGAACCTTGAAGCCGGGATCAAAGCCGAACAGGGCCTGGCAATCGGCCTCGGTGTCAGGGGTCAGGGCGGTCAGCGCGTCGTCAGTCATGTCGCCTCGAAATGGTCTGGTCATTAAAAGGGCCGCGAAGTGCGGCCCGCTATTTGCTCATACCTAGCGCGCGAGGGCGCCCGGCGCCACCATCGCCTCCGCCGGCGCGCTGTAAAGCCGGGACCAGGGCGGTCCTCACGCCATGCCGACGCCCTTGAGGATCTGATAGCTGTGCACGACTTTGGTGAGCAGCTCCTCCATGGAGCGGTCGCCGCCATTGGAGTCCGGGTGATAGGCGCGCACCAGCTCGGCGTAGCGCTTGCGCACCTCGGCCTTGGTGGCGCCGGGCTCCAGGCTCAGCGTCTCATAGGCGCGTTTTTGCAGCCGGCCCATGGCCGCGTGCGGGTCTTCGGCTTCGCGCTGGCGGCGTTCCTGACCGGGCGGGGGGCGATCGCCGAAGATCGTGAACGGATCTTCAAAGCCTTCGTGGAAATCCTTGCTGGCGCGCTCGGCCTTCTTGCGGGCGGTGGATCCGGCCGCAAAGCTCCAGGTGGGGCGATGCCCGTAGAAATCCGCAGCCATGTGTTCGCGAGCGGCTTCCTCGCTCATACCTTCAAAGAAATTCCACTGCTTGTTGTATTCAGCAGCGTGGCTCTGGCAAAACCAGTAGAACTCGTTGCGCTTGGCGGCGCTCTTCGGCGAGCGGGCGGTGGCCTTCGAGCGGCACTTGGGATGTTCGCACACGCGCTCCTTGGCCGAAGGCTGGTCCTTCGGTTTCTTGATGCGTATGTCCACGAACCGTGGGCGGTATTTGTAATCTCCGTCCATGGGGCGAAGTATGGGGTGCTCCGCGCTCCGCGGCAACGAATGGAGGATAACGATTGCAACACGTAAAGCAGCGCCTTGAGGAAAAGCTCACCGCGGCCTTCGCGCCGGGCAGCCTCGAGATCAGCGACGACAGCGCGCTTCACGCCGGTCATTCCGGCGCCCGCGACGGCGGGGAAAGCCATTTTACGGTGGCGATCACGGCGGATGCTTTTGCAGGAAAATCGCGCGTCGAGCGCCACCGCATGGTCAACGCCGCGCTGAAAGACGAGCTCGCCGGACCGGTCCACGCCCTGGTGATCAAGGCCAGGGCGCCGGGAGAGTAGGGTCGGCGGCGTCGACGCCCCTTGATCTCAAAGCCCTGATTTCAGATCAATGAGGGGCGCCCGGCGGGGAGGGGCGCCTCATAAGACTGCACAGGATTGAACGCTGTAACCGGTCCGCGGCCCATGGTATTTCCCCGCCCATGACGACATCGCATCACACAGACCTCACCGTCCCGCACGAAACCGCGCGCCAGGCTGCGATCCACACGCCCTGGCCGGCCGCCCATGAGCTGTGGGAGGACGACATCCATCCGGCCCGCGAGGAGTTCGCCAGGTTTCTGGAGCTTGTCGCCGCGCCGGGGCGTGACGCAAAGCCGCTGCCGATTACGATCTATGCGGCGACGTCTGAGGCCGAGGCCGATGCGCGCCGGCGCGCTGGACATGTGGCCCGTGTGATCCGCGAGCCCTATGGCGATGTGTGGGCGCGCGACACCGGGCCGGTCTTCACGCAGGGTAAGGCCGGGCTGACGGCGGTGCGGTTCAGGTTCAACGGCTGGGGCGGCAAGTATGATCTGCCCGGCGATCAGTCGATCGGGGCGCGCATCGCCCGCGAAGCCGGGGCGGCGACCCTCGACGCCGATTTCATCTGTGAAGGCGGCGCGCTGGAGTTTGACGGCGAGGGCACGCTCATCACCACGCGCCAGTGCGTCCTGAACACCAACCGCAATCCGCGCCTCAGCCAGAGCGATTTCGAGGCGCGCATGGAGGCGCTGTTCGGCGTCACCAAGGTGATCTGGCTTGAAGAGGGGCTTCTGGGCGATCACACCGACGGCCATGTGGACAATCTGGCCCGCTTTGCAGCGCCGGGCCGCGTGGTGTGTCAGGCGCCGGCGGGGCCCGATGATCCCAACGCGAAAATCCTGAACCGCATCGCCCGTGATCTGGGCCGCGCCGTCGATGCGCGCGGGCGCCGGCTGGAGGTCCTGCGCATCGTCTCGCCGGGCCGGGTGGAGGTGGAGGCTGGAGAACCGGCGGCTGCGTCCCATATGAACTGGGTGGTGGGGCCGCGCCATGTGGTGATGCCGGCCTATAACGACCGGAGCGCGCTGGCGGCGCGCAGCTTGCAGCGCGCGTTTCCGGGGCGCAAAGTCGTCGCGTCAGGATCCAGCGCAATCCTGACCGGAGGTGGATCCTTCCATTGCGTGACCTGCAACCAGCCGGCGGGATGATCCCCCGGCCCCAATGGCGCCAGCGTCGAGGAGGCGCGTCCATGGACGGGCTGAAGCGCATCACGACAGGTCTGCTCGCTCTTGGCGGAGCGTTTGCGCTCGCCGGTCCGGCGATGGGGCAGGTCTATCCGCCTGAAGGTCAATCGCTGTCGCGCATGGGCGCGATCGAGACGGTACGCACTCACGCACAGACCAGCGCAGGCCTGCCCGCAGACGTCTCGGGCTCGGCTTTGGAAGATTCCGCCATGACCGCCAGCGCGGCGCGCGTCGCCAAGGCCTCGCCGCTGATGCGCCTTGAGCCGCCGGCCTATCTGGCCGCCCTCACCGAACGCCTGGATCAGGCCGCCACCTTCGACCGGACGGTGGGGCTCGCGGCCGCGATCATTGAAAACGGTCAGCTGGCGATGGTCTACACCGCCGGCGAAACCGCCGCAGGCTCCGGCGTGGCGGTCACCGAGCAGACCCGCTTTCGCGCCGCCTCGGTGTCGAAGAGCTTCACCGGCGTCCTGCTGGCCATTCTTGAGTCGCAGGGCCTGATCGATCTTGATGACGAGGTGCCCACCTCGATCCTCGATCTTAAAGGGCCCGACCAGCCCACCTGGCTTGAGCTGATGAGCCAGAGTTCAGGCCTGCCGCCCAACGCCTACGACAATCTCATCGAGGGCGGGGTGAGCGCCGCAGAGGCGCGCGCACGCCTTTCGACAGTGGATCTCGTGTGCCGTCCGGGCGAATGCTACACCTATCAGAACGTGGCGTTCTCCGCCGCCGAGCTGTTGATCGAGCAGGCCACCGGCCTGTCCTACGAAGACGCGGTGCGCCAGTATATCTTCGCGCCCTACGGGCTGACGACCGCGGGCGTGGGTGAGGACGATCTTGTTGCTGATCCCGACTGGGCGCGGCCCCACCGCGGCTGGGCGCGGGCCAGCGACCGGCCCGGCGGCGGCGCCAGCCGCTATGACCAGGTTCCCAGCGCGGCTTCGATCACCGTCTCGCTCAACGACATGATCGCCTGGGCGCAGGCCAATCTGGCCTGGATCGACGGCCTGCCCGTGGATGTGCGCGAGCGGGTCTTCACCCCCTACACTGTGAGCCCGCGTGAAACCCGCGGCCTCGGCCCCTTGCGCGCCCGCGTGGACGAGACGTATTACGGGCTCGGCTGGCGAGTGTATCAGTGGGGCGACCGCACCCTGATCGCGCACGCGGGCTATCTCTCCGGCTATGGCGCCCAGGTGGTGATGGAGCCTGAGACCGGCTTCGCCTTCGTCGCCCTTTGGAATGCGGACGGCCGCGCGCCCTGGAGGCTCTGGCCGACCGTGATGGATTTACGCACCGGGGACGGACCCGGCGACTGGCTTGATCAGATCGACTAGGGAACACACCGGGCCATGAGCGAGAAGCTGTCCATCGCCGTCCTGCAGGCGGCGTTCACGCGCGACCGCGCCGAAAACCTCCAGACGGTCAAAGAGCTCGTCCGCGAGGCCGCCGGCAAGGGCGCCAAGGTGATCCTGCCGCCCGAGCTGTTTCAGAACCTGTATTTCTGCAAGACGCAAAAGGAAGACTGGTTCGCCGAAGCCTTCCCTGCGCTCGAACACCCCTGCGTCACGGCGCTGGCGCCTTTGTCCGAAGAGCTGGACGTGGCGATCCCGGTCTCGATCTATGAGCGCGAGGGGCCGCGCTACTATAATTCCATCGTGATGCTGGACGGCGGCAAGCCGCTGGGCGTCTACCGCAAGGCTCATATCCCCGACGGGCCGGGCTATATGGAGAAGTATTACTTTCGCCCCGGCGACACCGGCTTCAAGGTCTGGGACACCAGGCACGGTAAAATCGGTGTGGGCATCTGCTGGGACCAGTGGTTCCCCGAAACCGCGCGCGCCATGGCGCTTCTGGGCGCCGAAGTGCTGCTCTATCCCACCGCCATCGGGTCAGAACCCCATGATGACGGCCTGGACACCGCCGCGCGCTGGCGCCGGGCCATGCAGGGCCACGCCGTCTCCAACGTCATGCCCATCGGCGCGGCCAACCGCACCGGCGACGAAGACGGCCAGGTCTTCTACGGCACCAGCTTCATCTGCGACCACGCCGGCGAAGTGGTGAGCGAGCTGGGCCGCAACGACACCGGTGTCCTGACGGCGGAGTTCGACCGGGCGTTCCTGGACCGCCACCGGGCGGCGTGGGGGTTCTTCCGGGATCGGCGGACGGATTTGTACGGGCCGTATTTTTCGTAGTGTCCGAAACCGGTCAAACCCGGTCCCCGGTTTCATCCCCGGCCCCGAGCCGGGGGGAAGACCGGGGTCCACCGCGCTTGATCGATGAAACGCGAAGCGAGCGGCGCCCCCGCGACAGCGCTCAAACCTGATCCGCCAATGGATCCCGGTCTCGCCCCCGGCTTGAAGCCGGGGATCGAACCGGGAACCGGGCGAGGGAGATGCGGCGGGCGCAATTTGCGCATCAGCAGACGGAAAATCTAAACCCCCGCCTTCGCCCTTATCTCTTCCGCACTCATCCCCGCCTCACGCATCGACCTTATCGTCACCGACTGATCCCGCTTGGCGAAGCGCTTGCCGTGTTCGTCGAGCAGGAGGCGGTGATGGCGGTAGACCGGGCGGGGCAGGTCCAGCAGGCGCTGGAGCAGGGCGTGCAGATGGGTGGCGAAGAACAGGTCCTGGCCGCGGATCACGTGGGTGATCCCTTGCAGGGCGTCGTCGTGGACGGCGGCCAGGTGATAGCTGGCGCCCACATCCTTGCGCCCCAGAATGACGTCGCCGAGGGTTTCCGGCCGCGCCTGCACCCGACCGTGCTCACCGTCCGGGCCTTCGCCCTCCTCGATGAAATGCAGCCCGTCGAAGGCTGAGCCCAGCGCGTCGCGGCAGGCGACGATGGAGAGGCGCCAGGCGTAGGGCTTGCCCCCTGAGATCAGCGCGGCCTCCTCGGCTTCGCTCAAGCGCGCGTCGGGGCCTTGATAGATCACGCCTTCGGGGCCTTCGCCGGGATGGTGGGGCGCGCGCTCGATATCCTCGGCGATCTCCTTGCGGGTCTTGAAGCAGCGATAGACGAGGCCGCGCCTTGCAAGCCCTTCCAGAGCGCGCGCGTAATCGGGGAAGTGCGCGCTCTGGCGGCGCACAGGTTTCGGCCAGTCGAGGCCCAGAAAGGCGAGATCGTCATAAATCGCCTGTTCAAACTCGGCTTTGCAGCGCGCGGTGTCGATATCCTCGATGCGCAAAAGGAACACGCCGCCGGCCGCGTGCGCGGCGCCGTAAGCGGTGAGCGCGGAGAAGGCGTGGCCCAGATGCAATAAGCCGGTGGGCGAGGGCGCGAAGCGGGTAATGAAGGCGTTCATGGATGAAGGATTAGCAGGCGCCTGCGCGCCGGTCACCGCTGCGCCTTTTCCCGCGCGCCGCGCCGGTTATGATCGCGCCGCAACAAGCCAATGGGAGAGGCGCACATGATCCTCATCGACGGGCCGCGCATCGCGCCCAAATCAGGCACGGCGAAAAAGCTGGTGGTGCTGTTTCACGGCTATGGCTCCAACGGCAAGGACCTGATCGGGCTGGCGCAGGCCTGGGCGCCCCACTTTCCAGATGTCGCCTGGGCCTCTCCGGATGCGCCGGAGCAAGTGCCGGGCTTTCCCGGCGGGTTTCAGTGGTTTCCCATCTCGCGCCTGGACCCCGATCTGATGGAGCAGGGCGTGCGCTCGGCCCACGCCAGCGCGGAGCAATTTGTAAAGTCCGAGCTCAAGCGCTGGGGGCTGGGACCGCAGGACGTGGTGCTGGTGGGCTTCTCTCAAGGCACGATGATGGCGCTGCACACCGGGCTGCGACGCGAAGCCGCCCCGGCGGGCATTCTGGGGTTTTCCGGCGCGCTGGCCGGGCCGGAACGGCTGAAGACCGAAATGACCTGCAAGCCGCCGGTCATGCTGATCCATGGCGATCAGGACGAGGTGCTGCCGCTGGGCATGACGCTCATGGCCGCCCAGGGGCTATGCGCCGCCGGGCACGGAGCGGAGTTTCATATCTCTCAAGGCATTCCCCATTCCATCGGTCCGGACGGGCTGGAGCTCGGGCAGCGCTTCATCGCCAATGCACTGGCCGGAAAGCTGGTCTAGACGAGGTCCAGACCCACATTGTCAAAGAGCGGTGTGCGCGGTGTCATGTCACCGTCACGCGAGTTCGGTTAAAGTCGCACCGTCTCGAAACCGCTGCTGATGATTCGTTTCGCGAATTCAGCAGCCTGGACTTTGAGGGAGGCGCGTCTTCAGGACGGCCATGACATATCGGGGTTTCACCCCTCGCCGCCAGCTCCCCGGCGCGGCTATAGCCGGGGGAGGCCGCCATGCGTGCGTTTAGAGCGCCGCCTCAGGATCTTCGTTGCCTGGTGCTGAACGCAGACTATCAGCCTTTGTCCTATTATCCGCTCTCCACCTGGCCCTGGCAGGAAGCGGTGAAGGCGGTGTTTCTGGAGCGCGTGGACATCGTCTCCGAATACGCCACCCCGATCCGAAGCCCCAGCTTCGAGATGGCCGCGCCCAGCGTTGTGGCCCTGCGCGATTACATCAACCAGGACCGGCCGCCGGCGTTCACACGCTTCAACGTGTTCCTGCGCGACGGCTTCCGCTGCCAGTATTGCGGCACCAACAAGCTCGATCAGCTCACCTTCGATCATGTGATCCCGCGCTCGAAAGGCGGGCGCACCACCTGGGACAATATCGTCGCCGCCTGCGCGCCCTGTAATCTGAAAAAGGGCGGCCGCACGCCGCGCGAAGCCAAGATGCCGCTGTTGCGCGAGGCCGACCGGCCCGGCATGCACCAGCTGCAATCCCAGGGCCGCCGATTCCCGCCGAAATACCTGCACGAAAGCTGGCTGGATTATCTCTACTGGGATGTCACGCTGGAGGCGTAAGGGAGCGCTTGCGGCTGTCAACAGCGTGAATTCCCGGACAAACCCGGCCACGGCCCGGGCGGAGATCCTGTTGTCGATCCGGGACCTTGATCAGGGTCACGCGCTTTATTCTGCACCAGGTCCCGGATCTTCGCCTTCGGCTCGTCCGGGAATTCAGGTATGGCTTCTGACATGACTCAAATGCGCACGCCCATCCTCGCCATCGCCTATGATTTCGACGGCACGTTGTCGCCCGGCTCCATGCAGGAGCACTCCTTCATTCCGGAGATCGGAGAGGATCCAGCGACGTTCTGGAAGCGGTCCAATGACGAGGCTGCAAAGCTGGGGGCGGACCGCACCCTGATTTACATGCACCACATGGTGCTCGCGGCGGAACGGGCGGAGAAGCCGTTTCAGCGTCGCCATATCCGCGCCCACGGCCAGACGGTCAGCCTGTTCAAGGGTGTCGAAGACTGGTTTGACCGGGTCAACGCCTGGGGCGCCGAGCGCGGCTTTGACGTGCGCCATTTCGTGATTTCGTCCGGACTTCGCGAAATGGTTCTGGGAACGAGCATTGGTGACAGGTTCGAGGACGTGTTCGCCTGCGAGTTCAAATACAACGCCAATGACGTGCCGGTTTGGCCAGCGCTGGCGGTGAATTACACGACCAAGACGCAGTTCCTGTTCCGCATCAACAAATGGGCGCTGGACCTGTCCGATGATCGGGCGGTGAATGCGTTCGTCCCCGAAGACGACCGGCCAGTGCCGTTCCGCAACATGATCTTCATCGGCGATGGCGAAACCGACGTTCCGTGCATGCGCACGGTCAAGGCCAATGGCGGGCTCTCTATTGCGGTGCACGCGCCGGACGACCAAAAGGGCGCGGCGACGGCCGCAAGCCTAACCGCTCAGGACCGGGTCCATCTTGCCTGCCCGGCCGACTACACCGAAGGCTCAGCCCTCGACACCTATGTGCGCGCCGCCATCGACAAGATGGCGGCCGTGGAACGGCTCAAGGCGCTGGAGCGGGGATAAGAAAAACCCCGGCTCGTTCGAGCCGGGGTCTTGCATTCTAGCGAAGCTTTTACAGAGGTTTAGCCCTCGCTCTCCATGGTTTCGTCCCACTCGCCCAGCGAGGCGAGGCCGTTCATCTTTGCGCGGTGGTTGAAGGCTTTCTGGCCGGCTTCGGTGTTCGAGCCGTTCCAGGCGGCCATCGGCGCGGCCTGCAGGGCGCGGCCATAGGAGAAGGTCAGGGGCCAGGGCAGATCAAAGCCCTCATTCATGATGTTCAGGTGCGCGGTGGCGTCCACATCCGACTGGCCGCCGGACAGGAAGGCGATGCCGGGAACGGCGGCGGGGACCGTGTTCATCAGGCATTGCACGGTCATTTCGGCGACCTCGTCGCGGCTCGGCTGGTCTTTTGATTTGGCGCCGGCGACGACCATGTTCGGCTTCAGCACCGTGCCTTCGAGAATCACGCCTTGCGCAAACAGCTCCTCATAGAGGCGGCGCAGCGTGTATTCGGTCACCTCGTAGCAGCGCTCGATGGAGTGGTCGCCGTCCATGAGGACTTCGGGCTCCACGATGGGAACGATATTGGCTTCCTGGCACAGGGCCGCGTAGCGGGCCAGGGCGTGCACATTGGTGTTCACGCAATACTGGGACGGGATGCTCTCATCGCCGTTTCGGCCGATATCGATCACGCCGCGCCATTTGGCGAACCGAGCGCCGAGCTTGTAATAGGCGTTCAGCCGGTCGCGCAGACCATCGAGGCCCTCGGTCACGGTCTCGCCGGGCGAACCGGCCAGGTCTTTCGCGCCCGCGTCCACCTTGATGCCGGGGATGGAGCCGGCGTCTTCGATCAGCTTCACCAGCGGCGTGCCGTCGGCGGCGTTCTGGCGAATGGTTTCATCAAACAGGATGACGCCGGAGACGTGCGCGCGCATGGCCGGCTCGGTGCGGAACAGCATCTCGCGCCAGCTGCGGCGATTGTCCTCGGTGTTCTCAAGCCCGATCGTGTCAAAGCGCCTCTTGATCGTGCCGGTGCTTTCATCGGCGGCCAGAATGCCCTTGCCCGGAGCGACCATGCGCAGGGCGACGTCGTTAAGCTGATCGAGATCCATGTGCTTCCCCCAAGAAGAGTGGTGTGGTGCGGGCGCCCGCGGGCGCGTTACTCGCCCCGCGCGCTGCGCGGGTCAAGCGGTTCAGTCTTTCAGCGCGTCGATGCCGGGCAGGGATTTACCCTCCAGCCATTCCAGAAACGCCCCGCCGGCGGTGGAGACGAAGGTGAAATCGTCGGCGACCCCGGCCTGGTTGAGCGCGGCCACCGTATCGCCGCCGCCGGCAACGGCCACAAGCCCGTGATTGACGCAGCGCCGGGCGGCGAAACGGGCGGCCTCCACCGTTGCGGTGTCAAAGGGCGGGGTTTCAAACGCGCCCAGCGGACCGTTCCAGACCAGCGTGCGCGCACCCTCGATGGCGTCGGCCAGGGCGTCCACCGTCTCCGGCCCGCAATCGAGCATCATCTCGTTCGCCTTGAGGGCGTCCACATCGGCCACGCGGCGGTCTGCGTGGGCCTTGAACTCGGTGGTCACCACCCCGTCCACCGGCAGAAGGATCGCCGAGCCGGCGGCGTTGGCGGCCTCGAGGATCTCGCGCGCGGTGCCCAGAAGGTCACGCTCATAAAGGCTGGCGCCCATGTCATGGCCCTTGGCGGCCAGGAAGGTGTTGGCCATGGCCCCGCCTACGAAGAGCCGGTCGACCTTGGCCACCAGATTCTTCAAAAGATCGAGCTTGGTGGAGACCTTCGCCCCGCCCACCACCGCCAGAAGCGGGCGGGTGGGGTTTTCCAGCGCCGCGGTGACATAGTCCAGCTCACGCTGGAGCGACAGCCCGGCATAGGCCGGCAGGATTCGCGCCACCCCTTCGGTGGAGGCATGGGCGCGGTGCGCGGCGGAGAAGGCGTCGTTCACATAGACATCGGCGAGTTTGGCCATCTCGGCCGAGAAGCCGGGATCGTTGGCTTCCTCGCCGCCGTGGAAGCGGGTGTTCTCCAGCAGCAGAACATCGCCCTCGCCCAGGCTGGCGCTGGCCGCCTCGGCGTCGGGCCCGACGCAGTCGGAGACGAACTTCACCTCGTGATCGATCAGCTCGGACAGCGGTGTCGCCACCGGCGCCAGGCTCAGGGTCATGTCGCGCCGCCCACGGGGCCGGCCGAAATGCGCCGCCAGGATCACCTTCGCGCCCTCGCGGCGCAACAGTGCGATCGTGGGCAGGGCGGCTTTGAGCCGCGTGTCGTCGGTGATCTGGCCGTTCGCCATGGGGACGTTGAAGTCCACCCGCACCAGTACGCGCTTGCCGGCGATGTCAGCGTCCTGAAGGCGTCGGATCATGAGGTTTTCCTTGAAATCTGGCCTGGGCCGCGCGGGCGGGCCGCGTCGCTAAAGGAAGCGGCCCATCGCCTTGGCGGTGTCCACCATGCGGCAGGCGAAGCCCCATTCATTATCATACCACGTCATCACCCGCACCAGGCGCTCATCGATGACATTGGTCTTGTCCAGCGCGACGATGGAGGAGCGCGGGTCGTGGTTGTAATCCACGCTCACCAGCGGCGCGGTGTCATAGCCGAGGATGCCCTTCATGGGACCGTCGGCGGCGGCGCGGACGGCGGCGTTGATCTCTTCGATGCTGGTGGCCTTGCCCGGGGTGAACACAAGGTCGATCACCGAAACGTTGGGCGTGGGCACGCGCACGGCGGCGCCGTCGAGCTTGCCTTTAAGCTCGGGCAGAACCTCGCCCACCGCCTTGGCCGCGCCGGTGGTGGTGGGCACCATGGACAGCGCCGCGGCGCGCGCCCGGTGAAGATCCTTGTGATTGCGGTCCAGCGTCGGCTGGTCGCCGGTATAGGAGTGGATCGTGGTCATGTGGCCGCGCTCGATGCCGACCGCGTCGTTGAGCACCTTGGCCACCGGCGCCAGGCCGTTGGTGGTGCAGCTGGCGTTGGAGACCACCAGATCGGCCGCCGTGAGCTGGTCGTGATTGACGCCGTAGACGATGGTCCTGTCGGCGTTCTTGGCCGGAGCCGAGCACAGGACGCGCTTGGCGCCGGCGTCCAAATGGGCGGACGCCTTGGCCTTGTCATTAAAGGCGCCGGTGCATTCCATCACCAGGTCGATCCCCATATCCGCCCAGGGCAGCTTGGCGGGGTCGCGTTCATTGACCTTGATGATCTTGCCGAAGCCCGGATCGATCCAGTCGTCGCCGGTCTTCACTTCGCTGGCGAAGCGGCCATGGACGCTGTCATAGGCGAACAGGTGCGCGATCGCCTCGGCCGAGCCGCTGTTATTGATGGCCACGATCTCGACTTCGTCCCAGCGCTTGTGCTCAAGCACTGCACGCAGAGCCAGACGGCCGATCCGGCCAAACCCGTTGATCGCCACACGAAGGGCCATGATGCGCTCCTGATTTGCGTTGGTGCGCCGCGCCCGCCGGGCGGCGAACGGCGCGCTTTGAAACTCGCGCGGGGTTTAGACGAGCGCGCGCCAAAGGTCCATACGCGCGCACGGCGGCGGCGCGCGGGCCTTGCATCGCCGCGCGCAGCCTGCCAGAACCTCTCACAATTACGTGAAAGCACGTCCATAAATCACCGGAGTCCCAGATGAAAGTACTCGTGCTCGGCGGAGACGGTTTCTGCGGTTGGCCGTCGGCCCTTCATCTGTCAGCCCGCGGCCATGAGGTCGTGGTGGTCGACAATCTGTCCCGCCGCAAGATCGATATCGAGCTTGAAGTCGAGAGCCTGACCCCGATCCGTCCCATCGGCGAGCGCCTTCGCGCCTGGAAGGAAGTGTCGGGCAAGGACATCAAGTTCGTCGATCTCAATGTCGGCAAGGACTATCAGGAACTCGTCGATCTGATCCTGTTGGAAAAGCCGGATTCCATCGTCCACTTCGCCGAGCAGCGCGCCGCGCCCTATTCCATGAAAAGCGCGCGTCACAAGCGCTATACGGTGGACAATAATCTGAACGCCACCAATGACGTGCTCGCCGCCATCGTGGACACCGGGCTGGACATCCATCTGGTGCACCTGGGCACGATGGGCGTTTACGGCTACGGCACGGCGGGAATGAAGATCCCCGAAGGCTATCTGAAAGTGAAGATCGAGACGTCCGAGGGCCTGAAGGATCAGGAGATCCTTTACCCGGCCAATCCCGGCTCGATCTATCACATGACCAAGACCCAGGATCAGCTGTTCTTCCACTTCTACAACAAGAACGACAAGGTGAAGATCACCGACCTTCACCAGGGCATCGTCTGGGGCACCCAGACTGAAGAGACCAAGAAGGACGAGCGCCTGATCAACCGGTTCGACTATGACGGGGATTACGGCACCGTTCTGAACCGCTTCCTGATGCAGGGCGCCGTGAACTTCCCGCTCACCGTGCACGGCACGGGCGGTCAGACCCGCGCCTTCATCCACATCCAGGACACGGTGCGCTGCATCCAGCTGGCGGTGGAGAATCCGCCCCAGACCGGGGAGCGCGTGCGCATCATGAACCAGATGACCGAGACCCACCGGGTCCGCGAACTGGCCAAGATGATCGCGGACATGACCGGGGTGGAGACCGCCTTCCTGCCCAATCCGCGCAACGAGGCCGACGAGAACGACCTCCACGTGGAGAACGACACCTTCCTCTCCATGGGCCTCAAACCCATCACGCTGGCCGAAGGCCTGATGGAGGAAGTCACCGAGATCGCCAAGAAATACGCCGATCGGTGCGACCGCTCGAAGGTGAAATCGGTGTCCTACTGGAACAAGGACCGCGCCGCCGCGGACAAGGAAAGCGCGTAAGATCTGCGCCGCCGCCGCTTTGAAAAGCCGGGCCCTTCGGGTCCGGCTTTTTTCTTGCCGGGTCGGGCGTGATCCCGCCGCGCTGGAAGGCTGGACGGGGCGGTATGTTTACGCGAGGCTCGCCCCCGATTTCCGGGGAGGCCGACCATGACTGACAGCCCAACTCAGACTGGCGAAAACAGAATCGCTTGCGGTGGCGACGCCGTGGACGCGCCGCCGGTGCGCGAGGCGGTGGCGCGCCATCTGTGCACTGATTGCGGCGTGTCACGGATGGAGGATCCCAAGGCCTGCGGCCGGGCCTGCCAGTTCATCAAGCCGGATTACGAGCGGCTGGAAGAGAAGGTGCACGGGCGCACGCGTGATCCGAATCGAACGGACGAGCTTCATTTCGGTCCGTTCCGGCGCATGGTCAAAGCCGCACTCTCTGCGCCGCGCGAGGGCGCCCAGTGGACCGGAATCGCCACGCGCCTGGCCGAAGTGCTGCTGGAGCGCGGCGCGGTGGACGTGGTGCTCACCGTGGCGCCTGATCCCGAAGACCGCTGGAAGCCGGTGCCGGTTCTGGTGACGCGCGCGGAGGGCATGAAATTCGTGCGCGGCATGCGCATGGGCTATGCGCCGCTCCTGGCGCTGCTGGAGCCGGTGCGCGAGCGCGGATACAAGCGCGTCGCGGTCATCGGCATTCCCTGTCAGGTCTATGCGCTGCGGGCGCTGGAGGACGAGCTCGGGCTCGACAAGCTCTACGTCATCGGCACGCCGTGCTCGGACAACACCACCACCGAGCGCTTCCACGAGTTTCTCGCCCTGCTCTCCGATCGGCCCGAGACGATCACCTATCTGGAATTTCGCGCCGACTATCATGTGGAACTTCGCTTTGAGAGCGGCGCCACGAAGACGATCCCGTTTCTCAAGCTTCCCATCTCCAAGCTGCCGCCGGACTTCTTCCCGCTCACCTGCCGCACCTGCGTGGATTACACCAATGTCCTGGCCGACATCACCGTGGGCTATATGGCCGGCGAGGGGGAGCAATGGCTGCTGGTGCGCAACGAAACCGGCGAGGAGCTGATCTCCCTCATCGAGGACGAGGTCCATCTGTCCGCCCCCGGCGACAAGGGCAAGCGCAAGACCGCGGTGACCGGTTTCATCACCAATACCGAGCGCGCCGCGGGCGGACTGCCGCTGCGCGGCATGCCGGGCTGGGTGCGTCCGCTGGTGGCCTGGCTGATGCCGAAGATCGGGCCGCGCGGCCTGGAGTTCGCCCGCGCACGGGTGGAGATGAAGGCGTCGGAAACCGTGCTTCACCTGCGCCGCCAGGAGCCGCGCCGGATGAAATCCATGATTCCAGATCATGTCTGGAAGCTGGTCGCGCCTTACGGGCTGGCGCCTCAATCGGGTGAGACCGGCGACTCCGACACAGGTGCAGGGGATCGCGAGACCACCGACCGGACCGGGGTTGAAACCCCCTGACAGGCCTTGCCTGCCTGGTGTGTCAGGCTTTGGTGACGGGTCTATGCAGGAGAAGTCCTCGAAGAAAGTGTCAAACAAAAAAATTTGTGCAACTGTCCAATTTGTTAGACACTCACCATGTTGATCCTATCGAGGCGCATTCATGACCCTAGCTTTTCCCTTCCCCGCGATCGTCGGGCAGGAGGAGATGAAACAAGCGCTTCTGATCGCATGCGTGGAACCGCGCGTGGGCGGCGTTCTGATTTTCGGCGACCGTGGCACGGCCAAATCCACCGCGGTGCGCGCGCTCGCCGGGCTGCTGCCCCCGATCGAGACGTTTGAGACCTGCCCCTACAACACCGCGCCGGGCGAGCCGGCCATCAATGGCGACGAGAAAGCCCGCGGTGCGCAGGTCACCAAGCCCACCCCGGTGGTGGATCTGCCGCTGGGCGTGACAGAGGACCGGGTTGTCGGCGCGCTGGACATTGAAAAGGCGCTGCGCCGCGGCGAGAAAGCGTTCGAGCCGGGCCTTCTGGCGCGGGCCAATCGCGGCTTTCTTTATATCGACGAGGTCAATCTTCTCGAAGATCATATCGTGGACCTGCTGCTGGACGTGGCGGCCACCGGCGAGAATGTCGTGGAGCGCGACGGGCTGAGCGTGCGCCACCCGGCGCGCTTTGTTCTGGTGGGCAGCGGCAATCCCGAGGAGGGCGAGCTGCGTCCGCAATTGCTGGATCGCTTCGGCCTGTCGGTGGAGGTGGCGACGCCCCGCGAGATCGATCAGCGCATCGAAGTGGTGCGCCGGCGCGATTCCTTTGAGCGCGATCCGCAGGCCTTCTGTGAAAAATGGGCGGAGGCCGGCGAAGAGATTCGCGGATCGATCGCCGCAGCCAAGAAACGCGTGGCCGGGCTGGACGCACCCGAGCCGGTTCTGCGCAAAGCCTCCGAGATCTGCCTCGCGCTGGGCGCAGACGGCCTCCGCGGTGAGCTGACCCTGATCCGCGCCGCGCGCGCCATGGCTGCGCTGGACACCACCGACGAGATCGAGATCAAACATCTGCGCGCCGTCGCCCCGTCGGTTCTGCGCCACAGGCTGCGGCGCGATCCGCTGGATGAAGCCGGCTCTTCGGCTCGCATCGAGCGCGGCCTTGAAGAAGCGTTCGCGGGGTGAGCGGGGACGCCGGCACTGTCGCCGATATGGGCGCCGATACGGGCTCCGATACAGGCGCTGATACCGGCGCTGAGACCGGGGAAAGCTGGGCGCAGGCGCGCCTGGCCGCGGCGCTGCTCGCCGTCGATCCGGGGCTGCGCGGCGTGGTGCTCACCGCGCGGGCCGGGCCGGCGCGCGACGCATGGCTGGAGTATTACAAATCGCTGGCCGACGAAGACGCGGTCTGGCGGCGCATCCCTGCGGCGGTGAATGACGAGGCGCTTCTGGGCGGCATCGATCTGGCCGCCACGCTGAAGACAGGACGCGCCGTGCGGCGCGCCGGCCTTCTGGACGAGATCAGAAACGGCGTCGGCGTTCTGGCCATGGCCGAGCGCGCAGACGCCGGCCTCGCGGCGCGTCTGGCTGCGGCGCTGGACGGCGAGCCGTCGCCGGTCATCATCGCCCTGGATGAAGCGGCGGACGCCGATGAAGGCGCTCCGGCCGCGCTTCGCGAGCGCCTCGCCTTTCACATTGATCTGTCCGGCGTCAGCCTTCGGGATATTGAGACCGCCGGCGAGGGCGTGACGCGCGAAGACGTGGCCATGGCGCGGGTGCGCCTGACCCATATCCTGAATAACGGCGCCGAGCGCGCCCTGACCCAGACCGCCGCGGTGCTGGGCGTGGACTCGCTGCGCCCGCCGCTGCTGGCGCTGCGCGTCGCGCGCGCCGCAGCCGCCCTTGAAGGCCTTGATGAGGTCAGCGACGCCGAGGCGGCGCTCGCCGCGCGCCTTGTGCTGGGGCCGCGCGCAACGCGCATGCCCCCCCAGGAAGAGCTGGAAGAAGAACAAGAGGCCGAACCGGACACGCCGCCAGAGCCTGAAGAGCCCGAAGAGCCCCAGGACGAGACGCCCGAAAGCGCCGAGCCGGAGGCCGACGACGACACCGATCCGGACGCCGACGACGCTGAAACGCCCGACGAGCTGACCGAAATCACCACCGAGGCCGCCAGGGCCGCGATCCCTGCCGGTCTTCTGGCGCGTCTGGAAGCCGGGCAGGGCGCCTCGAACGCCGGCGGCGCGGGCCGCGCGGGAGCCGTCCGCAAGGAAGCCACGCGCGGGCGGCCCGCCGGGTCCAGGCGCGGCGATCCGGGTGGCGGCAAGCGGCTGGACGTGCTTGCGACCCTTCGCGCCGCGGCGCCGTGGGGCAAGGTTCGCCGGCGCGGCCTGAAACGTCTGACAGGCGGACCGGCGCTGGAAGTGCGCCGTGAGGATTTCCGCGTGAAGCGGTTCAAGCAGAAAGCCGAGACGGTGACGATCTTCATCGTGGACGCCTCCGGCTCCCTGGCGTTGAGCCGGCTGGCCGAGGCCAAGGGTGCGGTGGAGCTGATGCTGGCGGAATCCTATGTGCGCCGCGATCAGGTCGCGCTGATCGCCTTTCGCGGACGCGGGGCGGAAACCCTGCTGCCGCCCACCCGCTCGCTGACCCGCGCCAAGCGCAGCCTCGCCGGCCTTCCCGGCGGCGGCGGCACACCGCTGGCGGCCGCCATCGCAGCCGCCGAGGCGCTGGCCCATTCGGCCGGACGCCAGGGTCGCAGCGTCTCGCTGATCTTCCTGACAGACGGCGCGGCCAATGTGACGCTTGAGGGCGTCGGAGGCCGCGAGGTGGCCATGGCCGAAGCGCGCGACGCGGCCCGCCGCCTGCGCGGCGCCGGCCACGCCTCCATCGTGGTGGACGTTTCCAAGCGCGGCGCCGAAGCGGCGCAGAGCGTCGCCAGGGACATGGCCGCGCGCTATGTGCGCCTGCCGGCCGCCAACACCGGCGCGCTGGTGGATATCGCCCGCAAGGCCGCCGCATGACGGCCGCGCGCATCCCCGCCGACTGGCCCCACCGCGCGGCCAGCCAGCAGGTTTCGGCCGGCGGGGTGAGCTGGCACGTCCAGCGCCTGGGCGCCGGCCCGGCGCTGCTTCTGATTCATGGCACCGGCGCCTCGACGCACTCTTTCAGGCACGTCGCCTCGCCGCTTGCAGACGATTTCGAGATCGTCATGGTCGATCTTCCAGGTCACGGCTTCACCGGCGCCATGGAGACCCCGACGCTTCCTGCAGTCGCTCAGGCGCTCGGCGCATTGCTGCGCCAGCTGGACATCGAACCGGCCGCCGCCGTGGGCCATTCGGCCGGGGCTGCGGTGATCCTGCGTATGGCGCTGGATGGTCACATGGCGCCCAAAGCTCTGATCGGGCTGTGCCCGGCGCTGCAGCCGTATGGCGGCGCGGCGGACGGGATCGCTTCCAAGGCGGTGAAGCTCGCTTTGCTCAATCCGCTGGCGCCGCGCCTGTTTTCCATGCGCGCCAGCCCGCGCCGCGTGGCGCGCCTGATCGCCAGGACCGGCTCTCATCTCGATGAGGAGGGGGTGGAGCTTTACACCCGCCTTCTAAAACGCCCCGCCCATGTGGCGGGCGCGCTGCGCCTCATGGCGAACTGGCGGCTGCGGCCTCTGCTGGATGATCTTGGCCGGCTGGATGCTCCGGTCACGCTGGTCACGGGCGCGCGCGACCGGGCCACCCCGCCCGACGGGGTGGAGGCGGCTGCGCGCTCCATCCGAGCACATACTTCCATCCGGCTCGCCGGGCTCGGACATTTGGCCCACGAGGAAGATCCCGCCGCTGTTTCGGATTTGATCCGCAGCGCCGTCTACGACGCCGGCGCTCTGGTCGCCGACACTAAAGCCGAGCCACGGCTCGCTGGAGGTTTTTGATGCCTGCGCTGCGGCTGCCCGCCGACCATCCCCACCGCGCCAGCCTCAGCGAGGAGGTGCACGCGCGCCCGCCGCAGCCGCTGGCCGCGCCCCTCAGCGCGTCTTACCTGGTGCTTTATACCGGCCCGGAACGGCGTGGGGCGGATCTCGCCGCCGTGGTTGATCTCGCCGCGCGGTTCAACGTCGCGGCGCCGGCGGAGGGCGCGACCCACTACTCGGCGCCGCTGGGTCCGGTGCGGGTGATCTGGGAGCGCCATACCGAATTTGCGCGCTACACGTTTATTCGCCAGAGCGTCGATGACGGCGCGCCGTTTGATAATCCGCCCATTTCCGAGGTGCCCGCCGACTGGCTTTCGGGCCTTCCTGGCGAGGTGATCTTCGCCGCTCACGCCTTGATGGTGACCGCGCCCGAGCAGGGCCCGGCGGTGGACGAAACCGCCAAGCGCCTGTTCGGCGGCGCCGAGCTTGTGGGCTCGAGGATCGCCGGCGGCGGCGTGGCGCTGACGAATTTCCGCAGCTATGCCGACGGCTTCAACCGCTTCCTTATTCGCAACCGGAACATGTCGCCTCTGCAGGCCGGCCGCGCCATGCGCAGCCTTCTTGAGATGGACACCTACCGGATGATGGCGCTTCTGGGCCTGCCGGTGGCGCGTGATCTGGGCCGGCTTCTGACCGAGCGCGAGCAGGATCTGGCGGCGGTCACGCGCGAAATGGCCGACGAAGTGCACGCCGACGAGAGCGCGCTTCTGGACCGGATGACCCGGCTGGAGGCCGATATCGAGCGGCGCCATTCCGAGCAGTATTACCGCTTCAGCGCGTCGGCGGCCTATTACGGCATCGTCCAGGCGCGCATCCGTGAACTGCGCGAGGAGCGGGTGGAGGGTCTGCAGACCTTCACCGAGTTCACCGAGCGCCGCCTGGCGCCGGCCATGAACACCGTGGAGGCGGTCTCCAAACGCCTTGAGTCCATGTCCGAGCACCTGGCGCGCGCGACCCAGCTTCTGTCCACCCGCGTCGCCCTGACCCAGGAGCGCCAGAGCCGCGAATTGCTGGAGGCCATGGCGAGCCGGGCCAAGCTTCAGCTGCGCCTGCAGCAGACGGTGGAAGGGCTCTCCATTGCGGCGATCACCTATTATGTCGTCGGCCTCATCGGCTATCTGGCCAAGGGCACCGAGGTTATGGGCCTGCCGCTGGATCCGGCGCTGACCATGGCGGTGTCCATCCCCATCGTCGCGATCGGCCTTGCTGTGGGCTTGAGCCGCGTGCGCCGTTCCATCGAAAAATCGGAGGGCTAGGTCATGGCCAGAGATGACGCATCCTTCGACCGGGACCATGAGCGGAACGATGGCGAGCGCCCCCACGCCGTGGTCATCGGCGCCGGGTTCGGCGGCCTGGCCGCCGCCGTGCGCCTGGGCGCGCGGGGCTACCGTGTCACAGTCCTTGAAAAGCTCGATGCGCCGGGCGGTCGGGCCTATGTGTTTCGCGAAGGCGGATATGTCTTCGACGCTGGACCCACCATCATCACCGCGCCGTTCCTGCTGGAGGAGCTCTGGACGCTCGCCGGCCGCCGGATCGAGGATGACATCAAGCTTGAAGAGATCGATCCGTTCTACGGCATCCGGTTTGACGACGGCACGGTCTTCCATTGTTCGCGCGACGCCGAGGCCATGCGCGCCGAAGTGGCCAAATTCTCACCCGAGGACGTGGCCGGCTATGAACGCTTCTTGCTGAAGAGCAAGCAGATCTTCGAGATCGGATTTGAAAAGCTCGGCCATGTGCCGTTCCACAAACTCACCGACATGGCGCGCATCGCGCCGGACCTGTTGCGCTTCTCCGGCCACCGCTCGGTTTATTCGCTGGTGTCGCAATATGTGAAGAACGAGAAGGTGCGCATCGCGCTCAGCTTCCACCCGCTTCTCATCGGCGGAAATCCGTTCTCGGCCAGCTCGATCTACTGCCTGATCTCCTATCTGGAACGCCAGTGGGGCGTGCATTTCGTCATGGGCGGCACCGGCGAGCTGGTGACCGGCCTCGCCCGCCTTATCGAGGGCCAGGGCGGGCAGGTGCGCTGCAATGTCGAGGTGGAGGAGATCACGGTCGAGGACGGAGCCGCCACGGGGGTTCGCCTTGCCGGCGGCGAATGCATCAAGGCCGATATCGTGGTCTCCAACGCCGAGACCGGCCACACCTACAAGCGCCTTCTGTCCAAGACCAGGCGCAAGCGCTGGACCGACGCCAAGGTGGAAAGCGCGCGCTATTCCATGAGCCTGTTCGTCTGGTATTTCGGCACGCGCCGGCGCTATGACGACGTGGATCACCACACCATCGTTCTGGGGCCGCGCTACAAGGGCCTGTTGGACGACATCTTCAAGCACAAGCGACTGGCCGAGGATTTCAGCCTTTATCTTCACCGCCCCACCGCCACCGACACCTCGCTGGCGCCGGACGGGTGCGACGCATTCTATGTGCTTTCTCCGGTACCCAATCTGGACAGCGGGACAGACTGGGAGGCCATGGCCGAGCCCTATCGTCAGGCGATCGAAAAACGCCTGGAAGAGACGCTTATGCCCGGCCTGAAGGACGCGGTGGAGGTGTCGCGCGTAATGACGCCGCTTGATTTTGAAGGCCGCCTGAACTCCACGCGCGGCGCAGCTTTCGGGCTGGAGCCGGTGCTCACCCAGAGCGCCTGGTTCCGCGCCCATAACCGAAGTGAAGACGTCAAGAATCTCTACCTAGTAGGCGCGGGAACCCATCCCGGCGCCGGCGTGCCCGGGGTGTTGTCCTCCGCGCGCGTGCTCGACAGCGTCGTACCTGATGCGAGGAAACATGTCTGAAACCTACGCCAGCCCCACAGATCTCGACGCTTGCCGCCGGGAAATTCGCACCGGGTCCAAGAGCTTTTTCGCGGCCTCGCTTCTCCTGCCGCCCACCGTGCGCCGCGAGGCCTACGCACTTTACGGCTTTTGCCGGCGCGCCGATGATGCGGTGGATCGCGGCGGATCTCCGGGCGCGGCCTGCGCCGATCTCGCCGCGCGCCTTGACGATATTTACGCGGGGCGTCCCGGTCCCGATCCGGTGGACCGCGCCTTCGCCGACCTGATCGAGGCGCGCGCGATTCCCAAAACGCTGCCCGCCGCGCTGATCGACGGGTTCGCCTGGGACGCCCACGGGCTTCGCTATGACACGATCTCCCAGCTGCGCGCCTACGCCGCGCGGGTGGCGGGATCGGTCGGGGCGATGATGGCGCTTGTCATGGGCGCGCGCTCGCCCGAAGCGCTGGCGCGCGCCAGCGATCTGGGCGTCGCCATGCAGCTGACCAATATCGCCCGCGATGTGGGCGAGGATGCGCGAAACGGCCGGCTCTATCTGCCGCGCACCTGGATGCGCGAGGCGCGCCTCGACCCGGAGGCCTTCCTGGCTGACCCGAAATTCTCGCCGGAGCTGGGGGCGGTGGTGAACCGCCTGCTCAACGAGGCCGACCGGCTTTATGAGCGCTCGCTCGCCGGCGTGGCGCTTCTGCCTTTGAGCTGCCGTCCGGCGATTCACGCCGCCGCGCGCATCTATCGCGAGATCGGCCGGGAGGCCCGGCGCGCCGGCTGCGACACCGTGAACGCGCGCGCCACCACCTCCACTTCGCGCAAGCTGTCGCTCGCGGCGGCGGGTCTGGTGGACGCCGTGGTGAGGGGCGGGGTGTCCGGCGAGCCGGCGCTCATGGAGACCCGCTTTCTGGTGCACGCCGCGCCGCCCGTCCCCGAAACGCCGCGCGAGCCGGCCTTCTGGCGGGTGGACGAGCACTGGGGCCGCATGATCGACATCCTCCATGATCTTGAGATGCGCGAGCGTACAGGCGGGGCGAGTCTGTCGCGAAGCGGGCGTGGCTGATGCGGGCGTATCTCCCGCTCGTCTTTGAGGTGCTGCTCGCCGCAGTGGTGATCGGCTGGGGCGTGCGCGAACTGATTCTGCTCAATCGGGACAAGACGGACGAAACGTCTGACAGCGCAACGCCGGATAAAGACAAGGGCGAGCTCGGCTGAACAGGCCGTCTTCTGACGCATTCTCCTGATCGCGGGCCGGGCACGGCCTCCCTCGCCACGCTGACGCTTGAGCGCTATGGTGGAGCGGCGTCGTCCGGCGCCCGCGCCGACCTATATGGATCAGGCGAGGTGACGCCACCGAACACGAGGCCCCCATGACCGACGCGCCGCTCTGGACGCTCCTGCCCTTCATCGGCCTGGTGTTTCTCGCCTCCCTGACGGGGGCGATGTTCCGTCCGGGCCAGTGGTACAAGGATCTGGACAAGCCAAGCTGGACGCCGCCGGACTTTGTGTTTCCCATCGCCTGGGGGCTTTTATACGTTCTGATCGCCTATTCCGCATGGCGGGTCTGGGATGTCGCCGGTGTCGGCCCGGCGGTGGCGATCTGGGGGGTGCAACTGGTGCTCAACGCCGGCTGGTCGGCGGTGTTCTTCGGACTGAAACGCCCTGGCCTTGCGCTGGCCGAGGTCAGCGCTCTGTGGATCTCCATAGCGGCCACAATCTACGCCTTCGCTCAGGTTGACGTGCTCGCCGCCTGGCTGCTGGCGCCCTATCTTGCGTGGGCGAGTTTCGCCGGCGTGCTTAACGGCGACATCGTCCGCAGGCGCGCGAGGACGGCATGAGCGATCTTCTGTTCGGCATCGAGATGTTGCTGATTTTCGGCGGGGTTCTGGCCTTCGCGGTGTGGGAGCTGGTCAAGCTCAACCGCGATGAAAAGCGCGAAAAGCGCCGCGACGCTGAAGCCGACGAGTAGGGTGCGCGTCTGGAAAGCCCGTCTAGAAAGCCTGTCTAGAAAGCTCTGGGCATTCGAAACGGCAGGAGGCACTTCACCCAGCCGGAGGAGAAGCGCTTCAGGTCGAGGCTTTCGTGCATGAACAGGCGGCGCCCGCCCAACAGCTCGGTCTCCACCAGAGAGCGTGAATAGAAGGGCGTGTCCTCCAGCGTCTTCACAACGCGCGCATCGCCGTCGGAGCGGGTCTCCCGCGCGACGCCCCACCCTACATTCGGCAGGGGGCGCACCGGCGGTCCATCGAACCGTTGAGCCTTACCGGCTGCGTTGATGCGCAGCGCCAGCGAGTGCTCGCGCCCGTCCGGCCAGATCGAATCGTAGACAATCGCCGCCCCGTCCTCCAATGGCGCCCGCGCCCAGTTCCAGGAGCGGAAGGCGCGCTCCAGCGGTTCGCTCCCCGCGTTCATGTCCACATAGCCGTCGCCGCGAAATTTCAGATCGGGGCTCTTGAAGTGCGCCTCCACCCGCGCGCGCGGCCAGACCGGGCGCCAGACATGGCGGCCGTCTTCATCCAGGGTGAAGGTTTCGCTCTGCTCGGCCTCGGGGCGGATCACCACGCGTCCGCGCACCGGGCGGGGCAGGGGCGCGCCATGTTCCTCGATATCGTAGATCAGCGCGCCGTCTTCAAAGCGGACACGGCTGGGACCGAGTTCCAGCATGTTTGCAGAGGCCGCCACCGCGCCGGCGCGCCGCTCGGTCATGGCCCAGCGCGTCACGCCGGGCCCGTAAAGGCAGACATTGAGCGCGCAATGATCCAGCGGGGTCTTGCGTCCCGCCCAGGCGTAATAAGGCGAGAACACGCTGCCGATCAGCGCGATCAGGACGAGGCTGAAGCGTCCGTCGTCGCTGATGGCGTCGGCGTAGACCCACCGATACCCGCCGGGCGAAACCGCGGCGTCGAAGCCAAATCGGCCAAGATCGAGCGCGCCGCCGTGCGGCCCGACAGCATCGAGGTTGGGACGCCCGGCCCCGGATGGGCCGCGCCGCCCGCCAGATACAGACCCGGCAGCCTTGTGCGCGCGCCCGGTCTTTGAAACGCGGCTCGCCAGCCATGCAGGGCGCGCCCGTACAGCGCGCCGCCGGACCCTGGAAAGCGCGCCGCGAACCCGTCCGGGGCGGTGGCGCGCACCGCATCCAGCGACAGGGTCAGCCCGCAAGCCTTCAACCGATCGATCGTTCGTGCGAGCCATGTCTCGGTCTCCTGGGGCGGGTAGGGGCGGGCGTCGCCGTCGGGCGGGGCGTTGAGAAGAATCAGAAAGCGTTCCGGTCCCGGCGGGGGCGGCCCGGCGCCGCGATCCTGGGCGCAGATATAGATCGTCGGGTCATCGGCCATCCGCCCCTCACCAAAGAGGGCCTGAAACTCGGCGCGGTAGTCGCGCGAGAAAAAGACATTGTGGCGATCAAGATCAAAGCCGGAGGCGCGCCCCGTGGCGGTCCAGACGAGCGCCGAAAGCGCGCGCGGCCCGGCGGCGGGCGGCGGGGCGCCGGCCGCGGCCTCACCCAGCATGCCTGCTCTCAAAGCGTCGGGATCGGCGTTGGCGAGCACCGCGCGGGCGCGCAGGGTCTCGCCGGTTTCAAGGCGCACACCGGCGGCGCGGCCACCGTCCACGATGATTTGCGCCACCGTCTCGCCATAACGGATTTCCACGCCCAGCAATGCGGCGAGGTTGGCCATGGCGTCGGCCAGACGCGTCATGCCGCCGTCCACAAACCAGACGCCCTGCTGCTCCAGATCGGCGATCATCATCAAGGTGGCCGGCGCTTCAAACGGCGAAGATCCGCAATAGGTGGCGTAGCGCCCGAACAGCTGGCGCAGGCGCGGGTCGGGAAAATAATCGCCCAGCGCGTCCCAGAGCGATGAGAACGGCCGAAGCGCGAACAGCCCGGCCGGATTTCGGCGCAGGATGCGCGCCACCAGCTCCGGCATGGCGGGGCGGGAATCCAGAAGAAAGCTGTCCTCCAGCGCGGCGTAGAGACGCCGTCCGTCCCGGACAAACCGCTCAAAGCCGCGCGCCTGGGCCGCGCCGGAAAACCGCCCGACCTCGTCGACCGAGCGGGCGGGATCGGCGTGAAGGTCAAAGCGGCTCTGCCCGTCCCAGGCGTGGCGGGCCAGCCGGTCGGCGCGGGTCAGGGCGACATGATCGTCAAGGCTGGCGCCGGCGTCGGCGAAGAGCTGCTCGAACGCCCGGCGCAGGGTGAGCACGGTGGGCCCGGCGTCCACGGCCGCGCCCTCCACGTCCAGCGTGCGCATCTTGCCGCCGGGCGCGCCGGCGCGCTCGATCAGGGTGACGGGGACACCGCGGGCGGCCAGATCAATGGCGGCGGAAAGCCCGCCCATGCCCGCGCCCACGACGATGACGCGGTCGTCTGTATCGGCCGATCCGGACGCGCGCGTCATTGACAGGCCTGAAAAGAGTGTCCAATCTTCATGACAATAAAAGTGACAGGAAAACTGGACACCGGCAACCGTCGAGGAGGGCGCCATGGAGGCTGGAGCACGCATCGAGGCTGAGCTGCGCGCCGCCGTCGCACGGGCCGCCGCACAGGGCTGTCCGCCGAAATTCGCCGCCGCGCTGGAGCACGCCGTGTTTTCCGGCGGGGCGCGGGTCCGCCCCCAGCTTTGCCTTGCGGTAGCGGGCGCCTGCGGCGATCCAGATCCGGCGCTTTCAAGCGCGGCGGCCGCCGCCATCGAGCTGATCCATTGCGCCTCTCTGGTCCATGATGATCTGCCCGCCTTCGACGCCGCCGAGCAGCGCCGGGGCAAGGCCTCCGTGCACGCCGCCTTTGGCGAGCCGCTGGCGATTCTCGCCGGCGACGCGCTGATCGTTCTGGCGTTTGAAACGCTGGCGCGGGCCGGGGCGGCGACGCCGACGCGTCTGCCGGCGCTGACCACGCTGATCGCACGCGCCGTGGGCGCGCCCAATGGAATCGCGGCCGGTCAGGCCTGGGAAAGCGAGCCCACCGTGGACGTCGCCACCTATCACCGCGCCAAGACGGGCGCGCTGTTTGTGGGCGCCACAATGGCCGGGGCCGTGGCCGCAGGATCGGATCCGCGGCCCTGGACTGTGCTGGGCGAAAAGATCGGCGAGGCCTATCAGGTCGCCGACGACCTGCTGGACGCCGCCGGCGGCGCCGAGGCTGGAAAGCCGGTGGGCCGTGACGCGGCGCTGGGCCGGCCGAGCTGCGCCCTGTCTCTCGGGACGCAAGGCGCGGTGGCCAGGCTGAAGGACCTGGTGGCCGAAGCCGCTGCGTCGGTGCCCGATTGCGACGGCGCGGACATGCTGCGCGCCCTTGTCAGCGCCCAGGCCAAGCGCCTGGTGCCGAAAAATCTCGCCGTCCACGCAGCCTGAGACTGACCGCATGGGCTTGGGGGCCGCTCTTGGAGATTTGAGAAACCGGGTCGTCGCAGATCCCGGCTTTCGCCGTTTCGCCAAGGGGTTTCCCCTCACCCGCGCAAAGGCGCGCGGCGAGGCGCGCGCCCTGTTCGATCTCATGGCGGGCTTTGTCTATTCCCAGACTTTGCTGGCCTGCGTCGAGATCTCCCTGTTTGAATTTCTCAAAACCGGGCCGAAAAGCCTCGATGAGATCGCCGCCCAGTCCGGCCTGCCGCGGGCCGGCGCCGAACGCCTGGCGCGGGCGGCGGCTTCGCTGAACCTTCTGGAGGCGCGCTCAGGAGAGCGCTACGCCCTGGGCGGGCTGGGCGCGGCCATGGTGGGCGATGCGGGCCTGGCCGCCATGACCGAACATCACCGGCTCCTCTACAAAGACCTCGCCGATCCGCTGGCGCTGCTACGCGGGGAAACCGACGGCGCGCTTGCAGGATTCTGGGGCTATGGCCGCGAGGCGGTCGATTCGGGGCGACCCGACGCCTATTCCGCGCTCATGGCCGCGACCCTTCCCATGGTGGCCGATGAAATTTTCGCCGCCTGCGATCTTCGCCGCCACGCCCGTGTCCTCGATGTGGGCGGCGGCGAAGGCGCTTTCCTCACTGAAGTCGCCCGGCGGGCGCCACGCCTTGAGCTGTCGCTGTTTGACCTGCCGCCGGTGGCCGAACGCGCCAGGCTGCGTCTGGCCGAGGCCGGCCTGTCCAAGCGCGCGGTGGTCCATGGCGGCAGCTTCGTCACCGATTCCCTTCCGGGCGGCGCCGATCTCATCACCCTGGTGCGAATCCTTCACGACCATGGCGACGAGGAGGTCATGGGCCTGCTGCGCGCCTGCCGCGAATCGATCGCGCCGGGCGGGACCTTGCTGGTGGCCGAGCCCATGGCCGGCGCACGCGGCGCGGAGCCCATGGGGGAGGCGTATTTTGGATTCTATCTGATGGCCATGGGCCGTGGCCGCCCGCGCAGCGCAGAGCGCCTAAAAGCCATGTTGAGCGAGGCGGGCTTCACCGGGGCCAGGCTTCACAAATCTCGCATGCCATTGATCGCAAACATTTTAACCGCTTTTCCGGATGAATCCGTAAATCAGAATTGACTACTCAATGTGTCAATGTAGACTGACATGTGACGTATTGTTAATCGGCTCTAACGCCTCGGGAGATGACATTGGACGCGCTGGCCGTCGTACTTGAAGAGCCCCGGCGCATCGCGCTGAACCGGCTGGCGATCGACGCCGCGGGGGACAAGGACGTGGTGGTCGAGATCGCGTGGTCCGGTGTCAGCACCGGCACCGAGCGGCTTCTCTGGTCGGGTACGATGCCGGTTTTCCCCGGCATGGGTTATCCGCTTGTGCCCGGCTATGAATCCATCGGCCGGGTGGTGCAGGCGGGCTCCGCTTCAGGCCGGTCTGAAGGCGACTGGGTCTTCGTGCCCGGCGCCAGCTGCTACGGCGAAGTGCGCGGCCTGTTCGGCGGGTCGGCCTCGCGGGTCACGCTGGCCGGCGCCCGGGTCATTCCCGTTGACGAAAATCTCGGCGCCCAGGGCGTTTTGATGGCGCTGGCCGCCACCGCCTATCACGCCATGGCGCCGGGCTATGCCGCGCCGGACCTCATCGTGGGTCACGGCGCCCTCGGCCGCTTGCTGGCGCGCATCGCCGTCGCCGCGGGCGGGCCGGTCCCCACGGTCTGGGAGATCAATCCCGACCGCATGGACGGCGCGCAAGGCTATGAGGTGGTGCGGCCCGAAGACGACGCCCGCCGCGACTACAAGGCGATCTACGACGTCAGCGGCGATTCCTCGCTGCTGGATTCGCTGGTGGGCCGCCTGAGCAAGGGCGGCGAGATCGTCCTCGCCGGCTTCTACGCCGAGCGCCTCAGCTTCAATTTCGTCCCCGCCTTCATGAAGGAAAGCCGCTTTCGTATCGCGGCGGAATTCAACCCGGCCGATCTGGCCGGTGTCGGAGACATGATCCGCGGCGGCGCAGTTTCGCTGGACGGATTGATCACACACCAAAGCGCGCCCGCCGATGCAGGCGAGGCTTACCACACCGCGTTTTCCGACGCGGGCTGCCTGAAAATGATTCTGGACTGGAGCATCCAATGATGGACGGCGATTTCAAGCGCGAGAACGGTTCGGGGAATTCCAACGCGGATGCGTTGCGCCACGAAGCCTCGATCGAGCCCGATCCTGTGCACACCGGCCCGGTGAAGAAAGAGACCCAGGTCATCGCGATTTACGGCAAGGGCGGGATCGGCAAATCCTTCACCCTGTCCAATCTCAGCTACATGATGGCCCAGCTGGGCAAGAAAGTGCTGTTGATCGGCTGCGACCCCAAGAGCGACACCACCTCGCTCCTGTTCGGCGGGCGCGCCTGTCCCACCATCATCGACACGTCTTCCAAGAAGAAGGCCGCCGGCGAATCTGTTGCGATCGGCGATGTCTGCTTCAAGCGTGACGGCGTCTACGCGATGGAGCTGGGCGGGCCCGAGGTCGGCCGCGGCTGCGGCGGACGCGGGATCATTCACGGCTTCGAGCTGCTGGAGAGCCTGGGTTTTCACGAGTGGGATTTCGACTATGTCCTGCTGGACTTCCTGGGCGACGTGGTGTGCGGCGGTTTCGGCCTGCCGATCGCCCGCGACATGTGCCAGAAGGTGATCGTGGTCGGGTCCAACGACCTGCAATCGCTCTACGTGGCCAACAATGTCTGCTCGGCGGTGGAGTATTTCCGCAAGCTGGGCGGCAATGTCGGCGTGGCCGGCATGGTCATCAACAAAGATGACGGCACCGGCGAGGCCGCGGCCTTCGCCGAACAGGTCGGCATTCCGGTTCTGGCCGCGATCCCCGCCGACGACGACATCCGCAAGAAGAGCGCCAATTACGAGATCATCGGCAAGCCGGGCTCGCCCTGGGCGCCGCTGTTCGAAGAGCTCGGCATCAATGTCGCCGAGTCGCTTCCGGTTCAACCGACCCCGCTGGATCAGGACGGGCTTCTGGCTCTGTTCGAGTCCCAGGAGGGCGAAGGCTTCACCATGACGCCCGCCACCGCGGCCGACATGGCCGGCGTGAACCATGTGGAAAAGCCCTCCCTCGAAGTCATCTACGACGAAGTTTGAGGGGCGACGCATGGCCAAGCGGACAATCACACTCCTGAAGACCCGCCCCGGCGGCGATGCGAGCCTGGAGGCCGCGCCGAAAGCGGCGCCGGTCGAGGCTCCCGCCCAAGACGCGGGCATTGAAGCGACGGCCGCCGAGATTCAGGCCCAGCCTGCGCCGGACGAGGGTGCGGGCTGCCATTCCGGTGCGGAGAAGATGCGCGCCCAGGCCGAAGCTGCGGGCAATTCGGAACTGCTCGAGAAATTCGAGAAAGACTATCCCAAAGGGCCGCACGACCAGCCGCAATCCATGTGCCCGGCCTTCGGCTCGCTGCGCGTGGGCCTGCGCATGCGGCGCACCGCGACGATCCTCTCCGGCTCGGCCTGCTGCGTCTACGGCCTCACCTTCACCTCGCACTTCTATGGCGCGCGCCGCACGGTCGGGTATGTCCCGTTCAATTCGGAGACACTGGTCACCGGCAAGCTGTTCGAAGACATCCGCGATGCGGTCTATGACATCGCCGATCCGGACAATTACGACGCCGTGGTGATCACCAATCTTTGCGTGCCCACCGCGTCGGGCGTGCCGCTTCGGCTGCTGCCCAAGGAAATCAACGGCGTGCGCATCATCGGCATCGACGTGCCGGGATTCGGCGTGCCGACCCACGCCGAGGCCAAGGACGTTCTGGCCGGCGCCATGCTCAACTACGCCCGCACCGAAGCCGAGCTCGGCCCGGTGCAGGCGCCCGACCGGGCGCGGGACGAGCGCCCCGCCGTGGCGCTTCTGGGTGAGATGTTCCCGGTTGATCCGGTCGTCATCGGGCGCCTGCTGGATCCCATGGGTCTGGCCGCCGGACCGGTGGTCCCCACCCGTGAATGGCGCGAGCTTTACGCCGCGCTGGACAGCCAGGTCGTGGGCGCGATCCACCCCTTCTACACCGCGTCGGTGCGTGAGTTTAAAGCCGCCGGCCGCGCGGTCGTCGGATCGGCGCCCGTGGGCCGCGACGGCACCGCCGCCTGGCTTGAAGCGATCGGTGCGGCGGCGAACGTTTCCCGCGACAAGATCGACGCCGCCAAGCAGGCCGTCCTGCCCGCTATCGAAGCTGCGCTGGCCGCAAAACCCATCAAGGGCCGCATCACGCTTTCGGGCTATGAAGGCTCCGAGCTGATCGTGGCGCGACTCTTGATCGAGAGCGGCGCCGATGTGCGCTATGTGGGCACCGCTTGTCCCAAGACGCCGTGGTCGGCCGACGACCTTGAATGGCTGGAGGCCAAGGGCGTCCAGGTGCGCTTCCGCGCTTCGCTGGAGCAGGATCTTGCTGCGGTTGAAGAGTACAAGCCTGATCTCGCCATCGGCACGACCCCGGTGGTCCAGAAGGTCAAGGAGGCTGGAACGCCCGGCCTCTACTTCACCAATCTGATCTCCGCGCGCCCGCTCATGGGCGCCGCCGGCGCGGGCTCGCTCGCCGACGTGGTCAACGCCGCGATGGGCTCCAAGCACCGCTTCGACACCATGCGCGACTTCTTTGAAGGCGTCGGCGCCGGCCATACGGCCGGGGTCTGGGAAAACACGCCCGAAGACGTGCGCACCTTCCGCATGAAAGAGCGCCGCAAGCACATGACCGCTGAGCAGGCGCGCGAAAAAGCAATTGAGGCGCCGACAGGATGCTAGTGCTCGATCACGACAGAGCCGGTGGATACTGGGGCGCGGTGTATGTCTTCACCGCGATCAAGGGTTTGCAGGTGATCATCGACGGTCCGGTGGGGTGTGAAAACCTGCCGGTGACTTCGGTGCTCCACTACACCGACGCCCTGCCGCCCCACGAACTTCCCATCGTCGTCACCGGGCTTGGTGAAGATGAGATGGGCTCGGGCACCGAAAACGCCATGAAGCGCGCCCATGCGGCGCTGGAATCCGATCTGCCCGCCGTGGTGGTCACCGGCTCCATCGCCGAGATGATCGGCGGCGGCGTGACGCCCGAAGGCCTGAACATTCACCGCTTCCTGCCGCGCACGATCGACGAGGATCAGTGGCAGAGCGCGGATCGCGCATTGCTGTGGCTGTGGAGCGAGTACGGCGCCAAGCACGGCAAGCGGCCCAAGGCCCGGCCCCGCAAGGACGGCGACAAGCCGCGGGTGAACATCATCGGCCCGGCCTACGGCATGTTCAACATGCCCTCCGATCTGGCCGAGATCCGCCGTCTGGTGGAAGGCATGGGCGCCGAGGTGAACATGGTCTGCCCGCTGGGCGCGCACCTGGCCAACATGCCCCGCCTTGTGGACGCCGACGTGAATATCTGCATGTACCGCGAGTATGGCCGGCTGCTCTGTGAAGCGCTGGACATGCCCTATCTGCAGGCGCCGATCGGGCTGCATTCCACCACCAAATTCCTGCGCAAGCTGGGCGAGCTCACCGGCCTCGACGCCGAGCCGTTCATCGATCGCGAGCGCCACACCACTATCAAGCCGCTCTGGGACCTGTGGCGGTCGGTGACCCAGGATTTCTTCGGCACCGCCAGCTTCGGCGTAGTGGCGAACGAGACCTACGCCCGCGGGCTAAAGAATTTCCTCGCCGAGGAGATGGGCCTGCCGTGCACCTTCTCCGTCTCGCGCATTCCCGGCGCCAAGACCGACAATGCGGCGGTGCGCAAGGCGATTCGCGACACGCCGCCCTTCATCCTGTTCGGCAGCTTTAATGAGCGCATGTACATGGCCGAGGCCGGCGCGCGGGGGATGTACATTCCCGCCTCCTTCCCCGGCGCGGTGATCCGGCGTCACACCGGAACCCCGTTCATGGGTTATTCGGGCGCCACCTATATCGTGCAGGAGACGTGCAACGCCCTGTTCGACGCGCTCTTCCACATCCTGCCGCTGGGCACCGAAATGGACAGTGCGCCGGCGACGCCGGCTCGCCTCGAGCGCGAGCTGGCCTGGGACGACACCGCGCGCGAGACTCTGGACGCCATGGTGGACAAGGCGCCGGTGCTCACCCGCATCTCGACCGCGAAAAACCTGCGTGACGCCGCCGAGGCGCGTGCGCGCGCCGCCGGCGCGCGCCGGGTCAACGCCGCCCATGTCTCGGGCGCGAAGGCCTCTCTTCTGGAAGGGCAGGACGCGTGAGCGCGGCCGCCATTTCCACCCCCCTTTCCGATCCGGCTTCGCCGGACCGGGAAGCCGCCGGGACGGCTCGCCGCCCCGGCTTCACCCGCTGCGGCGTCGTCGCAGCGCTCAATGGAGTAAAGTCTCATGACTGAAATGAGAGACTCAATGTCCGGACTTACGGACAACGAGGCGAAGGAGTTCCACAAGATCTTCGTCTCGAGTTTCATCGGCTTCACGGCCATCGCAGTCGTCGCCCACATCCTGGTGTGGCTGTGGCGTCCCTGGATCGGATAGGAGGACAACATCATGTGGAAAGTCTGGCTACTATTCGATCCGCGTCGGGTGCTTATCGCGCTCTTTGCGTTTCTGTTCACTCTCGCGATCCTGATCCATTTCGTCCTGCTCTCTTCTGACAGGTACAACTGGATCGACGGTGCGGCAGGCGGTGGCGCTAGCGCCTCCATCATGTCTCAGTCGGTCGAGGTTTAATCAACCGATTGGCTTGAACCGCCGTCTTTTACGGGCGGCGAACCGGACGCCGAAGTGCGATTCGGTCAATCCTGACGGCCGTACAGCGGGGCCGGGCGCATTGCGCCCGGCGCCGCCCGGGCGACCGATAACGGAGATAGTGCAATGGCATTATTGAGTTACGAGCGCAAATATCGGGTCCGCGGCGGAACGCTGATCGGCGGAGATCTCTTTGATTTCTGGATTGGTCCGTTCTTCGTCGGGTTCTTCGGTGTGACGACGCTCTTCTTTTCCATCCTGGGGACCGCGCTCATCTTTTTCGCCGCTTCGCTCGGCGATACGTGGAACCCGTGGCTGATCGATATTCAGCCGCCTGCTCTTGAATACGGCCTCGCTCTTGCGCCCATGCGCGAAGGCGGCCTCTGGCAGATCATCACGATCTGTGCGGTCGGCGCCTTTGTTTCCTGGGCCCTGCGTGAGGTGGAAATCTGCCGCAAGCTGGGCATCGGCTATCACGTCCCCGTCGCCTTCGGGGTCGCGATCTTCGCCTTTGTGACGCTGAACGTGTTCCGGCCGATGCTGCTGGGCGCCTGGGGCGAAGGCTTCCCCTACGGCATCATGAGTCACCTCGATTGGGTTTCGAACGTGGGCTACGCCTACGTGAACTTCCACTACAACCCGGCCCACATGATCGCGGTGAGCTTCTTCTTCATCACCTGTTTCGCGCTGGCGCTGCACGGGGCTCTGGTCCTGTCGGCCACCAATCCCGGCAAGGGCAATACGGTGAAGACGCCTGACCACGAAGACACCTTCTTCCGTGACGTCATGGGCTATTCGATCGGCCCGCTCGGGATCCACCGCCTGGGCCTCTTCCTCGCCCTGTCGGCCGGTTTCTGGAGTGCGGTCTGCATCATCATCTCAGGCCCCTGGATCCGGTCCTGGCCGGACTGGTGGAATTGGTGGCGTGAGCTGCCGATCTGGAGCTGAGCGGAGAAAAGATCATGACAACTTATCAGAACATCTTCACTCAGGTTCAGGTCCGCGGACCCGTCGAGATGGGCGTAGACGTCCCGTCCAGCGTCGAGCCGCGCACCTTCAAGGGCGGCTTCAACTACCTGCTGGGCAAGATCGGCAACGCCCAGATCGGGCCGATCTATCTGGGCTTCACCGGTGTGCTCGCAATCTTCTTCGGCTTCATCGCCATCGAGATCATCGGCTTCAACATGCTGGCCCAGGTGGACTGGAACCCGATCGCGTTCCTGCGTGAGTTCTTCTGGCTCTCGCTGGATCCGCCGGCGCCGGAATACGGCTTCAGTCCCTTCGTCCCCCTTGATGAAGGTGGCTGGTGGATCTGGGCGGGCTTCTTCCTGACCGCCTCCATCATCCTGTGGTGGGTGCGCACCTATCGTCGGGCCATCCAGCTCGGCATGGGCACGCACGTGGCCTGGGCCTTCGCATCGGCCATCTGGCTCTATCTGGTGCTGGGCTTCATCCGTCCGATGATGATGGGCAGCTGGGCCGAGGCGGTGCCGTTCGGCATCTTCCCGCACCTGGACTGGACCAATAACTTCTCGCTGCTCTACGGGAATCTTTTCTACAACCCGTTCCACATGCTCTCGATCGCATTCCTCTACGGCTCGGCGCTTCTGTTCGCCATGCACGGGGCGACGATCCTGTCTGTGGGCCGTTTCGGCGGCGACCGGGAGATCGAACAGATCACCGACCGGGGCACCGCAACCGAGCGGGCCGGCCTGTTCTGGCGCTGGACCATGGGCTTCAACGCCACCATGGAATCCATCCACCGCTGGGCCTGGTGGTTCGCCGTGCTCACCACCTTCACCGGCGGGATCGGGATCCTGATCACCGGCACCGTGGTGGACAACTGGTACCTCTGGGCCAGTGAAAACGGGATCGCGCGGCCGCTCTAAGGGCGCCGCCGATCACCGGGCTTACACCCGGCGATTCAAAACACTCCGGGCGGCCGCTCTTTGCGCCGCCCGGATTTTTTTGTGTCTGATTGAGGGGCGGCGGCTCCCGGCGGAAGACGCTCATCGCCCGCGGCCCGCGGCCCGCTGGTTCGCCCGGGACGCTTAGGTCGCGCTTTGGTTCTGTGGACCTGTCCAGCGACGAGCGATCACCTGGGCTTAGCGTCGGCGAGGGCGCGGCGCACGCATCCGGGCGTCGTCTGTCTGATGGTCATGAAGCGGGGTGGGCGCAGAGCGCTCAGCCGGCCAGAGCCAGGGCGTCCCAGCGATCGAGATAGATGCGCAGCCAGGGCGTGAAGCGCTCCGGAGCCGCCCCGGCTTCGCCGGCGAGCGCCTCGCGGTTCACCCAGCGCACCTCGCACACCTCGTCAGGATTGAGATCAAACTTTAGCTCGCTGCGATCCACACGGGCGCGGAACATGCGCACGCGCTCATGCTCGATCAGCCCTCCGCCCACATCGGCGCGATAGGTGGTCTCGCCAAATTCGGTGAGGTCCAGATCAAGGCCGAGTTCTTCGCGCAAACGGCGGCGCGCGCCGGCCGGCGCGTCCTCACCCCAGTCGGGGTGGGTGCAGCAGGCGTTCGCCCACTGGCCGGGACAGTGATACTTCGCCGCCGCGCGGCGCTGCAGCAGCATGTCCTCGCCGTCAAAAATGAAGACCGAAACCGCGTCATGAAGAAGCCCGCGGCGGTGCGCCTCGAGCTTGTCCACGGGAAAGCGTCCGCCGTCAGGGCCTATGGCCGGAATGACGCGGTCGTCGGCTCGCGCGTTCAAGCGACGGCGAATTGGCGGTTTAGGGCGCATTGCGACCAGATTTCCGACAGAGCGAACACCAGGCGATCGATATCCCCGTCGGTGTGAACCGGCGAGGGCGTGATGCGCAGCCGCTCGGTCCCTTTGGGCACCGTGGGATAGTTGATGGGCTGCACATATATGCCGTGCGTGTCCATGAGCCAGTCGCTGATGCGCTTGCACTTCATGGGATCGCCCACCATCACCGGAACGATATGGCTCGGATTTTCAAGCGTCGGAATGCCCATCTCGGCCAGGCGCGCGCGTACGACGCGCACATTGCGGCGCTGGCGCTGGCGCTCCATCTCGGAGGCTTTGAGATGGCGCACCGCCGCCAGGGCGCCGGCGGCGACGGCCGGGGGCAGGGCGGTGGTGAAGATGAAGCCCGAGGAGAACGACCGGATGAAATCGCACAGCGCCGTGGAGGCGGCGATATATCCGCCGAGCACGCCATAGGCCTTGCCCAGCGTGCCTTCGATCACGGTGATGCGGTCCATCAGGCCTTCGCGCTCGGCGACGCCGCCGCCGCGCGGCCCGTACAGGCCGACGCCGTGGACTTCATCAAGATAGGTCATGGCGTTGTGGCGCTCGGCCACTTCGCAAATCTCGGCGATGGGGGCGATGTCGCCGTCCATGGAGTAGACCGATTCAAAGGCCACCAGCTTGGGCGCGTCTGGATCGAGCGCGCGCAGGCGCCGGTCGAGATCTTCGGGATCATTATGGGCGAAGAGGTGCTTCTCGGCGCGCGAATGGCGGATGCCCTCGATCATCGAGGCGTGGTTCAGCGCGTCCGACATGACGATGCAGCCGGGGATCCGGGCCGCAAGCGTGCCGAGCGCCGCCCAGTTGGAGACATAGCCTGAAGTGAACAGCAGCGCTGACTCCTTGGCGTGGAGATCGGCGAGCTCGCGTTCAAGCAGCACGTGATAGTGATTGGTGCCGGAGATGTTGCGGGTGCCGCCCGCGCCCGCGCCGCAGCGGTCGAGCGCTTCGTGCATCGCATCCAGCACCACCGAGTGCTGGCCCATGCCCAGATAATCGTTGGAGCACCAGACCGTGACGTCGGTTTCGGTCTCGCCGTCATAGCGCTTGGCGGCGGGAAACGCGCCTTTGCGCCGTTCCAGTTCTGCAAAGACCCTGTAATTGCCTTCTTGCTTGAGGCTGGACAGTTGATCTTCGAAAAACGCTTCGAAATTCATGGGACAACCCTCCCCTAGAGGTCCGGTGTGCGGCGCGGATCCCGAGCCGGCAAAAGCCAACGCCACAGCGCCGCGTCAGGAAGCGGCAGGGCGAGAAACAGATGTTCGAGCGCGCCCAGGGCGGCCAGCGCCCCCAGTAGGGCGAACGCCGAAGCGGCGAAGGGCGTGTCGGCCGTGGCCGCGCCCCAGAATAAAAAGGCTGCAAGCGTCGTGATCGCTGTGGTGGTGACCACAAAGAACAACCCGGCCGGGCGCGGGCTGAAATAGCTGCGCAAGTGCGCCAGGCGCGCCGGCAGGAATTCGTCAGTAAAATGCTGCGTGCCGACGAAGAGATTGAACTTTGAGCTCAGGCGCAGGGCGAAAAGCAGCGAGAAGAGCTGCAGGGCCACGGCGTTCTGGGCGCCAAGGCTCATAGCGCCCAGCACAAGCACCGTCGCCGCCAGGGCCAGCTCATGGTGCATGAGCGTGGCCGCTGCGGCGCGAAAGCGCGGCCAGCCGGTCAGGCCGGCCGGGCAGGGCCTGGAGTTGGGGCCGGTGATGAAGCCGAACAGGAAGCTCATCTCGTGCCAGCCCCACAAGGTCAGGGCCGCGATCGCACCGGCATAGGCGCCCATGGGCGTCGTCACATCGCGCAGCAGCCACACGCCCGCGAAGGCGATGACGGCGAACACGCTCACGACCGCCATGGCCACATAACGCGCCCGCTGGCTGCGTTCGCCCAGCATCAGGATGGCGCCGGTGGAGCTCCACCAGAGCACCAGCATGGCGAGGATGGGTGCGATCAGGTCCATGGCCCGGCGCTTACCAGGCCGGCTGCAGGCGCACGTCGGCCGGAGCCTCGTTACGCAGGGTGGGCATGAAATAGAGGCTCGCAAAGACGCCGGCGGCTTGAACGCCGCAGACGCTGCGTTTGAGAGCGCCCATGATCCCGCCTTCTTCCTTGGCGGCCCACATGCGGTCCATGACCTTGCGCATGGTTTCAAGCCGGGCGCGGAACTTGGGATTGTCGGTGTCCAGAAGGATCGGGAACACCTGCTTGGTGATTTCGCTGGTGATCTGGAACACCTGATAATCATACTCGGTGGGATCGAGGCCCAGGGCCTTGTGGAAGTGCGGCCGGGCGTGATCGCGCACATACATGGTGGAGTAGATGGCCACCAGGAAGAACTTGATCCACAGCGTGTTCGTGCCGCGCAGAAGCTCGGGATTGGCGCGCATGATCAGCGCAAAAGCCTCGCCGTGCTTGAACTCGTCATTACACCATTCCTTGAACCAGGAAAAAATCGGGTGGAACCGCTTGTCGGGATGGCGCTCGAGATGGCGGTAGATGGAGATGTAGCGCGCATAGCCGATCTTTTCCGACAGATAGGTCGCGTAGAAGATGAACTTGGGCTTGAAGAAGGTGTATTTCTTGGTCTTGGTCAGGAAGCCCAGATCGACACCGATGCCGTAGTCTTTCAGGCAGGTGTTGATGAAGCCGGCGTGCCGGGATTCGTCGCGCGCCATGTATTTGAACAGCTTGCGGGTGTCGGGGTTCTTGGTGTTCTTGACGATCTCGCCATAGAGGACGCAGCCGGAAAACTCCGCCGTCAGCGAGCTCACCAGAAAGTCCACGAACTCCTTGCGCAGCTCTTCAGGCAGGCTCATCAGCGCGTCGTCGAACGCTTCTGTGCGCTTGAAGTGACCCTTGTTGGGATCGGATTCCAGATCCGCGATGAGCTGGTCCCATTCGGCGCGCACCGGCTCCACGTTCAGCGCGTCCATTTCGGCGAAATTGGTGGTGTAGAAGCGCGGGCTCAGCATCGTGGTTTCTTGAGCCATCTTCGTGGATTCGTTGGGCTCGCGAAACGCCTTCGCCGCGGCGGTTTCCTTGACGTGAGCGTTCATAGCTTCCTCCCAGCTGAAAAGCTGACTTCGTAGAGTTCCGTGATTTCGAGGCTGGCCAGGAACTTCGTCCACTGGCGCGAAAGCCATCCCGCGCGCATCACCGTGGCGATGCGGCTATAGGAGGCCGACTCCCCGAATTCCACATGAATGGCCGAGCCGTGCACGCGCACCTTGTCGCCGGGATAGATCGGGACCTCTCCCTCAAGCGAGACATGGGCGTGCAGGTGTTCATTGGTGTGTTCGATCTCGATCGTGCAGGGCACGTCGAAGCGTCTGGGGCCGGTGCGGCTCATGCGCCCGCCGCCTGGGCCTGGGCGCCGATCAGGCCCTCTTCAAGATCAAGGATCTCGCCGAACGCGCTTGAATTGTCCGGGCCGAACGCGCCCAGAAAAATGTCGATGCCGGTGGCCTGGTCCACGAGCCAGAGCTGTCCGTCGCTCAGGCGCGACAACTCCACGGGCTCTTCCGGTCCAAGACCGCGCATGCGGCGCTGGCGCGCGACGCCGCGCATCACCGAGCGTACGAAAACGCCTTCGTTCTCGCCATACTCAGCCAGGCGCACGCCGGTCTCGGCGTCGAACACCGCGACGAAGCCGTCGGGCTCGTCGGTGAAGAAGAGCTGGGCGCTGGCGACGGTCTCGCCCTGGGGCTCATAGCGATCCGGGCCCCCGGTGAGCTGCACGGCGGCTGTTAGGAGCACTGTGACGGCGAGAAGGGCGATGGCGCCCTTCACAGCGCGTTGGTGGATGATTTCCTGCGTGCTCACGCTCATGGTCTTGGTTCCTGTTCTCTAGCCGTGGGCCATCGCGGCGCGGCCGGGCATGGCCTCGCCGCGCGGGGCGTCGACGTCTTGGGCTGCGATGCGGGTCTTGGGCTGGCCGGCTTTCTCCGCCAGCGCGCCGGCGAGGACTTCAGCCGCCTGGGCCGCGTCAGGCACGCCGCGCAGCATCGGCTGGGCGCGCATCACACTCCAGGGGCGCACATGGGGCCACAGGGGCAGATAGCCCGCCTGATTCTGGCCGGTGAGCTGGAGCGGGATGTCGCCGTCGCCGCCCTTGCGGGTGCGCAGGGACGCCGAGCCGATCACATTGAAGGGGATGTTGATCGATTTCGGCAGGGCCACGCCGGCCCGGATCACCACACGCGCATCGGTCACGGTGTAGATGGTCGAGCGCGCGATCAGCCAGGAGAAGAGGCACAAGAGACCCAGCGCAGTCAGGCCCAGGCCGGCGACCATGCCGACGCTGGTGGCGAGTTCCAGCGCACCGTCCGGCGCCGCGACGGCGCCCTTCCACACGGCGAGGCCGACGAAATAGATCGACACGGCGCGCACGTGAAAGACATGCATGGCCAGCGATTTCCAGTCCGGCGCGCCGCGCCAGAGGATGCGTTCGCCGGGGGGAAGGTCCTCGGGCAGGCCGGGGATGGATTCAGGCTTCATTTTTTCAAGATCACACATCAGATCCAGGGCTCCGCTCTGTCGGGCGTGGCGTAGAGCATGCCGCCCGCGTAATAGGCGCTGATCCGGTCTTCCTCGAGGCGGGTGACCTGATCAGGCGACGCGTGTGCGGGCACGCCGGCGAAATGGGTGGAGAGGATGGAGTTGACGTGCGCCTTGCGCGTCTTGCCCTTGATGTTGGTGAAGGCGTAGGGCAGCAGCACCTTGCGGGCGCCGTCGGTCAACTCGATCTCGTAATAGCGCACCAGCGCCTCGGCGCGGTCCACCCAGATCTCGCTGATCACGCCGGCCGGCTTGCCGTCATCGCCCAGCACTTCCATGCCGCGCGGATCGGCGTCGCCCTTGGCCACGTCGAAGCCGTCCAGAAGGCGCATGGGCACGATTTTCGGCACGCCCTCATGGGTCAGGTCCGGCTTGTCCTGGCGCATGGTGTAGGCGCCCGGGCCCACACCGGCCGTCATGGGATCGCCCACCGGCTCGGACGGCGCGCCCGGCCACACGGCCAGCCGCTTCATCTTGTCATTGGCCGGGTCCCGGCGCCCGTCGGGCTTCAGGGCCACTTCGCCATCGCCCAGATCCATACGTTTCTGGGTCGGATACCAGAGTGCGCCCGGCTCCTCGAGCTGGCCGCCTGTATCGGTCTCAAGAGGATAGCCTTCACGGCGATCCTCACGGCGTAGATAAAAAACCAGCGCGATGAAGAACCCGACGAACGCTATGAACAAAAGCGTTGCGAAGTCCAACGAACCGACGATCTGACCACCTTCCATGACAAGGCCTCCTTTTCAGCCTTTAGCCGGGAAATTCGGCGAGGCCGAATTTTCCCGATGTGCGCCCGGACCGGCCGCCGGCATGGCGGGCGAGGGGTCCAATTGCTGCGATTGCAGCGAATAAAAGCGCAATTTCAATATGATATACGACAGAGTATCCGACCGCCGGCCCTTGGAACGCCGGGCCGAGCGCGCCGGCGTCCGACAGTGTGGCGACGATGTCGCGCAGCGTGCCGCCCACCGCGACGCCGATCCCGGCGGCGGTGGCCTGCACCGCCCCCCAGGCGCCCAGGGCGATGCCGGATCCGTTGGCCTCGCCCAGTTCCATGGCGGCGGTGAGCGTGCCCACCGAGAACAGCCCGCCGCCCAGCCCGATCAGCATGGCGCCGAAGCGGAAGAAAAGAGGCGATCCGAGCGGATCGGAAAAAATCACGGCGGCGAAGGCGAACACGCCGATCACCATGCCGTAGGCGGCCAGGCGATGGGGGTCGCCGCCCTGAGAGAGGGCGCGAGCCGCAAAGGCGAAACCGATGAGGGCGCCGGCGGCCCACAGGGCGGTGAGCACCGTGGTGCCGGCGACCGAAAGACCCAGCACTTCGCCGCCATAGGGCTCAAGAAGCACGTCCTGCATCGCGAAGGCGGCCGCGCCAAGACCCGTGGCGACGAGAAGGCGTCCGGGGCGCCCGCCCGCCATGAAGGCGCGCCAGGCTTCTGCAAAGTCGGGGCGGTCGGCGTCGGCGCGGGTGAGGTGCGGCGCGCGCGCCTCCTGGCGCCACAGCGCCGCGATATTGAGGATGATGGTCAGCACGGCCGCGCCCTGGACCAGCTGGATCAGCTTCATCGAGGTGAAGTCGGCCAGCGCCAGACCGATGACGATGGCGCTGATCAGCATGCCCACCAGCAGCATGACATACAAAAGCGCCACGACGCGGGGGCGGTTGTCTTCGCTGGCCAGATCCGTGGCGAGCGCCAGGCCGGCGGTCTGGGTGGTGTGCATGCCTGCGCCCACCAGAAGGAAGGCGATGGCCGAAGCCAGCGGGCCCACGAAGGCCGGACCGTTGGTGTCGCCGGACATGATGACCAGCGCGAACGGCATGATCGCCAGCCCGCCGAACTGCATCAGCGAGCCGAACCAGATATAGGGCACCCGCCGCCAGCCCAGCGCCGAGACATGGGTGTCGGACTTGTAGCCGATCAGCGCGCGCAGCGGCGCGAACAGCAGCGGCAGCGCCACCATGAGCGCCACCAGCCCGGCCGGAAGGCCCAGCTCTGCGATCATCACACGGTTCAGCGTGCCTGTGAGCAGGACCGCAGCCATGCCCACAGAGACCTGGAACAGGGACAGGCGCAAAAGCCTGCTGAGCGGAAGCTCCTTCGTCGCCACGTCGGCGAACGGCAGCAGGGCCATGCCCAGCTGCGCCCAGCGGCGTGCGTTGAGGGAGCGGTTGTCGCTCATGCCCGAACCAGCTCCATGGCCTGTGAAATGTAGAAGAACTTGTTGACCCGCAGGGTGCGGCCCACGCGCCAGCCGGAAAGCTCCGGGCAGGCGGCGATGCGCTTGCGGATGCCGCCTTCGGTCACCGGAACGATGGCGGGCGAGCGGTCGGATTTGGGAAACAGCTTGCCGCCGCCCCAGATCATGAGCGTCGCCGGTGTGGCGGGCGCGAAGGTGAACATGACCGAGTGGCGGGCGCGCGATGCGAGCCCCGCGACCACCGAGACCATGTCGCGGGCGTTGTAGTGAATGACGGAGTCCATCGCCACCACACGGTCGACCTGCCCGGCCGACGCGTCAAGCATATCTCCGGCCCGAAACGACACCGAACCAGGTAAATCGGCCGGCGCGCGCGCGGCCGCCAGCTCCAAGAGGGTCGGCGACAGGTCCACCGCCTCCACATGGGCGCCGCGATGGGCCATGGCGAAGGCGAGCTGGCCGGCGCCGCACCCGGCGTCCAGCACGGTTTCGCCGGTCATGTCGGCCGGAAGCCAGGACAGGAAGGCGTCGCGAATGGAATTGCGGCCGTCGCGTACCTTGGCGCGCACGCCGCTGACCGGCGCTTCAGAGGTGAGCTTGGCCCAGGCCTCCACCGCGGTGCGGTCAAAGTAGGTCTCGAGCGCGTCGCGGCGCTCCTGATACGTGACGCCGGTCATCAATCGAACCCCAGGAAGTCAAAGATTTCACGATCTTTCATCGCCGTCGCCAGGCAAGGCTCAATGCCGTCCAGAAGCGAGGCGGCCAGACGCATGTACTCAGCCTGGACCGCTGCGATCTCGGGATCCTCGCTGTCCATCTCGAACAGGGTGCACTTTTTCAGGCGCGACCGGCGGATGGCGTCAAGGTCCGGGAAGTGGGCCAGGCGGCGCAGGCCGGTCTTTTCGGAAAACCGGTCGATCTCGTCCGTGGCTTTCGAACGGTTGGCGATGACCCCGCCCAGGCGCACTTCGTAATTCTTCGACTTGGCCGAAATCGCCGAGATGATGCGGTTCATGGCGAAGATGGAGTCAAAATCGTTGGCCGCGACGATCAGGCCGCGATGGGCGTGCTGCAGCGGCGAGGCGAAGCCGCCGCACACCACGTCGCCCAGCACGTCGAAAATCACCACGTCGGCGTCGTCCAGAAGGTGGTGCTCTTTGAGGAGCTTCACCGTCTGGCCGACGACATAGCCGCCGCAGCCGGTGCCGGCCGGCGGGCCGCCGGCCTCCACGCACATGACGCCGTTATAGCCTTCGAACATGTAGTCCTCGGGGCGCAGCTCCTCGGAGTGGAAATCGACGCTTTCCAGAACGTCGATCACCGTGGGCGCCAGGCGCTTGGTGAGGGTGAAGGTGGAGTCGTGCTTGGGGTCGCAGCCGATCTGGAGAACCTTCTTCCCGAGATGGGAGAAGGCGGCCGACAGATTGGACGATGTGGTCGACTTGCCGATGCCGCCCTTGCCGTACACGGCGAACACCTGAGCGGAGCTTATTTGAAGCGACGGGTCCAGCTGAACCTGGACGCTACCCTCTCCATCGGCGCGGCGGGGGGGCGGACGTTTGAGGTCGAGCATGGTCATGAGTCAGTCCTTTTGCGTGTCACTACGCGGTCGCTGCGGCGGCGGGGAGAACCCCCTCCAGGCGGTCTTCGATGGCTTCGCCGGCGCGCTTCAGCGCCTCCAGCGTCTCGGGGTCGGGTTGCCAGTAGTTGCGCTCATGGGCTTCCAGCAGGCGCTCCGACAGGCGTGCGGAGGCTTGCGGGTTCAGCTCGGCGAGCCGGTTGCGCATCTTCTCGTCGAGGACGTAGGTCTCCGACAGGCGCTGATAGACCCAGGGCTCGACCTGGCCGGTGGTGGCCGACCAGCCTAGCGTGTTGGTCACTTGCGCCTCGATCTGGCGAACGCCTTCATGGCCGTGCTTGAGCATGCCTTCAAACCATTTCGGGTTCAGGCTCCGCGAGCGGGTTTCCAGGGCGACTTGTTCTTTGAGGGTGCGCACTTTGGCCGAGCCGCGGGTCTGGTCGCCGATATAGACGGCCGCTTCGGTTCCGCGCGCGCGCTTCACCGCGCGGCTGATCCCGCCCAGCGTATCGAAATAATGGTCCACCGTGGTGACGCCGAGTTCGACCGATTCAAGGTTCTGATAGGCGACCTCGACATCTTTGAGGGTCTCGTTGAGGAGTTCCTTGCTGGAGCGGCTCTTGCCGTTGCGGCCATAGGCGAAGGACTTGCGGTTCTGATAGGCGTCCGCCAGCTCGTCCTCATTCTCCCAGGCGCCGCTGTCCACCAGGGCGTTGACGTTGGCGCCGTAAGCGCCTTCAGCGTTGGAGAAGACCCGCAGGCTGGCGTCTTCAATGTCGCAGCCCATTTTTTCGGCATAGGCCAGGCTGTGGGCGCGCACGAAATTCATCTCCACCGGCTCGTCGGCGGTGGCGGCCTTGAACGCGGCCTCGGCCAGAAGGTGGGTCTGGAGCGGCAGCAGGTCGCGGAAAATGCCCGACAGGGTCATCACCACGTCCACGCGCGGACGGCCCAGTTCTTCCAGCGAAATCAGATCGGCGCCGCACAGGCGGCCATAATCGTCAAAGCGCGGTTTTGCGCCCATGAGGGCCAGGGCCTGGGCGATGGGTCCGCCGTCGGACTTGATGTTGTCGGAGCCCCAGAGCACCAGCGCCACCGAGCGCGGCAGGGTGGGGTGGGTGTCCAGGAGGAGCTGGGCCTGCTTGGCGCCGTCAGCCATGGCGAACGGGGTCGGCATGCGGAACGGATCAAAGGCGTGGATATTGCGGCCCGCGGGCAGGACTTCGGGCGAGCGGATCAGATCGCCGCCCGGCGCCGGCGCGATGAAGCGGCCGGAAAGAGCGCGCATCAGCCCGGTCAGCTCGGCGTCGCCGCGCAGGTGTTCAGCCACTTGGGCCAGGATTTTCGGATTGGTTTCCGCCATCACCGACAGGTGCTCGGCGATTTCGGCCTCGTCGGGCGCGCGGCCCAGCACGTGGAGCCCGTCCGTGATCAGGGCGTCCTCGGTCTCCAGCAGCATCAGCCACAGGGCCTCGGGCTTCGAGCCGTCCATGTCCACGGCTTCAGCCTGCTCGACGATCAGCTCGGCGAGCTCGGCGCGGTGACTGTCGTCGGCGCCCATGGCGCGCCAGCGGGTGACGCTGTCTTTCAGTTCGGACAAGCCCTTGTAGAGGCCGGACGCGGCCAGCGGCGGGGTCACGTGGGTGACGGTCACTGCGTTGGCGCGGCGCTTGGCCAGGCTCGCTTCGGAGGGGTTGTTGGAGGCGTAGAGATAGACGTTCGGCATTTCGCCGATGAGCCGGTCGGGCCAGTCGCGCGCGCCAAGCCCGGCCTGCTTGCCCGGCATGAACTCCAGCGCGCCGTGCATGCCGAAGTGCAGCACCACGTCGGCCTGGTAGGTGTTCTTGAGCCAGAGATAGAACTGGGTGAAGGCGTGGGTGGGGGCGAATCCGCGCTCGAACAGGAGCCGCATGGGATCGCCTTCATAGCCGAAAGTAGGCTGAACGCCGACGAAGACATTGCCGAAATGGGCCCCGAGAATGAAAACGTTGCGCCCGTCAGAGAGCTGCTTGCCCGGCGCCGGACCCCACACCGCCTCGATGGCTTTGAGCGGGGGCGTGTTGCGGACGATTGTGTCGGCGCTGACCTTGTCGGCGACATTGGCTTCCTGCCCGTACTGCGCGGAATTGCCCTTGAGCACCGCGTCGCGCAGGGCGTCGACGGTTTTGGGAACCTCCACGTCATAGCCTTCGGCGGCCATGCGCTTGAGGGTGTTGAACAGGCTCTCAAAGACGCTGAGATAGGCTGCGGTGCCGATGGCGCCGGCGTTGGGCGGAAAGCCGAACAGGACCACGCCGACTTTCTTTTCGGCGTTCTCCATGCGGCGCAGCTTGGCCAGCCGGGCGGTCTTCTCGGCCAGCACTTCAATGCGCTCGGTGCACGGCGCCATGGCCTTGGAGCCGGCCTCGCTGGTGCAGCCGCGATGGCAGCCGGTGCAGGGTTCCGCGCCGTGGCGGCCGCCGAACACGGTGGGGTTGGTGGCCCCGTCCAGCTCGGGCAGAGCGATGAGAATGGTGGTCTCCACCGGACCCAGGCCGCCGGCGCTGTCGCCCCACTGGCCCAGGGTCTGAAATTCGATGGAGTGCGCTGCGATATAGGGCACGTCCAGGCCGGTGAGGGCTTCGACCGCGGCGGTGCTGTCGGTGTAGGCCGGGCCGCCCACGAGGCTGAAGCCGGTCAGCGACACCAGCGCGTCGATGGAGGCGCCGTTGGCGTCCTTGAAATAGCGGTCCATGGCCGGGCGCGCGTCGAGCCCGCCCGCAAAGGTCGGGACCACCCGCAGGCCGCGCGCCTCAAACGCCCGGATCACGGCGTCGAAATGGGCGGTGTCGGACGCCAGCACATAGCTGCGCAGCATCACGAGGCCCACCGTGGCCACCGGGTTTTTCGGCCCCGGAAGCTCGGCCAGGTCGGTGGTGATGTGATGACCCGGCAGATCGGGGTGGTAGAGACCCACGGCTGGATAATCCACCGGCGCCTTGGCCTGCACCTTGTTCCACTCACGATCGGGCGCGTAGCGGCCGACCAGGAAGCGGATCATCTGTTCGACATTGTCGTCCGAGCCGGCGAGCCAGTACTGCATGGTCAGGAAGTAGGCGCGCAGGTCCTGGAACTTGCCGGGCAGGAATTTCAGGATCTGCGGCAGCCGGCGCAGAATTTTCATGGAGGCTTCGGCCGAGGAGGACCGCTTTGTCTTCGGCTTGAGCTTCTTCAGCATCGCCATGGCGCCCGAGCTCGGCTTGGACATGTCCAGATCGCCGATGCGGGTGAGATTCACCAGCTGGGTGTCGGCGACCACGCCGAGCATGGCGTCGCAATGGTCGCGCCGCTCGCGCATGACCGGCAGGATCGCCTGAACGTGCTCTTCAAGGAACAGCAGATTGGCCACGATGATGTCGCCGGTGAGCACGGCTGCGCGGGCCGCGTCCAGCGCGGCCGGGTTCTCTGACCACTCGGCGGCGGCATGCACGCTGACATGCAGACCGGGAAAGTCAGCGGTCAGCCGGTCGAGCACGCGCAGGCAGGGGCCGGCCGCATGGTTGTCCAGCGTGACGATGACGACCCGGTACTCGGGCATATCGATATTATCGCGCATAGTGAGCCTTTGCGTCGTAGAGCGTGTCCACGCTGATCTCCGTCACACCCTGCTCTGCGGCATGCTTCTCGGTGTTCCGGCGAGCCTTGCCGCGCACGAAGAAGGGGATCTTCTTCAGCTCGGCGAGCGCGTCCTCGCCCCATACCGGCGCGCCGTCGACGGCGTCGGTCTGCGGGGCCTGAGCGGGCTCGGGCGTAGTGTGCTGAGCGTGGGACCCAAGATGGGACGGTCCGGCTTCGTCACTGAATTCAAAGTCTTCGCGGAACATGCCGAGCAGGTGCTCTTCCAGTCCCATGACGAGGGGGTGAACCCAGGTGTCGAAGATGACATTGGCGCCCTCGAACCCCATCTGGGGGGCGTAGCGCGCGGGGAAGTCCTCCACATGAACCGGCGCGGAGATCACCGCGCAGGACACGCTGAGGCGCTTGGAGATGTGGCGCTCCATCTGGGTGCCGAGCACCAGCTCGGGGCGGGCGGCCTCGATGGCGGCTTCAACTTCCAGATAGTCGTCGGTGATCAGCGGCTCGACGCCGTATTTTGCTGCGGCCTCGCGCACGCCGCGGGCGTATTCGCGATTATACGCGCCCAGGCCCACCAGCTCGAAACCCATTTCCTCGACCGCGACGCGGGCCGCCGCGATGGCGTGGGTGGCGTCGCCGAAGATGAAGACACGCTTGCCGGTGAGATAGTTGGAATCCACCGAGCGCGACCACCAGGGCAGGCGCAGATCGCGCTCGTCCAGGCCGGCGGCCGGATCCACGCCGGCGATCTCGGCCACTTCAGCGACGAAGTCGCGCGTGGCGCCGACGCCGATGGGGATGGTCTTGGTGTAAGGCTGGCCGAAGGCTTTCTCCAGCCAGCGGGCGGCTTCGCCGGCGATCTCGGGATAGAGGACGACGTTGAAGTCCGCCTCGCCCAGCCGCGAGACATCGGCCGGAGTGGCGCCCAAGGGCGCGCAAACCGAAACGTCGACGCCCATGCGGTTGAGAAGGCTGGTGATTTCCTTGACATCGTCACGATGGCGAAAGCCCAGCGCCGCGGCGCCCAGAACATTGCAGCGCGGACGTCCGGGCGCACGCTCGGCCTTGGCCTCGCCGGGCGCCGGGGCGCTGGCGCCGCACAGGCCGCGCACCAAGCGGTAGAAGGTTTCCGACGCGCCCCAGTTTTCTTTCTTCTGATAGGACGGCAGCTCCAGCGGCAGGACCGGAATGGGCAGGCCCAGCGTGGTGGCGAGTCCGCCGGGATCGTCCTGGATCAGCTCGGCCGTGCAGGACGCGCCCACGAGCATGGCCGTGGGCTTGTAGCGGTCATAGGCCTCCTGGGCGGCGACCTTGAACAGCTCGGCGGTGTCGGTTCCCAGATCGCGGGCCTGGAAGGTGGTGTAGGTCACCGGCGGGCGATGGTCGCGCCGCTCGATCATGGTGAACAACAGGTCCGCATACGTGTCGCCCTGGGGCGCGTGGAGGACGTAGTGCAGATCCTCCATGGCGGTGGCGACACGCATGGCGCCCACATGGGGCGGGCCTTCATATGTCCAGACTGTGAGTTTCATCCAACCCTCAAAAGATCGCGGCGCTTCAAGGGGCGGGTGAACAGCTCGGCCAGATCGCCGGCCTGCTCGAAGCCTTGAATCGGTGTGAAGACCAGCTCGATGGCCCACTTGGTGGAGAGGCCCTCGGCCTCCAGCGGGTTGGCCAGGCCGAGCCCGCACACGGTGAGGTCGGGGCGCGCGGCGCGGCAGCGATCAAGCTGACGGTCCACGTTCTGGCCTTCGCTCAGCTGGACATCAGCCGGCAGGCGCGGCAGCTCGCAGTCAAGATGCGTGCGGTGCAGATAGGGCGTGCCCACCTCGATCAGCCGGGCGCCGAGCTCTTCGTGGAGGAAGCGCGCCAGCGGAATTTCGAGCTGGGAATCGGGGAAGAAAAAGACGCTGCGGCCCGAAAGGGCTTCGCGGTGACGGGTCAGCGCCTTGCGGGCGCGAGCGCGCGGCGCGGCGATGACGGTTTCGAATCGGTCTTCGCTGACGCTCCAGACGTCCGCTGCGGCGCGAAGCCAGGCTTCGGTGCCGTTGGCGCCCAGGGGAAACGGCGCCGCGATCCGCCGTGCGCCGCGCCCTTCAAGGGCCGCGCCGGTGCGGGCCAGGAAAGGCTGGGCCAGAAGATAGCGCGTGCCGGGACCCACCGCGGGAAGATCGCCGGAGGTGCGCGCGGGCAGGAAGCGGACAGGGCCGACCCCCAGAGCGTCGAACAGGCGGACGAACTGGTCCTCCACCACATCGGCCAGGGCGCCCACCACCAGCAGCGAAGCCTCTTCGGCCGGCGCGCGGGGCAGCTCGGCGACGAGGGCTTCAAGGCAGGTGTCTTCGCCTTCGGTGAAGGTGGTTTCAATGCCGCTGCCGCTATAGCTGAGCACGCGCACGCCGTCGGTGGCGGCGTCGAGCCGCGCGGCGGCGCGCGACAGGTCAAGCTTGATCACTTCGCTGGGGCAGGACCCCACCAGAAACAGCATCTTGATGTCCGGGCGCCGCGCCAGGACCTGGGCGGCGACCCGGTCGAGCTCTTCATTGGCGTCGGCCATGCCGGCCAGATCGCGCTCCTCAATGATCGCGGTGGCGAATCGGGGCTCGGCGAAGATCATCACGCCGGCCGCCGACTGCATCAGGTGCGCGCAGGTGCGCGAGCCGACGATGAGGAAAAAGGCGTCCTGGATCTTGCGGTGCAGCCAGACAATGCCGGTCAATCCGCAGAACACTTCGCGCTGGCCGCGCTCACGCAGGATCTCCGGGGCGCAGCCGCCTTCAGACGTTACAGTAGCAGGCGTGGAGGTCACGAAGGGGCTCCCTCCAGACGCGCCATCCTCAGTTTCCAGATGAATTGACCTGCGTTGACGACGTAGGTGGCGTAGGCCGCCAGGGCGAGCAACATCTGATCGGTGGATGTGCCCAGCCCGAAGAAGACCGCAGCCAGATATGCGGTGTGCAGGGCCAGGACGAGCATGGAGAAGACGTCCTCCCAGAAGAAGGAGGGCGCGAAGAGATAGCGGCCGAAGACCACCTTCTCCCAGATCGCGCCGGTCACCATGATCGTGTAGAGCAGCACCGTCTTGGCGATCACCGAGAGGGTGGCCAGAAGATAGCCCTCGCCGGTGCTGAGATAGCGCAACACCAGAAACAGGCTGATGGCGAACACCAGAAACTGAAGCGGCGCGAGAAGGCCCTGGACCAGCGTCCAGGGGGTCGCGTCGCGGCGCACTCTTTGCTCAGGCGTGTAGAGCGGAGCGCGGGTCTTGCGCTCGATGCGGTGGTGATGCCGACTCGCGCAGCCTGCGTGAGCGGTCCAGGGGCAGGGGGCGATCATGTCGATCCATCCCTGCAGGGTCTGACCCGGCTCATGAGAGATTCGGCGATCGTGGCTTTGTGTTGCGGCCCGCATGGCGCGGCCTCCCTTGCGCATGTCTATGGAGGACAGCGTACGGCAGGAATTTCCAAAGTGTCAATATTTTTGGACGTCCGAAAAAATTGACAGATTGAGATCGCTTTATAGAATGCGCTCAGGTTCAAAATTTCTGGTCTTCGGAAAAAGAAGCTGCCACGATGAGTGTCAATGAAGGGGCGGTCCGACCTGGCGCCCTGGCTCAGGGTCGGTCCGTCACCGCCGCCGCCGGTCAACCGGCGCCGGTACACAAAGCGTGGAGAGGGGCGGCTCGATCGTCCGATCATTCACGCGGGGATGGGAGGACACTTGTTATGGCCGACACAGCCTTGAATCGGTTCGGGCTCGCGGGCCTCGCCCGCGCGACGCAGCTGTCACTGGACTGGAAAAACTGGGGTCAGGCCGGCAAGCCGTATGAGCTTGAGCCCGCCGGTCCGCCCAAGGAGGTCCTGGACAAGCTGATCGAGGCGGAAATCATTCCGCGGCTCATGCTGGTTAATCGCGGCGCGTCTGAGATGATGAAGGCCGACGGCTCAGAAGCCTTGCGTTCGCTCAAATTCGACGCGGACCAGGTGGACGGTTTCGCGCGCCGCACGATCACGGCCGATCCCGATGACCTGGTCGCGGAGATCGACACCCTGATGGACGCGGGCGCCTCTCACGAAGACATTCTGCTCAAGCTCATGGCTCCGGCGGCTCGCCGCCTTGGCAAGCTGTGGGACGAGGACGGATGCGATTTCGCCGACGTCACGATCGGCCTGATGAAGATGCACCGGGTTCTGGAGCGTGTGAACGCAGACTGTCCCACCGGCATGGGCGCCGGCGGGGTGTCTCCGCGGGTGCTCCTGGCGCCGGCGCCGGGCGAGCAACACGTGTTCGGAGTCGTGATGGTCGGTGAATTTTTCACCCGGGCCGGGTGGCGCGTCCGCTGCGAGTCCACGCCCGAGGTCGCGCACATCGCGCGCGCAGTGAGTGAAGACCACTACGACGTGGTCGGCCTGTCTGTGAGTTCGGACCTGAATCTGCGTACCTTGCGCTCCGCGATCAAGCTTGTTCGCGCGCGCTCTCTTAATCGCGACGTGTTCGTCCTGGTGGGCGGGAACGCGTTTAATGAAGACCTTGGCCTGGCCAAGCGTGTGGGTGCGGATGCAACCGCTACGGACGGGGTGCGTGCGGTTGTCACTGCGCAGCGTTTGGTTCATAGGCTCTCGCGCGTTGAATGATCGATTGAATCTTTAATCACAAGGCGACTCCATGGATACCAAGGCCCCAGTAGGCCCGAACGCGCGGTTTAGATCCCGCGAGGTCGTTCGCTCGGCGTTCGTGGACGAAGCGGCGGCGGACCTCGCCGCCAACGCAGCCGATCTCGCCTTGCTCGTGGACCAGCGCGGCGTCGTGCGTGACGCCGCTTATTCGGGTGAAGAGTTTTCCGAGGCCGATTCGGTGGATTCCTGGATCGGTCAGAAATGGATTGATCTCGTAAACTCCGATTCGCGCGAGAAGGTTATTGCCCTGCTGGGTCAGCCCAGCGCCACCGGGCCCCGCCGCTGGCGTCATGTCAATCAGCGCCGGCCCGACGGGTCGGATCTGCCAATCTCCTACTTCACCCTGCCCGCCGGACGCGGCGGCTGGATTCTGGCGGTGGGCCGCGATCTGCGGGCGGCGTCGAGCATGCAGCAGCGCCTGATCGAGGCGCAGCGCTCCATGGAGCGCGACTATGCCCGCGTGCGTGAGGCCGAGACGCGGTTCCGGCTCCTGTTCCAGCTCGCCTCCGAAGGCGTCGTCATCATCGACGGTAATTCATTTCGGATCACCGACGTCAATCCGGCGGCGGCCCGGCTGCTGGGCCGCTCCTCGCAACGCCTTGAAGGCCGGTCGCTGGACGGCGCTTTCGGGGCGGGCTGCGCGGAATCAGTGCGCGAAACGCTTGCCGTGGCCCGCAAGACCGGCCGCACCGAGCAGATCGAGCTGACGCCCGAGGGCGCCAAGAAGCCCTGCCTGATGCTCGCCTCGGTCTATCGCCAGGGCCGCGAAGTCTACTATCTGGTGCGGCTGTCGGCCAAAGACCCCAAGGCGGCGGCGGACTCCGACGCCTCCCTGTCCCGGCTGGCAGCCATTCTTCCGGACGGGCTGGTGCTCACCGGCGAGGACGGCAAGATTCTCTCCGTCAACGAGGCCTTTGTAGAGCTGGCCCAGCTCAGCGACGCTGATGCGGCGATGGGTGCGCCCATCGAGCATTATCTGGGCCGCACCGAAACCGAGCTCAACGTGCTCATGGCCAATCTGCGCGAGCACGGCGTGATCCGCAATTTCGCCACCCTGCTGCGCAGCCGCCACGATCTGCGCGAGCCGGTGGAGGTTTCCGCCGTAGCCGCGCCGGGGCCCACCGGCGGCGTGTTCGGCTTTTCGGTTCGGCCGGTGGGCCGGCGCCTTGTGGCCGGGCGTGGGGCTGAAGGGGCGCCGATGCCCGGCAGCGTGGACCAGCTGTCAGATCTCGTCGGCCGCGTCGCGCTCAAGGACATCGTGCGCGAGAGCACCGACATGATCGAGCGCAGCTGCATCGAAGCGGCGCTGGAATTGACCAATGACAATCGCGCTTCGGCCGCCGAAATCCTCGGCCTGAGCCGCCAGAGCCTTTACGCGAAAATGCACCGCCACAAGATCGGCGAGCTGCAGCCCAAATCCGAACACTGAGGCCCCGCGGCGGCCCTGAACCGTCTCGCGAAATCGGCCCTGAAAAAGCGTCAAGTTTAGTTGACGCTTTTATGTGTTCGCCATACCTTACACCGTATGGACCACTCGCTCTCTCCGCCCCGCGCGCCTCTGCGTACCTCGCTTCTCGCGGTGGTGGAGCTGTCCAAGCCTGTCACCTGGTTTCCGCCCATGTGGGCCTTCGGGTGCGGGGTGGTCTCCAGCGGACAATTCGGTCTGGATACGCTCGGCCTTCTGCTGGCCGGCGTGGTGCTGGCCGGTCCGCTTTTGTGCGCCGGCAGTCAGACGGTCAATGACTGGTTTGATCGCCATGTGGACGCCATCAATGAGCCGAACCGGCCGATTCCCTCCGGGCGCATCCCGGGCAGGTGGGGGCTTTGGATCGCCATCTTCTGGTCCATCGCCGGCCTGGTCTGGGCGGCGTTTCTCGGCATCTGGGTTTTTGCGGCCGCGGCGCTGGGCGTTGCCTTGTCCTGGGCCTATAGCGCGCCGCCGGTGCGCTTAAAGCGCAGCGGCGTCTGGGGTCCGCTTTCGGTGGGCGTCTCCTATGAGGGCCTAGCCTGGTTCACCGGCGCCGCGGTGATGACGCAGGCGCTGCCGTCGGGCGCGACCATCACCATGGCCGTTCTCTATAGCCTGGGGGCCTACGGGATCATGGTCCTTAACGATTTCAAGGCGATCGAAGGCGACCAGAAGATGGGGCTTAGATCGCTGCCGGCGGTGCTCGGCCCGCGCAAGGCGGCGAGGATCGCTTGCGTCGTGATGGCGGCGCCGCAGTTTTATGTGGTCTGGCTGCTGCTCATCTGGGGCCGGCCGATCCATGCCGGTCTCGTGGCCCTGGCGCTTGTGGCCCAGATCATCCTGATGTCCCGCCTGTTGCGCGACCCCAAGGCGCTTGCGCCCTGGTTCAACGCCACCGGCGTCACCCTTTACGTACTCGGCATGCTGGTGAGCGCCTTCGCCGTGTCCAATCTGAGCTGAGGAAGCCGCCATGACGGGCGCCCGCACCCAAAGCACCAGCAGCGCCGATCGCGGCTATTTAAGCTGGATCGAGATCGTCAGGCTGGGCCTCGTTCAGGCGGCGCTGGGCTCCATCGTGGTTCTCACCACCTCCACCCTGAACCGGGTGATGGTGGTGGAGCTGGCGCTTCCGGCCATGTTGCCGGGCGCGCTTGTGGGTCTGCACTATGCGGTGCAGCTCACCCGCCCGCGCTGGGGCCATGGCTCCGACATGGGCGGGGCGCGTACGCCCTGGATCATCGCCGGCATGGCGGTTCTGGCGATGGGCGGCGTCCTCGCTGCGGTGGCCACTGCATGGACCGCCACATCGCCGATCGCGGGGATCGCGCTGGCCGTTTTCGCCTTTGTCATGATCGGCGGCGGCGTCGGCGCGGCGGGAACTTCGCTCCTGGCGCTCCTGGCAACCGATGTCGCGCCCGAACGGCGCGCCCCGGCGGCGTCGATCACGTGGATCATGATGATTTTCGGCTTCGCCGTGACCGCCGGGGTCGCCGGCGGCCAGCTTGATCCGTTCACGCTGACCCGCTTCGTGGCCGTCACCGCCGCGGTGAGCGCCATCGCTTTTGCGCTGTGCGTCGTCGCGGTCCTGGGCGTGGAGCGCAGCGGGCAGGCGAGGCGCGCCAGGCGCGCCGAGGCCGGCCCGGCGGCGCCGAAAACCAATTTCAAGCAGGCGATGAAAGAGGTGTGGGGCGAGCCCAAGGCGCGCCGGTTCACCATCTTCGTCTTCGTTTCCATGCTCGCCTATAGCAGCCAGGACATGATCCTGGAGCCGTTCAGCGGCCTCGTGTTCAACCTGACGCCGGGCCAGTCGACACAGCTCGCCGGAGTACAGAACGCGGGTGTCCTTCTGGGCATGATCGGCGTGGCGGTGCTGGGCGCCCGGCTGAGCGGAAGCCGTTTCGGCCGGCGCCAGGCCTGGGTCATCGGCGGCTGCGTCGCCTCGTCCCTGGCGTTGCTGGGCCTGGCGGCCGCCAGCCTTGTGGGTCCCGGCTGGCCGCTAGGATTGTCCGTCTTTCTTCTGGGCCTTTCCAACGGCGCCTTCGCCGTCGCCGCCATCGGCGCGATGATGGGTCTGGCCGGCGCGGACGGTCCGGGCCGCGAAGGCGTGCGGATCGGCCTTTGGGGCGCGGCCCAGGCGATCGCCTTTGGGGTCGGAGGCTTTCTCGGCGCCGCCGCCATCGATGCGGCGCGCGCGCTCTTCGCCGACGCGACCGTGGCCTTCGGGCTCGTCTTCGCAATCGAAGCCGCCCTGTTCCTCGTGGCCGCGCGTCTGGCGCTCGGCGTGGAGGAAACCGAAACTCAAACCCAGTCCATACCCAGCCTGGCGGGAGGCGCCTCATGACGCATGCACTCAAGACCTATGACGCTGTCGTCGTCGGGGGCGGCCCCGCCGGGGCCGTCGCCGCGCAAACCCTGTGCGAGGGCGGTGCTTCAGTTTTGCTGATCGACAAGCCGGGGCGCATCAAGCCCTGCGGCGGCGCTGTGCCGCCCAAGCTGATCCGCGAGTTCAAGATCCCCGAGGCCCAGATCGTGGCCCGCACCCGCGGGGCGCGTATCCTTGCGCCCTCAGGCCTTGAAGTGGATATGCCCATCGGCGACGGGTATGTGGGGATGGTGGACCGGGAGTTCTTCGACGAGTTTCTGCGTGAGCGCGCCGCAGCCGCCGGCGCCGAGCGGCGCGACGGCTCCTTTGAATGTGTCGAGCGCGATGATGACGGTACCGCGATCATCGTGTTCAGCCCTCACGATGCGCCTGACGAAACGATCCGCGTACGCGCGCGCGTCATTGTCGGCGCCGATGGCGCGCGGTCGAAGCTGGCCAAGCAGACGGTGAAGGGAGCCGAGAAGGTCAAGAGCGTCTTCGCCTATCATGAGATCGTTCGCGCGCCCCAGGGCGGGAGCGTCGGCCACTACCACGCCGACCGCTGCGACGTGATTTATGACGGCCGCATTTCGCCGGACTTTTACGGCTGGGTGTTTCCCCATGGCGAGCTCGCCAGCATCGGCACGGGCAGCCAGGTGAAGGGCTTCTCCCTTCGCAGCGCGGTGAAGTCGCTGCGCGAATCCTCCGGCCTTGCTGGTTGCGAAGTCGTACGCCGTGAAGGCGCGCCGCTGCCCTACAAGCCTGCGCCGCGCTGGGACAATGGCCGCGACGTGGTGCTGGCCGGCGACGCCGCCGGCGCGGTGGCCCCGTCTTCGGGCGAGGGCATCTTCTACGCCATGACGTCCGGTCAGATGGCCGGTGAAGGCGCGCTGGAGTTTCTGGCGACCGGTCAGGCCAGGGCCCTGGCCGCGGTGCGCAAGCGCTTCATGAAGGCGCACGGACAGACCTTCTTCGTGCTCGGGATCATGCAGCATTTCTGGTACCGCAACGACAAGCGCCGCGAGCGCTTCGTGAAGATCTGCGCCGATCAGGACGTCCAGCGCCTCACCTGGCAGGGCTATATGGAGAAGGAGCTGGTGAAGACCGATCACGCCGCCCACGCGAAGATCTTCTTCAAGGATCTCGCCCACCTGGTGGGCCTGTCGCCGCGATGAACCTGTCATGATAGAGGCGTTGTTCGCCTCGGGCCGGATCATCGACCTGATCCTGCTTCTGGTCGTGGTGGAGGCCGGCGTGCTGGCGGCCTTACCGCGCCTTCGCGGCGCCATGACCATGGTGGACGTCGCCGCCCTGCTTGCCCCGGGGGTCATGCTGATGCTGGCGGTGCGGGCCGCGCTTGTCGGCGCCCCGTATACGATAACGGCGGCCGTACTGGCCGCCGCTTTCGCATGTCATATTCTGGATGTCGCGCGCCGGCGAAGACGCGCGGCGCGCGACGATCCAGCCTAGCCTTGGTCGCCCAGGCCGCCGTTCGCCTTCATATAGGCGATGACGTCGGCGCGGTCCTGCTCGTCGCGCAGGCCCGGGAACGCCATGATGGTGCCCGGAATGTATTCGCGCGGGTTCTCCAGATACTCAAACATGGTCTCCGCGGTCCACGTCACGCCGGAGGTGGCGTTGGCTTCCGAATAACGGAACCCGTCCACGGAACCGGCTGTACGGCCGAAAATGCCGTAGAGCGACGGACCAACCCGATTCACGCCCTCTTCAAGCACGTGGCAGGAGCGGCAGCGCGCAAAAACGCGGCGGCCGGCTTCGGGATCGCCGGTGAGGCCGGCGATGATAAGCGGGCCGTCATCGGTGGACGCCATGTCGCCGCCTTCAGAGGCGGGCTCTTCAGCAGAGGCTTCTTCAGCGGGCGCCTCTTCAGCAGGCGCTTCTTCTGCAGGCGCTTCCTCGGCCGGGGCCGCCTCGGCGGCGGGGGCTTCAGCCTCCATGCCGGTGTCGCCGCCCATGGCCTCGCCGGAGGTTTCCGTCGCCATGGTCTCGGTTTCGCCTGCGGCGGTGGTGTCAGCGGTGTCCGCGCTCTGATCTTCGCCGCCGCCGCAAGCGGCCAGCGCCGTCGATGCCAGCAGCGCTGCAAGGATACTGGTCGTTCTCATAAGGCGTATTCCTCCCATTTCGGTATCAAGGATACTAGCGCACCCTGTGAACAGAACCAGCCTTGCTGAAAAAAAAGGGATTAATCAACCCGAATTCCGCTCAGCGCAGCCCACCTGGTGCATCGACAACGCAAAACCCCGGGGTTTGGGGCCCCGGGGCAGCATTCAGTCACGCGCGAAAGCGCAGAGCGCTACAGCCGCGCCTCGGGCGTATCGAACCGGTCCAGCATCATCACCTTGCGCCAGGCGCGGGCGAAGTCGTGGATGAAGGCCTTTTTCGCATCGCCTTGGGCGTAGGCCTCGGCCACCGCGCGCAGCTGGGAGTTCGAGCCGAACACCAGATCCACGCGGCTGGCGCGCCAGCGTTCTTCGCCGCTCTCGCGGTCGGTCCCGATGAACTCCTTCTCTTCGGGCGAGACGGCCTTCCAGGCGGTCTCCATGTCCAGAAGATTGATGAAGAAATCATTGGTCAGCACGCCCGGAGTGGTGGTCAGCACGCCGTCGCTCTTGCCGCCATGATTGGCGCCCAGAACGCGCAGGCCCGCCACCAGAACGCTGGTCTCAGGGATCGACAGGGTGAGAAGCCGCGCCCGGTCCACAAGAAGCTCTTCGGTCGGCACGGTGTGCTCGGCGTCCACATAGTTGCGGAAGCCGTCCGCGCCAGGCTCCAGCGGTTCAAAGGCGTCGACGTCGGTCATCTCGTCGGTGGCGTCGGTGCGCCCCGGCGTGAAGGGAATGTCGATCTCTTCCCCGGCGGCCCTGGTGGCCTGTTCCACCGCGGCGTCGCCGGCCAGCACGATCAGATCGGCGAGGGAGATCTTCTTGTCGCCCTGGGCCTGCGTGTCGAAGGCGGATTTCACCCGTTCCAGCGCGTCGATCACCTTGGCGATGCGGGCCGGCTCGTTGGCCGCCCAGTCTTTCTGGGGAGCCAGGCGAATGCGGGCGCCGTTGGCGCCGCCGCGCTTGTCGGAATCGCGATAGGTGGACGCAGAGGCCCAGGCGGTGAAGATCAGATCGGCCGGATCGACGCCGGCGTCCAGCACCGCAGCTTTCAGCGCCTTCACATCGGCGTCGCCCACAAGCGCGTGATCCACCGCCGGAACCGGATCCTGCCAGATCAGGTCCTCTTCAGGGACTTCCGGGCCGAGATAGCGGCTCTTGGGCCCCATGTCGCGGTGGGTCAGCTTGAACCAGGCGCGGGCGAACGCGTCGGCGAACGCATCCGGGTCTTCAAAGAACTTGCGCGAGACCTTCTCGTACTCGGCGTCCACCTTCATGGAGAGGTCGGTGGTGAGCATCATGGTGGGGACGCGCGCGTCGGCATGGGCGTCCGGGGCGTGGTCCTCGGCCTTCAGGTCCTTGGGCGCCCACTGCCAGTGGCCCGCCGGGCTCTTGGTCAGCTCGTACTCGTAGTTAAACAGCTGCTTGAAATAGCCCATGTCCCACTGGATCGGGTCCGGGGTCCAGGCGCCTTCCAGCCCGCTGGTCATGGTGTCGCCGCCATGGCCGGCGCCGTTGGAATTGGTCCAGCCGAAACCCTGGGCCGCGATGTCGGCGCCTTCGGGTTCGGGGCCCATAGCGGCGTTCGCCGCGCCATGGCATTTGCCGAAGGTGTGACCGCCGGCGATCAGCGCCACGGTCTCCTCGTCATTCATCGCCATGCGGCTGAAGGTGACGCGGATATCGTGGGCCGCGCCCTCCGGGTCCGGCTGGCCGCGCGGGCCTTCGGGGTTCACATAAATCAGGCCCATATGGCTCGCGGCCAGGGGCTGCTCGAGATAGCGGTCGCCCGAATACCGGTCCTGATCACCAAGCCATTCGGCCTCGGTGCCCCAGTAGACGTCGTTCTCAGGCTCGAAAATGTCCTCGCGGCCGCCAGCGAATCCAAACGTCTTGAAGCCCATGGACTCCAGCGCCACATTGCCGGTGAGCACCAGAAGATCGGCCCAGGACAGGGCGTTTCCGTATTTCTGCTTGATCGGCCAGAGCAGTCGGCGCGCCTTGTCCAGATTGGCGTTGTCGGGCCAGGAATTGAGCGGCGCGAAGCGCTGGGCGCCCGAGCTGGAGCCGCCGCGCCCGTCGCTGACCCGGTAGGTGCCGGCCGCGTGCCAGGCCATGCGGATGAAAAACGGGCCGTAATGGCCATAGTCCGCCGGCCACCAGGGCTTGGAGTCCGTCATCAGCGCGTGCAGGTCGCGCTTTACGCCCTCATAGTCCAGCGATTTGAACGCCTCGGCGTAATTGAAGCCGGGCGCCATGGGGCTGGGGCTGACGCCGCCATGGGTCAGGATCGACAGGTCGAGCGCGTTGGGCCACCAGTCGCGATTGCTGCGGCCCTGGCTTATCGGCGTGTGCGCAAACGGGCATTGGGCTTGATCGTCCATGGGAAGACCTCCTTGAAGCTCGGCGTCCGGGGGCGTCGCCGAGGCGTCTTTAACGAGGCAAGGATCGCCGAATACGCCGCCGGAGTCACACAAGGAATTGCGATCTCAGCCATAGACGGGGTCGATGGCGATGCTTCAAGCTATCGAAATCGCTTGCATGCATGCCTATCCGGGCGCGTCGCCCGAGGCCCTGCGCGATCCTAATGCGCCTGGCCCCAGGTGTCGGCGGCCTTGGCGTCCACCACCAGCGGAACGGTGAGGTCGGCGGCGGGCAGGGGCGCGTCCACCATCACCTTGCGCACCACCTCGATCAGGCGCTCTGCCTCGTCCCTGGGCGCTTCAAAGACCAGCTCGTCATGGACCTGCAGCAGCATGCGCGCTTCGAGGCCGGCGCCGTCCAGCGCGTCCTCCATGCGGATCATGGCGCGGCGGATGATGTCGGCGGCGGCGCCCTGGATCGGGGCGTTGATGGCCTGGCGCTCAGCGAACTGGCGCACGGACGGGTTCTTGTCGCGGATGCCGGGCAGGTGGATGCGCCGGCCGAAGATCGTCTCCACGAAACCCTTGTCCTTCGCCTCGGCCTTCATGGCGTCCATATAGGCCGCGATGCCGGGGAATTTCTTGAAATAGCTGTCAATATAGGCCTTGGCCTCGTCGCGTCCGATGCCGAGATTATTGGCCAGGCCAAAGGCGGAAATGCCGTAGATGATCCCGAAATTGATCGCTTTGGCGTTCCGCCGCGTCATCGGGTCCATGTCCTCCAGCGGCACGCCGAACATTTCCGAGGCGGTGAGCGCGTGAATGTCCTGGCCCTCGCGGAAGGCTGATTTCAGCGCCTCCACATCGGCGATATGGGCGAGCAGGCGCAATTCGATCTGGGAATAGTCCGCCGCGACGATGACATGGCCGGGCTCGGCGGTGAACGCCTCGCGGATCTTGCGCCCTTCTTCGGTGCGGATGGGGATGTTCTGAAGGTTCGGCTCAGAGCTTGAAAGCCGCCCGGTGGTCGTGGCCGCCAGCGAGAAGCTGGTGTGGACCCGGCCCGTGTCGGGGCTGATCGCGGCTTTCAGCGCGTCTGAATAGGTGCTCTTCAGCTTGGAAAACTGGCGCCAGGTGAGCAGCGCGGTGGGCAGCGCGTGGCCCGCCGCCGCCAGCTCTTCCAGAACCGCGGCGTCGGTGGACCAGGCCCCGCCTTTGGTTTTCTTGCCGCCGGGCAGGGCCATCTCTTCAAACAGGATCTCGCCGATCTGCTTGGGGCTGCCCAGATTGAAGGCCCGGCCCGCAGCCGTGTGGGCGGCCTCTTCGCTCTCGGCCATTTTCTGCGCAAAATCCGAAGACAGGCGCGAGAGCTGGGCGGTGTCCACTTTAACGCCCGCCAGCTCCATCTTCGCCAGCACGCCCGGCATGGGCCGCTCCAGAGTCTCATAGACGGTTGAGAGGCCGCGCTGGGCCAGCGGTCGCTTCAGGATCTCCCAAAGGCGCAAAGTCACGTCCGCGTCTTCGGCCGCGTATTCGGTGGCGCGTGTTAGATCGACTTCAGCAAAGCTGATCTGCTTCTTGCCCGTGCCGCAGACCTGCTTGAAGGGGATGCACTCATGGTCAAGATGGAGCCTCGCGAGCTCGTCCATGCCGTGATTGTGCAGGCCCGCCTCCTGCACATAGGAGAGCAGCATGGTGTCGTCATAGGGGGTCGGATCAATGCCGTAGCGCCGGAACACGGCGATGTCGTATTTGAAGTTCTGACCCACTTTCAAGATCGCCGGATCTTCCAGCAGACCCTTGAGGCGGCCCAGCGCCTCGGCCTCGTCCAGCTGCTCCGGCTTCGCGGTTCCAGACGCCAGATCGCCGCCCACATGGCCGGTGGGGATGTAGCAGGCCTCGCCCGGCGCGGTGGCCATCGACACCCCGCACAGGCGTGCCGAGCTTGCCGACAGGGCGTCGGTCTCCAGGTCCACCGCGATCACGCGGGCGCGCCGCGCCTTACCGATCCAGGCGTCGAGCTGCTCCAGCGTGGTGACGCACTCATATTTTGACCGGTCGATCTCGGCGGTGGCGTCGCCGGTGCTGTCGGCGGGGCCTTCGCCCAGGCCTTCCTCCACGCGGCGCGTGAGGGTGCGGAACTCCATGGATTTGAGAAAGCCCAGCAGCTTTTCCGGATCGGGTTCCGCCGTGCCGAACTCGTCCAGCGCCGCCATGCCCTCGCAATCGGTCTTGAGGGTGACGAGCACCTTGGAGACGCGGGCGTCCTCGGCGTGCTCGATCAGTTTTTCGCGGCGCTTGGGCTGCTTGATCTCGCCGGCGCGCGCTAGAAGGCTCTCCAGATCGCCGTACTCATTGATCAGCTGGGCGGCGGTCTTGATCCCGATGCCGGGCACGCCGGGCACGTTGTCGACGCTGTCGCCGGCCAGCGCCTGCACGTCGATGACGCGGTCCGGCTTCACGCCGAACTTCTCCACCACCTCATCGGGGCCGATGCGCTTCACCTTCATGGGGTCCAGCATCGTCACGCGGTCGGTGACCAGCTGCATCAGATCCTTGTCCGAAGAGCCGATGGAGACGCGCGCGCCCTTTTCCGCCGCCTGGCGGGCGTAGGTGGCGATCAGATCGTCGGCCTCCACGCCCTCCTGCTCGATGCTGGGCAGATCAAAGGCGAGGGTCGCCTCGCGGATCAGCGCAAATTGCGGCACCAGATCTTCGGGCGGCTCGGGCCGGTGGGCCTTGTACTGATCATAGATCTCGTTGCGGAAGGTCTTGGAGGAATGGTCGAAGATCACCGCCAGATGGGTGGGCTCGTCCTCGCCCTTGAGGTCTTCCAGAAGCTTCCAAAGCATGTTGCAGAAGCCCTGAACCGCGCCCACCGGCGTCCCGTCGGAGCGCGTCAGCGGCGGCAGGGCGTGATAGGCCCTGAAGATATAGCCTGACCCGTCCACCAGATAGACGTGACTGGAGGAATCGACGGGTCGTTTCACGGCCATGGGGACTTAGCTCCGGGCGGGGGTGTCAGCGATGGAGCGAACCTAGGCGCGCGCGCGGCGATGGGCAATCTTGAGGGCGCCGCGCGATTGCGCTTGCCAAACGCTGCGCCCGGCTCCAAGTGCACGCGGCTCTCTCCCTGCGAAGGATTTCGCCCCATGAACGCCGTGACGCCGCTGCGTGCGCCGCCGTTCGGTTCCAACCTCACCCATAGCCTCATCGAGGGTCTGGCCCAGCGCGGCTGGGCCCATGCGCCCGATGCGCTGGACCCTGAACTGGTGGCGGATTTGCGCGCCGAGGCCGAATTTCTGGACGCCGCAGGAGAGACCCATGACGGGCGGATCGGGCGGCGCGCCGAAGAGACGACGCGCCTCAAGGTTCGAAAGACCCGCATCGCCTGGCTGGACGGATCAAGCCCGGCGCAGAAGCGCTATCTCGCCGGCGCCGAAATCCTGCGACGGGCGCTGAACGAAGCTTTCTATCTGGGCCTGTTCGAATACGAGGCTCACTTTGCGGTCTATCCGCCCGGCGGGTTCTACGCCCGCCATCTGGACGCCTTCCGACTGGCGCGCGGCGCCGGGGAGGCGGCGGGACTGGGTCCGCGGGCTGGGCGCTCGCGGGTGGTGTCCATGGTGACCTATCTCAATCGCAGCTGGGCGGAGCCGGACGGCGGCAAGCTGGCGCTCTGGGACAGAGCGCCGGACGGGCCGGACGGACGCCCTGACCTGAAAGCCCTGGACTCAGTCCCACCCGCCGCCGAGATCGCGCCGGAGGGCGGCGGCGTGGTGCTGATGCTGTCTGAAGACATCCCCCACGAAGTGCGCGTGGCCCACGCCGACCGCTACGCTATCGCCGGCTGGTTCCGGGTCAACGCGTCCATCGCCGGCGGGCTCGATCCGGCGCTTTAGGCGCGCCGCCAGGTAACGTAAGAGAACCGGCGGCCGCTCCCGTGCGTTTCCGTCCCATGACCGAGCGCCTGCCCGCCCACAAAAGCTTTTCCCAAATGCCTGACGTGATCCTTGCGGAGATCGATCAGGCGCGCGCCGCGCTTGAGCGCATTGAGCGCGATCCGCTGTATGCTGTCCATGAGGCGCGCAAGGCGATCAAGAAGGCGCGCTCCAATGCGCGGCTGATCCGCAAGGGCGACAAGAGAGCCTCAAAGCGCATCAACGCCGCCGGCCGGCGCGCGGCGAACGAGTTGGAGGAGGCCCGCGACGCCGACAGCCTGGAGCAGATCGCGCGGGCCGCCGCGATCCATTGCGAAAGCCCCGAGATCGCCGCGGTCATCCGCAAGGAGGGCGAGCGCGCCCGCGAGGACGGCCAGCGCATCGACCGCACCCGCGCCGCCGGTCAGGCCCGCGCCATGCTCGACGAGATGGCGGGCGAGGTGCAGAAGGCCGACCTTTCAAAGGACCCGGCTGAGGCCATCGCCAAGGGTCTGGCGCGCACCTACAAGCGGGCGAAGAAGCGCTTCAAGACCGCCGAAGACGCGCCTGGCGGCGAGACGCTTCACGAGCTCAGAAAACGGGTGAAGGATTGGCGCTATCACACCACCGCGCTGAAAGGCGTGTGGCCGGACGGCGTAAAGAAGAAACGCAAGAAGGCCAAGAAGGCCGCCGATCTTCTGGGCGATCACCATGACCTCACGCGCCTGATCAATCGGCTGGAGGATCGTCAGGGCCTCCATGTGGATGAGGCGATCGACGCCCTGAAGGCCCGGCGCAAGGCGCTGGAGTCAAAGGCGCTGAAGAAAGCGAAAAAGATAGTCAAGCGTGACTCCGGCGATCTGAAGCAGGAGCTGAAGGACGCGCTCTGAGGCGATTGCTGCGCCCCATGCTGCGCCGGTCCGCTTGGGCGCCCCATTGACGCCTTATCGCGGGTTTCCCATAGCTGTGGCCCCACTCAGCAGGAACGCCCCATGACCGCCCAGCCTGAACCCGCCTTCTACCGCGAACGCCGGCTTCCCCCTTACGTGTTCGCCGAGGTGAACCGGTTAAAGCTCGCCTATCGCAAGGAAGGCCGAGACGTCATCGATTTCGGCATGGGCAATCCCGACCTGCCGCCGGCGAAACACATCATCGACAAGCTGGTGGAGGTCGCCGCCGATCCGCGCGCCCACCGCTATTCGGCCAGCCAGGGCGTGAAATCGCTGCGCGCGGCGCTGTCGCGCTATTATGCGCGGCGCTTCAATGTGGAGCTCGATCCCGACAAGGAGGTCTGCGTCACGCTGGGCTCCAAGGAGGGGCTCGCCAATCTGGCCCAGGCGATCACCGCGCCCGGCGACGTCATCCTGGCGCCCGATCCCAGCTATCCCATCCACATGTTCGGCTTCCTGATCGCCGGCGCGGCCGTGCGTCCGGTGGGTTTCAAAGACCCCGAGGATTTTCTGCGCGAGGCGGCCCATGCCTGCCGTCGCTCGATTCCCTCGCCCGGCGCCCTGGTGCTGAACTTTCCGTCCAACCCCACAGCCCAGGTGGTGGATCTCGATTTCTACCGCGAAGCCGTGAAGCTCGCCAAAGCCCATGACCTCGTACTGATCTCCGACCTCGCCTATTCGGAGATCTATTTCGACGGGACCCCGCCGCCGTCCATCCTCGAGGTGGAAGGCGCGCGCGACGTGGCGGTGGAGTTCACCTCCATGTCCAAGACCTATTCCATGCCCGGCTGGCGCATCGGCTTCGCCGCAGGGAGCCGGCGGCTGGTGGACGCCCTGAAGCGTGTGAAATCCTATCTCGATTACGGCGCGTTCACACCGATCCAGATCGCGGCCGTGGCGGCGCTGGACGGTCCCCAGGACCATGTCGACTACGCCCGCCGGATCTACAAGGCGCGCCGCGACGTCATGGTGGAGAGCTTCGGCCGCATCGGATTTCCCGTGCCGGTCCCGCCCGCAACCATGTTCGCCTGGGCGCCGATCCCGGAAAGCCACCGCGAGCTGGGCTCGGTGGAGTTCTCAAAGCTGCTGCTGGAAAAAACCGGCGTCGCAGTGGCGCCGGGCCTCGGCTTCGGCGAACGCGGCGACGGCCATGTGCGCCTTGCGATGGTGGAGAACGAACAACGCATCCGCCAGGCGGCAAGGCAGATGAAGGGGTTTTTCTAAGCGCCCGAAATGTCATCCCGGAAGCGCGAAGCGCTATCCGGGACCCCATGCGGCGCCACGAAAACTCTGAGATCCCGGATGCTTGGGGTCCCGGCTCTGCGCTGCGTCGCAGCTCCGGCCGGGATGACAGGGGAGGGATCACTCCGCCGCCATCGCCACCGCACCCCACCCGACCCGGACCTAACGGTCCGGCCCACCCTCCCCATCCAGGGGAGGGACAAAGATCACAGAGCTTGTCCTCCCCCTTGATGGGGGAGGTGTCCGCGAAGTGGACGGAGGGGGTGGCGGCGCTTAAGCCCTAAAGCCCAGAACCCCTCACTCCGCCGCCATCGCCATCTGCCGCCCCGACCGCACCAGCCGTCCGGGCCGGGCCTCGGTAAGCTGATCATGTTCCACCACAACCTCGCCGGCGACAATCGTCGCGCGATAGCCCTTGGCGTCCTGCAACAGGCGTTGGCCGCCGGCGGGCAGGTCCTGCACCAGGCGGGGCGGGGCGAGCTTGAGGTGGTCGTAGTCGATGATGTTGAGATCGGCCTTCAGCCCCGGCTTGATCCGGCCGCGATCGGAAAGCCCGAGATAATCAGCGATGTCGGCGGTGAGCATCTGAACGGCGCGTTCCAGCGGGATCGTCTCGCCGCGCGCGCGGTCGCGGGTCCAGTGGCTTATCAGATAAGTGGGAAAGCTCGCATCGCAGACCGTGCCCACATGGGCGCCGCCGTCGGACAGGCCCATCATGGCCAGGGGATGGTCCATCATGGCTTTGACATTATCGTAGCTGAGCTCGGTGTAATTATAGATCGGCAGATAGATCAGCTCTCGCCCGTCGCGGGCCACCACCGTGTCGTAGAGCTGCTCCCACACCGAGACGCCGTTGGCTCGCGCTTTGGCGGCGATGGAGGCTTCCGGCGGCTGCTCGTAGTCGGGCTCTTGCGACAGGGTGAACAGCTTCTCGGCGACGAAGTCCATGTTCTCGATGAGCAGGTCGGCGATTGGAGGGATGGAGCTGCCGGGGCCGGCCAGTTTGTCGGAGCGCTGGGCGAGGAGTTTGCGCTTGAAGCTCTCTGATTCCATCACCGTCACCCGCTCATCCAGCGGCAGATGGGCGATCTCCTTGTAGGCGGGATAGCCCATGAAGGGGTGGAAGGTGCACTGCAGCCCCAGAAACACGCCGATGGCGCGCGGGGCGACCTGGGCGCGCACGGTGAAGCCCTCGGCGTCGAGCTTTTCCAGACCCTGCAGGATCTTCTTCCACTGGTCCGGCGCGAAATCGCGCTGCATCACCGAGATGGAGAAGGGCCGCCCGCCGGCCGCCTTCACATATTGCTCGATGACCGCCCATTCTGCGGGAAACTTCTCCGCGTCGCGCTCCAGATCGAAATCGGAGACCGCCTGGATGACGCCGTGAGTCCGGCCCTTGAAGGCCGCGGCGATGCCGGCGAGCTCCTTCGCCGTGGCTTCGCTGGCCGGTGTCCATTCGCCGTCGGCGGTGCGGTGCAGATCGCTGCGGCCGGTGGAAAACCCGATGGCGCCGGCGTCCAGCGCCTCGCCCACCAGATCGCGCATCCTCGCGATCTCCTCATCGCTGGCCTGGGCGTCGAAGCTCGCCCGCTCGTCCATCACGAAAACGCGCAACGGGTCATGGCCCACCATGGCGGCGATATCCAGGGTGCGCGGCGTGCGCTCCAGCGCGTCGAGATAGTCTGGAAAGCTCTCCCAGTCCCATTTCAGGCCTTCGGCAAGGGCGGTGCCGGGAATGTCCTCCACCCCCTCCATGAGCTTGATCAGGCGCTCATGGTCGCTCTCGCGCACCGGCGCGAAGCCGACGCCGCAATTGCCCATGACCGCGGTGGTCACGCCGTGGCGGATGGACGGCTCCAGCCGGTCGTCCCAGCTCGCCTGGCCGTCATAATGGGTGTGCGCGTCCAGAAAGCCCGGCGTCACGATCAGGCCTTGCGCGTCGATGGTCTTTTCCGCCGCGCCGGGGGCGTCGCCCACCGCAATGATGACGCCGTCCCTGATCCCCACATCGCCGCAAAAGGGCGCGCCGCCGGATCCGTCAAAGATCAGTCCGTTGGTGATTTTCAGGTCATAGTCCATGGCGTGGCTCCTTGGATGGCGTCTTCGGCGGATAACTTACTCGGCGAGCCTGGCGCGCGCGGCGGCGGTGCGCGCATCGTAAAGGCGGAACGCGCCGGCCAGGCCCAGCCCCGCGAACAGGTGCCAGATCGACCACAGGCCGACGATGGCCGCCGCGCCGCCCAGGCCCTCAAACTGGCCCAGCAGGATCACCAGGCCCAGCCCGGTGTTCTGCAGGCCCACCTCGAAGGTGAGCGCGCGCCGGCGCGGGCCGCTAAAGCCCAGTAGCCGCCCCGCGGCCGCGCCGGTGATGAAGGCCGCCGCGTTGTGGATCACCACGATTCCCAGCACGACGCCCGCCGTCGCCGTGAGCAGCGCCAGGTTGGAGGCGATCCCGCCCAGAACCATGGCGAGAATGCCGATCAGGGCCGCGCCCATGAGGATCGGCCGCACGCGCGCCGCTGTGACGGGAAAGCGCAGGGCGGCGATCATGCCCAGGATCAGGGGGATCGCCATGATCACCGTTGTCTGGACCACGAAGGGAACCGGGCTCAGCGCGATGTCGTCCACGATGGCGGCGGTGGGTGCGTACAGACTGGTCCAGAACAGGATGGATACCGGCGTGACCAGCGCCGCGGCGAGGCTGGACGTGCCGGTGAGCGCCACCGACAACGCTGTGTCGCCCCTGGCCAGATGGGTGAAGAAGTTCGAGACATTGCCGCCGGGACAGCACGCCACCACGATCATCCCCAGCGCGATCGAGGGTATCGGATTGATCAGGTGGATCAGCCCCAGGGTCATGAGCGGCAGCGCCAGCATCTGCGCCGCCGCCGCGCCGGCGAACCGCGCCGGCTGGGCTTTGAGAAACGCGAAATCGCCCGGGCGCAGATTCAGGGCCACAGAGAACATGATCATGGCGAGAATGATGGGCAGGATGATCGATCCGCCCGGCGCAAGGTCGATGCGCGCCGCGTCGAGCGCCGCTGCGTCCATGGTCTCCTCCCTGACGGCGCGCCGGCTCTCCGGGGCCGGTTCGTGAACGCCGTTCGCTGGGTCAGAGGATGGCGCGTGCAGGGGGTGGTTGTCGAGGGCCGGGCGTCGCTCGGGCGCCGGCCTGTCCGGCAATCTTGAACACCGGGCCGGGTGCGATTAATTTGTAGACATGGCCGTACGCGACATCCTCACCGTTCCCGACCCGCGCCTGAAGCTGGTCTCCAAGCCCGTAGCGGGTGTGGACGATGAGTTGCGCGCGCTCATGGACGACATGGTGGAGACCATGTACGCGGCCGACGGCATCGGCCTCGCCGCGATCCAGGTGGGCGTGGACAAGCGCGTCATCGTCATGGATCTGTCTGATGAGCGAAACGACCCGGTGTATTTCATCAATCCGGTGATCACCCCGCTGACCGAAGATCTCAAACCCTATTCGGAAGGCTGCCTTTCGGTGCCGGAGATTTTCGACGAGGTCGAACGGCCTGAACGGGTGAAGATCGAGTATCTCGATTATGACGGCGAGAAGCGCGAAGAGATCGCCGAGGGCCTGTTCGCCGTGTGCATCCAGCACGAGATGGACCATCTCGAAGGCGTGGTCTTCATCGACTATCTCTCGCGCCTGAAGCGCGAGCGGGCGGTGAAGAAAGTCCAGAAACTGGTCAAGACCCGCGACGTGGCGGCGGAATAGTTAGTCCGCGCCGCAGGGCGCCGCCGTTTCACCCGCCAGCTCCGGATCGCTGGCGATGCGCTGGGCCTGCCCGGCGAGCCGGGCGATTTCGGTGTAGGCGCGTGACAGGTCGGCGCGGGTCTGTGCGGCGTCCAGCGCCGTGATGCGATCGGTGACATCCCCGCTCATGCCGCGAAAGATGCAGCGCAGATCCTGCGGGCCGCCGCTTTCCTCGATCTCCTGCGACAGGGCGCGGGCGGCCAGCGCAAAGTCTGTCAGGTCGGCCAGCAGCGCATCGCCCGGCGCGGGCGCGTCGGCAGGGGCGGCGGGGGCGCTTTTGTACAGATCGGCGCGGAGTTCGGCCTCCGGCGCGATGCGGGCGCTCAGCGCCTCCACCCGGGCGGCGTCGGCAAGGCTCGGCGCGGTGAACGCGCAGGCCAGCATCAGGACGCAAAGGGCGGTGCGGATCATGGCGGGACTCCTAAGGGCTGTAGCGCTCAGCGCCATGCAAGGCGTGCGCCGCTTGATCGTTTCGCCCGCCAAGGCTAAGGGCTGAGCCCTTCCAAGGCGTTTACTGACGAAACGAGCACCTCCCATGGCCAAGACCAAGGCGTTCAAGCCCAAAGCCCGGCGTCCGCGCGGTTTCGAAGACCGCTCCGCCCACGTGCTGCGCGCCGAGCGCGCCTTGGTGAGCGCCGCCAGCGGGGTGTATGAGCGCTGGGGCTTTGAACCGCTGGAGACGCCGGCGTTCGAATACGCCGACGCGCTGGGAAAATTCCTGCCCGACGAGGAGCGTCCCAATGAGGGCGTCTTCGCCATGCAGGATGATGACGAGCAGTGGATGGCGCTGCGCTATGACCTCACCGCGCCGCTGGCCCGGTTCTCGGCGGAGAATTTCCAGGATCTGGCCAAGCCCTTCCGCCGCTATCAGTTCGGCGAAGTCTGGCGCAATGAAAAGCCGGGGCCGGGCCGCTTCCGCCAGTTTGTCCAGTGCGACGCCGACAGCGTCGGCGCGCCGGGCCCGGCGGCCGACGCGGAGATGATCGCGCTCGCGAGCGAAGTCATGGGCGCGGCGGGTCTCGCCCAGGGCGAATACGTCATCCGGGTCAATGATCGCCGCCTGCTGGACGGCGTGCTGGAGAGCCTGGGGTCCGCCGCGGCGGAAAGCCGGATGCGGGTCCTGCGCGCCATCGACAAGCTGGACCGGCTGGGCCTTGAAGGCGTCGAGCAATTGCTGGGCGAGGGCCGCAAGGATGAGAGCGGCGACTTTACGCAAGGCGCCGGGCTGGACGCAGGCGGCCGCAAGCGCGTGCTGGGCTTTCTGGACGCCGCCGGGGACACCCGCGGTGATGTGCTCCAGGCGCTGACCGCGGTGGTGGGGTCGGGCGTGGGCGCCCAAGGCGTTGCGGCGCTGGAAGAGATCGACGCCGTGCTCGCGGCGTTGGGCGTGGATGAAACGCGCGCGGCGTTTGATCCGTCCATCGTGCGCGGCCTCGGCTATTACACAGGCCCGGTGTTCGAGGCGGAATTGCTGGCGAGCGCCACCTATGAGGACGGCACGCCCGTGCGCTTCGGGTCTGTCGGTGGCGGCGGGCGCTATGACGATTTGGTGGCCCGCTTCACCGGTCAGGCCGTGCCGGCCACGGGGTTCAGCTTCGGCGTCTCGCGCTTCGCCGCGGCGCTCTCGGCGCTGAACCGGCTGGATTCGGCCAAGGGCGATCCGCTGGTGGTGGTGATAGCGGCGGAAAAAGACCAGATGGCGGCGTATTTCGCGCTCGCCGCCGAGCTGCGCGCCGCCAGGCTGCCCGACGGGCGGGGCCTTCGCGCTGAAGCCTTCGTGGGCGGCGGCAATATGGGCAAGCAGCTGAAATACGCCGACCGGCGCGGCGCCGAGTTCGCCGTGATCATCGGGTCAGACGAGCGCGAGCAGGGCCAGGCCCAGATCAAGGATCTGAAACTGGGCGCACAGCTCGCCGCCGGCATCACCGACAACAAGACCTGGCGCGAAGACCAGCCCGCTCAAGAAACGGTGGCGCGCGGCGAGGTTGTCGAGGCGATTCTCAAGCGGCTCGCCTAGACCGCCTGAAGCACCACGTCGAACCGGTAAGCGCCGGACGAAGGATCGCGCCCGGCGATGAGTGCGGCCCGCTCAGCCTCGGGGTGGTTGTTGAGAACCCTGTCCACATCGTTCAGCGGCTCGCCGTCGAAATACATCTGCGTCGTGACTTCGCGATAGCCGCGCAGCGCCACCTTGAAGTGGATATGGGGCGGGCGCGACCAGCCGTCCATGACCGGATAGGCGCCGGGCTTGATGGTGCGTAGCCGGTAGCCGCCTAGCGCGTCTGTGGTGAGAATCGCCCAGCCCTGAAAATCAGGATCCAGCGGCGCGGGATTGGTGTCGGCCTCATGGGCGTAGCGGCCGGCGGCGTTGGCCTGCCACACATCCACCACGGCGTTGGCGAGAGGCGCGCCCGCTTCGTCCATCACCTGGCCGGTGACCTCGACAACTTCGCCGGATGCAACGCCGTCGCGGCCCTCGATCCGGGTCAGGTCGGCGTCCTTATCGGCCTGATCCATGGTTGGATAGAACGGCCCTTCGGTCTGGGACGGCGTCACCACCGGGTCGGCCGAGGCGCGTGCGCCCACCGCCGCGCCCGCCAGGGCGGCTGCGCCCAGAAATCCGCGCCGTGAGAATGAATTTGAAGCCATGGGCCGCCCCCATTGTTTGATGCGCCCGCCTGCCGGACGCACGGCGCTGCAAGCGCCCATGGCCATTTTGCTCATATTTGAATGCCTGGCGACTCAAGAAGCGCGACACGCTCCCGCGAGGCCGATCAGGACATCGCCTAGGCCATCGCTTCGGTCTCGCCGTCGCCTTCCAGCGCCCGGCGGATTTCGGCGCGCGCGGCGGTGACAGAGAAGCTTTCAATGTCGGCGCCGCGATCCTTGCGCACCACGCACGCCTCGATACGCACGGCCTCGAAGCCGGCCTGAGCCATCAGGGCTTCCAGATAGGCGCGGCCATGGGCGTAGCGTCGGCTTTCGCGCAGCACCAGGCCGGCGCCGTCCGCCGCCTCCACGGTGAAGGCGAGGCGGCCGCCGGGCGTGAGCGAGCCGGCGCACCAGGCGATCACGCCTTCAAGGGCGCCAACATAAGCGAACACGTCCGCCGCCACGATCAGGTCATAGCCGGACTCGTCCAGCGGCAATGCGCTGATATCGGCCTTGAACAGATGGTCGTAAAGCTGGCGGCGCCGGGCGATCTCCAGCATGCCGGATGACAGGTCGACGCCCTCAAGCACGCCGCAGCGCGGGCGCATGACCGCGCCCATCAGGCCGGTGCCGCATCCAAGATCCAGCGCGCGGGCGACGGTGCGAAGGCCCGCCTCGTCCAGGGCGCGCATGAGAATTTGCGGCCCGCGATAGGCGAGCCCGCCCACCAGAGCGGTGTCAAAACGCGGGGCGTATTGATCAAACAGCGCCTCGACGAAGGCCGGCGGCAGGGCGTCCGCCAGCCGTTCGCCGGTGAGAAGCTCCAGCCGGGCGCGTGATCCGAAGCGGTCGGCGGGATCCAGCGCCATGGCGCGCCGCCACGCTTTTGCGGCGTTTTTGAGCGACCCGGCGCTCTGGTGCAGTTCACCCAGCCGATACCAGCCGGCGGCCCAGCCCGGAGCGAGCTCAAGGGCCGAAGTGAGGGTTTCGGCGGCGGCGGAAAAATCGCTTAGCGCGGCGAGGGTTTCGGCGAACTCGGCGCGGCGGTCGGCGGCCCTGTCGCCAGAGGCGTAGGAGCCGGAGAGCTGGCCGGTCGACCGGGTGTCAGGCAGGGCGGAAAATCGGGCGGAACCCATCTGCGGTTTCATTGTACGGGGCCGGGGTACAGGCCCGATTTCGGGCCGGCGCGCCGGCGGGGCGCTGCATGCGGGATGACCCGCTGCATCACAGCGGTCTGTGCGCCCGGGGGTTGGCCCTGTCAAGAAATCCCGCGCGCGGTGGTCTAGGACACCGGCTCCAGCGGCCAGAAGATCGGAATGACAATCACAGACACGAAAAGCCACTTAAAGGAGCGAGATGAGGGCGCCGGCCAGCGCCCCTGATACAAGCACGATGAGCAGGCTGATCTTGAACCGGAGCAAGGCGATCAGCGCTGTGGCGCAGAGGGCGAGGGCGGCGAGATCGAGCGAGGCCGGGTCCGGCGCCAGCACCCGTATGGGTCCCGCCTCGAACTCGCCGACCTGGCCGAACAGGACATGGACCGCGAACCAGAGGGAGAGATTGAGCACCACGCCCACAACGCTCGCCGTCACCGCCGAGAGCGCCGCGCGCAAAGGCGCGATGCGCTGGATCGTGTCGATGAAGGGGCCGCCGGCGAAGATCCAGGCGAAGCAGGGCAGAAAGGTCGTCCACAGAACGATCACCGAGCCGATCAGGCCGGCCAGGAGAAGCGGAAGGCCGGTCTCGGCGTTCGCGGCGGCGATAAACCCCACGAATTGAAGCACCAGCACCAGCGGTCCGGGCGTCGTCTCCGCCAGGCCCAGACCGTCCACCATCTGCGCCGGAGTAAGCCAGCCAAACCCCTCCACCGCCTGCTGCGCCACAAAGGCGAGCACGGCGTAGGCGCCGCCGAAAGTGACCACCGCCATCTGGGAGAAAAACACCGCCTGGCGCGCAAAGACATGCTCCGGGCCCAGAAAAGCGATGAGCAGAGCCACCGGCGCCAGCCAGAGCGTCAGGCAGGCAAGGCTGGCGGTCAGTCCGCTCCGGATCGAGAGCGGCGGCGCGGCGTGGGGCGGGGCGAGCGCCTGAGAGGCCGAAAACCCGTCGAGGCGCGCGCGCGACGCCGCGAAGCCCGCCAGCGCCGCGCCTGCGATGATGACGGGAAACGGCACGGCGAACATAAAGATCGCCGAAAACGACGCCGCCGCCAGGGCGTAGGCCGCCGCCGATTTCAGCGCGCGCCGGGCGATGCGCACCAGCGCCTCCACCACCACGGCGATGACCACCGCCTGCACGCCGTGCAGGGCGCCGGCCACCACGCCCACATCACTGAACCGGATATAGAGCGCGCTGAGCGCGAAAATCACGATTGCGCCGGGCAGGACAAAGAGCAGGCCTGCGATCAGCGCGCCGAAAATTCCGTTTACGCGCCAGCCCACATAGATCGCCAGTTGCTGCGCTTCGGGGCCGGGCAACAGCATGCAGAAATTCAGCCCAGCCAGAAAGCCGTCCTCGTCGATCCAGGCTTTCTCCTCCACCAGCACGCGGTGCATCAGGGCGATCTGCCCCGCCGGCCCGCCAAAGCCGAGGCAGCCGATGCGAAACCACACCGCCGCCGCCTCGCGCAGCGACGGGGCGGGGGCGAGGGTCGAGCCGTTAGAAGATGCATCAGTCATTTAGCCTGCACCTGTTAAGACCCTGCCGGGGATTTCTCGCGTTAGAGGCCTGCAAGCGCTTACCGGAGTTGGACGCCAAGCGACCCGGAGGCGGCCTTATACGCGACTTCTGGTGGCCGGATCCTGTCTGCCGACATCCAGCCACGCCGGCCATCCGTGCCTCAGGCCAGCGTCTCCATTTCACTGACGGTGCGCGCGAAGCGCTCCGCCAGCGGCCCTGGTCGACGCTCGGCGAAAATCGCGGCGAGGCTTTGATAATACCAGATCGTCCCGTCGCGCTTGCCGGTGAAGCGGTCCCAGATGGCCGGTCCAATGATGCGGGCGTCGTTCAAAATGGCGGTGGCGTTGTGAAGCTTGTCGCATTGGGAGACCAGAAGCGCGTCATCGCTCTTGTCCCGCAGCGTGGCGAGATAGGCCTCCTTGCGCGCGCGCCAGGGAGGTTTGGGCTCGGCATCGCTGTCTGTGCAGGCGCGCACGATCTGCGCCACCCGGTCGCCGAAGCGCTCGCGGATCTGCGCCTCCATGGCGGCGCCGCCTTGATCCTCGATGGCGTCGTGAAGCAGTCCGGCGATGGCCTGGTCCTCGTCGCCCCCGTATTCCAGCACGAGCGCGCTCACCGACATCAGGTGAGACAGGTAGGGAATCGCCGTGCCTTTGCGCGTCTGCTCACGATGAGCCGTTGCGGCGAAGACGAGCGCGTCCGCGTATCTGGATGTGAGGGTCAATCCTGCTCCCATGCTGCATAAAAAAGTGCTGAATTCATTGAGAACGCGCCGTCGCAAGCGCATGTCTCTCGGCCCGGCTTTCAAAAGCCGGGCGCCGGCGGCCTCCAACTGTCCGCAGTGGCTAAAAAGCGGTCAAGCTCGAAAGTCGGAGGGTGTGTACGAGCATCCGGGCCGCACCCTCTGGCCCGCTTCCCTTAAACCTGCGCCCTTGAGAGCTTATTTTGCTTCAGGGATTTCGGCCATGGGCGCCGACGATGAGAGGTCCGGCCTTGGCGCTGACGATCCAGTTGAGCGGCGCATTGAGGAAATGGTGGGCCCGGAGGGACTCGAACCCCCAACCAAGCGGTTATGAGCCGCCGGCTCTAACCAATTGAGCTACAGGCCCGCACTAAAGGCGCGCAGATGCGTTATTAACGTGCCGCGCCGTGCGCGCAAAGCGTGTCTTGCGGCTGGCTGGCCTGGTTAAATCGACGTCATCCGCGAAAGCGGCGCGAAGCGGGCTTGGTTTCGCCACGTGACCGGGTTGCTATAGGCTTACGATCAACGGCTCACCTGAAGGAGACGCCCCCATGACCCCGACCCGTTTCGCCGCCCCGTCCACCGGAACGTCCACGACGATGTCAGCGACAATGTCCGGCCGCCTGTCCGGTCTCGCGATTCGCCCGGCCCTGGCCGCCCTGATGCTCCTGACCGGGGCCGCGGCCGTTCCCCTGGCGTTTTCGCCGGCCGCGAGCGCCCAGAGCGCAACACAGCCAAGCGAGGCGACCTTGTCGCTTTCGGCCACCGGCTCTGTGAGCGTGTCGCCGGACCAGGCGCGCATCACCGCCGGCGTCGTCAGCCGCGCCGACACCGCAGCAGAGGCGGTGCGTGACAACGCCTCCAAGATGCAGGCGGTGTTCACCGCCCTGCGCCGGGCCGGCGTCGCGGAAAGCGATCTGCAGACCGCGCGGCTGAACGTCAATCCGGTCTACGCCAACGCCCCGAGCCGCAGCGGCGGCGAATATCAGGAGCCGCGCATCACCGGCTATGAGGCCTCCAACCAGGTGAGCGCCACGCTGCGCGACATCAACACGGTGGGCGCGGCGATCGATGCGGTGTTCGAGGCGGGCGCCAATTCGCTCGACGGGGTGGAGTTTCTTTCCAGTGAGGCTGAACGCGCCCGCACCGAGGCGCGCCGCGAAGCGGTGACCGAACTCATGAGCCTGCGCGATCTCTACGCCGAGGCGGCCGGGTTCACGGTCGTGCGCCTGGTGAGTTTCTCCGAGAGCGGCGGCGGGCGGCCCATGCCCATGGCCATGGCGCGCATGGAGAGCATGGATTCCTCAACCCCGGTCGCGCCGGGCGAGCTTTCCATCGCGGTGAGCGTGAACGCAAGCTGGGAAATTGACGGATAGGCATGGCGAAGCGCCGCCCACGCGATGCGCGGCGGAGAGGGGTGACGCGCGAGAGGCGAGGCGCGGGCGGTCCGGTCGGACAAGGCGTGGCTTAGGCCAGGCCAGGCAGGCGTGGCTGGCGGGTCCGTTCGGACCGCCCGCGCGCCGCCTCCCCGAACCAGCGCGGAGCGTCCGGACCGCCCGCGCCGTTCGAAGATCGACGCGCCCATTATGCAGGCGTTCAGTCGGGGTGGAATAAGTTGGACGATGTCCCGTGGATAGGCGCACCGTTATTTCTTGATGCTCAAGCTCGTCCGAGCTTTCGCTCCTCCCTCGGACCCGGTCCGGGGTGCCGGCGGACGGTCGTCCTTGCGAACCCTTTGGGTTCGACTGCGCTAAGCAGAGTCTTGCTCGCTACCAGATCAGCTTCGGCGCGCAATAGCGCGCTGAAAGCTGGTCCTCGGCGAGGATGTCGTGCGCCTTGTCCGCGGAGAAGCCGGCTTCAAACCGGTCCGCGATGATCCCGCCGGCGATGAAGAGGGCGTCCAGGCCCTCTCTCTGGGCGCCGGCGATGTCGGTGCCCGGCCCGTCGCCGACGGCGAGCACGCGCGATTTGTCCACCGGCGCGCCGCGGATCGCCTCGACCTTTGTATAGGCCAGGTCATAGATGGGCGGGTGGGGTTTGCCGGCCAGGATCACCTCGCCGCCCATCTGCTCATACATCTGCGCCAGCGCGCCGGCGCAATAGAGCAGGCGGTCGCCCACCTGCACCACGATGTCGGGATTGGCGCACACCAAAGGCAGACGGCGCAGCTGCGCCTCGCGCAAAAGATCCGCGTACTGGTCCGGCGTCTCGGTTTCGTAATCCACCAGCCCGGTGCAGGAGATGAAGGCGGCGTCCTTCAGCTCGGCGAATTCCAGCCCAGTGCCCTCATAGAGCGGATCGTCCCAGGCCGGCCCCAGCTTATAGGCGGGCCCCGGCGCACGGGCGCTGAGCACGGCGTGGGTGGCGTCTCCCGATGTGACCGCATCGTCGAAGGCGCCCGGCCGGGCGCCCATTTCGCCAAGGAAGGTCTTCAGCGACGCGGCGCGGCGCGGCGAGTTGGAGAGCAGCACCACCGTGCCGCCCCCAGCGCGGAACTTCACCAGGGCGTCCAGCGCCTCGGGCACGAGGTCGCGCCCGTCGCGGATCACCCCCCAGACATCGCACAGGAGGGCGTCATAATCGGCGGCGAGGGAGGAGAGCGTTGTCATGGGATGCGAGGTAGAGGGCCGGGCGGGGCGGGTCAACGTCGAGCAGCGGACTCGGGCGTCGTCGCTCTCTCTAGCTTCTTCGGAGATGGCGGGCTATAGCGCGAGCAACCCATGCCAGCAATGCGATAATTATAGCCGCCAACCAGATGACTGGCTTGTTAAGCCAGGGTGGTCCGAAAATGTGCAGGATAGCCCCTAACACAATGCCGACGGCGAGTGCGGGAACGAACCAGCGTCGAAAGCCTTGGTCGTCCCGATCCATCAAGCTTCTGCCATGCTGAACGAGTTGCCTTGCTCGCTACCCCGCTCGCCGCACTTCCTTGTCGGCTGCGTCGAGGACGTCGTCGCGCACCGGGCGCGGGGCGCCGAAGAGATGGCCTTGAGCGTAGGCGATGTCGAGATCGAGGACTTCCACCACCATGGCTTCGGTCTCGATCTTTTCGGCCACCAGATCCACGCCGTAGCGGGCGAACAGGCCGGCGATGTCCTCCGGCGCAAGGGCGCCGGGCTGACGCCCGGCGATGGGCTCCTGGCCGCGCGCGGCTTCGATCAGGCGCTGGCCGGAGGCTTTGACGAAGCGCACGCCGGCGCGCTGCAGCTCGGCCAGGTCCAGATTGAAATCGCTGACCTGATCGATGGAGAAGCGGAAGCCGAAATCAGCCAGGCGCGCCATGTTGCGCGCCGCCGTGGCCGAACGCGCTTCAAACGCGGCGCGCGGCATTTCAAAGATCAGCGCGCCGGCGAGATCTGAATTGCGGCGAAGGAAATCCAGAAAGGCGGGGAAGAACTCGTCATCGGCCAGGCTGTTGATGGAGACATTGCAAAATACGCCGATACGCCGGTCCTGCTTGGTGAGGCGGCGCACGATCTGGACGCAGCGCAGCAGCAGAAGATTGTCCACGTCGGTGATGAGATTAGCTTCCTCGGCGGCGGCCAGAAACTCGGCCGGCGCCAGAACACGCCCGTCGGCGTCGCGGATGCGGGTATATCCTTCATAGAAATAGGTGCGCCGCTGGGGCAGGCCGACCACCGGCTGCAGGTAGAGATCCACCCGGTTGGCGTCGAGCGCCTCGCGCACGACCGCCGCGTCCACACGGACGGCGCCGTGTGCTCCGGTCCCGGCGGCGAAATGGGGGTGGGGCGCTGTGGCGCCGGCCTGTTCCAGCCGGGCCAGAAGCTCGGCCACCAGCCGTTCATCGCTGCGCGCCGGTTCGTGTGCGCCGGCCTCGCCCGGCGCCGGGCTCGTGCCGGGGGCGCCGCTCGCGCGAGAGGCCGGAGACCCAGAAACACCCGGGACCCCCGGAACCATGGCGTCCAGGCGCGCCTGGGCGGCTTCAAGCTCTTCAAGCATGGACAGATTGGCGGCCTTGAGCTGGTGGAGCTCGTCCTGGAACATGGATTTTTCCTGGGACCGCGCCGCGGCGGCGTGCACCTGGCCTGCGATGAGGAAAACCAGCGCCCCCATGAGCCAGGCCATCTGGGTGTTCATCAGATCCAGCCGGTCGAATCCCAAGGCTGCGACCACGGCCACCATGGCGTAAGTGAGCACCACCAGTATGTCGCCGGCCTTCGGCATCAACCCTCCCCCAGAAGCGTCGAATCACGACGCCATGAGCCTTATGATAGCCTGCGTTAAGACAGGTTGACGAAGGGTATACAAGAAAACGGCGCGCCCCTTGTGAGGGCGCGCCGCATTCTGGTCCGTGTTAAGCGGTGCGCTTAGCTGGTGTGCGGGGCGATGCGGATCTCCACCCGGCGGTTCGCAGCGCGGCCCGCATCGGTGGAGTTGTCGGCCACCGGCTGGGTCTCGCCCATGCCCGCGACGTAGAAGCGGTCCTGAATGACGCCGCGGCTGATCAGGTCGGAGGCCACCGCGCTGGCGCGGCGTTCCGACAGGCGCTGGTTGTAGTCGGCGGCGCCCACCGAGTCGGCGTGGCCGATGACGTTCACATAGGTCGCCGGATAGGTCTGAAGCACGTCGGCCACATCGTCCAGCACCGGGCCGAAACGCGGGGAGACCTGAGCGGAATCGGTGGCGAATGTCACGTCGCCCGGCATGGTGAGGATCAAGTCGTCGCCGACGCGGCGCACGGAAACGCCGGAGTTACGCAGGCGCTCGCGGAACGCGGTTTCCTGGCGATCCATGTAATTGCCGGCCGCAGCGCCGCCCAGGGCGCCGATGCCCGCGCCGATGAGCGCGTTGCGGCGGTCGTCGCCGCCGGCCAGCGTGCCGAGCAGCGCGCCCGCCGCCGCGCCGGCGAGAACGCCGGTGCCGGTGCGGTTCTGGCTGACGTTTCCGTACTGGTCGGTGGTGGTGCAGGCGGCAGCCAGGCCGAGGGCCAGCGCGCCGGCGGTGATGGAACGGATGAACATGAGCAAAGCCTCCTAGAGAGCAAGAGCGGCGGGTCCGGGTCGTCGCCGGAGCCTGTCCGGACGCTCCGGATGTATTTTATAAGAGCGACATTCATATGAACGCACGCTGAAGCGCAATAACGCAAGCAAACCGTTTTCGCTCCGCTTTCATTCTAGCGTCTGCAGGCGTGGCGTAAGTATGGCGGGTGTGGGGCGATCAACCGGCGCCGCGATGAACCGGCGATGAAAATATTTCGTCTCGATACCCTGTGCGCCCACTTGACGCGTCACCGCGACGGTCTTACCTGCAGCTCCGTTAGCAGTCGGGTCCGGTGAGTGCCAAAGCTCCCGGCCCGGCTGGCTAAACCTGATGAAATCCTGAACGAGCAAATTTGCTCAGACACGGAGCTACCGCAATGAATTTTCGTCCTCTCCATGATCGCGTGCTGGTGAAGCGCGTCGAGGAAGAAGCCAAGACCAAGGGCGGGATCATCATCCCCGACACCGCCAAGGAAAAGCCCCAGGAAGGCGAGATCGTCGCCATCGGCGGCGGCGCCATCAAGGAAGACGGCACCGTGCGTCCGCTGGACGTGAAAGCCGGCGACCGGGTGCTGTTCGGCAAGTGGTCGGGCACCGAGGTCACCGTTGATGGTGAGGATCTCCTCATCATGAAAGAATCCGACATCCTCGGCATTCTTGACGGCAAGGCGGCGTCCAAGGCCGCGTAAATCGCGCCGGACACCCGCTTACTCCCCCATACTCAAAGTTTGAATAGAGAGACGAACGATGGCTGCCAAAGACGTGAAGTTCGGCGCTTCTGCGCGCGAGAAGATGCTCCGGGGCGTGGATATCCTCGCCGACGCCGTGAAGGTGACCCTCGGCCCCAAAGGCCGCAACGTGGTGATCGAGCGCTCGTTCGGCGCGCCGCGCACCACCAAGGACGGCGTGTCGGTCGCCAAGGAAATCGAGCTTGAGGACAAGTTCGAGAACATGGGCGCCCAGATGGTCCGCGAAGTCGCTTCGCGCACCAATGACGAAGCCGGCGACGGCACCACCACCGCCACCGTGCTCGCCCAGTCCATCATCCGTGAGGGCATGAAGTCGGTCGCGGCCGGCATGAACCCGATGGACCTGAAGCGCGGCATCGATCTGGCCGTGAAGAAAGTCGTCGAGAACATCAAGTCGATCTCCACCCCCATCAAGGGTTCTGAAGAGATCGCCCAGGTCGGCACCATCTCCGCCAACGGCGAAAAAGACATTGGCGAGATGATCGCCCGCGCCATGGAGAAAGTCGGCAATGAAGGCGTCATCACGGTCGAGGAAGCCAAATCCCTCGAAACCGAGCTGGAAGTCGTCGAAGGCATGCAGTTCGACCGCGGCTACCTGTCGCCTTACTTCGTGACCGACGCCGACAAGATGGTCGCCGATCTTGAAGACCCGTACATCCTGCTGTTCGAGAAGAAGCTCTCCTCGCTGCAGGCCATGCTGCCGGTCCTCGAAGCGGTGGTTCAGTCCAATCGCCCGCTGCTCATCATCGCCGAAGATGTTGAAGGCGAAGCGCTGGCGACCCTGGTGGTCAACAAGCTGCGCGGCGGCCTGAAGATCGCTGCGGTGAAAGCTCCCGGCTTCGGCGATCGCCGCAAGGCGATGCTTGAGGACATCGCAGTCCTCACCGGCGGCACCGTTGTCAGCGAAGACATCGGCATCAAGCTCGAGAACGTCACCCTGGACATGCTGGGCACCGCCAAGAAGGTGAACATCACCAAGGACGACACCACGATCGTCGACGGCGCCGGTGAAAAGACCGCCATCGAAGGCCGCGTCAGCCAGCTCCGTCGCCAGATCGAGGACACTTCTTCGGACTACGACAAGGAGAAGCTGCAGGAACGTCTGGCGAAGCTCGCCGGCGGTGTTGCGGTGATCAAGGTCGGCGGCGCTTCGGAAATCGAAGTGAAAGAGCGCAAAGACCGCGTCGACGACGCCCTGAACGCCACGCGCGCCGCTGTCGAAGAAGGCATCGTCCCGGGTGGTGGTGTCGCGCTTCTCAAAGCCGCCAAGGCGCTTGAAGGCCTCACCGGCGAGAACGACGATCAGGATCAGGGCATCGCCATCGTGGCGCGCGCCCTCCAGGCCCCGATCCGTCAGATCGCCGAGAACGCCGGGGTCGAAGGCTCCATCGTGGTCGGCAAGGTCAATGAGAGCAAAGACGCCAATTTCGGCTACAACGCTCAGACCGAAGTCTACGAAGACCTGGTGAAAGCCGGCGTCATCGACCCGGCCAAAGTGGCCCGCATCGCGCTTCAGGACGCCGCCTCCGTGGCCTCCCTGATGATCACGACGGAAGCCGCCGTGGCCGAGCGTCCCAAGAAAGACAATGGCGGCGGCCAGCAAGGCCCCGACATGGGCGGCATGGGCTTCTAGGCTCAGCCTCTCAAGCGCTTACGGGAAAGGGCGGCTCGAAAGAGCCGCCCTTTTTTCGTTTCGTGCTCGAAAAAGCTGATCAGCCCCGCGCCCTGGGTGCAAGAAGCACAACGAGCGTCCGCCCATCGCCCATTCGAGTTTCATACCGGGTCTCGCCGGAGTTTGAGACATCAATGCCCTGGTCCGTCGCGGTCACCAGCTCCCCGTCAATATAATCCCAGAGGCTGAGCACCAGCTGGCGATCGTCTTCGGCGCAGACGGAAGAAGCGCTGTTCAGGCAAGGCGCAGCGGCGAGCCGGAAGCGAACCCTGTCGCCCAGAGTATCACCAACTGATCCGCCGGATGCGAAGTCCGCTTCGCCCGTGGAGACGATCTGACCCACGCCGTCATCAACGAGTACCTGAAAGGCGAAGCGCATATCTGCAGAAGCGGTGGGGCTGAAAAACAGGCTCATGGAAAGAGCCGCGACCATGGCGAAGGAGGCGACGCCGGCGCGAACCGGGTGAAAGAAAAAGCGTGTCATCATTTTAAGGGTCCTGTGTCTGAGGTGTTGATGCGCAACAAATAGCCTCATCAGACGACGCAAGACCGTGCTCGCCGACCGGTTCGCAGTGCGGCACGCCTCCATGAAGGCGTGCTTTTCCTGCTCACTGACGCGCACTTCTATGGAGACGGTCTTCTTTGGCTCGCGCCGTTTGGGTGTATTGTTTTGCATGGTTCAGACTTAATGGCCCCTGATCGCGCAGAGCGTGACAGGTTTCGTGTCCGGAGGAAGAATAATCGTGTCCGGACATGCCTTTTTGCAGGCGCCGTCCCCGCCCGGCGCCGCTTCTTAGAGCGGCCGGGAGAGGCGCAGCATGAGGTCCTGGTCGTCGGCGCCGTCGGACAGGCCGAACAGGATTCCGGCCGACCAGTCCACTCCGCCGGCGAGATCGCCGCTGAGCACCGGGCCGATCTGGTGGGATTGATCATTGAAGCCGCCGAACCCGGCCTCGAGCCCGCCGAAATCGTTGAAGCTTTCAACGCTCAGGCTCAGCCCGCCCTCCAGTGAGCGGTAGAGGCTGGCGCGCGTCTCCACGATCCAGTCATCCCTGGCGCCCGGGCCGATCTCGCGGTCCAGCGCCACAAGGGCGCGCACGCGCCAGCCGTCCTCAAGGGCCCATTGATGGATCCAGTTGGCGCCGATCTCGTCGGCGCGCCCGTCGCGCAGGGCCGACCGCGCGGTGAAGCGCAGGCCGCTGGAAAAGCCGCCGGGCGTGCGCTCGACCAGCTGCCAGTGCAGCTCGGCCTGCAGATGATCAAGATCAAGATCGCCGCCCTCGGGATCCCGCCAGGCGGCCCGCAGCCGCCACCGGAGCTGATCGTTCACGGCGTGTTGGACGTGAAGCCGGTGGGCGAAGGCGGCGTCGTCCACCGTTTCGCCAAAGGCCGCGGCTACGCGGTATTCCACCTCCCTAGCGCCGGCGGAGATGTCGGGCCCGGACACGCTGCTTGTGGTCTGTGCAAAGGCGGTCCCGCAGGCCTCGGAGGCGAGGATGAGGGTTAAGGCTAATTTTTTCATATATTTAAAAATGATGGTTTTAATTTCTTGAGCCGAAGCGGCGCCCGCCGCGCAATGGCGGCGGGCGCTTTGTTTCTACGACGAACCCGGCCCGGCCTAAAGCGGCCGGGTCAGCCGGAGCATGAGATCGTGATCGTCAGCGCTCTCGGAGAGGCCGAACAGGACGCCGGCGGACCATTCCACCCCGGCGGCCAGATCGCCGCTGAGGGCTGGGCCGATCTGGTGGGATTGATTATTGAAGCCGCCGAACCCGGCCTCGAGCCCGCCAAATTCGTTGAAGCTTTCAACGCCGACGCTGAGCCCGCCGTCAAGGGAGCGGTAGAGGCTGGCGCGCGTCTCAACGATCCAGTCATCATTGGCGCCGGGGCCAACATCGCGGTCAAGCAGCACAAGCGCACGGGCTCGCCATCCGCCGTCAAAGACCCACTGATTGGTCCAGTTCACACCGATCTCGTGGGGTGTATCGTCGCCTTCGGCCAGGCGCGCGTCAAAGCGCAGGCCGCTGGAATAACCGCCCGGCGTGCGGCCCACGATTTGCCAGAGCAGCTCGGCCTGAACATGGTCGAGCTCGAAAGCGCCGCCGGCCGGATCGGCCCAGGCTGCGAGAGCGCGCCAGCGCAAAACATCATTGATCGCCTGCTGATAGTGTATCCGGTGGCTGAAGGACGCGTCCTCGCCGGTTTCGGCGAACCCGGCTGCGACGCGATACTCCAGCTCGCGCGCGTCAGGATCGACTTCGGGTCCGAATACGGTGCCGGTGGTCTGCGCCAAGGCGGCGCCGGAAGCGACAAGGGAGCATGAGAGAGCGGCGAAAAATGCGCTGAAACAGGTCTTCATGAACGCTCGTATGATGGCTGAAACCAGTGCAAAAAAATCCGGCGCCGGGCGGTGCGGGAGGGGAGCCGCCGCGCCCGGCGCAGGAACCGTCGCTAGTCCGCGCTGAACGGCAGCGAGGAGTGGTGCAGGACGATCTTCAGATCGCCGTTTTCGTCGGGCGCGTAGCCGAAGCTGTATTCCACTTTCACCTCGTCACCTTCAGTGGTGGTGAAGAAGTAGTTGCCCATGGCCATGGCGCTGTCGGAATCGATGAAGACCGCTTCGTTTTCCCAGCGCACATTGGTGTAGGGCGCGATGGCGAAGCCGCCGTCTTCTTCGATTGAGCCGCCCACGAAATAGGATAGGGCCTCTTCGAATGAGCCGCGGAACTGGTCTTCGGCGGCCAGCGTCGGCTTGAACAGCACCGGATGCGCGCCATAGGCGTAGAAGCGCTCGATATGGTCGGCAGCGGCGGCGGTATAGTCCTCGCCGGCGGTGTAGGCGGCGCCGATGGCGACGATGCCTTCGCCCCAGGCCTGCTGGGCGGCGGCGATGTCGGCTTCGGTGATGGCGGTCTGGGCCTGGGCGGCGGACGCCATGAGGGCGGCGCCGGCCAGCGCGGTGGAGAACATGAGAGTTTTCATGGGGTGGTCCTCTGACAATCCGTGCGTCGCTTCGCACATTTAGCCAAGTAGGCGCCGGACCGATGATGTTCTAATGGAAATCATGCCCTCGATCGATTACCTGAAGGCATTGATCCACAGAAAGCCGCTCCCATGCGCCCCACGCTTCGCCAGCTGGAATATTTCGTCGCGGTCGCCGAGCGCCAGGCCTTCGGGCCGGCCGCCGACGCGCTGGCGGTGACCCAGCCGAGCCTTTCAAAGCAGATCGCCGCGCTGGAGGCGGAGCTGGGGCTGACCCTTTTCGAGCGCACCTCGCGCAAGGTTCGCCTGACTGAAGACGGCGCGGCGCTTCTGGACAAGGCGCGGCATGCGCTGGAGGCCGGGCGTGCCTTCCGCGAGGCCGCGCGGGGGCTGGCCAGGGCGCCGGCGCGGCGCATCCGGGCCGGCGTCCTGCCGTCCATCGGCGCCTATTTCATGCCCCGCGTGCGCGAGCGCCTGCAGGCGGAGCGCCCTGATCTGACCCTGGGATTGCTGGAGGGCGCCTCGCTTGAGCTGTTGCGCCGCCTCGCTGCGGGCGAGCTTGATCTGGTGGTGGCCTCGTGCGGCGACGCCGCCGGGCTTGAGGTGCGGCCCTTGTTTGAGGAGACGCTGTGGATCTGCAGCGCACCGGGCGATCCGCTCATGGCCGATGACGCGCCGGCCTCGCTGGACGCGCTTGCCGGGCGCACGCTTTTGACGCTGGGGCCTGAATTTCATCTCACCCGCATCGTGGAGACGCTGGCCGGCGAGGTGGGCGCGCATCTCAGCGAAGAGTATCGCGGCGCCAGCCTGGACGCGGTGCGCCAGATGGCGGTGAGCGGCGCCGGAGTCGCCGTCCTGCCCAGCCTTTACGCGCTGGGCGAGGCGGTCCGTGATCCGGACTTCAAGGTTCGCCGCCTGGCCCATCCGGCCGCGCTTCACCCGGTCTTTTTGTATTTTCGTAAATCGTCGCCCGACGCGGCCCGGTTTGAAGAGCTGGCGCGGGAGATGATTGCGGAAAAGATGAAGATCCGCGCCGAGCGGGCGGCGAAGTTCCACGTCTGACCGATGCTGCCGGACACAGGTTTCAGCGCAGTCCTAAAGCCCGATATGCGCTTTCAGCGCATCAACGCGCGTATTCGCCTCGATCAGGCGCGAGAGCGTGAGATCGCCGCGCTCCACCGCCGCGCCCGCCCAGTCGACGCAGCGCCGGGGCAGATCGGGATCGGCGTTGGCCGAGTTGGAGATCAGGATAAGGTCGTTGCCCGCCTGCAGGGCCTGGATGAAGGCCTCCTCACGGGTGTAGTGGTCGCGGATGGCGCCCATGTCCAGATCATCGGTGATCACCGCGCCGCGATAACCCATGGCCTGGCGCAACAGCCCGGTGAGCACCGGCTTTGACAGCGTGACCGGCGCGCCGGACGGGTCCAGGCGTTCATTGATCAGATGTCCGCCCATGATCAGGTGGGCGTGGTCTGTGTCGATGAGCCGGGCGAAGGGCTCCACCTCCTCAAAACTCCAGGTCTGGGTCAGGTCCACAAAGCCGTCATGGCTGTCGCCCTGCGACCGGCCATGGCCGGGAAAGTGCTTGATCGAGCAGGCGATGCCTTCGGCTTCCATGGCGTCGACGAAGAGGCCGCAATACTGCGCCACCACAGCCGGATCATCGCCGAACGCGCGCCGCCAGCGCCCGATCACGGCGTTGCCTTCCTGATGCAGGTCGGCGATGGGCGCGAGGTTCAGATTGAAGCCGGCCGCGCGCAACTCGGACGCGGCGCGCGCAAAGCTCTGGGCGGCGGCTTCGGGGCCGGCTTCAGCCAGCGCGGCGGCGGTGGGGATCTTGTAATAGCCCATGGCTTCGGTCAGGCGCTGGACAAAGCCGCCCTCCTGGTCAATCGCCAGGAAGGCGTTCGGGTTCGCCGCGCGCATCTCGGCGGCCAGGCCTTCGGCGCCGGCCCTGGTGCGCGCGTTGTGGCGCAGAAGAAGTGCGCCGCCGACCTGGCCCGCGCCCAGCGCCTCGGTGAGCGCGGGCGCCGAGCCGGCGCCCGGCTCGTCACCGAGAAATCCAAGGATCAGGAGCGGCCCCACCAGATCTTCAATGCGGGGCCGGGTCAGGGAGGTGTCCCCGGCTATTGTGAGTGCGGCGGCGTTCACGCCGGTCGCGCCTGCGGCCCACGTGGCGAGGCTCGCCGCGCCTGCGCCCAGAAGCGCGCGCCGGTTTAAGCTGTCCATCCCCGTCATCCCTCGCTCGCCGCCATGTCCGCGCCGGTTCAAATCCCGATCCTAGTGCTAGCCGCGCCGCCGGAAGAGGGCAAGCGGGCGGGGGCGGGCCTTACCGAACCATGACGGCGAATTAAGCTGCCGGTCGTGACGGGGTAATCCTCGTCGCTCCATGGTCGCGGTTCAAACGGGAGGACGTCACCATGAAACATCTGCTAGCTGCTGCGGCCCTGGCGCCGCTTTTGATCGCCTGCGCCTCGGTCGAGGCGCGCGAGCTCGCCGAAGCCGGCGATGACGGCGCGCGGGTTCTGATCGTCAATGGCGAGCGCATCGAGCTGGGCCGCAGCGGCGATGCGGCTGCGGCGATCGAGCAGGCGCTGGCCGGTGGGCGAGACGACCGCGTCCATGTCGAGTTGGAGCTTGAGGACGGAGATCTGTGGAGCGACGGCAAGCGCGAAGCCTTCGCCGAAGCCATGGCCGCGCTGGCCTCCGGCTTCGCCAATGACGCCCTCGTGGTCGCGTTGCGCGACGGCGCGAGCTTCGACTTTGACTTTGATTTAGACACTGACGTCGACAGTCATGGGCGCGAACACGAGCGTACGGCGCGCGACGCCGAGCGCATGGCCCGCCGCGCTCAAGCCCATGGCCGCGGCATGGAGCTCTTCGGGCTGGAAGCCGGCCTTGCCGGCATACGCGTCGGGCTGGCCGGGCTCGACCGGTCGCTGGAGCGCGGCTGGGCCTATGAGGATGGCGATCGCCGAACGCTCACGGATCAAGAACGCGAGGAGCTGGAGGAGGCCCGCGCCGATCTGGCCGTTGAGCTTGAAGAGCTGCGCGCACGCCTGGCCGAAGTGCGGGAGCGGTCCGGCGCCGCGTCGCACGGCGTTCATCGCGAGGTCCGCATTGAGCGCCGTGACGGCGAGGTGCGTGCCTGGGTCGACGGTGAGGAGGCCACGGGGTCGCAGCTTGATCGCCTGCTGGCGGAGGATGAAGCGCGTCTTTCCGGCGCGCCGCGCGCGCCTGCGCCGCCCCGCGAGCCCGAAACGCCGCAGCCGCCCCGGGACTAGCCGCCCCGAAACTCTGCGTCTGAAATCAGAGGCGTGGTTCGCCTGGCCGGGCGGGGCGGCGGCGCCCCGCCCGCTCGGCCCTGCTTGAAGCTTGCGCCCCGTGAGCGAGCGCCTTCACCCGCCCGGATTGTCCGGCATGGGTATTCCCATGCGCGGATTGCCCAGATTGTCGATCTCGCGCTCGCTGGCGTCACGGTTCAGCTGGCGAGAGAGCGGCGGGGTGTTGATGGCCTCGCGGCGCGCCTCGCGCAGGCCGGTGAGGATTCGCGTCACGGTGTTGTCGTCGGCGCCCAGCGTACGCAGCTGAAACTCCACCCGGCTCATGTCCTCCATGAAGTCCGGCGCCTCTTCGCCCAGCCCCATGAGGCCGTAGCGGGCGAGCTCGGCGCTGGCGGCGTTGGGCTCGTCGGGGCAGTCCATGGCGTCGCGATTTCCCGACGCCGAGGACAGGCAGAAGCTTTCCTGCGTCGCGCCCCTGACGCCGCCCAGAAGCCGGGCCACCTGAAAATCGGCCGGATCGAGCCGGGTCTCGGCGCGGGCGAGAATCTCGGCGAAGGTGGGCGGGCCGGCTCTGCGTGCGCGCCGCTCGCCCGGCGCAAGCTGGGTGGTGGCCAGCGGCTCTCCAGGCGCCGGGGCCGCCGCCGCTTCGGTGGCCTGACCGGCTCCCGTTTCGACAGCCACGCCCGGCGTTCCGGCCGGCGCCCGCGCGCCGGCATCGGCGGCCAGGGTGGGTTCGCCTGGTGTTTGCGCCGGCTCAGTCTCGGTATCGGCGATCTCGGGCTCGGAGGGCTCGTCGGCCTCGGTCGGCGCCTGCGCGGCGGTGTCCTCTGCGATGTCCGGCGCGATCACCACCGGCGCGGGCGGAGCGCCCAGATCGCCCTGGCCGTCCTGCGGTGCGTCAGCGATGGGCGGTTCAAAGAGCGGCGCATCGCTTTGCGCATCCTCGCCGCCGGCCACCGTGTAAAGGCGCACCTCCACCGCATTCACCGCCCCGCGCACCGGATCCAGAACCACCGGCGGCGCCATGAGCAAGAGCGCCAGAACGCCGGCGTGAAGCGCGGCGGCGGCGGCGTAGGCGCCCGCCCGGCCCGGAAGGGCGCGGTCGTTCGCAAGAGCGCGCCAATACGGCAGGGGGGGCGAAGAGGGGTTCAGAGCCGTCACACCGGCAAAATGGGCGCCCCGGTCGGCGCCTTCAAATGAAAAAAGCGGTGAGATGGCGGAGCCTGCGCATCTGGAGCGAATCCTGAAGCGCGTCCCGGAGCGCTTTCGAGATCGCTCGAGCGCGATCTGGCGGCCAGACCACGCCTGCGCTAATCTGTCCGGACAAATCATACCGGGAGCCCGCCATGATTCTCGCCGCCGTCCTGCTGGTGCAGACCGTTTCCCTTGACGCCATAGAGACTTATGCACGCGGCGATTTTGATCGCACGCCCACGCAGTGCGATGCGCTCATCGCCCATCCCAGCGATCCTGAGCGCGTGGGCGAGGGCGTCAGCCAGGCCGACGCCGACCTGCCAGCGGCGATACTCGCCTGCACCGAGGCGGTCGCGGCTGATCCGGGCAATCCGCGTCTGAATTATCAGCTGGCGCGCGCCTACGGCTATTCCGGCCTTCATGAGGAGGGCCAGTCCTATCGCGATGCGGCGCTGCGCGCGGGCTATCCCCAGTCGCTGTTCGTGGTGGGCTATATCCGGGTGGAGAACTGGGACGGGCGCGGCGCTGACCCGTGCTATGGCGGCGAGCTGATCCGGCGCTCGGCCCATGCCGGGCGATACGCCGGCCTTGTGGGCTTTCCCCATTACGCCCTCATGGGCGCGTTTGACGGCTGCGGCGCCGTTCCGGCGGTGGACACCGCTGAAATGCTCGGTTTTCTGGACGAGGCCGAGACCCGGGCGGGCGATTTTTATCAGGGCCTGCTGGTGGATCAGTTGCGGGCCAGGCTCGTCGAGTAGGCGCTGCGACGCCTTTAAACAAAAATGCTTAGGCCGCGCGCGCTTGACCCAGCAGGCCGCTCGGATTATGCAAATTCACGCAACGGTTCTTCCGCGAGGAAGTGAAGAGGGAACACCGGTGAGGAAAGGGTCACCTTTCCAAGTCCGGGGCAGTGCCCGCTACTGTGAGCAGGGAGCGTTAGCGCCACTACGCCACTGGAGAGATCCGGGAAGGCGGCGCGAACGCATTGATCTGCAAGCCAGGAGACCTGCCGTTGCGGTCGCTCGTTCGCGGTGCGGGAGCACGCCGGCCGGACGCGGAACTTTTCCGTTTGAAGCGACAGTCATGGCGCGTGAAGAATCGCCGGCCCCGTGGCCGGCGAAGCGCACTGTCTCGCTTGAACGCCTTGCGCCGCTTCCGCGCCGGGCTGGACGGAAAAGACCCGATCCAATGATGACTCGTATTCAATTTCTGCCGGTCCTGGCGATGAGCCTGGCCGGGCTCGCCGCTCCGTCTCACGCGCAAACCGAGGCCCGGAGCCGAAACGACGAGACGGTGCTCGTCACCGGCCTGCGCACTGCGACGCCGGCTGAAACCTCGCCCGCCAGCGTCACGGTCATCGGCCGCGACGATATCGAGCTTCAGGGCCTGGCTACCCTCGCCGACGCCCTTGCGGCTGCGCCCGGCGTCGAGGTGGTCCAGTCGGGACCGGCCGGATCACTCACCAGCGTCTTCATTCGCGGCGCCAACGCCAAGCACACGCTTGCGCTCTATGACGGCATTCGCCTGAACGATCCCTCCACCGCCACCGGCGTGTTCAATTTCGGGTCCGAGCTTCTGGGCGACGCCAGCCGCATCGAAGTGGTGCGTGGACCGCTCTCCTCGCTCTACGGATCGGACGCGGTGGGCGGCGTGATCAACATCCTGCCGCGCACCGGGCCGGATCAGGGGTTTGAACCTTTTGCGGCGGCTTCTTTCGGGCAGTTCAACACCACGCGCGTCCTGGCCGGCGTGGGCGCCGGGGCTGCGCGCATGCGCGGCGCGGTAAGCGCGGAAATCTACGAAACGGACGGCTTTGACGTGACGCCGGCGCGCATCTCCACCGCCACCGGCGATCCCGACGGGGCGCGCTTTGTCACCCTGTCCGCCAACGGCTCGCTGGACCTGACGCAGACGATTTCGGTGGATTTGCTCGCCCGCCTGCGCGAGGCCGAGGTGGAGTTCGACACCTTCTCCGGCGGTCCCGGAGGGTCTCAGCGCGCCGATGACCGCGATCTTGAAAGCCATGACGATCAGGCGCTTGTGGCCGCCGGTCTCACCGCCGGATGGCTCGCCGGCGCCGGGGAAAGCCGCCTGCGCGCCGGGCGGCTAACCTATGATCTGGAAAGCTTCAACAATCGCGCTCTCACCGACACCTATGAGGCCGAGCGCGATTTCGTGATGCTCTCCAACAGCTATCGCGCCGACCTGTTTAAAGGCGTGGTGTTCAGCTTCGGAGCGGACTGGCGCGAGGAGCGCGTTGAGACCGACACCGCCTTCAACGCGCCTCTCGCCGTATCCGAGACCGTCGCCTCGGCCTATGCCGCGGCGCAGGCCGATCTAACGGCTGCGTTCAGTCTCACCGTCTCGGCGCGCCATGACGCCCATGAGGGATTTGACGACGAGACCACGGCCAATATCGGCGCGGTTTACGCGATTGCGCCCCTGAACACGCGCCTGCGCGCCAGTTTCGGGACCAGTTTCAAGGCGCCGACACTGTCTGAACGCTTTGCAAGCTCGGCCTTCGTCACGCCCAATCCGGACCTGTCGCCGGAAACAGGGGAAACCTTCGAGGTGGGGTTCGACACCGCGCTGGCCCTCTCCGGGCGTGAGGACGCGCTGAGCTTTGGCGCCGCCTACTATGACGGCGAGATCGAAAACCTGATCGAAAACGTTTTCGACTTCACCACCTTCACCGGGACCAACCGTAATATCGGCGCGGCGGAGCTCTCCGGCTGGGAGGCCTACGCCGCCTGGTCGCCGGCCGACACGGTCACGGTGTCAGGGTCCTACACCTATACCGACGCGCTGAACGCCGACACTGGCCAGCGTCTCCTGCGCCGGCCAGAGCACGCAGCTTCTTTGAGCGCCACCTGGCGCCCGATCGAGATCGCCGCGCTCACGCTCACCGGCCGCCATGTGGGCGAGCGTGTGGACGTGACCTACGACGATGACGGGTTCTTCGTGTCCTCGCGCGGGACCGCCGACGCCTATCAGACGGTGGACGTCTCCGGCGTTCTCGATCTTGGGACCCGCGCAAAGCTGTTCCTGACGGCGCGCAACCTGTTTGACGAGACCTATGAGCAGCCCGCCGCCTTCGCCGGCGCGCCGCGCGCGGTCACCATCGGGGTGCGCTTCACGCCGTGATCAAACCCCTGATCATAAGCGGCCTTCTGGGCCTGACCCTGGCGGGCGCAGCTTCGGCCCAGCCCGCCGGGGCGCCGGCGCCGCGCGTGGTGTCGCTGGATTATTGCGCCGATCAGTACGTGCTCGCCCTGGCCGATCCTCAGCAGATCCTCGCCGTGTCGGTACAGGCCGACGACGCCCATTCAGCGCTGCGTGATCGCGCCGCCGGATATCGTCAGGTGCGCGACGCCGCCGAGGACGTCCTGGCGCTGGACCCGGACCTTGTGCTGCGCAGCTATGGCGGCGGGGCGAGGGCGCAGGCGTTCTACGCCCGCCTCGGCGTGCCGGTCTTCGATCTGGGCTATGCCGATGATTTCGACGCGATCCGAGCCACCATCCGCCGCACCGCCCAGGCGTTGGGCCATCCGGCGCGCGGCGAGGCGCTGATCGCCGAAATGGACGCCAAGCTGGAGGCGGCCGCGCGCGGACCGCGGCTGAACGCGCTCTATCTCACACCGTCGGGCGTCACCAGCGGGGCGGGGACCATGGTCCACGAAATCCTGAGCGCCGCCAATCTGGCCAACGCCGCCGCGCAGGGCGGTGCGGTGGGCTGGCGGGCCTTGCCGCTGGAGCAATTGGCGCTGGAACGCCCTGAGTTGGTGGTCACCGCCTTCTTTGATGACGGCTCGGCCCCCAAAGACAGCTGGGCGGTCTCTGACCATCCGGTGTTCCAGCGCCTGGCCGGCCGCACCTCGCAAGTGGCGCTGGACGGGGCGCTGACCGCCTGCGGCGCCTGGTTCATGGCCGATGCGGCGCTGGCCGCGCGCCGGCAGGCCAATGCGCACCACGCCGAGACCCTTCAGGCGCATCTGGTTCAGGCTGGAGGCGCCGGCCAATGAGGGCGCGGCTGTGAGCGCGCGCCTCAACGCCGGGCTCGCCGCCGCATGCCTTCTTGTGCTGCTGGGCTCGGCGCTTTTTGGGAGCGCGCCATTAAGCGCCGGGGAAACCCTTGGCGGGCTCACCTTGCGCGGCGATCCGGCCTTTTCCGCCATCGTCTGGGAGATAAGAATTCCGCGCGCTTTGGCCGCCCTGTTCACCGGCGCGGCGCTGGGCGCGTCCGGCGCTTTGCTGCAGGGCTTGCTGCGCAATCCACTGGCTGATCCCGGCGTGCTGGGCGTGTCGGCCAGCGCGTCTCTGGGCGCGGTGATCGCGATTTATTTCGGCTTCGCCGCCGTGAGCGCCATCGCGGTTCCGGCGCTGGCGATCGCGTTTGCGCTGCTGGCCACGGCGGCGCTCGCGATCATCGGCGCGGGGCGGGTCACCGCGGTGCAGCTGATCCTCGCCGGTGTGGGCCTTTCAAGCTTCGCCGGGGCGCTCACGGCGCTGGCCATCAATCTGTCGCCCAACCCGTTCGCCCTGTCGGACATGGTGACCTGGATGCTGGGATCTGTGGCCAATCGCTCATTCGCCGATCTCGGCTTCGCCGCTCCGTTCTGGATCGCCGGCGCGATGTGCTGCGCCTTCGCGGCGCCGGGCCTTCGCGCGCTGACTCTGGGCGAGGATACGGCGGCGAGCCTGGGCCTGGACGTACCGCGCCTGCGGGTGCTGGTGGTGGCGGGCGCGGCGCTGATGACCGGCGCGGCGGTGGCGGTGGCCGGCGTCATCGGCTTTGTGGGCATTGTCGCGCCCCATCTGATGCGCCCTTTCGTGCGCCACGACCCGGCGCGCCTGATCCTGCCCAGCGCTTTGCTCGCCGGATTGATTCTGGCGGCCGCCGATCTGCTGCTGCGCCTGGCCCCGCTGGATCAGGAGCTGCGCCTGGGCGTCGCGGCGGCCCTGATCGGCGCGCCGGCCTTCGTCTGGATCGCCGCCACCAGTGCGAGGCTGGGCCGATGAGCGCGCTGTCGATCAATAACCTGCACATCACCCTTTCGGGCCGCGTGGTCGTGTCCGGCGTAAGCCTGACAGTGGAGCCGGGCGAGCATGTGGCGCTGGTGGGGCCCAACGGGGCGGGAAAATCGAGCCTTCTAAAGGCCGTGCTCGGCCTTGTTCCCGCGGCCGGGTCAGTGCGGCTGTCGGGCGAGGCGCTTAGAGATTTATCCTCGGCCCGGCGCGCGCGCTTGTCCGCCTATCTGCCCCAGGAGCGCCAGGCGGCCTGGTCGATCACCGGCGCCGATCTGGCGGCGCTGGGGCGCTTTGCGTTCGGGGGGCGGGCCTATGACCGGCTCAGCGTTGCTGATCGTGATGCGGTGGACCGGGCGCTGGCGCGCGCCGACGCGGCGCACCTTAAAGATCGCCCCATCGATACATTGTCGGGCGGCGAGCAGTCACGTCTGCATCTGGCGCGGGCGCTGGCCGCGCAGGCGCCGCTTCTGCTCGCCGACGAGCCGGGGGCCGCGCTGGATCCGCGCCATCAGCTGGACGCCATGATGGTGCTGAAGGGCGAGGCGGATCGCGGCGCGGCGGTGATGGCGGCGCTGCATGATCTGGCGCTGGCCGAACGATTCGCCGACCGCATCGTGGTGATGGACGAGGGGCGTATTGTCACTGACGCACCTGCGGGCGAGGCGCTGACCGAGGACGTTTTAAGGGGAGTGTTCCGCGTGGCGCGCCGGCCGGCGGGCGGCTTTGATCCGGTCTAGCCGGCGGGCGGGCGGATCAGTTCGGGGCGTTCGCCTCGCGTGCGCGGCGCTCAAGCGTCAGCTAACGCGCTCCGCGCTCTAGGGTCAGCCGGATGGCCTCTGAACTCGGCCGCCCGGCATAGCCCATGCGAGGCGCCACCGAGACGTCCAGCGTGCGCCCGTCGAAGCTGGCGCGGGGCGCCTCGCCGACGCCGACGCGAACAATCTCCAGATTGCGCAGATTGCGGCGCGAGGCCGCCTCGGCGCCGTAGCCGATCATCACCATGGCGTCGATGATATAGGGGTTCTGGTCCGGGGTGAGGCTGGTGAGTTCAGCGCTCACCTCGCTGCGCGACAGGCGCGCCAGCGTGTCCACCATGTCGCGCGCCGCGTCCTGCAGATCGTCCGGCCCTGCCGGCGCAGCGACCAGCGTGCGCGCCGCGCCCACCGGATCGACAATCACGCCGTCAGGCCGGTCCGCCGGGAAATAGGTCCAGCCGCCCAGATTGGAGGTGCGCAGGATGATGCGGTCGGTATCGGTGCGCCACACGTCGCCGCCGCCGGAGGCCCGGCCGCGATAGGCGGCGTGAACCTCCATGGAGCCTTCGGTCCACAAAAGGTTCGGCTGGCTGGTGCGGTCCAGGATGAAGCGGCCGCGCCCGTCGGCGCGGTCAAACCATACCGATTGCGGCGCCTCGGATTGCGAGTCGCGACCCAGCATCTGCTGGAACGGATTTGGTTGCGTGAACCCGTCCGTGCTCAACAGCGCCCAGACCCCGGCCGCCAGCACGAACAGAGCTGTGATTCCCCTGAACATGACCGGTAAAATCATTCCGCATCACGGCGATTATACGGCGCCATCCCGCCTCAATTTCGGCGCCGACATGAACGCGACTTCACTAATCGCGGCGAAGGCGCCGTCGCGCCTGCGTAAGCGCCGCAAGGCCCGGGATGTCAGGTCCGGAGCGTCAGACCGCTCACACCCCGGCCCGTCCGGCCCCACGAGTCACGCCATGTATTGACCGCCATTGGCCGTCAGGGTGGCGCCGGTGATGAAGCCGGCCTCGTCGGACGCCAGGAAGACCACGCAGCGCGCGATTTCCTCTGCGGTCCCGAGGCGGCCGGCCGGGATGGTCTCGATGATTTTCTCGCGGATGTTTTCCGGCACCGCCATCACCATCTCGGTGGCGATATAGCCGGGGCAGATGGCGTTCACCGTGATGTTCTTGCGCGCGCCTTCCTGGGCCAGCGCCTTGGTGAAGCCCAGATCGCCGGCCTTGGAGGCGGAATAGTTGGCCTGTGCGAACTGGCCCTTCTGGCCGTTGATGGAGGAGATGTTCACGATCCGGCCGAAGCTGCGGTCGCGCATGGAATTCCACAGCGGGTGGGTCATGTTGAACACGCCGGAGAGATTGCAGTCGATCACCTCCCGCCACTGCTCCACCGTCATCTTGTGAAACGGCGCGTCGCGGGTGATGCCGGCGTTGTTGACCAGCACGTCCACCGGGCCGAGCTCGGCGGTGACCGCCTCGATTCCGGCCTTGCAGGCGTCATAGTCGGCCACCGACCATTTGAAGGCCCGGATACCGGTCTCGTCCTCAAAAGCTTTTGCGGCTGCGTCATTGCCTGCGTAATTGACGGCCACGGTGTAGCCGGCCCCCTTCAGGGCGATCGCGATCGCCCTTCCGATACCACGGGTTCCACCGGTTACGAGCGCTGTTCTCGCCATTGTTTTTCCTCCCTGTCCCCCGACGCCAAGTATGTCTATGCTGCGCAGCATGACGTCGGCGTCGCATGTGCAGCATCAAGCTTGCGCCGGACGGCGCGACCTGACAATGAACCGCATCACCAAGACACTATCGCAAGCGCCGCCTTGCCGTGTCGAGCGGGGAACGGTCTAGGACGCATGAAAATCGCCTGCATCAGACGGGCCCAGGGGAGATGTGAGATATGACCGACAGCCAGAAGACTCCGATCATCATCAAGAAATATGCGAACCGGCGCCTCTACGACACGTCGGCCAGCCGCTATGTGACCCTGGACCACCTGCGTGAGCTGGTGCGGCTGGACAAGGAATTTCAGGTGCTCGACGCCAAGTCCGGCGACGATCTCACCCGCGGTGTGCTCGCCCAGATCATTTTTGAAGAAGAGAGCAAGGGCGAGACGCTTCTGCCGGTGGAGTTCCTGCGCCAGCTGATCGGGTTCTACGGGGACTCCATGCAGTCCATGGTGCCAGGTTATCTGAACATGACCATGGAAAGCTTCACCCGCCAGCAATCGGAGCTGCGCGAGAAGATGACCGGCGCCATCGCCGATCCGGCCGCCTCCATGGCGATGATGGAGGAAGCCGCCAAGCGCAATATGGCGATGTTCCAGCAGGCCATGAAAATGTTTACGCCCGGCTTTCCCCAGCCCGGCGCCGCCGCGCCGGCCTCTGACGCCAAGCGCGGCCAGGGGGGTGGCGGCGACCCCGAGGTGAAGGAATTGCGCGACGAGCTTGAAGCCATGCGCGCGCGCCTCGACAAGCTCTCCAGCGAGCGCTGACGCCGCGCACCCTTCTGACGAAGAGGGGAGCAAGGGGCGGGCTGTGCCGAAATGGGCCGGTTCGCCGCCGCTTGTGTGGCAAACCGGCCCGCCCCGGGCTCCATTGGGCCTCATCGGGGCGGTTGGTTACGGTTAATCCGCGTTAAATCGGGTAAATGATCGGTTAAACTCTGGCGCGGCACTTGCGTTATACCGGTCATGATCGGTTTCGACCCATACGCTCCGCGCGCCGCCCTGGCCGCCCCAAGCCGAACCGGTTCACGGCGCGGCGAGGTGCGTGTGTCGCCGGGGGCGGGCGCCGGCGCATCTGGCGATCCGGGCCGCCGTGCGCTCGTGCCCGCAGGTCCGCGCCGCGACACCTGCGAGCCGCGCCGCCGCGCCGAGGCCCGTTCGGGCGACGCCGGCCGCGCCTGCGCCCGCTCCGGCCTTTCGCTTCAAACCGACGCGCCCGCGCCGCGCCGCGGGCTTCGCGCCGACGCCGCCGAGCAGGGCCGCTATCGCCGCGCCTATGAAACCGCCATGGCGCCCGCCCGCACCGGTCCGCGCCTGGAGAAGCGGGCGTGAGCCGGCGCCTCGCGCCCCTTGCCGCCCGCGCCCTTGATGGGGTGGTGGTTCTGGCGGTGGTGTTTCTCTTCGTCTGAAATCCGTTTTGGACCGGCTGGCGCCTGTCCGGCTCACACAGGCCGTTCATCCGCCCGGCGCGCTCTTCGCCCGCCCCAGACCATGACGAATTGCGCGAAGACGGCGGCGGCGATCACCGCGCCGATCGCCAGCGCTTTCATCCATGTCCAGAGGCTGTCCCCCGGCGCAGGGCTCTCCATCACAAGCACCCAGCCCGGTGCGTCCAGCCTTGAATAGGCGATGAGGGAGCCACGCTCCTGTGAGTCGATCACGCCGGTGCGCTGTCCCTGATCGGTCACCAGGCGGCCCACTGCAGTAAGCCCGCGCTCCTGGGCGATGCGGCGCACATCGGCGTCAGTGATGATGGTCTCGCTGAACAGGGCCGGGTGGGCGACCACGTCGCCGCTGCGCGTGATCATGATGGCCGTCATGGACTCCGGCGTGTCCGAGACTGCGTCGCGCAGGATAGAGTTGACGTCCAGCGTGTCGCCGAACGCACCCAGATGCGCGCCGTTCAGGCGCACCGGGGTATGGCAGCCGATGGTCTGCACCCGGGCGTCCTCGGTATACACGAGATCGGTGAGGCCGGTGCAGACCGTTCGCCCCATGGGATTGTTTTCCGGCAGGACGATGGTCACCATCTCATGCTGGTCCCAGCGAAAATCGGCCGGCGCCAGTTCGCGATAGAACATCAGCCGGTCCTCACGCTCCGGCGCGAAGATCACCAGATTGCGCCCATCATTGAAATAGAGCGTCTTGAAGCGGTCCAGAAACGCCGGTCCGGTGTCGCGAACGGTCTGGTAGGCCGCCACCATGACCCGGCGGGTGCGCGCATCGGGCGACGTCTCGCCGATGAAGGCGCCCATGCCGAAGGTGCGCTGACCGTCCTCGCGAACCACGCCGTCGAAATCCTCCGGCCGGCTGCGGCGGGCGCCGCTTTCATGCTCGGGGAAGTAGGCGTCGAACAAGGCGTCCGCCTCGGCCTGCTCCAGGGCCTGGAAGCGCCGGCGGAACCGGTCGGTCGCGCTGCGGTGCTTCGAGATCAGGGCGTCGAACAATTCATGGCGCGCCGCAGCGCGCTCGGTCACGTCGGCCAGCATGCGCCGCGACTGGCGCTGGTCAGCATCGTCGGCCAGGAACGGAAACGCCACCCATGCGGCGATGAGTCCGAGACACGCGCTCAACGCGGTGATGACGAGCAGGCGGGGCGAAAACGGCACGGGGTTGTCCTGGCTGCGAGAACCTCGCTTAAGCCTGCCTGTTTCGGGTCAAGATTTACTGAACGCGCCAAGGCTGCAAGGCTCCCACGTGAGCCGTGCCGGGCGGCGGGCCGGGGGCCGAAGTCTTCGAGGCGTGGGATTATGCCTCGGCTTCGCGCTGGAGCACCATTTCGTAGGTGAAGCGCCCGGCCGGGTGAACTGAATCCGACAGGGCGATGATGCGCCCGCCCTTGTCGTAATAGCGCCGGCGGGTGCGCAGCGCGGCGTCGCCGGCGCTGGCGTCCAGCGCCTCGGCCTCGCGCTCGGTGAGGGCGCCGGCGGAGATCGATTGTTCGATGCGCGCGGTGGGCACCTGGCGCTCGCGGGCGATCCATTCCGTGACCGCACCGCCCAGCTCCACATAGGTCTCCACCGGCGGGGCGAGATCGGAGCGGATCCATACATCAGTGAGGGCGATGGACGGCTTGCCCGGCTCACCGCGCAGGCCGTGAACATGGAGAAACTCGCCGCCCGGATTGACGCCGAGCGTGCGCGCCACGGCTGGTTCGATGGCGCCGGTGGCGGTGCGCGTCGGGGTGAGGCGCGCATCGCGCGCATACTGCATCAGATCATCCACGCCCCCCAGGCGCTGGGCGAAGCGCTGGGTGCTTTCGCGCGCGATGACCACCGTGCCGGCGCCGCGCCGGCGCGCGATCAGCCCGGATTCCGCGAGCAGGCGCAGCGCCTCGCGCACGGTGTGGCGGGAGACATGATAGGTCTCGCACAGTGCGTGCTCGGTGGGCAGGAGCTGGCCGATATCGGGGTCGCCTTCGCCAATGCGCGCGCGCAGGGCTTCAGCGAGCGCCATATAGCGCGGCGCGGTGGACTCACCCTGGGGCGCTCTATCGTTCAAAGGCTTCTCCGCATCTCCGCCCACGCCCGGTCCAGCACGGTGCGGTGCTCGGGATCAGCAATGTCTATCAGAGCTTGCGCGCGCGCGTCGAGCGAAAGCCCCCGCAGGTCCGCCGCGCCGTGCTCGGTCACCACGATCTCCACATCGGCGCGCGTCAGCGTGGTGGCGTCGGGCGCCAGGCGCGGAACGATGCGCGAGATCGTCCCGCCGCTGGCTGTGGAGGCGAGGGCGAAGATCGCCTTGCCGCCGGGGCTGCCCTGCGCACCGCGGGCGAAATCCACCAGCCCGCCGCCGCCGGAGATCTGGCGCCCGCCCAGAAACTCGGCGTTGGCCTGGCCAAACAGATCCACCTCAATCACCGAATTGACGGCGGTGAATTTAGCGAGCCCCGACAGGACCGACAGGGCGTGGGTGCGGTTCACCGGCGTCATCATAAGGCGCGGATCGTCTTTCAACGCCGCGGCCAGCGCCGGCGAGCCCAGCACCGCGCCGGTGCGGATCGCCGCCACCGTGTCGCCAGCGAGGATCTCCAGCAGCGGATCGGAGACCATGCCCGAATGGATCGTCAGATTGCGGTGGTGCTTGAGCGCCGGAAGCACGGCCAGCTGCACCTTGCCGAGCCCGAATTGCACCGCGGCGGCGTCCTCCACCAGGGCGGCGATGTTTTCGGCGATTCGTTCAAACGCGGCTGGCAGGGCGCCGGACTCATAGCCGCGCGGTGTGGTCTTGAGCTCGGTGACCGCATCGAAGGCGGAGACGGGAATCGTCGGGGCGCCCGGCATGGCGATGAGCGCTGGATTGATCTGCGCCACGCGAAGCCTTGCGCGCTCCCAGATTGCAGGCGTGAAATCACTGGCAAGCGACAGCGAGCATTGGCCTTCGCTATCCGGCGGGCCGACCTGCAGGATCGCAGCGTCCACCGGGGTCGTTTCAAGCCAGCGCCAGGCCTTTGTGTAGGTGAGAGGGAGAAACGCGACGCGCCCGGCTTCAAACCCGGCGCGCAGCTCCGGCGCCAGGAACAGCGTCTCAAACCGCGAAGACCCGCCCAGCGCGCTCCAGTCGGTGCGGTTCACGCCGGGAATCCAGACGCCGAAGAATGTCAGCCCGTCGGCGAGCCCTGGCGCGGCGGCGAAGGCGTTGGCGAGAGCGTAGGGCTCCGCGGCCACGCCCGGGACATAGACGCGAGCGCGCTCCGGCAGGGCGGCGCGCAGGCGCGCGACCAGCGCATCGGGAGAAAGCGAAACCGGGACAGTCGCCATGGCGGCGCGTTCCTATTCTCGTCAAACGGTTTTTGCGGGCTTTTCGCCCGCGCCGCCCTCATGCTACGAGAGTCTTATGTCCGGACAAAGTCTTTCCATCACACAGGCCCTCGCCGCCCGCCTCGCCCGGCCGGTTTCGCCGGCCCTGCAGGCGCGTGCGGCGCTCCATGTGCTTGACTGGGCGGGGTGTGCGCTGGCCGGCGCAGACAGCCCGGCCGGGCGCGCTATGACCGCGGGCTTACTGGCCGAAGGGCCGGGGCGCTGCGCGGTGGCGGGATCAGAACGCGGCGCCAGCCCGCTCACCGCGGCCATGGTGAACGGCGCCATGGGCAATGTTCTGGAGATGGATGATGTGGATAAGCGGGCGATCCTGCACCCCGGTCCCACGGTCATCCCCGCAGCGCTTGCCGCCGCGCAGACCGTCCAGCTCTCCTCCCAGGCCTTCCTGAGCGCGGTGGTGCGCGGATATGAGGCGGTGATCGCGCTCGGCCGTGCGGTGGGACCGGGCCATTACGCCTTCTGGCACAATACCGGCACATGCGGTCCCTTCGGCGCGGCTGCGGCTGCGGCGAGCGCCTTCCGCCTTGACCCTGAGACCGCCGCCCATGCGCTGGGGTTGGCGGGCACGCAGGCGTCCGGCTTCTGGCAGACCCGCCACGAACCGGCCTCCATGGCCAAGCAGCTGCACACCGCCCGCGCCGCCCACGCCGGGCTGTCCGCCGCCATGCTCGCCAGCGCGGGAATGACCGGACCTCTTGAAATCCTGGAAGGACCGCAGGGCTTCTTCGCCGCCACCTGTCCGGGCGCGGACCCCGAAGCGGTGCTGGCCGCCAGCGGGCCTGGCTGGCACATGGAGGATGTCAGCTTCAAACCCTGGCCCGCCTGCCGCCACGCCCACGCCGCCATCGACGCCGCGCTCGACGCGCGCCAGGCGGGGGTGAGCGCTGACGCCGTAGCGTCCATCACGCTGACCACCTTTGACGACGCGCTGAAATTCTGCGACCGGGCGCGGCCGCAAAGCGTGATCGAGGCGAAATTCTCGCTGCAGCATTGCGTGGCCGCCGCGCTGATCTTGGGCAAGCCGGAGCTCTCCCATTTCGAGCCCGCGATCTTCGAGCGCGAGGATGTGCGCGCGCTGGCTGCGAAGGTCCATGTCGCCGCCGGCCGGCCTTACGCCGAGCGCTATCCGGCGCGCTATGGCGCCGGGCTCGCGCTCACCCTTAGCTCTGGCGAGACGCGCAGCTTTGATGCGCCGGACGCGCTGGGTGATCCGGAAAATCCGCTGACCCTTGATCAGCTCACCGCCAAGGCGCGCGGCCTCGCCGCCCATGCCGGGCTGGACGCGGATCAGGCGCGCGCCCTGGTGCAAAGCGCCCTGGCGCTGGCCGACGATGAGCCCCTGGACCGGTTCGCCGCGAGCCTTGCAGTCAGGGTGGGAGTCCGCTGATGGCCGAAAAAGCCCACGCCGCCGAGCGCTTCACCGAGCACGTGCTCGGCCTTCAATGGAGCGATGTTTCCGCCTCGGCCCAGGCGGACATGAAGCATTTCCTGCTGGATACGCTGGCGGTGGGGATCGCCGGGCGCAAGGCCTGGCTGGCTGATCATCTGCTCTACGTGGCCAAGGGCTGGGGCAAGGCGGGCGAGGAGGATCAGGCCGCCCATGTGTTCGCCAGCGCCGGGTCCGGCGGTGAGGGCGAGCGCCTGCCGGTGTCGGCGGCGGCCTATGTGAACGGCTTCCAGATCCACTGCCAGGAATATGACTGCGTCCATGAGCCGGCCGTGGTTCACCCCATGGCGGTGATCTGCGCGGCGCTCACCGCCGAGGCTGAGGCGTCCGGCGCCAGCGGCGCGGATTATCTTACGGCCATGGTGGGCGCGGTGGATGTGGCGGCGGGGCTCGGCGCTGCGGTGCAGAGCCCGATCCGCTTTTTCCGCCCGGCGACGGCGGGCCTGTTCGGCGCGACGCTCGGGGTCGCGCGCCTGCGCGGCGCCACGAAAGCCCAGGCGCTGGACGCGCTGGGCCATGCGCTGTCCCAGGCCGCCGGCACCATGCAGGCCCATGTGGAGGGCAAGCCCGCGCTTCCGGTACAGATCGCCGGCGCGGCGCGCGCGGCGATCGTGGCCAATGATCTGGCCTTCGCCGGGATTCCCGGCCCCCATGACGTGTTCGAGGGGCCCTACGGCTATCTCTCCTTGTTTGAAGAGCGCTGGGAGATCGAGCCCGTGCTCGCCGCGCTGGGCGAGACCTTCCGCATCGAGGAGGTGAGCTACAAGCCCTTTCCCACCGGACGCGCGGCGCAGGGCGGGATCGTCCTGATGAAACAGCTGCGCGAGCAGGGCGTGACGGCCGGCGATGTGGAGCGTGTCACGCTCACGGCTCCGCCGCTGATCCACCGCTTGGTGGGCCGGCCGGTGACGGGTGACATGCAGATCAATTACGCGCGGCTGTGCTTTGCCTATATCGGCGCAGTGGCGCTCTCGCGCGGCGCGGTAGGTCTGTCCGACTTCACCGAGGAGGCGCTGGAGGATCTTGATATCCTGCGCCTGGCCGGGTCGATCAGCGTCGAGATCGACGAGGACGTCACCGATCCCGCCCGCTTTGGACCGCAGACTCTCAAGGCCGAGCTCACCAGCGGCAAGACCGTCACCGCGCGCATCGACGCGCTTTACGGCTCGCCCGCCGACCCCATGACGCCCGAAGACGTGGCTGCCAAGCGCGCCGAATGCCTCGCGTTCGGCTTCGGCCAGGCCCGCCCGGATCTGGACCGTGCGCTGTCCCGGGCGGTGTGGCTGGCGCCCGGCCTTGAAGACGCCGGCGTGATCGCCCGCCTGGCCGCCGGCGACGCCGACGCGCTGATGGCCTTCACCGACGAAGACGACACCGATCAAAACGAAGCCGGGCGAACTGACGCCTGACCGGCGCCGCACGACAATCAAGGGGAGGGCGGGACTTGAGCGCTTCAAACGACGGACATCGCAGCTATTTCGACGCAGCTGACTGGAGCGCGGTCCAGAAGGATCACCCCATCGGGCCGGCCTTTGTGGACTTCGCCACATCGATCAGCCGCGACGCGCTGTTCGCACGCCAGAACCGGCTCTTCCTCAAATGCGTCGACCGGGCCTGGAAGACGCCCTTCTATCAAAAGCTCTGGGGTGAGGCGGGGGTGGAGCCCGGCGACATCACCGGGCTTGATATGATCAGCGAGCTGCCGAGCTTTGATAAGCAGGACATCATGGACTCCATCGCTCGCAATCCGCCCTTCGGCGATTTTGACGGGCGCGACTCCCACCCCGAAGGCAAGCCTAACGTGGTCATGCACACCACGTCGGGCACCACCGGCACGCCGCAGGTTCTCCTGTTCGGCGCCAAGAGCCGCGAGATCCAGAATCTGATGCTGGCGCGCCTGTACCGCTTCCAGGGGCTCAAACCCGACGACGTGGTCCACTCGGTTTACGGCCACGGCATGATCAATGGCGGCCACTATGTGCGCGAGGCGGTGATCCACTGGACCAGCGCCATCTTCATGAGCGCCGGCACCGGCGTGGAGACCCGCTCTGCGCGTCAGGTGGAGCTGATGCGCGACTTCGGCGCGACGGTGATCGTAGGCTTCGCCGACTACATCAAGAAGCTCGCGCGGGTGGCCGAGGAGCAGGGCATCGATCCGGTGCAGGACCTCAAGATCCGCATGATCTCCGGCCATCTGGGGCGTGAGGACCGGGAGTCCCTGTCAAAGGCCTGGGGCGGAGCTGAGTGCTATGACTGGTACGGGGTGGGCGACACCGGGATCATCGCCGGGGAAGGCCCCGACCGCTCCGGCCTCTACGTGCAGGAGGACGCCCAGTATCTGGAGGTCGCCGATATCGAGACCGGAAAGCCGCTAGCCGACGGCGAGCAGGGCGACATGATCTGCACCTGTCTTTACAAGGACGACGTCTATCCGATCATCCGCTTCAACACCCATGACGTCACCAAGGTGAAGACCGACAAGAGCCCGCTGGGCCTGCAGTTCAAGCGCATCGAGGGCTTTCTGGGACGCTCCGACAACATGGTGAAGATCCGCGGCATCAATATCTTCCCCCAGGCCATGGGGCCGCTGCTTGAAGCGCACCCGGCCTTCGCCGGCGATTTCATCTGCAAGGCGGCGCGCGACGCCAGCGGACGCGACGACTTCACCGTGCTGGCTGAAAGCCATGAGCAGAGCGAGGCGGTGCGCGAGGCGTTCGCCGCGCAGCTCAAATCGGCCCTTGGCATCGAAGTGGGCGTGGCGCTGGTGAAGCCCGGCGAACTGGCCGATCTTACCCAGACTGAAGTCCGCCAGAAGCCGGTCCGGCTCATCGATGAACGGTTCAAATGAGTGCAAGCGCCGCCGACCTTCCCCTGAACGCCAGCCAGCGCACCTGGCAGGCCCAGTCGGCCGCGTTCGCGCTTGGAAAATGGAGCCCGCTGGAGGTCTTTGACGCTTACGCGCGGCGGATCGCACGCCTCAACACCACCCTGAACGCGGTGCTGGACACCCGATTTGAAGCCGCGCGCGCCGAGGCCGCCGACAGCGCCGATCGCTGGGCGCGCGGCGCGCCCCTGTCGGAGATCGACGGCGCGGTTGTTCTGGTGAAGGCCAATATCGCGGTGGCGGGCCTGCCCTGGCACGCCGGGATCAAGGCCTATGAGCGTCGCATCGCCCGCGAGGACGCGGCCTGCGTCGCGGCTTTGAAACGCGCCGGCGCGATCATCGCCGGCACGGTGAACATGGAGGAGGGGGCGCTGGGCGCCGTCACCGACAATCCCTGGTTCGGGCGCACCCTCAATCCCTGGGGCGCGGACGGTGAGGCGATCACGCCCGGCGGCAGCTCGGGCGGGTCCGGCGCCGCGGTGGCGGCGGGTCTGTGCGTCATGGCGCTGGGCACCGACACCATGGGCAGCGTGCGCATTCCGGCCGCCTATTGCGGCGTCGCCGGTCACAAGCCTGGCCGCGGCCTGATCTCCACCGACGGGGTCGTGGCGCTGTCCCATACGCTGGACCATGTGGGTCCGCTCACCCGCTCGGCCCGCGATCTGCCCGCCTTCGTGGCGGCGCTGTCCGGCGTCGCCCAGCGTCCGCAAAAGGGGCTGACCGGCCTCACCATCGGGCGCTGGCGCTTCGAGGATTCGCTGAAGCCGCACCCGGATGTGCAAAGCGCCTATGACGCGTCACTGGCGCGTTTGGACAATGCCGGGGCAAACATCGTCGATGTGGGTGTGAAGGCGTATCAGTACGGACTGACGCGCCGGCGCGGCCTGTTGATCAGCGAGCTTGAGGGCCACCAGGCCCACGCCGCCATGCTGAGGGAAAATCCCAAGGGCTTCTCCGACTCGTTCCGGCGGCTTCTGGACTGGGGCGCCGGTCAGCCGGCCCAGAAGGCCGAAGCCGCCTACGCCGAGATTCGCGCCGTGGAGACCGACGCCGACGCATGGTTCTCCACCTGCGATCTGGTGGTGGCGCCCACCGCCCTGGAATCCGCCTTCAGTTTCGGCGAGGAGACGCCCGCGGGCCAGGCCGATCTGACAGCTTTCGCCGACATGGCCGGCTGTGCGGCCACCGCCGTGCCCATGGGACGGGCGCGCAACGGCTTGCCGGTGTCGCTGCAGTTCATGGCCCAGGCGGGCAAGGACTATCAGGCGATGAAGGCCGCCGCCCAGTTTGAGATTCTCACCGGCGGGCCGTTCATTCCGCCAGGTTACTGAACCGGGCGGTTAGAACGGGATGTTGAGCGGCGTGAGCCGTTTCAGAAGGGCGTCGTGAAGCGTCTTGAAATCGCTCGCCCGCGCCGCCCTCACGCCGCGATCGCGCAGCAACGTCGTCATCAGCCGGGTGAAGGGCGCGCTGTCGCCTTCGCCCAGATACCCCACCAGAATTCCGCGCGGAAACGCAGCCGCCGAGGCGTCGGCCAGGGTTTCCGAGGCGGCGGGATCGCCCGCGATAACGGCGCCGCGATAATCCATCACCAGAGCGGCGTAATCGCCTTCGGTCAGCCACTGACCCAGGCGCAGGGCGGCGGCCTCGTTTCCGGCCGGGCCAAGCGTCCTGAACAGTTTGGAACAGAAGATGCGCGGCTCGGGCAGGCTGAAGCTGCGCCAGGGCGAGCCGGCGCACACCGGCGCAAGCTCGGCGAACGGATCGGCACACTGAACCGTGAGGTCTTCAGGTTGTATCGTCTCGCAAACCATCGCCTATTTGATGGGCGCACATGGCTAAGAATTCCTTAAGCGCTGGCGGAAGCGGCAGGTCAGTGAAGCCGCTTCAGGCGGTCCTGATGATGGCTTCCCAGGCCGGAGCGAAGGCGCTCGCCCGAGCGGCGCGCACGCCGCGGTCGCGAAGAAGCTGAACCATCAGCCGCGCGAAGACGAACGTCGCGCCATCGTGCAGATAGACCATGGGCATACCGGCGGGAAAGGCGCCGGCGAACGCGTCGGCGATGGCGGCGAAATTGTCGGGGCCGTGATCGATCTCCGCCTGGCGATAATCCAGGATCAGCCCCTTGTAGTAACCGTCGGCCAGGCGCTGACCTAGACCCAGCGCGGCGTTCTCCGCGGTGTCGCGCGCCTGGGTGCGAAGAAGGCGCACCACATAGATGCGCGGATCGGTGAGGCTGACCGAACGGTAGGGCCAGGACGGATCATAGCCCTCAAGCGCCTCGAACGGATCGTCGGGCGCAATCAGCAGGTCCGTCGGCTGAACCGGTCTGTGCGTCATGTCCCAGAGATACCTCCCGGCGGTGAAAGATTTGTTGCACACCGCTCAAAGGCTGCACGCTCGCTCGCGCTTTATTAGCGCCCGTGCTACGCCGCTGATCAAGGGCGCTGATCCAAGATGCGCCCGTGACTTCAAGGGGAGAGTTTCATGGCGTATCCGGTTCGGCTTCTGGCCGCGTCTTTCATCCTGTCGTCCCTCGCGGCGTGTGCGCCGGCTGCTGAGACCTCGGCCGGCGGAGACGCCTCCGCCACGGGCGACGCCCGGAGCGACAGTCTGGCCATCGCCGCGCCGGCCCACGAGGCCGACCGCTTCGTGGTGCGCGTGGGCGGCAATGAAATCGGCGCCGCGGAGCTGACCCGGCTGGAGACCGGCTTCGCCATCGATTACGAGTACCGCAATAACGGGCGCGGCCCCACCTACGCCGAACAGATCACGCTGAACGAGGCCGGCTATCCTGTGGCCTGGACCGTTCAGGGCGCGGAGACCTTCGGCAACGCCGTGGACGAGCGCTTTGAAGTGACCGGCGTCATGGCGCGCTGGACAGATTCCACCGGGTCCGGCGAAGCCGCCTGGGACAGCCCCGCGCTCTACGTGCCGCAGAACGCCTCGCCCTATCAGCTGGCGATCACGGCGCGCGCGCTCATGGCCGACGATGACGGGGTCCTGCCTGCGCTGCCCGGCGGCGAGGTGCGCCTGACCGAGCTGGAGACCCTGAACCTGGGCGAAGGCGATGCGGCTGTCTCGCTCACCAGCTATGCTCTGTCGGGCACCAGCCAGAACCCGACCTATTTCGTCATGGACGGCACGGCCTTCGCCGGCGTGATGAGCCCCGGCTTCTCCGCGCTCGCCGAAGATCTGGGCCAGTATGATGAAGTCCTGCGCGCCAAGGCCGCCGAATACGGCGCGGCGCGCTTTGCTGACATTCAGGCGCGCACGGCCCATCGCTATGACTCGCCGGTGCGCATCGCCAATGTGCGGGTCTTTGATCCCGGGACCCTGGCGCTCACCGAGCCGGTCTCGGTGCTGATCGAAGGCGAGCGCATCGCGTCTGTGGACGCGCCGGACATGAGCAATGACGGCGAGGTCGTGATCAACGGCGCCGGCGGCTCGCTGATCCCCGGCCTGTTCGACATGCACGCCCATCTGGGCGAGGCGTCCGCCGCGCTGAACATCGCCGCCGGCATCACCAGCGTGCGCGACATGGGCAATAACAACGAGGTCCTGGACGGCCTTGTCGCCGACATTCAGGCGGGCCGCGTCGCCGGCCCCCGCGTTTTCCGCTCCGGCTTCATCGAAGGGCGCAGCCCTTACAATTCCAATAACGGCATCCTGGTGAGCACCGAGGCGGAGGCCGTCGAGGCGGTGCGAACCTACGCGGCGCGCGGCGACATGCACCAGATCAAGATCTACAACTCCACCGATCCCGCCTGGGCGCCGGCCCTGATCGAGGAGGCTCACCGTCTGGGCCTGCGCGTCTCCGGCCACATCCCCGCCTTCACTGACGCCGACGCCATGATCGCGGCGGGCTATGACGAGCTCACCCACATCAATCAGCTGATGCTGGGCTGGGTGCTGGAAGAGGGTGAAGACACCCGCACGCTGCTGCGCCTCACCGCGCTGAAGCGCCTGCCGGAGCTTGATCTGGACGGCGAGGCGGTGACCTCGACTCTGGACGAGATGGAGGCGCGCGGGATCGCCATCGATCCCACCTTCGCCATTCACGAGGCGCTGCTTCTGTCGCGCAACGGCGACGTGAGCCCCGGCGCCGCCGACTATATCGACCACATGCCCGCCTCCAGCCAGCGCTCCCTGCGCAGCGCCTGGGCGGCGATCGAGAGCCCGGAAGACGACGCGGCCTATCGCGGCGCCTTTGAACAGATCACCGAGACCCTGCGGCGCCTGCGCGAGCGCGGGATCACCATGGTGCCCGGCACCGATATGGGCGGCGGCCTGGTGCAGCACCGCGAGCTGGAGCTTTACCAGTCCATCGGCATGACGCCTGCGGAAATTCTCGCCTGGGGCGGTCAGGCCATGGCCGACTATCTGGGCGTCGGCGACGAGCTGGGCTCCATCGAAGCCGGCAAGTACGCCGACTTCTTCCTGGTCCCCGGCGACCCGACGGCCGACTTCAAGGCGGTGAAAACCATCGCCATGGTGGCCGCAAACGGCGTGATCTACTTCCCCGAAGACGTCTATCCCGAGTTCGGAATTCGTCCGTTTGCAAGCGCGCCGGCGGTGGTGGAGCCGTAGGGGGACGGGGCGCGCATTCGCCTGAGACGGGCGCCGAAAGCGAGCAGCGTTTCGTAACCTGTTTCGAAGGTAAGAAATGCGTTAACTTCAAGCGGTGGACCGAAGGGGGGACGCCAGCGCAAACGTGAAGGCCCGACGGCGCCAGACGAGAAAACCGCAAGCGGGGGGGGCGGCATGAAGGTTGAAATCCAGGAATTTCGCGAAGCGACAGGGCTTAAGCTATTTTACTCTCGGCGCTCGTTCCGTTCGGGGAAGCGCCGTCAGAAAATGCTCGATTTCGAGCTTCACAACAAAACCGACAGCACCGTGAGAGCGCAGATCTGGATCAAAAACAGCCATAAGAACGTCGTCATCGGCTATCTCCACGAGACCTTCGCGGATATCGGGCCGGGCGAAATATCAGCGGTCACGATCCGGGCGGACTACGGCAAGTTTTATCTTCACCGTGCTCACATCGACCGCTTCGACGGCGAAGGCATCCAGGACGTCACCTTCGAATATCAGCTGAATAATTCGCTTACATTCAGCGCCCATATAAGCCGGTTTTTCAGCGGCTGTTTCGGCGCGTTCAAGCTTATCCTTGGACTCGGTATCTTCGGGGCGGTGATCCTCTTCATCATCTGGCCGGCTATCAGCTAGGTTCGCCTTCGGCCAGAACCTTGCGTCACCCCTGCAGCGCCTCGAACGCCTTTGCGATCTCGCCGGCGCGCGCGCACCAGACCTGCGCGTCGCCGCCGAGCCCGTCCAGCAGCGCCTCCAGCGCCCTGATACGGAAGGGCTGACCGGCCACGAAGGGCGTGAGGGTGAAGCCCAGCACCTGCGCGCCGTGGCGCTCATGCTCGGACTTCAGGTAATCCTTCGCCTCGATCAGCTGCCTCACCCAGAGGTCTTCAGCCTGCTTTCGCTCCACCATGAGCTTGTAATCATCCAGCTCGTTCAGGACGGGCAGGGCGGCGAGCAGGCCGGTCTTCGTGCGCATGAAGACAGGGACTTGATCGGTCTCCCAGTCCAGTACGGCCGTAAACCCGGCCGCGGTGAGGAGGTCGGGCGTGTTGAAGCTCTCCTGACGCGCCGGCGAGAGCCAGACGGTTGGCGTGAGCCCGGCGGCGGAAAAGCGCTCGCGCACCGCCTCGATCCTTTCGCGCTCCTCGGCTTCGCTTAAGCCCGAATGGTGGATGGCGTCGCCGTTGAGGCCCGCCGCCGCGATCTCGTGGCCGTCATTTAGGATCGCCTCGATGAGCGGCGGGGCGAGGTCCAGCAGGTCCGCCGAGAGCGCAAACGTCGCCGTCATCTCCCGCTCGCGGAGCGCCTTGAGGATGCGGAACACGCCGACACGGTTGCCGTAATCACGGCTGGTGTAATGGCGCAGATCGGGGAAGGGCGTAACCATGCCGTGGGGATGGCCGAACGGGCTTTTCTTCGGGTCGATGGGATGATGCTCGCACACCACCACCGCCATGGCGGCGACGTGCTCGCCGCCCGGCAGCTCCACGCGCGGGCGGTCCGTTGCGAGCCGCCAGTCATGGCGGTCCATGTCCTGGCCGTACCGGCGCTTGGGGTAATTGAGATAGCTCGGATCAAGGGTCATGAGCTCGCCCCGTCGAACGCGGTTCCGCCGGTCTTGAGGCCCTTGTCGTCCAGATCCTCCTGCACCGCGTCCCAGTAATTCGTGCGCCAGTGCTCGGCGATGTCCACCGCGCGGGTGAACCAGACATCGTCGCCGTGGGCTTCAATATGTTTGAACGCCTCTTCAAAGGCGCGCATGCGATGGGGCTGGGCCACCAGATAGGCGTGCAGCGGAATGCACATCACCGTGCCGCTCTCCTCGCCCTCCTTGAGAAGCTGGTCGAACTGGCGTTTCAGCATGTCGGCGTAGCGCCAGGGATCCATGGCCAGCGCGCCGTAAGTGATGACGTCATTGACCTCCAGCGAGTAGGGCATGGAGCACAGCCTGCCGGATCTGGTCTTCACCCTTTGGGGCTGATCGTCCTGGAACAGGTCGCAGGTGTACCAGAAATCATGCTCGGCGATGAGGTCCAGCGTCCGCGTCGTGTGGGTCAGGGCCGGGGCCAGATAGCCGCGAATGCGCTGGCCGGTGGCGCGCTCCACCGTCTCGATGGAGTCCGCGATCACCGCGCGCTCCTGCGCTTCATCCATCTCGTAGGAGAAGCGCGTATTGTAGATCCCGTGGCTGAAGAACTCCCAGCCGCGTGCGTTGCACGCCTCGATGATCTCCGGGCAGTGGTCGCACATGGCCACGTTCAGGCTCACCGATCCCTTGATGGAATATGTGTCCATCAGCTCCATGAGCCGCCAGTGACCCACCCGATTGCCGTAATCGCGCTGGGAGTACCCCGCCACGTCCGGCGCCGGACGCGGCCACCCTGGACGTTTGGGATTCTTCGGCGGATCGAACTCGTAAAACTCGATATTGGGCGCCACCCAGAAGGCGAGCTTCTTGCCGCCGGGCCACTCGATCTTGGGACGCGCCTGGTACGGGTTGTAATCGTAGAGGTTTGGGTGGGTCATTTCGCCCTCTTCGCGTCATCCTGAGGGTCCTTCGAGGCTCGCCATCGGCTCGCACCTCAGGATGAGGATGATATCAAGCTCATTAACTTCCTCGTCCTGAGGAGTCTTTTCGCGTCAGCGAAAAGCCTCGAAGGACAAACTTACGCCTCTGCCTGATATCGCTCCAGCCAGTCATAGACCTCGGCGACCTCCACCACGTCGGCGTATTTCAGCTGCAGATCGGTGAGGTTGGCGAAGTGATAGCTCTCATGCTTGTCTGCGACGCACTCCATGGGAATGATCGTGCGGTAGCCGTGGGACAGGCTGTCCACCGCCGTGGCGCGGATGCAGCCGGATGTGGAGCCGCCGGTGATCACCAGCGTGTCAACTTTGTGCCAGGTGAGAAAGCTCGCCAGCGGGGTTTCGAAAAACGCCGACGGCATGCGCTTGGTGTAGACCGCGTCCACGCGCTCGTCGATCTCCACCCGGTCGTCGAAAGCGTGACGGTCCGACCCGTACTTGATGTTCTGCAGGGAATCCGGCGTATCGGTGCGCGTGCCCCAGATTCCGGCGTCGGCGGCGTTCTCCATATAGGCCACATGGGTCCACACGACGGGCAGCTTCTTTAAGCGCGCGGCTTTGGAAATCTCGTTGATATGGTGGAGCTGATCAGGATCGGTGACATAGCCGGTCTTGGGAAACAGATCAGGCCGGGTATAGGCTTTCTGCGGGTCCACATTGATGATGGCGAGCTTCTCGCCGAACCCGAAGCGGGCCCGGTTGGGATTGGCGCGCACCTCTTCGAAGATCTCCCGCGCCGTCTTGTCGGAGCGGACCATGGTGGGTTCGAGTTTCGGCGTGTCGGTCATGGGGTGTCCCTGGGTATGCGGCATCGTCGGAATGTCATCCCGGCGCGCTGACCATAGCAAGGCGCACACGAGGTGGAACCGAAAAGATATATCTTTTGTGCGCGGCCCTTCCTTCGATGGCGTTTTCGTGGCTGAATATGATGGGCTGACGACGGGGACTAAGAGGGGAAAACTCCGGTTATGGACTCCGGCGAACCGGCTGCGGGCGTCGTTCTTGCGACGCTCATCGTCTACAAGCTCGTGCTCATCGGCATCGGCGTGTGGGCCTCGCGCCTGAACAAGAACGAATCCGATTTTTTCCTGGGCGGGCGCGGCCTCGGCGCGTGGGTGGCGGGGCTGTCCTATGCGGCGTCCACCAGCTCGGCCTGGGTGCTTCTGGGCTTTTCCGGCTTTGTCTATGCGGTCGGGGTTTCGGCGCTCTGGATGGTGCCCGGCATCTGGCTTGGCTATGTGGTGGTCTGGCTCTGGTTCGGGCCGCGCCTGCGCGCTGAAACCGCGCGCGAGGGCCATGTCACCCCCAGCGATTTCATGGCCGCGAAGGCCGGCGCCCTTGCTCCCGTCATTAGCGCGCTCGCCGGCTTTCTTGTGCTGTTCACCTTCGTTTTTTACATCGCCGCCCAGTTCGGCGCGGCGGCGATCGCGTTTGAAAGTCAGTTCGCCCTGGCGCGCTGGGAAAGCGTGGTCATCGGCGCGGTGGTGATCCTGATCTACGCGCTTCTGGGCGGGTTCTGGGCGGTGTCGCTCACCGACACGCTGCAGGGCGCGATCATGGCGGTCATCGCGGTGATCCTGCCTGTGCTCGCCGTTATCGCCGCGGGCGGACCCGCGGGCATCGCCGAGACGCTGAGCGCGACGCAGGCGCCCGCTTACACCGATGCGTTCGGCGGCCGGGCGGGCTTTGCGTTCCTGGGGTTTGCAGTAGGGATCGCTTCCATCGGGCTTGGCACCTACGGCCAGCCGCACCTGCTCTCGCGCCTCATGGCGGTGAAGGATGAACGCAGCCGCCGGCGCGGCTTCATCGTCGCCATGGGCTGGGGCGTCATCGTCTATATCGGCATGGCGTCCATGGCGCTGGCCGGGCGCGCGCTGCTGCCCGACATCGCCGACGGCGAGGCGCTGTTCTACGAGCTCGCCGCCGCGCTTCTGCCGGCGGTCCTGGCCGGCATCGTCATCGCCGCCATTCTTTCAGCGGTCATGAGCACGGTGGACTCCCTGCTCATCGCCGCCGCCGCGGCGGCCGCCCACGACATGAAACTCGTCAAGGTGTTCAAGGGCCGCGAGGTGCTGGTCTCTCGCGGCGCCATGGCGGCGATCTGCGTGCTCGCAGTGGTGCTGACCTTAAGCCTTCCCGCGACGATCTTTGACCGGGTGCTGTTTTCCTGGTCGGCGCTGGGCGCGGCCTTCGGGCCGGTGATCGTGGCGCGCGTGGCCGGGGTGGAGCCGAAAGGCGCCGCCATCCTGGCCTCAATCGTGCTGGGGTTTGCGACCACGGTTGTCTTCTACATCTTCGGCCAGATGGATGCGGGCGCCCTTGAAGGGCTGTCTGCGTCGCTCGCCTCGCTGGCGGCCATTCCCGGCGATCCGTTCGAGCGGATCGTGCCATGGATCGCGCCGCTGATTTTGCTGTTCACTCTGCGCCAGGCCAAAGCGCCCACGCGCGCCGCTACTCTGGAGACTGCGGAATGACCCTCTCTCACTCGCTCACCATCGCGGTGGGCGCCGGCATCGCCGGCGTCGCCCTGGGGCTGATCATGGCCGGCGGCGTTTCCGCAGGGCAGGCGCGCGCCGACACGGCCGCGCAGGCCGAGCAGGCCGCGGCGCAGCCTCAGACCGGCGCCTACATGATCGTCATGGGCACGGTGTATGACCGCGAGGCCTTCATGAGCCGCTACGCCAGCCAGCTCGCCCCGCTCTATGCGCGCCATGGCGGGTCCTATGTGGCGGTGACCGGCGATGTGGAGACGCTGGAAGGCGGCACGCCGTTTGAAAGCGTCGTGATGAGCCGCTGGCCGGACAAGGAGAGCGCGCGCGCCTTCTGGAATGATCCCGATTACCGCGCCCTGGCCGATCTCAGGATCGACAATGAATGGGGCGATTTCAATGTCGTCCTCGTCCCCGCCATCCCGCAGCAGGCGAGCGGTGAGTGAGGCCGTCCCGGTCCTGAAGACCAAGCGTCTGATCCTGCGCGCCTTCACGGCGGCTGACTTTGACGCCTTCGCCGCGATCTGGGGAGATGCGTCGGTGGTGCGCCACATTTCCGGCACGCCGTCCAGCCGCTCGGACTCCTGGTCGCGCCTGCTGCGCCTCGCCGGCAGCTGGCCGCTTCTGGGCTACGGCTACTGGGCGGTGGAGGAGCGCGCGACCGGGCGCCTGACCGGCATGGCCGGGCTTGCGGATTTCAAGCGCGAGATCGGCGCCGATATCGCCGGCCTGCCTGAAGCCGGCTGGGTGTTCAGTCCTGAGTTTCACGGCAAGGGCTACGCCACCGAGGCCATGCGCGCCGCGCTGTGCTGGGCGGACGCTGCGCTGGACGCAGAGAAAAGCTGCTGCCTCATCCACCCGAACAACGCCGCCTCGATCAATGTGGCGCAGAAGCTGGGCTATGGCGGCCGGATCACCGCGCCGTTCGGCGAGGGCGAGACGCTGGTTTTCTTCCGCCCCCGTGGCGGATCAGACGCCTAAGCCAGGCTCTGACATTTAATCAGGGCAGGGGAAGCGACAGGATCTGCGGATCGCTGCGCGCCTCGCTCGGCGCGCTTCCATCGTCTGGAAACAGATCCCATTGCGCATCGGCCAGCACAAAGGCGCGCCCGTCCATGATGCGCACCGTCACCGGCTCGCCCAGGCGCTCATCGCCGGTGAGCACCGGGGTGAGGGCGGAAGGATTCCCGTCACGGTCCAGCTCCAGCTCGAACAGGCCGGCCGGCGCCACGGAATTTCGAATGACGAAGATCCGGCCCGTTCGGTCGGTGGCCAGACCGTCCAGACCGATCAAGCTGGCGCCCGGCGGTGCGGCCAGAAGCCGGGCGATGCGGCTCGCGGCATCGATGCGCCAGACGCCCAGGGCGTAATCGGCGACATAGACCGAGCCGCGCGTGGGCGCGAGCCCCTGAAGCGAGGCGAAGCGGGGATCCTCCGCCCACACCTCCAGCCCGGAGCGCGGCCCGTCCAGGCGATAGATGCGCCCGATATCGGCGTCGCTGGCGTAGACGATCCCGTCGCGCACCACCACATCGCCCATGCGCCGCGCACCGTCGATGGTGTGGCGGGCGACCACGCGCCCAGAATCCAGATCCAGCGCCAGCAGCGCCGTGCCGACCTCCGCGCCCTCGACCACCGGCGTTTGCGGGACGCGGCCTTCGGCGGCGTACAAAAGACCGTGGCGGCGGTCGATCGCCAGGCCGAAGATAGAGCCGATCGCTTCGTCCTCGCCGGCGAAAACCTCCGGGCTTTCAGGGTCAAACGGCTCGATGCGGTAGATGCGCCGGTCGGCCACCGAGCCCAGATACAGCCGCTCGGTCTCGCTATCCACCGCCAGCGCCTCGATCAGGGCGTCGGCCAGCGGCGGCCGGGCTGCAAGGCTCGCCGCGCCCGCCGGAACGGCGTTGGCGGCCAGCGCCGCTTCGATGGCGGAAAGACGCTCCGGGTCGGCGGTGCGCAGCTCATCAATCTGGCCCACGCCGGACAAATCCCAGGACAGGCCCGACGCGGCGGCCTCCTCCAGCGCGGCGAACCCGGCGTCCAGATCGCCGGAATAGCGTGCGATGATCAGCGCATTGTTAATGAGGCCCGGATGGCCGGGCTGCACCGCGCGCGCCGCGCTGGTGAGCCGCCGCGCGCTTTCCCAGTCCTCCATCATCGCCGACTCGCGTGCGGCGCCGCGCAGCTCGCGGGAGAGCTCGAACGGAGCGGCGGTCTCGGCGGGTTGGGACAGAGCCAGCGAGGCGAATGCGAACAGTGTGATCATGAGGCAGACCTTGCCCGCGCCGCCAGCTCGCCGCAAGCGGCGGGGAAGGGCGGGCTCTGGGCGATGCTATGGCGAAGGCGGGGCCCCTACTCGTTCTCGCCCAGGCGCTTCTTGCGGTCGGCCAGGAGGCGCAGGCGCAGGGCGTTCAGGGTGATGAAGCCCTGGGCGTCCTTCTGGTCATAGACCTCGTCTTCTTCAAATGTCACGTGGGCCAGCGAGTAGAGCGAGTTGGGCGAGGAGCGGCCGACCACCATGGCGTTCCCCTTGTAGAGCTTGATGCGCACCTCGCCGGAGACATGGCGCTGGGAATGGTCGATGGCGGCCTGGAGCATTTCGCGCTCGGGGGAGAACCAGAAGCCTTCATAGACCAGCTTTGCGTATTTCGGCATCAGCTCGTCTTTGAGATGCATGGCGCCGCGATCCAGTGTGAGCTGCTCGATCCCGCGATGGGCGAGCATCAGGATCGTGCCGCCGGGCGTCTCGTAAATGCCGCGCGACTTCATGCCCACAAAGCGGTTCTCCACCAGATCCAGCCGGCCCACGCCATGTTTGGCGCCCAGTTCGTTCAGCTTGGTCAGCAGCATCGCCGGGCTCAGCTTCTCGCCGTTCACATGGGTGGCGTCGCCGCGTTCAAACTGGACGGTGAGGTATTCGGGTTTGTCAGGCGCGTCTTCGGGGTGAACGGTGAGCAGGCACACCTCGTTAAAGGCCTCTTCGCTGGGATCCTCCAGCATCTTGCCTTCAGAGCTGGTGTGCCAGAGATTGGCGTCCACCGAGAAGGGCGCCTCGCCGCGCTTGTCCTTGGGAACTTGGATGCCGTTGGCTTCGGCGTAGGCGATCAGCTTGGTGCGCGAGGTGAGATCCCATTCGCGCCAAGGCGCGATGACGCGTAGCGCCGGATCCAGCGCCGCCACCGCCAGCTCAAAGCGCACTTGGTCATTGCCCTTGCCGGTGGCGCCGTGGGCGACCGCGTCGGCGCCGGTCTCGTGGGCGATCTCCACCAGCCGCTTGGAGATCAGCGGGCGCGCGATGGAGGTGCCCAGAAGGTACTGGCCTTCATACACCGCGTTGGCGCGCACCATGGGGAAGCAGTAATCGCGCACGAATTCCTCGCGCAGATCGTCGATATAGATTTCCTTGATGCCGGCCTTTTCAGCCTTCTCGCGCGCCGGGCCCAGCTCCTCGCCCTGTCCCAGATCGGCGGTGAAGGTGACGACTTCGGCGTCATAGGCGTCTTTGAGCCATTTCAGGATCACGCTGGTGTCCAGCCCGCCGGAATAGGCCAGAACGATCTTTTTCACGGGCTTCTTGGACATGGCGCGAACTCCTTATGATGCGGCGCGGCAATCTAGGGCGGGGGCGCGGCGGATGGAAGCATTGTCTGTCCAGGGATGCATCGCGCCGGGCCGCGGCGACCCGCGCGCCGATCCCCGCTAATCGCTGTCAGGTTTAATTGATTGTCAGGGGATAAGCCGGATGATTGTGCTCGCCGAATGTACTCATGGAGAGTCCCGCGATGACCCAGCCGCCCGTTCCGCTTGACCATCCGCAACGTCTTGCGCAGCTCGCCCGGTTTCGCAATGCCGCGCTTTCGTCCGGATCGCGTCTGCCCGAAATTCTTGAGGCCGCGCGCTATGCGTTTCGCGGATCGCTGGCCGTGCTCAGCTGCGTGGGGCCGCAGAACACTGCTTTCGTTGGCCTTTCCGGGACGGCGCAGCCGACCGTTCCGACGCGCCTTGCGTTCTGCCGCCGCGTGGTGGAGACCGGCGCGCCCTTTATCGCTACGAATCTTTCCCTGGATCCGGACTATGCCGACAACGTCTTCGTGGCCCAGCCGCCCTATGCGCGCTTCTATGCCGGCGTTCCGGTCCGCTCTGAATCAGGCTTCGTGCTCGGGGCCTTCGCGGTGCTGAACGAACAGCCGAGCTTCCGCTTCGGTTCGCAGGATCTTGAAGCGCTGGAGCGCTTCGCCGGGATTGCGCTGGGCATGATCAGCTTAAAGGCGGACTTACGCGACGCGGCCTGAGACTTGCGCAGTGGGACGCGCCCTGTGAAGCTCCCCGCCTTGTTCTCCGCCGCATCCGGTGACGCCCTTGAATCCCCCTGAACCCCGCACCGCGCCGGCGCTTGCGCCTGGCGCTTTCCGCACACGGCCCGCCCAGTTCGAGCGTCCGGCGGCCGCACGCGCTGCGCGCGAGCGCGCAGCCCAAGAGGTGGTCGAGACCCTGTCAAAGCGCGGCGCCGCAACCGGGACGGCCCTGTGCGCCGCGCTGGAGGCGGCCGGGCTTGAAACCGGCGATCCGCGCCTGTCCGGCACGCGCAAGGCGTTCGCCGGGGGCGGCGCGTTGACCGCGGAGACCCTCGCCGAGGCGCTGCCCGCCGAAGAGGCGCAGCTGGTGCGCGCGGCGCTCACCGGCCGGTTGGTGGCCGGTGATTTTCAGGGTTTTCGCGGACGCATCGCAAATCTGTTCCACCATGCCGCAGGGGAAACCTCCGGCGATGTCGCCCGCTACATACCCGAGCTCGCCAAGGCCGATCCTGACGCGTTTTCGCTGGGCTGCTGCACGATCGACGGCCAGCGCTTTGAACTGGGCCTGCGCGAGGGTGACGCCGCTCGCAGCTTCTGTGTGCAATCGGCCATGAAGCCGCTCAACTACGCCCTGGCGCTGGAGCTCATGGGCCAGAACACCGTGCACGCCCATGTGGGGCGTGAACCGTCGGGGCAGGGCTTCAACGAGATCACGCTGAACGCCTATGGCCGGCCGCACAATCCCATGATCAACGCCGGCGCGATCCTCACCGCCGCGCTGATCCGGCCCGGCTGCACGGTCGAAGAGCGGTTCGACCTGATCGTCCGGCTGTGGCGCGCGGCCGCCGGCGGCGACGCGCCGGGCTTCGACGCGGAGGTGTTCGAGAGCGAACGCCGCCACGCCGACCGCAATTTCGCCCTCGCCTATTTCATGCGCGAGCACGGCTGCTTTCCTGAAGACTCCGACATGCACGCCGCGCTGGAGCTGTATTTTCGCTGCTGCGCCATCACCACAGATGTGCGCCGCCTGTCGGCGGTGGCGGCGACGCTGGCCAATGGCGGCGTCTGCCCCGTGACCGAGCGTCAGGTGGTCAGCCGCGAGAGCGTGAAGGCGGTGCTCTCGCTGATGCTGTCTTGCGGCATGTATGATTTTTCCGGCGAATACGCCTTCACCGTGGGCCTGCCTGCGAAATCGGGCGTCTCCGGCGCGCTGATGATCGTGGCGCCCGGCGTGTGCGGCTTCGCGCTCTATTCGCCGCGGCTCGGGGTTCAGGGCAATCCCGAACGCGGAGTGGAATTCTCCAAGCGCCTGGTGGAGGCGTTCCCCTGGCATGTCTACGCGCCCATCGTGGCCGGGACGTAGAGCAGGCCTGAAGCGAGGAGCGAGTTTCGCGGTTCACCCCTCTTCGCTGAACGTTTCCCGGTCCGGATCGCGCCGCCAGACCAGATAGGAGATCAGGATCGGCCCCAGCCCGGCCAGCAGGGCCAGCGTGGTGAAGACGGCCACGCCCGCCTCCAGCGGCGCCAGAAGCACCGCCGCACCGCCGGCGATCCCGGCCAGAACGAAGGCGCGCCCGGCCCAGCGATGGGTCACGTCCCAGGCCTTGTCCGAGGACAAAGACCAGGGCGTGCGCACGCCGAAGAACCAGTTGGGGCGCGCCTTGCCCAGCACGTTTCCAAGAACCACCAGAAGCGCCGACACCGCCAGCAGGACAAGCTTCGGCATGGCCTGACCCTGCGACGCGATCACGCCGGTCGCCGCCAGGATCAGCGCCAGATGGACGAGGGTGAGGACGACCATCACGCCGATCCATCCCACCAGAAAGGCGGTGAAGGAGCGGGCGAGATTTTGTCCGCGCGGATCGATATGGGGCGCCGCGGCGAACACGATCGTCAGGACCAGCCCGATCCCCGGCAACACCAGAAAGGCTTCGGCCTTGCCGCCGAAACGGTCGGGCTCTCCGGCGGCGTTCCAGTGCACAGGAAACTCAGCGCCCTGCGGCGTGGCGAGCCAGCCCCAGGCCGACAACGCGGCCATGACGGCCAGCAGGCCGGCCGATGCAAGCAATCCCTTGGCGGTCATCTTAGGTCTCCATTGTCTTCGTCGGCGTCCTCAACGTGCTCCTCCTCGATGCCGTCCTCCGGCTCAGCCCCCGCCGAGCCCAGAAGGCCGAGCACCAGGGCCACGGCCTCCTCGGCGACCGAAACATTCAGCCGGTATCGGATCGTCGTGCCTACGCGCTCGGCCCGGATCAGCCCGGCGTCTTTGAGCGCCGCGAAATGGCGCGACATTGTCGGCTTTGATACCGGGAAGGCGTCGGCGAGCGCCCCTGCGCTCAGGGGGCCGCCCTTGAGTTTTTTCAGCACGGCCCGTCGCACCGGGTGCGCCAGAGCCTGAAAGATATCGGTCATGGCGATTGTTTAGACTCGACGCTAATTAGCGTCAATGCTAATTAGCGTGACTGCGAGCGCCGTGTCTCGCTGCAGGGAGTTTCGCCATGCCCGTCATCCGTTTTGCTATCCGCTCCGCCGGTGTCGCCATGGTTTCGGCGCTCGCGGTCCTGACCGCCTGCGCGCCGCCTCCGGTTGAGGACGCGCCACAAGCCGGCGCCGAGCGGTTCGACGGGAGCTGGCATGGCGTACTGGATCTCGGCGCCCAGACGCTGACGCTTGAGCTGGAGCTTGAGACTGAAGGCGAAGCCGGCCCTCAAGGTGCGCTCATCTCGATTGATCAGGGCGGTGTGCGCATGGCGTTGACGGCGCTCACCATTGAGGGCGACCGCATCGCCTTCGAGGCCGATCCGCCCGGCTTTTCCTATGAGGGCGAGCTGGAAAGCGGCGCCATCACCGGCCGCTTCCAGCAAAACGCCGGGGCGGTGGATCTCATGTTCGAGCGCGGACCCGCCGAAGCCGGCGGGACGCCGGCGGAGGCGAGCCTCAGCGACAACGAACGGGCGGTCGTGATTGAATCCGGCCCGGTGCGCCTTGCCGGAGTGCTGCGCACGCCGTCAGGGGCGGCGGCCGCCGGCCCGGTTCCCGGCGTGGTGATCCTCTCCGGCTCCGGCCCGCAGGACCGCGACGGGATGATCGCCGGCCAGCCGGTCTATGCCGCGCTGGCTGACGGCCTGGCCCGGGCCGGGATCGCCTCGCTGCGCCTGGATGATCGCGGGGTGGGGATGAGCACCGGACCGGTACCCCGCGCGCCGTCAGATCTGGCGTCCGACGCGGCGGCGGCGCTTGCGTCTCTTCGCAGCGAGCCGGAGATTCGCTGCGCCGGGTTCGCTGGTCATTCTGAAGGCGCGATGCTGGCTCTGCTCGCCGCGCCTGAGGCCCGGCCCGCCTTCATCGTGTCGCTGGCCGGCATGCATCTGAGTATGGAGGAGACGCTCCTAGGCCAGTCGGAGGCGATCATCCGGGCGTCCGGCGGAACCGACGCGCAGATCGCCGCCAATCGCGAGCTGCAGGAGGCGATGTTTGAGGTGTTTCAAACCCTCGAGGCTGGCGGCGATCTCGCCGCGGCGCTTGAAACGGCCCTGATCGACGCCGGTGCGCCCGCCGCAGTCGCCGCCCAGCAGGCCGCGATCTGGGGACAGCCCTATGTGGCGGCGAGCTTTCGCCTTGATCCGGGGGCTGAGGCGGCGGCCTATGGCGGCCCGCTGCTGGCGCTCTTTGCAGAGAACGACACGCAGGTCCTGGCGGGTGCAAACAGCGCCGCGCTTGAAACCGCCCGCGCCGGGAAACCCACCGAGATCCGCGTTCTCGCCGGCGTGAATCATCTGTTTCAGGTCAGCGCGACCGGCGCGCCGTCCGAGTATGGATCGGCCAGCCACGCCATGGCGCCCGAAGCGCTTCAAGTGATCGGCGACGCGGTCTCTGCGCTGGCCGGGCGAGCCTGCGGCGACGCCGGCGAGTAGCCGGCGCGCATTGCGCTTGACCTATCGCGCCGCGCCGGAGGTGGAGGACTTGGGCCGGCTGGATGAGCTGATCCGGCGGCGGTAGGCGCTGGGAGTTTCGCCGACGATCTCACGAAACACGCGGTTGAACGACGCTTTGGAATTAAACCCGCACTCCAGCGCGGCGCGCAGCAAGTCAGGCGCTCCGGCTTCCAGCCTGGATTTGATCGCCTCGACGCGCAGGCTGTTGACGAAGCGGTTGAAGTTCATTCCGGCCCCAACATTGATCGCGCGCGATACATAGTACTCAGACAATCCCGACCGGTCGCAAAGCTGGGCGAGCGATAGACGGGGTTCGGCGTACCAGGCCTGAGTCTTGAGCTGATTACGAAGGCTCGCTGCGATCGACGCCCAGTCGGGCTCAGCCTCCGGTATAGGATCGGGATCTGGGCGCCGGGCTGACGGCGTCGGGGCCGCGTCTGGATGCGGCAACTCGCCGGCTGGCTGGGCGAGGGCCGCGACCCCCAGAGCGCAGCCCGCAAGCGCCAGCAGAACGTGGACGGGGTATTCCTGGACATAGCTTAACGGGCCACGAACCGCCTCGATCAGGTCCATTGCGACCAAGGCCGCGAACGGAAGGGCCAAGGCGGCCAGCATGAACAAAGCGCCGCGCAAGTCATAGGCCGCCTTGGCGGAGCTCTGGGCGGCGAGCCAGGCGCGATAGCCCAGCACGCGGTGCGCGGAGAGGGCGAGGCCGGCGCCCGCAAAGAGAATGGCGAGCGCGGTGGCGGCGGGGGCGATATAGGGATTGTGGCCGGCGGCGACCCAGCTCCACTTGTCCTGCAGGGGCTGGACGAACCAGTAGGCCTGATAGGCGAGATAGGCGATTCCTGGCGCCAAGGTGAGAGCGAAGTGGCGCGGATGCCGCCCAGTGATCAGCTGCGTGAAATACGTATAAATCAGCGGGCCGATCAGAAGCTCGGCGTTGAAAGGTGCAAAGCTCAGCCAGGGATAGGCGTTATAGAATCCCGCAAAGCCGATCATGGTGGGCGTGGTCACGACGCATATCGACACCAGCAACGCCGCCAGCAATCGGTTCGCCCGCAGATCCGGCCCGCGAAACACGAGAACGCCCGCAATGATCAAAAGCTGGCTCATCACCACGAGAAGAATCGCGGTTCGCCAGCTCAGCATCAGGCTTGCTTCGGTCATGGTCCTGGTTCCGCCCGCCGGATAGGCCCGACTGAATCAGCTTAGCCGATCCGGACGCGAGCGGCAGGGTCGGGCGGCGCAAAACGTCTCAAATCCCGCAAGACAGTAGATTTTCGCCCGGTTTCGGGACGCCAGAGATGATTGACGGGACCAGGGTCTGAGGGCGCCGCACCGATCCCCGGAGCGGCGCTCACCATGCTGGAGACTATCATGAGAACTCTATTCGCCGTCGCCGCCTCGACCGCTCTGCTTCCCTTTGCAGCCAGTGCGCAGACATCTGGCTTTGCGGACTCGCTCGCGAGCCTTGAGGGACGATGGGAGGGGCGGCTCGAATATATCGACTATACAACGGGCGAGCCCGACACGATCCCCCATACACGCGACATCACGCTGGCGCCGGACCGGTCCTATGCGCTGCAGACGATGACCTTCGCTGATCGTGACACGACCGTATACGACGCCGAGCTCATTGTGTTCGGGGCCACCGGGGTGGTCGCGACCTCGGTGCGTGGCGACCTTACGCGTAGCCGCCTCGATCTGCTCACACTGCAGCATGACGCCTATGGCTGGATCGCCACCCTGTCAGGGGACACGATAGACGAGGGTGCGCGCGCCGAAGCGCGCTACACCTGGACATATGCGGGCGACACGTTCTCGCAGGTCAAGGAGGTGCGTTCTGATCCGGGCGCAGCCTGGCGCTTGCGCAATGCGGTGCGCCTGACGCGCGCCGGGACGGCGGCGGGTTAGGCCGCCGCGTCTCCCGAGCCGTCGCCGGATTTGGATACGGCGGCTTTCAGCGCGTTTTCCGCATCCGGATCGGCGGCGCGGCGGCGGGTGCGCTTTTTCGGCTCAGCGTCAGCGACCGCATTGGTGTCGGCGTCACCGGTTTCGGCGTCGGCTTTCTTGCGGCGGGTGCGCTTGGGCTTTTCCGGCTCGGCTGCGGCGGCAGCGCTGTCTGCTCCGTTCGAGGGCGCGCCAGCCGAAGAGGCGGCGTCTGCTTCAGGATCAACCACCTGAAGCGGATCGCTGGCGCTGGAGGAGTCGTCGCGCTGATCCTCGTCGCGCCGGCGGCGGCCACGGCGAGCGCGGTTACGCGAGCGGTCGTCCTCGCTCTCGCCGGAGCGGTCGTCGGAGGCGTCGCGGCGCTCGCCCGAACGCTCATGCTGACGCTCATTCTGGCGATCATCGCGCCGCGGCTGATTGCGCTGGCTGTCTCTTTGACCCTCACGTTGCCCGTCGCGCTGATCATCGCCGCGGGACTCATGACGGTCGCCGCGATTGTCCTGGCGGTCGCCCCGGTTGTCGCTCCGGTTATCGCCGCGATTGTCAGCGCGATTGTCCGGGCGGTTGTCGTGACGATTGTCGTTCCGGTTGTCAGAGCGATTGTCGGAGCGGTCTCCGCCGTCGTTCTGATCGTTCTGGTCGTTGTGCTGATTGTCGTCGCGCCGGGGCTGGTTGGCCTGGACGATGCGCAGATAATGCTCGGCGTGCTGGAAATAGTTTTCCGCCATCACCCGGTCGCCGGAGGACGTGGAGTCCCGCGCCATCTGCATGTATTTTTCATAAATATGCGAGGCGTTGCCGCGGACTTTGACGTCCGGACCGTTGCTCTCGAAATTGCGATTGGAGTTATTGTGATGTTGGTTGCCGGGCTTGCGCCCGCGTCCGCGTTGCCGCTTCATGTCTCTGAAAACCTGATCTGTTCGGGCGGTGATGGGTCCGTTGATCGTTTCTTCGGCTTCGCACACGCGCGCCCCGCTCTGTCGCGGGCCTTATCGTTTCAGCGTCAGCCTTTGCAGGCTATCGGCTATGGGCGATCTCGTGTGGGCCTGGTTGCCGGTCGCTGGGATCCGCCGTCAAATACCGGGTCAGTCCCTGTCCCGATCCTCAGCGCTTACCGAATGGATGCACACTAGACGCATCCGGCTTGCGATTCCAAGACTTTTTTGCATGGCGTCCCGCCTATGTGGGCGCGAACACCACCGCCCTGTCATTGCCGCCAAGATCGCGGCGCAGGGACGCGTTGAACCCGGCGCCGCGCGCCAGCGCCAGCGCCGCCTCGCCCTGATCATAGCCGATCTCGAACACGCCGCTTCCGCCCGGCCCAAGCAGGCGCCCCGCCTCGGCGAAGAGGTGGGTGTAGGGGGCGAGCCCGTCCGGTCCGCCGTCCAGCGCGAGGCGCGGCTCGAAGGTCTTCACCTCCGGCTCCAGCGTGTCGAGCACGGCGCTGGCGATATAGGGCGGGTTGGAGACTACAAGATCAAACGGGCCGTCCACGCCGTCCGCCCAGCTTGTTTCAACAAACTCGATCCGGCTGGAAAGCCCGGTCAGCGCGCCGTTCTCGCGCGCCACGTTCAGCGCGGCGGCGGAGAGGTCCGTTGCGATAGCGCTGGCGTTCGGCAGTTCGCTGAGCAAGGCAAGGGCTATCGCTCCCGAACCGGTGGCGATGTCGAGAATGCGCAAGGGCGCTGTGCGATCGCCGACCGAGGCCAGCGCCGCACCCACTATGGTCTCGGTGTCGGCGCGCGGGGTGAGCACATCGGCGTTGACCCTCAGGTCCAGCGTCCAGAAGCCAACCGAGCCGCGAATATGGGAGAGCGGTTCGCGCGCGACGCGGCGGTCCAGCGCGGCGTCAAAGCGCGCGGCTTCATGAGGCGGCATGGGCTCGGTCATCGCCGCGACAAGCCCGGCGCGGGAGAGGGCGCTGGCGTATTCGAGGAGGCGGCGGGCTTCGTCCGCGGCGTCTTCAAGTCCCGCCGCGGCGAGGCGGTTGGAAGCCGCGCGCACGGCCTCGGCCCGGATCGCCAAGCTCTACGCCTCTTCCATCGCCGCCAGCTTGGCGGCCTGGTCTTCGGAGATCAGCGCGTCGATCACCTCGTCGAGGCCCTCGCCGGAGAGGATCTCCTCCAGCTTGTAGAGGGTGAGATTGATGCGGTGATCGCTCACCCGGCCTTGCGGGAAATTGTAGGTGCGGATGCGTTCGGAGCGGTCGCCGGAGCCCACCTGGCCCTTACGCTCCGCCGCGCGGGCGGCGTCTTTCTCGCTGCGCTCCTTTTCATAGAGGCGGGCTTTGAGCACCTCCATGGCGATGGCGCGGTTCTGGTGCTGGGATTTCTCCGAGCTGACCACCACGATTCCGGTGGGCAAATGGGTCATGCGCACGGCGGATTCGGTCTTGTTCACGTGCTGACCGCCGGCGCCGGAGGCGCGCATGGTGTCGATGCGCAGATCGTCGTCCTTGATCACGATGTCCACGTCTTCGGGCGCGGGGAGCACGGCGACAGTCGCGGCCGACGTGTGGATGCGCCCGCCGCTTTCGGTGACGGGCACGCGCTGCACCCGGTGCACCCCGGATTCCCATTTCAGCCGGCCGAACACGCCTGATCCGGTGACCGAGGCGATGATTTCCTTATAGCCGCCGACTTCCGCTTCGCTGGCTTCCACCAGGTCCACCTTCCAGCCGCGACCCGCGGCGTAGCGCTCATACATGCGGTAGAGATCGCCGGCGAACAGCGCGGCTTCATCACCGCCGGTGCCGGCGCGGATCTCCAGCATGATGGAGGCGTCGTCATCCTTGTCCTTCGGGATCAGCATGAGCTGCAGCTGGCGCTCCAGCGCGGGCAGGCGTTTCTTAAGCTCCTGGCGCTCGTCCTCGGCGAGCGAGACCATGTCGCGGTCCTCGCCGGCTTCGATAATGGCGTCGGCCTCGGCCAGATCATTGCGCGCGATCTTCAACTCGCGCGCCTTCTCCGCGACGGTTTTAAGTTCGGCGTGTTCTTTCGAAAGCTTGACGATCTCGTTGGGGTCGGAAATCGAGCCCAGACGGGCCTCGATCTGATCGAACCGGTCGATGACCTGGTCAAGCTTGGCGTTCTGAATGCTCATGGGCGATGAGTTACGCGCGAAGCGCTGATTTGGGAAGGGGGCGGGGCCGTAGCGCCCTTTAAGTCTGCCGTCGCTCCAGGCTCGCGATCATGCCGGGGAAGACATAGGCCTCCAGCGCTTTGATGACCGCCTTGGGCGTTTCGCCGGTTTTCAGCATGGTGCGGTGCTTGTCCTCGACAAAGCCCTCGCCCTTCATGTGATCGAGGAAGCCCAGCAGCTGATCGTAATAGCCGTTCACGTTCAGCACGCCGACGGGCTTCCTGTGGCGGCCGAGCTGGGACCAGGTCCACACCTCGAACAATTCCTCCATCGTGCCCAGCCCGCCTGGGAGCGCGATGAAGGCGTCGCTTTCCTCCGCCATCATCAGCTTTCGCTCGTGCATGGATTTGACGATGCGCATGTCGGGGACGCGCGGATGGGCGATTTCCTTGTGGTGGAGAAAGTCGGGGATGACGCCGATGACCTGGCCGCCGGCGTCGATGCAGGCGTCGGCGAGCACGCCCATGAGCCCGACCTGTCCGCCGCCATAGACCAGTTGCGCGCCCGCTTCAGCGAGCGCCTCGCCCATGGCTTTCGCAGCCAGGCGGTAATCCTCCGAGGCCCCGGTGTTGGAGCCGCAATACACGCAAATCGATGTGAGTTTCATAAGCCTGGTTCTAGGGCCGGCGCGGGCGCGCGCCAATGCTTCAATACCGCAGGGCCGGTCTGTGTTCCTGCCTGAGCGACCGGGAGCTACACCGCGAAGGCGGCCTGAACGTCTTTCGTCCAGCCCACGCTCACCGCGTCGCCGCGCTCGATCACCGGTCGTTTGATGAGCGCGGGATGGGATTTGAGAAGGCCTTGGGGATCGCTCTGCGCCCGGGCGCGCTCGGCCTCGCTCAGGCCCCGCCAGGTGGTGGAGCGGGTGTTGATCAGTGCGTCCGCTCCGACGGCGGCGAGCCAGGCTGGGAGCTTGGCGCCCAGATCCGCCTCTGCGCGCACGTCCACGAAGGCGGGGTCATGGCCGGCGGCCTGAAGGGCTTTGAGCGCCTTTTTGCAGGTGTCGCAGGATTTCAGGCCGTAAAGGGTGAGGGGCATGGCGGGTCCTCAGGCGAGCAGCGCGTAGATATTCGCGCCGGCGATCACGAAAAGCGTCAGGCTTGAGAGCATGAAGAGCGCAAAGCGTACGGGGATGAAATTCACCGTCGCCTGGAAAATGGAATGCGCGACGCGCAAGATCACATAGGTCCAGGCCGCCATGATGGTCAGCGACGTCTCCACGCCCACGAGATGGCTGTAGACCGCCAGCGCATAGAAAACGACCGGTTGCTCGTGCAGGTGATTGTAATTGTCCGCCACCTGGCGCGCCGCGCGGGGCAGGGCGTCCAGCTCTGATTTTTCCTTCAGCCTGGCCGGGTTGATACCGGCTTTCTGCATCGCCGGAATGCGCGTGGCGTACATCCACACGAACATCACCAGGCTCCAGCTGGCCAGCGCCAGCACCGGCGTCAGGATCGTCGCGCCCATCAAATTCAGCCTCCCTGTCTTGTTGCGGCTTATCCAAGCGCGAGTCCGCAGGCAAGGAAAGCACCGGCCGGACCCCTGGGGTGCGGAACGGGCCTGCATCGGACAGGCCGGGCGCCTTTTTCCTTGCCGGGGCGGGCGCGCCCGGCTACCTCCACCGCCATGACACAGACCCGCTTGATCCCGCTTTCCGGCGTTCACAATTTCCGCCGCTTCGGCGCCTACGAGGCCGCCGGCGGGCGAACCGTTGTCGACCGGCTTTACCGCTCTGGCCAGTTTTCGCGCGCCACTGAAGGCGACCGCGAGACGCTGGCCGGGCTTGGCGTGAAGACGGTGGCCGATCTGCGCCGTCCCAGCGAGCGCGAGACCGAGCCGTCCCACTGGCCGCAGGTGGAGGGGGTAAGGGTCATCGAAAGCGACCATGGCGGCCCGGCCGAAGCGCCCCATCTGCGCTTCCTGCGCGAAGCGGAGCTGACGTTCGATTCCATCCGCCAGTTCATGACCGAAACCTATCGCCGGCTGCCCTTTGACGAGGGCAATCAGCATGTCTTCCGCGAAGGGATCCGGGCGCTGGCGTCGGGCGGCCAGGACGATGCTTTCGTGGTGCACTGCGCCGCGGGCAAGGACCGCACGGGCATTTTCTGCGCCCTGGTTCTGTGGGAGCTGGGCGTCGATCACGACACGGTGGTGGACGACTATCTGATGACCAACACGGTTGTGGATTTCGACCGTATCGCCGAGGTCATGCGCGAACGCTTGTCGGTCAAATATGGCCGCGAATTCGGTGACGCCGAGCTGAAGGCGTTCCTGGGTGTGGACGGCGATTATCTGGTCGCGGCCATGGGCGTCATGGGCGACCCCAAGACCTATCTGCGCGAGGAGCTGGGCCTGACTGAAGCCGAGCTCTCCGCCATGCGCGACCGCCTGCTGGCCGGATAGCCATGGCGAGCCAGGCGCGCACGCCCGGCGTGGAGATCGCGCTGGCCTGGACACCGCCGGGCGAGGCTTTGACGCGACTGTCCCATGCGCCGGGCGCGCTCCTTATGCAGGGCGGCTCACCGTCGAGCGCGGGCCGGTACAGCTATTTCACCGCCTTTCCTGAATTCACCGTCACCGGCGATGATCCGGCCGCCGGCTTTGCAGCCCTGCGGGCGGGATATCGCGCGTCTTCCAGCCCCCGCGCGCCGGGCTTTTCCGGCGGCTATGCGGGTCTTCTCAGCTATGATCTGGGTCGCGCGTTTGAACGCCTGCCGGCGCTGGGGGGCGGGATCTCGGCCTGGCCGTCATTGGCGATGAACTGGTACGGCGCGGCGCTGGTGTTTGATCATCAGACCGAGATGCTGGCCGCACGCGGTGAAGCAGCCGCGGCGGCGCGCCTGGCCGAAGCGGTTTCAGGTCCGGCGCGCGAACTGGACGCTCGCCCGGGCGTACTGGAGCAAGTCTGGGACGATGAGCGCTATCTGGAGGCTGCGCGCCGGGCGATCGCCTATGTGCGCGCCGGCGACGTGTTTCAGGTCAATCTCTCCCATCCGTTTCGCGGCGTCATCTCCGGCGCTGGCGCGCCGGCGGCGCTGGCGCGCGCTCTGGCCGCGTCCAGCCCGGCGGCCTTCTCGGCCTATATGCGCCTCGACGACGCGCGCGCACTGGTCACCAACAGCCCCGAGCGGTTTGTAAAACTCACCGCGGACGGCGCGGTTGAGGCCCGGCCGGTGAAGGGCACCACGCCGCGCCGCGCCGATCCGGCCGAGGACGCGGCCGCCGCCGTCGCGCTTGAGCGCTCCATCAAGGACCGGGCGGAAAACCTGATGATCGTGGATCTCATGCGCAATGATCTGGCGCGGGTCTGCGCTGCCGGCACCGTGCGCGCGCCCGAGCTGTTCGCGGTGGAGAGCTACGTCAATGTCCATCATCTGGTGTCCACGGTGACAGGTGCTCTGGCGGCGGGGCGCGACGTCTTTGATATGCTGGCCGCCAGCTTTCCGCCGGGCTCCATCACCGGCGCGCCCAAGCTGCGGGCCATGGAGATCATCGCCGAACTGGAAGGGGAAAGCCGCGGGCCCTATTGCGGCGCGCTGGGCTGGATCGGGCCGGACGGCGCAGCCGATTTCAACGTTATGATCCGCACGGCTGCGATGGTGCGCGAAGGCGAAGGCTGGGCGTGCGAGGTGCGTTCGGGCGGCGCGATCACGATCGACTCCGATCCGGTCAGCGAGCTTGACGAAACCCGCGCCAAGGCCGGGGCGCTGCGCCAGGCGATCGAGGGACTGTCATGAGCCGGGTCTGGCTCAACGGCGCGTTTGCGGACGCGGGTGAGGCGGGGATCGCCCCGTCGGATCGCAGCTTCCTGCTGGGCGACGGCGCGTTCGAGACCCTGCGCTTTGAACACGGCGCGATCCTCCGCTGGGCGCGTCATCGGGCAAGGCTGGAGGGCGCGCTGTCCTGGCTGGAGATCGCCGCGCCGGATTTCGCCGCCATCGAGGCCGCCGCCGTGCGCCTTTGCGGCCAAGAAGGTCTGGCCGATGCGGTTTTGCGCCTGACGGTGAGCCGCGGGAGCCATGGCGCGGGACCGGACGCGCCGTCAGGCGAGGCCGGCACTGTGCTGCTCACCGCAAGGCCGCTACCGGTCCCGCGCGACAGCGTGTCGCTGATGGTCGCCAAAGGCGCGCGCCGGGCGGGCCTTCAAAGCGAGCGTCACAAGCTGACAAGCTATGCCGAGCCGCTGGCCGCGCGCCGGGAGGCGAAGCGGGCGGGCGCGGATATGGCGCTGATGGTGTCGGCTGTGGACGGAGCGGTGGTGTGCGCCGACTGCGCGAACGTGTTCGCCGTGCTGGACGGCCTTGTCGTGACGCCGCCGGTGAGCGCCGGGGCGCTTCCGGGCACGGCGCGCGCCGCGCTGCTGGAGGCTTGGATGCAGCAGGGCGCTCCGATCGTGGAGCGGGCGCTGGCGCAAGCCGACATCGCCCGCGCCGAGGCGGTCTTCGTGACCAACGCGGTGTCAGGGGTGGTTGCAGCCGGCCGTTTGGACGGGCGTGCGCTTGATGCGCGCCATCCGATGGTGCTTGCGGCGAGAGCCCTTGAAGCGAGCGCGCGCTAACGCCGGTTCAGCCGCCTTTTTTTAAAGCGTGAAACCGGTTCCCGCTTCCGCTAAAAAACGCTTTAGCTCTGCCGGCGCACCCAGGGCGAGCGGCGCGGGCGCAGATAGGCCGTATCGGTCAGGGTGATCGGCGTCTCGATGCTGGAATTGAACGGGCTGTCATAGGGATAAAGCGCTTCGACCATCACCACCGAACTCATGGGCGCCAGAAGGCCGGCGGGCATGGCCGGCAGGCTCTCGGTGGACAGCGCCGCCATGGTCTCGCTTTCGCTCCAGTCCACGAACACTTCGCCGTCTGCGTCCATGCGCACCGATGTGATCCGCATGGACAGCGGGGCGGTGCGATAGGGCGCCAGAATGGCGTCGGCCGAAGCCATGATGTCGGCGAGCTCGTTATCGGTGACGAAATCGTCCTGCGCCACGAGGTCGGCGACGGCGTTGGCGGCGCTGGTCACCTTGCGGTCCAGGGTGAGCACCTGGGTCAGCTCGGCTGCGCCCAGATACATGGCCACCATGAGCGGGGCGACCAGCGCGAACTCCACCGCGGACACGCCGCGCCGGTCCGCGATGAAGCGGGCCCCCATGAAGCGGGAAAAAGGCTTGAACCACGAAACCGGGGCGAGGAGGGCGATCAGACGGCGCATCACCCCGCTCCGAAGGGTTCGTTACGGAACGCGGTGGCGGCGCTGATCAGCCGGCGATTGCCCGACATGTTCGACAGCCCGTTGATAAAGCCCGGCCCAAGAAGCTGCCAGTCATAGAACACACGCACCACCACCACTTCGCCGGCCTGGCCGGGGTCGAAGGTGAAGTTCTGGTCGTCCAGCTCCCCGCCGCCTGTCATGGGCGCGCCCATTTCGGCGCTGGAGAAACTGTCGAACGGGCGCACGTCCACCCGCAGCCGGCCGCAATCGGCGATCGTGGTGATGCGCTGGCAGATGGTGGCGCGGAAATCAGCTTCGGTTCCGCCGTCTGCCTGCAGCGCGCCGGTGCGGATGTCGCGGGCGGCCTCGCTGACCGAATCTTCAATGATCGCGGTTGCGAAGAAGATCAGGGCGATCTCCAGGATCCCGAACAGCAAAAAGAAAAACGGCGTCGCCACCAGAGCGAACTCCGTCGCCGCCGACCCGTTGCGGTCGCGGGCGAACCTGCGCGCCGTGCGCGGCGTCAGGCGACGCAGAAGGGAACCGATCCTGTTCATGCCACGACCATCTCACGGGGCGCTTAAGGGCGCGTGAAGCAGGATGATGTCCGCGCCGTTAACCGCCTTCGCTCGCGGCCTCCGCGGCGCCTGCGGCCTGACCGGCCTGGGTGGCGCGCTGTCCACTCATATCATCAAACCAGTCCACCTGGTCGCCAACCGTGGGCGCGGTCTGACATTCGGGGTCGCATACGAAGGAGTACTGCACGTTATTGCGATAGACCCGCACATGGTTTCGATTGCTTTCGGTGATCGAAAGGTCGGCGGTGTAGATCACCTGACCGGCCTGGTTCATGGCGATCACATTGGTCTGACCAAAAGCCCGGCCCGACACCAGCAGCGTGCGCTGATCATAAAGCGCCGCATCCGCGATCGCCGGATTGCCGACAATCACAGTGGCGGCCGCTTCGGGCAGCCGAACCACGCCGGCGTGATTGCTGGGAATGCGCACGGTGTGCCTGTCCGCCAGCGCCGCCGAGGCGCAAGCGCCGGACAGGGCGGTGGCGGTGAGGGCGGCGGCAAGGCTGCGGATGATCATGACGAGACTCCCCATCGATCCAGAGACCGCTCTTTGTCGCGCTTGCGGATGAAGAAGTTCTAAACGGCTACGCCTCTGGCCTCTATCTAATATAGAGGGATATTTGGAACTGATATATTAGCCATTTGTTCACTATAGGACCACCGAATCACATTTACCAAAAATAAAGCATGGATTTTTACGCCTCCTAAATCGTCTTGCGGTCTACTGCTCATCGTTCAGGACGGGTCATGCGGATCGGTCACCTGGGCTTAAAAAAGCAAACGGAGTGGATGGGATGAAAAACCTGGTTTCGAAGTTCATCAAAGACGAGTCTGGCGCCACGGCCATCGAGTACGGCCTCATCGCGGCCCTCATCGCTGTTGTGATCATCACTGCGGTCACCACGCTCGGCGGCACGCTGACCACGACCTTCGAGGACGTGAACGCCGGCCTGACCGGCAGCTAAGACCGCTGACGCGTTCAATAACGCCGACGTGAAGGGCCGCTCCCGCAGGAGCGGCCCTTTTCGCATGGCTGGTTGCGTCTCGACATCCGTGATCGCTCCTGACCCGTGAATTCACATGGGCCGTGAACCTCGCGTTAAGCACGCCTTGAGAAGCTTGAATTCCGGTTCGCACCTATTTCGAGGTTCGCCATGTCGTTCGCCATGATCATCGCCAACACCGCCCTTATGGCGTTCGCCTGCCTGATGCTCTGGGCGGCCTGGTGCGATGTGCGGCGCTACACGATTCCAAACTGGATTCCCGCCATGCTGATCGCGCTGTGGATCCTGGCGGCCCCGTTTCTGCAGCTGGGCTGGGCCGGCGCCGGCTGGTCGCTACTCACCTTCGCCGGGGTTCTGGCGGCGGGCATGGCGCTGTGGGCGCCGGGCTGGGTGGGCGGCGGCGATGTGAAGCTATTGGCGGCCGGCGCGCTCTGGTTCGGCTGGCCGGACGCGCTGACGTTTCTTCTTTACGCCATGGTCGCCGGCGGCGTGCTCGCCGTGGTGCTCATCGCGTTGCGCAAGCTCAGCCCGGTTTTGCCGGTCAGCTCCCATGCGCTGGGAAAGACCCCGCTGGCTGCTGGTGCGCCTGCACCCTATGCCGTGGCGATCGCAGCCGGCGCGCTCCTGGTTCTTCCGTCCAGCGCGATTTTCGCCGCCTATCAGGTCTGATCCAGGTCCGGCTCAAGGTTCGGGCGCAGTCTTGCGCAGGTTCGCTCCAGGCCTGTCGATGCGCGACTTTGGCCACGTCCGCCGACACGATTCGGGTCTGCAGGTTTGTTTAACCTCGATAATTAACGCGGCTTTGAGGTTTTACCGGCCAGATTCGGCACGCAAAGCAATCTACGGGCCAGGGGCAGTCCCAAAATGAACATCGTCCGGATCATCGTGCTCATCGTCGCCGGCCTCGCCGCCGTCGTCGCCGCCGTCTTCGTGCGCGGCGCCATGCAGCCCGCGCCCGCCGCTCCCCAGCAGGTGGAGGCGCCGGCGCCGTCCGAAGCCCGGGTGCTTGCCGCCTCACGCGACATCGCGGCGGGTGAACGCCTCACCGCCTCCGACATGCGCTGGACGCCCTGGCCGCAAGAGGCGGTGCTTCCCTTCCATGTGGTGCGCAGCGCCGACGCCGACGGCATGGAGCGCATGACCGGCGCCATCGCCCGCACCCAGATTTCTTCCGGCGAACCGCTGAACGAAGGCCGCCTGGTGCTCGCCGGGGAGGCGGGCTTCATGGCCGCCGTCCTCACCCCGGGCATGCGCGCGGTGGCGGTGCCCACCTCGGCGCGCGCCGGGGCGGGCGGCTTCATCCTGCCCAATGACCGGGTCGATATTCTGGTCTCCACCGACAGCGATTCCGGCATGCGCACCGATGTGGTGGTGGAGAACACCCGCGTTCTGGCCATCGACCAGTCCTACAGCGACGAGGGCGACGGCGCGGTGGTGGGCTCCACCGCCACGGTGGAGCTGCTTCCGGAACAGGCGCGCGCCGTGGCGCTGGCCGTCGCGGCCGGAGACGTTTCGCTCGCCTTGCGCTCGGTGGCCGACACCGAGGGCGGACCCCGCCTGCCCGGCGACGCACGCCAGAGCCCGGACGCCAGCCAGTCAGGACCGGGCACGGTTCGCGTGTTCCGGTACGGCCAGGAGCAGCGCATCGCGCTGGGAGGTGGTCAATGATCCGCTTACTCACCCTTGCTGCAGCGCTGATCGCCGGCGCCGCCTTAGCGCCGCAGGCCGCAGCGCAGCTCGCCGGACCGGCGGTGGAGCGCAACAACACCTTGCAAGTCGTGATCCGCGAGCCCGGCGACGGCCCGGTGTCGCGCAGTATCAATCTGCCCCTCGGCCAGGCCGCCATCATTCACCTGCCCGTTGATGCGGGCGAGGTCATGGTGGCCAGCGACGCCATCGCCGATGCCGTGGTACGCACGCCGCGCCGCGCCCTGCTTTTGGGTCAGCAGGTGGGCCGCACCAATGTTTTCTTTTTCGATCCCGACGGCGAACTGATCCTCGATCTCGACGTGCGGGTGGAGCGTGACATGGCGGCGCTGAACGACGCGCTTCTGCGCTTCGTGCCGGACGGCCGCATCAACGCCGAAAGCATGAATTCGAATATCGTGCTGTCCGGCGCGGTGCCCTCGGCCAGCGCCGCCGACCAGGCGCTGCAGGTGGCGCGGCGCTGGGTGGAGGATCCCACCCAGGTGGTCAGCTTCCTCACCGTGGAAGGGCGCGATCAGGTCATGCTGCGCGTGCGCATCGTGGAGATGGAGCGCAATATCGTCCGCCAGCTGGGGGTGAATCTCTCCGGCGCCCAGAATTTCGGCGATCTCACCCCGGCACGGCGAATCCAGTCCACCAACGATCTGGGCCAGCCTCTGGTCGATGAGTTCGGCGCGCCGATCTATGAAGTTTTCCAGCCGGGACGCTATCAGAACGGGTCAGGCTTCAGCACCGACAACGGGTTTGGCGTCGCCGGGGCCGCTCTGGGCGGTCTGGCCGGCACGGTGAGCACCACCAATTTCGTCGGCAGCGTGCTGCAAAGCTCGGTTTCGGCCACGTTGAACGCGCTGGAGCGCGTGGGCCTGGTGCGCACCCTGGCGGAGCCCAACATCACCGCGATCTCCGGCGAGTCCGCGCAATTTCTGGCCGGCGGCGAGTTTCCCGTGCCGGTGGGCCGCGACGATGACGGCGCGCTGGCCATCGAATTCAAACCCTTCGGCGTCGGACTGGGCTTCACTCCGGTGGTCTTGAGCGAGGGCCGCATCTCGCTGCGCATCTCCACCGAGGTGTCGGAACTGTCCAATGAAGGCGCGATCACGCTGGGCTCCAGCCCGGTCTTCAACGACCAGGGCGATATCGTGGGCAGCCAGCCCTCGCTTTCCATCCCCGCGCTTACCGTGAACCGGGCCGAGACCACCGTGGAAATGCCGTCGGGCGGCTCGCTGGTGATCGCCGGCCTGATCAAGGAAGAGACCCGCCAGGCGCTGGACGGCGTGCCTGGCATGGAGCGCCTGCCGGTTCTGGGCTCGCTGTTCCGCTCTCGCGATTTCGCCAACAATCAGACCGAGTTGGTGATCGTGGTGACGCCTTACCTGGTGGACCCGGCCGATCCCGACGCACTCGCCGATCCCGGTGACGGGTTCGCGGCTGCGTCGGCTGCGTCGAGCATCTTTTTGGGCCGCCTCAACCGTGTCTACGCCTCGCCCGGTGCGCAGGTGGAGGGCCGCGGCTGGCTTGGTCCCGTTGGCTTCGTGCTGGAGTAAGCGCCATGACGACGATGAAACTCTTTCTCTGCGCAATCGCCGCACTCAGCCTGGCCGCCTGCGCCGGGCAGGCGCCGCGCTCGCTCCCGCAAGCCAGCGCCGTGCCTGAAACGGTGCGTGTTGAAATGCCCGTGGACGGCCGCGACAACGGGCTGACCTGGGACCAGCTTGAGCTGATCGGCGCGCTCGCCGGCGAGTACAAGGCGCGCGGCCACGGCCCGCTGGTGATCTCCTACCCGCGCGATGCGGCCAATTCGGACGCGGCCATCCAGGCCATCGCCCATGCGCGCACGCAGTTTTATGAGGCGGGGCTGTCCTGGCGCCAGATTTCCGGCGGCGCCTATAACGCCCAGGGCCTCGTGAACGCCCCGGTGATCTTTTCCTTCACCCGCTACCGCGCCGTTACGCCCGCCTGCCCTGAAGGGTGGGAGAACCTGCGCAATGTCCGGGCCGGTGAGCCGCACGCCCGCTTCGGCTGCGCCACCGCGGCCAATCTGGCCGCCATGGTCGCCGACCCGCGCGATCTGACGACGCCGCGCACCTTCGGCGATCCCGACGCGGCGCGCCGTCAGACCGTCCTGGATCAGTATCGCCGCGGTGAGGCCACCGCCACCGAGCGCGGGGCGGGCGAATCCGGAACCGTGTCCACCGCGGTCAATAATTAGGGAGGCGCATCACATGAACCGTCAAACCGCCGACGCCTTCGAGGACTTTGACGCCGACGATGACTTCCTGGACGCCTCCGAGGATGCGCCGGAAGATCCCTTCCTCGACGCAGAGGCTGTTGAGCGCCGGCTTCTGGGAGAGGAGGACGCGCCTCGCAGACCTGCGCAGGCCGAGGATGTGCACCGCCCGTTCGGTGCGCGCCTGGCCGAGGCGAACGCCTCTGACGGGGACTCCGACCCGTTTGGTGACGCCGGCTATGATGACGAGGCCTACGAGACGCGCCGCCCGCCGCGCCCGCCCCATCCGGCGGCGCGGGGGCCTGCTGCGCGGGCCCAGGCGCCTTCCAGGCGGCAGGCCCGCGTCGATGATCCGTTCGGCGACGCTGACGACTTTGAGGAATCCGATCCGTTCGAGGACGCGCGCCCGAAATCTGCGCGCTTTGAGCCGGAAACGGTGATTTCCGGCGGGGATTACGGCGAGGTCGAGGGCCTGTCAGAGGGTGATGATTCGCTATTGACCCAGCCGGTCCCGCGCATCGCCATCCACGCTTTCTGCGAATCTCCCGACACTGGCCAGCTGATCCACCGCGCCGGCACCGACCGGCGGCTTCAAAAAGCCCACGTCACCGTGGAACTCGGCGGCCTGGCGGCGGCGATCGAGCGCTTCCATGACGAGAGCACGCCGGAGCTCCTGATCATCGAGACCGGAATGCGCGGCCGCGAACTGTTCCAGCAACTCGACGAGCTGGCCACGGTCTGCGACGGCGACACCAAGGTGATCATCGTCGGCGCCGCCAATGATATCGCGCTTTATCGCGAGCTGATGCGCCGGGGCGTCAGCGAGTATCTCGTGCCGCCCATGACGCCGCTGCATGTAATCAAGACGATCTCGGGCCTGTTTCTCGACCCCGAGCAGCCGTTTGCGGGCAAATCTCTGTGCTTTGTCGGCGCCAAGGGCGGGGTGGGCAGCTCCACCATCGCCCACAATGTCGCCTGGCATCTCACCGAGTCGCTGCGCACCGACGCCGTGCTGGTGGATCTGGATCTGTCGTTCGGCACGGCGGGTCTCGATTTCAATCAGGATCCGCCCCAGACCATCGCCGAGGCGCTGGCCCAGCCTGACCGCCTGGATCAGGCGCTGCTGGACCGGCTGCTGGTGCGCTGCACCGAGCGGCTGAGCCTGTTCTCCGCGCCGTCGAGCCTTGAAAGCGACTGGGACTTCCAGCCCGAGCATTTTGAGACCGTCCTGGAGGTGGTGCGCCGCCAGGCGCCGTTCGTGGCGCTGGACCTGCCTCACGCCTGGAGCCCGTGGGTACGCCGGACGATCCTGTCCGCAGACCAGGTCGTGGTTACGGTGACGCCGGACCTGGCGTGCCTGCGCAACGCCAAGAATCTGTTCGATCTGGTGCGTCAGAAGCGGCCCAATGACGAGCCGCCGCGGATCGTGGTGAACATGGCCGGCTGCCCGAAAAAGCCGGACATCCCGCTCAAGGACTTCTCCGACGCGCTGGGCGCGGCGCCGGTCCTGGTGCTGCCGTTCGAGCCGGCCTTGTTCGGCAAGGCGGCCAATAACGGCCAGATGATCGCCGAGGTGGATCCCAAGTCCAAGGCCGCCGAAGGCTTCGCCCATCTTGCCGGTCTGCTTACCGGGCGCGCGGCGCCGGCGGCCAAGTCCAAGAGCCTCTTCGGTTCCCTGTTCGGCAAGAAGTAAGGCGCGACCATGTTCGGCAAACGACCCACATCCCAGCCCGGCGGCGGCGCAAAGGGCTTCGGCCAGGCCGGCGATACGGCCGCCGCGCCGAAGCCGGCTGCGCCGCGCCCGGCTTCGGGTTCGGGTTCTGGCCAGAGCGGCGCCGGCGTCGCCACCAAGAGCCGCCCGGTCGAGTCCGCCACCATGCGTTCGAGCGCCGGCGGAGCAGCGCCGGCTGACAGCGCCGCGCCGGCCGCACCCGCCAAGAAGCAGATGTCCGCCGCCAAGCCGCGCAAGACCGGGGCGACCGAAACCGTCGGGGCCGAGCGCTCGGCGGAATATTACGCGGTCAAGACGACGATCTTCAACGCGCTGATCGACACGATCGACCTGTCGCAGCTGGCGCGCCTGGACAACGACACCGCGCGCGACGAAATCCGCGACATCGTCACCGAGATCATCTCGATCAAGAACGTGGCGATGTCCATCGCCGAGCAGGAACAGCTGCTGCAGGACATCTGCAACGACGTTCTGGGCTATGGCCCGCTGGAGCCCTTGCTGGCGCGCGACGACATCGCCGACATCATGGTCAACGGCGCCGGGGACGTGTTCATCGAAGTCGCGGGCCGGGTGAAGAAGACCAATATCAAGTTCCGCGATAACGGCCAGCTGATGAATATCTGTCAGCGCATCGTGTCCCAGGTGGGCCGGCGCGTGGACGAGAGCAGCCCGATCTGCGACGCGCGCCTCGCTGACGGCAGCCGCGTCAACGTCATCGCGCCGCCCCTGTCGCTTGACGGGCCGACCCTGACGATCCGGAAATTCAAGAAGGACAAGCTGAAGCTCTCCAACCTGGTGGAGTTTGGGTCGATCTCGCCTGAGGGCGCGCGCATCCTGGAGATCATCGGGGCGAGCCGGTGCAATGTGCTGATCTCCGGCGGCACCGGCTCGGGCAAGACGACGCTTCTCAACTGCCTCACCGGCTTCATCGGCGAGGACGAGCGCATCATCACCTGCGAGGACGCCGCCGAACTGCAGCTGCAGCAGCCCCACGTGGTGCGCCTGGAAACCCGTCCGCCGAACCTTGAGGGCACCGGCCAGGTCACCATGCGCGATCTGGTGAAGAACTGCCTGCGGATGCGGCCTGAACGCATCATCGTGGGCGAGGTGCGCGGTCCGGAAGCCTTCGACTTGTTGCAGGCCATGAACACCGGCCATGACGGCTCCATGGGCACGCTGCACGCCAACTCGCCGCGCGAGGGGCTGAGCCGGATTGAATCCATGATCACCATGGGCGGCTACAACCTGCCCACCAGAACGATCCGTGAGATGATCTCCGGCTCCATCGACGTGGTGATCCAGGCCGCGCGCATGCGCGACGGCTCGCGCAAGATCACCCACATCACCGAAGTGCTGGGGATGGAGGGCGACGTGATCATCACCCAGGACCTGTTCCTGTATGAAATGACCGGCGAGAACGCGGACGGCGACATCATCGGCAAGCACGTCTCCACCGGCATCGCCCGTCCGGCGTTCTGGGACCGGGCGCGCTATTTCGGCCTGGAAGGCCAGCTCGCCGACGCGCTCGAAGCCGCGGAAGGATAGGCGGGCATGACCCCGGATATCGCCTTCATCGCCGCCGCCGCCTGCGCCTTCGTCGCGGTGGCGGGCGTCGGCCTGGCGCTGACCCCGTCCGGCGAGCCGAAAACCAGGAAGAGCCGGCTCCACGCCGCCGTGGGCGCGCCGGCGAAGAACCAGCCGCGCCGCGGCGCCAGCGCCCAGGAAGGCCAGGCCAACAAGCGCAAGCAGATCCAGGACTCCCTGAAGGAGATCGAGGATCGCCAGAAGGCTGAACGCAAGAAATCGCTGACTCTGCGCGCGCGCATCGAGCAAGCGGGGCTGACCTGGAGCCCGGCGAAATTCTGGATCATCTCCGCTGTTCTGGGCGTGGTGACGGCGCTTCTGGTGCTCTTCACCGGGCTCAATCCGCTCATCGTGCTGGCCGCCGGCGTGGTGGCGGGCCTGGGCCTGCCGCGCTGGCTTCTGGGGATGATGAAGGCGCGCCGGCTGAAGAAATTCACCGAGAACTTTGCTGACGGGCTCGACGTGATCGTGCGCGGGATCAAGTCCGGCCTGCCGCTGAACGAATGCCTGAAGATCATTGCGCGCGAGGGCGAGGCGCCGGTCAGGCAGGAGTTTCAGATGCTGGTGGAAGGCATCGCGGTGGGCGTGGACATCGATGAGGGGATGCGCCGCATGCTGCGCCGCGTGCCGCTGTCGGAGCTGTCCTTCTTCGCCATCGTGCTGGCCATTCAGGGCAAGACCGGGGGCAATCTGGCCGAGGCGCTGAACAATCTTTCGGTGGTTCTGCGCGCACGCAAGATGATGCGCGAAAAAGTCGGCGCCCTCTCGGCTGAAGCCAAGGCCTCGGCCATGATCATCGGGTCGCTGCCGCCGGGCGTGGGCACGATGGTGTCGATCATCTCGCCCGAATACATGCAGCCCATGTTCACCACCTCGCTGGGTCAGATGATGCTGATCGGCGGGGGGCTCTGGATGCTCATGGGCATCCTGACCATGCGCGGCATGATTAATTTCAAGATGTAAGGGGCGGGCCGATGAATGTTCTTGGGTTCGCCGACTGGATCACAGAGCCGCAGAACCTGTTCGCGGTGATCGCGGCGCTTCTGGTGTTCGCCACGGTGTGGACCCTGTCCGCGCCGGCGCTGAACACCGACCAGACGCAAAAGCGCTTGAAGCAGGTCTCCGAGCGCCGCGACGAGCTGCGCCGAAGGGCGCGTGAGGCGATCGAGAAGGAAAAGGGCGCGGCGAGCCTGCGCGGCGACGACAAGCGCAGCGTCTATCGCCGTGTCGTGGAGCAGCTGAACCTGGTCAAGCTGCTTGAAGATCCCAATTTGAAGATGAAGCTCACCCAGGCGGGCATGCGTGGTCAGCAGCCGGTCTACACCTTCTATTTTTTCCGTTTCGCCATGCCGTTCATCCTGTTTTCGGCTGGCTTCCTCTATATGTCGCTGGTCAATGATTTCGGCCTCGAGCTGTTTCAGCGACTGACTGTGATGATGGGTCTGGCGCTGCTGGGCTACTATGCGCCGGGCCTCTATCTGTCGAACATGGCCGGCAAGCGCCGCGACTCCATCATGCTGGCCTTTCCTGACGCGCTGGACTTGTTGCTGATCTGCGTGGAGGCGGGGATGAGCATCGAGGCCGCATTCCAGAAGGTCGCCGCGGAGATCGGCTCCAGCTCGCTGGAGCTCGCCGAGGAGCTTTCGCTCACCACCGCCGAGCTCTCCTTTCTCCAGGAACGCCGGCAGGCCTACGAAAATCTCGCCATGCGCACCAATCACCCGGGCGTGAAATCGGTGTCCACCGCGCTGACCCAGGCTGAACGCTACGGCACGCCGCTGGGTCAGGCCCTGCGGGTCATGGCCAAGGAGAACCGAGACATGCGCATGAGCGCGGCGGAGAAAAAGGCGGCTGCGCTGCCCGCCAAGCTCACCGTGCCCATGATCCTGTTCTTTCTGCCGGTTCTGTTCCTGGTGATCATGGGTCCTGCGGTCATCACTTACCAAAACATGTGACGCGGCGTTTCGCGCCCGGTAGGGTGCGGGCTTGTCAGGTGGACGCGGTCCGCCGGAAGCGTTGAGGAGGGTCGCCGCCATGTTTGGTGGGGACAAAGCGGTGGAGCGCCGCCGCGAAGCCATGCGCCTCGCGGAGGCTGCAGCTGACCATGCGCTTGACGCGCTCGCCGAGGGTGATCCCAAGCGGGCGAAGAAAGAACTCGAAGCTGTCCCCAAGAAGATCCAGTTCGCTGACGGCGGCTGGAAACCCGCGCTCGCCATGGCGCTTGTGGAGCTGAGCACGAATAAGCGCCGCGCCGGCCTGTCGCGCCTGGCTGAAGTCTGCGCGGGGCTGGACGAGACCAGCCTGTCGCGGGACGAGAAAGGCTATCTTCGGCTCTACGCGCTCTACCGCGCAATAGACGCCAGCAAGGATGGCCGCGCCCCGGCGGAGCTGCGCGCCCAGACCGAGGATTTCCGCTTTGACCAGACGCTGGTCTCGCGTCAGCTCAAGCAGCGCTTTCCGCTGAAAAAGGTGGAGGACGTCACCTCGCCGCCGCCACCCATGTCGAGCCCGCCGCAAAGCGAGCTCTAGAGCGATATTGGTCGATCAAAATCGACCGAAATCGCTCTAGGCGTGCGCTGCGGCGCCGGCGGCCTATCTCAGGCCCTGCCGCTCCATTTCGCGCAAGCGGTCATAGCTACGCCCGGAACTCATGAGATCTCGGATATAGGCCAGGCTCGCCTCGGCCATCTCCGGGGTCACGTCCACCAGAGCGTGGCTCTCGGCTTCTTCAAACCGGCCCTGCAGAGCCAGGGCGAGGGCGAGGTTCTGGCGCACTTCAGGGCCGGCCTCATTGAGATCGGAGGCGCGGCGCAAAAGCGATTCGGCGCGTTCAGGATCGCCGGCCAGCATGTGCGACAGCGCCAGATTGTTGAGGACCGTGGCTTCGCCGCCGGACAGGATCAGCGCCTGTTCAAACTGCAGGCGGGCGCGGTCGGCCCGCCCGGTCTGTTCCAGCGCCACGCCCAGCGCATTGGCCAGGCGCCAGTTCTGGGCGTCCGACCGCAAAGCGCGCGACAAGGGCTCGATGGCGCTCTGGCCCTGACCCATCCCGGTCAGCGCCATGCCGTAGGCCGACAGAAGCGGGCCGTCTTCGGGGTAGAGCGCCAGGGCCTGACGGGCCACTTCCGCGGCGCGTTGAAAATTGTTCAGCGTGCGCAGGACGTCGGAGAGCTTGAATGCGGCTTCCCGGTCAGCCGGGTTCATCTGGTGAGCTTCGGCCCAGAACGCGGCCTGGGTCAGCAGGTCCTGATTTTCAATGGCCGCGCGCTCGCCGGCGGAGGCCGGCACGATGGTGCGCGATTGCATATCGGCGGCCAGCGCCGCCTCCTGCTCGGTGGGCTGCAGCTCGGAACTCGTGGCGCAGGCCGTCACCATGAGGCCTGCAAGACAGATTGCGGACAGGCGCGCGCGCATGCTCTACCTCTCGCCTAACGCCGTAGCGGACGGACTTACTCTGCCCGCGCCGGCCTCAAGAAGGCGTTAACGCCCCGGTTACACAGACCGCCGCCGACCCGGAAGGACCGCCCCCCATGACCGCCCCCTCGACCGCCCCCGATCTGTTCGCCAAGCCCGGCGCCGATGCGCGCACCGCCCGCATCGTTGCCGCGGCTGACCTGGACGCCGCGCTGGACGCGCTGCCCGAGGCCGCCGCGCGCCATGTGCGCGCCAGCGGGTTCGAGGGCGGGGCGAGCCAGGTGGTGATGCTGCCTGAAGGCGCAGGGGTGGATGCGCTGATCGGCGCCGGTTCCGGCTCCAGCGCGTTCGACATTTCCGGCGCCGCCATGGCCCTGCCCGAAGGCGACTGGGCGCTGGAGGCGACGCCCTATGATCCCACCGAGACCGCGATCGCGTTTGCGCTCGGCGGCTATCAGTTCACCCGCTATAAGAGCGCAAAGCGTCAGCCCGCCCGACTGGTGGCGCCCGAGGGATGCGACACCGCCGAGGCCTCGCGCGTCGCCGCCGGCGCCATGTTGACCCGCGATCTGGTGAATACGCCGGCCGGCGACATGCTGCCCAGCCATCTGCAAAAGGTCGCTGAGGGTCTGGCCGAGACCTATGGAGCCACCTGTACGGCCATCGTCGGGGACAATCTTCTGACGCAGAACTACCCCATGATCCATGCCGTTGGCCGGGCCAGCGCCGACGCGCCGCGCCTGATCGAGATGGAATGGGGCGATCCGTCCCATCCGCGCCTGGCGCTGGTGGGCAAGGGCGTGTGCTTTGATTCCGGCGGGCTGAACATCAAGCCGGCCAGCGGCATGCTCCTCATGAAGAAGGATATGGGCGGCTCGGCGAACGTGCTGGGGCTCGCCTCCATCATCATGGACGCCAAGTTGCCGGTGCGCCTGCACGTGCTGATCCCGGCGGTGGAGAACGCCATCTCGTCCAACGCCTTCCGCCCCGGCGACATCCTTCAAAGCCGCAAGGGCCTCACCGTGGAGGTGGGCAATACCGACGCCGAAGGCCGTCTGGTGCTCGCCGACGCCCTGACCAAAGCGATCGAGAGCGATCCCGATCTAGTCATTGACATGGCGACGCTCACCGGCGCGGCGCGCGTGGCGCTGGGTCCCGAACTGGCGCCGGTCTACACCGAGGACGAGGCGTTCGCCCGCAGCCTGCAGGACGCCGGCGCGGCGTGCGACGACCCAGTCTGGCCCATGCCGCTCTGGGGCGGGTATGACAGCTGGCTGGACTCAGACATCGCCGACCTCTCCTCCACCGGCAAGGGGGGGTTCGCCGGATCGATCACCGCCGCGCTGTTCCTGCGCCGGTTTGCGTCGGAGGCGAAAGCCTGGGCCCATTTCGATATCTTCGCCTGGAACCCCAGCGCCCGGCCGGGCCGCCCGGTGGGCGGGGAAATGCTCGCCTCGCGCGCGCTCTGGAATGTCCTGAAGGCGAAATTTGGAGGCTGAACGTTGAGCGAGATTTATCAGGTCACGGCCGGCGTTGCGCCGATCCGCAGCGCGCCCCAGCCCGACGCCATGCAGGAAACCCAGCTTCTGGCCGGCGAATGCTTCACGCTTGAGCGCGAGGAGGCCGGCTTCGGGTTCGGGACAAGCGCGCTGGACGGTTATGAGGGCTGGGTGGACATGGCGGCGCTCTCGGCGCCGGCGCTCATTCCCACCCACACGGTCAAGGCGCTGCGCACCTATGTGTTCTCCGAGCCGGACCTGAAGAGCGCGCCGGTCTGCCTGATCTCGCTGAACGCCAAGATCGCCGGCGGACGCCGCTCGGGCCGCTTTGTGGAGGCCCAGCGGATGGGCTGGGTGTTTGAACCGCATTTGCGCGCCGTGGGCGAGGAATTCGAACCCGACTGGGTGGCTGTGGCCGAGCGCTTTCTGCACGCGCCGTATTTCTGGGGCGGCAAGGAGAGCCTGGGGCTGGACTGCTCAGGCCTCATACAGACCGCGATGGAGGCGGCGGGCGTTGCGATACCGCGCAATTCAGGACAGCAGGAAGCCTGGGCGAAGGCGAACTGGATCCGGGTCGAGCCGGGCGAGGATTTTGAAGGTCTAAGGCGCGGCGATCTGGTGTTCTGGCCGGGCCATGTGGGTGTGATGACCGATCCCGAAACGCTGCTGCACGCCAACGGTCATCACATGATGACCGTGGCCGAACCGGTGTCGCGCAGCGCCCTGCGCATCGCCCACCACCATGCGCCCATGAGCGGCATCTACCGCGCGCGCAACGCATGATTACGCGATGGAGACTCAGCTGCTCAGCCTGAGCTGGTTGATGTCGGCGGCGATGGCGGAGAAGGCGGCGCGGATGTCCATGTCCTCCACCTGGAAATAATTCTGCGGTCTGCTGGCGCAGTCGCGCATGAGGTTTCGGTTGGTGGAGCCGGAAAGCTGGAACGCGATGGTGTAGATGTGCACGCCCTGTCCCCCGGCGACGTCGCAGGAATCGCCCATGTTCCGGCGCGCCCGCCAGGCTGAATAGAGCTCGTAGGTGTTCCAGCTGCTCCACCAGCCCCGCCGCTCGTAGCGGGTGCGAAACTGCGCCGTGGCGGCGCCGTCGGTCATCACCACCAGGACCTTGATCGTGTCCTCGTCGTCATAGTCGGCGGGCCGGTCGGAGAACGATCCGCCCAGCCGGCCCCTCCAGGCCGGATCCAGGGCGCGCGCGCCCCAGGCCGTGGCGACGTCCAGACCGGTGTTTCCGCCGGCGTCGAGGCGGCGCACCAGGTTCAGAAGGCTGTCGCGATCGCGGCGCAGGAAGACCGACGCCGCCTCCTCTTGCGGGCAATGGCTCGAAGAGCGGCCGTCAGTCTGCGCATCGCCGGTCCATTCCAGCCAGGGGAGCCCCTCGTCAGGCAGCGGGATCGAGATCGGCCAGTCCTCGCCCAGGTCCGGACAGCCGGAGCGCTCCCGGTCCCGGCGCCGGTTTTCGTCGATGATCTGCTCGTTGACGTATTGCGGCAGCCGGACGCCTCCATTGTAAGGGATCACCGAGACACTGGTGCGCTCCCCGTTCGAGGCGAGCACCACCTCGATGAATTCCTCGGCGGACTCGCGCAACGCCGCGATCTTCGAGCCGCTCATGGAGCCGGAAATATCCATCACCAGGGAAATCTCGATATCGCGCACCTGCTCGATGGCGCTGGCGTCGCGGCGCACGGTGAGGTGATTGATCCCCGCGACGCCCAGCAAGGTCGTAGGCACGGCCACCGAGGCGCGCGCATCCACCTGGCGCGAGTTCAGACCTGTGGTGGCGGTCACATCAAGGTCGAGCGCATCGATGAGCGCCGCCTGATCGCCGAGCGCCGCCTCCACATAGGCGCGCACCACGTCTTCAGCCGACCTCTCCTGGGTCAGCGAGGCCGCCGCCAGCACGCCGGAATCCAGCGCCGCCTGCAATTCGGTTCCAATGGAGGCTGAGCGCGAATAGTCCATGCCGCCCCCGACTGCCGCAGCCAGTGAGGACAGGGTGAGCGCGAACACCATGGCGACATTGCCGCGGGCGTCGCGAAGTAGCGAATTGATGCGTCGCTTGAGCATGGCTTTGGGCCTTGCTGTCTGCGTCCGTTCGGGACCGGGAAGGCGCGATCCTCACCCCATAAGGCGAAGATCGCGTTAAGCTTGGGCGGTTTGGGGCTAGCTGGTGAGGCGCAGCTGGTTGATGTCGGCGGCGATGGCGGAGAAAGCGGCGCGGATGTCCATGTCCTCCACCGGATAGTAATTCTGCGGCCGGCTCGCGCAATTCTGCATCAGATTCCGGTTGGTGGAGCCGGAAAGCTGGAAGGCGATGGTGTAGATGTGCACACCCTGATCTTCCGCCGCGTCGCAGGCGGCCGCCATGTTGTCGCGGGCGTCGCGCGCCGAGTAGAGTTCTTCGTCGCGCCATTTATTGCCGCGGCGGACGCGGCGGATCTGGGCCGTGGCGGCGCCGTCGGTCATCACCACCAGCACCTTGATCGTGTCCTCGTCGTCATAGGCGGCGGGGCGGTCTGAGAACGAACCGCCAAGCCGGCCGCGCCAGGACGGGTCCAGGGCGCGCGCGCCCCAGGCGGTGGCCACGTCCAGCCCGGTGTTTCCACCTGCATCCAGACCGCGCACGAGGCTGATCAGGCTGTCGCGGTCCTCTCGCAGGAAGACCGAGGCTTCGTCGCTTTCCGGGCAGAAGCTGGAGGAGCGATTGTCGTATTGCTCATTACCCTGCCATTCCAGCCAGTCGAGGTCCTGATTGGGCAGGGGGATCGAGATCGGCCAGGCCGTACCAAGCTCCGGGCAGCCCGAGCGTTCGCGCTGGTTCCGGTTGCCGTCGACGATCTGCGTGTTGACGTAGTCGGGCAGGCGCACGCCGCCATTATAGGGGATCACCGAGATGCTGGTGCGCCCGCCGTTTGAGGCCAGCACCACGTCGATGAATTCCTCGGCCGCCTCGCGCAGGGCGTCGATCTTCGATCCGCTCATGGAGCCGGAAATATCCAGCACCAGGGAAATCTCGATATCGCGCACCTGCTCGATGGCGCGCGCGTCGCGGCGCACGGTCAGGGTGTTGATCCCCGCCGCGCCCAGCAAGGTGGTCGGCACCGACACCACGGCAAAGGCTTCCACCTCGCGCGAGTTGAACCCGGTGGTGGCGGTGACCTGAAGAGTGAGGGAATCCAGCAGACTTTGATGATCGCCGAGCGCAGCCTCCACATAGGAGCGCACCACCTCGTCCGCAGGCCGGTCCTGGCTGAGGGAGGCGGCGGCCAGTACGCCTGAATCCAGCGCCGACTGGAGCTCGAAGCCCACCGAGGTGGAGCGAGAGAAATCCATGCCGCCGCCCACCGCCGCCGCCAGCGAAGACAGGCTGAGCGCAAAGACCATGGCGACATTGGCCCGGCTGTCCCGGACGAAGCGGCGGATATGGCGGGCCATGAAAAGGCTCCCTGAACCGGCGCCCAAAGCGGGACGCCTGATCAGGGAGCTTGCATGGAATATGCCAAAAAGCTGTTAAAACAATGGTTTACAGATGATTAACCGATCAGCGCGACAGCCGTAGGCGGTTCATGTCTGCGGCGATCGCCGAGAAGGCGCCGGCGATGTCGAGATTCTCCACCCGGTAGTAGAGCTCGGGCGCCGTGGCGCAGTTCTGCAGGCGGCTTCGGTTCGCCCCGCCTGAGACCTGGAAGGCGATGGAGTACACCGTCACGCCGTTGTCCTTGGCGTAGTCGCACCAATGGCTGAAATCGTTGAACGCCTCATTTCGCGACACGAATATCTCGCGGTCAGAGGGGTGGAGATAGAAGGGCGGCCACCAGCTCTCGCGGTCATAGTCTTCAGGAAAGCCTTCGGGCGGGCGGAACTGATCGGTGACCGCGCCGTCGGTCATGACGATGAGCACTTTCATGGTGCCCGCCTCGTCATAATCCACCGGCCGGTCGGGGAAATCGCCCGGCAGGCGCCCGCGCCAGGCCGGATCCAGCGCGCGCACCGCCCAGCCGATGGCGATGCCGGTGCCGGTGCCGTCCACCAGGGAGGCGTCGTCGAAGGTGAGCACCTGGGCCTTGAGCGCGTCCACGTCGCCGGAATTCCAGCTTACTTCGGTGTCGTCCGCACCGGGGCACCAGAACTCGATCCGGTTGGTGTGATAGGTATGAAAATGGGGCACCGGCTCGAACGCGCCGGCGTCCAGATTTACTGCGGTGATGGCGTCCTCGTCCAGCTCCACACACCCGTTCCAGCTCGCCGCGTCGACGCCGGCTGCCGGGTCGATCAAGCTGAGCATGGGCGCGCCCACGCGGGTCTGCCCGCCATAGGGCACGATGGTGAAGCTGGTCAGATTGGCGGTGTCGGAGGCGAAGACGGTCTCGATGAATTCCGCCGAGGCGGCGCGCAAGGCGTCGATCTTGTCGCCTTTCATGGAGCCGGAAATATCCAGAAGAAGCGAGACCTCGATATTCTGCACCTGCTCGGTGGCTTCGGACTCCCGGCCCATGGTGAGGCTTTGAATGCCGGCCACGCCCAAAAGCGTGGTGGGCACGCTCACCGTCGCGGTGGCGTGTACCTCGCGGGCGTTGAGCGCGATATTGGGCGTTACAGTGACCACCAGGGTTTCAATGACGCCGTTGTGCTCGGCGATGGCGGCCTCCAGATAGGCGCGCACCACCGCTTCGGGTTCGCCGCGCTGGCTCAGCGAAGCGGCGGCCAGCACGCCGGTGTCCAGCGCGCTCTGGATCTCTGACCCGATGGTGAAGGTGCGCGTGAAGTCGAGCGCCCCGCCCACCGCCGCCGAGACCGGAGCCAGGGCCATGGCGAAGATGAGCGCCACATTGGCCGAGCGTTCTTTGAGGAAGGCTTTCATGGGTGTGATCATGGCGGGGCCTCGTCAAGCTATCTGGGGCGAAGTCTGGCCCCGGCGCGTTAACGCCGCGGTAAGAAACGCGGTATGCGCCTTGTTAACCCTCTTTACCTCAAAGCTTTTTTGAAAGGGTGGGGCGGTGCGCCGCGCCCCGTCGACGGCCCGGCCTCCCGGCGCTATGTTTCAGTCCATGACCGATACCGATCCCGCCTTTGAGCCCCGCAAGAAGACCCGCGCCGAAACCGCGCGCGAGGCGCTTCTGGACGCGATTCTTCCCGAAGCCGCCTTTGACGGCTGGAACGGCGACGCGCTCAAACGCGCCGCCGAGACGGCGGGCCTCAGCGCGGGCGAGGTGGAGCTGTACTGCCCGGGCGGGGTGCTCGACCTGATCGAGACCTGGTCGCGCACCGCCGACGCCGACGCGCGCACCGAGATCGAGGCGAGCGGCGCCAACCGCATCCGTGACAAGGTCGCGGGCGCCGTGATGATCCGGCTGTCTCAGATTGAAGGTGAGGAGGAAGCCGCCGAGCGCGCCCGCGCCCGCCTGCTTCTGCCTGACGCGCTGGACCGTGGCTCGCGGCTTTTATGGTCCACGTCCGACATGATCTGGAAGGCGATCGGCGATAAGAGCACCGACGCCAATTTCTATTCCAAGCGCGCGATCCTCTCCGGGGTCTACGCCTCGACGCTGGCGATCTGGATCAATGATGACGACCCGGAGAAGGCGCGCACCCGCGCCTTCCTGGACCGGCGCATCGGCAACGTCATGCAGATCGAGAAGGCCAAGGCGAGCTGGCGCAAGGTCAGCGCCAATATCCCGGATCTCGCCGGGCTGGCGTCCTCGCTTCGCTACGGATTTTCACGGCGCAGCTAGTCCGCCGCCGCCTCGCAGGCCTTATCGATAGCGTCTCGCGGTAAAGGCCGAACCTCACCAATAGAGCTCGCCCACGGATCTCTGCCCCCTGTAAACGGGCGGAGACGGCCGCCCTTAAAAATTATCCTTGCGGCGGCGCACCTCGGCGAAGACTTCCCAGTCTTCGGCGCGTTCCAGCCCCAGATTGGCGCGAAGCGCCGGGTCGTCCCAGCGCAGGAAGGGGTTTGCGGCAAGCTCGGCGGAGAGAACGGTGGGCACGGTGGGTTTATTTCTGGCGCGGGCCAGCGCGACCCTCTCGGCATAGGATTTGAGCGCCGGGTTCTCGCCGTCGACGCTGAGCGCGAACAGGGCGTTGGCGGCGGTGTATTCGTGGGCGCAATAGATCACGGTCTCCGGCGGCAGCGCCTTCAGGCGCGACAGCGAGGCGTGCATCTGCTGCGGCGTGCCCTCGAACAGGCGGCCACACCCGAGCGCGAAGAGGGCGTCGCCCACGAACGCCGCGCCGGCGTCCTTGAACCAGAAGGCGATATGGCCGAGCGTGTGGCCGCCCACATCAATCACCTGGGCTTCAAGCGCGCCCAGCCGGACCGTGTCGCCATGGGCGAGCACGCGGTCCACATCGCCGATCCTGTCCACCTCGGCTGGCGCGAGGATCTTGCAGCCGGTGGCCTCGCGGATCGCGGCGTTGCCGCCGGCGTGGTCGAAATGGTGGTGGGTGTTCCAGATCGCGCCGATATCCCAGCCCATGGCGCGGGCCTCCTCCAGGATGCGGCCTGAGTCCGGCGTATCGATCGCGGCGCAGGCGCCGGTTTTCGAGCAGCGGATCAGGTAACCGTAATTATCCTCAAGGCAGGCGAATTGACGCACATCGAGAGCCATGGCGCTCCTTTCGGGAGATCTTGCAGGCGGTTTTTCCGTGCGCCCCTTACCGGGGCGGCCTGGCAAGCCTATCATTGGCCTGACGCAACACGCGAGGCCTCAGACAGGATGCGCACCGACGCGCTTGAAATCGACCGCTTTCACCGTTCGGTCCGCGGCGAGGCGTCGCGGGAGATGGTGCGCCGGCGCCTCGCCGCGCTGTGGCCGGAGACCAAGGGGCTCGACATTCTCGGCTACGGCTTCGCCGCGCCATGGCTGGACGAGTTCAAGGACGCCCGCCGGGCCGTGGCCTACATGCCCGCCACCCAGGGGGCCGTGGCCTGGCCGGCGCGCCGGCCCTGCCGCACCGCGCTGGGCGATGAGGCGCGGCTTCCCTTCGCCGAAGCGCTGTTTGACCGGGTTCTGCTGGTCCACGCGCTGGAGGAGGCGGGCGATCTTCGAAAGCTCCTGCGCGAGCTTTGGCGGGTGATGGCGCCGGAGGGGCGCATGGCGATCGTGGTGCCCAACCGGGCCGGGCTGTGGGCGCGCGCCGAATCCACGCCGTTCGGCCATGGCCGGCCGTTTTCGCGCACGCAGATCTCGCGCCTGCTCACCGATTCGCTGCTGGAGCCCACCGCCTGGTCGCGCGCGCTTTACGCCCCGCCCTGGCGCTGGGCTTGCCAGCCCAAGGCCGCCGATATGTTTGAACAGGCCGGCGACACGCTCATGGCGCCGGTGGGCGGATTGATCCTGGTGGAGGCCGTCAAGCATGTGGGCGCGGTGCGTCCGGGCGGCACGCCTGTGCGTGCCCGCGTCAAATCCCTTGAAGGGGCGGCGAAGCCCGCGCTATCTCCCCACACGAAGTCCCGTACAGACAAGAAAGGCGCGCCATGACGCTGCAGCCCCGCCCAGGTATTCTCGAGATCAAGCCCTACGTCCCCGGCGCAGCGGCGCCCCAGGGCGCGGTGAAGCTGTCCTCGAACGAAAACGCGCTGGGATGCAGCCCCAAGGCCGCCGAGGCCTTCAAGGCCGCCATGGAAAAGCTGCACGTCTATCCCGACGGCGGCGCGGCGAAGCTGCGCGAGGCCATCGCGGAGGCGGAAAAGCTTGATCCTGCGCGCATCGTCTGCGGCTCCGGCTCTGATGAGCTGCTGCAGCTCATCGGCCGGGCCTATCTCGATCCCGGCGACAAGGTGGTGCAGACCCAGTACGGCTTCCTGGTCTATCGCCTGGTGGCGATGCAGTCGGGCGCCCATATCGTCTCCGCGCCGGAGGCCGGCTACACCGCCGATGTGGACTCGATTCTGAAAACCGCCGGCGACGACGCCAAGATCGTTTTCCTGGCCAATCCCAACAATCCCACCGGCACCTGGATCAAGGGCTCGGAAATCCGCCGCCTGCGCGAGAACCTGCCCAAGGAAACGCTGCTGGTGCTCGACGGCGCCTATGAGGAGTTCGTCGATGCGCCGGGCTATGAAGACCCCATGGCGCTGGTGGACGCGTATGAGAACGTGGTGGTCACGCGCACCTTCTCGAAGATCCATGGCCTGGCCGGGCTTCGCCTCGGCTGGATGTACGGACCGAAAGAGATCGTTGACGTCATTCACCGCGTGCGCGGCCCGTTCAACGTGAACCTGCCCGCCATGGAGGCGGGGATCGCGGCCATTCGCGACCACGCCTTCCTGCAGAAATCCAAGGATCACAATGACCGCTGGCTGGCGTTTCTGAACCAGCAGATCGGCGGGCTGGGTCTGGAGGTCACGCCGTCGGTCTGCAATTTCGTGCTGGTCCATTTCCCGCCGGGCACGGGCAAGAGCGCCGACGATGCGGGCGCCTTCCTGGCCGAGAAGGGACTTATCGTGCGTCCCCTGCAGCCCTATGGCCTGCCGGACGCGCTGCGCATCTCGGTCGGTCTTGAAGACGATAACCGCCGCGTGGTGGAGGCGTTGAAAGCGTTCCTGGAAGCGTAGGCGGCGGCTCAAGCGCCGATCCGAAACGAAAAAGCCCCGGCCGAGAGGCCGGGGCTTTTCAATATCGTCTGAGGCCGGCGCCTTAAGCGCTGGCGGCTTTCTGGATCTCGACCGGGTCGCGCAGCACATAGCCGCGTCCCCACACGGTTTCGATATGATTGTCGCCGCCGGTCGCCGCAGAGAGCTTCTTGCGAAGCTTGCAGATGAACACGTCGATGATCTTCAGCTCCGGCTCGTCCATGCCGCCATAGAGATGATTGAGGAACATCTCCTTGGTGAGCGTCGTCCCCTTGCGCAGGGAAAGAAGCTCGAGCATCTGGTATTCCTTGCCGGTCAGGTGAACGCGCTGATTGTTCACTTCCACCGTCTTGGCGTCGAGATTCACCGCGATGTCGCCGGTCTTGATGATCGACTGGCTGTGACCCTTGGAACGGCGCACAACGGCGTGGATGCGCGCGATGAGCTCTTCCTTGTGGAAGGGCTTGGTCATGTAATCGTCGGCGCCGGACCCGAGGCCGCGCACCTTGTTGTCAATGTCGGCGTTGCCCGAAAGGATCAGGATCGGCGTGTCGACCTTGGCCACGCGCAGGGTCTTGAGAACGTCGAAGCCCGGCATGTCCGGCAGGTTCAGATCCAGCAGGATGATGTCGTAATCGTACAACTTGCCGAGATCGACGCCTTCCTCGCCATAGTCCGTGACATAGGTGTTGAAGCCCTCAGACTTCAACATCAGCTCGATCCCTTGCGCCGTGGCGCGGTCATCTTCGATCAGCAGGACCCGCATCAGGTTCCCCCTCCCTAGGCCGCGGACGAATCAAGAGCCCGTCCGACGCATTAATCGTTAACCTTATTCGCTATGAGAGGCGAGAATCCCTTAGGAGAAGTTAACAGCCATTTGACTCATTCAATGGAATCGAGTCCTGCAAGCTGAGTCGGGCAAGGAAATCATGGCGAATCAAATGGTTAAAAAAATTCGTTTCGACTCACATTCCTTAAGACAGGATGAGGCCCACCAGGGCGGCGCCGCCTGTAGCTGTGGACAGGCCGGTCTGGCCAAGGGTCACCGATCGGGTTTTCTCGCCGCCGATTTCGCCCGTGCACGGAGATCGCCGCGCCGGGCGATGAAGACGCCGGCCAGGATCACCGCGAGCGCGATCCAGGCGCGAACGCCCATGGCCTCGCCCAGGAAAAATCCGATCAGGGCGGCCACCACCGGCACGGCGTAATTGACCAGCGCGATGAAGGCCGCACCCACCTGGCGGGCGATTGCCATGTAGACCATCGCCGCCAGCGCCGTGGGCAGGAGCCCCAGCGCGGCCACCGCGCCGAGGGATGCGAAGGTGGGCGCGCCCGCCTGCTGGCCGGTGGCGATGTCGAAGACCACCAGGGGGAGGGCGAGCACCGCCGCGCAGATCAGACTGGCGGCGGCCACCACGCTTGGGCTCGTTTCCGGCCCTGCCTGATAGAGGATGGCGTTGGTGGCGTAGGAGAGCGTCGCGGCGAAAATCAGCGCCTGGCCGATAAAGCTCGCCGACAAGACGCCGTCCAGGGCGCTGGGCCCGATCAGCAGCACGACGCCGGAAAATCCGATCAGGAAGCCGGCGGTTTTCAGCGGGCTGAGGCGCTCGCCGGGCAGCACGAAATGGGCCGCCGCGATGATCGCCAGCGGCGTCATGCTCATGAGGATGCCCGCCACGCCCGACGGCACGCTTTGCTGGCCGATGGCGATCAGGGTGAAGGGAAGCGCGTTGCCGAAGAGGCCGAGCGCGCCGAACCACAGCCAGCGCCGGTCGGTAAGCGGCGGCAGGACTCGGCCGCGATGCAGGGCGAAGGCGGTAAGGAGGACCGCGCCCAGGGCCAGCCGTCCGAACGCCACAAGGCTGGGCGTCAGGCTTTCCACGCCTACGGCGATGAACGCAAACGCCGAGCCCCAGGTCAGCGCCAGAACGCCCAGCCCGCCCCATCCCTTCAATCCGGGTGTTTGCGGGCTCAAGACAGGATCGCGCGCACGGCGTCGTCCAGGCGGTCGATATCGCCCTCGCTGGTGTAGATATGGGGCGAGATGCGAAGCCGCGGGCCGCGCTGGGAGACATGCACGCCAGCGTCTTTGAGCCGCGCGGCGAGATCGCCAGGCGCGCCATCGGGCAGGGCCAGGGACAGGTAATGGCCGGCCCGGTCGGGCGTGTCGTCGGCGAAGCCGGACGCCCTGAGGCGCTCTGAGATCATCGTGTTCATGGCCGCGATATGGCCGGCGATGGCCGTCACGCCCAGCCCGTGAAGATACTCAAGCGAGGCCAGCGCCGCCGGGACAAGCTGATGATTGGACCGCTCGCCCATGTCATAGCGCCGCGCGCCGGGCGCATAGGCGTCGCGATACTCGATCAGGCGCGAGAAATCCTCGCTGTCCGCCCGGTTGATCCAGTTCTCCTCCAGCGGCCGGCCGTCCTGTCGGCGCGGGGCCGCATAAAGAAAGCCGGTGGCGTAGGGGCCCAGCAGCCATTTATACGCAGCGGCCACCGCAAAATCGGGATCGACGCGCGCGGCGTCGAACGCCATCACGCCCAGCGACTGGGTGAGGTCGAGCACCAGCGCCGCGCCCCGGGCCCTGGCCGCCTTCGACACCGCCTCCAGATCGATGCGCCCGCCATCGATCCAGTGCACCGCGCCGCAGGCCACAAGCCCGGTCTGCGGACGAATCGCGGTCAGCAGCGCCTCGGTCCAGGTCTCGCCGGCGTTGCGCGAGACGGTGCGCAGGCGTGCGCCGCTGTCTGCGGCCATGCGCCGCCAGGTATAGACATTGGAGGGAAACTGGCCGTCCAGGATCACGATCTCCTGGCCGGGCGCCAGCGTGATGTTCGCGGCGGCTGTGGCGAGCCCGTAGCTCGCGGCCGGAACCAGCGCCACATCCTCCGCGCCCGCGCCGAACAGGCGCGCGGCCGAGGCGCGCAGGGCTTCTGGCGCATCGAAGAAATCGCCCTGGGTCGTCGAGCGCCAGGGCTGGGTCTTGGCGGCGAAGGCCGCCGCGCCCGCCCGGGCCGCAATAATCGGCATGGGACCGATCTGGGCCGCGTTGAAATAGGCCTCGCCCGCGGGCAGGTCGAAATGGGCGCGCTGATCGTCAAGCATCATGGGAGGAGCGGTATGCGGGTGCGCCGGGGCGGTCAAGCGGACGCGGACTATCGCCTTGACCGGGTCTTGCCCCGCCCTTGATCGGGCCTTGGCGGGAACCGGGGCCAAGAGGTTTGACCCTTGCGGTCTAAGCGCCTACCGGTATCGCTTCAAAACGACCATCCGGAGCCTGTCCATGAGCCGACCCAAGCCGCCCGCCCGCCCCGCCGATCCGCGTTTTTCCTCCGGCCCCACCAAGAAGCGGCCCGGCTGGGAGCTCGCCTGCCTCGCCAATGCGCCGCTGGGGCGCACCCATCGCGGCGGAACGCCCAAGGCGCGCCTGCACGAGGCGATCGAGCGCACGGCGGCGGTTCTTGAGGTGCCGGCCGACTACAAGGTCGCAATCCTGCCCGCCTCCGACACCGGGGCCATGGAAGGCGCGCTCTGGTCGATGATCGGCGCACGGGGCGTGGACGTCTTCTCGTGCGACGAATTCGGCCGGCGCTGGACGGTGGATCTGCGTGACGAGCTGAAACCCGCCGGGCTGTCCACCTATGAGGCGCCGTTCGGGCTCGCGCCGGATTACTCAAAGGCCGATGCGCTCAATAACGATCAGGTCTTCACCTGGAACGCCACCTCGGCCGGCGTGCGCATGCCCGACGCGGACTGGATTCCCGATGACCGCAAGGGCGTGACGATCTGCGACGCCACCAGCTCCGCCTTCGCCATGCACATGCCCTGGGAGAAGCTGGATGTGACCACGTTCAGCTGGCAGAAATGCATGGGCGGCGAGGCCCAGCACGGCATCGCCGTATTCTCGCCGCGGGCCCGCGAGCGCCTGCGCACCTTCCGTCCCAGCTGGCCGGTGCCGCGCATCCTGCAGCTGTTTGAAGCCGGCGAGGAAGACGCGCAGCTCTATGAGGGCTCCACCATCAACACGCCCTCGCTCTTGGCCACCGAAGATTATATCGACGCCCTGAAATGGGCCGCCAAGGAAGGCGGGCTCAGTGGTCTTGTGGCGCGCACCGAAGCCAACGCGGCCGCGCTCGCCGACTGGGTGGAGGGCTGTTCGTGGATTGACTATCTGGCCCAGAATCCGGCCACGCGTTCCACCACTTCGGTGACGCTGAAATTCTCCGGCGCCGAGCTTGAAGGCAAGTCGGAAAGCGAGCGCTGGGCGGTGAGCCGGCGCATGGCCGCATTGCTGGACCGCGAAGGCGCGGCCTATGACATCGCCCCGCACCCCAAGGCGCCCGCAGGGCTTCGCATCTGGTGCGGCCCGACGGTGGACGCCGACGATGTCGCCGCCCTGGGGCCGTGGCTCGACTGGGCCTACGCTGAAGCGCTTGAGGCCGAGGGCTTTTAGGCGCTTTGCCGGGGGCGCGCACCGGCGTATGGTGCGCGCAAACCACGTAGTCTCTGGGGGATGACACCATGAAAGCTTTGCTTGTCGCCGGAGCGTTCGCCGCGCTCGCCGCCGCACCTGTCCACGCTCAGCTCGTTGAAGAAGTCCGCGTCGCCCTGGTCGCCCACGACGTGGTCGATCACGCTGAGGACGGGCCTCAGATCGGCCTTGAGGCGCTGTTTAAAAGCCCTGATTTCCTGGCCCCGATCGGCGCGCCGAGGCCCTACGTCTATGCATCCATCAGCACCCAGGGCTACACCAATCTGGTGGCCACGGGCCTGAACTGGACCGGGCGGTTCTCTGACCGCTGGTCCATCGAGGGCGCCTTCGGGATCAGCTATAATGACGGCGTCGACGACATTGTCGATCTGCCGCCTGACGATCCCGTGCGTATCGAAACCGCGCGCACCCGCGCCCTTCTGGGATCGGACTGGCTGTTCCATTCGCGCCTTGGTCTCGATTACGCGCTCACCGAGACATGGGCCGTCGGCGCCTATTACGAACACTTCTCCCACGGTCAGATCCTCGCTTCGGGCCGCAATCAGGCGCTGGACGAGTTCGGCGTGCGCCTGGGCTATCGCTTCGGCGGCTGAACGCCTCCGTGATCCCGGCCTGGTCATCGGGCCGGGATAGACAGCCGCAACAAACAGCCGGGACATCTGGCCGCGCCCCGATCGCTTCGCCGTCTGGTATGGTTTTCCCTGCGTGTCCGCCGCGCGTTACAGCGTGCTCAATTACGCAAGGGAGGCCGGGATGGAGACCGAGGCGCCGGCGGGCAAGCTTGTCGTGGTCATGGACGGCCGCTGCGCGGTGTGCAGTTGGGGAGCCCGCACGATTGCGGCCCACGACCCCCGGGATCTGTTCCGCATCGCCCCGCTTCAGGGAGCGCTTGGCCGGTCTCTCCTGATCACGCACGGGCTTGATCCCGACGATCCTGAAAGCTGGCTCTTGCTGAAGGATGGCGAGGCGCTCACCGGCGCCCGGGCGGTGATCGCCGCGGGCCGTCGGCTCTCCATGCCCTGGCGGGCGCTGGCCTGGGTCGGCGCCTGTGTTCCAGGACCATTGCGCGAGCCGGTCTACCGGGTCCTGGCGCGCAATCGGATCAAATGGTTCGGCCGGGCTTACCTTTGCGCCATGCCGGACGCCGAGCTGCAGCGCCGGCTGATCTCGCCGCCCTGACGCCTCCGCCGCGTTTACCGTGACGGCGCCTCGGTTTGTTGCCTCAAGGCTCGGTCTGCGCTAGCAAACCCCAGATCATCCGCCAGGGGGAATTATCATGGCCGACGCGCCCGCAAACCAGGCGACCGTTCAAGGGTCGCTTCCGCTTTACAAGAAGCCCGAGCCGCTCAATCTCGCCCAGCATAAAGGCAAGGGCCTGAAATACGGCGACCGCCCGTTCGACTTCCTGCGCGAAACCCATTTCGTGCCGCTGACGCTCGGTGAATTCTCCAGCGCCTGCGCGCGATTCCCGATCATTTTCCTTGGCGAGAACAAGACGCCTGTGGCGGCCATGGGCTTGCAGCAGGGCGCCAATCTGTTCGTGAACGAGGACGGTCACTACGAAGCGGGCGTCTACGTGCCGGCCTATGTGCGCCGCTATCCTTTCGTGTCCGCAACGCACACTGACAGCAAGGACCGCTTCACGGTCTGTGTGGACACCGGGTCGGCTCTGTTCTCCAGCACGCCTGACGAGCCCTTCTTCACCGAGGCCGGCCAGCCGTCCGAGTTCACCAACCGCGCCATTGATTTCGTGCGCCGGTTTGAGTCCGACGTGGCTGTCACGCAGACCTTCATGGACCGTGTGAAAGAACTGGACCTGCTGGATCAGCAGCAGGTGAACTTCCAGCCGCGCGACGCTCAGGGCCAGCCGGTCGGCGAGCCGCAGGTGGTGGCCAGCTATTGGGGAATTTCTGGGGAGAAGCTGCAGAAGCTCGAGCCGAACATCCTGGCCGAGCTGCGCGATAACACCTATCTCGGCGCGATCTACGCCCAGATGCTGTCCATGTCCCAATGGGACGTGCTGATGTTCAAGGCCGCCCGCCGCCAGCAGGGGTCCGGCGCCGCCGGCTCCGTCGCGCCGCCGCCGGCTCCCGAAGCATAAGCTTTCAACGCCGCGCCGAACAAAGAACCCGCCGCAGAGCTTCTGCGGCGGGTTTTTTCATGGGTGGTGGTGAGGTGGCCGTGGGCCGTGTGCCAGTTCGGGGGAGGAGGTGCTGCTCCGACCTCGTCGGAATTTGCGCCCGCCCTCTCACCCCACCCGTCAGGCTTCGCCTGACACCCTCCCCATCCAGGGGAGGGACAGAGCCCTCGGCTTTTCCGTCCTCCCCTCGATGGGGGAGGGGGCCGGCGTCGTCGTACGAGGAGGGTGATGGCGCTCAGGCTTGAAAAGCTCTTGCGCGGACCTTGATCCCGCCCGAGCCGGATCCGGCGCTTCGGGCCGTTCGGCACGCCAGCCAAACCCCCGGCCCCGTCTTGAGCGTATCGAGAGACACGCACGGCGCCCGCCCAAGAAAAAGCCTGGACGCGCAGGCGTCCAGGCTTGTTTGGTTCAGTGATGAAGGCCGATCTTTGGCCAGGGGGCCTTAGTTCAGGCGATCCTTGACGCTGGAGATGTCGGTCTTCAGCAGCGCGTTGCGCTGGGTCTTCGTCATCTTATCGGTGAGCAGCATGCGCGCGGCGTCTACGGCGAGGTCGGCGGCCAGGGCCTTCACCTCTTTGGAGGCCTGCGCCTCAGCCTGGGCGATGCGTTGCTCGGCCAGAGCGGTGCGGCGCTCGATGCGCTGGGCGATCTCTTTCTGGGCGCTTTCGCGCAGATATTCGGCCTCGGATCTGGCCTGTTTGATGATCTCTTCGGCGTTCCTGGCCGCTTCGGACTGCTTGCGCTTGTAGGAGGCCAGGAGCTCCTGGGCTTCCTCACGAAGGCGGCGCGCCTCGTCCAGCTCGGTGCGAATCCGGTCGGACCGGTCGTCGAGGGATTTGGCGATCATCTTCGGCGCACCGAAAATAAACAGCACGATGAAGAAGAGCACCAGGCCCACAAAGGCCCAGAATGTCGTGTCGGAGAGCATGTATTGCATGGTCTAGCTCCGCGCCTGATCGACGGCGTTTTCCGCGTCGGCTTCACTGACGTCCAGCCCGGCCAGATGACTGGCCACGGCGGCGGCCGCGCCGGCTGCGATGGTGCGCACTTCGGCGAGAGCCTTGTCGCGGCTTTCCTTGATGCGCTTTTCGCTGTCTTCAAGCTTGGCGTCCAGCTCGGCGTCGGCTTCGCGGGTCGCGTCAGCAATGTCCTTGTCCGCGTCGGCCTTGGCCTCGGCGGCGAAGGCCGAGGCGCGTGCACGCGCGTCGGCGAGTTCTTTTTCGTAAGCCTTCACCGTCTCGTCGGCCTGGGCCTTCATGTCGGCGGCGGCGTCGAGATTGTCCGCGATGCGATCACGGCGTTCCTCGATGGCTCCGCCGATGCGCGGCAGAACGAAACGCGACAGCAGCAAGTAAAGCAGCGCGAAACTGATCGCCAGCCAGAAAAGCTGCGACGCAAAATAGGTGGGGTCGAAGGGCGGGAACGCAGCTTCAGCGGCGTAGTCCGCGCCTGCAGGTGTTTGCGGCGCCGTCACGGGCGGCCTCCCTTAAGAGCAGCAAGGCTTTGTCGGGAACGGTTTGCGCCGGACGGACTGCTGCTGCAGACCGCCCGGCGGACTCAAACCGCAACGCTCGTCGAAGGTGTTAGACGACGAAGAGCAGGAGAAGCGCGATGAGCAGCGAGAAGATGCCCAGCGCTTCGGTCACGGCGAAACCGAAGATCAGGTTGCCGAACTGGCCCTGAGCTGCGGAGGGGTTGCGCAGGGCGCCAGCCAGGAAGCTGGAAAAGATGTTGCCCACGCCCAGAGCGGCGCCCAGCATGCCAAAGGTGGCCAGACCAGCGCCGATGTATTTGGCGGCTTCCGCGTCCATGGTGATACTCCTCGTAGATGAACGGTGCGGTTGGATAGAAAGGATGGATCTGCCCGGCGCGCCCTAGTGATGTCCAGGATGGAGCGCGTCAGAGAGATAGATGCAGGTCAGCACGGCGAACACGTAGGCCTGGAGGAAAGCCACCAGGAATTCCAGCGCGGTCAACGCGACGACCATGATCAGCGGAGCCACGGCGCCCAGGACGCCAAGCGCCCCCACCGAACCCAGCATCACGATGAAGCTGGCGAACACTTTCAGAAGAATGTGGCCGGCCAGCATGTTGGCGAAAAGACGAACCCCGAGAGTCACCGGACGTGACAGGAAGGAGATGAGCTCGATCGGGGTCAGTAGAATATAGAGCGGCCACGGCACGCCGGCGGGGAAGAAGATCGAGAAGAACTTCAGCCCGTTCTTGAACACGCCGTAACCCACCACGATCCCCATCACCAGAAGCGCCATGGCGAAGGTGACGATGATGTGGCTGGTGAAAGTGAAGCCGTGAAACTCCGGCGCCGGGAAATACGGCATCATACCCAGCAAGTTGCCCATCAGGATGAAGGTGAACAACGTGAACACGAAGGGGAAGAATTTCAGGCCCGCATCGCCGGTGGTCGAGCGGATCATGCCGGCGACGAACTCGTAGGTCATTTCCGCGACCGACTGGGCGCGGCCTGGCACCAGGGCGCGCTTGGACATGGACAGCCACAAAAGGCCGGCCACCAGCACGGCCGAGACGACCATGAAATAGCTGGAGTTCGTGAAAGACAGATCCACGCCGCCGATATTGAACGGGGCGATCGGATGGATCTCGAACTGCTTGATCGGGTTCGTCGCTTCCGCCACACCCGGCCCTTTCCTTCACGGCGCGCGTGCGCCAGCCTGCATTCACCATCCGCGCCGCGCCCGTCAGGGCGAACCGTCGCGGTTCATATTCGAAGCTGCGCGTACGACATTCAGCGTACCCGCCGCGAAACCCGCCAGCACCCCGATTAGGAGCCCCCAGGGTGTCCAGCCGAACACTCGATCGGCGAGATAACCCAAACCGGCCCCCGCGAGAACCCCTCCCGCGAACTCCGAGCCGTAACGCACACCCTGGCTCCAGTTCGTCGGAGCCGTTTCGGCCTGCTCGGCCCGCCGTTTTTCAAGCTTTGCCGCGAGGCGCCGCTCGAAATCGTCACGGTCGGATGCGTTCTGTGTCGGATCGTCTCTATTGGACATATATCATCAGCGGCCTGAAGAAGACCTCCCCTTCAGGCGCGCGCACCCTATAAGCGGGCCTATACCAAGTCAAGCAAGCTTGGCGCGTGGCTTCCGCATTGAAAATATTGATATTTTCCGCTTACTCGGCGGCGACGAGCGCTTCGGCGGCCTTCAGATTGACGGACACCAGCTGGGAGACGCCGCGCTCGCCCATGGTGACGCCGAAGAGCCGGTCCATGCGGCTCATGGTGACCGGGTTATGAGTGATCACCAGGAAGCGCGTTTCGGTCATGGAGCGCATCTCTTCAAGCATGGTGCAGTAGCGGTCCACATTGGCGTCGTCGAGCGGGGCGTCCACCTCGTCCAGAACGCAGACCGGCGCCGGATTGACCAGAAACACCGCAAAAATCAACGCCGTGGCGGTGAGGGCCTGCTCGCCGCCGCTCATCAGGCTCATGGTGGCCATCTTCTTGCCCGGCGGGCATGCGAAGATTTCCAGTCCCGCCTCCAGCGGATCATCGTTTTCGGTGAGCTCCAGGCGGGCGTGGCCGCCGCCGAACAGGGTGGAGAACAGCTTCTGGAAATGGCCGTCCACCGTCTCGAACGCCTCCAGCAGGCGGGCGCGGCCCTCGCGCGACAAAGTGTCCACCGCCTTGCGAAGGCGCGCCACCGCTTCGGTGAGGTCGTCGCGTTCGCGCTTGAGGCGCTCGCGCTCGGCGTCCAGTTCACGCGATTCCTCGTCGGCGCGCAGATTGACCGCGCCCAGCCGCTCACGGGCGAGGCGCGCCTCGTCAACGCGCCGCTCCAGCTCAGTGGAGGACAGATCCTTGAACTCGCTGGACACGCCGCGCTGCGCCAGCGTCTCCGGGGGCTCTCCCGTGGCGTCGGTGAGGCGCTCGACGGTTTCTTCCAGACGCTCTCTGGCCGCCACCAGCCGGGCATGGGCGGCGGCGCGTGATTCGCGGGCCTCGGCGGCGGTTTTCTCGGCGGCGCGCAGGGCGGCGTCGAACTCGCGCTGGCCGGTTTCAGCCTCGGCGACGCGCGCGCGGGCGTCTTCAGCGTGTTTCTCCGCCTCTTGCAGCGCTTCGATCAGGTCGGGACGCCGGGCGTCCAGCTCGCCGGGGCGCGCCTTTGCGGCCTCCAGCTCTGTTTCGGTCTCGGCCTTGCGGCTCTTCAGCGTATCGAGGCGTTCGCGCGCGCTGACCTCGCGGCGGGTCCAGTCGGCGTGTTCGCGCTCCAGCGCCGCGATCCGGTGGCGGCGGCCCTGGGCTTCGCGCTTGGCGGTCTCCAGCGCGGCGCGCGCATCCGCCGCGGCGCCGCGGGCCCGCTCGGCTTTGGTGCGCGCGGCCTCCAGCGCGCCATGGCCGTCATCGGCCTCCATGGCCTCGCGCCAGGCGGTCTCCGCGATTTCAGACTCGCCGCGCGCGCCCGTAAGCCGCGCCTCGGCGCGCTCCAGAGCGTCGACGAGACCGGCTTTCTTCGCTTCGGCGCGCGCCGCTTCGGCCTGGGCCTGGGCCAGGGTCCGCTCGGCGCCGCGCAGGCTGCGTTCGGCGTCGCGGGCGACCGTGCGCGTGGTCTCGGCGGTGGTTTCAGCCTCGACGAGCCCGGCTTTGAGCGCCTGCGCCGCGTCGCGCTTCTGATTGGCGGCGCGACTCGCCTCGTCCAGCTGGATTTCGATTTCGGTGAGCCGGTTGCGGGTCTCCAGACGCACCGCCGCCGGGGAGGGCGCACCGGCCTCGGCCGCGAACCCGTCCCAGCGCCGCAGGGCGCCGGACTTCGTCACAAGGCGCTGACCCGCTTTTAGGGTTCTGGCGAGGGCCTCAAGCTGGTCGTCCTCCACCACGCCGATGGCGGCGAGACGGGGTTTCAGCGCGTCGGGCGCGCTCACAAGATCAGACAGCGGTGTCGCACCTTCGGGCAGCGCTCCGGCGCTCGCACCGCCGCCAGCGCCGGAGCCGGCCCAGCGCCGGGGCGCGGCGGCGGAAAGGCTCGCTTCAAGATCCTCGCCAAGCGCCGCCGCCAGCGCATTTTCATAACCCGCCTCCGCGCGCACGGCCTCCAGCGCCTGATCCTCGGCGTCGCCGGCGGAGAGGAAGCGCTCAAGACTCGCCTTCTCGCGCGACAGGGCGCCAGCCTCACCGTCGGCTTCGCGGGCGGCCTGGCTCGCCTCGCCGACTTCGGCGCGCCGGGTTTCAAGCTCGGCGTCGGCGGCTTCCAGCGCGGCGCGGGCGTCATCCAGGGCGGTGGCGGCGGCTTCGGCTTCGGCCTGCAAGGCGTCCAGATCGGGCAGGGATTCGGCGTTGAACGTCTCAAGCGAATTGCGGGCGCGTTCAGCCTCACCGGCCAGCGCGTCGGCGCGCTGGCGGGCGGTTTCCGCGGCCCGTCTGGCGCTCTCGCGCCGCGCGCGGATCTCGGCGCTGGCAGCGCCGGCGGCGTCCAGCTCGCTTTCCGCCTTGGCGCGCGCCGCGTCTGCATTTGCAAGCGCGGCTTCGGCGCGCGCTTGCGCGGCGGCGTCGGCTTCCGCTTCGTCGCGCAGCTTTGACAGCGAGGATTTCAGGCGGGCGAGCGCCTGGGCCGCTTCGGCGTGGAGCTCGGCTTCCCGGGTCTCGCCCTGGGCCAGCTCCCCCAGCCGGCCCGAAAGGCGTGTGATCGCCTCGTGGACGGCTTCAAGATCGCGGTCGAGCTGATCGCGGGTGCGCTCGGCCAGGCGCAGGGCGGCGGCGGCTTCGGCCTCGGCCTCGCGCAGCGGCTGGACCTTCGCCTGGGCCGCTTCGCTCTCGCGAGTCTTCACAGCCGCCTCCACCATGGCTTTTTCGGCCACGGCGTCGGCGTCCTTTAGAGCCGCCTCGGCGGTTTGTGCGCTCTCTTTCGCTTCGCTCCAGCGGCGCAGCCAGAGCAGCGACTCAAAGCTACGAATGGACTGGGACAGCTCGCGATAGCGTCCGGCCTGTCTGGCCTGGCGCTGCAGGCTGGCGAAGCGATTATCCAGATCGGTGACGATCTCCTGCAGGCGCTCCAGATTGGTCTCCGCGCCGTTGAGGCGCAGCTGCGCCTCGCGCCGGCGGGCGCGCAAGCCTGCGACGCCGGCGGCTTCCTCCAGCACCCGCCGGCGGTTTTCCGGCTTGGCGCTGATCAGTTCGGAGATCTGGCCCTGACGCACCAGCGCCGGCGAGTTCGCCCCGGTGCCGGCGTCGGCGAACAGGAGCTGCACGTCCTTGGCGCGCACCTCTTCGCCGTTGATCTTGTAATCAGATCCTTTGCCCCTCGCGATCCGGCGCACGATCTCCAGCATTTCCGCGTCGTTGAACTGGGCCGGGGCGCGGCGGTCGCTATTGTCGATGGTCAGCGTCACTTGCGCGGTTTCGCGCGCGGCCCGGTTATCTGTGCCTGCGAAGATCACGTCTTCCATGCCGCCGCCGCGCAAGGATTTTGCGGACGTGGCGCCCATCACCCAGCGCAGCGCTTCAAGCAGATTCGATTTGCCGCACCCGTTGGGACCGATCACCCCGGTCAGGCCGGGATCGATCCGCAATTCGGCCGGGTCCACGAACGACTTGAAGCCGGCCAGTCTGAGCTGGGTGAACTTCAATCAGCGCCTCCACGGGCGCCGGCCGCCGGTTTTCCGGTCGTGACCCGCGCCACCATCCATCCGCGCCTACTCTTCGGCGCGAGCTTTGAAGTAAAGAATGATTCGCTCAAAAGTCTCGCCCTCGAACGTGGCGGGAATGGCGCCCTGATCGTCCACCAGCGCCTGGCCGTTGACGCCATAGGCCTGGCCGGACCCGTCCGGGTTGGACACCGCTTCGAGAAGCCGGCCGTTGACGAAGAAGGTCGGCGTGGCGCCCACACCCGCTGCCACTGCGGCCTCGTTGGCGGCCTGAACCTGGCTCAGCAGCTCTTCATTGGCCATGCAGGCGCGAAATTCGTCGTTGGAGAAGCCCAGCGTGCGGGCGATCTGCTGGAACTGGGTCTGGGCCTGGCCTTGCTGCATCGCCGTGAACAGGGCGCGCTGCTGTTCGAAAAGCACGTCGACGACGTCGAAATACTGCTCTTCCGGCGCACACCGCGCCAGCATGAAGCCAGCGAAGGCGAGCTGGGGCTGGCCGGTGACCATTTCGCGGAAGACATAGCGCACATCGCCGCTGTCCACATACTCCTGGACGGTCGGCATGGCCGCTTCATGCCAGGCGGCGCACCCGCCGCAGGCCACCGAGGCGTACTCAATCAACGTCACGGGCGCATCGGGCGCCCCCTTGGCGTGGTCGCCCGCCACTTCATACTGGCTGCGCCCGTCCGAGGCGGCCGATCCGTCGCCGCACGCAATGAGGGCGAGGGCGGCGAAGCCGGTGGCGGCGAGAGCGGCGATGCGGTTTGTCATCATGTCAGGTCTTCCCGTTTTCATCATCAAGGCGAGGCGGACGCAGGCCGGCGACCGGGGCGCCTTCGCGCCGCGCGACCGCTTCGGCCCAGTCTTCAAGCAAGGCCTCAAGGCTTTTACGGCCGCCGTCAAGGCTGGCCACTTTGGTGATGCGCGGCTGGCGCACCGGCTTGGGCGCAAAGGACTCGGTGATGGGCCCCTGCACGATCTTCAGCTTTTTCGCCGGCTTGCCCGAGTAGCGCGCGGCGCGTTCGAGGATTCGCGGCGCCTGAGCCTCGGCCAGCGCCGCCGCCGGGCCTTTGGCCCGGATACGCAAGGTCAGCCCGCCTGCGCCGGAATGATATTTCTCCGGCCGGGTGTACTGAGCGAGCGCCGCACCGACGATTTCGGCCCAGTTGGCCTCCAGCTCCGCCATAGCGGGGCTCAGCTGTTTTTCCAGCGGACGCACGACTTTCACCGCGGCGCGGCCTATGCTCGGCGGCGCTTTGGCGGCGGGCCGCGCCCGGTGGGTCTGGGCCCAGGCCCAGGCGTCGTCCTCCGATCCCGCCTCGACGCGCGCGACCCGGCGGCGTAGCGAAGCTGCGCCGGGGCGTGACGTCGGACTTGAAGGCGGGCGTGATCGGCTCATGCTTTCAAGGATCGCGCGCGGATGGCCCCGGCGCAAGCATGCAAGGAAGAATGCCCTGTCAAACTCCCGTGAGACCGCAAAGCTGCGCGCCGCGCTGCTGGCCTGGTACGACCGCACGGGGCGCACATTGCCCTGGCGGGTGCGCCCGGAAGACCGCAGCGCGGGGCGCAGCGCCGATCCCTATGCGGTCTGGTTGTCCGAAATCATGCTGCAGCAGACCACCGCCCCCCACGCCGCGCCCTTCTGGGAGCGGTTTCTGGCGCGCTGGCCAGGCGTGGGCGATCTCGCGGCCGCGCCGCGCGGCGATGTGCTCGCGGCCTGGGCGGGCCTTGGCTATTACGCCCGGGCGCGCAATCTTCATAAATGCGCGCAAGTGGTGGCCGATGATCTGGGCGGCGTGTTTCCCAGCGATCTTGAGGCCCTGCGCGCCTTGCCGGGCATTGGCGAGTACACCTCCAACGCCATCCGCGCGATCGCGTTTGACGAGCCCGCCAGCGTGGTGGACGGTAATGTGGAGCGAGTGATCAGCCGGCTGGACCGGATCGAGACCCCGCTGCCGAAGTCCAAGCCCGCCATCAAGGCGCGCGCGTCTGAACTCGCTGATCCGGAGCGTCCCGGCGATTACGCGCAAGCCTTGATGGATCTGGGCGCCACCGTCTGCACGCCCAGATCGCCCGATTGCGCCGCCTGCCCATGGGCCTTCGCCTGCGCCGCGCGCACCCATGGCGACCAGACCCGCTATCCGCTGAAAGAAAAGAAAAAGCCCAAGCCGGTACGCGCCGGCGTCTGCTTTCATGTGGTGAAGGACGGCGCGCTCTGGCTGCGCCGGCGCCCGGAGACGGGATTACTGGGCGCCATGATGGAGCTGCCGGGAACCGACTGGACGGTGAAGGGGCCTGAGGCGGACGACATCGACGCCGCGACGCCCTTCAGCGCGGCCTGGCGAGCGGCCGGCGAGGTGCGCCATGTCTTCACCCATTTTGAACTGCGCCTTTCTGTGCGGTGCGCGGCGGCGCCGGCGGACTGGACGCCGCCGGCCGGCGTCTGGGCGCCGATCGACGCCTTGTCCGAGGCCGGGCTGCCCAGCGTCATGATGAAAGCGGCCAGACTTGGGCTTGAGGCTCGCAGCCGGCTCTTGTGAGGCGCGGCGGGCGGCGGACGCTAAAAAAAAGACGCAGCCTTGGGGGCTGCGCCTTTGCAGGTGCGATCCAAACCCCAGGGGAACCTGGAGTGGGACCTTGATAGCAAGGGCGCGCGAGACCCGCACGCGGTGTACGGCGAGGCGGCTGATTCTTGCGATGAAAACGGATTTGGGCGGCGGACCGGCCTTCTGGCACGGTGAACGGCTCAGGCGGCGTCCTTGAGATCGGTGACCTGGAGGGCGGCCTCGAAATCGGGCAGCAGGTTGAACGCCTCCATGGCGCTCATGGGCGCGCCGCGCCGGTCCTTTGTCCAGAACCGCCAGAAGGAAGAGACGTGCTGCAGCCGGCCGATATCCTCGCCCATCTCCACAAACAGGCCGGGCGCCTTTGACATGAAGGTCTTCAGCGCCGCCGGATCGCCGCGTTCGACAAACTGGCGAAACTCGGCGTGATAGCTGTCGAGGCGGGTCTTCAGCCGGCCCCAGCGGCCCATGGAGAGCTGGGTGATGGAGCTGATGATGGTGCGGATTTCCGCGCGGTCGGCGTCGGACAGTCCTACAACGCGCAGGCTTTTGATATCTTTTAGAAATCCTGTCACGTCCGCATAACAGTCACTGGACCGCCAGGAATAGTAGAGCGTCCCCTTCCAGCCGAACACGCCGTCGCGATATTCCTGCCGGGTCATGCGCAGCGCGTCGCGCAGGACGACGAGCTGTTCGGAATCCTCATCCTCGAAAAGGACTTTGGCCAGGCGGCGCGATTTCTCCATGCTGGCCGCATTGGCGCCGCCCATGGCCTTTCGCACCAGCATGTCGATCTGGGCGGCGACATATTCGGTGATCTTGGTGAGTTCTTCGGTCGAGATCGTGAAATAGCACGGGTCGATCCGGTCGCCGCCGCGCCGGAAATATTCGTGCAGCAGATAGGGATCAAAGCTCGGTAGGGTCGCCAGGTCGCGCAGGCGCGCCACATCGGCGGCGAAGGCGGCGTTGTCCGGCGTCACGCCCAGATGGCTGGCCATGAGCCGTTCGAACTGGGGATCCTCCACAAAGATCGAATGGCCGCCCAGATCGAGATCCTTGTCGGAGATCGGGATGATCACCTTTGTGGCCGAGGTGCTGGCTCCGCCCAGCTGCTCGCGCTCCCAGTTGCGCAGGGTGTGCTTGACCACGAAGCCCCTGTTCAGGTGCGGCATGCGGAACATGGGCGCGTCGGCCCAGCCGGGCGTGGCGCCGAAGCGTTCCTTGATGGAGACAAGATCGATCACCCGGCTGGTGGATCCGCCTCGCTTGAGAAAGCTGAGCTTGCCGAAACTGTCGCGCGCCATGCTTGAAAAGCCTGTAAGACCTGGATTGACTGAATGAACCTACACAGCGACGGATGGAAATCCGGTTAATCGGCGGGAGGATATAAAATGCGCGGCACTGGCGATCTTGGCGTTCAGGAAATCGTGCGCATGCTGGATATGAGCCCGCACCCCGAAGGCGGCTGGTACGCCGAGACCTTCCGCGATGCGCCCGGCGCCGACGGGCGCGCAACGTCCACCGCGATTTACTTTCTGCTGGCCGCTGACCAGGTGAGCGCCTGGCACAAGGTGGACGCCGCCGAGATCTGGCTGTGGCAGGCCGGCGCGCCGCTGGCCCTGACCATCAGCGAGGACGGCGTGACCGCCCGCGCCCAGCGCCTGGGCCCGGACCTTCGCGCCGGCGAGCGGCCCCAGGGCGTCGTGCCCACGGGCGCCTGGCAAGCGGCTGAAAGCCTCGGCGCCTGGACGCTGGTGAGCTGCGTCGTGGCGCCGGGCTTTGAGTTTTCCGGCTTCACCCTCGCCCCGCCGGACTGGCGGCCCTCGCCCGACGGCCCGCCGGCGGAGTAGGGGACGCTTCGCCACCGGCGCAACGCGCCCTTTCGACCGATGCCGGGCTGCCTCCCGGACTTTATCGCTGATACGCTGGGTGAAAGCCGGGACAAACCGGCCGCAAAGGGGAGGAGCGCGAGATGGCGACTTCAAAAACGCCGGCCGGGTCCGCCGCGCCCGGCGGCGATGATCACGACGCCACCAGAGCCGCGATGAAGAAGTACTGGGCCGAGAATGTGCGTCTCATGCTCATTCTTCTGGCCGTCTGGTTTTCGGTGTCCTTCGGCGCGGGCATCCTGTTCCGCGATGTCCTCGACCAGTGGTCCATTGGCGGCGCGCCGATTGGCTTCTGGTTCGCTCAGCAGGGTTCGATCTACGTCTTCGTCATCCTGATCTTCGTCTACTCCGCGCTGATGCATCGCATCGAGCAGAAGTACGACATCGACGACGACGAAGGCTGAGGGAGGCGATCATGGACTCCACGATCTTCGGCATGACCCCGACCCTGTTCTGGACGGCGTTCTTCGTCATCACGACTTTTGGTCTCTATATCGGCATCGCGGTGTGGGCGCGCGCCTCCACCACCGACGACTTCTACGTCGCTGGCCACGACATCCACCCGGTGTTCAACGGCATGGCCACTGCTGCCGACTGGATGAGCGCGGCGAGCTTTCTGTCCATGGCCGGCCTCATCGCCTTCATGGGCTATGACGGCTCGGTCTTCCTCATGGGCTGGACGGGCGGCTTTGTGCTGCTGGCGCTGCTTCTGGCGCCGTATTTGCGCAAATTCGGCAAGTTCACCGTGCCCGACTTTGTCGGCGACCGGTATTACAGCCAGGCCGCGCGCATCGTCGCGGTGATCTGCGCGCTGTTCATCTCCTTCACCTATATCTCCGGCCAGATGCGCGGCACCGGCATCGCGTTCTCCAACTTTCTCGGCGTGGACATCGAGCTGGGGGTCATCATCGGCGCCATAATCGTATTGTTCTATGCGGTGCTCGGCGGGATGAAGGGCGTCACCTACACCCAGGTCGCTCAATACTGCGTGCTGATCTTCGCCTTCACGGTTCCTGCGATCTTCCTGTCGCTGCAGATCACTGGCACGCCGATCCCGCAGCTGGGCTTCATCAGCGACACGACCTCCGGCGTGCCGCTCCTGCAGAGCCTGGACGCCACGCTCACCGAGCTGGGCTTCGCCTCCTATCTTGAAGGGCAGAAAGCCAAGATCGACGTGTTCTGCATCACGCTGGCGCTCATGGTGGGCACGGCGGGGCTGCCCCACGTGATCATCCGCTTCTTCACGGTGCCCAAGGCCTCCGACGCCCGCAAATCGGCCGGCTGGGCGCTGATCTTCATCGCCTTGCTGTACACCACGGCGCCGGCGGTGGCGGTGTTCGCGCGCTCCAACTTCATCGAGACGGTCAATGAAAGCGCCTACTCGGTGGACGTGGCCCGCGGCGAAGCCAGCGCAGCCGAACAGGGCGAGGGCGCGACGCCCCAGTGGTTCTACAACTGGGAGCGCACCGGCTTGTTGGGCTTCACCGACAAGAACGGCGACGGCCGGATCCAGTACCGCGCCGACGAAACCGCCAACGAAGTCACCACGCTGGACCGCGACATCTTCGTGCTGGCCAATCCCGAGATCGGCAATCTGCCCGGCTGGGTGATCGGCCTGGTGGTCGCCGGCGGCCTGGCTGCGGCGCTGTCCACGGCGGCGGGGCTTCTCATGGTGATCAGCTCGGCGGTGTCCCACGATCTGTGCCGCAAGGTGTTGTTTAAAAACATGACCGACACCCAGGAGCTTCTGGTGGCGAGGTTTGCGGCGGTGGGCGCGGTGCTGGTGGCGATCTATGCCGGCATCAATCCGCCGGGCTTTGTGGCCGCCGTGGTGGCGTTCGCCTTCGGCCTGGCTGCGGCGAGCTTCTTCCCGGTGATTTTCCTGGGGATTTTCTGGAAGCGCATGAACAAGGAAGGGGCGATCACCGGCATGTCCGTCGGCCTGATCACCACCGCCGCCTATATCGTGCACTTCAAGATCGGCTTCAGCTCCGGCGTTATCGCCGCCTGCGCCTTCCTGATCGGCGCGGTGATGGTGATCCTGCACTTCGGCCTGAAGAGCGAGAGCGACACCAAACCCATGCTGGCGGTGGCCGGCGTGATGGTGCTGACCTTCCTGGCCGGCGTGTTCGGCGTGTTGCCGAGCTTCGCCGCCGGGACCGAAGCGCAATGGTTCCTGGGCGTCTCGCCGGAGGGCTTCGGCGCCATCGGCATGGCGCTGTCCTTTGCGGTGTCGATCACGGTGGCGCTGGCCACCAAGGCCCCGCCCCAGGACGTGCAGGACATGGTGGAGGAGATCCGCATCCCGTCGGGCAAGACCCATGTGAACCACGCCCCTGCCGAGTAACCATCGGACAGGCCAAAGAGCGCGGCGGCTGGAAACAGCCGCCGCGTTTCTTTGCGCCTGGCGCGGCGGGCTTCATGAACGTTCGGCGCGGGCGCCGCACTTTGCGTTACTGACGTTCGGCGCGGGCGCCGTGCGGTGATTGCGTTCACGAACAGCGGTCTATAGTTTCGGCGCTCCGGGCTGAACGCGCATAACCTGCGCGCGTGGCCGCGTTTTTCAGGACGGATGATGTCGAACCCCACGCGCACCTATCTCGATTTTGAACGCCCCATCGCCGAACTCGACTCCAAGATCGAGGAGCTGGAGACGGTTCTGTCGCGCAACGGCGAGGACGCGCCGGACGCCAAGGACGAGGTCGCGCGCCTGCGCCAGAAGTCGGCCGATCAGCTCAAGACGCTGTATTCAAAGCTCGACGCCTGGCGCAAGACCATGGTGGCGCGCCATCCAGAACGCCCGCACCTGAAAGACTATCTGGAACATCTGGTCGATGATTTTGAAGAGCTCTCCGGCGATCGCCGTTTTGGCGAGGACCACGCCATTGTCGGCGGGACGGGCCGCTTAAAAGGCCGCCCGGTGGTGATCATCGGCCACGAGAAGGGCCACGACACCCAGACCCGCCTGAAGCATAATTTCGGCATGGCGCGCCCGGAAGGCTATCGCAAGGCGATCCGCCTCATGGATCTTGCCGACCGCTTTGGCCTGCCTGTCGTCACCCTGGTGGACACCGCCGGCGCCTATCCCGGCATCGGCGCGGAGGAGCGCGGCCAGGCCGAGGCCATCGCCCGCTCCACCGAGCGCTGCCTGACGCTGGGAACCCCGCTGGTGTCGGTGATCTGCGGCGAGGGCGGGTCCGGCGGCGCGGTGGCGCTGGCCAGTGCCAACACGGTTTTGATGCTGGAGCATTCCATCTATTCGGTGATCAGCCCGGAAGGGTGCGCCTCGATCCTGTGGCGCGACGGGGCGCGGGCGCGCGACGCGGCCATGGCCATGAAGATCACGGCTCAGGATCTGATCGAGCTGAAGATCATCGATTCAATCATTCCAGAACCGCTGGGCGGCGCCCACAGAAACCGCACCCAGACCATCGAGCGCGTGGGCGAAGCCATCGAGGCCTCGCTCTCCAGCCTGGACGGGCTCAGCGCCGCGGAGCTGAAAAAACACCGCCGCGACCGCTTCCTGAATATCGGCCGGAGCCTGCTGGAGGGGTAGGCGCGCTCCGGTTCCCGGTTTCATCCCCGGACAAAGGTCCGGGGGGAAGACCGGGATCTACCAGGCTCGAAGGTTTAAACGCCATACCAGCCTGAGCCGCCCGCTCAGCGTTTCACCGTTTAAGCGTCGCAGATCCCGGTCTCGCCCCCGGCCGTCGCCGGGGATCGAACCGGGACCCGAATTTCTTCATTCTCATGATCTCGCGCTGAGTGCGCCGCGCTTCAGGCGCGCCGGCCAAGGCCCTAAACTTCCATCTCCGCCCGGATGCGCGCGCGCAGGATGTCGATGGGTGCAAGCCCGCCCGCCTGACGCACATGCCAGAAGGTCCAGCCATTGCAGCTGGGCGCGCCCTGCACATGGGCGCCGACCTGGTGGATGGAGCCGCATTCGGCGCCGGCCGCCACCGTGCCGTCGGCGCGCACCCGCGCCGTGCGTCGGCCCTGGCTGCAATACAACGTGTCTCCGGGCTTCAGGAGCCCCGCCTCCACCAGCGCCCCGAAGGGAATGCGCGGCAGGGACCGTTTGGACTGGGTGACTTTCAGCGCGTCCGCGTCGCCGGGGAGAATCGCGGCGATGCGCTTTCGCGCCACCTCGGCGTAATCGGGATCAGCTTCCAGCCCGATGAAATGGCGGCCAAGCTTTTTCGCCACGGCGCCGGTGGTGCCTGTGCCGAAGAACGGGTCCAGCACGATGTCGCCGGGATTGGTGGTGGCCAGCAGCACGCGGTGCAGAAGGCTTTCCGGCTTCTGCGTCGGATGGGCCTTCTTGCCCTCCTTGTTCTTTAGCCGTTCGGCGCCGGCGCAGATCGGCAGCGTCCAGTCGGAGCGCATCTGCACCCCATCATTCAGCGCCTTCATGGCGGCGTAGTTGAAGGTGGGGCGCGCAGCTTTGGTCTTGGCCGCCCAGATCAGGGTCTCATGGGCGTTGGTGAAGCGCGTGCCCTTGAAGTTCGGCATCGGATTGGACTTGCGCCAGATCACGTCGTTCAGGATCCAGAAGCCCATATCCTGAAGAAACGAGCCGACGCGGAAGATGTTGTGATAGCTGCCGATGGTCCAAAGCGCGCCATTGGGTTTGAGAACCCGGCGCGCTTCCTCCAGCCAGGCGCAGGAGAACAGATCATAGGCGTCGAAATCGCCGATCTGGTCCCAGTCATTGTCCACGGCGTCGACCTTGGAGTTGTCGGGCCGGTGCAGATCGCCGCCCAGCTGCAGGTTATAGGGCGGATCGGCGAAAATCAGATCGACGCATCCGTCGGGCATGGCCTTCATGGCCTCCACGCAATCGCCTTCGATGATCACGTCGATAGGAAGGGTGGAGTTCGCCGGGCCTGACACTGTGAAAACGCCTCTTCAAGGAACCGCTGGTCCAAGAGGGGTGAATCGTTTCGCCTTACCCGATGGTTAAGCTCGATTCACCACGCGCCGCGTTAACCGGTGCGCGGCTCTCACCGGAGCGAAGCTTAACCGATGTATCGCTGTGGGTCCCAGGCTTTCCAGCGCAGCCATGTGGGACGCGGCGCCATAGCCCTTGTTCCCGGCGAATCCATAGCCGGGAAAGCGTGCATCCGCCTCGATCATCAGCGCGTCGCGCACCGTCTTGGCGATGATGCTGGCCGCGCTGATCGACGGTTCGATCCCGTCGCCGCCGATGACGGCGCGGGCGGGGCAGGGCAGACCCGGCGGCAGGCGATTACCATCCACAAGCGCTTCGTGGGGCGTGCAGGGCAGCGCCGCCAGCGCCCGCGCCATGGCCGCCATGGAGGCGTGCAGGATGTTCAGCCGGTCAATCTCGGCCGGCTCCGCCACACCGACGCCCACGAGCGCGCAGGCGCGGATCTCGCCCGCCAGCACCTCGCGCCGTCTGGCGGTGAGCTTCTTGGAATCGGTCATGCCGGAAAGCGCAGCGATATCGCGAAAATCCGCCGGCAGAATCACCGCCGCCGCCACCACCGGCCCAGCCAGCGGCCCGCGCCCGGCCTCGTCGAGACCTACGATGAGCGGCGCGGCGCCGTCATGGCGAAACAGGGTTCGAAGGGGGGTGAGGAGGGCCGGCGTCGGGGGGCGTATCATCGGTGTTCTGCTCGCCTTTTTGGGCTTTAAGGGCAAGCCTGCCGCGTGTCTTCTGCACGAAGAAGAGCAGCGCGCCGACCGGAACCGCGACGTGGAAGACATGGTGGCCGGTGAGGGGCTCATGCATCCACGATGCGCTCATCAGGGCGAACTGGAATAACTGAAAATGCAGGCCGCCGTTTTCGGTGACGTCCGGTGCGACAAGGCCCCATCCGCCGGTCTGGGTGGAGAAGCCGAAGATCGGATAGCCGATGAACACGATGAACAGACTCCACCAGATCCGGCGCTTCACGCGCGGGGTGCGCCAGACCGACACAAGAGCCGCGAGGCAGAAAAGCGCCGTCGCCGGCGTCAGAACCAGACCGATCCAGAAGCCGGCGGGCCACTCACCCGGGTTGGAATAGATCGGCGCGGGCGCCGGAAAGACGCGCAGCTCAACCAGCTGAAGCGGTGCGTCGCCTTGGGCGAACAGACCGACTTTAATGAATTCCTTGCGGCCGGCTTCGCTCTCAGGGCCTGAAAAATCAAGCCGGTAGATAATGTCAAAGCGTCGCTCGCTTCCGTTCCCTCCCAGGCCGACAGTGGACCAGTTGGCTCGCAGTGCGGTTTGCGAGCTGGGTGGATCTGCAGGCAGGTAGTCGAACATCTGCGCGAGCGTCTCATCGGTGAAGAGGGGCGCCGCCTCGCTGTGAAGCAAGGTGCGCAGGCCTGCATCATCGCGTGCGAGGAGCGTGTCGACCGTGAGATCGGAAAGCGCGATCGCTTCGTCATCGGCTATGGTGCGAACCATGGTGTCCATGGCGTCCTCGCATGCACTCAACAGCAGCCCTGCGATGAGGATGGCTAAAAGACGGGCGGCCGTATTTGAAACCAGCCCCATAACCTCTCCCGAGCTTCCCCGTTCTTCACCTTGATGCAGCTTAAGCGCGTCTTACCCGTGAGGCTAGCCTGAGAAGCGCTCTAAAACAAACTCATCTGCGCGTCGGTCTCCAGCGGGCGTTCAAACAGGTCGCAACGCAGCGACACGCGCGGAGTATCAAGGCCGTAGCGGCGCACGGCGGCGTGGAAGCGCTGAGTGATAAGCTCGGCCACCGGGCCTTCGCCGACGCCGCGCACAGTCCAGCGGGCGTCATAATCCTTGCCGCCGCGGGTCTGGCGGATCAGCGACATGATCTTGTCCGCCTGGCCGGGCCGGGCGGCTTTCAGCCATTCGACGAAGAGGTCGCGCACCTCCAGCGGCAGGCGCAGGAGCACATATCCCGCAGAATTCGCCCCGGCTTCGGCGGCGGATTTCAACAGCGCCTCGATCTCGTGGCAGGTGAGGCCCGGCACCACCGGCGCGGTCATCACCGTCACCGGCACGCCGGCCTGCGATAGCGCTGCGATCGCCTCCAGCCGGCGTTTCGGCGTGGCGGCGCGTGGCTCCATGGCGCGGGCGAGCTTTCTGTCCAGCGTGGTGAGCGAGATCGCGGCTTTCGCGAGCCCCAGCGAGGCGAGTTCGCCCAGCACGTCGAGATCGCGAGTGATGCTGGCTGATTTGGTGATCACGCTGACCGGATGCTTGAATTTCAGGCACAGCTCCAGAAGTGCGCGGGTGATCCTCAGATCGCGCTCGATGGGCTGATAGGCGTCGGTGTTGGCGCCGATGAGGATGGGCTCGACCTCATAGGTTTTCTTGCGGAAGGTCTTTTCCAGAAGCGCCGGCGCGTCGGCCTTGAAGAACAGCTTGCTTTCAAAATCCAGCCCGGCCGAATACCCCCACCAGGCGTGGCTGGGCCGGGCGTAGCAATAGACGCAGCCATGCTCGCAGCCGCGATAGGGATTGATCGAGCGGTTAAAGCTGATGTCCGGGCTGTCATTGGTGGAGATGATGGTCCGCGAGGAATCCTTGATCAGCGTAGTCTTCAGCCGCGCCGGCGCCGGGTCGGCCTCGCCCCAGCCGTCATCGAAGGGCTCGCGGCGCTCGCGCTCGAAGCGTCCGGATGCGTTGGATACGGCGCCGCGGCCCTTAGGGCGCAGCGGCTCTTCGAGGGGTTCAGACCTGGGGGGCGGGACGAAACGGGTTGTCATGGGAAGATGCTGACTCCGAATATGGAACGAAGCAAGAACATTTTTCCGTTGACTCCCGCCCCCCTCCCGGTGCTTGTCTGGCGCCTATGAGCCGTATCGTGACCGTCATACCTGCGCTCAACGCCGCCCCGCGTCTGTCCGCCACGCTGCAAAGCCTTGCCGAGGGCGAGCGCGCGGGGTTGTGCGCCGGGTGGATCCTGGCCGATGGCGGGTCCAGCGACGCCACGGTGCGTCTGGCGCGCCAGGCCGGCTGCGCGATTCTCAGTGGAACGAAGGGGCGCGGCGCCCAGCTGGCCGCCGGGGGCGAAGCGGCGCTGGCGCGCGCCTCGCGCGGCGACTGGCTGTTGTTTCTGCACGCCGACACGGTGCTGGAGCCGGGCTGGAGCGGGCGGGCGCGCGCCTTCATGGAGGCCAACGCCGACCTGGACCGGGCGGGCTATTTCCGCTTCACGCTGGACGAGCCGGGCGCCCGCGCGCGCCGGCTGGAGCGCATGGTGGCCTGGCGCTGCAAGACCTTCGCGCTGCCCTATGGCGATCAGGGCCTGCTGATTTCAGCCGCCTTTTACGCCCGGCTGGGCGGCTACAAGCCTTGGCCTCTTTTCGAAGACGTGGATCTGGTGCGTCGTATCGGACGCCGGCGCCTCTGCGCCCTGCCGGCGCGCGCGGTGACCAGCGCAGAGCGGTTTGTCAGCGAGGGGTATCTGAAACGCTCGGCGAAGAATCTCAGCCTGCTGGCGCGCTATTATTGCGGCGACAGCCCGGAGCGGCTGGCCCGAGCTTATCGAAAATGAGCCCCTTTATGGCGAGGGCGCGCGTTTGAGGCTGGTGGTGTTCGCCAAGGCGCCTGTGATCGGCGGCGCGAAGACGCGCCTGGCCGCCGGGATCGGCAAGGTCGCCGCCTGGCGCCGTCACCGCGCCATGATGGCGGTCATCCTGCGAAAGGTGCGTGATCCGCGCTGGGAGAGCGTGCTGGCGGTGTCGCCCGACCGCGCTATCCACCGCCGCTTTCCGGGCGTGTGGCCAAAGGATATTGAGCGCACCGCTCAAGGCGGCGGCGATCTGGGCGCGCGCCAGGCGCGGGTGTTCACCGCGCCCTGTCCCACGCTGGTGATCGGGACCGACGCGCCGCAGATCACGCGCGGCGACATCGCCCGCGCCTTTGCGGCTTTAAAGCGCCATGACGCGGTGATCGGCCCGGCCGAGGATGGGGGATACTGGCTCCTGGGCCTCGCCCGCCCGGCGCCGGCAGGCTTGTTTGACGCCATACGGTGGTCGCATGGGCGCACGCGCGCCGATCTGGAAGCCCGGCTCGCCGCATTCGGGCTCTCGCGCATCGCCCGCCTAAGGCGCTTGCGCGATGTGGACCACGCAGACGATCTTGGGGCGATGAAACGGGAGGATCGAAGATGAACGCTTTCAGGATCGCCGCGGCGATGTCCACGATTTTCACAGCCGCCGCTCTGGCGGCCTGTTCGGCGGACACCGAGCCGGCGCAGCCCACCCTCTTCGGGCAGCTGTCCGCCCTGTGTGGTCAGGCCTTTGAGGGCGGCGTGGTCACGGAAGATGAGCGCGACGTCGACTTCGCCTCCCAGCGCCTCGTCATGCATGTGCGCGAATGCGAGGCGGACACGCTGCGCATCCCCTTCCATGTCGGCGAAGACCGCTCGCGGACCTGGGTCGTGACGCGGATCGAGGACGGCCGCCTGCGCCTGAAACATGATCATCGCCATGAGGATGGAAGCGAGGACGTGCTCACCCAGTATGGCGGCGAAACAGACGCCGCGGCGGCGGGCCTGAGTGCTGACTTCCCCGCCGACGAGGAAAGCCGGGCGCTGTTCGCCCGCGAGGGGATCGAGGTCTCCATGGCCAATGTCTGGACCCTGGCCCTTGACGACGACGCCTTCGTATACGCGCTAAATCGCCCGGACCGGCATTTCGAGGTGCGCTTTGATCTGACCCGTCCGGTGGCGGCGCCGCCGGCGCCCTGGGGCGCGGACGGCTGATTTTGCTAGCAAATTCAAAGAGAGAAACCGGGCGCCCTTGCCGGTGAAAAGGCTCTAGGGTTCTCGACGATATATCCAGGAGGGATTTCATGCGTAACGCCGCCGCCGCCGCCATCGCCATCACCAGCGTCTGCCTCATCGCCGCCGCCTGCGCCCCCGCCACCCAAGAGGCGCCGGCCCCGATCGCGGCGGCGGACCGGGTCTTCACCGGCGGGGTGATCCATACCGGCGTCGAGGCGGCGCCCACCGCAGAGCTGGTGGCGGTCACCGGCGGGCGCATCGTGTTCACCGGATCGGCGGCGGACGGGGCGGGCCATATCGGCCAGGCCACTGAAACCATTGATCTTGGCGGCGCGGTGATGTTTCCCGGATTCACCGACGCCCATGTCCATGTCATCGGGGTGGGCGAGCGCGAGCGCAATCTGAATCTGGAGGCCGTGGCTTCCATCACCGAGCTGCAGGCCGCGGTGGCCGGCGCTGCTGAAGACGAGACCGCGTCGGTGATTTTCGGGCGCGGCTGGATCGAGACTCACTGGCCTGAAGCGCGCTTTCCCACCGCCGCCGATCTGGACGCGGTGGAGGCGGCCCGCCCCGTGGTGCTGGTGCGCGCCGACGGTCATGCGTTGGTGGCCAACTCCGCCGCCATGGAGGCGGTGGGGATCACGGCCGCGACGCCCGACCCGGAGGGCGGCGCCATTCGCCGCGACGATGACGGAGCCGCCACCGGCATGTTCATCGACACCGCCATGGCGCCCTTCGGCGCGCTCATGGGCGAGGCGTCGATTGAGGAACGCGCCGCGCTCTATGAGCTGGGCGCCCAAGTGCTCGCGGCGTCCGGCTGGACCGGCGTGCACAATATGAGCGTCGATTTCGCCGATGTGGCGGTGATGGAATCCCTGGCCGAACAGGGCCGCCTCCCCATCCGCATCGCCAATTACGTAAACCCGGAAGGCTATGACTCCGTGGCCGCCATGGCCGGGAGCGAAAGCGTCACCGAGCCGGTGATCACGCCGGGGGTGAAATTCTACATGGACGGCGCGCTGGGTTCTCGTGGCGCGGCGCTGCTGGCGCCCTATGACGATGCTCCGGGCGAGACCGGGCTGTTTCTGTCGCGCCAGGGCCAGTCGGTGGACATGATGCAGGCCGCGCTCACCGACGGGGTGCAGCTGGCCGTCCACGCCATCGGCGACGCCGGCAATCGCCGCCTCCTGGACTGGATCGAGCAGAGCCTTGACGCCGTACCGCCGCAAGCGCGCGCCGTAACCGATCCGCGCTGGCGGGTGGAGCACGCCCAGGTGCTGGCGCCGGCGGACATTCCGCGCTTTGGCGAGCTGGACGTCATCGCCTCCATGCAGCCCAGCCACGCCATCGGCGATCTGCATTTCGCGCCCAGCCGCATCGGACTCAACCGCCTGGAGGGCGCCTATGCCTGGCGGTCGCTGGTGGAGTCCGGCGCGCTCATCGCCGGCGGCAGCGACGCGCCTGTTGAGCGCGGCGAGGCGCGCATCGAGTTTTACGCTGCCGCGGTGCGCCGCGATCTTGAGGGCTATGCCGGCGAGGGCTGGAATCTTGATCAGGCGCTGGACCGCGAGACCGCCCTGAAGCTCTTCACCGCCTGGCCAGCCTACGCCACCCGCCGCGAGGCGGAGCTGGGCACGATCGAAGTGGGCAAGCTCGCCGACTTCTCCGTCTTTGACCGCGATCTCATGACCGTGGACGAAGAGGCGCTAAGCCAGGCGCGGCCGGTGATGACCGTGGTGAACGGCGAGGTGGTCTGGCGGGCGGAGTAGGGAGCTCGCGCGGCGTTCACCGTCGCGCGCCCCCCTCCGTCCGCTTCGCGGCCGGTCGGCGGGAGAGCCCTAAGCCGCCGGCTCGTTGAGGAACGGATAGTCGGTATAGCCGTCTGCGCCGCCGCCATAGAAGGTTGATTGGTCGGGGGTGTTGAGCGGGGCGTCCTTTGCGAACCGCTCGGGCAGGTCGGGATTGGCGATGAAGGGGCGGCCATAGGCCACCGCGTCGGCGCGGTTTTCCTTGATCCGCGCTTCGCCGCTCGCCGCGGTGTGATCGCCGTTCGTGATGTAGGGGCCGGTCCACGCCTCACGCACCGCATCGAGGATGACGCGCTCTTCGACGCTGGTGTCGGCGCCGGGGAACTGCTCCACCACGTGCAGATAGGCGAGACCTAGCGGGTTCAGCGTGTCGACGGCGTGCAGGAACAGCGCTTTGGGGTCTGAGTCCGCCATGTCGTTGAACGCGCCGGTGGGCGCCAGGCGCACGCCGACGCGGTCGGCCCCGACCTCCGCAGTGACGGCCGCCATGACCTCTTTCAGGAAGCGCACCCGGTTCTTGATGGAACCGCCGTATGCGTCCTCACGCGTGTTGGAGCCGTCGCGCAGGAACTGGTCGATGAGATAGCCGTTGGCGGCGTGGACCTCCACCAGATCGAAACCTGCTTCGCGGGCGCGCCGTGCGCCGTCGGCGAAGTCGGCGATGGTCTGGTCGATATCGGCCTTGGTCATGGCGCGGGGCTCGGAGGTGTCTTCAAACCCGCTTTCCGTGAAGGTCTTGGCGTTCGCACGCTTGGCTGACGGAGCCAGCGGCTGCGCACCGCCCGGGAGCAGCGAGCTATGGCTGATCCGGCCCACATGCCAGAGCTGCAGGGCGATCCGGCCGCCGGCTTCATGGACAGCGTCGACGATCTCGCGCCACGCCTCGGTCTGGGCGTCGGTGTGGATGCCGGGCGTGTCCTTATAGCCCTTGGCCATTTCGCTGACCTGGGTCGCTTCTGTGATGATGAGTCCGGCCGAGGCGCGCTGGGCGTAATAGGTTTTCGCCAGCGGGGCGGGCACGCCGTCAGGCAAAGCGCGGTTGCGCGTCAGGGGCGCCATGAACACGCGGTTGCGGGCGGTGATCGCGCCCAATTTCAAGGGGGACAGAAGAGTTTCAAAGGCCATGTTGGGCTCCGGATTTACGATCCGCAGAGAATGCTGCACCGCACACATGGGGAGGCGCGGGCGCGATCATAGCCCGCCACTGTGGACGGGAGGGACAGGGCGCGTTTCCGCAGGGGAAGGGATGGGGCGTGGCCCGATACACTTTCACCCTGAATTCCCTGACAAGCCCAAAGAGCAAAGAACCGGGACCTGTTTCATCATCAATCCTGAGACAGGTCCCGGGTCCGCTTCGCGGCCCGGGAATTCATGATCTGGAGTTCGTGGGGCTGACGCCTAAAGCCCCAACTCGCCCCACATGGCGTCCACCTTGTCGATAATCTCCTGTTCCATGAACAGCTTCTCGCCCCATTCTCTTGTGGTTTCGCCGCCGGTCTTGTTGGTGGCGTCCAGGCCGATTTTCGAGCCGAGGCCGGAGACCGGCGAGGCGAAGTCCAGGTAATCGATGGGGGTGTTCTCGATCATCACCGTGTCGCGGGCCGGATCCATGCGGGTGGACATGGCCCACATGACGTCTTTCCAGTCGCGGGCGTTGATGTCGTCGTCCACCACAATGATCCACTTGGTGTACATGAACTGGCGCAAGTAAGACCACGCGCCCATCATCACGCGCTTGGCGTGGCCGGGATAGGCCTTCTTCATGCTGATCACGGCGATGCGATAGCTGCACCCTTCCGGCGGCAGCCAGAAGTCTGTAATCTCGGGAAATTGCTGGCGCACCAGCGGGATGAACACCTCGTTGAGGGCTTCGCCCAGCACGCTCGGCTCGTCAGGCGGGCGCCCGGTGAAGGTGGTCAGATAGATGGGATCTCGGCGCATGGTGATGGCGCTGATCTTGAAGACCGGGAAGCGCTCCACCGAGTTGTAATAGCCGGTGTGGTCGCCATAGGGGCCTTCGGGGCCGTCCTCGTCGAGCATGACATGGCCCTCGATGACGATCTCGGCCTCGGCGGGCACTTTCAGCGGCACGGTCTTGCAGGGCACGAGCTCCGCCTTGCGCCCGCGCAAGAGCCCCGCGAACTGGTATTCGCTCAGCGTATCAGGCACCGGCGTGACGGCGGCCAGGATGGTGCCGGGATCGGCGCCCAGAACGGCGGCGGCGGGCAGGGGTTCGGGCCGTGAATCCTTCCAGCGCTGATAGTGCTGCGCCCCGCCGCGATGCTTCAGCCAGCGCATGAGCGTTGTGTTTTTCGACAGCTTCTGCATCCGGTAGATGCCGAGATTGAAATCGTCCTCCTTGGCGTCCGAGGGGCCTTTTGTGACCACAAGCGGCCAGGTGATCAGCGGCGCCGGCTCGCCCGGCCAGCAGCCCTGGATGGGCAGGCGGTCCAGATCGATGTCATCGCCCTGAAGCACGATCTCCTGGCACGGCGCCTTGCGCACGGTCTGAGGCCGCATGCTCATGACAGAGCGGGCGATGGGCAGCATCTCCATGGCGTCGCGAAAGCCGCGCGGAGGCTCCGGCTGACGCAGGAAGGCGAGAAGCTCGCCCACCTCGCGCAGATCGGCGGCGGTCTTGCGTGGCTCGCCGCCAAGCGTCACCGCCCGCGCCACGCGCTCCACCGTGCCGAACAGATTGGCCAGCGCCGGCATTTCGCTCTTGCGGCCGTCTTCGTGCACCGGGTTTTCAAACAGGACCGCCGGGCCTTTTTTGGCCAGCAGCCGGGTCTGGATCTCGGTCATTTCCAGATGGGTGGAGACCGGACGCGAGACGCGTTTGAGATCGCCCTCAGCTTCCAGCTGCTCCATGAAGTCCCGCAAGGATTTATAGGCCATTCGCGCTCTCCCTTCGCCGACCGGGAAACTAGGCCGGCGCGGGGCTCCCGCCAAGCGCAAGTCAGCCGCACGCACCGCTGGCCGGAACCCGGCGGCGCGCGGCCGTGTTTAGCCAGCACTGTGATCAGCCCGAGACGGGGAGAATATCCATGCGTGCAATCCTGCTTTCCGCGACCATATTCAGCGCGTGCGCCTGCACGCCTCCGCCGGCGACGGAGCCCGGCGAGAGCGAAGCTGAGGATCTGCAGCCGGCCCCCGCCCAAGCGCCCACCGATACAGACTCCGGTCTTGAGATCGCCGCCGCCAGCGCCGATAGTGCTTCACAGGAGAATGGAGCGGACGCGAACTTGGAGTCTGGCGCGGCCATGTCCGATGGCGCGGACGCGCGCTCGGTGGACTTCGGCGAACGCAACGTGCCCGAATTCGAGCCCGCTTTTGAAAACCAGACCCGGGCGCCGCTTCCCGACGCGACTCATGACTGGACCGCAGAAACGGTGGGCGAGGGGCTGGGCGAAGTCTGGGGCTTCACCTTCCTGCCCGACGGCGACATACTCCTGAATAAGAAGTCGGGCACGATGCACGTGCTCTCCGACGGCGAGGCCTCCGACGCCCTTACCGGCCTGCCGGAGATCGACACCGACGATCAGGGCGGCCTGCTCGACGTTGAGCTGGATCCCGATTTCGCCGACAACCGGCTGGTCTATTTCAGCTACGCCGAACCGCGCGGAGAGGGCGAGAACGGCACCGCCGTGGCCCGCGCCCGCCTGAGCGAGGACCGCAGCGCGCTGGAGGATCTGGAAGTCATCTTCCGCCAAGAGCCCAGCTGGGAGTCCGGCAAGCATTTCGGCTCGCGCCTGGTGTTCGCGCAGGACGGCACGCTCTACGTCACGCTGGGCGAACGCTCGCTACCCGAGCCGCGCCAGCTGGCCCAGGACCCCACCAACCATATCGGCGCGGTGGTGCGCATCAATCGCGACGGGAGCATCCCCGACGATAATCCGTTCGTGGGAAGCGACGAGGGCGCGGACGCGGTCTACGCCTACGGCACCCGCAACATCCAGGCGGCGGCTCTGGGGCCGCAGGGGCGGCTCTGGGAGATCGAGCATGGCCCGGCCGGCGGCGACGAGCTCAATCTCATCGAGGCAGGCGGCAATTACGGCTGGCCGGTCGTGGGCTATGGCGAGCAGTATGACGGCACGCCCCAGCACGAGAACACCCAGGCCGACGGCATGATCCAGCCGGTCTATTACTGGGACCCGGTCATCGGACCGTCGGGCATGATCGTCTATTCCGGCGACCGGTTTGAACACTGGCGCGGCGACATCTTCGTGGGCGGGCTGGTGACCGAAGACGTGGTCCGCCTGACGCTGGAGGACGACCGCGTCACCGGCGAGGAGCGCCTGGAGATGGACGGCCGCATCCGCGACGTGGTCCAGGGTCCGGACGGGGCGATCTATGTCTCCGACGAGAGCAACGGCACGATCCTGCGCATCGCGCCCGGCGACACCGGCGCCAGGTAGAGTGCGCTCGCGACCATCGCCCGTTGTGCACCGGGGCGCCGACGGCGGCGCCCCGGGCCTTGGAACGGGCCTGCGGAGACAACGCGTAACAGCTATGTCGCTCCTCTATCAAATCCTCGGCGCGTTGCTGGTCCTGTTCGGACTGCCGCTGTTCTGGACGCCTATTCCCATTGGGCTGATCATGATCGCGTCTGGACTCGCGCTGATCATTTCCAATTCCAATGCGGCGCGCGAATGGGTGCGCACCCAGCGCCTGAAGCATCCTCGCTTTGACGCCTGGCTGCACCAGGCCGAGGCGCGTGTGCCCCATCCCTTCGACCGCATCCTGAAGCAGACAGAGGCGCGGCGGGCCGGCGCCAGCGAGGACGACGAATCCCTTTGAGCGGACGGTGAAGGAGGGAGATGCGGCGCCCTGCGATCAATGTCTGCTCGCCACGCTGATTAAGCAGTTCCTGAACCAGTTCAGTTACTCTATATAAAAAATGGGACATAGCTTGTGGCGTCATGAGCTTATCTCCCTGTGAGCAAAGCCTTACGGGCCGATCGATGAACCTCGATCGGCCCGTTTTTTCCAGCGCTTCGTGCGCGCAGAAGATGCGAGGAATAGGCCATGCTTCTTGTTCGTTCGCTCTATTACAGCGACGCGGCGCTATCCAGCGTCGGCGATATCGACGCCATTCTGGACACCGCCCGGCGCCGCAACGCCGAGCTGAATATCACCGGCGTGCTTATCATCGACCGGGGCCGATTCCTGCAGGTCCTGGAAGGCGGGCGCGAAGCGGTGAGCAGCCTGATGCTGCGCATCGCAGCTGACCCGCGCCATTGCAATATGAGGATCGCCGATTTCGCCGAGGTGAGCGAGCGGCGCCACCACACCTGGTCGATGGGTTATGTGGACGCCGAGACCTGCCTATCGCCGGTGCGCCTGACACAGTTCGACTCCGCCCCGGCGGATTCGCTTTATCGCCAGGTCGAATACTATCTGGCGCAACCTCAGTACGCCGCCTAGGGCGCGCCGCCGCCGACTTCGCGATCGATGGCGGGCCCGCTTTCAGAGGCCTGCTCAGGTTCGCTGTCGCGCTTTGCTGCGACGACGGCGTTGGCCAGATCAACGGCGCCGTCGGACTGATAATTCGTTGCGCCCAAGCGCACCACCACCAGGCGTTCACTTGGAATGACGAAGGCGTACTGGCCCTGAAAGCCGTTCATGATGACCGTGCCTTCGGGCAATCCGGTCTCGTACATCCAGAAGCCCGCGCCGTAATCGCCGTCCGAGCCCGGCGTAGGCGCGCTGACATAGTCGATCCAGTCATCGGGGATGAGCTGCGTTCCGTCCGGCGCGCGGCCGTCGTTGATGTAGAGCTGACCCAGCCGCGCCCAGTCGCGGGCGCTGGCGTACCCATAGCTGGACCACATGAGGGTGCCGGCCTCGTCGGGCTCCAGAATCGTGTGGTTCATGCCCAGAGGCTCCAGAAGCCAGGCCGTCAGCGTCTGGATTCTGGCCGCCGGGGTCTCGCCCAGAAACAGCTCCAGCGCAGATCCGGCCAGCACGGTGTTGCCTGACTGATAGTCCCAGCGCTCGCCGGGCGCGGCGATCTGCTCTCGCGTCGCGGCGAAGGCCGTCATATCGCTCTCGGTGAACAGCATGTCGGAATTGGGGTCGGTGCCGTCATTGCCCTCATAGCCGGCCAGCCCGCCGGTCATGCGCAACAGATCGTCCACCGTGATCTCCGGGCGCCCGGCTGCGGCCAGCGCGGGCACCTGGCCCTCGGCCATGACGTCGATCAGTCCGCGCTCTGTCAGTACGCCGGCGAGCGTGGCGGCGAGCGATTTGGTCATGGACCAGCCATGGAGCGGGCTCTGGGCCGTGACGCCGTCGGCGTAGCGCTCCGCTACAAGGCGGCCGTCATGGAGCACGGCGACCGCCAGCGTGTTGCGGCCGTCCTCAGTGAAGGCGGCGTCCAGGGCGGCGGTGAGGGCGGCGGGGTCGAAATTCGCCTCGCGGTGTGCGGCGTCGAGATCCATGGCGTCGCGCGCGCCAGACAGCGGCGCGGCGGCGTTGCTGTCGAAATCGGGCGAGCCATGCACCAACGTGCAGCCAAGCCCGTCGCGGTGGATCGCCGTCTGTCGCCAGAAAAGGCCCAGAACCCCGGCGGTGACCTCGCCGGTTTCATAGTCGATATCGGTGGAGACCAGATCAGCCACATCGCCCAGCAATGGATCCAGATAAAGCGCCCGGGCGCGGTTCGCGTCGAGGCCGGAGACGAAGGCGAGCGAGCAAGTCTGCTTGGCGGTGATGCCGGTCCCGCTGGGCAGGTAGATGCGGCCAAGCGTGGAAGTGTTCAGATACACAAGCCCCGCGCCGATGGCGACGGCGAGCACGCCGGCGGCGCCCAGCAGAATCTTCTTCATGGATGTCCTCCCCCTGAAGGGAGGGAAGATCACGGCGTTACGGCCCGCAGGTCAAGGGGCGTGGAGCGTTACCGGCTCAGCACGTCCTGCCATTCGGGGTGTCTGTGGATCTGCGCTTTTGTGAAGGGGCAGAGCGGCACGATCTTCACGCCGCGCTCGCGGCTGTCGACGACGACCCGCTCCACCAGCGCCTTGCCCACGCCCATGCCGCGCCATTCATCGGGCACGGCGGTGTGGTCGACGATGATCAGAGTCGCACTGACGATGGAGTAGGTGAGTTCCGCTTCCGGTTTGTCCGGCGCGGCGGCGACATAGCGGCCCTTTGTGTCGCCGCGTTCCTCGGTGATTTCAAAATCGGCCACGCCGCTCCCCCCTTCGTGTCAGGCCGGCCCGCGCCAGTCTGGATCGAGTACGTCCTGCAGATCCGGCGTGCGGTCGATCTTGATCTTCACATAGGGGCATTGCGGAATCACTTTCCAGCCTCGCGCCCGGGCGTCAGCCACCGCGCGCATGATGAGTTTGGCCGCAGCACCGTGACCGCGCAAGGCCGGCGGGGTGTAGGTGTGGTCGATCACCATCCGGTCATTGATCACCACATAAGTCAGCTCGCTCTCGCCGCCCTCCTGTTTCAGGACATAGCGGCCGCGCAAATCGTCACGGTGTTCGGTGATCTCTTCGGTCATGGGATGCTCTCCTTCATGCCGGGTGCTGAAGCGCCAACCCGAAGCGGGGCCCTAAGGTTTCATGGCGCTCACACGGCGAAGGCCTGCAGCGCCTCCAGGGGGACGATCTGCAGCGTGCGGGCGTGGCAGGCTTCCAGCTTCACCCGCGGCGCGCTGCCCGCTTCATAGGCTTCAAGCCAGCGCGCGGCGCACAGGCACCAGCCGTCGCCGGGTTTGAGGCCCGCAAAGCCGTACTCGGGGCGCGGCGTGGACAGGTCATTGCCGCGGCTGGCGGTGAACGCCAGGAAATCCTCGGTCATCACCGCGCACACGGTGTGCACGCCTGCGTCCATGGCGTCGGTGTTGCAGCACCCGTCGCGGTAAAATCCAGTGACCGGATCGCTTCCGCACACGGCCAGCGGCCCGCCGAGCACGTTCTTCGCGCCCGATCCGCCGCCGCCTGAACTTTCATCAAAGGGCATGGTTCAAATCCTGATCGTCTTGCGATGGACCCGGCGTTGCGCCGGGCTCATCAGTAAAGCACATAGAGAGCTTGGTGCAGGCGCCAAGGCGCGGCTGAACCCGCGTCTCAGCCGGCGGGCGAGAGTTTTCGCGCTCTCAACGCCTTATAGGCCGGCCTGCAGGCGGCGATCACCGGGGCAAGCTCCGGCGGCGCGGGGTGGGGCGTTTCACGCGGCGCCGCGAACCCGGTGGAAGCCTCCACCCGCCCATACCAGTGCTCGGCCCACGGCCCGTCGCTCGTCCGCCGCCCAGCGGGCCAGGACAGCATGGATCGCGTGAAATCGATCTCCAGCGCGTCGCAGACCGATTGGAGCATCCGTTCAGGATCGGCGAGCACGTCCGCGCCCTCCACCACGGGCCAGTCGCGCCCTGTGATCGCGGCGATATGGTCATAGAGCCGCAACTGAGCTTGCGCACCCAGATCCTCGGCGCTCACCGAGGCCATGGTGGCGTACCAGCTGGCGGCCACCTGGGCGGGATCGCGGATCAGGAAGAGATGGCGGCATTTCGCCGTCCAGCTCAAATCCAGGCCCGGCAGCATGTGCTGGCACATATGCTTTTGAAAAAACAGCGCCTGACCGCCGGGCGCCGGTCCGGCGCAGGTGGCGGCGATCTGGTCGGGATCTGTCGGCCAGGCGGCCAGCGTCTCCTCGCGGCCGGGGTGATCAAGGCCCGTGGCGGCGAGATAATACCCGTAGAACGGCTCGTCCCAGACCGCACAGTCGCCGCGTGCTTCAAAGCTGCGCATGGTGGCCGTGGAGATGTTGCGCGGTCCCGACCAGAGACAGATCCGCACGCTTTCACGTTCAGGCGCGGTCACCGGTGCGGTCACGCCCGCACCTCGCGGGCGATGCGCTCGGCGTAGAGCTTCTGCAGGCGCTCCACCATGGGGCCGCGCCCGGCGCTGATGGCGCGTCCGTCGATCTGTGTCACCGGGGCGAGCCCGGCGAAGGTGCCGGTGATGAAGGCTTCTTCGGCCGAATAGACTTCGGTGAGTGAGAAATTCTTCTCAAACACCGGAATCCCCGCCTCGCGGCACAGCTCTATCACCATGGCGCGGGTGATCCCCGACAGGCAGTAATCGCCGGTGGAAGTCCACACCTCGCCCTTCCTCACGATGAAGAAATGGGTCGAGTTGCACGTCGCCACGAAGCCGTGGGGGTCCAGCATCAGCGCCTCGTCCGCGCCGGCCTTGGTCGCCTGGATGCAGGCGGTGATGCAGTTGAGCTTTGAATGGGAGTTGAGCTTGGGGTCCTGCACGTCCGGGTGGCCGCGGCGCACATGGACGGTGAACAGCGACAGGCCCTTGCTGGCGGTTTCCGGCTGCGGCGTCTTCCATTCGGGAATGATCACCACGGTGGCCGGCGAGATCGTCACGCGCGGATCCTGATAGGGCGTCGCCTTGATCCCGCGCGTCACCATGAGGCGGATATGCACGCCTTCGCCGGCGGTCATGGCGTTGGCTTCGAGGGTCTCGTAAAGCGCCTCGGTGAGCTGCTCGCGCGTCAAGGCGATATCCATGTCGATGGCCTTGGCGCCTTCGAACAGGCGATCCAGATGCCGGTCCAGAAACGCGATCGCGCCGTCATGGACGCGCAAGCCCTCCCACACCCCGTCGCCCAGGATGAAGCCGGAATCAAAGACGGAAATCTTCGCCTCGTCGCGCGCGAACAATTCGCCATTGATCCAGATGCGGATCGACGCGTTGCGCGGATCGTCCAGATAGGCGTGCGCGCCCTTGCCCATGTCAGCGCCCCTTCGCTTCAGCCGAACTTTGAAAAGTCCGGCGCGCGGCGCTCCATGAAGGCGGTGGCCGCCTCCTTGAATTCATCCGAGCCCAGCTGTCCGGCGAACAGAGCGCCTTCACGCTCGATCCGGTCGGAGAGGTCCTCGGCTGGCTGATTTATCAGCATTTTGGCGGTCTTCACCGCGCCCGGCGCCAGGCCTGCGAGCTTCTGGGCGATGGCGGTCACCTGAGCCTCGAAATCTTCTTGGGCCAGAACGCCGGTGATCAGGTTTTTCGCCGCAGCTTTCTCCGCGTCCCATTTTTCGCCCAGCAGCAAGAGCTCGCTGGCCACCACCCGTCCCACGCTGCCCGGCAGAAGCTGACTGGAGCCAAATTCCGGCGCCAGCGCCAGGTTTACGAAAGGTGTGGAGAAGATCGCGCGCGGGCTGGCGTATGCGAGATCGCAGTGCAGCAGGAGCGTCGTGCCGATGCCCACCGCGAGGCCGTCCACGGCCGCGATGACGGGCTTTTCACACGCCATGAGCGCGCGCATGAAGCGCTCCACCGGGGGCATGTCGCCGCCGCCGATATGGGGCGGGGCCTCCATGAAATCCACCAGGTCATTGCCGGCGCTGAACACGCCGCCGGACCCTGCGATGATCACCACACGCACATCGTCGGTGTTGGCGGCCTCCAGCGCGTCGGCCATGGCGGAGTACATGGGCCGGGTGATGGCGTTCTTCTTGCCCGCGCGGTTAAAGCGGATCGTGCGGATGCGGGTGTCGTCTAAAACCTGAATATCGTCGGTCATGAAGCTCTCTTATGCGTCGCGCGGGCAGATCAGCACGTGGCTGTCGAACACCGCGCCGAGGATCAGCGCGCCGGGGACGGGCGTGGCGACGGAAATAGAATCGATCGCCGTGCCGTCATTGTAGAAAATCGTTTCCCACGCGCCGGTCTCGGGGTCCACCCGTACCGCCTGGCTGGGCGCGCGCTCGGCCGGATCGCTCTGGTGGGCCAGGAAGGAAAACACCTCGCTATTGCCGCCGATATAGAGCGCACCGTCTTCGCCGAGCTCGATATTATCAAGGCCCAGGGGCACGCGGTGCTTCGCCCGGCGGGTCAGATCGCCGGTGTCGGGATCGCGGTCATAGACGAAGACTTCGCGCCCCAGGAAATTGGAGGCGTAGGCGGTCTCTCCGTCAGCGCTCACCTGGATGCCGTTGGCGTAGACCAGACCGCCCGCGGCGATGCGCCCGACCTCGCCGTCAAACTGGGCGATTGTGGCCAGCGGAATGCCGAAAAACGCTTCGATATAGCCCAGCGGGGTAGGGCCGAACCGGCTGTCATTGGTGCTGTAGAAGCTCTCCGGACCCGTCGCCGCCACATCATTGGGCGAGCGCACCGCCGGATCGGTGACCGTGCGTACATGGGACAGCGTCCCGTCCGCGCCGATGTCGAAGATCAGGATCTGATGGCCCGACGCCGGGTGGGACACCACGAACAGGCGCGCGGTCTCCCCGTCGCGATAAAGGCTGATGCCGTGGGGGCGAAAGTCCGCCGGCGTGTCCGTGCTCACCAGCCTGACGGTGTTCTGAGGGTCTGCGAGATCAAAGGTGTAGATGCCGTTTCGCGGGTCCATCTCTTCGCTGCGCCGCTCCATGGCGGAGACGAAGACCAGCCCCGTGGCGGCGTCATGGACCACGTCTTCGGTACCCGGCGCGATCTCCACCGCCTGACAGGCGGCGATGTCGGTGGGCTCAGGATCGGTGAGCGCGCCGGTTGCAGGAATAACGATATAGGCCAGCCGCGCCCCGGCGATCACCAGAACCAGCGCGAGAATCCCAAACACGATGCGCATACACCCCTCCCGTTTTGTTGAGGTGGAGCCTAGGACCGGGGAGGGGAGAGCGGCAAGCCGCGAGTTCGCGCTGGACGAAGGCGGGCTTATCCTTGCGCCTTCGCCGCCGCCGTGAAGGCCGCGCCGCGCTCCACATAGCTTTCAAAGGCTTTTGCTCGCGGGGCGGCGGGACTCAGGAGCACCACGCCGCCGTCGGGCAGGGCGTTTCGCGCTTCGCCCACGGCGTCGGCCACGTCCGGTACGCTGCGCGTCACGTGTCCAAGCGGCGTGTCCCTGAAGGCCTCAACCACCCGCGCGCCATTATCGGCCAGCGCCAGGATCGCGCGAATATGCGCCGCATCGGCAAGGCGGTCGGCGAGCCAAGCATAGTCCTGCTCGCGGTCCTCGCCGCCCAACAGCAGCACCAGGGGCGACGCCTTGAAGGCGTCCACCGCGAAGGCGGCGGCTTCGGGCGTGGTGGCGAGCCCGTCATCCACATAGCGCACGCCGTGCGCCTCATGGACGGTCTGCAGCCTGTGGGGCAGGCCGTTAAAATCGCTCAGTGTCTCGAAGGCGGCGCGGGCGTCATATCCCAGCGCCTCGATCAGGGCGAGGCCGGCGCAGGCGTTCAGCGCGTTGTGATCGCCGGGTAGCACGCCGATGCGGCCCCAACGCGCCTCGCCGCGCCATACCGCGCCGTCGCGGGCGTGGAACCCGTCTTCGCGGCCGAACCAGATGCGGTTGGGCTGAGCCCCGAATTGCTCGATCAGGCGCGGATCGCCGGCGTTCATCACGCCCGGCGCATTGGGATCAAGCCGGGCCAGGCGGGACTTATCAGCGCGGTAGCGCTCGGCCCCCTTGTGCCAGGGGGCGTGGTCGGCCAGCAGGTTGAGGAAGATGAAGGCGTCCGGCGCGTGGACCAGATCGGCGATCTGATAGCTTGAAAGCTCAAGCACGATCAGCGCGGCGTCTTTGGGAGCCAGCAGCGCGGGATCGCCGATATTGCCCGCCAGCGCCGCCTTCACGCCGAGGCCCAGAAGCATGTGATGGGTGAGCGCGCTGGTGGTGCTCTTGCCCTTGGTGCCGGTTATGGCGACGACGCGTTGGGCCTTCGGTTTCAGCTCGAAGAACAGATTGGTCTGGCTGGTGAGCGTGGCGCCGGCTTTCAGCGCCGCGTCCAGCCGCGGATCATACAGCGAGACGCCGGGGCTCTTCACAATCAGCGGACGATCAGCCTTGCCGCAGGCGCGCGCCAGCTCATCCTCGCCGATCCAGGTCACGCCGTCGGGCAGGTCCTGGGGCTCGCGCGCGTCCACCACCACCAGCGGCAGGCCCGGCGCCGTGCCCAGGGCCAGCGACAGCACGGCCCGGCCCTCGCGGCCATAACCCCAGATGAAAACGGCGTCGTGATCGGAGAAGTGGGTCATGGGGGCTCTCGCAAATTGGCAAGGTCCGCGCGGCTCAGGCGATTTTTGGGCCAATGACGGCGAAAAGCGCAAATCCGAACACGCCGCAAAGGAAATAGTTCAAATCGGTGATCGCGCTTACTGCACCAGTGACAACCGCAATTGCTACGCAGAACGCGGCTCGTTCTCTTAACACGGCCAGCGCAAATATGGATGCGGCGGATAAGGCGGATAAATACGAAGCTGTAAGTGCAATGAAGAGATTTTGATCCCTCATGGCAAACAGCATGAACAGGCTGGCAAGCTGAGGCGGCACCGCCATCCACAGGCATTTGACGAGTAAATCTTTGTACGAAGTTGTTGTGGCTGCGCGTTGCATTTTTTAAATCCGCGCTGCGGCGGCGCGCAGCTTGTGGTCGGCGAGCACAAGCGCCGCCATGGCTTCGGCCACCGGCACGGCGCGGATGCCGACGCATGGATCGTGGCGGCCCTTGGTGGAGACGGTGGTGGGTTGCAGATCCTTCTTCAGGGTCTCGCGCTCGATCCGGATGGAGCTGGTGGGCTTGATCGCCACACGGATCACCAGATCCTGCCCGGTGCTGATCCCGCCCAACACGCCGCCATTATGGTTGGAGCGAAAGGCGGGCTTTCCGGCGTCCAGATACATCTCGTCGGCGGCGTCTTCGCCGTGCAGCGCGGCGGCGTCCAGCCCCGCGCCGATTTCCACGGCCTTGGCGGCATTGATGCTCATCATGGCGCTGGCGAGATCGGCGTCGAGCTTGCCGTAGACCGGCGCGCCCCAGCCGGCCGGAACGCCGGAAACCACGCACTCCACCAATGCGCCCACCGAACTTCCGGCCTTGCGCACGGCGTCCATATCCATGGCCCAGGCTTCGGCGGTTTCGGCGTCGGGGCAGAAAAAGTCGTTGCGGTCCATCTGGTCCCAGTCCCAGCGCGCGCGGTCGATCTTGCGCGCGCCGATCTGGATCAGCGCGGCGCGGATCGCGATGTCCGGCCCCAGCACCTTGCGGGCGATCGCCCCGGCGGCGACGCGGGCTGCGGTCTCGCGCGCGCTGGAGCGTCCGCCGCCGCGATAATCGCGCACGCCGTACTTGGCGTCATAGGTGTAATCGGCGTGGCCCGGCCGCCAGGTGTCGCGAATGTCCGAATAATCCTTGGAGCGCTGATCGGTGTTCTCGATCATCAGCGAGATCGGCGCGCCGGTGGTCACCTGGCCGTTGGTGCGCTCGTCTTCGAACACGCCGGAGAGAATCCGCACCACATCGTCCTCGCGGCGCTGGGTCACATGCCGCGACTGGCCGGGCTTACGCTTGTCCATGAAGGGCTGGATGTCGGCTTCGGTCAGCGCGATCCCCGCCGGACACCCGTCCACCACGCAGCCCAGCGCCGGTCCGTGGCTTTCGCCCCAGGTGGTGAAGCGGAACAGGTGACCGAAGCTGTTGTGAGACATGGGGTTCGCCGTTTCAGATCGTGATGCGGCGCACCATAGGGCGCTCCGGCGATCCCGTCACGCGGCGCGCTAGACTGCGCCGCGCCCTCTCGCTCTTAGAAGCCGGCTTCGCCGCTACGCCGCGCCGCGGCGGGCCCAGCTCACCAGGCGCGCAGCGGGGCTCTTTTTCACGAAGGCGTCGTAGAAGCCTTTGAGCACGCCGCCGGCCTCCTCGGCTTCGGCGCGGGCGGCTTGCTCGGCGAAGTTCTGCGCCCTGGCTTCGCGCGAGCGCCGTTCAGCCTCGCCAGCGGACAGGTCTGCGTCCACCATCTTGTCGCGGACATGGATGTAAACCCGCCACAGCGGGTCGCCGATCGGGGTGAGGACGGTTCCCGTCTTCACCGCTACGGGCAGGCGCACCATGGCGTCGCGATCATCGATCTTGATGGTGCGCAGCCCGCCCTTTCGGGCTTGCTCTGGCGTGATCTCCAGATCAAAGCGGCGCGGGGCGTAAATCTGCAGCACCTCATAGGCTTTCAGCAATCGCTGCAATTTGCCCATGAGCCTGGGATCATCGCCGGCGGTGTCGGGGTGAACCTGCTTGATGAGCGCGCGAAAGCGCGCGCGGACTTCGGTGAAGTCCTCGTCGCCCTGAAGGCCGAAAGCCTTGTACGCGGCCAGTATCGCTTGCGGATTCCCACTCATGGCCGACATTTTACAGGCAGTGAGGTTTTCGAAAGGTTGATCGCTTGAGCCGCCCCTCTAGTTTGCGCGCACAAGCGATGCAGGAGGCGATGCGTTGAGCGGCAAGGACATTATTCCGCCGACCCCGGACGAGGCCCATTACGCCGAGCAAGGCGGAGGCGAGCCGGAGGATATTTTCGCCCGCGAGGACCCCTTCGCCCTGTTTGAAGACTGGATGGCGGCGGCTGGAAAATCCGAACCCAACGATCCCAACGCCATGGCGCTGTCCACCGCGAACGCGGACGGCTTTCCCGATGTGCGGATGGTGCTTCTAAAAGGCGTCGATAAGGACGGGTTCGTCTTCTACACCAATACTGAAAGCGCCAAGGGCGTGCAGCTGGGCGAAAATTCGCGCGCGGCGCTGTGCTTTCACTGGAAATCGCTGCGCCGTCAGGTGCGGGTGAGGGGTGTGGTCTCGCAGGTTTCGCAGGACGAAGCCGACGCCTATTACGCCAGCCGGGCGCGCGACAGCCGCATCGGCGCCTGGGCGTCGAAGCAGAGCCGGCCGCTGGAAAGCCGCTTTGCGCTGGAGAAGGCCGTGGCCGGCTATGCGGCGAAGTTCAATGTGGGCGAGATTCCGCGCCCTGGCTTCTGGACAGGGTTTCGCATCGCGCCGCTCCACATGGAATTCTGGCGCGACCGCGCGTTCCGCCTGCACGACCGCATGGCGTTTGACCGCACCGACGCGCAGGCGCGATGGACGGTCACACGGCTGTATCCGTAGCACGCTTTAATATAGCTTATTCAAGCAATGAGGCTAAAAGCCGGGGGAACGCGCCATGGAAAGTATTTTCAGAACCATTCGTCATTTGATCGTGGGCGCGGCCGCGACCGCTGCGATCGGGGTCCCGCTGTGGTTCGTGATCACCGCGTTCGGCGGCAAGTACGGGCTCTGGACGCCGCTTGAGGCGTTCCGCCACGTGCTCATAACGGCGGGACTTCCCGGCTTTGGCGGCGGGTTTCTGCTGCCGCTGACCGCCGGGCTCGGCGCCGTCGCGCTCATCGTGGCGGTGGCGTTCCGCCTGGTGTTCGGGGCGAAGAACGCGCCGGGGCCGGGCGGGTATGTGGCCGGCGTGGCCGCGCTCGTCGTCGGGCTTGCGCCCATGGGAATGATCGCGGCGGCCGCGGACTCCCGCGGCGATATTCCGCCGATCCACGACATCAGCACCGATACCGCAAACCCGCCGCAATTCACCCAGTCGCTCATTGACCGTCGCGAGCAGGACGGCGCGCGCAATTCGGTGGATTACGCCAGTAAGACAAACCCCGCCGACGGCCGGCCTCTTCCGGAGGTCCAGGCCGAGGCCTACCCTGAGGTTCAGCCGGTCATGCTGCCGGTGACGCCTGATCTCGCCTACCAGGCCGCGTTGGAAGTCGCCCGGGAAATGGGCTGGACGGTGTCCACCGCCTCTGAAGACGCGATGATGTTCGAGGCCACCGCCACCAGCTTCTGGTTCGGTTTCAAGGACGATATCGTCGTCCGCATCACGCCGGCCGAGGACGAGAGCGGCGCCCGTGTGGACGCCCGCTCGGTGAGCCGCGTGGGAACCAGCGATCTTGGCGCCAACGCCGCGCGCCTGGAGGCGTTCGCGCAAAATCTGAGCTCCAGCGTCACAGGCTAGAGGCCCCATTTCAGCCCGGTGAAGGGCGGTCCGGGACCTGGACGCGGCACGGCGTGAACGCACCCGCCTTGTGGCCGGGGTTGGCCGCGGCGGAACGCCGCACTACGTACAGTGCTCAAGGCAATCCTATGAGGCCGCTGATGACCAAACCCGCCCGCGAAGGCTTGAGGCTGCGCGATCGCCCGGAATTTTCCCGCAAGGCGCCGCCCCTGACCATGTCCGCCAACACGCTTGTGAAAGAGGCCGTCGCCGAAATGGCGTCGCGTAATTTCGGCTCTGTCGTCATCGTGGACGGCGACCGAAAGGTGGAGGGGATCGTCACCGAGCGCGACATCCTGCGCCGTCTGGTCAATGAGAACCGCGACGCGGCGACCACCAGGCTGTCGGAAATCATGACCTCGGACGTGCGCTGCGCCAACGCCGACGACGACATGCTGGACTGGCTGCGCATCATGTCCAATGAGCGCTTCCGCCGCCTGCCGGTGGTCGACGAGGACGGGCGCATCGTTCAGGTGCTCACCCAGGGCGATTTCGTCAGCTATACCTGGCCCGACCTGATCAGCCAGGCGAGCGCGCTGGGCAAGGCGACCTTGATGCGCAATCTGCCCATTGTCCTGATCGGCGGCTCGCTGCTGATCTATCCGCTGATTGTGGCGCTCGCCTTCGGCCTCATGGGTTAGGGCGTCAACGCCGGCGTCTCCGGGTGTCGTCGATGGCCGCCGCGCGGATCTGGCGCGCCTAGCTGCGACCAGGCGTTTGTTGATCTCGCAGACGGGCGGGTCTGATCGACTGGCGCCCGATGCGGAGGTGCGGGATCGGCGCGTCTGTGCGGGCCCGCCCGCGTCATGGAGCGCGCAACCGGACCGCGACTAAGTCTGTTCAAAATTCCTCAAACCGGACTTGTGCCGTCTAGTTGCAGTGAGTACTGTTTTCGCTCCCCGTATGAGGGGCGCGCCGCGATCACCGTCGTCAAGGCGGCAAGTGCGAGCGGCTCGGAACTGCGTTTACTGGACTCAAAACCCTGTATCTGGAGATTTCACGATGACAAACACCACCCCTTCCAAGCGCATTATGGCGCGTCAGAAAGCGGTCGCGATTCGTCAATTGGGTGACCAGGAAGTCGACGCCGTGAGCGGCGCCAGCTCCTGGGTGCCCACCGTTCCGGGCGCTGATGTTGAGATTTTCCCGGGGATTTTCGGCGAGCCCTGGACGCCGCCCTCCGACGGCGGAACCGTGAAGACGCTGGGTTACAACGAGCCTTAGGACCTTAGGTCAGGTCGTATCCATTGAGCGCCAATCAGGCCTGCTGGTTGGCGCTCATTTGTTGAAAGCAATGAATTGAGTGTCCTCATCCTCTCAATTGAGCAGGACGCGCATGGAAACGCGGTGCACGCCGCCTTGCGCGATAGACATGTGGATGTGGTGCGGGTGAGCGGCGGCGACTTTCCCGCCAAGGACACGATCTCGATAAAACTTGATGCGGGCCGCCCGGAGCTTCTGATTGAAACGGAAGATCGCGGCGTCGTCGACTTGTCACGCATCGCGACGGTCTGGCGGCGCCGCGGCGAGTATCCGCGCATCGACACCGCGCTTATCCACCCAGAAGACAGAAACTTCGCCCACGCCGAGGCTGCGGCCGGCGCCGACGGCTTGAGAGATTTGAGCGCCCTGCTCACCGGCGCGGTCTGGATCAATCCGAGGCACGCGGCCGCGAGGGCTCAGAACAAGCCCTATCAGCTGGCCCAGGCGATCAGGGCGGGTCTGCGTATCCCCCGGACACTGGTTTCAAACTCGCCGCGCGAGGTGTTGGCCTTTTATCACGAGGCGGAGAACGGCCTGATTTACAAGCCTTTGACGGCGGGGGTGTGGGAGGATGGCGGCGAAGTGCTGGCCTACTTCGTCACTGAGGTGGAGGCGGACCTTATTTCAGACAGCGATGTCGTTCAGGCCACGCCGGGCATTTATCAGGAAAAGATAGAAAAGGCGTTTGAGCTCAGGGTGACCGTCATGGATCGCTTCGTTCACGCCGTGAAAATCGACTCGCAAGCCCTGGCCGCGGCGCAAACCGATTGGCGCCTGCACATTGATCATTTGAAGGTCGAACGCTTTCACTTGCCCGACGCTGTGGAGAACAAGCTTCTAAAATTCATGGGATGCATGGATTTACGCTTTGGCGCCATGGATCTGATTGTTACGCCCGATGGCGATTACGTATTCCTTGAAGTTAATGAAATGGGGCAGTTTCTTTGGATTGAGCAGATGGCGCCGGAGGAAAAACTCCTGGCGCATTTCTGCGCCTATTTATGCTGTCCGGATCGGCCGTATCGCGGCGGGCTTGGCCAGTTCGACGATGTGGCGTTTTCCGATTATGATGGCGAAGATAGTCGCCGGCCCAGGGACCAGCCTGGGCCGATCACGGGGTGAGTTTCTGAAGGCGCTCAAGCGCAAAGACCCGGCAGGCGCTGGACAGCGGCTGGTCGGGCTCGCGCGCCACGCGCTCGGCGTCGATGCGCGCGATGAGCCGGGCCAGCGGCAGCCGGTCTTCGCGCGCCGCCCGGTCGATCACCGCCCAGAATTCCGGCTCCAGCGCCAGCGACGTGGCGTGACCGGCCAGGGTGAGGGAGCGCTTTTCAAGCATGGGCGGCGGTCCATTCAAATGGATTCCCGGCCAAGCCGCGCGTTGCGCGGCGCAGGGCCGGGACCTCGTTCAGTTTATAGCGCCTTACTCTGATAAAGGTCCCGGATCATCGCCTCTTCGGAGCTCGACTGGGAATTCAGTCCTCGCTCGGCGGCTCATCCCGCCTGTGCCCGTCCACCAGTTTCGCAAGCTTGTCCCGCCGGGCCGATTCCAGATCGCGCGCCGCCTTGGGCGTCCCATGAGCGACGCGATTGGTTTGCGCCTGCTTGTCTTTCTCGGCCCGCGCCTTGCGTTTGCGGGCCTGGCGCAGATTGATCGGTTTTGTCATCTCAGATCACCAGCTTTGTCATCCCGGCCAAGCCCGCTTGCGGGCGCCGGGCCGGGACCTCAAGCGGCGCCGGTCCAGGCGCGATTTCACGCACCGCCTAGGGTCCCGGGTCGAAACACGGACGATTGTCCGCGTCCCGCCCGGGATGACAAATGGGGCGCGCTCCGTCTATTTCGGCCCGATCATGTCCTCGGGCCGCACGACCTTGTCGAATTCCTCTTCGGTGACGAAGCCCAGGCGCACCGCCTCTTCGCGCAGTGTGGTGCCGTTTTCGTGGGCGGTCTTGGCGACTTTGGTGGCGTTGTCATAGCCGATCGAGGGCGCCAGCGCGGTGACCAGCATGAGCGAGCGCTCCATGATATCGGCGATGCGCTGTTCGTTGGCGACGATTCCCACGACGCAGTTTTCGGTGAAGGAGCGGCTGGCGTCCGCCAGGAGTTTTGCGCTGGTGAGCACGTTCCAGGCGATCATCGGCTTGAAGACGTTAAGCTGGAACTGGCCCTGGCTGCCGGCGAAGCTGACGGCGGAATTATTGCCCATGACCTGGGCGCAGACCATGGTCATGGCCTCGTTCTGGGTGGGGTTCACCTTGCCCGGCATGATGGAGCTGCCCGGCTCGTTGGCCGGCAGCGAAATCTCGCCGATGCCGCAGCGCGGACCCGAGCCCAGAAGGCGGATATCGTTGGCGATCTTGAACAGCGACACGGCCGCCGAGTTCAGCGCGCCATGGGCTTCCACCATGGCGTCCTTGGTGGCCAGCGCTTCAAACTTGTTCGGCGCGGTGACAAAATTCAGCCGTGTAAGGCTGGCGACTTCCTCGGCGAATTTTTCCGCAAAGCCGATTTTGGCGTTTAGCCCCGTGCCCACCGCGGTGCCGCCCTGGGCCAGCTCATAAAGCGAGGGCAGCGCCTGCTCCACCCGGCGGATGGCGTTGTCGACCATGTGGGCGTAGGCGGAAAACTCCTGGCCCAGGGTCAGCGGCGTCGCGTCCATCAAATGGGTTCGGCCGATCTTGATGATCTTTTTGAAGGCCTGCGCCTTGTCGTTCAGCGCATTGCGAAGGGTCTGCAGGGCGGGGGCCAGATCGTGGACGAAGACTTCGGCGGCCGCGATGTGCATGGCGGTGGGGAAGGTGTCGTTGGACGATTGCGAGCGGTTCACATGGTCGTTGGGGTGGACGGGATCTTTCGAGCCCACCTGGCCGCCCAGCATCTGGATGGCGCGATTACTGATCACCTCGTTGGCGTTCATGTTTGACTGGGTGCCCGACCCGGTCTGCCAGACCACCAGCGGGAAATGATCATCCAGCTTGCCCTCGGCGACTTCCAGGGCGGCGGCCGCGATCGCTTCGCCGATCTTCGGATCCAGATTGTTCTGCGCCATGTTGGCCTTGGCCGCGCAATGCTTGACGATCCCGAGCGCGCGTATGAGCGGCAAAGGCTGGGTCTGGCCGCCGATCTTGAAATTGATCAGAGAGCGCGCGGTCTGGGCGCCCCAAAGCTTGTCGGCGGGGACCTCCAGGGGGCCGAAGGAATCGGTTTCAACGCGCATCTCGGTCATGGGAGTCTCCAGTCTGATACGGCCCGCTCTTGCCTGTCGGCGAGCGCAGGCGGACACTGTGGTGGTCGCGAATCGGGTGTGTAGCACCGGGCGGCCGTGGATCAAGCCGGTCATGATCGGAGTTGATCGCGTGTAACCGGGAGACATGACGTGAAAGCCGTGCAACTTCGAGACTCGCTGCATGTGCGCGTGGACGCGCTCACCAGTCAGAGCACCCAGTTTCGATCCCTGATCGCGGATTTCTTCCGCACCGAATTCACGCGCGTGCGTTCGGCCAGCGGCGTCTACGAGGTCGTGATCGAGATTGAACGCTCGCAGGGCGGGCCGGTCCACGATGTGGACAGCGTGGCCAAAGCCGTGCTCGACGCGCTCTCCGGCGAAGTGTTCGGCGATGAAAGCCAGGTGGTGCGCCTGCATGTGGAGAAGACCACGGGCGAGCGCGATCGGGTGAAGGTGCGCGCCCGTCCCGTCAAGGCGCCCGAGGCGGCGTGACCGTCCTTCCCGACGTCAATCCGGTCGAGGTCTATCGCCTCGATGGCGCAGGCGGCGGTGAAGAGAGCCGCCTTGACGCGGTGCGCGACGAGCTTCTGCCGCCCCATCCGCCCGCCAATCTCGCCCATGGCGAACCCTTCATCTGGGTCCATGTGCGCCGCGAGGACGCCGAATGCCGCCCGATCCTTCAGCAAACCGGGCTGGATGATTTCGTCCTTCAGGCTTTGCTGGCCGAGGAGACCCGCCCGCGCTGCACGGTTCACGGCGACGGCGTGGTGCTCAATCTGCGCGGCGTGAATCTTCTGGAAGGCGCCGAGATCGAGGACATGATCTCGGTGCGCCTCTGGATTGACCGCAAGCGTGTCGTGGGCGTCTGGCTGCGTCCGCTCTATGCGGTGGCCGATCTCATGGCGGCCATTGATCGCGGCGCGGCGCCGTCCACCACGGGCGATCTGGTTTCGCGCCTTGCCCTGCGCCTGGCCGACCGGATGGAGCCGGTGATCGCCGGCGAGCATGAACGGATCGACGAGCTGGAGGACCGGCTGGAGACTGAAAAGGTCGACGATGCGCGCGCCGAACTGGCTGACATCCGCCATGAGGCGATCATCCTGCGCCGGTTCATCGCGCCCCAGCGCGACGCGCTCACCACGCTGGCCATTGAGGATCTGACCTGGCTGGACGACCGGGACCGCTCGCGCATCCGCGAGGCCGCCGACCGCACCACACGCATTCTGGAAGAGCTGGAGGCGGTGCGCGAACGCGCCGCCCTGGTCCACGATCAACTCATGGAAAAGCGCGCCGAGCAGATGAACCGCTACACGCTGCTTTTGTCGGTGGTCGCCGCGATCTTCCTGCCGCTGGGTCTGATCACGGGCTTGCTCGGCATCAATGTCGGCGGCATTCCGGGGTCCGACGACGGCTACGCTTTCTGGGTGGTGTGCGCCCTTCTGGTGGGCATCGGCGTGGTGCAGCTGGCGATCTTCAGATGGATCAAGCTGATCTGAGGGGTGCGTCGATCGTCGAGGCGATTGCATCCCTCACTCCGGCCGCATCTCCCGCCTCAACACCATCATCGCCGCAACCCCGATCACCGGCCCCGCGGCCAGCGGCAGAAACGCGTACCGCCACCCGATCGCTTCGGCCCAGAGCGGCAGGAGCTGGACACTCGCGACTGTGAGGGCGAAGCCCAGCGCGGTCTGCAGGGTCAAAAGCGAGCCTGCGAGGCCGGGCGGCGCCAGCTCGGCGATGGCGGCGGAAAATTGCGCGGAATCCGCGATGACGCTGACGCCGTAGACCAGCAGCAGCGCCGCCAGCACGAGACCCGGCGCGTCCCAGGCTAGCGGGGAGATGAGGGCGCACAGCCCGCTGACCGCCAGCGCAGCGCCGGCGATTTCGGCGCGTCCGAACCGGTCGGCGAGCTTTCCAGCCGCCAGCGCCCCGAACGCGCCCACGGCCACCACGGCGAAGGTGAACAGGCCGATATCGGGGCCAACGCCGAGGTCTCGCGCGGCGCGCCAGGCGGCGATAAAGGCGCCCGTCCAGGCCCAGAAGGCGTAGAGCTCCCACATATGCCCCAGATAGCCGATATTGGCGGCGGCGATGTCGCGGCGTTTAAACGCCGTCAGGATCGCGCCGGGCCGGAACGCGGGGGCGCGGGCGAAGGCGGGGCCGGCTTTGGCGGCGAAGATCAGGCCCGCCGCCAGCACGGCGGCCAGCGCCGATCCCGCGAACGGGGCGCGCCAGTCCAGATCGCCCAGAAGCGGCGCGGCGAGATGGGGCAGCGCCGAGCCCAGCGTCAGCGCGCCCACCAGAAGCCCCACCAGAAAGCCGGCGTCGCCGCGCGCCCAGCTCGCCGCCAGCTTCATGCCCACCGGATAGACCAGCGCCAGCGCCGCACCGGACGCCAGGCGCAAGGTGATCATCACCGCGCCGCCCGGTTCCGTGAGAAGCGCCAGCGCGCTCGCCGCCCCGGCCATTGCGGCGCCGGCGGCGAACACTGCGCATGGGTCGAACCGGTCGGATAGCCCCAGCCAGGCGCTGATCAGGGCGCCGGCGACAAACCCCAGCTGCACCGCGCTGGACAACGCCGCGCTTTCAAAGGCGGTGAGGGGCGTGGTGAGGGCGCGCGCCGCTTCAAGGCCGGGAAGCGCGGCGGCGCCGGCGAACCAGACCGACAGGGCGAGCACCTGGCAAAGCGCGATAACCGCAAGGCTCAAGGGTTTGCCGGCGAAGGGCGGAGCGCTTGAGATCATGGCCTGCGATCCGGGCTGCGACTGTCGCTGTAAACGCCGCGCGGCCTAATCACGGTCAGGCGATGGAGCGCCGGACGCATCTTGCGCTTGCAGGTTCGCGGCGTCGCCGGCGGTTTCAAACGGGCGGATTGCGGTGGTGGCGGTGGCCGTGGCGCACAGCACGCCGTCGGCGTTGTAGAGCGAGCCTTGTGTGAAGCCGACGCTGCGGCCCAGCCGCAGGGTCTCGCCGACACAGCGGCAGCGATCGCTCATGAGCGGGCGTAAAAAGCTGGTCTTCATCTCCAGCGTGGGCACGGCGGCTTTGAGATGGGTGCGGATGAACACCGAAAGGCTCATGGCCTCATCCAGAAACGCCGTGACGATGCCGCCCTGGACTGAACCGTTGGGGTTTCGAAATTCGGGCTTGGCCGTGAACCAGGCTTCCACCCGCCCGGTTTCAGGATCGAGATCGGCCAGTTCATAGCCCAGATGACGGGTGGCTGCGGGCAGGTTTTCCGGCGCGGAGAGAATCGCCATGAGCTTGGCGCGCGCGCCTGTATCCGACACGGTGTCAGGCACGAGATCAGACACGGGGCTAGTCCTTCTTGCGGAAGGATTCCAGGCTCACGACCGTGGCCTCACCTGTTTCGTCGCCTGGGGACGCGTTGCGCGCGCCGGCCTCGCCGGGCGCCGGCTCGACATAGTCAAAATGCAGGCGAAAGCCGACGCTGGGATCGTGGAAGCGGGTGACCGCGCGCCACGGCACGCCGAGATATTTCGGTACGCCGCCGAATTTCAGCGTCACCTCGAAGCCGGACTCCTCCACCTTGAGATCCCAGAACTGGTGCTCGAGCACCACGGTCATCTCTTCTGGATAGGCCTTCATAAGGCCCTCATCGATATCACAGTCGGGATCGGTGGTGCGGAAGCTGAGATAGAAATGGTGGGCGCCGGGCAGGCCGCCGGGACCGGCGGCGCGCTTGATCGCCTGCTTCACCACATCGCGCAGGGCGTCCTGCGCCATGCGGTCGTATCCCATAAGGTCTTTCGCCAAGCGTTCCGCGCCCCGTGCCATGGATTGTTGAGGTGAGAGGGTATCGCCTTAGTCCGGCGCGTCAATCAGCACGCACCGCAGCTGACAGGCGCGGCGAGCACGGGTAGGAGGGGTTGGGGTTCAACGTAAAAGGGCGCCGGCCATGACCAGAACCAAAGAGGGCGCGGGCGCCGCAAGCCGCCCGCCCGAGACGCTGTTTGCGCCGGCGGCCGTGCGCCCCATGGCCGACGGCGCCAGCGCGCTGGAGCGGATGAAAGCCTTGCGCGACAACCCGATTTCAGTGCTGCCCGACGCGGTATACAGGAGCGACCACCACATCGCGCCGCTGGGCTCGCGCTCGGTGCATTACCTCGCCGGACCCGACGCGATTCGCGCGGTGATGCAGGATGATTTTCAGGCCTGGCGAAAATCTCCGCTGATCATGCGCATGCTGCGCCCGATCCTGGGAGACGCCATCCTCACCGCCCATGGCGAGAGCTGGCGGCGCCAGCGCATGACTCTGCAACCGGCTTTGTTCAAAAAGCGCATCGCCCGGTTCGCGCCGCTGATGACGGCCGCCGGGCGCGGCGCCGTCGCGCGCCTCTCCGCCGGGCCGCAGCCGGTGGAGGTGCACGGCGTCATGAACGATTCGACCTTCACCATCATCGAGCAGGCCCTGTTCTCCGACACCGAAGGGTTTGACCGCGCGGCGGTGCGCGGGGCGATCGAACGCCTGCTGGAAGAGATCGGACGGCTGCGCTATTCAGATCTTCTGCCGTTTCCAGAATGGGCGCCGCGCAACATGAGCCCCGGCGGCCGGGCGGCTTTGAAGACGTTTCGCACCGCAGCCATGGCGCAGATCCGGCGGCGGCGAAGCGCGCAGAGAGACGGCGTTCGGGAAGATCGCGCCGGGGATCTGCTCTCGCTGCTCATGGATGTTCGCGACGAAGAAACGAAGGCCGGCCTCTCCGATACCGACATCCGCGACACGCTGATGACGTTTGTGGCAGCCGGTCACGAGACCACGGCGATCGCGCTGACCTGGTCGCTCTACTGCCTGGCCCACGACCAAGAGGCGCAAGGGCGGGTGCGCACTGAGGCGGAGCATGTCTTCTCCGGGGTCGAGGATCCCGGCGCCGCTGAGAGCGCGCAGCTTGTCTTCACCCGCCAGGTGATCGAGGAGGCGCTGCGCCTGTTTCCGCCCGCGCCGGCGCTGGGCCGTCGGGCGGTGCGCGATACGAAGATCGGTGAAACGGCGGTGAAGAAAGGCGATATGGCGCTCTTGGCGTTTTACGCCCTGCATCGAAACCCCGCCTATTGGGACCACCCGGACCGCTTTGATCCCGATCGCTTTAGTCCTGAGCGGCGGCCCGTGGACCGGTATCGCTTCATGGCGTTCGGCGGCGGGCCGAGGGCGTGTGTGGGCTCACAATTTGCGATGATGGAGGCCTCGCTCATCCTGGCCCAGATCGTCGCCGCGCTGGACGTGGATCCGGTGGACGAGATCGTCGAGCCGGTGATGCAGGTCACCCTGCGCCCGCGCGGCGGGCTGCGCCTCGCCTTCACGCCGCGCCGGTAAGGCGGGGCCTGGAGCGGGGCCGGTAAGGCGCGGATGATGGCTGCGGGAGCCGGTCATGCACAAGGATGTAAGGGAAAAGTGGGGGCTTCTGTTGCCAGGCGCCCCCGAACCCCGCCTGACCTTGCTAGAGATCAGGACTTAAGTGCGAGAAACCCGCGCTGCTACGCAGCGAGAGCCATCTCTTCAGCATAGTTGTCGTTGGCAACTACTTGAAACGGGCTGGTAACGAAGCCCATTCGGGCGAAAGCTACGTCTTTAGCCATCCGTCGATCCTATTCGGCCCCTCACAATCCGCCCAACGAACGGGGAAAGGTGATGGTGGAGCCGCCGGGATTCGCACCCGGGTCCGGTCTGGTTATTACACGCGCGTTTATCGCCATAGACCGCCGAAGCGGACACCATGAATATAGGCGATGGCGGGCCCCGGCGAAAGGGGCCCGCGCCTCGCCACCGCAGCCCCTATCCGCCGGTCATCACGAAGGCGTTCAGCTTGTTGCCGTCCGGATCGCGGAAATAGGCGGCGTAGAAATTGTCGCTGCGCGGGCCCGGCGGGCCTTCGTCGGTGGCGCCATTGTCCATCGCCGTCTTGTAGATTTCATCCACATGGGCCGCGTCGCGGGCCAGAAGGGCGACCATCACGCCGTTGCCGACGCTGGCGGGTTCGCCGTCAAAGGGTTTCATCACGCCGATCCCGGCGCCCCCGTCCATAGTCCCCCAGGCGACATAGGTCTCGCCTTCCATCATGCGCGGCGTGTCCAGCAGCGCGGCGATCTTGTCATAAAACGCCGCCGCGCGCGGCAGGTCGTTGGTCCCAAGCGTCACATATCCGATCATGGCTCATCCTCCCGGGTGTTCATTTTATGTTCCAGAATTAACGCCATACCTGCACTGCGGCCGCAAGTTAATTCTGGTCGCTTCAAGCCGGATTCCCCTTATCCACCGCCCGGCGCCGTGTTGCGGCGCCGGGCGGGTTTATCGAATCGTCCGGCGCGCTAGTCTTGGGGCTGTTGCTTTTGAGGATGGCCGCCATGGCGCTCGCTGAAACTTCGCCCCACGCCGGCTCCCCCGGCTCCGGCTCGCCCATCGAGCGCGCCTATCTTGATCTGTTGCACGAGATCATGGAGGCCGGCGAGGACCAGAGCGATCGCACGGGCACGGGTACGCGCGGCGTGTTCGGCCGGCAGATCCGCTGCGATCTCAGCGACGGATTTCCGCTGCTGACCACCAAGAAGGTGCATTTCAAGTCCATCGCGGTGGAGCTTCTCTGGTTCATCAAGGGCATGACCAATGTGCGCTGGCTGCAGGAGCGCGGCGTGAAGATCTGGGATGAGTGGGCCGATGAAAACGGCGAGCTCGGCCCGGTCTACGGCAAGCAATGGCGTCGCTGGGAAGGGCCGGGGGGCGAGGAGATCGACCAGCTCGCTTTGCTGATCGAGCAGATCCGCACGCAGCCCGACAGCCGCCGCCATGTGATCAGCGCCTGGAACCCCGCCGACGTGCCCTCCATGGCGCTGCCGCCCTGCCACACGCTGTTCCAGTTCAAGGTGCTGCGCGGCCGGCTGCACCTGCAGCTTTATCAACGCTCCGCCGACATGTTCCTGGGCGTGCCGTTCAATATCGCCAGCTATGCGCTGCTGCTGGCCATGGTGGCGAAAGTCACAGGCTACGAGCCCGGCGAATACGTCCACACCTTCGGCGACGCCCACATCTATTCAAACCATGTGGATCAGGTGCGCGAGCAGCTCTCGCGGGAGCCCCGCGCGCTGCCGCGCCTGACGCTGAGCCCGGACGTCACTGACCTCTTCGCGTTCGAGTATGAGGACATCACACTTCAGGGCTATGACCCCCATCCGGGGATCAAGGCGCCGGTGGCGGTATGACCCGCCCCCGCCTCGCCATCGTGGTCGCCGTCGCGAAAAACGGCGTGATCGGACGGGACGGGGATCTGCCGTGGCGGATTCCCTCTGATCTGAAGCGTTTCAAGGCGGCGACGCTGGGCAAGCCGGTGATCATGGGGCGCAAGACCTGGGAGAGCCTGCCCAGGAAACCCTTGCCTGGCCGGCCCAATATCATCGTCAGCACCTCCCTGGCGGCGGCGCCGGGCGCGCAGGTGGTCTCCAGCGTCGAGGCGGCGCTGGACGCCGGCGCCGCCGCTGCGGCGGAGTCCGGCGCGGGCGAGGTGTGCCTCATCGGCGGCGCAAGGCTCTACGCCGACATGCTGGACAGCGTGGACCGTATTCACTTGACGGAAGTCGATCTGGAGCCGGAGGGCGACGCGGTGTTTCCCGCCCTCGATCCCGAGGTTTGGCGCGAGATCAGCGCCGAGCGCGTGGCCCCGGGCCCGGACGATGATGCAGGCTTCACCGTGCGCCTTCTTGAGCGGATCAAGGCCTCGAGATAGGCGCTTGGGGTGAGACCGCGCGCCGCGCCGCGTCCGGTTTTACTTGAACCGGAGGGCGCAACCCGCCACATACGAGTTCAAGCGCGATCACGCGATATCCATTGCAGGAGCGGGGAGATATATGCCCTGGAACGATAATTCAGGCGGCGGCGGCCCATGGGGCTCCGGCGGCGGCGACAAGAACAACAACAATCCGTGGGGTCAGGGTCCGCGCCGGCCTGGCGGCGGTCAGGGCGGTCCGGGCAATGAACCCGACCTTGAAGAGCTGATCCGGCGCTTCCAGCGCTGGCTCAAGGGGCTCTCCGGCGGCGGCGGCTCCAATGGTTCGGGCGGCTCCGGCGGCGGCGGCGGCAAGGGCTCCGGCGGCGTGATCGGCGGCGTGGTCCTGGTGGCGGCCGTGGCCTGGCTCGTGTGGCCGGGCAATTTCTACTACATCGTCAGCACCGACCAGGCCGGCGTCGTGCTTCGCTTCGGCGAATATTCGCGCACGGCGAGCCCGGGTCCGCACCCCAAACTGCCGTATCCGATTGAGACCGTGCTTCTGCCCGGCGTGACCACCACCAATGAGGTCGAGGTCGGCGCCGTGGACGCGGAAAGCCTGATGATCACGCAGGACGAAAACATCGTCGACGTGGACTTCGTGGTGCAGTGGCGGGTCGATCTGGGCTATCCTGAAGGGGTGCGCGACTTCCTGTTCAATGTCCGCGACCCTGAAGGCACCGTGAAGGCGGTCGCCGAATCGGCGATGCGTGAAGTGGTCGGCACCACAGAGCTGATCCCGATCATCACCACGGGCCGCGCCGAGCTGGCGACCCGCGCCCGCGGCATCATCCAGGACACGCTCAACAGCTATCAGGCCGGTATCCAGATCCTGGAAGTCCAGCTCAGCGAGTCGTCCGCACCGGCCGCCGTGATCGACGATTTCCGCGACGTGGACCGGGCCCGCCAGGACGCCACCCGCTTCCAGCTGGAAGCCCAGCGCGACGCCAACCAGGTCGTGCCGGAAGCCCGCGGTGAAGCGGCGCGCCTGCTGGAGGAAGCCCGCGGCTATCGCGACCAGGTGGTCGCCCAGGCCGAGGGTGAATCCGCTCGCTTCAACTCGATCTATCAGGAATACGCGCTGGCGCCGGAAGTCACGCGCCGCCGCATGTTCCTGGAGACGATGGAACGGGTGCTGGGACGCTCGGAACTCATCATCCTCGATCAGGGCGGCGACGGCTCGGGCGCCGTGCCCTACCTGCCGCTCGATCAGCTCGGCCGCGCCCGCGGCGAACGCTCTGAGGCTCCCGGCTCCGGCCAGGGCGGCGTCGGCGTACGCTCCAACACGGCCCGTCCCAATCAGGGAGGAAACTAGGTCATGCGTATTATCGCAATCGTCATTGCGGTGCTGGTGATCATCGGCGCCATCGTGGCGACCACCGCCACCTACACCGTGAGCGAGCGCCAGCAGGCTCTCGTCCTGCGCTTCGGCACCGTGACCGCCGTGGTCAACGAGCCGGGCGATGAAGATCCGGGCCTGCACTTCAAGGCCCCCTTCATCGACGACGTGATCTACTTTGAAAAGCGCAACATGGAATTCGACATGCGTCCGGCGGAAATCCTCGCCGCCGACCAGGAGCGCCTGGTCGTGGACGCCTTCCTGCGCTTTCGGATCACCAATCCGCTGCGGGTCTATCAAACCGCCCGCGACGAGCGCGGCCTGCGCGAGCGCCTGCGCCCGCTCATGGACGACTCGCTACGCGGCGTGATCGCGTCGATCAACTCCAACGAGGTGATCTCCGGTCAGCGTTCTTCGCTCATGGACCGCATCGAAGCCGCGGTGGCCGCCCAGGTGGCCAACCAGGATCTTGGTGTGGAAGTGATCGATGTGCGCATCCTGCGCGCCGACCTTCCCCAGCAGGTGACCGAGCAGGTCTTCCAGCGCATGGCCTCCGAGCGCCAGCAGGAAGCTCAGCTTGTGCGTTCGGTGGGTGAAGAGCGCGCTCGCGAGATCCGCGCCGGCGCCCAGCGGGAAGCCACGGTGATCCGGGCCAACGCCCAGGCCGAGGCCGATCGTATCCGCGGTGAGGGCGATGCGCGCCGGAACCGGATCTACGCCGAGGCCTATGGCCAGGACGTGGAGTTCTTCCGGTTCTACCGCTCGATGATCGCCTACGAGAACGCCCTGCGCGACGGCACGCCCATCGTGGTGCCGCCCGACAGCGAGTTCTTCGAGTATTTCCGCTCCGAGAGCGGCGGGCCGAACTAGGCTCGACTCACCCCCTCGCACACCGGAACGGCCGGGCTCTCATGAGCCCGGCCGTTTCGTTTGCGCGCTGCGGCGCCGCGAAGCGCATGCATGCCATGGTGAAGCGGGGCGCGGGCGTGTTAGACACTCATTAATCGTTTGTACCGACTGACCCACCGGAGCCGCCGATGCGCCTGTTCGCCGCCCTTTGCGCCGTCGCCCTTCTGGCCGGCGCCGCGCCGATCTTCACGGCGGGCGCCCAACCCAATGACGGGTTCGCCGACCTCAACGACCGTCTGAGCCCTGCGGTGGTGAACATCGCCACCGCACAGCGCCTCGGCGAAGGCGACGGCATGCCGGTTTTCCCGCCGGGCTCGCCGCTGGAGCGCTTCAACGACCTTCTGGGCGAAGGCCCGCGCATGGCCCGCTCGCTGGGTTCGGGCTTCGTCATCGACGCCGGCGGGCTGGTGGTCACCAACAATCACGTGATCGACGAGGCCGACGAGGTGGAGGTCGTGTTCCAGGACGGGCGCATCCTGCCCGCCGAGGTCATCGGGCGCGATCCCGCCACCGACATCGCCGTGCTGCGCATCGACGCCGGCGCGCCGCTGGCCTTTGTGGAGTGGGGCGATTCCGATGCGTCGCGCGTGGGCGAATGGGTGGTCGCCATCGGCAACCCGTTCGGGCTTGGCGGCTCGCTCACCGCCGGGGTGATCAGCGCCCGCGGCCGGGAGATCGGCGGACGTTACGATGATTATCTGCAGACCGACGTGGCCATCAATCGCGGCAATTCCGGCGGTCCGCTGTTCAACATGGACGGAGAGGTGATCGCGGTGAATACGGCGATCTTTTCGCCCACCGGCGCCAGCGTCGGCATTTCCTTTTCCGTGCCCAGCGCCGTGGCGCGCCCGGTGGTCGACCAGCTTGTGGAGTTCGGCGAAACACGGCGCGGCTGGCTCGGGGTGAACGTGCAGGCGGTCACCGCCGACATGGCCTCCGCCATGGGTCTCGCCGCAGCGCGCGGCGCGGTGATCACCCGCATCGATCCTGACGGCCCCGCGGCAGGCTCAGGGCTGGAGACCGGCGACGTGGTGCTGGCCTTTGACGGCCGCCCCGTGGCCGACGACCGCGCCCTGCCGCGTATCGTCGCCGACACCGCCCCCGGGACCGAGGCCGCGGTGGAAGTGTTCCGCCGGGGCGCGCCGGTGACGCTCACCGTCACGGTGGAGCGTTTGGATGAGGGCGGCGCGGCGCGCGCGCCGGCCAGCGCCGGCGGCGGCGAGCCGGCCGCGCCGGGACCGCAGGCGGGGTCCGGCGCCCTGTTCGGCATGACGCTGGAGCCGCTCACCGAGGCGCTGCGCCGGCGCTTTCGCATCCATCCCGACGCCGAAGGCCTGGTGGTGGTGGAGATCGATCCCGCAAGCGACGCCGCCGGCAAGGTGCGCCCAGGCGACGTGGTCGAGGAGATCGCCTGGACCCGCGTGGAAACGCTGCAGGCGGCCCGCGATCTGGTGGAGCAGGCGGGCGGCGCCCCCATCCTCTTCAGCCTGAACCGCCAGGGCCAGTATGTGCTGGAGACTCTGCGAGGGTAGGGCGGTGGTGCGCTCACGCGTCCTTATACGTTGCGGCGCGCGCCCGTGATCCCCGACATTCTGTTTCTCGCCGGGCCCACCGCCAGCGGCAAGACGGCGCTGTCGCTTCACGCGGCGCGCACGCTGAACGGCGAGATCGTCAACGCCGACTCCATGCAGGTCTATGCCGGGCTCGACATTATCGCGGCTCAGCCCGGTCCTGAGGAAAAAGCCGCCGCGCCCCATCATCTGTTCGCGCAGATCGATCCCGGCGAGCGCTGCTCGGTGGGGCGGTGGGCGCGCCTGGCGCTTGAGCGCATCGAGGACATCACGGCTCGCGGCCGCGTGGCGATCCTGGTCGGCGGGACCGGGCTTTATTTCAAGGCGCTCACCGAGGGGCTCGCTCCGGCGCCGGACATTCCAGACGAAATCAATGACGCGGTGCAGGCGCTCTATGAGCGCGGCGGGCTGGAGGCGCTGCGCGAGGCGGCCGAGGCCGCCGATCCCGCCGGCGCGTCCCGCGTCAAGGCGGGCGACCGCCAGCGGCTCATGCGCATCGTGGCGGTGAAGCGCGCCAGCGGTGCGGCGCTCTCCGCGCTGCAGTCGCGCACGACGCCGCTTTTGGATCACAGCCGCTGGCGCGGCGTGGTGATCCGCCCGCCCCGCGACACGCTTTATGCAAGGATCGAAGCGCGGTTCGACCAGATGCTCGCCGCCGGCGCCCTGGACGAGGCGCGGTTGCTGGCGGAGCGCGGCCTTGATCCCGCCTTGCCGGCGATGAAGGCGGTGGGGGTCCCGCCCCTGCTGAATCATCTGGTCGGAAACACCGACCTTGAGACTGCGATCGAGCTGGCCAAGCGGGACTCCCGGCGCTTCGCCAAGCGGCAATTCACCTGGTTCTCCAACCAGCATCCCGGGTGGGCGCGCATTGAAAGCCTTGACCCGGACCATCAGCGCGAGGAGCTTGCGCGCCTGCTCAAATCCGAATTCGGAGCCGGCTGAATGCCCCTCTATGAAGCTGATATTGATCTGAATCCGATCCGCTCGCGAAAAGTGGCGCTGATCGGCTACGGCAATCACGGTCGCTCCCATGCGCTCAATCTGCGCGATTGCGGGGTGGAGGGCGTGCTTGTGGGGCTGCGCGACGGCTCGGCGTCGGCGACGAAAGCCAGGGCGGACGGGTTTGAGGTGGTGAGCCTTGAGGACGCGGCGCGGCGCGCCGACGTGCTCTCCATCCTGGCTGCTGACGAAGCGCACAAGGAAATCTGGGAGACAAGGCTGGCGCCCCATGCCCGCGCAGGCCAGTGCCTGATGTTCTGCCACGGCTTCTCGGTGGATTACGGGCTGGTGGATGCGCCAGACGGCTTTGACGTGGTGCTGGCCGCCGCCAAAGGGCCGGGCGGGGCGGTACGCACCGCTTTTGAAAAGGGTGGCGGGCTGGTGGGCTTCTACGCCGTGCACCGCGACGCCACCGGCGAGGCCGGCGCGGTCGCCAAGGCCTATCTCGCCGCTTTGGGCTGCGGGCGGGCCGGCGTGCACGAGACGACATTCAAGGAAGAGGCGCTGGCCGACATTCTGGGCGAGCAGGCGGTTCTGGTGGGCGGGATGTGCGCGCTGGCGCGGGAGGGCTTTGACCAGCTCACCGCCGCCGGGATCAGCCCCGAAATGGCCTATATCGACACGGTCCACGAGCTTAAATACATCGCCGAGTTGATCCATGAGCGCGGGATTCACGGCATGTACGCCGCGATCTCCGACACCGCCGAATTCGGCGCCCACGAGGTGGAGGGCAAAATCCGAGAAGCGGTGCGCCCGGTGTTCGCGGCCATCGTGAAAGACGTCACCGCGGGCGATTTCGCCCGGCGCTGGGTGGCCGACTATAAGAACGGACGCGCCCGCCTGCTCGACATGCGCGCCAAAGCGGGCGAGCATCCGTTAGAAAGGGCGGGCGAGACGATGCGCGGAGCGTCCCGGAGGCGCGCCGAATAAACGCCGCAATTAAAGCGCCTAAGCGCGCGCTCCGCGGCCTGGAACTTGCTGGGGCGTCCGCGGACCAGATTTGAAGATCGCACCCGCCATGGACGCATTTTTCCGTTTTATCACACGCCTTGATTCGCGCGCCGTGCGGGCGGTCTGGATCACGCTGGTTCTGTTCGCGCTGGTGGTGGCCGTATTCGTCATCGGCCGCTTTGTGCTGGACATCGAGCAGAACTCGGTGCGCGACTGGTTCTCCAGCGCTTCGAGCCAGTGGTACGCGTTGCCGGCCACGATCCTTCTGTTCACCGCCCTGGCCTTCGTGGGCGCGCCGCAATTTGCGCTGATCGCTGCGGCGGTGTTCGCCTTCGGTCCGGTGCAGGGCTTCTTGTATTCGTGGATCGCCACGATGGTCTCGGCCAGCGTGAATTTCTGGCTCGGACGATTTCTGGGCGCCGAAACGGTGCGCCGCTATGGCGGCAAGACGGTGAACCGAATCTCCAGCTTCGTGGGCAAGAACGGCTTCTGGGCCAGCCTCATCGTGCGCATCGTTCCCAGCGCGCCCTTCATCGTGGTCAACATGGCCGCCGGTGTGTCTCACATGGGATACGCGCCCTTCCTGGCGGGGCTTGGCCTTGGGGTGATCCCGAAAACGGCGATCATCGCCTTCTTCGGCGGCTCGCTCATGGCGCTGTTCGCCGGCGGCGGCTGGGAGGCGATCGCCGCGCTCGCGGCGGCGGCGGCGGCCTGGGTGGCGTTCATGCTCTACGCGCGCAAACTGCTGCGCAGCGACGAGGGTCCGGTGGGCCCGGGGCCTGACGCGGGCAGCGACGCAGACGGTGCGCCGGACGCAGGCCCGGAGGCGGGCCGCGCCGATGACGACGAGACTGCGGATGACCGTTGAACGGCTGAGCGCGGAGGCTGCGCATGGCTTGCAATCCCAGCCGGACCGTCGCACAAGGAACACACTTGAAAATTAAATCCCGTGGTGATGAGAGTCGCCGACGGGCGGCCGAATGAAACGGGAAAGCGCATGTTCTCAAGCGTGTTCGGGCTCCTCTCTGCTGACATCGCCATTGATTTGGGCACGGCGAACACGCTTGTTTACGTGAAAGGCCGCGGTGTCGTTCTGAACGAGCCGTCCGTGGTCGCCTACAAGATCGAAAAAGGCCGCAAGCACGTGCAGGCGGTCGGCACGGAAGCCAAGCTGATGCTCGGCAAGACGCCCGGCAATGTCGAGGCGATCCGTCCCATGCGCGACGGCGTCATCGCAGATTTCGACGTCGCCGAAGAGATGATCAAGCACTTCATCCGCAAGGTTCACAATCGCCGGGCTTTTGTGAGCCCGCAGGTCGTGATCTGTGTGCCGTCGGGCGCCACCGCGGTGGAGCGGCGCGCCATCCACGAAAGCGCGAGCCTGGCCGGCGCGCGCAAGGTCTATCTCATCGACGAGCCCATGGCCGCCGCGGTCGGCGCCGGGCTGCCCATCGACGAGCCCACCGGCTCAATGATCGTGGACATTGGCGGCGGCACCACCGAAGTTGCGGTGATGAGCCTTTCGGGCATCGTCTATTCACGCTCGGTGCGCGTGGGCGGCGACAAGATGGACGAGTCCATCATCAATTATATCCGCCGCTCGGCGAACCTTCTCATCGGCGAGACCAGCGCCGAGCGCATCAAGAAGGAAATCGGCTCGGCCACCCCGCCGCCCAAGGGCGAGGGTCTGACGCTGGAGATCAAGGGCCGCGACCTGATGAACGGCGTGCCGCGCGAGATCGTGGTCACCGAAGCGATGATCGCCGACGCGCTGTCCGAACCGGTCGAGCAGATCGTCGAAGCGGTCAAGCAGGCCCTTGAAGCGACCCCGCCGGAACTGGCAGCGGACATTGTGGACAAGGGCATCGTGCTCACCGGCGGCGGCGCGCTTTTGAGAAATCTGGACACCGAGCTTCGCGATCGCACGGGCCTTCCCGTGAGCCTCGCCGACGACCCGCTGTCCTGTGTGGTGCTTGGCTGCGGCAAGGCGGTGGAGAATCTGCGTCTGTGGCGGCCCATCCTGGCCGAGGCGATCTAGCGCCGCGTCATTAGGAGGATCGCGCGACCGTGGCCAGACGACCGGGGCGCCGACATTCTGACGAGGGCGTACGCTTTCCCCTCGCGCTGACCGGGCTCTGCCTGATCATCGCGGCTCTGCTGGTCTGGCTTGATCGCCCTGACGCCCGCATCGAACCTTTGAGCCAGGCGCGCGCGAATTTCAACGACGCGGCCTTGCCCATGCTCCAGTTCGCCGGAGAGCCGCTGCGCGGCATGGGCAATATGGGTCCCTGGTGGCGTCGTCAGATGGAGCTCGCCGAGGAGAATCGCGCCCTGCGCCTGCGCGCCGCCGAGCTGCGCGCCTGGCGCGACGTCGCCCTTTCCCTGCAGGAACGCAACCGGCGCTACGAGGACATGCTCAATGTCCACGGGCCCGATATGGGCGCGCGCATCAGCGCCTGGACCGTGGCCGACCAGTCCACCGATTTCGTGCGCTCGCGCCTGGTTGCCGCCGGCGCCGAGCAGGGCGTGGAGACCGGCCTTCCGGCGGTGAATATCTACGGCCTGATCGGGCGCACGGTGGATGTGGGTCGGCAAAGCGCGCGCGTCCTCATGCTCACCGATTTCAACAGCCGGGTGGCGGTCATGGCCGACCGCTCCAACGCCCGCGCCCTTCTGGTGGGCGACAACACAGACTTTCCGCGCCTGGAGTATCTGGGCCGCGATCCCGACCTGGTCGAAGGCGACCGCATCGTAACCTCCGGCGATGACAATGTGATGCCGCGCGGCCTGCCCGTAGGCGAGGCGGTGCGCGACCGCGACGGGCGCTGGCGCGTGGCGCTGTACAGCGCCGCCGCGCCCATCGATCTGGTGTGGATCTGGCCGTTTGACGCGGTGGACGCGCCGGGATCGGCTCTGGAGGAGGGCGCCTCCCCGCTCGTGAGCGCGCCCGGCGCTCAAAGCGTGGGCGATGCGGTGATCGCGCCCTCCGGGGACGGGTCCGGCGGCGATACAGCTTTGGAGGATGGCCGCTAATGCGCGCGCCCATGGACACACGATCGACCTGGCCGGGGCTCGCCGCCTTCGTGGTGACGCTGTTTCTGGCGCTTCTGGCCTATGCGGTTCTTGGTCGCGCCGGCGCCACGGGGCCGGTGCTGATCAATCTTCCGCTGATCACGCTGTTCATCTGGTCGCTGCGCCGGCCCTGGTTCATTTCCCCGCCGGTGCTTTTGATCGTCGGCCTGGTGCAGGATCTGCTCATCGGCGCCCCCATGGGCGTATGGGCGCTGGCGTATATCGCCGCCTTCGCAATCGCGCGCGACCGCGAGACGGACGGGGCGGGCCGCGATGTGGGACCGGTGAGCGCGCGGTTTGCGGCGCTGGCCGCCATCGCCTTCGCCGGCGCCTGGGCTGCGGGAAGCGCGGCCATCGGCGCGCCGGCCGCCCTTGGGGCGTTGATTAGTGAGGGATTGCTCACCATCCTCTTGTTTCCGATCTTCGCGTGGGTGTTCGCCCGGCGCCGGGAGCGGTCGGCGTTTTCTTAAGCCCTCACAGGCGAAACTGATTGCGACAGCGGTTCGGAAAGGCGGCCATGCAGCGCGACAAGCAGGAAAGCCAGGCCCGGTTCAACCGGCGCGCCCTGTTGATGGGCGTCGCCGGAGCAGCCGTGTTCGCGGGGCTGGGCGCGCGCCTGTATTCGCTGCAGATCCTTGAACAGGAACGCTATCGCACGCTCTCCGACGACAACCAGTTCAATTACCGCCTCCAGCCGCCCGTCCGCGGACGGCTTCTGGACCGCTTCGACCAGCCGTTGGCGGAAAACCGCGACAGCTACCGGCTGATGATCGTGCCCGAACAGGCCGGCGATCCGCGTGCGGCGCTGGAGCGGCTGTCGCGCTTCATGCCGCTGAGCGAGGAGCGCATCGAGCGCCTGGTGCGCGAAATCAGCCGCTCGCCGCGCTTCCAGCCGGTGACGATCGCAGAGGATCTCGACTGGGAGACCTTCACGAGGATCAATCTGCAGCTTCCCGAACTGTCCGGCATCACGCCCGATGTGGGCGAGGTGCGAACCTACCCCCACCCCCAGGCTTTCGCCCATGTGACCGGCTATGTGCAGTCGGCGCCGGCCAATCAGGGCCAGACCGATCCGCTCCTGCTGCATCCTGGATTCCGGATCGGACGCTCGGGCGTCGAGGCCTACGCCGAGGACCGGCTGCGCGGCGCCGCCGGCCAGCTTAAAGTCGAGGTCAACGCCTTCGGCCGTGTGATCCGCGAATTGCCCGAACAGTCGGTTCCCGCCGTGCCGGGTGAGGACGTGCGCCTCACCGTGGATCTGCGCGCCCAGCGCGCCGCCATGGCGGCGCTGGACGGTCAGGCCGCCGCAGCGGTGGCCATCGACGTCACCAATGGCGAGATCCTGTCGCTCGCCTCCTCTCCCAGCTTTGATCCCAACGCCTTCGTGCTCGGCATCGCCCAGGACGCGTTCGATGCGCTGAACTCCAACCCCTATCGGCCGCTCTTCAACAAGGCGACCACGGGGCTCTACTCGCCCGCCTCCACGGTGAAGGGGATGGTGGCGCTGGCCGCACTGACCGAAGGGGTGTTCGAGCCGGACGAGCGCGTCCGCTGCACCGGCTCGACGCGGCTCGGCAACCGCACCTTCCACTGCTGGCGGCGCGAGGGGCATGGCAGCGTCAATTACCATGACGCGGTGAAGACCAGCTGCGACATCTTTTTCTACGAGGCCGCCCGGCGGCTGGGGATCGAACGCTGGCGCGACATCGCGCTTCGATGCGGCATGGGCGAGCTGTTTGATATCGGCATCGCCATCCCCCAGCGCGCCGAGGGCCTGGTGCCCAGCCCCGCCTGGAAGCGCGCGCGCCGGGGCCTGCCCTGGACCACGGGCGACATGTATAATGTGGGTATCGGCCAGGGCGATCTCCTCACCTCGCCGCTGCAGCTGGCGGTGATGACCGCGCGTGTGGCCACGGGCAAGCGGGTCATGCCCACCCTTTTTCCGCGCGGACCGGACCATCAGTTTGAAGATCTGGGCTTTGATCCCGAGGTGCGCGAGCGCGTGCACCAGGCCATGCGCGCCGTGGTGAACGAGCCGGGCGGCACGTCCTACTGGACCCTGGACGCCGGGCGCGGGCTGGGCATCGAGGGCGTGGAGATGTGCGGCAAGACCGGCACCTCGCAGGTCTACTCCATCACCACCGAAGAGCGCGCCTCGGGCCTTCGCGGTCAGGATGATCTGCCCTGGCGGCTGCGCAATCACGGCCTGTTCGTCGGCTATGCGCCGGCCGCCGCGCCGCGCTACGCCGTGGCCGTGGTGATCGAGCACGGCGGCGGCGGCGGCGCTGCGACGCGGCCGGCGCGCGACATCCTGCGCGACCTGGTGGAGCGTGACCCGGCGGCCCGGCCCGTGGGTCCCATCGCCCGCGCCCCGGCCAACGATCCCAGCGCGGAGGGCTGATCCATGGCCGTCTTCACCCAGTCGGTCCCGCGCGGGTTTCGTGAAAAGCTCTATGAGATCAACTGGGCCTTCGTCCTGCTGATCCTGCTGATCGGCTGCATCGGGGTGGCGATGCTCTACTCGGTGGAAGGCGGCGCCTGGGACCCTTATGCGGCGCGCCACGCGGTTCGCTTCACCGCCGGCGTGGGCCTGATGGTGGGGGTGGCGCTGTTTCCGCCGCGATTCTGGATGGGGATCGCCTATCCCGCCTTTCTGGGCGCCCTGCTTTTGCTGGTGGGGGTGGAGCTGTTCGGGGCCACCGCCATGGGCGCCCAGCGCTGGCTGGATATCGGACCGATCCGCATTCAGCCGTCGGAATTGATGAAGATCGCCCTCGTGCTCGCGCTGGCGCGCTATTATCACGATCTGCCTGAAGAGCGGGTCTCCACCCTTGGGGGGCTGATGATCCCGGCGGCGATGATCGGGGCGCCCATGGGCCTCATCGTGCTGCAGCCCGACCTTGGCACCTCGGTGCTGCTGGGCGCCACCGGCGCGGCCATCGTGTTCATGGCGGGCCTGTCGTGGAAGGTGATCCTGGGCGCGCTCGGCTTCGCGGTAACCGGCGCCTGGGTGTATCTGCAATACTTCATCGCGCCCTATCAGCTGTCGCGCATCCAGACGTTTCTGGACCCCGAAGCCGATCCCATGGGCGAGGGCTATCAGATCCTGCAGTCGAAGATCGCGCTGGGCTCCGGCGGCGCCACCGGCAAGGGCTTCATGGAAGGCAGCCAGGCGCACCTGAACTTCCTGCCCGAAAAACAGACCGACTTCATCTTCACCATGCTGGGCGAGGAATTCGGCTTTGTCGGCGGCGTTTTCGTGCTGGTGCTTTATGCGCTGGTGCTGGCCAATTGCGTCCTTATCGCGGCCTCGTGCAAGTCCACCTTCCTGCGCCTTACGGTGATGGGCGTGGCCACCACGTTCGCGCTCTATGTCTTCATCAATGTGGGCATGGTGATGGGGCTGTTGCCGGTGGTCGGGGTGCCGCTGCCGATGATCTCCTATGGCGGCACGGTGATGCTCACCGTGCTGTTCGGGCTGGGGTTGATCCTGGGGGCCCACGTCCATCGCGGCGCCGAGCCGCCCAAGGGCGCCGGCGTGTTCGGCTAGCCCGCGCGCCGCTTCCGGGCGGCCCGGATCTGGCGTGCATGCTTGATCTTTCAGCCGGTTTCGCTCAGGCTTCGCGCCAATCCGCCGCAGGCCACGGCCCGGTGTGAAAAGCGTGCGCACCGGGGCGCGCGCCGGGGAGGGGAGCTTACACACATGGCGATAGGCGGTTCTGCGTCTCACGGCACCTGGAATTCCAGATTCGGATTCCTCATGGCCGCGATCGGGTCCTCGGTGGGTCTGGGCAATTTCTGGCGCTTTCCCTACACGGCGGGCGAAAACGGCGGCGCGGCCTTCGTGCTGGTCTATCTCATCTGCGTGGCGCTCATCGCCTTTCCCATCCTCATGGCCGAGCTGTCCATCGGGCGCCACGCCCGCGCCAGCGCCGTGGGCTCGTTCCGCAAGATGGCGTTTGACGCCGGCGCCTCCCAGCTCTGGTCCATCGGCGGCTGGGTCGGCATGTCCGCCGCGGTGATGATCCTGTGCTTCTATTCGGTCGTGGCCGGCTGGGTCGCCGCCTATGTCTTTCAGATGATCCAGGGCGATTTTGTCGGGCTCGGCGTCGAAGCGGCCAGTGCGCGCTTTGACGTTCTGGTGGGCGACACCAGCACCGTCATCGGCTGGCATGTGGTGTTCATGCTCATCACCGTGGGCGTCGTCTGTCTGGGCGTGACCAAGGGGATCGAGCGGGTGGTGACCATCCTCATGCCGCTCTTCTTCCTGATGCTCATCGGCATGGTCGTCTATGCCGGCATGGCCGGCGATATGGGCGCGGCGGTGGAATACCTGTTCACCCCGGACCTTTCCGAGATTTCGCCCTCCACCGTGCTAGCGGCGCTGGGACAGGCCTTCTTCTCCATCGGGGTCGGCGGCGCGGTCATGATCACCTACGGCTCGTATCTGAACCGCAGCGACAACCTGCCCCAGTCGGCGACCATCATCGCCGGCGCCGACACGCTGGTGGCGATCATCGCGGGCCTTGCGATCTTCCCCTTCGTATTCGCCTTCGGTCTCAGCGCCAGCGCCGGTCCGGGCCTGTTCTTCCAGACGCTTCCGGCCGCCTTCGCCCAGATGCCAGGCGGCCAGTGGGTGGGTACGGCGTTTTTCGCCTTGGCCTTCATCGCGGCGCTGACCAGCTCGATCTCGCTTCTGCAGGTGATCGTCGCGTTCGGCGAGGAGCACACGGACTTTGGCCGCGTAGGCTCGACCTTGTTCTTCGGCGCGATCATCTTCCTGTTCGGCGTGGCCGCCGCCATGTCGGGCGACTTCTTCAACCTGCTGGACATGATTTCGGGCCGCTTCCTCCTGCCTCTGGGCGGCTTGCTGGTGGCGCTGTTCACCGGCTGGGTGGTCTCCAGGGCGCTCATGCGCAAGGAGCTGGAGGAAAGCTCGGACGCCTTCTTCCGCTACTGGCGCTTCACCATCCGCTGGCTGGCGCCCATCGCGGTGGGCCTGATCATCATCACCGGCCTGGCGGAAACCTTCGGCCTGCCCGTGCCGTTCATCGGCGGCTAAAGCCTGCGCCCCCGCCAAACGAGGAGCGGCCCCGCTTTTGCGCGGGGCCGTTTTCGTTTGGGTGATGTTCACCCGCAGGAACACGCCGTCACCACATCTCCGCCTTGATCCGGGGGTGTCCGCGAAGCGGACGGAGGGGGTGGCGGCGCGAGATTCTGCCGGGTGGGCGCCTCGCGCCCCTCAAGGGCGGCGAACCCATCGCCAACCATCATGAACAGCTTCACCCGCAACAGGCCCGGTTTCACCCGGAAACCGCGCCCTCCCACGATTCATTGCGGTATCTGAATACCTTAAAACGAACCCGCACCCGCCCGGCGACCCAGCGTCACGGCCTTGGTTGAAGGGCGCGAACTGCGGGGATTTGAGCCAGAATATTGGGGGATATCCGGCCCCGGAAAGCGCGCACAAATCTATAAAGTTCACACACTAAGTAATTGTGACGAGCCGGCGCTACTCTGTACCTTGCCTTGGCAGCAACCCAATCAGCTCCACCGCGCTCGCCGCGATCACCGTGCCGGGGGGATAGACCGCCGCGGCCCCCATCTCTTTCAGCGTCGGCACGTCTTCGGGCGGGATCACGCCGCCGACGATGATCAGCATGTCGCCTCGGCCCTGGGCCGCCAGTTCCTTTTTAAGTTCAGGCACCAGGGTGAGGTGGCCGGCGGCCAGCGAGGAGGCGGCGACCACGTGGACATCGTTCTCCACCGCCTGGCGCGCGGCTTCTTCCGGGGTCTGGAAGAGCGGACCGATATCCACGTCCCAGCCCAGATCCGCGAAGGCGGAGGCGACCACTTTCTGGCCGCGATCATGGCCGTCCTGGCCCATCTTCGCGATCAGGATGCGCGGGCGGCGGCCTTCTTCATCTGCGAACTTGTCTGCAGCCGCTAGCGCCGCCTTGACCTTCTCGTCATCACCTGAGGCTTTCAAATACACCCCCTGAACCGATTTGATCTCGGCCTTGTGGCGGCCGAAGACCTTTTCCATGGCGTCGCTCATCTCGCCCACCGTGGCGCGGGCGCGGGCCGCCTCGACACAGGCCGCAAGGAGGTTTCCCGAGCCGGCGGCGGCTTTGGTGAGCGCGTCAAGGGCGGCGTCGGTGGCGGCTTGGTCGCGTTCGGCGCGGAGTGTCTTCAGCTTCTCCAGCTGCTCGGCGCGGACCTTCTTGTTGTCGACGCGGAGCACTGACACGTCTTCAGGTTCGGTGAGGCGGAATTTGTTGACGCCCACAATGGTCTGCAGTCCTGAATCGATGCGCGCCTGGGTGCGGGCGGCGGCTTCCTCGATGCGCAGCTTGGGCACGCCCTCCTCGATGGCTTTCGCCATGCCGCCCAGCGCGTCGATCTCCTCGATATGAGACAGCGCCCGCACCGCCAGATCATGGGTGAGGCGCTCCACATAATAGCTGCCGCCCCAGGGATCGATGGCGTCGGTGAGATGGGCTTCGCTTTCCAGCACCAGCTGGGTGTTGCGCGCGATCCGGGCCGAAAAATCGGTCGGCAGGGCCAGCGCCTCGTCCAGACTGTTTGTATGCAAACTTTGTGTGTGGCCATCCACGGCGGCCATGGCCTCCACCGCGGTGCGCGCCACGTTATTGTAGACGTCCTGGGCGGTGAGCGACCAGCCGGAGGTCTGGCAATGGGTGCGCAAGGACAGCGATTTGGGGTTCTTGGGATCAAAGCGGTCGCGCACCAGGGTCGCCCACAGCAGGCGGGCGGCGCGAAGCTTGGCCACCTCCATGAAATAATTCATGGAAACGCCCCAGAAGAACGACAGGCGCGGCGCGAACGCGTCCACATCCAGCCCCGCCTCGGTCCCGGCGCGGATGTAATCGAGCCCGTCGGCGATGGTGTAGGCCAGCTCGATATCGGCCGGGGCGCCGGCCTCCTGCATGTGATAGCCCGAGATCGAGATGGAGTTGAAGCGCGGCATTTCCTTGGCCGTATAGGCAAAGATGTCGGAGATGATGCGCATGCTCGGCTGGGGCGGGTAGATATAGGTGTTGCGCACCATGAACTCTTTCAGGATGTCGTTCTGGATCGTTCCTGAAAGTTTCGCGTGCGAAACGCCTTGCTCCTCGGCCGCTACGATATAGAGCGCCATGACGGGCAGCACCGCCCCGTTCATGGTCATGGACACGCTCATCTGATCCAGCGGAATGCCGTCAAAGAGCTGCTGCATGTCGAGGATGGAGTCGATGGCGACGCCGGCCATGCCTACATCACCGATAACCCTTGGATTATCACTGTCATAGCCGCGATGGGTGGCCAGATCGAAGGCGATGGAGAGGCCCTTCTGCCCCGCCGCCAGATTGCGCCGGTAGAAGGCGTTGGAGTCCGCCGCCGTGGAGAAGCCGGCATATTGCCGGATCGTCCAGGGACGCTGAACGAACATGGTGGGGTAGGGCCCGCGGTGGAAGGGCGCCAGGCCGGGCCGTCCGTCAACGAAATCAAGGGCGTCGCGGTCCTCGGCGGTGTAGGCCGCCTTCACCGGGATCTCCTCCGACGGCGTCCAGGCGCCGCGCTCCGGCGTGTTTGCTGCGGCGGCTTCGCCAACCTCAAGAGGACCGAGATCCAGCGTGGTGAAATCGGGATGGCTCATGACTGAACTCCCGTGGCGGCGTGGGCGCGGCGTCCGTCGTCCAGAGCATCGCTACGCATATGAATGAAATGATCGATCCCGGCGAGATCATCGGGCTTTCCCGCGATCCAGACCTGGCTTGCGCCGGCGGCTTTCAGCAGCTTGGCCAGCGCCTCGGCCTTTTCGTCATAGCCCTGATCTGTCCCGCAGATCACGGCGAGGCGCGCACCGGACGCCGGGAAGGCGTCGGCGCAGGCTTCCACAGCGTCGTAGGAGGCGGGCGAGATCGCCTCCACGCCCGCCACAGCGAGACGGTTGGCGGCGAATCCGGCGCGGGCGTTGAAATCGGCCAGGGCGCCGATCGTGGCCAGAAAGGCGCGCGGCTTGGCGCCATGGGCGGCCTCGAATGCGTCGGCGGCGTCGCGAAGGTCTTCAAAAGGCGCGGCCAGTCGCATGGCGGTGAAGGGCGTCCATTCCGGTTCGGGCAGGTCGAGAACGCGCACCTGGCCGCCGGATTTGGCCGCCTTGATCTTGGCGTCGAAGGGCTGCGGCTCGATCACCGGCGCGTTGAGGGCGGGCGGCGTGTAGACGCTCGCGGTTGTCTCGACAGGTTTGGCGTCAAGCTCGGGATAGTGCGTCACACCGATCAGGCTTTCGGTCCCGGCGGCGTAGCGGGCCACGCGCGCGGCGCTCACCCTGGCGATCTCGCCCTGCAGCCAGCCGGTCTTGACCGTTTCGAACAGGCCGCCGCGCCGCTCGATCTCCTGAAACACCGCCCAGCCGGCCTCGGCCAGGCGCGCACCCAGGGTTTCGTGCAGATAGCCGCCGCCGGCCGGATCGGCGACCTTGCCCAGATGGCTCTCCTCCATGAGCATGACCTGCAGGTTTCTCGCCAGCCTGCGGGCGAAGGGCGTCGGCGCGCCGATGGCGTCGGTGAAGGGGCGCACGGTGATGGTGTCGGCGCCGCCCGCGGCCGCGGCGAGGCCTGCGCAGGCGTTGCGGATGAGGTTGGTGTAGGGATCGCGGCGGGTGAGCATGCGCCCGCTGGTGATCGCCTGCAGACTCATGGCGCGCTTGTCTTCGCTGACCCCGAACGCTTCCAGCACCCGTGTCCAGGCCCTTCGCGCGGCGCGCAGCTTGGCGATCGTCAGGTGAATGTCGGCGTCGGCGGCGATGGCGAATTCCAGCGCGCCTGCGGCCTGGTCGGGGCTCATCCCGTGATCGATGAAGGCGCGCATATAGCTCGCCCCGCCCGCGCAGACGAAGGCGATCTCCTGGGCGTCCGATCCGCCGGCCTCATGGGGAGCGGTGGCGGTGATGGAGACGACTTTCAGATGGGGGAAATGGGCCGCACAATAGGTCGCGGCCTCGGCGGTGCGTTTCAGGCGCTCAGGCAGATCCGCCGCGCCGCCCCCGGCCAGCGATTTCTGCCCGATGGGCGACAGGCCGAGCCCGCCGCGCAGCGTGGCTCCGTCCAGGCCCTCGCTCTCATAAAGCGCCAGCAATAGTGCGGCGTGCTGGGGCGCCATGCGGCTGGGCGCGAAATGAATCGGCGCCAGGTCCAGCATCACGCCGTCCAGCGCGACCTTAAGCTCGTCCAGCGTGCGCGCCGCGCAGCCGGTCTGGCCCAGCGGATCAAGGCGCAGCGTGATCTCGCTCACCCCGCCGGCGAGATCAGCCAGGATCGCCTGATTGGCGGCTTTCGGATCAGGGTCGGCGACGCTCTGGCGGATCGCCCAGGGCAGGAATTCATCGCGCCCGGCGACGCCGCCGCGGATGAAGGGCGCTGCGCCGGGCGCGCCGGTGTCGCCGGCTTCCATGAGATCATCGCGGGTGAAAAGCGGGCCGCGCTCAATGTCGTCCAGCGTCTTGCGCACAAGCTTGCCAAGCGGCGCGCCTTTCAGCGCGGCTTCAGCTTCCTGGCGCCATTGCGCGGCGCCGGCGGCCGGAAATCCTCCGGCGAAGGTATGGAGAGACTGGGTCATGGCCAAATGTCTAAACCGCACCGCGCCTAGAGGGAAGAAGGCGAGGGCGCCGGGGACAAGCGGACCGGAAATCCCACCCTTCGCCGGCGCCCTTACCCTGCGGGGAGGTTTCATTCATCTTCGCCGCGAGGTTCTCCATGCCCGATTCTACACCCCGCCTCGGCCTGCCCTGGCTGATGCCGGCCCAGGCCCGCAAGCATGTCACCGTGAACGAGGCGCTGGGCCGCCTGGATGCGATCACCGGCGCGGCGGTGGCCAGCCGCACTCTGGCCGCCCAGCCGTCCGCCCCGGCCGAGGGCGACGCTTACATTCTGCCCGCCGGGGCGAGCGGGAGCGAGTGGGCGGCGTTTTTCGAGCACGATCTGGCTTATTTTCAGGACGGCGCCTGGGCGCGCGTCGCAGCGCGCACCGGCCTGACCGCCTATGTGGCCGATGAAAGCGCGCTGGTGATGTTTGACGGCGGCGCCTGGACAGCGTTCAGCGACGCTATCGCCACGCTGGGTAATCTTCAAAGCCTGGGCGTCGGCACCGCGCCGGACGCCGCCAATCCGTTCGCCGCCAAGCTTAATCAGGCTTTATGGACGGCGCGCCCGGCGGCTGAGGGCGGCACCGGGGATCTGCGCTACACCCTGAACAAGGAGGGCGAGCCGGAGACGCTCTCGCTCGTGTTTCAAAGCGGCTGGTCGGGGCGCGCCGAGATCGGGCTGGCCGGATCGGACGATCTCTCGGTGAAGACCAGCCCGGACGGCGCCAGCTGGACCACGGCGCTGAAAGTGGACCGCCAGACCGGCGCGGTTGATCTGGCCGGGCCGTTCAGAATCGCCGGCGCTCAGACGTCCTCGCTTGTCTTTACTCCAGGCGGGGACAATGTGGTGACCATCTGGCGCGTGGACGCGCCCCGCGGCCCCATGCCTCGATCCTCCACGATCAGCGCAGTCGCCGGTGATGTCATCACGCTGACGGGACCTGATGCGCCGCTTTTCACAAACCATTTCAAACAGTCGGGCGCGAGCTATCTCAGGATCTGGAACAGCTCCGTCGCACCAGAGCAATCGGCCTGGTTGAAGGCGGTTCCCGACTGGGGCGGGGGCGACAGCCAGCTTCAGGTCACCGACGCCGCCGATATCGCCGGCTGGTCGCCCGGTGACGTGGTGCGGATCGGCGAGATGGCCCCGAACGGGGACTGGGTGTGCGCCATCGACATCTCTCCGATGATGCAGCAGGTTTTTGGAGCCGAATTCAGACAATCGGGCGTAATGGTGAGGGCCGGGCTGATCAGCGACAGCGCCGGGGACCTGCTCAGGATGACCGCTGACGGTGCGAGCGAAAGCTATGTGAACGCGGCGATAACAACCGCTCCAGGCGCTTTGGCCGGGGCCAGCGTGACCATAGCACAATGCACCCAGGCGTCTCCGATATCGAACACGAACCTGGTTTTCGTCGCTGAAAAATTCGCCGGTCAGGCGGGGCTGGAATTGATCAGCGTATACGGCGTGTTTCGGTGATGAGCATGCAAGGTGGGGCGGCGCCGCAGCCCGTCGGGCTGGTTTTTGCGCTCAGGGCCGCACGGGTTGCGGATCTGTCGGGGCCTGGGGCTGGGCAGGTTGGAGCATCAGCGCCATGACGATTTCCGCAGTGGCGACGGCCGTCGCCTGAAGGTCTTCAAGAAGACTGGCGTCGCCCACCTCATAGGTGAGGGTGGGGATCAGATAGGTGTCGTGAAACCAGCCCTTGGAAACGCCTGACCCGGACCGGTGCGAGCCGGCGCGGGCGGGCGCGGCTTCACCGAGGCGGTCAACAAGGGCGTCATGAAGCTGAGGCGCGAAATCAGGCCACGCGCCCGCGGCCGCGTCCGGCAGGGTGTAGAGCACGTCGCGGCGGGTGCCGTGGAAGTCGATCATCATCAGCGGCGCGCCGGCTTCCGCCAAGTAATCGCCCACGGCGCGCGTCTCCGGCTGGGCGAAAACGCCCCAGTCGCGATTGAGGTCGGCGCCGGCGCTGTTGTGGCGCCAGTGGCCGCGATTCAGCCCGTCGGGATTGAGCACGGGGATAAGCGTCAACCCGTAAGCGCCGCGCCAGGCGCGGGCGAGCGGGTCATCGGCAAGAAAACGTTCGGCGAAGGCTTCAAGCGCGTACGCGCCGCGGGTTTCGGGCGGATGCTGGCCGCCCAGCAATAGTAATCCGGGCCGGTCATAGCCAATCCCCAGGGCCAGGATTGGTGCGCCATCCAGCGATCGCCCGATTTCGGTGACGGTCTCGCCGGTGCGCGCGGCGATTTGCGCCAGCCACTGGTGATGCTGGTCCACGGTGTAGAAGGGCTGGGCGGAGATGCGAAGCGGGCCCTCGCCAGGATCTAGGGTGAAGCGCGTCTCGTCGGCCGCGACGCCCACAGGCGACGGCCAGCCTTGCGAGCTCACAGGCGCGACCATGGGCGGATAGCGGTGCTCGCCGCCCTCATAGGCAAGCTCCAGCGTCACCGGGCCGCACGCCTCGCACGTCAGATCAAAGGCGTACCAGGGGCTGGGATTTATGGGTTCGTTCTCGGGCGCGGTGGTGACCTGAACGGCGCCGTCCTCCAGGCGTTCACAGGCGGTGAGCCGCCCTCCGGGAAACCGCGCGTCCAGGGTCAGCGGCCCGAACACGCATACCGGTCCAGCCTGCCGGCTGGGCGTCTGCTGCTGTGCCTGCAGCGGCTGCACCGCGCATGCGGTGAGCGTCAGAGCGCCGGCAAGCGCGCTACGGCGTAGAAGGACGCGTGACCAGATCATGGGCTGCATGCTCCGCCATGAGTGAATTGTCGTGACCGACGCCCGGAACATAGCCCAGGCGCCAGTTCAGCGGCGCGCCGAGCGCCTCGGCGGCGGCAAGACCCGCCTCCATGAAGCTTCGCCCGCGCGCCAGGCGGTGGGGTCCCTGGGCCATGGCCGCTTGTGTCTGATTGAGCGAGCCGGTCTGGGCGGTGTCGGCTGACCCCAGCAGTACGGTCATGGGCCGGGCGAGCCAGCGCGCCAGATCGGCGCCGCCAAGCCCGGTCCCGCCAAGCCCGAAGGGCCAGGCGATGTCGAAATCAGGCCGGGTGTACCAACCTGCATTGGCGCTGACCGCGGCGTGAACGCGCGGCGCGGCGCTGAATACAAGATAGCGATGGACAAACTGGGCGCCGGCCGAATGGCCGTAGATCGCATAGGTCTGACACGTCAGGCCCAGCCGGGCGCGCGCGGCGTCAAACATCGGCTCGATGGCGCTGAATGACCACAGCGCGGGCGCCACGGCCCGTCCCTCTGCGTCCACTCGGTTGCCCAGATTATAATGGCTTGCAGCGGGAAAATCGGTGCGGGCGAATTCCGGCGCGGCGATGGCGAATCGATGCGTGCGCGCCGCGTCGATCCACTGGTCGCGATATTCCGACGCGTTGCGGCCCTGGCCAGACATCACGATCACCAGCGGCAGGCCTGTATCGGCGGGGTCCGGGGTGTAGGTCCAGACCGGCAGGGCCGGCCCCGCCCAGCCGTCAAAGCTGAACATGTCCGACTGTTCGTCGGCGCCGGCGTTGCGGCCAGGGTGGGCGGTCTCGGAAGCGGACTGGCTGGAGGCTGCGCCCATTCCAGTCACGCCCATCCCCGCTGCTCCGAGGCCCAATAGGCCCGCCGTGACGCTGCGCCGGGTCGTTGCACCGAAGGAGCGCTTCATGGTCAGCGCGCCTCTTGCGGGCAGGCGAGCGCGGGGCGCCGGCCGTCAAAGCCCGGATCATCGGCGCGGGCGGCTCGCGCCTCTGCGATGGTGCGATCAAGCTGGGCGCCTGCGAGGCCGAGATAGCTCGTGGGATCCAGCAGCTCTGTAATGTAATCCTCGCTCAGGACCGCTGCAATATCCGGATCGGCGGCCAGCGCGGCGCGAAACCCGCCCGGCGTCGTGGCGGCGGCGAAGGCCGCTGCGCGCACGCGCTCTTCGGCCTCCACGCGGCCCAGAGGCTCTGCCAGCGCGAAGACCACCTGCTGGGACATGATCATGCCGTCGGTACGGTCCAGATTGGCGCGCATGACCGCTTCGTTCACCTCAAGGCGTGCGATCAGGCTCCCTGCGTCGCCTAGCATGTCAGCGGCGGCGATGGAAAGCTCGCCGACGGCCCGGTTTGATCGCGACGTGTTGTCGCGCTCAAAAAAGCTGACCATGTCGTCGATGACGATGGCCGCAAGGCGCGGCGTCACCCGGCCATGGTGGATCAGGGCTTCCGATAGGGAGGGGTTTGATTTGTGCGGCATGGTGCTGGAGCCCACGGCGGTGGAGGGCCGCCGCTCGACCACTTCGCCGATATCGGTGGCCTGCAGCAGGAAGACCTCCTGACCGAAGCGCTCCCATGTGCCGGCGATCAGGGCCAGTGTGGAGGCGTATTCGGCGAAGACGTCGCGAGAGCCGTGCCAGTCGGCGGGGTAAGGCGTGTCGAAGCCGAGATTGCGCGCGAAGGCGATCTCCACCGCCATGCCCTCATCGCCGAGGCCGTAATAGCTGCCCACGGCGCCCTTCAGGATCGCCGAGCGGTCGAGCCGATCCAGAAGATCGCTCAGCCGGTCGATGTGGCGGCGATTCTCGCCGATCCACACACCCAGCTTCTTACCGAATGTGATGGGCAGGGCGTGCTGGCCAAGCGTGCGGCCCATCATCGGCGTGTCGCGGTGGGTTTCGGCCAGCTCGATCAGGGAAAGCTCGATGGCCTGCATCTGCTCGATCATCATCAGGACCGAGCTGCGCACCTGCATGATCGCCACGGTGTCGTAAATATCCACCGTGGTGGCGCCGAAATGCAGGTACTCGCCCGCCTCTTCCGGCATGGAGCGGCGCCAGACATTGAGCATCGCCACCATGCGGTGACGTACGATGGCGTATTCGTCGGCCAGCGCCTGCGCCGTCACCAGGTCAGGATCGGCGGCTGCGCAGATGGCGGACGCGGCGCTCATCGGGATCACGCCAAGCTCGCCCTGGGCCAGCGCCATGGCCGCCTCCACCTGGAGCACCAGAGCGGTCTCGCTACGCTCGGCGTAAAGCGCCTCGACGCTTTCAGGGCGCGCCTGGGCGTTCGCCGCGCTGATGGAGACAAACCCCAGCGCGGCAAGACAGAGCGCTCGCGCGATTCTTGAACGGCTCATCGTCATTGCGGTCCCCTCAGCCCATGAAGCAAGAGGTGGAGATAGTCGCGGGTGGCGGTTCGCGGGTCTGTGGAGATGCTCCAGCCCGCAAAGCTCTTCGCCGCCGCCAGCATGTAGCCGCCATTGAGAAAGACGACGCTTGCGAGAATGTCTTCCACGAGACTGGTGTCGAGGCTGCGGGCCTCGCCGGATGCCGCCGCCTCGGTGAGGGCGTCGCCCAGGCGGCGCGAAATGGTTTTCAGGCGCGTGACGTGGCGGCGCTGGCGCGGCGCCTCCAGCACCGCGGCCATTCCAGGTCTCAGCAAGGGCTCCACGCCGGCCGCCTGGCGGTAGACCAACTCGGCGAGAACGCTATGCACGCGCCCCAGCGGCGCCAGATCGGCGTCGTCGGCCTTATCAAGGGCGCGCTCCACGATCTGCAGCGAGCGCTCCAGGCATTGATCGAGGAACTCCGCCTTGTCCTCGATATGGTAGTAGAACGCGCCGCGCGACACGCCGAGATCGGCTGCGACCTCGGCCAAGGACGTGCCGCCGAATCCCTGCTGGTTGAAGCGGCGCGATCCGGCCTTAAGAAAAGCCTTGCGCTTCATGCGGTTGCGTGCGTCACGATCAAAGATCGCCAACGCCTCGTCAGGCGTCAGGTCCAGCGGCGTCGCGGCCCGAAGCGGGCCTGGCGACGCGGATAATCCGTGGGTGATCAGGTCGGTGAGTGTTTCTAGGTCGCCCTGGTCATCGTCGGCGCGGCGATGCTGGCTCTGTCGCTCACCCATCCAGTCCAGCAGGGCCAGGATCAGGCAGCTCGCCGGTTCGGCGCGTCCCAGCGGAGCGCCGGTCTCGGCGATCCAGGCGGCGACCACCTCATTGATCTCCGCCACGCACTTGGTGAGCTCGCCGGCGATGTGCAGGCGAAGGGTGTCGGGCAAGGCGTCAAGATCATGCAAAGCGGCCAGGTGAGGGCGCTCGCCATTGGCGGCCTGTTCAAGCTGGGCGGCGTAGGCGGAAAACAGCGCGGCGAGGCGAGCCGCCGAATCGCCCGGGGCGGCCAGAGCGCTGTCCACGGCGTCGTGAAGAAAGTCGGTGGCGGCCACGAACACCGCCTCCGCCAGATCTTCCTTGCTGGCGAAATAATACGAGATGCTGGTCTTCGTCAGCCCCAGATCGGCGGCGACGTCTTCGAGTCTCGTGTGCGCAAAGCCTTGTTCATTGAAGTGCTTGGCCGCAGCAGAGACGATCGCGTCCACCTTCAGCCGCCGCTCCTGTTCGCGCGAGAACGGAGAGGCGTGGTCGGGAAATTCCGGCCGCAGGACGGACATGATGGGGAGCGCCTTTTTGAACGTTCACGACAGCAGAGTGCCCCTCTAAGCGAACAGGATCGGGGCCCTTTGGCAACATGTATCGTCCGAGATTTGAACCGTGTGTATGTTTTTCGTTGACAGTGTCGAGCCGTAAGGGTCTCGTTTGCGCATAAAAAACCAGGGAGGGATAAAATGTCGGTTAGAGGCTTACTTAATTGTTCGGTCGCGCTGAGCGCGCTGAGCGCGCTGGCTCTTGGCGGTGCTGCGTTTGCGCAGGAGCAGACTGACGAGCCCGCAGCGGCGCCGCCGCAGCGCGCCGACGTGATCGTCGTGACGGGCACCAATATCGTCGGGGCGCGAATCAACGAGGCGTTGCCCGTTACGGTCCTCAACTCCGACGATATCGCGGCCATTGGCGGCGTGGACGGCGAAGACCTGATCCGGTCGCTTCCGTCCCAGGGCGGCGTGGCGTTTCGCACCGACAACAACACCACCAACAACAATGCGCGCGGCGACATCGCGTCGATCAATCTGCGCTCCATCGGCTCAAGCGGCACGCTGGTGCTGCTGAACGGACGCCGCGTCGTCAATCACCCGTCGACCCAGGCTGAGTTGTCTACGCCGGTGACCACCACCAACGTGAACGCGCTGCCGGTCTCGGGAATCGCGCGCGTCGAAGTGCTCAATGACGGCGCCTCGGCGATTTACGGCACGGACGCCGTAGCCGGCGTGTTCAACACCATTCTCGACGACAGCTTTAACGGCCTCGAGGTGCGCGGCCGGCATCTCTACGCCACCGGTAACGGTCTCAACGAGCAGACCCTGACCGTGAAGGCGGGCGAAGACTTCAACGGCGGGCGCACCAATGTCTCGTTCACGGCCGAGTATTCGCGCCGGGACGGACTGTTCGCCGACGAGGTCGAGCGCGCCGCCAGTGAAGATCTGCGCCCCTTCCTGGTGGGGACAAGCTTTGAGGGCGACGACTCATTCGACAACCGCGCCACGCAAACCCCTTGGGGCCAATGGACGTTGAACACCGGCTCGGCGAACCGCGTGCGCCAAAACGGCGTGACACTGACCTCGGCTTCGGGCGTGTTCCATTTCCAGCCCAACGGCTTCCCCGGTTGCCGCGCGGACACGGCCGACGCACTGTCGGTCCCGGGCCTTTGCATTGACGACGGCAGTCAGGATCGCGACCTGCGCTATGACGGCGCGCTGGGCCGCTCGATCATCTCAGACCGTGACCGCTTCAACGGCTTCGCCTTCCTGAACCATGATCTGGACAATGGCGTGCGCCTGTACGGCGAGCTGGGGTATTATTACGCCGAGACCCGCTCCACCAACGAGCCGCGCAACGGCATCGGCGCGACCAATATCTCGGTTCCGGCGAACTATTTCTATAACCCGTTCGGGCCGATCACGTTCTCCGACGGCTCCATCAATCCCAACCGTCTGCCGGGTCTGACCAACGTGCCGGCGGAGGGCCTGCCGGTGTTCACCGACGCGGGGCGCTACCGCTTTGTGGACGTGGGCTTCCGCGACATCGACGTGGTCAACACGCAATGGCGCGCCCTGGGCGGCGCCCGCGGCGAGTTCGGTGATTCAGGCTGGGAGTGGGACAGCGCGGCGCTGTACAATCGCGGCTACGCTGAAGACACGGTGAACAACTCGATCTCACGCACGCTGTTCCAGCAGGCGCTCTTCAACGAAACGCCCAACGTTTACAATCTCTTCAACGGCGGCAATCCGGCCAATCCCTCCGTCGGCGACGCGACGCCCAATGACCGCAGCCTTATCGAACCCTTCCTGGTCGACGTGGTCCGTGAGAGCACGTCCGAGCTCGCCCTTGTGGACTTCAAGGTCAGCAATGGCGACGTCTTCGCCGTACCCGGCGGGTTCATCGGCCTGGCGGCGGGCGTCGAGGCCCGCTACGAAGCCTATGACGAGGACCGCGACGCCCGGGTGGACGGCACCATCACCTTCACCGATCAGGTGACCGGAGAGGTGAGCGAGACCGACATCTACGGCACCAGCCCGACGCCGGACTCCAGTGGTTCGCGCAACGTGCTGGCCGCTTTCGCCGAGGCGTCCATTCCGGTGGTCAGCCCGGACATGAACATCCCGCTTGTGGACACGTTCGATATCCAGCTGGCCGCACGCTATGAGGAGTATTCCGACTTCGGCGGCAGCGGGATCAAGCCGCGCATCGCCGCCGCGTGGGTTCCAGTTGAGGGCTTCAAGCTGCGCGGCGCCTATTCGCAAGGCTTCCGCGCGCCCAACCTGATCGTGGTGAACGAGGGCGTCGATCGGTCCAACGCCCGTGAAGACAGTTATGCCTGCGAAGCCGGCGTGCGCAACGGGACCTTCGCCAACTTCGCCGCGTGCACCGGGTTCTCCGAAGGCCGCATCGAGCGCCGCTCCGTGTCCGACGATATCGGGCCGGAGGACGACATCAACATCACCTACGGCATCGTGTTCGAGCCGCGCGGCCTGGACGGTCCGCTCTCCTTCCTTAACTCGCTGACGGTCACGGTGGATCGCTGGGAGATCGAGCGTCAGGACGTGGTCGGGGTGTTCGGGGCTGAAAACCATATCAGCCTGGACTATCTCCTGCGCCTGCAGGGCTCTTCGAACCCCAACGTCGTGCGGGCCGCCCCCGATCAGGACGACATCAATTTCTACACCGCCGCGAACCTCGACCCCGCGGGCGACATCCTGTTCATCCGTGACACCTACGACAACAATGAAAACATTGATGTTCAGGGTATCGATTACGGGATCTACTACGGGTTCGACGACACGCCGCTGGGCGATTTCGACCTGAGCGTGAACGCGTCCTTCCTCGACACTTATCTGATCGCTCTGTCGCCGGGCGCCGAGCAGATCCGGGCCGCGGTGGACAGCGGTCTGATCTCCAACGAGATCACCGTCTCCCAGGAAGGCAATATCATCCTTCAGGACGGGCAGCCGGAATGGCGCGCCTCGGCGACCCTCACCTGGCGTCACCCGAGCGGCTTCGGCGGAGGTGTTCGCGCTGACTACACCAGCGAGTTCATCGACACCGGCGCCGGTCTGAACCCCAATGGCGATCCCTTCATCGTCGCCGAGTGGACCCAGACCAACGCCTATGTGCAGTACAATATCGACACAAACGGGCCGCTTGACGGCATGCTCATCCGCGTCGGGTCGAACAATATCTTCGACGAAGATCCGCCGCTCGCCGACGAGACCAATGGTTATGACGCCGCGTATCACAGCATTCGTGGACGTCAGGTCTATATCGACGTGCGCAAGCGCTTCTAGTTCAGGGGGTTAAGGGGGGGCGCCGCGGCGATGCGGCGCTCCCTGACCTTCTTGAGGAATTTTCCCTCACCCGGCCTCAACGCTGAACCCTGCTGGGCCTGCGGCCCGGCACGCGGCGGCTTGCTGGTTCCAGCCTTCGCGCCGGATCCGGACCGCTGAAGCGCGCCGCCGCATCTTGCGGGGGGTCTCCATCTTAGCCGTCCATGCATACACTGGCGTCGACAGAGCAAGGCCCCGCGTATGCACGACGGCGGTCTTGCGGGCGCCGCACGCATCCTTGAACTGAATGATCAAAACAGGGCGATGTAATGACTGCACGAGACGATTCCGCACCGGCCCTGTACCAGCGCATAGGCTTGTTCGCCGGCCCGGTCATCGCCCTGGCCGTCGCCTTCGGCTTTTCTCCCGAAGGCCTGCCGCGAGAAGCCTCGGTGGTCGCGGCGGTGGGCCTGCTCATGGCCATCTGGTGGGCGACCGAGGCGATACCCGTGGCCGCTACGGCGTTCGCGCCTATCGTCATTCTACCCCTGGCCGGGGTGGCGAGCATCGCAGAGGCCGCCGGGCCTTACGCCAACCCGATCATCTATCTGTTTCTGGGCGGGTTCGTGATTGCGCTCGCCATCGAACGCTGCGGCCTTCACCGGCGCATCGCGTTTTCCATCTTCGCGGTGATCGGCGCGGATGCGCGCTTCATCGTCGCCGGCTTCATGGTGGCGGCGGCGTTCGTCAGCATGTGGATCTCCAACAGCTCGACGACGCTTATGCTGCTGCCCATTGCGGTTTCTGTGGTGACGGTGATCAGCGAGACCATGCCCGAACTTGACGCCCGCGAGCGGCGTAATTTCGGCGCCTGTCTTCTGCTGGGCCTGGCCTATGCGGCGACGATCGGCGGACTTTCGACGCTGGTGGGTACGCCGCCCAACGCCTTCCTCGCCGGCTTCATGCAGGAGACCTATGGCGTCGAGATGGGCTTCGCGCGCTGGATGATGGTGGGCCTGCCGGTGGCGATCTGCCTTTTGCCTATCGCCTGGATCATGCTCGTGCGGGTGATCTTCCCGGTGGGCTTTCGCGCCTCGGGGGCGGCGATGACCCATATTCACGAGCTGCGCCGGAATCTGGGCAAAATGTCCAAGGCGGAGGTGCGCACCACCTTGCTGTTCCTGGCGGTGGTGCTGGGCTGGGTGCTTCGCGAGCCGATCCAGGCGCTCACCGGGCTGACCGGGCTCACAGACGCCGGCGTGGCCATGGCGGCGGCCATGGCGGCCTTCCTAATCCCGTCGGGCAAGACCAATCGAGCTCTGGTGGTGTGGGAGGACATGAGCCGGCTGCCCTGGGGCGTGCTGATCCTGTTTGGGGGCGGGCTGGCGCTGGCCTCGGCGGTGTCGAGCTCGGGCCTCGCCCTATGGATCGGCCAGCAGCTGTCGCCGCTGGGCGCGGTGAATATCGTGCTGTTGATCATCGCGGCGACGGCGATGGTCATCTTCCTCACCGAACTCACCAGCAATCTGGGCACCGCGGCGACCTTCCTGCCGGTGATCGCCGCCATCGCGGTGGAGACCGGCCAGGATCCGCTGGTCTTCGTGATCCCGGTGACGCTGGCGGCCAGCTGCGCCTTCATGCTGCCGGTGGCGACGCCGCCCAACGCCATCGTGTTCAGCTCCGGGCTCGTTTCGATCCCGCAAATGGTGCGCGCCGGCTTCTGGCTGAACATTATCTCGGTGGTTCTGCTCAGCGTCGTCGCCCTGTACTGGGCCCCGATGATCTATTGAGGCGCGCGTCGCCGCCCGCGCGACTGGATCAGAAGCGCCCGGAGCCGATTTGGAGGGCGTGCTAGCCGACCAGAGGGGCGCCTCTCGAATCGAGCGGCTCACAGGCGGGATGTGCACAAAAACAGAGGCCAGACGAAGCCGAGGCCTGGCCGAAATCAAGCTCTTAAAAACAAAGGTCCGGAATTCCGCCAAGCGCCGTATTGGCCTTGCGCCGGCTCCGCGGCGCGCGCGACGTCGTGCTGAGTCAGCCGATTTGAATTTTTTAAGTGAAAATGGTGCCGCTAGAGTGAATTGAACACTCGACCTCTCCCTTACCAAGGGAACGCTCTACCCCTGAGCTATAGCGGCGCAACGGTGCGGGCGCGTCGCCCACCACGTTGGAGCGGGGGCTATACCCCATCTGAATCGCGCCGCCAAGGGTGGGCTTGACGCTTGTTGCAGACGATTGCACTTGAGAGCCCATGAGCGAGAAACGCCTGGACAAGACCGCCCCTGATGATGCGCAGCGTGCACGCGAGCAACGCCTGGCCGAAGCCTTGCGCGCCAATCTGAAGCGGCGCAAGGCTGCAAAAAAACCGGAGAAAGGGCCAGGCTCGCCCTGATATGGCCGCACGCAACGCCTGGAGTTTGCGTTAGGACGTCTCAGGCGCGCTTGCGCTCCGGATCTGGACGAAAGGTATTTCATGGATCGCATTGTCATCCGGGGCGGCGCCCGCCTTGACGGACGCATCGAGATTTCCGGCGCCAAGAACTCGGCGCTCAAACTCATGGCCGCCTCGCTGCTCACCCCTGAGACGCTGACCCTGACGCGGATGCCGCGCCTGGCCGACACGCGCTTTCTGGGCAAGCTGCTCGCCCATCTCGGCGTTGAAGTGCGCGAGGAGGAGCCGGCGCGCCTGGTGCTAAAGGCGAACGACGTCAAGGATGCGTTCGCGCCCTATGATCTGGTGCGCAAGATGCGCGCGAGCTTCAACGTACTGGGCCCGCTGGTGGCTCGCCAGGGGCGCGCGAAGGTGTCGCTGCCCGGCGGCTGCGCCATCGGCGCGCGGCCTGTGGACCTTCATCTGGAAGCCCTGCAGGCGCTGGGCGCCACGATCGAGGTGAGTGAGGGCTATGTGAATGCGCAGGCTCCGTCCGGCGGCCTTCGCGGCGGCCGGATGATTTTTCCCATCGTCTCGGTGGGCGCCACCGAACACGCCATGCTCGCCGCGGTGCTGGCGAAGGGCGAAACGGTGCTGGAGAACTGCGCCCGCGAGCCGGAGATCGCCGATCTCGCCGGTTGCCTGAACGCCATGGGCGCCAAGATTGAAGGGGCTGGTGAGGCCACCATCCACATTCAGGGCGTGGACGCGCTTTCCGGCGCCCGGTGGGAGGTCTGTCCTGACCGCATCGAGACCGGGACCTACGCCATGGCGGCTGTGGCTACGGCCGGCAAGGTAAGGCTGGACGGCGCGGTGTACGACCATAACGCCGCCCTCTGGCGCGCCCTGGGCCGCGCCGGCGCCGTTGTGACGGCCGAAGACGGCGCGGTGACGGTGGAACGCGCTCCCGGACCGATCCAGGCGGTGGACGTGCAGACCGCGCCCTATCCAGGCTTTCCCACCGATCTGCAGGCGCAGTTCATGGCGCTGATGGCGCTGGCTGACGGCGCCAGCGTGATTCGCGAAACAATTTTCGAGAACCGGTTCATGCACGCGCCTGAATTGTCGCGCCTGGGCGCCAACATCCAGGTGCGCGGCAATGAGGCGGTCGTGCGCGGCCCGGCGAGGCTGAAGGGGGCGCCGGTGATGGCCACGGACCTTCGCGCCTCGGTAAGCCTTGTCATCGCCGGACTGTGCGCAGAAGGTGAAACCACGGTGAGCCGAATCTACCATCTCGATCGCGGGTTTGAGCGTCTGGAAGAGAAGCTCTGCGCGTGCGGGGCCGATATTCGGCGCGAAGCCGAGAAGGAGAGCGCCTGACATGGGCGAAGCCAAGCCTTTGCGACTGATCGCGCAGGAGCCCCAGGAGGTGGCCGCCCTGTCGGCCGCGCTTCAGGATGCGGTCGGCAAGATCGGCGATTTTCTCTATGAGCCGGCCAAGGCCCGCTTCACGCTGGCGCTCAACCGCTATCGCTGGGAAGCCGGCGGGCGCGGCAAGGGCGAGCGCGTGCGCACGGCCTTTCAGGCCGGTTCGGTCACGGCTGCAAAAGCCAAACGCCTCAAGCAGGGCGCCGACGACGCGGTGGTCTCGCTGCTGTCCATAGTCTTTGAGCCGGGCGAGGCTCCGGAGGATAATCCAGGCGGGGCGCTGGTCTTCACCTTCGCCGGCGGGGGCGAGCTGCGCCTTGATGTGGAGTGCGTGGACATGGTGCTCGCCGATATTTCCGAACCCTGGCGCGCGGTGCGCCGGCCGGCCCATCGCGAGGGTGAAGCCGCCCCGGACGGGAAAACTTCAGGGCGCGTGGACCCATGAGCGATCAGCATCTGGTTTCGGTGGAGCTTGATCAGGCCACGATCGGCAAGGCCGACGAAAATGTCGAGCATGAGCGCCGCGTGGCGATCGCCGATCTGCTTGAAAGCAACATGTTCAAGCCCGCCGGCTCGGAGGAGGGGCCCTACGCCCTTCGCCTGGCGATCGAGGATCAGCGCCTTGTCTTCGACGTGAAGACGCCGGAAGGCGAGCCGGTGCGGATTTTCGTATTCTCGCTGGGACCGCTGCGGCGCATCATCAAGGACTATTTCCTGATGTGCGAGAGCTATTACGCGGCGGTGCGCGATGCGCCGCTGGGCCAGATCGAAGCCATCGATATGGGCCGCAGGGGCGTGCACAATGAAGGATCGACGCTGCTGCGAGAGCGGCTAGAGGGCAAGATCGACGTGGATTTCGACACCGCCCGGCGTCTGTTCACCCTGATCTGCGCGCTCCACAGGAGAGGCGCGTGAGCGAGAGGCCGCAGCCGCAGCCGCCAGCAATCGTCTTCATCTGTGCGCGCAACGCGGTGCGTTCGCCCATGGCCGAGGCCCTGTGGCGCCTGCGATTCGGGGCGGATGCGCCGGCGTTTTCCTGCGGGGTCGAGCCGGCGAGCCTGCCTGATGGGCATATGATCACGGTGATGGGCGAGAAGGGCGTGGATCTCTCCGGCTATGAATGCCGCGGCCTTAGCGAGGCCGCCGCCGGACCGGTGGATCTGGTGGTGTGCCTGGCCGCGGATGTGGCCGAAGAGGCCCGCGCCTTCGCCAAAGCGCGCGCTGCGGCGTTTGCAATCTGGCCGGTGGAGGATCCGGCCGGCTTCGGCGAGCGCGACCGATTCCTGCGGCTGGCCGCCTATCGGGCCGCGCGCGACGCCATCGAGGGGCGCATTCTCGCGTTCGAGACGGAATCAGGGCTTGCATGAAGGACGGATTGTCTTGATTGAGCGTCCCGTGCTCGACGCGGGGCGGAGATCACGCGTATATAGCGCCCGGAACGATCCGCGGCGCGCGCGCTTCACCGCTGCGCCGCGCGCCTACCCGCTTACAGATTGAGATTGAGAACGAGGAGCCGAATGGCGAAAGAAGAACTTCTGGAGTTCCCGGGCGAAGTCGTGGAACTGCTTCCCAACGCGACCTTCAAGGTCAAGCTGGAGAACGACCACGAAATCATCGCCCACACCGCGGGCAAGATGCGCAAGAATCGCATTCGCGTGCTGGCCGGGGACAAGGTGCTGGTCGAAATGACGCCCTACGACCTGACCAAAGGGCGCATTACCTATCGCTTCAAGTAGGCCGGTGTCCGTTCCGGACGGCCGCCCTGCGCTGGTCCTGGCGAGCGCGTCGCCGCGCCGCCGCGATCTCCTGATCCAGATCGGCGCGCCTGCGGACCGCATCGCCCCCACCGATATCGACGAAACGGCGAAACCCGGCGAGACGCCGCGGGCGCTGGCTTTGCGCCTGGCGCAAGAGAAGCTCGCCGCCGCGCAGCATCCGGGATGCTTCGTGCTGGCCAGCGACACGGTGGTCGGCGTGGGCCGGCGCATCCTTCCCAAGACCGAGACGCGCGAGGAGGCCGAGGCCTGCCTCAAGCTGATGAGCGGACGCAATCACCGGGTCTATACGGGCGTCGCCTTGCGGGCCCCCGACGGGCGCGAGGCGAGCCGGGTGGTGGAGACGCGCGTGGCCATGAAGCGCCTCGACGCGGCTGAAATCGCCGCCTATCTGGAGTCCGGTGAGTGGAAGGGCAAGGCGGGCGGCTATGGTGTTCAGGGCCGGGCCGGCGCGTATATCGAAAACCTGATCGGCAGCTATACCGGCGTCGTGGGCCTGCCGGTCTATGAAGCCCGCCAGCTTCTGGTGGGACTGGGATACTGGTTTTGAGAATCGTCGCTTCCGACAATATCGGTGAAACGCGCGCCGCCGTGATCGACGGCGACCGCGCCGTGGAGCTGCATGTGGAACGCTGGAGCGAGCGCGCTGCGCGCGCCGTGCGCGGGGAGGTGTTCCGCGCGCGGGTGCGCAAGGTGGACGCGTCCATCAACGGCGCCTTCTGCGATATCGGCAAGGGCAAGGAGGGCTTTCTGCCCTTCGGCAAGGCCGGGCGCCCCGACGAGGTGCGCGAAGGCGCCGCCATCGGCGTGCAGATCGCGCGTGAGGAATTTCAGCAGAAGGGCCCGACGCTTTCCCTGTTCGACGTGGAGCCCGGCGACGCGCCCGAGACCATCGCATCGGCGCCGCCCCTGGCCGAGCGCCTGGCGATGATGTTCGACGCGCCGGTGCGCACGCCCAAAGAAGCCGAAATCGAGCTTGATGAGCTGTTTGACGCCGCGCTGGAACCGGTGGTGGGGCTGCCCGGCGGCGGGCGGCTGATCATCGAGCCGGTGACCGCGCTCACGGCCATCGATGTGGACGCATCGGGGCGCAAATCGCCGGGCGGAACCCACAAGCTGGCGCTGGATCTCAACCGCGCCGCGGCGCGCGAGGCCGGCCGTCAGATCCGCCTGCGCGGCATTGGCGGCGTCGTCGCCATCGATTTCCTGCCGCTGAAGAAAAAAGCTGATCAGGCCACCCTCGCCCAGACCCTGCAAAGCGCCTTCAAGGGTGATCCGGCCAAGGTGGACATCGCGCCGGCCAGCCGCTTTGCGGTGGTGGAACTGGCCCGCCAGCGCCTGGGCCGCGCCCTGCACGAAATTTGCTGGGAGCGTTATGGCGTCGACAGCGTTGAAACCGCTGCGCTGACCGCCCTGCGCGCACTGGAGCGCGAAGGCCGCTCAAACCGCGCGGCGAAGCTTGAGATTCGCGCCGGGGCCGAGGTCCATGCCTGGCTCGACGCCGACCCGATCGGCTGGCGCAAGACCGCCAAAGCCCGGCTCGGCGACCGGTCCGTCCTGATCGCCGATCCGGTCCTGACCCCGCGAAAGAGCGATGTGAGGCCTGTGCGATGAGCGACGCCAAGAGCAAGACCCTGCCGCCCTGTCCCATGTGCAAGCGGCCCGGCTTGCACGAATTTCGACCCTTCTGCTCTCGGCGCTGCGCCGACGCGGATCTGGGCAACTGGTTCTCCGGCGCCTATGCGGTGCCGGGCGATCCGGTGGACCCTGAAGCCATCGCCCTCGGCGAGCGCGACGCGGATGATTAACTAAACCGGAGCGGTGTCTCTCTAAAACGCTGAGCCAGTCGTTTCAGCCGGAGACTGTTCATGTTCATTCTACTCACCGCCGCCGCCCTTGGCGCCGCGCAATCTGATATGGCGGAGCCTGCGTCCCCCTTCACCTTCGAGGGCTCCACGCGCATCCGTTATGAAACCCTGTCCGCGCCGTTTCGCGCCGGGCGTGAGGGCTCCGATCAGCAGCTGAGTTGGCGGACGCGGGCGCTGGGTGAATACGAATCCGGGCGGTTCGATTTCGGGGTCGAGCTTTTTGATGCGCGCGCCTGGCTCACCGATGAGGGGGGGGTGGTCTCCTCCACCGCCATCAATACGCTGGAAATCCTTCAAGCCTATGTGCGCGCCGACATCGACGGCGGCGAGGTGCAGGCCGGCCGGTTCGTGATGAATGTCGGCTCCCGCCGCCTGGCTGGCGAGAACTCGTTTCGTAACTTTCCCGCTACGTTTGAAGGGGTTCGCGGCGCGTTCACGCTCTCTGAAGGGCTAAAGCTGGACGCATTCTACACCGCGCCGGTGGAGCGCAAGCCGGGCGACCGGGCGGCGTTGCTGGACAATGAGCACGAGTTTGACGAGGCCGACTGGGACACCCGCTTCTGGGCCGCCCACCTCACTCGGTCCGAACTTGCGCCGGGCGTGGATGGGGAAGTCTATCTGTATGGCCGGACGATAGACGGCGGGACGGATCTCTACACGCTTGGCGCCCGGCTTTCCGGCGAGCGCGGCAAGGCTGATTTTGATCTGGAGACCATGTGGCAGACCGGCGAGACCGGCGCCGGCCTGGACGTGGCCTCGGCGTTTGTCCTGGCTGAAACCGGCTATCAGTTTGACGGCGACTGGTCGCCGCGCCTGTCCGCACAGCTTGTCTACGCCTCCGGCGACGATGATGCGGGCGACGGCGAGTGGAACCGCTTTGACAGCCTATACGGGCTTCGCCGCGGCGTGCTGGGTCAGACCGGGATTTTCGGGCCGCTGGATCTTGAGAACATCGTCGCTCTGGGCGCCCGGCTGGAAGTCGCGCGCGGGCCGGTGGCGATCGATGTCCTGGTTCAGGACGTGTCGCTGGCTTCCGATACCGATCGCTGGCGCCGGTCGGGGCTGCGCGATGTCACCGGCAGCTCCGGCGATCATGTGGGCCAGGTGATCGACTCCCGTCTGCGCTGGTGGGTGAAGCGGGATGTTTTGCGCCTTGAAGCGGGCGCGGCGGTTCTGTTCAAGGGCGAGTTCGCCACCGACGCGCCGGGCGCGCCGCAGAACGACAATCCGCTCTACACCTATGTCATGCTGACGCGGTCCTTCTAGGCGGCTCAGCCTCTCACGGAATGCGAAACGCCGGCCCGACGCAACGTCAGGCCGGCGTTTTTCGTTTCAACGGCGGACAGGAAGAGCGGGGCGGGCGCCTTCAAGCGGCGGCGGCGTTCTTGCGCATCTTCCAGAAGCGCAGCGCGCGCTCGGCGTCGCCGGGATCCAGCGCGTCATAGACCTTGCCGATCTCGCGCGCGTCGTTGAACGCGCCCTCCTTGGCGCCCCCGCGCAGCACGGCGATGGTGACGAAGAGCGCCTTGTCTACGTTCGCCGCCTTGCAGATCAGCGCCAGGCCGTCCGGGCTCTCATGCTCCAGCGCTTTTCTGGCCGCGAAATAGTCCACATGGGTGATTTCAGCAAAGCCGACGCAGAAATGGATTGTCTTTTTCTCGCGCAGGAGCCGGATCAAGAGCTGGCCGTCCAGCTCGCGCCTAACGCGCTTGGCGGTGATGAAGCGGCGGGCCTCGGCGATGTCCTGGTCTTCGGCGATCCGTGATTCAAGGCGGCGCTGGGAGGCGGCCAGAGCCGCTTCCAGAACGCCGGGCTCAAGGGACTCAAAGCGGTCCTGAATCCGGGCGCGCAGCGTATTGTTCACCACCATCATCATGTCGTTGAGAAGGTCAGCCGGCGTGTCCGCACGATTCACGAGCGGCGCCTGCAGCACTTCGCTGTCTTCGGCGCGCCGGGTCACGGTCTCGAAGGTTTCGCGCGAGAGTTTTGCGCCGGTGTTGGAGACCAGCCTGGCCACGGTGTGGTCGTCGCCCTTCTCCACGATGGCGTGGGACAGCCGCTCCCCCACCTGCGGGCGCACGGCGATGGCGCGCATATGAGCCTGGGTGGATTCGTGCACGATTGTGACGAGGTCTTCTTCCGACAGAACGCCCGAGCGCGACAGGATCGGCGCGGCCACTTCAATGGCGTCCTGGGCAAGCTGAAGGATCAGGCCCTTGGGCGCGAAGGGTGCGTCGGCGAAGCGGCGGGCGAGCTCTTCGCGCGCGTCCTGGGCGGTCTGGCTGGCCAGCGTCTGAAGCACGGCGTCAAACTGGCGCTGGGCGCCGCTGTCGTTTTTTGGCGGCGCGTCGAAGAACATGTCGGTCACCTCGCGCAGAAGCGCGCGGCGGCGATCGGAGGATTTCTCCTTGGCCAGTTGGGTCAGCTTGTGCAGCTTGCTGGGTACGGCCATCGAGGCGCTCCACTCGTCAATTCTTGCGAGGCTTTCATCATCCATTACTCTGGGTAAAGAAACCGTGCCTGCGGGAGCGGTTTTCACGGTTTACAAGCGCTTAAGCGCGTGACCGCGCCTGCAAGGGTGGGCGTCTGGCTTAGCCGCCGTCGAGCTCTGTTCGCGCAGCCGAGACCCCGGTCGCGGTCCGCGCCCGCGGCGGCGCGATGGCGCCGTCGGCCTGCATCAGCGCCGTGCGCTCGCGCTCGCTGGGCGGGCGGTCGCCGGCGGCTTCGATGCGCGCGGAGAGGCTGGAAGACAGGCCGGTGACGGCGCCGGGATGGGCGAAGGGCGTCGCGGCGGCGCCGTGAAGATCACAGCGCGCGGCCCGGCCCGTCCAGCCGGTGCGCCAGGTCCAGGCCTGGCAGGCGGTGCGTGTGGCGCATACGGCGGCGCAGGCCTGCGCGCTTTCAGCCGCCAGTCCGTCCAGCCGCTCCAGCGTCAGGCCGCGCCGGGCATGGTCTTCCAGTACCGCGCCTGACGGCGCGGGAGGACCGTCCGGGGCGCCGGCGAGGGCCGGTTCGACGGCGAACGCCGCAGCGGCGAAGAGGCTTGCAAGGATGATCATGAGTCCAGCCTGCGCCCGGCCCTGTTAAAAAAGCGTCGCCGACGGCGGATCGAGGATATTGCTTAAAGGGTGCGCGCCCGCTAACGCTTCGCGGTTCTTGTTTGGAGACGAGATATGGCCGCCAGCGACAGTGAGATCCAGTCTCAAAACGCGATCGAACGCTTTGTGGCGAGCCCCGGCTTTCGCAATGTGATCACGGGGTTGATCCTTATCAACGCGGCGATCCTGGGTCTGATGACCTATGATCTGCCCGCGCAGGTCGAGACCTGGCTGCAATACGCCGACGCCGCGATCATTGGCGTCTTTGTTGTTGAAATCGCTTTGAAATTAGTGGTTCAGCGGGCGAAATTCTTCCGCTCGCCCTGGAACTGGTTTGATTTCAGCGTCGTGGCGCTGTCGCTGATCCCGGATGCGGGCGCGTTCACCGTGCTGCGGGCGTTGAGAGTGCTGCGGCTTTTCCGCCTGTTCTCCACCGTTCCGGAAATGCGCTCGGTGGTGGAGGCGCTGGCCCGGGCGATCCCGGGCATGGGCGCCATCATGCTGGTTCTGGCGGTGATTTTCTACGTGGGCGCCGTGATGGGGGCCAAGCTCTTCTCCGGCACCCACCCGCAATTCTTTGGAGATCTAGGCGGCTCGGCCTTCACTCTTTTCCAGGTCATGACGCTGGAGAGCTGGTCCATGGGCGTGGCCCGCCCGGTGATCGCCGAGCATCCGTTCGCGTGGATCTTCTTCGTCGGCTTCATCGTGCTGACGAGCTTCGCGGTCCTGAACCTGTTCATCGCGGTGATCGTGGACTCCATGCAGTCGAAGCATTTCGACGCCGAGACCGAGCGTCAGGCCGAAGCCCATGACGAGCGCGAGGTGCTGGTGAGCGAGGTGAGGGCGCTGCGCGTGGAACTGGCCGAGATCCGCGCCCTGCTTCAGCCGCCCGGCGGAGCGCCTGCCGATCAGTCCGGCTCGGCGATCGCTTCGAAGCGCGACGACAGCGACGAATAGAACGCCGCCAGCGTCTCCTCTCGCTCGGTGCGCCGGCGCGGGGGCGGCGAGGAAAGCGGCGCGGGCTCCAGCCCCTCATGGGCGGCGACCATGAACCGGCGCCAGATATCGGCGGGCAGCGATCCGCCGGTCACATCGCGCATGGGCGTGTCGTCGTCATTGCCCACCCAGACCCCGGCGGCCATCTGCCCGGTATAGCCGACGAACCAGGCGTCGCGGCTGTTCTGGCTGGTGCCGGTCTTGCCCGCGGCGCGCCGGCCGGGCAGGCGGGCGCGGGCGCCGGTGCCGTCCAGGATGACGCTTTCCAGCAGGGTGGACATGGCCCGCGCGTGCTCGCGGCTGATCGCCTGGGCGCCTAGGCCCGGCGGCTCCTCGCTCCACAGAACCCGGCCGCGGGCGTTGCGGATTTCGGTGACCAGGCGCGGCTGGGTGACCCGTCCGTCATTGGCGAAGGCGGTGTAGACGGCGGTTAAGTCGATGAGGCGCACTTCGCTGGCGCCCAGCGCCAGGGCGGGCACCGGATTGAGCGAGGTGGTGATGCCCAGCCGGCGTCCCATTTCAGCCACCGCGTCGACGCCGACTTGCGCGCCCACCTGAGCGGCGACGGTGTTGATGGAGCGCTTGAGCGCATCGGCGATGGTGACCCGGCCGCGATAGCCGCCGCCATAATTCTCCGGCCGCCAGCCCTCGATATCCACAGGCGCGTCGTCATAGGCTGTGGCCGGATCAAGCCCGGCTTCGAAACCGGCGGCGAAGACGACCGGCTTGAACGCGGAGCCCGGCTGGCGCTCGGCCTGAACGGCGCGGTTATACTGGCTCTCGCCGTAATCGCGCCCGCCGATCATCGCCAGCACCGACCCGTCGAGGTCCAGCGCCACAAGAGCCGCCTCGCCGGCGTTGCGGGCTTCGCCGGACTCAGAGAGCACCGCCTCCACCGCCGCGGAGGCGGCGCGTTGAAGGGCGGGCTGCAGGGTGGTCTGGATGATCAGGATCGGCGTCTCGTCCGGGTCGATCACCGCCTGGACGCGCGACAGCGCCAGGTCGAAGGCATGGCCGTAAACAACCGGATTGACCGCCTGCACGGCGCCTTCGGCCAGGACCGCCGGTTCGCTGACGGCGGCGAGATACTGGATGGGATCGATGAAGCCCACATCCATCATGGCGTTCAGCACGTCTTCGGCGCGGGCCTGGGCGGCGGCGAGGTTCTCGGTGGGCGCCAGACGGCTGGGCGCCTTGGGCAGGGCGGCCAGGATCGCCGCCTCCTGCAAGGTCAGCTCCGACGCCGGCTTGTTGAAATACCGCTCGGCGGCGGCCTGCACCCCGAACGCGCCTTCGCCCAGATAGACCCGGTTCAGATACAGCTCAAGAATCTGCTCCTTGGTGAGCAGCTCCTCGATTGCCATGGCCAGGCGCATCTCCTGCAGCTTGCGCTGCAGGGTCTGATCCGGGCGCAGGATGAGGTTCTTCACCAGCTGCATGGTCAGCGTCGAGCCGCCCTGGACAATCTCGCCGGCGCGCAAATTGGCCAGCATGGCGCGGATCGCGGCGCCCCGGTCGACACCGTCATGCTCAAAGAAATTCTGGTCCTCGATGGCGATGAAGGCCTGGGGCACATGAGCGGGCAGCTCGGACAGCTCGATGGGCCGGCCATAGCGCGGTCCGCGAACGCCCAGAACCTCGCCGCCGGCGCCCAGCAGAGTGTAGCTCGCCTCGCGGCGCGTCTCCCAGAGCTCCTCAAGGCTTTCAGGCGGCGAGGGCATGCCCTCGAACGCCCAGCGCCAGCCGGCCCACAGCGAGACCGACCCCGCCAGCACAAGGGCGGCGAGGCCCAGCGCCAGCGCGGCGGGCAGGGCGTTTCGCAGGCGCCTGAAGACGCCCGGTTTTTCGTCGGCGCGGAAAGTTATGACCGGTCTCCATGTTTGACCGCAGCTTCGACCTGTCTTGACCAAGCCTTCAAGGCTAAATTCGGGCGATGATCGATAAGCGCCCGTTTCACGAAACCAAATCCCTCTCGGAAATGACCCCGGACGAATGGGAGTCCCTGTGCGACGGGTGCGGCAAGTGCTGCGTGGTGCTGCTCCAGGACGAGGGCGACGACCGGGTCTGGCGCACCAATGTGGGATGCCGGCTGCTCGATCTGAAAACCTTGCGGTGCACCGACTACGCCAACCGCCACACCCGCGTTCCCGGCTGCGTGAAGCTGACTCCGGATAATGTCAGCGAATTCTACTGGATGCCGGACACCTGCGCCTATCGCCTGATCGCGCAAGGCCAGGCGCTTCATGACTGGCACCCGCTTATCAGCGGCGACCCTGAGAGCGTGAAGAAAGCCGGGATCGGCGTCCATGGAACGCTGGTGAGCGAGCGCGATGTGGACGCCGAGGATTTTGAAGATCACATCATCGTAGACGGATAGGCGAGGCGGATCACTTCAGAAGCGGCCCGCTATGGTCAAGATAGGCGATGTCGAAACCGGCGAGCTGGCTCAGGCCTTCAAGATTGTCGTAGGTGACGCGTTTCTTCTGAACGGTGACAAGCCCGTTCTCGCGCAGCTGGCGCAGGATCCGGTTCACATGGACCGCGCTCAGGCCCAGCGCGTCCGCCAGGTGATACTGGGTCAGCGGGCAATCATACCCTGTCGCGTCACCGATCCCGATGAGCTGCAGGCGTGAGCCCAGCTCCAGCAGGAAGTGCGCCATGCGCTCCTCAGCCGAGCGCCTGCCCAGATTGACCAGATGCTCCACCACCATGGCCTCGTCACGTGACGCGGCCCAGAGGACGGCGGTGGCGAGGCGAGGCGCAGTTGCGAAGGCGTCCAGAATATCCGAGGAGAGAACTTCGGACACCTCGATGCGGGTGACCGCTTCGATGGTGTGGTCGGAGGTGCGGAACAGCACGCTGCGCAGGCCGAGGAAATCGCCGGGAATCTGCACGTCGACGATCAGGCGCTCGCCCTCGGGAAGCAGCTTGTAGGAGTTCGCCCACCCCTCGGCCATGATGTAGGCGGCGGCGTTCTCCTGGCCCTCATGGATGAGCTGATGGCCGGCCCTGAAAGATTTGCGGCGCCGGGTCAGGCGCGCCAGGGTCGCGCGATCGACGTCCGACAGCGCGACGAACGCCTCCAGCTTGCGCGCCAACGGGCTTTGCAGATCTACCATGCCGGCCCCTCGCCATACCGGCGCCGCCCTGCCAAAGGCCAGCCACCGCACCAAAAGGGGCGCGGCTTGCGGTGGTGGCTCGGTCGAGCCATGCTGGGCATGACGAGTGTCTCCTGTAATCAGACTCCGGACGGTCGGCGTCGGCGGGTGTTTGCAGCGTTCAAGGCCTCGCCCGAAAGCGAGGGTTGTGCAATCGGCGGGCACAGCTCGCCGCAGCCGGGCGTTGGCCCGCCCAGCCTTGGACAGAGATCAGAGTCAGAGCGCGCGATCAGCCCTTTTTTGAGGCGCCCTTTTTCTTCACGGCGCTGCTGACCTGTTTGGCGGCCCCTTTGACGCGGTTCTTGTCCATGGTGTGTGCCTGCTTTCAAGGCGTGCCGCCGCATCCGCACCGAAGAATCGGGCACGCGAGGGGTAAAAGAAAGCATTCTCGCCTGTCGTGAGGTTTGCGGGGCTAACATGGATCAGCGCGCTTGCGCCGGGCTCCCAGCGCCATGGTGGAGGGTCGCAAGGGTCAATCGCCCATGTCCACGGCGCCGGTGAACCTCCGGCTTCGGCGCGCTGAGGCTCAACTCGCCACGTCGCCAAAGGGAGCCCTCATGAGCGAGACAACTCTTGTCGGCCTCGTCCCGCTCTGTGTGGGCGCGCTGCTCCTGGTCTTCGCCTGGCGGGCGTCCAATGCGCCGGTCAATCAATTGGCCGCGGCGCTGACCGGCCGCTTCACCGACAACACCATGCTCTATCTGATTGGCGTCGTGATCGGTGTCTTGGCGGGCCTCGCGCTGGTCTATCGCGGCGTCTCGCGGTCCTGACCGGCGGAGAACCGGGCCGCTCTCCCGGCGATGGCGGGTTGCATCTGCGCGCCCAGCCTTATCGGCGGCGGCCAGATTGATGAATCAATCCGACCGGGCCGGACCTGGGGTAGTCTTCAGGCATGGTCGAGATAAAAGATGAACAGCGGCCCAGTCCCCGCAAGGCGGACTGGGCCGCGCTATATGAGCGATGGCGGATCGGCGAGACGCCGGAGGATCTGGCGCTGGCCTATGGCCTCGCGCCGTCCAACGTTCGCGAGCGCTGCCGGTGGGTGGAGCGGATGTTTCCGCCCGACGCGCCGGCAAGGCTGCGCCATCGCTTCGCCCGGCGCCTGATGGCCGCCGAGGCGGCGCTGGATGCTGGAAGCCCCCTTGAAGCCGAGCGCCGCGCCAAGGCGCTGGTGGCGCTGGTGCGCGCGGCCCGGGCTCTTGAAAACTGGTCAGAACCCCAAAACGCCGCTGCGGCGGAAGCCGAGGAGAGTGGCGGTGAGCCGTTTGACGCCGGAGCCGAACTTGAACGCCGTCTGCTCGCGCAAATTAGAGGAGAAAGACGTGAGGCCCTTCGTGCGCCGGCTGACGCAGGCGCAAAAGCTGGCCGAGCTGGCGAGCCTGAATCCCTGGCTGAGGGCGGGACGGCTTGAACAGCTCGCCCCGGACGGCGACTGGCTGATTTGGCTGTTTCTGGGCGGCCGGGGCGCAGGAAAGACGCGCGCCGGTGCGGAATGGCTGAACACCCAGGTGCTCGCCGGCGCCCGGCGCGTGGCGCTGATCGGGCCGACTTTCAACGATGTGCGCGAGGTGATGCTGGGCGGGCCATCGGGTCTGTTGTCGCTGGACGCCGTGGTGGGGCGACCGCGCTATGAAGCCTCCAGAAAGCGGCTGGTCTGGCCCAATGGCGCGGTGGGCTATGCGTTTTCCGCCGAAGACCCGGACGGGCTGCGCGGACCGCAATTTCACGCCGCCTGGGCCGATGAAAATCGATTTCGTCGGCATTGACTGGTACGCGCCGCTTTCCGACTGGCGTGACGGGCAGGCGCATCTTGATCGCCTGGCCGGCGCGGTGTCGATTTACGACCCGGCCTATCTGGCTTCCAATGTGGAGGGCGGAGAAGGGTATGACTGGTATTACGCCAGCCCCGAGGATCGCGAGGCTCAAGAGCGCACGCCGATCACCGACGGCGCCTATGGCGAGCCTTGGGTATATCGCTACAAGGATCTGAAGCGCTGGTGGGCGAGCGCGCACCATGACCGCATCGCGGGCGTGCGACAGGGGACGGCCACGAACTGGGTTCCCGAAAGCAAGCCGGTGCGCCTTGTGGAGCTGGGCTGCCCGGCCGTGGACAAAGGCGCGAACCAGCCCAATGTCTTTATCGATCCCAAAAGCTCTGAAAGCTTTGCGCCTTATCACTCCAGCGGCGCCCGCGATGATCTGATCCAGCGCCGCTATATCGAGGCGCTGGTGAGCTACTGGTGCGATGACGCCGGGCGCAATCCGCTGAGCGGGGTTTATGGCGGACCCATGCTGGATCTCGCCCATTGCCATGTCTGGACCTGGGACGCGCGACCGTTTCCCGAATTTCCCGCCCGCACCGATGTGTGGAGCGACGGCGCCAACTGGCGGCGCGGGCACTGGCTCACCGGCCGGGCCGGACAGTCTGAACTCGCCGCCCTGGTCGCCGATATCGCCCGGCGCGCGGGGCTTGCCGAGCTGGATGTCAGCGCGGTGGAGGGTGTGCTGTCCGGCTTCGTCATCGATCGCCCGGTGAAGGCCCGCGACGTGCTGGCCGGGCTGGGCGAGGTGTTCGGCTTTGACGTCGCCGACCGCGCCGGCGGTCCGGCCTGCATCCAGCGCCAGCCGGCGCGCTCGCCCCTTGCTCTGGCTGAAACCGATCTGGTGGATGACGGCGAGGGCCGCATTGCGATCAGTAGAAGCCCCGCCGAAGCGCGGGCGGTGGAGGCGCGGCTTTCAGTGGTGGCCGATGACGGCGATTACCGGCCCGCCCAGGTGAGCGCGCGCGGGCTGGATACGCTGGAGAACGGCGTTGTAAGTGCGGACCTGCCTGTACTGGCCGATCGCACGCTCGCGGCCCAATGGGCTGAAGGCTTGCTGGCCAACGCCCGGCTCGCCGGCGACGGCGTGCGGCTGAAGCTGCCGCCCTCACGCGCGGCGCTGGAACCCGGCGACGCAGTGGTTCTGGACGCCGGACCGCAGGGCCGAATCTGGCGGATTGCGGCGCTGGACGGGATCGCCGTGCGCCGGGCCGATCTGTCGCCGGCGCTGGCCGGACCGGTCCTGCGCGCCGGGCCGGAGCCGGGGTCTGGTGAAGCGCTCGGCGTATCCTCGCGGCCCTTGCTGCGCCTTCTCGATCTGCCGCTCGGCGCAGACGCGACGGGCGCACGCGGCGGCCTTTGGGCGGCGGGCTGGGCGCGGCCCTGGCCGGGCGCGCTGGCCCTGTCGGCCGGCCCCGACGCCCAGAGCGCGGGCGAACGTGCAACGATCAACGCGCCCGCCTTCACCGGCGTGCTGGAGGCGGAGCTGGCGCCGGGCGCAGAAGGCCGCTGGGACCGGGCGGGCAGGATTCGGGTGCGCCTGAATGACGGCGCGCTGGCCGCCGTGACACCCTTCGCGGCCCTTGCCGGCGACGCGCTGGCCGCTATTGAGGGCGAGGCGGGCTGGGAGGTGATCGCTTTCACCGGCGCCGATCTGCAGGGCGATGGGTCGTATGTCCTCAAAGGGCTTTTGCGCGGGCTTGGAGGCTCGCCGGCGAACGCCAAGCCGTCCGGCGCCGCATTCGTTCTGCTGGACGGGGCGGGCGCCGTCCTTCCGGTCAGGAGCGAGGAGCGCGGCGCGGACCTGTTCGCCTCGGCGCACCGGCCGGGCGAGCCGGCCTCGGCCAGCGGCGCGCGCCAGCTTATCACGCGCTATGACCCCATGGATCTTAAGCCGCTGCGCCCGGTGCATCTGCGGGTGCGTCAGGAGGACGGCGGGCTGGCGCTCAGCTGGATCCGCCGCGACCGGGTCGAGGCCGACAGCTGGGTGCGGAGCGAGATCCCCATGAGCGAAGCGCGCGAGCTCTATCGCGTGGAGCTATGCGATGACGGAACGCAGCGTGCGGTCGTGGAGACCGGCGAGCCGAACCTCGCGTTCGACGCGGCCGAGCTGGCGGCGCTGTTTCCCGGCGGCCTGGCCTCGGCCACGGTGCGGATCGCCCAGATCAGCGACGCTTACGGCCCGGGAGGCGAGCTTGAAGCAGCGCTGGATCCGTCCCTTTACGGCTGACCCTCTTTTAAGGTCGCGCCTTTAGGGCCATATGCAAGGCCGCGCTCGCAGGTGAGGCGCACCCCTGCTATCTGTTCAGGCCCATGACCGATCCTTATGCGATTCTCGGCGTCTCCCGCTCGGCCACGGCCGACGAGATCAGGCGCGCCTATCGAAAGCTCGCCAAGGCGCTGCACCCTGACACGCACCCCGATGACAAACCCTCCGAGGAGCGCTTCAAGGAAGTGGGCCGCGCGTTCAAGCTTTTGTCCGACCCTGAAAAGCGAGCGAAGTTCGACCGGGGCGAAATTGACGCTGAGGGAAATGAGCGCGCGCCGTTTCATTATCGCTCCCGCCCAGGCGAATCGACGGGTCAGCGTGGGCCGTCGGGCCGGTTTGAAGACATTTCCGACCTCTTCTCCGACCTGTTCTCAGAAGGCGGCGGACGGCGGCCCCGTGGCGGTCCTGGAGGCCCGGCTGGAATGGGCGGCGGCGGCTTTCCCCCCAGCAAGGGCGCGGACCTGAAGGCCGCTGTCACCGTCAGCTTTGAAGAGGCCATGCGCGGCGCCAAACGCCGGGTCGGCCTGTCCGGCGGCCGGGCGGTGGATGTGGCGATCCCGGCGGGCGTGGAGAGCGGAAAAGTTCTGCGCCTGCGCGGTCAGGGCGAGCCCGGCGGCCGGGGCGGTCCGGCCGGCGACGTGCTCATCGAGGTGCGCGTGAGTGCCCATGACTGGTTTCGCCGCGATGGCGACGATATCCGCCTGGACCTGCCGATCTCCCTGAAAGAGGCGCTGTTCGGCGGCGCCGTGCGGGCGCCCACCGTGGACGGCCCGGTGGAGGTGCGCGTTCCGGCGGGCGCCAATTCAGGCTCCCAGCTGCGTTTGCGCGGCAAGGGCGCGCCGCGCGCCGCAGGGACGGGGCGCGGTGATCAGATCATCAAGCTGGTGGTGGACGTGCCGCTCAATGATCCATCGCTGGAGACCTTCATCGAGACGTGGACCCCGCCGTCCGACTATGATCCGCGAAAGCGCTTCAAGGCGTGACCGGTTGGCGCCGATCCTGAATGGAAGTCGCGTGCGACGTTCAGGACGGGTTCAGACCGATCAGCTAGGATCAGCGCCATGATGATGAGATTGCTCGCCCTTCCTCTTTGCGCTCTGGCGCTGGCCGGCGCCGCGCCCGTGGGCGCCGCCCACGCGGTCGGCGACCAGACCGCCGCTTCCGGCTGGCAGGCCGAGATCAGCGCGCGCGAAGCGCGCAACATCGCCGAGCGAGCCTATCCGCGCGCCAGCGTGCTGGACGTGCGTTTCGTGGACGGGGGACAGCCGTTTTACGCCGTCCGCATGATTGAAGACGGCCGCAGGTTCGACGTGCGCGTGGATGCGCGCACCGGCCGAATACTCTGAGGATACGAGGAGACCGCTCCATGCGCGCCTTGATCATTGAAGACGATCCCGACCTGAACCGGCAGCTGGCCGACGTGCTGGATCATTCCGGATATGCGGTGGACACCGCCCATGACGGCGAAGACGGCTGTCATCTGGGCGAGACCGAACCCTATGACGCCATCGTTCTGGACCTGGGCCTGCCAAAGCTGGACGGTGTGAGCGTTCTGGAACGCTGGCGCGCCAAGGGAATCACCACCCCGGTGATCATCCTCACCGCCCGCGACCGCTGGAGCGAGAAAGTCGCCGGCTTTGACGCGGGCGCCGACGATTATCTCACCAAGCCCTTCCATCCAGAGGAATTGCTGGCCCGCCTGCGTGCGCTGACCCGGCGCGCGGCGGGACACGCCTCCTCGACGCTGGAGAGCGGCAAGCTGTCACTGGATACGCGCGGCGCGCGCGTTTTCCTGGGCGATCAGCTGATCAAGCTGACCAGCCATGAATTTCGAATGCTGAGCTATCTCATGCACCACAGGGACCGCGTGATCTCACGCACCGAGCTTGTCGAGCATATCTACGATCAGGATTTTGATCGGGATTCCAATACGATCGAAGTCTTCGTCGGGCGCCTGCGGAAGAAAATCGGCTCTGAGCGGATCGAAACCGTGCGGGGGCTGGGCTATCGTCTTGTGGATCCGGATGCAGGACGGGTGGACGCGAAGACAGGGTGACGACAGCACACGACGAGCAGGGACTGAAACGCGAAGGCTCGCTGGCCGCCCGGCTGGTGCTGGTTTCGCTCGGCTGGGCGCTGGTGCTGCTGGTGGCCGGCGCCATCGCACTCACCGCCCTTTTTCGCCAGACCGTTCTGAATGATCTCGACGACCGGCTGGCCCGGGTGACCGAGTCGCTGATCGCCCAGCTGGATCTGGCCGAGACCGGCCTTGAGCTGAGCCAGCGGCCCACCGATCCGAGCTATCGTCAGGCGTTCTCCGGCCGCTACTGGCAGATCAGCCGGATCACTGGCGACGCCACGCTTGAAACCCTGACCTCCGCCTCACTGGCCGATGAGACGCTCACCGTGCCGGATCGCCTGCGCGCGGGCGCGCTGGCCGAACCCGGCGCCGCGCTCACCGGCGAGATCACCGGCGCCGACGGCGAGCGCCTGCGCATGCGCGTGCGCGCGCTCATGGTGGAGGGCTCGCCGGACATGTTCGTGTTCGCCGCCGCCGAAGACCGGCGGCCGGCGGACCGGCGGGTGAACCGGTTCGCGGCGATCTTCGCCGGCCTGTTCGCTGCGTTTGCGCTGCTTCTGCTGGCCGGTGTCTACGCCGCGGTGCGCATCGGGCTGTCCCCGGTGCTGCGCATGGGACGGGCGGTGGCCGCCGTGCGCGACGGCGAGGAGGGCCGCATCACCGGAAGTTATCCGGGCGAGCTCATTGCTCTGGCCGGCGAGCTGAACGCCCTGCTCGACCATTCACGCGAGGTCGTTGAGCGGGCGCGCACCCATGTGGGCAATCTCGCCCATGCGCTGAAAACGCCCATCACTGTGCTGGGCAACGAGGCGCGCGGGTCGGATGGGCCGCTCGCCGATCTGGTGACTCGCCAGACCCGCCTGATGTCGGATCAGGTGGAGCACCATCTGCGCCGCGCCCGGGCCGCCGCCAACGCCAAGGCGATCGGCGCGCGCACGCCGGTGTCTGACGTGCTGAACGATCTGGGGCGCACGCTGAAGAAGATCTACGCCCGCCGCGGCGTCGAGCTGGACTGGCGCTGCCCGCCCGGCCTGGTGTTCCGCGGCGAGCGCCAGGACCTTGAGGATCTGGCGGGCAATCTCATGGACAACGCCTGCAAATGGGCGGCGGCGCGCGTCACCGTGTCGGCCGCCGCGCTGGAGGATGCGCGCCTGGAGATCGTGGTGAGCGATGACGGGCCGGGCTTGAGCGAAGCGGAACGCAAGGCGGTTCTGGCGCGCGGCGTAAGGCTGGATGAACAGGCGCCGGGAACCGGGCTGGGGCTTTCGATCGTCAATGATCTGGCGCGGGCCTACGAGGGCGCGCTGGAACTGGGCGAGGCCAAGGGCGGGGGATTGCGTGCGCGCCTCGTGCTGCCGCGTCTGGCCGGGGTCGGCGCATCAGAAACGCGGCGTTAAGGATATATCATCCACCCTTGAATCACGTGTTTGGGGTCCATGGTCATGGCATCGCTGCCCGACGCCAAGATAGGCAAGCTGCGTCTTCTGCTGAGCTCGCTCAAAGGCGATCGGGCCGCGCGTCTGTGCCAGATGGCGTCCCAGGCCGATCCGGGGCTTGGCCGCGTGCTGGAGTTTTGCTCCAGCGAGCCTGCAGACGCGATTCGCGCGCGCTTCTTTCTGCCGCTCAAGGCGGTGTCCGGGGAGCCGGGCGTTGATCCGCCGTCTCGAAGTTACGCCCCGGCGAGGCTCCTCAAAGACCTCTGGAGCTGGCTCGAAGACGACCTCGATCCCGAGCTTCCAAAGGCCGTGCGCGCCGTGGTCATGCAAAATCTTAGCGCGGCGCCGGACGGAAGCCTGGATGCCCTGCGCCGGCGCGCCGCTGACGCGATCGAGGCGGGCGTCAAGGCGGCCAAGGACGATCCGCGCGCCCTGAAGCGTCTCAAAGTGCGTCTGGATGTGAGCCATTTCGAGGATGTCGACCACGCGGTGTCGCTGCTGCGCTCTGCGCCGGTGCTGCGCAAGGCGGTGGCCGGGCTTCCCGCCGAGATCGTGGAGATGACCGACTCCCTCGCCGCCCAGATTCGCGACCGGTATGAAGCGGCCGCCGAGGCCGATCCCGACGCCGGGGTCTGGACCTTGTTTTTGATCATGAGCCGGTTTCAGCATCCCTGGCGGCTCTTGCGCGTGTTCGAGCGGATCGCCCGGCGCGGCGATGATCTGCTGGTCTCCCAGACCGACATGGCCCATATCGGCGAGGCGCTTCTGGCCGACGCCGAGTTCCACCTGAAGCGTTTTTCGACGCCGCCCGCGGCCCGTGAGGCGGCGGTGGACGCCGCAGAAGCGCTGGCGGCCTTTTCCGCGATCACGGTGGGCATGACCCGCGAGATCGGCATTCGCAAGGACGGCCCCTGGGGCAAGCGTGTCTACGCCCTGAGAGCGCGCGCCAGCGAGCAGATGAGCGCGATCCATGACGTCGCCCGCGACATGGTCGCCCGCGCTGCGCCGGAAGGCGGCTCCTCACAGCGCCGGGCCGGGCGCAGGGACGGCGAGGACCTTACCGAGCGCGCCGAAGCGCTCTGCCTGTTCCTCTATCTCAGCCGGGACGACGCCGGCCGCGCGGCGGTGGGAAGCGCCCATGCGGCGGTGATGAAGGACATCATTGAACGCCTTGAAGATGCGGGTCAGCGCCTGCTGGAGAGCCTGCGCAGCGGTGCGTCCGGCGGGCGCGAGGAGGTCCAGGCGCGCGCCGTACAGATCGCCGCCCTGATGCGGGCGGCCGGGGAGACCGAGGCGGCCGGCGTGCTGCTGCGCCGTACCGCCGCAGCGTGCGCCGCCTAATTTCCTTCAAAAGACCGGTGCGAACGCCTATCTAGGCTCCATGTCGAACCGCGAAGCCAACCCCATCGCCCTGGAAGATCGGATTGCGGACGCCGCGCGCCTGTCTTCGCCCAGCGCCGGGCGCAACAAGGCCTCCATCGCGCAGGCGCTGGCGGGACTATTGCCAGAACGCGCCCGTGTCCTGGAGATCGCCTCGGGCACCGGCGAGCACGCCCTGGCTTGCGTCGCCGCGAGGCCGGACCTCTTCTGGACGCCCAGCGATCCCGATCCCGCCTCGCGGGCCAGCGCCGATTCGTGGGCGGCGGAGGCGGACGGGCGCATCAGCGCGTGCCTGACCATCGACGCCGCCGTCTCCGGCTGGGCGGACGCCCTGGACCGCGTCGACGCAGTGTTTTGCGCCAACATGATCCATATCGCGCCGTGGAGTGCGGCGGAGGGATTGTTTTCCGGCGCTGCGTCACTGCTGAAGCCGGGCGGCGCGATCCATCTTTACGGGCCGTTCCTGGACCAGGAGGCGAGCGCGCCGTCCAATCTGGCTTTCGACGCCGACCTCAAGCGCCGTGATCCGCGCTGGGGCGTGCGCCAGCGCGCCGATATCGACCAGCTGGCGGCGCAATGCGGGTTCCAGCCCGCCGGGGATATCGAGATGCCGGCCAATAATCTCCTCCTCAGTTTTTCAAAGGCCGGCGCATGATCGTCGTGGTTCTCATCTGCGGCGTGCTTGGCGCGCTGGCCGCGCTTTACATTGCGCGGCCTTTTTCCGGGCTGAAGGCGCGCCCCGCGCGGCTGGCGGGGCTGGCCTGCGCCGGGCTTGTGGCCGTGGGCGCGCTGGGCGCCTATCTGGTCAACGGCGAACCCACGACGCCGAGCGCGCCCTACGCCGAGCTCGCCGAGCGGCTGCGCAACGCCGATCCCATGACGCTGTCGCCCATCGAACAGGAAGAAGTGCTGCGCGCGGCCCTGCGCGATAACCCGCGCGACGCCGAGGCGCTCACCCTGCTGGGCCGCTATCTGGCGCGCACCGACCGGGCGCTGGAGGGCGTCGGCTTGCTGGAGCGCGCCGTGCGCGTCGAGGAAACGGCGCGGCGCTGGTCGGAGCTGGGTCAGGCGCTGGTCAATCTCAATGACGAGGTGACGATTCAGGCGCGCCAGGCGTTCAACCGCGCCATCGCTCTGGATCCCAGCCTGCCCGAGCCGGCCTTCCTTCTGGGCGTCGCCGCCTATGAAAGCGGCGACCGCGCCGCGGCGGCGCAGGCCTGGGCCGATATCCTCGCCCGGCTTGATCCGGAAAATCCCTTCCGTCAGGCGATCGCGGCGCGCGCCGCCGACCTATTGTCGCGCCCGCGCGGCGGACCGGATGCAGACGGCGCGGCGCCCTTCGCCGAGGCTGCGCGCGACGGCGCCGATGTGGACGAGATGATCGCCTCCATGGTGGACGGGCTTCAGGCGCGCCTTGACGAAGACCCGGACGATTTGTCCGGTTGGCTTTCGCTGGTGCGCGCGCGCATGATGCAGAACGAACTCGAAGAAGCGCATATCGTGCTGGCGCGGGCCCGGGAGGTTTTCGCCGAAGAGCCCGGCAAGCTCGCCATGATCGCCGCCGTTGAGAGCGCCTTGACCGTTCAGGAGACCGACGCGTGAGAAAAGCCCGCCGCCGCCTCTTCATCATCGCCGCCGCAGGGGGCGTTCTGGTCGCCGCCGGCGCGCTGGCCATGACCGCCATGCGCGACGCCATGGTGTTCTTCTATTCGCCCGCCATGGTGGCCGAGAGCCCGCCCGAGCCCGGCCGCCGCGTGCGGGTCGGCGGGCTGGTCGTGGACGGCTCCGTGCAGCGTCACGGGTCTGGCGGCGCCGACTTCACCGTCACCGACGGCGCCGGAGAAATCCGGGTCAGTTTTGAAGGCGGACTGCCTGATTTGTTCCGCGAGGGGCAGGGCATCGTGGCCGAGGGCGCCTTCGCCGAGACCGGGGTTTTCGCCGCCACCAGCGTGCTGGCCAAGCACGACGAAACCTACATGCCGCCTGAAGTCGCTGCAGCGCTTCGCGAAAGCGGGCACTGGCAGGACGGCGATGGCTATGGCGAGACCGCAGGTCCCGGCGCGGCGCGTCCGGTCGGGGCGGGGAGCCGCTAGATGATTGCTGAGATCGGACGATTTCTGATCGCACTGGCGTTCATCGCCAGCGTCGTGCAGACCGTGCTGGCCTGGCGCGGCGCCGACCAGGGCGGGCGCGGTCCCGCCGCCGCGGCGGGCCGGGCGGCCACCGAGATCGCCGTTCTGGCGGCCGGGGCTGCGTTTCTCCTGCTGATAGCCAGCTTCATCCGCTCTGATTTCTCCATCGCCTATGTCGCGGCCAACTCCCATGTGGACAAGCCGCTGCCCTACAAGATCGCCGGCGCCTGGGGCGGCCACGAAGGCTCCATGCTGCTGTGGTGCTGGATTCTGGCGCTGTTCGGCCTGGGCCTGGCCATGATCGGTCCGCGCGACGCCGCCCTGCGCAGCCGCTCGGTGAGTTTTCAGGGCCTGCTGCAGACGCTGTTCTTTGCGTTCCTGGCCTTTGCTTCGAACCCGTTCGAGCGTGTTTTTCCGGTTCCGATCCAGGGCTCGGACCTCAATCCGCTGCTTCAGGATCCCGCCCTCGTGATCCATCCGCCCATGCTCTATGTCGGCTATGTCGGGCTCTCCACCGCCTTCGCCATCGCGGCGGCGGGCCTTGTGCAGAAATCCGGCGGCCGCGAGCTTGCCGGGGCGTTGCGGCCCTGGGCGCTGGGCGCCTGGACCAGCCTCACCGCCGGCATCGCGCTGGGGGCCTGGTGGGCCTATTACGAGCTCGGCTGGGGCGGCTGGTGGTTCTGGGATCCGGTTGAGAACGCCAGCTTCCTGCCCTGGCTCCTGGGCGCGGCGCTGGTCCACTCGGCCATCGCCACGGAGAAGCGCGGCGCGTTTCCCGGCTGGACGGTGTTCCTGGCGCTCCTCGCCTACATCCTGTCCATCCTCGGCGCCTTCCTGGTGCGCTCGGGCGTTCTGACCAGCGTGCACGCCTTCGCGCTCGATCCTGAGCGCGGGGTGTTGATCCTGGGCATGCTGGGGGTCTCCTCGGTGGCCGGCTTCCTGCTGTTTGCGACGCGCGCTCATACGCTGGGCGAGGGCGACGGGTTCGAGCCGACCAGCCGGGAAGCGTTCATCGGCGCCAATAATCTTCTGCTGGCGGCCTCGGCCGGGGTGGTGCTGGTGGGCACGCTTTTGCCGCTTATCTATGAGGCGCTGAATCTGCCGACACCGTCGGTGGGGGCGACGTATTTCAATCTTTCGGTCAATCCGCTGCTGCTGGCCGCGGTGTTGATGATGCCGCTTGCGCCCTTCCTGCCCTGGGCCAATGGCGGGGCGCGGCCCGGGCTTCACCAGATGAAGGCCGCCCTCCTGCTGGTCCCGGTGGCCGCGGTGGGCGGCGTGCTCATCTATGTGGGCGCGCCGGTGCTGGCGGTGATCGGCGGCGCGGTGGGCGTCTGGGCTATTTCCGGCGCCGTGATGGACGCGCTCAACGCATTGCCGGCAGCCAAGGCCCGCGGGGCGCGCTTCGCCGCCACCGGACGCGCGCTCGCCCATGCCGGGGTCGGCCTGATTGCACTGGGCGCTGCGGCCGACGCGTCGCGTCCGCCCAATATCGAGACGACGCTGGCCATTGGCGAAAGCCTGGATGTCGCCGGACGGACCCTGACGCTGGAGAATGTGAGCCGGGCCGATGGTCCCAACTACATGGCCGACAGGGCCGAGATCACGGTCTCTGGAGACAGCTCGGGGACCATGGCGCCGGAGCGGCGCTACTATCCGGCCGCCGACCAGACCACGCGTGAAGTGGCGCTGAAATCGCGCATCAGCGGCGATCTCTACGTGTCTGTGGGCGAGGCGCGCTTGCGCGACGACGGAAGCACCGCCTTCCAGATCCGCGCCCAGTATCACCCGCTTGTCTGGGCGCTGGGCCTGGGCGCCCTGTTCATCGTGGCGGGCGGCGGCCTGGCGCTTACCGGGCGCGTGCGCGCCAATGCCCCGGTGCGCGGGGCGAGCCCCGTCGCGGCACGGGTGGAACCGGCTGAATGAAGGTCTTTCTGATCGCCCTCGCGCTGGCTGTTCAGACGGCGCCGGAGACAGGCCCGGCCCTGCCGCCGGAAGATGAGGCGCGCGCCCAGGATCTGATGCGCGAGATCCGTTGCATGGTGTGTGCGGGCGAGTCGATCATGGACTCCAACGCCGGCATGGCGCTGGACATGCGCCGCTATGTCCGCGAGCAGGTGGCCCAGGGCGCCGCGGACGGCGAGGTGCGCCAGTCCCTGGTGGAGCGCTTCGGCCATGAAGTGCTCATGCGTCCCAGCTTTGACGCCCGCTCCGCGCCCCTCTGGATCGCGCCGCTGATCTTCCTGATCCTGGGCGGGGCGCTCTTGTTTGCGACCATGCGCAAGAAGCGCGGCGTCTGATCGGTTAAGCCGAACTCGTATATGAGCGGACACGGGCCCGTGACTTCCTAAGCGCGCTCACCGGGCCTAGGGTCTTCGGTGTTCACAGCACGCGAGGGCGGGTCATGGCGATCACCGAAAAAGTCGAGTTTGACGGCGCCTCCGGCGACCGGCTGGCCGCGCGGCTTGAGCGCCCCAACGGGCCGCCTCTGGGCTGGGCGCTGTTCGCCCATTGCTTCTCCTGCTCCAAGGACGTTCACGCCGCCCAGCGGATCTCGCGCCGCCTGACCGAGCACGGCTTTGCGGTGCTGCGCTTTGATTTCACCGGGCTGGGGCAGTCCGAAGGCGATTTCTCCAACACCAATTTCAGCTCCAACGTGCATGACCTGGTCAAAGCCGCCGAGTGGCTGGGGACGAACCATGAAGGCCCAGGCCTCCTGGTGGGTCATTCGCTGGGCGGGGCGGCGGTGATCGCGGCGGCGCCCCAGATCGCCTCGGTGAAGGCGGTGGCCACTATCGGCGCGCCGGCGGACGCCGCCCATGTGCGCCATCAATTCATCGACCACGTGGACGAGATCGAGACAGAGGGCCTGGCGCGGGTGAAGCTCGCCGGGCGCCCCTTCACCATCAAGAAGCAGTTTCTCGACGATATCGAAGGCCATTCGCTGGACGAGATCGTCCACACGCTGAAAGCCGCGCTCTTGATCTGCCATTCGCCGCTGGACGAGACGGTGGGGATCGACAACGCCACGCGGCTGTTCGTCGACGCGATGCACCCCAAGAGCTTCGTCAGCCTGGACACGGCCGATCACCTGCTCTCGAGGGCTGAGGACGCCTATTTCGCCGCCGACATGATCGGCGCCTGGGCCAGGCGCTATGCCCACACCCTCACGCTTCCCGAGCCGCCAGACTTCGCCGGCGATCGCTGCGCCACCGTCTCCGAGACCGGACTTGGCGGATTTCATAGCTGGGCGCGGGCGGGCAGCCACAGCTTCATTGTCGATGAGCCCGAAGAGCAGAAGGGGCTGGACGGCGGACCGCACCCCTATCAGCTCCTGTGCGCGTCGCTGGCGGCCTGCACCACGATGACGCTGCGAATGTACGCCAACTTCAAGGGTTATGAGTTCGGCCGCATCACCACGCGGGTCACCCATGCGCGCGACGCCGACAGCGCAGCGAAGGCGAGCCGCGACATCTTCAAACGCACCATCCATGTGGAGACGCCCCAGAGCGAGGCGATGCAGGTGAAGATCCTGGAAATCGCCAATAAATGCCCGGTTCACAAGACACTGGAGCGCAGCTCCACGATCGAGACCGACACCCGGGGCTGACGTGTACGGAAACCGGCGCCCCACGCGCGGCGTTGCCCTGACGGGCCGAAGGTGCACATTACGGAAGCGTAAGCTTGCGGTAATATGGCCGTGATCCGACATCCATCATGACTCACTCCATCGGGGCCGCCGGGTTTTCCCGCGTCTCCCCACGCAGCGATAAGGATCGCAACACACGCATGACCCTCAAACAGCGTTTGATACTCCCCGCCGCCGTTCTCTGCGCCGCGCTGGCGGGCCTGCCCGCTTCAGCCCAGGACCAGCAGGGCGCCGCCGGCCCCTACGCCTACGCCGCGCCCAACAGCGCGCCCATGAGCTTTGCAGACCTGATCGACCGGGTGAGCCCGGCCGTGGTCTCCATCGAGGCGCGCGGTTCGACTCAAGCCTCCGAAATGCCGGACCTGAGCCAGATGCCGCCGCAGTTTCGCGAGTTCTTTGAGCGCTTCGGCGGGCTGCCGGGCCAGCAGGCCCCGCGTCCGCGCCGCAGCCAGGGCTCGGGCTTCTTTATCTCAGCTGACGGCTATGTGGTCACCAACAACCATGTGATCGAAGGCGCGGACGAGATATCGGTGGGTCTGGCCGACGGCCGCAGCCTCGCCGCTGAAGTGGTGGGCACGGATGTCCCGACCGATCTTGCGCTCCTGCGCGTGACCGAGGACGGGGCGCCCTTTGACTTCGTGGAGCTTGACCGCGATCTCGACATTCGCGTCGGCGACTGGGTCGTTGCGGTGGGCAATCCCTTCGGTCTGGGCGGCACGGCGACGGCGGGCATCGTCTCGGCGTCCGGCCGCCAGATGGGACCGCAGCAGGCCTATACCGACTTCCTGCAGATCGATGCGCCCATCAATCGCGGCAATTCGGGCGGGCCGACCTTTGACCTCAACGGCAATGTGGTGGGCGTGAACTCGGCCATCATCTCGCCCACCGGCGGCAATGTGGGCATCGGCTTTGCGATCCCCTCCGATCTGGCCGCCCAGGTGATCGACCAGCTCATTGATAACGGCCAGGTGCGCCGCGGCTATCTGGGGATCGCCCCGTCCGATCTTACCGACGACCTGAAAGAGGCCATGGGCCTTGATGCGGACGTCGAGGGCGTGCTGATCAACCAGGTGATCGCCGGCACTCCGGCCGCCGCCGGCGGCTTTGAAAACGGCGACATCGTCACCCAGATCAACGGCCGCGCCGTGGACAGCGCCCGTGAACTCACCCGCCGCGTCGGCGCCGTTGCGCCGGGCGAGCAGGTGCGTTTCACCGTTCTACGCGACGGCCGCGAGCGCACCTTGCAGGTCGAGCTCGCCGAGCGTCCCGGTGAGGACGAGATGCAGCCGACCGGTCCGGCCCTTGAGCCTGGCCAGATGCAGATGTTCGGCATGACTCTGGAAGCGCCCGACGATGAGACCCGTGAGCGCCTCGAGCTAGGCCAGCGCGGTCTGGTGGTCGTCGAAGTCGAGCCGCAATCGGAAGCCGCCGAAAAGGGCCTGCGCCCGGGCGACGCGATCGTGGAGGCGGTGGGCAGCGATGTGACGAGCATCGAGGACTTCCGCTCCGCTGTGGAGGATGCGCGCGAGCGCGGCCGCGCAGCGGTGCTGGTCTATGTGCGCACCCAAGGCGGGCAGGGGCGCTATGTCGCCCTGGAGCTCGACAGAGAAGAGTAGGGCGGGGTGGGCGCGCCGGACGGGAGTCGGCGCGCCCTCACGCTTTTGATGATCTTGCAGGGGAGGCTGAACGCAATGCGCGTTCTCATCGTTGAAGACGATCGCGAGGTCGCCAAGAATATCGCCAAGATGCTGCGTGAGAACGGCCATGTGGTCGATTGCGCCCATGACGGTGATGACGGCCTGGCCATGGCCCGAGAAGGCGCCTTCGACGTGCTGATCGTCGACCGGATGATGCCGAAACGAGACGGCCTCTCCATGATCTCCGAACTGCGCGGGGAAGGCGACAAGACGCCGGCCCTGGTGCTCTCGGCCATGGGCGAGGTGGATGACCGGGTCGAAGGCCTCAAAGCCGGCGGCGACGATTATCTGGTCAAACCTTATGCACCGTCCGAACTGCTCGCCCGTGTTGACGCGCTGGCGCGCCGGCGCGATCCGGACTCCGCCAAGACGAGGCTCTCGGTGGGCGATCTGGAAATGGACCTGCTGGCGCGCACCGTGCGCCGCGGCGAGGAGGCGATCCTCCTGCAGCCGCGCGAGTTCCGCCTGCTGGAATTTCTCATGCGTCACGCCGGTCAGGTGGTGACGCGCACCATGCTGCTGGAGAAGGTCTGGGACTATCATTTCGACCCCCAGACCAACGTCATCGATGTGCATATCTCCAGGCTGCGCTCCAAGATCGACAAGCCCTTCGGATCAACCATGCTGCACACCGTGCGCGGAGCGGGTTATCGTCTCCAGGCGTAAAGCTGCGAGGCTGATGTGACCGCCGAACACAGCGTGCGCCGGCGCATGCCGGCCTTCATGCGGACCACCGCGTTCAGGCTGACGCTTCTAAGCGCCGGGCTGTTTGCGCTGTCCAGCTTCGTGATCCTGGCGCTGGTCTACGCCGCCTCGGTGGGCGCGGCCATGCGCCGGGCCGACGCCGCGATTTCCGAAGAGATCGCCCGCATCGAGGCGCGTTTTGACGCCGGCGGCGCCGAAGCGGCCAACCGCTACATCGTGCAGCGCTCGGTGGGCGGCGGCGAGTTTCTCTATCTTTTGCTGGGTGACGAAGGCCGGCGCATCTCGGGCAATATCTCCGGGCTGCCCGCTGCGGCGCCGGACGCGGAAGGCCGGGTGCGCTTCGTCTATGACCGCGCCCCCGCCGATGGCGTCCAGGCCAGCGAGGACGGACGCGACGCGCGTGGGCGCATCGTTAATCTGGCCACGGGGCAGAAGCTCTTTGTCGGCATCGACGTGGAGGAGGAGTCCCGCTTTGTCGGAGAGACCCTGAACGCGGTGCTCATCGCCTCCGCAGTCGCCCTCGCGCTGGGCCTTGTCTCCGGCTCGGTGGTGTCGCGCCGGTTCGCGCGGCGCCTGGAAGCCATCAACACCGCCTCGCGCGCGGTCATGTCCGGACGCCTGGACACCCGCGCGCCGCGCACCTTCTCCGGCGACGAGCTTGACGATCTCTCATCCAATTTCAACGCCATGCTGGATCGGCTGGAGCGGCTCATGCACCGCATGCGCTCGGCGGGCGATTCCATCGCCCACGATCTGCGCCTGCCGCTGACGCGCATGCGCGGACGCCTTGAAGCGGCCATTGTCGAGGACGGCGATATTGAGGCGCGCGAGGCTGCGCTTTCCCAAGCCGTCTCCGATGTGGATGAGCTTTTAAAGACCTTCAACGCGGTGATGTCGCTCTCCCGGCTTCAGACCGGGGAGCGGCGCCAGGCGTTTGAGACGCTTGATCTGTCAAACCTCGTGGCCGACGTCGCCGAGCTTTATGAGCCGTTGTGCGAGGAGGACGGCACCGAGTTCGCTTGCGACTGCCCGCCGGGCCTGACGCTTTTGGGCGACCGCGAGCTGATCGCTCAGGCGATCGCCAATCTCCTCGACAACGCCGTGAAATATACGCCGGCGGGTGGCGCGGTGGTGCTGCGCGGGCGCATCACCAGCGAAGCCCGCATCGAGATCTCCGTCACCGACACCGGCCCCGGCATTCCAGTGGACGAGCGCGAGCGTGTGCTGGAACGCTTTGCGCGGCTTGAGAAAAGCCGCTCCCTCCCGGGCGTGGGGCTCGGCCTGTCGCTGGTGCAGGCCATCGCCGAGGTCCACGGCGCCGACCTCACCCTGGACGACGGCCCCGGCGTCACCGAGGACGGCCATGGCCCCGGCCTCAGGATCGCTCTTTGCTTTGCGAAGGCGAAGTAGGGGGCGCATCGGGGGGCTCGGCATTCGGGCCTCATGGGGTTAGCGTCCCGCCATGACCGGCGCGCTCCCCACCCGCATTTCCACCACCCTGCCTGTGATTGACCCGGCGCGCGCCAGACGTGCACGTGAGCGTATAGGGGGGGAGGCTTACGAGGCGTGGGGCGAAGGGGCTGAGTTTCTGGACGCGGTGTTCGCCGCCGCGCCCTATCTGGCGCGCACCGCCGCGCGGCGCCGTCAGACACTGGAGCGGCTCGCCCATGAGAGCCCGGAGGCGCTGGTGGAGGCGGCGTGCGCCGCCGCGCGTGAGGCTGCTGGGCTGGATGAAGCGCCTGCGATGGAGGCGTTGCGCCTCGCCAAGCTTGATCTTCATCTGGTCACGGCGCTGGCGGATCTCTCCGGCGCGTTCGACCTGCGCCAGGTCACGCGCGCGCTCTCTGACTTCGCCGACGCCAGCGTTCAGGCGAGTCTGGCCGTCGCCGCCCGCTCTTGCGGATTTGACCTGGCAGACCCCCTCGATCCCATCCCCGGCCTGTTTGTCCTGACGCTTGGAAAGCATGGCCAGCGCAGCCTGAATTATTCGTCCGACGTGGATCTTACGGTGTTCTGGGAGCCCGAGGCGGCGCGCCCGCCTGAAGGCAAGGACGCCCATCGCGCCTTTGCGCGCGTGGCCCAGAGGCTCGCCTTCGTGATGGAAGATCTGACCGCCGACGGCTATGTCTTCCGCGTCGACCTGCGGCTGCGTCCGGACCCGTCCTCCACCCCCGCAGCGGTGAACGCCGACATGGCGCGCCATTATTTCGAAGCGGTGGGCCAGAACTGGGAGCGGGCCGCCTACGCCAAGGCGCGCTGGTGCGCCGGCGATCAAAGCGCGGCTGAGGGTTTTCTCCTCGACCTTGAACCTTTCATCTGGCGGCGCACGCTGGACTTCGAGGCGGTGGAGGACATCCACGCCCTCGCCAGGCAGATCCAGGCGGTGGGCCGGCGCTCTCGCATCGAGATTCCCGGCCATGACGTGAAGCTGGGCCGAGGCGGGATCCGCGAGATCGAGTTTTACGCCCAGGTGTTGCAGCTGGTCTTCGGCGGGCGGCGCCCGCAATTGCGGGCCGCCTCCACGCTGGAGGCTCTGGCTGCGCTGGCTGCCGAGGGGCTGGTTCCAGCCGAGTCGGCCGCCCAGATGAGCTGGGCTTATAGCGAACTGCGCGGCGTCGAGCATCGAATCCAGATGCTCAATGACGAGCAGACCCAGTCATTGCCACGCACAGACGAGGCGCGCAGCGCGGTGGCGGCCCTCACCGGCGAGCGCGTACTGGCGAATTTCGACGCCCGGCTCACCGAGATCTTCGCCCGCGTCCACACCCTGTTCTCCGATCAGTTTCAGGGCGGCGAGAGCCTCGCGACCCGCGAGGGCAGCCTGGTCCTCACCGGGGTGGAACCGACGCCGGACACGGTCACGACCCTTGAAAAGCTGGGCTTCTCCGATCCGCAGCGCGTGTGGGAGACGCTCGCCGGCTGGGCCGCCGGCCGGGCGCGGGCGGCGCGCACAGAGCGGGCGCGCGCCCTGTTCTCCCGCTTTGCGCCGCGCCTGGTTGAAGGGCTCGCCGACACCGGCGATCCCGACACGGCGCTGGCGCGTTTCACCAGCTTTTTTGAAGGACTGCCCAGCGGGGTTCAGCCGCTCTCCCTTCTGGTCAATCAGCCAAGACTCGCCAGCAATCTGATCGATATTCTCGGCCTTGCTCCGCGGCTGGCGGAGATCCTGGCGCGCCGCCCGGCGCTGCTGGACGTGATGCTGGAGCCGAGCTTTTCCATCCCTCTCAGCGAGGATCCCGCCGATCGGGAGATGCGGCGCTTTGAAGGGGTGGCCCATATGCCCTTTGAAGAGGCGCTGAACGCAGCCCGGCGCCTGGCGCGCGAGGAGCGCCTGCGCATCGGCGCGCAGCTTCTTCTGGGCCAGGCCACCGCCAGCGATGCGGGCGCGGCCTTCGCCGATCTCGCCGACGCGGCGGTGGACGCCATGGCGCGCGCAGCCGAAGGCGAGCTTGCCCGCAAGCACGGACCCGCGCCCGGCGCCTGGGCGGTGCTTGGCATGGGCAAGCTTGGCGGGCGCGAGCTCAGCGCGGATTCCGATCTCGACCTCATCGTGGTCTATGAGCCCAGCGCCGCCCAGTCCGACAGCGAAAAGCCGCTGGGCGCGGAAGCCTGGTTCATCCGGTTCACCCAGCGCCTGGTCACAGCGCTGTCGGCGCCCACCGAGGAGGGCGACCTCTATCCCGTGGACATGGCGCTGCGCCCGTCAGGCTCGGCCGGGCCCATCGCGGTGCGGCTGGCGCGCTTTGCGGCGTATTACGAGAGCGACGAGGCCTGGACCTGGGAGCGCATGGCCCTGACGCGGGCGCGCATAATCGCCGGGACTTTGCGCGAACCGCTGGAGCGGGCGGTGGAGGCGGCCATCGCCAAGCCCGTCCCGGCCGATGAGATAAGGGCCGACGCCGCAGACATGCGCGCCCGCCTGCAGCGCGACAAGCCGGCCAAATCGCCCTGGGATCTCAAGCTGCGCGAGGGCGGGCTGATCGAGATCGAATTCATCGCCCAGACCGCCCAGCTCATCGCGCGCACCCGCGCTGCGCCGCGCACGCGCGCCGCGCTGGAGATGCTTGCCGAAGCGGGCGCGCTCAAAGGCGATCTCGTGGAGCGTCTGCTCGCCGCAGAAGAAGATTACGCCGCCCTGACGCAGCTGGTGCGCGCGGCCCATGGCGGCGGGTTTGATCCGGGCGGCGCCAGCGCGCCCTTCGCCGGGCGCCTGGCCGTGGCGGGCCGAGCCGAGGATCTGACCGAACTCGCCGGCCGCCTTGACACCCATGCGCAGGCGGTGCGGGCGGCGTTTGAGACGGAGATCGGTCCTGTGCAGTTCAAGAGCGACGGAATAGCGGAGCCCGACGCGTAATCCCATCAGAAGGCGGCGCTGAGCCGTCTCGATGATGCTTACGGAGAGCGATATGAAAACAACCTTGATTCTCACCGCCTCTGCTCTGGCCATCGCCGTCACCGGCCTTGCTTCGGCGCAGCCCGCTCCTGACGCGCCGCGCGGCGAATATGCCCGTGAGCACGGTGACGCCCCTCAGGCCGGACGCCGTCACCGCGAGGGGGGGCATCACCGAGGCGGCCGGGGCGCCATGCGCGCCCTGATGGCGCTGGGCGCGGCGGACGCCAATGGCGACAATCAGGTCACGCGGGCCGAACGCGACGCGTTGCGCGCCGAAGAGTTCGATTTCCGCGACCGCAATGCGGACGGCTATCTTGATGCGCAGGACGCCTCGCCGACCCGCCAGCGCTTCGCTGAAATGCGAGAAGAAGCGGGCGCCGAGCGCGAGGGCGGGCGCGGCCGGGCCGGGCGCATGGCGGCGGTGGACGCCGATGGGGACGGCCGCATCTCGCGCGCCGAGTTCACCGGCGCGCCGAGCCCCATGTTCGACGCTCTTGATGCGAATTCTGACGGCGTGGTGACCGGTGCGGAGATCGACGCCCGACTGGCTGAGCGCCGGGAAGGCCGGGAAAGCCGCTGGGAGGGCCGCCGTGAAGCCATGGCCGAACGGCGCGCCGCGGCGGCCTGGTGGCGCGACTAGGCTCCATGAGCCGTCCCGTCCTTACACGTGTGGGAGGATCCCCCCGCTTTGACGGCGAGGACGGGCGGATTGCGGCAGACCGGGCGCTTGCGCACGGCGTGGGGCGCGGCGATCGCGATGCGGTCGCCACGCTCACCGCGCGGTGTCTGCCGCTGGTGACCGGGCTTGCGGCGCGCACCCTGCGCGACCCAATCGAGGCCGAAGACGTGTCCCAGGACACTTTTTTGAGGGTCTGGCGCAAGATCGGCCAGTATCAGCCCGAGCGCGCAAGGCTTGAGACCTGGGTGGCGCGCATCGCACTTAATCTTTGCTATGACCGCCTGCGAAAGCGCGGCGAGGCGCTGATGGGTGACGACACGCCCGAGCTCGCCGAGCCCCGCGCCGGGGTCGAAGCGGCTCTGGCCGCCGGAGCTGATGCACGCCGGGTGCGCGCGGTCGTGGCCGCCTTGCCGGTGCGTCAGCGCGCCGCCCTGGAGCTGTGCCATTTCCAGGACATGGGCAATATCGAAGCTGCAGCCGTGCTGGACATCAGCATCGAGGCGCTTGAAAGCCTGCTGGCGCGGGGACGGCGGACGCTGAAGACGGCGCTGAGCGATGAACACGCGGACTTGCTGGCCGGCCTCGGCGCCGGCCATGGAGGCGAGACATGATGACGCTTGAACGATTTTCCGCCCTGTGCGCCGCCTATGGCGGCGATTTTGAGCGCTGGCCCCCGGCCGAGCGCGACCCCGGCCGCGCCTTGGCGCAAACCACGTCTGAGGCGCGCGTTGTGCTGCAACAGGCGCGGTTGCTGGATGGCGCGCTGGAGCACGCGAGGTCCGCGCCCGCCAGCGATGAACTCGCCCGCCGCATCGCCGCCAGTGCGCCTCGCGCTAAGCGGGCGCCCGCCCCCACGCCCGCCTGGGCGGCCCTGGCGGCGGCGCTGGCGCTCACCGTGGGTCTTGGCGCGGGCTGGCTTGGCGCAGCGCCCGGCGGGACGGGCGATGTGGATCTTTACGCCAATGCGTTCGGCGCGCTGGACGACAGCGCGGCGCTAGAGCTTCTGGAGGATGCGTGATGGGCCGGATCAATATCTGGATCGTGCTTTTGCTGGCCTCGGTTTTGTTGAACGGGGTGCTCATCGGCGCGGCGGCGCGCGATGGTTTTGGGACCGCGGCCGCGCCGGAAGCGCAGGACCGCGGCGAGCGGAGAACCGGGCGCGCGCCGCGTGGCGGGTTCGACCTGCGCGGCTTTGTGGAGGCGCTGCCCGACGATGTGCGCGCCGACACCCGCGCCCGCTTTGATGCGGTCCGGCCCGAACTGCGCAGCCTGGGGCGCGACGCCTACCTGGCCCGCCGCACAGCCATGGCGGCGCTGGGCGCTGAAGGTTTTGAGGTCGAGGCGGCGGCGACTGCGCTTGGTGATGCGCGCCGGGCGCGCAGCGAGCTCGAGGCCGCCACCGAACGTGTGGTGCTGGAGGCGGTGGCCGATCTTGACGCCGAGACCCGGCGCGAGGCGCTGCGCGCGGCGCTGGGACCACGCGCCCTGCGCCGGGCTGATCGATCCGGTCCGGCGCCGGAGCCGGAGGGGTGAGCCTGGAGCGATTTCGGTCGATCCTGATCGACCAATATCGATCTAAACTTTTGATTTTTCGCCTTTTCGAACCGCGAAACCGGTACCCACTTTCGCTGAAAAGGCTCTAGTGCAGCGCGCGGGCGGAGCGCGGCGCCTGGGCCTCCAGTGTCGCCGCCGCCGAGGCGTCGCTATGGACGCCCGGCACGCCGCCGCCATCGCCGGGCTGGGGCCTGGCCTGGCTGGGCAGCGAGAACGACACCGTGGTGCCCTTGCCCAGCACTGAGTCGATGCGCAGCGCGCCGCCATGCATCTCCACCAGCGATTTCGACAAAGCCAGGCCAAGGCCCGAGCCCTGATGCTTTTTCGAATGCTGGTTCTCGATCTGCTCGAACGGCCGGCCGACGCGCGGCAGATCCTCTTCTGAAATGCCGATGCCGGTGTCGGCCACCTGCAGCACCACGCCGTCGGCGGCGTCGAACCCGCGCACGATCACCTTGCCGCCCTCGGGGGTGAACTTCACCGCGTTGCTCATCAGATTGAGCATGACCTGTTTCAGGGCGCGCGGATCGGCCTCGATGCTCGGCAACACCCCGCCGGCGATCTCCAGCGTGATTTCTTTCTCGTCGGCGCGGGCGCGCATCAGGCGCACGCACTGCTCGATGAGGTCGGACGGGTCCAGCGGTTCAGATTGAAGCTGCATCTTGCCGGCCTCGATCTTGGACATGTCGAGAATGTCGTTGATCAGCGACAGAAGATGCTGGCCGGAGGTCAGGATGTCGCCGACATAATCCTTGTAGCGCGCATCGCCGAGCGGGCCGAACATCTCCCCGGCCATGATCTCGGAAAACCCGTTGATTGCGTTGAGCGGGGTGCGCAGCTCATGGGACATGTTGGCCAGAAACTCCGACTTGGAACGGTTGGCTTCCTCGGCGCGGATCTTCTCCTGCTCGTAATTGGCGGCGAGTTCCTGGACGCGCTCCTGGGACAGGCGGAGATTCTCCACCGTGCGGCGCATCTTGCGGTCGTTTTCCTTCAGCGCGGCTTCCTGGCTCTTCAGCGCGGTGATGTCGGCGCCCACGCTCACCAGGCCGCCGTCGGCGGTGCGCCGCTCCGAATAGCGCAGCCAGCGCCCGTCGCCGAGCTCGAGGTCATAGGCTTCAGAGCTGTCTTCGCCGCCATGGATGCGCTTGATGGCGCGCCCGGCCACGTCCTCCACCTCTGCGTAGCTCATGCCGGTGCGCAGCTTGCCGTCCGCAAAGCCGAAGAACTCGCGGAATTTACGGTTCCACAGCACCAGGCGCCGGCGCGCATCCCACAGGACAAAGCTCTCCGACATGGACTCCAGCGCCGCGCGCAGGCGCGATTCCGCCGCCGCGACGCGGGCTTGCGCGCCCTTGCGCTCGGTGGTGTCGATGGCGACGCCCACGATGCGGCGCGTGCCGGGCTGCAAACGCCCGCGCAGCTGCAGCCACACCGGCAGACCCGCCGCGCGCAGTTCCAGATCCACATCCTTGGCGTTGGCGGCGCCGCGCAGCGCCGCGCGCAGCCGCGGCTGATCCTCCTGGCGGATCAGGCGCAAAAGCTCCGGCCCGCTCATGACCTCCGCGCCCGCCCGTCCGATCAGGCGCGCAAAGGAGTCGGTGAGCACCACCTCATCCTCATCCAGATCCCAGTCCCACACCCCGCAGCGCGCGCCCTCGATGGCCAGGCGCAGACGGTTTTCGCTGTCGCGCAGGCGCACCTGAGTGTCGTCCAGCTTGCTCATCTGGCTCCGCAGCATGATCAGCAGCGCCATGGCGGTGCCAAGCGGCGCCAGAAACAGCAGCACATGGAAGAACACCGTGTCGCGCCAGGCCGCGCTGTCGAGCCCGGACGGGCCGATGCTCATGGCCGTTAGAGGCGCGCCATTGATCGGGGCCGCGCCCAGCACGCCCTCAGCGCCGGCGAAGTCGGCGCCCGGCGCCGCGCCGCCGGTGCGGGCGATCTCGGCGACCAGCCTGGAATCAAGACCGACAAGGTCGGCGATGCGCGGCGCACCGGTGAAGGCCGTGCGCGGCGCAGTGGCGAGAACCTGGCCGTCGATATCGGTTAGAATGGCGATTTCACCGACCCGGCGCGGCCCCAGTAGCGGGGCCGGGTCAAGCACCGCCACAAGCGCCCCCACCGATCCGTCGGCCAGGGGCGCCGGGCGCACCATGGCCAGCGGAGTGGACAGGCCGGGCAGGGCGATGATCTCGCCCTCGCCCGCCAGCGCGGCCTCGGCCACCGCACGCAGAGCTTCACCGCCATGGACTCCGGCGGCGATCACCCGCCCGTCGGGCAAAAGCAGTCCGGCGCCGCTGACCGTGGTGAGTGCGGTGAGCATCTCCACGCCGCGATAGGCGGCTGCGTCCAGCGCCTCGCCGGACAGGGCCTGAAACTGGCTGGTGCTTGCAGCGAGCGCGCCGCGCACTTCGGCCAGGCGGCCCTCGACATCTTCAGCGAACAGGGCGGCGGTGCGCGCGTGAACCGCGCGGGCGTCCAGATCGGCGCGCTGGCGCTCCTGGCCCAGCTTGACGAAGATCACAGCGCCGAACACCAAGGTGAAGATGATTACCGCCAGGATCACCGCGCGCGCGGAAAACGCCCGCGGGCGCGCGTGGCCTGCGGACGCGTCGCGAGCCTGTCCCGCACCCTGCGCGTCACCTGTCCGAATCATAGTCGCCAAGGTACGGCGCGCCCTGCACCGGCGTCCAGCAGTGAAGCGTTAACGCCAGGGCGAGGATCATCGGCTTTCAGCCGGATCCTGGCGCCATTCAGGGTGAGGCGTCCGCGGCGTGGTCTGCAGGCGCAGTGCTGTTGACCGTGCGCCTCGATGTCGCGCGGCAGAGCCACTCTCCGCAGCGGGCCGGCTGGATCGGCGCAGCTCAGGCTTGCTGAGCCTTCGGGCCGTCATCCGCATCGGGGCTGATCTCGTCTGGCTCTCGGGGTTTCTGGCCGGTGATCGGGGTTGTGCGCCGGTCAATGTTCTTTGGCGCGCCTTCATCGCGGCGCCGGCGGTCGGGACCGAAATAATTCGGCGCGCGCACGAAGGGGCGGGGCGTGTTGACCACTGCGGCGATCTTCATCCACAGCTGTTTTGCGGTGATCGGCTTGGCGCAGACCTCGGTCACCCCGGCGTCGCGCGCCGCCATGATCCGGCTGCGCTCGGTGTGAGCGGTCAGAAGGATGATCGGGATGAACGGATTGCGCGTGTCCTTGGCCGTGCGCACCAGGCGGGTGAACTCCAGCCCGTCCAGCATCGGCATCTGATAGTCCACGATGATGAAATCGATCGCTTCCTGGCGCGCGATGTCAAAGGCTTCCGCGGCGTCACGGGACTCGTAGGTGCGCGTGATTCCAAAGCCCAGCAGCAGGGAGCGGATGATCTGGATCATATGGGCGTTGTCGTCGATGACGAGGGCGCGCACATTGGAAAAATCGGCCATTTCCGTCCTTTTGACCTGACCGAACCGCCAAGTAGATCAGAGGTAGCCTCAGGCGGGTAAGCCGATGGTTAACCAGCTGCTCTTAGGTCTGCGTCGTCGTCGTCGGGCCGCGCCCGCACGGCGCGCACCATCTCCGCGGCGCGCTTGCCCAGGGTGACCAGATCAGCGCCGGCGTCGGCGTTTTCAGCCACCTCGCGCGCCAGCGCTTCAGCGAGCTGCAAAAGGCGCGGAGCATGGACGATCAGGCGGGCCTGGTGCTCGATACGGTCGGGATCGCGATCATATTCCGCGCCGGGGACACGCCAGCCGCCCCAGTTCTGGGCGTCGGTGACCACCACGGGATAGCTTCCCGGCTGGGGGTGGTGGGCGCATTCCTCGGGCGATTGCCACTTGTTCTTGGCGCGCATCAGGCGCCACCGGGAGGTGTCGCTTTCCTCCACCGCTTCAGCGGCGAGTTCGGCGGCGATGAAATCGCGCCCCAGCCCGCAGTCGTAGAAAATCTTCACTGGCTCTTCGACATCCTTGACCCACTGAGGCTTGATCTTCTCGATAACGGTCCAGGTGCCGACCGGTTTGACGAAGACGCGCTGATGCTTGTGGAACGCTGCTTTAGCCATTGCGAGCTCCTTTTGGGAGATCACGCTAGCAGGCTCATCCCAAGGCGCGGTTAAGCGCCGTGGTTAAGGCGCGGTTTACGTCCTAGCCGGCTTCCTCTTCCCCTTCGGCCGCCGCGTCCGGGTCCCATTCATAGATGGCCCGGATCCGACACCCTTGCGGCGCCGGCTCGCTTCTGCTCGGGCCTGTGAAGCTGCGATAGGCGATCACCGCGTCGCTCTGGCGAAGGCAGGAGCCGTACCGGTCAAAGGAGAGCGACTGGGCGAAATCGAGATCCGGGCAACTGAACGTATGCACCAGATACCAGTCGTTCACACCGGCCTCCAGCAAAACGGTGTTGTTCGTGGGGTCGCGGAAATTATCGATCTGGGAGCCAAAACAGATGCGGTCCACCCGTTCTCCCAGGCGCGGATCGCCCTGGTAATCCTCAAAGCCCTGTGGCCGGGCGTCGGCGCCCTCCATACCGGGGCCGGTCGAGCAAGCGGTCAGCGCCAGGGCTGAGGCGGCGAGGGCTGCTGTGCGAAAAACCATGGGTGTTTCCTCCGAAAAAGGGCGGATACCGGTGTGTCGATGATGATCGGGTGGCCAGGTTCCGGGCCTGCAGATCCGCCTCATCCTCATTATACCTGATACGCGCCCAGGCTGCCTGCGGATTTGCGCTTCGCGGCCGTCCGGCCTAAATGGCGCGCCATGAGCGCACCCACGCCCCCCGCCCTTGACCGCCGCTTTTGCGTGGCGCCGATGATGGACTGGACCGACCGGCATTGCCGGGCGTTTCACCGTGTCCTCACGCGCCGGGCGCTTTTGTACACCGAGATGGCGGTGGACCAGGCGGTGATCCGCGGCGACACCGGCCGCCTCATCGGCTTTGATCCGGCCGAGCATCCGGTGGCGATCCAGCTGGGCGGCGCGGACCCAAAGAGTCTCGCTGAGGCCGCGAAGATTTCCGAGCAGTTCGGCTATGCTGAAGTAAACCTCAATGTGGGCTGCCCGTCCGACCGGGTGCAGTCGGGCAAATTCGGCGCCTGCCTCATGCGCGAGCCGGAGCTGGTGCGCGACTGCCTCATCGCCATGGCCGAGGCGGTCTCCATCCCCGTCACCGTCAAGCACCGGCTCGGCGTTGACGATCAGGACCCGGAGACGACCTTGTCCGCCTTCGTCGATACCGTCGCGCAGTCCGGCGTCACCAGCTTCACCGTCCATGCCCGCAAGGCCTGGCTGAAGGGGCTGAGCCCGAAGGAAAACCGCGACGTGCCGCCGCTGGACTATGATCTGGTGAAACGTCTCAAGGCCCAGCGGCCCGATCTTGAGATCATCCTTAATGGCGGGCTCGCCGATCTTGACGCCGCACTCGCTGCGCAAGGCCCGCTGGACGGTGTCATGGTGGGGCGGGCGGCCTATCACACGCCCTGGATCCTCAGTGCGGTCGACAGCCGCGTGTTCGGCGCGCCCGATCCGGTGAGCGATCCTGTGGACGCAGTGCTCGCCTATCGCTCCTATATCGAGCGTGAGCTGGACAAGGGCGTGAAGCTGCACGCCATCACCCGGCACATGCTTGGCCTGTTCGCGGGCCGTCCGGGTGCGCGCAAATTCCGCCAGATCCTCTCTGAAAAAGCCAACCGGCCCGGCGCAGGCTGGGACGTAGTGGAAGAGGCGCTGGCCGCCGTGGCGCCGGAGCGCGTGGCGGCGTGATCGAGTATCTGCCCTTCATCGCCGCCCTTCTGGCCGTGGGCGCGGGCGCCGGCCTGATCGCGGGCATGTTTGGAATCGGCGGCGGGGTCGTCATGGTCCCGGCCATGTATTTCGTGCTCACAGCGCTCGGATATGGCGACACGGCGATGCACGCCGCAGTGGGCACCTCGCTCATGGTGATCGTGGCGACGTCGCTGCGTTCGGTGGCCGCTCACGCCAAGCGCGGCGCGGTGGATTTTCAGCTGGTCAGGACCTGGTCGCCCTGGATCGTGCTCGGCACGCTCGCCGGCGCGGCGCTGGCCGACATCGTACCCGGCCGTGTCCTCACCGCCCTGTTCGGCGGGGTGGCGCTGCTCCTGTCGGCCCAATTCTTCTTCGGGCGCCCCGACTGGAGGCTGGCTGAAGACATGCCCGGCCTGCCCTTGCGCGCGGTGCTCGCCGGCGCCATCGGCGTGCTCTCCGCCCTCATGGGGATCGGCGGCGGCGTTTTCGGCGTCACACTGATGAGCGTGTGCGGGCGCTCCATGCACACGGCGGTCGCCACATCGGCGGGCTTCGGCGTGGCGATCGGTCTGCCCGGCGCCATCGGCTACATGATCGCCGGCATGGACGAGGCGGGACGCGCGCCGTTCTCGCTGGGCTATGTGAACATGGCCGGCTTTGTGTGCCTGGCCGCGGCGGCGGTGTTTCTTGCGCCGGTGGGCGCCGCGCTGGCGCACAGGCTGAACGCCGCGCGCCTGAAACAGGCCTTCGCCATCTGCCTTCTCATCGTCGCGGTGAACATGCTGCGTGAAGCGGTGTTTGGCGGCTAGCGCCCGCTCTCACCGGTCTCGGCTTTCAGCGCCGCCCGGTAGGCCGCCTCGCGCGCCTTAAGCTCGCCCTTCATGGCCAGGCGCTCTTCATGGCTCATGGCGGTCCAGCGGCCCAGCTCTTCCAGGGTGCGAAAACAGCCCACACAGATGGACTGGCCCGGATCGACCAGGCAGATTTTCTTGCAGGGAGACCAGATGGGCTTGCTCATGGGGCCGTCATATAGCCGGGCGCCATTGAGGCGCAAGGCGCGCTGGCGTTTGCGACCGAATTAAGTATTGTGACGCCCCGTTGACGAAGGGGCTGCGGCGCTTCGGGGTTATTGGCGCCGCCACGCATCAGGGACATCGCACAATGCTGGAAGACGCCGGCCTGCAGCTGCGTAGCCTGCTTGGGATTTTCGCGTTTCTCGCCATCGCCTGGGTGCTGGGTCCGAGGAAGAAAATCCCGCTCATGCTCATCGCCGGCGCGGTGGCGGTGCAATTCGCCATCGCCGTCCTCCTCTTCTCGTTCGCTCCCACGCGCGCTTTCCTGTCCTCGCTCACCGGCGTAGTAGAGGTGCTGCAGCGCGCCACGACGCAGGGCACCAGCTTTGTCTTCGGTTATCTGGGCGGGGGCGAAATGCCCTTTGTGATTCGCGAGGGCGCGGAAGGGCTCACCTTCTCCTTCGCCTTCCAGGCGCTTCCCATGGTGATCGTCCTCTCGGCCTTGTCGGCGCTTTTATGGCGCTGGCGGATTCTGGAGTTCGCCGTGCGCGGATTCGCGGCGCTCTTCCGGCGCATCCTCAATCTGTCCGGCGCGGCGAGCCTTGGCGCGGCGGCGAACATCTTCCTCGGGATGACCGAAAGCCCGGTGCTGATCCGTCCGCGCCTGCCCACCATGAGCCGCTCGGACCTGTTTCTCATCATGACGGTGGGTTTTTCCACCGTCGCCGGCTCGGTGATGGCCATCTATGTCAGCCAGCTCTCCGGCATCCTGCCCGACGCGGCGGGCCATATCCTCACCGCCTCGCTGATTTCGGTGCCGGCCGCGGTGGTCCTCGCCCGGCTCATGCATCCTCAGGATCAGACCGAGGAGCAGGCCGAAAAAGAGAAGATCCCGGTCAACCTCTACCACTCCTCCATGGATGCGCTGACCGTCGGCGTCTCCGACGGCGTGCGCCTGTTTGTGAACATCATCGCCATGCTGCTGGTGTTCACTGCGCTTGTGGCGCTGGTGAACTTCTCGCTGGACGCTGCGCCGGACGTGTTCGGCGCGCCGCTGAGCGTGGAGCGGGCCCTGGGCTGGCTGTTCGCGCCTTTGGTCTGGCTGGCCGGCGTGCCGTGGTCTGAAGCGGCGCCCGCCGGCACGGTGATGGGGTTTAAAACCGCGCTCAACGAAATCTTCGCCTATGACGCGCTGGCCAATCTCTCCGATGAGATGAGCCCGCGCACCCGTCTGATCATGACCTATGCGGCGTGCGGCTTTGCGAACTTCTCCTCGGTGGGCATTCTGGTGGGCGGGCTGATCGCCGTGGCGCCCAGCCGCCGCGAAGACATCCTCAACTTGGCCCCCCGCGCCCTGATCTCCGGCACGCTCGCCACGCTGATGACCGGCGCGGTGATCGGCGCCCTGCCCATGGCGCTGTTCGGGTAGGGCTGTTTCAGGCCGTTAGATCCAGACCGAGATCCAGCCAGCCCGGATTCATCTCCTCGACGAGCCGGATCTTCCAGGCGCGCCGCCAACGCTTCACCAGATATTCCCTGCGATAGGCGGCGGTGAAATCGTCGAAGGGCTCGAACCAGGCCAGGCGCTTGCAATTGTAAGTTCGCGTAAAGCCGGCGATCAGACCGTCCCGGTGTTCCCCGATCCGTTTCGGCAAATCACTGGTCATCCCGGTGTAAAGCACGCCCCGGGGCCGGTTGGTCACGATATAAACGAAGCAGGCGGCCATGACTTTCTCGCGCGTGTTTCAATCCAGAAATCCCTTTTAACACGAATTCGTTTCCCGGTTCATCCCCCGGCGAAGGCCGGGGGTGAGACCGGGACCGCGCACCGGGTGCATGAGAAACGCCCTGAAGGCCTCACCGCCGCTCCAGCGTCCGCCCGGATGGGGCGCGAGGCCCCGGTCCCGGCCCCGGCCTTCGCCGGGACACGAACCGGGGAACGGCGCGCGCATTCGGCGGAGTTGACCTGCCTGCGTTCCGCGCGTGCAATGGCGAAAGAGACATAAGGGGAGAGTCGCCATGTCCTTTGCGCGCTGTTTACTGACCGCCGCCGCCGCCACCACCGCGTTCGTCGCGCCCGCCTTCGCGCAGGAGGACGGGCTGGGTCAGAGCCTTGAGGCGGACTGGACCGGCCACTTGCAGGGGCTCTACCAGCATCTTCACGCCAACCCCGAGCTTTCCTTCGTGGAGTTCGAGACCGCCGCGCGCATGGCGCAGGAGCTGCGCGCCGCCGGCTATGACGTCACCGAAGAAGTGGGGCGCACGGGCGTCGTGGCGGTGATGGAGAACGGGGAGGGGCCCACCATCCTCATGCGCGCCGACATGGACGGGCTTCCCATGCGCGAGCAGACACCGGTGGAGTTCGCCTCCACGGTCACGCAGGAAGACCGCATGGGCAATGAATTTCCGGTCATGCACGCCTGCGCCCACGATACACACATGACCGCGCTTGTGGGCTCGGCGCGCTGGATGGCGGACAATCGCGACCAGTGGTCGGGCACGCTGGTGCTGATCGCCCAGCCGGCCGAAGAAGTGGGGCTGGGCGCCGCGGCCATGTTGGTCGACGGGCTTTATGAGCGCTTCCCGACCCCGGACGCGGTGGTGAGCCACCACACCTGGGGGTATATGCCGGCCGGCCAGATTCGCTACGTGCCCGGCTTCGCCATGGCCAATGTGGACACCGTCGACCTCTATGTGAAAGGCATCGGCTCCCACGGCGCATCGCCGCATCTGGGCAAGGACCCGGTGGTGATCGCCAGCCAGATCGTGCTGGCCCTGCAGACGCTGGTGAGCCGCGAGCTCTCCCCCTTCGAGACCGGGGTCGTCACGGTGGGCGCCTTCAACGCCGGGACCAAACACAACATCATCTCCGACGAGGCCCATCTGCAGATCACAGTGCGCTCCTACACCGATGAGGTGCGACAGGACTTGCTGACGGGGATCGAGCGGGTGGCCAACGGGATCGCCATGGCGGCGGGCCTGCCGGAGGAGCTGATGCCGGTGATCGAGATCGATGAGACCTACACCCCGGCGGTTTACAACGACCCGGCGCTCTCCACCCGCGCCGGACAGATCCTGGAAGCGCGCTTCGGCGAGCAGGTCGCCACCACAGATCCTGTGACCGGCGGCGAGGATTTCTCGCGCTATGGCCGCACCGATGAAGACGTTCCGATCTTCATGTTCTGGGTCGGCGGCGCGCCCATGGATGTCTGGCAGGAGTATCAGGCGCGCGGCGAAACCCCGCCGGCCAACCACTCGCCCTTCTTCTACACCGACGCGCAAAGCGCGGTGACCATGGCCGCCGAGGGCATGACCGCCATTGCGCTGGATCTGTTCGCCAACGGCGTGCCGTCTGGCGAAGGCGCGGCGCAGTAGGCGCGGCGCTCCATGAAAATCGAACGACTGGCGGGGCGCGACCGGATCACCTCCGGCGCGCCCTGGGAAACCAGGGTCGGCTATCGCCGCGCCGTCATCGCGGGCGACCATGTTTCTGTCGCCGGTACGGTGGCGGTGGACGATAACGGCGCGCCGTTCGCCCGCGGCGACGCCGGTGCGCAGGCGGCGCGGTGCCTGGAGATCATCGTGGCGGCGCTCCAGGCCGCCGGGGCGCGGCCCGAAGACGTGGTGCGCACGCGGATGTTCGTCACCGATATGAGCGCCGAGACCCAGGCCGCGGTGGGCGCCGCCCATCACGGCGTCTTCGCCCATTGTCCGCCCGCATCCACCATGGTGGGCGTCAGCGCGCTTGCGCATCCAGACTTCATGGTTGAAATCGAGGCCGACGCGATTATTCAGGCCCGATAGCTCAGGCCTGGTCACCAAGGCCCGTTCGATGAGGCCCATCAGCTCCGGCCCGAAAACTCAGGATGTCACCCCGCATGGACTCGCTCATTCCCGCCGATCAGCCTTTTGCGGTCATGGCCGGCCTGGTCTCCATCGCCGCCATCGGCTTTCTTCTTGAAAAGACGAAGATCGGCGCGCTCCTGACCGGCACGGTGTGGACGATCCTTCTGGCGATCCTGGCGTCGAATTTGCGGATCATGCCGTTTGACAGCCCGGCCTATGATTTCGTCTTCACCTACGCGGTGCCGGTGCTGATCCCGCTATTTCTCATCAAGGCGGATTTGCGCCGCATCCTCTTTGAAACCACGCGGGTCACCTTCGCCTTCCTGATCTGCTCGGTGGGAACGGTGGCGGGGGCGCTTCTGGCGTATCTGCTGGTCCCTCTGGGGGATGTGAGCGCGGCCGTCACCGCATCGCTCACCGCCAGCTATATCGGCGGCTCGGTGAATTTCGCGCCGTTGATCGAGCAGACGGGGCTGGCCGCCAACGAGCCGGCCCTGGTCTCGGCCATCGTCGCCGCCGACCATCTGGCCAGCGCGGCGTTCCTCGCGGTTCTTGCGGTGCTTCCCGGCTTCGCCTGGCTCGCCCGGCGCTTTGTCCAGCGCGACCATAGCGGCGGCGCCGTGACCGAGACCGGCGAGGAAAGCCGGGGCCGCGCCACCAGCCTGTCGCTCGCCCTGACGCTCACCTTCGCCCTTGTGGTGGTGGCGCTGGCGGACCTGCTGACGAACCTGATCGGTATTCCCGGCCTTCGCTATGTGATGATCACGGCGCTGGCCGTCATTCCCGCGACGCTGTTTCCGGCTCAGATGGCGAAGCTCCATGGCGGGTTCGAGCTGGGCGTGGTGCTCGCCTTCCTGTTCTTCGGCGCCATCGCGGCGGGCGCCAATGTCGCCGACCTTCTGGTCCAGGCGCCGATGATCATGGTGTTCATCGCGGTGCTGATCTCCATCCACGCAGGTGTGATGCTGGTGGTGGGCAAATTCGCCAGGCTCTCGCTGCCGGAGATGATCATCGCCTCCAACGCCGCGATTCTGGGCGCCACCACCGCGCCGGCTCTGGCGGCGGCCAAGGGCTGGACCGATCTTGTCACGCCGGGCGTGCTGGCCGGCGTGCTGGGCTATGTCATCGGCACCGCCATCGCGCTGGGGATTTACGGGCTTCTGGGCTGAGGTCTGAGCACGCCCAGCGCGGTGTAGGCGGCGAGCGCCGCGGCGATCGAGAGCAGGAATCCGCCGGGGATCACAAACACCCAGTCTGCAAGCCAGATTGTGATGAGCCCCGCCGCCAGCGCCGCTAGCGCGCTCCACTCGCCGCCAAAGCGGCTGTGCAGCCCGATCAATAGCGAGACCAAGAGCCCCGCCGAGCCCAGCGAGCTTGCAAGCTCCACCAGCCCGTAGATCGTCTCGCCCGAGAACGCCACCATGAGCGCGGCGCCGCCCGCCACCACCGTCAGCGCCCGCGCCGCCCAGAGCTTCTCCACCGAGCCGGCCTTGCGGCGAACCCGCGCGTAGAGGTTCTCCGTCGCCAGGCCCGAAACCGCCAGCAGGGCGGAATCCACCGTGGACAGGACCGCCGAGAACAACGCCCCGATGAACATCACGAACAGGGCGCCGGGCAGCAATTCGGCGGCCATGAGCGGCAGGTAGAGATCGCCCGTTTCGGCGCCGAACCCGGCGTTGACGCCGATCAGTCCGAACGCGATGGGGGCGGCGCCCACCACCAGGTAGAGGCCGGCGGCGATTAATCCGCCGCGCACCGCGACCTTGGCGGTCTTCGCGCCGAGAAAGCGTGCAATCATCTCCTGCGCCACGATGGAGCCGAGGATCGGAATGGCGAAGGCGTCCAGCCGCTCGATCCAGCTTTCTCCCGGCGGAACAAGGACAAGCTGCTCGGGGCGAAGGCTTTCAAGCCCAGCCTCCACCCCGCCGGCGTGGCCGATCAACATGAACAAAAGCAGGACCAAACCGGCCAATACCACGAGACTCTGGACCACGTCGGTGATCACGTCGCCCAGAAGCCCGCCCAGGAAGGTGTAGACCACCGCAAAACCGCCCGCCAAAAGGAGGGCGAGGGTCACGGGTATCTCCGTCACCGCGGCCAGAAGCGCCGCCAGAGCAATGAGTTGCGCCGCCGCCCAGATCACCGATGTGGGGATCGACACCAGCGCCGCCGCCACCTCGGCCCTTGGCCCGAACCGGTCGCGGAAAAAGTCCGCCAGGGTCATGTAACCCTTTGATCTTAAGGCGCCCGCCACCAGCAGCGCCGCCGCTGTAAGGCATAGCGCATACCCCACCGGTTCGGCGCGCGCGCCGGCGATGCCTTCAGAGGCGATGGCTGCGCTGGCCCCCATCACCGTCTCGCCGCCGAACCATGTGGCGAAGAGACTGAGTCCCAACGTGAATTCGCCAAGGCGCCGGCCCGCCACCAAATAGTCGGCGTCGCCGGAGATTTTGCGAGACGCCCACACCGCGATCCCCAGCTGGATCAGCACATAGGCGAAAAGCCCTAACGTGATGAAAGACATGGCGGCCCCCCTTTGTGCAAAGGGTTAGCCGCAGCCGTCCGCTTGCGCCAGCCTTACGCGTCCAGGCGTGCGCGGACGATCAGCGCTTCGGTGTCGATTCTCGCTTCTCCGGCGCCCAGCATGATCGGGGATTCTGCAATTCTTCTGGCCACATAGGCGTCGAAGGCGGGTTCCAGCCCGGCGCGGGCCAGGGCGCAGGCGGAGAGGCTTGTGGCGGCGAGCTCTGTGAAGCGGCGGGCATCGGCTTCGCGCACGCCGGAGACCATGGCGAGCAGAGTGTCCAGGCGATGGTCCAGCGCCGGATGGAAGCCCCGCGCCGTCTCAAGTTCTGCGGCTAAAGCCTCGCGGGCGCTGGCGTCTTTGGAGAGGGCGCGCAGCACGTCCAGGGCGATGACATTGCCCGAGCCTTCCCAGATCGCGTTGAGCGGGCTCTGGCGGAACAGGCGGGGCAGGGGGTGCTCCTCCACATAGCCGGCGCCGCCATGGGCCTCCATGGCCTCGTACACGAGATACGGCGCGCGCTTGCAGATCCAGTATTTCGCGATGGGGGTGAGCAGGCGGGCGAGCGCGGCCTCATGGGGATTTTCGCTAGCGTGATCAAAGCTTTGCGCCACCCGGAAGGCCAGCGCCACGGCCGCTTCGGCCTCCATGCTGAGCTCGGCCAGCACCTCGCGCATGAGCGGCTGGTCGATGAGGCGGCGCTGAAAGGCGGCGCGGCGGTCGGCGTGCCAGATCGCCTGGGCGGCGGCGTTGCGGATGAGGCCCGCCGAGCCCACCAGGCAATCGAGCCGCGTATGATTGACCATCTCGATAATCGTGCGCACGCCGCGGCCGGGCTCGCCGATGCGGCGGGCGTAGGCGTTCTTGTACTCGATCTCGGAGGAGGCGTTGGACTTGTCGCCCATCTTGTCTTTGAGGCGCTGGATCTCGATCGTGTTGCGGGTCCCGTCCGGGCGCCAGCGCGGCGTGAGAAAGCAGGAGAGGGCGGCGTCGTCGCCATCTCCGTCCCTGGCGCCCTCATAGGCAAGGGTGAGGAAGGCGTCGCTCATGGGCGCCGAGCAGAACCATTTATGGCCCACAAGCTCCACCGTATCGGCGCCGGTGGAGACAGCCGTGGTGGCGTTGGCGCGCACGTCCGAGCCGCCCTGCTTTTCGGTCATCGCCATGCCGAGGGTGAGGCCGGTCTTGTCTTCGGGCGGCAGAAAGCGCGGATCATATTTTGCGGCGGTCGCGCCCTCGATCCAGGGCCCGGTCCAGTCGGCGTGGCGCAACGCCGGCACGCAGGCATAGGTCATCGATTGCGGGCAGCATACGCCGGCGTCCGCCTGACCCATCAAGATCAGCAAGGCCGAGTGCAAAGTGTGGGGCGTTTCGCTCGAGCGCCAGGCGGCGGCCGACACCCCGTTGGACAGGCCCAGCTCCATGAGCGCGTGATAGGCGGGGTGAAACTCCACCTCGTCGATGCGCCGGCCGAACCGGTCGAAGGGCTTAAAGACGGGCGGGTTTTCATTGGCGATCCGCGCCAGGTCCTGCACGGTCTCAGAGCCGGTCGCCTCGCCAAAGGCGGCGAGATGGGCGTCATGGCCGGCGCCGCCGTTTCGCTCCACGGCTGATTTGAGCATTGCGTCGCCGGAATACCAGTTCACCCCGGCCAGGGGCTCGGACTGGTTGACGACGTCGTGGGTGGCGAGCTCGGTGCGGGGGGCGTGGTGTTTCATGGGCCCAAGCAAAGCCCTCCCGCCGCCGTTTGTCGAGGGGGCGTCAGCGCGCCGGCGCACCTGGAATATCAGGCCAGTCGGACGGGCGATCCTTCTGGAACACCACGGTCACCTGACCCACCACCAGGCCGAATTTCTTCACCGTGGCGCGGTTGATGATGGTGTTTCGCGAGACCCGGTACAGCCGATCCTGGAACTGCACCTGCACCGTGGAGCCGTCGGCCATCTCCAGATCGACCACATAGTCAAAATAGGCCGCGTCGCCGAACACCTCGACATTGGCCTCCCCGATCACGTCCGGCGCCGTGCCCACATAGGTGGTGGGGCTGGTCCGCTCGAAGGTCCAGATCCGCTCGTCGGTGACGCCATCATCGTAGAGGAAATATTCCTCCAGCGTCAGCGCCCGCCCGTCCCAGCGTCCCACCGCCTCGACCCAGAACATCCGGTCCAGCACGCCGCCGCGTTCAAACACGGCGTAGGCGTAGGTGCGCCCGGTGAGGATGTCCTCCAGCGCCATCACCGGCTCGCGCCCGGCACGGTCCTCCGGCTTGGGGCCGCCGGCGCAGCCGCTTAAGGCCACGGCGAGCGCGATCAACAGGACATGTTTCAGCATGGTGCGGCCTTTCATATTTTCAGGTGTTATACGCGCCGCAGCTCGGTTCGGATCCGTCCCGCCGCTCTGGCGTCAGCCGGAATTTGATGAATACGATGTCATGGGCCGGACATCTTATGTCCGGGCGACGACCGTCAAAGTGCATCCGAAGCACGAAGACGGCGCATCAGCGCCATTGTAGACATCTCAACAATGGGGGAGACCTTTATGAGCCTGATCGCCTTTCTCGCCGCCGCCGCCCTGCAGGCCGGCCCTGGCGTGGATATCGAGAATTTCGTCGGCGAAGTGCGCATCGTGGAGGGCGCCAGCCTATCGGCGCGGTTAGTGCGCGCCGGCGCCGGTGACGCGCCGGAGACCCGGCTGGACGGCGAAGTGCTTCGCGTTGACGGCGGAATTCGCATCCGTGACTGGCGCTGCCGGTCGCGCTGGGGCGGCGAGCCGCAAATTGGTCCGCGCCGCGGTGAACTGCTCGCCCTGGAGGACTATCCGCTGCTGGAGATCACCGCGCCCGCCGGCGTCGATCTCGCCGTTTCGGACTCCATCATCTACGGCCGGGCCGGCGATATGGGCGCGGTGGACCTGAGCATTTCCTCCTGCGGTGATTTCGAAATCGCTTCAGTGGCGCAAGACGTCGTGGTGTCCGTGTCGGGCAGCGGCGATGTGGAGCTTGGTGCGGTTACCGGCGCGGTGCGGCTAAGCATATCTGGCTCGGGCGATGTGGAGTTTGGCGGAGCGGCGAGTCTGGACGCGCGCGTGTCCGGCTCGGGCGATATTGAAGGCGGCGACATCTCCGGCCCGGTGGAACTGAACATCTCCGGCTCCGGCGATGTGGCTCTGGGCATGGTGGAGCGGTTGAATCTCAACGCCAGCGGCTCGGCCGAAGTGGAGATCGACAGCGCGCCCGGCGGCGTGCGCGCCGCCATTTCCGGCTCCGGAGAGCTGATCTTTGATCGTGCAGGCGGCTTTGTCGGAAGTATTTCCGGCTCCGGCGACATTTCCGGCGACCGGGTGGACGGCCCCTTCAGCGCCACCGTCTCGGGGTCCGGCGATATCCGCATCGAAGACGGGCGTGCCGAGCCTTTCGAGGCCTCGTCGGGCGGGTCCGGGGAGATTCGCTTCGGCGGCGTGGCGGTGGACCCGCGCGTGCGCATCAATGGCGGCTCGGTGCGCCTGGGCGCGGTGGAGGGCGCGGTGGATGTGAACCGGTCCGGCGCCGACGATCTCAGGATCGGCGGCTAATCCTGCGGATTGATCCGCGGATCGTGGCGCGAACACTCGTAAAGCGCCACGGCCGCGGCCGCCGAGACGTTCAGGCTTTCCGCCTTGGGCCCCATTGGGATGCGGGCCAGCACGTCGCAATGCTCCGCAACGCGTGGGCGCAGCCCGGTGTCCTCGGCGCCCAGAACCAGCACCAGGCCCGGCCCGGCGTGATGGGCCACCGCCTCGCCAAGGCTGGCCTCGGCCTCGCCGGCGAGACCAACCGAAAAGCGCCCGGCCTTGGCCAGATCAATCAGCGTGTCGGCGATATTGGTGACCTCGATGAAGGGCACCGTCTCCGCGCACCCGACAGCCGTCTTGCACAGGGCGCCGAACATTGGCGGGGACTTGCGGTCCTGCATGATCACCGCGCGCGCCCCGAACGCGGCCGCAGAGCGGAAGATCGCACCGACATTCTGCGGGTCGGTGATCTGGTCGAGGACCACCAGAAGCCCGTGGGTGGGCTCCATCACGGCGTTAAGGGATTCCGATTCAATCGCCTTGGCTTTGACCGCAAAACCCTGGTGTACGGCCCCGTCGGGCAGGTGCGAGGCGATCTCATGGGGCGGCTCCAGGCTCGCCCGCTTCAGGTCCGCGTCGGCCAGCTCGTCGGCGGCGTTGCGCGTGACGTGCAGCGACAGGATCTTCCGGCGCGGATTGGCCAGCGCCGCCAACACCGCGTGCCGGCCCCAGATCCAGCCCTCCGTCGGGTCGGATTCGCCTTTGTGGGCAAAGGATTTGCGCCCGTGTGCATGTCGGGCTGCATGAGGCTTGCGCTCGGTGTTGCGCCGTGAAGGGGCCATGACTATAGTCCGCGCTCCAAATCGGGGAGCGGCCTCGTTAAAGCCTTGTGCGCATGCGCGCAACGGGCTTCAACGGCGGTGGTTTTCCGAAGCGGGCCCAGCCGCCCCGGCCAATGTGTCGTGGCGGCTGCGATTTCGTTTGGGATCGACCCTGTGGAGGGGTGGGAGAGTGGTTAAATCCAGCAGACTGTAAATCTGCCCGTTTCGGCGTACGCTGGTTCGAATCCAGCCCCCTCCACCATTCTTCCCAGTCCTCCCTCGCGTCCGCTCGATCGGTCCTCCCTCGCGTCCGCTCGATCGGTCTTCGCTGACGCTCCGGGCGCGCGGTCGCGCTTGCGAACCCGGCGGGTTCGACGTTGGTTCACTCGGCCACGATGAGCCTCGGTCGAGCAGGCGGGGGCCAGTGGCTCGAGCGAAAGGCGCCTCACCGGGGCTGGCGGGTGAGGGCGAAAAGCGAACCCGGACTGCGCCTTCCGCCTCGACAAACGCCGCCCCGCCCGGTTATTTGAAGATCTCCGCCGCTGACGGCGCGCGGGTGTAGTTCAATGGTAGAACGGCAGCCTTCCAAGCTGCATACGCGGGTTCGATTCCCGCCACCCGCTCCAGCTCCTTTTGCCATACACTTCGCGGCTCGACGCCGGGACCTGTCCATGCCACGACGGGCGCAACAGGGGAGCGCTGCGCAGTGCTGAAGCTTGAGTGGAGCGATATCGAGACGTTGGCGGCGCAGCTCGCCGAGCAGCTTGATGCCGCGCATGGGCCGTTCGGGCCGGATGCGGTGCTGGTGGGCGTGGCGCGCGGCGGGCTGATCCCGGCGGCGCTGGTGGCCCACAGGCTGGGTGTGCGCAAGGTCGCGGCGCTGGGGCTGATGTCCTACGCGGACGGGCCGGACGGCGCGCAAGGCGCGCTCGTCGCCTACGGCCCGGCGCCCGAGACTGCGGCCATCGTCATCGACGACATCATCGACACCGGCCGCACGCTTGAGGCGGTGCGGGCCCGCTATCCCGGCGCATTGGTGGGCGCCCTGGTGGACAAGACCCAAGGCCGCTCCGGCGTTATCGCGGCGCGCCACACGGAGCCGGGCCTCTGGGTCGCGTTCCCGTGGGAGTCGAGCGGGTCCTGAGTGGCGTTTGTCTCGCCACCTGCTCCAGCTTCCCGCTTCACATCACGACATCGCGCCCGTCAGGCCGGCGTGTCCGCCGATTTTGCGCCGGCGTTCAGCTCGATGACGAAGCCAATGATCGAAATGGCGTACACCAGCGCGACGAAGGCGGGAATGGCGACAGCTTGGGTCGCTGTGTCGGGCAGGAGGAAGAAGAGGGCGGTGACGCCGACAACCCTGATGACCGTGTGAACAAGGCCCATAGGGCTTGCGTAGAGCCAGCCCACGACCGCCCAGATGCCGATCGTGGACAACCCCAGGGCAAGCGGGAACAACGCGGGCGCTTCAAGCATCACCGCCACGGTCACCGGCCAGTGAAGATTGGCGGCGAGGACGGCGGGCAGAAGGACGCCGTTGAGTGGTGATTTCGTCTTGAAGAACGGCGCCTTGAGCGGCGCCTGAAGCGCCATGGCGATGGGAAAGATCGCGCCCAGTGAATAGGCGCATATCAGCATCCAGCTGGCGTATTCGAGAACCTGCGAGGCGGCGGCCAGGGCGGTGAAGACCAGCATACCGGCGACGGGCATGGGCAGGCCCGCCCGGTTCGCGGCGAACAGGCGGCGGCGTTCCGCGTCAAGGGCGGTCTGGTCAAGCATGGCTGGCGTTCCGAAATCAAGAAATTGAACAGAGATCAATCTGTTAATGGCGGAGCTGACACGGTCAACCCTGCTTTCGGTCTCGCATTTGCGTCGCTTGCGCCGTACGCTCGCCGCTGCTGTGTTGCATCAAGGCCTGACGGGCGCCGGGGCGGCCTCGACGCTGTCCCATTGCTGCGTAAAGCGAAGCGCCTGCGTGTCATAGCCCTGCGCGGCGAGCCAGGTGAGGCGATCCGCCAGGATGGCCTCGTCCATTTGCGGCGTGCGCGACAGGATCCACAAGAAGCGCCCGCGCGGCTCGGACACCACCGCCCAGCTATAGTCTTCGGCCAGATCGATCACCCAGTAATCACCCAGGAAGAAGGGGCCGAAAAAGGAGACTTTGAGCTTGGCGCCGTCCGAGCCCTCCACCACTCGAGCGCGGCCGGTGATGGTGTCCGCTTCGCCGTCCAGACCGTCCTTTCGGCAGGCGTTGATCACTTCGATCTCGCCGTCTTCAAGGGCGCGGTATTGGGCTGTGACGCCCTCGCAGCCGCGCTGGAAGCTCACATCATAGCGCGCGATTTCAAACCAGCGCCCGGAATAGCGCCCCAGATCGACGCTTTGCACGACCGGCGGCGGCCCATCGCCGGCCAGCCTGTCCGGCGGCAGGACGCAGGCGCTGAGCGCGCTCACCATAAGGGCTGAAACGGTGAGGCGGGCGAGGGTGGCTGTGATCGGGCGCGTGGTGATCGGACTCATGGAACGGCTCCGCTTGATGGGTCTCCACCATAACGCCTGCCGGCCCGTTTCGGGCGCCTTATCCGCGCGCCGCCGTCAAAAGCGCGTCGACCTCGTCATCGCTGGTGCACCAGCTCGCCACGAAGCGGGCCGAGCCGTCCGGCCAGCCGTAAAACCCGGCGCCGGCGGCGCGCAACCGCTCGGCCAGGGCCGGGTCGAGGCGGGCGAAGACTTCATTGCCATGGCAGGGGTGGGCGAGGCCGCCGCCGGGCAGCGCGTCGAGGCCCGCTGCGAGCTTGCCGCCAGCGGCGTTGGCGCGCTGGGCGAGATCCAGCCACAAGCCGTCGTGCAGCCACGCCTCCAACTGGGCGGCCACATAGCGCATTTTCGGCAGCATGTGCCCGGAGCGCTTCTGGCGCGCCTGAAGGGCGGCGAAGCGATCCATAACCGATGGAAACAGGATCACGGCCTCTGCCGCCAGCGCGCCGTTCTTGGTGGCGCCAAGGCACAGCGCGTCCACGCCGGCCTTCCAGGTCATCTCAGCCGGCGAGCAATTGAGCGTGGCGAGCGCGTTGGAGAAGCGCGCCCCGTCCATGTGCACCAGAAGTCCTGCGTCACGGGCGAGCCCTGTAAGCGTCTTGATCTCCTCCAGCGTATAGGCGCAGCCTGATTCGTTGAGCTGGGAGATCGACAGAACTGTCGGCGGCGAGGCGTGGACGAAATCGCGCGGCCATTCCTTCAGCATCGCGGCGAGCGTGTCGGCGGGAATTTTCGCGTGCGAGCCCCTGACAGGCAAAAGCTTGGCGCCGCCGGTGAAGAATTCCGGCGCCCCGCGCTCGTCGCGATGAATATGCGCCTCGTCATGGCACAGGATCGCGGCGTCGCCGGGGCATAGCACCGACAGGGCGAGCGCGTTAGACGCCGTGCCCGATGTGGTGAAGAGCACCTCCAGATCGGTCTCGAAAATATCCTTGAGGCGCGCTTTGACGCGTGTGCTGACAGGATCGGCGCCGTAGCTGGGCGCGAAGCCCTCATTGGCGCCGGCGAGGGCCGCCAGAATGTCGGGATGGGCGGGGGCGGTGGTGTCGGACAAAAAATTCATGGGCGTGATCAAGCCGGGCTTGGGGGCGCGCGTCAACGGCCCTTTGCGCCTTTAAAAAACCGCTTGATTTTTGTGTGAATGCGCCATCATAGGCGCTGGAGCGTCGCACTCCGCGCCGTGGGGCTTACCGGCCCGGCGCCGCGTCTTCCACCCCCGTCGACGCGGGGGATCTGGGCGTTTCTCATCATGTTGCTCATCGACACCTATGTGGGGCCGAGCGCGATCGAAGGCGTCGGCGTTTTCGCCGCCGAATTCGTGCGCGCCGGCCAGCTTATCTATCGCTTCGAACCAGGGTTCGACCGGCTGATCTCGCCGGCCGAGCTCGCCGCCATGCCCGAGCCCATCCGCCGGTTCGTGGACCGGTACACCTACCCCCACCCGGCTGATCCCACACTTTTGGTTCTGGATGCTGACAACGGTCGGCACATGAACCATTCGCTCGATCCCAACACCGATTTCGCGGACGCGGTGTATGGCCGGGCGATCAAGGATATCGCACCGGGCGAGGAGATCATCTGCAATTACGCCGAGTTCGAGCCGAACTTTGTTATGCTGCAGTCCATGGTCGACACCCACGCCAGGCCGTCACAGTCCTACGCGGCCGAGTAAGAAAAAAGGGCGGCGGATCCCTCCGCCGCCCTTTTGGGCGCATCGCGAAGGGGGCGCGGCGCCTAGTTGGGCTCCGGCGCCGCGGCGCGCGAGGCGCTGGTCACGTCACCCGCCAGCCCGGACAGATCGCCGGCCTTCAGGCCCAGTTCCGACATCAGCGCGTCCACCAGAGGCGCCTGGCTGCGATAGCGCAGGGCCGCGTTCACCGCCTGATCGGCGAGGCCGCCGCCGTCGCCGGCGCCGTTGGCGCCGTGGGCCCCGCCGCCATGACCGTTGAGGCCGTCCACCTGCAGGATCTTGATGTCTGAGATCTGCTCCATGGGTTTGACCGACTGGGCGATGATTTCCGGCAGCTGCCTGATCAGCTCCAGGCGCACCTGCATGGCGATCTGTTCGGGGCTGAGGAGGTTTTCCGCCTCGTTGATGGCGCGCTTGCCGGCGGCTTCCACCTTGTAGATCGCCTCCATCGCTTCGGCGCGCAGGCGTTCGGCCTGGGCGTGACCCTCTGCGGAGATGCGCTCCTTCTGGGCGTCGGCCTCGGCGGCGATCCGGATCGCCTCGGCGCGATCCGCGGCGGCGGCCTTCTCGGTTTCGGCGGCGACCTGGATGGCGATCGCGTCCTGCTCGGCGGCCTTGCGGGCCTCGATGAGCTGAATTTCCTTTTCCCGGTTGGCGATCTCGGTCTCGCGCGCGGTCGTGACCTCCTCGAATGCCCTGGCTGCGATGGCACGGGCCTCGTCGGCCTTGGCGTCGGCCTCGGACTTCTCCCGGCTCTTCTCGGCCACGGCGATGTCGCGGGCCTGCTCGGCCAGCGCGATCTGCTTGGCCTTCTCCACCGCGGCGGCCTCCACGGCCTGGGCCTTGGAGATCTCGCGCTCCTCAATCTGTCGGTTCTTCTCGATCTCGCGCTCGGCCACGGCCTGGTCGGACCGGATGCCGGCTTCGCGCACCTGCTGGCCGGAGAGGATCTTCGCCTCTTCGGCCTCGCGTTCGCGTTCGGCGCGTTCGCGGGCGACCTGAGCGGCCTGCTCGGCGGAGCGGATCTGAACCTCGCGCTCCTGCTCCAGGCGGGCGTATTCCTCGTCGCGCGAGATGGTGAATTGCTGCTGGCGCGCTTCGAGGTTCTTGCGTGCGATCAGCACCTCGGTTTCCTGTTCGATATCGTTGCGCTTCTTGCGTCGCTCCTCGATTTCCTGGGTGAGCTTGGTCAGGCCTTCGGCGTCGAAGGCGTTGTCGGGGTTGAAGAATTCCTTGTTGGTCTGATCAAGTCCGGTGAGCGAGACTGATTCCAGCTCCAGCCCGTTTTTCAGAATGTCCTCAGACACCGCAGCCTGGACCTTCTGCACGAAGCTGACGCGCTGTTCGTGAAGCTCCTCCATGGCCATTTCCGCAGCAACCGCGCGCAGGGCGTCTACGAACTTGCCCTCCACCAGCTCCTTCAGGTCGCTGGGCGTCATGGTGCGCTGGCCCAGGGTCTGTGCGGCGTTGGCGATGGACTCCACGGTGGGCTGGACGCGGACATAGAACTCGGCCTGCACGTCGACACGCATGCGGTCGCGGGTGATCAGGGCCTGGCCATCGCTGCGCCGCACTTCCAGGCGCAGCGTATTCATGTTCACCGGGATGATCTCGTGGAGCACCGGGAAGACCAGTGCGCCGCCATTCATGATCACCTTCTGGCCGCCGAAGCCGGTTCGCACGAAGCTGACCTCCTTCGAGGAGCGGCGGTAGAGCCGGGCGAAGATCAGGCCGATGGCCAGCAGTGCGACGAAAAACACGCCGGCGATGATCAAAATGTCGAGCATGTTCATGGCGGTCTCCGTGGCGGAAATCGGGGCCGGCGCAGCGCCGGGCGGTGGGATGTCAGACTGGGTCATCGGTCAGCACCGGGTTCGGGTTGATGATCGCGCGGTAGCGCCCGCCCGCCTCGCGCACGAGGAGGACGGCGTCGCCGGCGGTGAAGACGGCGTCGGCCTCGTCCGGTTCGACGAGGAGGTAGTGGGTCAGGCCGTGGCTGTCGGTGAGCTTGGCCTCGGCCGGCGCGCCGGGGCGCGCCTCGCCGCGAATCACCACTGCGATGCGGCCGATGAATCCCGTGCGGCTCACCGCGTCGGTCTGTTCCTTCGGGATCATCCGGGCGAGCACGAGCCCGCTGGCGCGGGTCGCGGGCACGGCCGCGAGCAGGGCCGGAATGGCGGCGAGGGCCGGGGGCAGGGTGAAGCCGGCGAGTTCTGAGAATGCGCCCTGGATCACATAGCCGGTGAGGCCGAACACCGTGAGGAACGCGATCAGCAGGACCAGGATCGGCACCTTGCCGACGCACAGCCATCCAAGGATCGAGGAGAGCGGCCCGGCCCCCGGCGCGTCCGGCGCGGCGACCGCATCGGAGTCCAGCGCCCCGCCCGAACCGCCCAGATCGGCGTCCATGTCATAGTCCGCGTCCGCTTCGATCTCCGGCAGCATGTTGTCGAGAAAGCCGGACGGGGCTAGGCCCATGAGCGCGCCGGCGAGCTCGGCCAGCGCGATCACCAGCATCAGCACAAGGGCTACGGCGAAAGGCGCCACCGACGGATCGAACACGCCGGCCATTATTCGGCCGGCTTGGCGGCTTTCAGGGCGGCCAGGCGCTCCTTGACCCGGTTGCCCCGCGAGATCTGCTCCAGCTCGGCGAGCTTGGCTGCGGTGTCCCGATCCGCCTTCACCGAGCCGTCAATCCCGGTCTGGCCCCGCAGTACGCGGTTGAAGGCGCTTTCGGCCTTGTCGGCGCGCGATTCCGCGCCGTCCTTGCGGCCCGTGTCGGCGCCGGCCGCCGAGCCCGGCGCCGCGGTGTCGGCGCGCGAGGACAGATAGGTGTCGAGATCGGCCTCCATCTCGCGCTTGCGGCCCTGCAGGGCCTGCACATAGCCCTCCAGCTCGGCTTCGCGCTCGGCCGCCTCGGTCAGGGCGCTTTCCAGCAGCGGAATCTGCGCCTCGATGTCGAGCTGGCGCCCGATCGCGGCCTCAGCCAGATCGTCGCGGCCTTCGGTGACCGCGGTCTCGATCTGATCGGCCAGCGCTTCGTGCTTGGCCGTGGTCTCCATGAGGCGCTTGTTGGCGTGATGTTTGTTGGCGGCGGCGAGTCCCAGCTCGGCGCGGACATCGTCAATGGCGCGCTCCACCTCCCGGATCGCTTCGCGCATGACCGTCTCGGGCGCCGCGTTCTCCACCGCATCGACGATGGAGTTGACGCTCCCGGATACGAGCCGCGTTACACGCGACACAAGACCTTCAGCCATAACCTTCTCCTTTAGTTAGAGTTTTGCGCCATCTTTGCGAGTTCCGCAAGTTCGATGACGGTGGATATTCGATTTTTCAATGACGCCCTGTTCAACGCCCGCGGTTCGCGCAACAGGGCGATCTGCAGCAGGTCCTCCACCAGGGCGAACGTCTGGTCGAGCACCCGGCCTTCGAAGTCCGACAGCGCCGCCTCCGCATCCCCGGCTTCGCCCGCCGCTTCGGGGCCGGCCAGCGCCAGAGCGGCGAGCGCCGGCAAGCGGTCATACACCCGCTGCAGCACTTCAGAATGCAGGCTTGCCGCCTCCTCGTTCTGGCGCCAGCGCCGCCTGGCCGGGCGCATCAAATCGTCGAGCATCTCCGAGGCTTCGCTTGTATCGCGCGGACCGGCGCGAAGGCGGCGTTCGGAGGCCAGAAGCGCGCGCATCTTCTCCGACGGTGTCGTCGCGTCGCCAATCTTCAGACGGGCGAGAAACTCCGCGTCCTCATCGCTGACGCGCACCGATAGCGAGACAGTTTTTCCAGACATGTCGATCTCCTGTAAGGAGAATAATAGGACAAATGTATGCGTTTGTATACAAAAATCGACGATACTCGCCGTATATCCGGTGCGGCGGGTGCGCTAAACTGCAAATCATCATGAAAACCCGTGTCCTCACCCATTCCTCCGGCCTCGAGCAACGCGCTCCAGAAGGTCATCCTGAACACGCTGGCCGGCTTAAGGCGGCCCTGGACGGCGCGCGCGCCGCCGGCTTTGACGTGGTGCAGAGCACGCTCAAAGCCGACCGCGCGGCGCTGGAGCGGGTGCATATGCCGGCCCTGATAGATCAGGTCTTCGACACTGAGCCCAAAGCCGGCTGGGCTCAGATCGACATGGACACCTATATGGGCCCCGGCTCGCTGGACGCTGCGCTGTATGCGGCCGGGGCGGGCATGGAGGCGGTGGATCAGGTAATGGCTGGGGATGCTGAAGCCGTGTTCGTCGCCGCCCGCCCGCCCGGCCATCACGCCGAGCCGGACCGGGCCATGGGCTTCTGCCTGTTCAATTCCATCGCTGTCGCGGCGTCTCATGCGCTGGGGGCGCACGGGCTGTCACGCGTGGCGGTGGTGGACTTCGACGTGCATCACGGCAACGGGACGCAGGCCTGGGCCGAGACCGAATCGCGCGCCCTGTTCGCCTCCATCCATCAGGGCTGGATCTATCCCGGGACCGGGGCGGCCCATGAAACCGGGCGGCACGGAAATATCATCAATCTGCCCATGGAGCGGGGAACGGCCGGACCGGCCTGGCGGGCCGCACTCGAGGCGCGCGTGTTCCCGGCGCTGGCACGCTTTGAGCCGGAGCTGATTCTCGTCTCCGCCGGCTTTGACGCCCATGCCGCCGATCCGCTGGCTGGATTATCATTGCTGGAAGACGATTTCGCCTGGGCGGGGACGGCGCTGGCCGAGGCGGCGCGCGCATTAAGCGCATCGCGGCTTGTATGCATGCTCGAGGGGGGATACGACTGCCCCGCCTTGGCGCGCTCCGTGGGAGCGTTCCTCGGCGCACTGGAGGCGGCCTGACGGGGCAGGGCGCGTTTTCCGGCCAATCCTCCCCCTTTGCGGCCCGCTTAATTCCACTTCTCATGACCGACGCCGACACCCCCCTCGCGCCTGGACAGATCGTGATCGCACGCCATGGCGAGCCGGACGCCGATCGCTATGAGCGAATGGGCTGGCGCGGCTATGAGCGTTGGTGGGCGGCCTATGACGAGGCCGGCCTGAAGCCGGGTCAGGACGTGCCGGACAGCCTGATCGCCGAGGCGAAACAGGCGCGCACGCTCTACGCCTCCACCCTGCCGCGCGCGATTGAGACCGCACAGGCCTGCTGCGGCGGACGCGAGATCTCGCTGGATTCTCTTTTTGTAGAGGCGCCGCTGCCGCCGCCGCAAATGCCCGGCCGCTTCACGGCGCGCACTTGGGGCGTTCTGGCGCGCTGCTCGTGGTGGGCCGGCCATGCCCGCGGACGCGAGAGCCGGCCCCAGTGCGAGCGGCGCGCCCAGGCCGCCGCCGATGCGCTGATCGAGGCGGCCAGCCACGGCCCGGTGATTCTCTTCGCCCATGGCTGGTTTAACCGCATGCTGCGCCCGCAGCTGAAGAAACGCGACTGGGCGTGTGTACGTGACGGCGGCGACTGGTACTGGTCCTGGCGCCGGTATGAGCTCAAAAACACCTCCCGGCGCAGCACAGGCGGTTGATCGCTGGACGGATAGGGGCTTCTCTTAGCCCGTCCTCCAACCACCGGAGCCGCTGCATGGCTGACGCCGCCCATTCCGATATCGCCAAAATGAGCTTCGAAGCCGCGCTCGCCGAGCTGGAAGGCATTGTCAGCCAGCTTGAGCGCGGCGAGGTGGAGCTGGAGAAATCCATCGCCATGTACGAGCGGGGCGCCGCGCTCAAGGCCCACTGCGAGGCGAGGTTGAAGGACGCCCAGCTGAAAGTCGACAAGATCGTCATCGGCGCGAACGGCGAGGCCGGAACTGAACCGGCGGACTTGAGCTGATGACCCGCCCCGAAGATCCGCCCGCCGCCGAGATCACGCCCGATGCGTTCTTCAACGCCGATATCCGCCTGGGCCGCGTCGTCAAGGCGGAGGCTTTTCCCGAGGCGCGCAAGCCCGCCTACAAGCTGGTGATCGATTTCGGGCCCGGCGTCGGACTCAAGAAAAGCTCGGTACAGATCACAGAGCACTATAAGCCGGACGCTCTGAAAGGGCGCGCCGTGTTGGGCGTGGTGAATTTTCCGCCGCGCCAGATCGGGCCGATGCGCTCTGAAGTTCTGGTGCTTGGCGTTCATGACGCGGCCGGCCGCGTCCTTCTGCTTAACGCTGACGGCGATGCGCCGCTCGGCGCTCGCGTGGTGTGAGGATCGCGATGACAGATTTCAACACCGCGCTCGCCGAGACCGCCGACCGCATCACGGTTGCGCTGGACGCCTTGATACCCCGCCCCGACGGACCAGAGAAGCGCCTGATCTCGGCCATGCGCTACGCCGCGCTGGGGCCTGGAAAGCGCATGCGGCCTTTCCTGACCATCGAATGCGGCCGCCTGGTGGACGCCGATGAGCGCGCGCTTCTTCGCGCGGCGTGCGCGGTGGAGTGCATCCACGCCTATTCTTTGATCCACGACGATCTCCCGGCCATGGATGATGACGATATCCGGCGCGGACGCGACACGGTTCACATCGCCTATGATGAGGCGACCGCGATTCTCGCCGGGGATGCGCTGCAGTCCATGGCGTTTGAAATCCTGGCCGATCCTGAAACCTGCCCGTCTCCGGGCGCGCGCGTCGAGCTGGTGCGCCGCCTGGCCAAGGCCGCCGGCGCGCGCGGCATGGCCGGGGGGCAGATGATCGACATGGCGATAGAGGCCGGCGAGGCCGACGACATCGGCATCATCACACGCTGCCAGCGCATGAAGACCGGCGCGCTGATCGCTTATTGCGCCGAAGCGGGCGCCTTGGTCGCCGACGCCTCCAAGGATGAGCGCGTCGCCCTTGAAGGCTTCGCTCATGATCTTGGCTTGTGTTACCAGATCGTGGACGACATTCTGGACGCCGAAGGCGATGAAACTCTCACCGGCAAACGCACCCGCAAGGATGCGCTGCAGGGAAAGGCCACATTCGTCACCATTCTCGGGGTCGAGGGCGCACGCGATCGCGCGCGCCGGCTCGCAGAGCAGGCCAAGGACCACCTTAATCCCTTCGGGAAAGAGGCGGGGCGCTTGCGTGAGACGGTGGATTACGTGTTGGATCGCCAGTCTTGACGTCTACATGACCGTATGACGGTCACACCGGAGCCCCTATGCCCGATACGCCCCACCTCGATCAGATCCAGTTTCCCCGCGATCTCAAGAATCGCGACGCCCGCTTCCTGCGCGCGGCTGCCGATGAATTGCGCGCCGAAGTGATCGACGCGGTCTCCGTCACCGGCGGTCATCTCGGCGCCGGTCTCGGCGTGGTGGAGCTGTCGGTTGCGATCCACCACGTATTTGATACGCCCGAGGACATCCTGATCTGGGATGTCGGCCACCAGTGCTATCCCCACAAGATACTCACCGGCCGGCGCGACCGGATCCGAACCATCCGCCAGGGAGGCGGGCTGTCCGGCTTCACCAAGCGCAAGGAAAGCGAGTACGATCCATTCGGGGCCGCGCACGCCTCCACCTCGATCTCGGCGGGGCTGGGCTTTGCGGTGGGCCGCGATCTCAAGGGCGAAGGCCACCGCAAGGTGATCGCGGTGATCGGCGACGGCTCCATGAGCGCTGGCATGGCCTATGAGGCGATGAACAACGCCGGCGCGCTCGACAAGAACATGATCGTCATCCTCAACGATAACGACATGTCCATCGCGCCGCCCGTGGGCGCCATGAGCCATTATTTCGCCCGGCAGGTCAGCTCCAAGAGCTATAATGATCTGCGCAAGCTTGGCAAAGGCGTCGCCAAGGCGCTGGGGGTGGAGAATTCCGCGCGCCGGGCCGAGGAGTATCTGCGCGGCATGGCGGTGGGCGGCGGCACGCTGTTTGAAGAGCTGGGCTTTCGCTATATCGGCCCGATCGACGGCCATGATCTGGAGCAGCTGGTGCCGGTGCTGCGCAATGTGCGCGACGCGGGCGAGGGCCCGGTCCTGATCCATGTCTGCACCCAGAAGGGCAAGGGCTACGCTCCCGCCGAAGCGGCCAGCGACAAGTATCACGGCGTCTCCAAGTTCAACGTCGTCACCGGCGAGCAGCAGAAAAAAGCCGCCGGCACGCCCAGCTACACCTCGGTGTTCGCGAAGGCCCTGATCGGTCTGGCCGAAAAGGACGACAAGATCTGCGCCGTCAGCGCGGCCATGCCCGGCGGAACCGGGATCGACAAGTTCATGACCCGCTTCCCCGACCGCGCCTGGGATGTGGGCATCGCCGAACAGCACGCTGTGACCTTTGCGGCGGGCCTGGCGGCTGAAGGCCTCAAACCGTTTGCGGCGATCTACTCCACCTTCCTGCAGCGCGGCTATGACCAGGTCGTCCACGATGTGGCGATCCAGTCTTTGCCGGTGCGCTTCGCCATCGACCGGGCTGGACTTGTGGGCTCGGACGGGCAGACCCACGCCGGCGCGTTCGATGTGGGCTATCTCGGCGCTCTGCCGGGCATGGTCGTGATGGCCGCCGCCGATGAAGCCGAGCTGGCGCGCATGGTGGCCACCGCAGCCGGCATCGACGACCGCCCCAGCGCGTTCCGCTATCCGCGCGGCGAAGGCATGGGCGTGGAGATCCCTGAGAATCCCGAACCGTTGGAGATCGGCAAGGGCCGCATCATCCAGGAGGGATCAGGCGTCGCCATTCTCAATTTCGGCGCACGGCTTTCCGAAGTGCTCAAAAGCGCCGAAGAGTTGGCCGGTTACGGGCTGAACCCCACCATCGCGGACGCTCGCTTCGCCAAACCGCTGGATGAGGACATGATCACGCGCCTGGCGCGCGAGCACGAAGTGCTGATCACCATCGAGGAGGGTGCGCGCGGCGGTTTTGGCGCCTTCGTACTCCACTTCCTGGCCGATAGCGGCGCCCTCGACGCCGGTCTGAAGATCCGCACCATGACCTTGCCCGATATTTTCCAGGATCAGGACAGCCCCTACGCCATGTACGAAGAGGCCTGTCTAAACGCCAAGCATGTCACCGCCAAAGTGCTCGAAGCCCTCGGCCGTGAGGCCGAAGCGGCCAGGGCCCTTGCCTAAGCCGCGCCCTCCCGCCGGCGCCGACCGGGGATTGGGGCGCTCGGCGACATCCGGATTGAAACTGCCTGGCGGACACAAAAAACCCCCGGCGCCTGGCGGCGCCGGGGGTTTTTCCGCATCTCGCTAGAGGTGCGGCAAAGCCTTGCGGCTTGAGGTCTTAAAGAGCCTGCAGGTCGCTGGCGGACGTTTTGCCCGTACGCTGGTCGCGGCTTTCCTCGTACTGGACGCGCTGACCTTCGTTGAGCGAAGGCATGCCAGCGCGCTCGACGGCCGTGGCGTGAACGAACACGTCCTTGGAACCGTCGTCAGGCTGGATGAAACCGTAGCCCTTGGTGGAGTTGAACCATTTAACAATTCCCGTAGCCATGGGAAACTTCCTTTACGTCACAGTGTAGCTACACGCCGCAATGCGTGCGGCGCGTTTAGATCAAGTTTTGGGGAGGGTTCGAACAGCGGAGCGCAGCGACGCGCAAACCAGACAGACCGGCCAAAAATTTGATAAGTTTTTTTAAGGCTGCAGAATGAAAAAAGCAACTGATTTCGCATTAATTGCGACTCACCGGTGCGGGAGCGCAGGATGCGTGCTGATAAACATCTCGTAGAATACGGGTTTTTCGATACGCGGGCGAAAGCCCAAGCGGCCATTGCGGCCGGTTGCGTGCGGGTGAACGGGCGTATTCTTGACAAGGCGGCGGCGAAAATCGCGCCCGGCGCGACCATCGAGGCCGCACCCGCCCACCCTTATGTAAGCCGCGCGGCGCTCAAGCTCGCCGCTGGGCTGGATGCGTTCGAGATCGATCCCGCCGGGTTGATCTGCTTGGATGTGGGTGCGAGCACCGGAGGGTTCACCCAGATCCTTCTGGAGCGTGGCGCAGCCCAGGTGGCGGCGGTGGATGTGGGGCGCGATCAGCTGCATGGCGCTCTCAAGGCCGATGCGCGTGTGCTCAGCCTTGAAGGGTGCGATGCGCGCGCGCTCACCCTGGAGCGGATCGGCGGCCGTGCGCCGCAGCTCATCGTGTGCGACGCCAGCTTCATCGCGCTGGAGAAGGTCTTACCGGTCCCGCTGGCGCTGGCGGCGCCGGGCGCGCATCTCGTCGCCCTTTTCAAACCTCAGTTCCAGGTGGGCCGGGCCCATGTAGGCAAGGGCGGGATCGTCAGCGACGGCGCCGCAGTAGACGCCGCGCGAGAAAAAGCCCGCGCCTTTTTAAAGGACGCGGGCTTTTACGTCTTGGGCGAGACCGAGAGCCCGATCACTGGCGGGGACGGCAATCGCGAATATCTGATCAGCGCAGTGAAGGCCGCGCCGTGAACCGCTAGTTGTCGCGGTGGACCCGCTCGGAGCGTTCATGGCGCTCTTGGGCTTCCAGGCTGAGCGTCGCCACCGGCCGGGCGTCAAGGCGCGCCAGCGAGATCGGCTCGCCGGTCTCCTCGCAATAGCCGTACTCGCCTTCATCGATCCGTCGCAGGGCCGCCTCGATCTTGCCGATCAGCTTGCGCTGCCGGTCCCGGGCGCGCAGTTCCAGCGCACGATCGGTTTCGGTAGAGGCGCGGTCAGCGATATCGGGAAGCGAGCCCATGTCCTCTTGCAGATTTGACAGGGTCGATTTGCTCTCCCGGATGATTTCTTCCTTCCAGGCCTGCAGCTTGCGCCGGAAGTACTCGCGCTGACGCGCGTTCATGAATTCTTCCGTGTCGCTCGGTCGATAGCCGGCGGGAAGATCAGGCTTGGAATCCGTGGCCACGCTCATCCGATCGTCTCCTGCGCCACCCCTCTGAAGGCGCGCAGACAATATCCACGCCGCGCGTTGAGTCAATCGGACAGGGCCGCACGTCCACAAGTTAACCGCGACCTGGAAAACATCATGAAAACTTGGCGTTAATGCGACAGGGCCGGCGCCCTCAAGCGTCGTGCTTGGCCAGCTCCACCGCCGCGCGCACTTCAACCTCGTCCAGCATCGCCTCAAGGCGGGGGTCGTCGGTGGAGTCTCGCCGGCTTTTCAAGGTCTCCATGAGCCGCACGAGAGTCTGGCGGGGCAATGTCCCGTCCAGAAGGGCGATCTTGAGATCGTCCAGCACGTCCAGCAGCGAGAAGGCGCGCTCGGTCGCCTGCTTTTTCGCTTCACGGAAATCGCCCGCGCTTTGTAGCGCCAGCAGCGCGTCCACCGATCCGATAGCGCCGGCGCCCGACAGGCCTCCGCTGGCGCTGGGGCCGAGGGCGCTGGAGGCGCCGCCAGGCGTAAAGCCGGATTCAGCCGGAGACTTGCCCGATTTACGAGCCCCGGACGCGCCGGACACATTGCGCGGACCATTGACCTTCATGAGTGAAAAGCCCTTTCAAGCGTCGGATCGAACACTGGCTTAAGCTCTGTTAACAACGCCTTAAGCCTGACGCCTCAGGCGGCAGATCTTGCCGGGCGCCGCATGGGCGGCGGAAAATCACGCCGGGCGTCAAATTTGCCAACCCATTGAAATAAAATCGGTTCATCGGCGTTAACCTTGGCATGGTTCTGGCATGGCTGCGACGCAAGCTCAAAGCTTAGGATAGCGCGCCGATCATGATTCGATTCCTCGTCCTCATCGCTGCTGTTTTCGTGCTGTCCGCGCCGGCGATGGCCGATCCGCGCATCAAGGACATCGCCGATGTCGAGGGCGTGCGCGACAACCAGCTGGTGGGCTACGGCCTTGTGGTGGGCCTGGACGGAAGCGGCGATACGTTGCGCAACTCCGCCTTCACGCGCCAGGCGCTCAATTCCATGCTGGAGCGGTTCAACATCAATGTGCGTGATGCGGATCTGCGCACCGGCAATGTGGCGGCTGTCATCGTCACGGCCGAGCTGCCGCCCTTCTCTATGCAGGGGACGCGCCTTGACGTGACGGTGAGCGCCATCGGTGACGCCGACAGCCTGCAGGGCGGCATGCTGATCGCCACCCCGCTCATGAGCTCGGGCGGCGACGTCTACGCGATCGCGCAAGGGGCGCTGGCGGTGGGCGGCTTCTCCGCCGAGGGCGATGCGGCCAGCATCACCCGAGGCGTGCCCACAAACGCACGCATCGCCAATGGCGCGGTGATCGAGCGCGAGGTGGCGTGGGATCTCGCCGCCCAGGCCTCGATTCGCCTGGCGCTTCGCAATCCCGATTTCACCACCGCCCGGCGCATGGCGGCGGCGATCAACGCCTATCTGGGCTCCAGCGCGGCCCATGCGCAGAATCCATCCATCGTGTCGCTGTCACGCCCGGACGGGTTTCGCGGCGACATGGTGGCGCTTGTGGCCGAGGTGGAGCAGCTGCGCGTGGAGACCGACATGCGCGCTCGCGTCGTCATCGACGAAAGCACCGGCACCATTGTGATGGGCGAGAATGTGCGCGTCTCCACCGTCGCCATCGCACAGGGCGGGCTGACCATCACCGTGGCTGAAAGCCCCATCGCCAGCCAGGCCCAGCCCTTCGCCGAGGGCGGTGAGACGGTGGTCCTGCCGCGCACCGACGTCACCGTGGAGGAAGGCCGGACCCAGCTCGGGGTGTTGGAGAGCACGGTGTCGCTGCGTGAGCTTGTGGACGGGCTGAATGCGCTCGGGGTGAGCCCGCGCGACATGATCACCATCCTGCAGACCATCAAGGCGTCCGGCGCCCTGCAGGCGGAAATAGAGGTGCTGTGATGGAGGGCCTTCTCGACGCCCAGCTTCAGAACGCGCTTGCAGCTTCGCGGTCCAACGGGCCGGACCGGCCTCAGCGCGGTCAAACTCCAGATCAGATCCGCGCCACGGCGGAAGAGTTCGAATCGGTCTTCCTGGCGCAGATGATGGAACAGATGATGGGCGACAGCACCGAGACGAGCTTCGGCGGCGGGCCCGGCGAATCCGCCTTCAAGGGCATGCTTAATGAAGAATTCGCCAAGGTGATGGCCAAGGCCGGCGGGATCGGCCTGGCCGACAGCCTGGCCCGCGAAATGCTGGCGCTTCAGGAGGCGCAGGACCCATGAGCGAATTGGCTGCAACCACCCCCATAGAGCGCGCTGAAGCGCTGATCCGCCTCACCGGACGCCTGACCCAGCTTCTCGAGCAGGAGACGGCGTTCTTTCAGGCGCGCAAACCCCATGAGGCGGTGAGCCTGCAGGGTGAAAAGACCAAGCTGGCCACTCTATACCGCGCCGAGACCCAGCGCGCCGCCAAGGATCGCAGCCGTCTGGCCGGCCTCGACCCGGTGCTGAAAACGCGCCTGACCAACAGCACGGTCGCGTTCGAGGCTGCGCTGAAACGAAACGGCGCCGCGGTGGAGGCGCTCAAGCAGCTCACTGAGGGCCTGGTCAAAGCCCTCGCCGACGAGGCCGCGCGTCAGAAGCAAGCGGGGTCGGGCTACGGCCCCAACGCCGTGCGCACCAGCATCGGCGCGCTGGCGTATAACCAGACGGCTTGAGGGCGGGCTTCAGACTCGGTGAAAAGGCGATGGAGCTCAGCGCTGCGGCTTGTTGCGCTTGAACACGCCCGCCATCTCCAGATGCCCGGTCCATTTGAACTGGTCCACAAGAACGATGGGCGCGGCCAGGCGATATCCGCCCTCGATGAGGATGGCGGCGTCGCGGGCGAAGGTCGCGGGGTTGCAGCTGATCGAACACACCACCGGGACCTGACTGTCAGCCAGGCGCTCCATCTGGGCTTTCGCGCCGGCGCGGGGCGGATCCAGCACCACCAGATCGGCGCCGGACAGTTCCTTCACGCTCAAAGGCTCCAGCGCCAGATCGCGCACCCGCGCATCCACCGGCTTCAGGCCCGGCGTACGGTCGGCGGCGCGGCGCAGGGCCGCAAGCGGGCGGTCTTCGCCCTCCAGCGCAAGCACCTTGGATTTCCTGGCGAGGCGCAGGGCGAAAGCGCCTGATCCGGCATAGAGATCAATCACGTGCTTGGGTCCGCCGTCGACCAGGGACGCGGCCTCCATCACCACGGCGGCCAGCGCGGCTTCACCGGCCTCTGTGGCCTGCAGGAAGCCGCCTGGCGGCGGTGTCACCTTCACATCGCCAAAGCGCACCACAGGCGTGGAGATCTCGATAACCGGCTCGCGGTTCAAGGTGACGCGCGCCCAGTGATGGGTTGAGGCGTGGCGGGCGATGAGCTCGCGAAGGGCGAGGTCCGCCTCCTTCACGCCCTCGATGGAGACGTCGAGGCCGGGCTCCAGATACGCCACGGCGATGTCGATTCGGCCCTTTTTCGGGGTGGCGGCTTCGGCGATTTCGCGCAGGGCCGGGATGGCGCGGCGAATGCCCGGAGTGGCGGCCGGACAGTCGTGGGAATCAGCGATTTTGTCCCCAGCGCGTTCATTGAAGCCGAAGATGAATTTCGCGCCGATCCTGGTTGCATGGAAGGTGACGCGGCGCCGGCCGGCGCCGTGGGCGTCGATCAGCTCGCCCAGCGGCAGGCCCAGCCCGGCGCGCGACATGGCGTCTTCGGCCAGGCTGCGTTTCCAGACACGATAGGCGGATTCCTCGAAATGCTGCAAAGAGCAGCCGCCGCAGGTCTCCGCCACGGGGCAGAAGGGCGTCACACGTTCGGGCCTTGCGTCCAGGCGTTCCAGGACGCGCCCGCGTTCGCCGCGGACCTCCAGCTTCACGGTCTCGCCCGGCAGAATCCCCGTGGCGTAGACGGGGCCGGGGAAGACGGCGTCGCCCCGCGCGCCGAGCGCTTTTGCGGTGAGCGTTTCGGTGCGGGCGGGGGGAGAGGATTTGACGCGGCGTTTCATAGGGCTTTGCGATGACGCGGCGAGGCCCGCCCGTCAAGCGCGGCGCGCTTCGATCGCCGTCCTGATCAAGGCCGCGCCCGAGCGCGCTATCGAGCGCGCCCGGCGCTTTGCCCCGGTCGCCATCCCTGCTAAGAGCGCCAGCGCGCATTGATCCATTCGCGAAGGGGCTTCCCATGAAACTCATGTGCGGCAACGCCAACCGGCCGCTGGCGAAAGCCATCGCGGATTTTCTCGACGCACCGTTGTCGAATGTGGACATCGAGACCTTCGCCGACGGCGAGCTGTTCGTGCGCATCGACGAAAACATGCGCGGCCAGGACGTCTTCATCATCCAGTCGACCTCCAAGCCGGCCAACGACAATCTGATGGAATTGCTGATCTGCATGGACGCGCTCACCCGGGCGAGCGCGCGTCGGATCACGGCGGTCATTCCTTATTTCGGTTATGCAAGGCAGGATCGCAAAACCGGCGGCCGCACCCCGATCACCGCCAAGCTGGTGGCCAATCTGATCGCCGGCGCCGGCGCGCACCGTGTGCTGACGCTGGACCTGCACGCCGGCCAGATCCAGGGCTTCTTCGATATTCCCACCGACAATCTCTTCGCCACGCCGGTGATCGAGGACGATATCCGCAGGGTCTATGACACCAAGGATCTGATGGTGGTGTCGCCGGACGTGGGCGGCGTGGTGCGCGCAAGGGCGCTGGCCTCGCGCATCAACGCCGATATCGCCATCGTCGACAAGCGCCGGCCCAAGCCCGGTGAGGCCGAGGTGATGAACATCATCGGCGATGTCGAGGGCCGGCGATGCATTATTTTCGACGACATCATCGATTCCGGCGGCACGCTGTGCAACGCGGCTGCGGCGCTTAAAGAGCGCGGAGCGGTGGAGGTGTCCGCCTACATCACTCACGGGGTTCTGTCGGGTAAGGCGGTGGAGCGAATCGGCGCCTCGGCGCTCAAGGAATTGGTGGTCACCGACTCCATCGACTCCACGCAGAAGATTCACGGCGCAGCGAGCAATATCCGCGCCCTTTCCGTGGCGCCGCTTCTGGCCGAGGCGATCCGGCGCATCGCCAACGACGAGTCGGTCTCCAAGCTTTTCGATTGAAGCCGTCCAGCTTTTTTCAGGACTCAGCCGCTCTGGAACGGGGCGGAAATGATCGCGTTGTCCGCGAAGAACCCGCTGCAAAGCTGCGGCGGGATAAAAGGAGGACAACGCCATGAAGACCACAGCATTGTTCGGCGCCGTTGCGGCCCTCGCCCTTGGCGGAGCGGCCGGCGCTCTTGACCACCACAATACCGGTCAGGAAATGGACGAAAGCGAAGGCCAGACCATGGACCGGGCGCAAAGCACCTGGGGCGGCCAGGACGAGGCGGCTTTCGAGCTGATGTTCGACTCCAGGCTCCAGCGCGCCTTCGCCGCCATCGATGCGGACAGCGACAAGTCGATCTCGACGGACGAGTGGGGCGCCTGGCAGGCCGATGAAGGCTTCTATGCCGAGCGCCTCTCCATGTTCGACGCCAATTCCGACGAGTCGATCAGCTGGGATGAGTATCGCAGCGCCACCATGTCGCTCTACGACACCAGCTCGCTAACGGCGGACAAACCCGCCGGTGAGGACGAGATGGAGGACACCAGGGAAGACGAGCCGATGAGCGGCGAGTCCGACTAGATTTCTCATTCGATCGTTCGCATAGAAAAGGCCCGGCGCTGATGCGCCGGGTTTTTCATGGTGGGGCTCCGGTTTTGCTCGCCACCTGCGCGCCGCGATCATAATCTGTTCACATCTGACAATGATTTTCTTTGGAGGCGGGCATGGTTGCGGTGATGGTCGCGGGCGGGTTTCTTCTGGTCTGCGGCGTGGTTTTCCTGATTGCGGGCCTGGCGCCGAAAGCTGCGGTTCTGGCTGCGGTCACCCGCCGGCTGGAGATCACCGGACCGTTCGAGCGCGGCGCGGCGCTGGTGTCCGGCCTGCTGTTTCTTGCGTCGGGCGGCCTGGTGTCGCTGGGCCTGGAACATCTTCGCTAAAAAGACCCGTTCAGCCTTTGCGGCGGAGGCTTGAGATCAGCCCGATCACCGGGCGGGGGCGTGTTGATCCTGATATCTCCGGGCTGGGCGCGACAGGGCCCGGCGCGCGTGCGATACCGGTGCAGCGGATTCAGCGCCCGCGCTTGCGTGGCCCTGGCTGATCGGCTATACGCCGCGCTCGAAATGGGGCGAAGCGCGCTACGGCGGCGCGGCGCCAACCCCGAGCGCCGCCTTCCGGCGGCGCTTGCATTTGAACCGACTTCGCCGAGGGACCGGACCGATGAGCGACATTGTTCTTTCCGTTGAGGTGCGTGAGCGCACCGGCAAGGGCGGCGCCCGCCAGGCGCGCCGTGACGGCCTTGTGCCTGCGACGCTGTATGGCGGCGACCAGGATCCCGTGTCCATCTCGTTGAAGAACAACGAGCTGATCAAGGCGATCGGCTCCGGCAAGTTTATCGCCAACATGATCACCATCGATCACAAGGGCGAGACCCAGACCGTGTTCGCCCGCGACGTCCAGTTTGATCCGGTCAAGGATCTGCCGCTGCATGTGGACTTCCAGCGGGTCAACGCCAAGGACGTCATCTCTGTTGAAGTGTCCGTTCACTTCACTGGCGAAGAAAAGTCCAAGGGCATAACTCGCGGCGGCGTCCTCAATGTGGTGCGTCACACGATCGAAGTCAGCTGCCCGGCCGGCCAGATCCCCGACGCCATTACGGTGGATATTTCCGGCCTGGATATCGGCGATTCGGTGCATATCTCCGATGTCACCCTGCCGGCCAATGTCGAGCCCACCATTACCGACCGTGACTTCACCATCGCCACCATGCAGGGCTCGCGCGCCCTCGTGGAGGAAGAGACTGAAGACGAAGCCGAGGCCGAAGGTGTTGAGGGCGACGACGCTGAAGCCTCCGCCGAGGGTGAAGGCGAAGAAGGAGAGTCCGAGGCGTAGGCCGACCGACTTTCAGATCTGTTTGATTAAAGGGCGGCGCGCCGGACATCCTCCAGCGGCCGCCCTTTTCATTTGCGGAGACCGCGGATGCATCTCATCGCAGGACTGGGCAATCCCGGCGGCCAGTACGCCGGCAACCGCCACAACGCCGGCTTCATGGCGCTGGACGCCATCGCCGAACGCTACGCCCCGTCGGGCTTTCGCGCCCGGTTTCAGGGCGCCGCCGCCGAGGCGGTGGTGGAGACGTCGCGCGGGCGCGAAAAAGTCCTGCTGCTCAAGCCCCAGACCTTTTACAATGAGAGCGGACGCTCCATCGGCGAGGCGGCGCGTTTCTACAAGATCCCCAGTCCCATGGTCACCGTCTTTCATGACGAGCTGGATCTGGCGCCGGGCAAGTTCCGGCTGAAGACCGGCGGCGGTCACGCCGGAAATAACGGCCTGCGCTCGACGCTCGCCCATCTGGACGGCGACTTCAAACGCGGCCGGATCGGCATCGGCCATCCCGGCGACAAGGCGAAGGTCACCGCCTGGGTGCTTTCCGACTTCGCCAAGGCCGACACCTGGTTCACCGATCTCACCGACGCGATCGCCCGCGCCCTGCCGCTCTTGATCGAAGGCAATGACGACGCCTTCCAGACCAAGGTGACGCACCTGGCGCCCGCGCCTTAGCGACTATTTGGCGTCGTCGCCTCGGATTTCTGCGCGGTGACGCAGACCAGCGTCTGGTCATGAAAGCGTGTGTCCGGCGACAGCATGTGGCGAGAGACCGTCTCGGCGGCCGCTTCTGCGTCCATGGCCGACGCGATCATCATATTGTTGTGCGCCATGAAGGCCGCCCAGTCCGAACCGCCCTGAACGATGCGCTCAAAACGCCGCTCCACGACGCTCTGGTACCCGGCCGCGCCGATCAGGGCGGGCAGGCGGGCGCCGAAGGCCGGGTCCATCAGGGCGCAGGCTTCCATGGCGGCGCGTATGGCGTCCAGCGCCTCGGCGAATTCACCGGCGCCGGGCGCATGCGGATCTGCGGGCGTGCAGGTGGAGCAGTCCAGATCGGCGATGGCCAGCACGCCGCCGGGCTTCAGCCAGGAAGACATCGCATCAATGGCGCGCGCCGGGTCTGGAAGGTGCATGAGCACAAGGCGGGCATAGACCAGATCGAACGCCTCCGGCTCGGCGGCCGGCGCATAAAGGTCAGCCTGGAGATGACGCACGGGCGCGGTCGCCGGCGCGGCGCGCGACAGGTCGACATCTAGGCCCAGGACATCTCCGTCCGGCCCGGTCTTGCGCGCAAACCAAGTGAGCATGCCGCCCGATCCTGCGCCGATTTCAAGGATCTTCATGCCCGGCTGGAACGCCACCGCATCCTCCAGCCAGGCCTGCGTCTGGGCGGCGTAAAACCCGTCCAGCCGGCGCAGGCGATCGGATTCGGCGTCGCGCGGCGCCGTGGCGGCGAAATAGGCGTCTTTCAAGTCAATCATGTCCGGACAAATACGCCGAACCGGACCGGCGTGCAACGAAATGCGGCCGCCGGCGAACAAACGCCGGCGGCCGTTTCATCGTGCGGGGCGCGACATCAGGCGCGCCTTGCAGGCGCATGTTCGAACCCGCCAGGTCTCCAAGGGCGACAGCCCGCCGGCTCCTTATGGGCCGCTCGACCGAGCGGACGTGAGGGAGACCAGCGAAAAATGGCGCCGCTTACAGGACTTCAAACAGGCCCGCTGCGCCCATGCCGCCGCCGACGCACATGGTGCAGACCACGTATTTCACGCCGCGCCGCTTACCCTCGATAAGGGCGTGGCCCACCATGCGCGCGCCGGACATGCCGTAAGGGTGGCCCACCGAGATGGCGCCGCCATTGACGTTCAGGTTCTCGTTGGGGATGCCCAGCTTGTCGCGGCAGTACAGCACCTGCACCGCAAAGGCTTCGTTGAGCTCCCACAGGCCGATATCGTCCATGGTCAGGCCGTTGGCCTTCAAGAGCTTCGGCACGGCGAAGACCGGCCCGATGCCCATCTCGGCCGGATCAAGACCGGCCACGGCCATGCCGCGATAGGCGCCCAGCGGGGAAAGCCCGCGCCTTTCGGCTTCCTTGCGCTCCATGAGCACCGAGGCGCTGGCGCCGTCGGAGAGCTGGGAGGCGTTGCCGGCGGTGATGAACTTGCCCTGGGGCACTTGCTGGCCGTTGGCGAAGACCGGATTCAGGCTCTGTAGATTCTCCAGCGTGGTGGAGGGCCGATTGCCCTCGTCCTTGTCCAGCGTGACCTCCTGCTTGGAGATTTCGCCGGTGGCCTTGTCCTTCACCAGCATGGTGGAGGGCAGGGGCACGATCTCGTCGTCGAACTTGCCGGCGGCCTGGGCCGCGGCGGTGCGCTGCTGGGACTGCAGCGAATACTCGTCCTGGGCTTCACGGCTGACGCCGTAGCGCTCGGCGACGATCTCGGCGGTTTCCAGCATGGACATGTAGAGCGAGGGCACATGCTCGTTGATCCAGGGATCGAACGCCTTGTGCAGATTCATGTGCTCGTTCTGCACCAGCGAGATCGACTCAAGGCCGCCGCCCACGGTGATCTGCATCCCGTCTGAGATGATCTGCTTTGCCGCCGTGGCGATCGCCATCATGCCGGACGCGCACTGACGGTCCATGGACTGGCCGGCCACCGAGGTGGGCACGCCGCCGCGGATCAGCGCCTGGCGGGCGATATTCTGGAAGGTGGAGCCTTGCTGCATGGCGGCGCCGATGACGACGTCCTCGATCTCCTTGGGATCAATCCCGGAGCGCTCGACGGCGTGCTTGATGGCGTGACCGCCCAGAGCCTGGGCCTGGGTGTCGTTGAAGGCGCCGCGATAGGCCTTGCCGATCGGGGTGCGGGCTGTGGAGACGATGACGGCTTCACGCATGGTGAAACTCCTTGAATTGTCGAAGAAATGTGAGCGGGGGGTCAGCCGAGTTTCACGCCGTGATGGTCGGCGGCGGCTTTGAGGAATTTGAAGGTCTGGGAGCCGCCCTCGGTGTACTCCTCCTGGCCGGAGGGGTCCGTAATGCGGCCCAGTGCGGCCGACACGTTTTCGGCCGTCTGCTTCTCCGGCTCCAGATAGATACCCGGCGTTTCGTAGATCTTCGTGGCCGCAAAGCCGCCTGCGCCGGCGCACAGGATCAGCCGGTTCGGGCTGTCCTCGGCCACCAGCGGGATGAGGCCGGCGGTGACGCTCTCTGCGGTCATCAGCTTGCCGGCTTCCTCGGGGATCAGGCCTTGAGTCATGCGGGTATAAGCGGTGGGCGAGAGCGTGTTGACGCGGATGTCGTACTTGCGCCCCTCCAGGTGGAGCACGTTCATCAGCCCGACAACGCCCATCTTCGCGGCGCCATAGTTTGACTGGCCGAAATTGCCGTAGACGCCCGAGGACGAGCTGGTCATGACGATGCGGCCGTACTGGTTTTCCTTCATGTGATCCCACACCGCGTGCGTGCAGATCATCGCGCCCATGAGGTGCACCTCCACCACGGCGCGAAAATCCTCCAGATCCATCTTGGAGAAGCTCTTGTCGCGCAGGATGCCGGCGTTGTTCACCAGGATGTCGACCTTGCCGAAGGTCTTGATCGCCTGATCCACCATGTCGGCGACTTCATCGGGCCTGGAGACATTGGCGCCGTGGGCCATGGCCTGGCCGCCGGCCGCCTTGATTTCGTCCACCACGGCCTGCGCCGCGCTCGCCGAGCCGCCGGTGCCGTCCACCGCGCCGCCCAGATCATTGACCACCACCTGCGCGCCGCGGCGCGCGAGCTCCAGAGCGTGGCTTTTTCCAAGTCCGGCCCCGGCGCCGGTGACGATGGCCGTGCGGCCGTCAAAGCGGATATCGCTCATGGGTTCGTTTCGCCTCCCGTTTTTTATTCGGGCGACATGCGAGCCGGTTTTGAGCCAAATTGCAATGCGTGAGGCGCCGTGCGCTAGAGCAGGAAGGCGGGCGCGCTCACCTGGTCGAACCGGCTGCGCGCCATGAACCGGCACACCGACGCCTGAACCGCGCGCTTCAGAGCGGTGGGATGGGTCAGAACCCCCGGCGTGTCGCCCTCCATCACCACGTCTTCGCGCAGAGTCCCGCTTTGATCGATATGGCGCTCCCAGTCTGCGAAAACCGGATCAAGGTACTCGCGCGCGCTGACCATCACGGCGGCGCACACCGAAAGCTTCCTGCCGGTGGCGCGGACCAGATCGGCCGCCGCCTGCACCCGCAGCGCGTCCTCCAGCGACCAGATGCGCATGCGGCCGCCCTGGGGGCGAACCCCGTGAAGGGCGCGCACCAGGCCCAGCCGCTGAAGATGGCGCAGCACGCTTTTGGTCAGCGGTCCTTCAATGGTCGCCAACATCTCGTCGTCGGTAAGAACGCTGCGCAACCGCCAGTCATAAATGAGAAGGGCGCCCAGCGCGCCATGGTCACGTAACGTGTATTCTGATTTTCCAGCCCGCCATTCCATACCCAGCCCCTTTATATTGAATGTATTTACTGAAGATACGCACTGAACACGATGCGTGATTGCAGTTAATGATGCGTGAACGCTTGGCGGGGTTGGGCGTTGGGACAGGCCACGCGCTAAATCAGGCCTGTGAGCGCCCGAAGCTGAACCTGCGCGAGCGCATCTGCGGCCAGCTTCCAACCCAACGGGTTTATAAGCACCGCCGCGCGCCGGCACGGGTTCGAGACCTCAGAAAAAACCGCGCTGCAGCCGCACTAGCGCCACCGCGCGCCGGCCCAGATCGGCCGATGCGAGCGGTTGCAAACATCAGGTAATTGATGGCGCGCCGGGGAAGATTCGAACTCCCGACCCCCAGATTCGTAGTCTGGTGCTCTATCCAGCTGAGCTACCGGCGCCTGCCGTCCCGGTCACGGGGCAAGGCCCCGTCGAGAGGCGCGGAACCTAGCTGCAGGTTTTCAGATTGGCAAGCGCTTGCCGCGCCTGATTTGCAGCGTTTTTCTCAGCCGCTGTCTCATCCCTGCCGCCGGGCGGCGTGGACGCCGCGCGCCACGGCGCGCGTCAGGCAGTCGGCGCCCAGCGCGCCCAGCACGGACAGGCTGATCGGGCGCGGGTCCGGTAAAGCGTGGGGGCCGGTGGCGAGGGCGAAGACGACGTCGCCGTCCACCGGCGCGTGAACCGGCCGGATGGCGCGCGCCAGCCCGTCCTGGGCCATCACGGCGAAGCGGCGCGCCTCGTCGCGGGTGAGGGCGGCGTCGGTGGCCACCACCGCGAGCGTGGTTTGGGTGCGGGCGTGGGCGGCGCCGGGATTGAACTTGGCCGCGCCCCAGTCAGCCAGGTCAAAGCGCCGGCGGGAATCGGGGCGGGCGCCGCCAAACTCGGTCTCTATCTCGAACGGCCAGGCCCAGTACACATCGTCCTGGCCCGGCATCGTCACCGACCCGAAACTGTTGACCGCCACAAGGGCCGCGACGCTGATCCCGTCGGCGGTGCGCCAGCTCGCCGAGCCAATGGCCCCGGGATGAGCGCCGGCGCTGGCGCCGAAGCCTGCGCCGGCGCGGCCAAGGCGCACCGGGGCGGCTCGCCTCGCGTCGTCCAGGGCGGCGAAGCCAAGGGCGCGATAGGGCGGCTCGCGCCCCCACGCCTTGTCGCCGCCATTGGCCAGATCATAAAGGCAGGCCGCCGGCACGATGGGAGAGACGGGCAGGCCCGGCGTCTCAAACAGTTCAAACCCGGTCCGGGCCTCGCCCAGGGCCGCGGTGACGGCGTCGGCGGCGGCCAGGCCATAGACCGAGCCGCCAGACAGGACGATAGCGTTCACCGTCTCCACAAGCCCGCCTGGGTTCATCACATCGGTTTCCCGGGTGCAGGCGCCCCCGCCGCGCACATCCACCGCGGCGACCGCAGCCGGCTCGCACAGCACGACGCTGACGCCGGTCTGCGCGGCTTCATCCTGCGCGGCGCCGACGCGCAGGCCGGCGATGTCAGTGAGGTCGTTACGGCGAGCTGATCCGGCCATTGCCAAGCATCCTGAGGCGCCATCCGCCACTTTGGGCGCCCGCTTGGGCGTCGGTTAAACAGTGCGCCTGGTAACGGACGCGCGTCACGCCGTCCCATCGCCGAGTTCGGGCGGCAGCTTACGCGACGCGGCGCGCGGCGCCAGTGCGCCGCCCCGTTCGCTGTCCGGCTCTGGACGCGGGGGCCTCGCCGCGCGATGGTTTGGGTCTGAACCCCGCTGATCGGACACCGCCATGATCTCACGCCTGTACGCCTTGATCGCCTTTGCTCTTTTCATGGCCGCCTGCAGCCCGGCGCCGGGCGATCAGGGCGAGTCCGCCGGCGCGGCGACCATAGATCAGACGCAACGCGAATCCGCGGCCGGAAGCCGGGTGGGCGGCATGGTTGCGGCGGCAAACCCCGATGCAGTGGAGGCCGGGCTCTCGATACTGCGCCAGGGCGGCGACGCGGTGGACGCCGCCATCGCCATTCAGACCGTGCTCAGCCTGGTGGAGCCGCAAAGCTCCGGCATTGGCGGCGGAGGCTTCATGGTGCGCTATGACGCCGCGAGCGGCGATGTCACCGCCTTTGACGGGCGCGAGACCGCGCCGGCGGCTGCAACGCCGGACATGTTCCTGAACGAGGCCGGTGAGCCGCTTGGGTTTGTCGAGGCCTGGCGATCCGGTCTTTCCACCGGGGCGCCGGGCGTCATCGCCATGTTCGCGCTGGCCCATGAACGCCATGGCTCGCTGGACTGGTCGGCCAATTTCGATCCGGCGATCGCCCTGGCGCGCGACGGATTTGCAGTGGCGCCGCGCCTGAACGCCAACTCCACGCGTATGGCGCAATTCACCGATATGGAGGAGACCGGCGCCGCGTCGACCTATCTGTTCGACGGCTCCGGGAGCCCGTGGCCGGTGGGCCACGTCCTCACCAACGCCGCCTACGCCGACACGCTGGAGCGGATCGCGGCTGACTGGCGCAGCTTTTATGAGGGCCAGATCGCCCAGGACATTGTGGCGGCGGTGAATCAGTCGCCGCTGCCGGGGCGGCTGACCGTCGACGATCTCGCGGGATACGAGCCCCGCCGCCATGAAGCGCTGTGTGGTGATTATCGCGGCTTTGAGGTGTGCTCCGCGCCGCCGCCCTCGTCGGGCGGCGTGGCGATCAACGGGATTCTCGGGATCCTCGAGCGCTTCGCCATGGCAGAGCACGGGCCAGAGACCGCCGACGGCTGGGCGCTGTTCATCGAGGCGAGCCGGCTCGCATACGCCGACAGGGACCGCTATGTGGGCGACCCGGCCTTCGCCAATGTGCCGGTGCGTGGCCTGATCGACTCGGTCTATCTGTCAGAGCGCGCAGGTCTGATCGACATGAACGACGCCATGGCGACCGCCGAGGCGGGCATGCCGCCGGGCGCCGCGCCGCAGCCTGAAGACGCCACGATCGATGCGCCGGGGACCACGCATTTCGTGGTGATCGACGCCGACGGCGACGTGGTGTCCATGACCTCCAGCGTGGAAAGCCCGTTCGGGTCAGGGCGCATGGCGGGCGGCTTTTTCCTGAACAACCAGCTGACCGATTTCTCGTTCACGCCGCGCGGACCCGGCGGCGCTCTCCTGCCCAACGCGGTGGAGCCTGGAAAGCGCCCGCGCTCGTCCATGAGCCCGGTGATCGTGCTGGACGAGGACGGCGCGTTCCACCTGGCCACCGGCAGCCCCGGCGGCAACTCCATCATCGCCTACACCGCCAAGACCCTGGTGGCGATGCTGGACTGGGGCCTGGATCCGCAGAGCGCCGCCGACCTTCCCAATGTGGTGGCGCGCGGCGACGTGGTGCGAATCGAGGACGGCTTTGATCCGGAGATCCTGGCGGAGCTGCGCGCGCGCGGCTTCACCATCGAGGGCGGCCGCGGGGAAAATTCCGGCATACACATCGTGCGCGTGGGCGAGAACGGCGAACTTCAAGGGGGCGCTGATCCGCGCCGTGACGGGATTGTGGGCCGGCCCTGAGTTCGCGCTGGCGAGCCTTGCTCCCCAGGAGACCCGATAAATCGAGGCCGGCCCGCGCCGGGTCGTGTGCGCAGGCCGGCCCCGTTGTCTGCGGCAAGCTAGAAATCGTTGTCGAGGACGATGCGATAGCGCGGCGAGCCGTTTTTCAGATGCTCGAACGCTTCGTCGATTCTGCTCATGGGCATGCGCTCCACCTTCGGGGCGATGTCGTGGCGGGCGCAGAAGTCCAGCATGTCACGGATGGTCGCCGGGCTGCCCAGGGGCGAGCCGGAGATCGAGCGCTGACCCCCCAGAAGCTGGAAGGCGTGAACGCCGATGGGCTTTGGCGGAACACCCACGGTGTGCAGGCGGCCGCGCGGACCCAGCGCGTTTACATAAAGGCTCCAGTTGAGATCCACCGCCACTGTGGACAGGATGAAGTCGAACCGGCCGGCCTCGGCTTTCAGCGCTTCTTCAGAGCGGCTGTCCACGATGCGGTGGGCGCCCAGGGCGCGCGCCTCGTCGGCCTTGGCGCCGGTGGAGGTGAAGGCGGTCACTTCGCAGCCCCAGGCGTTGAGGAATTGCAGAGCCATATGCCCAAGACCGCCAATGCCGATGACGCCGACCCTGTCGGTGGGCTTCACGCCGAACTGGACGATGGGGTTGAAAACCGTGATGCCGCCGCAGAACAGCGGCCCGGCGTCTTCAGCCTTGAGATTGTCCGGCAAGAGATTGGCCCAGCTCGCCTGCACGCGGACCTTCTCGGCGAACCCGCCGCGCCGGCCCACCGCGATCATTTCAACGCTCTGACACATATTGTGGTCGCCGTGCATGCACGGGTCGCAGGTCAGGCAGGAGCGCGAGAACCAGCCCACGCCCACAGTGTCTCCCGGCTTCACATGGGTGACGTTCGGGCCGACCTCAGTGATCTTGCCGACGACCTCGTGGCCGGGGGTGAGCGGATACTGGCTGATCCCCCACTCATCGTCATGGAGCGACATGTCGGAGTGGCACAGCCCGCAGCTTTCAACCGCGATCTCCACATCGTCGGCGGCCAGCGGGCCGGGATCGTATTCGGTGAGCTCGAATTTCGCACCGGCGCGCGGCGCCTGCCAGGCCTTGATCATGGGGGTCTCCTTTGATGAACGCTGCGCGAGACTAGGCCGCACAGGCCTGCTGTCCAGCCACGCATCATCGCAAAGGGGTGCGTATGCGGCGCGCGCCGGGCTCCCCCGGTGCACATGGAGATGCTAACCTTTTTGCGTGGATATGTGGGCGAGGCGGACCGTCAGGGAGCGGACATGCGTGGATTCGGCGTTGAGGAATTGCTGGGCTGCTATGCGCGCGGCGTGTTTCCCATGGCGGAATCGCGCGACGACCCGCGAATCTTCCTGCTGGAGCCGGACGTGCGCGGCGTGATTCCGCTGGACGGGTTCCACATGCCCAGAAGCCTGCAGAAGACGGTGAAGCGCGACGTGTTCACCGTCACCGTGAATCGCAGCTTCGCCAGCGTCGTGCGCAACTGCGCCGAGCCGGCGCCGGGGCGCGAGGACACCTGGATCAATGAGTCCATCGAGTCGCTCTATATGGAGATGCACGCGAAGGGGCACGCCCATTCAGTGGAATGCTGGAAGGACGGCGCGCTGGCCGGCGGGCTCTATGGCGTGACGCTGGGCGGGGCTTTTTTTGGCGAGAGCATGTTTTCGCGCGCCACCGACGCCTCCAAGACCGCGCTGGTGCATCTCGTGGCGCGTCTCAAAACCGGCGGGTTCAGCCTTCTGGACGCGCAATTCACCACCGCCCATCTGGAGCGGTTCGGCGCCAAGGGCGTGCCGCGAAGGGCCTACAAGGTCATGCTGGCCGCCGCGCTGGAGCGCAAGGCGGACTTTCTGGCGATGCCCGAAGGGGTGTCAGGCGCCTACGCCCTGCAGTCGATCACCCAGACATCATAGACCGGGTGCTCCAGCGGATTGAGCGCCGGGTTGGAGGCGAACATCCATCCCGAGAAGATCCGCTCGCCTTCGGTCTCGGTCCCGAAACCATCGGTGCGCCGGTCATTGACCTGCATGAAGGTGAACACTTCCGGCGGCTCTTCGGGGGGACGCTTGCGGCAATAGCGCACCGTCACGTCCAGGGCGCCGAACGCCACCGTTTCGCCCACCGGCGCTTCAAAATCACGGGTGCGGGCGGTGACCTTGTCCAGACCGCGCAGGATCGCGACCGTTCCCGGCTGCGATGTCGGGCCCGAGCGTTCGCGGCGCTGTTGTGCGCGGCTGTCCTGGGAGCGGCGGTTCTGAGACCGGCTCTCCTGATCGCGCGCGCCTAGCACGTCGTCCAGCGAGTCTTGCGATTGCGCGGGCGCCTGCCCAGCGTCCTGGGCGAAGCCCGGCGCGGTCAGGAGCGAAGCGGCGGCGAGCAGAAAAGTCAGTCGAAGCATGGCGCGTTCCTAAGCACAGGGTTTGGCCAAAGCGTGGCTAGTTTGAATCGCCGCCGCCGCCGCCGCGATTCATCACCGCCTCGCCGATCAGATCGAACATGTCGACAGCACCCTGGGTATAGGTGATCTCGCCGCCGGGCTGGAGCATCTCCATGGCTCCGCCCGGTTCGATTTCCACATAGGAGCCGCCCAGAAGGCCGGCCGTGGAGATTTTCGCAGTGGAATCCTCAGGGATCTCCACATCGGCGCGGATCACCATGTCGGCGCGCGCAAAATAAGTCTCGGGGTCCAGCGCCACAGCGCGCACCGCGCCGACGGGAACGCCGGCCACGCGCACTTCGGCGCCGCGCGCCAGATCACCCACCGTGTTGAACCGCGCCGTGACTTCATAGCCGTCGCGTCCTGGCCCCTCGGTCATCTGACCCTGGGCGTAAACAAGAAAGGCTCCCGCGGCGACCAGCACCACGAAGCCAAGAACCGTTTCGAGAACCGCGCCGCTGCGCATGGCCTACTCCTTCGGCGTCCAAGCCTCGTAATCGCCCACGGTCCGCTGGCGTTCGCGCCCGTCGCCGCCGACAAGCGATCCCTTCGGCCGATAGGCGTTCAGCGTGCCGGTCTGGTTGGGCAGGTGATCCAGTTCCCAGGCGCGCCGCGGCAGGGGCGCCTCGTCGGGCGTTTCGTCCCAGGTGTGGTGCAGCCAGCCGTGCCAGTCGGAGGGAATCCGCGAGGCGTCGGCATAGCCGTTATACACCACCCAGCGGCGCTGCTTGCCGTCGGCGCCGGTGCCGCCGGTCTTTTCGCGATAATACTGGTTGCCGAACTGGTCGTCGCCGACCTTCACGCCGCTGCGCCAGATCGTGAAGACCGCGCCGGCGCTGGCGCCGTTCCACCAGGTGAACATTTTCGAGAGCAGACCGAGCATGGCCGTCCTTCGCAAGAAGTCGAGATAAGGGTCGCCCCGTATATGCATGTCCGCGGCGCCCCGGTCCAGTGCGCGAGACCGCGAGCGCCGCGCCGCACGCCGCCGCGCGGCGCGAAAGCCTCACCGGTTCGCCGCCGCGAGCACCGCCCCCGGTTGCCCTTTGGCGCTTTGGCGCTAGGCTCCGGCCAGATTTTCCAGACTCAAGACACGAAAGGGGCACGTCAGTGGCCGCACCCGTTTTTCACCGTGAAGAAGCCGCGAAGGTCGAATCCTTCCTGCATAAGAAACTGAACCCTGAACTGCGCGTTCAGCTGCGCCAGCGCGCCGACGAATGCGCGGAAATCTATCTGGGCCAGGAATGCCTGGGCGTGGTGTCGAAGAATGTGGAGGAGGGCGAAACCTCCTACTCCTTCGAGATCACCATTCTCGACATCGATCTCGAGGACTGATGGCTGAGCGGGCGGCCTTAAGCGTCGAGGCGCTCGCCAAGACTTTTCCCGGCGGGGTTCAGGCGGTGAGTGATGTGAGCTTCGCCGCCGGCCCCGGCGAGCTTGTCGCCCTTGTGGGCGAGTCCGGCTGCGGCAAGACGACCACCCTGAAATGCGTCAATCGCCTGCTTGAACCGTCCTCGGGACGCATAGAGATCGACGGCGAGGACGCGGCCGGGCTTGATCCCGTAGCCCTGCGCCGGCGCATCGGCTGGGTGATGCAGGGCGACGGCCTGTTTCCTCACTACACCGTCTCTGAAAACATCGCCGTCGTGCCAAGGCTTCTGGGCTGGGCGCCGGAGCGGATCGCCGCGCGCGTCGAGGAGCTGCTGACCCTGGTGCGCTTGGATCCGGCCGAGTTTGCGAAACGCAGGCCGAGCGCGCTCTCCGGCGGTCAACGCCAGCGCGTCGGCGTCGCCCGCGCGCTGGCGGCCGGTCCCGGCCTGATGCTCATGGACGAGCCGTTCGGCGCGCTGGACCCGATCACCCGCGACGCATTGCGCGAGGACGTCGCCGCTCTGCAGGCGGAGCTGCGCTTTGCTGCGGTGCTGGTGACGCACGACATGGCCGAGGCGCTGCTGCTGGCGACGCGAATCGCAGTGATGCACGAGGGCGCGGTGATTCAATACGATACGCCTGAACGCCTGCTGGCCTCGCCGGCGGACGAGCGGGTGTCGCGCATGCTGGAAAGTCCGCTGCGCGAGGCGGGACGCATTGCGGCCCTGCACGAAGGCGCGAGCCATGGGTGAGACGCTTCAGCCCCTGATCGAGCAGCTTCCCGCATATCTTGGCGGCCATATCCGGCTGTCGCTGGCGGCGATCCTGTCGGCGCTGGCGATCTCGCTGCCGCTGGGCGTCTTCGCCGCGCGCAATCCGCGCCTGGCCGGTCCGTCCCTGACGGTGGCGAGCGTGCTGCAGACCATTCCCGGCCTTGCATTGCTGGCGCTCATGGTGCCGCTGCTGGGCGGCATGATCGGCTTTCTGCCCGCCTATGTGGCGCTGACGCTCTATGGGATCCTGCCCGTCCTGCGCAACACCATCGTCGGCCTGCAGGGCGTGGACGCCGGCGTGCGCGAGGCGGCGCGCGGGGTGGGCATGAGCCAGGCGCAGAGCCTGTTCCGGGTCGAGCTGCCGCTTGCCGCGCCGGCGATCGTCGCGGGCGTGCGCACGGCCAGCGTCTGGGTGATCGGCGCCGCGGTGCTCGCCACGCCGGTGGGCGCCACAAGCCTTGGCAATTACATTTTCTCCGGGCTGCAGACCCGCAACTGGGCGGCGGTGGTGTTCGGCTGCATCTGCTCGGCCGGGCTCGCCATCCTGCTCGATCAGACGATCCGGGCGCTTCAGGTGTCCGCCAGCTCCGGCAAGCGCCTGCGCGCCGCGCTGGCCGGGATCGCCATGGTGGCCGTGCCAGCCGGGGCCATTCTGGGCGCCCAGCTGGCCACCCGCGACGTGGACCGGATGGCGCGCTCCGATGACGCCGTGACCGGCTTCGGCGGCGAGCCCGTGGTCATCGGCGCCAAGAGCTTCACCGAGCAATATATCCTGGCCGAGGTGATGGGCGCGCGCCTCGAGGCCGCTGGGGCGCAGGTGCGCCGGCGAGACAATCTGGGCTCCACCGTCGTCTTCGACGCGCTGATATCGGGCGAGATCGACATCTATGTGGAATATACCGGCACGTTGTGGGGCGCCGCAATGCAGCGCGAGGCGTCAGCGCCGCGGGCTGTGATGAACGCGGCGGTCTCAAGCTGGCTTTATGAAACTCACGGCGTGGTTTCGCTGGGCGGGCTCGGCTTTGAGAACGCCTATGGCTTTGCGGTTTCGCGCGGGCTGGCCGAAGCCCAGGCGCTTCAGACCATCGGCGATCTCACCCGCGTTGAGGACTTGAGCGTGGGCGCGGACCCGGAGTTCTTCTCGCGTCCCGAATGGGAGCGGGTGAGGGGGCTCTATGGCCTATCCGGCGTGGAGCAGCGCTCCATGGACTCCACCTTCATGTACGCCGCCGTGCGCGATCGCCAGGTGGACGCGGTGACCGCCTACACCACTGACGGGCGGATCCTGGCCTATGATCTCAGGGTGCTTGAGGATCCAGCCGGCGCCCTGCCGCCTTATGACGCGATTCTGCTGATCTCCGCCGACGCCGCCCAGCGCCCCGCGATCGCCCGCGCTCTGGCGCCGCTGATCGGCGCCATCGACGCCGAGCTCATGCGCGAAGCCAACGCTGTGGTGGAGGTGGAGCGCCGCACGGTTGGCGAGGCGGCGCAGCTGATTCTCGACGCCTTGGCAGACTAAAAAAACGCCCCGGCAGGAGAAGCCGGGGCGCGTTTGAAGGTGGGTGGTGGGTGTGATTAAGGCGCGGCTCAGCGGTAGCCGCCGACCCCGCCGTCCAGCATGAGGGTCATGGAGGAGACTTCGCTGCGCTCGGTTCGGCGCTCGTAACTCTCCATGTAGGTTTCCTCGTAGCGGTAATAGATCAGCTTCACGCCCGGCCCGTGAAGGCGCAGGAGCGAACGCTCATTACAGTTGCGGCGGGCTTCCTCGGTGGCGCAGTAGAGCCGTCCGCCCGCGCCGTGGCGCAGAGCTTCGCCCTTGTCGCACTGGATCGTCTCGCCGCCGTCAAAGCGGTCATGGCCCGCTTCGCGCCAGCCCAGCGTCGCCTGCAAGGCGGTGCCGGCCATGCAGCGGAAGATTTCGCCGTCAAAGTCTGGATGAACCCGCTCGTCAGGGTCGGGGCGAGAGGCCGGGTGCGGCGAGCCGCCGTCGTCCACGCACACCGCGCGCACCAGCCGCCATTCCTCGACCAGGCGGGTGCGTTCCTCCTCCACGATCTCGGTGGAGGACGCGCCGGCGAGCCTCAGGCCGGTGAGGGCCGTGGCGGCGCCGGGATAGGTCCCGCCCACATAGCCGCCGCCCGAATAGATGAAGGTGTTCCCGCTCGCGCCCGCTCCGGCGCGGGCGCCGGAGGTCGCTGTCGCTACGGCGTTGGCGCTTGCGCTGGCGTTGACGTTCACATTCACGCTGGAGTGCAGATTGATGCCGCCCATATGGATGTTGGGACCGCCTACATGCACGTTGGGTCCGCCGATATGGACGTTGGGCGCATGGATGTTGGGCCCGCCTGGATGCCCGCAGCAGGGATTGTGCGAGGGCGGCGGGGGCGAGGGCGGTGTCGGCGCCGGATCGCCCGCTGCGGCGGCTGCGGCCAGGACGGCTCCGGCTATGGCGGTCGCAAGGGCGGCGTACCGGGATGAAACGCGCATGGCGGTCTCCAGATCAGTTCAGCCCCCCGCCTTGCAAGCGTCGCGCCGTTGCCCGGGACAGGAGTGCGAGCCGGGTGTGTTTCATCAATTGGCAAGACGTTTGCTTGGGGGCCGATCTAACGGGCCGGCGAGCGATGCGCCGGACAGGACGAAGGACGCCCGGCTTTGGAACACGCCCACACCAGAACTCTGCTCGCTTATTGGGACGCGCGCCGGCGCGGCGAGCCCGCGCCGGCCCGGGCTGATATCGCGCCCCAGGATCTGGGCGCGCTGTTGTCCCACATCTTTCTCTTGCGCCGCATGGACCGGGACCATCACGTGTTCCGCCTGGCCGGCACGGGCCTTTGCAGCCTGCACAAGCGCGAGTTTCGTGATCAGAACTTCCTGTCTTTGTGGAGCGATCATGATCGCGCCCACATGACGGCCCTGCTTGAAGGCGCGCTGAGCGCGCCGGCGCCGGCCCGCGCCCTGTGCGAGGCGGTGACGCTGGATGCGCGCTCCTGCCTGGTGGAGCTGACGCTTCTTCCCTTGCGTGGTCCAGAGGGCTGGCTCGACCGGGTGCTGGGACTGTACCAGCCGCTTGATCCGGCAAAGCTTGGCGGGCGTCCCGTTCTGCGCCATCGGCTGATCCAGCTTTTCCCGGCCGGTACGCCGGATCCGTCCATGTCGTTGTTCAGCCGGGACGACTCCGCGCCCAAGCGTGCGCTCGCCGCCAACGACGTTTAGTCGGCGCAGCGATTTCTTAAGGCTCATCCGCTTAAGCTGCACGCCTTGCCAGGATCAGTAAGGCGTGATGAGCAACACCGTCGATTTTCATACCCGCCTGGACCGGCGCAAGATCAAGATCGCCGCGCGCGGTGCGCAGGAGCGCCGCCGTCACCGGCGGCTCGAGCTTGCACTGCCCGGACGCGGCCTTGCGGTGAGCACAGGCGAGTTCACCTGCCGACTGGTGGACGTGTCTCCCGGCGGCGCACGGGTCCTCACGAAAACTCCGCCCAAGCGCGGTGAGCGCGTGGTGCTTCTGTTTGACGGGCTCGGACGCCTGGAGGGCGAGGTGGTGCGCGCGGGTCAGACGGGTTTCGGCCTGCGGCTCATCAGCTCCCAGCGCAAGCGCGACCGGCTGGCCGATGCGATCACCTGGCGTTTCAACATGGAACGCCTGGGTCTTGATGAAGACCGCACCGCCCCGCGCAAACCGGGCCGTGGCCGAGCCAGAATCAGACTGCGGGACGGCGTGGTGATCCAGGCCGACGTGGTGGATGTGTCGATCACCGGTGCGGCCTTCGCCTGTCTTGAGCGGCCGCGCGTGGGCGAGCCGGTGATGGTGGGCGATATGAAGGGCCACGTAGCGCGTTGGCTGGACACCGGATTTGCGGTTTCGTTCGACCCGCCGGCCTGAAGCCGGCCTGTCTTCGGTATTTTGAGTGAGCAAGCCGGCGCCTCGGCGCGGCCATTTGTGGCCAGTGTCGCCGATTGTCGTCCTAATTTCACAATCGTCGGCCCGATTCTTGCCTTACCGGTGTGAGAGCTTCGGATTAAGCGAGCTGAGGCTGGGAGCTGCACATGCCGCGCGATGACGGAATCACAATGTCCTGGTTTGTAAAAGTTGAAGGCCGAGTCTACGGACCCTACACCGGCGCGCAGATGCGCGCCTTTGTCGGGGAGGGGCGCATTGCACCCCATTCCAGCGTCTCTGAACAACGCGATCAGGGGTTCCGGCTGGCTTCCGAGGTTCCCGCGCTCAAGACCTGGCTTGACGATGTGCGCCGCGCGCCGGGCGAAAAACGGCCGGCGCCCAGCGATGCGCGCACCGCCAATTTTCTCATTGTCGCCGAGCTTCATGTGGACAGCCGCGGCGCCTTTGAGGCCGCGCTCCGCGATTTCGGCGACGTGGAGGCGATCACGGCGGGGGTCTGGCTTGTACGCGGCGCCGCGAGCGCCGCTCATTTGCGCAATGAGCTGAGCCATCTTCTGGGCCGTGACGACAAGCTTCTGGTGGTGGACGCGTCCCGCGATCGCTCGGCCTGGTTCAATCTGGGCCGGGACGCCGACGGACGCATTCGCGAGCTGTGGGGCCGACGCGACTGAGGCTGACGCTTCAGCTGCAATTGCAGCTGCAGACGACCCTTATACCTAGGAACCAGCATGTTAGGCGCGCCGTTGCGATGAATTCGGACACTTGGTCCGGCTTCGCGACGTGACGTCAGCAACATGCAAGGTTTCCCATGCGATCGATCCTTCCCCGTATCGCCGCCGGCGCCGGCTTCGCCGCCGCGCTGAGCCTGTCCGCCGCCGCGCCTGCCCTCGCCGACGGCTTCAAGCTGTCGGAATACTCCTCGCGCGATTTCGGCATGGCCAACGCGGGCTACGCGGCTCTGGCCTCCGACCCTTCAACGATCTGGTCCAATCCGGCGGGTCTGTCCCGGCTCGACGGCCTGCAGGTCAATTCAGGCGCGTTCTACATCTATGGCCGCGGCGAGTTTGAAAACGCCGGGTCCACGAACGCGTTTGGCGCGCCCCTGTCGGGAACCGAAGAGGACGATCTCTTCACCGACAAGGTCATTCCCAATGTCTACATGTCGGCGCCGGTCACCGATTCGATCACGCTGGGCCTCGGAGTGAATGCGCCGTTCGGCCTGGCCACCGAGTATGCGCCGGATTCGCTGACCCGCTATCAGGCGGTGAAGTCCTCGCTGCAGGTGGTCGACATCAACCCGTCCGTGGCGTTCGAGCTGAACGACCAGGTCAGCCTCGGCTTTGGCGTCTCGGCGCAATACGCCGATGCGACGCTGTCCAATGTGATCAATTTCACCGCCGTTTGCCTGTCCCAGGCGCCGGCGGCGACCTGCGCCCAGGCCGGGCTCGCCCCACAGACCTCCGAAGGTTTTGTACGGGTTAAGGGCGATGACTGGTCCTATGGCTGGAACGCGGGGATTCTGTTCGAGCCTGAGGAGGGCACGCGTATCGGCTTTTCCTACCGCTCTGCGGTCAATCACGACCTTGAAGGCGAGGCGGAATTCGGAACGCCAGCAGGTGCGGCGATCTTCTCGCCGGTGTTCACCAACACCAACGGCGCGGCGCCGCTGGATCTGCCGTCTGAAGCGGCGGTGAGCCTTCGACACGAAGTGAACGGCGCTCTGGCCTTGAACGCCACCGTGCGCGCCACTTTCTGGGATATTCAGGCTTTGGTGGTGGATTTTGAAAACCCCGCCCAGCCTTCCAGCCGCGAGACGCTGGCCTATCATGATACGATCAAGGCCTCTGTCGGCGTTGAATACGCGCCGCGCCCTGACTGGGTGGTGCGCGCAGGACTCGCCTATGATGAAAGCCCGACGCCGACCGACGAGCGCACGCCTCGCGTGCCGGACTCCGACCGCGTCGTTGCGGCGCTCGGCGCCAGCTGGACGCCCAGTGAAGCGTTCACGATGGATCTGGGTTATCAGCACCTGTTTTTCGACGATGCGCCCGTCGATGCGGTGGGGTCCGGCGGAGATCGGCTGGTCGGCGAGTTCGACAATAGCGCGGACCTGTTCGGCGTCGGCCTGACCTGGCGGCGCTAGAGCAAGTCGCCGGGCGGGTCCTTCAACGCCCGCCCGCACGGCCCGCGCCGCAGGATGAGGAGCCGGTCAAACGCTTCACTCCTCATCCTGTGGCGCTTTTTTCGCCAGCCGCGAGGGACGCGTTCAGAGATCGCTGGCCGATGGCTGGCTGTTTCGCCTCAGGCGCGCTTCAGCGGGCCGGGACTGCGTTCGCCGCCTTCGGCCGGGCGAAGATCGGCGGCGTAGCGCCTGGCGTTCTCCACATAATGGCCGGCGCTGGCTTTGAGGATTTCGTCCACGCCCTCGGCGATCTGTTTGACCACCTTGCCCGGCGAGCCCATCACCACCGAACCGTCGGGAATCTCCTTGCCCTCGGTGATCAGGGCGTGGGCGCCGATGATGCAGTTCTTGCCGATCCGCGCGCCGTTCAGGATCGTCGCGCCGATTCCCACCAGCGAGTAATCGCCCACGATGCAGCCGTGGAGCATGGCGTTGTGGCCCACGGTCACGCCTTTTCCCAGCACCAGCGGGAAGCCCATATCGGTGTGCATCACCGTGCCGTCCTGCACATTGGAGTCTTCGCCGATCGTGATCAGCTCGTTATCGCCGCGGATCGTGGCGCCGAACCAGACCGAAGCGTTCTTCAAAAGTTTAACTTTGCCGATCACGGCGGCGCTCGGCGCCACCCAGGCGCCCTCGGGGTGAAGCTCGGGCTTATCGTCTTGAAGGGCGTAAAGCGTCATGGTTTCAAAGCTTTCCTACAGGTCTAACGGGTTCAAGTGTGGCGCCCCGGCTTCAGTTCTATGACATGTTCGCAAAGCGGGGACTCATACTTCGTTCATTATCGTAGGATGAGACTGTGAGTGCGATTCGCGATCAACCCATCGCAATCGCATTCGCAGCGCAAAAGCGCATAGAAGCGACCGCGAAAGGGAGACAGGCCATGCCTGTTGCGCCACCAAACCCGGGACTGGTTCCGCCGCCTGATGCGACGGAGTCCGACCGCTCCGGGGAGTCCCGCCGCCTCGCTGAGATCGCCGATTCTTCATCCACCCCTGCGCATCCGCGTCAGGGGTTTTTTCTTGTCTTCTGGAGGGACTGACATGGGCAAGCGTGTAACCAAGCGCCGCCAGGCCGGATCATTCAACGCAGAAGCCTACGAGGAGGAAAAGGTCCGGGCGCTGTTTCCCGGCACCCGCTGGGCCCCGGACGACAAGGAACCCATGCGCGATCAGAGCTACACCAAGAATGTGAAGCCGCGCTCGAAGAACCAGGCCACCCTCATGGAGGCCATCGACACCTATAATCTGGTCCTCGCGCTGGGCCCGGCCGGCACCGGCAAGACCTATCTGGCCGTCGCCAAGGCGGTGGAGGCCCTGGAAGCCGGCCAGGTGGGCCGCATCGTGCTGTCACGCCCCGCGGTGGAAGCCGGGGAATCGCTCGGCTTCCTGCCCGGCGCCATGGAGGAGAAGCTCGCGCCCTATCTGCGCCCGCTCTATGACGCGCTCGCCGACCGTCTCAGCCCGAAACGCCTCAAAGCGCTGATGGCTGAAGGCCTGATCGAGATCGCGCCCATCGGATACATGCGCGGCCGCACGCTGAACAACGCCTATGTGGTGGTCGACGAGGCCCAGAACTGCACCTACGCGCAGCTCAAAATGCTGCTCACGCGTCTGGGGTGGAACTCCACCATGGTGGTCACCGGCGACCCGGCCCAGACCGATCTGCTGCCCGAGCTGTCAGGCCTGAAGACCATCGCGGAGAAGCTTGATCCGGTGGAGGATATCGCGGTGGTGACCCTGCAATCCGAAGACATCGTGCGCCACCCGCTCGTGGCGAGCATGCTCACGGTGCTGTAGCGTCACTTCTTGAAACAGGACCGTCGTAACGGCCTGCTAGGCTCTCCTGGACATTTCATCCAGGAGAGCCTTTTTCATGTTTGACGCCCTTGCGACAGTCGCCGCCCTCGCTGCAGCGGCTTTTCAGCCGGTGACGCCGGAAACGGATCCGGACGCCTTCGTGCTCGCCATCATCGATGTGGAGACGACGGGGCTGGAGCCCGGCCATCACGAACTGATCGATATCGGGGCGGTGTACACCGACCTTGAAGGAGCTGTGCTGGGCGAATTCTTCATCCGCATCACGCCCGACCATCCGGAGCGCGCCGGCGAGATCGCGCGAGGAATCAACGGTTTCGATGAGGCGCGCTGGGCCGAGCTTGGCGCATCCGGCGAGGCGGAGGCGGCCCGCGCCTTCCTGGCGTTTCACGAAGAAACGGTGGGGAATCGCACTGCGCTGTTCACCGCCTATAACGCCCATTTCGACCGCGCCTTTGTCGACGCCTGGCTGAAAGAGGAGAACCATGGCGGGGTGTCGGAGCTGTTCACCTATTTCATGGTGGACCTGCCCTCGCTCGCCTGGGGGCGCGGCTATCGCGGCCTTTACGGAGGCCAAATCGCACAGGCGCTCGGCATCGAACCGGAAACGAGCGACCCTCTGGAGCATACCGGTCAATCCGGCGCGGCGTGGAATCTCGAGTTCTATCGTGCGCTGAAGGCGGCTGAACTGCGGGAGTAGGGGGGCGGAGCCCCGCCTAGCCCCCTGGCGCCCGGCTTGAGAAAGTCGCGGCGTTACCCACGGCGGTGGCCGAGCCGGTGAGGGCGCCGATCTGGCCGGTATGGGTGGCGGTGACGCCGGCGCGCACCGGGCCGCTATTGGTCTGGTTGATGTTGGCGTTCAGTGAGACCGGGCATTCTGAACAGATATAGCCGCTCTGGGCGTTGCCGATGGCCGACGCCGACAGCGCCGCGCCGGCGCCGCCGACCCCTGATCCGCCGATACCACCTGCGAAGTTCACCTGGGCGGTCACCGGGCCGGAATTGGTCTGATTCATGCCGGTATACGCGTCCGCGCCGATATTGGAGACCAGGGACGCATTGCCCATGGCGTTGGCGGATCCGGCCACCAGCCCGTTGCCGAAATCGCCGACATTCAGGGTCGTGGTGGCGCGCACGGCGCCGGAATTGGTCTGGCTTCCTTGCGCATGGGCGTAGCCGTAATCGTTTGTAATGGTGAGCGTATTGCCCGCCGCGCTGGACGCGGCGACGCCGCCGTAATCGGCGTTGCGGATATCGGCCTGCGTCACCGCATCCACTGTCCCGGTCTGGGACTGGGTCACGTAGGCGATGGGGTTGCCCTCATAGCCCCCGGCGGTGAGCGAGTTGCCGGCCGCCTGGGCGCCTTGAGCGAAGGTCTCGATCTCGGCGTCCGCCGCGTCCAGCACAGCGCCCGCGAACACCTCGCCGTCCGCGTTCTGGGAGAGCTGCAGATCATGGGCGCCGGAGCCGCTGACCTGGACCGCATTGGCGGCCGCGCTGGCGCCCTGCACGGTGTGGCCGGCATAAGTCCCGATCCTAAGCGCCGAAAGGCCCGACACGCGCGAGCCTGCGTCCGCGCTCTGCTGGAGATCCATGTCCAAATTGGCGCTGGCGCCCACCGTCAGGGCGTTGCCCTGGGCGGCGGCGTTCGACAGCGCATAGGACCAGATCCCATCGACATCGACCGATGAGACCGCGTCCACTGACCCGGTGAGCGACTGGACGCCGGTCACGCCGGTCCAATTGGTCACCTCGCCGGTGGCCGAGTTCGCCTGGGCGAAGGCGCTGGAGACCGCGGTCTCCACCCCGCCGGCGGACTGGACGTCCTGCGCGGTCGTGGAACCTGAGTTCGCCTGGTCGAGCTCGACCCTATCTGAAGGTTCCGCGAAGCTGGCTGCGGATATCAGAGTCGCGGCGCTCGTGCCCGCGATCAACACTCGTGCGAGCCTGGACATAGGGAGCCTCCGAAGGCGCGTAAGCGGTTTGAAGCTGGACCCCGCCGGTGACGGTGGAGCCGCCGATGGGATCGTCGAAGGCGCAGGTCTGTTCCGGCGAGACGCCGTAGAGCTGCGCGGAGATTTCGAGAACGGCGCGCTCGATCACCGAGCGCACGGCCAGCTGGACCGGCTCCAGCGAGCGGCCGCCGGCGGAGACGTCCACCACGGCGTCGCCGAAGAAGGCGAAGACGCCCGCGGACAATTCCCGGCCGATGATCTGCTTCTGGTAGGAGACCACGTCGACCACTTCCAGCGTGCGCGAATCGATAAGCCGCAGGTCGAGGCCCACATTCATCACGTACATGCGCCGGCTGAAGACGCCCGACGGCGAGGAATCCACGCTGTCGCCGGCGAACAGGTCCTGACCGTTGGAGCGGATATTGGCGTTCAGCTCGGTGATGCCGCCCACCAGATAATAGTCCGAGCCCGGGATCGAGCCGGCGTAAATCTGGCGAAAGCCTTCTTCCTCAGCCTGGTCGCCCAAAAGCTGGTTGTTGGCGTAACGCAGCTCCAGCTCGGCCACCGATGTGTCAAAACGCTCCACGAGGCGCGCGCCGGTCTTGGCGAAGGCGCTCATGGCCATGAGCGAAGCGCCCTGGGTCACCCGCGTGCCGCCTTCGGGCGCGATCTGGCCGGTATAGTCGGCGATGCGGCCCACAGCGACGCGCGGGGCGGCCAGTCCGGAGCGCCTTGCATGATTGGACATGCACACCAGCGCTTCGGAGTAGGGGGTCGGATTGGCCGTGACCGGCGCGCTGCCCGTGGGTGTTGCGTAGAGCCCGTCCGAGCCCGGCGTCGAGGTGGCGCAAGCGGTCACAGTGAGCGCGGACATCGCGGCGCCGATGAGGGCCTTAATCTTGCGCATCATCACCCTCCGAAGCCGACTCGCCGTTCGTGTTTGCGCCGGCGTTGGCGGTCACGTTTCCGGTATTGGTCTGATTGCTGTTGACCACGACGGTGTTGTAATTGCCGTTCACCACAACGTTCAGCTGGTTGCCGATCGCGCTGGCGTTGGCGTTGGCGTTGGCGAACGGGCCGTAATAGCCGCCTTCGCCCTGAACCCCGCCGCCGGCCTGAACCGAGCCGTAGGCGGAGGCCTGGGCGGAGACGCCGACGCCGGTCTGGATAATCCCGTTGATCACCACCCGGTTGCCGGCGCGGGTGCGCGCACCGCTGAAGGGGCGCGTCTCCTCGCCATGGGCCTGGCCATAGGGCCGGGTCCAGTCTGAAGGGTGGCTTTCCTGGGCCGCGGCGAGCCCGCAAAGTGCGGTGGCTGCGACAAGGGCGCCGGTAAGGGTGGTGCAGGGGCCGGTCATCATGTGTCCTCTTTGAAGACGCTTTTGACCTGACGGGTGCAACGGGCGTGCCAGCGCCCTAGGTTAGGTCTCGATACCGGCGCGAAAGGACCCGCCTTGACCCAGACGCCAGATCCGCGCGGCCCCGCCGGAACGCCCGAGCCCCCAGTCCAGCGCCCGGCGCCGCGGGGGCCGACGCCTATCTTCAACATGATGGCGCCGGTGATTCTCCTGCTGGCGGGGCTGATGCTCGCGGTTCAATTGAGCCAAAGCTGGACCATGTCCGGGCGCGGCGGTGGAATGATCCACGGGATCACGCTCTGGCTCGGGACGATCCGAACCGGCGGCGCCCTTGGCGAATTGCCCCCGGCCCCGCTGTTCGGGCTGACGCCCTACGTGCTGCATGTCTTCGTACATTTCGGCTGGCTGCACTTGCTGATGAATCTCGGCGCGCTTCTGGCGTTCGGTCCGGCCGCGGCGCGTCCGTTCGGGCGGGGCTGGAAAAGCACGCCGGGCTTCCTGATCTTCTTCTTCGCCTGCGCCATTGGCGGGGCGATCGCCACCAGCGTCGTGAACGCGGGTGAGGCCAGCATCATGGCCGGCTCCTCCACCGCGATTTCAGGGGTCATAGCCGGCGCCGGGTTCGCCGCGGGCGGGCGCAGCGTGATGCAGCGCATCGCCTTGCCCTGGCTGGTTATCAATCTGGCGCTCGCGGCGGGAGACCTGTTCTTTCCGATCCCCATTGCCTGGGAAGGTCATATCGGGGGGCTGGTCACCGGGTTCGCGCTTTATCCCTTGATGGTGCGCTATCTCGTCTGGCGTTAAGGCGCGCCTTAAAACAGCGTATCGTATTGCGGCTCACCGTCGATCTCGAGGCCCTTGATGACGGCGCTCCCGTCTTCTGCCAAGGACACGATCAGGCGCAGCCGGTCCTGCGTCCGCATGGATTCAAGCGCCAGCGCCTGCTCATTGGGGGCGTAATAGCGCTCCAGATTATAGCGCACCTGGAGAATATCCCGCTCGGTTCCGGCAATCGGCTCGGTGCTCCAGCTTGGGGCCTCGCCTTCAACCTGTTCGGGCTCTGTAAAGTCGGACCGGGTTTGCACGCGGTGAACCCGGCCCAGAATGAACGGCCAGGCCGGGGGCTGATGGTATACGGCGGCCGGCGCCACGGCGCCGGTTCCGGTCTCGCTCAGCGCCACATAGACCCTGTCGCCCCGCATCCAGCCCGTGTCCGGCCCGTCGAGTTCACTCGTATCCAGCTCGTGCAGCCCCGTGCGCAGCTGCACATAATGGCCCAGCAGAACATCGCGCGGATCCACCGGCTCCATCTCCAGATATATCTCATGGCCGCTGGACCGCAGCCAGGCGTGCCGCGCCACGAGGCCTGCGAGAATCACGCTCATCACAAGCGCGACGGCGAGAAGACGCAGTAAAAGGCTCATGACGCGTCTCCCTCGCGCGCCGGCCTGGCGATGCGGCGCGCCACACGGCTGATGAGGACCGACACGGCCAGGAGCAAGAGTCCGCCGGCGGCGAAGAAGACCGAGGTGCTCAAAAGCCCGCCGAACAGCGCGCCGTAGACATAGAGCGTCTCGGCGATGAACGCGATCACGCCCAGAACGCCCGCCGCCCGGTGTCCGGGACGTGCGCCGATGAGAATCAGCGCGACCGCGGCTGCGTAGATCGCCGCGCCGGCGGCGATCTCGACAAAGAACGCTCCGCCGTCCGGCGCCTGGACATAGATCGCGGGCAGGGCGGCGGCGGCCAGACCGCCTGCGATGAAGGCGATGGCCGCGCCAAGGGCCAGCCCGCCGCGCACGGTTCGGATCGAGGCAGCCAGGACGAGGGTGACCAATCCGGCGCCGGTGAGCGTCCAGTAGAGCGCGCCGGGCAGGGTGTCGCCGGCGAGATCCGGGTTCTGCACCACAAAGCCGGCCGCCAGCGCTCCCGCACCCAGCCAGCTGGCGAGCACCCCGGCGCCGAAGACCTCCCGGTCTCGCAGGGCCGCGAACACCATGGCGAGGGCGCCGATGATCAGCGCGTAGACGGCGGCCCGCGACTGATCGCTGAAAGCGCCGCCTGTCGTTTCCATGATGAGATGACCCGCCCAGACCAGCAGCGCGAGACCCAGCAGATGCAAGGTGATCGCCGATTTGAGCCGCCAGGCGAGCCCCGCCGTGACGAGCCAGACTGGCGCATAACCCCAGATCTGGCCGGGGGCGAGGGGGTTCATCGCTTCAGATCCCGCCCAGAAGGCGCCTAGCAGCGCGGCGAGAATCAGCACCGGCCGCGAGGGGATGATCACTGCGGTGACCAGCGCGCCCGCGGTCCAGATGAGGATCCCGGTA
>NZ_CM132387.1:907500-3149874 GCF_053756655.1 Apolloniradiicaulis salifontis
ATGGGCTAGGGGGCCTCACCGGCTTACCAAACCTAACCAAACTCCGAATACCGAGGAGTAATGCGTGGCAGACACACTGCGGGTGCTAAGGTCCGTAGTGGAGAGGGAAACAGCCCTGACCGCCAGCTAAGGTCCCAAAGTCAACACTAAGTGGGAAACGATGTGGGAGTGCTTAGACAACCAGGAGGTTGGCTTAGAAGCAGCCATCCTTTAAAGAAAGCGTAACAGCTCACTGGTCAAGCGCTCCTGCGCGGAAAATGTAACGGGGCTTAAGTGTTGCACCGAAGCTGCGGGCTCGAAAGAGCGGTAGCGGAGCGTTCTGTAGGCTGATGAAGGGAGACTGTGAGGTCTCCTGGAGGTATCAGAAGTGAGAATGCTGACATGAGTAGCGATAAAGAGTGTGAGAGACACTCTCGCCGAAAGTCCAAGGGTTCCTGCGCAATGCTAATCAGCGCAGGGTCAGCCGGCCCCTAAGGCGAGGCCGAAAGGCGTAGTCGATGGGAACCAGGTTAACATTCCTGGGCCAGCGGAAAGTGACGGGTTCTGGAAATCGTTCATTCTTACTGGATTGAGTGAGCGGTGAAGGCGCCCCTGGAAATAGCTTCCGCATTAGACCGTACCCTAAACCGACACAGGTGGACTGGTAGAGCATACCAAGGCGCTTGAGAGAACTCTGCTGAAGGAACTCGGCAAATTGCTCCCGTAAGTTCGCGAGAAGGGAGCCTGGCGCTGCGCAAGCAGTGTCCAGGGGCACAGACCAGGGGGTGGCGACTGTTTACTAAAAACACAGGGCTCTGCGAAGTCGCAAGACGACGTATAGGGTCTGACGCCTGCCCGGTGCCGGAAGGTTAAAAGGAGGTGTGCAAGCACCGAATTGAAGCCCCGGTAAACGGCGGCCGTAACTATAACGGTCCTAAGGTAGCGAAATTCCTTGTCGGGTAAGTTCCGACCTGCACGAATGGCGTAACGACTTCCCCACTGTCTCCAGCAGAGACTCAGCGAAATTGAATTCTCCGTGAAGATGCGGAGTTCCCGCGGTCAGACGGAAAGACCCCGTGCACCTTTACTACAACTTCGCAGTGGCGTTAGTGGCGATATGTGTAGGATAGGCGGGAGGCTATGAAACCAGGGCGCTAGTCTTGGCGGAGCCACCCTTGAAATACCGCCCTTATCCTCATTGACGTCTAACCGCAGCCCGTGAAACCGGGTTCGGGACCCTGCGTGGTGGGTAGTTTGACTGGGGCGGTCGCCTCCCAAAGAGTAACGGAGGCGCGCGAAGGTTGGCTCAGAGCGGTCGGAAATCGCTCGTTGAGTGCAATGGCATAAGCCAGCCTGACTGTGAGACTGACAGGTCGAACAGAGTCGAAAGACGGCCATAGTGATCCGGTGGTCCCGCGTGGAAGGGCCATCGCTCAACGGATAAAAGGTACGCCGGGGATAACAGGCTGATGATGCCCAAGAGTCCATATCGACGGCATTGTTTGGCACCTCGATGTCGGCTCATCGCATCCTGGGGCTGGAGCAGGTCCCAAGGGTTTGGCTGTTCGCCAATTAAAGCGGTACGTGAGCTGGGTTTAGAACGTCGTGAGACAGTTCGGTCCCTATCTGCCGTGGGTGTCGGATACTTGAGAGGAGCTGTCCCTAGTACGAGAGGACCGGGATGGACGAACCTCTGGTGGACCTGTTGTTGCGCCAGCAGCATTGCAGGGTAGCTAAGTTCGGAAGGGATAACCGCTGAAAGCATCTAAGCGGGAAGCCCCCCTCAAAACCAGGTATCCCTTGAGAGCCGTGGAAGACCACCACGTTGATAGGCTGGAAGTGGAAGCGCAGCAATGTGTGGAGCGGACCAGTACTAATTGCTCGATCGGCTTGATCTTACGATGCTCATGGACGGCGATCGCTTCGCCCCCATGTGTTGAAGCCCGATAAGTCAGAATGTCTCTACGTTTTTGTGTCGCACGCGCCGAGCGGGTGGTTATAGCGAGGGTTCCGCACCCGTTCCCATCCCGAACACGGCCGTTAAGCCCCTCTGCGCCGATGGTACTATGTCTTAAGGCATGGGAGAGTAGGTCGCCGCCCGCTCCGCACGTACGACACAGTCCTCCATTTACCTTTGTTGGCCTGGCCAGCCCCCGGTTTCGGCCGGGGGTTTGTCATTTCAGCCCGCAGGTCCGTCGTGGATCGTCAAATAGAGCTGTTGCGGGGTGGAGCAGCCCGGTAGCTCGTCAGGCTCATAACCTGAAGGTCGTAGGTTCAAATCCTACCCCCGCACCCAAATTCAACCCCCGAGCCTTATGGCCGGGGGTTTTTTGTGTTCCAGCCGGACTCTTTCGGCAACAGGCGCAACGGCTGCGACGCATGGCGCGAAGCGTCACGCAGTCAGTAGACCTGAGCAAACCGACGCATTTGATACGCCGGTTTGCTCCCCTCACGCTTCAATTACGCCTTGAAATCTCCCGGCCCGTGACGCTCGCGCATCTGGTCGGCTTCGTCGCCCCAGAGCTTGTTGACGCGCCGGCCGCGCTTGGCGGCCGGGCGCTCGCCGATCTTCTCGGCCCAGGCGCGCACATTCTTGTACTCGTGCACCGACAGAAACTCGCCGGCCTCGTAGAGCTTGCCTAGCGCCAGGCCGCCATACCAGGGCCAGATCGCCATGTCGGCGATGGTGTACTCATCGCCGGCGATATAAGGCCGGTCAGTCAGGGCGGTTTCCAGGACATGGAGCTGTCGTTTCACCTCCATGGCGAAGCGATTGATCGGGTACTCGAATTTCTCAGGCGCATAGGCGTAGAAATGCCCGAACCCGCCGCCGAGATAGGGCGCGGAGCCCATCTGCCAGAACAGCCAATTCATCACTTCGATTCGTTCCGGCCCGCTTTCGGGCAGAAAGGCACCGAACTTCTCGGCCAGGTGAACCAGAATGGATCCGGACTCAAACACCCGGACCGGCTCCGGGCCGCTGCGGTCGAGCAGGGCGGGGATCTTGGAGTTGGGATTGATGTCCACAAATCCGCTGGTGAACTGGTCGCCGTCGCCGATATTGATCAGCCAGGCGTCGTACTCGGCGTTTGAATGGCCAAGCTCCAGCAACTCTTCGAACATCACCGTGGCCTTCACCCCGTTGGGCGTGGCCAGCGAGTAGAGCTGGAAGGGATGCTCGCCCACGGGCAAGTCCTTGTCCTGTGTCGCGCCGGATATCGGGCGGTTGATGTTGGCGAACCGGCCGCCGCTTTCGCTGTCCCAGGTCCAGACCCTTGGCGGGGTGTAAGTCGTCATCGCGGCGTCTCCTTGCGGCGTTTCATCGCCGCAAAGGTGGGCTTTTGCGGCCCGGCTGCAAACCCCGCCGCTCATCGCGATCGTGTGATCGCGCTACCTGCGCGACATTTCACCGAGCGCGCCATGGATATGGCTGACCACAACGCTGCCTTCGCCGACGCCGCTGGCGACACGCTTGACCGAGCCGGCGCGCACATCGCCCACCGCATAGACGCGCGGCAGGCTGGTCTCAAACACGCTCGGCATGCGGTCGAGCGTCCAGCCCGCCCTCACAAGGTCCAGCGTCTCCAGCTCCTGTCCGGTCTTCACAAAGCCGCGGGTGTCGCGCGCCACGGCGTCCGGCAGCCACTGCGTGAACGGCGCCGCGCCGGTGAACAGGAAGGCGAAGCCGGCCTCCAAACGCTGCGGCCCTGAGGGCGTTTTCAGATCCATCGCGGCAAGCCGCGTTTCGTCGCCTTCGGCGCCGATCAGACGGTCGATTTCGGTCTGCGGATGGAGGTGAATGTTCCCCGCCTCCTCCAGGCGTCGCACCAGATATTCGCTCATGGTCTCGCGAATGTCGGCGCGCCGGTACATTACATGGACGCTGTGGGCGGTGCGCGACAGGAAAACCGCGCCCTGACCGGCCGAATTGCCCGCGCCCACGACCACCGCGTCGGCGTTGGAACACAGCTGCGCCTCCAGCGGCGAGGCGCCGTAATAGACGCCGCGCCCCTCAAACTGCTCCAGGTTCTCGATCGGCAGACGGCGATACTGCGCGCCCGTTGCGATCACCACCGCGCGGGCTTTGAGCGTGCGACCGTCCTCGGTGTGAACGCAGTAGGCGCCGTCGTCCAGCGGCAGAAGCTTTGACGCTTCCACCGGCGCGGCCAGGCGCACGCCGAATTTTTGCGCCTGGATTGCGGCCCTGTCCGCCAGCTCCCGTCCGGAGACGCCCATGGGAAAGCCGAGATAATTTTCGATTTTCGAGCTGGTTCCCGCCTGGCCGCCGGGGGCGTCGGCGTCCAGCGTCAGAACGGTGAGCCCCTCTGACCCGGCATAGACTGAGGCGGCCAGGCCCGCGGGCCCGGCGCCCACGATGATGACGTCTGCCGCCGCGCCGTCGGGAAGAAGGTCGGAGCCCAGCTCGGCGGCGATGTCGTTCACGGTCGGCTTGATCAGGACGCGCTGCGCGCCCATCACCACGATGGGAAGATCGGAGCGCTGAAGCCCCTTGGCGTCGAGAATCTGCGCGCCCAGACGATCGGTCACCGGATCGTACCAGCTGTGCGGCGCGCCATGGCGGGTGAGAAAATCGCGCAACGCGAACACGGACCGGTCCAGCGCCGAGCCCAGCACGATCACCGGCGTGTCTGTGCGCGACAGGGCGAACACCCGGCGGGCGGTGAAGGTGCGCACAAAGATGTCGGACAGCGCCGAGTTCTCCACCAGCAGACGCTGAAAGCGATCAAACGGGATGTGCAGAACCTCGCCCGCTTCGCCCATGGTGACGCTGGCTAGACTGGTCTGTCCGGTAAGCACCCCGATATCGCCGGAAAACTGGCCGCGCTCCATCCAGCCAAGTCGGGTCGGCCCGTCCCGGCCCTCGACAAAGATATGGGTCTGGCCCGAGAGGGTGATCAGATTGTCCACCCGCCGGTCGCCTTCGCGCACCAGCACCTCTCCGGTTTCATGGCGTCGCACCTCGCCATAGGCCTTCAACGCATCAAGTTCGGCCTCAGAAAATGTGAAGTTCACGTCTGCGGGCGGAGGCGCAGGCGGCGTCGGGGTCTTGGCGTCCATGGCGAGGCTCCTGGCTTGGATCAGGCCGGTTATAGCCGCATGGCGCAGGCGTCGCGAGCCTTCCGCCTTGCTTTCGCCGCAGAACACGTCCACATGACTTCTACGCATGCGATCGGGTGCGTGGAGAGAGCGGACGCCGCTCTTACACCTGATCGCTATCGGATCGGCCTCGAGCTTGCAGCTCCAGGAACTCCTGTCCGGGCGTTGGGCGCAACAGCGCCTGCCGACGGCGGCTGATCTACGCAGTTGTCTCCTATGAATGACATCAACGCCGCACCCGGAATGTCGGGCGCGCGAGAAAGTTTGATATGACGAAATTTACTGATTTGAACCTGGCCGAGCCGGTTCTGCGCGCTGTTCTGGACGAGGGCTATGAGACCCCGACGCCGATCCAGGCGCGCGCCATCGCCCCGGTTCTGGCCGGACGCGATGTTGTGGGCCTGGCCCAGACCGGCACCGGCAAGACGGCGGCCTTCGTGCTGCCCCTGATCACCCGGCTTCTGGCGCAGAACAAGCAGGCGCCCGGACGCACCTGCCGCGCCCTCATCCTGGCGCCCACGCGCGAGCTCGCCGCGCAGATCGGCGCCAGCGTGGAGACCTATGGCAAGCATGCCGGGCTCACCCATGCAGTGGTGTTCGGCGGCGTGAAGCCGGGCCCCCAGATCAAGAAGCTGGCGCTTGGCCTTGATATCCTGATCGCCACGCCGGGCCGGCTTCTCGACCACATGTCCACCGGCAAGGTTCGCCTGGACCACACCAATGTCGTGATCCTGGACGAGGCCGACCAGATGCTCGATCTCGGCTTCATGCCGGCGATCCGCAAGATCCTCTCCCAGGCCGGCAAGCCGCGCCAGACGGTGATGTTCTCGGCCACCATGCCGTCCCAGATCCGCCAGCTGGCCGACGATTTCCTGAAAGACCCGGTGACCGTATCGGTGAGCCCGCCGTCCATGCCGGTGGAGCGTATCGACCAGAAGGTCTTCTACGTGAACTCGGCCGACAAGCCTGAAGCTCTGGTGGACCTGATGGCGCCGGAAGCGGGCAAGAAGGCGATCGTCTTCACCCGCACCAAGCGGGGTGCGGACCGGGTCGCCCAGCGGCTGGTGAGCTACGGCCACAAGGCCGCCGCCATTCACGGAAACAAATCCCAGGGCCAGCGCGAGCGCGCCCTTGAGGCCTTCCGGTCCGGCAAGTCGCCGGTGCTTGTGGCCACCGACATCGCCGCGCGCGGGCTCGACATCGACGATGTGGCCGTGGTGGTGAACTATGAACTGCCCAACGTGTCGGAAAGCTATGTCCACCGCATCGGGCGCACCGCCCGCGCCGGCGCGGACGGCCGCGCCTTGTCGCTGGTGGCCCCTGATGAGCGCACTCTTCTGAAGGATATCGAAAAGCTCATCGGCAAGGAGATCGCCGGCCTGAACGACGCCCCGCCCATGCCCAAGGGCGATGCGGCCAAGCTGAAGCAAAACCGCGGCGGCGGGGGCGGCGGCCGGGGCCGGTCCGGCGGCGGTCGTCCGCAAGGTCAGGGCGGCCAGAATCGCGGCGGCCAGGGCGGTAAAGGCGGTCAGGGCCGTGGCGGCCAGGGCGGGGGGCGTTCCCGCACCCGCTCCAGCGGCAAACCCAGCGCAGCCGCGCAGGGCTAAGAGGGGCCGTCAGTCCAGGCCGCTTCCAAGCGTCTGACGTACAAAAACGCCTCGCGCCGGGTCTCCCGACCGGGGCGTTTTTTGTCCCTGGGCAGGCGTCTTGATTGCGTCAGAGGTCCGGCGCAAATCCCAGCACGAACGCAACCACCTTGGCTTCCGGCATCTCGCAGGGCTTCAGTACTGGTCCGCTCGCCAACGTGTAGAGGTTGAAGCTCACATGGTCGCCGCCGGAGAGGCGCTCGCCATAGAGCTTGCGCACGGGGTCTCCCGGACACCCGGTGATCGTCACGCCCCAGCGTTCACCGCGATAAGAGCCGGTCTGGTAGCCGGGCGGCAGCCGGTCGAAGGCGGTGAGGAAGCGCGCGTCCATGAGATGTGGATAGCAAAAGCCCGGCGCGCCGCGCCGGGGTTTTTCTGTTTCAGTGAAGCGGCGCCGCCTATTCCGCGGCTTTCGCCTCGCCGGGCTTGGGCGCCGCGGCGCGCACATAGGCGGCCACGTGCTCTTCGAACTTTTCGAAATTCGCCACGAACATGTCGGCGAGCTTCTCGGCCTGGTCGTCATAGGCGGCCAGATTTGACCAGGTTTCGCGCGGGTTCAGGATGGCGGGGTCGACTCCCTCAACCCTCACCGGAACGGCGAAGCCGAACACCGGATCGATGCGGTATTCCGCGCCGGCGAGCGAGCCGTCCAGCGCCGCGTTGAGAAGTGCGCGCGTCGCCTTGATGGGCATGCGCTTGCCTTCGCCATAGGGCCCGCCGGTCCAGCCGGTGTTCACCAGCCAGCAATCGGCGCCGTGCTCGGCGATGAGATCGCGCAGAAGCGCGCCGTATTCGGACGGGTGGCGCGGCATGAAGGGCGCGCCAAAGCAGGTGGAGAACGTGGCGCTGGGCTCGGTCACGCCCTTCTCGGTGCCAGCCACTTTCGCGGTGTAGCCCGACAGGAAGTGGTACATGGCCTGGGCCGGCGTAAGCTTGGCGATGGGCGGCATCACGCCGAACGCGTCGCAGGTGAGCATCACCAGATTATTGGGATGGCCGCAGACATTCTTGTCGCAGGAATTGGGGATGTAGTGCAGCGGATAAGCGCCGCGGGAGTTTTCCGCCAGCGTCGCATCGTCCAGATCCAGCTCGCGGGATACCGGATCCATCACCACGTTTTCCAGGACCGTGCCCCACATCTTCGTGGTGGCGAAGATCGCCGGCTCGGCCTCGGGGTCGAGGCGGATCATCTTGGCGTAGCAGCCGCCTTCAAAATTGAAGAGCCCGTCGGGCGACCAGCCATGCTCGTCATCGCCGATGAGTACCCGCTTGGGATCTGCCGATAGCGTCGTCTTGCCGGTGCCGGAGAGCCCGAAGAAGATCGCGCTGTCGCCCTGCTCGCCCTTATTGACCGAGCAGTGCATCGGCATGATGCGGCGCTCGGGCAGCAGATAATTCAGGATGGTGAAGACCGATTTCTTGGTTTCGCCGGCGTAAGAGGTGCCGCCGATCAGCACCAGGCGCTTGGCGAAATTGACCGCGATCACCGTCTCTCCGCGCGTGCCGTGGCGCTCGGGGTCGGCCTGGAAGCTGGGCAGATTCACGATGGTGAACTCGGCCTGGAAATCCTCAAGATCGCTGGCGTCGGGCCGGCGCAGAAGGTGACGGATGAAGAGCGAGTGCCAGGACAGCTCGTTGACCACCCGGACCGGAAGGCGATGGGCCGGATCGGCGCCGCCGAACAGCTCCTGGACGAACAATTCACGGCCTTTCATGTGCGCCTTGAAATCGTCCCACAGCGCGTCGAAATGCGCCGGCGTCATGGAGGCGTTGAAATCCCACCAGATCGTGCTCTCGGTGGTCTCGTCGCGTACGGTGAACTTGTCGCGCGCCGAGCGGCCGGTGTGCTGACCGGTCTCCACCACCAGCGCCCCGCCCTTGGCGACGCGGCCTTCGCCCCGGCGCACAGCCTCTTCATAGAGCGCTTCTTCGTTCCAGTTCACATTGAGTTTCAACGCGTCCGATATCCCAAGATCGCTGAGATCGCGCGCCGTGATCATGCCGTCGGCCATGGATGGTCCCCCGTTCGGGCTGCCTGCTCGCCATCGGCGTCCGCGGTCTGAACGCCGGGGTCCGCCTTGAGGGGGACCGTTCTAGCGCCGGGGGGCGCTCAAATCATCTGAAAATCCATGCTGCAGCGCGTCATAGCGCACCTGGTCCTTTAAGGCCCCGGGCGCCTGGATTGCTTCAGCTGGTGGGCTCCGCTCTGGTGCGCGGCGGCGGGCCCGGATCCGGATCGCCGGGCAGGGGAATGTATTCGTCCTCGCTTGCAGGCAGGGCGAAGACCGTGTCGTGAAAGCCGGCCTCGGCGCTGGCGCGCCAATCGGCCTTGGCCTGTTCGATGCGGTCTTTTTTAGAGGCGACGAAATTCCACTCCATATGGCGCTCACCCAGATCGGCGCCCCCCAGCACCATGACGCGGCTGTCTGTGCGCGCCCGGATCACCGGCGCCTCGCCGGCGGAGAACACCGCCATCCGCCCGGCGCTCACCGGCTCTCCGCCGGTTTCGATCTGTCCGGAGACGATGTAGGCCGCCAGCTCGCCCTGACCTGAGGGCAGCTGGAAGACCGAGCCGGCCGGGCATTCTGCGTGGACATAAAGCGTGTGGGAGTGGGTCTTCACCGGCGATTTCACACCGAAGGCCTCACCCATGATGACGCGCAGCGCCGCACCGCCCTGTTCCACTTCCGGGATGTCGGAGGCGGCCACATGCTGAAAATCCGGCGCCTGGTCTTCTTGGCCCATGGGCAGGGCGATCCAGACCTGGATGCCGTGCAGGTGATGACCGGCGGCGCGGGCTTTCGGCCCGGTGCGCTCTGAATGCACGATGCCGCGCCCGGATGTCATCAGGTTCACCGCGCCCGGCGTGATGGTCTTCGCCACGCCCAGCGTATCAGCGTGGTCCATCTCGCCCTCAAAGAGGTAGGTGACCGTGGACAGCCCGATATGGGGATGAGGGCGGACATCGATTCCGTCGCCCGGCTTGAAGGTCGCCGGTCCCATCTCGTCAAAGAAGACGAACGGGCCCACGCGCCGCTTTTTTGCAATGGGCAGCACGCGGGAGACCTGGAATCCGCCCAGATCCTTCGTGCGCCCAGGGATTATTCTATCCACACTCATGTCGTGTCGTCCCCCATGCCCGAAATTCGCCGGCGTCCCCTCCGGCGTCCGCACGTGCGCGCCTACCGCACCAGAATAACGTTCATTCTGGTGTATCGTTGAACTTTATATCCCTTGGATTGCGCCAACGCAGCCGCGTCCGGCGCATCGCGCCCCGCCAGGTCGGCGCGTTCCAGCACCATGAGCTCCGGCCAGCGGTCGGCGTCGACCTGTTTGAAGAAGGCCGACAGAATGTCCAGCTCGCCGCCTTCCACGTCGATCTTCATGGCGTCGATCCGCTCGATGCGCAGCTCCCTCATCAGCGTGGGCAGCGTGGTCACCCGCACCGCCTCGCCGCAGGCTTGGCCGGGCCCTGTGAGCGCTGTCCCGCCCAGATTGCCCGCCACCATGCGCATCACGTCCTCGCCTTCATAGTCTGAAAGGGCGACGCCTGTGACCTCGAGATTCTCCAGCCCGTTCTGGCGGGCGTTGAACAGCATGCGCCGGCGCATCTCAGCCTGGGGTTCCACCGCGATCACACGGCTTGCCCGCCCGCCGGCCTTGGCCGCCACAAGGGCGTAGGCGCCCGCGTTCGCGCCGATGTCCATGAAGGTCTTGCCCGGCGCCATCACGGCGCGCACCGCGTCCAGCTCATCAGGATCAAAGCATTGCGGGGTGAGGAAAAGGCGCTTTTCCGACAGATTATCCTTTGGATGCAGGCGCAGGCGCAGGCCCAGCGCCTCCACGTCGCAGCGCCCGTCCTTGAGGCCTGAAAGCGCCAGCGGGCGCGCCGCGCCGGCGAGCCTTAACCCGGCTCGGCCCTTTGGCAGGCGGCGCCCGATCGCCAGGCCGACGCGCGCCACCATGCCCGGCGCAAAGGCGCCGTGACCAGGCGCGGCGTCCGGGCCGGTGATCGCTGCGCGCGCCGCGCCGTGTTCAGCCGTCACGCGCTCCGTAGACAAGGGGGAATCGTCGTCATGAATGGTCATCATGACCTCAGGTATAAACGTTCGTGGCGCAGTGGAACACCATCACGAACAAGCGCGCCTGCCGCCGCCGGCGTCTTCCTTGCCGGGCGCACGCGGGCTAAGGTCCGCTCAAAGATAGTTTCCGGAGATCGCCATGCTAGAATCCGCCCGCCGTGCCGCCGTTTCCATACTGGCGCTCGGCCTCGCCGCCGCGCCGGGCCTGGCGCAGGACGATATCCATCGCCTTGATCCTGCAAAGGCTGAAACCGCGCAAGGCCTGGCTGATGCGGCTCTGGCCAGCAATCTGGCCTATGAGATCACTGAAAGCCTGACCACCGAGATCGGCCCGCGTCTCGCCGGCACGCCTCAGGAAGCGCGGGCGCGCGAGTGGGGGGCGGCGATGCTCACCGAGCTCGGCTTTGAAAACGTGCGGGTGGAGGAGTTTCCTCTGGATCTCTGGACGCGTGGGCGCTCGATCTATGAAGAGGTCGCCATCACTTCGCCCTTCCCGCAGCCGCTCTACGCCATTTCGCTGGGCGGCGCGGCGGCGACGCCCGAAGGCGGCCTTGAAGCCGAAGTGGTGTTTTTCGACAGCTTTGACGCTTTGCTGGCCTTTGACGGCGCCGACGACGCGCTGGACGGCCGGCTGGTCTTCATCAATGACCGCATGGTCGCCTCGCGCACCGGCGAGGGCTATGGCTGGGCCAATCGCAAGCGTACGCGCGCCTGGCATGAAGCCGAGGACCGCGGTGCGCTCGGCGTGCTGATCCGCTCGGTGGGCACCAGCTCCAACCGCTTTGCGCATACCGGCATGATGAGCTTTCCCGATGATCGCCGCCCGGAGATCCCGGCGCTGGCGGTTTCCGGGCCCGACGCCGACCAGATCGAACGCATCGCGCAGAGCGGCGAGACGCTGCGCATCCGCCTTCGCACCTATGCAGGCTGGCGCGGCGAGGTGGTGAGCGGCAATGTCATCGGCGAGATCGTGGGATCTGAAGCGCCCGATGAGATCGTCGTTATCGGCGGGCATCTGGACAGCTGGGACACCGGCACGGGCGCCCTGGACGACGGGGCGGGCGTCGGCATCACCATGGCGGCCGCCAAGCTGATCGGCGATCTGCCGCGCCATCCAAGGCGGACCATCCGCGTGGTGCTGTTCGGCGCCGAGGAGGTCGGGCTGGTCGGAGCGCGCGCCTATGCCCGGGCGCGCGCCGCGGACGGAACGCTTGAAAACCACGTCATCGGGTCGGAAAGCGATTTCGGCGCGCGCGAAGTCTGGCGCTTCGGCTCCAATGTCAGCGAAGAAGCCCTGCCGTTTTTCGACGCCATCGGCCGCGAGCTGGCGCCGCTGGGGATCATCCGGGGCGGTAATGAGTCCGGCGGTGGTCCCGACATGATCCCGCTGGCTTTCATGGGCGTGCCCATGGCGCGGCTGGAGCAGAACGGCGAGGACTATTTCGAGTTCCACCACACGCCCAACGACACGTTCGACAAGATCGTGCCGGAAGAAATGGCCCAGAACGTCGCCGCCTGGACCATCTTCACCTATCTGGTGGCCGACACTGACATGGACTTCCGGCCGCAGCCCGAGGCCGAGCCGAGCGAGTAAGCGCGGCGGTCAGGCCGGGGCGACTGCCGCCTAAAGCCGGTCCAGCACGGCGCGCATGGCGTCGATCTGGGCCGCGCCCATGTGCAGGCAGCGCTCCGGCGACCAGCCCTGGGCCTCGTCGGGGGTGATGGCGCTGTCCTTGAACGGCATTTCCAGCGTCATGGCGAGGCAATTGAACGCCGGCGCCATGTAATTGGTGGCCACGGCTGGATTGGCCGTGCCCGGCGGGCTTTCGGGATAGCCGCGCTCGGTCTGGAAGTCCGGATTGAACCGCATCAGCTCGCTTTTATAGAGCTCCAGCAGGGCCTTGGCCTCGTCGTTCCAGCCCGGCGTGCCTTCGGCGCCGGCGATAAAATTATAGGGCAGCGCCTCGTCGCCGTGCATGTCGAGGAAGAGATCGACCCCGGTCTCGCGCATCGCTTCTAGCACGCACGCCACTTCGGGGCTGTTCTCCTGCGTCGCCTTGTCCCATTCGCGGTTGAGATTGACGCCCTTGGCGTTGGTGCGCAGATGCCCGCGGAAGGACCCGTCCGGGTTCATGTTGGGCACGACATGGACCACGGCGCGGTCCAGCAGCGCCCGGCTCGCCGGATCGGCATCGTCCAGCAGGCGGTCCAGAAAGCCTTCGGCGGCCCATTCGGCCATGGTCTCGCCGGGATGCTGGCGCGCGATCACCCAGATGGTTTTCTTGCCTTCGCCCGGCTCGCCAATGGTGAGCCGGTCCATGTCGCGCCCGTCCAGCGTCTGCCCCAGCACGTCCAGCCTCACCCGGGGATGCTGCTGGCAGGCGGCGATCAGCTTGTCATGGCGGGTCATGGAGTAGGGGGCGAAATAGGCGATCCAGACCGCATCGGCGTCCGGGGTGAGGGAAATCACAAGCTCGCCCTTGTCATAGGACGTTTCGGCGCGTTCCCAGACCTCCCGGTCGCTGGAGACGCAGGCCTGATAGCCCGGCCATCCCTGCTGATACGCGGCGCCGCCGGCGTTCTCGATGACGAAACGGCAGGCCTCGCCCCTGGCGCCGGACGCCTTGAAATAGAACCACTGGTAAAAGTCTGACTGGTGATCCTTGCGGATCTCCAGGCGGACATTCTTCGGGTCTTTGGCGGACTTCACGATGATGTTGCCGGCGTCGAACGTGCTGGAGATATGCATGGGGGGCTCCTGAAGGCTTGAAGGCTCGCTTAGGGGGTGTGCGCCGAAGGCCCCTTTTTGTCCTCCCCCTTAATGGGGGAGGTGTCCGCGAAGCGGACGGAGGGGGTGCGGCGGGAGACGTGAAAGATGCAGCGCCGGCGGTGCACCCCACACGACCCGAGGCTTCGCCTCGGCCCACCCTCCCCATGAAGGGGAGGGACAGAAGTGATCAATACGCCCGCTCCACCACGAACTCGGCCAGGGCGGCCAGCGCGTGCGACCATTCATTCTTCGGAGCGGCGTCCAGGGCTTTCACCGCCCGGCGCGCGTGGCCGCGGGCGGCCTCCAGCGTGGCGTCCAGCGCGCCGTGCTTGTTCAGCAGGGCCACGGCGGTTTCGAAATCGGCGCCGGTTTGATCAAGCTGGCCGATCGTGCGCTCGAAAAAGGCGCGCTCCTCGGCGTCGGCGGCTTCGATAGCCAGCGCCAGGGGCAGGGTGATCTTGCCCTCTCGGAAATCATCACCGGTGTTCTTGCCCAGATCCACGGCGACCCCGCCATAATCCAGCGCGTCGTCGACAAGCTGGAAAGCCAGCCCGAGCTCGCGGCCATAAATCTCCATGGCCTCTTCAAGCTCGGGTCCGGCGCCGGCGAGGATCGGGCTCACCTGCGCTGCGGCGGCGAACAGCTCGGCTGTCTTGGCTTCGATAATGCCCATATAGGCCTGGCGTGAGACTTCGAGGTCGCGCACGGCGGCGAGTTGTCGGACCTCGCCTTCAGCGATCACGGCGGCGGCGCGGCTGAGCACTTTCAGGGCGGGCATGGAGCCGGCGTCCACCATCATCATGAAGGCGCGCGCAAACAGGAAATCGCCCACAAGCACCGAGTGCGGATTGGACCAGACCTGATTGGCGGGTTTGAGCCCGCGCCGCAGATCACTGTCATCAACCACGTCGTCGTGGAGGAGCGTCGCCGAATGGATGAACTCCACCGCCGCAGCCAGCGAGATATGGCCGTCGCCCTGGTATCCCAGCATGCGCGCGCTCGCCACAGTGATCAGCGGGCGGATCCGCTTGCCGCCGGCCTCCACGAGATAGCGCGCGACTTTTGGAATGATATCGGTCTCGCTCGCCATGCGATCAGCGAGCAGAGCCTCGACCCGCTTCATATCCGCGCCGCCGAGCGCCGTGAGGCGCGCGACCGGATCGAGCGCGTCGTCTTTCATATCCGCTTGCGGGAGACCGTTCACCCCTTGGCCCTCTTGCCGTCACTACTGTCGCGGCTGCACAATAGGTAGCGCCTATCGTCGCGGCAAGCATACGGCGCCGCGTCAAATGGCGGGCGCGCGTTTTCGTCGCCGCCACCGCGTCCACATAGATCGGAGGCCCCGCATGATCGAGGTCCTGACCACAAATGATCCCATCCGGCTCAATTTCGCCGAGACGGTTCTCAAAGACGCCGGCATCGAGACCGTGACGCTGGACGCCAACACGGCTGCGGTGTTCGGGGGGGCGCTGCCCTGGGTCAAGCGCCGGCTGCTGGTCCCTGAGGCGGACGGCCCGCGGGCCCGGCGCGTGCTGGCCGAGGCGATGCCCAAGGATGATCCCGGGACCGGGGCGTGAGCACGCCGGTTCTTAACGCCTTTCTCGGCGGCAAAATCCGCCTTCACCAACCGCGCGACGGATACCGGGCGGGCCTTGATGCGGCCTTGTTGGCCGCGGCGATCCATCTGAAACCCGGCGACCGGGCCGCCGAGTTCGGTTGCGGCGCCGGCGCGGCGCTTCTGGGCGCGGCGGTGCTTAATCCGGGCGCCCGCCTGACAGGCGTGGAACGCGAGGGCGCAGCCGCGGCGCTGGCCCGAAGCAATACCGAACTGAACGCCCTGACCGACCGCGTGGAGATCGTGGAGGCGGACGCGCTCGCCCGGCGCGCCGATCCGCTTCTTGATGCGGTGTTTTTCAATCCGCCGTTCTTTGACGATCCGAGCGCCCTGCGCGCGCCGAAGGCGGGCAAGACCGGCGCCTGGATGAATGAGGCGGGCCTGGCCGCCTGGATCGAGGCGGGGCTGAGGCGGCTAAAGGAGGGCGGGGTGCTCACCCTTGTCCATCGCGCCGATGCGCTGGCGGCGATTCTTGCTCCGCTTCAGGGCCGCGCCGGCGACATCGCGGTGCTGCCGGTCCAGGGCCGCGAGGACGCGCCGGCCAAGCGGGTCATCGTGGCGGCGCGCAAGGTGAGTAAGGCGCCGCTGCGTCTCCTGGCGCCGCTCGTGCTGCATCCCGAGACCGGCTCGGCCTACACCAGCCGGGCGCAAGCGCTGCTGAAAGGCGAAGCAAGGCTTGCGCTTCACCCTTGAGCGGCCCAGTTCAAGGGGAGGCTTACTCAGGAGCAGTCATGTCCTCTGTCCTCGAATCCCTCACCGACCAGGCGCGCAAGGCCGGAGCGGCTTTGCGAAAGGCCACCGGCTCGGCCGTGCCCGAAGTGCCGCTTGTGCGCCTTGAGGGCATGATCGCGGCCGGCGGGCGCAACGCCTCGGCGCTTAATCTGGCGCGGGTGGAGAAGCTTCTGGACAAGGCCTTCGCCATGGCCGACGCGCCGGCGATCGCCATTGCGGTGAATTCACCAGGCGGCAGCCCTGTCCAGTCGCGTCTGATCCATGACCGCATCCGCCATCTGGCGAAGAAGAACGACAAGACCGTGCTGGTCTTCTGCGAGGATGTGGCGGCGTCCGGAGGCTACATGATCGCCGCGGCGGGTGATGAAATCTTCGCCGACCCGGCCTCCATCGTCGGCTCCATCGGCGTGATCAGCGCCAGCTTCGGCTTCACCGAGGCGATGGCGAAGATCGGCGTACGGCGCCGGCTGAAAACCGCCGGCAAGAGCAAATCGCTGGGCGATCCGTTCTCGGAAGAAACCGACGAGCAGAAGGCGCGCATGACGCGCCTGATGGAGAGCGTCCACAAACAGTTCATCCAGCTCATCAAGGACGCCCGGGGCGACAAGCTCAACACGGACATGGAGCTGTTTGACGGCTCGGTGTTCACCGGTGAGGAGGCGATCGAGGCGGGCCTGATCGACGCGCTGGGCGAGGCGCGCAGCGAGCTGGAGCGTCGCTTCGGCGAAAAGACCAGGATCAAGGTGCTCAGCCCGTCAAGGGGCGGCCTGCTGGCCCGCTTCATGGGCTCGGCGGTGGATGTGATCGAAAGCCGTCAGATCTGGGCGCGTTTCGGGCTTTAGGAGGGCGGCGCACCGCCCGCCTAAAGTCCCCCTATGCGGCGCCCTCGTGTTTCGGTGCGGCCCGCGCCCGCCGCCGCGTCTTCAAAATGATCTGGCGGGCGACACGCTTCGGCGTGTCACGCGTTCTTGAAAGCGTCTCGCCTGGAATTACCCTTGCGTCTGCGGGGCGGTGCTTGCCATGATCTTCGGCGAGCCGGTGGTTGAGCTGTGAGCGCAAGCGCGCGTAAAGGAGCGTTGATGCATCCCGCACTCGTCTTCCGAGAGGAGCTCGGCGTACGTGAGCGTCTGCTACAGACATTCCGCCGAACCCGCGCCCAGACCGAAACGCTGATTGCGCCGCTCACGGCCGAAGACATGCAGGTGCAGACCATTGCGGACGTCAGTCCGACCAAATGGCATCTGGCCCATGTCACCTGGTTTTTCGAGACCTTCGTGCTGGCTGAAATGTTCACCGAATACAAGCTCTACGACGAGCGGTTCGGCTATCTGTTCAACAGCTATTACGTGTCGGTGGGCGAGCGCTGGTCGCGGCCCCATCGCGGGCTTTTGAGCCGGCCTCTGCTCTCCGACATCCTCGCCTATCGCGACTATGTCACCGCCGAAATCGTTCTGAAAGCGGAGAACTGCTGCGACGAGACCTGGTCAAAAATCGCACCGCTGATCGAGCTGGGAATTCATCACGAGCAGCAGCACCAGGAGCTGATCTGCACCGACATCAAGCACGTCCTCTCCCAGTCGCCTGCGCCGTTCGCGCCGTTCGGCAAGGACGGGGCGGGGCTCACTGAACCGGTCGATCCGGCGCCCTTGCGCTTTTGCAGCTTTGAAGGCGGGCTGGTGGAGACCGGTACCGACGGCGGCGGCTTCCTTTATGACAACGAGTTTCCCCGCCACAAGACCTGGCTCTACGATTTTGAACTGGCCGAGCGCGCGATCACAAACGGGGAATGGCGCGCCTTCATGGACGATGGCGGGTACACGGCTGCAAGCCTGTGGCTGTCGGACGGCTGGGACTTCATCGACCAGAACCGGGTGCGCGCGCCGCTGCACTGGCGCGAGATCGACGGGGATTGGTTTGAATACACGCTCCACGGCCTGATTCCGGTGCGCGATGACCTGCCGGTCTGCCATGTCTCCGGCTATGAGGCGTCGGCCTACGCCGAGTGGGCGGGCGCCCGCCTGCCGCTGGAAGCCGAGCTGGAACTCGCCGCAGGGCGCAGTTCAGCCTCCTCGAATTTTCTCTTTGACGGCCCGGTGCGCCATCCGCTGCCCGCCGACCCCGAGGCCGGCCTGCAACAGCTCGCCGGCGGGGTGTGGGAATGGACCTCGTCGAGCTATTCTCCCTATCCAGGCTTTTATCCGCCCGGCGGCTCGGTAGGTGAATACAACGGTAAATTCATGAGCGGCCAGCTGGTGCTGCGCGGCGGGTCCTGTTTCACCCCGGCCGGGCACTGGCGCGAGACCTACCGCAATTTCTTCCCGCCGGCTGCGCGCTGGCAGATGAGCGGCGTGCGCCTGGCCACGAAGCACGGCCCCAGCTAGCCGCTTGTTCACAGGCGGCGCTCACTCCATAACCCTCGCCGATGACCAACTCCATCCACGCCCGCTTTCTCGACGTCGCCGCCGCGTTGAGTCAGACGCTCGCCGAGGCGATGGAGCGCGTGGGTCCGGCGCCGCTGCCGCGGCGCGACGAGACGCCGTTTCCCGAGTATCTGGCGCGCGCGGTGGCCGGTCAGCAGCTAAGCGTCATCGCCGCCCGCTCCATCTGGGCGCGGGTCGAGGCGGCGGCGGAGGCCGAGGGGGCGCCGCTGCTGGAAGGCTTTCATGGCGGCCGCGCCGAGGGCTTGCGCGCCTGCGGCCTGTCGAACGCCAAGGTGAAGACCCTCATCGCCATCGCCGACGCGGTGAAGGACGGCCGCCTTGATCCTGATCACCTGGCGAACATGAACGCCGTCACCCGCGCAAACGCGCTTTCCACGATCTGGGGCGTGGGACAGTGGACCGCCGACATGGCCAACATGTTCTGGTTCGGCGAAGAAGACGTCTGGCCCGATGGCGACGTCGCCGCGCGCAAAACGCTGGAACGCCTCACCAGCCCCCGCCGCAAGACCGTGCGCACGGCGGCGCGCTTCGCCCCCCACCGCAGCCACCTGGCCTACTATATGTGGCGCATCGTGGACGCCAAACCCGCCTAGGGGCGCCGCGCCGTCTGGCGCAGTTTCGCCCGGCCTCCTAGGGTGTGTGTGACCCCGCCGGAGATCCTTATGGCCGACGCCTTCACGCTTTTCGTTCCGCAAGTCGATCTTGCTGAAAACACAGTCCGTTTCAGCTTCGACTGCCCGCGCTTCGGGACATTCGCCGAGACCGTGGCCTTTCCCGATTCCGCCCGCCTCGCCGCCATCGACCCGGCGATGCGAGACGGCCTGCTGGCGCTCGCCGCGATTCTCATCGGAACGAGCTATTACAAGGCCGCGCCGGCGGGACTTGTCCGCTGCGAGTTTCCGCTCACCGGGGAAGCCAAATCCCTGGCGGACCTCACCTACGGGCCGGGTCTGGGCGAATTCTATGTCCGCAATGCGCTTGCTTATCCCCCGGCGCTGACGATCGAAGGCCCTGACGCCGGCGCGCCGGCCCCGGCGCCGCGAAAAGCCGCTCCCGCCCATGCACCGCGCGCCGTCACCGCCTTTGGCGGCGGCAAGGACAGCCATGTGGCCTCCGCCATCATCGACGCCGCCGGCGGCGCGGCGGAACGGGTGAGCGTGATCCTGTCGGACAAGGTGGGCGACCGCCTGCAGGCCATGAGCGAGACGCCGGTCACCCTCATTCGCCGCACCATCGACCCGCGCCTCATCGCACTGTCGAAATCGGGCGAGGCGCTCAACGGCCATATCCCCATCACCGGAATTAACTCAATCCTGCTGGGCGTTTACGCCGCGGCGCGCGGGCTGGACTGGGTGGTGTTCGCCAATGAGAAGGCGGCCAGCGAACCCACCATGGAGGCCAACGGCCATCCGGTGAATCATCAATTTTCCAAATCTCTCGCCTTTGAGGACGCCCTGCGCGCCGCCTTCACGGCGGCCGGCGCGGGGTTCGAGTATTTCTCGGTCCTGCGCCCGGTCACGGAGATCTGGACCGCCCACTATCTGGCGACGCGCGCCGAGTTCGCGCTGGAGATTTTCGCCAGCTGCAATCGTAACTTCGTGTTCGCAGGCGACGCCGCGCTGGCGCCCGGTCGGCGCTGGTGCGGGGAATGCGCGAAGTGCGTCTATACGGCGGTGTTGCTCGCGCCCTTCCTGCCGGTTTCGCGTCATGGCGAGATATTCCAGTCGCAGCCGCTCCATGACGCCGGCAATCTGCAGTTCCTGCGCGAGATCGCCGGGCTCACCGGCGCCAAGCCCTGGGAGTGTGTCGGCGAGATGCGCGAAGTGGCCGCTGCGCTGGCGCATCTTGGCGCCGCGCCGGGCTGGCGCGACGCGCCGCTTATCCAGGCGGTGCAGGGTGAGCTCCATGGGCACTGGGACCGGCAGGAACTCGCCGATACCTGGGCGCAGAGCCTGGACGCCCGGTCCGAACATCGCATGCCCGACGCCGTTGCGAAGGTCGTGGCGCTTTAGCTGAACAGAGCGTCGACACCAGCTTGCGCCGCGCTTCCGTCGTCGAGATCTGCGCCCTCGGTGCGTCCATTGACACAGGCGCGCGCTTCGGCGAGCAGGGGCTCCACATCGATGGATGCGATCTGCGTGGCCCGGGCGAAGTCGCCGCCGCGGACGGCCTCCTGCGCATCGGCGAGCGCCTCGTTCAGCGCTGCGGTCAGCGTTTCAAAATCAGCGCGCACGCTGCGCGGCGCGGCGCGCCAGGCGGCGATGGCCACGTCCTTGCCGGTGTAATTTGTGTGCTCGAAATGGGCTTCATAGCTGCACGGCGACCAGGCCAGCACGTCTTCGGCGAGATCGGGCATGTCGACAGCCATCTCGATGAGCATGACCGCTTCGTTGAAATGGTTGAGATAATCGGTCGCGAGCCCGGTTTCCGGGTTCACGTTGGCGCGCGTTAACGCCTCGGCGGTGAGCGCGTCCTCTCCCAATGTCAGTGCAGCATCCATGATCAGGCTCGCCAGCTTCTGCATGCAGCTTCGCCGATCAGGCTAAACGAAGCGCTAACCTGCTTCGCCGCCAAAGCGCTCCGCCCATTCAGCCACCTGATCGTCCTCGATTTTCTTGAACAAGATAGGCGGGGCCTCGAAGGCGAGACCGCGCGGCAGGGCGTCCAGCAGCGCTTTGGCCGAGCCAGTCGGCCAGGCGCGATTGTCTTCGGGCACGCGCAGCGCGTCGAGGATTTTCGCGGCTGCTTCGGGGATCACCGGCTGGGCGATAATGGCGGCGATGACGGCGAGATTGACCCCGGTGCGCACGCCCAGCGCCGCGGCTTCTGGATCGGTCTTGAACTTCACCCATGGTTCGGCCCGGGTGAGGTATTCATTGCCCGCCGCCCACAAGGCGCGGGTTTCCGCGCCGGCCTTGCGGAACTCCATCGCTTCGTAGTGGGCCGCTATGGTTTTAAGGCGCGTCTCGAGCTCGGCCTCAAGCCACGCCTCATTCTCGCCAGGCTCGCCGCCGTCCGGAATCTTTCCGTCAAAGCGCGAGGCGCCGAACTTGGTGATCCGATTGACGAAATTGCCCAGAACATTGGCGAGATCGGTGTTGATGGCGCCCTGGAAGTGCTCCCAGGTGAACTGCGCGTCGCCGCCCTCAGGCGCATAAGCGGTGAGATACCAGCGCCAGTAGTCAGCTGGTAGAAGCTCCAGCGCCTGGTCCATGAAGACGCCGCGCTTGTTGGAGGTAGAGAACTTGCCGCCATACCAGTTGAGCCAGTTGAAGGCTTTCAGCCGGTCCACTGTCTTCCAGGGCTCCTGAGAGCCCAGGATCGTGGCCGGAAAACTCACCGTGTGGAAGGCGACATTGTCCTTGCCCATGAACTGCACATAGCGCACGTCGTCCGCGCCTTTGTCGGTGCGCCACCAGCGCTCCCAGTCGTCGCCCGCCTTGTCCGCCCACTCCGCAGTGGCGGCGATATAGCCGATGGGCGCATCAAACCATACATAGAAGACCTTGGATTCAAAGCCCTCGCGCGGCTCGCCGTTTTTGGTGACGGGCACGCCCCATTTCAGATCCCGGGTGATGGTGCGGTCGCGCAGGCCTTCATCGAGCCATTTATAGGCGATTGATTTGGCCAGCGGCGGCCAGCCTTCGGCCGCGTCGACCCAGGCGCGGATGCGCGCCTCCATGTCGGTCTGTTTGAGCTGGAGGTGGCGGGTGTCGCGAACCTCCAGATTGCGCGAGCCGGAGACCGCCGAGTACGGCTCGATCAGGTCCACTGGATCCAGCAGCTTGCCGCAATTATCGCACTGGTCGCCGCGCGCCTTTTCAAACCCGCAATTGGGGCAGGTCCCCTCCACATACCGGTCGGGAAGGAAGCGGGCGTCGTCAATGGAATAGATCTGCTTTTCAACCACTTCGGCGATCAGGCCGTTGGCCTCCAGCGCTTCGGCGAAATGCTGGGTGAGCTGCTTGTTGTGCTGCGAGCTGGTGCGCCCGAAATGGTCCCAGGACAGATGAAACTGCTCGCCCAGGCGTTTCTGGATCTCGTGCTGCTCGTCGCAATACTGCGCCACGTCCTGGCCGGCTGAGGCGGCGGCCAGCTCGGCCGGGGTGCCGTGCTCGTCGGTGGCGCAGATGGCCAGAACTTCGTGGCCCTCAAGGCGCTTGAACCGCGCATAGACGTCGGCCGGCAACATCGATCCGGCCAGATTGCCGAGATGCTTGACGCCATTGATATAGGGCAGGGCGCTGGTGACGAGGATGCGGGCCATGGCGAACCTTGCTTGGGTGAAGGAGATGAGCGGACTCGTCATAGCTTCCCCGGCGCGTCAGGGAAACCATGGCGCTCGGTTTGCTTCGCCGCGCGCTTGAACCCTGGCCCATGCGATCTGCGTCTGCGTGCGGGCCGTGCGCTCGCTTTGGCCGATGAACTTTTTTTAATCCGGTCAGGCGCGGGCTGCGTCCTCCCTTTATGCGCCTCATCAGAGAAGGCGCTAAAAGAGGAGATGTCTCATGCCCGAAACCAGAACCGTCATTCAGTTCCTGGGCGCCGTCAGCTTGCTGGCGCTGGGCGCGCCCGGCGCGCTCGCCGACCCGACCCCCGACTGCAACGCGGCGGCGACTGAACCCACAGCGCTGGAGTGCGGCGTCGATTCGTCGGCCACCGGTGTCGACGCCTTGGCGGTGGGAACCGAGGCGGTCTCCAACGGGACCTCGACGACGGCGGTGGGCGGAGAATCCAACGCCACTGGAATCGCGGCGACGGCCTTTGGCTGGCGCGCAGAAGCGACCGCTGAACGCGCCCACGCCCTGGGGCATCTGGCCTCGGCGTCCGGCGTGCGCTCGCTCGCCGTGGGCGAAGCGGCCAATGCTTCAGGTCTCCAAAGCGTCGCGGTGGGCAATCTCGCCGCGGCCGACGGCGTGGACGCGGTGGCGCTTGGCACCATGGCCACGGCGACAGGACCGTCCACCATCGCCGCTGGCGGGGAGTCGGTCGCCAACGGAATCGCCGCGACGGCGTTCGGCTGGCGGTCCGAAGCGACCGCCGAACGCGCCCATGCGCTGGGACATCTCGCCTCGGCGTCCGGCGTTCGGTCCCTGGCGGTTGGAGAAGCCGCCAATGCATCGGCGCTGGAGAGCATTGCGGTGGGCAATCAGGCCTCGGCTGACGGCGCCGATGCAGTCGCCATCGGCACGACCACGACGGCCACCGGCCCGTCCACGACCGCCGTCGGCGGCGAAGCGGTCGCAGCCGGCCCCGGCGCCACGGCCTATGGCTGGCGCTCCAGCGCGACTGCGGAACGCGCCCACGCCATCGGGCATCTGGCCTCGGCCTCCGGCGTGCGGTCTCTGGCGGTGGGCGAGGCGGCTGACGCCAGCGGCGCCGGCGCCATCGCGCTCGGCAATGAAAGCGGCGCCAGCGGCGTCAATTCGGTGGCCATCGGCAACGGGGCGCAGGCCACGCGCGACAATCAGGTCGCGATTGGCTCCGGCGACAGCACTTACACCATGGCCGGCATCGGCTCCGATGCGAGCCGGTCGGCCCAGTTGGGCGATCTCGGCGTGGTGACCACCGACCGGTTCGGCAATCTCGCCGCCGACTATTCTCTGTCCGCCAGGATCGCCGGCAATGCCGGCCTGATCGCGGCCAATCGCGACGCCATCGCAGACAACAGGGGCGGGATCGCCGCGGCGATCGCGCTGGATACCGCCTACGTGCCGCCGGGCGAGCGTTTTGCGGTGAGCGGCGGCTATGGCTTCTACGACGATGAAGGCGCTCTGGGCCTGTCGGCGGCCTATCGAGCCAGCCGGAGGATCCAGTTCAACGCCGGCCTCGCCAGCGGGGTCGACCGGGGCGAAACCGGCGGACGCGTCGGTTTCGCGGCGAGCTGGTAGGCGTGCCCCGCGCCCCCGTTCGCATGGCGGCGTTCTGCATCCGGCGGCTTTTCGCCGCCGGATGTGGAGCGCTGCTCCTTGTCCTCTTCGGCTGCTCGGGCCCGGCCTCGGCCCAGACTGCGGGCCAGGTTCCCGACGAGCCGGTTCTGTCGCGCCTCGTATGGCAGACCCTCATCACGCTGGACAACGCCAACCGGATGAATGACTACGCCATGGTCCACGCGCTGGGCAGTTCAGGCTTTCAGGACCGCAACACGCCGGCCTCTCTGGCCGCCACCTTCCAGCCCTTGCGTCAGGCGCGCCTTGATGTGGGACGGGCGGTTCTGGCCGCGCCGACCTGGTACGAGCCGCCCGTGATGCTGGACTCCCGCACGCTGCGCCTGCGTGGTGGGTTCGAGTTTCGGCCGCGCTCGCTGCGCTTTGATCTGGTGTTCGAGAACAATGGCGGCGCTTGGCGCCTTCATGGCGTTTCGGTGGCGGATTTGCCGATGGATGCGCCGCGCTGAAGCGGCGGGACCCGTCTTCGCGAGGCGATGGCGCAGTCCTCATGCACCAGGAACCGCCCCGAACACTTGGCGTGCGCAGCGCCGTGTCGTATGGCTTCGCTCGCGGCAGGCCGGTTTAGCTCAGCTGGTAGAGCAGCGGTTTTGTAAACCGAAGGTCGGGGGTTCGAGTCCCTCAACCGGCGCCGCTTCTATCAAGGATGCTCGCTTACGCTCGCTCCGGCCCACTCGGGCAGGCGCGCGGGCACGCTTGCGAACCCGTTCGGGTTCGAAGCGGCCGTGTCCGGGTGAGGCTGCGCTGCAGGGCTTTGTAGAGGCGAGGGGCTAGAAGACCGCGATGGCCTTAATATTCACAAATTCCTTCATGCCGAACCCGCCATGCTCGCGGCCATGGCCGGAGTCCTTCACGCCGCCGAACGGCATGTTGGGGGTGGCGATGTTAAAGCCGTTGATGAACACCATGCCAGTATCGAAATGGTCGCGGGCGAGGCGGAACGCCTTGTCCTCGTCCCTGGAGAAAATCCCGCCGCCAAGGCCGTAGCGGCTGTCATTGGCGATGCGCATGGCGTCTTCATCGTCCTTAGCCCGGATCACCGAGGCCACGGGGCCGAAAAGCTCGTCATCATAGGCCGGCTGGCCGGGCTTGACGTTCTCGAGCACAGTGGCGGGATAGTAGAATCCGCGCTGGTCCGGGACCACGCCGCCACAGCGGATTTTCGCGCCCTTCTTCACGCTGTCGTCGACCTGGCCGGCCAGCGTGTCGCGCAGATCCTTGCGGGCGATGGGGCCAAGCTGCGTGGTCTCATCGGTGGGATCGCCCATCCGGATCGCATCCATGGCCGCCACGAAGCGCTCCAGAAAGGCGTCATAGACCGCATCAGTGACGATGAAGCGCTTGGCGCTGACGCAGGTCTCGCCATTGTTGAAGATGCGGCCCTTCACGCAATGCTCCACGGCCACGTCCAGATCGGCGTCTTCAAGCACCAGGTATGCGTCGTTGGAGCCCAGTTCCAGCACGGTCTTTTTCAGCGCCTCGGCGGCTTTCCTGCCGACGGTTTTGCCGGCCTTGTCGCTGCCGGTGAGCGTCACACCGCGCACCCGCTTGTGAGCGATGATCTTGTCGGACTGGTCATGGTCGATGAACAAAAGCGTGAACAGGTCCTTGGGCAAACCGGCGCGCTCATAGAGATCGCGCAGGAAGATCCCGCTGCCGGTGCAGCACTCGGCATGCTTGAGAAGGGCGCCGTTGCCGGCCATGAGATTGGCGATCGAATAGCGAACCGCCTGATAGCAGGGGAAATTCCATGGTTGAACGCCATAGATCACCCCGATCGGCGAATAGGTGACATAGCCTTGCCGGCCGGGGTCGATCTCGCGTTTTTCGTCGGCGAGCGCTTTCGGGCCGGTGTCGGCGGTGTAATCACAGATCGCCGCGCAGAGCTCGGCTTCGGCTTCGCCGTCACGCAGAAGCTTGCCGGTCTCTTCTGTCATCAGCGCAGCGAAGTCCTTGGCGCTCTTGCGAAGCTCGGCGCCGATGGCGCGGATGATTTCGGCGCGGTCTTCAAGGCTGCGCGCCTTCCACTCAAGAAAAGCGGTATGGCAGCGCTCGACCGCCGCGAAGGCTTCGTCGTCGGTCATCAGATCATAATCGGCGATGGGTTCTTCGGTGGCCGGATTGATGGTGTGAAGTTGGCTCGCCATGAGAAGCTCCAATCAGTGCGGGGAGGGGCAGGGCGAACGTCCGGGCCGCAGCGCCGTTCCCGGCGGCGGCGCCGGGAGCTGCGCAGCGATTTGACCTTTGCGGTGCGACACCGCACATCTGGGTTCAAATACGGATAAAAGCGCGGGAAGACCTTCATGGCCGAATACGACTACGACCTGTTCACCATCGGCGCCGGCTCGGGCGGGGTGCGCGCGTCGCGCATGTCGGCGCTGAAGGGCGCGCGCGTCGCCGTGGCCGAGGAACACCGGCCGGGGGGAACCTGCGTCATTCGCGGCTGCGTGCCGAAAAAGTTCATGGTCTACGCCTCCAGCTATCCCAAGCACATCAAGCATGCGCGCCAGTATGGCTGGGACGTGCCCGAAAGCGTCTCGTTCGACTGGCCGAAATTTCGCGACTCCATGAACGCCGAGGTGGACCGGCTTTCAGGCATTTACGCGCGCAATCTGAACAATACCGGCGTCGACCTGATCGAGGAGCGCGCCGAGATCACCGGCCCCCACGAGATCACGCTGGCGGGCGGCCGCCGTGTGACCGCGAAGCACATACTGATCGCCACCGGCGGTACGCCGAACAAGGACTGGGATCTGGAGGGCGTGGAGCACACCATCACCTCCAACGAGCTGTTTCACTTGAAGAAATTGCCCGAGCATCTGGTGATCGCCGGCGGCGGCTATATCGCCTGTGAGTTTGCGCAGATTTTCGCCGGGCTAGGGGTGAAGGTGTGCCTGGTCTATCGCCGCGACACCGTGCTGCGCGGGTTCGATGAGGATGTGCGCACCTTCATCCACGAGGCCCTGAAAGCGTCCGGCGTGCGGGTCATCACCCACACCGTGTTTGAAAAGATCCAGCCGCACCCGGAAAAGGACGGGTTCAAGACCGTCACCCTGGCTAATGGCGACGAGATTGAGGCCGACCAGATCGTCTTCGCCATCGGCCGCGATCCCTACACCAAGGGTCTGGGCCTGGAGGCCGCCGGGGTTGAGACGGAGACCAACGGCGCCATCAAGGTGGACGCCTATTCAAAAACGAATGTGGACCACATCTACGCCGTGGGCGACGTGACCAATCGGGTCAATCTGACACCGGTGGCGATCCGTGAGGGCGCGGCCTTCGCCGAGACCGTGTTCGGTGACACGCCCACGGCCTACGACCATGACGACATCCCCAGCGCCGTGTTCACCCAGCCGCCCGTGGGCACGGTGGGCCTGACCGAGCATGACGCCCGGCGCATCCACGGCGAGGTGGATGTCTACAAGTCCAAATTCCGGCCCATGAAGGGCATGCTCACCGACAATCCCGACTGGATGCTCATGAAGCTGGTGGTGCGCGCCTCCGACCAGCGCGTGCTGGGCGTGCATATCGCCGGCGACGACGCGCCGGAGATCATCCAGGGCGTCGGGATCGCGGTGAAGGCGGGCCTCACCAAGGCGCAGTTCGACGCCACCTGCGCGGTGCACCCAACAGTGGCTGAAGAGCTGGTGACCCTGCGCGAAAAATGGACCCCGCCCGAGGCGGCGTCTGCGGCGGAGTAGGGGGGCGCTGCGCAGGTCGGCCCTTGGCGGCGTGGCGCGGCTATGGAGCGAACGGGACGGCTTCCACCGTGCAAGGCCGACCGAGGCCATCCGGCCTGGCTGGATTTGTGGGTTTCGAAGAGCGGCCGCCAATATCCCGTGCGCCGGGATGACCGGATGTCTGCGCGTCGCTCTGCCGCAATGGGGTTATCGCGGCGCAGCATCGACGCTATCCTGATTTATAAGGACCGGACTGATGCGCCGGCCGATTGAGGATGAGATGACCGCCTGGAGCCCTGACAGCTGGCGCGCAAAGCCGGCGCTGCAACTGCCCACCTATCCCGACGCCGAAGTGCTCGCGCGCGTCGAGGGAGAGCTTGCGCGCCGACCGCCATTGGTGTTCGCAGGCGAGGTGAAGCGGCTGAAGCGCCAGCTCGCCAATGTGTCGGCGGGCCAGGCGTTCCTGCTTCAGGGGGGCGATTGCGCGGAGAGCTTCAAGGAGTTTTCCGCCGAGACCGTGCGCGACACTTTCCGGGTGCTGCTGCAGATGGCGGTGGTGATGACCTTCGCCAGCGCCAAGCCCATCGTGAAGGTGGGCCGCATCGCCGGCCAGTTCGCCAAGCCGCGCTCGGCCGACACCGAGACCATCGACGGATTGGAGCTGCCCAGCTATCGCGGCGATTCCATCAACGACATGGCCTTCACGGCTGAAGCGCGCGTGCCCGACCCAGAGCGTCTTCTGCGCGCCTACGATCAGTCGGCCTCGACGCTGAATCTACTTCGCGCGCTGGCGTCGGGCGGCTACGCTGATCTGCATAATGTCCACCAGTGGACGCTGGATTTCCTCGCCGGCAGCCCGGCCGGCGAGCGCTATCAGGAATACGCCGACCGGATCGGCGAGGCGCTGGCCTTCATGCGCGCGTGCGGCGTGACGCCGGACGGGGCGCCGAGCCTTGAGGGGGTGGATTTTTTCACCTCCCACGAGGCTTTGCACCTGCCCTTTGAAGAAGCCATGACCCGCATGGATAGTCAGACCGGGCGCTGGTACTCCACCAGCGCGCACCTGACCTGGATCGGCGATCGTACGCGCCAGCCCGGCGGCGCCCACGTGGAATATATGCGCGGCATCGAAAACCCGGTGGGTCTCAAATGCGGCCCGTCGCTGGATCCGGATGAGCTCATCCGTCTGATCGACAGGTTGAACCCGCGCGACGAGCCCGGCCGGCTGGTGCTCTATGTGCGGATGGGCGCGGACAAGGTGGCGAATGGCCTGCTTCCGCTGGTGCGCAAGGTGCAGGCTGAAGGCCGCAACGTAGTCTGGTCCTGCGATCCCATGCACGGCAATACCCAGAAAACCTCCAACGGCTACAAGACGCGCGATTTCGACAATGTGCTGCGCGAGCTGAAGACCTTCATCGAGGTGCTGCGCGCCGAGGGCGCCGAGCCGGGCGGGGTGCATTTTGAAATGACCGGCCAGGACGTCACCGAATGCGTCGGCGGCGCCGGGCATTTGTCAGAGGCCGATCTGTCCAGCCGCTACCACACCCATTGCGATCCGCGCCTCAACGCCGACCAGGCGCTGGAGATGGCGTTCCAGATCGCCGACGCGCTCAAGCCTGCGCAAGGGCTGCGGAGCGCGGCGGAGTAGGGGCGTCCGGCGCGCCACTCTCTCCCGCTCCCGGGGACTGTGAAGCAGAGTAAAAGCTGCGGCCTGGATGGGAGGAGAACGCAAATGCGCTCCGCTGCGAAGGCCTGGCGCTGCACCTCCTGCGCCCCCCCGCTGGCGCGCGGCGCACCTCCCTCGTGAAGGAGGAGGACTGATCGTCCGACATCGCTCCGCTCCATCCCGTAAAACAAAGCCGCCGCCCGGTTGCCCGGACGGCGGTCTGATACGCGCTTTAAAAGCCTTAAGGGCTTAGATGTCTTTTAGAGCCGAGGCCGGGCGGAACGCCAGGGCGGTCTTGGCTTTGGACATCATCTTCTCGCCGGTCCGCGGATTGCGCACTTCGCGCGCTTCGCGGTGTTTGGCGTGGAACGTGCCGAAGCCGGCCAGCTGAACCGCATCGTCTTTCTTGGCGGAAGCGACAACGGCGTCGACGAGCGCGTCGATGGCGTCGCCGGCCTGGGCGCGCGTGATGCCGGCTTTGTCAGAGACGGCTTTGGCGAGTTCGGACTTGTTCATAGGGAGTCCCCCACTGGAGTTGATTATAAGTCGGGTCTGCAAAAACGCCTGCCCACCCGACCGTGTCGTTGGACGTTGTGCATCAAGCGCGATTCTAAGCCCTCTAGGCAAGGCTATGCAGGCGATCTGGCTGATTTTTGCTGCGATCTCGGCTTCAGTTGCTCCGTATGGTAAACAAAAGCCTGATTTTCGGCGCGCTGTTTGCATTTGGGAAAGCATGACCCGATCAAATGTCCCCATCCTGAACAGAATCGCCGCCACCGGATTGGCTGTCGCCGTGGCGTGTATGGGCTATGCAGGGTTCCAGCACATGTTCGATCAGGACTTGCTGGCCTGCCTCGTTGGCGCGGTGCTGGGCGGCTTCACGCTCGGACGCATGATGCGCCGCCCAGTCCGCACCTAGGGCCAGGCGACCGCCGCGGCCACGGCGATCACCTGCAGGATGACGCCGCCGATCAGGACCAGGGTTAGCATGGTCAGCGCCAACACGATCGACTTCACGATCCGGCCCGTCCCTGTGCGCGCCACCTCACTGGGCAGCCCGCGAAACCAGGTGAGGCAGTACGCCCCCCCGATCAGCACCAGATTGAGCGCCGGGTTCGCTTCCACGAACACCATGGAGAACAGCAGGCCCAAGCCGACGAGGCTGCCGGCCGTCAGGACGGCGAAAACCAGGTTCAGGTTGACGGCGAAGGAGCGCTTCTCGCCGAAGGCTCCCAGAACCAGTACGCTGAGCGCGGTGACTCCGGAAACCAGGGGCGGGTGCAACACGGACGCGACATTGCCAAAGATTGACAGGAACTCGTCCAGCGGCCGGCCGATGCTCTCGATCATCGCGGCGCGTTGATCCTCGGGCATCGCCTCCAGCCCGTCCGCCATGAGGCCGCCATATCCGCCCCAGAGGACCGAGATGGCGATTTGCAGCCCGATAAGGGCCAGGAAAAGGCGCACCATGGGCGTGTAGGTCACACGGTCCCGGGCGGTGATGGCCGCCATGACAGCTCGCGGCCGGACCCATAGATCCGCCAGGGTTTTCAGGCTCCGAAAATTGAAACCCAGCGTCTCCTCCAGGAGTTCGCTGCGCTCACCTCGCTTCGCCGCCTGATCTTCGCCGCCATCCCCGCCCATGCTCGACGCCTCCTAGAGCTTCACCAGCATTTTGCCGATATTCTTGCCGGTAAAAAGGCCCATGAAGGCCTCCGGCGTCTTGTCGATGCCGTCATAGACGGTGTCGCGGGTCTTCACCTTGCCCGCCATCATCCAGCCGGAGAGGTCCTTTATGAACTGGCCCTGCAGGTCGAAATGGTCAGACACGATGAAGCCGCGAAGGGTCAGCTTCTTGGCGACGATCTGAGTGAGGTTCGTCGGGCCGGGCAGCGGCGTGTCGTCGTTATAGCGCGCGATCATCCCGCAGACGGCAAAACGGCCGAAGGGTTTGATGACGTCCAGCGCAGCCTGCAGATGGTCGCCGCCGACGTTTTCGTAATAGGCGTCGACGCCGCCCAACGGCTTGGCGGCCGCTTTCACCGCGCCGGCCAGATCATCCACCGCCTTGTAGTCGACCACGGCGTCGGCGCCGATCTCGGTGCAGAACGCGGTCTTCTCCGCGCCGCCCGCGGTGGCGACGACATTGGCGCCCATGGCCTTGGCGAACTGGATGCCGGCCGTGCCCACGGCGCCCGCGCCTGCGCTCATCCACAGGGTCTCGCCCGCTTTCAGATCGATCATCCGCTTCAGGCCGATATAGGCTGTCATGCCAGGCATGCCGGCGACGCCCAGATAGGCCTCGGCAGGCAGCAGGTTCGCGTCGATCTTGGTGATCCCTGCGGAAGGGGCGGTCCATCCCTCGCGCCAGCCATTCATGCTCATCACCCAGTCGCCCTCGGCGAACCCGTCGGCCTTGGATTTCACCACCTGGCCGACGGCGCCGCCTTCCATGGGCCCGCCTACCTGGAAGGGGTCCACATAAGTCTTGATGCCGATCATGCGCCCGCGCATGTAGGGATCGACCGAAAGCCAGGCGTTCTTCACCTGGATCTCACCTTCGCCTGGATCGGGCAAGTCGACTTCGGATATCTCGAAATACTCAGGCTTGACGGCGCCGGTGAAGTGCCTGGTCAGGTGAATTTCGCGGCTTTTCATAAAGGGTCTCCCGTTTGCGGTAAGGACATGAGGTCAAACAATGACAGGCCATGCGCTGACTGGGAGACGAGTTCAACGACCGCGAACTGCAGCGCGCCGCTTAGAATGAACGCGACCGGTGTCAGGGCGATCAGGCCGATGACTTTGAATGTCGCGCCCAGCCAGGTGGCCGAATACACTTCCGCCACAATCCGGCCGCCGATGTAGAAATAGACCAAAGCCAACAAGCTCGTGCTGATGAGTGCGTTGGTCTGAACGTCCAGCCAGGGCGTTAGCGCCAGCATCACTACGATCTGCAGCGCCATCGCTCCGTTCGTGGTCATCAGATAGACAAGCGTGTGGCCGTAGACCGTGCGCTTGGGGGCGTATCCCTTGAACAGCATGATGTAGGGTGCGGCCGAGATCACTGAGATGGGCCAGACCGCCAGTCCCATCCAGAAGGACAGGCTTCCATTGATCTCGGCGAGGGTGGCCTCTGATCCGGAAAGCCAGAGTTCGATCTGGGTCGGAGTGGCGGTGGTGAAGGTTTCCACACTTGCCATGGAGCCGCCCGTGAGCAAGGCCGTTATGCCGAGCAGGAGGCCGAACAGGAACACGAACAGCCGTAGCGGCCCTGCATAGCGTGTCGTGTCGCTCGCCAGGGCGGCGCGCGCGACGGCGGCCGGATTGAGCAGGGAATCAACAAGAGTCCGGCCAAAGCGAGCGTTCCAGCCGAAGAAGGCGTCAGCAAGCTCACTTAACTGCGGGCCGTTGGGTCCATCTATGGGTGTCTGATTCTCGGACGTCATGGCGGCCCCCAGTAAAGTCGCGTGTGCAACAGCAGCATGGCGCCTGTTTGGAGGCAAGCGGCAATACTTGGCAATCAAATGTGAGGCGCGGTGATGATCGGCCTAGATTGCACTTCGCCCGCGCCCGTGCGAGTTGCCCTTCCCCATGAGCGATACACAAAAGATTCTGCGTGCCGGCGTCGTCGGCGCGGGCGTTTTCGGCGGCTACCACGCCTCCAAGTACGCCGCTTTCGCCGACGTCGAGTTTCTCGGCGTCTTCGACCCGGTTCACGATCACGCTGCAGCCCTTTGCGCCAGGCACGGCGGCGCACCGTTCGAGAGCCTGCAGGCCCTTGTGGAGGCCTGCGACGTGATTTCGGTGGCGAGCCCGGCGGTGTTTCACCATGACGCGGCCCGACGTGCCTTGAACGCCGGCAAGGCGGTGCTGGTGGAAAAGCCCCTGGCGGCGACGCTGGAAGAAGCGCGCGAGCTGGTACAGATCGCCGATCTGAATGGGGCGGTGCTGCGGGTCGGCCATCAGGAGCGTTTCGTCTTTGGCGCCATGGGCCTCTTCGGTGATCTGCCACGGATTAAGGCGTTGGACGCCCGGCGCATGGGCGTGGCCAGCGCGCGCAATCTCGACGTCTCGGTGACGTTGGACCTGATGATCCATGATATCGACCTGGCCCTGGCGCTTGCTGGCGCCCGCCCCGACCGGATTGAGGCGGAGATGCTGGAGAACCGCGCCGGGCTCGCCGACCATGTGAAGGCCGTGCTGCATTTTCCCGGCGGCGTCTCGGCGCGGCTTGAAGCCAGCCGTGTCGCGCCTGATCGCGACCGGGTGATGACGATCGAGTATGACGGCGAGGCGGTGGTTCGCGTGGATTTCATTGCGCGCGCCTTTGATAATCCGGCCGGTCTGGCGCTGGATCCGGACTTCAACGACACCGCCATGGCGAAAGACAGCCTGGGCTCCAACGCCGCCGCCTTTGTCAGCGCCGCGCGTGGCCATGACAGCCGGCCTGCGGCCGATGGCGCTGCGGGGCTCGCCGCGCTTGAAGCGGCGTTGCGCATTGATGAGGCCTGCGGCTCGCGCTCGCGCGTTTGATTTCGCCCATTTGATTTCGCCTTCGGCTGGGTCTAAAGCCAGCCGCCAAGCTTCCAATCGTCAGGCGCGCCGCAGCCCGCGCGCGCCGTAACCAGTCTGGCGCCTCCATGACCGTGAAAGTCCGCTTCGCCCCGAGCCCCACCGGCCGCATTCATGTGGGCAATGTGCGCACCGCGCTGATGAACGTTCTGTTCGCGCGAAAGCACGCCGGCACAGTGCTTCTGCGCATCGACGACACGGATCTGGAGCGCTCCACGGCCGAATACGAGCAGGGGATCAAGGATGATCTCACCTGGCTCGGATTGTTGTGGGAGGAAAGCTTCAGGCAGTCAGAGCGCTTTGCTCAGTATGAGGCCGCCAAGCAGGACCTCATCGAAAAAGGCCTGCTCTACCCTTGCTACGAGACCGAGGAGGAGCTGGATAGAAAGCGCAGGATCCAGCGCGCGCAAGGGAAGCCGCCGGTTTATGACCGCGCCGCCCTGTCGCTCAGCGAGGACGAGAAGGCGGAGCTGGAGGACGAGGGGCGCCGGCCGCACTGGCGCTTCAAACTGTCGGGCGGACGCATCGCGTGGAGCGACCTGGTGCGTGGGCCGAGCCATATCGAGACGAGTTCCGTCTCCGACCCGATCCTGATCCGCGCCGACGGCAGCTATCTCTACACCCTGCCCAGCGTGGTGGACGACATCCAGTCCAACGTCACCCACATCATCCGCGGCGAAGACCACGTCACCAATTCCGCCGCCCAGATCGAGATCTTCGAGGCGATCGGCGGCAAGGACGCCGTGCCGCACATGGGCCATTTCCCGCTTCTGGTGGGACCGGACGGCGAGAAGCTCTCCAAGCGCCTGGGATCGCTGGCGATCGCCGATCTGCGCGCGGTGGAGGGGTTTGAGCCGCTTTCCGTCCTGTCGCTGCTGGCCAAGATCGGAACGTCGGACCCGGTGGAGATCCGCACCTCGATCGATCAGCTGGCTGACGATTTCGACCTGGCGAAGATCTCGCGCACCCCGGCGCGGTTCGACCCGGCCGAGCTGGAGCGCCTGAACTCGAAACTCCTGCACACGCTGGAATACGCCGATGTGAAGGCGCTTCTGTCTGAGCTCGACGCCGATGGCGGCGAGGAGTTCTGGCACGCGGTGCGCCCCAATCTGACTCGCCTGAAAGATGTCGCCGAATGGCGCCGCCTGGTGGACGGGCCGGTGGAGCCGGTGATCGAGGAGGCTGATTACGCCGCCGAGGCGGCTGCGTTGCTGCCCGCCGCTCCGCTGGGGCCTGACAGCTGGTCTGAATGGACCAACGCCATCAAGGAAAAGACCGGCCGCAAAGGCAAGCAGCTCTTCATGCCGCTACGCCTGGCGCTCACCGGTCAGCAGCGCGGGCCGGAGATGTCGGAACTGCTGCCGCTCATCGGCGCCGAAACCGCGAAAAAGCGCCTGGCCGGCGAGACGGCGTAGCGCTTTCAACGCTGTAACCGCGATGCCTCCTCCTGCCGCCCGCAGGGAAGGACACCGTTCGCAGGCTTCAGCCCCAGCGGCTCACCCGCGGCGCCTTGCGCGGGCGCTCTGTGGGATCTTCGGTGGCGGAGCCCACATAGATGAAACCGGCGACGCGTTCGCCGGGATCAAGGCCCAGGGCCTTTTTCGCCACCTTGTCATAGGCGTACCACTCGGTAAGCCACTGGGCGGCGAATCCCATGGCGCTGGCCGCGATCAGCATGTTCTGACACACCGCGCCGGCTGACAGGATTTGCTCCCACTCTGGAATCTTGTGGTTTTCCATGGCGTCGCTGATCACGGCGATCACCACCGGCGCGCGTTCAAAGCGGCCGCGTTCCAGAGCGTAGCGCTCGGCCGGGCCGTCGGGCTCGATCTCGCGCAGGCGGGCCTCGAGAACCTCACCGAAGCGGGCGCGGGCCTCGCCCTCGAACACCACAAAGCGCCAGGGAAACAGCTTGCCGTGATCGGGCGTGCGCGCGGCGATTTGCAGAAGCGTCTCCAGCTGGTCGGGCGAGGGGCCTGGTCCGGTCATGGCCTTGGCGGTGGTGGAGCGCCGGCGCGCCAGCAGTTCCAGCGTCTCTTGGCTGGGGTGGGCGGGCGCGAGGGTCTGGCCGGGTTCGGGGAAGGTCGGCGCGTTCGTCATGTGGATGACCCCAGGATCGGCGCGCGGCGCGGGATCGCTCAGCGCGCGGAGTTTTGTGGATTGCTTAGGCGCGGGATATACCTGAAGCTTGAAGAGTGCGCTTGCAAGGGTGCGCGACCGCAGGACAAGGGAATTTCACGCTCATGGCGGCCGAGACCATCAGCGAAGACGACCTGACCCCGGCTGAGCGCCGGCGGCGCAAGGTGCGCGATTCCATCATCAGCGCCGCCGAGGCGATCTTCGCCGAGGAAGGCGAGGCTGGCCTGTCCATGCGCCGCATCGCCGAGCGCATCGATTACTCGCCGGCCGCCCTCTACAAGTATTTCGACTCCAAGGAAGCGCTGTATCGCGAGATCCGCGAACAATTTTTCGAGCGCTTGTTGGGTCGGATGCAGCAGGTCTGCGTCGATCTTCAGGACGGTCCGCTGCTTTGCACCAAATGCATGCGCGCCTACGTGGAGACCGGTCTGGAGCAGCCCGCTCATTACAAACTCGCCTTTGGTGGCCAGTGGGACGAACAGGACGCGCCCCACGAGGACAGCTTCGCCTACGCCGCGGCCGAACATCTGCACCAGATGATCGAGCAGTCCATTGAAGCGGGCTGGTTCCGCAAGGCCAATCTGGAGCTCGCCTCCAACTCCGTCTGGGCCGCGTCCCACGGCCTGACCATGCTCGCCGTCACAGTGCCGGATTTTCCCAAGGAAAAATTCCCCGGGTGCGCCGACGATCCTGCGCTCACCCTGGACGCCATGATCGCCTTCCACGCCGAGATGGTGATGCGAGGCCTCGGCTCGGATCGATTGGTCGAGCGCCTGAACGCCGGGCTTAAGGTCTAAAAAACAACGCCTTAAAAAATAAGTCAGGATGTGAACACTGTTTACTTTCCGAACGCCAGTAGCTAACTTATATTCCCATCCGTAATTTGGGTGGGAGTAAGCGCCATGGCGCGCATAGCATCAATCGTCGGCGGCCGTTTCGCGCTGGGTGTGCTCGCTGCAGCCTTGGCGCTGGTGGTGGTGGTCGTGGCCGTCAGCGCGCTGCGCGGCGCTGATGCAGGTTCCCAGGCGACCACCACAGCGGAGCCGATACCCGTGGACGCCCTGTCGGCGGATTATTTCGACCTCACCCTCATTGAAAGCGCCTATCCGGGCCTTGTGGAGGCGCGCCGGTCCAGCGCGCTCGGCTTCGAGACCGGGGGCCGTGTGGCTGAAATCACCGCCGATGTGGGTGACCGGGTCGTGGCGGGCCAAACGCTTGCGCGCCTCGACACGCGCGCGCTTGCCGCGTCGCTCGCTGCAGCGCGGGCGCAGGCTGTCGCCGCCGACGCCCAGGCCCGCCTCGCCGAAGTGACGCTGGAGCGCCGCCGCACGCTGGTGGAGCAGGGCCATGTCTCGGCCCAGGCTCTTGATCAGGCTGAAGCTGACCACAACGCCGCGCGCGCCAGCGCCGCAGCCTCGCGCGCCACGGCGGATCAGGTTCGCGTGCAGATCGATCTTGCGATGCTCACCGCGCCCTATGATGCGGTGATCATCGCGCGCAGCCTGGACGAGGGCGCCGTTGNSGSSSNCGGGCGCCGCAGTGCTGACCCTTGTGGAGGCTGCTGCGCTGGAAATTCGCGTCGGCCTGCCCGCCGCGGAAGCGCGCAAGATTACACCTGGCGAGCTTCACCCGTTCGACATCGCCGGCGAGCGGCGCACAGCGCGCTTCCGGGCCCAGACCGGGGTGATCAGCCCCGGAGCGCGTTCGGTGGAGGCGGTTTTCGACCTTGAAGATGCGGTGGATGTGCAGAGCGGCGCGGTGGCGCGTCTGATCCTGTCCACCGAGCTTCGCCAGCGCGGCTTCTGGGCCCCGCTCACCGCCCTCTCCGAGGGGCGGCGCGGCCTTTGGTCGGTCTATGTGCTGGTCGAGGAGGACGGCGCCTGGCGCCTTGAGCCGCGGCCTGTGGAGATTCTGCACAGCGAGGCGGATCGAGTCTTCCTCACCGGCGCGGTGGAGGAGGGGAGCCTGATCCTGTCGTCCGGCGTGCATCGCGTGACGCCGGGCCAGCGCGTTGCACCGCGCCGCGAGGACTGACCCCATGGGCTCGCTATCCTCACTGTTTTTCCGCCTTCCTCGCCTGACGGTGCTCACCCTGTTCCTGGTGATGGTGGCGGGACTCGCGGCGCTGGCCGTAGTGGGCCGCCAGGAAGATCCCAGCCTCACCGAGCGGTTCGGCAACATCATCGCACCCTTCCCCGGCGCCGATGCGGCGCGGGTGGAGGCGCTCGTCACCGAGCCTCTGGAAGCTGCGCTTCAAGAGCTGGTGGAGGTCGACGAGATTGGGTCGGTCTCGCGCGCCAATATCGCCGTGCTCGACATCAATATCCGTGAGGACCTTACCGGCGCCGAGGTTGAACAGGCCTGGACGAAAATTCGTGACGCCGTGTCCGGCGCTGCAGCCGGCCTGCCGGATGGCGCCGGGCCGGTGGAGGTGCGCCGTCAGTACACCGGAGCCGCGACGCTGGTGGTCGCCCTCACATGGCGCGACGGCGCGGACGCCGGATTCGGCCCGCTGGGCCGCCTGTCGCGCGATCTCGCCGACCGCCTTCGTGCTGTGTCTGGAACCGACGAAACCCGCGTGTTCGGCGCGCCGGAAGAAGAAGTGCGCGTCACGCTGGACCCTGAGGCCGCCGCATCACTGGGCCTGACGCCGTCGGACATCGCCGCGGTGCTTGTCCGGTCCGACGCCAAGACGCCCGCCGGGCGCCTGACCGGAGGAACGCTGGATCTGACCGTCGAAGTGGACGGCGCCTTCGACAGTCTGGACCGGTTGCGGGCCGCGCCGATTTCAGGCTCGGGCGGTGATTTCGTGCGCCTTGGCGATATCGCCGACATAGAGCGAGGCGAACGTCAGCCGGCCGCCTCGCGTGCGCTCATCAATGGCGAGCGCACCATTCTGGTGGCGGGATATCTTGAACCGGGCCTGCAGGTCTCCGCTTGGGATTCGCGCGCCCAGGAGGCGGTGACCGCCTTCGCCGCCGCCAATCCGGGCGTCGATGTGGAGATCGTCTTCGCCCAGGCTGAATATGTCGTGGACCGGCTTTCAGGACTGGCGGTCAATCTGGGTTTCTCGGCGCTCATCGTGTTTGCGGTGCTGTTCGTGATGATGGGCTGGCGCGCCGCGCTGATCACCGGCTCGGCCCTGCCGCTCACGGTTTTGCTCGTGGTGCTGCTGATCAATCTGTTCGGCGAGCCGTTGCACCAGATGTCGGTGACCGGGCTTGTGGTGGCGCTGGGGCTCTTGATCGATAACGCTATTGTGGTGGTCGACGACTACCGGCTTCTGCGCGCCCGCGGACTGGAGCGCCTGGCCGCAGTGGAAAAAGCGGTCAAGACCCTGTTCGGGCCGCTGCTCGCGTCCACGCTCACCACGATTTTCGCCTTTGCGCCCATCGCTCTGATGCCCGGCTCGGCGGGCGAGTTCATCGGCATGATCGGCACTTCGGTGATCTTTGCGGTGGCCGCCAGCTTCGTGCTTGCTTTCACCGTCATTCTCGCCCTGGCCGCCTGGTTCGATGACGGACGAGCTGGTGAGCCCGACCAGCCCTGGTGGCGCGACGGGCTGCGCTCCAAGCCTCTGGCGGGGATTTATCGCAAGGCGCTGGACGGGATCATCGCACAGCCTCTGCTCGGCCTTGTGGTGGGCCTGATGCTGCCGGTGGCCGGCTTCGCCGCCGCGACGACGCTCTCCAGCCAGTTCTTCCCCCAGACCGAGCGGGACATGTTTCAGCTGCGCCTGATCGCGCCGCCCTCCAGCTCCATCGAGGAGACTGAGCGACGCGTGGTGGAAGCCACGGCGCTTCTTGAACAGCGCGACGAGATCCTCGACGTCGTCTGGGTGCTCGGGGAGAGCGGGCCGCGCGTGTATTACAACATGCTTGGCGGCGTTTCGGGTCAGCCAAATTTCGCGCAGGGCTTCGTGCGCACCGGCTCCACCGACGAGACGCGCCGGATCGTGGCCGACGTACAGGCCGATCTGCGCCACAGCTTTCCCGACTCCCAGCTCCTCGCCCTGCCGTTCGAGCAGGGCCCGCCCGCCGACGCGCCGATCGAGCTGACATTGGTGGGCCCTGATCTGGCGGTTCTGGACACGCTGGCCGACGATATCCGTCTGATCCTGGCGGCGACGCCCGGCGTCACCTATACCGAGGCCGGCCTGGCGCGGGTAGAGCCCATGGTGCGTCTTTATGCTGATGAGGCGGGGGCGAGCCTGGCGGGGCTGCGCCTGACCGATCTGGCGTCAAGCCTGCGCGGCCAGATCGACGGAGTGATCGGCGGCTCGGTTCTGGAGGGCGTGGAGGAATTGCCGGTGCGCGTGATCGCCCCGCAATCACGCCGCGACCGCCCCGATATTCTGGGCGCCGCGCCGATGCCGGCCCGGGCCGGGCAGGCGCCGTCCAGCCTCTCCGCCTTTGGAGAGTTCACCCTGTCGCCTGAAACATCGGTGATCACGCGCACCGACGGTCAGCGCTCCAATGCGGTGTACGGCTTTTTGAGCCCCTATGTGCTGCCGGCGCCGGTGCTGGCTGATTTCTTTGCGCGCATGGACGCCGCCGGCCTGGAGCCGCCGGACGGTTATCGTGTCATCGTTGGCGGCGAGGCGGAGAACCAGGGCGAGGCCATGGCCGATCTGATGTCCACCGCCGGACCGCTTCTGGTGCTCATGGTCGCGGCGGTGGTGCTGGCGTTCAACTCATTCCGCTACGCCGGGGTGATCTTCGTGGTGGGGTTTTTGTCGGTGGGGCTCGCCATGTTCGGGGTCTGGCTGTTCGGCACGCCGCTTGGATTCAACGCCATTGTGGGTGCGCTGGGCCTTGTGGGCCTGTCGATCAACGGCTCCATCGTGGTGCTCTCGGCGCTCAAAGCCAATGACAAGGCGCGCGCCGGAGATCCCGAGGCGATCCGCGAGACGGTGGTGGACGCCACCCGGCACATCGTGGCGACCACGCTGACGACCATCGGCGGCTTCGCGCCGCTTCTGATCGAGGGCGACAGCTTCTGGCTGCCCTTCGCCGCCGCCGTGGCCGGCGGGGTGTCGGGCTCGGCGCTGCTGGCGCTGGTGTTTGCGCCGTCCGCCTTCGTGCTGCTCGCCCGATTTGACCGACCGGCCGTCGCGCGCGAGCCTCAACCGGCCTGAAGCGGGAAGGGCTGAGCATGAAACGACGCGGTCCCTGGAGCATTCACGCCGAACGGCTCGCCTACCAGAATCCGTGGATGAGCGTGCGTGAGTATGATGTGACGCTGCCCGACGGGTCGCCCGGATTTTACGGCGTGATGGAGCCGAAATTTCATGCCGTGGGTATCTGCCCGGTCTTTGAAAACGGCGATACAGTTCTCGTGGGACAGCACCGTTTTGCGCTGGACGCGTTCAGCTGGGAGCTGCCTGAGGGCGGCGGCCCGAAGGGTGAGGATCCGCTTTTGACCGCAAAGCGCGAGCTTGCCGAGGAGACCGGCTACACGGCCGCGCATTTTCGCCATCTCACCAGCCTGGACATGTCCAATTCAGTCACCGACGAACGCGCCGACGGCTATCTCGCCTGGGGGCTCACCGAAGGGCCGCCCGACCGGGAGGGCGGCGAAGCGGACATGAAAATGAAACGCCTTCCGTTGCAGAGTGCGCTGGCGATGGCCATGTCTGGCGAGATCCGCGATGCGTTTTCGGTAGTCATGCTGGCGACGGCGGATCATCTCGCCCGCACCGGCGCCCTTGATAAAGATCTCGCCCGAGCCGTCCTGACGCGCTCCTGAAGGCGCGAAGTTTTTCGGAGACCGCATGTCGCTTCTCAAACCCTCCCACCGAGAAGATCAGGGCCTGCAGGACCGGGTCTGGTCACGCCTGCGCTTCGAGGCGGCGTCCGCGGCCGCCGGCGAGCCGGTGCTCGCGAGCTTCCTCAACGCGGCGATCCTGCGCCATGACAGCTTTGCTGAAGCGCTCGCCCACCGCATTGCGGAGAAAATGGCCGACGCCCAGCTCGATCTTCTGCAGATGCACGATATCGCGAGGGAAGCGCTGAACGCCGACCCGAAGATCGCCACCTGCGCCGCCGCCGACATGATGGCGGTGGACGAGCGCGATCCGGCGAGCCGGTCGCTGCTGCAGCCTTTCCTGTATTTCAAGGGCTTCCACGCGCTTCTCTGCTACCGCATCGCCCACTGGCTGATGGGTGAGGAGCGCGAGACGCTCGCCTTTCACCTGCAGAGCCGTATGAGCGAGCGCTTCGGCGTCGACATCAATCCGTCGGCCCTTTTAGGGTGCGGCATCATGATCGATCACGCCACGTCGGTGACGATCGGCGAAACCGCCGTGGTGGGCGATGACGTCTCGATCCTCCATGAGGTGACGCTGGGCGGCACCGGCGCCGACGAGGCCGACCGCCATCCCAAAATCGGGCGCGGCGTGCTGATAGGTGCAGGCGCGAAAGTGCTGGGCAACATCACGGTGGGCGACGAGGCGCGCATCGCCGCCGGCTCGGTGGTGCTGCAGCCGGTACCGGCGCGCTGCACCGTGGCCGGCGTTCCGGCAAAGCCCGTGGGCGGATCGTGCGCCGAGCCGGCCCGCAGCATGGATCAGATCCTGCCTGAGGGGTGAGGGAGGGATCGAGGCGGCCTAAACCCCCACGCCCAGCACGTCGCGGGCCTTTTCCCGGTGATCTTCAGTGATCGATCCGCCCACCTGGGCGATGATGGTGGCGAGCACCGTGCCGTCGTCTGCAAACCCCATAACGCCCAGGAAGTCGGGGATGATGTCGAACGTCCACAGAAAATAAATCAGGCCGAACACCAGGGCGGCGCGCGCATAAAGCGGCGTCGCCGGATCGCGCATGGCGTAATAGGCCGCGAGCAGATCCTCCAGAAACGGGATCTGGCGCGCGACGCGTTTCAGCTTGTCCCAGAAATTCGCCTCGACCTTGGCCTGGTCCCTCGCGACCTCGGCTTCGGTTTTCTGCGCGGCCTCTGCGATTTTTTCCTGGGCCACATCTTCGGCGCGGTCCAGCGCCTTTGCGCGTCCGTCCTTGTAGAGCACCGCGTATTCCTCGCTGGCGCGCTCTTCGATGCGCAAAAGTTCGCGCCGTGCTTTGGCCGGCTTGAACAGCCGCAATGGTTTGTCGCGTCCGAACATGCACTCTTCCCCTCGCCAAACGCCCCTTCTTCGATCATAGCGCCCCGCTGTGACGGCGTCATCACACGCGCCAGGTGAAAGAAGCTTAAGGCTTCAGGGGCTGTTCACACGGGCTGGGCTTTCTTAAATGGGCGAAGCGTTTGTTTATTTCCCGCGAGGCGTCCTCATGATCCGATCTGTCATTCTCGCCGCCGCCGCCGGCCTGTCGCTCATGACGCCGGCCTGCGCCCAGGAGCGCCCCGAGCCGGCCAGCCCGTCCGAGCCCGCTCCGCAAGCGGCCGGGCCAGCCGGGCGCGAAACCCCGCAAAGCCAGACCCAGGTTCAGCTCTCCTTCGCGCCGGTGGTGCGCCAGGCCGCTCCGGCGGTGGTCAATGTCTATTCGCGCCGGGTGATCAATCAGCGCTCGCCGTTCGCCGGCGATCCGTTCTTCGAGCGGTTTTTCGGGCCTCAGGTGCGCCAGCGCGAGGTCAATTCGCTGGGCTCGGGCGTCATCGTGGACGCCTCCGGCGTCATCGTGACGAATAATCACGTGGTGGAGGGGGCGCAGGATTTGCGGGTCGTGCTCTCCGACCGGCGCGAGTACGAGGCCGAGCTTCTGCTCGCCGACGAGCGCACCGATCTTGCGATCCTGAAGATCAACGCCGGCGAGGATCTGCCGGTCCTGCCCTATGACGAAGCGGGCGACGCGCAGGTCGGCGACCTGGTGCTGGCCATCGGCAATCCGTTCGGCGTGGGCCAGACGGTGACGTCCGGCATCGTCTCGGCGCTGGCGCGCACCGATGTGGGCATAACCGACTACGCGTTCTTCATTCAGACCGACGCCGCGGTGAACCCGGGAAATTCCGGCGGCGCGCTGGTGGATATGAACGGCGAGCTGATCGGCGTGAACACCGCGATCTTCTCGCGCTCCGGCGGCTCCAACGGGATCGGGTTTGCAGTGCCGGTTGAGATGGTGCGCACCGTGGTGGACGCGGCGCTTGCCGACGGCGCCATCGTGCGGCCCTGGCTCGGCGCGCGGCTGCAGCCGGTGACGGCGGATCTCGCCGGCTCCATCGGGCTTGATCGCCCGCGCGGCGCCATCGTCTCCGAACTCTGGGCGGGCGGCGCCGCCGAAGAGGCGGGCCTTGAGCGCGGCGACGTACTGGTCGCGGTGGACGGGGTCGAGGTCAATAACGAGGCCGGCGTGCGCTTCCGCTTCGCCACACGTCGCATCGGGCAAAGCGCGCAGGTCAGCCTTCTGCGCGATGGTGAGCCCATGGAGCTTACGGTTGAAGCACGACCGGCGCCGGGCGACGCTGAGGGACGCCGCCTGACCGTGAACGGCCGCAATCCGCTTGCCGGCGCCGAGCTGGTGCAGCTTTCGCCCGCGTTCAATGACGAGAACGGCATTGATCCCTTCAAACGCGGCGTGGTGGTCATCGACGTCGCCCGGCGCAGCGCAGCCGACTATTTCGGCTTTCAGGCCGGCGATCTGCTGGTTTCGCTAGACGAGGAACCCATCGCTACGATCGATGACGCCGAACGCGTGCTGGAAGACGCCGACGGCGCATCACGCTGGCCAGTGGAGATCGAGCGGCGCGGCGATCGTTTCAGCCGGGTGCTGAGCCTTTAGCCTGGCGCGGTGCGCCCGCGAGCGATGCTGCACCAGAGGGACAGCGGGCGAATCCTCCCGTTAACAGACTCACCCCATGCTGGCCTCTCAATCCAGTGGGACGCCGTTCATGAGCGAGTCTTTCCTGCCCTATGGGCGCCAGTCCATCGACGAAAGTGATCTGGCCGCCGTCGCGCGTGTTCTGCAGAGCGACTATCTCACCACCGGCCCGGAAATCCCCGCCTTCGAGACCGACTTCGCCGCCGCTGTGAACGCGCCCCATGGCGTGGCGTGCAACAGCGCGACCGCGGCGCTGCATCTGGCGCTGGAGGGGCTGGGCGTGGGGCCGGGCGATGTCTGCATCGTGCCGACGATCACGTTTCTCGCCACCGCCAACGCCGCGCGCTATTGCGGCGCGGACGTGGTGTTCGCCGATGTGGATCCGGAGACCGGCCTTCTCACCCTTGAGACCCTCGCCGAGGCGCTCGCGCGGGCCGGGGGACGCGCCAAAGCGGTGCTCCCGGTACATCTGGGCGGCGCCATGTGCGACATGGCGGCGATCGCGCCGGCGGCGCGCGAGGCTGGGCTGAAAATCGTTGAAGACAGCTGCCACGCCATCGGCTCGGTGGATGCGTCCGGTGATCCCGCTGGCGCGTGCACGCGCTCGGATGCGGCGACGTTTTCCTTCCATCCGGTCAAGACCCTGGCCAGCGGAGAGGGGGGCATGGTCACCACGCGCGACAGCGCGCTCGCCGCACTGATGGCGCGCCGGCGATCCCACGGCGTGGAGCGCGATTCCACGCGCTTTGAACATGCCGACATGGCCAAAGCGCCCTGGTGGTATGAACAGAGCGAACTTGGCTGGAATTACCGCATGCCGGACATCCTCGCCGCTCTGGCGAGGTCCCAGCTCGCCCGCCTTCCGCAATTCGCGGCCAGGCGCCGGGCGCTGTGCGCCGCCTATGAGACCGCTCTTACAGAGTTTGCGCCCCTTGTGTGGACGCCGGCCTTTCAAAGAGGCGTCGATCCCTGCCGGCATCTGATGAATGTGCGCGTCGATTTCGCCGCCGCCAGATGCACGCGCGAGGGTGTGATGGCGCGCCTGAAAGAGCGCGGCGTAGGCAGTCAGGTGCATTATATTCCGGTCCACACCCAGCCCTATTACCGCGCGCTGTATGGCGATGCGGATCTGCCGGGCGCGCGGACCTATTATGACAAGACGCTCTCCTTGCCGCTTTATCCCGACATGAGCGAGTCCGATGTGGGCCGCGTCGCCGATGCGCTGGCGTTCGCCCTGAAGCTATGAGCGCGCCTTTGGTGGAGATCGCTGTGGATGGCGGGGCGGGGCTTGGCTTCGGTCATCTCTCGCGCTCGCAAACCCTTGCGGCGGCTTTGCGCGAGTTCGGCGCCATCGTGCGGTTTGACCCGCGTTCCGACGCGGCGCGTGACGCGCTGGCCGGTGAGCTGGAGGCGGCGGATGCGGCGCGCGCACCGGCCTCCAGCGGGGCCGATATTCTTGTCCTTGATCTGCCCTATGCCGACGACGCCGCCATCCGCGGCGCTACGGCAGCCGGGCGGCGCGTCGCCGTGCTTGACCATGGGGGCGAGGCGCAGGCTGATCTGGCGATCCGCACCGATCCGAGGCCCATCCCCATGGCGGCGGCGCGCTGCGAATACGGCCTCGCCTACGCCCTGATCCGCCGCGAAATCCTTGAGCAGGCGCCGCATGATGGGGGTTACGTCCTGATCTGCGTCGGGGGCTCTGATGTGGGCGATCTGGGCGTCGAAGCGGCTGTGAAGCTTGCGGCGGCGGGAGAACGCGTGATTCTGGTGCGCGGACCCTTGGCGAGCCGGCTCGCCGATGCGCCCGCCGGCGTCGATGTGCGCGTCAGCCCGCCGGACCTGCCCGTGCTCATGGCCGGATGCAGCTTTGCGGTGACCAATGCCGGCACCACCGCGCTGGAGTGCATGGCGCTGGGTAAAGCCGTCCATGTGCTGCCCCAGACCGAGGCCGAGCGCGCCACCGGCGAACATTTCATGTCCGAGGGCCTGATCCTGGGCCTTGGACTGGAGACGCTTGAACGCCCGGGTCTGCAGGCCGTGGCGCGCACCGGCGCGGCAGGGCGCGCCCGCGTCGACGGGCGGGGGGCCGCGCGGATGGCCAGCCTGATCCTCGGCCTTCTGGAGCTGACCCCATGAGTGACAAGATCGACGCCTGGACCACCAGCGTGGTGGCCGGCGCCCGGCCGGCGAAAGCGCGCAGCTTTCCCGCCGAGCTCATGCTCCACGTGCTGTTAAGCGAGCGCTATACCGGCTGGCCGGTGATCGTGGGAGCGGGCGCGCGCGTGCTCGACGTGGGGGTGCTGCACGGCGCCAATCTGGCGCCGTTCGCGGACCGGGGCTGTGATTGTTTCGGGGTGGAGATCAACGCCGAGATGGTCGCCCTGGCGCGCACCGCCTGCGCCGAGCAGTCCATCGCCGCCGAGATCCGAACCGGAACCAACACGGCGCTGCCGTTCGAGGACGGCTTTTTTGATCTGCTTTTGTCGGTCAACGTACTCCACTATCAGGACGACACTGGCGGACTGAAGGCCGGGCTCGCCGAATACGCCCGCGTCCTGAAGCCGGGCGGGCGCGCCTTCATCGTCACCGGCGGCCCGCAGCATTTCATCCGCGAGAGCGCCCAGCGCCTCGGCCCCAATCAGTACAGGCTCGGCTTTGACGATTTTCGCAAAGGCCAGGTCATGGCCTACCCCGACGACGAAGCGGACCTGAAATCCCTTTGCTCGGGCGTATTTCGCCGGGTCTTGACCGGGCGCAGCACCGAGCATCACCCGGCTGCGTCGCTGGACTTCTTCTACGCCCTGGCGGAGCGATGACTGGGCTATGACGCGGGCGGTGACGGGGCGATCATAGAGCGCCGGCCCGCGCAGGCGTTTAACGATTCTCCTGCGAATCGCGCGATAAGCTAAGCTGACAAGGCAAATTGGCGGACCTTCCATGGACGCGAGCGGCGCGCCTCACCCAAAGCATCTCACCATCAACGGCCGGCGCATCGGACCGGGCGAGCCGCCCTATGTGATCGCCGAGGTGTCCGGCAATCACAACAAGGATCTGGGCAAGGCGCTGGCCATGATCGACGCGGCCAAGGCCGCCGGCGCCGATGCGGTGAAGTTCCAGACCTACACCGCCGACAGCCTGACCCTGCCCAGCGACAAGCCGGATTTCCAGATCACCACCGGGACCTGGGCGGGCTGGAATCTGCACAAGCTCTACCAGGAAGCCGCCACCCCCTATGACTGGTTTCCCAGCCTGTTCGAACGCGGACGCGAGATCGGGATCACCGTCTTCTCCTCGCCCTTCGATGACGATGCGGTTGACCGGCTGGAAGCCTGGGGCGCGCCGGCCTACAAAATCGCCAGCAACGAGTTGACCGACTGGCCGCTGGTGAAGAAGGCCGCCGCCACCGGCAAGCCGCTTATCCTCTCCACCGGCACCGCCACGCTGGAGGAGATCGAGGCGACGGTGGCGTTTCTGGCCGGGATCGGCGCGCCGGATTTTGCGCTTCTGCATTGCGTCAGCGCCTATCCCGCGCCGCTGAGCGCGGCGAACCTTTCCACCATCCCGGCGATTGCAGAGCGGTTCGGCGTCGTGGCGGGTTTCTCCGACCATACGCTGGGCGTGACCGCGCCGATCACGGCGGCGGCGCTGGGCGCGGCGATCATTGAAAAGCACTTCATCCTGGACCGCTCCGACGGCGGGCCGGATTCCAGCTTCGCCATCGAGCCGGACGAGCTGGCGATTTTGTGCAGATCCGTGCGTGAAGCCCATGAATGCCTCGGCCGGCCCGAGTTTGGAATGAAAGAGGCCGAGACCAAATCGCCGATCTACAAGCGCTGCTTTCATTCTACCCGCGCCATCAAGGCCGGCGAGGTTCTGGGGCCTGACAATCTGCGCGCCATTCGTGCGCGCCAGGGCCTGCCGGCGCGCCGGTTCGAGGCGATCTTCGGCAAGCGCGCCGCAGTGGACATCGACGAGCATGAAGCGCTCACCGAGGCCATGATCGGAGGCGAGGCGTGAGCAGGCCCCTGGTCATTTTCGGCTCCGGTGAGATCGCAAGCCTGGCCAAATATTACTTTGAAAACGATGCTGGCCGAACGGTCGCGGCGTTCACCGTCGATGATGAATACGCCGGCGAAGAGCGCTTTGAGGGTAAGCCGCTGCTCGGCTGGTCGCAGACCCTGAAGGATTTTGCGCCCAGCGAGGCGGATGTCCACGTGGCGCTGTCCTATCAAAAGCTCAACCGGTTGCGGCAGGCGAAATACGAACAGGTGAAGGCGGCCGGCTACACGATGGCGAGCTATATCTGTTCGAAGGCCAGCGTCTGGCCGGATCTGGTTCACGGCGATAACTGCTTCATCCTGGAAGACCAGGTGATCCAGCCCACCTGCCGCATCGGCAATAATGTGATGCTCTGGTCGGGCAATCATATCGGCCATGGCTCGGTGATCGGCGACCACACCTATTTCGCCAGCCATGTGGTGGTGTCCGGCCATTGCACGATCGGCCAGCGCTGCTTCTTTGGCGTCAACGCCACGCTGCGCGATTTTTTGACCATCGGTGATGACTGCTTCATCGCCATGGGCGCCAGCATCGTCAAGGATATGGGCGATGGCGGCGTGGCGCTGGGCGCGCCCTCCACCCTGCTGGACGGCGACGACGCCAAGGCGATGAAAATCCGCAATCGCTATTTCGGGCTGGACTGATGGGCTGGGACAAGCTCGGCCTCGTGATCAAGCCGGACGCCTCGCTATGGTGGAGCCGCACCCACGCCATGTTGCCGACGCCTGAACATGTGGAGGGCTCGCTCTGGCGGATCTGGCAAGCGGGCCGGAACGACCAGAACCAGTCCCATGTGGGGTGGGCGCTCATCGATCTGGACGAGCCCGATCGCATCATCGAGCGCTCAACCGAGCCGCTGCTGGCGCCGGGACCGCTGGGCGCGTTTGACGATAACGGCGTGCTCCCAAGCTGCCTCGTCAAGCATGGCGGCGAAACGCTGCTCTATTACATCGGCTTCAAACCCGGCGGCACGACGCGCATGGACCTTTATGGCGGGCTGGCGTCACGACAGGGCGATGCGGGGCCGTTCACCCGGCTGAACCGCGCGCCGATTCTGGAGCGTTGTCACGTCAATCCATATATCAACACCGCGCCGTGGGTGGTTCGCGACGGCGACTCGTGGCGCATGTATTACGTGGCTGGGACAGGATGGGTGAACCCTGACCTGCCGCGCTACAACATCCAGATCGCAATCTCGAAAGACGGGCGCAACTGGGACCGGGACGGGCGCGTCGCCATCGATTTCGCACCCGGTGAAAACGCCCTGGCGCGGCCCTTCGTCTACCACGACGGCGCGCGCTGGCTGATGTGGTTCGCATCCAAAGGAAATGCGTACCGGGCGCAGATCGCCTACTCCAAAGACGGCCTCACCTGGACGCGTGATCCCGAGGGGCCGGGCCTGGAGCCGACGCCAGGCGGGCCGGACTCAGACATGCTGGAATACTTCATCGTGCTGCCCCACAAGGGCAGGCGGGTCGTGTTCTACAACGGTAATGATTACGGGCGCGCCGGCGTGTGCGCGGCGGTGGAGCGGTGAGCGCGAACGCGTCTCCCGCATCGGTCGCCCGCGTCGAGACGCTGGCGATCATGCAGCCGACCTTTCTGCCGTGGGCCGGGTATTTCGCGCTCATGGACCGGGTGGACCGCTTCGTGCTGCTGGACGACGTGCAGTTCGACAAGCGTTCCTGGCAGCAGCGAAACCGCATCAAGACAGCCGGCGGCCCGCTCTGGCTCACCGCGCCCGTGCTCACCAAGGGATTGCGTGATCAGACCATCGCCCAGGCCCGGCTCAATCCTGACTCCGATTTTGCGGCGACCGCCCTGAAGACGATTGATCACGCCTACAAGAAAGCGCCCCACTACGCGCCCGTGATGGAGCGCATCGCGCCGGCCTTCGAGCAAGCGGATAAGGGCCTGTGCGCGCTCAATATCGCCCTGATCGAGGCGCTAGCCGGGCTGATGGGGCTGAACGCGGATCTGGTGACCAGCTCTGCCACCCCGGTCACCTCAGTAAAGGCTCAGCGTTTGGCCGATCTGTGCAGCGCGCACGGGGCGGCGCGCTATCTCTCCCCGCCGGGCTCGAAGGACTATCTGGAGGATGATCCGGCGCTGGCTGAGGCGGGGGTGGAATTATTTTACTTCACGTATGAACATCCGGTCTGGCCGCAGCTTCATGGTGAGTTCGAGCCCTATATGAGCACGCTCGATCTGGTGATGAACGCGCTGCCGGAGAGCCTTGAGATCCTGCGCTCGGGCGTCGGCGAGGATCTGAAAGCGTGAGCGTGCTCTGCGTGATCCCGGCGCGAGGCGGATCAAAACGCATCCTGCGCAAGAATGTCCGCGATTTCGCAGGCGAGCCCATGCTCGTTCATGCGCTGACCGCCGCGCTTCAAAGCGAAGCCTTCGACACGGTTCATGTCTCCACCGAGGATGACGAGATCGCGGCGGTGGCCGCCAAGTACGGCGCGCCGCCGGACTTCGCCCGCCCCGCGTCGCTGGGTGATGATCACACGCCGATCCGGGACGTGGTGAAGGCGGTGCTGGCTGAATACGCTGCGCGCGGGCGGATGTTCGATACGGTGGCGCTGGTCTACGCCACGGCGGTGCTGATCGAGGCGGACGATCTTCGTGTCGCCCTCAAAGCCTTCGCCGCCGCGCCCCAAAACCCGCTTCTGTCGGTGGTGGACGCCGGCACGCCGGAGCGGCTCATGGTGGAGGAGGGCGGTATCTTGCATCCCGTCTCGTCCGATCGGTTCGCAAACCGCAGCCAGGATCTGTCCAGCGCCTACCGCGACGCTGGAGCCTTTGCGATCTTTTCCGCCGAGACCCTGCGGGCCGACACTGACGGAACGCAGGCGCTGGCGTTCCGGCCGTTTTTACTACCGCGCTGGAAAGGCGTGGATATCGACACCGAGGAAGACTGGCGCTTCGCCGAGATCATCAAGGCCGGCCTCGCCGCCGTTTCAGGAGAGTTTTCATGAGCTATCGCACCGAGCAGGAGGCCTTCTGGGCCGGTGAATTCGGCGACGCCTACCGCGAGCGTTGCGCGCTCTCTGACGATCTTGTCGCCGCGCGCACCGCCTGCATGGCGCGCATGCTCAAAGCGGCCGCGCCGGTGGAAAGCGCGTTCGAAATCGGCTGCAATATCGGGCTGAACCTGGTGGCCATGAAACGGGTTTCGCCAGCCACCAGGCTCAGCGCCATCGAGATCAATGAGACCTCCGCTGAAGCCGCGAGGAAGCTCGGCGTAGCCGAGGTGGAGACCGCTTCAGCGCTCGGTTATGAGAGCGACAAGACCTATGATCTGTCGATGATCTGCGGCGTGCTGATCCACATGAATCCTGAGGTTTTGCCAGAGATCTACGAGCTCTTACACCGCACCAGCCGCCGGCACATCCTGTTGTTCGAGTATTACAACCCGACCCCGGTGGAGGTGACCTATCGCGGCCACAGCGCCCGCCTGTTCAAGCGCGATTTCGCCGGCGAGATGCTGGACCGCTACGCTGATCTGAAGCTGGTCGATTACGGCTTTTTCTATCATCGCGACCCGATCGCGAAGTCGGACGACGGCACGTTCTTTCTGATGGAGAAAGCTAGCTAAAGCCGCTCACCCTTCACCGCATCGATGACAGCGCGCGCCGGAAGGGGGCGCGCCCTGATCTCCGCGGCGATCTGGGCGTTCCAGTTGGGCGAGCAGACCAGAAACACTGCGCCGTCCACGCCGGCGACAGCGTCCGGATGGGCGACCGGTTCGGTGAGCCCCGGGAACGCCCCGCCCACCTTGCTCGGTGATTTGTCGAGCACCTGCACCCTTGCAAAGTGCTGCGCCAGCATCGGCGCCGCGCGCTCGGCGTATTCGTTCGCGCCCCACAAAAACACCGCAGCGGCGTCCTCCCCGGCGCTCTCCAGCGCCAGGTTCGCCGCGCGGCGCGCCGCGTCTGCGCGGGCCTCACGGGCGTCGCGGGCGGTGTCATAGGCCGCGCGGGCGCGCGCCAGCAATGCGGCGCCTTCGGCCCTGTCCGGCGGGGGGGAAGAGGTCGGCGTCTGCGCCTCGGCTGCGCCGCCCTTGCGCGCCACAAGGCTCTGGCCGTAGGCGACGGTTCCGGCGCCGGTCTCGATCGGCTCAAGACCGCTCAGACGCGCAAGCCGGGTCAGGCTTTCCGGCGTGAAATGCAGTAAATGCTCCACATTGAGGGAGTCTTCAGGGTGCGTCTCGTAATTGGGGGCTTCCAGGATCACCACGCCGCCCGGTTTCACCAGGCGCACCAACTCGGCCAGCCAGGCGCGTGGATCGGTGACGTGCTCGACCACGTAATAGGCCGCCACCGCGTCGGCTTCTCCCGGCGCCGGTGCGCCGCTTCCGTCGGCCACATAGCCTTTCGCCACGCCAGCGGCCTCGTCAGCCTCCACCGGGTCAAAGCCGAAAGCGTCGAACCCGGCTTCGCACAAAAGCTTTGTGAAGGCGCCGTCATTGGCGCCGATCTCGATCACCCGCCCGCCTGCGGGCACGTGGCGCACCACCATGGCGGTGCGCGCCTGCGCGTCGAAATGCAGCTCGCCGCCCCGATGGCCGATATGGGCGTCGCGGTAATAGGCCATCAAGAACGCCTCGTCGGGGCGTTCGGCGGCGCAGACAAAGCCGCAGGACGGGCAGGCGGCGTCCTTGAACGCCATATGGAAATTACTTGTCCGGCCGCGCACCAGATGGCTGCGCTCGCCAAGGATCTCCAGCCGGGGTTCGCCGCAGAGATCGCAGTTGGTCGCCCGCCAATGGGCGGTTTTCAGGGCGCGTTCGGCTCTCATGACGCGGCCCCGGTTTCCAGCGCCGCCTTCTGACGCTCGAGCACCCAGCGCGAGAGCGACGGCGTGAAGGTGGAGGTCATGGCCGCCGCCGTCTCGAGATCATTGTATCTAAGCTGGACCGAGACGCGGATGCGCGTCGACCGGTTCGCTCCGCTGCGATGGATCAGGCGCTGATCGAACATCACCGCCTCATCCGGCCCGGGCGCCGTTGCGACAAAGGCGCTGTCCGGCGGCGGCGTGGCGCATTCAAACCACTCATGGCCGGCCTCATAGGGTCGGAACGCTGCGACGCCGTTCTGGTGCGATCCCGGGATCACCTCCACCGGCCCCATATCCGGGTCCACCGGACCGAGGCCGGTCCAGATCACGACGGCGCGGTCGGACAGCATGGAATACCACCAGTCCTGATGGGCGGGGGTCGAGAACTTTGTGTCACGGGGCCGATCAAGCCGGATCAGCGGATTGGTGCCGGCGCACGGGCGCGCCAGACCGGCGGCGCGCGCCGCTTCCTTGAAAGCGCGCGCATTGATCAGGGCGATCACCTCGGGAAGGGTGGGGAAGACCTCATAGCAGGCGCGCGTGGCGGCCCGGTCGGTCTCGGCGGCGTGCATGTGGGCGAGCAGATCGCCAAGCGTCTCGCCGCGCGCCTCTCCCAGCACCCGCCGCGAGATAAAGGCGGCCATGTCGGTCAGGGCTGCGGTCGCCTCGGCCTTCGCCGCCGCGATCTTCGGCCCGCCAATGACCGCAAAGCCCTCGCTGGCGAAACGGCCGGTGTCCAGCCCGGCCCTCATGCCGTCAGCCGGGCTTCCAGCAGCGATTGCAGGGCGCGCGCGTCCAGGCGCTCGGGGTTTGTGTTGGAGGCGTAGGCGAAGCCGTCGAGCGCCGGCTTCGCGCCGGACGCCAGCCACGCCTCGCGCACCTTGGTCTCAAAGGACGGCAGGATCACGTAGCGGTCGTCCAGCTCCACGGTGGAGCGGGCGTCGTCCTCGGGCACCATAACCTCGTGGAGCTTTTCTCCGGGACGGATGCCGACGATCTTATGGGGCAGGTGAGGGGCGATGGTCCTGGCCAGATCCACCGTCGACATGGACGGGATTTTCGGGACGAAGATCTCGCCGCCCTTGGCCATTTCCAGCGCCGAAAGGACGAAGTTCACCCCCTGGCTCAGCGTGATCCAGAAGCGGGTCATGCGCGCATCGGTGATGGGCAGGTGGTCGGCGCCGTCGTCTACGAGTTTTCTGAAGAACGGCACGACTGAGCCGCGCGAGCCGACGACATTGCCATAGCGCACCACCGAGAACACCGGCCCGTCCGCCCCGCCCATGGCTTGAGCGGCGGTGAAGATCTTGTCAGACGCCAGCTTCGACGCGCCATAGAGATTGAGCGGGCTGGCCGCCTTGTCGGTGGACAGGGCACAGACATGGCGAACTCCGCGCTTGATCGCGGCGGTGACCACGTTCTGCGCGCCCATGACGTTGGTCTTGATGCATTCAAACGGATTGTATTCGGCGATCGGCACATGCTTCAGCGCGGCGGCGTGGACCACCACGTCCACCCCGCGCATGGCCATGTCGAGGCGGTCCTCGTCGCGCACGTCGCCGATGAAATATCGCAGGCACGGATGCTCGGCCGGGCTGAAACGCTGGGCCATCTCGTACTGCTTCAGCTCGTCGCGAGAGAAGATGATGAGCTTGCGCGGCTTGTATTCCTTGAGCACCGTCTCCACGAAGAGCGTGCCGAAACTGCCAGTTCCGCCAGTGATCAGCACCGTCTTTCCGTCCAGATTGATGCGCGGCTCGGAGAAGTCGCGGTTAAGAAACATCCGGTCGAGATCGTGCGCCGTGCTGGTCATGGAGAGCCCCGCTGCCGGGCCGCCCGTACGGCGGCCGATTCGTTTACCGTTAACCTTTCTACGCGCCGGGTTAACGGGCCGTTAGGCGCGGGGGCGCCATGGTGTGCACCAAGTGCGATGAGGCAGGAGAGACCGCCCGTGGCCACCGCTGTCGTGATCACCGCTGCTTCAGGCGCCGCCGGCGCGGCCGGCGTTGCGCTGGGTCTTCTTTCCAATCGCTACGCCATCGAGATCGCGATCGAGCGCGCCCGTGCGACGCCGGGCGCCGAGCTTGTGGCCGTCGTCATTCCCCATGGCGAGGCGGAAGAATCGCTGGCCGAAGCTGCGCAGGACGCCGGGGCCTTCGTCACCCGCGCCAGGCTCGAGGCTCCGCTCTGGGGTGTGGCCAAGGCCGCGCGCGAGGCGGGCGCCGACCGTGTGCTTCACGTGCCCGGCGTTCAGCCGTTTTTTGATCCTGTCATCGCCGGCGGCGTGCTGGCGCTTTTATCCGAAGCCGCAGCCGACATCGCCACCAACGCCGCGCCGGCCCTGTTTCCCGACGGGCTTGATTGTGAGGCGGTGAACGCCGCCATGCTCGCGGCGATCACCGTGGATGCAACCTGCGCCCGGTTTCTGGACGCGTTCGACGGCGCCAGGCTCGCCAATCTGCGCGGACCGGGCGGCGGCATGGAGCACCTGCGCTGGCGGCTCGAGGACGAGGCCGATTTCGCCTTCGCCCGCGCCGTTCACGCCGCGCTGGGCCCCGCCGCATGCAGCGCGGGCGCAGCCGAGATCGCGGGGCTGTGCCTTCGCCGTCCCGACATCACCGCGCTGAACACCGATCTGGTGGATCAGGGCCGGCTCAGCGCCAGCGATCGCGGCGCGGCACAGACCCGGCCGGTGAGCTTTCTGCGCGCGGCGTAACGGCTCATTCAGCTTAAATCCTAACGGTTTCTTAGCGGGTCCTGGCGCAGTATCACTGGTGGCGCAGTGTGTGCGCCGGTCTGGAGGATTGAGGACGCCATGGTGTTCTCGGCGAGTTTGCTCGGCGCGTATTACAACGCGCAAGCCGCCCAGAGCCTGGCTCTGAGCAGTCCTCGCACCCCTGCGCCCCAGACCCAGAACGGTCAGACCACATCGCGCGACTCAGGCGTCCTGGCGCCGTGGGACCCGCGCGGCGAGATCGTGGCGTTGGATACGCTGCGGCGCTCGGTCCTCGCCGACGGAAATTTCTTCGATCAGAGTTTTGGCCGCTTCGCCGACCAGGAGGTGAGCGAGGACGAGAAGAAGCTCTTCGCCCTTCACCAGGGCCTGCGCCGCCTGCAATCGCTCGCCTCGGCGGCTGGTGAAAAGACCGCCAGCGAAACCGATCGCGCATTCTGGCAACGGCGCTTCGGCGAGGGCCTTGATCAGATGAGCGCCTATTTCGACGGCCTCGGACTTGAGGGCGTCTCGGTCCTGAGGGGCGAAGACCTGTCCAAGGCCGAAAGCACGCTGGCGATCTCGCGCGGTCGCTCGGAATACTTCGGCGGGATGGTCCACAGCGGAGCCTTCGACGCGCCCGTGGACGCGCTCGCCCCAGCCATGGATTTCACCATCACCGTGCGCAAGAACGGCGTTGATACGCCGGTGAACATCTCTCTGGGCGCCGACGCCGACCGAACGCTCGATGATTTCGTCACGGCAGTGAACACCGAGCTTGAAACGGCCGGCATGCTGACGCGCCTGTCACGCGTGCGGCTTGGTGAGCCGGACGAGAATGGCATCGTTCCGGGAAACAACTGGGGCTTCAAGATCGAGGGCATCCTCACCGAAAAAATCAGCTTCAGCGAGGCCGCCGGTGCGCCGGCGGTTTACACCGCCGGGATCAGCGGAACCGGCGATACGGCGGCCGGACAACTGTCCAAATTCGTCAATCTGGCGAGCGGCGGCGCGCTTGATTTCGCAAAGCGGATCGAGGCTGATCCCACGGTGACTGAATCCACTGGTGAAGACGGCGAAACCTCCACCAGCCAGACCACCAACCCCATGGAGATCCTGGCCACCACGCGCGGTCCCGGCGGCGAGATCTATGTGGTCGGCCAGGCGACCAGCAGCGTTGACGGCCAGCAGATCAAGGGTGAGGGCGACCTTGTCCTCATGCGCTACGACACCACCGGCAAGAGGGTCTGGACCCGCACCCTGGGCGCCGCCGGCGAAGCCTCCGGCGCATCGATCGCGGTGGACTCCAGCGGCAATGTCGTGGTCGCAGGCTCGGTCAAGGGCGCCCTGGGTGAGACGACACAGCTTGGCGGCCTGGATTCGCTGGTGGTGAAATTCTCCGGTGACGGTGTGGAGCAATGGGCGCGCCGCTTTGGCGGGAGCGCCGACGACAAGGCGAACACGGTCAGCCTGGGCGCAGACGGCACGGTCTATATCGGCGGCGAAACCAGATCACCCTTTGGCGGGGTCTCCAACGGCGGCGGGTCGGACGCCTATGTCCGCGCCCTCGGCGCGGACGGCGCCACGCTCTACACGCGCGGTGTCGAGACCGGCGCCGGGGCCGAACGCATCAAGGCGAGCGCGCTTGCTTCCGACGGGGGCCTGATCGTCGCCGCGGAAGTGGACGGGCGCGCGGTTCTGACCAAGTACGCCGCCGGCGATGATGGAACCGGCGCCGCGGCCTGGAGGCTCGATCTGGGCGATCTGGACGGCGGGCGAATCGGCGGGATCGCGGTTGGCGATGACGGTGCGATTTATTTGTCCGGCGCGGCCGGCGCCAATTTCCAGACCGGCAGTCAGGTCAACGCCAATCAGGGCGGGCGCGACGCCATGCTGGTGCGCATCAGCGAAGGCGGCGGCACGGCGAGCGTCGATTACACCAGCTTTCTGGGCTCGGCCGAGGATGATTCGGCCAGCTCCGTCACCGTTTTCGGCACCGGCGTCTATATAGCCGGCAAGACCTCCGGCGCGGTTCCCGGCGCCACGCAAGTGGGCGCGCGCAACGCCTTCGCCGCCGGGTTCGACGCCGCCACGGGCGCCGTGCAGTGGACCCAGCAGGTGTCAGGCCGGGGCGGACTTTCAGAGGCCTCCGGCATCATGGTGGATCCCGCCGGCGACGGCGTGCTGGACCGTCTGGGCCTGCCGTCCGGTTCGGTCGCCTACGCCGACAGCCGGGTGATCACCGCGCGCTCCAGCGTGCGCGAGGGCGATCACTTCTATGTCTCGGTGGATGGCGGGCGCAAACGCAAGATCACCATCGACTCCGACGAGACCATGCGGTCCCTGACCTTCAAGCTGAACGCGGCGCTGGTGCTGGACGCCACCGCCGACGTGCGCCGGTCCGCCAAGGGCGACATGCTGCGCATCACCCCCAAGGAAGGCGTCACCGTCACGCTGTCGGCCGGCAAGGAGGGCCAGGACGCGCTCTCCGGTCTCGGCCTGCCCGAAGGGGGATTGCGCGGCAAGGCGTCGCTCCTGCGCCGCAATGAAGACACCACGTCCGACGCCCCCAAAGTCTTCGCGCTGGAGATTCCCAAAGTCCTCTCCATCGCCGACCGGGACGGGGCGCTGGCGGCCATGGAGGCGCTGTCCAACGCCGTCTCCAAGGTCCAGCGCGCCCACAGGGAATTGACCACCGATCCCGCGCTGAAAGATCTTTTGGCGGGCCCGAAGGCCGGCAAGCGCGGTGGAACCGTGCCGGCCTATCTGCAGGCCCAGCTGGCGAACTATTCCGCTGGCTTGGAGCGCCTCAACGGCGGCGGCGGTTCGACGCTCGGACTGTTCTAAGGCGTATCGGGCCGGCGGCGGTCTCCGAGGCTGGCTTCGTGTGAGGCCTTTGCTGACGGCAAGAGCGAGTCAGTTCGGCGCAGGAGAAGGCGTCCAGCCTCCCTCAAGGTCTTCCGGGCGATAAAGCGGCTGCTGGGCCGCAACCCTTTGGGAGAGATTTTCCGTCGCGGCCTCGCCGTAAAGGCCGTTGGCGGAGAGGCGTTGGAACACCTCCAGGGCCGCGCCTTGGCGTTGCTGCCAGAGGTCCGCGTGCAGATAGATAAGAAAAACCGGCACGCGTAGGCCCGCGAAAGCGGGATCGAATTCAGCGCGCGCCAAAAGGTTATTGCGTTCGGCGAAGGCGAGGTTCTGTGCGCGCATGTAGGTGACGGCGAGCGGGGGTGACAGCGGGCATGCCCGGCGCTCTTCGTTCATGGCCGTAAACGCGGCTTCTGTCAGACGCACCTCCAACTCCGCGCGTAAAACAAGCTCCCTCGCCACGCCGTCAAGGGAAACCAACGGGTCTTCCACCCCATAGCTCAGCATAAGCCCCTCCGACTGCACGCGGTTCGCAGCGTTCTCGAACGCGGCACTGAAGAAAGCCCTGCAGGCGCGGCGGCCCGCTGGGTCCTCGACCAGGCGCGCCGCGGCGTTTCGAACCTCAGCGCGTACAATGGCGACATCGGTTTGGCTCAATGAGGTGAAATCGCATTCTGCTTCAATCTCTTGAGCTTGGCATTCGCCAGCGGCGCAATCGGTCAAACGGCTTTGGCACTCGGCAATCGGCGCCAAACCGTTGGCGGCCTGCGAAGCGAAAACGGAAAGGAGCGACGCGGCGATGAGACCAGAAATCATCACAGATCAACCTTTGTGCTATTAATAAATCGATCATACACCGCCTGCGCGAATGATCGAGTCATAGCACCATCAACCTTCTCGTCCAGCCAACCCCATTGGCCGTCTTCGTTGCATTCTATAAACCACCAGGCGCCCTGCGGGTCGACTATGAAGTCGAAGCTTCCGTAAAACAGGCCGAACGCCTCCAGAAAGCGGTCTATCCGCTCCATGATCGCAGGCGGCGTATCGCAAGGCTGGAAGTCGAGATATCCAGATCCGTAACGCCAATCGACCTGGGTGTAAGGGTAGCTTTGGGAGTTGATCTGGAACGCGAAACATGCGCCGCGATGAGCAAAGACCCTCACTTCGTGGTCTTTGATGATGCGCTTTTGAAAGAAGTGCGGTGCAGCCGCGATGTCGGTGTCGGCCGCGTCGCGCACTTCGGCGGGCTCACAGCTCATGGTCATGATGACCTTATCCTCCACGCCAGACTGTTCCTTAAATCTGACGCGCTGGCCTGCAAGTGATTTGACTATCATTGATCCCTGACGCTCAGCGAAGGTGATTGCTTCTGACCGTGAAGACGTCACGAGCGAGGCCGGCGTCGCGAATCCAAGGCCGGCGGCCACGACCTGCTGATGCGGTTTTGACATGCGCCACTTGGCAACCGGACTGTTGATGAATTGCTCCGGATAAAGGGCTCCAAGTAGGAGAAACGCCGACTTCCATTCCATTTCACGCACTGAGTGTCGGCGATGGCGGTCGAATTCGTTTTCCTTGCCCTGAGTGTCCTGAAAGTACAACGGCGTGCCGGGAAAAAATTTCGCCCGGTTCCAGATCACATCATCCGGGCTGAAAGTCCGCCCCTCGAAGCGGACGGCAGCTGTTCCGGACGCCCCGACGTCTATCGAAAGCGCAGCGCCCTTCGTATAATCACGGACGAGGAAATCGTCAGAGCGTCCGGCGAGTTCTTCGCAGGTGCGCGCGACATGATCGTCGTTTTCAAGTCCGGTTATGAAAAGCATGGAGTGCCTTGGCGCTAAGGAAGCAGCGACGCGCCAGGCCGAAGCGGCCCGGCGCCATCGCCGTTGGTTTAGTCGACGCAGTCCGGGGTGCAGCAGCTGCCGTCCCCGTTTGGCGTGATGGTCGATGTCGGGGTGGTCGTGCATTCTTGCAACTGTCGTCGCCTAACTGATCGGCGAACTGGCCGTTGCCGCCGGTGATGCGAGCGAATTCGACCGGATCAATTTCGCGCAGAGATTGCTGGGTCTGTTCATGCTTACGCTGTAAGAAGCTTTTCATTTTGCAAGATCCTTTCATGGTTATGACGCTTCCGCCTGTCCATCAAAGCAGAACCGCCATTAAACCCGAATACAATTAAAAATAAATTCGAATTATAAATTCGCCTGAGAGAATTCTTCTTAGAGAGTTGCGTCGGGCTAGGCGTCGACCGGCGAGCGCTCCACGGCCTGTTGGAGCAGCACAGGTTAGGCGCCAACGAAAACCGCCCCTCCCGTTTTCCGGAAGGGGCGGCTTCGTGTTCAGGCTTGTTAAGTGCGTCTAGCCTTCAAACGCCTTGATCAGCGCGCGAAGGTGGGCGCGGTGGGCGCGGGCTTCACGCGAGCCCATCAGGTCGGGCATCCAGTCCGGGCCCACCCAGCCCTTGATGTCGTTGATCGAGGCCAGAGCCGCCGACCGCGCGAACGGGGCATAGGGGCTGGACGGGCTGGCGATGGAGGCCAGCTGCTGCAGATAAGCGATCTGCAGGTTCTGCCGGTAGGTGTTCGGCTCCCCGCGCACGTCGGCCGCATATACGATCTCGGTGAGATCCTGCAGGTATTCGGCCGGCGCATAATCACCGCCATAGCGCGACGCATCGCCCATGCGGTCGAGCACGTTGGGGTGCAGCAGATGGGCCATGATGGCCATTTGCTGGGCGTAGGCGCGCTCGTGCAGGGACGGGTCTTCATCGGTCGGGAAGTGATCGAAGAGGCGCCGCTGACGCTGCAGGCGATCGGCGAAAGCCTCCTCGACAGTGAAGGCCTCCGGACCGAACACGGCGGCTTCGAGAACCTCCAGCGCCTGCTCCTGCTTCTCGCGCGGGACCGGCACGAAGGGCGTCTGTGCGCCCTCCTGACCGACCACGGCGCGGTTGTTGTAGATCCCGCCCACATGGCGGCTGGCCACGTTGGCCGCGCCAAAGCGCTGCCCTGACAGGATCAGATAGCTGGTGAGCAGGGTCTGATAGGTTTCACCCTCTTTAACGGTCGTCTCCGGCAGCGCCGCGATGGTCTCGTTCATGAGAGCCACGCGCCCCTGGGCCCAGCTCACGGGATCGTCGGAGAGGTCGTTGATCATCACCCGCGGGTCGATATGACGGCCCGGCGCGCGCATATCGTCGGCGTCATTGCCCAGGAACAGCTCACGCTCGGTGGAGCGCGCGAGGAGCTGCGGCAGGCCGGCTTCGTCCGGCGTGTAGCCGTACTGAATCGCCCAGATGTCGTACGCCCCCGGGATTTCCTGGGAATACTGCACGGTGTCGCTCAGCTCCGCCGGCAGGTTCAGCGCCGGATAGTCCATGATGGAGTTGGTGACGGTCTCGCCCTGGGCCAGCTCGTCCAGGCTCACGCCCGAGCTCGCGCCCATATTGTGCATCAGGCCCAGCGTGTGACCGATCTCGTGAATGACGAGATAGTGCAGGGACTGACGGATCAGCTCGTCCATCTCCACGGTGCTCGCGCCCTGGGCCTGCAGCGTTGCGAGGCCGGCCTGGGTTTCAAACTGGAGATGTTCGGCGAAATTGCACATCGCGCCGTTTTCGTGGTCGTGTTCGAACATGTGTTGCGGTTCGCCGGTGAGCTCGGCCATCTGGTCGGCCGGCAGCCAGGCGGACAGGCCCGCCACGTCGAACAGCTCCGAATAGCGGATGCGGTTCGTCAGGAAGACGTATTCCAGCATGATGTCCGCACCGATGATTTCGCCGGTGCGCGGATTGGTGAAGCTCGGCCCGTAGCCGCCGAAGGGCGGGGTGGGTGAGGAGGTCCAGCGCAGCACGTTGTAGCGGATGTCGCCGGCGTCCCAGTCGGCGTCGTCGGGCTGCACGCGCACTTCAACCGCGTTGGAGAAACCGGCCGCCTCGAACGCCTGGTTCCAGGTCAGCGCCGCGTCGCGAATGGTGTCGCGAAGCTCCACCGGCGTGGTGTTTTCGATCCACCACACGATGGGCTCCACCGGATCGGAAAGCTCCGCGTCCGGGTCCTGCTTCACCAGGCGCCAGCGATTGATCACGTCGTCATAGGGCGTGATCGTGGTGTCGGTGAGATTGGTCACGCGCTGGCCGAAATAGCCGACGCGGAAATCATCAGCCCGGGGCTCGAAACCCTCTTCGGGCATGGCCACGAAGGAGTGCTGCAGAAGCACCGCAACCGAACGCGCGTCGGTGATCTCGGGCCCGCCGCGATTGCTCGGGCTGCTCTCCTGGTAGACATACTCCACCACCACGTCGGTGTTCTCCGGGTAAGAGCGCACATCGGTGATGCGGGTCTGGCCAGACTGCAGCCGGCCCAGGCCGAACGCGTTTTCAGCGCCGGGTCCGCGCGGCGCGGTCGGCTTGATCTGGTGCAGATCCTCGCCTTTGAGAAGGTCGCCCACATTGATTAGATAGCGCGCCGGGGTCGCCTCTTCGCCTTCACCGGATGCGGGCGTCTCCGCCTCGATCTCCAGCAAGGCCAGCGGGGCGCGGGTGATGTTGGCTTCCGACGCGCGCGAAAGGGCGTTATCTGCGTCAAAGGAGAAGTTGGTGTTCTGCGCCGCGATCTCGATCTCGCCATAGCGCTTGGTGAAGGTCAGCACTTCATTGGCGCGGAACTGGCCGCGGAAATGGCCGACGCGCGGAGCGCCGTTCTCGCTGTAGGTGAAATAGATCACCTCGTCGCCGAGCTGGTCCTCGCTGATCTCCATGAAGAGATCGCCGTCTTCGGGATTGCGGTAGAGGGTGAAGAAGCCTTCAATCGCGTCGAAATCCTCCACGAAGGTTTCGATCGTTTCCTCGGCTTCGTCTTCGTCCTCGTCGCTGTCGTCGTCCTGCGCGAACGCGGGCGATCCGACCATCACGGCCGCCAGCAGCGCCGCAAACCAGCGGCTGCGATATTGTGTCATGGGTTTGCTCCCCTCCCAAACATACGCGCCTAACCTAGGGCGAGGCGGGCGCTCCGGCCAAGCCTTTAGGGGTTACGATTTGGTCACAAAGCAGCACCTGTCACCTTTTATGCACAGGTCGGGGCGGCGCCGGGCTGGCTGAACTCAGTCTTTTTGTTCTATAAATGTTCTCGTGGTCGATCTTCCGCAACCCCGACCGAGGCGCCCCCATGAGCGACCAAGACAGTGATCTGCGTGACGCCCTGGCCTACGCGCTGTGGCGGTCGCCCTGGCGGACGCGGCTGGGTGGGCTGGACGCCTGCCGTCTGGCGGCGGGCGATCTGGCGCGGCATCTGCGCCGGGCCGGCTATCAGGTCACGCCCGGAGAGCCGCTGACGCCCCATGGCGCACTCAGCCGCGGTCACGAGCCGGACAAGACAGGCTAATCCTCCGCCCATTGGCGCAGCAGATTGGTGCGCGTCTTCATCAGCCGGTCCACCTCCGCGCTCTTGCCGTCGCGGGCGTGCAGCGCGTTCAGGGTAAGCGACAGATCGAACAGGATTTCGCGCTGATCAGCCCGGCGCACATAGCTGCGCACCCAGCCCACCACCGCCAGGCGTTCGCCGCCGGTCACCGGCTTGACCTGGTGCAGCGCGCCGGTGGGATAGAGCACCGCGTCGCCCGCCGACAGCTTGATTTCGGTCTCGCCCGAGGAATCCTGTAGCGCCAGCTCCCCGCCCTTATAGTCTTCGGGGTCCGCTAGAAAGAGCGTGAACGACAGATCGCTGCGCGCGCCGCCCATGATCGCGTCGTCCACGTGCAGCCCGTAGGTCTCGCCGGGACCGTACAGGCTGATCAGGGTCCGCAGGATGCGCTTGGGCTGGGCGGCGGCCTGAAACACGCCATGACGGCTCAGCGCGGCTTCGCACAGGCGCCGGATCGTGTCGGCCTTGGGGCCCGGCGCCATCTGGCGGTTCGCCTTCACCGCGCGCGCCGCGGCGCCGGCGGTGGAGGCGCCGTCGATGAAGGCTGATCGGTCCGCGGCCAGATCGCGGACCGTATTCAGCGCCTCGGCGTTCAGGACTTCGGCGAGGCGATGGAGCATTATGAGCCCTTCTTGCGATTAAGTCTCAGACGCGCTAGCACATGGGCGACATCAAGCAAAGGACAACTCGATGGCCATCCGCAAATCGCCTCTGATCTGGACCGCAAGCCTGGCGGCGATCGCAGCCGGCTCGCTGAGCGCCTGCGGCGAGCCGGCAGCCCGGAATGATTTGGCGGCCCAGACCGCGCAGAGCACCCCGGATGAAGAGCCCGGCGCCGCCAACGCCGGGGCCGCGCTCGCTGAAGAGGGCGGCGAGGCCGGAGAGGGCGGAGAGGGCGGCGAGGCTGGCGGCGAGTTTGGCATCGACGCCTCCGTCGCGGTGGAAGACCCGGTGGTTTATATCTCCGCGATCGAAGTCATGCGCGCTCACTACCTGGCCGGGCTGGCGGCCTTGCAGGCGGGCGAGCGCCAAGCCGCCGCGGCGATGTTCTCTCACCCGGTGTCTGAAATCTACGTCGATTTCGAGCCGGTGGCGGTGGAGCGCGGCGCGCCTTCCATGATGGAGGAGATGAACCGGGCCGCGGTTCTGCACTTCCAGGAAGCCTCCGACGACGAAATCCGCGAGGCGGTCCAGGAGGTTCTGCGTCTGCTGGACGAGACCGCGGCCGCCGCGCCGGCGCCGCGCACCAGCCAGGGCCAGGTGGACGGCGAGGTGATTCTGGATCTGGCCGATCGCGCCGCCCTGCAATACGGCTTCGCCAGCGCCGCGGGTTTCGCCGGAGAGTCGTGGCTGGACGCCTATGGTTTCAACGCCGCCGTCCAGTTTTACGCCCGCCGTAACGGTGAGGAACTGATGGAGACGATGCCAGTGATCGCGGGCCCTCTATCGGATCTTCTGGTGACGCTGGAAGCCGCGCTGGGCGAATATGACGGCCCGGCCGAGGGCGCTCCCTCGCCGCAGGACGTCGATGCAGCGGTGTGGGCGTACCGCAACGCGCTCCTGCCCGAAGGCGACGAGGCGACGGCGCCCTAGAACCGATCTAGGGCTGATAATCGCTGACTGAACGCACGATCAGGGTGTAGGCCGCCGCAGCGAGTTCAGTGTCGACGCGCTCGATCTCCATGCGGCCCTCCACCCAGACCGGCTCCCACAGGGAGCTGTACTCGATGGGGTCGGGGCTTCTCAGATAGACGATCTGGTTCGGCGGCGGCGGCGGATAGTGCACGCACGCCCCGTGATAGGGCAGCAGCAGAAATTCGCGCGCCGAGCCTTGCTGGGCGTAATCCAGCGGCAGGATATAGCCGGGCATGCGCACCACCGCGCCGGCCAGATCCTCCACCACATTGAAGGTGCCGATCTGGTTCTCCACCGGGCTGGAGCCGGTGAACCGGCTCATAAGCGAGGGATCCGCCCGGCCTTCGTTCAGTGCTTCCAGCGCATCAAGCTCGTCATCGGGCATCAGGTCGCGCCAGCTGATCTGCTCCGCCTCGATGGAGGGATCCACACGCTCCAGGCCGGTGTCGGCGCCCTGTGGCTCCGGGCCCGCGTCGCGCCCGCAGGAGGCGAGAACCAGGGCGAGGCCTGCGGTCAGTACAAGATGCAGCGGGGTGAGGCGCGAAGGGGCGATCACAGGGGCGTCTCCACAGGACAGGACGGCGAACAGCCTGACATTTCGGTCTCTCCAACAATGGGGAAGGCGAGGCGTTGCGACAAGGTGAACGACGCGTCCACCGCGTTTTAAGACCTGTGTGCCAGTTTGACCTCCATAGAACCGCACAAAAAGCGGTCAGCAAGATGGGTGTGTAATGGGGTTCAAGACAGACGAAGGCGCAGCCGTCGCGGCGGAAACGCGCCGGACAAAGCGGCTGCTTGTGGCGCGCAGCGCTCTGCGCGCGGTTCCGCTGAACATCATCAACGCGGTGCTTTTGAGCTTTTTGTTCATCGGCCATGTGGACATGGTGATGCACGCTGCCTGGTTTGTTGTGCTCAGTTTTGCGGCGCTCCTGCGCCTTGGCGCCATGTGGCGCGCTCACAAGGATGACCGCGTTCCCACCGACCGCGAGATCACCGGCTATATCGTTATATCCGGCGTGGTGGGCGTGTGCTGGGGTCTGACGCCGTTCCTGCTCGGCCCGGACGCGCCCGTGATCGCGAGCAACGCCGTGGCGATGGTGATCGCAGGTATGGCCGCCGGCGCCGCCATGACGAGCGCGGCCGAACACCGTGTCGTGCTGGCCTACACAATTCCGGCGCTGGGGCTGTGGGGTCTGTCGCTGGCGCTCACCGGCACCTGGGAAGGGCTTCTTGTGGCGGCCCTGCTTGTGGGCTTCTTCCTCGCGATGAACTCGCTGACCATGACCTACGCCTCCACGCTGACCGATGCGGTCAAGGCCAATGTCGAACTGGACGAGGCGCGCCGCCACACCGAGGCTCAGGCTGCGGCCATGTCGAGGCTCGCCGACCATAATGACCAGGCCGCCCGCAAGGCCGAGGAGCAGGCCCGCGCCAGCGCCGCCTTGCTGGCCAATATGAGCCATGAGCTGCGCTCTCCGCTGAACGGCGTGCTGGGCATGGCCCAGCTGCTGGAGGAATCCGCGGCCGGCGGCGAGCAGCGCCGCATGGCTCTGCGCATCCGCGAATCCGGCGAGCAGCTCAACCGCCTGCTCACCGATGTTCTTGACGTCTCACGTATCGAGGCCGGCCGCCTGGAGCTTGAGCTGGAGGACGTGACGGCTCGTTCTCTGGCCGACCGCGCACGCGCCCAGTTCGAACCGGTCGCTTCCACCAAGGGGCTCGCCTTTGAGGTTCAGATCGCCGGCGAGGCTGACATGGCGTTGCGCGCCGACGGCGACCGGATGATGCAGCTTGCGCGCATCCTGCTCGCCAATGCGGTGCGCTTCACCGACGCCGGCGGCGTGGTCGCCACGGTCACCACGCGCACCCACGACAACGGGTCCGCGCGTCTGCGCTTCCAGGTGCGCGACACCGGGTGCGGCGTGCCCGAATCCGCGCGCGCCCACCTGTTCGACGCCTTGGCGTCAGACAAGATGGACAGCGCGATCCGTGAGGCCGGCACCGGGCTCGGCCTGCATCTTTGCAAGCGTCTGGCCGGGCTGATGGACGGCGAGGTGGGCTACAAGCCCGCCGGGTCCGGCTCTACGTTCTGGTTCGAAGTGGGGCTCAAGCCGTCCAGCCGGATCGACAAATACGCTGATGGCGAACAGCTCACCGTGGACGCGCGGCGCCTGCGCATGCTGGTGGCCGAAACCGATCCGGCGCGGCGTTCGGTTCTGCTGGGCTATCTCAAATCGTTCAATTGCGTTGTCACCTGCGCCACTTCAAGCGGTGAAATGGTCGAAGCTCTGGGCGCCGCAGCCTATGACGCGGTGGTTCTGGGCCTTGCTCTGGACGACGGCGACATCGAAGACGCGGCCGCCGAGATCCGGGCGCTGGCGTCCACGGCGGCGATGACCCCGGTGGTGCGTCTGTCGCGCGGTCTCGACATGCCTGTGCGGGCGGGCGCGATGGAGACGTTGGTGCGCGCGCCGGTGGCGGCCGAGGCTCTGCTGGAGGCGCTCAACACCGCGCTGAAAGACGACACCGCGGCCCAGGCCAATCTGCGCCGTATCGCCTGATGCCGCTCAAGCCGCACCGCTGGCGCGGCAGCCCTGCGCCAGAACCCGTGCGATTTCGCCGAACAAGCGCTCGCGCTCGATCGGTTTTGCGACATAGCCGTCCATGCCCGCCTCAATACAGCGGTGTTCATCCCCGCGCATCGCGTTGGCGGTTAGCGCGATGATCGAGACGTCGCAGGCAGGCGTCTTAAGAGCGCGTATTCGCCGTGTGGCCTCGACGCCGTCCATGCCGGGCATCTGGACATCCATGAGCACCACGTCATAAGGGTCGCTCTGGACTGCAGCGAGCGCCTGGACGCCATCCGCAACAAGATCGCATGTCCAACCCCTGAGCTTCAGAAATCCGAGGATGACTTCCTGATTGATCGGGTTGTCTTCGGCGACGAGGATACGCGGACCGTCGCCCGTGATCCCGACCACGGCATCGGTTGGGAGCTCGGCTTGCGAGGACGGGTCGGCCGCCGCCGCCCGCTGCAGCGGCGCTTCAAACCAGAAAGTCGAGCCTTTACCCGGCGTGCTGTCGAAGCCGATCGAGCCGCCCATGAGATCGACGAGGCGCTTGCAAATGGCGAGTCCGAGCCCGGTGCCGCCGTATCGGCGAGAGGTCGCCCCGTCGGCCTGGGTGAATGCGGTGAAGAGCTTGGCGTGCGCCTCGGTGGGGACGCCGCAACCGGTGTCGGCGACTTCGACGCGCAAAACCGTGCGGCTTGGACCGATATCGGTCAGGCTGAGGCGCGCTCGCACGGATCCTTCGGCGGTGAATTTGATGGCGTTGCCGATGAAATTGAAAATGACCTGCTTCAGGCGAACGGGATCCCCGACCACGCGCGTGCCGGTCGCGCCGTCGAAGTCGACGCTGAACGCCAGGTTCTGCTCCTCCGCCCGGGGGCGCCAGAGTGAGAACGTGGACTGGATCAGCTCGTTGATCTCAAACGGGACCGGATCGAGGTCCATCTTGCCGGCTTCGATCTTGGACAGGTCCAGCACATCGTTCAGGAGGCGCAGGAGCACTTCCCCAGAGGTTCGGATAGTCTTGGCGAGGCGCGCCTGATTAGGATCCAGCCCGCTTTCCTGAAGCAGCTGCGCGACTCCGAGAACGCCGTTGAGCGGCGTGCGGATCTCGTGGCTCATGGTGGCCAGGAATTCACTCTTCGCCTGGTTTGCGCTCAGCGCCTCGATCCGCGCTCGGCCCAGTTGCTCCGCCAGCGCGACGAGCTTGCGGTTACGCTCCTCGCTTTCCGCCTGGAGCATTTTCATCAGGCTGACGCCGGAGCCGACGCCGGCGTACTCGCCGTCCCGCGTGATGATGAAGCCGTCCAACAGCGCCGAATTGCGGTCGGTGAGGATATGGCGCGAAAGCTCCGACACGAGATGATCGCTCTCCACCAGGAGCGGATCCTTGTCCATGATGAAGGTGATCGGCCGTTTGGCGAACAAGGCGCGCCCGTGAGTGTCCGCCATGCGCAGGAAAAAGACGTTGCGCGCCACCAGACCGATTGGCCTGCCGTCCTGGACGACGGCGCATACAAGCAGTTCGGCGTCCTCGGAGAACAGATCGTAGACCTGTGACCCTGTCGTCATCGGGTCAAGTTGCGGCGCATCCTGCAAAAGAGAGCGGACCGTTCGGCTCATGAAATTCTTCCCACACCCAGGTGGGAACTCCCCAACCCGGGTATCAAGAAAGCCGCGCCGGCGCTTGCGTTTGAGTTAACCGGAGCGGCGTTTCACCGAAACTTCACCGCTCTGTCACGAACCGGGGCCCTGGGAGGCCGGCGGGTTCAGTCCGCACCCGGCGTTTCCGCCGCCACCCAGGCGGCGAAGGCGGGCGACGTGCCGGTGGTCTCGACGCCCAGCTGTACAATGGCGGGTTCTTCGTAGGGATGCAGGGCGATCAGCCGGTCGCGAACAGTTCCGGCGTGGGCCGCGCCGGTCTTGAACAGCACCACTGTCTCGGACTCCAGGCAGGTCTCGCCTTTCCAGCGGAAGATGGATCGCGCGGGTCCCATAACGTTCGCGCACGCGATAAGCCGCTCGTCCAGAAGCGTCTCGGCGGCGGCCGCCGCGCTCTCCTCGTCCGGCCAGGTGGTGTAGAGGATCGCCATGTCGCTCATCGCCTTGCACTCCTTGCATCTCAGCCTTCAAGAGCGGATATAGCCCGCCATGAACGAACACCTCAAATCCGACGCGGCTCTGGTGCTGTTTTCAGGCGGCCAGGATTCCGCCACGTGTCTTGCCTGGGCGCTGGCCCGCTTTGAGCGGGTGGAGACGATCGGCTTCGCCTACGGCCAGCGCCACGGTGTGGAGATGCAGGCGCGCACGCGTGTACGCACCGCCATGATGGACGCGTTTCCCGACTGGGCTGCGGGCCTTGGCGAGGACGTTGTGGTGGACATATCCGGTTATGGCGCGCTGGCTGAAAGCGCGCTCACCCGCGAGGCCGAATTCGCCATGAGCGCGAAGGGCTTGCCCACGACCTTCGTGCCGGGCCGCAATCTGGTCTTCCTCACCATTGCCGGCGCCCACGCCTATCGCCGCGCCACGCCGCACCTGGTCACCGGCGTCTGCCAAACTGATTTTTCCGGCTACCCTGATTGCCGCGAGCAGACGATCAAGGCGCAGCAGCGCGCCATCTCTCTGGGTCTCGACGAAACTGTCCAGATCGACACCCCGCTCATGCACCTGACCAAGGCCGAGACCTGGGCGCTCGCCCACAAACTGGGCGGCGACGCGCTTGTGGATCTCATCGTGGAGGAGAGCCACACCTGTTATCGCGGCGACCGGGAGCATCGCCACGCCTGGGGCTATGGCTGCGGCGACTGCCCGGCCTGCGATCTGCGCGCCACGGGCTGGGCTGAGTGGCGGGGTGGGGCATGACCTATTCGGTCAAGGAAATGTTCCTCACCGTGCAGGGCGAGGGCGGCCAGACGGGCCGGCCTGCAGTTTTCGTGCGCTTTTCCGGCTGCAATCTGTGGAGCGGGCTGGAGCGGGACCGCGCCAGCGCCGTCTGCACCTTCTGCGACACCGACTTTGTGGGAACTGACGGCGTCAACGGCGCCAAGTTTCGCAAGGCGGCTGATCTGGCGGCGGCGGCCTTCGGCCTCTGGCCCGGCGGCGGGCGGCCTTGTGTGGTGTTGACCGGCGGCGAGCCGCTGCTGCAGCTGGACGCAACCCTGATCGAGGCGTTCCACCGCGAAGGCTTCGAGATCGCAGTGGAGACCAACGGCACGATTGAGGCGCCGGCCGGAATCGACTGGATCTGCGTCAGCCCCAAATCCAGCGCGCCGCTGAAACAGACCGCAGGCCATGAGCTGAAGCTGGTCTATCCCCAGGCCGACGCCATGCCGGACAGATTCGAGCATCTGGACTTCCGCGAGTTTCGCCTCCAGCCCATGGACGGGCCGAACCAGATGCAGAACGCGAAAGCCGCCTTCGATTACTGTTTGCGAAATCCCAAATGGAGCCTCAGCCTCCAGACCCATAAATTGATCGGGGCGCCCTGACGCGGCTCAAGGCGCGGCCGGTGCGACCGGTCAGTCGCGGCGTTCGCCGTCTTCATCCTCGTCGTCTTCATCGCCGCCGGGGGTGACGATCTTCACTGCGCCTTCGGCGACATCGCCGGCCACTCCGATCGTGGCGCCGGCGGCGCCGGCAGCGACGCCCACCGCCGTGGCGGCCAAGCAGCCCTGAAGAGCGATGAGCGCAATCAGCGCGGTGAACACGGTGGCGAGACGGCCCATGGGTTAACTCCGGTCAGCAAAGGAAAAGCCCGCCACGAGCTAGCGCGGCGGGCTTGAAGATGCGCTTAACGCGGTGGCTTATCTTGTGTCCACCAGTACGATTTCAGCATCTTCGCCGGCGGTGATGGTGAGCGTCGCCTCGTCCTTGATCGCGGCGCCGTCGCGGGCGTTCAGGGCGACGCCGTTGACCTTCACCGCGCCCTTGGCGAGCCCCAGATAGGCGTGGCGGCCAGGCTCCAGCGTGTAGGTGACTTCGGAGCCTGCCGTCACCGTGGCGCCGAGCACGCGCGCATCGGCGCGGATCGGCAGTGCGCCTTCGTCTCCGGCGCGGCCCGAGGCCAAAACGACCAGCTCGTTTTCCCGCCCGGTCTTGGGAAATTCCCTCGCATCCCAAGAGGGTTGGCCGCCGCGTTCATCGGGCAGGATCCAGATCTGGAAGATCCGGGTGAGGGCGTCCTCCTTGTTGAATTCGGCGTGGCGGACGCCGGAGCCCGCGCTCATCACCTGCACGTCGCCGGCCAGCGTGCGGCCTTTGTTTCCCAGGCTGTCTTCATGGCTGATGGCGCCGTCGCGCACATAGGTGATGATCTCCATCTCCTGATGCGGATGCGGCGGAAATCCGGTCTGGGGCTGGATTTCGTCGTCGTTCCAGACTCTTAGGTTTCCCCATCCCATGCGCTTGGGATCGTGATAGCCGCCGAAGGTGAAATGGTGTTTTGCGTTCAGCCAGTCGGTGCGAAAGGCGCCGAGGCTGTCGAATGGGCGTGGATCGATCATGTCGCTCTCCCGTCTGTTTGCTGTGTTGGGGCTAGATCTAAGCGGGGAGAGGCCCGGGTATAAGCGGAGGCTATGACTGTTGAGTTTTTCCAGTCAGGAAACGCTCAGCGCCCCTCCCGGCGCCAGGCGCCGGCGAGGAGAGACAGCAGGAGAGCGGCGATGAGCAGGCCCGGCGCCAGGGGGGTGCGCTCGGCGTTGATCACCCGGTAGGCGCCCCGGCGCTCCAGCCCCATCCAGTCTCCGCCAGCGGCGTACGACCCTTCGGAGATCCGGCGTACCGATGGTGAAGCGTTGTTATTCAACAGGAAAACGCCGCCGCCGGTCTCGTCCACCAGCTGAGTGAGCCCGTCCGGATCGGGGCGCAGATCGGCGAATTCGCGCGGGTTCAAAGGCCCGGAACTGACCACGGCGGTGAGGTCTCCGGAGCGCAGCCGGATGAGGCCGAGCTCGTCGGAATTTGTCGTGGAAATGAAGCGCCCCGTGCTGAAGCCGTTCATCTCCAGGGTCTCGGTGCGGCCGCTCGGCCACTCGATCTCCAGCGGCGGCGCGTCGTCGGCCAGCGTGGTGCGCACCACTTCCAGTTCACCATTGGAGACCGTCGCCGAAAGGCGTTCCTCGTCGAGCTCGGGTTCGCCCATGAGCCAGTGCGCGACGCGCCGGAACAGTTCGTCATGGGGACCGCCGCCCTGGTGGCCGCGGGCCCAGAGCCAGGCCTGGTCGGAGAGCAGGATCGCGGCGCGTCCTTCGCCGGCGCGGGCGAGGGTGAGCAGAGGCTCACCGTCCGGGCTTTCCAGCAGGGTCTCGCCGGCCACCGCCCGCGCGCCGATGCGCCGGTACCAGGGTCCCCAGCCCGCCTCGCCGCCCGCCATGGGCGCGGTCACCGGATGGCGCGCGCCCACGTCGCTGATCTGCGGGGTGAAGGCGCCTTCCAGGATCGTTCCGTCGGGCGTGGCCGGCAGCACCGCGGCGAGGGGCGATCGCGCGACGCTTTCCGGGCCGGCGAAGGGCGGTCCGGTGGTCACCAGAAGCGCCCCGCCGCCTTCCACATAACGGGTGATATTGTCGAAATAGAGCGGGCGCAGAATGCCCCGGCGCCGGTAGCGGTCGAAGATCACCAGATCAAACTCGTTCAGGCGCAGCTGGAACAGTTCGAAGGTGGGAAAGGCGATCAGCGCCAACTCATCGGCGGGCACGCTGTCATCCTTGTTCAGCGGGCGCAAAATCGTGAAGTGCACCAGATCGACGCTGGGATCGGACTTAAGAAGATTGCGCCAGGCGCGCGCGCCGTTATGGGGCTCGCCGGTGACCAGCAGGACCCGCAGCCGGTCGCGCACGCCGGTGACGCTCACCGCGGCGCGGTTATTGATCAGCGACAGCTCCTCGCGGCCGGGCTCCACCTCCAGCTGGATGGTGTTGGGGCCGCGATTGGCCAGCGGCGCGCGCACCGTGACGTCCTCGCCGATGCGCACCCGGCTGGTGATGGGATCGCCGCCGTCCACAGACAGGGTGACCTCGGCGGTGCCGGCCGGCGCGGTCTCGTCCACCACGCGCAGGGTGAAGCTCACCGGCTCGCCCACAAGGCCGTAGCGGGGCGCTTCGGACACCACAAGGCGGCGGTCGCCGGCTTGCGGGTCGCCGGTGAGCAGGTGATGGACCGGGGCGTCCAGACCGTAGTCATCGGCCTCATGGGGCCCGTCATGGATCTGCCCGTCACTGATGGCGACGACACCGGCCAGGCGTTCGCGCGGAATTCGCCCCAGGCCTTCGCGCAAGGGATCGGTGAGGCGGGTGCCGTCCTCGGCGCGGCCGCCCGCCACCTCCACCAGCTCCAGCGAGGGATCGTCGGCGGCGGCCCGGCGCAGCGTGTCGAGCGCGGCGTCGGCCTGGGTCGCGCGCTCGCCGATCTGCATGGAGGCGCTGTCGTCGCGGATCACCAGCGCGATGTCGGACAGCGCCTCGCGCTGCTCGCGCACCAGAGCGGGGTTCAGGAGTGCAGCGAGGCCCAGCAGCGCGGCGAGGCCGCGAAAGATCCAGCCGCGGCCGCCGCGCGCCGCCGCAAACCCGCCCGCCAACGCAGCCAGAATGGCCAGCGCGGCGATCAGCCCCGGCGCGATCAGCGGGGAAAGATCAAGGCTCGCCGCATTCATTGATCTTCACCCAGGCGTTCGAGAATGGCCGGTACATGGACCTGATCGGCCTTGTAGTTTCCGGTGAGCGCGTACATGGCCAGATTGACCCCGAAGCGGATCGCCAGCTCGCGCTGGAACTCGCCGCCTTCCACCGGGGCCAGGGCGCGTCCGGTTTCATCCACCGCCCAGGCCGACGCCCAGTCGGCCGAGCCGATCACCAGGCCGGAGACGCCGTCGCGGGCGCTGCCCTCGGGCGTGGCTTCCACCCACACATCGCCGCCGGGATAGCGGCCGGGAAAATCATCGAGCAGATAGAATGTGCGGCCCAGCACGTGGTCGTCGGGAATCGGCTGCAGCGGCGGCGGGCTGATGGCGTCCAGAATGCGCACCAGCCCAGGGTGCGGTGCGCCGCCCGGGCGTTCAAGGCGTCCGTCGCGGGTGTCGAAAACGATCAGCCCGCCCGCCTGCAGATAAGCCGAGACTTTTGCCGCGGACGCTTCTGTGAGGGCGGGCGCATCCTCGGTCACCGGCCAGTAGAGCATGGGGAAGAACAGGATCTCGTCGCGCTCGATGCTTACGCCCACCGGCTCGGCGGGCTCCACCGCGCTGCGCCGCGTGCTTTCGCGCGACAATCCGGCGAGCCCCGCCCGCGACAGGGCGTCGGTGCGTGCATCGCCGGTGATGACATATCCCAGACGCACCTCCAGCGCCTGGGCGAGGTCCTCGCTCTCTTGGGCGTGCGCGCCGTCATTCAACAGGGTCGCGCCCAGCACCGCCGCCAGTAACGCCGCCGCGCCGGAGCCGGCAGAGCGGATAAAGCGCGGCATGCGTCCGGCGAGCATCAGGGCGATCAGGGTGTCGGCGATCAGAAGGATCAGCGCCAGCGCCAGCAGCGGCCCGGTGAAGCGGACCTCCCGGATGTCGCCGCGCCGCTCCACCACTGCGCCGGGCAGGCTGCGGCTCATGGGTTCAAGCGTGTCGCCGGGCTGGACGGCGTTCAGCGCCGCGCTGGCCGCGCCGAGGCTCCACAGCCCCGGCGGCGTCGCCGCCGAGGCGCGCGCCTGGGCGAAGGCGTCGGCGGGAACGGCGTCGGCCTCGCCATTGAAATCCACCAGCGTTCCATCGCCGCTCAAAAGCTGTTCCAGCCGCCAGGCGCCGGCGGACGGCGCGGGCGGGTCGGACCCGCCGGCGAGCGCCAGCGTGCGCTCCAGCATGGCCGGGAAGAGGCCGGAGAGCGGCAGCGACGACCAGCTCGGCCCGGCGGTGACGTGATAAAGCACCACCCAGCCGTTTCCGCGCCGCTCGGCGGTGACAAGCGGCGTTCCGTCTTCAAGCCGGGCCCAGACGCGGGCGTCCAGCGCCGGACCGGGCTCTGCTAGAACCTGACGCTCCACCTGCGCCTCTTGCGGCGCGGTGAGGCCGGCGAAGGGGCTGTCGTCGGGGAAGGGGGAGAGGCCCTGGGGCGCGTCCCAGGCCATCGCGCTGCCGAACAGGCGCCCGCCCTGACGCAGGCGCACGGGCAGCATGCCGCCTGGACCCGCCGCAAGGCGCGGCCCGGCGAAGCGCAGGATCAGACCGCCTTCCTGCACGAAGGTCTCCAGCGCCGGATCATCAGCGTTGGCTGAATCGGTGAGCACCAGCGCAGCCGGGTTGGTCTCCAGCACGCTTTCAAGATCGCCGGTGACGATCTCCGCCGCGCCGATCAAGGCCTCGCGGGCGTAGTGCTGATCGGAAAGCAAAGGCTGGCCTTCTCGCCCGCCTTCAGGGTCCACGAGGCCGACGCGGGGCCGCGCCCAGCCGCCGCCGGTGAGGTGGACGGCGCCGGCTGAGGCCGGGCCGTCAATGGCGACGCGCGAGATCCGGTTTCGAAGGTCCAGCGGCAGCCTCGCCGTCAGGCGCGCCTCGACCGCCCCGGCTTCGAACGCGCCTTCGGCGCGCGCGATGGCGCGCCCGTCGGCGGCGAGCGCGGTGACGGAGACCGGTGCGGCTTGCCCCCCCTCCACCCGGCGAACAATGGCGGTGAAGCCGTCGGAGACCGCTTCGATGCCGGCGAGCGCGCGCAGGCTTTCCTGCGGCGGCGGTAGCAGCAGGCGCACCGCGCCATAGCTCGACGCCAATCTGGCGAGGGTTGCATCGCCCTCACCGGAGAGCCCGTCGGCGATCCAGACCGTATCCAGGCGGCGGGGCGCGCCGTCTTCGGCCATGGCCGTGTCCAGGCGCTGGGCGGCTCGGGCGCGGTCCGCTGGCCAGCTGCGGGGCTTGTGGGCGGCGAGGCGCGCCAGCGCCTCGCTGGCGTCGTCAAAGCGCAGGGGCGCGGCGTCCGGCCCGGCGGCGGTGAGGAGAAGCGCCGCGTCGCGCCCGTCGGCGCGCGCCGCCTCCAGCCGTGTGCGGGCGGCGTCTTCGATGGCGGGCCAGGCCTGCGCCCCCGCCCAGCTGTCATCGGCGATCACCAGAAGCGGCGCGTCGGTGAGGCTCGCCGGGTCGGGCCGCCAGACCGGGCGCGACAGGGCCAGCACGGCGAGCGCCGCCATGAGTAGGCGCAAGACAATGACCCACCAGGGCGTCGTCTGCGGGCTTTCAGGCGTCTTGGCGATACGCTGCAAAAGCCGGATCGGCGCAAAGATCACCTCGCGCGGCGCCGGCGGCGTGGCGCGCAGCACCATCCACAAAAGCGGCAGCGCCAGAAGCGCCGCGAGCGCGAACGGCGCGCCGAAAGCGATGGGTCCCAGACTCAACATAGCGAACTCAGCATGGCGCACTCAGCATGTCAGCGGTCTCCCGCGATCGCCTGATAGAGCGCCATCACCGCGTTGGCCGCCGGGCGGTCGGTGCGGTGGGTGACAAGCTGGAAGCCGGACCGGCGGGCGATGGCGGCGAGCGCGCCGCCATGCTCGCTCCAGGCCTGGCGATAGGCGGCGCGGGCGTCCTGCGCGCGGCCAAACAGCAGCGGCCCGCCGCCGCCTGCGGACTTGAAGCGGGTCCGGCCCTCGAAGGGAAAGTCTTCCTCTGCCGGGTCGATGACCCGCAGCAGCGCGCCGCCAGCGCCGGAGCCTGTAAGCGCAGACAGGCGCGCGGCCCAGGTCTCCGGCGGATCGAGAAAATCGCTGGCGAGAATCACGCGGGCGTGGCGCGGCAGGTTCGGCGCCTCCACATGGCTCACCGCGCCCGGCCCGTCGGCGAGGGCGCGTCCTGTGAGCTCCAGACCCACCCGGCCAGAGCGCGCGCGTCCGGTTTCGCCCAGCGCCGCGACGCGCTCGCCGCCGCGAATCAGAAGGCTCGCCGCCGCGATGAGGCAGACCGCCGCGCGGTCGCGCTTGGAGGCGATGCCTGGCGAGCCCGCCTCCATGCCGGCCCCGCCGTCGCGCCACAAATGGACGGCGTTGGCCGCCTCCCATTCGGTTTCGCGGACGAAGAGCTGGTCCCCGCGCGCCGAGCGGCGCCAGTCTACGCCGCGGGCGCCGTCTTCGGGCCGGTGGTGGCGATATTCCCAGAAAGTCTCCCCGGACCCTGATTTGCGACGCCCGTGCACGCCGTGGGCGACGCTCGCGGCGATGCGCTCTGAGTCCGCCAGCAGCGCGGGAAAGCGCGACGCCGCGTGTTCAGCGCTACGGCGCAGACGCGTGAAGCGGGGCTCAGCCATGGGGGTGTCTCCCCGCCGACGCCGTGAAGCCGCAGCTCATGAGGATCGAGCCGCCTCGCTCGCCAGCCGCGCGATGAGTTTTTCCACCGACAGGCCGTCGGCTCTGGCGGCGAAGGTCACCGCCATGCGGTGTTTCAGCACCGGACCGGCCAGCGCGGCCACGTCCTCGGTGGAGGGCGCCAGACGGCCTTGTAGAAGCGCGCGGGCCCGCACGGCGAGCACCAGCGCCTGGCCGGCGCGGGGGCCGGGGCCCCAGGCCACGGCGTCGCGCACTTCGGCGTCCTGTGAGCGGTCGGGGCGGGCGCGTTCCAAGAGGTCCAGCACGGCCGAGAGCACTTCCTCGCCCACCGGCATGGCGCGCACCAGCTGCTGCAGATCGGCGACCTCGTCCGGCGAGAGAATCGTTTCGGCGCTGGCGTCCTGCGTCCCGGTGGTGGCCAGTAGAATCGCCTTTTCCTCGTTCCGCGTGGGATAGGGCACGTCGATCTGCATCAAAAAGCGGTCAAGCTGGGCTTCGGGCAGGGGATAGGTGCCCTCCTGCTCGATCGGGTTCTGGGTGGCCAGAACGTGGAAGGGCTTGGGCAGGTCGTGGCGCTGGCCGGCGATGGTGACGAAGCCCTCCTGCATGGCCTGCAGCAGCGCCGCCTGGGTGCGCGGGCTCGCCCGGTTGATCTCGTCGGCCATGAGCAGGCGGCAGAAGACCGGGCCGGGGATGAAGCGGAAGCTGCGCTCGCCGCCGGCGCTTTCTTCAAGCACCTCAGAGCCGAGAATATCGGCCGGCATGAGGTCGGGGGTGAACTGCACGCGCTTGTCATCAAGGCCGGTGACCTTGGCGACGGCGTGGACAAGGCGGGTCTTGGCCAGGCCCGGCGCGCCCACCAGCAGGGCGTGCCCGCCCGACAGCACCACGGCGAGGGTCTGCTCGATCACCTCATCCAGCCCGATGATCTCGCGGGCCAGCGAAGTCTTGACCGTTTGCAACCGCTCAGCGGCGGCGTCGGCGCGCGCCTCGGTGGCGGTGTCGGCTTTCTTCTCGGCGCTCATCGGCTTACATCCATGGCTAACCTGATCTTGGCCAAACATGGCCGCAGCCAGGAGAGGTGTCCATGGCCGGACCCCAACCTGACCAAAATGCAATGCAGTCCCTGCTCGCCGCCGCGGAGAGCACGAAGGGCGAAGGCGGCTATCCGCCGGTGGAGCGCTGGGAGCCGGAGTATTGCGGCGAGATGGACATGGTGATCCGCCGCGACGGCTCCTGGTGGCACGAGGGAACCCGCATCGGGCGCGAGAAGCTGGTCCGCCTGTTTGCGCGAATCCTCAGGAAGGACGCGGACGGGGAGACCTATCTCGTCACCCCGGTGGAGAAGATCCGCATCAAGGTGGAGGCCGCGCCGTTCGTGGCGGTGCGCATCGACGCTGCAGGCGAGGGGCGCGATCAGCGCATCGCCTTCGCCACCAATATGGATGATCTCATCGTTGCAGGGCCCGAGCATCCGCTTCGTATCGAATTGAGCGAAGACGGCGAGCCGGAACCCTATGTGCATGTGCGCGGCCGGCTGGAGGCGCTGATCACGCGCGCGGCGTTCTATGATCTGGCGGAGCTGGCCGTGGAGGGTGAGACCGTGACCGGCGAGACCATGATGGGCGTCTGGAGCCGGGGCGTGTTCTTCGCGCTGGGGCCCAAAGCGTGAGCACGCAGCCGGTGAAGAGCAAAAGCGCGGACGCAGTGATCAAGCGGCTGTCGGCGGCGCTGGATCCGGTGAACGCCCGCTCGCGCCCGCCGGCCATCGGTGACGGCGATCTCAACGGCGCGCCGTCCCCCACGGGACGCACGCTGAAGCCCGCCGCCGTGCTGGCGCTTTTGGAGCGCGAGGGCGAGAGCCTGCGCCTGGTCCTGACCCTGCGCGCCGACCATCTGCAGGCCCATGCCGGCCAGGTGAGCTTTCCAGGCGGGCGCCAGATGGCGGGCCGCGAAACGCTGGCCGAGTGCGCGCTGCGCGAAACCCGGGAGGAGATCGGCGTCGATCCGTCGCAGGTCACACTGCTGGGGCGCTGGGAGGCCTATGAGACGGTGACCGGCTATGAGGTGACGCCGTTTCTGGGCCTCGCCGAAGGCCCGCTGGCGTTCGAGCCCGATCCCGGCGAGGTGGCGGAGATCTTCCAGACGCCGTTCGACTTCCTGATGAATCCGGCTAACCATCGCCTGGAGGAGCGCGAATTTCGCGGCATGCTTCGGCGCTACTACGCCATGCCGTGGAAAGGGCGCTATATCTGGGGCGCGACGGCGGGGATGCTGAAAGCGCTCTCGGCGCGCTATGCGGCGGGCCGGCGCCCGGTTTGAAGACCGGGCTGACCGCGCCGGCGAGGAGAATGAGATGCTTCGTATTGCAGTGATCTTGCTGGTCGTGTTTTCGCTTCCGTTCATCGTCTGGACGCTGTGGCGGATGGTCAAGGGAACGCCCGACGCGCCGGCGCCGACGCCGATCCTGGTGGGCGCGGGCTTCGCCTGCTCGGTGGCCGCGCTCCTCGCCATGGCCGTGCTTGAAATCGGGCAGGGCGACGGGGACGGCGTCTATATCCCGCCGAGCCTTCAGGACGGGCAGATTCGCCCCGGGAGCTTCCAGGAGCGCGAGCGCGAGCCGTCCAACGACCCGTCGCGATGAGTCTGCGCCTCGATCCGGCCGGGCACCCCTGGCTCAACGCGCCTGACACGCGCCGCGTCATGGAGGCGTTGAGCCCAGGAGACAGCGACCGGGCGCGCTTTGTGGGCGGATGCGTCAGGAACGCCCTGATGGGGCGCGCGGTCGATGACATCGACATCGCCACGCAGCTCACCCCGGAGGAGTCCGCCGCCGCCCTGGAAGCAGCCGGGATCAAGGTCGCCCCCACCGGAATCGCCCACGGCACGGTGACCGCCGTGGTGGATGGCAAACCCTTTGAAGTCACCAGCCTGCGCAAGGATGTGGAGACGTTCGGGCGGCGCGCCGTTGTGGCCTTCACCACCGATTGGCGCGAAGACGCGCTGCGCCGAGATTTCAAGCTCAACAGCATTTATTCACGCCGCGACGGGACGCTGTTTGATCCCTTGGGCGGCGTCGAGGATGCACGGGCCGGCCGGGTGGTCTTCATCGGCGAGGCGCGCGACCGCATCGCCGAGGATCACCTGCGGATACTTCGATTTTACCGGTTCAACGCCTGGTACGGCGCAGGGATCGACCCGGACGGCCACGCCGCCTGCGCGCGAATGGCGGCGACGATCCGCGATCTTTCCGCCGAGCGGGTATGGAAGGAATTGAAGAAACTTCTGCTCGCGCCCGACCCGCGTGAGGCCGTAAAGGCGATGCAGGAAGGTCACGTCCTTAAGGAAGTCTTACCTGCGCGGCTCGACTTTAAACTTTTCGCAGGCATAATTAACGCCGACCGAGGGAAGACTCGCGAGCTCGATGCGCTTTTGCGCCTTGTGGCGCTGGTGGGGCGAGAGGGGAAAACGGTGGAAGGCGTCATGCAGCGCATGAAAGCGTCCAAGAGCGAGAGCGCGCGCGCCGGGGCCATGATCGCCCGGGCCGGCGAGCCGCGCGTTCGCCCTGGCCTTTCCGCCGCCGCCCGCAACCGCGCGCTCTACGCGCTGGGCGCGGACGCCGTGATCGCGCGCCTACGCCTGGACGAGGCCGAGGGCCTGGGCGACGCCGACGCCGATATCGCCGCGGCCCGTGACTGGCGCCGGCCGCATTTTCCCCTGACGGGCAAGGATCTGGTGGCGGCGGGTCTTGAACCCGGCCCCGCGCTTGGCGACATCCTCGCCCGGCTCGAGGCGGACTGGATCGATAGCGGGTTTGCGCTTGAAAAGGCTGCGTTGCTGGAGCGCGCCAGGCGCGGATCTGCGCCGGGGGGAGCGGTGTGAGCGTCGCCGAACTGTTCACGCAGCGCTATCGCGCACGCATTGAAAGCGGGGGCCTGTTTGACGAGGACCTCTATCTTCATCGCTATCGCGATCTGACCGAGGACGCCGCCGAGCGCCTCTGGTCGGAGGCGGAAACCGAAAACCATCACGTCTCGGAGGAAAGCGCGCTGCGCGCCCAGGTCGCGCGCGCCATAGCCAACGCCAACGAAAAGCACACCGTCAAGGATCTGCCCCGGCGCGCCCGCCAGCGCATGGCCGACGCCTATCTGCAATCACGCGAACCGTTCCGCGGCGCCCGGCCCACCTTGCTGACGCAGGTCTGCGAGAGCGGACTGGACTGGGTGTTCAACACAGAGGGTCGCGCGCCGGACGAGGCGCCGTTCGGCGGCTCGAAATGGTCGGTGGCGGCGAACCTTCTGCTGTTTGATTTCGTCGAGGTTTTCTTCGATCTCCTGCCCAGCGACGACCAGCTGGATTTCAGCCGCGACCTCAATACGCGCCTGCAGCGCGGCGCCTCGCGCTGGTATTTCCAGCTTGGGCGGTGGCGCCGGGACGACTGGCCGCGCGATCGCGATGACCAGTTCGACCTTATTCTCTATTCGCTCAACCGTCAGGCGGACACCGCGCTGGAGCGCCGCCGCAACGCCGGCGCAGCGGGCGGCGAAGTCCTTTCGGACGCCGAGACATTCGATCCCGAAGCGGCCAGCCAATCCCTGCAGACCGCCGCCCGCGCCCTCTGGCAGGCCGACCGCCTGCTCACCTCTGATCTCTTGTCGGACAAGGTGCGCCACAGCGCGGCGGTGCGCGCCGCGCGCATGGCGTTTGATTCCTGCCTGACCAGCTTTGGCGGCGTGATCCGCGGTCCCTTCGTACGGGGTAAGCCGGCCCGCGATGTGAAGCGCGGCCCGTTCGGCCGGCGCCTGTCGCGTGGCGGCCCCAAGGACGACAAATCCGCGCTGAAGGGCGTGGAGGAGCCCATGGCCGCAGCGATCCGCATTCAGCGCCTGGGTGAGGCGCTGGTGAAGGGGGCGGACGGGCTGTCGCGCGAGGACCGGCTGAAACTTCTGGAGCGCGCCAATCTCGCCGAATTCCTTATGCGCCTCTCGCTGTTCGAATTGCCGTCGGACAAGTCGGACCCTGAAGATTCAGACGCCGACGAGGTGCGGCGCTATTCACGGCTCACCAGCGCGCCGGGCGCCGGGGCCGCCGGAACGCCGCTGGGCGCCAAGCGTCTCAATCACGGCGCCGGCACGGTGCATCTGCAACTGGAAGACAAGGCCACCGCGCGCCTGGCGGTGGATCTGCTGGCGCGCCTGTGCCAGTTCTCCACCGGCGCCGCGTCCAGCCATGGCGGCGAGGCCGACCCGGCGAGCCTTCTGGCCGACAGCGCATTTACTCATCCCCAACAGCTCGATCACCAGCGCGAGCAGCTGATCGGCCGGATCCTCATCGGCGCTGGCCTCGCCCTGGGCGCGTGCGTGCTGTTCGGCGCCGGCCTGCTGGTGGGCGCCGGCGTCGGCTGGTAGCGGCGTTTCGCTCTTCGCCCGGCTTTCGCTTTCAATCGCGATCTCGAACTCAAGCGCTCCGCGACGCTCAGCGGCGAGGGTGCGAAGCCGCTCGAACCCGTGCTAAAGCCGGTGTCACGCATTGACCCACAGGAGCCCGCCCATGGCCGATCACGCCACCGACACCGCGAAGGGCCTTGCGCCGCACGACACAAGCGCCGGCGCCAGTGTCAGCGCGCCGCAGCCGCGCGCGCTGGGCGCGGTGAACTGGCTGGGCCTGTGGACGCTCTACAAGAAGGAGGTGCGCCGCTTCCTGAAGGTGCATTTCCAGACCATCCTGGCGCCGGTTGCCACCAGCCTGTTGTACATGATGGTCTTCTCGCTCGCGATCGGATCGCGGCGCGGCGACATGATGGGCGTGGAGTTCACCAGTTTTCTGGCTCCAGGCCTTGTGATGCTGGGTTTGTTGAACAATTCCTTCGCCAACTCCTCCAGCTCGCTGATCGTGGCCAAGGTGCAGGGCAATCACGTGGACTTCCTGATGCCGCCGCTGAGCCCGTCAGAGCTCGCCGCCGCGTTCATCGGCGGCGCCGTGACGCGCGGCGCCCTGGTGGCGCTGGCCACCGGGCTGGCCATCGCGCCCTTCATCAATATGGAGATCGTTCATCTCTGGGCGGTGCTCTATTTCGGCCTGTCGGCGGCGGCCATGTTCTCCATGATCGGCCTGATCGCGGGGCTTTGGGCGGAGAAGTTTGATCATCTCGCGGTGATCAGCAATTTCATCATCATGCCGCTCGCCTTTCTGTCGGGCACGTTCTACTCGATCAAAATACTGCCCGAGCCGTTCTACTCCATCAGCCACGCCAACCCCGTCTTCTTCTTGATCGACGGGTTTCGCTACGGCTTTATCGGCGCCCATGACAGCGTTCTCTGGATCGGCGCCGTGATGGCCGCCGCAATCAATCTCGCGCTGCTCGCCGCCAGCTATCTGCTGCTGCGCTCAGGCTGGCGCTTGAAGGATTGAGCCCAATCCGCCTAGATCAGGCGGTTCGTTTTTCACACACCCGTCCGACGGAGTCCGTCCATGCCGAAGCCCTTGATGGAAACCTACGCGCCGCCCAATCTCGATTTCGAGCGCGGCGAGGGCGCCTATCTGTTCGAAAAAGGCGGGGACAAATATCTCGACTTCATCTCCGGCATTGCGGTGAACGGGCTCGGACACGCCCACCCCAAGGCGGTGGCCGCGCTGAAGGACCAGGCTGAAAAGCTCTGGCATACCTCCAACATGTTCCGCGTCGCCGGCCAGATCGAGCTGGCGGAGAAATACTGCCGCGACAGCTTCGCCGAGCGGGTGTTCTTCACCAATTCCGGCGCCGAGGCCATGGAGGCCGCGCTGAAGACCGCGCGCCATTACCACTACGCCAACGGCCGCCCGGACAAGTATCGCATCATCACCGTCACCGGCGCGTTCCATGGCCGCACGTTCGGCGCGATCAACGCCGGCGGCAACGAGAAATATCTGGAGGGCTTCGGTCCGCGCATGGAGGGCTTTGATCAGGTCCCGTTCGGCGATCATGACGCGCTGCGCGCCGCGATCACCGAGGAGACCGCCGCGATCTGCGTCGAGCCTGTGCAGGGCGAGGGCGGCGTGCGCGCCATTCCCGACGTCTGCCTGCGCGGGCTTCGCGAGCTGTGCGACGAGCACGGCCTTCTGCTGATCTATGACGAGGTGCAGTGCGGCGCCGGGCGCACCGGCAAGATGTGGGCCCATGAATGGGCCGGCACGGCCGCGCCGGACATCATGGCGGTGGCCAAGGGCGTCGGCGGGGGCTTTCCCATGGGCGCGTGCCTGACCACCGACGCGGCGGGTGAGCACATGGTGGTGGGCACCCACGGCTCCACATTCGGCGGCAATCCGCTGGCCATGGCGGTGGGCAATGTCGTCTATGACGAGCTCTCGAGCCCCGGCTTCATGCAGCACGTGGTGGATATCTCCAACACGCTGCGCCAGCAGCTCTCCGGCCTCGCAGACGAGCACAAGGACAAGGTCGTGGAAGTGCGCGGGCGCGGCCTTCTGATCGGGCTGAAGCTGACTGAAGGCTATGTGAACAAGACACTGGTCGCAAAAGCGCGTGGACACCATCTGCTCATGGGAGCGGCCGGCGACAATGTCGCGCGCCTGGCTCCGCCATTGATCATCAACGAGGATCATGTGCGCGAAGCTGTGGGTGCGCTGGACAGGGCGCTGGGCGAGATTGAGCGCGAGGCGGCGTAAGCGCCGCTCGGAGGGATTACGATTTGATGGGCGAAATGGGGAAGACGCCGGCGCCGGACGATTTCGGAGCCGGCGACGACATCGTTACGGTGTTCCAGCTGGAAGGCCGGCCTGTGCGCGGCCGCGTCGTCCGCCTGGGGGCCACGGCGGACGCGATCCTGTCCGCCCATGCCTATCCGGTTAGCGTCGCCCACCTGGTGGGCGAGGCGGCGATGATCGCGACCCTGATCGGGGACTCCCTGAAATTCGAGGGCAAGCTCATTGTCCAGGCCAGCGGACCCGGCTCTGAAGGTCAGCATGTGGAGGGCGAGGGCGCGGTGGCGTTCGTCGTCGCCGATTTCGTGCCGGGCGAGGGCGTGCGCGCCTACGCCAAGTACGATCCCGAGCGGGTGAAGACGCTGGAGAAGGTCAATGGCGGGCCGGTGGGCGCGCAGATGCTGCTGGGCGGCGGCCATTTCGCCATGACCGTGGACCCCGGCCCCGGGATGGAGCGCCATCAGGGCGTCACCTCCATCGAGGGCGAGACCCTGGCCGCCGCCGCCGAGCATTATTTCGACCAGTCCGAACAGGTGCCCTCGCGCCTGAAGCTCGCCGTGGGCCGGCAGATGATCGCCGGCGGGACCTATGTCTGGCGCTGCGGCGGCGCGCTGATCCAGCGCATCGCCGCCGATGACGCCCGCGGTGAAACCGACGCCGATTTTGACCACGCCCGCGCGCTGTTCGATACGGTGGAGCCCGACGAGCTGATTGATCCGGTGATCACGTCAGGTCGCCTGCTCTTCCGCCTCTTCCATGAAGAGGGCGTGCGCGTGGAGCAGAGCCGTCCGGTGGTGCGCCGCTGCGCCTGCGAGCATGACCGGCTCGCCCGCCTGCTCGCGCGCTTTCCCAGCGATGACCGCGAGCATATGAGCGATCCTGACGGGAAGGTCGCCATGACGTGCGAATACTGCAATCGAGAGTGGACGTTCTCGGCCGCCGAAATCGATCAGGCCGGCAAGGCCAACGATTAGGCCCGCGGGTGCGGGGTGCGGCTCACCCCTTCACCCGTCCTCACCGTACTGGAACACCTCATCCAGCCCGACGCCGAAGACGTGCGCGATCTGGAAGGCGCTCTCCAGAGAGGGCGAATATTTGCCCTGTTCGATGGCGAGTACGGTCTGGCGGGTCATGCCGATGCGCTCGGCGAGCTGGGCCTGGGTCATCTCGCCGGCGTGAAAGCGCAGCTCGCGGATGCGGTTTCTGATGCGAGTGGGTTTCGCCATCAGAACCCCCGGCGATAATCAATCGCGCGCAGGACCGCTTTCACGACTTCGGACGTGGCCAGCGACGCCAGCAGTGCGTTTGCGGCCCAGAACGGCGCAAAACCGAAGACCAGAAGCCCCAGCGTCATGATCGCTCCAAACCCAACCACATAGCCTGAGCGCGCGTCCGCCCGCGTCTCGATTGTCCGGTCGCGTTCATCCGAGGCGCCGGACTGGCTTGGGGCGAGCGCCGCGAGCAGGATGTGCGCGATGATCGACAGCACCACGAGGAAGATGGTGAGGGCCATAAGCAATCCGCCCACCGCCGCGGCGGGCGGCGCGACCTCAAGGTCGAAGAAGGGCGGCACGACCACGCCGAAATACCAGCCGAACACCAGGGTCAGAATCGCCAACATGGCGAGATTGCTCTTTTCCTGAAATGACATGTCAAACTCCTTTGATACTGTATCAAAAATTTTAGACATTTGGTCTAGTAAAAAATTCTTGATATAATGTCAAATATTTTTGACTAGTTGGCCAGCTTTCCTGTGGCGGCGGAGGCGCCGCCGTGATCGCAAGCCGAGCAAGCGCCAGTTCGCATGCGCGCGAGGCGCATGGCGCACACGCCTGATTTTACACATGGGTCGCCGCTCGGGCGGGCTTTCAGGCGTTGTTCATGCGGAACGCCTTAGCGTGACGGCACGTTAAACTGTCACTCTCGGCGGTGACGCGCAGAGAAATGCGAGCCGGAACGCAGGTAAGAATTTGGTGACCCTGTTTTTGTGAAAACCTGCTCTTCACGGTGAATTGATGTGTTATGATGTCATCATCTACAGGGAGGACGCGGCGGCGGTTTGAGTCGCTTGCGAACAGGACAAGATGGAACACAAGCCGCAGAGCTTTTCATCACAGACCAGCCGGCAGGGCCGGGTTTTCGCCGGGGCCGCCATGGTCGCGGGTCTCGCTTGCGCACCCGCGCTGGCGCAGGTGGAGGAGTCAAGCGCGACATCCTCCGAGCACGTGCGCACAATGATTCTCGGGCCGCTTTACGAGGAATTTGATCGCGCCGCGCCGCGCCAGCCTGGCGCCCGCCTGGCCAGCGCGCCCATGGCTGGGACGCTTCGTTACACCGCTCGGCCGTCGGCGGTCGCCGATGTCGCTTCGCCGCGGCCCGCGGCTGCGCGGTTTGCTGACGCGGTGATGGTCGCACGCATCGAATCTCCGGCCCGCGACCGCCTCGCTGCGTTTTCCGGCGGTGACGCCACGCTCGCCTACTCGCCGACAGGGGGCCGCGTGAGCGTCTCGCTGTTTGACGGTGGAGCGCCCGATGCGGCGTTCCTCGGGTTCCGGCCCGATTACGCCGAAAGCGCCGGGCGCGCCCTGCGCCAGGAGCGCGACCAGCCGCGCCGAATGGCCCTGCGCTATGAGCGCTCGTTCGACACCACCGCCTCCGACGGGCTCGATTACGGCCTGGCGCCACGCGCCGGCGTCAGCGTCGGCGGCGAGAGCGCTGCGCTGGAGACCGGCGCCACGGTGCGCCTGGGCCAGTATATCAACACCGAATTCGACCGCCCGGCCTGGTGGTTCTTCGCCGGGGCCGACCGGCAGGCGGTCATGTACGATCCCGGACAGGGCTTTGACGTGCGCGGCGCGCTGGCGATGGAGCCCTACGCCATTGTCGGCGACGCCCAGGCGGGCGTGGCCATGCGTTTGGGCGGCACCGACCTTTCCTTCGCCTATGTCCACCGGGAGACCGAATATTCCATGCCCCAGGAAAGCTGGGACACGCAGGAAGGGTTCGCCGCCTTCTCGCTGACCTGGCGGCGCTAGGCTGACGGTCCGTCGCCTTCACAGGCGAAACTGAAAAAGCGCGTGGCGAACAGCCCGCGCTTTTTTCTTGCGCGGTCTTCCGCCCGGCTTGACCCGCTCGGGGTACAGGCAGACCTTTGAGTGAAGTCGGAAGGACGCGCCATGACACATCAATCCAATACCATTCTGGCCGCCGCCGTGGGCGCTTTGGCGTTCGGCGCAGTCGCGAACGCCCAGACCGTGCTGGCGGGCGGGACGTTGATCGACGGCAATGGCGGCGCGGCGATCCCGATTTCGATGGTGATCATCGAGGACGGGCGCATCACTTGCGCCGGCGCATCGCAAGATTGCATGGACGCCGCGCCTGAGGGCGCGACCATCGTTGATGTCTCCGGCGCTTTCATTACGCCGGGTCTGGTGGACGGCCATGTCCATTACGGCCAAACCGGCTGGCTCGACGGGCGGCCGGACGGGATCGAGGCGCGCGACGTATATCCCTATCCCGAAACGGTCGCGGCCCTGCGCGCCGATCCCGGCCGCTGGCCACGCGCTTATCTGTGCAGCGGCGTCACCGCCGTGATCGATACGGGCGGGCAGGACTGGACCGTCACCGACGCGCCAGGCGCCGATTCGGCTGGACCGGACGGCGTACGCCGGATCGCGGCCGGACCGCTGATCACCCACGCCAGCGCGCGCAATCGCGTCTTCGCGTGGGGCGAGCTTGAGGATCAGCTCCTTTTTCTGCCCATGGACTCCGATGAAGCCGCGCTGGCCGGCGTCGCGCATGTGCAGGAGATCGGCGCAGATGCGGTCAAGGTCTGGTTTCTCGATCCGCCAGAAGGCGAGCGCGAAATCCTGGAGGCGCGGCTGATGCTGGTGGGCGAGGCCGCCGACGCGGCCGGACTGCCGCTTTGGGTCCACGCGACCGAGCTCGCGAACGCTAAGTCCGCCCTGCGCGCCGGGGCGGAGATGCTGGTCCATTCGGTCGAGGACGCGCCGGTGGACGCCGAATTCATAGACCTTCTGCTTGCCAATGATGCGGTCTACGCGCCCACCTTGGTGGTCGGTGAGAACTGGAGCCGCGCGCTGGCGGCGGTGGCGCTGGGCGCCGCGCCTGAGATCGATGATCCGAATAGTTGCGTGGACGACGCCATGCGCGAGCGCATCGCCCACCCTGAGCGCTTCGCCGAGGCCGCGCCGCAATGGCTGGACGCCGCCTGGGCGCTATCGGAGATGGAAAGCGTCGGGCGCTCGAACGCCCAGATGGACGCCAATCTGCGCGCCGTTCACGCCGCGGGCGGACGAATCATCGTGGCCACCGACGCCGGCAACCCGCTGACCCTGCACGGCCCGTCCATCTATGAGGAGATGGAGCGCATGCAGGCCGCCGGGATTCCCACCGACGCCTTGATCGTCATGGCGACCCGCGCCGGCGCTGCGGCCATGGGCCTGGCCGACGAGATCGGCGCAATCGAGGCGGGCAAGGCCGCCGATCTTCTGGTCTTGGCCGAAGATCCCCGCGAGGATATCGCCGCGTTTCGCAGCCTGACCCACGTCATGAAGGCTGGCGTGCTGCACACCCAGGCCGAGCTTCAGGTCCGCTGAAGGGTGATCGCTCTGGCCGCACTCCTGCTCGCCGCCCAGCCGGCGCAGCCGACTGCCCCGGGGCCCGATCGAGGGATGATCTCCCTGGTGGTCGAGAATGATCTGTTCGGCGGGACGGATCGCAATTACTCCAATGGTTTGCGCCTTGAATGGGTGCGGCCCGCCGATGATTTCAATCCCTGGCTCCGGCGCGCGGCGCGCACCCAGCCTTTTGTGGATCTGGACGGGATCGAACTGCGCGACGGGTTTGCGGTCTCCCACACGCTGTATACGCCGCGCGACATCACGCTGGAGGTTCCGCCCGCGGATGATCACCCCTACGCGGCGCATCTGTCGGTGCAATTTTTCGCCGCCGCTTCCGAGGCGAATGCGGAAAACACGGTGATGATCGATATCGGCTTGATCGGCCCCAGCGCCGGCGGGGAGTTCATTCAGGAAAGCTGGCACCAGCTCATTGACGGCGAGCAGCCGCTCGGCTGGGACGCGCAGCTGAAGGACGAGATCGTCTTCGCCATTTCCGGCCAGCGCGGAGTGCGCCATACCGGGCCGAATATCGGGCCATTGCAGCTGGACGCCTTGACCCATGCCGGCCTGACGCTGGGCACGCTGCGCACCAGCGCGTCGGTAGGCGCCACGGTGCGCGCCGGATTCGGCCTGGATCAGGCGTTCGCCCCGCCGCGCCTGCGCCCCGCCATCGGCCCGTCCAGCCTTTACCGGCCGGGCGAGGGAGTCGCCGGCTATGTGTTCGCCGGGGTGGGGGCCTATGGTGTGGCGCGCGACGTCTTTCTGGACGGCAACACCTTCACCGACTCAGCCAGCGTGGAAAAATATTTCGCCGTGGCCGATCTGCAGGCGGGCGCCGCAATCCACGCCGGGCGCTATCGGCTGGCCTTTACCTATATCGTGCGCACCGAGCAGTTTCAGGGCCAGAACGGCATGCAGAAATTCGGCGCGATTTCCCTGTCCCGGGCGTTCTAGAATCATAGATGATCGAGTCCGATGCTGCGCGGGCCTGTGGATAGGCTGCGCCAAACAGTCACAAGGGGTGGACGTTCAGACCCCTTTAACCACAATATGTAGACATAAGCGCTGCGCCATACTGCGCGACCCAATCGAGCCGGGGACGACAGATCCGACCATGACCCTCATCGCTTCAGACCGTCCGGGACTTTTGACGCCCAGCCATTCCTACAAGCCGTTCCGCTATCCGTGGGCGTATGATTTCTGGAAGACCCAGCAGCAGGTTCACTGGCTTCCCGAAGAGGTGCCGCTGGGCGAGGACTGCAAAGACTGGGCGACCAAGCTCACCGACAAGGAGCGCGGCCTGCTCACGCAGATCTTCCGCTTCTTCACCCAGTCGGATGTGGAAGTCGGCGGCAATTACATGGAAAACTACATGCCGCTCTTCAAACCGGTTGAAGTGCGCATGATGCTGGCCTCCTTCTCCAATATGGAGACGGTGCATATCGCCGCCTACGCGCTGCTGCTGGAAACCATCGGCATGCCCGACACCGAGTTCTCCGCCTTCATGGAGTATGAGGAGATGGCGGCCAAGCACGATTATCTGGGCAAGTTCGGCGTCGAGACCGACCGCGACATCCTCACCTCCATGGCGGTGTTCGGCGGCTTCACCGAAGGTCTGCAGCTATTCGCCAGCTTTGCGATGCTGATGAACTTCCCGCGCTTCAACAAGATGAAGGGGATGGGCCAGATCGTATCCTGGTCGGTGCGCGATGAGTCGCTGCACTGCGAGGGCATGATGAAGATGTTCCACACCTTCGCCGAGGAGTCCGGCGCTCTGACTCAAGGCGTGAAGGACGACATCGCCGATTGCTGCAAGACGGTGGTGAGCCTGGAAGACAAGTTCATCGATTTGGCTTTCGAGGCCGGCGAAGTGGAAGGCATGACGCCCGACGACATCAAGGGCTATATCCGCTACATCGCCGACTGGCGCATGAAGCAGCTCAAGCTGCCGACGATCTACGGCGTCAAGGACCACCCGATCCCGTGGCTCACCGAGATCCTGAACGGGGTCGAGCACGCCAACTTCTTCGAAGCGCGCGCAACCGAATACTCCAAGGGCGCGACCAAGGGCGCCTGGCATGGCGATGACGGCGTGTGGGCCAATTTCGACAAATCCCTGTCCAACCGCGCCCTCACCAGCGCGCTGCACGCGGAATAGACCCGGGCCTTTAGGCTCGCAGTCGATCAAGCCCCGGCCCCGCGGCCGGGGCTTTTTCACGACTGCGTCTGCACGCCGCCACACCGGCCGGATCGAGGCCTAAATCCCGAGTTTCTTCGCGGGAACTTGGTTAGTAATAATTTTACTCACGCCGCGCTTTTCTGGCGCCCTTCTCATTGGGCCAAGGAGCTGAGTCATGAGTGTCGTCGCGTTTTGATCCTCGCTGGAGCGCCAGGCGCTTGAACAGGCCATTGATGCGGTCGTCACGATCGATCCGAACAATCGCGTCGTGTTCTTCAACGCGGCGGCTGAAGCCCTCTGGCGCCTGAAGCGCGAGGAAGTTCTCGGGCGCAATGTGAAGATGCTCGTACCGCCGGACATGGCCGACCGGCATGACGGCTTCGTCAACGCCCACCGCGCCGGCGCGGGCGACAAGATCGTCGGATCCTCGCGCGATGTGGAATTGATTCGCCAGGACGGCTCGCGCGTGTGGACCAATTTGTCCCTCTCCAAGGTCCACGCGGGCGGAAAGGCCTACTACACGGCCTTCGTGAAGGATGTCAGCGCCGAGAGGGAGGCGCGTGAAATGACGCGGCAGATCCTGACCCAGGCGCTCGACGCGGTCGTCTCCATCGACGAGACGAACGCCATCACCTTTTTCAACGCCTCCGCCGAGGCGCTCTGGGGCTATGGCGCCGATGAAGTCGTCGGCCGCAATGTCAAAATGCTCGTGCCGCACCTCATGCAGGATCGCCACGACGATTGGGTGAACGCCAATCGCGCCACCGGCCGCGACAAAATTGTCGGAACGTCGCGGGATGTGGAGATTGAGCGGAAGGATGGCTCGAAGGCATGGGCGAATCTTTCCCTGTCCAAAGTGCGGTCCGGCGACAAGATCCTCTACACCGCCTTCGTCAAGGACATCACAGAGCAGCGCCGGGCGCGCGAGATCATCACCCAGACCCTCAACCAGGCCATCGACCCAGTGGTGTCCATTGACGCCCACAACAATGTCACCTTCTTCAACCGCGCCGCCGAGACATTCTGGGGTTACAAGGCGGCCGAGGTGATAGGTCAAAATGTAAAGATGCTGGTTCCCAGCGAAATGCGGGACCGGCACGACAGCTGGGTGGACGCCAATCGGCGCACCGGGCAGGACAAGATTGTCGGCACGTCGCGCGAGGTTCTTGTGGAACGCGCTGACGGCGAGCGGCGCTGGGGCGCCTTGTCCCTGTCGAAGATCGAAGTGGACGGGGAGATCTCCTACACAGCCTTCGTGAAGGACGTGGACGACGCCGTGCGCCAGCGCGAGCAGTTCAAGCTGCTGTCGCTGGTGGCCGACGAAACCGACAATTCAGTGATCATCACCGACGCCCAGGGCCGGATAGAATACGTCAATCCCGGCTTCACGCGGCTCACAGGGTACGCGGCGGACGAAGTGCACGGCCGCAAACCGGGTGATGTCCTCCAGGGCCATGGCACCGATCCAGATACCCGCGCACCTATCGCCGCCCGGCTCAGCGAGGGCGAGGCGTTCTATGACGAGATCCTGAACTACACCAAGCGGGGAGAAGCTTACTGGATTTCGCTGTCCATCAATCCGGTGCGCGGGTCCGGCGGGGCGGTGGAGCGATTCATCTCGGTCCAGGCCAACATCACGCGGGTGAAGCAGCAATCCATCGAACACGAAGCGCGCATGGCGGCGATCATCGCCAGCAATGTGGTGGGGGAATGGGATCCATCCGGCGCTGTGGTCGCCAGCAATGGCGTGTTCGACGCACTTCTGACCGATGTCGGAGCGACGCGCAGCCACTTGAAACTGAAAGATCTGATCAGCGGGCCCGAACACGCCCGCCTGACAGCGGGGGAAGCGATCACCTGCGAGCTGCGCATTACGGGAACCAGAGCAGAGGCGTGGGTTTCCGGCGCAATCCAGCCCTTGCGCGGCTTTGACGGGGCGGTGGAGCGGTTCGTGCTGTACGGCAATGACGTCACCGAGCGCCGGCGCTCAATCGAGCAGACGCGTGAAATCGTCAACGAGGTGCTCGTCCGTGTCGGGGGCATGGCCGAAGAGCTCAAGGGCTTGTCGGCGCAAACCAATCTTCTCTCGCTCAACGCCAGTATCGAGGCGGCGCGCGCCGGTCAGCACGGCGCCGGCTTCGCCGTGGTCGCCAGCGAGGTGCGTGAGCTGGCGGACCGTTCGGCGAAATCCACCGATGCGATCTCAGGGCTGATCGACGACACGCAGCGTCAGCTTGAAACACTGGACGGCGCGCCGAAGCAGAAGAGCGCGTAGGCGGCGGGCTGATCGCGCCAGCAGAGCACAGCGACGTTGACGGGGTCTTTCCGGACGAAACGGAGCCCCTTTATTCCTGAAGTCGGCGCACCGCTTCGTCATGGGCGGCAGAGCCGGAGGTTTCTGCGGTTTCCAGCAGCGATTGCGCGAGCTCGCGCATGCCGGCCTCCAGCGTGTTCGTAGCGTCCATAACGGCGGCGGCGCGCAGATGCTCAACCGCCTCCTCGCCATGGGCCTCAGCGTCACGGGCCAGCAGCGCGAGGGCGAAGTGATAGGGAATATCGGGTGTGTGCGAGAGCCTGACGGCGGTGCGATAGCGCTCCAGCCCGGTTTCGCTGTCGGCGCCGAACGCGCCTTCGCCGGCCCGGCGGACCACCTCCAGATGCCAGGCGCCCACAAGCGCATTGGCCCAGGGATTGGCCGGGTCGAGAGTCAAGGCCCGCTCCATCTGAGTGCGGCTGCGCTGGGGCAGGCGGGCGAGGGTGGCGCTCAAGGGATTGGTGTAGCGGCCCTGATAGCCGAGCGCCGCAGCGTAGGCGAGGCGGGCGCGCGGATAGTCCGGATCAATATCCAGCGCCGCCCGAGCGAGATTGACGGCCGTGCGCGCCCTTTCGCGCTTCTCGCTCTGTTCGGCTGCGGCCATCTCACCCAGCATCAGCGGAGCGAGCGCGGCTTCGGCCGCCAGCGTCCTGGAGAAAGCGTCCGACGCGCTCGCAGCGAGATCCTGCACCGTGGCCCACTCGCCCGCGTCATAGGCCGCCTGCACACCCGGCTGCGCCAGGGCGGGACTGCTTACGAGCAAGGTGAGACAGGCGAGGACGGCGCGCATTGGACCTCTTTGCCCAATAAATAGGGCGGCGCGGTGGCGCGGCGAGGCTCGCCCTTGGCGGACTGAGGGATCCCGGCTATGCGACCAGCCATATCTAGCTTTCCGCCGGCCACACCATGGAGATCACGCAGACAACGATCGCCGATCAGCTCATGGCCATTTTTCCCGGAGAAAACGCCTCTCCGGCGCTCCGCGACGCCGCTCTAGATCTGTGACTAATCGCCTTTTCGAACCGCGAAACCGGTACCCGCTTTCGCTGAAAAGGCTCTAGCCCAGAACCCGGCCCGCCACCGCGTCAAGCTTGGTGACGAGTTCGGGATCGCGGTGGTCCGGCGCGGTGAGGATGGCGTAATCGAGCGCGGTCTCGATGCCTTGCGGTGAGGTCGTGCGTTCGGTTTTCGCCAGCGTCGCCACCAGGTGGCGCACCAGGGCGTGGGCGGTCTGGGTGTTGGCCTTCATCACCTTGAGGATGGCGTTAATGTCCACATCGTCGTCGGCTGAACGCCAGCAATCATAGTCGGTGACCATGCACATGGAGGCGTAGGGCAGCTCGGCTTCGCGGGCGAGCTTGGCTTCGGGCATGTTGGTCATGCCGATCACGTCCAGCCCCCAGGACCGGTAGAGGGCGCTTTCGGCGCGGGTGGAGAATTGCGGTCCCTCCATGGCGAGATAGGTCCCGCCGCGCTGCACGTGGGCGGCGCCGGCGGCCTCTGCGGCGTCGGCGGCGAGGCTGGAGAGCCGCTTGCAGACCGGATCGGCCATGGCCACATGGGCGACGCAGCCTTCGCCGAAGAAGCTTTTCTCGCGCGCGAAGGTCCGGTCCACGAACTGATCCACGGCGACGAAGGCGCCCGGCGCCAGCTCCTCTTTCAGTGATCCGCAGGCGGACAGGGACAGCACGTCGGTGACGCCGGCGCGTTTGAGGGCGTCGATATTGGCTCGGTAATTGATGTTGGACGGCGGGATGCGGTGGCTCTCGTCATGGCGGGGCAGGAAGACCAGCTCCACGCCTTCCAGCCGGGCATGGACCAGCGCTCCCGACGGCTCGCCCCAGGGCGTATGCAGGCGCTGCTTGCGAATGTCCTCAAGGCCGGGAAGGCCGTACAGGCCGGATCCGCCGATTATGCCCAGTTTCCAGCTCATTCGCCGCTCCTCCAGAACGCGTCGGGCGCGCTGGCCTGCCACCGGTTCAGCTCGGCCCAGCCTTCGGCCGCGCGCAGGGCCGTGGCGATGAAGGGCCGCTTGATGGCCTGATAGGCGTCGCGATCCTTCTTTGTCTTCTCGGCCAGCGCCAGTTTGAACGCGCCGTAATCGCGCCGCGCCGCCGCGTCATCGCGTAAGTAATCGCGCAAGAGGAACGTGTTGCGCGCGCTCGCCCCGCCATTTCTGCGCACATGCACATGGACGCGCCGCTCGGTTTTGGGCTCGCGGAAATATAGCTTTTTCCAGTCGTCCTCGCCGAGGATGGGCGCGGTGTCTTCATGGGGCGGGTCGCCGGTGTTATCGGCGTCGTGCCGGAAGCCGGCTTTGGTCATCCGGTTGATCAGCACCTCAGGTTCGTCCAGGCGGATCACCAGGGCCTGGATGTCGATGACGTCCTTGGCCGCAAGGCCCGGCACGGCGGTGGAGCCCACATGGTCAACCCGCAGCGCATCCTCGCCCAGGGCGCCGGCGACGCGCTCGGCCCAGTCCAGGCCCTCTTCAGCCCAGCCTTGCTGGTGCGGGGAGACGATGACGGGATCTTTTTTCATGGCCTCTGTCTTATCGTGCTTGTGTTCATACGAAAACGGGCCGCCTGCAAGGCAGACGGCCCGGTTCCGAAATTTACGTGGAGCGTGACGCCTAGTGCTTCACATTGCTCCAGACCTGACGGTAGGCGGCGTAGAGCAGCCCGGACAGGATCAGCAGATAGATCATGACCATCAGACCCATGCGCTTGCGCGCTTCCATGTGCGGCTCGCTGGCCCACACCAGGAAGGCGGTCACGTCGTGAGCCATCTGCTCGGGCGTTGCTTCGGTGCCGTCCTCATACTCCACCAGATCAGGCCAGAGTTGGGGCGGCATGGCGATCACGCCGCCAGCCATGTACGGGTTGTAGTACTGGCCCGGACGCAGATCGACGTCTTCGGGGGCCTCGTCCTCATAACCAAGCAGCAGCGAACGGACATATTCCGCACCGCCGTAGCGGGCCTTGATGATCACCGACAGGTCCGGAGGATAGGCTCCGCCATTGGACGCGCGGGCTTGTTGCTCGTTGGCGTAGGGGCGGGGCAGATCGTCAGAGGGCCGGCCGGGCCGCTCGAACATGTCGCCGTATTCGTCGGGCCCGTCCTCGACCTGATAGTTCGCGGCGATGGCGCGGACTACGGGGTTTTCGTTCGGGTTGGGGTATTCGTCCATGTAGAACGGCCCGCCCTCGGAGCCAAGATGGCGGAAGTCCAGCTGGCGCATGCCATGGCAGGCCGAGCAGACTTGCTCGTAGACATGGAAACCGCGTTGCAGGGAGGCCTGATCGAAGGAGCCGAACGGCCCTTCGAAGGACCATTCATGCTCTTCGGGCTTCTTCTGCTCGCCGGCGGCCGCAAGGGCTGCCGGCGTCGCGAGGGCGATCACCCCGAAAGCGGCGGCGAGGAGGCGGTGGATCGATTTCATGTCTCGCACTCCTATTCGGCGGGCGCAGCGGCGGGGGGCGCAGTCGCCTTGCCGCCGGTGTCGGTTTTCTTGCCGGTTCCAAGCACGGAGTCCTCGATGGAGGCCGGGCGCGCGGTCGGCTTCTCGATGAAGCCGAGAACCGGCAGGATCACCAGGAAGTAGGCGAAGTAGTAGATCGTCAAAAGACGGCCCAGCAGCAGGAAGTCCATGCCGATGGCGCCCAGAACGGGAACCTTGTTGTCGGGCAGGGCCTGGCCGGCCCAGCCCAGTCCCAGGCAGGCGATGACGAAGAAGAAGAAGAACCAGCGGGCCAGCGGGCGGTAGCGCAGCGAGCGCACCTTGCTGGTGTCCAGCCAGGGCAGGACGAAAAGCACCGCGATGGCGCCGAACATCAAGATCACGCCGCCCAGCTTGTCAGGCACGGCCCGCAGGATCGCGTAGAACGGCAGGAGATACCATTCCGGCACGATGTGGGCCGGGGTGACCAGAGCGTTCGCCTCGATATAGTTGTCCGCGTGGCCGAGTGCGTCGGGCCAGTAGAACACGAAGAAGGCGAACAGGACCAGGAAGAGCACGATCGCGAACCCGTCCTTGGCCGTGTAGTACGGGTGGAAGGGCAGGGTGTCGTTCTTGGTCTTCACAGTCAGACCGGTCGGGTTGTTGTTGCCGGGAACGTGCAGCGCCCAGACGTGCAGGCCGACCACGGCCGCAATGATGAACGGGATCAGGTAGTGCAGGGAGAAGAAGCGGTTCAGCGTCGCATTGCCGACGGAGAACCCGCCCCACAGCCACTCGGTCACCGGTCCGCCGATCAGCGGCAGCGCGCCGAACAGATTGGTGATCACCATGGCGCCCCAGTAGGACATCTGGCCCCAGGGCAGCACGTAGCCGAGGAAGGCGGCGGCCATCATCAGCAGGTAGATCACCACGCCCAGGATCCAGAGAAGCTCGCGCGGCGCCTTGTAGGAGCCGTAATAGAGCCCGCGGAACATGTGCAGGTACACCGCCAGGAAGAACATGGAGGCGCCGTTTGCGTGGATGTTGCGCAGAAGCCAGCCGAAGTTCACGTCCCGGTCGATGCGCTCGACGGAGTCGAAGGCGTAATCGATGTGGGGCACATAGTGCATGGCCAGCACGATGCCGGTGACAATCTGCACCATCAGGCAGACGGTGAGGATGCCGCCGAACGTGTACCAGTAGTTCAGGTTACGCGGGGTCGGGAAATCCACGAAGGAATCCCAGCCCAGCCGGGCGATCGGCAGGCGCGCGTCAAGCCAGCGCGTCAGACCGGATTTGGGTTCGTAAGTGCTTGGTCCGCTCATGGAACTCTCCTAGCCGAGCCGCAGCGTCGTCGCCGAGATGAAGGTCATCGGCGGGATCGGGAGGTTTTCAGGGGCCGGTCCGCGGCGAATGCGCCCCGAGCTGTCATAGTGCGAGCCGTGGCACGGACAGAACCAGGCGTCGTAATCGCCGGCTTCCGAAGTCGGCACGCAGCCCAGATGGGTGCAGCTCGCGCTGGTGACCAGCAGCGAGGCGCGCACCGCGTCGTCGACTTCCACCCCGTCATTCAGGACCGCGGTCAGCGCCGAGCGGTTCTCATCGGTGGCCGGCGCGCCGTCTTCGATGTTGACGTTGCGCGCATTCCGGTCGGGCAGGGCCGACATCTCGGTTGCGCGTGCGGCCTCGACTTCGGCGGCCGAGCGCATGCGCACGAAATGCGGCTTCGAGCGAAACATCACGGTCATTTCAGAGCCCTCGGAGAGCTCTGCGATGTTGATCTCGGTGGTGGCCTCCGCCAGCGTATCGGCGGCCGGATTCATCTGATCGATGAACGGCCAGATGGCGAACACGCCGCCAACCGCGGTGGCGCCGATCGCGGCGATATAGATGAAGTCCCTGCGGCTGGGCTCTTGCCCGGTCTCGGGATTGTTATTCACGTCCGTCACGTGCCGACCTCTCGATTGGAACCGTCCGCCGAGATGCGAGGATTATCCCCGCAAAGCGCCGGCGGCCAAGCCAGATTTAGAACCGGGTCTCTGCGCGCCGATGCGTCGCGCTGACGCATCACAGGTGTTGTACGCAGAACCCGCCACAGACGCGGCTTAAAACGACCCCCCTCGTTTTTCAACCGGCTTCATGCCGGATGCGGCGCAATTGCGCAGGTGCGCGCGTGCGGGAGGCGTCGCCGAGAGCGTCCAAAGCCCGTGAAGCAGCGCCGGGCAGGCTCCTGAACGGACGGCCCGCCTGCCCGATAGCGGAGCCGAGACCGCCTGCCCCAGATCGTCCTCGGCTCTCGCCATTGGCGAGCGCGAGGTCAAGCTCCTGCGAAGCCCGCCAGCACGCCGACACCGGACATGGCGCCGTTCTCACGGATCGCGGTGAGCCGGCTGGCGGCGCTATAGTCGTACACCCCCTAAAAGCTGCTTGGCTATCCAAGCCCGGTGCGCCGGTTCGCCGCGTCATAGGTGTAGCTCACCGTTCCGTTGGGGCCAGCCTGGAGGATCAGCCGCCCGCGCGCATCCCAGGTGTTGGTGATCGTGCGCCCGGCCGCCGAGGCGGTGAGAAGGTTAGAGAAATTGTCGTAGGTGTAGCCCGAGCCCGGCGTGCCGGACGGTGCGGCCACATTGGTGACCCGGCCAAGGGCGTCATAGGTGTAGGTGAAGGTCTGGTTCGAGCGCGTGATGCGCGACCCGAGGCGACCGTTGGCGCAAGGGAAACAGGTGTGTGTCCCCGATTTTTGTCCAGATGGCGGCTGCTACGAACTGGGCGATTCCCCTTGCTAGCCATCGCCCTCCCATAGGTCGTCGTCAGAAAGCAGGGGGTGAGGATGGGCTTCATAATAAGCTGGACAGGTGAACCGAGACCCTAACCTTGAATTATTCTGCTCGGAAACCGTCACAATCACTCCTATCTGGTGGTGTTCCAAAGCTCTTTCGAACTCTGAATCTGAAACCGGATAATTGATAATGAGCTCCAGGATCGCGCCGTGCCGCGCCTCGCAGTCGATCTGGTAGGCCGGGTCGAGCGACATTCTCACCTGATAGGCGCCCACCCATTCCACGATTTCAATCTGGTACTTCTCACTTGCGAACCGCTTCGGGTAAGAGCTCAGTATGTTGTGGGCGTGCGCCAAAAAAAGGGCATCGCGTCCATAGAACGTGCAGGTGCGCTGGACCGGCACGCCGCCGGGCGGGATATCGTAGCGCTCGTATGGGTCGGCGCAGCTGTCGGGCCAGTCGCTGGCGGTGAGCGCAAGGACTAACGCGGGCAACCAGATCATGGGCAGGTCTCCATTACAGTTCGACCACCTCTTGGAAAACCACCCAATCGCGACCCTGGGAGAGTGAGTGCGCCAATACGATCGGGGCCGACAACATACTCCGACAACGAAGCTGTGCGGTTCAATTGATAGAAGTCGCCCCTAAGCGCGTTCTGGTCCCGAAGTGAAAACCGATTGGCGTGAGTGCTTCCTGAGGGTTGGCTATGCCACGTTGCGCTAAAGTTTCGCATATCCGTGACTTCGGGCGGTCGTACCGAGCCGCCGCCAGGTAGTCCGATCGCAAGCGGCCCGTGGACGTATCCTCCATGGCGAAAATATATTCGACCCGCGACTTCGCTCCCCGTGCGCGCCGTGAATTCTCTTGCCGCCTCAGCGACTGCTGCGACCGCGCCGTCCAACGATGCGAATGCATGAGATGTCGGTGATTGGCCTTCGGATATTGACACTTTTGGACAGGAGTTTGAAGGCTGGTGTTCACCCTGCGTGATAGACTTTTCCACGCTCTCAAGCGATACCCGGTTCAATGTGGCGTAGTTTTCGCGAAGTACGGAATCGCGCAGCGCGCGCCAGCGCCGTGCGACGCGGCAATTGACGTCACAATCGGGGGCCGCACCCATGACGACGATCACATCCTTGGACAACCCCCATGGATCGCCGAAATTCACCGGGTCTCCACCCACATAGGCGTAGAGATTCATCCCGCCTGAGTGGCCGATGGGATCGGCCTGCATGAAGCGCATGAGGCGGGGGTTATAGGCGCGGTTTTTTGTAGTGATAGAGGCCGGCGTCGCTTAGCCAGGTCTGGCCGGTGTATTGATAGCGGCCGGTATTGGTGGGGCCGGGATTGCCGTACTCGTCATAGGTGAGGGTGGCCGTGAGGGCTCCAGAGCTGTTGGTGTGGGCGATGATGCTTCCGCGCGCGTCGGCGTGCAGGAAGGTGCGGTTGCTGGTCCCCGCGCCGGCGTATTCCACCAGCGGCTCATCCATGCCCGGGCCGTGCACCCAGCGTGTGCGCACCGCCCCGGTGGAGTCGTTGTACGGGGCGATGGCGCCGCGAATCGAAATTCTAGCTTCACCGATCTGACCGCCAACCCCTGACGCCACCCCAAATGGTCATGATAAGGATACAAATTGCCAATATGCCATCAACATTAAAACCAATTATCTGAAAACGGAAATTGAATAAATAAAATACCCCGAAGGAAATAAATAACAATATGTATAAGATTAAAACATAATCAATTTTTATTATTACAGATCTTTCGATTTGGCCTAGAGGCGATTCGGAACATCGTTCTGGCGTCGTCTTACGCATCAATGATACTATTAATTATCAAAAAGCATGAATGTATAGGTGTATGTCCCATTTCGATCGCTAATCAAGGACAATTTTCTATTATTATTCATAATAATTTCTATTTTTTTTTGCCCTATATTCTGCGTCTCGGGCGAAATCGGATGAATGACAGTCGTACCATAAGATTTTATGGGGCCGTCGTAGGATCGGATTCTTGAACTGCCCAACACTGATTTGAAATCATTTATTTCCGACGGTTTTGCAGGCGTCGCGTACATGTAACTCTCGTAAAAGCCATTCTCCGTATCTTCTTGGGGGATCGCAATATACATGCCGCTATCGGTTTCAAATAAAATTGAAACAACTTCCATGGGCTTTCTCGGCCAATCGAGCAAAACATGAATTTGGCGGGCATCTTCGAGAATACGCTTATGTATCATGTCGGGCATATATTGCCTTCTCCACCTGTGAAATGAATTGTCTCTGGCTCGGTCAGCTGGAACGTGTTGGCTGGTATGTCTATCCGCCAGCGACCGTCCCTTACACTCCTTCGCAACTGTATACCGGTGGGATACGATCGCATAAGGATATCAGCTCTGCCGAATTGCGGGCTTACTCGCGTGGACGTATCGCCCGCAAGCCGGCTTAGCCCCGTGAATACAGCCACGGCATCGTTATAGCCGCCGGGGAGGTCAGTATTATATCCATACCCACTATGCCTCGGGTTTTGTCCCTTTGACTCCCCATGGGGCGTAAAGTCTATGGGGCAAAACGGTTGTTCTCCCTCATCCACCCTCGGCTGCAGGTTGCTAACTCCCACCTCACCCACATCAAAGCCCACGTAGGCTGCGTTCCGCAGGACGCGCCTATTTTCGTCTCGGATCGAGTCCGCCAGCGCCTCCCACAGGCTCGCAAGCCGAATCCTTTTGCCACAGATGGTCCCGAATGCATCACAGTCTGTTGGGGGCGGCGGATCATGCGGTACTTGGTTTACAAGGCGGCTCAACCCCCACGGATCGCCGTAATTCACAGGGTCTCCGCCCACATAGGCGTAGAGATTCATCCCGCCTGAGTGGCCGATGGGATCGGCCTGCATGAACCGCATGAGGCGGGGATTATAGGCGCGGTTCTTGTAGTGATAGAGGCTGGCGTCGGCGAGCCAGGTCTGGCCGGTGTATTGATAGCGGCCGGTATTGGTGGGGCCGGGATTGCCGTACTCGTCATAGGTGAGCACCGCGATGCGGGCCGGAGTCGGCGCCCTTTCATCGCCGCCGGGCCTGGAGCCGTCACCCCACCGGGGTGATCGTGGCCTGGGCCACCGCGATGAGTTTCTCCTTGTTTCCCTGCTCGGCGATGACGTCGACGCGCACGGTGACCTGGCGCTTGCCGGCCTTGACCACGTGGGCGCGGGCGCGGAACGCCTCGCCGATCCCGGGCGCGAGGAAGTTGAGGGAGAACTGGCTGGTGACCACGTCGCCCACCAGTGTGGCGGCGGCGTAAGCTGCGGCGTTGTCGGCCAGGAAGCCCACCAGCCCGCCATGGAGGAAGCCGTGGTGCTGGGTCATGTCCTCGGACCGCAAGACGAGCCGGGTCTCCACCACGCCGTCCTCTGCCTTGAGGATCTCCAATCCGGTCCAGCGCGTGAAGGGCTGCATCTTGACGACCTCACGCAGGAGCGCGGCGTCGACTTTCACGCCCGCCGCGGCCTGGCGGCTGGCGGCCTTGGCGGGATGTCCCGCGCCGGATTTGTCATTCTCAGCCATGCTTGTCTCCCGTCTAGACCGACCGGTCTATATAGACACGGGCCGCCGGACCAGGGCAAGGTGAATTCAGGGAGCCCGCCATGGCTGAAAAACTCGAGATCAAACGCAGGACAAGTCCGACGCCCGAAGAGCCGCGCGCAGCCACGTCCGCACAGGGGCGCGCCGGCGCTCCGGATTCGCGCGCGCGCCTGATCAGCGCGGCGGCCCGGCTTTTTCAGGAGAAGGGCTACGCCGCCACCGGGCTGTCGGATATCCTGACCGTGGCGGGCGCCCCCAAGGGCTCGCTCTATCATCATTTTCCCGGCGGCAAGGCGGAACTGGCCGCCGCCGCCATGCGCGGGGCGGGCGGGCTCCTGCGTGAGACGCTGCGCGCGCGCCGTGAGACGGCCGATGACGCCGCCGGCGCCATTGAAGCCTTCGCCAGCGATCTGGCCGGTTGGCTGGAAGGGTCAGGCTTCACGCGCGGCTGTCCGCTCGCCACAGTGGCGCTGGAGCAGACCCCTAGCGAGGGCGATCTGGCCTGCGCCATCGCCGGCGCGTTCTCGCGGACGGTGGAGGCGCTGGCGCAGATGATCACCGATGACGGGGCGCCGCCGGATCGGGCCCGGCGCCTGGCGGGCCTCACCCTGGCGGCGCTGGAAGGCGCCATGATCCTGGCGCGCATTCAGCAATCGGGCGCGCCGGTGCGCGAGGCGGGCGCCGAGATGGCGCGCCTGGTGCGCGCCGAGCGCTGCGCCTAGACAAGACCCGCCCGCTTCAGCGCCGCTTCCACCGGTTCAAACCGTGATCCCACACGTTTGTGCACGCCCACCGGGTCGGCTTTCAGCACGTCGGCGCGAAGCCAGGCTTCGGCGGTGACCGGCGCCGGATCAACGCCCAGGAACGCCGCCAGCGGCTTCATGGCGGCGGCCGGGTCGGCGACAAGATCTTCATAGGCGAGGGTGTGGATGCGGTCGCCGAACAGGGCGTCCCAGCGTGCGCAGAGCTGCCTATGGGAGGCCAGAACGCGCGCAATGTCGTCGGGGTGATAGCTCCAGTTGCGGCCGCGGCGGAACCGGCGCGCGTAGATCGCCCAGGCCAGATCGCGGGGCTCGCGGGTGATGCGGATGAATTTCGCCGCCGGAAGCGACAGCCCCATGACGCCGGCCGCCATTTCAGTGAGGGCTGACGGGTCGATCACCCGGCGCGCGTCGCGGCCCACCTGTTCGCCCAGGCGGGCCAGATAGGTGTGGGCGATGGAGGTGAACAGGCCCTCGCTTTCCCCGCTGTCCAGCTCGCGCAGGAGCGCTTCGCTGTCATGATCGCCGAGCGGCGAGGCGGCCATCCAGAACAGCGCGTTGCGCCGCGCCAGCCGGGCCACGCCGTCGCCGGCGCACAGGGTTTTCGCGATCCAGTCAGCGCCGGTGCAGGGTGGTGCGATGATGAAGACCGGGCGCGCGTCGAGCACGCCGGCCTCCTCATTGGCCTTCGCGAAGCGGTCGTCGTAAGTCGCGGCGATACGGCTCATAGCGTGCTGGTGGGTGGCTACGTCGAAGGGCGCGCTCTGGCGGAAAAAAGCGGCGGCTTCTGCGATTCGGCGGGCGGCGATCTCGTGATCACCCAGCGCGTCATAGGCGCGCGCCAGGGCGTAGGACAGCACGCCGCGATCGCGGTCCGGCGTCTCGGCGGGAAAACCGATACGCAGCTCCTCCATGGCCAGCAACGCTTCGTCCCCACGCTTGAATGCGCGGACCTCAGCCAGACCTTCCCAGGCGAGGGCGTCGGAGCCGTTCAGATTGATGGCGGCCTTGAACCGGTCATGGGCGGCGCTGGAGCGACCGAGCTCTATCAGGGCGCGCCCGGCCCGGCGATGAAGATCGGCCTCTCCGGGAAAGCGCTGGATCTGCGCCTCCAACACGGCGAGGGCGCCGCCATGGTCGCCCATGGCCGACAGCGCCGAGGCGATCCAGACATGGGATTGGGGATAATTGGGGGCCGCCGTCACAAGCAGCTTTGCTGCGTCGAGCGCAGCGATCTCGTCACCGGCCTCGAGCGCGGCGCCGGCGACACCGGCCCAGTCCGACCCCAGCGCAGGCGCCGCCGTGATCAGGGCGCGCGCGGCGATGGAGACAGCCAGCAGGTCCTCCGATTGAAGCGCGGCCTGGAACTGGGCGAGGGGATCTGACATGGGCGGGCTCGAACGATGATTGTAATAGGAGGGCGAGCCTAGCCGCGCTCGTGTTTGCGCGCCAGCGCCCGGCGCCGCATGTGGACGACGATGCAGATTTGCGGCGCAAGCGCCGGCCGCGGCTTGCCAAATCGGGCGGCGCGCGCTTGTCTCGCAACATCCAGAATTTCAAGGACTCGCCATGACCGATCTCGCCCAACCCGCCGCCGATACTCTGGAGGAGCGCCGTGCGCGCGCCCGCGCCTGGTTTGAATCGCTGCGCGACCGGATCACCGCGGCGTTCGAGGCGCTGGAGGACAAGGCCGATCCCGCGCTGTATTCCGGCGAGGCGGGGCGGTTCGAGCTGAAACCCTGGAGCCGCGGCGGTGAAGGCGACGATCTGGGCGGCGGCGTCATGGGCATCATGCGCGGGCGCCTGTTTGAAAAGGTGGGCGTGCACGTCTCCACGGTGTTTGGCGAGTTCAGCCCGGAGTTCGCCGGCCGGGTGCGCGGCGCCGAGGACGATCCGCGCTTCTTCGCCACGGGTATTTCGCTGATCGCCCACCACCGCAATCCGCACGTGCCGGCGGTGCACATGAATACGCGCTTCATCACCACCACGGTGAACTGGTTCGGCGGCGGCATGGATCTCAACCCCACCCAGGATTACCAGCGCGACAAGAGCTTTGTGGACACAAGGGACTTCCACGCCGCCGCCAAAGCGGCCTGCGACGCCCATGGAGAGGATTATTACGAGCGCTTCGACGCCTGGTGCGAGGAGTATTTCTGGCTCAAGCACCGCGCCGAGCCGCGCGGCACCGGCGGGATTTTCTACGACCATCTAGACACGGGCGATTTCGAGGCGGATTTCGCGTTCACCCGCGATGTGGGTATGGCCTTCGCGGACATCTATCCGAAGATCGTCGAGCGCCGGATGGGAGAAAGCTGGACCGAGGCCGATCGCCGCGAACAGCTGATCCGCCGCGGCCGCTACGCCGAATTCAACCTCCTATATGACCGCGGCACCAAGTTCGGCCTGGAGACCGGCGGCAATATCGAGAGCATCCTCTCCTCCATGCCGCCCGAGGCGATCTGGCCTTAGGGGCCTACTGGCTCGCCCACACGATCCGCGCGATCCAGAGGATCTCAGCCGGATCGAGGATCCGATCCTCATAGTCCGGATTGAGGCTGATCAACTCCACCGTGCGGGCGGTGACGCGGCCGAGTTCCTTGGCCATCACCTCGCCGCCGCGGGTCTTCACCACAACCCGGTCGCCGCGCCGGGGCGGGGCGTCGGGCGCCACCACGATGCGGTCGCCGTCACGGTAGACCGGGGCCATCGAGTCGCCGGAGATTTCCAGCGCATAGGCGTTGTCGTCCTCGACTCCGGGAAAGCGCACCTCTTCCCAGCCGGCGCCGGCGGGAAACCCCGCATCGTCGAAAAAGCCCTGGCTGCCGGCTTGCGCAAAGCCGATCAGCGGCACCGAGCGGCCCGCCGCGCCTCCACCCGCGAGCGCGGCGAAATCTTCAAAATTCACCCGCGCCGCATTCAGCGCCTTGGAAAGGCTCTCGGTCGAGGGCCATCGCGGCTTCAAGCCGTCGGTGCTGACCCGCTTGGACGGGTTGAAAGTGGTGGGGTCCAGTCCTGCCTGGCGGGCGAGGCCGGACGGGGACAGGCCGGCGCGCTGGGCCAGGCGGTCAATGCCGCGCCAGATCTGGGCATGGGTGAGCATGGCCGGTCTCTCTCATGATTTGTGATCCTTTAGCAGGAAAACTTTCCTTTCACCACCTTTTTTACGGATCGAAAGCCGCGCGGTGCGCATGGGCGCCGGGCGGTCGCCTCTACGGATCCTCTTGCGCATGACGGCGCGCGGGGCTAGGTGCGCGCCATGACAGACACGATCTATCGCATCGCCGCGCCCGGCGCCCTGGCCGCCGCCGCAACCGCCGGCGCCTACGAGGGCGAGGCCCATGACAAAGCCGACGGCTTTATCCATTGCTCCACGCGCGAACAGCTCGCGGGCACGCTGATGGCCCACTACGCCGGGGCGAGCCGTCTGGCCGTGGCAGAGATCGACGCGGCGGCGCTGGGCGATAGTCTGAAATGGGAAAAATCCCGGGGCGGGGAGAGCTTCCCCCATGTCTACGGCGTGATTGCCTGGGACACTGTGCGCGCCGTGCATCTGATCCGGCAGGGCGATGAGGGCGAATGGCGCCTGCCCGAGGAGCTGACATGAGCGATCTGGCCGCCCGGCTCCTGACGCTCTTGCCGGCCGAAACCGCCCATCGCGCGGCGCTTCGCGGCCTCAAGGCGGGATTCGGCCCGAAGGCGGCGGCTTCGCCCGACCCGGTTCTGCGCACCGCGATCGGCGGGATCGAACTGCCCCATCCGGTGGGCCTCGCCGCCGGGTTCGACAAGAACGCTGAAGTCCCCGATGCGCTTTTGCGCGCCGGCTTCTCCTTTGTGGAGGTTGGCGGCGTAACGCCGCGCCCCCAGCCCGGCAATCCGCAACCACGCCTGTTCCGCCTGCGCGAGGACAAGGCGGTGATCAACCGCATGGGCTTCAACAATGAGGGCCTTGATGCGATGAAGGCCCGGCTTGAGGCGCGCCAGGAAAGCCCGGCGCCGGGCGTGGTGGGCGTCAATCTGGGCGCCAACAAGGACTCAGAGGATCGCGCTGGGGATTATGCGATCCTGCTGAAGGCGCTTTCCGGGCTCGCCGATTTCTTCACTCTCAATGTCTCCTCGCCCAACACGCCGGGTCTTCGCGGACTGCAGACCGGCGCGGCGCTGGATGATTTGTTGAAGAAGGTCAATGACGTGCGCTGGGCCGAGCCGGTCTTCATCAAGATCGCGCCGGACATAGAGGACGCCGATGTGGACGCCATCCTGTCGGCGATCACCGCGCACAAGCTGTCCGGCCTGATCGTGTCGAACACCACCATCCAGCGGCCGAACACGCTGCAGAGCCGCAATCGCGAGGAGCCCGGCGGGCTGTCGGGCAAGCCCCTGTTCGAGCGTTCCACTGCGGTGCTGCGCGCCTTTCGAAAAGCCGCCGGGCCGGATCTGCCCATCATCGGCGTCGGGGGGGTGGATTCGGCTGAAACCGCCTACGCCAAGATCCGCGCCGGCGCGAACGCGGTCCAGCTCTACACCGCGCTGGTGTATCAGGGCCCCGGGCTGGCGGTGCGCATCCGTGACGGGCTCGCCGATCTTCTAAAGCGCGACGGATTTGAGCGTCTGGCCGACGCCGTGGGCGTGGACGTTTAAGTCAGGAACGCGTTCATCCGCGCGGCCAGCGCCTCGGCGTCCTTCAGCTGGCATTCCCAGAGCGTCAGGCTTTGCCAGCCCTGCTCCTTGAGTTCGGCTTGGACGCGCGCATCACGCTCGCGATTCCGGGCGATCTTGGCGGCCCAGTAGTCCGCGCGCGTCTTCGGCTTGCGCGAGCCGCGGGCGCAAGAATGGCCATGCCAGAAGCAGCCATGAACGAAGATCACCTTGCACCGTCCGGCAAAGACCAGATCCGGCGTGCCGGGCAGATCCGTGCGGTGCAGGCGATAGCGATAGCCGAGCCCATGGGCGAGGCGGCGGACTTTCAGTTCGGGCTTGGTGTTCTTGCCCTTCACCCGCGCCATGACGCGCGAGCGCTCTTCAGGCGTGAAGACGTCGTGACGGCCGGGTTCGTTCCCCACTTTTTCCTGTCCTCTTTCGCGTCCGCTCAGTCGGTCCTCGCTGACGCTGCGGGCGGACGGTCGTCCTTGCGAACCCTTCGGGTTCGAACCGGCTTCGCCCGGCTCCCCGGTCTCGTTCCCCGTCACTGGGCCGCGAGCGCCGCGGCCCGGGCATGGTCGAGGACCGGTTCAAACAGGTGCTCGCCCAGAAACCGCACCACGTCCACCGCCACGCCGTCGCCGGCCAGATGCAGGGCGGCGCGCTCAGAACCCGGCAGCACATAGTCATCGGGCAGGCCCATGAGACGGGCGTATTCGCGCCCCGTCATGGGCCGGGTGCGCACCCGGCGGCCCTTCACCGAAACGATGAACTGGCGCGACGAGCCGCCGCCGGGGGTTCTAAGGCACCCGGCCAGCCCGTCAAAGCGCACCTCGGCGCGCTGCACCTTCACATCCTTCTCCACACGCATGCGCCGGTAAAGCGCACCAATGGCCGGCGTTCCCTGCGCCTTCACAGCGTCGAGCTTCTTGCGGGTCGCCGCACTCATCAGCGAGAGCAGGCGCCGGGTCTCTTCCGGGCTGTGCCAGGGGGTGCGGCGGGGCGGATCAAGCTTGTGCTCCAGCGTCTCATTGGGCGCCGGCGGCACGGGCAGGGCCCACCACAGGAAATTGGCTTTAAGATCGGCGGGCAGCGCATCGACGGCCTTCTTAACGGCGCGGGTATGAAACGGGCTGAGCATGTCCGGGGCGGTGTCCAGAACCAGATCTTCGGGGATCTCCAGATCCTTGCGGAGCGCGGTGACGAACAGGCGCGGCCGCGACTGGGGCACGAACCAGCGCGCGTCGATCTCCAGGGCGCCGACGCGGTAGCCGCCCGCATCCAGCGTTCGACACAGCGCGGTGAAGTCTGCGCCGCCAGAACAGGTGAGCAGCCCCGGCACGTTTTCCAGCCCGATCAGGCGCGGAGCGCGGCCTTCCTCCTGAAGCGCCTCGATCAGGCGCCAGAACTGATAAAACGCGCTGGAGCGGCCGCCCGACAGGCCCGCGCGGGCGCCGGCCAGCGACAGGTCCTGGCAGGGAAAACTCGCCCAGGCGAGATCGGCGGCGCCAGGCAGCTGATCAGGCTTCACCGCGGCCACATCGCCCACATGCAGATCGCCGTCGCCATAATTGGCGGTATAGGCGGCGGCTTTGGCCGGGTCGAAATCATTCGCGAAATCACAGCGCCAGCGCGGTCCGAGGCCGCGGCGCGCCATGCCGCCGCCGCAGAAAAACTCATAAAAGCCGTATCGGGAATCACCGCTCATGAGCAAAGCTTAACCTGACGGCCCTTCCTGTCGCGCATCCCGGCGTGTAGCGTTTCAACCGGACCGCAAGGGGATGCGCCATGGCCCGCATGGATGTTGTTACCAGATTCGCCGCTTTTGGCGGTGTTCTGCTTCTCACCGCCTGCACGACCGGCGCCCCGCCGCCCGACATGGCGCAGGGCTTCGCTACCGGGTCCGCGACGACGACGGCCGCGACCGGGTCGGCCGGCTCCTCCGCACCGGGTTACGTGCTCGCCGGCGCTGCGTTTTCCGGTCTCATGGAGTTTGACGAGCAGGATGGTCGGCCGGTCATTCTCTATCGCCATGCCGTGGACGGCGCGCCCAGCCTGGTGGCCGAGCTTGACCCCGAGCGCTCATGGCTGAGCGACGGCGTGCGCCGGTTTGAAGGGGTCAGCGACCGCGGCGTGCCGGTGGAGGTGGAGCTTGTGTCCGGCGTGTGCCGGGCGGGCGGCCGCGACCATGCCCGCTTCGTGCATGTGCGGGCCGGGCGCCTGAGCTATGAAGGGTGCGCGCGCGAGGTCGGCCCCAGCGTACGCTGGAGCGAGGCCTTGCCGCGCTATCTTGAGCCGATCGAAGCCTGCCTCGAAGCGTCGCGCGCAAGCGCCATGGCGAGCCTGCGCGCCGCAGGACCCGCCCATGTGATCCATGCGCGTGGGGAGGCCGGTGCGCCGGTGATCCGCTTCCGGTTCGGCGAGACCGGGCGCTGGGATTGTAGCGCGGGCGGCGCCCGCCCGCAGTGGAGCGTGGTCGCCGCCGATGCGCCGGGCCAGCCCGGCGAGGCCGACCCGGTGTACGCGCCGGGCCGCCCGCCCGCCGCCGGGGACGGGTGCTATCTCTGGGAACATGTGCGCGGCGCCGACGGGGTGGTGATCGGCGCGCTGGGAGATGATGTCTGCGGCGGCGGCGCCGGAGCCGGGGTCGGATCTGGCGCGCGAGCAACGGCCTCGCTCGCAGGTCTGCCCTGAGCGCCAGCCGCTAGGCGCGCAGGGGCGACTCGCCTCACACAGACACCATGGCGCTTTTTCGACGCAGTTTCCTCACCCCCTGCGCCGTGCTCGCAATGAGCGCGGCCGCCGCCGCGCCTGCGGGCGCCGGCGAGGTGAAGGACCTGCTGGCCCTTCCCGGCGGCGCCGTGTTCGTCGCACTCGACGACACCCCCGCCTCGATGACCTCCAGCGCTGGCCCAGGCCGCGTCGCCGTTTCGTTTCAGGGCTGGAGCGGGCGGCCGCGCACGCTTGAACCCTATGGCGAGGCCGGGTTCTCGCGCATTCTCGTGACCGCCGACGGCTTTGTCCTGGAGGGCGGGTTTTCCGGCGCCCGGGCCGAGCTTCGCCGCGGCGGGGTGCTGATCCAGTTTAGCGACGGCGCCCGCCATGACGGCGAGATCGCAGCGGGTCAGGGCGCTTCCCGGGGGGGGGCGCCGGGCTCGACGTCGTCATACGCTTCAATGCAAGCGAACGCGCACGGCTCGTACGATGCGCAGGCCGGGCCCGCCGACGGGCCGGACGCCAATCCAGGATCGGCGCCGAGCCTGGCGCAATCGTCGGATCGGGCGGCCGATCCGGCGCGGCAGCCGGACGTCGAACCTGAAGCCGCATCGCAAGACGCCCTGTCCGTTCCGCAGCGCAGCTCCCGGTCAGAGCCTCAACGCGAGCCCGCAGGCTATCCTGGTGCGCTCGAGGCTGCGGCGAATGCAGGCGAGGCCGCGTCACAGCCCGGGCCCGGGCCGTGCGACGCCCAGGCCTCAGCGCTCGCTGACGCGCCCTGGGATCTTGATCGGCTGACCGACCATGCCGACTGCCTGGTGGAGGCGGGCGAGACCCGTAACGCAGCCGGGCTTTATGAGCGCGTGCTTGCGTTTCAGCCGGAGCATTTTCGCGCCGCCCTGGGGCTGGCGCGCCTTCGCGAGCAGTCGGGGCGCTATGCCGACGCTGCGCGTCTGTTTGAAACTGCAGCCGGATCGGCCATGACCGACGGTGAGGCTTTGGCCGCCAGCGCCGCAGCCCGGCGCGCCAGGGAAGCGGGACAGGATTAACGCGGCGCAGTGTTTCGTTAATCCTTCGTTCCCGAAGCGTTCGCGAAAGTCCTAATGTTCTTCGAAGCTTGGCTTAACCCGCGATTAAACAACGCAGCGCATGCTGGTTCTCTAATCGTCCCTTAACCATTGTGCTTCGCGACGGAGTCCGCGCCATGCCCCTCAATCTTTCCGCGCCCGAGTCCACAGAGCTGAAGCCCCGCATCCTCGTTTTCGGGGTTGGGGGCGCTGGCGGCAATGCGGTCAACAACATGATCGAAGCGGAGCTGGAGGGCGTGGATTTCGTGGTGGCGAACACCGACGCCCAGGCCCTGGCGCGAGCCAAGACCGACCGGCGCATCCAGATGGGGGCGAGCATCACCGAGGGGCTGGGCGCCGGGGCGCGCCCGGAGGTCGGCGAGCAGGCGGCGGAAGACTCCCTGGCCGAGATCACCGAGCAATTGCAGGGGGCCCACATGGTGTTCATCACCGCGGGCATGGGCGGCGGCACCGGAACCGGCGCCGCGCCGGTGATCGCGCGCGCCGCGCGCGAGCAGAACATCCTCACCGTGGGCGTAATCACCAAGCCGTTCCATTTTGAAGGCACGCGGCGCATGCGCCTGGCCGAGGCGGGGATTGACCGTCTGCAGGAGCATGTGGACACGCTGATCATCATCCCGAACCAGAACCTGTTCCGCATCGCCACGGAGAAGACTACCTTCGCCGAAGCTTTCGGCATGGCCGATCAGGTGCTGCATTCGGGCGTGCGCGGCATCACCGACTTGATGGTCATGCCCGGCCTGATCAATCTCGACTTCAACGATGTGCGCACCGTGATGAACGAGATGGGCAAGGCGATGATGGGCACCGGCGAAGCCAGCGGCGACAAGCGCGCCGTGGAGGCCGCCCACAACGCCATCAACAATCCGCTGCTGGACGATGTCTCCATGAAGGGCGCCAAGGGCGTGCTCATCAACATCACCGGCGGCATGGACATGACGCTTTATGAAGTCGACGAGGCGGCCAACGAGATCCGGAACGAAGTCGATCCGGACGCCAATATCATTGTCGGCTCCACCTTCGATCCGGGCCTGGACGGCGTGATCCGTGTCTCGGTCGTGGCCACCGGCATCGACGCCGAGGAATGCGTTCAGCCCGCGCGCCGGCCCGAGCCGATCGCCCAGGCGTGGAAAGCCCGCGAAACCCGTCCGCAGCGCCAGGCCGAGCCGCTTGTGCGCCGCGCCGCCGATGCGGTGGCGGTCAACGAGCAGCCGCGCGCGCAAGTCTCCGGCCCCGCCGCGTCCCAGACCAGCGCCGATATGCACGCCGCCGAGCCGCAACCCGAAGCGCCGTCGCAGGATCATGTCCAAGACCGGGGCCAGGACCGCGCTCAGGAGCCGACCTATCAAACCCATGAGCCCGCGCCGCAAAAACCAGCCGTGGTGGAGACCCGCGAACGTCTGGAGCGTGAGATCAACGCCCCGCGCGGACGCGCCGAGCATCCCCGCGCCCGTGAGGCCGAAGTGGAGGCGCCGCGCCGCGGCCTGTCTCTGTTCGGCCGCCGCGCGAAGCCCGCACCGGAGCCCCGGCGCGACCCGCTAAGCTCGCGTCCGGCCGAGCCGGCCCCGCGGCCTCAAGCCCAGCAGGCCCATTCGCGCAGCAACGATTTGTTTGGCGAACCCCATGAAGAGGAAGATCTGGAGATCCCGACCTTCCTGCGCCGCCAGGCCAACTAGCCAGCAGGCTCCGTAAGAGCCCGACACAAGCCCCGCGCCCCCGGCGCGGGGCTTTTTCGTGCATACCGTCCGCCCCGCAAAAATTCAGAAGCCAATCAGTTGACATGACGAGCTAGTTTAAAATACAAATTTGTTGTCGCCATCAAAAGGAGGAGACGACATGAAAACGCTCATCACCGCCTCGGCCGCCGCACTTCTGGGCGCTGTGGCCTACGGCGCGCCCCTGACAGTTTCGCTCGACGGCGTTCAGGGCGACGGCCCGCTCTATGTCTCGGTCCAGACCGAGGCGGAGTACATGCAAAACGCCGGAACGGCCGGCACGATCGTGCAGGCTCCAGAGCCGGGCGCCCATGAGTTCACGTTCGACGTACCGCCAGGCGCCTATGCGGTGTCGATCTGGCATGATGACGGAAATCAGGTCTTTGACCGCGATGAGAACGGCTGGCCGATGGACGGCTGGGCGCTTTCCGGGACCCTGGCCGAAGGAGAACCCAGCTTCTCTGACGCCGCCGTGACGGTCGGCCCTGACGGCGCCTCGGTGTCGTTGAGCATGATCTATCCTGACTGACGAGTCTCCGGGCGTCCTTCAGGCGTCCGGACTTCGCCCACCAAACCCCGGGAGACGGGCATGAGCGATCAAGACACCACCGATCCGCGCGGCGACCTAGCTTACGTGCGCGCCATGACGGACCGGGCGGCCAGGGCGCCGCTACTGGGCGGGCGTTACCTGCTTTTCTGGAGCGCGTTGCTGTCCGTCGCATACACCACCCATTATCTGCTTGCTTCAGGGCTGATCGGCACGCCCCCCTATATCGAAATTGTCTGGCTCGCCTTCGGGTTGACGGGCGGCGCGGGGATGGTGCTGCTGTCGCGTGGCGCAGCTCGTAAGCCGGGCCAATCGGCGGTGGGAAACCGGGTCGAGCGTGAGGTCTGGCGCGGAGCCGGGATTGGGATATTCCTGTTCGTCGCCGGCGTGGTCGCTGCGGTCGAACTGCGCGGAGCCCCCATGATCCTGTTCGACTTCATCGCCTCGGTCGCGTTGGTGCTTTACGGCGCCGCCATGCTCGCCACCGCTGCGGCGTCTGGTGAAACTTGGCTACGTGCGCCGGCCGGGACGGCCTTCGTGGCCGCAGCAGTGACGCCCGTTCTGGCCGGCGAAGCGGTGTTATATCTGTTCCTTGCCGGAATAATGGTTTTGATCGGCGTGGCGCCTGGCGTACGCCTGCTGCGGGCGGAGCCTCCGAGTCTGGACGAAGACGGCACGCTGTAATGGCCAGGCTGAAACCGGATTCGCTGGACGACGTCATTCATGGACGCATCCGCCTGGGGGTGATGGCGTATCTGTCGCAGACGGGATCGGCGAGCTTTTCCGAGCTCGCTCAGGCGCTTGAGACCACCAACGGCAATCTGTCCATCCATCTGAAAAAGCTGGACGCCGCCGACTATATCGCCATCGACAAGCGTTTCGTGAAATCAAAACCGCTGACCACCGCCCGGATGACAGAATCAGGCCGCACCGCCTGGCGCGCCTATCTCGACGCGCTGGGCGTGCTGTTCCACGGCGACGGCTGAAGCCCGCCGCCCGCCGATGCCGCCATCCGCGGCGTGTTACGCCCGGTAACATCAAGCAACAATCGTTTAATTGCTGCGTGTGCTAAGGCGCGTAGGGTGCATGGCGTACTAGAGGGGTTGCGTCGGGCTTAGACCGTAAAAGCGGCGGGCAGGGCGCGAAGAGCGACAGGAAAGACCGGTCAGATGTCTCATCGCACCACATTGAACTCCGCCGCGGTTTGCGCCGGCATCGGCTTGCACACCGGCGCGCGGGTGCGCATGGTCATGAAGCCCGCCCCGGTTGGATCCGGCATCGTGTTTGAGCGCACCGATCTGGACGTCGCCGATCCGCGCGTGCCTGCGCGCCGCGAGTTTGTGCGCTCCACCGACCTTGGCACCACGCTGGTCAATGAGGCCGGCGCCTCGGTGGCGACGGTTGAGCATTTGATGGCGGCGCTGGCCGGGCTGGGGATCGACGATCTCCTGCTGGAGTTGGACGGGCCGGAAGTGCCGGCCATGGACGGCAGCTCGGCGCCCTTCGTCAAACTCATCCTGCACGCGGGTCTGAAAACCTCCCCGGCGCCGCGCCGCGGGATTCAGGTCCTGAAGCCCGTCGCCGTTGAGGACGGGGCGCGCCGCGCCATGTTCCTGCCGTCGCTGAAGCCGGCGATCGACGTGGAGATCGATTTTGATGATCCGGCCATCGGGCGGCAGCACTTCGCTTTTGAAGTGTCGCGCGAAGTATTCTCCGAACTGGTCGCCCCGGCGCGCACTTTCGGCTTTCGCCGCGATCTCAATGCGCTTTTGAAGGCCGGTCTGGCGCGCGGCGGCTCCATGGAGAACGCCGTGGTGCTCGACGAGGGCAAGGTGGCCAACCCCGAGGGCTTGAGATTCGCCGACGAGTTCGTGCGTCACAAGGCGCTGGACGCGCTGGGTGATCTTTATCTGGCCGGCGCGCCGATCCTGGGCCTTTACCGTGCGGTGCGCCCCGGTCACGGGCTGAACGCCAAGGCCGTCTCCGCGCTGCTGGCCGACACCTCCGCCTGGCGCTGGGCGACGATCAAGAATGACGCGGCGGTCGAAGAGCGCCTCGTGCGATCCTGAGGCGTCTTGCGTTGAAGGCTTCACGCTGCGAGCCGGCTTCACCTGACAGCATGCTTTCGCCCGCGGCCTGCATCGGTTAAACCACTAGCGAACCGGAAATTCTCGAGCGCGAGGCCATGCCATGGGCCGCCGGGCGCGACGGGATGCAAGAGGTCCTTGGTCCATGACGAACGCCGTCCGCGCTCTTCTTCTCATCGTCGCCTCGGCGCTGATGCTCACTGCTTGCGGGGGCAATCGCGACGCCGAGCTGGCCTATGTCGAGACGCCGGTCGAGCGGCTTTACAATGAGGGCTTCGACGCGTTGCAGCGCCGGCGCTATGATCAGGCGGCGGCGTATTTTGACGAGGTGGAGCGGCAGCACCCGTTCTCCGAATGGGCCCGCCGGGCGATGCTCATGGCGGCCTATTCCAACTATGAGGCGCGGCTTTACGACGAGGCGATCTCGGACGCCGAGCGCTTCATCGCGCTTCACCCGGGCAGCTCCAGCGCGCCTTACGCCTACTACCTCATCGCCATCAGCCATTACGAGCGCATCTACGATGTGGGCCGCGATCAATCCACGACGCGCACCGCGCTTGAATCGCTGCAGCAGGTGGTGCGCCGCTTTCCCGACAGCCCCTACGCCTCGGACGCGCGTCTGAAGATGGACATGACGCGCGACCACCTGGCCGGCAAGGAAATGAGTGTCGGCCGCTGGTATATGCGCAACGGCTATTACCTGGCCGCCATCAATCGCTTCCAGAATGTGGTGCGCGATTACGAGACCACCAGCCACACCCCTGAAGCCCTCCACCGTCTCGTCGAGTCCTATGTGGCGCTGGGCGTGGACGAGGAGGCGCGTCAGGTCACTTCGGTGCTGGGCTATAACTTCCCCGGCTCGAACTGGTACGAAGACAGCTATGACCTTCTCACCGCCCGCGGCATCGCCATACCGGGCGCGGAGGATCTCGAACGCGATCCGTCGCTTTTGCGCCGGGCGATCGATCGCATCTTCGGCTAGGGCGGACACTATGGGCCGGGCGGCGTGCTGACTTCGCTCTCGATTCGCGACATTGTTCTGATCGACCGGTTGGAGCTTGTGTTCGAGGGCGGCCTATCGGCGCTCACCGGCGAGACCGGCGCCGGCAAATCCATCCTTCTGGGCGCTTTGGGTCTGGCTTGCGGCGACCGGGCCGAGCGCAGCCTTGTGCGTGTCGGCGCCGACCAGGCCATGGCCTCGGCGGTGTTCGAACCGGCGCCCGGCCATCCCGTCTATTCCGTCATCGAAGAGGCGGGCCTCGTCATCGAGCCCGGCGAGCCGGTGATCCTGCGCCGCACCCTGTCCGCCGACGGTCGCTCGCGCGCCCATGTAAACGATCAGCCGGCCAGTGTCGGGCTTCTAGCGCGCCTCGGCGAGCTTCTGGTGGAGATCCACGGCCAGCATGACGGGCGCGGGCTTCTGGACCCGAAGACCCATCGCGGGCTGCTGGACGCCTATGCCGGCGTTGAGCGTGAACGCAAAGCCGTGGAGTCCGCCTTCAAGGCGCTCGCCGCGGCCCGCACCCGCCTTGATGAGCTCACTGCGACCCGCGACAAGGCGGCGAGCGAAGAGACGTTTCTGCGCGACAGCGTCGAGGCGCTGGACGCGCTTGCGCCGCGAGCCGGCGAAGAGGCGAGCCTCGCCGAAGAACGCAAATTCCTGCAGCAGGCCGAAAGCGCGCTCACCGAATTACAGGACGCCATGGAGGCGGTCGCCGGCGGCGAGGGCCTGTCTGAGCGGCTCAATACGGCGCTGCGCGGGCTTGAACGCGTGCGCGGCGCTTTAGGCGCGGAGGGGGGCGCTGCGCCCGGCCTCGCGTCTGGCGAAGCCGAGCCTGCGGGCGAAGCGATGTCCGGGGCTGGAGCCGCCCGCGCGGCGGTGGAGCGGGCCGCCGGCGCGCTGGACCGCGCGCTGATCGAGTTTGGCGAGGCCGAGGACGCCTTGTCCGACGCGGCGCAGCTCTTTGAAGTGGAGCCGGGCCGGCTGGACGCGGTGGAGCAACGCCTGTTCGCCCTGCGCGGCGCGGCGCGAAAGCATGGCGTTGAGGTCGAGGATCTCGCCGGTCTGCGCGACACGCTGGCCGACCGCCTCGACATGATCGAACACGCCGATGACCGGCTGAAGGAAGCCGAGGCCGCCCTGAAAGCCGCCGAGGCCGATTACGCCAAGGCCGCCGGCGCCCTGTCGAAGATGCGCAAGGCCGCCGGCGACAAGCTCGCCGGCGCAGTCGAGGCCGAGCTCGCGCCGCTGAAAATGGACAAGGCCCGCTTTCGCGTCGCGGTCGAGCCGGACCCGTCGCGCCCGGGCGCACGGGGCTGGGACCGGGTGGCGTTCGAGGTGGCGACCAATCCCGGCGCGCCCTTTGGTGCGCTGGACAAGATCGCGTCCGGCGGCGAGCTCTCCCGCTTCGCCCTGGCGCTGAAGGTGTGCCTGGTGGAGCGCGGCGGCGCCAAGACCATGGTGTTTGACGAGGTGGATCAGGGCGTCGGCGGCGCGGTGGCCGACGCGGTGGGCCACCGGCTTTCACGGCTGGCCGCCACCGGGCAGGCGCTGGTGGTCACCCACTCACCCCAGGTCGCCGCCCGCGCCGCCCTGCATTTTCGTATCGAGAAGGCCGAAACCGGCGAGGGCGTGCGCACCGGCGTGCGCCTGCTGGAGCAGACGGAACGCCGCGAGGAGATCGCGCGTATGCTGTCGGGCGCGCAAGTCACCGACGCCGCCCGCGCGGCGGCCGATCAACTGATGTCGAGCTAGGTTGTTTTGAAACTTCGAAATGCGCGGCCGGGCGATCTGGCGTCTCTCCAACATCTCTGGCGGACCGGTCTCGAGGCCGGCCGGCGCCGCCTCACCGCCGATGAGCGCGAGGCGCGAGCGCGCGCCTTCATCGACCGGCACATGGCGAGCGGCACGCTGCTCATCGCCGCCGTGGGCGAGGGCAGGGTGCTGGGCTGTCTCGGCTATGACTCAGCGGACCGTGCGGTGGTGATCGATGCGCTGCTGGTCGATCCCGAGCATCAGGGCGAAGGCGTGGGCCGCAGCTTTGTGGACTGGCTGAAGTCCCGCCATGACCGGATTGAAGTGGCGGTGGGCTTTGGCGCGCGCGAGCTGCGCGGCTTCTATAAGGAACTCGATTTTGATGAGGCGGCGCATCCAGGCCCGCTAGATCACGACGCTGACGAGGATGGCGACGATGATGCGGATGGGGGCGCCTCGGAGCATTCCGATGCAGATTTCCGGCTGGTCTGGCGACGCGCCAGGCGTTGATGCGTGGATAACAAGGTCGCCGCGCTTCGCGCCTAGTGGACCGCGCGAGGGTCTTTTGACGGTCCGCACACCCTTGACCGAAACACCTCTCCGGCCTCTTTCTTCGCCGGTGATGACTCGAAAAAAGGCTCGCCCATGTCCGCCGCGATGAAAGACCCGGACCAGCTCACGCAAGCCGACGCCAAAGCCGAGCTGGAACGCCTGGCCAAGGAAATCGCCAAGCACGACCGGGCCTATTACGAGAAGGACAAGCCGGCGATCTCGGACGCGGCCTATGACGCATTGCGCGCGCGCAACACCGCGATCGAAGAGCGCTTCCCAGCCCTCAAGCGCGCCGACAGCCCGTCGGAGCGCGTCGGCGCCAGACCCTCCGACCAGTTTGCCGAAGTGCCCCACGCCGTGCCCATGCTCTCGCTGGGCAACGCGTTTACAGACGAGGACGTCGCTGACTTCGTGGAGCGCATCAAGCGCTTCCTGAACCTATCGGAGACGCCGGTCTTCACCGCCGAGCCCAAGATTGACGGGCTGAGCGCAAACTTGCGCTATGAAAACGGCGAGCTGGTGGTGGGCGCCACGCGCGGCGACGGACGCACGGGCGAAAACGTTACGGCCAATCTCAAGACCATCGCCGACATCCCTCATACCCTGAACGGCGACGCGCCCGCGGTGCTTGAGGTGAGGGGCGAGGTGTATATGAGTCATGCCGATTTCGCCGCGCTGAATGCGGGCCAGGAGGAGTTGGGAAAGCCCGCCTACAAAAACCCACGCAATGCAGCCGCCGGCTCGCTGCGCCAGATCGATCCGGGGATCACCGCCCGGCGGCCCTTGCGGTTTTTCGCCTATGCCTGGGGCGAGTTGTCCGAGCCTCTCTCCGACACCCAGTATGGCGCGGTGGAGCGCCTGGCCCGCTACGGCTTCGCCACCAATGACGACATGGCGCGCTGTACCGGCGTGGACGAACTGATCGCCCATTACCGCGGGCTAGAGGAAAAGCGCGCCGGGCTCGGCTATGACATTGACGGCGTGGTCTACAAGGTTGACCGGCTGGACTGGCAGGAGCGGCTTGGCTTTGTCTCCCGCGCGCCGCGCTGGGCCATCGCCCACAAATTCTCGCCTGAAAAGGCCACCACACTGCTGCACGCCATCGAGATCCAGGTGGGCCGCACCGGCGCGCTCACTCCGGTGGCCAAGCTGGAGCCGGTGACCGTGGGCGGCGTGGTGGTCTCCAACGCCACACTGCACAACGAAGACGAGATCGCCCGCAAGGACGTGCGGGTGGGCGACACGGTGGTGATCCAGCGCGCCGGCGACGTGATCCCGCAAATCGTCGAGGTGCTTAAAGACAAGCGCCCGGCCGGCGCCGGGCCGTACGCGTTTCCCAAAGTCTGCCCGTGCCCGCTACAGACGCCGGCCGAGCGCGAAGTGAATGCGCGCACCGGCGAGGTGTCGGTGGTGCGCCGCTGCACCGGCGAATTCGCCTGCCCCTATCAGCGCAAGGAGCATCTCAAACACTTTGTCGGCCGCAAGGCCTTCGACATCGAAGGCCTCGGCGAAAAGCAGGTGGCGGCGTTCTACGAAGAAGGCGCGGTGACGGAGCCCGCCGACATCTTCACGCTGGAGCGCCGCAACGCCGCCGGCGAGCTGGATCCGCCGCTTCAGACCCGCGAGGGCTGGGGCGAAAAATCGGTGGGGAACCTCTTCGGCTCGATCAATGAGCGAAAGACCATCGCCCTGTCGCGCTTCATCAACGCCCTGGGCGTGCGCCATGTGGGCGAGGAGACCGCCCGGCTTCTGGCGCGCACCTACGGTTCGTGGAGCGAGTTTCGCGCCGCCGCGCAGGCCGCCGCCGATCCCGGCGAGGCGCGCGAGTCGATGCTCGCAATCGACGGGCTCGGCGACACGGCGGTGGACGCGCTGGGCCGGTTCTTCGCCGAAGACCACAACGCCGCCGCCCTGGACCGCCTGCTGGAGCATGTGAGCGTCGAGGACGCCGAGCAGATCGCCGCGCAAAGCCCGGTCTCGGGCAAGACCGTGGTGTTCACTGGCAGCCTGGAAAAATTCACCCGGGACGAAGCCAAGGCGCGGGCGCAATCGCTGGGGGCCAAGGTCTCCGGCTCGGTCTCGGGCAAGACCGATTATCTGGTCGCTGGACCGGGGGCGGGAAGCAAGCTGACGAAGGCCCAGGAGATGGGCGTCCAGACCCTCACCGAGGATGAATGGCTGGCGCTGATCGGCGGGTAGGGTGGTGTGGGGGCTGGCCTTCAGCGCCGGCCCCGTGACAGCCCGCGCGACGCAGCCTAATTTTACCCCATGACCCTGATCGCCATTGATTTTGAAACCGCCAACGAGCAGCGGGCGAGCCCGTGCGCGATCGGCCTGTCCTATATCGAGGACGGGCGCGTGGTGGAGACCGAGGCGTTCCTGATCCGACCGCCCGAGATGCGCTTTTCGCGCTGGAATGTCGCCGTGCACGGCATCATGCCGGACGACGTGGCCGACGCTCCTGAATGGCCCGAGCTGCTGGAGGGGCTGGCGCCCAAACTCAAGGGCGCGACGCTCATCGCCCATAACGCCAGCTTTGACATGAGCGTGCTGCGTCAGACCTGCGCGTGGTACGGGCTGGACTGTGTGGAGGCGGCCTATCTGTGCACGGTGAAGGGCGCGCAGAGCGCCTGGCCCCATGTGGGATCAGCCAAGCTGAACGTGCTGTGCGAGTATTTTGATATCGCGCTGAAGCACCATGACGCCGGCTCTGACGCCGAAGCGTGCGCGCGTCTGGCGATCCTCCTGGCCGAGCACGCCGGAGAAGCCGACTTCCTCACCGCCGCGCCCAAGCTGGGACTATCCGTCGGCGCCCTGACCCGCGACGGCTACGCGCCGTGCTCGCTGAAGCGGGCCCGGGTTTAGCGGCCGGCGCCGATCTCTTTGAAGGAGGCGCCGCGTTTCAGCTTTCAAGGCGGGAGCGGGCGAGGCGGCCCTACTCCGCCGCTACAGCATCGGGTTCGCCGGCCATCATCTTTGGCATCCAGCCCTCATGGGCCTCGCGCAGGGCGTCGAGGCTGACCGCGTGGGCGCCGTTGACCGAAATCTCAGGCCCGCCGGCCAGGCCCGCGATCTGGACCGGCACGCCGGCGGCTTTCGCCTCGGCGCGGATCTGTTCGGCGGCCTCGGCGGTGCAGGCGATGAGATAGCGCGCCTGGTCCTCGCCGAAATACCAGGCGAAGGCCGGCGTCTTGCCGGTGTGGGCGAACTTGATCCCGCATCCGGAGGCCAGCGCCATCTCCGCCGCCGCGCCGGCGAGGCCGCCGTCGGAGAGGTCGTGGACCGCTTTCAGGCGCCCGGCGCGGATCTGGCCGCGCACGAAATCGCCGTTGCGCTTTTCCGCCGCCAGATCGACCGGGGGCGGCGCGCCGTCCTCGCGGTTTTCAAACAGGCGTAGATAGAGCGAGGCCCCAAGGGCGCCGGCGGTGTCGCCGATCACAAGAACCACGTCGCCGGCCTGCATGCAGCCATAGCCGGCGCGCTGTGCGATATCGGGGATGAGCCCCACCGCGCCAACCGCCGGTGTCGGCGGAATCGCGCGGCCCTCGGTCTCGTTATAAAGCGAGACATTGCCCGACACGACGGGGAAGGAGAGGGCCCGGCACGCCTCGGCCATGCCCTCCACGCATCCCACGAACTGGCCCATGATCTCGGGGCGTTCGGGATTGCCGAAATTCAGGCAGTCGGTGATGGCGATGGGATCGGCGCCCGCAGCGGTCAGATTGCGCCAGGCTTCGGCCACCGCCTGCTTGCCGCCCTCGAACGGGTCGGCCAGGCAGTAGCGCGGCGTGCAGTCGGTGGTGATGGCCAGCGCTTTGTTTGTGCCGTGAATGCGCACGATCGCCGCGTCGCACGGGCTTTCCGAGCTGGCGGCGGTGTCGGCCATGACGTGGCGGTCATACTGGCTCCAGATCCACTTCTTGGACGCCATGTCCGGCGAGCCCATGAGCTGGAGCAGAACCTTTCCGAGATCGTCCGGGGCGCGGAGATCCTTGGCCTTGATGCTGGCGCGCGCTTCGGCCGGATAGCTGGGGCGGTCGTATTTCGGGGCGTTCTCGCCGATGGGATCCAGCGGCAGATCGCACACCACCTCGCCCTTGTGGCGAAGCACCAGACGGCCATGCTCGGCGGTCTTGCCGATCACGGCGACGTCGAGATCCCATTTTTTAAAGATGCGCTCGGCCACATGCTCGCGGCCGGGCTTGACGATGATCAGCATGCGCTCCTGGCTCTCGGAGAGCATCATCTCGTAGGCGGTCATGTTGGTTTCGCGCTGGGGCACGTGATCCAGATCAAGCTCGATCCCGAGCCCGCCGGAACTGGCCATCTCAACCGAGGACGAAGTGAGGCCGGCCGCGCCCATGTCCTGGATCGAGCTGATGGCGTCTTCGGCCATGAGCTCCAGGCACGCCTCGATCAGCTTCTTTTCGGTGAAGGGATCGCCCACCTGAACCGTGGGGCGCTTTTCTTCGGAGCCTTCGCCGAACTCCGCCGAGGCCATGGTGGCGCCGTGAATGCCGTCGCGGCCGGTCTTGGCGCCCACATAGAGCACCGGGAAGCCGGGCTCACGCGCCGCCGCCGTGAAGATCTTGTCGGAATCAGCCAGACCCACCGCCATGGCGTTCACCAGGATGTTCTGGTTGTAGCCCTTGTCGAAATTGGTCTCTCCGCCCACCGTGGGCACGCCCACGCAATTGCCGTAACCGCCGATGCCCGCCGATACGCCGGAGACCAGCTGACGGGTCTTGGGATGGTTCGGATCGCCGAAGCGCAGCGCGTTCATCAGCGCGATGGGGCGCGCGCCCATGGTGAACACGTCGCGCAGGATTCCGCCGACGCCGGTCGCCGCGCCCTGATAGGGCTCGATGAAGCTGGGATGGTTGTGGCTCTCCATCTTGAACACGGCCGCCTGACCGTCGCCGATATCGACCACGCCGGCGTTCTCGCCGGGGCCGTAGATCACCCGCTCGCCGGTGGTGGGAAATTTCGCCAGATGCAGGCGCGAGGATTTGTAAGAGCAATGCTCCGACCACATCACCGAGAAGATCCCCAGCTCCACAAGGTTCGGCGCGCGGCCGAGCTCCTTCAGGATGATCTCGTATTCCTGCGCGGTGACGTGCTCGAGAACGATGGTCTCGTCGATGCCGTCGGCGTAGCGGTTTTGCGCAGGATTGGTCATGCGGTCACCGTCCCCAGAATGCTTTCAAACAGCGCCACCCCGTCGGTTCCGCCATGGGTCAGGTCCACGGCGCGTTCTGGGTGGGGCATCATGCCCAGGACATTGCCCCGGGCGTTCATGACGCCGGCGATGTTGCGGGCCGAGCCGTTGGGGTTGTCGACATAGCGAAACACCACCTGGCCTTCGCCCTCGATGCGGTCCAGCGTCTCGTCATCGGCGAAGAAATTGCCGTCATGGTGGGCGATGGGGATGGTCAGGTTCTGGCCGCGTTCATAGCCGCGCGTAAACGCGGTGTCGGCGCTCTCCACCGTCAGTTTCACGCGGTCGCAGATGAAGCGCAGGCCGGAATTGCGCATCAGCGTGCCGGGAAGAAGCCCGGTCTCGGTGAGGATCTGGAAGCCGTTGCAGACGCCCAGGATCGGCGTGCCGGCTTCGGCGCGCTTCACCAGGTCAGCCGTGATCGGCGAGCGGCCGGCGATTGCGCCGGACCGCAGGTAGTCGCCATAGGAAAACCCGCCGGGCACCATGATGAAATCAAGGTCGGCGGGCAGGGCGGACTCCCCGTGCCAGATCATGGCCGGGGCGGTTCCGGTGACGCGCTCGATCGCCATGGCCGCGTCGCGGTCACAGTTCGAGCCGGGATAGACGATAACGGCGGTTTTCATGGGGCTCGCTTTAGCAGGCGCCGAAGGCGTTGGCGAGATGGAAGGCGACCGGATTTCGCAGCGCCCGACACCGCCCGCCGAGCTGTGTCCTTTTCCCCGCCCGGCTGGCCTGATAGCGTCACGCCATGGCTCGTATCATCATACAGCAGCGCGATGGCGGCTGCCTTGGAAGCGGCTGCCTCGGCGTGGTGGCGCTGGCGGGGTGGATAACCGCCGTGGTGCGCGACGCCATGATGCTGAAATGGGTCTGGCTGATCTTTGATATCGCGCTGGCGCCGCTGGGCGCGATTCGCGGGATTCTCATGTGGTTCGGCCTCGCCTGAGGCGAGGTGTCTCCGGGTCTCCCGCGCGTCCGCTCGCTCGTGCGGTCCTTAAGGGGCCGACGGAGGGCCGCCCTTGCAAACCCCGCAGGTTCGACCGCCGTCCGCCTACAAGCCCGAGCGAGCCGCCGCGGCGTCTAACGCTTGCGCGCGAAACCCGAGAGGCCGGAGCGCTCCAGGAACGCATCCACATCGGTGGTACGCGGGCGCGAGCGCACGCCGGCGGTTTCACCGCGGGCGAGTGAGCGAAGACCGGTGGCGCCGGTCAGGCGAAGATGATCGTCGGCATGAAACATGGGATGCGCTTTCAAATGCGGGTCGGTGCAAAGCGCGATATGCGCCCGCCCGCCGGTGCGCGGTAGGACCGGTTTCGCAAGCCCGCCCTGCGTCGCGTGCATAGGCCCATGGACCCGTTGCGTCTGACGCCGTCCCTAGCCGTTCTCCACGCAAAGCCAGCGGCTGGGGATCATCGGAATGGGACCGGTGCGCCAGCCGCGCACGCGCGGCCCCACCAGGGTCTTTCTGCTTTCCACGAACACCGGAATGTCGGCGGCTGACTCCAGTAGAATAGTCTCGGCCTGGCCGAATAGCTGTGTGCGCGCACCCAGGTCGAGGGTTCGAAGCGCCTGGTCGGCCAGGGCGTCGAAGGCCGGATCGCTCCATTTGGAAAAATTGGTGTCGCCCGCCTCGCTCATGAACTGGAGCAGATAGGCGTAGGGGTCGTCGAAATCGCCGACCCAGCCCGATGTGGCCACGACAAAATCGCCCGCCCGCATGGCGTCATAATGCAGCTGGGAATCACGCACGGCGATCTCTACCCGCACCCAGTCCGCGATCAGGCTCCAGTCCTCCTGGATCACCGGCGCCACGCGCGGCCAGCCGGAGGAGGGCGCATAGTGGAAGGTGAACTCCAGGGGATTGTCCGGGCCGTAACCGGCCGCCTCCAGCAGGGCGCGGGCCTGCTCGCGGCGCGCTTCCATAGGCTGATCGGCATAGTCGAGACGGATATTGTCCGCCTGGCCGGTGATCCCGTCGGGCACATAACGAAACAAGGGATCGTCGGCGCCGGAGAGGACTTCATCGGCGATGAAGCGCCGGTCCACCGCCAGGCCCAGCGCCCAGCGCACCCGTACATCGCCGGTGATGTCGCTGCGCGTATTCATGGTGAGGGTGCGGATGGTGAGGCCGGGCGCGATGTCTATCAGGTCTGGGTGGCGCTCGCGCAGCATGGCCAGATTATTGCCGGAAAACTCGGCATTCATGTCCAGCTCGCCATTGCGCACCCGGCGCTCGGCCGCGGCGGTGTCTGTGGTGGGATAGTAATACACCCGGTCCAGGCAGACGGTTTCAGCCTCAAAGAAGAGCGGATTGCGGACCAGCTCGATCAGATTGTTGGACTCCCAGCGCACCAGATTGAACGGGCCGTTGACGACGATGTTTTCCGGCTTGATCCAGTCCTCGCCGTGGCTGTCGATGACATGTCGCGGCGCCGGCTGGCCTGCGATCGCCAGGAGCGAGGGCAGAAACGGCGCCGGATATTCAAGGCGCAGCTCTACCGTGCGCGGATCCAGCGCGGTCGCCCCCAGGGACTCCACCGGCGCGCGGCCGCTTGCGATCTCCTGACCGTTTTCAATGACGAATAGGGTGTCGGGATAAGCGTTGCGCGTCGCCGGATCGAGCGCCCTTCGTAAGCCGGCGACCACATCGCCGGCTGAGATCGCGACACCGTCAGACCATTGCGCCTCGCGCAGGGTGAAGGTCCAGGTGAGGCCGTCTTGCGACACCGTCGCGCTGTCGGCCAGGCTTGGAATGGCGCGGCCGTCCGCGTCGCGCTGATAGAGCCCGACGAACAGGTCCGAGACGATCTGCGTCTCCGGCACGATGTAGGCCACATGGGGATCCAGCGAGAGCGGCTCCATGCGGTTGCCGCGATGAAGCGTGTCGCCCTCATCGGTTTGAGGTCCGCCGCACGCCGCCGCAGCGAGCGTTAGCGCCGCCGCTATCCATGGTCTGATCATTGGTCCCGCCCCCGCAAAGTATGAGGGAGCAGCCTCGGGTCCCGTGGACGGCTTGGCAAGCGTTTCGCCCGATAAACTCGGCGCCTGGATCATCGCCGCCGCCGTTCGGTCTGGAGGACCGCCTAGCTGTCGGAGTCGTGCTGCGTATCGAAAAGCAGGGTGAGGCGGTTTTCGCTTCGCGCAAACATGAAAAGGCCCGCCGCGAACCCTCGCGGCGGGCCTTCACACACTTAAGGTCCCGCCGCTCAGGCGCCGGGGATCGGGAAGCTGACGCTGGCGCCGGGGCCCAGCGGCAGGCCGAAGAACACCCAGAGGATCGTCAGCGAGATCCCGCTGGCCATGAGCCAGAGCGAGTAGGGGACCATGGAGGCCGTCAGCGAGCCGATGCCGAATTCAGGCGCCCAGCGGCGGGCGAAGACCAGCACCAGCGGGAAATACACCATCAAGGGCGTGATGATGTTGGTGCCGCTGTCGCCGACCCGGTAGGCGGCTGTTGCCATTTCCGGGCTGACGCCCAGCAGCATGAGCATGGGCACCAGGATCGGCGCCATCAGCGCCCATTTCGCGCTCGCCGAGCCCACGAAGAGGTTCAGCACGCCCGCAAACAGTACGATGAGACCCAGCACCAGAGGCAAAGGCAGGCCTGAGCTTTCGATGGCGCTGGCGCCGTTCACCGCGAAGATCAGCCCCAGCTGGGACTGGTTGAACATCTGCACAAAGTAGGCCGCGAAGAAGGACAGTACGAGGTAGTAGCCCATGTCCTTCATGGCGCCGGTCATCATGTCGATGATGTCGCGATGGGTCCGAATCGTGCCCGCCGCCTTACCGTAGGCGACGCCGGCGAAGATGAAGAGCAGCATGAAGCCGGCCACCAGCGAGGAGAACATGGGCACCAGGGCAACTGCGATGTTCGCCTCGGGATCCTGCATCACCGCCTCATCAAACAGCGGCGCGTTAGGCACGCCGTCCACAAGCGGGTACATGGAAAAGTTGCCGAAACTGATCAGGTGCACCAAGTCCACCGTGAGGATCACCCACACCGCCATGACCGCCAGCGTCGCCAGGCCCGCATGCGCCAAGCCCTTTTTCTGACCGGGCGTAAGCGGGGCGTTGACGTCCTCGTCGTCCTGCGTGCCCTTGCCGCCGGCCACCGCGCCGCCGGTCCAGGGACCCAGGCGCGGTTCGACGATCCGGTCTGTGACAAACCAGATCACCGGCAGGAAGACGAACGTCATCACCGCGATGAAGTACCAGTTGCCCGCAATGTTCATGGTCCAGGGCACGCCCAGATCGGCGGCCTGCACCGAGGCTTCGGTGATCCCGAACAGAAGCGCGTCCAGCTGGCCGGGCAGAAGGTTGGCGGAGAACCCGCCCGATACACCGGCGAACGCCGCGGTTATGCCGGCTACCGGGTGCCGGCCGGCTGCGGCGAAGATCACCGCAGCAAGCGGGATCAGCACCACATAGGCCGCGTCCGCGGCCAGATTGCCCATCATCGCCGTCAGCGCCACCGCCGGGGTGAGCAGCCGGCTTGGCACGTCGCGCACCGCGGCGCGCATGGCCGTGCCGAACAGGCCCGCGCGCTCGGCGACGCCGGCGCCCAGCATCACCACCAGAACATAGCCCAGCGGGTAGAAGCCGGTGAAAATCCTCGGCATCTCCACCAGCAGGTAGGAAATGACGTCCGGCGACAGGGCCGAGACCGCCTCCACGATGACCGGCGATCCGTCGGGATTGGTCTGGGTTGGGTGGGCCACCGACAGGCCGAAAATCGCTGTGATCGTCGAGATCGCGATCATGAAGAGGATCAGATAGAAGAAGATGAAGGCCGGATCCGGCAGCTTGTTGCCGGCTTTCTCGATGGCGCCCAGAATCCCCTTCTGGTGCTCCACCTTGGCGGCGTCGGGCTTGGCGTCGCTCATGATTTTCCCCTCGCGTGTTTTTCTGAACCCAAGGATTACCCCGGCGCGCCCGGCTCGGAAACCCGGTATGGAAGAGGCGATTCAGGGCGTCGCCTCACACACGGCCCGCCGCGCGCCTATATCGAGGCTCATGGAACGCTTCGCCCGCCTTCTGGACGCCTTGTCCCTGACGCCGCAGCGCAACGCCAAGCTCCGGATTCTGGTGGATCATTTCCGCGAGACGCCGGACCCGGAGCGCGGCCTGGCGCTGGCGGCGATCACCGGCTCGCTGGAGTTTCGCGGCGCCAAGGCGGGCGCCATCCGGGCCATGGCCGCCGAGCGGGTTGATCCGGTCCTGTTTGAATTGAGCTACGACTTTGTCGGCGATCTGGCCGAGACCACGGCGCTGATCTGGCCCACACGCCACGGCGCCAACCGCACGCCGGATCTGGCCGAAGTGATCGAGACGCTGTCTGGCGCCACCCGCGCCGAGGCGCCTGAGCTCATCGCAGCCTGGCTGGATGCGCTGGACGCCAATGGGCGCTGGGCGCTGCTGAAATTGGTCACCGGAGGGTTGCGCGTCGGCGTCTCGGCGCGGCTGGCGAAAACCGCGCTGGCGCAGTTCGGCGCGGTGGACGTCACCGAGATCGAGGAGCTCTGGCACGGCCTCGCCCCGCCCTATGAAGACCTCTTCGCCTGGCTTGAGGGGCGCGCCGGCAAGCCGGTGAGTGCGGCCAAGGCGCCGTTCAGGCCGGTGATGCTCGCCAATCCGGTGGACAGCGCAGACTTTTCAAAGCTTGATCCAGCCGATTTCGCCGCCGAGTGGAAGTGGGATGGCATAAGGATTCAAGCGGTTAGCGAGGGCGGCGTGCGCCGGCTCTACACGCGCACCGGCGATGACATCTCCCATGCTTTCCCTGACGTCATTGCGGCGCTGGCGTTTGAGGGCGCGGTGGACGGCGAGCTTTTGATCCGCGACGGGGAGGGCGGGGTGGCGCCGTTCTCCGAGCTGCAGCAGCGGCTCAATCGCAAAACGGTGTCAAAGAAGATGATGGAACAGCGCCCGGCCTTCATCCGCGCCTATGATCTTCTGGTCGTGGGAGGCGAGGATTTGCGGCGCAAACCGTTCATCGAGCGCCGCGCCCGGCTGGAGGCGTTCATCGACGCGGCGCCGGATCGCCTCGATGTATCGGGCCTCGTGCCCATCGAAAGCTGGGCGGCCCTGGAGGCCCTGCGCGCCGATCCGCCCCACGCCCACGCCGAAGGGGTGATGCTGAAACGCCTCGACAGCGTCTACGTGCCGGGCCGACCCAAAGGGCCATGGTTTAAATGGAAGCGCGATCCGTTCCTGGTGGACGCCGTGCTGATGTACGCCCAGCGCGGCCATGGCAAGCGATCCAGCTTCTATTCAGACTTCACCTTCGGGGTCTGGGTCGACGGCGGGGAGGATGAGGGCGACACGCTGGTGCCGGTGGGAAAGGCCTATTTCGGCTTCACCGACGCGGAGCTGAAGAAGCTCGACAAATTCGTGCGCGACAACACCTTTGAGCGCTTCGGACCGGTGCGTTCGGTGACCGCCACCGCTGACCACGGCCTCGTGCTGGAGATCGCGTTCGAAGGCCTGCAGCGCTCGCCGCGCCACAAGTCGGGCCTGGCCATGCGCTTTCCCCGGGTTCACCGCATCCGCTGGGACAAACCCAGCGCCGAAGCCGACCGGATCGAGACGCTTGAGACGCTTCTGGAAGAACATTTCGACACGCGCGGAACCCGTGGTAAATAGCCCGAATTCATAAAAGCGCATCCAAGGGGCTGACATGACGATCCACCTCCTCGCCGCCGCAGGGCCGTCCATTTCGGTGGAGACCATCACCGGCTATCTCATGACCGTGGGCGTTCAAGCGCTGATTAATGTCGCCATGGCCGCGGTTATCCTGGTCGTCGGCTTCATGATCGCCGGGGCGGCGGGCCGCTCGGTGCGCAAGCTCGCCGAGAAAAACCCGCGCATGGACAAGACGCTGGCCAGCTTCTTCTCCTCGCTGGTGCGCTGGGGGATCATCGCGGTGGTGCTCATCGCCGTGCTCACCCGCTTCGGTGTGGAGACCACCAGCCTTGTGGCGGCTCTGGGCGCCATGACCCTTGCGGTGGGCCTGGCTCTGCAGGGCACGCTGGGCAATGTGGCGGCCGGCGTGATGATCGTGTTTTTCCGGCCCTATTCCATCGGTCAGTACGTGGACATCGCCGGCGTCGCCGGAACGGTGAAGGACATCACCTTGTTCTACACCGAGCTGAACACGCCCGATAACGTCCAGATCATCATTCCCAACGGCCAGGCCTGGGACAATGTGATCACCAACTATTCGGCTTATCCTGAGCGGCGCTGCGACTTTGTGTTTTCGGCCAGCTATGACGACGAGATCGACAAGGTCCAGAAAGTTCTGCGCGCATTGTTCGAGGCCGACGAGCGGGTGCGCAAGGACCCGGCCGTTTTCGTGGAAGTGAAAGCCCACAACGCCTCCAGCGTGGATTATGTGGTGCGCGCCTGGTGCGCCGCCGGGGATTACTGGGCGCTGCATTTCGACATGAACAAGAAGGTGAAGCTGGCGTTTGACGAAAACGGCATCGAGATTCCCTATCCCCACCAGGTGGAGATTCACAAGACCGTCGAATAGGCGGCCGCTGCGCCGTCTTTAGCAAAAAAGGGGCTTGCCGACCGGCAAGCCCCTTATACGTTTGCAGGTACGAGTCTGCTTGCGACCGTGTCATCCTTGCCTTGGGCTTGATGCTCACGGTCGCTGAAGCGCGCAAAATCAGTCGTCGCGCCAGATCGGCATATCCGACACCGCCGTGTCGTCGGCGAGCACCATAAAGCCGCCGTCGAAGGAAAAGGCGCTCAGCGGAATGATTCGGTCCTGCCGACCGTATTCGGCGATCGCGTCTTCAAAATCGACAACCAGGGCTTCCGGCGTATCCCGGTTCGGCCCGACCACTTCCTCCACTTCGCCGATCTTGCGGTTGGTCGCGTCCACAACATCCAGATCGTCGGCCACATCGGCATTGATGGTGAAGCCGGGCAGCGGCGTGCGATCGGCCACTTCATACATTGCGTCCTGCGGATTCTGGGCGAAAGCCGGAGCGGTCAGAAGGCCGGCGAGAACGGCGAAATACAGTCGCATGTGAACTCCTTTCAAGATTTGCTGAATGAACCAACGTTTCCGTGCGACGCCAGGTTCCTGCTGCGCAGTCAGGTCTCGGCACAGAAGGCCCCCAAGGCCGGGCTTGGGTCGGGCCTGTTCTTGCTGACCCGCCGCGGCCGGGTTAGTTATCCGTCACCGAAACGATCGCGGAGCAAGTCCCGCCAGCCGCCCTTTTCGCGCCCCAATCGCCGCACAAGGTCCTCCCATGAGCGATGCGAACCCCAAACCCAAGCGGTCCGGCCTTCTCGGGCGGATTACAGATGTCCGGTTCTCCGATCTGGTGATCCTGTTTTTCCTGTGCGTGCTGGTGGGGCTCCTGCTGGCCTTCTTCAACGTGGACCCGGCTGATCTCTGGGTGGATTTCTTCGCCACGGTTGGCGAAGCGTGGAACAGCTTCTTCGGCGGCTTTTTCGACCTTGTGGGCAACGCGCTGAAATACTTCATCCTGGGCGCCGTGGTGATCGTTCCCATCTGGGCGATCTGGCATATCCTGCGCGCGGTGCTGCGGCGCTAGGTTTCACCATCTGCTAACCACGCGGCGCGGTTTCAGGCGCGCGAGCCGTCTCGCTCGGCTAGTCTCCCGGCCTTAGTGCGGGGGCCTCGATGACGGCGGATGTTGTGTTCTTGAACGGGCGAAAAGTTACAGCGGCGCGCCCTTGGCGGCAGCGGCCGCTCATCGTTTGCGATCCTGTCCGCTTTACCCGCAGGCTCACCGTCGAAATCCTGCGCGCCGCCGGCGCCGAGCGGGTGACAGCCGCCGAGACACCCGAAGCCGCGCGCTGGTTCATCGGGCAGGCCCACGATCCGGTGCTGCTGGCGGACTGGCGCGACGCCGAAGACGAGGCCCCCGGCGGCGGGCCCGACCTGGTGCGCGCAGTGCGCCGCGAGGGCGCAGGAGCGCACACGCCAAGCCTTGTGATCACCGCACGGCGCCAGCTCCTCGACATGGAATATGTGCGCGACTGCGGGACCGATGCGCTGGCTCTGCGTCCTGTTTCGCCCGCAAGGCTGGCCGAGCGCTTGACCGAAATCACCGAGCGGCCGCGTCCCTTCGTCACCACCGCGCGCTTTTCCGGACCGGACCGGCGCGCCGCGCGGCCCCTGCGCGGCGATTACAAGCGCGACCGCGACGTCGCCGACGGCCATGTGAGCGCGGCGGGCGCCGCTCTCAATCAGGCGCGCGCCATCATTTTTGAGAGCCTGCGGCGCAAGGATCCGCTGTCGGCGCGCGTCGGACGATCGCTGGAGCGGTTTTTAGAGGGCCGCGACAGCATTGACGCCGAAGCGCGCGAAATCATCACGCTACATCGCGGCGCGCTGGCCCAGCTGAGCGATCTCAAGCGCGAGGCGCTGGAGATGCGCCTGGATGTGGTGGCGGGTCTGGAACGCATCGTGGCGCGCCGCGCGGCGGCTTAAGCCCACTGGAAATATCGCCGCGCCGCGCCTACAACCCTCGCCCATGAGCGATGATCTTCAAGCCCGCCTGGACCAGCTCGCCCCGCTTCTGGTGGCCGGCAGTCCCCATGCCGTCGATCTCGGCTTCACGCTGGAGGCGATCCGCCCTGGTGAAGCGGTGATGCGCGCGGCCTATCGCGACGACCTGGTGGGCGATCCTGAAACCGGCGTGATGCATGGCGGCGTGGTCACGGCGCTGCTTGATCATGCATCCGGCACGGCGGCCTTCGCCGGGCTGGGCGGGGACAAGGCCACCGCGACGCTGGATCTGCGTCTCGATTACATGCGGCCCGCGACGCCCGGGCTCGACGTCATCGCAGAAGCCCATACCGTGAAGGTCTCCGGCCTCATCGCCTTTGTCAGCGCCGTCGCCCATAACGGCGACGTCGATGATCCCATCGCCACCGCCCACGCCGCCTTCATGGTGACACGGGTGAGCCAGGACGCGGCGGATCGGGCGCGGTCGCAGATCGAGGACGGCCTCACTCCGATTTCGAAGGTGGAGAAGAAAGGCGGTCGGCCATGAGCGAACGGCTGTCTCCCCTCCTGTCCAGCCCGTATGTGAAGCGGCTCGGCGTCCTGTTCGACGAGCATGGCGACGAGTTGACGGGCATCCTGCCCTACGCCGAGGCGCTGGTGGGCAATCCGCTGATCCCCGCGCTCCATGGCGGCGCCATCGGCGCGTTCATGGAGATCACCGCCTCAGCCGGCTTGCTGGCCGCCAGCGATCTCAGCGCGCTGCCCAAGCCCATTGATGTGGCCGTGGACTATCTGCGCCCCGGCCGGCCCAGCGACGTGTACGCCCGCGCGGCCATCACCCGCCAGGGCTCCCGCGTCGCCAATGTGCGCGTCGAGGCCTGGCAGGAACGGCGCTCAGCGCCCATCGCAACGCTGCACGGCCACTTTCTCATCAAGCCGGCGGGATGAGGTTTCGCGCCCCCGTTCAAGCCTTGGTTAACGCTTGCAGGGCAGCATGTTCGCAAGCTCTCGGAGTCGTCCGGATTCGCCATGTCCCAAGGCAGTTTTGAACGCGTACGTGTCCTCATTCTTGAGGACAACGCTCACATGTCCACCATATTGCGGACGATTCTGCAGGGTTTCGGCGTGCGCACGATCGTGGAGACGCGCGACGCCGCAGACGCGTTCGAGATCATGCGCAGCGCCAATCCTGATCTGGCGCTGGTGGATTACATGCTGGGCGATGTGGACGGGCTGGAATTCACCCGCCTGATCCGCACCGCGTCGGACAGCCCGAACAAGTATCTGCCCATCATCATGGTTTCGGGTCACACCGACCGGACACGGATCCTCGAGGCGATCAACGCCGGTGTGAACGAGTATCTGGCCAAGCCGGTGCGCCCGGTGGATCTGTATAACCGGCTGGTGTCGCTGATCGAGCGGCCTCGCCGCTTTGTCAAATCTGCGGGCTATTTCGGTCCCGACCGGCGCCGGCGCCAGGACCCGCGCTTCTCCGGACCGTGGCGGCGCTCCACCGACACGCAGAATCAGGATGAAGGCGACGACGTCGACTTCGGTTGAGCCTCTCCGCGGCGGGCTGAATTCGGCGGCGTCCCGAGGCCCCCAGGCTCGATCGCCTGAACCATGCCGCCCGCTGCACTGCGCTTTGACTGACCCGATCGCCGGGTTTGTTCGTTAGCGCCTTAATGGATCGACCGACGATGAATCCTGAGAGCGGCGAGGAGAGCAGACGGCCCGGCAAGATCACACGCTGGCGCCGCCGCCTCGACGATGCGGCGCGCGGGCGCTGGGCCCTGCCGTTCCTGCTTCTGGGCTCGGTGCTGGAATCCACCGTCTTTCCCTGGCCCATCGAGTTTCCCATGACCGCCTACATGCTGCGCGGCAAACGGGCGGCGGTGGAGGTGATCACCATCGTCACGCTGGGCAGCGTGGTGGGGTGTTTCCTGAGCTATCTGGCGGGCCGGGCGGCGTTTGACGCGCTGGAGGGTTTCATCCTGGCGCGCCCTGCGCTGGAAGCCAATCTGGATCTCGCCCGCCAGCGCATCGAGGATTGGGGACCGCCTGCGGTGGCCTTCGCCATGCTGGCGCCGATCCCGGTGCAGGCGGCCAGTTTCGCGGCCGGACTGGCGGAGATGCCGGCATGGGTTTTCCTGGTCGCGGTCGCGGTGGGCCGCTCGGCGCGCTACTGGGCCATGGGCGCCGTGGTTCTCCTGTTCGGCGATCAGCTCTTGGCGTGGTGGAAGAGCCTGCCCAAAACCTGGCGCGACCTGGGCGTCGCAATCGCCCTTGCGGTGTTCCTCGTCCTCTGCGCCTTCGCGCTTTTCTCGCTGTTCATGCCGGGGGAGGCGGGCGCGGGATCTGGCGGCGGTCAAAGGGGTTAGAAGCGCGAAAGCCGGTTCTGGGGCTCAAGCCCCATCAGGGCGAACAGGTGCGCGAGCAACAGGATAAAGGCGACGCCGGCGAGAATCGCGACCGGCGTCCACGGGACCATGCGCGGACGCAGCGGATCGGAGGGGCGAGCGCCGCGCCGGGCGGCGAAGGCGAACAGGGCGGCGTCCAGCGCCATCAGCGCCAGCGTAATCGGAAGGGACATCGGGCGCCTCGCGTCGAGCCGTTGAGACCCCGTGCCGGGTCTTCACCCACACATAGGGGCGCACTGCAAGCTCGTGCAAGGCGCGGCATGCGGCGGGAAGCTGCAGCAGCCAGTAGGCCGGCATGGCCGCCAGATCGGTGAGGCGCGGCGCGAACCCGGCCCGGCGCGCACCAGCCGCCGCGCAGGCCATCGCCGCCATGTGCGCGGCCAGCCCCGCGCCCAGCGCGGCGAGACCCGCCGGCGACACGGCCTGCACCGGCGCCCAGAGCGCCCCGGCCGCGGTGAGCGCGATCAGGATAAGACCAGCCGGATAACCGACCGCACACACCACGTTCGCCAGAAGGCTGAGCTGCAGGGCGGCCAGCGCGCGCAGCCCGGCCGTCCCGGCCAGCCCGCGTGGATCGCGCATCTGCACCAGCCAGGTGACGGCGTGGCCCTTCAGCCAGCGGCTGCGCTGACCGCTCCAGTCCCTGCGCGTCTCCGGCGCTTCTTCCGCGGTGCCAGGCTCGATCAGCCCGGCGCGCCAGCCCTCGCGCGCGAGGCGGAAGCCCAGATCGGCGTCCTCTGTCACATTGAACGGATCCCAGGCGCCGCACGCCTCCAGCGCCTCGCGCCGAAACACATTGCTGGTCCCTCCCAGCGGCAAAGGCAAGCCCAGCCGATGATAGGCGGGCAGAAGCGCATGGAACTGCGCGGCGTATTCCAGCGCGAACTGGCGCGTCAGCCAGCACCGGTCGCGGTTATACCAGCCCAGCGGCGCCTGCACGACGCCCAGCCCGCCATCGGCGGCGAAGGCTTCGGCGGCGGCGCGCAGCTGATCGGCGCGCGGGGCGTCTTCGGCGTCGTACACGGCGATCATCGACCCTTGAGCGGCCTGCAGCGCATAGTTCAGCGCTCGCGGCTTGGTTCGCGGTCCTGCGGGCGGAACAACAAGCACGTGGGTGCGCACGGTCGCTCGCCGGGCTGCGGCGCGTGCGGCGGTGAGGGTGGCGGTGTCGCCCTCCTCAAGCGCCAGAAGAACCTCCAGCCGGTCGCGTGGATAGTCCAGGCGCGCCAGATGGGTCATCAGGCCGGCCACCACGGCCTCTTCCTTGTAAAGCGCGACGATGACGCTTACCGGCGGCGTCTCGCCGGCGTTGAGGGGGCGGCGCGGCGACCAGCGCGGCGCGAACACCCCCAGAAGCCTAAGCATGCAAAGCGCCGACACGAACATCATGAGGCCGCATAGAAGGATGAATGCGGCGGCGCCCGGCGCGAACAGTGCAAATCCCGCCGCAAAGCTGAAAACCGGCGCCCAGAGCGCTAAGGGCGGGAACAGGGCCCGGCCCGCGCTGGCCTGCGGCCTTTGAGTGAGCAGGGCGAAGGCGGCCGCCTGCGCGCACGGCTCACCTCGCCGTGCACCCGGAGACGCCGAATCTGTGCGTGTGGAGATCGCCATGCCCCGCCTCCCGTCACGGGAAACTTAACCATGCTTTCTCCTGAAAAGCGAATCAGATGTGGAAAACGCGAGGGAAGCGCCCCGTAAAGCCTCGACACGGTCGAGCCGACGCTCCCTTCTGAGGCGAAGTTCTAGGCCTTGGGATCGAAAAGCGCCAGGCGCTTGCTGGCGGTGAGGCGGCCTTCGCCGGGGTTCAGCTCGAAGGCGGCGAACATGCTGGTGGGCCAGCCCTGAGGCAGGCCCGCGGTGTCCTGGGCGGAGACGGCCAGGGAATGGGCGAAGGTGCCGACGCCGGGATTATGAGCCACCAGCACGATGGACTGCGCGCCCTCCGCCAGGGCGGTTTTCACCGCGCGCTCCAGCATTTCCGATGAGGCGTGGTAAAGCGCCATGGGGCTCGTCACCTTGGGATCGCCCACCGAGTGCGCCAGGCCTTGATAGGTTTCGCGGGTGCGCCGTGCCGGACTGACCAGCGCATGGTCGGCGATGAAACCGGCCGCCTTCATCGCCTCGCCTGCGCGCACCGCATCGGCGCGGCCGCGCTCGGTCAGGCCGCGCTCGAAGTCGTCCTCGGCTTCGAGCCGGTCGACGGCTTTGGCGTGGCGCATGACGATCAGGCTGGGCATGGGCGGGCCTCATAGGTGTTGGACGCGGGCGCGTGTTCGGTCACAAGGGGGCGACCGAACCGGAATCGGGGTTGCGCATTCGCCGCTCGAAGCCCAAGTAAAGCTGCGTTCGACGCCCCCCGCAAACCTTATCAGGGAGAAAAATCATGGCGCTTCTGCTCGGCGACGTCGCCCCGGACTTCGAGGCGATGACCACTGACGGCAAGATCAAGTTCCACGACTGGATCGGAGACGACTGGGTGATCTTCTTCTCCCACCCGGCCGACTATACCCCGGTGTGCACCACCGAGCTTGGCTACACCGCAAAGCTGAAAGACGAATTCAAGAAGCGCGGCGCCAAGGCGATCGCCCTGTCGGTGGACCCCATCGCGGACCACCACAGCTGGATCAAGGACATCGAAGAGACCCAGAACGTGACCATGAACTTCCCCATCATCGCCGATGAGGACCGGTCCGTCTCCGCGCTCTATTACATGATCCATCCCAACGCCGACCCGAAGGTCACGGTGCGCGCGGTCTACATCATCGACCCGAACAAGAAGATCCGCGCCACCTTCACCTATCCGCCCAGCGCCGGCCGGAACTTCAACGAGGTGCTCCGCCTGCTGGATTCGCTGCAGCTCACCGACGGCTACAAGGTGGCCACGCCGGTGAACTGGGAAGACGGCGAGGACGTAATCGTGGTGCCGAGCCTGTCGGACGCCGACGCCGACAAGCTCTTCCCCAAGGGCTACAAGAAGATCAAGCCGTACCTGCGCACCACCCCGCAGCCCAACAAGTAAGCGGGTCTTGATCCGATGACATGCGGCCGGTCCCTCACGGGGACCGGCCGTTTTCGTTTACGGGGTTTGCGCGCGCGGCAAGCGGGTTAAACTGCGCGGCGAAAAAGAAAAAAACTACCGGAGGACTCCCATGGCCGAACAGGTGAAGCTCGAGATTTCCGACGGGATCGGCCTTGTGACGCTGAACCGCCCGGACGCCATGAACGCCTTCACCACCGTGATGGGCGAGGAGATCCGCGCCGCCTTTGACGAGACCGACGCCGATCCGTCGGTGAAAGCGGTGGTGGTCACCGGCGCCGGGCGCGCATTCTGCGCCGGGGCGGATCTTTCGCTTGGGGCGGAGACCTTCAATGCGGTCGCCAGCGCCAAATCTGAGGGCAGGCTGGTGGACACTGATCCGCAATGGCGCGATTTCGGCGGGCTTTTAAACCTGCGCATTTTTGATAGCGAAAAGCCGGTGGTGGCGGCCATCAACGGCGCGGCGGTGGGCATCGGCGCCACCATGATCCTGCCCATGGATGGGCGTGTGGCTTTGAAGGGGGCGAAATTCGCCTATCCGTTCACCAGGCGCGGCATCGCCTGGGACGGCTGCGCCAGCTGGTTCCTGCCCCGGATCGTGGGCGTGGAGACGGCGCTGGACTGGGGTCTTTCGGGGCGCACTTTCCTGGCTGAAGAAGCGATGGAGCGCGGCCTCGTTTCCGAGCTGTGCGAGACGCCTGAGGCGGTGCTGGAGCGCGCGATGGAGCGGGCGAGGGCGCTGACATCAAGCGCCGCCCCGGTTTCCGTGGCCATGAACCGGCGCCTGTTATGGCGCATGCTCGGCGCCAGTCATCCCATGGAGGCGCACCGGCTGGAGAGCCGCGCCATCCTCCATCGCGGCATGAGCGCGGATGCGGTGGAGGGCGTGACCAGCTTTCTTGAAAAGCGCGCCCCGGCCTTTCAAGGCTCGGTTCCCGCTGATCTTCCGCCCGGCTGGCCGTTCGACAACGATCCCGACTACTGAGCCGGGCTTCGCTGCGGCCTCGACTTGCACGCCCGCCCGGCCTAGCTGAGACGGCGTTGCGCTTTTTGGATTTAGTTTTTTGCTACACGCGTCTCCAGATCCCAAGCGGCCGACCATAACCACGGTCGAGCTGATCGCCATGGTGGGCGCCCTCATGGGGCTCAACGCCCTGTCCATCGACATCTTCCTGCCGGCGCTGGGCGAGATCGGCGAGGCGCTGGGCGCGCCGGGCAATGACCGCCAGCTCGTGATCACCGCCTATGTGTTCGGCTTCGGCATCGCGCAGCTCGTGTTCGGTCCGCTCACCGACGCGCTGGGCCGGCGCAACGTGCTTTTATGGGCGCTCGGGGCGTATCTGGTCTCCACGGTGATTTGCGTCATGGCGCCCACCATGGGGCTGATGATCGCCGCGCGCGCGCTTCAGGGCGCGGCGGCGGCGGCGACGCGCGTCATCGCCGTTGCGCTGGTGCGCGACCTGGTGTCGGGCCGGCGCATGGCGGAGATCATGAGCTTTGCGATGACGGTGTTCATGGTCGTGCCCATCCTCGCGCCCGGGATCGGCCAGGCCGTGCTGGCGTTCAGCGACTGGCATGCAATCTTCGCCATCCTGTTCGCGCTCGCGGCCGGGCTTGCGGTCTGGATGTTTGTCCGCCTTCCCGAAACCCTGCAGCCGGAGAACCGCATCGGATTCAGCCTCGCTTCGGCGGCGAAGAATTATCTCGCCGCGGCCGGCAACCGGCAGAGCGCAGGCTATATCATCGCCGCCGGTTTCATTTTCGGCGCCCTGTTCGCCTTCATCGCCACGTCCGAGCAGATCATCGCAGAGCTTTACGGGCTTGAAGACTGGTTCGCCGTGGCGTTCGGCGCGGTGGCGCTGGGGCTGGCGGCGGCTAACATCCTCAATGCGCGCATTGTCGGACGCCTGGGCATGCGGCGCATCTCCCACGTGGCGCTCGCCGTCTTCGTGGTCGTCAACGTGGTGCATCTGGGCATCGCGCTCACCGGGCAACCGCCTTTCTGGGTGTATTTTCCGCTTCTGGCGGCGTCGCTCATGCTGTTCGCCATGATGGGCTCGAACTTCTCTTCCCTGGTGATGGAGCCCGCGGGTAAGCGCGCCGGCACGGCCGCGGCGCTCTATGGCGCGGTGACGTCCATGGCCGGCGCGGTGCTCGGCTCGGTCATCGGCCAGCTCTATGACGGCACGGTGGTGCCGCTCATCGCCGGACTTCTGGTGATGGGGTCCGCCTCCTTCGCCGTGGTGATCTGGACCGAGAAGGGGCGGCTGTTTGACGTGGGAGCCGGCCGCGAGGTCGAGCCGGCGGCCGAGACCGAGGCGGGCTAGAGCCTTTTTAAGCGAAGCTGGACCCGTGAGCAGGGCGGTACCGGGCGATCAAGATCGACGAAAATCGTTCTAGAACTCGTCGACGCTCAGACTGTCTTCGGCGATGGCGCCGTCCAGGCGCCAGCCCGCATCCTCGTCCTGGGCCAGCAGATCACACAGCCAGGGCAGGAGCGCCTTGAGGTCCGCCTCAAGCGTGTAGGGCGGGTTGATGATCACCACGCCGGCGCCGGCGAGCTTGCCGTCTCCACCCGGCTCACGGACCCAGAGATCGGCGCGCAGGATTTTCTCCGCGTCAAAGCCCTTTTCCTCGATCAGCCATTCGGCGAACCCGACGTCAAAGCGCTCCGCCGCCCATAAATCCTTCAGCGGGCGCCAGAAGATGTACGTTCCGTCCTGCCATTTATTGATCGCGGCCAGTGCCGCCTCGGCCATGTGAGCCATCTCGTCGCGGTGCTCGAACGGCGGATCGATGAGGATCAGGCCGCGCTTTTCACGCGGCGGCAGAAGCGCCGGCAGGGCGCGATAGCCGTCGCGCATCTCCACCTTCACACGCGCGTCTTTTGCGTAGCGCTGGTCCAGCGTGCGGGAATCCTGCGGGTGAAGCTCGCACAGGGTCATGCGGTCGCTTTCGCGCATCAGCCGTGCGGCGAGCTCCGGCGACCCGGGATAGGCGCTCAAGTCCGCGCCGGTGTTCATCGCTTTCACCGTGTCCAGCAGCGGCGCAAGGATGCGCGCGATCTCCGGCGGCGGAGAGGCGGCGAGCAGGCGCGCGATTCCGCCCTCCCATTCAGGACTGCGCCGCGCCTCGTCGCTGGACAGATCATAGGCGCCGATACCCGCATGGGTGTCGATATAGCGGAACGGCTTGGACTTTTTCTTCAGATGCTCAAGGCACAGGGCGAGAACCGCGTGCTTGAGCAGATCGGCGAAATTGCCCGCGTGGAAAGCGTGTCTGTAGTTCATGGCCGGGACATGTAACGCCGCTTCGCGCCTGCGCCTAGGCCCCGCGCACTGAAGCTTCAGCCCACCCAAGCGGGGAACCAAAGCATGCCGCGTGCGTAAATTATGGCTCCACCCCGATTGTGAAAGGATTCATATGGCGAGCGGACCCGTCTCTCGCGCGAAAGCGGCTGCCGAAACCGAAAGCACCGACCCCAAGGACTCCAGCACTGTCGAGGGCTGGAAAGCCGAGCAGGCGGTGAATGAACGGGTGCGCCCGAGCGCATTGATGGTGTTTGAAATCGTGCGCCGTGAGGGCGCCGAGGAGATGACCCGCCCCGCCGCATCGCTGTTCTGGTCAGGGATCGCAGCCGGCTTCGCGCTGGCGTTCTCGCTGGCCGTGTCCGGCATGATCACCGCCAGTACCGAACCCGGCATGGTGCGTGATCTGATCCGGCCGCTCGGTTATGTCACCGGCTTTGTGATTGTCGTGTTCGGACGCCTGCAGCTGTTCACCGAGAACACGATCGCGGCGATTCTCCCGCTGGCGGCCAACTTCACCCGCTCCAACTTTTACCGAATGGGGCGGCTCTATCTCATTGTGCTGTCGGCGAACCTGATCGGCGCCGCGCTTTCGGCCTGCGTTCTCAGCTTCCTGCCCGTGCTGAAGCCGGAGCATTTCGCCGGCGCGCTGGAGGTGGCCCGCCACGCCATGGAGCCGGGCTTTTTCGAGACCATGGCGCTTGGTGTCCCCGCAGGCTTCCTGGTGGCGGCCATGGTCTGGATGCTGCCGAACGCAAAGAACGGCGAATTCTTCATCGTGGTGACGATCATCTACATTCTCGGCCTCGGCGAGTTCGCCCATGTGATCGTCGGCGCCGTCGAAGTCGGCGTGCTGGCGCTTGCTGGCGAAATGAGTCTGCTGGCCGGTGTGGGCGGCTTCATCGTACCGGCTCTGATCGGCAACATGATCGGCGGCACGGCCCTGTTCGCCATGCTCGCCTACGCTCAGATCCGCGACGAGACTCGTCAGGCCAAGGAGGACGAGGCGAAAGATGATCAGGGCTGAGTGCAATTTGCGTTTCTCCCCTGATGCGCGATAATCCGTGCCTGAGTTCGCGTATTGGGGGCGCGCATGGAACGCGGCATCACACGGCGCTCGATACTTCGAGCGTCAATACTGACGGGAGCGGCGCTATGCGGTTCGGCGCTTTTGGCGGGCGGATGCGCAGGCGGGCTCTACGCCTCGGGGCGTGCGGCGCCAGCGGGGCGCATCCTCGTGATGCCGGTCCATGTCACGCTGGGCGAGCGCCGGTTGGGCGGCGCGTTTCGCCTGCGCCGGGACTGGAGCGAGGCGGTGCGCCGTCCGGTTCTGGACGCCGCAGCTTCGGCGCTGGCCGAGCGCAACCGCATTCCGGTCTTTCTCAACGATCAGTCCGATCTCGACGCCGCCTGGACCCTGGCGCGGCTGCACCGCCCCGTGGCGGAAAGCCTTATGGGGTTTGACCGGCCGCTCACCGGGCGCACGCCGGTCGCCACCCGCGGGCGGCCCGGTCTCGGTCCCGCCGGACAAAATCTCACCACGGCCCATGATGCGCGCACGGGATTGTTCGTCTCGGTGACCGGCGAATACGCCGAAGGCTATCAGCGCGCCGCAGAGATCGTGATCGGCGAGATGTTCGATGTGGCGCTGACCGGGCTTGAGCGGCGCATCGTCCTGTCGCTGGTCAATCTGGAGACGGGCGAAGTGCTGTGGTCGGGAGCGCGCCGCGACCGCTCGATCCGCGATCCCCGCCGCGCCGCCCGCCACGCCCGTGAGCTTGCGCGGCTCGCCAATCTGACTGGAATGGAGCGCTCATGAGGCTCGCCGGCTTCATGGCCCGGGGCGCCAGGCTCGCCGCAATCGTCTTCGCCGCGTCGGCCCTGTGCGGATGTCTGTCAAACGATGCAACCGTCGGGCCGGGCCTGATCGAGACGCCGCGCTTCGCCTTTGAGCTGGATAGGCCCATGACGCTGATCTGGCCCGGCATGGATCCGGAGGTGGCGACCGATCAACTCACCCGCCACGGACCGCTTCTGGACCGGCTCTTCGTGGCGAGCCTTACCGACGGGCGGGGCCTGGTGACGCCGGGTTTCGAAGTGTATCCGCGCTGGTGGGCGAGCACCCCGGCGGACGGCCTGGATGATTTTCTAGCCGCGAGCCTTGCCGCGCTTGGCTATGAAAACGTGCGCGTGACGGCGATGCGCGACCACGCCTTCGGCGACGATCGCGGCGTGCTCTACGCGCTGAAGCTCGAGCGGCCGGGCGGGCTGGAGATTTCAGGCCTGGCGTTGGCGGCGGTGAAGGGCGAGGTGCTCGACCTTCTCCTGTTTGTGGCGCCCAGCGAGCATTATTTCGAGCAGCGCCGCGACGCGACGCACGCCCTGTTCGCCTCGGTGCGCCGGCCCGTCACAGGGCCGGACCGCGAGTCTAGACGTTGAATTTGAACAGCATCACATCGCCGTCCTGCACGATGTATTCCTTGCCTTCCTGGCGCAGCTTGCCCGCATCGCGCGCGCCGGCTTCGCCCTTGTTGGCGACATAGTCGTCAAAGGCGATGGTCTCGGCGCGAATGAAGCCGCGTTCAAAATCGCCATGGATGACGCCGGCGGCTTTCGGCGCGGTCCAGCCCTTGCGGATGGTCCAGGCGCGCGCCTCCTTCGGGCCGGCGGTGAAATAGGTCTGGAGGTCCAGAAGTTGATAGCCGGCATGGATCAGGCGGTTCAGGCCCGGCTCTTCAATGCCCAGCTCTTCAAGATATTCCGCGCGCTCATCTTCCTCCAGCAAGGCCAGCTCGGCCTCGATCTTGGCCGAGATCACGACGCAGGCGGCGCCTTCCTCGGTGGCGCGCGCCTTCACCGCTTCAGAGTAGGCATTGCCGGTGGCGGCGCTGTCCTCGTCCACATTGGCCACGAACATGACCGGCTTGGCGGTCAAAAGCTGAAGCATCCGCCATTCCTTGCGCGAATCCTCGGGCACGGCGGCGTGGCGGGCGGGGCGGCCCTCCTGCAGCTCGGCCAGCGCCAGATCCACCAGGCCGAGCATGGCCTTGGCGTCCTTGTCGCCGGTCTTGGCCTTCTTCTCCAGATTGGCGCGGCGCTTCTCCAGGCTTTCCAGATCGGCGAGCATGAGTTCGGTTTCCACGGTTTCGAAATCGGCCATGGGATCGACCTTGCCGGCCACATGGGTGACGTCGCCGTCTTCAAAACAGCGCAGCACGTACAGCACAGCATCGGTTTCGCGGATATTGGCCAGGAACTGATTGCCCAGGCCCTCGCCCTGGCTGGCGCCCTTCACCAGTCCGGCGATGTCGACGAAGCTCATCCGCGCCGGAATGACATTGGCTGACTTGGCGATTTCGGCCAGAGCCTGCAGGCGCGGCTCGGGCACCGCGACCTCGCCCACATTGGGCTCGATGGTGCAGAAGGGATAGTTGGCCGCCTGGGCCGCCGCGGTCTGGGTGACGGCGTTGAACAGGGTGGACTTGCCCACATTTGGAAGTCCGACGATGCCGCATTTGAAACCCATGAAATATCCTTTCGCGCCGCGGCGCCCGCTTGGTTCAGCCCCGCGCGTATAGGCGATCACGGGCCTTGCTGGAAAGGGGCGAGGGCGCCGCACCGCAAATCCGCGCAGCCGGCGGTGCGGGGCGCCACAGCGGTTTCACGCAAAACCGCCCGCCCCGCTGGGTGCGGGGCGCCAAGGCGTTTTTACGCAAAACCGCCCGCCCCGCGAATGCGGAGCGGGCGGCCAGTCGTGCGCCGGGAACGCGCCTGGGCGGGGTCAGAGGGGCGAGGTCCCGGGCGCACGCTGTCTTGCTGGCGTTAGCCCTTCATCGGGTCGTCGCCGTCATCACCGTCGGGATCCTCGTTCTCAGATCCGGTGTAAGCGGCGAGCCAGGTGTCGAATTCCGGCTCCTGCAGATAGCCGTCGGCGTCGGCGTCATAGCTGTCGAACTCATCTTCGGTGACGTCCGGCGCCACGGCCTGGACCTCTTCGACGGAGAGCTTGCCGTCTGCATTGGCGTCAACATCGCCAAAGGACACGCCAGCGTCCTGTGCGAAGGCGGCGCCGCCCATCAGAGCGGCGGTGGCGGCGGCGGTGAACAGGGTTTTCATGTCGAATTCTCCTTTGCTTCGAATCGGCTCGGCGGAACGGTCCGTCCCGTCGACCTGTGAGAGAAAACCCGCGAGGTTTGAAAACGGCTCCATGTTGGGCAGGGGCGATTTAGGGGTCATTTCAAGGCGCGATTCCGGCGCCTTCGCCCCGTTTTCGCCGAATTATCTCAGGGGTCTGCGCCGGGGCGCAATCGTGATCCCGCCGACTGACCCGAGCCCTCAGACAGAACCGCCCGCCCGGGAGCTTCCGGGCGGGCGAGGCATGTTCTGAAGATGGATAAGATCGCCCGTGAGCGCGTCGTGACGGCGCCGGGACACGGATCGCTCGAAAGGAGAGGCTAGGCTTCGCCCACCGTGTCGAACATGGCGGCGGCCACCGCTTCTGCGGCGCTCTTGCCGCTCCACAGCAGATAGTGGAAGGCCGGGTAGAGCCGCTCACCGGCTTCCTTGGCCGCCTCGATCAGGGCGCCGGCCTGGGCCGGCGTCACGCCCGCGGCTTCGGTCAGCGTCAGCGCGTGGCGGAAGACGATGGAGCCGTCATCGCTCCACAGATCGAAATGGCCCATCCACAGCCGCTCGTTCAGCCGCGTAACAAGCTCGCAGACATCGCGGTAGCGATTATCCGGAGCTTTCAGCTCCAGGCTGGAGCAGACATGGATTACATCCAGCTCGGGCCGATAGGCGAACCAGATCTGGTGGTCGCGCCAGGCGCCCGGCGCCGCCAGATGCAATTCAAGCTCGTCGCGCTCGTAGGGAAACTGCTCTGCGATCACCGCCTGCTCGATGCTTTCAAGCGGGTCGGCGACCGTCACGTGGTCCTGGGTGCTGAGCTCCATAAGGTCCTCTCCCCCTCGCCGCGGGCGACTCACCGCCCGCACGTCTTCGACGGTACGCTGCAAGGTTTCCGCAGCGCAACCGCCTTCATGGTTTCTGATTAAAGCGGCTTAACTGGATGACTTTTTCGCCGCACTGCGCTTGGCCGGAGCCTTGCGGGCGGGGCTCTTGGCGGCCGCCTCCAGCGCGTCGACTCGCGCCTTCAGCGCATCAAGGTCGGCCTCGGCCGCCTCAGCGCGCTCTCGCACCGCGTCGAATTCTTCACGGCTGACCAGATCCAGCTCGGCGGCCATGCGCTCGGCGCGGGCGCGCAGCGCCGTGCGCGCTTCCTCGCCTGCGGCCTGGGCCGCAGAAAAGGCGTCCGTCATCAGATCGGCCAGATCGTTGAAAATTGGGCTGCGCGACTGCATGACAACACCGCTCGCTCTGCTATGAAGGCTCATATAGGGGTTCGACCAGGGTGATGGCAACGCGCCTGGCCGAAGTTAACCGTATTTCGGGCGTCAGCTGACGGGAAATCTCTCATGGAATACTGCCCGCCGACCTTCGACCTGATTGATCCGGTTCTCTTTTCCATCCCCGAGATCGCAGGCCTCGGCCCGTTCCCGATCCGCTGGTATGCGCTGGCCTATATCGCGGGGCTGTTCATCGGCCTGTGGTGGGTGATGCGCCTTGTGAAGCGCGACGATTTGTGGGGAACCACCACGGCCACCAAGATCGCGCCCTATTCACGCGCCTTCGTGGACGATCTGGCGCTTTGGATCATGCTGGGCGTGATCGGCGGCGGGCGGCTGGGATATGTGCTTTTCTATCAGACCAGCGCCATCTGGGAGCGACCGCTCTGGGTCATCACCGGAATCGCCGAAGGCGGGATGAGCTTCCATGGCGGGCTGATCGGCGTGGCGCTGGCGATGTATTTCACCAGCCGCCATTACAAGGCGCCGGTCCTGCGCGTGGCCGACGCGGTGGCCGCCGCGACGCCTATCGGTCTGTTCTTTGGCCGTCTGGCGAACTTCATCAATGGCGAGCTGTGGGGACGGCCAACCAACCTGCCCTGGGGCATGCGCTTCGCCGCCGATCCGATCTGCGCCGAGCGTCACCCCTCCCAGCTCTACGAAGCGTTCCTGGAAGGCGCGGTGCTGTTCACGATCCTAGCGGTGCTGATCTATCGCTTCAGGATTCTCGCCCGGCCGGGCCTTTCCACCGGCGTGTTCCTGATCGGCTACGGTGTGTTCCGCGCCCTGGTGGAGCTGGTGCGCGAACCGGACCGGCACATGCCCGAAGCGCTGCAGGGCTATGTCACCATGGGCATGCTGCTGTGCGTTCCCATGATCGCGCTAGGCGCCTTCCTGGTGCGTCGGGCGCTCAAGAAACCGGCGATTGGCGACAAAGCGGCCGCGTAAGGATCCATGACTTCTGATAGTGACGAGTTACGCCCGCTGGCGATGCTCGCGGCCCGCCTGAGAGAGCGCATCGCCGCCGAGGGCCCGCTTTCAGTGGCCGCCTTCATGGGCGAGGCGCTGTTTGATCCCATAGCCGGGTTCTACGCCACCAAGGACCCTCTGAGCGCAGCCAGCGACTTCATCACCGCGCCGGAAATCAGCCAGATGTTCGGTGAGCTTCTGGGTCTGTGGACAGCCGAGGTCTGGGGTCAGATGGGCGCGCCCGCGCCGGTTCAGCTCATCGAGCTGGGCCCCGGCACGGGCCGAATGATGAGCGACATGCTGCGCGCCGGCCGGGCCATGCCGGGCTTTCTGGAAGCCTGTGACGTCACGCTGGTAGAGGCGAGCCCGGCGCTTAAAATGGTCCAGGGCGAGACCTTGTCGCGGGCGCCGGTTCCGGTGCGCTGGGCCAGGCAGCTGGAGCAGGCCGCCAAGGGGCCGTGCGTCATCGTCTCCAATGAGTTTCTGGACTGCCTGCCGATCCGCCAGGGCGTGCGCCTGGACGGTCGTTGGCGTGAGCGGGTGGTGGGGCTGGACCCGAAAGACCCGGCGCGCTTTGCGTTCGGGCTTGGTTCCGTCTTGAGCGAGGCCGACATTGAGACCCTGCCGGAGGCTCTGCGCGCTGCGCCGGATGGAACGCTGGTGGAGCTGCGCCCTGGCGACCCGCCGCTGGTTGAGGCGGTGGCCGCGCGCCTGCACGCCGCGCCGGGCTACGCCCTGTTCATCGACTACGGATCGGATGCGCCGGAATTCGGCGATACGCTGCAGGCGATTCGCAAGCATGAGAAGGTCGATCCGCTGGACCGGCCCGGCGGCGCCGATCTCACGGCCTGGGCCGCGTTCGACCGGCTGGGCGCACTGGCGCAGGCGGAAGGCCTTGATGTCTACGGCCCTAATGCGCAAGGCGCTTTCCTGACCGGGCTGGGCATCGAACAGCGCGCCGCAGCGCTGGCGCGCACCGCCGGCGAGGCGGGCCGGGGCCGGCTCATGCGCCAGCTTGAACGGCTCACCAGCTCCGATGAAATGGGCGACTTGTTCAAGGTTATGGCCTTCGCCAGCCCGGGCCTGGCGCCGCCGCCCGGACTTGATCCGCTCACAGCCCGGTAAATACAGTCACTTGATGTCGTATTCCCAGGTTTTATGAACCTTTTGTTCATCCAGGTGTCAGGTTAGCGCGTTTACCCCTTGGTTACCGAGCCGGCGTGTGTCCGGCGCTCAAGACAGAAAGGCCAAGCGCGATGATGTATCGATCGCTTGCTGCAGCCGTTCTGGTCACGGGCCTGCTTGCAGGTCCCGGCCCGAGCTTCGCGCCCGCAGCGCAAGCCGCAACGCTCGCCAGCACCGAAAGCATGACCGCCGTTCAGGAACGCCCTGAGCGCGGATCCGGAGACCGTCGTGAGGCGCGCCGGGACGCACGCCGGGAGCGGGGCGGCGAGCAACGCGCCGAGCGCGGCCGCGGCGAACGCCGCGAAGAACGCGCGGCTTCAAGGCCTGATCGAGCCGGACAGGCACGCCCCGACCGGCGCCGGGACGCGGGGCCGGACATGGCGCAGGAGCGCCGCCGGGATGCGGTTCAAAATCGTGGCCCCGAGCAGCGAGCAGACCGGCGGGGCGACCCGCGCGCCGATCGCCGAGAACAACGCCGGGATCAGCGCTTCGACCGGTCCGACCAGCGCCGCGATCATGGGTACGACCGTCGTGACCGCCGGGTCGATCAGCGCGATCACCGCCGCGATCACCGCTATAATCAGCCGGTGCACCGTGTGGATCAGCACTATCGCGGACACCGCCCGGCGCCGCGCGTCCACACTCCGCCGCGGCGTGTCTACAGTCATGCCCCGGCCCGTGCGAGCTGGCATTATAACCGCCGGTATACAGACCACTATTCCCGCAACACCTTCCATTATGATCAGCGGTTTTGCCGGTCCGATGGCGACGGGGTGGTGGCCGGAGCGCTGATCGGGGCGATCCTGGGCGGCGCCGCGTATGAAGGCGATGGCGGCGCAGTGCTCGCCGGCGGGCTTTTGGGCGCAGGGCTCGGCGCCTCGTTCAACGACTGCGATCGCGGCCAGTACCGCTATGCGGTGCATTCGGCCTTCTCCAACGACCGGCCCTATTACTGGAATAATCCGTATTCGGGTGTCCGCGGCGTGGTTTACGCCCGTGACTGGCACCAGTATCGCGGCAATCAGTGCCGCTGGGGCGACGCGGAAATCTTCCTCCCCAACGGACAGGTCGCCTATGACCGGGTGCGCATGTGCCGCGACCGGTATGGCCGCTGGGAGGTGGCGCGGCGCCAGTAGGCCGCGCGCAAGACAGGGCCCGCCCCCTCGTGGGGCGGGCCTTTTTCGTCCTGAAGCCGTTCATCTCCGGCTCATGGCTCATGGCTTAAGGTTTGCGTAAGATCAAAAGGTCCGCGCCCTCGTGGCGCGCCAGAAGAGGAGGTCTTCCATGACCCGTTTTCTCCTCGCCGCCGCCTGCGGCGCAGCGTTCGTGCTTCCCGGCCTCAGCCCGGCCGAGGCCCAGAGCTATGGCGCCCAGTCGCGCTATGGAAACCAGGGCCCCAGCTATGAGCAATGCATCGCCCAGCAGCGCAACCGTCAGATCGCCGGCGCGGTGATCGGCGGCGTCATCGGCGCCGTGCTCGGCGCGGAAATCCACGACGGCGGCCAGGACCGTGCGCGCAATGAGCGCGGCTATCGCGGCCACCGCGGCTATCGTGGGCGCGACCATGGATATCGTGGACATCGCGGTCGTGGCTACCAGGAAGAAGGCAATGACGGCGCCGTGCTCGCCGGGGCCGGGCTTGGCGCGGTGGCCGGTGCGGCCGTCGGCGGGGCGGGAAGCGGCTGCGACGCCTACGCCCGCCGCAGCGGCGGAGGCTACGGCGCGGCGCCGGGCCATTACGGGTCCGATGTGGGTTATCGCGGCGACGCTTACGGCTACGCGGATCCGCGTTACGACGATCGGCGCTACGACAGCCGGCGCTACGACACCGGCGGGTATGACCAGTACGGCTACGATGATCGCCGCGTCGATGACGGCTACGGCTATGACGACGGATACGGGCGCTCGTCCGGTGAGCTGCTCGGCGGCCCTGATTACCGCCCGTCCGACAGCGGTTCCTACGGCCAGGCCCAGGTCTACACCGCCGGCTCTTCTCAGGGCTCGGCCAGTGCGCCGGCCAACGGCGCCTGCCGCGACATGCAGTCGTCGGGCCGCCTTGTGTATATGTGCCAGGGCACTGACGGCATCTGGCGTCCGGCGCAGACCTACCGCTAGGGGCCAGGAACCACCGTCCGATGGGGGGACGGCCTGATGACGGCGGCGTGTCCGGGGTGGCGCGCCGCCGTTTTTGTGTCTGCCTGGCGCCTGTCTGGTCGACATCCCAACGCGGACGGGCCGCTTGATCGGTCCGGTAACCGCGCCTAGGTTCGCGCGACTTGAAAAAGAGCCGGATTTTCCGCCGCCATGCGAAACCCTGACGCCCCGTCCTTTCAGGACCTCATCCTGACCCTGCAGCGCTACTGGGCCGACCAGGGCTGCGCGATTCTGCAGCCCTACGACACCGAGGTGGGGGCGGGCACCCTGCACCCGGCGACGACCCTGCGCTCGCTTGGCGCCCGGCCCTGGCGCGCCGCCTATGTGCAGCCCTCGCGCCGGCCCGGCGACGGGCGCTATGGGGAAAACCCCAACCGGTTGCAGCATTATTACCAGTTTCAGGTGCTCCTCAAACCATCTCCGTCAAACCTGCAGGACCTCTATCTGGGCTCGCTGGACGCCATCGGCGTGGACCGCAAGCTGCACGATGTGCGCTTTGTGGAGGATGACTGGGAGAACCCCACCGTGGGCGCCTGGGGGCTGGGCTGGGAGGTCTGGTGCGACGGCATGGAGGTGAGCCAGTTCACCTATTTCCAGCAGGTGGGCGGCCAGGATGTGGAGCTGGTCTCCGGCGAGCTGACCTACGGGCTGGAGCGCCTGGCCATGTATGTGCAGGGCGTTGAAAACGTTTACGATCTTGATTTCAACGGAGCCGGGCTGAGCTATGGCGACGTGTTCCTGGAGAATGAGCGCCAGCAATCGGCCTTCAATTTCGAGCGCGCCGACGTGGACATGCTCATCGACTGGTTCAAGGGCGCGGAAAATCAGTGCAAGGCTTTGCTGGCGCTGGAAAAACCGTTGCCGCTTCCGGCCTATGACTTCTGCCTGAAAGCCTCCCATTTGTTCAATCTGGTGGATGCGCGCGGCGCCATTTCGGTGGCCGAGCGCGCCAGCTGGATCGCAAGGGTGCGCGAGCTCGCCAAGGGCTGCGCGGATGCATGGGTGAAACTTGAACGTGAGAGAGCCGCCTGATGACCCTGAAACTTTTCCATAATCCGCAATCGCGCGCGACCATGACGCACTGGCTCCTGGAAGAGCTGGGCGTGGACTACGAGCTTGTTCGCGTGGAGTATGAAGACGGCTCCATGCGCACGCCGGAGTTTCTTTCCATCAGTCCGCTGGGAAAGATCCCGGCGCTTCTGGACGGCGAGGTAAGCGTCAGCGATACGCCGGCCATCGCGATCTATCTGGCCGACAAATACAAGACGCCGGTGGACATGGCGCCGGGGCTCGATGATCCGCGCCGCGGCGATTATCTGCGCTGGCTGATCTTTCAGGGCACCGCCATTGATCCGGCCATGCTGCAGGCGGGCCTCAAGTTCGAAACCAACCGCCGCCAGGCCGGCTGGGGCGATGTGGAGGCGGTGGTCGACGCGCTGGAGACCCGCCTTCAGACCGCCGAGCCTTATCTGTTCGGCGACTGGTTTACTGCGGCCGACCTTCTGGTGGGCGGCGCGCTGAACTGGGCGACAGAGTTCGGCCTCATGGAGGCGCGTCCGGCCATCGAGCGCTATGTGGATGCGGTCACCAGCCGTCCGGCCTTCGCCAAGACGATCGGCGCCGACTGATGGCCGAAATCACTGTCTGGCACGGCCCCAACACGCGCTCCACCGGCACGGTCTGGCTGCTCGAAGAGATGGGCCTGGCCTATGATCTGAGGAAGGTCGACGTGTTCGGCGGCGAGACGCGCGAGCCCAGCTATCTGTCGATCAATCCGGCCGGCAAGGTTCCCGCGATCCGCCACAAGGGCAAGGTGATCGGCGAGATGGCTGCGATCTCGCTCTATCTGTGCGACGAATTTCCCGAAGCGGGGCTGGCGCCGGCCGTCGGCGACGAAAAGCGCGCCGCGTATCTCTACTGGTCGGTGTTTCGTCCCAGCGTTCTGGAGCCGGCCATGATGGCGAAGGTTCAGGGCTGGGACGCCGATCCCGGCCGGGTCGGCTGGGGCGATTGGGAGACCGCGCTGACGCTGGTGGAACGGCCCCTGAAGGAGTCGCCCTACATTCTCGGCGACACATTCTCGGCCGCCGACATTCTGGTGGGCGGCGCGCTGGGCTGGCTTCGCCATTTCGGCGTTCTGCCCAAGGAGTCTCCTTTCGGCGCCTATATAGACAGCCTTCACGCGCGCCCGGCCTATACCCGCATGCAGGCGAGCAATCATTAGGACCGCACCCGTGTCAGACTTCCTTCTCGAATTCTTCTCCGAGGAAATCCCCGCCCGCATGCAGGCGCGCGCCGAGGCGGATCTTGAGCGCCTGTTCACCGCCAGGCTGAAAGAGGCGGGGCTGGAGTGGAGCGCGCTGGAGACCTTCTCCGGGCCGCGCCGCATCGGGCTGTCCATGACCGGCCTGCCGGACAAGACCGCCGATGTGAGCGAGGAGCGCAAGGGCCCGCGCACCGACGCGCCGGAGAAAGCCCTTGAAGGCTTTCTGCGCGGCGCCGGGCTGACAAGCCTTGATCAATGCCGCATCGAGGAAAACAAGAAGGGCGCGTTCTACATCGCCGTGATTGAAAAGCCGGGTCGCAACACCGCCGACGTGATCGCCGAGGCGATTCCCGAAATGGTGAAAGCCTTCCCCTGGCCCAAGAGCATGAAGTTCGGCGAGGGAGACCGCGCCCAGCGCTGGGTGCGTCCGCTGCAGCGGATTGTCGCGCTTCTGGGCGGCGAGATCGTCCCGGCGCAGGTGTTCGGGATCACCGCCTCGAACGTGACCGAGGGCCACCGCATTCACGGCTCCGGCCCCTTCGCGGTGTCCGGCTGGGACGATTACCAGATCAAGCTGAAAGAGAACGGCGTGCTTCTCTCGCGCACCGAGCGGCGGGCGAAAATCCTGCTGGATGCGCGCAAGGTCTGCGCCGATGCAGGGCTGGTTCTGGTGGAGGATGACGGCCTTCTGGACGAGGTGACGGGGCTTGTGGAGCATCCGGTCGCCATTCTGGGCGACATGGATCCGGGCTTTTTGGACCTACCGCCGGAAGTCATCCAGCTCACCATGAAGACCCACCAGAAATATTTCGCGGTGGCGGACTCAGGCGGCAAGATCGCCCCGAAATTCGTCGTCATCGCTAATCAGGACGCCCCCGACGGCGGGGCCGCCATCGCGGCGGGAAACGCCCGCGTGCTGTCGGCGCGTCTCTCCGACGCCCGCCATTTCTGGGATCTGGACCGCGCCAAGGGCCTGGAGGCCATGGCGGCTGAGCTCTCGAAAGTCACCTTCCACGACAAGCTGGGCACGGTCGCCGACAAGACGGAGCGCGTCGCGGCGCTGGCGCGCGAGCTCGCGCCAGCTGTGGGCGCGGACCCGGAGCTTGCTTACCTCGCAGCGAAGCTCGCCAAGGCCGATCTGGTGAGCCAGATGGTCTATGAGTTCCCCGAGCTGCAGGGGGTGATGGGGCGTTATTATGCGCTGGAGGCCGATCCTTCGAGGCGCCCCCAGACCACGTCCGGGGGCGCACCTCAGAATGTGGGAGGGGGAGAGCAAAAGAGGCCTCATCCTGAGGAGTCCGCGAAGCGGGCCTCGAAGGACGAGGGCGGGCTCTCAGGGCTAAGCGACAAAGACCGCCAAACCGTCGCCGACGCCATCCGCGACCATTACAAACCCCAGGGCCCCTCCGACGCCGTCCCCACCGCGCCGGTGAGCGCGGCGGTGGCGCTTGCCGACAAGCTCGACACGCTGGTGGGCTTCTGGGCTATCGACGAAAAACCCACAGGGTCGAAGGACCCGTTCGCCCTGCGAAGGGCGGCGCTGGGGGTTATTCGGATTTTGTTGGAGGTTCGTTTCCACGAACCATCAATAAATCACTTCTTCCGTACCGGGATATTGAAACACCTTAAGCAGATTCCGTTCGGTCTTATTCTTGCGTTTTTGAAGATCGTAAAGCAAAAGGATGCTTCGCGTTTCTTAATGACATCAATTTTTGATGCGCAGTCTTTTGGAATTGCTTCTGCATATGCGAATACGGACGACGAGCTGGTAAAAACAGTCAGGGCTTTTGTCGAAAATTGTCGCGACTGGCCTCATCCAGGCGTCCCGCCAGCCGCTCTAGAAGTCTTTCAGAATTCCGATGCTTTCACCGCTCTGCAGGATTTCAGGTTGGCTGTTGATCACCTTGGACTTTCGGATCGGTATGGTCTCGTCGACGTTGAAAACGCAGATGGAAACGAAAACTCCGAACGCGCGGGTGGGTTGGTTGCAAGTCATTTTGAATGGATGGAGGACGAGTTTTTTGATTTCTTCGCCGACCGTCTCAAAGTCCACCTCAAGGACGAAGGCGTGCGCCATGACGTGATCGATGCGGTGTTCGCCCTTGGCGATGACGACCTCGTGCGCGTCACCAACAAGTCCCGGGCGCTGCAGGCGTTTCTGGAGACCGAGGACGGCGCGGCGCTGCTGGCCGGGTATCGCCGGGCGGCGAACATTCTCGCCGCCGAGGAGAAGAAGGGGTTCGATCTTTCCGTAGCGCGCCTCGAGGCGCTGGAACGCGCGCCGGATGCGGATGGCGAAGGCCCGCTGAGCGAAGCGGACTCCGCCGCGCTTTTCATCGCCATCGCCAGGACCGCGGATGCGGCGCAAGAGCGCGCCTTGATTGCGGAATTGGAGGCGGCGGAGGCCGTGGCGACGGCGGCGCTGGCCGAGGAAGACTTTGAATCGGCCATGGCGGCGCTGTCAAAACTGCGCCGCTTCGTGGACGGCTTCTTTGAGGCGGTTGTCGTGAACGCGGAAGATCGTATTGTGCGACGCAATAGGCTGCTTTTGCTGTCGCGGATTCGTGCGGCGGTGGATGCGGTGGCGGACTTCTCCCGGCTGGAGGGCTGAGGCGCGGCGGAGAAGTCGGCGCCTGCCTTGCTTACAGGGGCCGGGCAAAAAGGATTTAGGGGAGCCAGAATGGTCAAGTGGGTTTACGCGTTCGGCGGCGGATCGGCGGACGGCAGCCGGGACGACAAGAATCTGCTGGGGGGCAAGGGCGCCAATCTGGCCGAGATGGCGACGCTGGGCCTGCCGGTGCCGCCGGGATTCACCCTCACCACCGAGGTCTGCACAGCGTATTACGACAACGGAGAGACCTATCCCGAAGGTCTGCAGGATCAGGTCGAAGAAGCGCTGAAAGCGCTGGAGGCCAAGGTCGGCAAGACGTTCGGCGATCCTGGCAATCCGCTGCTGGTCTCGGTGCGGTCCGGGGCGCGCGCCTCCATGCCCGGCATGATGGATACGGTGCTCAATCTGGGCCTCAACGACGAGACCGCCGAGGGCCTGGCAAAGCTCTCCGGCGACCGGCGTTTCGCGCTGGACAGCTATCGCCGCTTCATCACCATGTATTCCGACGTGGTGCTGGGCGTGTCCCATTCGCGCTTTGAAGAAATCCTGGAGGCCTTCAAGGAGGACCGGGAATACCAACTCGACACCGAGATCACCGCCGAAGAGTGGGAAGAGGTGATCGTGGAGTACAAGAAGGCGGTTCAGAAAGTGCTGGGCCATCCCTTCCCCACCGATCCGCGCGATCAGCTCTGGGGCGCCATGAGCGCGGTGTTCGGCAGCTGGATGAACCAGCGCGCCATCGCATACCGGCGCATGTACGACATCCCCGCCAGCTGGGGCACGGCGGTGAACGTGCAGGCCATGGTGTTCGGCAATATGGGCGACACCTCGGCCACGGGCGTCGCCTTCACCCGCGATCCCTCCACCGGCGAGCGCGGCTATTACGGCGAGTTCCTGATAAACGCTCAGGGCGAGGACGTGGTGGCGGGCATCCGCACGCCGCAATGCCTGACTGAATCCATGCGCGTGAAGATGGAGGACGTGCTGCCCTCCATGGAGACCGCGCTTCCCGACGTGTTCGCCCAGCTCACCGAGGTCTTCGAGAAGCTGGAGATCCATTACCGCGACATGCAGGACATCGAGTTCACCGTCGAGCAGGGCAAGCTCTGGATGCTCCAGACGCGCAACGGCAAGCGCACGGCGCGCGCCGCCCTGAAGATCGCCGTGGACATGGTGGAGGAGGGCCTCATCAGCGAGGAGGAGGCCGTGCTGCGCGTGGAGCCCGGCGCTCTGGACCAGCTGCTGCACCCGATGATCGATGACGGCTACACGCGCGACGTCATCGCCAAGGGCCTGCCGGCGTCTCCCGGCGCCGCGGTGGGCAAGGCGGTGTTTGATTCCGACGAGGCCGAGCATATGGCCGCGCTGGGCGAGAAGGTCATCCTCATTCGCGTGGAGACGAGCCCGGAAGACATTCACGGCATGCACGCCGCCCAGGCGATCGTCACGGCGCGCGGCGGCATGACCAGCCACGCCGCCGTGGTGGCGCGCGGCATGGGGCGCCCGTGCGTCTCCGGCGCCGGCGAGATGAAGATCAACGCCGCAGCCAAGAGCTTCACCGCCCGTGGGCGCACCTTTAACCATGGCGACATGATCACCGTGGACGGCGCCACCGGCGAAGTGCTGGCCGGCGAGGCGCCCATGATCAAGCCGGAAGTCACCGGCGATTTCGCCTCGCTCATGGTGTGGGCCGACAAGGCGCGGCGCATGAAGGTGCGCACCAACGCCGAAACCCCCGCCGACGTTCAGACAGCCAAAGATTTCGGCGCCGAGGGCATCGGCCTGTGCCGCACCGAGCATATGTTCTTTGACGCCGACCGCATCGCCGCCGTGCGCGAGATGATCCTGGCCGACACCCAGGCCGGGCGGATCAAGGCGCTGGCCAAGATCCTGCCCATGCAGCGCGACGACTTTGCGAAGATCTTCCGGATCATGGGCTCGCTGCCCTGCACGATCCGCCTGCTGGATCCGCCGCTGCACGAGTTTCTGCCCCACACCGAGGAAGACGTGAAGGCGGTCGCGCAGGCCACCGGGCTTCCCGCCGACCAGCTCATGGCGCGGGCGCGCGACCTCAACGAGACCAACCCCATGCTGGGCCATCGCGGTTGCCGCCTCGGGATCACCTATCCGGAGATCTACGAGATGCAGGCGCGCGCCATCTTCGAGGCGCAGGCCCTGGTGGAGAAGGAAACCGGCGTCCAGCCCGTGGCCGAGGTGATGATCCCGCTCGTGGCCCTGCCCAAGGAGCTGGAGATCCTGAAAGTGCGCATCGAGGCGATCGCCAAAAAGGTCGAGGAAGAAACCGGAACCGCGCCGGTCTATCTCATCGGCACCATGATCGAATTGCCCCGCGCGGCGCTGCTGGCCGGCGCCATCGCCGAGCACGCGGAATTCTTCTCGTTCGGCACCAATGATCTGACCCAGACCACGTTCGGCCTGTCGCGCGACGACGCCGGCAAGTTCCTGGGCGCTTATCTGGAAGCTGGAATCTTCGAGAAGGATCCCTTCGTCAGCCTCGATCAGGAAGGCGTCGGAGACTTGATAAAAATCGGCGTGGAACGCGGCCGTGCGACCCGTCCCGATATCAAGCTTGGCATTTGCGGCGAGCATGGCGGCGACCCGGCCTCGATTCGTTTCTGCGAGGGCGCCGGGCTTGATTATGTGTCTTGTTCGCCATACCGCGTGCCTATAGCGCGACTGGCCGCGGCCCAGTCGGCCCTGAAACGGGACAGCTGAAATTCCATCTAAGCCTATGGAACCATAGGTGCTTCCGCGAGTTGGGTGAGAATATGGCGGCGCTCGCCTTATTTCCGCCCGGCCCTGACGTCTATTGACCCGCCGGAGCGGGGAACCTAGCTAAGGTCCCCTTTTACGGCGCACGCCTTGCAACGGCTCGCTGTGACTTTCCCGATGTCCGGGACGATGTATCGGTTCAGGCCGCCGCACGATGTGCGAAACGGCCCTGAGACCGCTGCGAGGAGAGACGGCGACATGACCGCTGGATCGACAAAAGCGCGTATCAAGCGCTGGACGGGAGGCGCCGCCTCCGCCCTGGCGTTCGTCTTCATGGCGGGCGTATTGGCGCTGGCGCCGGAGCGTGTGCGCGAGCAGGACGAGGCCGGCGTCTGGCGCGACATGGCCGGCGCCTATCTCGACGATGCGGCGACCTCGCGCTGGGATGAAGCCCCGGCTTCGCTGGAGTTCGCGAGCTTCACCGTTGAGTCCGACGAAGTTTTCGGCGCCCGCATCACCGCGCGCGCCCTCGACGATCTTCGCAGCTTCGACACCATGCACCTGGACGCGGCCCGCGCCGCTGCGCGCGAGCGCCGCTGCCTGTCTGAAGCGATCTTCTACGAGGCGCGCTCTGAAAACTTCGCCGGCCAGGCGGCCGTGGCTGAAGTGGTGCTGAACCGCGTACGCCACCGCGCCTATCCCGACACGGTGTGCGGCGTGGTGTATCAGGGCAGTGAACGCGTCACCGGCTGCCAGTTCACCTTCACCTGCGACGGCTCGCTGGTGCGCACGCCCTACGGGCGCACCTGGGAGCGGGCCCAGCTGGTGGCCGAGCATGCGCTCATGGGCTTCGCCCAGCCGGTCACGCGGCGCGCAACGCACTATCACACCACCGCCGTCGATCCGATCTGGAACGACTCGCTGGTGCGCACGCGCCGCATCGGCGCTCACATCTTCTACCGCTTCCCGAATCGCTCCGAGCGTCAGCTGCTGGTCTCTGACCGCGAGGCGTAGGCGTGCCGGAGCCGTCCAGCGGCGATGATGGCGGTGGCGTATCTGCGTGAACTGTGGCGATGAGCGGCGAGATCCATGAAGAGCCCGGCCGACGCGCGCGCAAGAAGCGCGCCGTGTTCGAGAGCCTCTATCAAGCAGGCCTGACCCTTTTCTGCGCCCACGGCTATGACGCGGTGAGCGTCTCTCAAATCTGCGCCGAGGCGGGCGTGGCCAAGGGCACCTTCTTCAATCATTTCCCCACCAAAGAGCATCTGCTTTTCGAGTGGTATGGGCGCGCCACTGAAGAGGCCGACGGGTTCGATCCGCCGTCCGGACGGCTCGGCGACCGGCTGGCCGCGGCGTGCGCGGCGACCTTGGCGCCTGTGCTCGGCGAGCCGGAGCTGTGGCGCGCCAAGCTGCGCCTGTCCGCGCTTCACCTCGAACTGCGCGCCGTGGAGCATGCGGCCGACGCGCGGGCCCGGGCCAGGTTCGAGGCGCTGATGCGCTCGGCGAAGGCCGATCGCGAGGTGAGGGGAGAGGTCGACCCCGATGAGGCCGCCGCTCTGTTCCTCGCCGTGCTCACCGGCACGGTGCGCGAATGGGTCAACGCCGAGGGCGCGTTCGAAATCGACCGCGTTATCGAAGCGCGCGCCCGCGGCTTCGTGAAACTCCTTGCATGACGCCATCAGGATCAATAAAAGTGACTGCGGTCACTTTTTGGAGTTCCCATGATCCGTCTCGTTCTTTGCGCCGCGTGCACGTTTGTCGCCGGCTGCGCGCTGACTGGCGTTGAACCGGCTGATGATACGCCCTGGCTGGATGCCGGGCCGCTGACGCTGCTCTACGCCGAGGCCGGCCAAACCGCGCCTGAGTTTCGCGGAGTCTGGCGGTCGCGCGGCTATGGCTGGGTCCTAGGTATCGATGCCCAAGGCGCGACCCGCTTTCAATCGGGCGATGTCTGCTACGCCACGCCCGTTGGGACGCGTGACATGTCAGCCATGGCCTCTGTGAGCTATCGCTACGCTCGCGACCTGCCCGGCGACGCCGCCATCTTCCAGCTTCTGGACGGCGACACCAATGTCGTCTTCGACCGGCTGGACGCCCTGCCTGCAGAATGCAACGCGCCGGTCGACGCCACTCCGACAGCGGTTGCGGCGGCGTTTCTGGATCATTTCAAGCGCCATTACGCCTTCTTCGACCGGCGCCTGCCCGACCGGAGGGTGCGGGCCGAGCGGCTTCGGCGGACGGTGCATGACACCATGAGCGAGGCTGAGCTCTGGAACGCGCTCGCTATGTATATGGACGGGCTGTCGGACAGTCACACCAAGCTGATCGGCGTGGTGGACGGCGAGCCGCGCCGCCAGCAGGACGGTCTGGGCGAGACCCTGCCGCGCGCGCGCGCCGGCGGAGGCGAAACGCCATGGCTTATCGCGCTGCTGGAGCAGGCGGCGGCCGGGCTCGGCGAAAGCGCCGTGCACACGCTGAACGACCGCCTGCTCTGGGGCGTCATCGAGCCGGAGCACGGCGTGCGTGTCGGCTATCTACAGCTTTTCGTCATGGGCGGGTTCACCGACCTGACAGATTTCGCCAGCCCGCAGTGGGCCGAAGCGGAAATGGCGGCATTCAACGCCGCCCTAGATGAGGCGTTTACGGCGTTTCAGGGCGCCGACCGTGTGATCGTGGATCTATCCAATAATCGCGGCGGCTGGGACCGGGTGGCCAAGGCCCTGCCGGGCCGCTTCACCGATATGTCTTTCGTGGGCTTCACCACGCAGGCGCTTGGCTCCGGCCTTGCGCCGTTTCCCCATGTGATCGAGCCGGCGGACGGGCCGCGCTATACTGGTCAGGTAATTCTCCTCACCAGCGACGTGACGGTCAGCGGCGGCGAACTGGCGACGCTCGCCCTCCGCCAGCTCCCCAACGTCACCCATGCAGGCACAACCACGCGCGGCGCCTTCTCCACACCGCTGGCCAAGCCGCTGCCCAATGGCTGGCTGCTCGAGTTGTCGAACGAGGTGTTTGCAAGTCCGGACGGCGCGGTGTTTGAAGAGACCGGGATCGCGCCAGAGGTCATGCTGGAGGTGTATCCCGCGGAAGCGCCGGTGGCGGGCCATTGGCGCGCAGTCGTAGCGCTGGCGCGCTGAAGGCCGTCTGGCGCCCATGCCTGCAAGCAATTGTGAGCACCAGTGGGCGGCGTCCCCCACCTAAACCGCATCCAGTCCCAGATCGAAATTCGTCGCGGAGTGGGTCAGTGCGCCCACCGAGATGATGTCGACTCCTGTCTGGGCGATGGCGCGGATCGTTTCCAGCGTCACCCCGCCGGAGGCTTCCAGCGTGGCGTGGCCTTTGGCCTGTTTCACCGCGGCGGAAAGATCGTCGAGGCTGAAATTGTCCAGCAGCACGCTCTCCGCCCCGGCCGACAGGGCGTCCTCCAGCTGGTCGAGGCGGTCCACCTCCACGGCGACGCGCATCATGTGGCCGGCGAAGGCCTTCGCCCGGCGCACGGCTTCGCTCACCGAGCCGCCGCACAGGGCGACGTGATTGTCCTTGATGAGGATCGCATCATCGAGGCCGAAGCGGTGCGGCGCGCCGCCGCCGGCGCGCACCGCCTGAAGCTCCAGGGCGCGAAGGCCCGGCGTGGTCTTGCGGGTGTGGGCGACGCGGGCGCCGGTCCCCTCCACCGCGTCTGCATAACGCCGGGTGAGCGTGGCGACGCCGGACAGCCGGCCCATGAAGTTCAGGATCGAGCGCTCGGCGGTGAGAATGGCGCGCGCCGGGCCCTTGATCAGGGCGACGGCTTGGCCCTTGGCGATGGAGTCGCCGTCCTTCGCGCGCCAGTCGATGATCAGCTCGGCGCTGACCTGGGAGGCGACCTCGTCGGCGGCCTGTATTCCGCACAGCACGCCTTCAGCCCGGCTCACGATTTGAAACGTGCCGCGCGCATTTTCGGAAATCGTCGCCAGCGAGGTGAGATCGCCGCGTCCGCCCAGATCCTCGTCCAGCGCCACGGCGACGATTTCTGCGACGACGCCGCGCGGCACGGGCGGGATTTGAAGGCTCATTCCGCGATCTCCGCGGCGGGCAGGGCCGTGGCGGTTACGGCGCGGGCGTCGTCTAGGCGCATGCGGGTGGAGACTCCGGTCGGTCGTGTTTTCGGATAATCATTGCGGAAATGGCCGCCGCGGCTTTCGGTGCGGGCCAACGCTCCTGCGGCGACGAAGCGCGCAGCGATCAGCGCCGGCGCCGGGCCGTAGCGCGCCTCAAGCTGGTCGATCACCGAGATGAGCCGCGACAGTCCGGCGCCGTCACGCTCCATGCCGGCCTCGGCCGCCATGACCTGACGCAAGCGCTGCAGCGCCGGGCCGGGCAGGCTGGGCGGCGCGAACGCCTCAAGCGGGTTGAGGGCGCGCGGCGCGGACTTGCGCAATGCAACAGCCGCGCGGCGGCCGAAGACCAGCCCGTCCAGAAGCGAGTTGGACGCCAGCCGGTTGGCGCCGTGGACGCCGGTGGCGGCGCATTCGCCCACCGCCCACAGGCCCGCCACGCCGGTGAAGCCGGAAAGGTCTGTGGCGATCCCGCCCATGTGATAGTGCGCCGCCGGCGCCACGGGGATGGGCTGGGTGCGCGGATCGATGTCGCCGGACATGCAGGCGGCGAACACGGCCGGGAAGCGCTCGGGGAAGGCCTCGCCCACCGCGGCGCGCGCATCCAGGAAGGCGCCCTTGCCGGCTTTCACCTGGCGGTGGACGGCGCGGGCGACCACGTCGCGCGGCGCCAGTTCGGCGTCGGCGTGCACCGGCTTCATGAAGCGCGAGCCCTTTGCGTCGATGAGCGTGGCGCCTTCGCCGCGAAGGGCCTCGGTGGCCAGTGGCGCGGGGTCACGGCCGATATCGATGGCGGTGGGATGGAACTGCACGAACTCCGCATCGCGGATTTCGGCGCGCAAGCCCGCCGCCATGGCGAGGGCTTGGCCCTGGCTGGTCCAGGGCGTGGTGGTCACGGCATAGAGCCCGCCCAGCGAGCCGGTGGCGAGCACGGTGTCGCTCGCGATGATCCGGTGCAGGGCGCCGTCCGCGTCGCGCGCGAGCACGCCGGCGCAGCCGCCGTCGGCGTCGGGGATCAGGCTCTCGGCGCGCCAACCTTCGCGGATGTCGATATGGGGCGCGGCGCGCACGGCGGTGATGAGGGCGTTGAGAATGCCGGCGCCGGCCTGATCGCCCTTCACCCGGGCGACGCGCGCCCGGCTGTGGGCCGCTTCGCGCGACAAAGACCAGGCGTCGCCGTCCTTTTCAAAGGGTGCGCCCAGGGCGAACAGGTCCTCGATTTCGCGCGGTCCGGCCTCGGCGAGCAGGCGCGCGGCGTCTTCATCAACCAGCCCTGCGCCCGCCGCGATCGTGTCGGCGGCGTGAAGCGACGGCGCGTCGTCAACGCCCAGCGCTGCGGCCACCCCGCCCTGGGCCCAGCCGGTCGAGCTGTTCTCGCCCAGCTTTGAACCCGTTAGCAGGATCACCGGACGCTGGGCGGCGTGCAGAGCCGTCCAGAGGCCTGCGATGCCGGCGCCGGCGATGATGAGGGGATGGGTCATTGCACTCACTTTTGTATTCCCGGACGAGGCCGCATGGCCGAAGATCCGGGACCTCGCGCAGGATAGAGCGCCTTTATCGGCCTGAGGTCCCGGCTCTTCGCGCTTTGCGCTTGGCCGGGAATTCAGCCTCTAAACGCTCACATACGGGACGGCGACGGCGTCGCGCCCCGTGTCGAAGTGCGGCGGCTTGGCCGCCTTGGGCAGGTCCAGCATGGCTTGCAGGCTGGCGCGCGCCTTCTCGGCGATCACCGGATCGACCTCCACGGCGTGCTTCATGTCGCGCAGGGCTTCGTAGATGCCTTTGAGCGTGATGCGCTTCATGTGGGGGCAGAGATTGCAGGGCTTCACGAACTGGACGCCCGGGTTCTCCACCGAGACATTGTCGCTCATGGAGCATTCGGTGATCAGGATCGCCTTTTTCGGGGCGTGATCCTTCACATAGCTGGCCATGGCGCCGGTGGAGCCGGCGAAGTCAGCCTTGGCCATCACGTCCGGCGGGCATTCGGGGTGGGTCAGGATCACCGCGTCGGGGTGGGCGGCGCGCAAGTCATCGAGATCCTGCGGGGTGAACTGCTCGTGCACTTCGCAGGAGCCTTTCCAGGTGAGGATCTTGATCCCGGTCTGGGCCGCGACGTTCTTGGCCAGATACTCGTCGGGGATCATGATCACGGTGTCCACGCCCCACTGGGCGGCGACGGCCTCCACCACCTGCACTGCGTTGGAGCTGGTGCAGCAGATGTCGGACCAGGCCTTCACCTCGGCTGACGTGTTCACATAGGTGACGATGGGAAGGTCTGGATAGGCCGCCTTGATGCGCTGCACGTCCGCGCCGGTGATGGAGGCGGCCAGCGAACAGCCGGCCTCCATGTCGGGGATCAGCACGGTCTTGTGCGGCGACAGGATTTTCGCGGTCTCGGCCATGAAGTGCACGCCGGCCTGGAGAATCACATCCTCCTCGGCCTCGGCGGCGACCTGGGCGAGCTTCAGGCTGTCGCCGGTGATGTCGCCGACGCAGTTGAAGATTTCCGGCGTCATGTAGTTGTGCGCCAGGATCGTTGCGCCGCGCTCCACCTTCAGGCGGTTAATGGCGTCGATGAGCGGCGCGAATTTCGGCCACTCCATGGGCGTCACCACGTCCTTCACGCGCTCATAGAGATGATCGACGCGTGCTTTGACAGCCGCGTCATAAACGAGCGCATCGGCCTCGGGCCAGGTGCTCGCGGGGAAAGTCATGCCGTCCATTGTCGCCTCCCGTGGTCCCGCGTGATGCAGCTTCGAACGCTTTTGCTCGAAGTGAGCATTAGGCGGGCCTTAAAGATGGCGGCGAAGGGTCGCCGCCGGGCTTATGCTCTAGATGAGCCTAACGTGGAGAGGGACTATACGCCTGACAACCCCGGTGGCAAGTCAGATTTATGACGCGGCGTCCTTCAATCGCGGAATCGTGAGGCCCAGTGCGGTCCCCGATTTCAGCGTCTCGCGCACGAAGCGATGCAGTTCGGCCGGGCGTCCGCCGGTGCGGCTCTCCATGCGGCCGGTGCCTTCCACAAAGCCGGCCCGGTCCAGCGCGCGGCGGAAATTCTGCTTGTGCAGGGGAAAGCCGGACACGCTCTCCACCAGTTTCTGCAAATGGGAGAGGGTGAATTCAGGCGGGGTCAGCTCGAACACCACGGGGCGGTATTTGATCTTGCCGCGCAGGCGGGAGAGGGCCGTCGCGAGAATCCGGCGATGGTCGGACGCCATCGCCTCGCCCGCGCTTTCAGCCGGCGCCGGCTCGCCGCGATCGCGGGCGGCTTCGGCCACCAGCCCGGCCTCGTACAAAAGCTCGTAGCGGTCCAGCGCGCGTTCCTCGTTCCAGGCGGCGCCGTCCAGCCCGAAGCAGACCCGCACCCGATCATAGCGCGCGGCGCGGCGGCCGGGCGCCGCGGCTTCATCACACCAGCTTCGAAGCGCCGGCTCCAGAAACCCGTCCAGGATCGCCGGGCGGCCGTCGCGATGATCCTCCCAGGGGAAGAACCGCGCCCAGCCCAGCCAGCGCGCCTCATCGCCCTTTAGTGTGCGCGCCTGGGGGGTGAGTCCAAGATAGCCCACCGAAATGACCCGAGCGTCCTCCGCGCCGGCCAGCGCCGCCACGGGCGCCTCGCGTCCCCGGTCGCCGAAGGTGTAGAGCTGCTCCACATAGCCCAGTTCGAACCCGGTCTGGCCGCGCACCCATTCGCGCAGGCCGATCTCGAACGTGCGGTGGATCTCCGGGTCGAACGGACCGAAGGGAAGCGCGGTCTGTCCGCCCTCCAGGCTTTCTGTGACGAGCACTTTCAGCTCGGTCTCGCCGGCCGCGAAGATCACCGCGTTCAGCCCGACGACGATGCGCCCGAGCGCCGCCATGTCGATCCTGGGCCTCATGACCGGCGGTCCCGTTCCACGCGGGCAAACAGCGTGTCGAACCGCTCCCGGAAAAGGATCTGGGCGTCGCGGGCGGGCAGGGGATTGATCGTGATGGAGAGACCCTTCGGCGGGCGGCCGAAGAATTTGCGCGCCTCCTCCACGCTGAAGCCGGCGATCTGGGTCGCCTCGAAGAAGGCGCACAACCGGTCTGCGCGCTTGATCGTCTTGTGAACCTCGTCGGGAAGGTCCGGCGGCAGGCCGTAGCGCATGTGGATCGCCCCCTCCAGCCGGGCTTCGAACGCCTTGTAGTCATAGCCCAGCGCCGCCTTGAACGGCGAGATCATGTCGCCGATCACATATTCGGGCGCGTCGTGCAGCAGGGCGGCCAGACGCCATGCGGCGGGCCAGTCCGGTTCCAGCTCGGCGCACAGCGCCTCCACGATGACCGAATGTTCAGCCACAGAGAAGGCGTGATCGCCCATGGTCTGCCCGTTCCAGCGCGCCACCCGCGCCAGGCCCTGGGCGATGTCGTCGATCTCCACATCAAACGGGGAGGGGTCCAGCAGATCAAGCCGGCGCCCCGACAACATGCGTTGCCAGGCTCTGGGTGGTTTCGCCTTCGCCGGTGACCGCGCCACTTTGTCCCGCCTTGATGAGCTTTCCCTCCCGTCGTAGCGCGAAACGGCGTAAGTTCAAGAAAAGCCCGTCGTGACCAAAGGGCTTGGCACAGGGAGACCATGATGAAACGCGAACGCATTCTCGTCGCGCTGCAGGGCTCGGACGCCGACACCTCGCCGATCGCCGCCGCCACCAGGCTCGCCCCGCTCTTCGGGGCGGACATTCGCGGCCTGTTCGTGGAGCCGGACCCGGCCGCCTATATGCTGTGGACCGGGCCGGGGGCGGCGGGCGCCTCGGTGGTCAGCTCCGCCCTGGACGCGGTGCGCGAGGAGACCGACAGGGCCTGCAAGACGGCTGAGAAAAGCTTTCTCGCCGCCATGACGGGCGAGCTGTCCGACGGCGCGAGCTTCCGGCGCATCTGCGACAGCCCGTCCGACGCCGCCCAGCAGGCCCGCCTTGTGCGGCTTCTGGTGACCTGTCCGCACGCCGCGGCGGGCAAGGGATCGCTGGCTGATTTCACCACCGCCTGCTTGGTGGAGGAGGGCTGCCCGGTTTTTGTGCCGCGGGCCGGCGCTGTGCCGCCGAAGACAATCGCCGTGGCCTGGGACGGGTCGAAAGAGGCTGCGCGCGCTGCGTTCGCCGCCGAGCCGCTGTTTCAGCCGGGGGTTAAAGTGACGATCCTGCACAGCTCGAAAAACCTCGATTATCAGGACCGCGCCGTGGCCGCGCCGAACCGCCTGGCCAACTGGCTGTCAGGGCGAGGGATCGAAGCGACCTCCACACCCGTTTCCACAAGCGGCGGGCTCGGCGACGCACTTTTGAAAGGGGCTGAAGGCTGCGACCTGCTGGTGGCCGGCGCCTACGGCCAGTCGCGCATCGCCCAGTTCATCTTTGGCGGGGTCACCCGCACGCTTCTGGGGGCGACGGAAGGGCCATCTCTTCTGATCGCCCACTGACCGATTTCAAAAAGGAGATTCGCCCATGGCTTTGACCCGTCTCACCCTGCGCCTGGGGCGCAACCCGGATGCCGGAATCATCGACGGCGACGACGAGCGCGGCTACGTCATCACCGCGCCGCTGGACAAGGACGGCAAGCTGGACGCCGATCTTTACCGCAAGCACAAGAAAGCCTGCACGGTGATCCGCTTCTCCCCCGATGATCAAGAGCGCGCCGACGGCTGGCTCACCCATCGCGGCTCAAACTGGTTTTTCCACTATGACGAAGAGGGCGAAGGCCCGGACGAGCCGGTCTTCAAGCTTGGCGACCACACCCTGCGGCTTGGCGATTACGTCACCATCCACGAAGCCGACGGCGACGACCTGGTCCACAAGATCACCGAGGCGGTGCAGCTGCACGGCTAGGGCTGTTGCGGTTCGCGAAGGCGGTTTGAGCGAGCGCCTTACTCCTCCGCCTTGATGGGGAGGTGTCCGCGCAGCGGACGGAGGGGGTGGCGGCGCCAGCTTTTCAAAGCAACGCGCCCGCCGCCTGGCCGTGTGGCTCACGCTTGCCGATCAGGAACCGGTCGTACTCAGCCTGTCGCCGGAGCTGGCGCGGTGGGCGCCGGATTTGAGGCGCCAATCCAAGAACAGTGCGTTCAAGCCGAGTTGAAACAGCACGGCTCCCAGGAGCCCGATCATGAGCTGAGGCTCATGGGTTGGTATTAGCAGAAACTGCAAAAGGCCAAGCCCGGTCAGTATGAATACAAGCCCAAGTATACGCTGAAATTCGCGCACGGTGTTCCCCCCTCTTTTCCCCGTTGGAAAATCTAAGCAGGGCGGTCGCGAGATTGTAAAGGAAATATTAAAGTTTGTAACGGCGGCCAGCACGTCGCGCGGCGATCAGGGTTGGTGCGCCAGTCCGCCTCACGAATAAGGCGGGCAGTCCAGGCCTTGCGGGCTTTTGGTGAAGATCTCCACCCCGTCTTCGGTGACGCCCACCGAATGCTCGAACTGGGCGGAGAGGGTCTTGTCGCGGGTCACCGCGGTCCAGCCGTCGCCCAGAACTTTCACGCCCGCCTTGCCGGCGTTGAGCATGGGTTCGATGGTGAAGAACATGCCCGGCTCGAGCACGGCGGTGCGCATGCCTTTCTCGTCGAAATGCAGAACGTTCGGCGCGTCGTGGAACAGGCGGCCGAGGCCATGGCCGCAGAAATCGCGCACGATGGAGAAGCGCTGCGCCTCGGCATGCTCCTGGATCGCCCGGCCGATATCGCCGAACGTATTGCCCGGCTTCACCTGCTCGATGCCGCGCATCATCGCCTCATAGGTCACTTCCACCAGACGCTCGGCCTTTCGGCGGACTTCGCCCACCGGATACATGCGGCTGGTGTCGCCGTGCCAGCCGTCCTTGATGCAGGTGACGTCGATATTGACGATGTCGCCCTCTTTGAGGGGCTTGTCGTTGGGGATGCCGTGGCAGACCACGTGATTGATCGAGGTGCAGCTGGATTTGGTGTAACCGCGATAGAACAGGGTGGCGGGCGCCGCGCCTTCCTTGAGGAAGAACTCGCGCACCACATCATCGATCTGCTGGGTGGTCACGCCGGGTTTGACCATGTCCACCAGCATGTCCAGGGCGCGCGCGGAAATCCGGCCCGCCTTGCGCATGCCCTCAAAGCCGTCCGGCCCATGGCGCTTGATCTGGCCGTCGCGCACCGGCGCGGCCTCGGTCCCGGTCTCGCTCACCGTCTTCTCCTGCTTGCTCGTGACCCGTGTGTATCATGCGTGTTCACAAAAGAAACGCCCAGGCGCGCGGCCAATCCGCGCCGGGCGCTTCAAGGTGCAGTCGAGCCGGCAGGGCCTGGATCGGCCCTAGTCGGCCAGGGTTTTGAAAAAGCTGTCTTCGTTCCAGGCCGGTGTTGCGTCGGCGTTGGCCACTTCGCGGATGATCTCCATGTTGATTTCGGCGAATTTGGCGCCTTCCTCAAACAGCACCGCGTCGGCTTCGTCGCCCGGGCCGTGATAATCGCCGCCCAGAAAGCGCAGGAAGCCCTGGCCTTCATCGTCCTCGGGATCGGGGCTGGAGAAGCCCGTCATCAAAAAGAGCGAGGGCACGCCTGCGCGCACGAAGTGATAGTGGTCTGAACGCGTGAACAGCGCCTGCTCGGGCAGGGGATCGGGGGTGAGCGCGACGCCGCGCCGGCCGGCCGCGGCTTCCGCCAGGGGGCCGAGCGTGGAATGCTCGGCGCCGAACGCGATCAGATCCTCGAACCGGTAGCGGATCACCGGCATGTCCAGATTGATGTTGGCGACCATGCCGGCCATGGCCGGCGTCGGGTTTGCCGCGATATGGGCGGCGCCCAGAAGGCCCTTTTCTTCGGCTGCGAGGGCCACGAACACGATCGGGCGGCGCAGGGCCGGGCCTTGCGACAGCGCGCGCGCGGTCTCGATCATGATCGAGGTCCCAGACGCATTGTCCAGCGCGCCGTTACAAATCCGGTCCTCCGCCTCTTCGAGGCGACAGATCCCCACATGGTCAAGGTGCGCGGTGACGATCACCGGCTCGCCTGCAAGTGCGGGATCCGACCCGGGCAGCACGCCCACAACATTGTCGTCAGAGATCATTTCGCGGGTCGTCGCCTGAGCCAGCGTCACGGTCTTGCCCAGTGCGAAAGCGGGAACGGCCTCACCGGCGCGGGCGGCGGCGATCACGGTCTCAAAGCTCTCCGGTGCGCCTTCGAACAGGCGCGCGGCCGCGGCTTCGGAGAGGGCGGCCTCCACCTGCAGGCTCGCGGCGCCTGCGTCGGCGGCCACCGTCATGGAGGGCTGGCGCGCGCGGGCGGCGCGGCGCGAGTACGTGTAGCGGGTCAAGCCATCAGCCGGGATTGTGACGAGTCCCGCTGCGCCGGCCTGCGCAGCGAAGGCCGCGCGCGTGCCGGAGTTATTGAGATGGGCGGCGACATCCGACGGCGCGTTTTCGGGCACGCCGGCGAGGATCACGACGATCTTGCCGGCGACGTCCAGGCCTGCATAGTCGTTCACGCCCAGCTGCGGCGCCACGACGCCATATCCGGCGAACACCGCCTCGCCGGTCACTTCGCTCTCATCATGGTGGGCCGAGGCCGCCACGATGAAGTCATCGCCGGGGGTCAGCGCTTCGCCGTCGATATCGAACCGGGCGGCCTCTGGCAGGGCCGTGACGGTCTGCAGCGGGACCGCCGCGCGATAGCCTTCAAGACCGGCGGGCTCGAGTCCGATGAGCCGATATTGCGCCTCCACATAATTGGCGGCCAGATCATAGCCGCGTTCGCCCGCCTCGCGGCCCTCCATCAGATCGTCGGCGAGGAAGCGGATATGCGCCTCAATGGCGCCCGCGCGCACCGACTGCGCGGGTTCGGTGGCCTCGGCCATGGACGGTGCGCCGGCTTGCGGCGCTGAAGGCGTGGTGCAGGCGGCGAGCACCAGCACGCTGGCGGCGGCGAATGTCATGCGCATGGGCGGGTCCCCGTGGTGTTTCTTGAAGCTTTGGGCGCGCTTATAACGAAGCTGCGGCCAAGTCTAACGTTTCAATTCAGTCATGAAGCGCGCCGCCGCGTCGGCCAGCGCCGGATCCGGCTTCGCATAGTGCTCCGCGAAGGCGCCTTTCATGCGCGTGGGCTTGCCGCTGGAAAGGGTGAAGCAGACCAGCTTGGTGACCGCGCGAAACACGGTCGCGCCGTCGCTCACCCGGCGGAACTGATACCAGCGCTCGGCCCGAAGGCGCCCGTCGGAGACCGGGATCCAGACCGCGCAGGCGATGCGGTCCCCCTCGCGCACATGGCCCAGATAGTCGGCTTCGGTGCGCACAATCGCCATGCCCTGATCAAGATCACGGCAGGTGTCGTGGTCATGCCCGGAATGCTCCCAATGCTCCCATGCCGCCTCGTCGGCCCAGCGCAGATATACGGCGTTGTTCACATGGCCGAAAATATCAATCTCGGACGCCGTGGCGGTCACCGTGCGCACATGGGGGGCGGGCATGTCCCAGCCGGCGCTCTCAGGGGTGAGACTCTCTGAGAAGGGGTTTGGCGGGGTAGGGCTCACAGCGCGATCTCCAAGGGTTTCTCCAGCGTCACGCCGTCAAGGGTCACGTCGCATCCATAGGCGAGGATCTCCACACCGGCCGTCGCCGCGGCGCGAAGGGCCTGTGCATAGGCCGGGTCCAGATCGTCAGCCGGCGAAAGGCGCGTGCAGTCGCCGCGCTGAACGATGAAAAGCTGCACCGCGCGGTCCCCGGCGCGCACCCGCTCGCTCAGTTCAAACAAATGCCTGGCGCCGCGCGTGGTGACGCTGTCTGGAAACTCGGCGAGACCCGGCGTGCGCATGAGGTGGCAGTTCTTCACCTCCACATAGCAGTCGGGGCGGGTCTCAGCGGTGAGAAGAAGGTCAATGCGCGAATTCGCCCCGTACTTCACCTCGCGCCGTATCGCGTCATAGCCGGACAGGGGCGCGATTTCGCCGTTATCGATTGCCGCCTCGGCGATCTTGTTGGGGCTCATCGTGTTCATGGCCACCAGCGTGCCGTCGGCTTTCAGAACCTCCAGCGTGTGCTTCAGCTTGCGCTTGGGATTGTCGCTCACCGACACCCAGCAGCGGCTGCCCGGCGCCTGCAGCCCCATCATGGAGCCTGGGTTGGGGCAGTGGGCGGTGATCCTCTCGCCGCCGTCCAGCTCGATATCGGCCAGGAATCGCTTGTATCGCTTGATCGGCCGGCCGGGCAGGAGCGGGGATGTGAACTGCATGGAGGCCTTTGGACTTATTGCGTTCGGCGCACCATAGTCCCCGTCCCACAAGGCGCAAGCAGACGAGGTCGAGATGGGTGAGACGGGCGAGGCGGTCAGGGCGGGCGTGGTGGTGATCGGGGATGAAATCCTCTCCGGACGCACCCGCGACATCAATATCCAGCAGATCGCGGAATTTCTCGCGCCGTTGGGGATATCGCTCAGCGAGGCCCGCGTGGTGAGCGACGACCAGGACGCCATCGTAGAGGCGGTGCGGGCGCTGTCGGCGCGGTGCGACTATGTCTTCACCACCGGCGGCATCGGCCCGACCCATGACGACATCACCGCAGACGCGGTGGCCGCCGCGTTCGGGCGCGCGATCGACGTGCGCGGGGACGCGCGGGCGATCCTTGAAGCCTGGTATGAGAAAAGTGGGACCGAGATCACCGAATCCCGCCTGCGCATGGCGCGCATTCCCGACGGCGCGGTGCTGGTGGACAATCCGGTCACCGGCGCGCCGGGCTTCCAGATCGAGAACGTGTTCGTTCTGGCCGGCGTGCCCAAGATCGCGCGCGGCATGCTGGAGGACATCGCACCCAGGCTGACGCGCGGCCGGGTCACCCATTCCGTCACCGTGCGCCTTGAAGGCGTGCGCGAGGGCGATATCGCGCCGCGCCTGAAAGCCGTTCAGGACGCCCATGACGGCGTGTCTCTGGGCTCCTATCCCTGGTTTGAAGACGACGGCGAGGGCGGCTTTCGCCGCGGCGTGGCGCTGGTGGCGCGCGGGGTCGATCAGGCGAAGCTTGAAGCGGTGAAACGCGAACTTGAGGCGTTAAAAGCCTCATAACCTCCCCATTGCCGCCCCAATCGAAGCGGAGCGTGGTGTCTGTCACCAGGCAGGAAAAGGGGATTGCTCATGAGGACGCTTCGGTCACGGTTTTCGTTCGGCGCCGCGGGCGCCGCGCTTGTGTTGCTTGCAGCCTGCACCACGGAGAGCGCCGTCACGCCGCCTCCGGCTCCGCCGCCCCCGCCTCCTCCGCCGCCGCCACCCTACTCCCAGGACATGGCGATGTTCGGCGGCGCCGCGATGAGCCGCGCCACGATCGCCGCCGAGCCCGCGCCGGTCCCGCCGGGCTATGCCGAGGACCGCGAGCAATACGAGGATGTGGACGCCAATCCGGTGATCGCCGTGGCCGAAGAGCCGGTCTCCACCTTCTCCATCGATGTGGACACCGCCAGCTATGCGCGCGCCCGCCGCGCCCTTCAAAGCGGCGTCCTGCCGCCGCGTGACGCCATTCGGCCTGAAGAAATCATCAATTATTTCGACTACGCATATCCGCTTCCCGAAACCTCCGAGGATCCGTTCCGCGCCAGCGTGACGGTCACCGAAACGCCGTGGAATCCCCATACCCAGCTGATGCATATCGGCGTGCAGGGCTATGACGTGCTTCCCGATGAGCAGCCGCGCTCCAATCTGGTGTTCCTCATAGACGTGTCCGGCTCCATGGCGAGCCCGGACAAGTTGCCCCTGGCGATCCAGGGCTTCCGCATGATGCTGTCGGAGCTAAGGCCCGACGATACGGTGGCCATCGCCGTCTATGCCGGCGCGGCGGGCGTAGTGCTTGAGCCGACGCCGGTGTCGGAGCGCGGACGCATAGACGCGGCGCTGGATTCGCTATCGGCGGGCGGCTCCACCGCAGGCGGGGAGGGTCTGCGCCTGGCCTACGCCCTGGCCGAGCGCAATTTCGACGCGGAGGCGGTCAACCGCGTGATCCTGGTGACCGACGGGGATTTCAATGTCGGCGTCACCAGCGGCGAGCGGCTGGAGGATTTCGTCGCCAGAAAGCGCGAGACGGGGATCTATCTCTCCGTCATGGGCTTCGGGCTCGGCAATTACAACGACGCGCTGATGCAGCAGATCGCCCAGGCCGGCAACGGTACGGCGGCCTATGTGGACAGCCTCACCGAGGCGCGCCGGCTTCTGGTGGAGGAGGCGAGCTCGACGCTGTTTCCCATCGCCAACGACGTGAAGATCCAGGTGGAGTTCAATCCCGCCCGCGTCGCCGAATACCGCCTGATCGGGTATGAAACCCGCGCGCTTGAGCGCTCTGACTTCAACAATGACGCGGTGGACGCCGGCGAGATCGGCTCGGGCCATTCTGTGACCGCGATCTACGAGATCGCCGCGCCGGGAAGCGAGGGCCTCCTGCTGGAGCCCCTGCGCTATCAAACCGCAGAGGCGGCCGGCGATCCAGACGGCGAGTTCGCCTTCCTGCGCCTCCGCTATAAGCAGCCCGGTGAAGACGAGAGCCGACTCATCGAAACGCCCGTGACGGACGCTGATACGCGCGCCTTCGCGCAAGCCGGCGACGATGTGCGCTTTTCGGTGGCGGCGGCGGCCTACGCCCAGCTGCTGCGCGGCGACGCCTACCTGAACGATTTCACCTTTGAGGACGCAGCAGACATCGCCCGCGGCGCCCGCGGGGCGGACCCGTTCGGCTATCGTGGCGAATTCCTGCAGCTCTTGTCGCTGGCTGAAAGCGCTGCGGCGCAGGAGCGCCTGAGGGCGCCGGGGCGGGGCGAATAGGGTCCAACTTGCGATCGCCCGGCTCTCGGCCGGCTTTGGCTCGGCTCTGGCGCGGCGTGCAGCCAAGGCGCGCGCCCGCCTTGCCGGGCGAGGGCGCGCGCCCTAGGGTCCGTCATGACATGCGGGTGTGGCGGTTATCGCTGCGCCGCGCACCGCCCAGACGCGCCGATTTGAGACGAAGGACCGGTCCATGGTGAACCAATTCGACAACCGCCTGATCAGAAATGACGACGAGGACGAAGACGAGGATGTCGACAAGCAGGCCACCAAGCAGGAAGATTTTGTCGGCAAGGCCCTGTTCGACAACCGCACGATCCTGGTGACCGGTGGAATCAACGACAGGGTGGCCGCGCGCGTGTGCGCCCAGCTCTTCGCCATGGCGGCCAAATCCGACGAGCCGATCCTCATGGTGGTCTCCAGCCCCGGCGGCCACGTGGAATCCGGCGACATGATCCACGATACGATGAAGTTCATCAAACCGCGGGTCATCACGCTGGGATCGGGCTGGGTCGCCAGCGCCGGCGCGCTGATCTATGTGGGCGCCGCGCTTGAAGACCGCTATGCGCTGCCCAACACGCGCTTTTTGCTGCACCAGCCCTCCGGCGGCGCCGGCGGCATGGCCAGCGATATCGAGATCCAGGTGCGCGAGATGCGCACCATGCGCCAGCGCCTGAACCAGATCTTCGCCGACGCCACCGGCCAGTCGCTCGAGCGGATCCAGACCGACACCGACCGCGATTTCTGGCTCGGCGCCAAGGATGCGGTGGAGTACGGGCTGTGCGGCCAGATCATCACCACCCAGGATCAGATCAAACGCTGATCATCCCTTTATCTGTGAATGCGTTGCGGGCCGGTCTTCTCAAGGACCGGCCCGTTTCGTATGAGGGGTGCTCCCCTCGCACGCGGGCGTGGCGGAATTGGTAGACGCACCGGACTTAAAATCCGTTGGGAGGCGACTCCCGTGCCGGTTCAAGTCCGGCCGCCCGCACCATTTTTTCTTGTTCTCCCTTGCGTCCGCTCGGTCGAGCGGCCCATAAGGGGCCGGCGCGCGGTTGCGCTTGCGGCGGCTTAGCCGCCGGTTTTCGTTCGCCCCGCAAACCCCCTCTTAAGCCTCGTCGTGCGACGCTGTGCGCTCACGTTAAAGGAGGCACGCCATGGACGCGCCCGCACTCGATCGCGACCATCTGGCCCGATACACCGGCGGCGAGGCGGTGCTGGAGGCGGAGCTGTTTTCGCTTCTGAACGCCCAGATCGACGCCTGCATCTCGGCCATGGCGGACGCGTCCGGCGACGCTGATGTGTGGGCGCGGGCGGCCCATACGCTGAAAGGCGCGGCGCGCGGCGTTGGCGCGATGAAGCTGGGTGAGGCGTGCGAGGCCGCAGAGGCGCGCCCGCTGGATCCGGAGGCGCTCACCCTGGTGCGCGACACCGGCGAAGAGGCGCGCGCCGCCATGAGCGCGGCCCAGGCGGCGTCCTAGGGGCCGGCGCAGACCCTTAGTCTCTGCGCGAATCCCAGACTGTGAATTCATAGCGAATCGATTGCTCGACCAGCTCGCGCCAGACCGGCTCGGCGATCTGCACGGGCAGGCCGGCGGTTTCCGCCGCCGCCTTCACCTTGGTGACCACGTCCTCGATCCGGTCCTCGTCGCGCACGCGGTCGCGGCTCGGCTTGATGCGGGCGGCGGCCTCCATATAGCGCGAGCGCTCGGCGATCAGGGCCACAAGGGCGCGGTCCAGCCGGTCCACGCCGTCGCGCACATGGGCCATTGTTTCGCAGGCTTCCGGCGCGGTGCGGGCGCTCAGATCATCAAGGTCGAACTTGGCGGGCGGCTGTGTCATGGCGGCGTTATAGCCGTGTGCGCGCGCCCGCTCCAACCCATGTTTCACCAACGGGGCGTTTCACCAAATGGGCGCGCGGCGCGTGACGCCCGGCTGGCACGGCGCATCGAAACCGCCTAACACGCTGGCGACACAGAGCAGGAGCTTTCCATGTCCACAATCTGGCGCCTTCGCATCGACGGACCCCTTGCGCCCCTGAGCGCCGCAAATGCGCGCCTGGGCGAGCATGACGATCAGCCGGCGCTGGGCTGGTCCTTGTTCGAGGCCGAGGACGATGCCAGCCGCGGCTATATCGAGCTTCTCTTCGCCGACCGCGTGCGCGAGGACGAATGGCTGGCGGCGCTCGATCTTGAGGGCGAGGCCTTCACCGTCCATTTCGCGCCTCTGCCGGACGAAGACTGGATCGCCCTGTCGCTGAAAGGCCTGCCGGCGATCGCGGCGGGGCGCTTCATGGTCTATGGCGAGCACGAGAAGGACAAGTTGCAACCCGGCCAGATCGGCCTGTGGATCGAGGCCGGCCCCGCCTTCGGCACCGGCCATCACGGCACGACGAAGGGCTGTCTGGAGGCGCTGGACCGGCTTTATGAGGCGGGTCTCGCGCCAAAGCGCATCCTCGATCTCGGCACGGGAAGCGGGCTTCTGGCCATCGCCGCCGCCAAGCTGTGGCCGGACGCCGACATTCTCGCCACCGATATCGACCCGGAATCGGTGGAGGAGACCGCGGTGAACGCCGCCCGCAACGACACGGCGTTCGAGGCCGTCATCGCCGACGGCTTTGATCATCCAGCGTTCGAAGGCCGCAGCTTCGACCTCGTCCTCGCCAACATCCTCGCTGGCCCGTTGATCCACTTGGCGCCCGAGATCGCAGCGGTGCTGGAGCCCGGCGGAACCGTGGTGCTTTCAGGGCTGCTGGAAGAACAAGCCGACGGCGTCACCCGCGCCTATGTGGCGCAGGGGCTCTCGCTGCAGCGGAGCGATCTGGTGGACGGGTGGGGAGTTTTGGTGCTCGCCAGCTAAGTCCTGAATTCCCGGCCAAGGGTGAAACCCGCAGAGCCGGGACCTTCCTCAGGATGGGGCGCCCAATTCTGCCTGAGGTCCCGGATCATCGCCTTCGGCTCGTCCGGGAATTCAGGTGCGGGCGAGGTCAGGCGGTGCAGATCTCTTCGTAGAGATCGCGCCAGTCCGGGTTCTCTTTTTCGATCAGGGCGATCTTCCAGGCGCGGCGCCAGCGCTTCATCCGGTATTCGTTTTCGGCTGCGGTGGTGACGTCGGGAAAGGGCGCGCACCAGACCAGGCGATGGCAGTTATACTTCCAGGCGAACCCGCGCGTGGCGCCGGTACGATGCTCCCAAAGCCGGCGGCACAAATTCACATTGCTCATGCCGAGATAGAGCACGCCATGGGGCTTGTTGGTGAGTATGTAGACGTACGCCCGATCCATGAAATTCTCCCTTGAGGAGAATTATGCCGTGATCCTTCAGCAAAGTGAATTCCCGGCCAAGGCCCCGTCTTCCGGGGCCGCAGAGCCGGGACCTTTTTCAGGGTTCGGCGTCTTATCCTGCTTGAGGTCCCGGATCTTCCCCCTGCGGGCTCGTCCGGGAATTCAGGACCGGGGTCTGGGAAATCAGGTGGCGCGCGTATGGGACCTAATAAGCCCGTTCTTCAAACACCGGCTCCACACTCTCCCCCCACGCGCCCTTATAGCGCTCGATCAGCCGCTCGGCGGGGCTGACGCCCGTTCTGGCGATCTCGTCGAGATCGTCCAGGAACAGCGCTTCGTGTTCGCCGTGGGCGTTCATGCGGGCGCGGGCTTTGAGGCCTGAGCGCGAGATCGCCAGGATGTCCTTGGCGACCGTCTGCAGGGTAGCGCTGCGGAAGGGTGTTTTCAGGGCGTGTTTCGCCGCGCCGGCGCGCAGGGCGGCGCGTTCGTCCGCGGTCCAGTCCTTCACATAGTCCCAGGCGGCGTCCAGTGACGCCTGGTCATAGAGCAGGCCGACCCAGAGGGCGGGCAGGGCGCAGAGCTGATTCCACGGGCCGCCGTCGGCGCCGCGCTGCTCCAGGAAGGTTTTCAGGCGCACTTCGGGAAACAGGGTGGAGAGGTGATCCTCCCAGTCGCTGAGCACCGGAAGCTCGCCGGGCAGGATGGAGAGCTCGCCTTTGAGAAAATCGCGAAAGCTGAGGCCCGACGCGTCCAGGAACTTGCCCTGACGCTTGACGAAATACATGGGCGTATCCAGCGCCCAGTCCACATAGCGCTCATAGCCGTAGCCCTCCTCGAATGCGAAGGGCAGATCGCCGGTGCGGTGGCGGTCGGTGTCGGTCCAGACATGGGCGCGATAGGAGAGATAGCCGTTGAGCCCGCCATCCTTGAACGGCGAGTTGGCGAACAGGGCCGTAGCCAGCGGCTGCAGCGCCAGCGAGACGCGCATCTTCTTGACCATGTCGGCTTCACTGGAGAAATCGAGATTGGTCTGCACCGTGCAGGAGCGGAACATCATCTGATGGCCCAGACCGCCGACCTTGGGCATATAGGCCCTCATGATCTGATAGCGGTCCTTGGGCATGAGCGGCGTGTCTTCCAGCGACCATTTGGGCGAGAAGCCGAGCCCCAGGAATCCCGCGCCGATCTCGTCGGCGACCTCGCGCACCTCGCGCAAATGCCCGTTCACCTCGCGGCAGGTCTCGTGCAGGTCTTCCAGCGGGGCGCCGGACAGCTCGAACTGGCCGCCGGGCTCCAGCGTGATGGAGCCGCCCTCCCGCTTCAGGGCCACCGGTTTGCCGTGCTCTTCGATGGGTTCCCAGCCAAAGCGGGTGAGGCCTTCGAGCATCTTGCGCACGGTGGGGCCGTCGCCGTCATAGGGCAGGGGATTGTGGCCGTCGTTGGTAAAGCCGAACTTTTCGTGCTCGGTGCCGATGCGCCAGGCCTCGGCGGGTTTCTCGCCGGCCGCAATATGCCCGATCAGCTGGGCCTTGCTCTCGATGGGCGCGCCTTCGCCGCCTGGGTTATACGTCCCGCTCATGAGGTTTGTACGGCCTTCCACCAATTGAAGCCGCCAACATCTATTCGGGGACACGCGAACCGGCAAGGGCGCGACCTGTCGATACTTGTCAGATTGCCGGGCGCGCGACCGGGCTAGGATGGGCTGAAAGGGAGGGACAGCATGCTTTACTGGATCGCCGGCGGGGTCCTGTGGGCAAGTGCAGCCGCAGGCGCGCTCGCCCAGACGGTCGTGGAGGACCCTTATGAGTCGCTGCGTGCGCCAGCTCTGGCGGCCTATGAGGCCGGCGAGACCGCGCGCGCCTACACGCTCTACGAGGCGGTGTTCCGCGCCATCCCCGACACCGATCCCGGCGAGCGGGCCAGCACGGCGTTTTCGCTAGCGATTTTGGCCCGCGAGTCCGGTGAACCGGTCACAGCGCTGGACTGGCTGGAGACCGGGTTCACCCTCCACCGCGACGCTGGAACCCCCGACGCCGAGATCGACGCCTATATCGGTTATGCCGGGAGGACCGCGCTCGAGGCCGGCGATCCCGAACGCGCCATCGCCTACCTTGAGCATGCGCTCCGGGTCCGCACAGACACCGATGAGACGCGCGAGGCGCGCGCCGGCGCGTTGAATACCTACGCCACCGCTCTTTACGCCGCTGGCCGCTATGAGGAGGCCAGCGAGCAACGGCGCCACGCCCTGCAGATCTACACTGACGTTCATGGACCAGATCACGCCTATGTCGGGTTCGTCCTGGAGGCGCTGGCGCGCGATCTGGAGGCTCAGGGAAACACCCGGCAGGCCCTTGACGCACGCGAGGAAGCCCTGGTGATCGCCCTGTCGACGCGTGAGTCCGGCGATATGACCATCATGACGCTCGCGGGCGAGCAGGCGGATGCCTTGATCACTCTGGGCGACGCAGATGGCCTGCGCGCCCTTGGTGAGCGCGTCACGGCCACGGCCGTGGCTGACATGGATTACGCCGGCATCCTCTCAGCGATCGCTCATCGGGCGTGGGCTGCGCGTCTGCTCGACGTTGCGGCCGAGCTCCATCAAAGCGCCTATGAAGCGGCGGCGGCGGCCCCGGACACGCCCGACGCCGTCATGGCCGTCCTTTTGCTGAACCGGGCGATCAGCGTTCAAACCACGTCAGGCTACGCTGCCGCCTTGCCCGCGCTGGAGGACTACGCGGACTTCATCGGTCGAATGGACGGCGCGTCAGGCCTGCGGACCATCGCCGCGCTGGAACGGGTCTGGACCGCCATGTTTCGCTCCGCCCGCTTCGTCGACGCGGAGGCCAATGCGCGCGCCCGCATCGACGCTTTGACCGCGCGGGCTGACGACCAGCCCCTGCTGATGGCCCGGGCGCTGAACAACCTCGCGCTGGCTCTGCACGAACAACTACGGCCCAATGAAGCCGAGCCGGTCTATGAGGATGCACTCCGGCTTCTTGATGCGGGAGCCGGAGATGAGGGCCTGCTTGTCAGCCTTCTGGACCCATTCGCGATCCACCTTGTTTACAACTCGAACCGGGATCGCGCGCTTGAAATTGCGCGCCGGAATACAGCGTTGCGCGCCGAGGTATACGGGCGTGAAAGCCTGGAATACGGGCGAGGCCTGAAGACGCTCGCCACGGTGGAGAGCGTGTCCGGCATGGCGGACGCGGCGCTGGCTTCACTCCTTGAGGCCGAGGCCGTGTATGACGCGCTTGGCCCGTCTGCCAACGAGGCGCGCGTGGACGTAATGATCCAGCGCGCGGAGGTCCTCTATCATCGCGGGCAGCTGCCGCAGGCCGAGACCCTGCTGGACGCCGCAAGCGCCCTGATCACTGAGGCGCGGGACGATCAGCGCCGGGACTGGCATAGCGCCATGGCCCGCCTGCGTAAGGCCCAGGGCCAGTTCACCGAAGCGCTTATGCACCTCAATGCTGAGCTGGCGATCCTGGTGGCCCGGGACGGCGAAAACGCACGCAGAAATGCCTATCCGCTTTTGGACATTGCAAAGATCTTGCGCCTGCAGGGCAATCTGGAGGACGCCGAGGCGGTCACGCGCCGCGTTATTGCGATCCACGAGTCCTATGGCTTTTCATCCGGCAATGATCTGGGCGTTGCCTGGGACGAGCTGGCGACGAATCTTTCGCTTCAGGGCCGCCGCGATGAGGCCCTTCAAGCGTCACAGCGGTCCGCCGACCTGGTGGCGGAAGTCTGGCCGCGAGGCACATCCGTCCGGGCGCTATCTGATTACAATCAGGGCTATCTTCTCATGACGCTGGGGCAGATGGCCGATGCTGAGCGGTTCATGCGCCAGGGTATCGAAGACATGCGCGCCCTGGAGCCGCGCTCAGATGTTTCTCTTGGAAATATGGTGAGTGCGCTCGGCCACGTTCTGGAGCAGCGTGGTCAGTACACGGCCGCCGCGTCAGCCTACCGGGAAGCTCTGGATCTGCGCGTTCATGCCCTGGAACACCACCATCCTGCGCTGGCGAGCAACCGAGCGTTTCTGGGACGCATTCTGCTGGAGCGGCTGGATCAGCCTGAAGAAAGTCTCGCTTTGTTTCGCGACGCCTCACAAGGCTTGATCGAGGGCATTGTGCTGCGGTCCGGAACGGCGGCGGAGAATGGCGCGGACGGGATCGTATTCGCCCAGAAGGACGCGTTCTTTATTGCCCATGTAGAGGCGATCTGGGCGAATACAGACCCTGACTAGCCCCAGTCGCCCAGCACCGCCTGCCATACGCTCATGGCGGCGGCCACGGCGGTGTCGGCGCGCAGGATGCGAGGCCCCAGCGTCACCGGAACCACGAAGCTCCGCCCGCGCAACAGATTGCGCTCGGCTGGATCAAATCCGCCTTCAGGACCGATGAGGATGGCCCAGGACTCGGGTTGAGCGCCAGAAAGCGCCGCCAGAATCGGCGCGGCGCGTCCTGCTTCTCCGCCCCAGGGGGAGTCGTCCTCGTCGCCGGCTTCGTCGCAAAAGATCAGCTTTCGGGTTTCGTCCCAGCCGTTGAGCATCTGCACCAGCGAGACCGGCTCGCCCACGCGCGGCAGGTCCAGGCGCTCGGTCTGCTCGGCGGCTTCGCGCACCAGCGCTTCCATCCGGTCCATGCGCACCCGGTCGGCCATGGTGCGCCGTGTCATCACCGGCGTGATGGCGGCGGCGCCAAGCTCTGTGGCTTTCTCCACGATGAAGTCGGTGCGCGCCTTCTTCACCGGGGCGAAATAGAGATGCAGGTCCGTCGCGGCGGTCTGCGCCCGCGTCTGCTCCAGCAGGGTGAGCGCGGCGCGCTTGCGCGAGGCCTCCGCGATCTCGGCGCGCCATTCGCCGTCCTGGCCGTTGAACACGCGCACCGTGTCGCCGGCGCCGCGGCGCATGACATTTAAAAGGTAATGGGCCTGATCCTTCTCAAGATCCAGGTGGGCGCCGGCGGTGAGCGGCGCGTCGAGGTAAAGGCGCGGTTCGACAGTCATGACGGCTTTCTACAGACTAAGCGCAGCGAACGGAACGCGGCGCGCATGCGTTGTGTCAGGTCCCGGCATCAAAGGAAGGGCGCGCCATGAGCACCATCACCGTCATCAACCCGGCCACCGGAGAAGCGATCGCCACCTATGAGCGCCACGGCGAGGCCGATGTGGACGCTGCGCTGGAGCGCGCCCACGCAGGGTTTCAGACCCTCTGGGCCGCCGGCTATGACAGCCGGGCCGCGCGCCTTGTGAAGGCGGCCGAGATTCTGGAGGCGGAAAAGGAGGACCATGCAAGGCTCATGGTCTCCGAGATGGGAAAGCCCATCGTCCAGGCCCGCGCCGAGATCGAGAAATGCGCCGCGGCGTGCCGCTTCTACGCCGAGCACGGCGAGGCGTTTCTCGCCGACGAGGCGCTGGACGCGCCGGAGAAGGGGCGCTGCTTCATCCGCCGCGTGCCCATCGGGCCGGTGTTCGCGGTGATGCCGTGGAATTTCCCGTTCTGGCAGGTCTTCCGCTTCGCTGCGCCCAATCTCATGGCCGACAATCCGGGGATCCTGAAGCACTCCTCCAACACGCCGGGCAGCGCGCTGGCCATCGAGGACGTGCTCAAACGCGCAGGCTTTGAGGACGGGGCGTTCCAGACCCTTCTGATCGACTCCGAGCTTAGCTCGAAAGTCATCGCCGACGAGCGGGTGCGCGGCGTGACGCTCACCGGGTCGGAAGGCGCGGGCTCGAAAGTGGCCGAGCAGGCCGGCAAGGCGATCCTGCCCAGCGTCATGGAGCTGGGCGGCTCGGATCCGTTCATCGTCATGCCCAGCGCCGACCTTGACGAAGCGGCGAAGATCGGCGTGAAAGCGCGGACGCAGAATAACGGCCAGTCCTGCATCGCGGCCAAGCGCTTCATCATCCACGAGCAGGTCTATGAGGCCTATCGCGAGAAATTCCTGGCGCAGATGAAGGCGCTGAAGGTGGGCGATCCCATGGACGAGGACACCGATATCGGCCCGCTCGCCGACACCGGCGCCGCCGACACGTTGATGGAGCAGGTGGCCGCCACCCTCAAGGGCGGCGCGGCCAGCTCACTGGCGCCGGAACGCCTGGACCACGCCTTCGTGACGCCGGGCGTGCTGGAAAGCGTGCCCAGGGGCACGCCTGGCTATGATGACGAGCTGTTCGGTCCCGTCGCCCTCCTGTTCAGCGCCCGCGATCTCGACGAAGCCATCGGCCTCGCCAATGACCATCGCTACGGGCTGGGCGCCAGTTTCTGGTCGCGCGACGAAGCCGAGATCGAGGCGGCCGCCACGCGGATCAGCGCCGGGTCCACCTATGTGAACCAGATGGTGGCCTCCGATCCGCGCCTGCCCTTTGGCGGTGCGAAGAAGTCGGGATACGGCCGCGAGCTCGCCCGCGACGGGGTTCTGGAATTCACCAATCCGAAGACGATCGCGATTACGGGGGTTTAGGTGGCCAGTGGACCACAGGCGGCGTCGTCGGAAAGGTCGGCGGTACGCGCCACCACCTCCAGCCGGTCGGCCGACGCCAGGCGCAGCTGCGTCTGGAAATAGGACCCGACGGTCACGCCGTCGCTTTGGCGAAAGACGGAAATGCGAACCTGGCGCACAGCGCCGTAGACGCGGATACGCTCTGCAAAGAGGACATCTATCGGGTCCCCGCCATAACGTGCGGCGAGCGCGGCGCGCACCGGCGCCGTAAGCTCTACGTTCAGCGATCCGCGATCGCGATAGTTTTCCTTGGAATTCAGATATCCTCGCGATCCGTCCTCCCCGGCTCCGCATACATTCATTTCGATCCAGGCTTCCGGAAGCGGCGAGGCGGGCGAGGCAATGGATCGCTCCACCGCGTCACGGGCCGGCATGAGCGGCGCCTGGGCTTGGGCGGAGGAGACCATGCCGAGCGCAAGGCCGGCGGCGATGGTGCGGATTGCGGCGATCATGGCGACTCCCTCCCTGCGCTTGGCTATGGCATAGAGGCCGCGTATGACAGACCGTTGAAATTCAGCCGCAAGTGGGTGCTTTTACTCCTGTGACCCTTCATTCTGACCGCCGCGTCGCCGATTCGCTGCCCACCAGCTGGGTGGACCGTGCGCCAGAAGCGTTGCGCCCCTATCTGCGGCTGGCGCGCTATGATCGGCCGGTGGGCTTCTGGCTGCTCGCCCTGCCGTGCTGGTTCGGGCTCGCCGCGGTGCGGCTTGAGACGGGCCTCGCCTGGGTCGATCTGTGGTGGGCGGTGCTGTTCGGAATCGGCGCCGTGGCCATGCGCGGGGCGGGGTGCACCTATAACGACATTATCGACCGTGATCTGGACGCGAAGGTCGCCCGCACCGCCGACCGGCCGCTGGCGGCGGGTACGGTGTCCTTGCGCGCGGCCTGGATCTTCTTGATCGCCCAATGCCTTGCGGGGCTCGTGGTGCTGTTGCTCCTGCCGCTGGCGGCGATCCTCACCGGCCTCGCGGCGCTCATCCTGGTGGCGGCCTATCCCTTCATGAAGCGGATCACCTGGTGGCCGCAGGCCTGGCTGGGACTCACCTTCAACTGGGGCATACCCGTGGCCGGCGCCGCTGCGCTGGGCTCGCCCTTTCATCCGGTCGTGCTGATCCTCTACGCCTCGGCGATTTTCTGGACGCTGGGCTATGACACGATCTACGCCTGCCAGGACAAGGAGGACGACGCCCTGGTGGGCGTCAAATCCGCCGCCCGCGCGCTGGGCCCGGGCGTGAAACCCGGCGTCACGGGCTTCTACATCGCTTCGGCGCTGCTGGCCGCGGTCGCGGGCGTCGTGGGCGGCGCGCATCTCTTCTTTGCGCTGGGCTTTGCGGTCTACGCCGTGCACCTCTTATGGCAATCAAGCGGCTTTGATCCCGAAGACGGCGGGGACTGCCTTGCGCGGTTCAAGTCGAACCGGACGACGGGGTTGCTGCTGACGGGGGCGTTTTTGCTGGGTGGGGTTTAGGGAAGGGCTTCAAATTGAGCGAATGTGGTTTCGGTATCTGGTTTTATTGCGTTGACTGGGCCTCAACAGGCGCAATGCTCGGTGGGTTAGGCGCCCTGTTAGGTGCTGTCGCGGTGTTGTTGGCCGCTGACAACTTTAGAAAGTGGGCCGAGCGTGAGAAATTTAAGTATAACAGAAATATTTCTGTTCAAATTCTAGCTTGTTTCTATGAAGCTGAATTTGCAATATCAAGTATCAGAGTCAGAAATTTGAACGCTAGTGAGCTTGCCGAGGCTGAGAAACTGATTGCACAACAAATTAAACATCTAAATGATGATAAACAACAAAAGTTTATTAATCAGACAGTTTTGATAAATAGAATTTCTTCTTATAGTGATACGTGGGAAAAGATATTTCAATCTCTGCCGCTCGCGAGGGCCGCATTTGGAGAGGAGGCATACGATGCTTTATATAATGTAATAAGAGTACGACAGAAAATTGATGCTGCACTCGCTGTGTATCCAGAGACGGAATTGGGAAACGTTGATGTGAGTCAGGTCATTTTTAGAACGGATGATCCAACATCGCTTCAAGCTATAGAAATCAATAAACTGCTTGAGAGCGCTCGCTCCGAACTCGAGCGTCTTACCGAGCCCTACACCTCGTCCTAGGGCGCCGCCCCCACAAAGCTCGCCACCACCTTCTTGGTGCCCGCCTTGTCGAAGGCCACGGTGAGTTTGGCGCCGTCGGTGATCTTCACCACGCCATAGCCGAATTTCTGGTGGAAGACGCGGTCGCCGGGGCGCCATTTCGAGTTTCCGCCCACGGAATTGGCGTCGCCGCTCTCGATCAGCTGGGCCGTGCCTTCCAGCACGCCGGGATCGGCGCGGCGCCCGGCGGCCTTGCTGGCCTGGAAGCGTTTCCACCCCGGGCTTTCATAGGAGGAGCGGAACGGGTCGGCGGGTTCTGACACGCCCTCAAAGCCCGGCCCGGCGTCGTAATAGCCGGTCTCTGATTTTGCTTCGCAGTTCGCCGGCGGCATTTCGTCGATGAAGCGAGACGGGATCACGCTCTGCCAACGGCCATAGATCATCCGGTTGGCGGTGAAGCTGATGACGGCCCGCTCCCTCGCGCGCGTAATGCCTACATAGGCGAGGCGGCGCTCCTCCTCCAGGGCCGCCGTGCCGCCTTCGTCCATGGAGCGCTGGGAGGGAAACACCGTCTCCTCCCAGCCGGGCAGGAAGACCAGCGGAAACTCCAGGCCCTTGGCGGCGTGGAGCGTCATGATCGACACCTCCTCGCCGTCCTCCTTGCGGTCGGCGTCGGACACCAGGGCGATGTGTTCCAGAAAGGCTTCCAGGCTGTCGAACCCGCCCATGGAGCGCACGAGTTCTTTCAGGTTATCCAGACGGCCGGCGGCCTGCGGGCTTTTGTCCTCGCGCCACATGGCGGTGTAGCCGCTTTCATCGAGGATCACCTCGGCGAGCTCGTCATGGCGGCGTTCTTTGGCCTCGTCGGTCCAGCGATCAAGATCGCGCAGGAAGGCCTGGATGCCTGAGCGCGCCTTGCCCTTGATCTCGTCGGTCCGGGTCATAAGGCGCGCGGCCTCCACCATGGGCACGCGGCTGGCGCGCGCCACGGCGGCGATTTTCTGCACGCTGGTCTCGCCGACGCCGCGCTTGGGGGTGTTGATTATCCTCTCAAACGCCAGATCGTCGGTCTCCGCCCGCACCAGGCGCAAATAGGCCAGGGCGTCGCGGATTTCGGCGCGTTCAAAGAAGCGCGGCCCGCCGATCACCTTGTAGGGAAGACCCAGCATGATGAAGCGGTCTTCAAAGGCGCGCATCTGCCAGGACGCGCGCACCAGCACCGCGATGTCGGAATGCTTGCCGTCAGTGCGCACATGGGATTCGATCTCGTCGGCGACAAAGCGCGCCTCCGCCTCGCCGTCCCAGAGCCCGGAGACCTGAACCTTCTCGCCGGGATCATCCTCGGTCCAAAGCGTCTTGCCCAGGCGCGCCTTGTTGGCCGCGATGAGGCCTGAAGCCGCACCCAGAATATTGCCTGTGGAGCGGTAATTGCGCTCCAGCCGGATCACCACGGCGCCGGGAAAATCCTTTTCAAAGCGCAGAATGTTGTCCACTTCCGCGCCGCGCCAGCCATAGATGGACTGGTCGTCATCGCCCACGCAGCAAAGATTGTTGGAGCCCTTGGCCAAAAGGCGCAGCCAGAGATACTGGGCGATATTGGTGTCCTGATACTCGTCCACCAGGATGTAGCGGAACTTCCTCTGGAAGTCGGCGAGCACATCCGCGTTTTCCTGGAAGATCGTGATGTTGTGCATCAGAAGATCGCCGAAATCGCAGGCGTTCAGCACCGAGAGCCGTTCCTGATAGAGCCGGTAGAGATCGCCGGCCCTGCCGTCGGCGAAGCTCCACTTGTCCTCTTCGGGGATGCGCTTGGGGGTCAGCGCGCGGTTCTTCCAGCTGTCGATCAGGCTGGCGAAATGGCGCGGCGTCCAGCGCTTTGTGTCGATCCCTTCGGCTTCCAGGATCTGCTTGATCAGCCGGATCTGGTCGTCGGTGTCCAGGATGGTGAAGCTGGATTTCAGGTCCACCAGCTCGGCGTGGCGGCGCAGGATCTGCGCGGCGATGGAGTGGAAGGTGCCCAGCCAGGGCAGGCCCTCCACCTGCTCGCCGATGATCGCGCCGACCCGGGTCTTCATCTCGCGCGCGGCCTTGTTGGTGAAGGTCACCGAGAGGATCTGCCAGGGCTGCGCCCGGCCGGTGGCGAGAATATGCGCCAGCCGCGTGGTGAGCACCCGCGTCTTGCCCGTCCCGGCGCCGGCGAGCACCAGCACCGGCCCGTCCACGGTCTGCACCGCCTTGCTCTGCTCGGGATTGAGGCCCTGCAGGTATGACGTGGCCCCGACGCGCGGGGCGCGGGCGGCGGCTTGCTGGGACAGCGGCAGATCGGACATGCAAGGCCTCGCGGCGCTTCGATTCGAAAGGAGAACGAAACTAGCACGCGGGAGGCGGAAGGGCAGGGGGTGAGGTGCGCGCGTTAAAGGCGACATGCGCCCCGGTATGTGATATCACAAAGGCTATCACGAGCTTTGGAGGCCGCCATGAAAGCGCTGATCGGAAAATGGGGACGCTCGGCGGCCCTGCGCCTTCCAAAGCCGTATCTTGAAGCGCTGGGCATCAAGGCCGGCGACGAGGTGGAGGTGACGCTGGAGGGGAAGACTCTTGTCGTGGCGGCGGGCGCGCGGCCTAGTCTGGAGGACCTCGTCGCACAAATGAAGACGCAGCAGCCCCCGGAAGTCGTAGATTGGGGGCCGGATGTCGGTGCGGAAGTGATCCGTGACTAAGCCGGCGATGGTCCTCGAGCGCGGCGACCTGGTGTCGGCGTTCATGAAGGACCAGGAGGGACGCGAGCAGGCGGGCCGGCGTCCGTTCCTCATTCTGACCCCGGCGTTTTACAACACCGCATCCGCGACCGCGATCGGTTGCCCGATCACTTCCAACCGGTCGCCGTTCGCCTTCAAGGTGATGCTGCCGGACGGTTCGCCGGTCTCCGGCGCGGTGCTGGTTGATCAGGTGAGGGCGCTGGATTTGTCGGCGCGCAGGCCTCGCAAGATTGCGGTTGCGCCGCACGAGACTGTCGCCGAGGTGACCGCCATCCTCGCCAGCCTGCTTCGCATCACCCCCTAACGATGCTCCTCCTCATGCCTGATCTGCAGCGCCCGCGCATAGGCGGCGTGGGCGTCGGCCTTGGTGATGTAGCCGGTGATGGGCTGATCGCCGGTTCTTGAGCGCACCGGCGCGCCGTCCAGCTTTTCCGCCGAGAAGAAGCCCATCACGCGGCCCAGATAATCGTCTTCGTAGACATGGGGCTCGTCCATCTCGGCCGCCCGGTCCGCCTTGTCGAGCGCGGTCATGATGTCCCTTGCGCGGATGGTCTGCAGGATGACGCGGGCGTCTCCCTTGGTGAGGTCGTAGCCGTGACGCTCCACCATCTTGTGGAAAAAGCTGCCTTTTGTGACCGAGGTGGTGATCACGGTGGCGAGGCTGACCGCCACCAGGAGCGCGATGGAGGCTTCGTAATTGGCGGTGAGTTCGAACACGATAAGCGTGGTGGAGAGCGGCGCGCCCAGCACCGCGCCGGACACCGCGCCCATCCCCACCACGGCGAAGAAGCCGGCGCCTGCGGTCTGCTCGCCGAACAGGGTTGCTGCGATGGCGCCGAACAGGGCGCCGAGCATGGCGCCGAGATAGAGCGAGGGCGAGAACACCCCGCCGCCGAACCGGAACGCCAGCGTGGTCACCGTGGCGATGAGTTTCAACGCCAGCAGTCCGGCGAGGAAGCCGATCCCGTATCCGCCCGCGAGCGCCGTGGCGGTGGCTTCATAGCCGACGCCGAGAATCTCCGGCGCGCCGGCGGCCATGATCCCCACCAGCAGACCGCCAAACGGCGGCAGCGCCCAGAGCGGCCAGGCGAGCTTTTTCGCCTGCTCGGCGACGATGCGCGGGGCGTTCGCGGCGCCCATGACGAACAGGATCGCCACCCCCGCCGCCGCAATCCCCAGCGGCACCATGGCGGCGAAATCAAACAGGCTCGCCGGATCAAGCTCGGGGATGGCGAAGGCGGGCTGGGCGCCGAAATGAATGCGAGCCACCACCGCGCCGGTGACGCTGGCCGCCGCCACCGGCGCAATGGAGCGCAAGGCGTAATGCCCCAGGATCACCTCGAAGGCGAACAGGGCGCCGGCCACCGGCGCGTTGAAGCTGGCGGCCACCGCGCTGGCCGCGCCGCAGGCCAGCATGATCCGCGCGCCGCGCGCCGGGAGGCCCAGCGGCCGCGTCATCAGGCTGGCGAGCGTCGCGCCAAGATGAACCGCCGGGCCTTCGCGGCCCGACGAGACGCCAGACCCCAGCGACACCGCCGCGATCACTGCAGAGAGGAGGCCTGGCGCGGCCTCCATCTTTCCACCGGTCACCGCGCGTGCTTCCATGACGTCGCTGACGCCAAGGGCGCGGGTCTCCTTAAGCCAGCCGAGGCGCTCACCGGCATAGAGCAGCGCGGACACGACAAGTCCGCCGATTATGGGCGCCGCGATAATGTGAAGCGGGGACAGCTGGCGCGCCACGCTGGCCAGACGCTCGCTCCCGTCCTGAAACGCGACCAGCTGAACGGCCTCGATGGCGAGGCGCAGGGCCAGAGCGGCGTAGCCCGCGACCAGCCCGACCCCGAGCGCGGCGAGCCAGAGCGCCGGCGAGCGTCCGTCAGAAAAGCTGCGCTTGATGAACGCCACGATGCGGCCCGGCCAGGCCTTGGGCCCGGCGCGGCGCACCTCTTTGGCGGAGGGGTCCGGACTGTCGCTCATCCATGAGGTGATTGCCCGCACCGCTGCACAAGGTCAAGGCGCAACACGCCGGCTCGGCCGGCTGCGCCCTTTGCGCCAGCCGGGCCTGCGTGGGTGTGCGCTAGCGGTAATCGCCGAACGTGGCTTCGAGGGCCGCGATATCGCCGCGCCAGTTTTCTTCCGGCAAAGCGCAGTCATGGCGTGCGTTCATCACCAGCGCCTCCAGGCGAAGGGGCAGGCCCTCGATCCCGCGCGTTGCGATCACTGATTGAACCGCTGGCGAGGCCCGGATCTGGTCCAGCCGGTCCAGCATGGCGTGGGCGTAGGCGCGCCCCTCGACCGCGCCGCAGGCCCTCGCCCGGCGGGTGAGCAAGGCTTGCGCCGCCGCGATGTCGGCAAAGGGCAACAGGATGAAATCGGCGCGCGTTCCGGCTGTTTCGCCGACGGACAGGACCGTGGCCTGGGACAAGCCCGCACCCACGCTGCTATGGGCGCTGAGCTCCAGCGGTTCTGGCAAGACGCTGGATGCCGGCAACGGCACGCTGCGAGACGGGCGAACGGCTTTGATGGTGAAATGACCGTCGGGCCCGGAGACCGCCCCGCCCGAGGCTGCGCCGTCGCCCACCTCAATCACCGCGCCCTCCACCGGCGCGCCAGCCAGATCATAAACATAGCCCTGAGCGGTGATCACTGTCTGCGAACACGCGCAAAGGACAAGTGCGGCGGCGATTGCGAGGCCCCTTATCATAGCGTCCCCCATTCTGACTTCATCAGGCCAGCCGGTAATCGGCGTCGAGGCCCGGCTCGGCGGGCGTGGTGACTGCGCCCTGCTCGACCAGATGGATCATGTGGGACAGCACCGAATGGGCGGCGGCCGGATGCAGGCGCTTGTCCACGTCGGCGTACATATGCGCCACCATGTCTTTGATCCGCGTGCGGCCTTCTTTCAGCTGGGCGACAATCTGGCGTTCGCGGTTCAGGCGATGTTCGATATAGGCGTCCATGAAGGGCGCCGTCGCCTCGATCGCCGTGCCGTGGGTGGGGCGGATCACGTCGAAATCGAGCGCGCGTACGCGTCTGAGCTGGGCGATATAATCGCCCATGGACCCGTCCGGCGGGCTCACCACCGAGGTGGACCAGCCCATGACATGGTCGCCGGAAAACAGCGTGTTCTCCTCACTCAGCGCGTAGCAGACATGGTTTGAGGTGTGCCCCGGCGTGTGGAGTGCGGTGAGCGTCCATCCCGGACCCTTGAACTGATCGCCGTCGGCGACTTCCAGGTCGGGACGAAAGCCGTGATCGTCGCCGGCCTCCATGCGCACCTCGCCGCCTTCGGCCGGGGCGATCGCCGGGCTCATGCCATGAACCTTCGCGCCGTGTTTTTTCGCCAGCGTGTGGGCCAGGGGCGAGTGATCGAGATGGTGATGGGTCACCAGAACATGGATGACGCGCTCGCCTTCAAGGGCCGCGTCCAGCGCCGCCTCATGGTCTTCCATGGCGGGCCCTGGGTCGATCACCGCGACCTCGCCGCGTCCGACAATGAACACGCCGGTGCCGGTGAAGGTGAAGGGGCCCGGATTGGGCGCGATCACCCGGCGCACCAGCGGGCTCAGCTGGTCGCACCGCCCGTATTCGAAGTCGAACTCGCGCACAAAGGGTATGCTCACGGCGTGGTCTCCCATCCCGGTCCGGCCAGGCGCTCGGCGTAGGCGCGCAGCGCCCGCGCCAGCGTGCGCGCGGCCGCCATCTTCTCGTTCAGAGGCAAAGCCGTGGGCGGCCCCATGTCGGTCTTGTTCACATCGACGATCCAGATCTGTCCGTCACGCCGGTCGCGCAGCACGTCGATCCCGCCCCAATCAAGGCCCATGGCCTTGCAGAACCGTTTGATTAGATCGCGCTCGGCGGCGTCGAAGACCTCTTCGGGCGTGCGCTTGAAAACCTGGGTGTTGGCGTTGGCGAACCGGGCGCTTGCCGGGCGGCGCTTGATGAACACCACTGGAACCTCGCCGTCGACGGTGGGACAGCGCAGATCCTCCACCAGCCGGTCATCGCAGAGCGTGTCGATCAGGCGCTGATACACAAGGCCCGGCGCACGTGCGCAGGGGCCCTGAACGATCCGGCCATCGTGGGCTCCGTTGTGTTCTGACTTGGCGACCATGTCGCCCTCGAACGTTTCCGGGTTCACCAGAAGCGCTCGCCCCGTCACCGTTTCAAAGACGGTGGAGACGTGCGATTTCGAGACATCGAGGCACGCGGCGTTGATATGGTGCAGCGCAGCGCCTGCCGGCGGCGCGGTGACGGTCGCGTCTTCAAAGCAGAAGCCCAGGTCAGCCTCCTGAGGGCTCGTCGCGAAGCGCAGGCCCGCCAGGCGGGCCACGGGCCAGATCAAGTACCAGGGACGGGGCGCATCAGGGGCGAACCATACCGCCGGACCGCTCGGGCGGCGCGCCGCCGTGCTGGCCTCAACGGCCAGATGAAAGCGCAGCCAGGCTGCAAATTCGCCGATTACGCCGGGCTCCACAGGCACGAGCGCGCCGGTCTTGCGCACGCGCAATGCGCCGCCCTCCAGGCTGAAATCCCGCCACCAGGCGCGCGCCGCCATCAGAATCGCTCTTCGTACATACGGGTCAGGATACGCCGGTCGCGAGTAGGCGCAATTCACGCCCGGTTCAGCCGTGATCACGCATTCATGAGCATGACAAAGGCGCTGGGCCGGGCTCCGGCGATAGCGGCAAGCATCCTGCAAGGGCGGTCTTTACCGCGCCGTGCAGAGGAGGTGCCGCCAATGCCCGACATCAAGCGCCTGGCCGTTTCATTATCGCGCCGCCTGCGTCTGGCGGCGCTGACCTTCATCGCCTTGCTGGCGGTCAAAATCACTCTGGCCGCCTTCGCCGCGCCGGCGCCGTCGTCCGCCAGCGCCGTGATCGTCTCCATGGAGCGGAGCGAAGCGGGACCGGAAACACTTGAGCGTTTGGAATAAATCGAGCCTACTGCGAGGCGTTCTTGATCAAAACAGCCATGCAGCCCAATAACCCGTCCTCATCCGACAGCTTTTCCGGCTCTTAAATGCCCGCTTTTATCGCCCGCCGCATTCTTGTCGCCATCCCGACGATCCTTGTGATCATCACGCTGGCGTTCTTTATGATGCGCATTGCGCCTGGGGGTCCGTTCGATCTGGAACGGCCCATGCCCGAAGAGATTCGCCAAAACGTGCTGGCCGCCTACGGCATGGATCAGCCGGTTTGGAAGCAGTATATCGACTATCTCGGCGGGCTGGTGCGCGGCGATCTCGGACCATCGCTAAAATTTCGCGACAAGGACGTCGCCGACATCATCGCTGAAGGTTTTCCGGTTTCGGCCACGGTGGGCGTTCTGGCCATGACTCTGGCGGTGGGCGTGGGTGTGGTGTTCGGCTCCATCGCCGCGTTGCGCCAGAACACGGCGGCCGACTACGGCGTGGTGGCCTTCGCCACGGTGGGCATCGTCATTCCGCCCTTTGTGGTGGGTCCGATCCTGGCGCTGACCATCGGCATCTATCTGGGCTGGCTGCCATCGGGCGGGCTTGATCCACGACACGGCATGACCCTGGACAGGCTGATTCTGCCTGTCATCACGCTCGCCCTGCCGCAGATCGCCATCATCTCACGCCTCATGCGCGCCTCCATGATCGAGGTGATCCGCTCCAACTATATCCGTACGGCGCGCGCCAAGGGGCTGTCGGCGCCGGCGGTGATCTTCAAGCATGCGCTTCGCAGCGCGATCCTGCCGCTGGTCAGCTATCTCGGCCCGGCCTCGGCGGCGCTGCTCACCGGCTCCATCGTCATCGAGCAGGTCTTCTCTCTGCCGGGCATCGGACGCCAGTTCGTGTTCGCCGCCTTGCAGCGCGACTATACCGTGGTGATGGGCGTGGTGATCCTGTACGCCAGTCTGATCATCATTCTCAATCTGGTGGCCGATCTGCTGTACGCGGCGCTGAATCCGAAAGTGAAGTACGACTGATGGTTCTCACCTCAACGCCCTCCGAAAAGGCGCGCATGATCGAGGACGCGGCGGTCAAGGGGCGCTCGCTCTGGGATGATGCGCGGACCCGTCTTCTGCGCAACAAGGCGGCCGTGTTCGGCCTGATCCTGCTGGGCGTCCTCGTGGCGCTGGCCATCGTGGGACCGCTTCTGTGGGTTCACGATTCCACCTTCATCTACCGCGACCGGGTCCAGATCGGACCGACTTTTGAAAACTTGCATATCTTCGGAACGGACGCTCAGGGGCGCGATCTGTTCGCCCGCGTGATTGTAGGCCTGCGTATGAGTTTGATGGTGGGCGTTGTGGCGACCATGGTGTCGCTGGCCATCGGCGTGATCTGGGGCGCTACGGCCGGTTTTGTGGGCGGCCGGGTCGACCAACTGATGATGCGTATCGTGGACGTGTTGTATTCGCTGCCCTTCATCTTCTTCGTGATCATCCTGATGGTGGTGTTCGGCAGGAACATCATTTTGATCTTCGTCGCCATCGGCGCGGTGGAATGGCTGACCATGGCGCGCATCGTGCGCGGTCAGACGATCTCGCTGAAGGGCATGGAGTTCGTCGAGGCGGCTCAGGCCGCCGGCGTGTCGCAATTCTCCATCATCCGTCGGCATATCGTGCCCAACGTGCTTGGACCGGTGGTGGTCTACGTCACACTGACGATCCCTGTGGTGATCCTGGCCGAGAGCTTCCTGAGCTTTCTGGGGCTGGGCGTGCAGGAGCCGCTGACCTCGCTTGGCAATCTGATCTCCAACGGCGCCCGCGACATGGAGATCGCACCGTGGACGCTGATCTTCCCGGCGCTGACCATGATGATCACGCTGTTCTGCTTCAACTTCATCGGTGACGGCCTGCGAGACGCGATCGATCCGAAGGATCGATAGCGCACGCATCCTCAAACACTTCGTGAGACGCGATCAATCCAGAGGATCGATCGCGCGCCGGGGCTGCGAGGGCGGGTTCAGGCCAGAGCGAGGCTCAGCGCAAACGCTCGGCGCGGAACCGGCGACTATTGTGGCTGAGCGTCATGAAGTAGGAGCTCAAGGCGCCGCGGCTGATCGTTGCGGTCAGACCGTCGAGATGGCTGCGGCGGACGCTGACGGACGCCGTATCTGTCTGGCGCCAGACCTGGCCGTTCTCCAGATAAACTGTGAGCTTGCCGACCCGGTCGGTGGTGACCCGCTCGACGGCGAGGCCGCGAATCTCGTCAACGGAGCCAGAGTCGTCAAACACCGTCACCGAGCCGTCCTCAGCTCTGGTTTCAGTTTCGGCCTGCACGGGCGCCGAAACCCGCGCCTCATTGTCGCCGCGCCCGAAAAAGGCTCCGAGGCCGGCGATGCTGGGCAAAGACAGGCCGAAGCTTTCCCGCTCCACATTTCGAATCGCATCGCGTTCCACCAGCACCACCCGGCCGGAATCGAGCGCCTGAGAGAGCTCGGCGAGGCGGTCGTCCTGGCAGGCCAGGCGGGCCTGCGGGTCTTCGATGGAGCGGCAGGAGAAGAGAGACTCTACGGCCCCACCGTCGGACGGGTCCTGGGCCAGAGCCCCTGCCGGAACGACGAGCCATGCCAAAGCGGCGACGATTCTTGACGTAAGCATGCAGGCGACTCTCCGGTTTTGCTTGAAAACAGGTATGGTTCTCTAGGACATTAACGCAGCGTCAAGCGCAATGCATTCATCGAACGCTCATGTGCGGACTTTCAAGCTCGCGTCAAAGCGTTGCAATGGCGCACCGTGCGCGAAACGCGCACACGTCAGTCAACGCCGCCGCCGCACCTTCGCGGGCCCACGGCGGACCCGAAACACCAGCGCGGACTCAACCCCGCGCGATTTAAAGCAATGCAGGGGAGCATGCCTTTATGACCTTCACCCGACGTTTCGCCCTGGCGCTGGCCGCCGGCGCCTCGGCCCTGACGCTCGCCGCTTGCAGCGGAGGCGGTTCTGAAAGCGACGGCGTCGTACTTCATCGCGGCAACGGCGCAGAGCCCTTGTCCCTGGACCCGCACAAGGCGTCGGGGACCTGGGAGAACAACATTATCGGCGACATGTTCATCGGCTTGTTCACCGAGGATGCGGCCGGCGAGCCGATTCCGGGCATGGCCGAAAGCTGGGAGGTCAGTGAAGACGGCCTGATCTGGACCTTCACCCTGCGCGAGGCGCAATGGTCGGACGGCGAGCCGGTGGACGCCTATGACTTTGAATTCGCCATGCGGCGCATTCTCGATCCCGCGACTCTGGCCCAGTATGCGTCGCTTCTTTACCCGATCGAGAATGCGCGCCTGGTGAACACCAGCGAGCTTCCCCCCGAAGAGCTGGGCGTGAACGCCCTCGATGCGCGCACGCTCCAGATCAAGCTGGAATTTCCGGCGCCCTATCTTCCAGGCCTGTTGACCCACTACACCACCTTCCCGGTGCCCCGGCACGTGGTGGAGGAGCATGGCGACGCCTGGATCCAGCCCCAGAACATCGAGGTGAACGGGCCCTACAAGCTGGTGAACTGGCGCGCCAACGACTTCGTGCTCGCCGAGCGCAACCCCTTGTTCTGGGACAACGAAAATGTCTGCGTGGACGAGGTGTTCTACTATCCCACCGTCGACAATCCCGCCGCCGAGCGCCGCGTTCGGAACGGAGAGCTGGACCTGAACGTCGATTTCGCCGGTCAGAATCTCGAATTCCTGCGCCGCGAAGTGCCTGAGTATGTGCGCATCAATCCCTATCTCGGCATCGTCTATTTCTCCTTCAACACCACCGAGGCGCCGTTCGACGATCCGCGGGTCCGCAATGCGCTGGGCATGGCGATCGACCGGACCTTCATCGCCGAGGAAATCCTGCAGGCCGGTCAGATCCCGGCCTATTCCTTCGTGCCGCCGGGCGTGAACGATTATCCAGACACCGCCCGCATCGAGTGGTTTGACACTCCGATTGAAGAGCGGCGGGTGATGGCGCGCGCGCTGCTGGAGGAAGCCGGCTACGGTCCGGACAACCCGCTGCAGTTCGAATACACACACCGAACCACTGGGGATAACCCCCGCGTGGCGCCGGTGGTCCAGCAGGACTGGGAACTGATCGCCGACTGGGTGGACGCCGAAATCATCGGCATCGAGACCCAGATCCACTACTCCAACCTGCGCGCCGGCGACTACGCGATCGGCGACGGCGGCTGGATCGGCGATTACAACGACGCGTACAACTTCCTGTTCCTGGCCGAGACCGGGTCGATCCCGATGAACTATTCGCGCTGGAGCAGCGAGGCGTACGACACGCTGGTGGATCAGGCCAACCGCACGCTGGATGCAGAAGAGCGTGGACGGATGCTGGCGGAAGCCGAGCAGATGATGCTCGACGAGATGCCCTACGTGCCAATTGTCTATTATGTGAACAAGGCGCTGGTGAACCCGGACGTGACCGGCTGGGAAGACAATCTGGTCCATATTCACCGCACTCGCTATCTGTGTACGGTTGATGCGGAGGCCGCAGCCGCCGCGGCGGACGCAGCCGGGGCGAGCAGTCAGGGCTAGGCTGATCGGGAAAGCAGGGGGAGGGGATGGACGGCGACGAGCTTGAACAGGCCGCCCAGACCTCCGCTGAGCACGCGGCCGCAGCTGCGGCCGCGGCGGGCGGTGGTCAGGTGCGGGCGAAAGCTTCGCGGCCGGCCACGCTCTCCCCTGATACCCCTGACGGCGTCTGCGCCAATTGCGAAACCACGCTGCAGGGGCCGGTCTGCCACAATTGCGGCCAGGTGGACGATGAATATCATCGTCCGGTTCACGGTCTGGCGTCGGAGATCTTCGAGGGCCTGACCGCGCTGGACGGGCGGGTCCTGCGTACGCTGCCGGCGCTTCTGTTTCGTCCGGGGCGGCTCACGCGCGCTTTTCTGAAGGGCAAGCGGGCGCGCTACATGCCGCCCTTCCGGCTCTACATCATAGCGTCGGTGATTTTCTTTCTTCTGATCCCCGGGCTCGACGGTCTGGTGGATTCCGCCCAGTCGGGCGCTGCGGGCATGGCGCGGGCCGAGCGCGCTGAGGTGATAGAAGAGATCGAGGCTCAGATTCGCGACGGGCTGGCGGACGGCAGCATGACGCCGCTCGAGGCCGAGCGAATGCGCGCGACGCTGGACTTGATCGGGTCGGGTCAGCGCCCGCGCGAGGCCCCGGACCAGCCTGAGGCAGAGGCAGAGGCCGAAGCTGAAGCTGAAGCTGAAGGCGGAGATGTGGCTCGCGCGCCGCCCGACGCGGCGGGTGAAACCGCGCCTCCGGCGACCGAGGCGGACGAGGACGCCACGACCAGTCCAGTCGTCGTCGCCGGCGGAGATGTGCTCGACATCGACTTTGGGGACGCGAACAATCCTCAAACGATCCGGCGATTTTTTGCACCTGAGGATTTCGGTGAGCCTGCGCTGCAGACATCATGGCCCCTGCCGGTGCGGCGCTATCTGGGGGATCGATTCGCTGAGGTCGCGGCCGATCCCGGCGGCTGGCTGGATGCGGTGACCGCCTGGATTCCGCGCATCATGTTCGTCATGGTGCCGGTCTATGCGTTGCTTCTGGGGCTGATCTATGTCTGGCGGCGCGGATTTTACTTCTTTGATCACCTCATCGTCTCTCTGCATATCCATTCGGCGCTGTTTCTGGTGATGGCGCTTCTCATGCTGACGTCGAGCCTGATCGGCGCGGGCTGGGCCTGGCTGATCCTGATCGTGTATTCGAATATCTATCTCTATCGGATCCACCGCGTGGTTTACGCGCGTGGGCGCTTCACCAGCGTTCTGCGCACGCTTTTTCTGGACACGCTGTACTTCTTCGTCCTGCTGATCGGCTTTCTAGTCGTCCTGTTGCTGGGCGCCCTGGTTTAGTCAGGGGAGCCGGTCAACGCCCCTGGTCAGGCTCGGCGGCCCGCTCCGCATCGGCGCTCTCCAGGCGCACGCCCGGCGCCGCCAGCCGTTCGCGTTCGCGCAGGGCTGCGCGCACTTCAGGAAGGTCAAGAAGTGCATTGAGCCGGACCGCCGCCTCTGCGCCGTCGGCGGTGACGCCGAAGAGCTGCTGGAAGGCCTCCAGCGGCGTCAGCTGGGACGGGTAGCGGCGTAGGCGCGAAGGTTCATCCGCGGCCAGGCCCGCCAGGCCGCGCGCCTCCTCGACGGCCGCCTGAAAGCCGCCGATTCGATCCACTAGCCCATGGTCCAGCGCCTGGGCCCCGGTCCACACACGGCCGCGGGCGAGTTCGCGCACGCGGGAGAGGGGCAAATCGCGTCCCTCGGCGACTTTTTCGGTGAAATCTGCGTAGACGTCCTCGGCCAGGCGCTCATAGGCGGCCCGCTGGGACTCACTCCACACCGTGGCCGAGGAGAAGGCGGTGGTGAACTCACCCCCCACCGACAGCGGCTCAATATTGACGCCCAGGCGCTGCAACGCCCCGTCCACCACTATCTTTCCGGCCACAACCCCGATGGACCCGGTGAGGGTGGATGCGTTCGCGACGATCCGGTCAGCGGGCGCGGCGATGTAATAGCCGCCCGATGCGGCGACAGATCCCATAGAGACCACCACCGGCTTGCCCGCTTCCCTTGCGCGCACGACGGCGTCCCAGATCTGATCAGACGCAATGGCGGAGCCGCCCGGGCTGTCGACGCGCAGGATGATCGCGCGCACCGAGGAATCGCGCGCGGCCGAATCTATGGCCCGGCTCATCCGGTCGGAACCGATCACGGCGCCGCCGAATCCGGTGTCGCCGTTACCGGTCTCGATGGCCCCTTCTGCGCCGATCAGCGCAATGACCGGCCCTGATCCCGCCGCGCCGGCGCGGTGATAGACGGCCGCCTGGACAAAACGCGCTGTTCTGGAATCGCCTCGCGCGGCCTCGCGCGCCTCATGCACATGACCCAGAGAATCGACGAGCCCGGATTCAAGGGCCGCCTCGGCGCTGTACGGCCCCGCCTCTATAAGGGCGCGCATGGCCTCCGGCGCCATGCCGCGATCTGCGGCGGCCGCGTCTATTGCGGTGTCAAACAGCGAGCCGAGCCATGATAGCGTCGCCTCACGGTGGGCCTCGGTGTAGTCGGCGCTGAGGAAGGGATCGGCGGCGTTCTTGTATTCATAGAACTGCATAAATTCCGCCCTTGCGCCGGCTTGCTCTATGGCGTCGCCGAAAAAGATCGTTTCAGACGTATAGCCGGTGGCGGAGAAACTGGCGCTGTCCTGCAGCCAAAGCGTATCGGCGCCTGCGACGGCGAAATAATTGGCTACGGCCGGGCCTTCAAAGCCTTGCGCGTGCACCACGACACGCTTGCCCGCGGCCGACAGCGCATTGAGCGCGCCGCGAATCTCCTCGGCGCGGCCCGGCGCCATGGACAGGGCGTTGGCGCGCACGAACACCGCCTCGACCCGCGCATCGCCGCGCGCGCGCTCCAGGGCGATCAGAAGATCGGTGTGGGGCAGGGCGGTGGTGAAGGCGAACGGGCTCATCGAGGGCTGGTCGGTGCGCGGCTCGCGAAGATCCAGCTCGAGAATGATTGCGCCGGTGGGCAGGGAGGCGCTCTGGGCGTCATCAGCGCTCTGCACCGCCGAGGCGATCAATCCGCCCACGGCGAACACGGCGAACAGCGCCATCAGCAGGGTGGCGACCAAGAGCCCGGTGATCGTGCCTAAAAAACTCGACCAGAACTGTTTCATTTTATCCCCTCGACTATCGTCCTCGACCTACGGTGCGCGTCGGCGAGGCCTCATATCGGTCCAAGCCTAGGCCGGACGCGCGGACAGGTCGAGGCAAGGGCGAGGGCGTCCGGGCCGGCGACGCCGCCCTGTCGCCGCGGCGCCACGCACGGTCTGAAACGCAAATCGCCCGCTCCAGAGGGAGCGGGCGATTTAAGCGTTTCGCCGGATCGGGGCCGAGCGAAGAGTATCTGGTCGGAGTAGCAGGATTTGAACCTGCGACCCCTGCCTCCCGAAGACAGTGCTCTACCAGGCTGAGCTATACTCCGAACCGAGGCGCGGCTTATAGCCAAGCCGCACCCTCAATGCAATCGGCTCACGGCAGAGCTATGCACATGGTGGGAAACCTGCAGCAAGGCCCGTTGCATCGATAAAAAAGCCGGGCTAATAACGCGGCCCGTGACCGGGCCCTCCTGGTCCTGCTGGGGCGTGGCCAAGTGGTAAGGCAGCGGTTTTTGGTACCGCCATTCCCAGGTTCGAATCCTGGCGCCCCAGCCATTCTTGAATTCCATACGACCAAGCCGCCCGAGCACCATACTTACGGCGGAGCCGCGCGACCGACGCCGCGCCCGGTCAAACTCATGCGCGCGCCCTGCATTTTGTGGTGAGACCGGCGGCGCGTTAATCTTTGCGCCTGATCGAGCGGCGCGCCAAATTTTCGGCGGCCGCGTGCGCGGCCGCGCCGAGCGCCACCGAAAACAAGATTTATCCATGTGCGCCCTCGTATAATTTCATATTTATGATTAATAGCTTAGAGAACAATCCTGTAGCGCCTGCGCACCTGTCGTAAAAAGGCCACCCTGGCGCGGTAGAAAAGGGTCAAGAGCCGGTTTTTAAGCGGCCACACGCTGCATGAGCGGTTGATCGGTTCGTAAAGCCGGTGCTAGCGTCGATTCAAATGAAAGAGACGGCGGGCAACGCCGCGCTACGAGGGGATGACGAAAATAGACGTTATGCCCTCAGAGTCATTCTGCGGCGGTCGGGATCCGGCCGTTGCGGCGCGGCGCGCCGCGTTTAATTTGTTGGGGCCCGAAGCCGTCGCGGCGACGTTCGGCGCACCGAAGAGCGAGGGAAAGCGGAAGCGCGCGGACATCAAGTTCGCGCCGGCTACTGTGAGGCGAAAAATGTCTAAGAACTTGAAAGGTATCCGCACGACGCTGGCGGCCGGCATCACGGCCTTGGTCTGCGTCGGTGGAGCACAAGCCCAACTCGATCAGGCGCTGCAGGTCGCACGTCAGTCGACCCAGCAAGGCGCCCAGGCTCAGGAGCAGATCAACCAGCTGGCCGACGACGCGGATAACGCCGAGCGCCAGTATCTTGCTCTGCAGGAGCAGATCCAGGGCCAGGAAGTTTATCTCGAGCAGCAGCGGGTTTTCCTGCGCTCTCAGGAAAATGAGCTGTCTTCGCTCCAGACCCAGCTTGAGCGGGTCGGCAGCATCGAGCGTGACCTTACGCCAATGCTGCTTGAGATGTACGTGCGCCTTGAAGCGTTCGTGGATCAGGACCTGCCCTTCCAGATCGAAAGCCGGCGCGAGCGCCTCGCTGAGATCCAGGAAGCGCTTGGTGATGCGGCGATCCCGCCGGCCGAAAAGTATCGCGTGCTTTTGAACGCCTACGAGGCGGAAGCCGCCGCGGGCCGTTCGCTGCGGGCCTATTCGCAGGAAGTCATGGTCGACGGCGTCCCCCAGCAGGCTGATATCCTGCAGGTCGGCCGTGTCGCCCTGATCCGCCGCGTCGGCGGCGGGGTCGAGATGCTGACCAAGGCCAATCCTGAATGGCGTCCCGTGCCGGGCGGCATGGCGGCCAACGTTGATCGCGCGTTCCGCATTGCGAACGAAGTCACCACTCCGGAAGTCTTCGTGGCCCCGGTTCCCGGGCCTGAGACGGCTCAATAACCGCACGAGACGGGAGAATTTATCCGATGAACATGCTCATCAAAACCATTGCAGCCGTCTCGCTCATGGCGGGTCTTGCGTCGGCTCCGGCTTTCGCTCAGGCCGACCGCGAGCCGGTGACCTCGATTTCGCAGCTTCTCGACCGGGTCCGCCAGGACGCCCGCGAAGCCGAGGCTGAAAATCAGCGCCGCATCGCCACCTTCCGTGAAGATCGTAACCGGCAGGCGGCTTTGCTGTCCCAGGCGCGCAACCGCCTTGCGAGCCTTGAGTCCCAGGCCAGCGAGGCCGAGGCCCAGTTTGAAGCCAACCGCACCCGGATTTCCGAGCTCGACGCAGAGCTCCGCGCAGCTCAAGGCGAATTCGGCGAGCTGTTCGGCGCCGCGCGCCAGGCGGCCGGTGAATTCGGCTCGATCCTGCAGGCCTCGCTGATTTCCGCCCAGTATCCCGGGCGCGCCGAAGCTTTGCTGGATACGGCCGAAAGCCGCACGCTCCCCGAGCGCAACGAGCTGGACGCTATCTACGAGGCGCTGATCCAGGAAATGAACGCCCAGTCGGAGGTCATCACCTTCAATCGCCGGGTTGTCGGCCTCAATGACGGCCAGCCAGTTCCTGTGACCCGCGTCGGCGCCTTCCTCGCCATCGCTAACGATGGCGGCCCGGTGTTCGCTACGTGGGCCAGCGATTCCGGCAATTCGCGCGCCGGCTATAATCTGGTCCAGCTCGAGCAGCAGCCGCCGGGCTCGCTCATGAGTGCGGCGTCCAACCTGATCAACGCCGAGCCCGGCGAGATCGTAGCCGGCCCGATCGACCCGTCTCGCGGCGCTCTGCTGCAGATTTACAAGGACATGCCGAGCCTGTCGGAGCGTTTCGAGCAGGGCGGCATCGTGGCCAAGATCATCGCCGCGCTGCTGATCGTCTCGGCCTCCTTCGGCATCTTCCGTCTTCTGTCGCTCTTGATGACCACTTCGGCCATCAACGCCCAGAAGCGCCGGTCTACCGCATCCAAGTCCAACCCGCTGGGCCGCATCATGCTCGCCTATGAAGAGGTCAAGGACCGTTCGGTTGAGACCATCGAGCTGAAGATCGACGAAGCGATCCTTCGCGAGACTCCGAAGCTTGAATTCGGTCTGAACTTCCTCAAGCTCGCCGCCGGCGTTGCCCCGCTTCTGGGCCTTCTCGGCACCGTGACGGGGATGATCCGGACCTTCACCCAGATCACCCTGTTCGGCACCGGCGATCCGAAAATCATGGCGGGCGGCATCTCCGAAGCCCTCGTGACGACGGTGTCCGGCCTGATCGCGGCGATCCCGCTCCTGTTCATCCACTCCTTCGCGGCGAGCTTTGCGCGCGGCGCGCAGCAGACCCTGGAAGAGCAGGCCGCCGGCATCATCGCACGTCACGCCGAAGAAAAGTCCGCGGGCTAGAGGAAAGAACCGATGGATGTTTCAGGCGCCTTGCAAAGTCTCCAGGAATTCCTGGAGCGGGGCGGCCCGATCCTGAACTGGATCATGCTGCTGACCTTCGTAATGTGGGCGTTCATCCTGGAGCGGCTGGCCTATTTCGGTTTTGCGCATAAAGGCGTGCGAAGCCGGGTGATCAAGGAGTGGGGGGCGCGCAGCGACCATCACTCCTGGCACGCCCTCGCCGTCCGGGATCAGCTCATTTCCGAGGTGAAACAGAAAGCCGAGCAGAATGTGGAGCTCATCAAGACGCTCGTCGCAGCGGCTCCCCTCTTCGGCCTTCTGGGCACCGTGACGGGAATGGTGGCCGTGTTCGACGTCATGTCGATTTCGGGGTCTTCGGACGCAAGGGCGATGAGCTCCGGCGTCGCGCGGGCCACGATCCCGACCATGGCGGGCATGGTGGCCTCCCTTTCGGGCCTTATGTTCTCAAATCAGATCGAACGCATGGCCAAGCGCCGCGTGCACGAGCTGAGCGATGAGCTCGAGGTGGAGTAAGCCATGCGTAGAAAATCAAGACGCGGGAGTGACGAAGCCAATATCGACATGACGCCGATGCTGGATATCGTCTTCATCCTGCTCATCTTCTTCATCGTGACGGCGACCTTCCTCCAGGAAGAAGGGATCGATCTGACCCCGCCGCCGGAAAGTGATCAGCCGCCGCCGGTCGATGCCCCTCCGCCGATCTTTGTTCAGGTGAGCAATGAGAACCGGGTGTTCGTAAATCGTGACGCAACCGCGGAGTCGCGGGTCATGGCTGCGGTTTCCAGGATTCGGGCTGAACAGCCCAACTCCGCTGTGGTCATCGAGGTGTCCCAGGAAGCCGAGCACGGAACGATCGTGCGGATCATCGATGAGTTGCGCGCAAATTCGATACCCGTATCGATTACGCGCGCCACCGAAGCCCAGTAGACGGCAGGGGAGAACAAAGATGGCTCGCCGACAAAGCCGCGTAATGACTGACGGAGAAGAGCCCCAGCTGGATATGACGCCCATGTTGGACGTCGTGTTCATCCTGCTCATCTTCTTCATCGTGACCGCCGTGTTCGTTAAGGAACCGGGCGCGGACATCATCCGCCCTGAAACGGTGACACAGGAGCGGGAGAAACCGACCCTGCTGGTGGCCGTCACGGCCAATGACGAGATTTACGTCGACGGAGACATTTACGAGCTGAACCAGCTCCGGAACGTTTTCGAGCAGCTGCGCGAGGAGAATCCGCGCGCGGAGGCCATGATCCAGGGCGATGACGGCGCGCCTGCCGGCACCGTCCTCGATGTTCAGGAGCTGTTGCTCAATATGGACATCGACGTGACAATCTCCACACGCGAACAATAGGGAGGAGACACGATGGCCAGTCTTATCCGCCTTTTGATCGGAGTACCGATCGCAGGCGTCATCACCTTCCTGCTCTTCATGCTCATGCAGAGTCTCATCTTCACCGACGAGGTCCTTCTGGAAGACGCAGAGGAAGACCTTCGCATCGTCATCAATGAGGAAGTCGAACAGCTCGATATTCGTCAGCGGGACGTGACCCTCGACGACGTGGAGGACGTGCAGCCGCCGCCTCCGCCGCCCCAGATCGAACGCGCCGCCGCCGATGCACCGAGCGAGGACATGTCGACGATCGTCGGCGAGATCCCTGATTTCGACGCGCCCAGCCTGACCGGTGACTCTGTCAGCTTCTCGGTTTCTGACCGTGACGCACAGCCATTGGTCCGCATCGAGCCGGACTATCCCATGCGCGCCGCCGAACGGGGCGTGTCGGGTGACTGCACGGTGACGTTCGACGTGACTCCGGACGGCATCACCACGAATATCCAGATCATGGATTGCGACAGCTCGCTGTTCGAACGCAACGCGATCCGTGCGGTGGAGCGGTGGCGTTACCAGCCGAAGATCGTTGAAGGCACCGCCGTGCGCCGTACCGGCGTCGTGACCCAATTCACCTTCCGCCTCGAAGATTGACGCGGGCCGCCCCGTCTCTGGTCCTGACCGGGCCTGAGACGGGGCGCCGACCTTAAGGAGCCAATCGATGGCACGTTTGATCAACGCCGTTTCCGCAAAGTCGGCGATCGCCGGATTTTCGGCCCTGGTTGCGGCGACAGCCGTCGTACTGACGTTGGCCGCACCGGCCGACGCCCAGCGCAATCGCAACAACAACGAACGCTCCGAAGAAGAGCAGGCCAACAGAACGCTGTCGGCTGCTGTGGGCCAGCGGGTCCAGACCGCGATCGAGCAGCAGGACGTTGAGAACTGGGCGGGGATGATCTCCACCCTGACGCCGCTTCTGAGCACCGAGCTCACACCCTATGAGCGGTCCATCGTGCTGCGTCTGCGCGCGACTGCATACTACAATCAGGACAATCTTCCACAGGCGACGCGTGATTTCGTCGCCGTGATTGAAACCGGCGCGCTGGTTCAGGAAGAAGCCAATACGCTGCGCATCAATGTGGGCCAGCTCTACATGGCCCAGGAGCAAATCGACGAGGGCATCCGCCAGTTCGAGCTTGCGATCCGAGACGGCGCGACATTGAACACGCGCCTGGCCAAGATGCTGGCTACGGCCTATGCGCAAGCTGATCGCTATTCCGAAGGCGTTCGCTATGCGGAACAGTTCTACCGTGAGGAACCGAACAAGACGCTCGGCGACTTCAATCTCATGCAGTTTTACTATAATCAGCTGGACCGTCCCCAGGACGAGCTACGCGTGATCCGCGAGGGGCTATCAGCCTATCCCGGCGAACGCCGCTCGTGGCAGAATCTGGTGTCCATCTTTGCACGTCTTGATCGCGAGGATGAGGCGTTCGAAGCCAACAAGCTGATGTATCTCAACGGCTTGTTTGAGGAATGTAACGAAGTTTTCCGCCTGGCCCAGTATTACTCCGCTTTCGACAATCCCTACCGGGGCGCGAACATCCTCGAGCGGGCGATCAATTCAGGCCGGTGCGAGGGTAATGTCGAGCAGCTCGAGCGGCTCGGGAATATGTGGCGTCAGGCCGCAGAGTTTGACCAGGCTATTCCCGTCGTTGAGCGGCTCGCCCGGGAGACCGGCACATCGGAATGGTCGCTTCGTCTGGCTGAAGCCCACTATCAGCTGAATAATTACGCAGATGCAGAGGCCGCCTTTGTTCAGGCGATTGAGCGTGGCGGCCTGAGCGCACGTGAAAACGGCGACGCCTGGGTGCTTTTGGGTACGGCGCGCTTCCAGCAGGGGGAGCTTCAGGGCGCATTGCAGGCGTTCAGCGAGGGGCGTCGCTTCCCGAGCTCGCGCACACAGGCGAACGGCTGGATCGAGTTCGTGAACTCCCAGATCGAGGGTGTCGAACGCCGGGCGTGCCAGCGTGAACGCGTCCAGATCGATGAATGCCGCCTGACCATCGACGCCGAACGGCGCCAGCTCGTGCTCATCGGTGAAGTGGGTGAGGACGGGGAAGTCGCCTTCCCGCAGGGCGCCATTCCGGATCGTTGCTCCACCTGGTTCAACCTGCGCACCGGTGATCAGACGCGCGAGCCCTGCATCTCTGACGCCCAGGCCGAGCAGGCCCGCGCCGACAACGGGGCTTCCCAGGCGGAGGGTTAGGGGTTTTCCAGCGCCTGAAAACGCCCCGCCATGCGCATCGCAGGGCGGGGTTTTTTCTGTCCGGCCATCGCCGAACTTTCGTGCAACGCGCCATTATAAGATGAACAGTGTTCACGGATTCGTGTTCTGAGGGATTTTATTGTAGACTGTCGAGTCTTAAGTGCGGCGCAGCGCCGTGCCCGGACTGGAGGTTTCGTCATGGTTCATCCAATTCACCCAGCTCCATCGGGGCTCTCGGATAGTGGGGTTAACCGCGCGTCGGGCGGCTGGTCTTTGCGCTGGCCGCTCGCCGTGCTTGCCGCCGCCGCGGTTACATTTGCACTTTTCGCACTGATGCAGCGCCTTATCGAAGCGGAAATAATCACGCTGGTGGAGCCTGAACCGGTCACCCGGATCACAATCAATTTCGAGGTGGAGCCGGTGGATCCGCGGCCTGAGTCCATGGGGATTGATCAGGTTGAGCCAGTCGCGCCGCCCCCGGTCAATCCGAGGATCGAGTCGCGGGCCGATGCGCCCGGCGCGATGGGGGCCGACGGGGTCTATGAGCAACCGACGCTGGATCCTCGCGAGGTGCTTCGCGGTGAGCCCATAGCTGTTCCGCCGCCGCCTATGACGATCCGGACCAACCCGGTATATCCAGCTCGTGAGCTTAGCCGCGGCGTGGAGGGCGTTTGCTCGGTGAGCTACGACATTCTTGCCAGTGGTGCGACGGCGAATATTCAGGTGGTGCGATGTGACAGCGCGGCGTTTGCGCGCGCGTCGATCGCCGCCGTGGAGCGTTGGCGTCACGCCGCCGACGCCTCGCGTGCACCGGGCGCCGTCATCCGGCGCGGCATGGTGACTGAGCTCAATTTCCGCCTGGAGGAGTGAGCGTCTGATGGAGAAACGGCGCGGGGAGAGCTCCCCGCGCCGTTCGCCGTTTCTACCGCCAAGTTCGTTGCCGAATATGGCTGGCTTAGTTGTCCGACCTGCCCACGGCGTCGTCTCCGGCCAGGGCCGCCGCCGCGCTCGCTTCGGCGGCTTCGGTGTCGGCCAGGCCCGCCGTCATCAGCGCAAAGGCGTATTCCTCGGCGCGCTCTTTCAGCGAGTCGAAGCGCCCGGACGCGCCGCCATGGCCCGCGCCCATATTGGTTCGCATGAGGGTCAGGCCGTCATCGGTGCGTCTAGTGCGCAGGCGGGCGGCCCATTTGGCCGGCTCCCAGTAGGTCACCCGGGGATCGGTCAGGCCGGCCGTGGCCAGCACGTGCGGATAGGCCTGCGCGCTCACCTGATCATAGGGCGAATAGCTCTCGATATAATCGTAGGCGGCCTCGTCTTCGATCGGATTGCCCCATTCGGGCCATTCCGGCGGCGTCAGTGGCAGGGACGGATCGCTCATCGTGGTGAGCACGTCCACAAACGGCACCGCCGCGATGGCGGCGGAGAACAACGCCGGGTCCTGATTGATCGCCGCGCCCACCAGAAGTCCGCCCGCCGAGCCGCCATGGGCCACAAGCCGGCCTTCACTGGTGTAGCCTTCGGCGACCAGGAAGCGACCTGCATCAACGAAGTCGTTGAAGGTGTTCTGCTTTTGATCAAGCTTGCCGTCGAGATACCACTGATAGCCTTTCGCCATGCCGCCGCGGATATGGGCGATGGCGTAGATCATGCCGCGATCCACAAGGCTTAGCCGTGAGGTGGAGAAGCTCGCCGGGATGGTGATCCCGTAGGAGCCGTAGCCGTACAGCAGCACTGGCGCCGAGCCGTCCAGCGGCGTGCCGTCGCGATAGAGCAGGGTGACGGGCACCAGCGCTCCGTCGCGCGCGGTGGCGTGCAGGCGGCGCACCACATAGTCGGACGCATCATGGCCGGAGGGGATTTCCTGGCGCTTGATCAGCGTCCGCTCGCGGGTCGACATATTGTAATCATAGGTTTCTTCAGGCGTCGCCGGGCTCTCATAGGAGAAGCGCATCTGGTCGACGGCGTATTCCAGGCCGCCATCCATACCCAGCGCGTAGGCCTCCTCGTCGAAGGCGATCTCGTGCTCTTCGTCGTTGGACAGATCGCGCACCACGATGCGCGGCAGCGCATCGGAGCGCTCCATACGCACTAGCCAGTTTTCAAAGCCCATCAGGCCGTTCACAAGTACGCCGGCGCGATGGTCGATGAGCTCGGCCCAGTTCTCCCGGCGTGGATCGGCCAGGGGCGCCTCCATGATCTTGAAGTCGACGGCGCCGCCCGAATTGGTGCGCACGAAGATCTTGCCGCCCGCCTCGGTGAGCGAGTATTCCACGCCGCCTTCGCGCTCCGACACCAGGATCGGCTCGGCGACCGGATTATTGGCGTCGAACAGCCGCATTTCGCTGGTGGTGTGGTCGCTGGCCGACAGGACGATCCAGGTGTCGCCGTCGGTCTTGCCGACGCCGAGGAAATAGCCGGTGTCTTCTTCTTCGTAGATCAACTCCGGCTCCGCCTCGGTGATCGGCTGGCGGTAGACCCGGCGAGGGCGATTGTTCTCGTCGCGCCAGACCCAGTAGATGGTCTGGGAATCGTTCGCCCAGACCATGGAGCCGTAGCCCTCGTCGGTCAGGGTCGTGACCTCTTGGCCGGTCTCAAGATCACGCACCTTGATCCGGTAGAATTCCGATCCGGCGGTGTCGACCGCGTAGGCGAGATAACGATGGTCAGGGCTGGGCTCCACCGCGCCGATGTCGAAATACTCCGACTCAGCACCTTCGGCGTCGCCATCGAAGATGATCTGTTCTTCACCGCTGATCGTGCCGTCCTCACCGGCGGGACGGCGCGCGAACACCGGATACTGACCGCCTTCGCGAAAGCGCGTGTAGTAAAACCAGGGGCCGTCTTTCTCGGGCGGGCTGGAATCGTCTTCCTTGATGCGTCCACGCATTTCTGCGTAGAGCCGGTCTTCAAGACCGGACAGCGGCTCCATCACCGCATTATAATAGGTGTTTTCCGCCTCGAGATGAGCGCGGACATCGGCGTCGAGCACCGACGGCTCGCGCATCACCTGCTGCCAGTTGTCATCGCGCAGCCAGGCGAATTCGTCGGTGCGCGTGCGGCCCAGTTGCTCAATGACAAGCGGGCGCGCCTCGGGCGTGGGCGCGTCCAAGCTGACGGCGCGGGCGATGAGATCTGTCGGTTGGTTCGACGCATCCATTGCGGTGTCTGTCTCCGTGGTCTGGTCGTCGGCGGGCGCGCCGGCCTCCTGGCAGGCGGTCAGCGCGAGCGCCGCTGCGCCGACAAGCATAACCGCCCGCCGCGCGTGCGTGAGAAAGGTCTGGGTCATGTGCGTTCAACCGGTCCGGGATCGCCGACCGGCCCCCTGAAAATCTGGTGAGCGGCGTCAGTCTTCGCCGCCGCCGGGTCGGAAGTCCAGCACCATGCCGTTCACGCAGTAGCGCAGGCCGGTGGGTTTGGGACCATCATTGAACACATGCCCCAGATGGGCGCCGCAATTGGCGCAGTGAAATTCGGTGCGCGGCGCCAGAAGCTTGAAGTCGCGCTTGGTGCCAAGCGCGTGCTCATTCGCCGGCGCATAAAAGCTGGGCCAGCCCGAGCCGCTCTCATACTTCTCGGCGCTGGTGAACGTCACCTCGCCACACACGGCGCAGGCATAGACGCCGTCGCGCTTTTCGGCGTTCAGCGGACTGCAGCCGGGCGCTTCGGTGCCTTCGTGAAAGGCGATGCGTTCAATTTCCGCAGGCAGGTTCTTGCGAAGCTCGGCGATCTTTTCAGCGGGGAGGCGGGGCATGGGGGAAGTCTCCTGAACGACACGTCCCGATCATATAGGACGGACTGCAGCCCGGATCGACCCGGCTCCGTGCCCTCGATCAGGGTGGCGAGCTGGATTCGGGACGCCATGACCACCGCTTTTTGCAAGATGAATCCTGGCAAGCCCATGCGCAGGGCCACCTTGGTGACAGGGTTCACCACGGTGTTGCGCGCCAGGAATGAGTAACGCGTGTTCTCGGTTTGCTGCCGCCGCTTAGACTATTCCTTAACGCAGCGTCGCTATTCATGCGAGCCTGAAGCTTGCGTCGATGAGGTGACCGGCCCGCCATGGCTGAAGATTTTCGCCCCGCCGAGCCTGCGCCCCCGCCGCCGCCCGCCAGCGGCCGGGCGCGCGCCCGGCTCACGCGCCGTCTGGCTGACATTGTCTGCCTGCCGGCGAGCCGAGTCTCGCCCCAGGAACGCTGGATGACCGCCGACGTGCTCGACGAGTTGCTGCGAGAGGCCGATCCCGCGCTGCGCGCCAAGGTGGCTGCGCGCCTCGCCGAACAGACCGAGGCGCCCGCGGGACTTTTACGCAAGCTCGCCATGGACGCCTATGAGATCGCGGAACCGATCCTGCGCTCGAGCGACTCCCTGACCGATTTTGACATGATGGAGATCGCCGCCAAGGGCGAGCTGCGTCACCGGCTAGCGCTGGCCCGGCGCGAGTCGGTGTCCGAGACCGTCGCCGCTGCGCTCTGCCGGGCCGGGGACCCGGACACCATCGCCGCGGTCCTGCGCAATCCTGGAGCCCGGCTTGCAACCCAGACCGCCGATTTTCTGGTGCGCGAGGCGGCCGAGAACGAGCAGATCGCCAAGCTTTTGATCAAGCGGCCCGAGTTGCGGCCGGTCCAGGCTTTCGTCCTGTTCTGGGCGACGCCCCATTCGCTGCGCCGGCTCATCCTGGATCGTTTCGCCGCCAGCCGGACGATCCTGCAGGAAGCCGCAGCGGACGTGTTTCCCCTGGCCGCCAGGGAGCGCGAGCCTGATCCTACGGTCACCGAGGCGCTCGCCTATATCGATCGGCGCCAGCGCGACCGCGAGGCCGCCGAGGTGTCGCCCTACGGCTCGCTGGAGGCGGTGGTGGAGCGGGCCGGCAAGGTCGGCTTCACCGAAGTGCTGCGCGCCGAAGGCTGTGTGATGGCCAACATCCAGCGCGATCTTTTCAACCGCATCATTGATGATTTCGGTGGCGAGCCCTGCGCGGTGCTGGCCAAGGCGACCGGCCTGTCGCGCTATCATCTTGAAGACATGATCGCCTCGTCGCACGGAACCGACGCCGTCGTGCGTCTGCAACAGGCCAAGGCGGTGTTCGAGACGCTGTCCACAGACAAAGCCCAGACGGTTCTACGCTACTGGAACTGGGTGATCGCTCGCGGGCGAGACTAGGGCTGGCGTCGAAATTCTGAGTCATTTCCGGCTCCGCGTGCGGGCGGCGTTGGATTCGCGGACCATCATCCCTTACATGTGTAGACGGTTAGAACGCCGCGCGCTGCGCGGTCCACGGGAGACGCGACATGGGTCCGCATTGGACAGGCATTCTCATCGTGGCGATCCTGCTGCTCGTTTTGTTTGGCGGGCGGGGCAAGATCTCTGCGCTCATGGGCGACATGGCCAAAGGCGTCACTGCCTTTCGCAAGGGGTTGAAGGATGACGAGTCCAGCGACCCCAAGGCCGACGCCAAGGACGGCGAGAGCCGCCGCGAAGCATTGGGAGCCGACGCCCCGGGCGAGGCGCCGCCCCGCCGCGAGGACGAGCGCACCGGGGGCTAGGTGATGAACCCGGGCATCGGCGCTCCGGAACTTCTGGTCATCGCGATTATCGCGCTGGTCGTGGTGGGTCCCAAGGACCTGCCGCTGATGGTGCGCCGTCTTGGCCGCTTTGTGGGCAAGATGCGCGGTCTGGCGCGCGAGTTTCAAAATAGTTTTGACGAGCTGGGCCGCGAAGCCGAACTCGCCGAGCTGAAAAAGGAAGTGGAGGCCTTGAAGAAGGCGAACCCGCTCTCCGAGATCCAGCGCGAGTTCAAGGACGCCGAGGCCGACGCCATCCGCGCCGGCGCCGAGGACAAGCCCCATCCCCGCTCCGCTAAGGACAAGCCGCTCAAGGGCGAGCCGTTGAAATTCGGTCCGGCCGCAGAAGCGGGCGAGCAGGACGCTGGCAAGCCAGATAGCGGCCAGCATGAGGCGGAAATGACCGGTCCGCGCGCGGACATCGAGCCGAGGGCGAAGGCGGTGTCCGGTAGTGAACCCGGCGCCAATGCCGCCGCCTCCGGCGACACGGCCTTTGCGCCGGATCTGGGCGGGTTGTCCGGCTCACTGGAGGATCCTCGCCCTGAGCCCTCCGAACCGAAAAAGAAGACCGGCTGAGCATGGCTGCGGGACCGCAAGATGAAGACGAGGTGGAAGCCTCGCGCGCGCCCCTGATGGCGCATCTTGAAGAGCTGCGCGACCGGCTGATCTGGGTGCTGGGCGCCGTGGCTGTGGGCTTCGCCGTCTGCTTTGTCTACGCCGAGTGGATCTACAACGTGCTTCTGGTGCCGTTTGAAGACGCGGCCCGGCAGGTGCGGGGCGACGAGCTGGAGCTTCAGCTCATCTTCACGGCGCCGCTGGAGTTTTTCTTCGTCAAGCTGAAGCTTGCTTTGTTCGGCGCGATCGCGCTGGCCTTTCCCGTCATCGCCTATCAGGTCTGGGCGTTCGTGCGGCCAGGGCTTTACAAGAATGAGCGGCTTGCGTTCGCGCCGTTTCTGGTGGCGTCGCCGGCCCTGTTCGCGGCCGGGATGGCGTTCGTCTATTACCTGATCCTGCCGTTTGTGATGAGCTTTGCTCTGGGCCAGGAGCAGATGGGCGCCGAAGGGCGCGCGCAGATCCAGCTGCTCACGCGCGTCAGCGAGTATCTCAACCTCGTCACCACGCTGGCATTGGCCTTCGGGGTGAGCTTTCAGCTTCCCGTGATGCTGTCTTTGCTGGGCAAGGCGGGGCTTTTGACCAGCGGCGATCTTGTACGCTCCTGGAAGTTTGCGCTTGTGGGAATCGCCGCCTTCGCGGCCTTCGTCACCCCGCCGGATCCCATCAGCCAGATCTTCCTCGGCGCCGCCATGTTCGGGCTCTACGGCCTGTCCATCCTCGCGGTGAAGCTGGTGGAGCCGAAGGTGGAGGCCGAGGTGTAAGGACGTAGCTGTCCTCCCCCTTGATGGGGGAGGTGTCCCGGAGCTCCGCTTCGGGACGGAGGGGGTGGCCGCACAAAGCGTTCAAAGCTGGCGCTTGCCACCCCACCCGACCCGAGGCTTCGCCTCGGCCCACCCTCCCCATCAAGGGGGAGGGACAAAGACGGCCACCCCTCACTCCCCCGGTTGCCGCAACGCTCCGCCGCGCGTATCACCGGCGCGTGTCCCGTCCCCCTGATTTGAGCCGCGCCCCATGCACGATATTCGACTGATCCGCGACGAGCCGGCCGCATTTGACGCGGCCATGAAGCAGCGCGGCCTGGAGCCCCAGGCCGAGCGCCTGATCGATCTCGACGCGCGCCGCCGCGCCGCCACGGCGCGCCTGCAGGAGCTGGAGACCGAGCGTAACGCCAAGTCCAAGGAGATCGGCAAGGCGAAAGCCCAGGGCGACGAGGCGCGCTTCACCGAGCTGCGCAGCACGGTGGAGAACCTCAAGGCCGAGATGGAGCGCCTTACCGAGGAGGCGCGCACCGCCGAGGAGGTGCTCAATCAGCACCTGGCGGCGCTGCCCAACCGCCCGCTCCCCGACGTGCCCGAGGGCGCCGACGAGAGCGAGAACAAAGAAGTGCGTGTCTGGGGTGAGGCGCGGGATTTCACGTTCACACCGAAAGACCATGTGGCCGTGGGCGAGCGTATGGGCCTCGATTTTGAACGCGCCGCCGCCATGTCCGGCGCCCGCTTTGCGGTGCTGCAGGGCCCGCTGGCGAAGCTGGAGCGCGCGCTCGGCCAGTTCATGCTGGACGTTCAGACCGAGGAGCACGGATACCGCGAAACTGCCGTGCCGTATCTAGTGCGCGACACCGCGCTGTTTGGCACCGGTCAGCTTCCGAAGTTCGCCGAGGATCAGTTCCGCACCACAGACGGTTTCTGGCTCATCCCGACCGCCGAAGTCCCCCTCACCAATCTGGTGCGCGATGCGATCCACGCCGAAGCCGATTTTCCCCTGCGGCTCACCGCGCTGACCCCGTGCTTCCGGTCCGAAGCCGGTTCGGCCGGGCGGGATACGCGCGGGCTCATTCGCATGCACCAGTTTCACAAGGTGGAGCTGGTCTCCATCACCACGCCGGAGCAGTCAGGCGAGGAGCTGGAGCGCATGACCGGGTGCGCAGAAGAGATCCTACGCCGGCTGGAGCTGCCCTACCGGGTGATGTTGCTGTGCACCGGCGATATGGGGTTCGCGGCGCGCAAGACCTATGACCTGGAAGTCTGGATGCCCAGCCAGGAGACCTATCGCGAGATCAGCTCGTGCTCGCTGTGCGGCGATTTCCAGGCCCGGCGTATGAATGCGCGCTATCGCCGCGAAGGCGAGAAGAAGCCTGAATACCTCCACACCCTTAACGGCTCTGGCCTGGCGGTGGGGCGCGCCCTGGTGGCGATCTTAGAAAACCACCAGAACGAAGACGGTTCGGTGACGATCCCGCATGCGCTGCGCTCCTACATGGGCGGACTTGAAAAGATCGGGTGAGATTTATTCTGCGCGTCCTTCGAGGCTCGCCCTGGCGGGCTCGCTCCTCAGGATGAGGGTGAGTTTAAGTCTTTGTCCTCCTCATCCTGAGGAGTCTTTTCGCTTCAGCGAAAAGCCTCGAAGGACGCACGACCGTGCCCCATGCTCTTTTGAAGGCGATACATGATGCTCGACACCAACCCCCGCATTCTCATCACCAATGACGACGGGATCCATGCGCCGGGTCTTGAGGTGCTGGAGCATATCGCCGCTTCAGTGAGCGATGATGTTTGGGTGGTGGCGCCCGCCGAAGAGCAGTCGGGGATGGGCCGGGCGCTCACCCTGAATGCGCCGCTGCGGGTGCAGCGGCTGGGCGACAGGCGGTTTTCGGTCACGGGAACGCCCACCGACTGCGTGCATATGGCCGTTCATGGTCTCATCGACGGCAAGGCGCCGGACTTACTGCTCTCGGGTGTCAATTCAGGTCAGAACATCGCCGAGGACGTAACGTTTTCGGGAACCGTGGCCGGCGCCATGCAAGGCACCCAGCTGGGCATTCCCTCCATCGCCTGGTCGCAGGCCTATGGCTTTGAGGGGCGCAGCACGATCCGCTGGGAGACCGCGCGCCATCACGGCCCGGCCGTGCTCAAACGCCTGCTGCAGCATCCCTGGAGCGAGAACGTTTTGATGAACGTGAACTTCCCCGACCGCGCGCCGGACAATGTCGCGGGGCTTGAGGCCACGGTGCAGGGTGTACGCGATCAGACGGTGCTTTATGCGGACAAGCGGACCGATCTTCGCGGCCGGGACTATTACTGGCTGGGCTTCAGCGGCAAGAAATCCGATCCGGCCGTGGGCACCGATCTTCGCGCCGTCTATGAGGGGCGCATCTCGATCACGCCGCTGCATCTTGATCTGACTCATTTTGAGGCGCGCGAGCGCCTCGCCGGCGCTTTCCAAGACTTCAAGCCATGAGCCAGGGGCCCGATACCCGCGTCATTCAGCTCCTGATGGCGCTGCGCAACGCCGGAATCTCCGACAAGCGCGTACTCGGCGCCATCGAGCGAACGCCGCGAAATCTGTTCGTGCCTGAAGGCTTTCAGGACCAGGCCTTCCAGAACCGCCCGCTGCCCATTGATTGCGGTCAGACCATTTCCCAGCCCTTCGTCGTCGCGGCTATGACCGAGGCGCTGAAAGTGGATGATCGCTGCAAGGTGCTGGAGGTCGGGACCGGGTCTGGGTATCAGGCCGCCGTTCTCAGCCGCCTGTCGCGCAGGGTCTACACCGTGGAGCGATACCGCACCCTGGCGCGCGAGGCGGAGGCGCGCTTCGCCCAGCTGCGCCTGAGCAATATCGTTACGAGGGTCGGCGACGGCTCCAAGGGCTGGCCCGAGCAGGCGCCGTTTGACCGCATAATCGTCACCGCCGCCGCTGCTGAACGCCCCGACGGGCTGCTTGAGCAGCTCAAAGCGGGCGGAATCGCAGTCTCACCCGTGCAAAACGGCGCAGTGCAGACCCTGATGCGGTATACCCGCGATGAGAATGGCGCTCTTGAGGAAACCGCCCTGTTCGACGTGCGCTTTGTTCCGTTGGTGCCCGGCGCGGCGCGAACTTTGTAGAGCGCCGGGCCTCGCCTCGCCAAGGTTTTGCCTTATTTCCCTCGCTTCATCGAACCAGATGGTGCGCGAGCGTGTTAAGGTGGGGGCGGTCGACCGTACCGGTCTGACACCACAATTCTAAAGGAGCCTGTGATGCTTCGCTTTCTACTTCCCGCCGCGGGCGCCGGCCTCGCCGCGCTTACGCTTCAGGCCTGCGCGCCTGGTGAAATGATGGAGCCGGACATGTCGGCGGAGGCCGCCGAAACGCTGGCGCGGTACAACTTCACCGGCGAGACCCAATCTTGCCTCTCCACAAACCGAATTGATCAAATCAAGCCGCTGGACGAGCGCCACTGGCTGGTGGAGACGGTCAATGGCGACATGTATCTCAACCGCGTGAGCCGAGGCTGTAACGGCGCCGATCGCTCCTTCACCTATCTTCAATACGAGATCCCCACAGGACAGCTGTGCCGCGGTGAAATCATCCGCGTGATCGACAATGGCTCGAACATGAGTCAGGGCGCGTGCGGGCTGGGCGACTATGAGCGACTCACAGCGATCGAGTGAGCCGCGTAAAGTCAACGTCCGGTTAACGCTCGCCGCGTGATACTGGGGCTCCTTTCGCGTCCCATGGTCAAGGTCACGCTGCGATGCGCCGCCGGTTCGCCAGTCTTGTCTGTTTGTCTGCTCTGGCCGTCTCGGCGTGCGCCGGGGGCGGACGCGAGACTGCGCCGATTCAACGCGGCTATGCCTCCAGTCCTGACTGCGCGGGCGGAGTGACGGTCCGCCGCGGCGATACTCTGTACGCCATCGCACGCCGCTGCGAGGTGGATGTGAACGCCCTGGCGGACGCCAACGGTCTTCGCTCGCCCAGCGCCATCAATCCCGGCCAGCGCCTCTCCATGCCACGCCCCCCCACCTACACGGTGCGGCGCGGCGATAATCTGTACCGCATCGCGCTGGCCCACGGCATGGATACGCAGGCGCTCGCCGCGCTCAACAATCTGCGCCCCCCCTATACGATTCATCCCGGTCAGGAGCTGCGCGTTACCGGCAGGCCGCGCCTTGTGGCCGAGGCGCCGTCGGGCGGATCCCGCACCCGGCCGGGCACGCCCGGACCCTCGTCCGGGCCGACCCTTGATCCGCCGCCGACCAGCCGCGACGGGGTGGACCGCACCCAGCCCTCGGTTCCGCCTGCGGCGCAGGTGCAGCTCGGTGCGCCAGGTGAATTCATCTGGCCGCTCAACGGCCCCGTGCTTGCGCGGTTCTCCAGGTCCGGACCTGACAAGCTGGACGGGCTGCGCATCGGTGCGCAGTTCGGCGAGCCGGTTTTCGCCGCCGCCGACGGGGAGGTGATCTACGCCTCTGACGAAATTCCCAATTACGGCCAGCTCGTCCTTGTGCGCCATGGTGGCGACATCACAACCGCCTACGCCATGAATTCGCGGCTGCAGGTCCAGGTGGGGCAGCGTGTGCGGGCAGGCGATCACATCGCCGACGCCGGGCAGTCGGGGCCGGTCACACAGCCGCTCCTGCACTTCGAGGTGCGCCGCGGGGTCAGCCCGATAGATCCCGAAACTGTGCTCCCCGCCCGCTCCGGGGCGGATTCCTGACCGGCGCCTCTTGTTGCAACGCGCTTTCGCCCCGATATAGTCGCGCACCTTGAACCGACCGGGACAGACGGAGTCATCATGCTTTCTGGGATCGAAACCGCGACCATCGCCGCCGCCGCCGGAGGGGGCATGAGCGCCATGCTGTTGCAGCTTGCGCCCTTCCTGCTCATCTTCGTGGTGTTCTACTTCCTGCTGATCCGTCCGCAACAGCAGCGCGTGAAAAAGCACACCGAGATGATCAACAGCCTGCGCCGGGGCGACGAAGTCCTCACCCAGGGCGGAATCGTGGGCAAGATCACCAAGATCACCGACACCGACGCCATGGTGGAGATCGCCGAGGGCGTTCGCGTGAAAGTGCTCAAGCCCACCATCACCGAGGTGCGCAATCGCACCGAACCGGCGAACGACTCCGCATCGGCCAAGTCTGACTAAGACGGCCAGTAAGCCTTTCAGCGGCGCCGGGGTCCCCGGCGCCGCGCCGTTTTTGAATACGGGCGGACCGCTCAATGCTTTACTTCTCCACCTGGAAGACGGGGCTTATCGCCGCCGTTTGCCTGATCGGCTTCCTGTTCATATTGCCGAATTTCGTGCCGGCGTCCGAGCGTCTTGACGCGGCGGGCGAGCCGGTGGGGATCTGGCGGGTGCTGCCCCACAACTCGATCAATCTCGGCCTGGATCTCCGCGGTGGCTCGCATCTGGTGTTCGAAGTGGACATGGAGGGCGTGCGCGAGGAAAGACTGAGCAATCTGGCCGAGGACGTGCGCGCCACGTTCCGACAGGATCCGCCCATCCTCTCGGCGCCGCCTGCTGTGGTGAGCGGCCAGGTCGTGGCGCGCCTGTCGCGCCCCGAGGACCTGGAGCGCGCCCTGGAGCGTCTTGAGGATATCAACGAGCCGGTGACCAACGCCGCTGGCCAGCAGACCCTGCAGGACACGCTGAATATCGAGCGCGGAGAAGACGGGCGCACTTTGCGTCTGTCCATCACCGAGGCGGCGTTTGAAAGCATTCGCCAGCGTACGGTGACCCAGTCCATCGAGGTGATCCGCCGGCGAATCGACTCCACCGGCACCACCGAGCCCACCATCGCCCGCCAGGGCGAGGATCGCGTGCTGGTCCAGGTGCCCGGAGAAAGCGATCCACAGCGCATTATCGAGTTGGTGGGCACCACGGCGCGTATGACCTTCCACATGGTGGAAGCCAATGTCGACCCTGGCCCTGACGGACAGGCGCGTACCCCGCCGGGCGTGACGATCCTGTCCACCGAGCGTCCGGGCGAGCCCTATCTGGCGGTTCAGACCCGCCCGCTGATCACCGGCGAGCAGCTGGTGAGCGCAAGCCAGAGCTTTGACCAGAGCGGCCAGCCTGCGGTGAGCTTCCGCTTCAACCAGTCCGGCTCGCTCGCCTTCGGCGAGGCCACCGCCCGGAATGTGGGCAGGCGCTTCGCCATTGTGCTGGACGATTCAATCATCTCCGCGCCCAATATCCGCTCTCCCATTCTGGGCGGGTCGGGCATTATCGAGGGCGGCTTCACCGTTCAGTCGGCAAGTGATCTCGCCAACATGCTGAACGCCGGCGCTCTGCCGGCCGAGCTTTCGCCCATCGAACAGCGCACGGTGGGTCCGGGGCTTGGGCAGGACTCCATCGATCGTGGTCAGACCGCGATACTCATCGGCTTCTCGCTGGTGATCGTGTTCATGCTTCTTGCCTATGGCTTCTTCGGGATCGTCTCGACGGCGGCGCTGGTGGTGAACGTGGCTTTGCTGCTTGGCGCGCTGTCGGGCCTGCAGGCGACGCTGACCCTGCCGGGCATCGCGGGCATCATCCTCACCATCGGCATGGCGGTGGACGCCAACGTGCTGATCTTTGAACGGGTCCGGGAGGAATACCGGCTCGGGCGAACGGTCACAAACGCGCTGGAGACCGGCTATAGCCGGGCGCTCTCGGCGATCCTTGACGCCAACATAACCACCTTCATCGCCGCCGCGGTGCTTTACATGATCGGCGCCGGACCGGTGCGCGGCTTCGCCGTGACGCTGGGCATCGGCATCCTCACCTCGGTGTTCACCGCCTTCGTCTTCTCACGCCTGCTGATCGCCATCTGGCTGCGCGTGAGCCGGCCCAAAACGCTGGCCATGTAAGGGGACCTAGACGCCATGAAACTCGCCCTTGTGCGCTTTCTTCCGGTCGACACCGACTTTCCCTTCATCAAGGGGCGTGTGGCCGCGTTCGTCCTGTCGCTTCTGCTGATGCTGGCCAGCGCCGGTGCGTTTTTGGGGATGGGCCTGAATTTCGGCATCGACTTTCGCGGCGGAACGCTGATCGAGATCGGCACCGACGGCCCCGCCGACCTCTCCGCCATCCGCACCGAGCTGGACTCTCTCCAGATCGGCGACGTCCAGGTGCAGGAATTCGGCTCGGACGACGCGGTGCTTATCCGGGTGGAAACCCTGGATCAGGCTGGCGGCGAAGCCGTGTTCCAGCGCGCCCGGGAACTTGGTCTGACGCTTCCCGATCAGCGGATACGTGACGGGGTGGAGGATGATGAAGCCGCCCAGCAGGTCACCCGCGAGGCGATCCAGGCGTCTCTGAACAGTGCGTTCTCCGACATCGATTATCGCCGCGTCGAAGTTGTCGGACCCCAGGTTTCCGGCGAGCTGGTCGTGGCCGGCACCATGGCCGTGCTTATCGCGCTGCTCCTGATGCTGGTCTATATCTGGTTCCGGTTCGAGTGGCAGTACTCGGTGGGCGCCGTCCTGGCGCTGGCCCACGACGTGGTGGCCACAATCGGATTTTTCGCGATCACCCAGCTGGAGTTCAATCTCTCCACCATCGCGGCGATCCTGACCATCGTGGGCTATTCCATGAACGACACCGTGGTGGTCTATGACCGCATCCGCGAGAAGTTCAGAAAGTACAAGACCAAACCCACCGCCGAAGTCCTGAACATGGCGATCAACAAGACGCTGTCGCGCACCATCCTGACCTCGGGCACGACGCTGGTCGCCATCGTCGCCATGGCCTTTATCGGCGGCCCGGCGCTGCAGGGCTTTGCGCTGGCGCTGATCTGGGGCGTGGCGATCGGCACCTATTCGTCGATCTTTGTCGCCGCGCCTCTGCTCACCCTCACCGGTGTGCGCCGCGAGAGCGGTGAAGAGGGCGAAGGCGCCCTGGTCGATAATGCGCCGTAGAGAGACCCCGTCCTACGCCGTGCCGCCGATTGATGCGTTCGGCGAGGGCGGGTTTCGCATCGCCGGCGCCCGCAAGGACGGCTCACAGCTGATCGTCGACGGCGCCGCGCGGCCCTGGGCCGCCGATCCGGCCGCGCTGACGCCGGGTGACTTTGCGGTTTTTCTCAACCGCGCCGACAAGCCGGACATGGTGGTGCTGGGCGTCGGCGGCGCCCTGAAGCATCCGCCCGCCGAAGTGCGCAAGGCGTTTCGCGAGGCCGGCGTGGGGCTTGAGGTGCTCGACACCGCCACGGCGTGCCGCACCTATAACCTGCTCGCCGGCGAGGCAAGGCGCGTGTGTGCGGCGCTTATCGCGGTCTAGTCAAAAGCCTGTGGAAAGAGCCTGCCGACCGGGGAGGCGTTCGCGCCCGGGGCTTGCTATGGTGACAGCGTACAAGTTTGGCCGAATCGGCTGACCGCATTTCTCGAGTGAGCCATGAGCGACGACGACCGCCGCCTGGGGGCTTACGCCCCGCCGCCTGACGATTACGAGACCTTCGACGCGCGCGACGCCGAGCAGGATCGGCGCGGCTGGCTGTTTCTCGCCGCCGCGGCGGTGGTGTTCGCGCTCTTTGTGGCCGTGGTCTACAACACTTTCCAGCTGGGCGTGCGCGAGCGCAGCGACAGCCCGGTGATCACCGCCGACGCCGAGCCTTATCGTGTGGCGCCGCAAGGGGATGAAACCGACGAACCCGATCTTGGCGTCCATGGCCTGCGTTCAGGAGAGCGCAGCGCCGATGGCGGCGAAGCCGCTGCGCCCCGCGCGGTGAGCGAAGAGCCGGTGAGCCTGCCTGAAGCGCGTATCGAGACCGCGGACGCCGACGAAATGACGGGTGATGCCGATGGCGATCCGAGCGAAGAGGGCGGCGCCGAGCCCGCTCCGTCCGGGCGGTCAGAGCAAGCGCCCGAGCCTGCTCCTGAACCCGCGCCGAACTCCAGCCAGCCGGCGCGAGATCCGTCGATCGAGGATGTCATCGCCGAACGCGAGCGGGCGCAGAGTGAAGCGCGCGCCGAGGCTGCGCCTGCCGCTACGCCCCGACCGGCTCCCGCCGAGCCTCAGCCCGGCGCCGCCCAGCCCTATCTGGCGCAGATCGCGGCGTTTCGTTCTGAAGAGGACGCCCAGTCCGACTGGCGCCGTTTCGCGCGCAGCTTTCCCGACCTCGCCAGTGGCCGGAACGCAGACATTCAGCGCGCCGATCTGGGTGAGCGCGGCATCTATTACCGCCTTCGCGTCAACGGCTTCGCGACGCGTGATGCGGCCAACGCGTATTGCCAGACCCTGCAGGCGCGCGGTCAGGCCTGCATGGTGGCGCGCCGCTGATGGCGAGCGCGGCGCTCTACGGCTTTGAAGGCGAGCGCCTGACGAGCGACGAAAAGGCGTTCTTCCGCGACGCCGATCCGTGGGGTTTCATCCTGTTCGCCCGCAATGTGGACCGGCCGGGCCAGGTGCTGCGGCTCACCGAGAGCCTGCGCGATCTCATGGGCCGCAATGTCCCGGTCTTCATCGATCAGGAAGGCGGACGCGTGCAGCGCTTCCGGCCTCCCGCCTGGCGCGCCGCTCCGGCGGCGGCTCGCTTTGGCGAACTTTGGGACCGCGAGCCGGATCTGGCGCTGGAGGCGGTGCGTCTGAACCATCGCCTGCTGGGCGCCGAGCTGATTGCGTCGGGCGTGGACGTGGATTTCGCGCCGTGCCTGGATCTGCCGGTCCCCGGCGCCCACGACGTCATCGGCGATCGTGCGCTGCACACCAAGGTCGACCCAGTCGCCGCCATGGGCCGCGCGGCGCTGGAGGGGCTGCTGGATCAGGGCGTGCTCGGCGTCATCAAGCATGTGCCCGGCCACGGACGCGCCGGCGCCGACAGCCATCTGGAGCTGCCGGTGGTGGACGCCGACGAAGACACGCTGGCGCAGACTGATTTTGCGCCGTTCAGGGCGCTGGCGGACGCGTCCATGGCGATGACCGCCCATGTGGTCTACTCGGCCCTTGACCGCGACGACCCGGCGACCCTGTCGTCAGAGGTGATAGGCCGGATCATTCGCGGGCATATGGGATTTGAAGGTCTTCTCATGACCGATGATCTGTCCATGAAGGCGCTGTCGGGATCGTTCCAGCAGCGCGCTGAACGGGCGCTCTCCGCCGGCTGTGATCTGTTGATGCACTGCAATGGCGAGCGCGCCGAAATGGTCGAGATCGCCCACGCGGCGCCGCGTCTTGACGGGCGCGCCCTTGAGCGCGCCGAGGCGGCGTTGGCGCTGCGCCAGGCTCCGCAGGATCTTGATTTCGATGCGGGGTGCGCCCGCCTCTCCGCCCTGTTCAACGAGGCCGGTCTGGAGCTCTAGATGAGCGATCTTTTCGACGGGTTCGAAGAAGATCCGTTCGAGGCGGCGGACGGCGCCGCCGAGGGCGAGACGCTGATCCTCGACATCGGCGGATGGGAGGGTCCGCTCCACCTCCTGCTGGCGCTGGCGCGCAAGAACAAGGTGGATCTGGCCCATATCTCCATGCTGGAGCTGGCCGACCAGTATCTTGTCTTTGTCGAGCAGGCGCGAAAGAAACGCCTCGATCTGGCGGCGGAGTATCTGGTGATGGCGGCCTGGCTCGCCTACCTGAAATCCCGGCTCTTGCTTCCCAAACCCCGGCCCGACGATGACGAGCCCGAGCCTGAGATCATGGCCGCCGCGCTGGCCTTCCGCCTACGCCGTCTGGACGCGATGCGCGCAGCCGGCAAGGCGCTCTACGCCCGGTCCGTGCTGGGCCGCGATGTGTTCGCACGCGGCATGCCGGAAGGCGTGCGCAGCGTAAAGACGCCGGCTTATGAGGCCGAGCTCTACGATCTGCTCAAAGCCTACGCCGTGCGCCGCGAGCGCGAGGCCCTGCGCAATTATCAACCCACCGTGCCGCGCGTATATTCGCTGGAGCAGGCGAGAAAGCGCCTCACCGGCATCACCAGGCGCCTCACCGGCTGGGACAGGCTGGACACGCTCCTGCCTGATGAGGACGAGCTGGGCCTGGATGCGCCGGGGCGGGACAGCGTCATGGCCAGCTCGCTGCTGGCGGCGCTGGAGATCACCAAGGACGGCGACGCCGAGCTGCGCCAGGAAGCGGTCTATGCGCCGATCTGGATGCGCGGCGTCGACAAAGGGGAGCGCGCGAAATGAGCGATGATGATCGCGATCCGATCGCCGAAGCGATCAAGGCGCTTCAGAGCGAAGCCGGCGACCGGACCAGGGGCGATTCCGGCCCGCCGGGCGTGCGTCTGGCCGTGGACAATGACGCCGAGCTTTTGCGCATGACCGAGGCGCTCTTGTTTGCGGCGACCGAGCCGCTGGACATCGAAACCCTGCGCGCGCGCCTGCCCGACGACGCCGATGTGCGCGCTGTGCTGAACGCCCTGCAGGCCAAGTATCAGGGCGCGGGCGTGAACCTGGCCGAGGTGGGCGGACGCTGGCGCTTCCAGACCGCGCCGGATCTCGCCTTCCTGCTTCGCGAAGAGCGCGAGGAGCCCAGAAAGCTCTCTCAAGCCGCGTTGGAGACGCTGGCCATCATCGCCTACCACCAGCCGGTCACCCGCGCCGAGATCGAGGAGATCCGCGGCGTGGCCGTGTCCAAAGGCACGCTGGATCAGCTTCTTGAGATGAAATGGATCCGCCTGCGCGGACGCCGGCGCACGCCGGGCCGGCCGGTGACCTACGGCGCCACCGACGCCTTCCTGGATTATTTCGGCCTGCCCAGCATTTCAGACCTGCCCGGCGTGTCGGATTTGAAGGCGGCCGGCCTTCTCTCCAACCGCCTGCCGCCCGACTTCGCCGTGCCGAGCCCCGGCCTTAGTCTCGGCGTGCCGGACGAGGATCTCTTCTCCGAGGATGAAGCCGCCCAGTTCCATGTGGATTTTCTGGACGGCGAGGACCTGGACGCGGGCGAAGACTAGCTCTCCCGCGGCAGGGCGCCGTAGGCGAGTTCGTCGAATATGGCGCGCGCGCCGGTGGTTTCGGCAGTGGTGGCGCCGGGTTGTTCCTGGGCCAGGATCACCGCGACCATGCCGGTGGCGGGGCTGACGACGAACTCGGTGTCGAAATACCCCGCCCAGCCGAAATCGCCCACGCGCCGGTGCGGGTGCGCGCCAGGGCCTTCATAGGTGACCCCGACGCCATAGCCGTATCCCATATCCATATCGCTCATGCCCTGCGGCGCGCGATCAGCCTGCACATGGGGCGCGGTCATGGCAGCGACACTTTCAGCTGAGAGGATCCGCGTGCCATCCAGCTCGCCACCATTGGCCAGCATCTGAGCAAAGCGCAGATAGTCATTCGCCGTCGAGAACAGGCCCGCGCCGCCCGCCTCGAACGGCGCGGCGCGGGTGAGATCCTCCGCGCTCGAGACCGCCGTGAGATCGCCAACATCGTCATGGGTGTAGAGCGTGGCGACGTTGGCCTGCTGGCCCTCGTCGGGGAAGAAGGTGGTGTCGTCCATCCCCAGCGGGCTGAAGATGCGCGCCTGCATGAAGGCTTCAAGGTTCTCACCGGCGGCTTCGGCCACGATGAAGCCCAGCACGTCGCTGGCGTAGGAATAGAACCAGCGCTCGCCCGGCTGGAAATACAGCGGCATCCCGGCCAGCGTCTCCATGCGCTCGGCGAAGGTTTCGCCGCCGCCGGCATAGATGTCGTTGCCGATATAAAGGGCGCCCAGATTGGTCTGATAATCAAAGATATAGCCAATCCCCGAGGTGTGGGTCAGAAGGTGCTCGACCGTGATGGCTCGCTCCAGCGGCTCGGTTGGGATCTCGTAAGCGTCGTCCACCGAAGTGGAGGTCGCCACGCGCGCAGTGGCGAACGCGGGAATGTAGTCGCTCACCGGAGTGTCGAGGCTGAGCACACCCTCCTCAATCAGCATCATCGCCGCGACGGCCGTCACCGGCTTGCTCATGGAGGCGATGCGCACAAGCGTGTCGGCGGTCATGGGCGTTTGCGCCGCGATATCGGCGTAGCCGGCCTCCGCCACGTGGCGCACCTCTCCGCCGCGGGCGAGCACCGCCACGACGCCGGAGCGGTCACCCGCATCCACCAGCGCCTGCAGGCGCTCGTCCAGGGCGTCCAGCCCGGAGCGGGTGAAGCCGGCGATCTGAGGTGCGGCCGGGGCGGCCTCTGTGACTTCAGTGCTGACCGGCGGCGGGGCGTCTGGCGTGTCCGGGGTGGGCGGTTCACATGCGGCGAGCACGGCGGCGCTCGCTACGGCGAGCAGGAGCGCAAGACGGCGGCGCAAGGCGGGTGAAAAATCCATCGTGAGAATCCCCGGAAATCGAAATCGCGTATCTCAGTATCGACGATGCGGCGCCGGGACGGAAGGCTTCCAGGGCCACACCCGGGCGGTGAATTGCGCTCGGCCTTACTAGCGATTGAGGACACAACGAAAAAAAAGGCCGCGGGGTGTTGCGCCCCGCGGCCTTGTTCGTTCCGGTTCTTCAGCCTGCGTTTAAGCGCGCAGATTGGCGTTGGCGAAGTCCCAGTTGATCAGATTGCCCAGGAAGGCGCCCATATAGTCGGGCCGGCGATTCTGATAATCCAGATAGTAGGCGTGCTCCCAGACATCCATGGTGATGAGCGGGGTGACGCCGGACTCCGTCAGCGGGGTTTCCGCGTTCAGGGTCTTGCGCACTTCCAGGGTGTCGCCGTTTTTCACCAGCCACGCCCAGCCGGACCCGAACTGCGTCGCGCCGGCGTTCTTGAACTCTTCAGCGAACTTTTCAAACGAGCCGAAGGATTTGGTGATCGCATCGGCGATCTCGCCGGTGGGCGCGCCGCCGCCCTTGGGGCTCATGGAGTTCCAGTAGAAGGTGTGGTTCCAGATCTGGGCGGCGTTGTTGAACATGCCCATGTCCTTGGCGTCCCACGACTTCTTGACCGTGGCGTCCAGGTCCGAGCCGTCATAGTCGGAGCCGTCCAGGGCCGCGTTGGCCTTGTCCACATAGGTCTTGTGGTGCTTGCCGTGGTGAAACTCGAGGGTCTGCGCCGAGATATGCGGAGCGAGGGCGTCCTTGGAATAGGGAAGGTCGGGAAGCGTAAAGGCCATGGGGGTCTCCCTTGATGTGAGCGGTCTGCATCCCAGAAAACGCATCGCATCGGCGAACGGCTCAATTTGGATGCAGCCGAGATGCATGCGTCTCTGGAAATGTCTCGCAGCCTTCATATGGTTCCAACCACCGCGCTGTCCACCTTCAACGTCCCTGACGCCTCGCCCGCGTGCCCAAGGCCTGAAAGCCATCCATGACCGATTTCGACGCCCTGTTGCAGACCTCCGATCCTGACCGGCGCATGGCGGCCCTGTTCGCGCCGCCGCAAATCCGCGGGCGCCTGTTTTCGCTTTATGCGTTTTATCACGAGATCGCGCGGGTGCCCGAGGCGGTCAGCGATGCAATGATCGGCGAGATGCGCCTGGCCTGGGCGCGTGAGGCGGTGGCCGATCTGTTCGCCGATCCACCGAAAGTACGCCGCCACGACATCTATGAAGCGCTCTCCGAACTGCGCGCCGCGCCAGGCGCTCCGGACCGCGAAACGCTGGAAACCCTGGTGGAGGCGCGCGCGGCTGATCTGGGCGAGGGGCCGTTTCCCACGCGCGCCGACCGGCGCGACTATGTGGACCGGACGGCCGTCACGCTGATGCGGGCCGCCGCCCGCCTGTGCAAACCCGATCTCGATCTTGGCGGAGAGGCGGGCGCGGCGATCCATGCGGCGGGCCGACTTTGGGGCTTCACAGGGTTGATCCGCGCCTTTCCGGCGCTGTGTCAGGCCGGGCGTCCGCCCTTCGCCGCCGACGAGCTCGCCGGGGCGCCGCTGAACGAGACCGATCTGCACCAGGGCGCCAAGCCGGCCGACGCCAAGGCGGCCCTCAAAGGCCTCATCGCCGAAGCCGACGAGGCGCAGGCGATGCTGTCGCGCACGCGCTCGGTCCTGCCGGCCGAAGTGTTTCCCGCGCTCGGCTATGCCGGGCTGGCGCGCGGCTACCTGAAGCAGATCAAGGCGCTCCAAGACCCCTACCGCCAGACCGCCGACCGGCCGCTGGCGGCCCGCCAATGGCGGCTCACATGGGGCTCGCTCACCGGGCGGATCTAGGGTCCCTCGCTGGACTACTCCGCCGCCTGCGAAACAATCCCGGTGCGCCAGGCGTCATGGTCGGCGAGGGCGCGCGCGGTCATCAGGCGTTTGCGCGCCTGGGATTTCGCGGCCCCGCGCAGGCGCTCACCGTTGGGTCCCTTGCGCGGGGCCTCCATTTCAGGGAACAGGCCGAAATTCACGTTCATGGGCTGGAAGGCGCCCTTCTTACCGGGCACGTGGCCGGTGGTGATGTGGGTGAGCAACGCGCCCAGCGCCGTGGTGGGCGGCGGCGGCGCGATCGGCTGGCCCAGCTTCTCCGCAGCCGCGAAGCGTCCGGCCAGAAGCCCCATGGCCGCGCTCTCCACATAGCCTTCAACGCCGGTGATCTGCCCAGCGAAGCGCAGGGACGGACGCGCCTTGAGGCGCATCACACCATCCAGCAGCTTGGGCGAATGCAGGAAGGTGTTGCGATGAATGCCGCCAAGGCGCGCAAAGCGGGCGTTCTGCAAGCCTGGGATCATCTTGAACACGTCGGTCTGGACGCCGTATTTCATTTTGGTCTGGAAGCCGACCATGTTGAACAAGCTGCCCAGCGCGTTGTCCTGGCGCAGCTGCACCACCGCATAGGGCTTTTCATCCGGGTTGTGGGCATTGGTCAGGCCGCGCGGCTTCATGGGCCCATGGCGCAGGGTTTCGCGCCCGCGCTCGGCCATCACTTCGATCGGCAGGCAGCCGTCAAAATAGGGCGTGTCCTTCTCCCAGTCCTTGAACTCGGTCTTTTCCGAGGACACCAGCGCGTCGATGAAGGCCTCGTACTGATCTTTGTTCATGGGGCAGTTGATATAGGCCGCCTTGTCTTCTTCGGTCTCGCCTTTGTCGTAGCGTGACTGCTTCCAGGCGACGTTCATGTCGATGGAGTCGGCATAAAGGATCGGCGCGATGGCGTCGAAGAAGGCCAGCTCCCCCTCGCCCGTGAGGCCGTGGATCGCCTCGGCCAGACTTGTGGAGGTGAGGGGGCCGGTGGCGATGATCACGCTGTCCCAGTCCTGCGGCGGCAAGCCGGTGATCTCTTCGCGCACGATCTGGATATTCGGGTGCGCCTCGATGGCGGCGGTGACAGCGTTCGAGAACACGTCGCGGTCCACCGCCAGCGCGCCGCCGGCGGGCACCTGGGCGATCTTCGCCTTCTCCATGATGATCGAGCCGGCCCGGCGCATCTCCTCATGGAGAAGCCCCACCGCATTGGTCTCATGATCGTCGGAGCGGAAGGAGTTGGAACACACCAGCTCTGCCAGGCCGTCGGTCTGGTGGGCCTCGGTCCCGCGAACGCCGCGCATTTCGTGAAGCACGACCTGTGCGCCGGCGTTTGCGGCCTGCCAGGCGGCTTCGCAGCCGGCCATGCCGCCGCCGATAATATGGATTGGGGTCTGGGTCATGACGTCCATATACGCGCTGCGGGCCTGACGCTCAAACACTGCGAGGGCCGAAATGCAGGCTCGCCCCGCCCGGCCTTGACCCTCAGCTCGGATTGCAGTTTTCTCCTTTTGAGAGAAGAGGGGAGTTTGGTGTGAAATTGCAGGTTATATCGCTATGCATCGCGCTGATGACTGCGCTGTTGACCGTGCCTGCGGGCGCCCAGACGCTTCCGGACTCTGTGACCGAAGCCTATGCCCGCTATCAGCAGGCCTATGACGCCGGGGACGCCGAAACTGCGTTGAGCGCGGCGCGTGATGCGTTAGAGGCGGGTGAGGCGGAGCAGATAGATGCGGCGACGCTAGGTGTGCTGGCCGAAAACTACGCCGCGCTTGCCGCCGCCATGGATCGCCTGGACATCGCCATTCAGGCGTTCACACGCGCCGGCGAGCTTTATCGGCAGACCGGTCAACCCGGCTTCGCAGCGGTCCGTATGGAGCGGCGGGCGGTGGAGACGTTGTTTCTCAGCGGCGAGCAAGAGGAGGCCAGCAGGCGCGCCGACACGTTGGCCGATGCGCTCGAGGCGCTGCCAGAGGAGCCCGAGCGAGACTTCGAAATTGCCCGCACCCGCGCGCTTCAGGCGCACGCCTCTTGGAATAGCGGCGGCAATATGGTCGCCGGACAACGCGGCCGCGAAGCGTTCGAGGCGTGGCGGCGATCGGGTCAGGACCTGAACGCCGACAGCGCCTTCCTGGCGTTTTACGCCGGAATTGAACGGGCTTTCAGAGGCGATGACCGCGACGCGGCGTTCTGGTTTGAGGTTGCAAATCAGTTGTTTGAGGCCTTCGAAGTCGCCGACCGGGCGTCGGATATCGCCAGAGCCTGGGGGCATTACTCGCGCGGGCGCCTGAGCGATACCGACCGGCGCGTTCTACTTGAGCGTTTCGCCGAGGGCGGATGGGTCGCCGAGCCCTGTCTCGCCGAATGCGACAACGCCGACGACGCCGGCGATGAGACGATCGAGGATGAAAACAATCGTGATGCGCGGCCCTTGCGTCGACCGTCGCCAAGTTATCCGTCCCGGATGGAGTCTGCGCGCGTTCAGGGCATCACACTGGTGCAGTTTGATATCGACGAGCACGGACGCACTCAGGACATCGAGGTTCTGTTCTCAGCGCCCCATCCAGATTTCGGCGAGTCCGCCGTGCGCTCGGTTGAGCGTTGGCGCTATGAGCCCAAGCTGGTGGACGGATCCCCGGTGGTTCGTGAAGATGTGATGACAGAGTTCACCTTCGCTTTAAGGAATTGAACGATGCGGTCAATGCTTCTCTTTGTGCTGACCGCCCTGGGCCTGCAGGCGTCGGGTCCTGACAGCGAGCTTTATAGCGCCGCTGACTCCGTGCCGGCTCTCGTTGAAGCCTATGAAGCCTGGGCTGCGGGGAATCTCCCTGCGGCGGGTGAAGCGGCGGCGTTGGCCATGGCCCGTCTTGAATCTGATCGGTGTTCGATCTCGCCCGACGGCGCCCGTCTCGCCTGGATTCTGGGGGTGGCGGCGCGGTTTGAAGTGGTGGAGGCTCCGGCCGGCTACTGGTTCTGGGCGGCTCAAAGGATCGCCCACGCGGCAGGAGGGCTGGACCAGTATCAGCGCCGGGTGGTCCGCCGCCTCGCCACTGAACCGGGCGACTGGGCCACATCCGACGCTTGGTACGCTCACTCCGCCTATCTTGGGTCCAGATTGGCGGCGCAGGACTGCGGCGCGCCCGAGCGAATCCTGGTGGATCCGGCGGCGGGGGCGGGCGACGCGGCCTACGTGATTCTTGAGGTGCGCACGAACCATCAGACGCGGGTTCGCCGAGCTAAGCTGGAGCTGGCCTATCCGCCGCAAGAGGGCGGCGCCTTGCGCGACGCCGTCACTGGCCACCATCTCACCACCGGCCTCAACGCTAATCGAGCTTTCGTTTTTGATCCCTGCACGGAGCTGCGTGACGAGGCGGGCGAGCTAATCGAAGTCTGCCGCATCAGCCAGCGCGATTAGAACCGGCCCTGCGGCCTGGCGCCGCGTGGCTTGGCCGGGGCCGGTTTCGGCGCTATGTCCGCCGCCATGACCATCCTCGACATAAGCGCCTTGCGCGCCGCCTTCCGCTTTCCGCTGGACAATTCCCGCCCGGTTCTCACCGGGGCGCTGATCTATGGCGTGATCTTCGCCGCCCAGACGCTGTCCACCGCTTACGCCGCCGCCGGCGCCGGCTGGGGCGCGCCGACGGCCCTGGTGTTCATCCTGGCTGGGTTCGTTATCTTCGTTGTGGCGCTCTCGGCCTGGGGGCGCACAGCGCTCCATGGCGAAGCGGGCGCGCCCGGCTTCGGGCCGGACGAGCGGCGCCTTTTGTGGGCGGCGTTTCTGGTGGTGCTTCTGGTAGGCATCGTCGTGATGACCGCAGCGTTTCTGGCGTTCTGCATCATTCTGGGCGCCAGCATGGTCGCCATCAGCCGCCAGGGTTACGACGAACCGCCCGCCGATGCGGTGAACACGTTCGCGCTGCTCAATACGGCTGAATGGGGCGCGGTCTGGTTGACGGCCATCGTGTTCATCGGCTTCAGCCTGTGGTTCTTCGCCCGCCTCGTCATGGCCTATCCGGCCACGGTGGATCAGCGTAAGGTGCAGGTGCTCACCGCCTGGCCGTTCTCTGGGAAGCGTCGCGCCCTTGAAATCGCGCTGACGCTGGTGCTGGCCGCCGCGCCGGGCGTGATCTTCCTGGTGGTGTTCAATCGCCTCAGTGAAGCCCTGATCGGGGCATGGCCGGGCGCAGCGCAAAGCGCAGTGACGTCCGGCGCCGACACTTTGTCCACCAACCCGGTGCTGTTCGGGGTCGCTGCGCTGATCTACGGGGCCGGAAAAATTGCTCTGGTGGCCGCGCCCTGCGCCGCGGCGCTGTGTGCGCTCTATGTTAAATATCGCACAGAAACCGAAGAATCGCCTCCCGACCCGGAGACCTGAGCCGCGCGTCTTGTTAGTCTCGCCTCGGTGGGGAAACCAGTTTCGGGGGAGACGATGGACAAGCCTGCGTTCAACTTCACATCTGCGGCATTCTTTTTCTTCAAGGCGCTCGGCCGCCGCCCGGGCGCGGTCCTTTGGATCGCGCTGTGGCAGATCATCCTGTACGCCGTGATCTACGGCGGGGCGCTGGCGCTGCTCTGGCCGTTCTGGGCGGAACTCTTCGGGGCTCTGGCCGAGGGCGTCGAGCCGGATGAAGCCACAATCCTGAGATACGCCGCCAGCCTTTTTGCAGGCGCGATGTTGGCTGGGATCGGCGGCCTTCTCGCGCTGGTGCTGGCGCAAGGCGCCTGGCTGCGGCTTCTCACCCGCGACGAGGTGGCCGGCGGAATCCCGTTCCGCCTGGGCGGCGACGAGCTGCGCCTCATCGGGGTGAACATCCTCTTTATCCTGCTGAACATGGTGTTTTGGGGCGTCGCGATCGGTGTCGCGGTGGCCCCAACTATCGCGGCGCAGGCCGCCGGCGGCGACACCGGCGCCGTGCTGGGCGGCGCGGCGGTGTCGTCCCTTGTGGTGGTCGCGGCGGTGGTCATCTGGATAATCCTGGCGCTCAAGCTCGCCGCCGCGCCGGCGATGAGCGTGCAGCAGCGCCGCTTTCGCTTTTTTGGATCCTTTGCAGCGACAAATTCGATCACCGCCTGGATGCTCCTGGTCTATCTGTTGGCGTGCGTGATCTATGTCGGCGGCGCCATCGTGGTGAGCCTGGCCCAGCAGGTCGCAGTGCTTCTGGCCGCGGCTGATCTGATCGGCGCCCTGTCGGCGCTGGACCCCGAGGCGGACCCGGAAATCGTGTTCTCCATCCTGGCCGACATCTTCACCCGGCCGAGCGCCCTGATCGGTCTTGGCGTGGTCGTGTTACTGCAGATCCTCTTTCAGATCCTGTTCGAGGCGTTCTGGCACGGTCCCGGCGCCTATGTCGCGGTGCGCCACGCCAATGATCCGCTGAGCCATGAAGAGACGTTCAGCGCCCCCGCCGGCTCGGTGGGCGACGCGCCGGCAGAGGGCTGAGCCATGACCGGCACGGTCCCGGGCGCCGTCCCGGCGCGGTATACGGCCAGGGCTGCGCTCGGCTATGCATGGGTGGTGTTTCGTACGAATCCCATGGCGTTCCTGCGCCTTGCGATCCTGCAGGCGCTGATCTTTGCATCCACCGGATTCGCCATGGTCTGGCTCATGGGTTGGGCGGGGCTGAACGCCGAGGCCCCGCCAGCCGAGCAGGTTGCGGCGGCTCTGCGCGTGAGCGCGCTCACAGCGCCGGTCTATCTGGCGCTGGCGGCTCTTTCGATCTGGATCGAGGCGTTATGGCTGGACCTGTTTTTCAACCGGCCCCTGCGGCTGTGGCCGGGCTGGAGCGATTACGGGCGGCTGCTCCTCAGCTTTCTCATCGTTCTGGCGGTCTTCATCGCCGGCTATCTGGGCGTCCTCTTCCTGGGGGCGATCATCATCGGCGTGACCGCAGCGATTGGCGGCGCCGGGCCGGCGATTGTGTCGGGCCTTTTGGTTTTTGCTGCATTCGTGGCCTTTCTCATCCTCGTCCAGATGCGGTTCACCGCCTTGCCGGGAGTGGTCTTCATGACGGGCCGCATCGCGGTTGCGGACGCCTGGCGCCTGTCGCGGGGCCGGATGGGGGCGCTGCTGCTGGCCTGGCTCGGCTATGCCTTCGCGTATCTGGTTAATATCGCAATCTCGGTAAGCCTGCTCTCGTTGACGCCGGCCAGCCCCTGGCGGGCTGTGCAGGCCGCCATTGAGCAGCCTGAAAACCCGCTCGCCCAGTACGAGGTGTACAGCATTCTTGTGGTTGACGCGGGCGCGGCGGCCTTTGCGTTCCTGCTGATATTGGCCTCGAACCTGCTGTTCGTGCCGATCATGGCGGTATCCCGGGCGATCGGCGTGCGCTTGGCTCTTGAGGGTGAACCTGAATGACGCGCGCGCTCTACGCCACCTGGCCGGACGGATCGCGGCGCACCTGGGGCTGGGCGGCGCTCTTGCTGACCCTCGCCGGCTTCGCCGTATCGGGTGTGGTGATTGTGGCCGGGTCGGCGGTCTATGCGGGCGTGCTCGCCTTCGGCGGCGTGGATCCGGCCGAGATTCAGCGGCGCATGACCGAGGACACGCTGACCTTCATGCTGCCCCTTGTGCTGGTGCAGTTCCTCGTCTGGGGCGGACTGACGGTCCTGTGGATCAAGGCGTTCGAGCGCCGGTCCCTCGCGACGATCGGCCTCGGGCCGGGCGCCGCGCCGCGCTACCTGCTTGGCCTTGTGCTCGGCGTGGTTCTGGTGATCGCCGTCGGCGCCGCCGCCCTTGCGCTGGGCGCGCGCGGCGAAGCGGGCGAGGCGTTGGGGAGCAACGCCGTTGCCGGGATTCCGCCCGCCGGCGCGGTGTTCGCCGTGCTTCTGGGATGCTCGGTCTTTCTGGTGCAGGGCGCCGCCGAGGAGATCGTGTTCCGCGGCTGGCTGATGAGCATGCTGGCGGCGCGCTGGGGCGTGGCGGCGGCGGTGATCGTCTCTAGCGCCTTCTTTACGGTGTTCCACGCCCATGTCTTCGTGTCCGGCTTCGCTTTCGGCCTGGTCGCGCTTTTAGGGCTCGGCCTGACCGGGCTCGCCTTTGCGCTTCTGTGCGTGCTCACCCGCTCGGTGTGGGAGGCGGTCGCCGCCCACGGCGCCTTCAACGCCGCCGCAGTGGGCGCGCCGACACTGGCGCTTCTGTTCGAGGATCCGTCCCTGTCGGCCAAGGCCGCGTTCGCCGAAGTGTTCGCCCGCGCCACCGGCATGGCGGGTCCGGGCAGCACGACCGTGGGACCTGAGACCTTCGGCCAGGCGTTGGCTGCAGGCGTAATCAGTGCGGTGCTCGCCGTGCTGATCGCCCGCCGAGCCGGACGCAGCTGAGTGCGGGTGCAAGGGGCGCTCCGCGATGAGTCATGGTCGCAGCTTCAAGCCAGACGGACATGGACGGTCGGGTCGAGGCGCAGTTCAGTCGATGCGAGCGTGACAGACCACGCCTCAAAGTCTCCAGCCGCCGAACCGGTGACGGACGGCGCTACCCCGCCAGCTTAGCCTGACGCGCCCGGTCGCGCTTCAGAAGCGGCTTGAGATAGCGGCCGGTCCAGCTGGCCTCCACCTCGCCCACATCCTCCGGCGTGCCGCAGGCGACGATCTCGCCGCCGCCCGAGCCGCCTTCGGGGCCGAGATCGATGAGCCAGTCGGCGGTCTTGATGACGTCGAGATTGTGTTCGATCACCACCACGGTGTTGCCAGCGTCCACCAGCTCGTGGAGCACTTCGAGAAGCTTGCGCACGTCCTCGAAATGCAGGCCCGTGGTGGGCTCGTCGAGAATGTAGAGCGTCTTGCCGGTAGCGCGGCGGGCGAGCTCCTTGGACAGCTTCACCCGCTGGGCTTCACCGCCGGAGAGCTGGGTGGCGGGCTGGCCCACCTTCACATAGCCCAGACCCACCTGTTTGAGGGTCTCCATCTTGTCGCGCACGGACGGCACCGCCTTGAAGAAATCAGCGGCCTCCTCGACGGTCATGTCCAGGACGTCGGCGATGGACTTGCCCTTGAACTTCACCTCCAGCGTCTCGCGGTTGAAGCGGGCGCCGTGGCAGACATCGCACTCCACGAACACGTCGGGCAGGAAGTGCATCTCGATCTTCACCACCCCGTCGCCCTGGCACGCCTCGCAGCGCCCGCCTTTCACGTTGAAAGAGAAACGCCCCGGCTTGTAGCCGCGCGTCAGCGCCTCGGGCAGGGAGGCGAACCATTCGCGGATCGGCGTGAAGGCGCCGGTATAGGTGGCCGGGTTGGAGCGCGGCGTGCGCCCGATGGGCGACTGGTCGATATCGATGATCTTGTCGAGTTGTTCGAGCCCGAGCACCGTCTCGTGCTCGGCCGGAACGTTATTCGCGCCGGAAAGCCGGCGCGCGGCGGCTTTGTACAGCGTCTCGATGGTGAGGGTGGATTTGCCGCCCCCCGACACGCCGGTGACGCAGGTCATCACGCCCAGCGGGAAGGCCGCATCGACGTTTTTCAGATTGTTTCCGGTCGCGCCCTTCACGGTGACCGCGCGTTTGAGATCCACCGTGCGGCGGCGCTCGGGCAGCGGCACCATGCGCTTGCCCGACATGTACTGGCCGGTGAGCGATTTGGGGTTCGCGGCGATTTCCTTGGGCGTGCCCTCGGCCACGATCTCGCCGCCATGAACGCCGGCGGCTGGGCCGAGATCGACCACATAATCAGCGGTCTCGATCGCTTCTTCATCGTGCTCCACCACGATCACGGTATTGCCCAGATCGCGCAGGCCCCGCAGGGAGTCCAGCAGGCGGGTATTGTCGCGCTGGTGTAGGCCGATGGACGGCTCGTCGAGCACGTAGAGCACGCCGGTGAGGCCTGAGCCGATCTGGCTCGCGAGGCGGATGCGCTGGCTTTCCCCGCCCGACAGCGTGCCCGAGGCGCGGCTGAGGGAAAGGTAATCCAGCCCCACATCGACGAGGAATTTCAGCCGGTCGCGGATTTCCTTCAGGATCCGCCGGGCGATCTCCTGATCCTTCGGCGAGAGGGTCGCCTCCACCGTATCAAACCAGTCGCGCGCCTCGCGGATGGAGCGCTCACCGGCTTCGGAGATGTCGGCGTTGGCAAGTTTCACCGCCAGGGCTTCGGGCTTCAGACGCTTGCCGCGACAGGTCTCGCAAGGCTGGGCCGACTGGAAGCGCTGCAGATCTTCGCGAACCCAGCTGGAATCGGTCTCGCGCCAGCGCCTCGAAAGGTTCGGGATCACGCCTTCAAAGCTCTTCGTGGTGGAGAACTGGCGCAGCCCGTCCTCATAGGTGAATTTGATCTTCTCCTTGGTGCCGTCGAGCACGGTGCGCTTGAACTTCGCCGGAAGGTCGCGCCAGGGCGTGAACATCGAGGCGCCGTAATGGTCGGCGAGCGCCTGCAGCGTCTGCTGGTACAGTTTCGACGTGCCGCGCGCCCAGGGCGCCACCGCGCCGTCATAGAGCGTCTTGTCGCGGTCGGGCACGACCAGATGCTCGTCAAATTTCAGGTTCGCGCCCAGCCCGTCACAGGCCGGGCAGGCGCCGTGGGGATTGTTGAAGGAGAACAGGCGCGGCTCGATCTCCTCGATGGTGAAGCCGCTGACCGGGCAGGCGAACTTCTCCGAAAAGACGATGCGGTCATGCTGTTCGTAGGCGCCGGAGTCAGAGGCGAACTCGGCCACGGCGATACCGTCGGCCAGGCGCAAGGCGGTCTCCAGGCTGTCGGCGAGGCGCTGCTCCAGCCCCTCCTTGATCACCACCCGGTCCACCACGACGTCGATATCGTGCTTGTATTTCTTGTCCAGCTCGGGCGCCTCGTCGATCTCGTAGAAGGCGCCGTTGACCTTCACCCGCTGGAAGCCCTGCTTTTGCAGATCGGCGAATTCCTTGCGGTATTCGCCTTTGCGCCCGCGCACGATGGGGGCCAGCAGGTAAAGACGCGCGCCGTCCTCCAGCGCGGTGAGCCGGTCCACCATCTGGGACACGGTCTGGGCGCTGATGGGCTCACCGGTGGCCGGCGAGTAGGGCACGCCCACCCGCGCCCACAACAGACGCATATAGTCGTAGATCTCGGTGACCGTGCCCACGGTGGAGCGCGGGTTTTTCGAGGTGGTCTTCTGCTCGATGGAGATCGCCGGCGACAGACCCTCGATGGAGTCCATGTCCGGCTTGCTCATCAGCTCCAGGAACTGGCGGGCATAGGCGGACAGGCTCTCCACATAGCGGCGCTGGCCCTCGGCGTATATCGTGTCGAACGCCAGCGAGCTCTTGCCGGAGCCCGAGAGCCCTGTGAACACGATGAGCTTGTCGCGCGGAAGGTCCACGTCGACGCCTTTCAGGTTATGCTCGCGCGCGCCGCGCACCGAAATTGATTTCAGCGGTTCGCCCATGGATCAAATCCGTCCTTCAAGCTGATCGCGTCATAACTAGGGCCCAAGGCCGCCCCCCGCCACCACAAAGCTGTGGAGCATGCTGCGGGCGGCGTGGACAGGCACGGCGCCTTGGTGTTCGTTAACACATGAGTCGCGCCGGCGTTGACCGGCGGAACAGAGTGTGAACAAATATCGCGTGAGCGACAAGAGCCTTACCTGGCGAGGGAGTTTTCAATGGCGGGCAGCGTCAACAAGGTCATTCTGGTCGGCAATCTCGGCGCAGACCCTGAAATCCGCCGCCTCAACTCCGGCGACCCCGTGGTCAATCTGCGCATCGCCACGTCGGAGAACTGGCGCGACAAGTCCACCGGCGAGCGCCGCGAGAAGACCGAATGGCACAATGTGGTGATCTTCAACGACAACATCGCCAAGGTCGCCGAAAACTATCTCAAGAAGGGCTCCAAGGTTTACGTTGAGGGCCAGCTGCAGACTCGCAAATGGCAGGATCGCGACGGCAATGACCGCTACACCACAGAAGTGGTGCTGCAGCGCTTCCGCGGCGAGCTGACCATGCTGGACGGCAAGAATGACGGCGGCGGTGGTGGCGGCGGCCGGTCCTATGACGACGATCGTGGCGGTTCTCAGGGCGGCGGCTCTCAGGGCGGTTCTGGCGGCGGCCGTTCCAACGACCGCCCCCGCGAGGACTTCTCGTCGGATACGCTGGACGACGACATTCCGTTCTGATGGAGCTAGCTTTTTGAATGGCCTCTTTGGATCCATTGCTTACAGAAGTGCGGCGAGCCGCTAATTATGGCTTGCCGTTACTAGCTATATCAATGTCCGCTACACTTCCGGACATTTGCGCAGCATTGGCCCACGAAGACGGTCGGTCTACACAGAGACGCTACCTTGCTTGGTGCGAAGAGAATCTATCTGGTCCGGAATTTAGTTACCTTTCGCCCGAAGACTTTTATTCATTCCGTTGCGGAGTAGTCCATCAAGGGCGATACGGAGGAATGAGCCACAATGTCGCTAGAATCATCTTCACTCCACCAGGCTCTATGACGTTCACCAATTGTCGATTGAATGATGCCTACGTGTACAGCGTTGTACAATTTGTAGAAAACGTGGTTGGGAGAGTAGAGCTGTGGCTGGCTGGACAAGCGGGAAATGAAATAGTTAGTCGTAACCTGCGTAATGTTATGGCCTACCACCCAGAAGGACTCGCGCCATACATTGTCGGTTCTCCGGTTATTGGATGAATGCTTGGCTGATTTCGCTATTCTACGCAGGCCTCGCCGCGCTCTGTCTAGCCGCACCGTCGCTCGCCCAAGGTCCGCCCGGCGAAGACACGCTTGACCCCATCCTCGCCGCCGAGAACGCCACCGGCGCCATCCTCGTGCGGCGGCTCTCAGACGGCGCGGAGTGGACCGCCGGCGGTGAGCGGGTGGAACGGCGGATGATCCCGGCCTCCACGTTCAAGATTCCCAATGCGCTGATCATTCTGGAAACCGGGGTGGTCGCCGATCCTGACCTGGACGCGCTCGCCTGGGACGGAGTCGAACGCTCAAGCGGCTGGGATCAGGATCAGACATTGCGCACCGCGTTTCGCCGCTCTGCCGTATGGGCGTTTCAGCACTGGGCGCGCGAAGTTGGCCATGAGCGCATGGGCGAGGCGGTGTCGCGGCTGGAGTACGGCAATGGCGAAATCGGCGGCGCGGATAATATCGCCACGTTCTGGCTTCAGGGCCCCCTGGAGATTTCGGCGCGCGAACAGGTGGATTTTCTCGCCCGGCTCCACGCCCGAACCCTGCCGGTTGATGGGACTGTCCAGGACAATGTGATCGATATCATGCGCCATCGCACCGGCGAGGACTGGACGCTTTACGCCAAGACCGGCTGGGCGATCCGCGATGCGCCCAACCATGGCTGGTATGTGGGCTGGCTGGAGGCGCACGAGGGCGGCGAGCCCGAAACCTGGCTGTTCGCCGTTAATGTGGACCTTGATTACGAGGCCGGCGAGGGCGCCCTTCGCGAGCGGCTGGCGCGGGCCGCCCTGGTGGCCGCCGGCGCCCCGGACTCCCTGATCGAGCCTTAAGGCCTGAACACCTCAACCGCCGCACTGGTCTCATTGCCGCCGGCGCGCGCGGCCCCGGCGATGGTGTGGATCGCATCGTCGCGCATCACCGCGCCGAGCCCGTGGCGGGGCGTCGGCATGGCGCCGGCGTCGCGCCAGCGGTCTTCAGCAGCGTCATAAGCCCAGACCTGGCTGTAGACCCCGCCGCCTGTATTATCGAACCACTCGCCGCCGAACACATAAAACGCATCGCCCAGCGTCGCGGCGGCCAGGCCGCCGGCGCCGCGCGGACCGGCGGCGGGTTCGGGCAGGGGCGCAAGAGTGTCCCAGCGCTCTTCCTGTGGATCGTAGACTTCATGCACGGGCGTATTGCCGCCGGTGACGGTGCGTCCGCCCACCACGTGAAGCTTCCCTGCCAGAACGGTTCCGGCGGCTGAATTGCGGGCCGTGGGCGCCGGCGGCGCGGTGCGCCACTGGCCTACCGCCGGGTCCAGAACGATATGGGCGTTGGTGTCGGCGTGGTCGCCCCACAGCCGGTTGGCGGCGCCGGCGGGCCTGCGCCCGGTGACCACGTGAAGGCCGCCGTTCAGCTCGGCGGCCACGGTCTCGGCGTAGGGGTGGGGCATGTCCGGCCCGGCCGACCATTTATTGCGGCTTTCATCATAGACGCGCACCGCCCGGCTCATGGACCAGGCGCCGCCGTTTTCCGCAGTGAAGCCGCCCACCGCGTAGAGATAGCGGTTCAGCGCCACAAGATTTGGATGGTGGATCGGCAGGGGCAGGCGGGCGCGCTCGCGCCAGGCGTTCGCGCCCGGCGTCAGGGCGAACACGCGGTCGGAAATCCCGATCGCGCCGGACCCTGCATCCGGCGACAGACCCCCGGCCACATAGATCGCGCCCGACAAAACCGCCGGATAAATCTCTTGCACCCGGATCGGCAGAGCCGGTCCGCTGGTCCAGCCCGGCGCCAGAGCCTGCTCGGTCTCTTGCCCGCGCGCGCAAGCGGCCAGCGCGAGGCTTGCGCCCGCCCCGGTCAGCACCGCCCGGCGTGAATAGGCGCCGGTGATGGTTCGGCCCGGCATCGCCCCGCCCCGGAGCCTCACTGGGCGCCGGCCTCGATCACGGCGCACAGAATGCGCGCTCCGGCGCCGCCAATGGGCTGGGCCTCCATGTCGTCCTGGTTTTCGTGGATCACCAGCGCGCTGCCGTCCGCATCCAGAAGCGCCGGCGCATCGGTCTGACCGTCCACCGAGACGCGCGTGGTGTAGGCCTGGGCGCGCATCGTCCCGTCGGTGTGGAGCCAGACATTGGGCAGGTCGGCGTTGTCGGGACCGTCGGCGTTGAGGAAGCCGTGGGCGTTCCCGTCCGGGTTGATATGTCCGCCAGAGCTGGTGAAGTCGTTATTGGAGCAATCGCCGACTTGGTGCAGATGCGCGCCATGCCACTGGCCGGTTCCGGCGCTCAAATCAGCCTCGATCGTCACCACCACGCCGTCTTGGCCCTGCTGGAACGTCACCGTCCCCACCGCTTCGCGGTCACGGTTGATGATGCGGCCGGAGGCCGTGCTCGTCGTGGTCATCTCATCGGCGGCGGTGCTCAGCTCGTCTTGAATGTCGTCGGCGGCGTCCTGCATCATACCGCCGAGCGTGTCCTCGGTCTGATTCTGGCCCTCGGTCGGGTTCTCCTGCTGGTCCTCCTGGGCGCAGGCGGGCAGGGCGGCCAGGAGGGCGGCGGCGGACGCGGCGGTGAAGAGTTTGGCGAGGGTCATGGGCGGGCTCCGTTGCGTTGCGGTTCGAAAGCGAACCTATCACGGCGCAACGCATTGACGAGGGGGCGGGTTCGCCAGTTTTAGGATGAACCAAGCGACCGCAGTATCGCCTCCACCTGCGTGACGTCCGGCCCGACCCGGTCGCAGGCCGCGATCAATCGCTCCGCCTCAAGCGTGTTCGGAGCAATGCGATCGGCTCCGTTTGCATAGTGATGAAAGACGGTCTGGTAAAAGCTCCACGCCCAGAGGAGCCTCGGGTGTTCGTTGGGCTCATGTGTTGCGGCCATGGCATCGATGACACGGGCTGTCACAGAGGGCGGCAAGGGCGGCGAAACCGTCTGCCGATCTCCCGTCCTTTCATCAATGAGGTCAATTGTTAAGGCCGCAGCCCGGTCCAGTCCAACGGCTTGGCCGAGCTCGATTCGCACGCATGCGCCGATCAGGTTCGCCGCGGTTTCTTCATAAATCCACCCTGCATCCGGGCGCGCCTCGAATTCCGGCAGAGCCAAGCCGGTCCGGGAAACGGAATTCGCCAAATGATAGGCCTCGTGGCTGATTGTGCTTGCAAAAGCGACGCGTTCGGCGGCGGTGTCCACCCGATCGCCATGGGTCGCGAACGCCATGGGCCACGGGGATCTGCTCGCGATGAAGGTTCTCCTAAAATCAATGGCTTCATGATTTTCCAGATGCAGCGTCACCCTGAACCCGTCGGCAAAGGTGTCTGGAAACCACCGAGCGCCCGCTTCAACGCCTTTGGCCACTTCCTCCACAAGGGGTTCGATCCGATACCCGGGCCCGTCACCGGCCACGTGCACGGTCGGATTTGAAGCCGCCGCTCTGGTGTCGGCGATAGATTGAGATGAACCGTTCGGGTCAAGCTGCGCAAGCTGGGACCCGGTCTGATAAGCGAAGCCAGGGCCAAACGGTGTCATCAGCACATATTGAAGCTCGAACGTCCCCTCCAAGTCTTGTGAGTCATCGGTCAGGGTCGCCCACGGGTCGGGAAACGCCAGGCAACCGGCGCAGGCGAGCGGAAGGACAGTTGCTGGCAGAAGCTTCAATGCATTGGATTTCAGCATGATGCGCTCAGCTAAGGCGAGTTAGGGGCGGGCAGGAGAGGGGTAGGTTAGGACTAACCTAATTCCCCGCATGCGCGAAATCTGAAGTGCAGTCTAGGATACGGAGTACGAAACTGGTGCGCTTGCCGAGTGCAGCGCGCCAGTTTCGCGCAGGTTAGCAGGGAGGTTGGAAAATCCCCCCACAGCCGCTACTGACCGTCCACGTATCCTGCGCCACCCCGAGCGAGGTCGTTCCGTGGAAGAACTCAAGCGCTAAAGTGTTGGTGCCGCTAACGGTTTCAACCTGCATAAAATCTTCGACTTGAAGGGTGTCAACGCCGCTTGGAAGTGACTGCAACCAAGTATCGAACATTGACGGGTTGGTAAGCACGGATTTGCCATTCACAAGATGCCAAGGCGCAAGCGTGACTGAACTTGCGCCGGTCGAAGAATTAATGCCTCTGATAACATATGTTCCGGTGCTGGGCGGATTCACGGTCGAGCCAGTAAAGTCAACGGATAGATCTGATCCATAGATTAATGTACGGTCATTCTCATTTGTAATGACGACCTCCACTCCAACTTTGCAGTTACCGGAGGTTTGGCATTCCCCGTATCCCCGCCCAGTTATGCTACAGGCTGCGAGGGCCACTGAGCCCAGAGCAACGACGCTTGTTCCGAGTGTTTTCTTCACATTTCAGATCGCTCCATAGTTTCACCGAGTGTCTATCGTGGCAATAAAAATACCACTATAAAAGGTATAAAATGATTCCAGAAGTATGGTTTTTGCCTGCTTGCAGCCCCAGGGTTTAACTGCGGTAGGCAATTACCGACGGACCGCGTTCGAAAGCCGGTTCGCCGCCCCCTTCTCCACACCTCACAGCCCGCGCCGTTTGCCGGTTTTGCCCCTGCTTGCTACACCGGTGTGACAGCCGCGCCGTGCGATTCTGAACGGCGCGTTCCGCCTTTGAATTTTACGCCGCCCGCCATCCTTCCGGCGGGGCGCGCCAGCGACGGACGAGACGGTTTTGAGCGATCTGCCTCCTGAAGATCCTATGAGCGAAGAACCCTCCATGCCGGCCCCGGGCGGGTCGCAGGTGTTCATCGAAGACGAGATGAAGCGCAGCTATCTTGATTACGCCATGAGCGTGATCGTCAGCCGCGCCATCCCTGATGCGCGCGACGGGCTGAAGCCGGTGCACCGGCGGATCCTGTGGTCCATGCACGAACAGGGCTACACCAACGACAAGGCGTACCGTAAATCGGCCCGCGTCGTCGGCGACGTGATCGGTAAATACCACCCCCACGGCGACAGCGCGGTGTACGACGCGCTGGCGCGCATGGCCCAGGACTTCTCCATGGGGCTGAAGCTCCTGGACGGTCAGGGTAATTTCGGCTCGGTGGACGGCGATCCGCCTGCCGCCATGCGTTATACCGAAATCCGCATGGACAAGCCGGCAGAGGCGTTGCTGGCCGATATCGACAAGGATACGGTCAATTACCAGGACAACTATGACGGTTCGGAGCATGAGCCGGTCGTTCTGCCGGCGCGCTATCCCAATCTTCTGGTCAACGGCGCCGGCGGCATCGCGGTGGGCATGGCCACAAATATCCCGCCCCATAACCTGAATGAGGTCGTGGACGCGACGCTGGCGCTTCTGGACGATCCGGGCGTCACCGACGCGGAATTGCTGGAATTCGTGCCGGCGCCGGACTTTCCCACCGGCGGCGAGATCATCGGCCGTTCCGGCGCGCGCAAGGCGCTCATGGAGGGCCGGGGCTCGGTCCTGGTGCGCGGCAAAACCAGCGTGGAGACGGTGCGCCAGGGCCGTGAGGCGATCATCATCCATGAGATCCCCTACCAGGTGAACAAGGCCACCATGGTTGAGAAGATCGCCGATCTGGTGCGCGAGAAGCGCATTGAAGGCATTTCCGATCTGCGCGACGAATCCGACCGCACCGGCATGCGGGTGGTGGTGGAGCTGAAGAAGGACGCCAACGCGGACGTGATCCTGAACCAGCTGTTTCGCTGGAGCCCGCTGCAGAGCAGCTTCGGGGTGAACATGCTCGCCCTCATCGGTGGGCGCCCGCAGCAGGCGGGCCTTCGCACCTTCCTTGAGACCTTCATCGCCTTCCGCAAGGAAGTGGTGGTCCGGCGCACCAAGTTCGACCTGAAAAAAGCCCGCGACCGGGCCCACGTCCTGGTCGGTCTCGCCGTGGCTGTGGCCAATATCGACGAGATCATCCGCCTGATCCGCGCCGCGCCTGATCCCGCCACCGCTCGCGAGCAGCTGAAAGAACGCGCCTGGCCGGCGTCCGACGTGGCGTCGCTGGTGGAGCTGGTGGCCGATCCGCGCTCGGTGATCCGTGAGGGCAATGTCATCCGCCTCACCGAAGAGCAGGCCAAAGCCATTCTCGATCTGCGCCTGAACCGCCTGACGGCGCTGGGCCGCGACGAGATCGGCGATGAAGCCGCCAAGCTCGCCGAACAGATCGCCGACTATCTCGACATCCTCAGCAGCCCCACCCGCATCCGCGAGATCATTCGCGGCGAACTGGAGGACGCCAAGTCCCAGTTCGGCGTGGCGCGGCGCTCCATCATCGTTGAAGGCGAGCTGGAGATGGAGGACGAGGACCTGATCCCGCGCGAGGACATGGTCGTCACGCTCACCCATGGCGGCTATGTGAAGCGCACCCCGCTCTCCACCTATCGCGCCCAGCATCGCGGCGGCCGCGGCCGGGCCGGCATGGCGATGAAGGACGAGGATTTCGTGGCGACCCTGTTCGTCGCCTCGACCCACGCCCCGCTTCTGTTCTTCACCTCCGACGGCATGGTCTATAAGACCAAGACTTGGCGCCTTCCGGTGGGCGCGCCCAACACAAAGGGCAAATACCTCACCAATCTCCTGCCGAGCCTTGGCGAGGGCGCGTGGATCACCTCGGTGATGGCGCTCCCCGAGGATGAAGAGAGCTGGGGCGATTACGACGTCATGTTCGCCACCACCAACGGAACTGTGCGGCGCAACAAGCTATCCGACTTCGTGCAGGTGAACCGCAACGGCAAGATCGCCATGAAGCTGGACGAGGAGGTCGGGCGAATCCTCGACGTGCGCCTGTGCCGTCCCGATCAGGACGTGCTGCTGGTCACCGCCAACGGCAAGGCGATCCGTTTCCCCGTCACTGACGTGCGCGTCTTCGCCAGCCGCAACTCCACCGGCGTGCGCGGCATTCGTATGGAAGGCGGTGACCGCCTCATCTCCATGGCGGTGCTCAATGCGTTGGAGGTCAGCCGCGCCGAAGTGCGCGCCTATATCAAGCGCCGGCGCGAAGAGCTTCGTAGCGAGGGCGACGAAGAGCTGGAAACGCTGGACGATGATCTGGACGCCGGAGAAGGCGAGGAAGAGGTCGACCTGTCCAATGTCCGCTTCCTTGAGATGAAGGCCAATGAAGAGCTGATCCTCACCGTGGCCGAATCCGGGCTCGGCAAGCGCGTGATCTCCTATGAATATTTCCGCCAGGGCCGCGGCGGCCAGGGCGTGTGGACCAAGGACAAGCGCTTCCCCGAACCGCTTTCAGCCTGCTTCACCGTGGTGGACACCGACACCGTCATGGCCGTCACCGACGGCGGCCAGTTGATCCGCTTCCCGGTGGACACCGTGCGCATCGCCGCTCGCGCCACCAAGGGCGTGCGCCTGATCCGGCTGGGTGACGGCGAGAAGGTGGTCTCGGTGGTGCGCGTCGCGGAAAGCGATGATGGCGCCGGTGAAGACGGCGAGGGGCTTGGGCCTGATGGACCGCATGCGCCTGATACACCCGGTGGGCTGGAAACCCCTGATGCGCCGGACAGCGGGGACGGCCAGACGCCTGGGGAGGTGTGAGCCATGAAAAAGCGCGTCGCGCTCTATCCGGGCACGTTCGACCCGATCACCAACGGCCATCTCGACATTATCGGCCGGGCGGTGAAGCTGTATGACAAGCTGGTCATCGGCGTGGCGCTGAACACCTCCAAGGGGCCGCTGTTTTCCTTTGAGGACCGGGTGGACATGGCCCGCGAGCTGGCGATGAGCGTCGCCGGGGACACCGAGATCGAGGTGTTGCCTTTCGAAGGCCTGCTGATGCATTTCGCCGAAGAGGTGGGCGCCGGTTCGATCATCCGCGGCCTGCGCGCCGTGTCCGACTTCGAGTATGAGTTCCAGATGGTTGGCATGAATCAGCGCCTTAATGCTGACATCGAAACCGTGTTTCTGATGGCTGATCCACGTCATCAGGCCATTGCGTCGCGCCTGGTGAAAGAGATCGCCAGGCTGGGCGGAAACATAGATCCCTTCGTCCCATCGCTGGTGAAGACGCGCCTGTTGGAGAAATTCAGCCAATGACCCGGCTTTTCGCGACCCTTCTGACTTCCGGCGCCTCTGCGCTTGTCCTCTCGGTTTCCGCCTGCGCGGAGAGCGAGACCGGGACGGCCGCTTCCGAAACTGAAACGCAGGCCGAAGCCCAGACAGAAGATTCCGGGGCCGAAGCAGCCGCGTCCGCTCAAGTCGCTGGCCGGGACGCCGAAGCGGCGCAGGAGACCGGGGCGCTGGCGGCGGCGATCGCAGATGCGCCGCAAAGCGCCTGGCGGACCGTGGATGCGGACAATCTGTTGCGCATCACCACCACCGAGGGCGTGGTCTGGGTGGAACTGGCCGAGGCGTTCGCGCCGACGCACACCGCGCGCATGCGCGAGCTCGCCCGCAGCGACTGGTTTGATTTCAAGGTCTGGCACCGCGTGATCGACGGCTTCATGGCCCAGGGCGGCGGTGCGCTGGACAATCCTTCGGTCAACGCCCCCACCGCGCCGATTCAGGCTGAATTCACGATCCGCCGCGACCCCGCCGCGATTGAGGTCAGCGAGCTTCAGGAGCGCGTCGTCAATCCGCGGGCCGACACCAGCCGGGTGCAGGCCGGTTTCTGGAACGGCTTTCCCGCCGGCACGCAGGCGTCAGCGGCTGCGTCGATCATGGGCGACGGCCGGGTGAGCTCCTGGCTTTTGCATTGCGACGGCGCCGCCGCCATGGCGCGCACCGCCGATCCCAATTCGGGCAACGCCCAGTTCTACATCGTGCGCGGCTCGGCCGAGCATCTGAACGCACAGTACACCGTCTGGGGCAAGGTTCGGAGCGGCCTGGACGTGGTTTATGCGCTCAATGAGGGCACGCTCGGCGAAACGCCGGGCTTTTCGCCTTCCTTCATCGAGGACGTCTCGGTGGCCAGCGATCTTCCGCAAGCCGAGCGCGCCACCATCGAGGTGATGGACACCGGCTCTGACGCTTTCGCCGGCTATCTTGACGCCGTGCGCAACGCAAGGGGCGATCTTCCTGACATCTGCGAGATCGACGTGCCTGTGCGGATCTCGCAATAGCATTCAACAACTGGAGTTTTACCCATGGCCGACACCCTCGTGCTCACCCTTGACGGGGGCGACGTGACCATCAAGCTGCGCCCGGATCTGGCGCCCAAGCATGTCGCGCGCATCACCGAGCTGGTTTCCGAAGGCTTTTATGACGGCCTGCTTTTCCACCGGGTCATTGACGGTTTCGTCGCCCAGGGCGGCTGCCCGGACGGGCGCGGCACCGGCGGCACGGGCCAGAAGATCAAGGCTGAATTCAACGATGCGCCCCACGAGCGCGGCGCCTGCTCCATGGCCCGCACCAACGATCCTGACAGCGCCGACTGCCAGTTCTTCATCTGCCTTGATGCGGTGAACTTCCTCGACGGCAAGTACACCGTCTGGGGCGAAGTGACCGACGGCATCGAACATGTGGACGCCCTGCCCAAGGGCGAGCCGCCCCGCAATCCGGGCAAGATTCACAAAGCTGTGGTCCAGTAGGGACAAAATGGCGAAGCTCCTTCGAGGCGCGCCCCGGCTCCGCTCCGGGGCGCCGCCTTGAGGGATGCTCTATCTCCTCGCACGGCGCGCGGACGGCGCTAAAACCCTCGTATGAAACGACCCGAGTTTAACGGTCGGCGGGACCGTATTCGAGGGCTGTGTCAGGGGGCCAAGCACCGGGCCACGCCGACCTGCACCGGGCGATGATCGGAGCCGGCGTGCGGGCCGACTTTGACAGATGCGGCGCACAGGCCCTCGCCCAGAAAGACATGGTCGATGCCCAAAAGCGGCACTGGCGACATCCGCTCTGACGGCCAGGTGCGATGGCCCCGTGTGACCCGGCGCAGCGGCGCCAGATCACGCTCCAGCCCCGCCATCATGAATCCGCCTTCCCCGGTATTGAAATCACCCATCACCACAAGCGGGTCTGTAAACTCGCCGATCAGCGTCGAGAGGGCTTCGCGATGGGCGTCGTACCAGTTCGACGCGAATGGTCGGGCCAGATGGACGGAAAGGACCGTCACCGGGCTTCCGTCCATGCTCACGCGCGCCCAGGCGGCCGGCAGGGCGAGCATGTCGCCACATCCGGACGCCTCGAAGGGCAGGCGGGAGACAAGCTCTACCGACCACCGGCACCGAACCCGGTAAGGGTGGCTCGCCGCGAGCCGGGCCGGCAGGTCGCGCGCGTTCAGCCCGATTTCCTGAAAGGCGATGATGTCGGCGCTTGTCAGGATCGGCGCCGCCGCGGCCGTCTCCGGGTCCGTATTGCTGGCCCAGGCGTTGAACGTCGTCACCACCAGAAACGGCTCGACGCCTGCGGGCGTCTCGCCGGTCGCCGGACGCAGCATCGCCCAGGGTGTTCCGGCGATGGCGAGCCCGGCGGCGCAGACAAGCGCGGCACGCCTCGGCCAGGGCCAGCGCGGGGTTCGAACAAGCTGGAGCATCGCCAGCGCAACGAGACCTGCGGCGAGCTGGAACGGCCAGGCGATATTGACGATATCGGCGAAGGCGGACACCGCGCCGGCGAGGCTCAGCACCACTGAAGCGGCGACGGCGGCGAAGGTGCAGATCAGGACAAGGGCGCGCATGTGACGAGCCTATAAGCGCGCCTGCGCACGTGAAAGCGGTTTGCGCGCCGCGAGGGCTGTGGCGTGCGCCCCTTGCGGCCGCCCCCCGCCCCGGTTAATCGCTCCCCATGAAGCTCTCTGACTTTGATTTTCATCTGCCTGAAGACCGCATCGCGCTGCGTCCGGCGCGGCCGCGAGACACCGCCCGTCTGCTCCATGTGAGCGAGGGCGGACTAGAGGACAGAGGCGTTCTGGATCTGCCGGATCTCTTGGAGCCCGGCGATTTGCTGGTGTTCAACGATACGCGCGTCATTCCCGCTGCGCTCACCGGCGTACGCCCGGCGCGCCCTGTTGGCGGCGGCGGAGACGCGGCGATCGAGATCAATCTGCACAAGCGCGACGGCGAAGCGGTGTGGCGCGCCTTCGCCCGGCCGGCCAAGCGCCTGAAAGAGGGCGATACGCTCACCTTTGAAGGCGGGCTGACGGCGCAGGTCTCCGACAAGCTGGTGGGCGGAGAGATCGTCTTGAGCTTTGACCGCTCCGGGGTCGCGCTGGACGCGGCCATCGTCGCCGCCGGGGCGCCGCCCTTGCCGCCCTATATCGCGTCAAAGCGGGCCGCTGACGTGGCCGATCTTGAGGACTATCAGACGATTTACGCCGATCCGGAGAAATCGGGATCCGTCGCGGCGCCCACGGCGGGGTTGCACTTTACAGATCGCCTGTTCGAGGCGCTGGCGCGCCGTGGCGTCGCCGCCACCCATGTCACGCTTCATGTGGGCGCCGGCACGTTCCTGCCGGTGAAAACCGAAAACCTTGAAGATCATCAGATGCACGCCGAGTGGTATCAGATCAGTGACGAGACCGCCGGCGCGATAAACGCGGCGCGGGCCGCCGGGGGCCGGATCATCGCGGTGGGGACAACATCGCTGCGCACCCTCGAAAGCGCGGCGGAGCCAGACGGGACGGTGCGGGCCGAGGCGCGCGAGACCGACATTTTCATCACGCCCGGCTATCAGTTTCGGGTCGTGGACGCGCTGATGACGAATTTCCACCTGCCCAAATCAACGCTGTTCATGCTGGTGTGCGCGCTGGCGGGATATGACGCCATGCACGCCGCCTACGCTCATGCGGTGGCGTCCGGCTACCGCTTCTTCTCCTACGGGGATTCAAGCCTGCTCTGGCGCGTCGGTCAGAGCGTTCCGGTCACATAGACAAGGCAGGCCGCCAGGATGATCTGGCCGGCGTTGATCAGCACGCTGATCTTGTGTCCGGTGTCGAACTTCTCCTTCGCGCCCGCCTCGCCTTCCAGCTGCGCGTCGCGCCAGACATTGATCTTCGGGACCAGCACCTGGCGCACAACGAACGTCGATAGCGCGATCGCCCAGGCGGCGATGGACCATGACTCTCCGATCAGCATCAGCGCCACCGCGCACAGCCCCGCGCTGGCCGCGACGAAGGCGTAATAGGCCGGAAACACTGCGCGCAGGAAGCGGCCGGCGGTCTGCTCGGGCAGGGTGGCGAACACGGTGGGCGCCACGACGATCGGGAAGAACACCATGGCGCCGAACAGGCCGGCGGCGGCGAACAGGGCGATGACTTCAGACGCGGTGGTGATCACGGGCATGGGCGGGTCCTTCAAGCTGCCGCGAAAGCTAGACCATTCACGTCTTCGCGCCAGCCGCTCCGGCACCGCATGTCAGGGGCGATAGCGAACGCCGGGCGTCTGCTTCATGCGCAGCTTGGCGGTGAGGTTTGCAAACTCGGTGAGCACGCTTCGGGTCTCGGCCGGGTCGATAATCTCCTCGATCCAGTAGCGCTCAGCGGTTTTGAACGGCGAGGCGAGGTTTCTCATGGCGCTTGAAAGCTCCGCCTTCATGGCGGCGGGGTCCTCGGCCTTTTCAAGCTGGCTCTTGAACGCGGCCTCCACTCCCCCCTCCAGCGGCAGCGAGCCCCAGTCTCCGCTGGGCCAGGCGTAGCGATAGCGAAAGCGGGTATGGTCCATCATCGCCGCGCCGGCGACGCCGTAGGCCTTGCGGATCAGGATGGTGCACCAGGGCACGCTCGCCTGATAGATCGCCGACAGAGCCCGCGCGCCGTGGCGGATCGTGCCGGCCTGCTCGGCGCGCCGCCCGATGACGAAGCCGGGCACATCGACAAAATGCACCACCGGCAGGCGGAAGGTCTCGGCCAGATCCACAAACCGCGTGACTTTCTGGGCGGCTTCCGCCGTCCAGCCGCCGCCATAGACTTGCGGATTGCTGGCGAGCACCGCCACCGGCCAGCCGTCCAGGCGCGCGAACGCGGTTATGACGCTGGCGCCGAAATGGCGGCCCATCTCAAACACGGTTCCGCTGTCCAGCGTGGCGCTAAGGATCTTGCGCATGTCGTAGCTGTAGCGCTTGTCGCGGGGCACGATCTCGCGAAGGCTCTCATCCGTCCGGTCCGGATCATCGCGCACGGGCTTGCGCTCCGGCGCTTCGCCGACGCTGTCGGGCAGGTAGGACAGGAACCATTTCGCCGCCGACAGGGCGTCGGCTTCGCTCTCATAGGCGTCGTCGGCGGCCCCGGCGGCCAGCTGCAGGTCCGCGCCGCCCAGCTCCTCCTTGGTGACGTGTTCGCCGATGCCGGCCACCACCGGCGGGCCGGCGATGAACATCTGCGAGAGCCCTTTCACCATGACGCAGTAATGGCTCGACACAGCCCGCGCCGCGCCCAGGCCCGCCACCGGCCCCAGCGCCAGGGAGACCACGGGCACCCGCGACAGGTTCGCCACCACATGGTCCCAGCCCGGATTGAAGGGGACATAGCTTGCGCCCATGTCGAGGATGGATTTCACCGATCCGCCCCCGCCCGTGCCCTCGATCAGGCGGATGAGCGGCAGGCCGAGCTCGCCGGCCATTTTCTCGGCCTCGATCTGCTTTTCGATGATCGCCGCGTCTGCGGCCCCGCCGCGCACCGTGAAGTCATCGGCCACCACCGCAACTTTGCGCCCGTCGATCGTTCCGCGCCCGAACAGGCAGTTGGCCGGAGTGAAGCCGGCGAGTTCGCCGTCGGGGCCGGTCTGCGGCGTTCCGGTGATCGAGCCGATCTCCCTGAAGCTTCCCGCGTCCAGCAGAAGATCAATGCGTTGGCGCACATTCAGCCGGCCCGCGTCAGCCTGACGCTTGAGTTTTTCCGGTCCGCCCATGGCGCGCGCCAGACTCTGGCGCTTGCGTAAATGCTCGATTTCGTCTTTCCAGCTCATCTCTATTCCGTTCGCCGCAGGACGCGTCTGATTTGATGAGCAGTTTCCCCTTTGAAATCGCCGCCGTCGATGGCGCCGCGCGCACCGGGGTGTTGAAAACGCCCCGCGGCGACATCGCCACGCCCGCCTTCATGCCGGTGGGCACTGCGGCCACGGTGAAGGCGCTGTATCCAGATCAGGTGAAGCAGACCGGCGCGGACATCATACTGGGCAACACCTATCACCTCATGCTTCGCCCCGGCGCGGAGCGGGTGAAGCGGCTTGGCGGCCTGCATGAATTCATGCGCTGGGACGGGCCGATCCTCACCGACTCAGGCGGCTTTCAGGTCTGGTCGCTGGCCGGTCTTCGCAAGATGAGCGAGGAAGGCGCCGCGTTCAAAAGCCATCTCGACGGCTCGTCCCACATGCTCACCCCGGAGCGCTCCATCGAGATCCAGGCGGATTTGCTGGGCGCCGACATCTCCATGCAGCTGGACGAGTGCACCAACTATCCCGCCACACGCGATGAGGCGGCCAGCTCGCTGCAGCTCTCGCTACGCTGGGGCGCCCGCTCGAAAGCCGCGTTCGGCGAGCGGGCGGATCAGGCTCTGTTCGGCATCGTGCAGGGCTCCACCTATGAAGATCTGCGCCGCGAAAGCGCGCAAGGGCTCGTGGATGCCGGCTATGACGGCTACGCGGTGGGCGGGCTCGCGGTGGGCGAGGGCTTCGAGATGATGTGCCAGGTGCTCGACGTGACGACGCCGCACCTGCCGATGGAGCGCCCGCGCTATCTCATGGGGGTGGGCAAGCCCATTGATCTGGTGGAGAGCGTGGCGCGCGGGATCGACATGTTCGACTGCGTCCTGCCCACAAGATCGGGGCGCCACGGCCAGGCCTGGTCGGATTTCGGCCCGATGAATTTGAAGAACGCCCGCTTCGCCGAGGACAAGGAGCCGCTGGCGCCCGAGATCGATTGCCCGGCCAGCCGCGATTATTCCAGGGCCTATATCCACCACCTGATCCGGGCGGGCGAATATCTCGGCTCCATGCTCCTGTCTTGGCACAATATCGCCTATTATCAGGGTCTTACCCGGCGCATGCGCGCAGCCATCGCCGCGGGCGAGTTCGAAACTTTCCGCAAGGATTTCCGAGCCAAATGGGACGAGGGGACGCAGAGCGTCTAACCCGATCCGGCCTCTCCCCGCGTGATCGCTTCCCTCCGCACAAGGAAAAGGCGCCGGTCTTTCGACCGGCGCCAAGCGTGGGCGCGCTGCAAGGGGAGGATGCATTGCGCCGGGGCCGAAGCCTTCAGAGGAGAGCTTCGACCCGAGATCAGATGGCGTTAACGTGTACCGCCGCTCTCGGTTTCATCGTCGTCGGACCCGGTCTCAGTTTCATCGACTTCGAGCGGATTATCGCTCAACAGATAATCGGAAGCGCCGGCCTCATCGAAGGTCGGCATCTGCATGATCTCGTCCTGCGTGTAGCGGATTTGCAGAACCTGCTCACCCTCATAGTCGGTGAGGCGGAAGTTCGAGCCGCTCAGCTCCACTTCGCGTCCGCCGATGTCCAGAAAACCGCCTGTCTCCAGAACAATGGCGCGGGGGTGCAGGGCTCCGGCGCCGCCGCGAACCCGCTCGATTTCGCCGATCTTCTCGCCGCTGCGCGAATAGACCGCGGTGTTCACCCAGTCATGCTGGTCGGTCCATTCAGGGGTGTCGCTCTCGCCGTCATCGAGGCGATCAGCGGCGGAGTAAGGCGCGGAATTCTGCTCGAACTCGCCCCGGTCCTGATAATCCAGCGTCAGGGCGTCTACACCTTCGCGCCGCCGGCTGGACCAGTCGCGCCCTTCCAGGGAAACCGAGCGCTCACCCATGGTGTCGGTGATGATGATGAGGGTGACGGGCTCGGCCTCCAGCCCAGGGCCGTCTTGCCGGACGCGGCTCACCGCGCCGAGGCGGGTGTCGTCCTGAGCATAGACGTCCTGGCCGACCAGGGTGTTGTCGTCGGTCCAGCCAGCCTCGGAGACCACTGGTTCGTCACTTATGCCGGTCCTGCGATCCATCGCGGACTCAACATCGGTCCAGGCGAGGCTGAACGGATTGGCGGACTCGTTTGTTGCGGGCATGTCGGGCTTGGCGGCGTCCTCGTTCATCGACGCTCGTTGCGAGGCGGCGGCCTCTCGCTCATCGTTGGTCACCAGGGCCACACGTACATCAGTGGACGCGGTGCTGGGTCCGCGCCCGTCGTTCCGGCTCTCATCTGCGGCGGCGTCGTCTGCCGCATCGCTTTCATCATCGGACACACTCGTCAGACCCGCAGATGCATCAGCCCGGCCCTCATCGGCGGAGCTCGCAGTTGAGGCGGCTCTGGCTTCCGGCTGCTCGTGGCTGGACGAGCCGGCGGTGAATTGCGGCATCATGGCGATCTCGTAGGCGGTGAAGTCCAGCGTGATCAGGGTGAAGTTCGGCATGGCGGAAGGGTCGCCGCCTGCGTCGTCATCCTCGCGGCCAAACTCCCACCAGCTGCGCTCGGTCGTGGTGTCGCCATCAGAGGCGGGCTCGCCCGGTGCGCCGGTCGGGCCCTCGTGCGTCACCATCCAGCTTGCGGGCAGGGCGTCGCGGGTGATCACGGTCGCTTCGTCGCTGAGCAGGCTGACATGGCGCATGCCCTTGTCGAGGAAGCCGCCGGTGTCGAGCACCAGTGCGCGCACGCCGTCATCGGAGTCGTTCAGGCGCACCCGGTTGACGATTCCGACCTGATCGCCGGCCTCGTCATAGACCGCGGCGTTGATCCAGGCATGGCTGGTTTTCCAGTCGGCGGCGTCGCCTGCGGCCTCGGTGCTCGCTGAGATGTTATCAGCCAGCGCCATCGCGGGATCGGCCTGCGCCATTGCGGGCGCGCTCATCAGGGCGGCGATTGCGGCGGACATGAGAAGTCTGGACATGAAATGCTCCTGTGCGCGTTCAATCAATACTCGCCGTGGGCACGGGCTAATGACCTATGCGGCGAATGGATGGAACGCTCGGAATTAAAATACAGAACGGGGTGCTCTCACGCCGAAAATTTTATGCGATGTGATAATCTTATCGCCTTTCGGGTGTCGGCCTGCAAATAACGCCGCCTGTACTGGAGAGTTCCAGAATTCACTGGTGAGGAGTGAAAAAAGCCCACAGATAACATTCGGAACGTTCCTGCCGGTGCGTGGGCGCCAAACCGGGCAATCAGTCGGATGCGCGTCAGTCCCAGGGAGCCGTCGCGAGTCCCTGGCGCTCAAGACTGTCGATCAAAAGGGCGGACTCGCACTCCAATGCATCGAAGGCGCCGCGGAGCCACGCCCGGCGTTTCAGCGCAAGCTCGCGCTCTCGCCGGGCGGCGGCCTCGGTCTCGCCGGCCCGGCCGAAAAAACGCACGACCGGGCGGGCCGGATTCAGCCCCACCACCGCATCCACCGCCGCATCCGAGGCCATGTCCGGCAGATCATTTGAGACATCGCTGGCGAATTCGCGGGTGCGTTCCAGAGCCCCGTCCGCCTCGTCCTCGCCTGTGGCTTCGCGAGCCGGCGCTTCAAGGTCGGCGCCGAGATGCACGGTGAGGCGGGCGATGTCGCGCGCTGCATTCACACAGTCCACGCGGGCGCTGTAGCCGCCATAGGGGGTCGCGGCGGTGCGCGCGTCTTCTTCCAGGACAATCTCGCCCGGGCGCTCGCGGGCGAGCCCCAGCGTGTCGCCGGCCACGTCACCGGCGTCGGGCGCGCTGGAACAAGCCCCAAGCAGCGCCGCCAAGGCGAGCGGCGTAGCGAGCATCGCCGCAAGAGGCTTGAACGCGATCTGCTTCATGGCCGCCAGCCTACCCAAATTTCCAGGCGCGGTAACCGTCCTGTGCTGCGCTGTAAAAGGGGCTGACAAGGGGGGATGTACGGCTTGACCCTCGCACCGCGCGCGACTAGTTTCCGCGCCTCTCGACGGGACCAATTCGGTGTCGCGTCTGGGAGCCGATAGCTCAGCTGGTAGAGCAACTGACTTTTAATCAGTAGGTCCAGGGTTCGAACCCCTGTCGGCTCACCAAACCTCGTCCAGAACAAATCGAGTCGGGGTGGTGCGCGATGGCTGCTTGAGGCCTTGCGATTCAGGTCCGACGCTCGACGCGCAAATGTCCAAAGGTCCGGACAAAATTCGGGTAGAATTAGGCTTGGGTTAAGCATCGCGGAATACCCTCATGCATCAATCGTGAGGACCGCCATGACCGCCGCCGCACACGCCGCCCCAGCCCCAGCCTCCGGCTTCGAAACGGCTTGTGACACAATGGAAGCCGCCCTTGCAGCGGTGGAATTCATGGCTGAGCGCGGGCTTGGCCCGACGCCGGAGAATTTCCGTGTCTGGACCGCCTATGTCTCAAAGACAAACCTAGCGCTTTGCGAGGCGGTCGACAGCCGGACCACGGCGGGAGACGCCATTGACGAAGCCTACAGCGCGAAGCTTTTCGCCACCTTTTTCAGCTATCGCAGGGTCGAGGACGACGCCCTTAAAGCCGGCCGCGCTGCTTCGGGCGCGCTTGTCGCGCTCAAGGCGCGGTTGAGCGAAGCCGTCGAGGCGCGCCGGGAGTATCACGGGGCGCTGGCCTGCGGCGGGCAAAGCCTGGCGTCGGCGCGTGGCTCTGACGAAATGCGCCATGCCCTGAACGTGCTCATCTCGGCTAATCGCCTGATTGAACAGCGCTCGTCTGATCTGGAAAGGAATCTGCAGCAGACGCTCGCGGAGATGAACACGCTGAAAAGCGATGTCCAGGCTCTGCGGGTGGAGACGCTTAAGGACGGCCTCACCGGGCTGGCCAATCGCAAGCGCCTGGATGAGGCGCTGTCGGAGGCGGTTCGCACAGCCCATAAGCAGGCACGCCCGCTTTCGGTGGTGATGTGCGATATCGATCACTTCAAGCAGTTCAACGACACCTGGGGCCATCAGACCGGCGACCAGGTGATTCGCTTTGTGGCGTCGGTTCTGGCGGCCGAGGCGGCGCCGACCTACACCGTTGCGCGCTATGGCGGTGAGGAGTTCGCAATTGTGATCCCTGACGCCTCGCTCAGCGAGGCGGGTTCCTACGCCGAAACCGTTCGCCAGCGCATCGCTCGCAAGCGCCTGACCCGGCGCAAGACCAATGACGATCTTGGCCATGTGACGATTTCCATGGGCGTCGCCACCCTTCACCAGGGCGAGCAGCGCCAGGCGCTGCTGGAGCGGGCGGACAAGAATCTTTATCAGTCCAAACGAGACGGCCGCAATCGCGTGACTTACGAGACGATGCGCTAGAACGATTACGGTCGATTCTGGTCAACCAATATCGCTCTAGATCCCTGACTTGTGGCCTTTTCTAACCGCGAAACCGGGACCCGCTTTTACTGAAAAAGCTCTAGCGCGCCGCCGGTTCAGGCACGGCCCGTGGAGTCGGGACTTGCGGGACTGGCCAGTTTCGCCATGGCGTCCACCAGTTCGGCGTAGCCGTCCGGGGTCAGCGGCTTGACCCGGTAGTCCTGAGCGCCCAGTGCGAGCGCCTGAGTGCGATCTGCGGCGATGGCGGAGTTGGACAGCACCATCACGGCCGATCCCGCCAGCGACGGGTCGGCCCGCACCGCTTCCAGCACGTCAAAGCCGGTCATGCCCGGCATGCGCAGATCAAGGATGATGACGTCGGGCGTGACCTCGCGAAGCTGGCGGAGCGCCGCCCGACCGCTTTCGGCATAGCTCAACTCATGCCCGCCCCCGTCCGCGTCCAGCGCATCCTCGAGGAAGATGAATTCGGTGGGGTCGTCATCGACAAGCAGAATTTTCATCGCCTGGATCATATCCCCACTACGCGCAGGGATAGGTTAAGGTCCTCTGACGTGTCCGCGGCCGTCTTACATCTCGCTGGCGATCGCGGCCAGGAAAGCCTCGCCATAGCGCTCCAGCTTACGGGCGCCGACACCGAAGCATTCGCCCATCTGGTCCAGAGTGGACGGCTTGTTCAGCGCCAGCTCGATAAGGGTGCGGTCGGCGAACACGGTATAGGCCGGCTTGCCGGTTTCCTTGGCGATCTCCAGGCGCAGCTTGCGCAATGCCTGGTAGAGGTCGCGGTCGCGCTCGCTGGACAAAGCCTCGGCCGCGTCGGAGACCGGGCGCGAGCGTGCGCTCTTGGTCCCGCGCGCCTCTTCCGGCGGCCTCAGGCGGATAGGCTGGCGGCCGAACAGGATCTCCTTGCCTTTGGGCGTGATCACCCACTCGCCATGGCCGTCAATGGGCTGGTCGATGGCCCCGTGGGCGAAGAGCTGGCGGAACACGCTCATCCACTGCTCCTTGGAGAGCTCTTCTCCCACGCCGAACGTGGGCAGTTGGTCGTGGCCGCGGGCGAGCACCTTCTCGGTCTTCAACCCGCGCAGTACGCTGGTCAGATGCTCCAGCCCGAAGCGCTGGCCGGTGCGCGCGATGGCGCTCATGGCCTTCTGGGCGTGCACAGCGCCGTCGATAAGCTTGGGCGGATCGTCGCAGAGATCGCAATTGCCGCAGGGCTCGGCTTCGTCTCCGAAATACGACAGCAGGGTCTGGCGGCGGCATTGCGGCGCCTCGCAATAGGCGATGAGCGCGCCCAAGCGGCGCAGCTCCATCTGCTTGCGCGTCTCGTCGGATTCGCTCTCCGCGATCTGACGCCGGCGCAGGGCCGCGTCAGCCAGCGACCAAAGCATCAGCGTCTCGGCCGGGTCGCCGTCGCGCCCGGCGCGGCCGATCTCCTGGTAATACGCCTCGACGCTTTTGGGCAGGGCGGCGTGGAGCACGTAACGCACGTCCGGCTTGTCCACGCCCATGCCGAAGGCGACCGTTGCGCACATCACAACGCCGTCGCCCTTCACAAATTCGTCCTGGCGCCAGGCGCGCACGCCCGAGTCCAGCCCTGCATGGTAGGCGAGGGCGTAAACGCCCTCGGCCTGGAGCTTGTCGGCGAGATCCTCGCAGGCCTTGCGGCTGGTGCAGTAGATGATGCCCGAACGCTCGGGCCGCGCCTTTACAAAGGCGAGCACCTGGGCGGGACCGGAGCGGCGGGCGCCGCAGGCCAGATGCAGGTTGGGACGGTCAAACCCGGCGACGAATTCGGCCGGCTCACGCGTAAACAGGCGCTGGGCGATGTCTCGCCGGGCCGCTGCGTCGGCGGTGGCGGTGAAGGCGGCGATCTGGGGCCGGCCGGCGGCTTCGGCCAGCTCCTTGATGCGTAGATAGTCGGGACGGAAATCATGGCCCCACTGGCTGACGCAGTGGGCTTCGTCCACGGCGATCATGGTGAGGCCGGCGCGCCCCAGCCGCTCGGCGAGGCCCGGCGCGGCCAGGCGCTCCGGGCTCACATACAAAAGGCGCAGGCTTCCATCGTCGAGCCGCGACCAGGTGTGCTCGCGGTCCTCCGGACTGTCGGCGCTGGTGAGGCTGCCCGCCTCCACGCCGCTCGCCTGGAGGGCGGTGACCTGATCGCGCATCAGCGCGATAAGGGGGGAGACCACCAGCGTCAGCCCGCCGCGCACGATGGCCGGCAGCTGATAGCACAGGGATTTGCCGCGCCCCGTAGGCATGACCGCCAGCACGTCGCGGCCGGCGAGGACCTGATCGACGATCTCTTCCTGGCCGGGCCTGAAATCACGAAAGCCGAACACTTCGGCCATGGCCGCACGGGCGTCGGCGATGCTCTTGCGAGGGGCGGCGGGAGAATCGATGTCGGCCATGTGTGGCAAGCTAAGGCCCCTCAGCGCCGGCGCAACGGCGCGCGGCGGTCAGGCCACTTCGCGGGGCAGCTTGAAGACGACGTCTTCTTCCGCCACGCGCACCTCTTCGATGCGTACGGCGAACCGGTTTGCGATGGCGGCGATCAGGTCCTCCACCAATTCCTCCGGCGCGCTGGCGCCGGCGCTGATCCCGACGCGCGTCGCGCCGTCAAACCAGCTCCAGTCCACGTCGCCGGCTTTCTGAACAAGGTGGGCGTCCTTGGCGCCGGCGCGCTTGGCGACCTCCACCAGACGCACTGAGTTGGATGAGTTGGGCGCGCCCACCACCAGCACCAGATCGGCGCTGGCGCCGATGGCCTTCACCGCGTGCTGGCGGTTGGTGGTGGCGTAGCAGATGTCTTCCTTGTACGGCGTCGCCATCTCGGGAAAGCGGTCTTGCAGGACCGCCACGATCTCCTCGGTGTCGTCCACCGACAGGGTCGTCTGGGTGACGAAGGCGAGATTGGCCGCGTCCCTGGGTTCAAAGGCTTTGGCGTCCGCAACCGTCTCGATCAGGTGTATCGCCTGATCGGGCAGCTGGCCCATCGTGCCGATCACTTCAGGGTGGCCGGCATGGCCGATGAGCAGGATCTCCTTGCCGTTCCTGTGGTGGCGCTGGGCCTCCACATGGACCTTGGACACCAGAGGGCAGGTGGCGTCCACATAGAGCATCTTGCGGGCCGCAGCCTCAGCGGGCACGTGCTTTGGAACGCCGTGGGCGGAAAACACGACCGGCCGGTCGTCGGGGCATTCGTCGAGTTCTTTCACAAACACCGCGCCCATGGCTTTGAGCCGGTTGACCACATGCTTGTTGTGAACGATCTCGTGGCGCACATAAACCGGCGCGCCATAACGCTCCAGGGCGCGCTCGACGATCTGGATCGCCCGGTCGACGCCGGCGCAAAAGCCCCGCGGACTGGCGAGAAGCAGGATCAGGGCGCTGTCTTCAGACATGAAATCTCCGCATACCGGCGCTGGCGGGCGTTGCGGCGAGCCCGCGCGCGTAATAGACAGCCTGTATCAAACCTGTGCGCCCGGGCAAGGGGAGCTCGCCTCGTTACAGCTTAACCCTTCATTTGGGGATCGTTTATGCGTCTTAAAGCCCTCACCGTCTTCGCCGCCGCGCTCGCTCTGGCCGGGTGTCAGTCGGTGCGCAACCCGCTGAGCGAGCGCGAGCCCAATCCGGGCCCATGCCCGAATGCGCTGGCGCTCTATGACGCGCACCGGCTGGTGCAGATCAATGGCGATGAGATCGCCTACGGAAATGTCGGTTTCACCGGCGAGATCATCAATGTGGTCAGCCGCTGCCGCTATACCGACCGGAACGCCACCCCGATCGATATGGAGGTCGGGATCCGCATGGCGTTCGGGCGCGGACCGGCCGCGGAAGGCTCGACCCACACCTACGACATGTTCGTCGCGGTCACCGGTCTGGACAGCGTTGTGATCGAAAAGCTGGTATTTCCGGTCACCATCGAATTTCGGCCGGGCCAGGACCGGGTCGAAGTCACCGAAATTTTCGATCCCGTCGCCATTCCGCGCGCCAACGCCGATACGTCCGGAGTGAATTTCGAAGTGCTGGTGGGCTTTGAGCTCACCGAAGACCAGCTTGAGTTCAATCGCTCCGGTCTTCGCTTCCGCGTCGACGCCGGTCAGAACTGACCGAATTTCCATGAACAGCGCGGCTTGCCTTGAGGGCCGCGCCCTCGGGACGAACCCGCCATGACCTCGCTCATCGCCGCGCTTTCCAAAACCGTGTCGGACGCCTTCGCTGCGGAAGGCCTGCCCGCCGATCTGGGGCATGTGAATGAAAGCGGGCGCCCGGACCTGGCGCCGTATCAATGCAATGGCGCCATGGCGGCGGCGAAGATCGCAAAGCAGAATCCGCGCGCCGTCGCCGAAGCGGTGATGCAGCGGCTTGCCTCAAGCGCGCCGGATCTCGCCGTTGAGATCGCCGGGCCCGGCTTTCTCAATCTCACGCCGGCCGCGCGCGATTATGAGGCGCGCGCCGACGCTGTCGCGGCTGATGATCGGGCCGGGGCGGGGACCAGTCCTGAGCCCATGACGGTGATGCTTGATTTCGGCGGACCGAACGTGGCCAAGCCCATGCATGTGGGCCATTTGCGCAGCGCGGTGATCGGCGACTGCCTTCAGCGACTACTGGCGTTTCGCGGTCACAAGACGATCTCCGATGTTCATCTGGGCGATTGGGGCCTGCAGATGGGCCATCTCGTCACCGAGCTGGAAGACGAGCAGCCCGGCCTTGTGTATTTCGACGCGGATTTCACCGGGCCTTATCCTGAGACCAGCCCGGTGACGATCGAGGATCTGTCACGGCTTTACCCCCAGGCGTCGGCCAGGGCCAAGGAAGACCCCGAGCGCAATGCGCGCTCCCAGAAGGCCACCGCCGAGCTTCAGGCCGGCCGTCCCGGTTATCGCGCGCTGCTTGCCCACTTCATCACGGTGTCGATTCGGGCGTTGAAAGCCGATTACGAGGCCCTCGGCGTCAGCTTCGACCTGTGGAAGGGCGAAAGCGACGTCAATGATCTCATCCCCGCCATGGTGGAGGATCTCAAAAGCCGCGGCGTCGCCGAGGAGAGCGAGGGCGCCTGGATCGTGCGGGTCGCCGAAGAGGACGACAAGAAGGATCTGGCGCCGCTGATCCTGGTCTCCCGCACGGGCTCGGCGCTTTACGCCACCACTGATCTGGCGACGATCCTCGACCGGCGACGCGAATACGATCCAGATCTCATCCTATACGTCGTAGACTTGGCGCAAAGCGATCATTTTGAACAGGTTTTCCGCGCTGCAATGAAGGCCGACCTGGCGAAGGCCGGCGGGCTGGAGCACGTGAAGTTCGGCACGGTGAACGGCGCCGACGGCAAGCGTTTGCGGACACGCTCCGGCGGCACGTTCAGGCTCGCCGATCTGATCGAGCAGGCGCTGGAGCGCGCTCGCGCCCGCCTGAACGAGGCGGGCCTGGGCGCGGAGCTCTCCACTGCGGAGTTTGATCAGGTGGCCCGCAGCGTCGCCAACGCCGCGATCAAATTCTCCGATCTCTCCAATGTGCGCACCACCAACTATATCTTCGATCTTGATCGCTTCGTCAGCTTCGAGGGCAAGACCGGGCCGTATCTCCTGTATCAGGCTGTCCGCGTTAAATCCCTGATGCGAAAAGCCAAAGAGAAAGGCGTGGAGCCCGGCCCGGTGCAGGTCACCGACAAGACCGAGGCGGCGCTGATCCGCCGGCTCGACGGGTTCGCAATCGCGCTGGAGCGCGCCGAGACCGGCCGGGCGCCGCATATCCTGTGCGAGCATGCCTACGGCCTCGCCCAGGCCTTTTCGGGCTTCTATGCGGCCTGCCCGATCCTGCCGGAAGAAGACGCCGGCGTTCGAGCCTCGCGCTTGCGCCTGGCGGAGACCACGCTCAAGCAGCTGGAGCTCGCGCTCGGCCTGATCGGCATGGACGTGCCGGAGCGGATGTAACCTCAGCTTTCGGGCGGGCAGAAGACCAGCGGCGGCTCGGGCGGCGCGATCGACCCTCCGGCGCGTTCGATGGCGTCGGCGAGATTCGCAAAGCGGCGCGGGTCAAACGACGGATCGAAGAGCCTTTCGCGCAGACGTCCCGGCACGCCGGGTTCGTCCAGCGGGGCGAGCCTGGCGTAGGCGGCGTCCTCGCGCCCGATCAGCCGCAGCATGTCGTAGCCCTGGAACACCGCGCGCGGTTCGTCGATGAACATCTGACCCAGCGCCAGGGCCTGTGCCCCGTCCCCGGCTGCGCAAATCCGATAGATCTCGCTGAACAGCTTGGCGAACCGGCCCAGCTCGCTTTCCTGAATGCGCGCTGCGATCGCGGCGGCTTCATCATGGCGACCGGCATAATGCATCGCCAGCTGGGCTTCGATAAGGCTGACGCCATGATAGGGGTCGACCTGCAGCGTCCGGCTGGCGATGTCGACAGCCAGGTCGAAATCGCGCGCCTTTCGCGCATGCTGGATAAGGTAACCGCGATTCTGGATGTCCGTTGGAGCCAGGAGGGCGTCAAGCCGGCGCACCACCGCACGCGCTTCGTCATGGCGACCCATCATCACCAGCGTGTTGGAATGGTCGAACAAGCGATCAGTATCGTTGGGACGTTCGGCCAGATAGGCCTCATAGGCCTGTCGCGCAGCGTCCAGGTTGAACAATTCCTGCTCGCGCCGGCCCCGGTATACGGCGGCCTGCAGGGGGTCGCGCGCGGCGGCCACAGCGGCGTTCATGCGCTCTGAATACGCCTGCAGATAGGCTTCGCCAGTCAATGGATCCGGCCTCATGACCAGAGAGGGTGTGTTGAGATAGCGAAACACCATGGCGGAAACCGCATGAGCTTCGGCGAAGTCCGGGTCTATGGAGCGGGCGCGGTCAAGCAGGGGCAGCGCCTGCGCCCAGTCGCGTCCGTCACCCGTGCGGTTGAATTCAGTGATCACCGCCTGGGCGCGCAAGTAAGCTTCATAGGCGGCGATCGAGTCCGTTCCGGCTTCCACCATGGCGTCCAGCGCCTGGGCGTTAAGGGCGGTATCAAGGACCTGGGCCACATGGCGCGCGATATCGCCCTGCAGGTCCAGAATGTCGGCGAAGTTCCGGTCATAGGTGTCAGACCAGCGCTGAACCCCGCTTGCCGCCTCGATCAGGTTGACGGTGACACGCACCCGCTCGCCGTCGAGCCGGACCGAGCCATCCACCAGATGGGCCACGTTCAAGGCTTCGCCGATGGCGGCGACACTGGTTTGAGTGTCCCCGTCATAGGCCAGAGTGGCGCGCCGGGACGCGACCTGCAGGTCTGGGATGCGCCCCAGCGCCGCGCTGATTTCCTCTGACAATCCGTCCGCAAACCAGAGCGCGTCGCCGTCCTCGCTGTAAGCCTCGAAGCCCAGCACCGCTACCGACTGGTCCGGCGCCGACGGCGTACGAAGGCCCGGCGTGAACGCGGCGATGACGCCGACTGCGATCACCAGAACGGCGCCGATGACGGCATGGGCCGGGCGCACGCCGAGCAGCCGCGGCTGAGACGGCGCCGGCGTCTCGGCTTCGGTCGGCGGCGCTGACGGCGCTCCGGGCTGAGGCGACCGCAGGGCCGTGGATGCCGAGGGCGAAGCGGCGTCCTCGATCGCCTCGGCCGCCGGGGCCGCTGGCGTCACCGCGACGATGAAGCGATACCCGCGCCCATGGGCGGTCTTGATCCAGCGCGGCGCGCGCGCATCGTCGCCCAGAGCGGCGCGCAGTTCGCGCATCGCCGTCGTGAGCACTGCGTCAGACACGCTAAGACCGTCCCAGACCTCGGCGATGATCGCGTCCTTGGTCACAAGATCGGGTGCGCGGGCCATCAGGAGGGCGAGCAGGCGGATTGGCTTGCCGCGAATATCCAGCGGCGCTCCATGAAGCGTGGCTGTCTCGTCGCGCCGGTCAAGGACCAGGCCATCGGCGGCGAGGCGCCGCGGTTCTTCGGCGAACCGCTTCGCGGCTTCTTCTGTCATTGCGCGCTCCCCAAACCTGCAGCCCCTACGTTTTACCGCGCCCAAGCACGCGCGTCACGGCTCCTGAGCTGAATTCTTGAAAAAGATGAGGCCAAAAACACAATTAAAACAACACTCTCAGAACTTCTTAGAACTTCCTCAGGTCTGCCTGAGGATTTGGGCGAGGTCAGGGGGGATGGTGAAGACGTCGCGGCCAGCAACAGCGTCGGCCGCGCCCCGAACCGGCCACGTGAGTGGCCTCAACCAGGAGACAGGACCATGCCCGCCATCAAGACCCTCCCCGCCATCAAGACCCTCATCGCCTGCCTGGCGCTTTCCGGCGCCGCCTTCACCGGTGCGGCGAGCGCTCAGGAGTTCACCTTCAGCTATGAAGCCTGGCAGCTGCGCAGCGCGGAAGGCCGCGCCCATGTGCTCGATGCCCTGGAGCGTCGGGTGGATGCTTACTGCGACGTCTTTGAGGCGCGCAGCCTGTTGCAGGTGCGCATCGCAGCTGACTGCCAGGAACGCACCCTGGCGGGCGCCCTCGAGAAGCTCGGCGATCCGCGCGTCTTCGCCCTGCACCAGGAGCGCCAGCGCCGCCGCTCTGCATAGACCCCTATCGCCGACACCGGTCCTGGGCGCTCCCGATGCGTCAGGGCCGGTCGGCCGGGGCGCGGAGCAGCAACCGCAAACCGGCCCGCGAGCCGCGACCGGAGACCCCACGGGCCTTCGATCGCGGCTCGATGCGTTCCGGCGCGTTCAGGCACATTGACTCGAATCACGCCTCCGCTAGTTTGTTGCGCTCGCGAAGGAGCGCCGTGAGGCGGGCTGGTTGCGAAATTACATGACGGCTCCCTTGCGGGAGAGACCGGCCGAAGACGCCGGCGCCGAAGGCGCAACCGCCCCGGAAACGCTCAGGCTGCAGGACCGCAAGAGACTAGGCCGACGCTGGAAAGCGGGTTCGATACCGGATGGATCGAGCCCCACCGAAGGAGCAATGCGCGCGCCGGTTCGCCGGGGCTTGCGGGAATCTCTCAGGTTTTCGAGACAGCGGGGGCGCGGGTGGTGTCGGCATGAGCCGGCGCCGGATGCGCAACCGCGCGAAGACTTTGGAGACACGCCGCCATGGCCGAGACGCCGCTGCATCGCACCCCGCTTTACGACCTCCATATGGAGCTTGGGGCCAAAATGGTTCCGTTCGCCGGCTATGAGATGCCGGTCCAGTACGAGGGTGAAGGCGTGATGGCCGAGCACCATCATACGCGCACCCACGCCGGCCTGTTCGACGTGTCCCACATGGGCCAGGCCCGCGTCACCGGCGAGGCCGGGGCGCTGGAGGACTTGATCACCGCCGATGTCGAAGCGCTGGGTCCCAATCAGCAGAAATATACGCTGCTCCTGAACCCCGAAGGCGGGATCATGGACGATCTGATGATCTCCCGCCCCGAGGACGATTTCCTGTTCGTAGTGGTGAATGCGGCCACCAAGGGCGGCGATTTTGCTTATATGCGCGACCATTTCGGCCGCCGCGCAGAGCTGATCGAGCTGAACGACCGCGCGCTTCTGGCGCTGCAGGGGCCGGAAGCGGTGTCCGTCATGGAGGCCCACTGCCCCGGTGCGAGCGAGCTGAAATTCATGCAGGCGGCGCGCCTGAATCTTGCCGGCCATGACGTGCTTGTTTCGCGCTCGGGCTATACAGGCGAGGACGGGTTTGAAATTTCCGTTCTGAACGTCGAGGCGGAAGCCCTGGCGCGAACGCTGCTGGGTGACAGCCGCGTGAAATTCATCGGCCTTGGTGCGCGCGATTCGCTGCGCCTTGAGGCCGGGCTCTGCCTTTACGGACACGACATGGACGAGACGGTGACCCCGGTCGAGGCCTCGCTCACCTGGGCGGTGGCGAAGTCCCGGCGCGAGCGCGCCGACTTCCCCGGCGCCCGCCGCATCTTGAAACAGATCGAGGACGGAGCGGAAAAGAAGCGCGTCGGGATCGTCCTCAACGATCGCGCGCCGGCGCGCGAGGGGACGGAGATCCAGCATGAGGGCGAGGCTGTCGGCGTGATCACGTCCGGCGGGTTCGGCCCCACCGTGGGCGGGCCCATCGCCATGGGCTATGTGCGCGCCGATCTCGCCAAGGCCGGTACGGCGCTGGACCTGATGGTGCGCGGCAAGGCGCGCCCGGCCGAAGTGGTCAAGACACCGTTTTCAGAGCATCGCTTTTTCCGCGGTTAGAGTTTCAAGACAGGTTTCAAGGGGAGCACACCAATGAGCCAGACCCGTTACACCAAAGAGCATGAATGGGTGCGCATGGACGGCGAAAACGCCGTCATGGGCATCACCGCCTACGCCGCCGAACAGCTGGGCGACGTCGTGTTCGTCGAGCTGCCTGAAGTGGGCAAAGAGGTCAAGCAGGGCGACGAGCTCGCCGTTGTCGAAAGCGTGAAGGCCGCCTCGGAAGTCTACGCCCCGATCTCCGGCAAGGTGATCGCGGTCAATGACGCGCTCGACGGCGAGCCCGGCACGGTCAATGAAAGCCCGGCCGACAAGGGCTGGTTCGTGAAGCTGGCCGTCGCCGACAAGAGCGAGCTCGACGCGTTGATGGACGACGACGCCTACAAGGCCCACACCGACTAGGTCTGCGAGAAAACGCCGCGCCGGGCTGACATGGCCCGGCGGCGGCCTATGTCGCGCCGCCAAACGATGAATTCGCACGCCGCGCCGGGCCTGTCCGCCCGGGGCGCGAAAGCTGGAGAGAGGCTGAAACGCCGATGCGCTATCTACCTTTGACCCACGAGGATCGTAAATCGATGCTCGAAACGGTGGGGGTCGCCTCCATCGACGATCTGTTCTCTGACGTGCCCGAGGCGGCGCGCCTGGACGGGCCGGTGGACCTGCCGCCCAAGGCGACCGAGATCGCGGTGGAGCGCGCCTTCACGCGCATGGCCAAGAAGAACCTCTCCGCCGGAGAGGCGCCGTTCTTCGTGGGCGCGGGCGCCTACAAGCACCATGTGCCGGCCACGGTGGATCACATGATCCAGCGGTCTGAATTCCTCACCAGCTACACGCCGTACCAACCGGAAATCAGCCAGGGCACGCTGCAGACCCTGTTTGAATTCCAGACCCAGGTGGCGGCGCTTACCGGCATGGAGATCGCCAACGCCTCCATGTATGACGGCTCCACCGCCTGCGCCGAGGCGGTGCTCATGGCAAGCCGCGTCACCAAGCGCCACAAGGCGGTGCTCAGCGGTAATCTGCATCCCCACTACGCCGGCTCCACCCATACACTGGCCAAATACATGGATATCGACACGGTGAGCCAGGGCGCAAAGCCCGGCTCGCTGGACGATATCGCCGCGGCCATTGATGACGAGACCGCCTGCGTCGTGGTGCAGAACCCCGACGTGTTCGGCCAGGTCCATGATCTTGAGCCGCTGGCCAAAGCCGCCCACGCCAAGGGCGCGCTGTTGATCGCCGTGTTCACCGAGGTGCTGTCGCTGGGCCTGATGAAGAGCCCTGGCGCCATGGGCGCCGACATCGTGGTGGGCGAGGGCCAGTCCCTTGGTGTCGGCCTGCAGTTCGGCGGGCCCTATGTGGGCCTCTTCGCCTGCCGCGGCGACCGCAACTTCCTGCGGAACATGCCGGGGCGTCTGGCCGGTGAAACGGTGGACGCGGACGGACGGCGCGGCTTCGTGCTGACCCTCTCCACCCGCGAGCAGCATATCCGCCGCGACAAGGCGACCTCGAACATCTGCACCAATTCCGGCCTGATGGCGCTGGCTTGGACCGTTCACATGACGCTGCTGGGCCAGTCGGGTTTCACCAAGCTCGCCCGCATCAACCATGAGCGCGCCTGCGAGCTGGCCGACCGTCTTTCCGCCCTGCCGGGCGTGGAGCTGGTCACCGACGCATTCTTCAACGAATTCACCCTGCGCCTGCCTGGCGACGCGGCCAAAGTCGTGCAGGCGCTCGCCGACAGGGGCGTCCTGGGCGGCGTTGCGGCCAGCCGCCTTTATCCCAAGGGCGAGTTCGGCGATCTCTTGCTGGTCGCCGCCACCGAAACCAATACGCCGGAAGACTTCGACGCGCTCGAAGCCGCGCTCAAAGAGGTGCTCTAACCATGGCGATGAACACTCAAGGCCGTCCGTCCAAGCCGCTGCACGTCTATGACGCGGGCGCTTATGAGGACACGTTTTCCGGCTCTCGCGGGCTGGACCAGGCCGAACCGCTGATCTTCGAGCGCGGCCATTTCGACAATTGCGGCGTGGACCTTGAAGAGCCAAAGGGGACGAAAACCCGGCTCGGCGGTCTGGACCGCGAGGGCGAGCTGGGCCTACCGGGCCTCTCCGAGCCCGAAGCAATGCGCCACTATGTGCGCCTGAGCCGGAAGAATTACGCCATCGATCTTGGGCTCTATCCGCTGGGCTCGTGCACGATGAAGCACAATCCGCGTCTCAACGAGAAGCTGGCGCGGCTTCCCGGCTTCATCGACATTCACCCGCTGCAGCCGGAATCCACCGTGCAGGGCGCGTTTGAACTGATCGGCGAGCTCGCCCACTGGCTGATGACGCTCACCAACACGCCGTGCGTGGCCATGAGCCCGAAAGCCGGCGCCCATGGCGAGCTGTGCGGCATGATGGCGATCCGCGCCGCCCTGGACGCGCGCGGCGAGAGCAAGCGCCGCCGCGTGCTGGTGCCGGAAAGCGCCCACGGGACCAACCCGGCCACCGCCGTGCAGTGCGGCTTCACCGTCGACGAGATCCCGGCGAACGCCGGCGGGCGCGTGGACATGGAGGCCTTCAAGGCCAAGCTGGGCGACGACGTCGCCGGCATCATGCTCACCAACCCCAACACCTGCGGTCTGTTTGAGCGCGACATCAAGGAAATCGCCGACCTGATCCACGAGGCGGGCGGATATTTCTACTGCGACGGCGCGAACTTCAACGCCATTGTCGGCCGGGTGCGGCCGGGCGATCTGGGCATCGACGCCATGCACATCAACCTGCACAAGACCTTCTCCACGCCCCATGGCGGCGGCGGTCCAGGTTCGGGTCCCACGGTGTTCTCCGAGGCGCTCGCGCCCTACGCCCCGGTGCCCTACGTGGTGAAGACCGCAGACAGCTGGTCCATCGTCGAGCATGAGGCGGACGCTAAAGGCGATCCCTTCGGCCGCATGACCGCCTTCCACGGCAATATGGGCATGTTCACCCGCGCCTTGTCCTACATGATGAGCCACGGGTCCGACGGGCTGCGCCAGGTCGCCGAGGACGCGGTGCTGAACGCCAACTACATCCAGGCGCGCCTGTCCGGCGTCATGACGCAGGCGTTCGAGGGCACGTGCATGCACGAAGCCCTGTTCGACGACCGCTTCCTGGAAGGTACTGGCGTGTCCACCCTCGACTTCGCCAAGGCGATGATAGACGAGGGCTATCACCCCATGACCATGTACTTCCCGCTGGTGGTGCACGGGGCGATGCTGATCGAGCCCACCGAGACCGAGAGCAAGGCGTCGCTGGATCGTTTCTGCGATACGCTGGAGGGGTTGGCCAACGCCGCCAAAAGCGGTGAGACCGAGCGCTTCACCGCCGCGCCGCGCCACGCGCCCGCCAAGCGTCTGGACGAAACCCAGGCGGCCCGCAATCCGGTGCTGCGCTGGACCCAGCCGGAAGCGACGCCTCAGGCGGCCGAATAGTCACCAGATCTTCGTCGCTTCGCCGGGCGTATCGGCGACGGGGCGGGCGGCCGGAAACATTCGGTCGCCCGCTTTGCGTGTCAGGGCCAGCACGGGCTTTTCAAACACGTGATGCATGAGCGCAGCGCCGGCCAGGCTCAGCGCCGCGCCGGTGACGATAAACCCGACGGAGGACGCCGACCCGCCGTCCGTAAACGCTCCAGCCCAGAGGCGGACGAGCGCGGCGATAATGGGAAGGTGGACCAGGTAAAGCGCGTAGGACCAGTCGCCCACGGCCACCAGCGCCCGTGGAGCCTTCAGGGTCCAGTCCAGGCACGCGGCGCCGTAAACGATAAACGTCGCCGGAACGCCGTAGGCGAGCACCCTGCGCCATCCTTCAGGCGTGCTCTCATGGCCGGTCCAGGCGATGTTCGCGGTCACCGCGATCCACCAAACGCAGCCTGCGGCGATCATGGGTAAAGCGAGGGTGCGCCGGCCCGAAACGGCGAGGAGCCCCGCGCCGCCCCCCAGCACGAACTCGGCGGTGAGCGGATGGGTTATCAGGTTGAAAACCGGCGAGTCCGATTGCGGGACGATCAGCCCGGCGATCACGATCAGGCTCAGCCACGCCGCCAGAAGCAGGGGCAGAAAACGCCGCGGCGCCACCAGCAGAACGGCGAAGACGAGGTAGAAATATATCTCGTGGATCATCGTCCATCCCACCATCAGGATCGGCAGGTCCTGATCCGGCCAGAGCAGGGCGGAAGTGATGAGATTCAAGTCGCCGGCCTCGCGGTTGAGCGCCGAGCCGAACACCACATAGCCCGCCAGAACGCCAAGGGTGGCGAGCCAGTAGGGCGGATAGATCCGCGTGATCCGGGCGTAGAGGAAGCGGCCGGCATAGGACGATCCCCGGGGCGCATGGCGGGTCACGTAGACCATCACAAAGCCGGAGATCACAAAGAACAAATCGACTCCCGACACCCCGGCGCTTGTCCAGAGCGGGCTTATGGCCGCGTCCAGAAAGCGCAGCTCGTGCTGGGTCAGATGCGCGATCAAAACCATGACCGCCGCCACCGCGCGAAGCACCTGTATCCACTCCAGCTTCATGGTCATGCGGGGCCCCGGTCGCGATCATCTTTATGATTTATGGCACGTCCTTTCGGTCTTCTGAACCGCGCGGCGCGTTATGCAGCAAGGCCGCCTTGTAGGCGGCTGAACGGGGGCCGGCCTCGGACCCGGGATCAAAAACCGTTGTTTCTCCGGCGCCATACTCTGGGCGTGTACGGGTCAGGTTACGAAAATGAAACACAGCGCCCGGTCCGGTTTGGCTTGAAGTTAAGCGTTGTAATCTAGACATTAGAGAAGCGCGCCGGAACTCCGGCGGCGCGATATGGAGCAAGACGGTGGCGATGAACGAGCCAGTCGGCGGTTGGGGCCGCAAGCAGGTCAGCGGCGTGATCCAGGCGGTGCTTCGCGCCGTCGCGGTGGCGCTGGGCCTGTTTTTGCTGGTGCTCGCGGTGCCGCTTTTTTTCCTGCCGATCCCGCTCGGCCTGCCGCTGGCGCTGTTCGCGCTGCTTTTGCTGGCGGGCACCTCGAAGACCGCTCACCGCATCATCACCGACTGGCTCAAGCGCCATCCGCGCGTCTGGAGCCGGGTGAAGCACATCTTCGACCGCTTCCACAAAGACGAGAGCTGAGGCGACACGTCGCGATCACAAGGCCGTCAGGGCGGTTAATGCGTGGGGCGGTCTGGCTTATACCTGCAGGCTGTCAAAGCTCGAGGTGCGTTTCGTGATCCGATTGATCGCCTTTCTGATTGTGTTCATCGCCGCCGCCATGGCGCCGGCCGCCGGCCAGTTTTCCGGCGACGGCCCCATGGTGGACGCATCGCTGGTGGCCGACCGGGCCTCGGTGGCGCCGGGCGAGACGGTTCACATCGCCCTGCACCAGGAGATCGCGCGCGGCTGGCACACCTATTGGCGCAATCCCGGCGACAGCGGCGAGCCGACGCGGCTGACCCTCGATCTGCCTGAAGGCTGGAGCGCCGGAGAGATCATCTGGCCGGCGCCCAACGCCTATCCACTGGGTCCGCTTACAAATTACGGCTATTCCGACACCGTCACCCTGCCGGTTCCCGTCACCGTGCCGGAAGGGTTCGCGCCCGGCCGTGTCGAGATCCCGGCTGAAGCCACCTGGCTTGTCTGCGAGGATATCTGCATTCCCGAGGAGGCGAGCCTGACGCTGAGCCTTCAGGTGGGTGAAAGCCGCGCCGACCGCTCCGGCGCGCGCCTCGTCGAGGCCGCGCTCGCCGCCGCGCCGCAGCCTGCGCCGGAGGGCTTTGAGGCGGCGGTGAGCGAAGGCGGGGAGGGGCTCTCCTTCACTTTCGCCGGCGCCTCGCTTGAGGGCATGTCCAACGTCTATCTCTTTCCCTACGTATCCGGCCTGATCGACCACGCGGCCGAGCAGCGTGTCTCCACGGGCCCCGGCGCGCTGCGCATCGATGTGGCGGGCGGGTATCTCGCCCGCTCCGGCGTGGACGGGCCGCAGCGTCTTTTGGTGAGCTTCGACACGCCCGCCGGCGATCGTGTCGCCCTGGAAGCAGTGGCGGCGCCCGGTGATCCGGTGAACGCGCTCTCCCTCGGCGCCGGGGCGGCCCCGTTAAATCCTGAAGGGGCAGGCGGCGCGGGCGGCGCCGGCCAGAGCCCCGCCGCGGCGGCTGTGAGCCTGTCCTTCCTGCAGGCGGCGCTCTTTGCGCTCATGGGCGGGCTCATCCTCAACCTCATGCCCTGCGTCTTCCCGATCCTGTCCATGAAGGCGCTGACCCTGGCGGAAAAGCGCGGCGCCGAGCGGGGCGAGGCGCGCGTGCTCGGCCTTCTCTTCGCCGCCGGGGTGATCGGGACCTTTCTGGCGCTGGGCGGATTGCTGCTGATCCTTCGGGTCGCGGGCCTGCCTGATTTGTGGGGCGTTCAGCTTCAGGTGCCCGGTGTGGTGGCGGGCCTGGCGCTGCTGATGTTCATGATCGGACTGAATTTTCTCGGCGTGTTCGAGCTGGGCGCAAGCTTGCAGACCGTGGGATCCGGCGTGCGCGACACCGGGCGCCGGGGCGCGGTTCTCACCGGCGTTCTGGCGGTGTTCGTCGCGGCGCCGTGCCTGGCGCCCTTCATGACCGGCGCGCTGGCGTTCGCCCTGTCCCAGCCGGTGTACGCCTCGCTCACCGTCTTTGCTTTCCTGGGAGTCGGCCTCGCCGCGCCCTTCGTGGTGGTGAGTTTCTTCCCCGTGCTTCTGGGCTTTCTGCCAAGGCCCGGGCCCTGGATGGTCCGGTTCAAACAAGTGCTCGCCTTTCCCATGTTCGCCACCGCGATCTGGCTGATCTGGGTGCTCGTCGCCCAGGTGGGCGCCAGCGGTGTGATCTGGGTGCTCGCCGCCTTCCTGGCGGCAGGCTTCGCCGCCTGGGCGTTTTCCATGCGCGGCGCCGCGGCGCGAATTACAGCCATCGCCGGCGCGATCCTGGCTGTCGCGGCCGTGCTCGCCGCCGCCCGCCTCGAGCCGGTGGAGATGGGCGCCCCGGCGGGGGGCGAGTGGGCGAGCTGGAGCCATGAGGCGGTGGACGAGGCGCGCGCCGCCGGCCGGCCTGTGTTTGTGGACTTCACCGCGGCCTGGTGCGTGACCTGCCAGGTCAACAAGCTCGGCGCGCTTTCCGAAGGCTCGGTGAAGGACGCCTTCGCCACCCATGACGTGGCGCTCCTGCGCGCTGACTTCACCAATCGAGATTCCGTGATCGCCGCCGAGCTCGCCCGCCACGGCGCCCCCGGCGTCCCGCTCTACCTGGTTTACCCCGCCGGCGGGGGCGCGCCCGAAGTGCTGCCGCCCCTGTTGACCGGCAATCTGGTGATCCAGGCGTTGAACCGCGCCGTAGACTAAATGTTTAACCCCGGATGGAGCGCTTACCATGACCCTCACGCGACGCAATCTCACCACCCTTGGGGGGCTCCTCGCCGCCTCTGCATTGACCATGGCCGCATTCGCCGCCCACGCTCGCGCTGAGGCCGTGCCCGGCCAGCCCGCGCCGGCCTTCACCGGCCTCACCGCCAGCGGCGAGACGATCTCGCTGTCTGACTATGCGGGCCAGACGGTGGTGCTGGAATGGACCAATCACGGCTGCCCCTATGTCGTGCGCCATTATGGCGGCGCAATGCAGGGCTTGCAGGCCGCAGCGGCCGAAGACGGCGTCGTCTGGATCCAGGTGATCAGCTCGGCGCCCGGACAGCAGGGCCATGTGGACGGCGCCACGGCCCTTGCCCTCAATGAAGAGCGCGGCGCGGCCCCGGCGGCGACGATCCTTGATCCTGAAGGCGTGATCGGGCGCGCCTATGACGCGCGCACCACGCCGCACATGTATGTGATCGATGGCGAGGGCCTTGTTCAATACGCCGGCGGCATCGACGATCAACCGCGTCCCGCCGAGGGCGATCCGGCGCCTATCGCTTATGTCGCCAACGCCCTTGATGCGCTGGCTGCGGGCGAAACGCCCGACCCGGCGGCGACGCGGCCCTATGGCTGCTCGGTGAAGTACGGATAGGCCTTTAAAGCCGGGGCAAAGCTCTGCACTCTGGCGCCGCGCGAGTCCGCGCCGCCGGAGACGCCCATGCCCGAGCTTATCGTCCGTGTCCTGTCACGGCGCCTGAAACGCCCCTTTGTCATTTCCACCGGATCGCGCGTGGTGCAGACCGCCGTTCAGGTCGTCCTGCTCGAGGACGGCGTGGAAGGCCTGGGGGAGGCCTCCGGCGTTTCCTATCTTGGTGAAACCGCGCAAAGCCTCGCGGCCCAGATCGAGGGCGTGCGCGGCGCGATTGAGGGCGGGCTGGACCGCGCGGCGCTTCAGGATCTCATGGGGCCGGGCGGGGCGCGCTTCGCCGTCGACAGCGCGCTGTGGGATCTGGAGGCGCGAAGGACCGGCGTCTCTGTCGCCGCACGTCTGGGCGTTCCGGCGCCAGGCCCGCTCACCACCGCCTTCACCATCAGCCTGGACACGCCGCAGGCCATGGAGGCCGCCGCGCGCGACGCGGCGGGGCTGGCGCTCCTGAAAGTGAAGCTCGGAGCCAAGGACGGTCTTGACGCCGAGCGGGCGAGGGCGGTCCGCCGCGGCGCGCCCGACGCCACGCTGATCGCCGACGCCAATGCGGGCTGGACGTTCGACATGCTGGCGCGCAACGCCGACGCCCTGTTCGAGGCCGGGTTCGCGCTTCTGGAGCAGCCCTTGCCGGCGGATCTTGATGCTGCGCTGGAGGGCTATTACGGCCCGCTGCCCCTGTGCGGTGATGAAAGCATTCAAAGCCTGGCCGATATCGACCGCGCAGCCTCGCGCTATGACGTGGTCAACATCAAGCTGGACAAGTGCGGCGGGCTCACCCACGCCCTGACCATGGCTGCGCGCCTGCGTGCGCTGGACAAACGGATGTTCGTGGGCTGCATGATCTGCGGCGCCCGGGCGATCGCGCCGGCCTTTCTGTTCGCGCAGACAGCCGACTTCGTCGATCTTGACGGGCCGTTCTGGCTGGCCGAAGACGACGCGGCGCTTGTGATGGACGGGCGGGGCCGCATGAGCCCGCCGCCCGCCGGGCTTTGGGGCGATGGAGAGACGATTTGAAAACGATTCACGCGCCCTACCTCCTGTTTCTGGGCGAGGCCGGGTCTGCAGCCGAGGATGTCGGCGCGAAGACCGCTGAGGGAGTCTATTACTGGCGGCCCGAGCGATGCATCGGCCAGAACCGCTTTGAAGGCTCCAATCTTGATCTCGGCCTGCCGGACATGACGCCGGAGGAGGCCGCCGCGGCAGGGGCTAAAACCCTTGTGATCGGGGTCGCCAACCGGGGCGGCGTGCTGTCGCCGCGCTGGACGCCGACCCTGCTGGCCGCCCTGGAAGCCGGGCTGGATATCGCCAGCGGCCTGCATCAGCGCCTGTCCTCCAATCCGGAGATCGCCCAGACCGCCGAACGCCTTGGCCGCACCCTCCATGACGTGCGCCACTGGTCCGGCGCGCCGCTGCCCGTGGGCGACGGCAAGCGCCGGGCGGGCAAGCGCGTGCTGATCATCGGCACGGATTGCGCAGTGGGAAAGAACTATACCGCCCTGGCGCTGGAGGCCGAGCTGAAGCGGCGCGGCGTGAAGGCGACGTTCCGCGCCACCGGCCAGACCGGGGTTCTGATTTCCGGCGCCGGGATCGCCATCGACGCGGTGCCGGCCGATTTCGTTTCCGGCGCGGTGGAGATGCTGTGCCCGGAAAACGAGCCCGACCACTGGGACGTGATCGAGGGTCAGGCGAGCGTTCTGCATCCCAGCTTTGCTGCGGTGACAACGGGCCTGGTCCACGGCGCCCAGCCGGACGCCATCATCATCGCCCATGAAGCAGAGCGCGCTGAGATGCGCGGATTGCCGGGCCGCGAGACGCCGACCCTGGTTGAGACCATTCAGGCCCATCTCTCCACCGCGCGCGTCACCAATCCGGCTTGCAAGGCCATAGGTGTGAGCCTGAACACCCGCCGCCTTGACGAGGATCGTGCGCGCGCCGCCGTGCGTGCCGCTTCGGTCCAGACCGGGCTGCCGGCCACGGATCCGATCCGTTTCGGCGCCGGGCCGCTGGCCGACGCGCTTTTGGGTGTTGAGCGTAAAGCCGACTGACAGGCTGACCTTCGCGCCCGGGCGCCAGGGCCGGAATCAGGCAAAGAAAAAGGCGCGCCTCCGAAGAAGCGCGCCTTTTTTAATGATGGCGTCGACGCGTCAGGTGTTGGCGCCGGCCGGGGGCTCCGCGCCGGGCGCGCCTTCAGGCTGTTGCAGTTCGCCCTGCGGATCGGTCTCGACCAAGTTTGCGACCTGTTGAAACACGTTGGCGTTCTCGGCCATCTGGTCTGTCAGCGTCGGATTCTGTTCGCCCACCGTGGAGAAGAAGCCCGCGGCGTCGCGGAGCAATTTGGCTGCGACTTGCGCATGTGTCGGCATTACTGATCCCATCCTTCCATCGCGTGCGTCGGAATTAACGCATTACTCTCTGATACCACCATGAATCCGCCCATGAGTTCAACCATCGCGCTGCACGCAGGGCGAGGCGGGTCAGGCGGCGGCCGGCGCGGCCCGCCATGTGCGCACGGCGCCAAGGGCTTCGCGGCCGCGAATTGCGATGATCAGTAGCGCCAACGACCAGCTGATGCAGGCGGCGATGAACAGGGCCGGGCTGAAAGCTGTGGCCGCTCCGCCGACCCATTCCACCGGCGTCTCGATTCCCAGCGGGGTGAACAGGTGAAATCCGATGGCGCCGCTCATCACGCCCAGCGCGATGAACGCGCCCAGGACCTGGGAAGCCGCTTCCACGATTTTTCGCCCCGTCAGCCGCATCATGAGCGCCACCGCGATGAGCAGCAGCGCCGAGGCCAGTTCCGCCAGCCCGATTATCCAGGGACCGGCGGGATAGAACAGCTCGATACCCGACCAGTCTCGCAGGGTCGTGAAGATATGCCGGGGTGTTTCGTGGCCGGCGAACTTGAACCGAAGCGAGTCCACAAAAATCGCGGCGATGAAAAGTCCGGCGGCGTAGGCGGCGAGTATTCGAATGTGTGACATCATGGCGTCCCCCTAAGGACAGGATCAGTCTTCTAAAATTGCCGGATAGTTTGCATCCGCGCGCTCGATATTGCCGGGAATGTCTTCTTCCCAGGTCTGTTGAACATCGCGGTTGAAATTCAGGTAGAGCTTGCCGTCCACCAGGTTCCAGAATTCCGGATCGCCCTTGGCCGTATAGCCTTCAGCCATGGCCCAGGCGCAGTAGCCGCCATATTGCGGGGCATACGTCTCAGGGTTGGCCAGAAAGAGATCCAGATTGGCCTGGCTTGCAAAGCGCCAGTCGGCGCCGTTCCATCGGGTCTCGAAATCGCGGGATCCGCGCATGGGCCCGCCTTCGCCATGGTAGGCGACCACGTCATAGCCGCCCGCTCCGGTGTTGGAGAACAGGCCCGTATAGACCAGGTCGTCAGCAAAGGCGGGCGCGGCCGGCAGGGCCGCAGCACCGGAGACAGCCAGCACGGCGGCGGCGAGAAGCGAGGCGTGTTTCATGGAGTGACCTTTCCGTAAGGGCGGGCCTTGCAAACGGCCCGTTATGCGATGGCCGGACGCTAGGCTGCGTTTGGTCGGCCCGCACTACACGACCGCTCGCGGACGCGTGAGCCGGGCTGCACGAGTTCGTGAGAGACGGCTTTTTTCTGGCGCGCGCGCCACTAAGTTGGGCGGGTCAGACAGGGAGAGCTTGATATGGCCGAAGCCATGAGCACCGCCGCCCCCGGCGAAACCAGAGCCGAGGCCTATGCCCGCCTCGCCAAGGAGATCGAGGCGGTGGTGGCCGGTGAAACCAGCGCCACCGCGCGCTACGCCACGGCCGCCTGCCTGCTGGCGCACAATTTCGCGCCGCGCTTTTTCTGGACGGGCTTTTACGTGGTGGATCCACAAAAGCCGCAAGAGCTTGTGGTGGGTCCCTATCAGGGCACGCTTGGATGCCTGCGCATCCCGTTCGGGCGAGGGGTTTGCGGCGCTGCGGCGCAAAGCGGCGAGACCCAGCTGGTGCGCGACGTGCACGCCTTTCCCGGCCATATCGCCTGCGACAGCCGCTCGAAATCGGAAATCGTCGTTCCGGTCCTCGGCGCGGATGGAAAGCTCGCCGCAGTGCTGGACGTGGACTCAGAGCAGCTGGACGCGTTCGATTCCGATGATCAGGCGGGTCTTGAAGCGATCTGCAGGCTGCTTCTGACGGCCTGAACGAAAACGCTGCGGGGGTTGAGCGGCCCGCCGCGGCGTCTTGCGTTCAGACATGTCCCGGGGGCTCTCGCCTAGAAAATCCCGAGAAACTTGCGGCGCTTGCGCGGCTTCGGCGCGGTGGCCGGGGCCGGCGTTTCTTCAGCCACATAACCCTCGGGCAGTGCGGTGAAGGCGTCGCCTTCATCGGTGACGGTCTCTTCCGCCATGGTCGCCGTCGCGCGCGCCGGCGAAGCCTCGCCATAGGCTGGCGGGGGCGCGCCCGCGTCGGTGTCCTGCGCCGCGACTTCGGGTGTCGCCGTAACGGTGGTCGGCGCCGCAGGCGCGGCCGCTTCGCCGGACGTTTGCGGCTGAAGGGTCTGTAGGGCCGGATGGAGCGCCGGGGCGCAGATGTCAGCGTCGCATAAGGGTGCGCTCATGGCTTGCGCCACATAGCTGGTGGTGGGCACGCCGGGGCCGCGATACTCGCCGAGGCCAAGGCTTGACCGGACCGTTTCGCGGAATGCGCCGGCGCGGCTATCGATGGACGCGCGGCGGTCCTGCTCCTCGCGAAGGCGGGAGAGGTCGGCCGGGCGCGGTGCGCGCACGGCGGCGGACACCTGGTCCATGCGGGCGCGGGTCAGCGCCTCGCGGGCGCGTTCGATATTCAGGCGGGTGGTCTCTTCGGTCATCACACGCTCCTGTCTTTCGCCCCATTCACGACTTTTTAGCATACCACTCCACACCGCCGGTGCGCGAGACCATTACGACATCGACCTCGCCGCCCACGCCGGTCTGGCTCATATGCAGATCGCTCTTGAGAATGTTGAGCTCCACCAACGCCTTGGCGGTTTCGGCGAGTTGTCTCTTGCCCGACGCCGAGACGACCTTGATGAAGGGATTGATGAATTCTTCCTGGCTGATGGACTGGGCGGCGTTGACGAATTCGCCGGTGAGTCGCGGCAGGGCCTCGGCGCGCATGCGCTGCAGCACCGCGTCCATTTCCGCCTCGCCCAGGCCCGCCTCTTTAAGCGCGGCTTCGGCGGCGGCCTCGTTGGTGATCAGGTTTAAAGACAGCATCACGTCGAACATGAGCGGGTGGACGCCGCGTAGGAAGGCGTGAGTCATCTCCGCCTGCGCAAATGTGCGCAGATAGGCGTTGGGGCCTTCGTCCACGCCCACCGCGGTGGTCTCGTCATGGGCGCGCTTCATTACGCCGTCCACGAAGATCGAGGCGTAATAGTGTGCGTAGACCGGGAACACGTCGCCTTCGCCGAATCCGGCGAACACAAGGCCCGCATAGGGTTCGAGGAAGGCAGGCTGTGTGGCGATGAGATAGGCGAAATCAAACAGCCTCGCGCGCATCTGCTCGGCCATGCCGAATTCGCCCAAACTGTCGCGGATGAGTGCGTCCAGCATTTCGCCGTAGCGCTCATAGAAGGCGCGGCGGTCAAAGCTCTCAAACACGTCAAGGCGTTCGCGCTCGGACCCGGCCTCGTCGTGGGTGAGGTGTTCGATATAAAGGGCAAGCGCCGCCTCGAAGGCGTCTGAATCGCCTTCATAGCCGCCGCCGGGATAATTGCGCATGGCCTTGGCGTGGGACAGGACGGTGAGAAAGGCCGCGCGCATCAGCCCCTCAAACTCCTCATTCTCCTCGTTTTCCGGGAACAGGCGGCGGTTCTTGTCCAGAAAGGCGAAGAAGGCGTCGGCGCAGGCGCGCACGCTTTCAAATTCACGCGCTGCGCTCTCGCGCTTGAAGGCGTGGGCGATGTGCGACCAGGACCGGCCCAGCACGTCGCCGCGCGAATACACCATGAGCGCGATGGTTTCGCTGATTGGCAGGATCTTTTCCGCCTCCAGCGTCACCACCGGTTCCGGCCCGCCCCCGTAGGTCACGGCGCTGTCGGCGGCGAGCACCACTGCCTGCCGGTTCATGATCATGACTTCTGACGTCATTTCGGCGATCCCCTCGAAAGCCCGTTTCATCCGGCGCCGGCCACCCTCGCTTAGCGCCGAGCATTTCAATTAACGAAACGTTAGCGCGGCCAGGGCGCGGTGTTAAGTTAACAGCGTCCAGATTCGAGGAGGTGAGGCATGGCGGACACGGGATCCGGCGCCCGATGTTATTTCGGGTTCAGAAGTCCGTACTCCAGGCTTGGCCTTCACAAGCTGGCCCGCGCACGGTTCGAGGGCGAGCTAATCGCCTTCACCGGCCCGCCCGAGGATGCGGGCGGGTTTGCCGATCCGGCGGCCAACAAATACAAGCGCAACTATTATATCGAGGACGTCATTCGGATGACCGCGCGCATGAAGCTGCCTCTGGCGCTTCCTGACCCCTTCGATGTGGACTGGGCGCCGGCCAATCGCGCCTTTCAGGCTGCAAAGCGCGACGGCGCGGCCATGGCGTTCGCGCTCTCGGTGTCCGATGCGCGCTGGGGCGACGGGCTGGACATTTCCGACACGGCGGTTCTGGCCGAATGCGCCGTGCGCTCCGGCTGGAGCCTGCCGGACATGGACGCGCTGAAAGCCGACGAGGCGATACACGCCGCGTTCAAGGCCGACCGCGCCCGCATCTGCGAAGACGGCGTGTTCGGCGTGCCCTTTCTGGTGGATCGCGGCCAGAAATACTGGGGCCATGACCGCTTCGACCTGTGGGCGGAAACGCAGTGACGGCGCTGTGACGGTGATCCGCGCGCAAGTTCCGGCCATGGTATTTCAGCAAATCTACACCGCAAGCTTGGCGAAGCCGGGCTCGCCTTCGTATATGTGCGCGTGACGTTGTACGCGCGACGCAAAAAACCGCCGCGCGCCATGAGACATCGAAGCGCCCACCGGCGCACGGAGCCCTTGCATGACCGCCTTGCGCGATATCCGCCGCCAGTTCCTGGATTATTTCAAATCCAACGGCCATGAAGTGGTGCAATCGGCGCCGCTCGTGCCCCAGGACGATCCGACGCTGTTGTTCGTCAACGCCGGGATGGTGCCGTTCAAGAACGCTTTCACAGGGGCGGAAAAACGCCCGTATTCGCGCGCGACCAGCTCGCAGAAATGCGTGCGCGCTGGCGGCAAGCACAATGATCTGGACAATGTGGGCTACACCGCGCGCCACCATACCTTCTTTGAAATGCTGGGGAATTTCTCCTTCGGCGATTATTTCAAGGAACAGGCGATCCACCATGCCTGGACGTTGATCACCAAGGAGTTCGGGCTGGATCCGGACAAGCTCCTCGTCACGATCTATCACGACGACGACGAGGCGCATGGCCTCTGGAAGAAGATCGCCGGCCTTCCCGACGAGAAGATCATCCGCATCGCCACCAGCGACAATTTCTGGTCCATGGGCGACACCGGCCCGTGCGGTCCGTGCTCTGAAATCTTCTACGATCACGGCCCGCACATCCCTGGCGGCCCGCCGGGCTCTCCGGACGAGGACGGCGACCGGTTCATCGAAATCTGGAACCTGGTCTTCATGCAGTTCGAGCAGCAGGGCGACGGCTCGCGAAAGAATCTGCCCAAGCCCTCCATCGACACCGGCATGGGGCTGGAACGCATCGCGGCGGTGCTTCAGGGCGTGCACGACAATTATGATGTGGACCTGTTCAAAACACTGATCGCGGCCAGCGAAGAAGCGCTCCACGTGAAGGCGCAGGGGCCCGAGGCCGCCAGCCACCGCGTGATCGCCGACCATCTGCGTTCCTCAAGCTTCCTCATCGCCGACGGGGTGACCCCGTCCAATGAAGGGCGCGGCTATGTGCTGCGCCGGATCATGCGCCGCGCCATGCGCCATGCGCACATGCTGGGCGCGTCCGAGCCGGTCCTGTTCACCCTGGCGCCGACGCTGGCGGATGAGATGGGCGACGCCTTCCCCGAGCTCAATCGCGCGCTGCCCGTCATCGAGGAAACCCTGCGCGCCGAGGAAGAGCGCTTCCAGCGCACGCTGGGCCGCGGGCTCACCCTGCTGGAAGAGGCCGCCGAGGGGCTGAGCGAAGGCCAGGCGCTGCCCGGCGAGACCGCGTTCAAGCTCTACGACACGTACGGTTTCCCGCTGGATCTGACCCAGGACGCCCTGCGCGCCAAGGGGATCGGCGTGGATACGGCCGGCTTTGACAAGGCCATGAAGAAACAGAAGGCCGATGCCCGCGCCAGCTGGTCGGGTTCGGGCGACGCCGCGCCCGATGCGCTCTGGTTCGATCTCAAGGCGCGCCTGGCCGAAACCGGCTTTGTCGGCTACGCCGCCGAAACGGCCAACGGCGTGCTGCGCGCAATCGTGGCCGGCGCCCAGGAGGTGGAGACGCTGCACGCGGGCGATCCTGCGGCGCTGGTGTTTGACCGCACGCCCTTCTACGCTGAGGGCGGCGGCCAGATCGGCGATAGCGGCGTGATCGAGTTTGAAAACGGCGCCCGCTTCATCGTCGACGATACGCAGAAGCGCGCCGGCGCGCTCTACGCCCATATCGGCACGCTGGAGACTGGCCTGGTGAAGGCGGGCGAGGGCGCCCACCTGAAGATCGACGCCGAACGCCGCGCCAGGACCAAGGCGAACCACTCGGCCACGCACCTTCTCCATGCAGCCCTGCGCGACGTTCTGGGCCCGCACGTGACCCAGAAGGGCTCCTATGTGGGCCCTGACCGGCTGCGCTTCGACTTCTCCCATGCGCGCACGCTGAGCGAGGATGAGGCCAAGGCTGTCGAGGCCCAGGTCAACGCCGTGATCCGGCAGAACGCTCCGGGCAAGACGGCCGAGATGACCCCGGACGCCGCCATCGAGGCGGGCGCCCTAGCCCTGTTTGGAGAAAAGTACGGTGACAGCGTTCGCGTGCTCACCATGGGCCGCTCGCTGGATAAGGCCGGCAAGGCGTATTCGGTGGAGCTGTGCGGAGGCACCCATGTGGAGCGCACCGGCGATATCGCCCTGTTCAAGATCATCTCCGACAGCTCGGTGAGCGCTGGCGTGCGCCGGCTTGAAGCCTTCACCGGCGAGGCCGCGCGCCAGTATCTGGAAACTGAGGCGGGACGCGCGAAGCAGGCCGCCGCGGCGCTGAAAATTCCCACCGCCGACCTGGCCGAGCGCATCACCGCCCTGCAGGACGAGCGCAAGGCGCTGGAGCGCCAGCTCGCCGAAGCCAAGAAGCAGCTCGCCATGGGTGGCGGCGGCGGCGCCAAGCCGGCCGAGGCCGAAGAGATCGCCGGGGTGAAATTCACCGGCCGGGTGGTGGAGGGCGTCGGCGGCAAGGATCTGCGCGGCCTTGTGGACGAGGCGCGCCAGGCCATGGGCTCGGGAATAGCGGTGTTCATCGGGGTCAATGACGGCAAGGCTGCGCTCTCGGTGGGCCTGACCGATGATCTCATCGGCCGGTTCAACGCAGTGGAGCTGGTCAAGGCCGGCGCGGCCGAGGTCGGCGGCAAGGGTGGGGGCGGGCGTCCCGATTTCGCCCAGGCCGGCGGACCCGACGGCGACAAGGCCGAGGCCGCGCTTGACGCCATCCGGGCCGCGCTCGCCGGCTGATGGCGCGTGCTGCACGGCCCGGCGCCGACATCCAGACGAGCGGCGACAAGCGCGCAGCCCGCGCGATCCTGGCGGCGCGGGCGCGCTTCAATCAGGCGCTCGCCGACCGCGATCTGGCGGCTGTCGCCAGTGTCCTGTGCGAAGACTGCACCCTGACGCCCGGCGACGACGCGGAGCTCATGGCCGGCCGCGGCGCGCAGCTCGACGCCTGGCGCTCGCTCATGGGTCAGGCGAGCGATCTGACCTATGTGCGGTCCGCCAAGCGGATCGAGGTGGGCGGCGACGGCCTGCTGGCGGCCGAAACCGGCCGCTGGACGGGCGCCTGGTCGTCCGACGGCGTCATGGTGCGCTATGCCGGGCGGTATTTCGCCAAATGGCGCCTTGAAGGCGATGACTGGCGCATCGCGGCGGAGGTGTTCGTCACCCTCTCGCGCGATCTAGGCGCCAGGTAACGCCTGATGGGCCTGCCGAACCGGACTTCGCCCATTAACCTGCAGGCGATCGCGTGTAGACTGAACGAATAAGCCAGCAGCGGGAGCGCACAATGGAGGCGGGCGGCGGCCACGATGTCTGGCTGAAGGACGCGGCGGTGTTTTTGCTCGCCGCCGGGGTGGTCGTGCCGCTGTTCAAGCGGGTGCGGCTGTCCGCCGTGCTTGGCTTTCTCATCGCGGGCGTGCTGCTGGGTCCCTATGTGCTGGGCGCCATGGCCGAACGCTGGCCGGTGCTGGAATGGGTGACGGTCTCCGATCCCGAGGCCGCCGCGCCCTTCGCCGAGCTGGGCGTGCTCTTCCTCCTGTTTCTTTTAGGGCTTGAGCTTTCCTTCCAGAGGCTCTGGGCGCTGCGGCGCGCCGTGTTCGGCGCCGGCGGGCTGCAGGCGGGATTGAGCGCGGCCGCCATCGGATCGGCCTGCGTCCTTATCGGGCTGACGGCGCCGGTGGCGGTGGTGATCGGCCTGGCGCTGGCGCTGTCGTCCACCGCCATCGTCATGCAGATCCTCGCCGAAGAGCGCCGGTCCGCAACGCCGCTGGGCCGCGCCTCGCTGGCGGTTTTGTTGATGCAGGACATTCTGGTGGCGCCCTTCCTGATCACGGTGGGCTTTCTGGCGCGCGACGCCGGCGCGGACGAGCAGGGCGTCACAGCCGTCATCATCGAGGCGCTGGTTCAGGGCCTCGTCGCCATCGCCATCATCGTGCTCATCGGCCGCTATGTGCTCAAGCGCGCGTTCCGCCTGGTCGCAAAGGTCGGCGGGCGCGATCTGATGATGGCGATCACGCTGGCGACGCTTGTGGGCGCCGCGCTTCTGACCAAGGAGGCCGGGCTGTCGCTGGCGCTGGGCGCGTTTCTCGCCGGACTTCTTCTGGGCGAGACCGAGTTCAAGCACCAGGCCGAGGTCGATCTGGAGCCGTTCAAGGGGCTGCTTCTGGGCGTGTTTTTCACCACGGTGGGGATCGGGCTCGATCTGGGCGCCGTGGCGCAGAACCTGATCCTGGTGTTCGGCGGTCTGGCGGCGATGCTGGTTCTCAAATTCGCCATCGTCTACGCGGCGTGTCGGCTGTTCGCCGGCAATGGCCGCTTGGCGCTGGAGGCGGGCTTCCTTCTGGCGCCGGCCGGCGAGTTCGCCTTCGTAATCCTGGCCGCCGCCGCAGCCGGCGCGATCATCGATCCCCAGACCCAGGCCATCGTCGCGGCGATCGCGGGCCTGTCCATGCTGCTCACCCCGGCGCTGGCGCGCATCGGTGCGGCGCTTTCCGCCCGCCTGGCCCCGGCCCCGGACACCGGTCCGGCCATGGCGGACTTCTCCGATCTTGAAGGTCATGTGATCATCGCCGGCATGGGCCGTGTTGGCCGCGCCATCGGCCGGGTGCTGGAAACCGAGGGCGTGGAGGTGCTCGCCCTCGACCGCAACGCCATGCGGGTGGCCAGGGCGCGCAGGGACGGCTGGCGCGCCTATTACGGCGATGCGGCCGACCCTGAAATCCTGAAAAAGGCCGGCGCCGCGAAGGCGGAGCTGTTCGCGGTGTCCGTGGACGATCCCGACAAGGCGTGCGCCGTGGTCGCCGCGATCCGCGACTTGCGGTCCGACGCGGTGATTCTGGCGCGGGCGCGGGATGGCGAACACGCCGCCCGTCTCACCAAGGCCGGCGCCACCCATGTGACTCTGGAGGCCATCGAGGCCGCGCTGGCGCTGGCCGGCCGCGCGCTGGAAGGCTTCGGCTTGTCGCCGGAAACCGTCCGCGACCGTCTGGCCCAGGAGCGCGACGACGAATACGCGCGGGCGGACGGGAAGGGGGAATGAAAAAAGCCGGGCGTCGCCGCCCGGCCTCGTTCATTTGGTGTGGGGCTTTGAAGCGCCTTAGACGATGTCTTTCATCGCTTCGGCGAAGCGCTCGCCCACGGTGTCCAGGAAGCCCTCGGTGGAGAGCCAGCCCTGCTCGTCGCCCACCAGGAGCGCGAGGTCCTTGGTCATGTAGCCGGATTCGACCGTCCTGATGACGCTCTGCTCGAGCCGGTCGGCGAAGGCCATGAGGTCTTCATTGCCGTCCATGCGGCCGCGATGGTGCAGGGCGCGGGTCCAGGCGAAGATCGAGGCGATGGAGTTGGTGGAGGTCTTCTCGCCTTTCTGATGCTGGCGATAGTGGCGGGTCACAGTGCCGTGGGCGGCCTCGGCCTCCACCGTCTTGCCGTCCGGCGTCATCAGCACCGAAGTCATCAGACCCAGTGAGCCGAAGCCCTGGGCCACGGTGTCGGACTGCACGTCGCCGTCATAGTTCTTGCACGCCCAGACAAAGCCGCCGGACCATTTCATCGCTGCGGCGACCATGTCGTCGATCAGGCGGTGCTCATAGGTGATCTTCTTGGCCGCAAAGCCGTCCTTGAACTCGGCGTCGAACACCTCCTGGAAGATGTCTTTGAAGCGCCCGTCATAGGCCTTCAGAATCGTATTCTTGGTGGACAGATAGACCGGCCAGCCGCGCTCCAGGCCGTAGCGCAGCGAGGCGCGGGCGAAGTCGCGGATGGACTCGTCCAGATTATACATGCCCATGGCGACGCCCGCGCTGGGGAAATCGAAGATCTCATGGGTGATCGGCTCGCCGCCGTCCGACGGGGTGTAGGTCATGGTCAGCTTGCCGGGACCGGGCACCTTCATGTCGGTGGCGCGGTACTGGTCGCCGAAGGCGTGACGGCCGATGACGATGGGTTTGGTCCAGCCGGGCACCAGGCGGGGCACGTTCTTGATCACGATGGGCTCGCGAAACACCACGCCGCCGATAATGTTGCGGATGGTGCCGTTGGGTGAGCGCCACATTTTCTTCAGGCCGAACTCTTCAACCCGCGCTTCGTCCGGCGTGATCGTCGCGCACTTAACGCCGACGCCGTAATGGCGGATCGCTTCAGCGGACTCAACAGTGATCTGATCGTCGGTTTCGTCGCGCTTTTCGATGGAAAGATCGTAGTATTTCAAGTCGATATCGAGATAGGGCAGGATCAGCTTTTCCTTGATCAACGCCCAGATGATGCGGGTCATCTCGTCGCCGTCGAGTTCGACGACCGGATTGTCGACTTTGATCTTCGCCATGTTCGAAACTCTCTTGTTCTTCAACATTACCGCGCGCAAGACGGACAGGGGAGGCCGCGCGCCAGGGGTGGACGGATGTCGCGCGGGTGTCTAGCACCGCGGACCGGAGAGAGAAAGGGCGCGGGTGTGCGCCCTTGCCCCCCACCATGGTCGATTCAATGGATCAGGCGCCCGTTTTTATCCTGTGCCGCCCCCAGCTGGGCGAGAATATCGGCGCCTGCGCGCGCGTCATGGGCAATTTCGCGATTCCCGACCTGCGAATCGTCGCGCCCCGTGACGGCTGGCCCAATCCGGCAGCGCAAACCATGGCGGCGGGAAGCGCAGTGCTGACCAATGCGCGCGTCTTTGAAACGCTGGAGGCGGCGGTGGCCGACTGCCATCTGCTGTACGCCACAACCGGCACGCCGCGCCACATGATCAAACCTGTGATGACGGGGCGCGAGGCCATGGGCGAGATTCGAGGGGCGCTCGCCGGAGGGCGCCGGGCCGGGGTGATGTTCGGGGCGGAGAAATCCGGCCATTCCAACGAGGAGATCGCCCGCGCCAGGGCGGTGATCTCGCTGCCGGTGGATCCGGATTTCACCAGCCTCAACCTGGCCATGGCCTGCGGCGTCCTCGCCCATGAATGGCGCGCAGGCGAGGGCGTGCCGCAAGCCTGGAGCCCTATGGAGGCCCCCGCCAGCCAGGGCGAGCTCGACGGGCTCTACGGCCATCTCCATGACGAGCTTGACCGGGCGGGGTTCTTCTACCCGCCGGAAAAAACGCCGCTGATGATGCAGAACCTGATCAACATCTTCGCGCGCGGCGGCGTCACCAGCCAGGAAGTGCGCACCCTGCGCGGCGCCATCAAGGCGCTGACGCTGGGACGCGGCAAGGCGCGAATCATCCGCGAGGATTAGGCGCCTAGGCGAACACCGGCCGCGCGATCATCAGCCAGAGGATCGCCACCACCGCGAAGAAGGCGGGAAAGCCGCAGGCGAACCAGATCGCATAGAGCCGGTCGAAGGCGGGCGGCAGCGGCGCTGCGCTCGCCGCGGCGGTCTCGGCGAGGGTTTTCAGCTGCATCTGGATCCAAACCACCGGCAGCCAGAACGCCCCTGTGACGACATAGAGCGCCAGCGAGAGCACGATCCAGGGCTCGCCCATGGACCAGCCGACTTCGCGCGCCAGAAGGTATCCGGTGACCGGCTGGGCGATCACGGCGGTGGCGGTGAAGACGAGATCGGCGATCACCACCGTGCCGGCCACATGGGCGATGAGCTTCGGGTCGCGGGTGCGCCGCGCCATCACCATGAAGAACGCTATGCCCGCCCCGGTGCCCAGCAGGACCGCGGCGCCGGTCACATGGGCCAGGCGCAGGATCAGCTCGGCGAGCATCAGCGCGGCTCTCTCAGGCTCAGCGCCACTAGCGCCAGCGTCATGGCGGGGATCGTCTTCACCAGCGGACCCATGGGATCGAGCCACAGGGCCGGAACCACGAAGCTGGCGGCCGCGAGATAGCCCAGCGTCACCGCGATCATGCCCAGAAGCGCGGCGGTATGGCTGCGCCGCACCAGCACGCCGAACCCCAGAACCAGATCAATCAGGGATCCCGAAACGACGAAGGCGCGCGCGGCGCGCTCGTCCATGCCGGCGCTGGTGAGAAGGCTCGTGGCCGCGTCGATCTGCGCCAGCCCCACCGCGCCGCTGACGATCCAGAACGCCGACAGCGTCACCGCCGCCAGCACGCGAAGGGGCAGGGCGCGGGCGTATATCCGCTCCTGCTTCATCCCGGCGATGGTGTCGAGCACCTGCTCGGTGGTTTTAAGCGGGCCGTAGCCCAGCGCCGTGTGAGCGGCGGAATCTGCGGGCACGCCCTCGGCCATGACGCGCATGGCGGTGGAGCGCAGCGGGCTCTTCCAGCCCAGCGCCGCCGCGGCGTCGCCCGCCACGCCCGCCAGCGCGGCGAAAACCGGCGGCAGGGGGAGGATCCGCGCGGCCCCGCGGCCCTGCCTGCGCCGCAGGCCGGCGATCAATGCGCCAAGGCGCACGGGTTTGGGGCCTGCGAGATCCAGCTCCACATCCATGGCGCGTTCGCCCATGGCGAAGCGGGCGGCCTCCCGCGCCACATCGTCAAGAGCGACCAGATGAATGAGCGAGTCCGCGTGTGCGACGGGCTGAACAAATGGCAGGCCGGCCAGCGTACGCAGCAGCGTCGATCCGCCGTGGGTTTCAGGGCCGAGCACAAGGCTGGGGCGCAGGATCGCGTAGGCGAGCCCGCTCTCGCGCACCCGCGCATCGCCGGCGGCCTTGGTCCGAAAGAAATGCGTTGAGGCGTCAGGCGCCGCGCCGGAGGCCGAGATTTGCACGAAACGCTGCACGCCGGCCCTGCGGCAGGCGTCCAGCAGCGCGCCGACCCCGGTGTCATGAACGCCCGCCAGATCATCGCCTCCGCCGTCCTGCAGCGCGCCGGCTGCGTTCACCACCGCGTCCACGCCCTCTAGCGCGGCGTCAAGGCGCTGATCCGTCCGGGCGATGTCGATCTGAACCCAGTGCGCGCCCGGCGCCTGCGCGGCGCCCAGCTGCGGCCGCCGGCCAGCGCCGCGCACCTCGACGCCCTGCGCCATCAGCGCACGCACCACCGCCAGTCCGATCAGCCCGTAGCCGCCTGTGACGAGTATGCGCACCGCTGTCTCCCATCAGCCCCCACTTGCTCTTAGCGCGGACCGCGCCGTTGTGCGAGCGCCTGGACGCGGTGGCCGGAGCGCGCGCCGCGGTGCGCCAGTGCGCCGGAACGACGCTGTTCGCCGCCGGAAAAATCCTCTAGACCGGGCAAGGTAGCGGCTTTCCAGACAGCGTTCCGGCTGCGGGATTGGAGAAAGAGTCATGGTGTCCTCCCTCCAGGACGATAGCGGACGCAGTTCCACGCCCCGTGGCGGGCTGGGGCGGCTTTCGCCGCCGGACTGGCTGTTCATGCCGGGCGCGGTGCTGTTCGCGGCGGGGCTAATCGCCTTGGCCATGGCGCTTGAGCCCAGCGGCGAAGATCCGGTGGTGACCGAGACCGAATTCGTCATGGCCGGACCGGCGCTCGCCCAGCTCTTGCCCGGGCCGGGCACGGGGTTTCAATTGTTCACCGCCAGCGGCGCGCCGGTGGCGCGCCTGACAGCGACGGCGAGCCTGGAAGTGGCTGGCCGCCTCTCGGCGGGCGTGGCCGGGGTGATACCGCCGGAATTCGAAGCTCGCGTGCCGGGCCGTCTATTAAAAATCGAGGCGAGCCTGCGCGCGGCGCCGGAATCTGCGATCACCGAGGCGCGGCTTGCGTATTTTACAAGCGGCGGCGGAGATAGCGGCTGGCGATACGTCCCGGTGGGCGTGGATTTCCGTACAGTGGGCTTCTGCTATCAGGTGAGCCCGGACGCGCCGCTCAATGAAGTTGAGTTCGTCGGCGTCTGGCCGGATATCGAGGGCGGCGCCCGCGCCTTGCTGCTTCGCGAGCTTCGCGTCACGATCCAGCCCGAGGGCGCGACCCCCGACGAGTGTCAGGCATCCTTCGCCGGTTGAGCCTCTAAGGCTTGCGGAGATTGACATTGTGGCGCCCCGTCGCCATAACGCGCGCTTCCCTCATGGGCCGGCCTTGAAGCCGACCGCTCGTTCAACTCTGACGGACGACGCGTGAACCGCCGTTTTGATCGTGCAGCGAAGAGGGCGCTGCACCGGGCCGCGTCCAGGATAGGAAGATTATGTCGAAGCGCCATACACAGAAATACAAGCTGGATCGCCGCATGGGCGAGAACATCTGGGGCCGCGCCAAGTCCCCGGTGAACAAACGCTCCTACGGCCCCGGCCAGCACGGTCAGCGCCGCGCCGGCAAAATGTCCGATTTCGGCATTCAGCTGCGCGCCAAGCAGAAGCTGAAAGGCTATTACGGGAACATCACCGAAAAGCAGTTCAAGCGTCTGTTCACCGAGGCCATGCGCCGCAAAGGCAACACCGCCGAGAACCTGATCGGCCTTTTGGAGAGCCGCCTTGACGCCATCGTCTACCGCGCCAAGTTCGTGCCGACCGTGTTCGCGGCGCGTCAGTTCGTGAACCATGGCCACGTCAAGGTGAACGGCAAGCGCGTGAATATCGCCTCCTACATCGTCAAGCCGGGCGACGTCGTGGAAGTGCGCGAGAAGTCACGCAACATGGCGCTGGTGCTCGAAGCTCTGGGCAGCCCGGAGCGTGACGTGCCGGACTATCTCGATCTCGACGCCAAGGGCATGAAGGCGACCTACGCCCGTGTGCCGGAATTCAACGAGGTCCCCTATCCGGTGAAGATGGAGCCGAACCTGGTCGTCGAATTCTACTCCTCGTAAGTTTTACGGGGATCACCAAGATCGGGCCCGCCGGAGCGATCCGGCGGGCCTTTTCTTTGTCTTGGCGCCGGCGTCCCGCGCCGCCGCGAATTTATCGCCGCGATCGGCTGTCGCTCGGCCCCGGTCCGGTTTAGAGTTAAAGGTGAGGGATATTCAGGAGGCCGCCATGGCGCGCACGCTCATGCTATTCGCCGCCGCTGCGGCGCTCACGCTCGGCGCATGCGCACCGGCGTACGAAGAGCCGCCGCTTACTCCGTTCAATTTCGGGGCGGAGCTCACCCCGGTCTTATCCTGGCGCGACGAGGGACCCTCGGTCCGTATTCGCGTGCCGTCCAACGGATGCACCACCAAGGACAGCTTTTTTCCCGAAGTGACCGGTGCGGCGAACGCCGGCTGGGCATTCGACCTTGCGCTCATTCGCGTGCACCCGGATGACTGCCGCGCCATGCTGCCCACCGGCGTGGAGCTGAGCTGGACCAAGGACGAGCTGGGTTTGCCCGACGGCGCGTCGCTGCGTGTCATCAATCCGCGCAATCACGACTTTTACTAGGGCCTGACGTCGGCCCTGGTTTTTGGGGACTGGTGAGAAGGTGGACGGGCCGCGCATTCGCGCTTAGGCCTCGACCAGGCCCTTTTCCTTGAACATCTGCTGCAGCTCGCCGGCTTCGAACATCTCCTTGATGATGTCGCAGCCGCCCACGAACTCGCCTTTGACATAGAGCTGGGGAATGGTGGGCCAGTCAGAATAGGCCTTGATCCCCTCGCGGACGTCATGGTCGTCCAGCACGTTCACTGCGGCGTATTCCACCTGCAAATGATCCAGAATGCGCGCCACGACCGATGAAAAACCGCACTGGGGAAAAGTGGGCGTGCCCTTCATGAAAACGACCACGTCGTTCTCGGTAACGGCTTTCTTGATGGCGTCGAGCGTGGGTTGGTCGGTCATGGGGCGCTCCTGAGCAAAACTACAGTGGCATACGTGGGCTAGGCGTCCGGCTCGGTCAAGACGGCCGGGTGCGGGACCACATTTTCCTGGGACGCTGCGGTAACCACTGATGCAGTCCATTGCGATGTCGCTGCGCGGCAAATGGTAATTGCGGTCAATGATCGCCGTGGCCATGGGCGAGGCATCGAAAATCTACTCGTAAAAATCGTTGATCGCCATGGCCGGCTCCCGTCGTCTGCGGACCATTCTTGATCACACGATGAGCTCGTAATTTCGACGATATCGAGTCAATTGAAGTATTACCATATCAACCCTTTGATGGCGCACGGGTTTCCAGCGCCAGCGCATGGAGCTCTCCGCCCATGCGGCCCTTGAGTGCGGCGTACACGAGCTGGTGCTGCTTCACGCGGGCCATGCCCTCGAAAGCTTCGGCGATGACGACCGCTTTATAATGGTCCCCGTCTCCGGCGAGATCGATGATCTCGACCTGGGCGCCGGGCACGCCCTCCTTGATCATTTCGGCGATGTCCTCGGCCTGCATGGGCATTGGCGGGCTCTCCTTGTTGGTCTACCTAAGGCCCCCCAGTATAGGAAAACGCCGTCCTCGGCGCCATGACCGGAGCCAGCCTGATGCGTTCTTTCGCCCTCTTCGCCCTCGCCAGTTTCACGCTCGCCGCCTGCGGCGCCCCTGAGCAGCCTGATGATGGCGCCATTGAGGACACCGGATCGGCGCCGGCGGGCTCTGACGCACCGTCAGCCATGGCGGTTCTGCCCGACGCGATCATCGCCGATTGCGGCGCGGTGTCTCCGGCCTCTCTGCGCGATGTGTGCGTTCTCAGCCATGACGCCATGGCGGGGCGGCTTGTGGGGACGCCGGCCAACGCCCTGGCGCGCGCCTATCTGGTGGGGCGCTTCACAGAGCTTGGGCTGGACAGCGTGGGCGAGGACTTCGTCCACGGCTTTGATTTCCAGCGTCCGGTGGATTTTCGCGATCCCGAGAGCGAGCGCGAAACGCTCACCGGGTACAATATCATTGGCGTCATCCCCGGCGCCGACCGGTCAAAAGCCCTCGCCGTGACGGCCCACTACGATCATGTGGGTCCGGGCGAGGCCAATGAGATATTCAACGGCGCCGATGACAACGCCTCGGGCGTGGGCGCCATTCTGGCCATCGCCGAGCACTTCAAGGTCAACCCGCCTCAGCACGACGTTCTGGTCATCGCCTTTGACGCCGAAGAGGGGGGCCTGCACGGCGCACGCGCTTTCGTGGCGTCGGCGCCCGACGGCGCCGCGCCGGTGGCGCTCAATTTCAATCTCGACATGCTGGGCTACAGCCCCGAAGGCGATATCTGGGCGGCGGGCGGTTATCACACGCCCTCGCTTCTGCCGGTTGTCGAAGCCGCCGCCGAGCAGGCGCCGCTGGCGCTTCGCGCCGGCTATGACCGGCCGGACGGCGATCCGCGCAATGACTGGACGCTCTTGTCCGATCATGGACCGTTCCACGTGGCGGGCACACCCTTCCTTTATCTGGGCGTCGAGGATCACGAGCACTATCACCAGCCGAGCGACGAGTTTTCCATCATCGAGCCGGAATTCTACGCCGGCGCCGTGGCCACGGCGGTGGATCTGGCCGAGCGGCTGGACGCCTGGCTGTCTGACGCGGAGCAGAGCGGGCGATAGGGCGCAACAGGCCGCCGCCAAAGCCTTGAAAGTCGATATGATGCCGCGACTTGTGCGCCGCACAACGGAAATTTGTCGTGTTTTTTCCAAAAATCTAACGGTGTTCACTTTTCAAACTTCGGTGAAGCAACTACATTGATAGGCGAACTGAACGGCGGGCGCTGGCCGGCCAGACCTGAAGGACTATCTCCATGTTCGCCAAACTCTCCCCGCTTCTCGCAGGTGCAGCGCTGAGCCTTTTCGCAGCTCTCGGCCCGGCTCAGGCTCAGGACTGTCCGTCCGCACCCGTCTTCGTGGGCGTCACCGCAGCCAATGCCGATGTCCGCGCCTCCCAGAGCCGCATCGAACGCGGCGATTGGGCCGTGGCTCAGCACTTTGCGTCCGAGGCGCTTGAGTCCGGCACGTCCAGCCGGAACAAGGCCGCCGCCCAGATCAATCTGTGCGCCGCATTGGCCAATCAGTCCAATCTGGAAACCGCCGAAGCCTGCACCCTGGCGGTGTCGATGAATGACGCAAGCTGGGAAGCCTACACCAATCGCGGAGCCGCGCTGTGGCTGTCAGGCGAAAGCGAAGCTGCGGCCGCTGACTTTGCTCGCGCCGCCGAGTTGGGCGCCGGCGAGGCCGCCGTGGCGACCAACAGCGCCTTGGTCGCCTGCGCCGGCTGATCCGCCCTCCCAACCTCCCCTCGTAAGGGCCGCAGCGCGCTGCGGCCCTTTTTTTGTGCCTATATTTGCCGATAAAGAAACAAAGAGCTTCCCACTGTGAGGATTAAATCCCGGCTCAGGATGGCGCATTTAATGGTCTGCCAGCGGCCGCGATGGCCATCGATTTCTGGGAGATCCGCGTGATCCGTATTCTTCGCATCGACTCCAGCGCCCGCATCGAAGGCTCGGTGTCGCGCGACCTGTCCGACCGTCTCGCCCGGCGCCTCGCCGGGTCGACGGGCGCCGTGACCTTGCGCGACCTTGCGGCGCAGCCACCGGTCTTTGTTGACGCGGCTTGGGTGAGCGCCAACTTTACTGACCCGGCCCAGCGCAGCGACGCCCAGCAGGCGGCGCTCGCGGCGTCCGACGAACTGGTGGTGGAGCTGGAGGCCGCCGACCACATCGTCATCGCGGTTCCGGTCTATAATTTCACCATCCCGGCGAGCCTGAAGGGGTGGATCGACATGATCGCCCGGGTCCGGCGCACCTTCCGCTATACCGAAGCCGGTCCAGAAGGTCTTCTCAGAGGCAAGACCGCTTGGCTGGTCGTCGCCTCGGGCGGGACGGCCGTGGACAGCGAGATCGACTTCGCGACGCCCTATCTGCGCCATGTGCTCGGCTTTCTCGGAATCACCGATGTGCGCGTCGTAGACGCCGGCCGCTGGGGATTCCGCTCCGACGCGGAAAAGGCGGCGGTGTCCGATGCGGTGGACGCCGTGGAGGCGCAGGCGGCGTAGCCGTTTTTCGGTGAAGGGGCCGGCGCCCGCCTTTGGGCCGCGCCGGCCTCTTCCCGCTCGGCCTGATCCGCGCTAAAGCGCGTGCATGACCGAGATTCAGGCCCATCATGAAAAAGCGCTGGTGATCGACTTTGGCAGTCAGGTCACCCAGCTCATTGCTCGCCGCCTTCGCGAAAGCGGGGTGTATTGCGAGGTTCACCCCTTCAATCGTGTCGACGACGCGTTTCTGGAGACATACGCGCCCAGGGCCGTGATTCTCTCCGGCGGCCCGGCCAGCGTCCACGGCGAGGGCACCCCGCGCGCAGCTCAAAAAGTCTTCGAGCTGGGCGTGCCGGTGCTGGGCATCTGCTATGGCGAGCAGACCATGTGCGCCCAGCTGGGCGGCAGCGTCGAGCCGGCCGATGAGCGCGAGTTCGGCCGCGCCGACATCGAGATCACCGCGATAAGCCCTCTCTTCAAGGGGCTGGGAGATGTGGGCCATCTGGAGCGGGTCTGGATGAGCCATGGCGACCGGGTCAATGCGCTGCCCCAGGGCTTCCACCCCATCGCGGCCACCACCCACGCGCCGTTCGCCGCCATTGCCGACGAGGCGCGGCGCTTTTACGGCGTGCAGTTCCACCCCGAAGTCGTCAACACGCCGCGCGGCGCCCTGATCCTTCGCAACTTCACCCATGAGATCGCCGGCATGCACGGCGACTGGACCATGGCCGCCTTCAAGGAAGAAGCCATCGCCAAGATCCGCGAGCAGGTGGGCTCCGGCAAGGTGATCTGCGGGCTTTCCGGCGGCGTGGATTCAAGCGTTGCGGCCGTTCTGATCCACGAAGCCATCGGCGATCAGCTCACCTGCGTGTTCGTGGACACCGGCCTGATGCGCGCGGGCGAGGCCGACCAGGTCGTCACGCTGTTTCGCGAGCACTACAACATCCCGCTGGTGGCCGCCGACGAGGAGGAGCGCTTCCTCACCGCCCTTGAGGGCGAAAGCGACCCGGAAAAGAAACGCAAGACCATCGGCAAGCTCTTCATCGACGTCTTTGAAGAGCACGCCAAATCGGTGGGCGGCGCTGATTTCCTGGCCCAAGGCACGCTCTATCCCGACGTCATCGAGTCGGTGAGCTTTGACGGCGGGCCCAGCGTCACCATCAAGTCCCACCACAATGTGGGCGGGCTGCCTGAGCGCATGAACATGAAGCTCGTGGAGCCGCTGCGCGAGCTCTTCAAGGACGAGGTAAGGGCGCTCGGCCGTGAGCTGGGCCTGCCCGACGCCTTCGTGGGCCGTCACCCCTTCCCCGGACCGGGCCTCGCCATCCGCATCCCCGGCGCGGTCTCCAAGGAGAAGGCGGACATCCTTCGAAAGGCCGACCGCATCTATATAGAGGAAATCAAGAAGGCCGGGCTCTACGACTCCATCTGGCAGGCTTTCGCCGTACTCCTACCGGTCCAGAGCGTCGGCGTAATGGGCGATGCGCGCACATACGACAATGTGCTGGCCTTACGCGCCGTGACCTCCACCGACGGCATGACGGCGGACTATTTCCCCTTCGACCACGACTTCCTGGGACGCACCGCGACGCGCATCATCAATGAAGTGCGCGGCGTGAACCGGGTGGTCTACGACGTGACCAGCAAGCCGCCGGGCACGATTGAGTGGGAATGATTTCGAAGCGCTAGAGACGAATGGTGACTTCAAGCCTTTGTTGCGCCGATGGCGAGGAAGGCCGGCACCATGATCAGCACCACAAGGCTGGCGAACACGATGCCGAAGGCGATGCTGACGGCCATGGGGATCAGGAACTGAGCCTGGACGCTGGTCTCTGAGATCATCGGGACCAGGCCGATAAATGTTGTCAAAGTGGTCAACAGGATCGGCCGGAAGCGGCGCTGGACCGCCAGGACGATGTTCTCGCGCGTTGTCCCTGTTCCGCTTTTCTGCAGGCCGTTGAAATAGTCGATCAGCACGACGGAGTCGTTCACCACGACACCGGCTAGCGCCACCATGCCGAACAGGGACAGGAAGCTCATGTCGAAGCCAAGCAGCATGTGGCCGGCGAGGGCCCCAACGCCACCGAACGGAACGGCCAGCAGAATGACGATGGGCTGCGTGTAGGAACGCAGCGTGCTGGCGAGCAGCACGTACATGACCAGTATTCCAAGAACCAGATTGTTCAATAGCGAGGCGAGGTCTTCAGCCTGATCAGCGGCCTGACCCTCCGTGCTGACCGAAAGCCCGCGATAGGTCGCGGTCATATCGGGAAGGATCTGATCCTCAAGCAGCGCCGTGACATCGTTCGGCGTGGTCACAGCCTCATCGACATCAGCGGTGATGGAGATCACGCGGCGGCCGTCGACCCGGTCGATGGACGCGTAGCTGCGCGTTTCCTCCACCCGCGCCACCGTGCTGAGATCAGCTTCCTCCCCGCTGGGAAGCGCAATGCGCATGCGTACCAGGTCTGACAGGCTGCGCCGTTCGCTTTCAGGAAGCCGCACATAGACGCGCACTTCCTCGCCGCCCCGCTGCAGGCGTTGGACCTCTTCACCGAAATAGGCTTGGCGCACTTGGGACCCAAGATCACGGACGGTCAGACCAGCCGCCGCGCCCGCCTCGGTCAGAGTGAAGGCGAGCTGCCGGCTGCCTAGCTCTTTGGACGTTTCAATCTCCGACACGCCCTCGATCAGAGACAGCGCCGCGACCAGATCATCAACCGCCAGGAAGAGCTGATCGGTATCCGCGTGGGCGAGGTTGAAGCTGAGATCATCGCCGCCGCTCAGGCCCTCCGAAGTGAAGACCAGGCTGCGCACGCCGGCGATCTCGCCGACCGCCTCCCGCCAGCGGCGTTCGATCTCGGCCGAGGTCAGATTGCGCTCTGACGCCGGAGCAAGCTCCATGGTGGCTGTGGCCAGCTCTGATCCGATGATCGTGCCGTCCACGCCGAACCCAGATGCGAGCTGACCGCCGATGGTGACCGACAGGCTGCGGTAAAGCGGGCTGTCCTGCCCGCCGGCCGCCTCATAGCCCGCTTCGACCAGCTGGTACATGGCCCGTTCGGTCTGGGCGAACGCGGTGCCCTTGGGCATTTCCAGCTGGACGACGACCTCTTCGCCCTCCACGGCCGGGAAGAAGACGAAGCGAACATGCCCGCCGGATATCACGCCGGCGGCGATGAGCAGCACCGAAATCGCTCCCGCGATGACCACGTAGGGCATCGAGACCGCAAACCTCGCGAGGGGAACCATCACCGTGTCGCGCAGGGTGTCCAATCCGCCCTGCACCGCGCGCTTCAATTTCTGCATGGGCCCGACCGTCCACTCCGATCCGTGGGCCAGGTGAGAGGGCAGGATCAGGAAGACTTCGGCCAGCGACAGAAGCAGCACCGAAATGACGACGATCGGCACCGGCTGCAGCAGCTGGCCGAGCACGCCGCCCATGAAGAGGAGCGGCGCAAAAATGGCGATGGTGGTCAGAATGCCGATCGTGACCGGCGCCAGCACGCTGCGCGCGCCGTCGATGGCGCCAGCCATGCCATGGCCCTGCCGGGTCTGGCGCTCGTAGATGTTCTCGCCGACCACGATGGCGTCGTCGACCACGATCCCGAGCACCATGATCAGGCCGAAGAGCGCAGTCATGTTGATGGTCGTGAACTGACCGAAAATCATGAAGCCGCCGATGAAAGCGACCGGAATGCCCACGGTCGTCCAGAAAGCAAGTCGCAGATCAAGCGTCACCGACAGAAAGACAAAGACCAGTGCAAGTCCCATGAGCGCGTTGCGCACAAGCAGATTGATCCGGTCCGAGATCCGCTCGGTGTCATCGCCGACGACCTGGACCTGGATGCCCGGCGGCGGGACATAGCCCGCGACAAAGTTCTTTACTGCGTTCGCAACGTCGAAGGCGTCTTCGCTTTCGCTGCGGGCGACCTGCAGGAAGACTGCGGGGAGGCCGTTGAAAGTATTGATAAGCTGAGCGTCCTCAAACTCGTCGCGGATGGCGGCGATATCGCGCAGCAAAACACGCTTTCCTTCAAAGTCGCTCAAAATGACGATTTCGCCGAATTCGGCGGCCTGGCGGGCTTCCTTGTCGGTGCGCAGCAGAATATCGCCCGCGCTGGTGCGCAGCGAACCGCCGGACAGATTGACCGAATCTGCTCGAATGGCGTTTGAAACCTGTTCAATGGTCAGCCCGTACTGGCTGAGCGTCGCCTGGGAGATTTCGATGGAGATCTCGTAATCGCGTACGCCCTGGAGCGTGACGGAGGTCACGTTGTCCAGAGAGATCAGGTCGCGCTCCAGCCGCTCGGCCGCCTGGCGCAGGGCCAGTTCGCCGACATCTCCTGTCACCACAAGGCGAACAACATTGGACGCGACTGTGACCACTTGCACCACCGGAGCCTCAGCGTTTTCCGGTGGGAATTCGGCGAGCTGATCGATGGCGGACTGGACGTCTTCAGCCACCACGCGGGCTTCGGCGAAGTCGGTCAGCTCGATCGTGACCGAGCCGGACCCTTCAACGGCGCGCGAGCTGACACGCTTCACGCCTTCGATCCCGATGACCGCCTCCTCGGCGCGTCTTGTGATGCTGGACTCGATCTCATCAGGCGAGGCGCCGCCATAGACGACCGACACGGTGATCGTACGCGGATCAATTGTCGGAAAAACTTCCGCATTGGTGCGCGTTATCATGATCAGTCCAGCTGCGATCAGGACGACCATCAGGACATTGGCGGCGACGGCGTTCTGAGCGAACCAGCCGACGATCCCCCCGCCTTCGACAGGCTTTTCACCAGCGCTCACAGCTCACCCCCGCCCTCGACGATGCGCGCCGGCGTGGTTTCGGTCGGCGACACCAGCGGGGATATGACGACGCCCTCTCCATAGGCGAACTGCGCGACCAGAAGCGCGCCGTCCTCGTTGAGACCGAGCGGCGTGATGGACCGCCGGGCGAGGCGCCCGTTCTGGACCACCCAGACGTCGAGATTGTCCGAGATCGCCTGCTCGGGGATAGGCAGCGCCCTCTCGATCACCGGGCCTGTGATTTCCACCTCTAGGAACGTCCCAGGCAGAATGTCGGTCTGGCCGACGGGCTGGATGATCAGGCCGGCGAGGCGGGTCTGCGCATCCAGCTCAGCTTCGACCCGGGTGATTTCGGCGGGATATTCGCGCATTGAGCGCCCGCCTTCGATCCGCAGGATGGCGGGGCGTCCAACCGCCGGCTCGAGGCGCGTCAATGCGTTGGCGTTGATGGGTACCGACACCTCCAGACTACCCAGAGCATAGGCCTGGCCATAGGTCTGGTTCGGCGAAAGCGTTTGCCCGAGTTCCACGGTGGTGCTGACGACCCGCCCGGAGAACGGCAGGGAGACCGCCACGCGCGAAAGGTTCAGCTGCGCGGTGCGCTGGCGCGCGGCTGCGGATTCCACAGCCGCTTCGGCGCGATCGATCTGCGGCCCGCGGGCGACGAGATCGGGAACCGGTTCACCGGGATTGACCAGCTCCCACTCGTTCCGGGCGACGTCGGCTTCGGCCATCTCGACGCGCAGATCAGCCTGCGCCGCAGACAGGTCGGCATTCGCCCGGTCCAGCTCGGCCTGATAGTCGGACGGGTCGACGCGGAACAGGACTTCGCCGGCCTCGAACAGCTGGCCGGAGGCGAGATTGATTGAGACCTCAACGACCTGGCCGCCGACCTGAGGGGTGAGACCCACGGTGTTGCGCGACCGGGCGGCGCCGGACTCACGAATGATGAGCGGCGTGCTGACGGGCCGGGGCTGGATCACCTCGACCAGGATGGCGTCATCCCCCGACACGCTCTGGCGCGGGGGCGAGGACGCGGCGGACAGCACCTGATTGATGATCACGCCCAGCGCGAGCACGCCGACGACAAGCGCGATCTGAAGCCAGCCCTTGAAGTGGTCGCTGAGCGACAGGCGTCCGGATGACGGTGATTGCGACATGACGATTACTGCACGGCTGGAGCCGGTTCTTCAGCCGGCTCGAACCATTGCCCCCCGAGGCTTTGGTGAAGATCGATGCGAGCCAGGATTAAAGCCTGCTCGGTCAGGATGATGTTGAGGCTCGCGGCGTTCAGGCTGCGCTGGGTTTCAAGAACCGAGAGAAGTGAAATCAGACCCTGACGATAGCGGTCCTGGGCGATCTGGTTGGAGATTTGCGCCGAGCGCAGTGCAGCGTCGAGCTGCTCGAGCTGGCGGACCAATCCAGATTGCTGGACCAGCGCGGTCTCCACCTCTGACAAGGCGGTCAACGCGGCGCGCGCATATGCGCTTGAAAGGGCCAGCGCCTCCGATTCCTGCACACGGACCTCCTGGCGAAGGCGGCCGCCCTGGAAGATCGGCTGGGTCAAAGAGGCGGCGAGGCTCGCGAGAAGCTCGTCGAACTCGACGACATCCCCGGGATCCTCGCCCTGGAAACTTAGCGCGGCGGTTAGGGACAAGCCTGGAAACAGGTCTGCGCGCGCTGCGCCGATGTCTTCGAGCGCCGCCTCGTAGGACAGGCCGGCGGCCGCTACGTCGGGGCGTTGGGCGAGAAGATCGGCGGGGAAGCCACCCGGCGCGACGATCTCGCGATCGAGATCCAGATCGGCTTCAAAGGTTTCCGCCGTCCGGCCCGGGGTTTGGCCCAGCAGAACATCAATCTGAATCAGCTGGGCCGCGAGCTGGGTCTCCAGATCTGGAATATCAGCCAGCGCCGCCTCGAGATTTTGGCGCGCGATCTGAACGTCGGAGGCCGACGTGTTCCGCGAGCCGGTGTCATAGCGCTGGTCCGTCAGGCGATAGGTGGTTTCGTAGCTCTCCGCGATCTCTTCGGCCAGATCGAGCCGTCGTTGCAGAGTGGCCGCGTTCACCCACGACTGGGCCAGAACCGTGATCAGTTGCTGCTCGGTGGCCTGGTAGTTCAGGCGGGAGGCCCGCGCACTGAGCTGAGCGGATCGCGACCTCGCGCGCAGGGCGCCGAAAATGTCGGTATCGAAGCTCGCCGTCACACCGACGGAGTAGCTGTCATCCCAGGCATACCCGGAGGGCGGGATCGGGCCGCGGCTATAGCTCGCACCGACATCCCCGCCAGCTGACGGCAACCGGGTGCCGCGGGCCTGGGCGGCGCGAAGCTCGGACTGGACGACACGCTCGCGTGCTTCGATCAGATCGAAATTGCGGGCCCGCAGCTGATCGGCGCCGCGCGAGAGGCCGGGGCCGGCGATATCAACCCACCATTCGACCTGCCCGGCTGTGAGGACGCCGGGCTGGATATCCGCGTACACGAACGCGCCCTGGCTGGTGATCTCCCCGACCACGTCACTCGGCGTCGGCTCGGGAGTAAGCGCACACCCGGCCGCAAGACTCGAGGCGGCGAAGACTGTTACGCCTGCGCGCAGCTTCGTGATCATTTGCCCCCCCAGCAAGCAAATCCGTGATGAGACCTCGCCCGGCCTCATCACGGAGAGAGCGTATCAGAAAAATCTTACGCGTCGCAGGCGAGGGCCTGCAGCGCGGCGAGTTCCTCGGCGTCAAGCTGGTCGTCGCCATCGGCGTCGGCGCGATCAAATCCCGGCGTCGGCCCGGCGACGAACTCGTCGCGCTCAAGCGCGCCGTCGCCATCGGCGTCAAACTCGGGCAATAGCTGATTCAGCGCTTCGGTGAATCGATCCCGACCCATGCGGCGCGGCGCATCCTCCATGCTGGCGATTCCATCACCATCCCGGTCCAGCCGCACAAAAATGTTCGCTCGGCGATCTGCGACTTCCGAGCGCGTGATGATCCCGTCCATATTCATGTCGGCTTCCAGGAGCTGGCCGGGATTTTGAATGCATTGCGGCGCATCGGCCGGCTGGAAGGCAGAGGCGGAAAGGCTTGCGGCGAGCGCGGTGATCAGAAGGCTCATGGTGTGACTCCCTGGTTTGGCCTCTGTTGACCGGACCGTTCAGATCCGGGTTGGAAACTGAAGAATTGACGAATATTACCCTCGGTTGCGGCGGCACATCTCTTGGGCGCGGCGCATCATCTGGCTTTGCATCTGGGCCTGCATGGCTGCCATGTCCGGCGGGTTCAGGGTGACGAGAAGTTCGGTGCGCTCCAGCGCCCCGTCCCGGTTCTGATCGAAATGGTCACGCAGCCCGTCGAAGGTCGTCTCAAACTCGATGAGCGTAATGCGGCCGTTCTGGTCGTGGTCGAAGCGGAACCGTCCAGGATTGGTATGGGCCGCGCCAAGATGGCGTTCGGACCATTGTGAAAACTCGATCCCGGTCAGGACGCCGTCGCTGTTGCTGTCGCTGGCTGTAAACATGACCGGCGCGGCCGCGCTGATCTCCTCGGCGCTGATGATCCCATCCAGATCCTGGTCCAGGCCGGCGAACATCAGACCGACCGGCGGCGCGATCTGGGTGTCGGCGGTGAGCGGCATGGCGGGGGCGCCCGGCTCGGCGGACGAACCGCCGGCGCAGGACGTGGTCATCAGACCTGCGGCCAGGACTGCGGACAGTGAATACCTCGTCATGATGGTCACGCATCTCCATTCGCTTTCGAGAGGGACCATACGGCGGTGATAATGCCGGGGTTTGCCGGTTATATGGCGAAATGTTGCGAGGCGCCGCGCGAGGTCGCCGGCGATCGCACCTGGCTAGGTCCGGGTCTCGCCGGGAAACGTCACGACGGCGGCCAGCCCCCGCGGCCTGAGGTTCTCCAGAGCGAGCGAAGCCCCATGGGCGTTGGCGATGGAACGCGCGATGCCCAGACCGAGACCACTGCCGCCGGTCGCCCGGTTGCGAGAACTCTCCAGGCGCTGGAAGGGCTTGAACACGGCTTCGATCTGGTCGTCCGGAACGCCCGGTCCCTCGTCTTCGATGCGTATGACGAGATCGGCGCGCTCGACGGCCACGCGCATGGTGACCGTTCCGCCACCATAGCGGCGGGCGTTTTCCAGCAAGTTCTCGAACAAACGGCGCAGCGCGATCGGATCAGCGGCAATGACGAAGGTCTCGCCTGCACGAAGCCCGCTTTCATAGCGCACGGGCGTTGGAGCATGGGCGGCGACGTCTTCGAGGAACTGGTTCATCTTCACCAGCTCCCGGTGACCGGACGGGCTCTCGGCGCGGGCGTAGGCCACCATGTCTGACACCAGATGCTCCATCTGATTGAGATCGTCGTCCAGCCCTGGCGCCTTGGCCAGGCCGCTCTCGCCGAGGCGGAGCCGAACGCGGGTGAGCCCTGTACGCACGTCATGGGCGATCGCGGCGATAATCTGCTCGCGCTCGGAGATGAGGCCCGCGAGTCTGCGGCGCATCTGATTGAGCGCTGCGGCCAGCTGGCGCAGTTCGACCGGCCCCTGTTCCGATACCGAGCCGCCGGCATCGGCGAGCTCGACTGTATGAGCCTCCAGCTCAAGACGTCGGATGGGGCGGTTGACGATGAAGACGATGGCGGCGCTCAGCGACAGCGCGACCAGCACCGACACCAGAATCAGAAATCCAATGACGGCCGGCCGCCGGTCCAGTGACATGGACGGCGCGATCCAGATGTTCAGGACCCGCCCGTCATTGAGCTCCACGCCGATCTGAAGCGCATAGCCGGCGGTGAAAAGCGCCGTCGCATCATTGTAATCCAGCGTGCCCAGCTGAGCCGGCCCCCGGCTGGCGAACCGGATGTCGCGCTCAGCCAGACCAAATCCCTGGCCGAGGAACCGGCTGCGAAGGTCGCTGCGATCTCCCAGCGCCTCAACGAATCCCGGGGTGATCAAGGCCGCCCGATCGCGGCTCTGAAAGGCGTTCAGCAGCAGGCGCTCATCGTCTTCTGAAGCCTGTTCGATCAATTGAACGAACCCTTCGATCATTTCCGCGTTCTCGGCCACGGTGCGCGGATAGACCCAGAGCGTGAAAGGACCCTCAAGGAGCGCCAGCATAAGGGAAATAGAAAGGGCGAATGCGCCGAGCGTTGCGGCGATCACCTGAGCGGCGATCGAGGACATGAAGCGTGTGACCGGCTGGATCAAAGCTCGACCCGGTATACATCGGCGGCGAACGCATAGCCGAGATTGCGCACGGTCTTGATGTATTCGGGCCGCCTGGGGTTCGCCTCGATCTTGCCGCGCAGGCGGCTGATCTGGGAGTCGATGCTGCGATCAAACGGGTTCGCTGCGGCGCCTCGAGACAGATCCAGAAGCCGGTCCCTGGACAGGACCTGCGGCGCGTTCTCGACCAGGGCGAGCAAGAGGGCGAACTCGCCCGATGTCAGCGCGATCGAGCCTCCATCATCCCGTTCCAGGTGAAGGCGGCTTGGATGCAGCTTGAATCGGCCGAACCTCAGCACCGTCGTCCGGGACTGCGGGCGGGCGGTTGCCCGGGCGCCGCCACGGCGCATGACAGCGCGGATTCTCGCCACCAGCTCGCGTGGGTTAAAGGGTTTGGGCAGATAATCGTCGGCGCCGACTTCCAGGCCGACAATGCGGTCAACGTCTTCGGCCAGGGCGGTGAGCATGATGATCGGCAACGCCACAGTCTGACGCAGACGGCGGCAATATTCCAGTCCGTCCTCGCCGGCCATCATTAGATCAAGCACTATCAAATCGGCCTGGAAGACTTCAAGTCGCCGGTCAGCTTCACGCGTGGATTGAGCACACGCGACCGTGATGCCATTGCGCGACAACACGCCCTCGATGAGTTCAAGAATCTGAACATCATCGTCCACCACCAGAACTTTTAGCTCTGCTTCCATAAAAACCTCATACCCCAAGGGATGACGCCTCTCCATGGAAGAATTGCGACGCTTTGTTGCGCGCGAGCGCCGTCCGGCAACACTTCGTCGAACTTCGTATCCATCGCTGCAAACACCGGCAACGCCGGGGCGCTAAACGGTTTTGGCGGACCAGAAGCGGGCCGTCTTGTCGGAACATCGCGAGCCGCCTAACGGCGCGATGCGGATACGGGGCCGAATTATGGAGAGCTCAATCGTGGAGAACCCTGTCCTCGTGGGCCTGGCCGGGCTGATCATCGTGTGTTCCGGCGCGGAGTATGTTTGGCGGAAGCGAACCGGGCGCGGCTATGACCTGGGCGCCCTGGCGGGCACGTTGGGCACGGCCCTCGGTCAGCGCATTTCACGAACGCTCACCTATGGATTGATGTTCGGCGGTCTGCTTGCCGTCTATTCGATCGCGCCTGTGAAATGGGCGCTGGATGATGGGCGCACATGGATTGCGGGCTTCCTCGTGCTCGAATTTTTCTATTACTGGCAGCACAGATTCAGCCATACGATCCGCTGGTTCTGGACTTCCCACGCGGTGCACCACTCCACCAACGAGTTCACGCTGCCCGCCGCCACACGCCTGGGATGGACCAGCACGCTCACGGGATCGTGGCTGGTGTTCGCACCCATGGCGGCGATGGGGTTTCACCCTTTGCTCATCACTACGCTGATGCTGATCAACCTGCGTTACCAATATTTCATCCACACCGAATCGGTCGGCAAGCTGGGCCCGCTCGAATGGGTGCTCAACACGCCGTCCCACCACCGTGTCCACCACGGATCGAACCCGGACTATCTCGACAAGAATTTCGGCGGGGTGCTCATCGTGTTCGATCGTCTGTTCGGCACGTTCGCCGCCGAGCGCGCTGGCGAGCCGGTCATCTACGGCCTCACGAAGCCGGTGCTGAGCAACAACCCCTTCGTCATCGCCTTTCATGAGTGGGGCAATCTGATCAAGGACCTGCGCCGGGCCCGAAGCCCTCGGGAGGTCTGGAGCGCCCTCTTTGGACGCCCCGGTCAAACCGACGCGGCCGCCGTCTCGTGCGCCAACAGCCCAACCGGACAGTCAGGCGAGGCAGTCCCCATTCCCCGAGCCTGACCGTGCGCGCCGGTGCTCAGCTCCCCTCTGGGCACCGGCGCAACCTCCGCATTGACACCTTTTGTTCCGGACATGATATCTTCTACTTGAACAAGCATATTCGGATTAGCGAGGTCTGCGAGCAGGCGCATTCCGTGCTCAAAGTGCGCGGTGCCGCCGACGGCATGAGCGTGAGCGAACACCTCAAGCCGATGATCGAGCGTGAGCTGACGCGTCCGGACTGGGCGTCGATGGTGCGGCGCATGGAGGGCATGGAGCCCATCGACATCGGCGGTGACGAGATTTTTCATATGGTCCATGAAGAGCGCGACCGGCGGTGATCGTCATCGACGCCTCGCTCGGGCTGGAGATGTTCCTGCACGGTCCAGGCGCCATTGAGATCAAAGACCGGATCGAGGCGGCCGGTCGACAGATGGCGGCGTCAGAAGTGGTTGACCTTGAAGTCCTGCAGACATTTCTCCGACTGTCTTATCGAGGTGATATCGGCCCGGCGCGCACGGCGCAGGCGCCCAATGTGTTGCGCCATGCGCTGGTCGGCCGAATCTGGGCGCTGCGCGATAATCTCACCCGCTATGACGCGGCCTGTCTCGCCTTGGCGGAAATGCTCGACGCGCCGCTCTGGACGCGCGACGCCAAATACGGTGACGTGCCCGGCTCGAAAGCCGTCGGCGCACTGCTCTGACCCCCTTAGGAAAGCCCCATGACCGAAGACCGCCTCGACCGGCTTGAAATGTACACCGCAGACCAGGCCCGTGTGATCGAGGAGCTGTCCGAAGCCCTTGCGCTGCAGCAGAAGGATATCGATCGGCTGAAGGCGCGCCTGGTGGCGTCCGACGACCGCATCGCCGAGCTGGAAGCGGGCGCCCCTGCGCCGCAGGGCGAAAAACCGCCGCACTACTAGACGTCGCGGGCGCGCCTTTTACGAGGTCGTCACGCAAGAAGCGCCGGCGCGGTGACCGGTCCCCTGCATCTTTTTTCGCCCCCCTGCATCCAGATCCGCCCGCGGCGGCGACCAAGACATGAAACGCTCTGTTTTGGGGGCGTGGATGTGAAAGGATGCACGACCATGGACGCTTTTTATGACCTGTTCAGCTCGTACTGGTGGCTGCTCTTCCCGCTGTTTTTCTTCATCGCAGCGTGATGGGGCAGCTTCATGCGCTATAAGCGCACCCAGGCGAAGATCGACCTTCTCAAAAGCTACGCCGCGAGCGGTCATGAACCCCCGGCCGCGCTTCTAGCCAATCTTGATGGCCGGTCAGATGACGACGATGAGGACGCGGCGGACGGTCGCGGCGGCGCCGCGCCGTTTCTGGTGGTGCTGTTCGCCGGCCTGGCGGGCGTGTTCGCGTTTGCGGGCTATACCGGGATGATGGGCGAGGATGCCCAGAGCTTCTACTTCGTTGCATTGATCCTGGGCGTCCTGGCGCTGGCGTTTCTGGTCAGCAGCCTGTTCGGGCGCCGGCGCTAGGCGGCGAATCGTGACGCCCGTTGGCGATGACAGCGAAGATGCGTGGTTGGTGCGTGCGGCGCTGAGCTCCGACGCCGCCTATGGCCGGCTGGTGCGGCGCCACAAGGGCGCCGTGCGCGCCTTCGCCCGCCGCCTTCTGGCCGATCCGGGCGAAGCCGAGGATGTGGCGCAGGACGCTTTCGTCCACGCCTGGAGCCGGCTGTCGCGCCTAAAGGATCCTGCGCGCTTTAAGAGCTGGGTCATGGGGATCACGTTTCGAAAAGCCGCCTCCAGAACCCGCAGCCTGATGCGGCGCTGGCGCCGGGACGGGCAGTGGGCGCAGATGCGCGAGACCTCCATCGACCCGACGGGTGAGGCCGGCGCCACAGCGCGTCAATTGCTGGCGATGCTGTCCATGGATCAGCGCGCCGCGCTCGCCCTGTGCGAGGGTGCGGGCTGGTCCCACGCCGACGCAGCGCGTATTCTGGACCAACCGCTCGGGACGGTGAAATCGAACATCGCCCGCGCCAAGGCCAGCTTGCGCGCGATGACGGGAGACGCCGATGAGCAAGATTGATCGCCTGCTCGATGAGGTCTGGGCTAAGACCGACACTCACACCTGGGCCGTCCGCTCCGCGGCGCGCCCGGACAACACGTTCGTGCTCCGCGTCATGGAGGCTGTCGCCCGGCGTCGGCTTCGCGCCGAGCTGGCGACCCGCCTCGCGCTTGTCGTCGCCCTGTTTGCGGCGGCGTGGGGGCTGGCGCCGGTGGTGTCGCCGCTGGCCTTGATGGTGATCTCCGCCCAAGGGGCCGCCGCACTGAACGGGGCGGCGCTTTTTCTGGCGGCTGCGTTGTCTGTCGGGTTCGCGGCCCGAAAATGGCTCGCGGGCGGCATGCGCAGACGCAGCCGGTTCTGATCATGGCGCGCCCCGTCACGGTCCGCCGGCTCGGCGTGGATGATGTAGCGCAGATGCGGCTGCTGAACGCGGTGTTCGCGGCGGCGTTCGAGGATCCTGAGCCTTACGCGTCAGCGCCGCCGCCGGACGCCTATCTCTCAGCCTGGCTCGCCAAACCCCATGTCATCGCGCTGGCGGCGTTTGAGGACGAGGCGGTCATTGGCGGCCTGGTCGCTTATGTTCTCGACAAGTTCGAGCAGGCCCGCGCCGAGATTTATATCTACGATATCGCGGTGGGTGAAAGTCATCGACGGCGCGGGGTCGCTACGTCGCTGATCGCGGCGCTAAGGCCGCTGGCGCGCAAGGTCGGCGCGTCGGTGATCTTTGTCCAGGCCGATCCCGAAGATCCACCTGCTATTGCGCTCTACGAAAAGTTGGGGGATCGCGCCGAGGTGGTGCATTTCGACATTGCGGCGGCATGCGATTAGCCGGTCCCCAGCGCGCGCCGGACCTTCGGTAGGATGCGCCGGCTCACCGGCGCTTCGCCTGCGGTTCTCAGGACAAGCCGCCCGGAGCCGCCGGCTTCGCGTTCCAGCGCCACGATCTCGTCGGTGTTGACGATGCACGAGCGATGCACGCGCAGGAAATTGGCCGGCAGCTGCGCCTCCAGCTTCGCCAGCGCACCGGTGTGCAGCAGGGTTCGTCCGTCCTTGAACACTAGCTCCACATAGTCGTCGGCGGCGTTGAGCCGGGCGATGTCGGCGGCGTCGGCATAGTCAGTGCGCCCGGCTGAATTGAGGGCGATCTGGACCGGGTGAGCGGCCTGCTCCACACGCGCCAGGGCGGCGGCGAGGGTGTCGGCGCGCCGCGTCTCTCCCTCGCGCCGCAACCTTTCCGCTGCGAAACCGCGCGCCTCGACCAGGACATTCACCAGCAATAACGCGCTCAGGGCCCAGAACACCGTGCGGTCCAGCAGGCTCTGGGGCGCAAGGACGGCGCTTGCAGCAAACATGAGAAAACCCTGCGCCCACAGCGCCGGGACCCATTTCCGGCGCCGCCAGGCGCGCCAGGCGGGCGGCGCCGCGGCGGCGACCGCCCCGGCCATGAGGGTCAGTGCGGCTTTTTCATCAAAGCCCCGCCCAAAGACGACGATCAGAAGAATCACGACCGCCAATCCGCTGAGGAGCCCCGCACTCACAATGGCCCTTGGCGGGGCGAAGCGCACAAGGCTCCAGCCGGTGGTGAGCAGGGCCAGTCCCGCCGCCCCGGCCACCAGCGCCAGGAGACGCAAATCCTGCACGGGATAGCCATAGGCGAAGAGGCCGCGCCCGGCTTCGGCGATCAGCTGAAAACCGGCGACCAGTGCGATCGCCGCCAGCAGAGACGGCGAGGCGCGGCGGGGGGAAAGCACTGCGAGACCTGCAAAGAAGACCAGCGCGAGGGCGAACGCGCCCGACGTCGCAAGCGAGCCCTGATAGCCGCCGAGGATCCGCCGGCGCGGATCGGCGAAGGCTCCGATGGCGATGCGGTGGGTCGGCGCGGCGAGCTGGATCAGGCTGTGATGGCCGGAGGCTTTAAGCACCACGCGGTTCTCACCGGCGCGTAAAAGCTGGGCGGGCAGGAAGAGCGCCGCGTCCATGCGCCCGGCGGTCTCTTCGGCGGCGCTGAAGCCTGGAATGCCGTTGGCGCCGATCACCGCGCCGTTGACCTGAGCTTCAACCGCCATCTTGCCCGACAGGAAGAGCGCGTAAGGACCCGATAGCGGATCCGGCGCCGTCTCCAGTTCAATCACCGCCTCGATCCAGATCGTTCGGTTCTGGGCGTTGGCGGCCCAGAAGGGCGTGGTCTCGCAAATCTGGGCGGTGAAATCCGGCGGCGCCGCCTCGCCGGGCTCCGCCGGGCAGACGCGCACATCGTTGCTCACAGTCCAGACCTGCGCAGATGCAGGCGCGGCGGCGACCATCAAGATGATGAGGGCGGCGAGCAGACGAGTCATGGCGTTCAGGCTAGCTCCGCTCGGCCAAAGAGTCGCGCCGTTCGCCGATCCGCGCGCGCCGCTCGCCGAACGCTTGGCGCCGCTGGCCGATCGCAGGGTGCGCGCGTCGGCGCGGGCGGCGATGAAGAGGGGGTTAGTCCATAACGGAGCAAGAAATCATGATTGCCGCCGCAAGCCTCGCCGCCATCTTGTCCGCCGGCCTCTCCGCCAATCTGGCCGCCCAGCCGCAGCCCGGTGAGACCCAAATCGAATTTACCGCCGAGAGCGGCGACACCGTCGCGGCGTATCGGGGAAGCCTCGAGGTTTTCGAGCACCGGGCGAACCCGGCGAGCCGGATGATCACCCTGTCTTATGTGCGCTTTCCCACCACCACGCAGACGCCGGGCGACCCCATCGTCTATCTCGCCGGCGGGCCGGGGGGATCGGGCTCGGGGACCGCCGCGGGCCGGCGTTTCCCGCTCTTCATGGCCATGCGCGAGCATGGCGACGTGATCGCGTTAGATCAGCGCGGCACGGGCGACTCCACTGCTCTGCCCGCCTGCCGGACCGTAATTTATCTGGCTGAGGACCGGCGTGTGGCGTCTGAGGAGATGACGTCAGCCTACCGGGCTGCGGCGTTGGAGTGCCGCAGCTTCTGGGCGGGCGAGGGGATCGCCATTGAGGGCTACACCACGCTGGAAAGCGTCGCCGATCTGTCGGATTTGCGCCGTCATCTGGGCGCGCAGAAGCTGGATCTGTGGGGCATTTCCTACGGCACGCACCTGGCGCTCGCCGCTATGAAGACGATCCCGGACGAGCTCGATCAGATCATTCTGGCGAGCGCGGAAGGCCTCGATCAAACGGTGAAGCTGCCGTCGCGCACCGACGCCTTCTTTGCGCGGCTGAGCGAGGCTGTGGCGAGCCAGCCTGAAGCGGCTGCCCGCTATGGCGATGTGGTCGCCCTGATGCGCCGGGTGCAAGCCAGGCTCGAGGCGGAACCGATGATGCTCACCGTGCAGGGGCCGGACGGCGCGCCGATGGAATTCGCCTTCACAAAGGACCATCTGCAGATGCTGTCGGGCGCCGCGTCCGATCCGCAAAACGCGCTCTGGCTGCTGCCGCTTTATGCGACGCTGGACGCCGGCGAGCCCGGCATGGCGCAGGTCTTCGCCCAGCGCTTCTTCAATCCAGGCGAACCGATCACGATGCGCGCCATGTCCACCGCCATGGACATCGCCTCCGGCATCAGTCCGGCCCGGATGGCGCAGTTCGAGGCTCAATCTGACGCGGGCCTGACCGGGCCCTATCTGAACTTTCCCATGCCCCAGCTTGCGAATGTGTGGCCGGACATGGATCTGGGCGAGGCGTTCCGGCAGGAGGCGAGCTATGACGGCCCGGTCCTGGTGCTCACCGGCACGCTGGACGGGCGCACCTATCCAGAAGGCCAGCGCGAGGCGACTGCGGGCCTGAGCGATCTCACCGCGGTCACCGTGATCAACGCCGGCCATAACCTCTTCATGACGAGCCCGGACGTGGGCGCGGCCATGCACGCCTTCATGCGCGGAGAGCCCGTGGCGCGGGAGATCACCGTCCCGCTGCCCGATTTTGCGGGCGAGTGAGCATCAGGCGGGGGTCAGTCCGCGAGCCGCCAGTCCAAACGCTCGCCGGCGTGGAAGGGCGTCACCGCTTCGCCGTCCGGGTCGATCCGCTCGGGCACGTCCAGTCCGGATCGCTCCAGCGTCACGGTCTCTTCGTTCAGGGGCAGGCCGTAGAAGCGCGGGCCGTGCTCGCTGGCAAAGCCTTCCAGCTTGTCCAGGCAATCCAGCTCCTCAAAGGTCTGGGCGTAGCTTTCAAGGGCCGCCGGCGCTGAATAGATGCCGGCGCAGCCGCAGGCGCTTTCCTTGGCGTGGCGGGCATGGGGCGCGGAGTCGGTGCCCAGGAAGAATTTGGGGCTGCCTGTCTGCACCACGGCGCGCAGGGCGTGCTTGTGTTTTGCGCGCTTGGCCACGGGCAGGCAATACATGTGGGGCCGGATTCCGCCCACCAGCATGTCGTTGCGGTCGATGCGCAAATGATGGGCGGTGATGGTGGCGGCCACACTGTCCGGCGCGGCTTTGACGAACTCTACGCTGTCCTCGGTGGTGATGTGCTCCAGCACGATTTTCAGGCCTGGGAAGGTGTCGACGATCCTGGACAGGATCCGGTCGATGAACACTTTCTCGCGGTCGAAAATGTCGATCTCGGGGCTCACAACCTCGCCATGGATCAGAAGCGGCATGCCGATCCCGGCCATGGCCTCCAGCACTGGATAGATCTTTTCGACATCGGTGACGCCGCTGGCCGAATTGGTGGTGGCGCCGGCCGGGTAGAGCTTGGCGGCGGTGAACACGCCGGCGGCGTGGCCGCGCGTCAGCTCGCCAGCATCGATCGTGTCGGTGAGATAGGCGGTCATCAGCGGTTCAAAATCGCTGTCCGGTCCCACCGCCGCGCGGATCCGGTCGCGATAGCTGGACGCCTGGGCCATGGTGGTCACCGGCGGAACCAGGTTGGGCATGACGATGGCGCGCCTGAACTGGCGGGCGGTGGCGGGGGCTACAAGCTTCAGCATGTCGCCGTCGCGAAGGTGCACATGCCAGTCGTCGGGTTGGCGGATCGTCAGGGTCTGGGTCATGGCGGGCTTTCCAGCGGTCATCTCAGGCGCGTCTGTTTACCCCGATTTCGTGCTTTCGCCACCACGACCGGGCGCCGCAGGCTTGAAGCCCTTCAGCCTCAGCGCATTCAGCACCACGCAGACGCTGGACGCCGCCATGGCCGCACCGGCCAGCACCGGCGACAGGGTGGGGCCGCCAAAGGGCGCAAGGGCCCCCATGGCCACCGGAATGAGCAGGGCGTTATAGCCGAACGCCCAGACCAGGTTCTGCTTGATGTTGGACAGCGTCGCCTTCGACAGGCCATAGGCCGACGCCACCGCGTTCAGATCATCGCCCATCAGCACAATGTCCGCGCTTTCAATGGCGATGTCCGTGCCCGCGCCCATGGCGATCCCCACATCGGCTTCGGCAAGGGCCGGCGCGTCGTTGACGCCGTCGCCGGCAAACGCGACGGGTCCCCCGGCGCGCAGGGCCCTCACCGCGTCCGCCTTGTCGCCGGGCAGGGTCCGGGCGCGCACGTCGTCAATGCCCAGCTCTTTGGCGACCACGTTGGCGGGTGCGGCGGCGTCGCCGGTGATCATCATGGTCTTCAGCCCGGCGTGGTGGAGCGCTTGAATCGCGGCCTTGGCGCTCGGCTTCACTGGATCGGCCACGGCCAGAATTGCGGCGGCCTCGCCGTCGAGAGCCAGATAGAGCGGCGCGCGGCCTTTGGCTTCCAGCCCGCTTGCGACTTCAGCGAGGCCTGAAACATCAACGCCCAGCCGCTCCATGAAATGACCGGCCCCCACGGCCGCCGCGCGCCCGTCCACTTCGCCAGAGACGCCGTGGCCGGAAACCGCGTCGAATCGGGTGACAGCCGCAAGCGTCAGCGCCTTGTCCTGCGCGGCTTTCACGACAGCGAGCGCGATCGGATGCTCGGAGCGCGCTTCAAGGCTCGCCGCGAGCCTCAGCGCCTCGTCTTCGTCGACGCCCGGCGCGACGTGGAGGTCGGTGAGCGTGGGTTTTCCCTGCGTCAGCGTGCCGGTCTTGTCGAAGGCGATGGTGGCGACCCGGCTTAAGCCCTGCAGCGCGTCGCCGCGGCGGAACAGGACGCCCAGCTCGGCGCCGCGCCCGGTCCCGGTCATGATGGAGACCGGCGTCGCCAGCCCCATGGCGCACGGGCAGGCGATGATCAGCACCGCCACGGCGTTGATCAGCGCCAGGGATAGCGAACCGGCGAGGATCAGCCAGAGCGCGAAGGTGAGGGCGGCAAGGCCCATGACCACGGGCACGAACACGCTAGTAACCTGGTTCACCAGCTGCTGGATCGGCAGCTTGGCGCCCTGGGCCTCCTCCACCATGGCGACGATACGCGCCAGCGCGGTGTCGGCGCCCACGGCGACGGCCTTCATGTCCAGGGCGCCGGTCTGGTTCACCGTGCCGCCGGTGACCCGGTCGCCCTCATGCTTGGCGGCGGGCAGGGGCTCGCCGGTGAGCATGCTTTCATCCACATGGCTCGATCCGGAGATTACATCGCCGTCCACGGGGATCTGCTCGCCGGGGCGCACCTCGATGACATCGCCGACGGCGACGTCTTCGATGGCGCGCTCTTCCAGCGCGCCGGTGGCCAGGCGCACGCGGGCGGTCTTGGCCTGCAGGGACAGGAGTTTCCGAATCGCGTCGCCGGTGCGGCCCCGGGCGCGCGCCTCGAGGAAGCGGCCCAGCAGGATCAGCGTCACCACCATGGCGCTGGCTTCAAAATAGACTTGGGCCTGGCCTTCAGGGAACAGGCCCGGCGCCATTGTGGCGACGGCGGAGTAGCCCCACGCCGCTGACGTGCCCAGCATCACCAGCGTGTTCATCTCCGGCGCGCCGCGCAGAAGCGCGGGCAGGCCGTGGCGGTAGAAGACGCGCCCCGGCCCGAATTGCACCAGGCTCGCCAGAATGAGGAACACCCAGTTCAGGACGGTGCGCCCGGACCCTTCCATCATGATCGCATGCAGCGGCGGGATCACATGGCCGCCCATCTCGATGAGGAAGATCGGCAGAGTCAGCGCCGCGGCGAAGAGCAATTCGCGAAGCGGGACCTCGCCATGGTCGTGATGGCCGCTCCCATGGCCCTCTGCTTGGTCCTGCGCCTGGCCGGCGGCCCTGGCCCGCTCGGCAAAGCCCTTCACCGGCGCGCCGTCATAGCCGGCCTTGCGCAGCGCTTCGAGGATGGGTTCAGGCGCGGCGCCGGGCTCGAGCACGAGGTCCGCCGTGCGCGCGGCGAAATTCACGGTGGCTTCGCGCACCCCCGGCGCAGCCGACAGAGCCGCCTCCACCCGCCGGGCGCACCCGCCGCAGGTCATGCCGGTGACGTCGAGGGCGAGGCGGGCGGGTTGCGATTGGTCTTCGGGCATAAGGGATTAATGCCTGAACAACGGTGAAGGGGCCATGGGGCGCGCAGCCGCACAACCGAAAACGGGCGGCGCTTTCGCGCCGCCCGCTCCGTACTCGCTTGAGAAAACCCTGACGCTTACTGCGCCGGGTCTTCGCCCATTTCGTCGCCCTCATCCTCGCCCGGAACGGGGAAGCCGCGATCGCGCATGAGCGGCTCGACGGTGGCGTCGCGGCCGCGGAACTGGCGATAGGCTTCGGCCGGGTCGATGCTGTTGCGCGGGGCGAACAGGGTTTCCACCATGCGCTCGGCGAGATCGGCGTCGTAGAAGCCGCCCGGCGCTTCGGCGAAGGCTTCCGCTGCGTCCGAAGTCAGCACGTCGGCCCACATGTATCCGTAATAGCCGGCCGAATAGCCCTCACCGGAGAAGATGTGCCCGAAATGGGGGCTGCGGTGACGCATGGGCAGCGCATCGGGCATGCCCAGACGCTCCAGCGTTTCGCGCTCGAACTGGTCCGGGTCGAGCCCCTCGGGATCGGCGGTGTGGTAGTACATGTCCACCAGCGCGCTCGCCAGATACTCGGTGGTGGCGAAGCCTTCATTAAAGGTCGAGGCCGCGCGGATCTTCTCCACCAGCTCGTCCGGCATGGGCTCGCCGGTTTCGGCGTGGCGAAGATAATTGTCGATCACTTCATCGGTGAGCACCCAGCGCTCCAGAAGCTGGCTCTGGAACTCGGTATAGTCACGCACGCCGCCATTGAGCGTCGGATAGACGACGTTGGAGGAAAGCGCGTGCAGGGCGTGACCGATTTCGTGGAAGAAGGTCGTTGCGTCGTCAAAGCTGATCAGGACCGGCTCGCCGGGCGCGCCCTGGATGAAGTTTGAGTTGTTGGACGACAGCACCGTCTCCTGGCCGTCGAACGTGGAGTGGCCGCGATAGCTGGACGCCCACGCGCCGGACCGCTTACCGGTGCGCGCATAGGGATCAAGATAGAACAGGCCGATATGCTCGCCGCTCTCGGTGTCGGTTACGTCCCAGACGCGGACGTCGGGATGGAAGACCGGGACCGAGCCGTCGGTGACTTCTTCGAAAGCGAAGTCGAACAGCTCGCCGGAAACGAAGAACATCGCCTCGCGCAAATTCTCGATATTGAAGTACTGCTTCACTTCCTCGGAGTTGAGGTCGTATTCGGCCTGGCGGACCTTCTCCATGTAGTAGCGATAATCCCAGGGCTGGATCTGGTCGATGTCGTTGCCCCGCCGGGCGGCGAGGTCGGTCATCATGTCGACCTCCTCCTCCACGCGGGCGATGGCGGCCGGCCAGACCGTCTCCATCAGCTCCAGCGCGCGCTCCGGCGTGCCGGCCATGCGGTCTTCAAGGCGCCACTGCGCGTAGTTGTCGTAGCCCAGAAGCTCCACACGCTCGTCGCGCAGCTGCAGGATCTCGGCGATCAGGGCGTTGTTGTCGAATTGGTCGCCATTGTCGCCGCGCGAATAATAGGTCTCCCAGACCTGGCGGCGCAGCTCGCGCTCGTCGGAATAGGTCAGGAAGGGGTCCATGGAGGAGCGGGTGTTCACGATGGCGTACTCGCCCTCGCGGTCCCGGTCGGCGGCCGCCGCGGCGGCGGCGCTCACGAGGCTCTCGGGCAGGCCCGACAGCTGCTCTTCGGTGAGCCAGGTGACATAGTTTTCCTCGTCGGCCAGCACGTTGTTGGAGAACTGCGTGTGCAGCTCCGCCAGGCGCGACTGGATCGCGGCGTAGCGCTCTGCGGCTTCACCGTCCAGGGTCGCGCCGTTGCGCGCAAACCCGTCATAGGTCAGCTGAACCAGGCGCTGCTGGTCGGGGCGCAAGGTCTCGACCTCGTCGCTCTCATAGACCGCCTGAACACGGGCGAACAGATCCTTGTTCTGATTGATCTCCGAATAGAACGCGCTGATCCGCGGCGCCATTTCGCGCTGGATCTCGCGGAATTCGGGGGAGGAGAGGTTGGACGACCAGATGCCGTAATAGGTGAACACGCGGCCCAGATCATCGCCGACGCCTTCCAGCGCCACAATGGTGTTTTCAAACGTCGCAGGCTCGGGGTTCTGCGCGATGGCGTCGATTTCCGCGCGATAGCGGTTCATGCCCTCTTCCAGCGCCGGACGCAGATATTGCAGGTCCATCTGGTCAAAGGCCGGCACGCCGCCATACGGGCCGGTCCACTCGGCGAGCAGCGGATTGGTCTCGGCCTGGGCCTGACCCTCGGCGGTTTCGGCCTGCTGAGCTGCGAGGGTGACGCCCGGAAGGGCGGCGGCGATAGCGGCCGCGCCGGCGGCGGCGAGCAGAAGCTTGCGCATGAGGTATTCCCCGTAGGTTGCTTGATTACGCGATGTCTTAACGCGCGAGGCACATGGAGGGGAACTAACGATTCCGTCATGAACGAGCGCTGATCGCGATGATAGAGTGCGTTCACCGCCTCGTTCGTGCGTGGGGTGTCAGGCTTGGCCGTCTTCGAAGATTTCGATCCGCCGAAGAATTCACCCGCCGCGCGCCTCGCAGCCGGGATGCGCCGTGGCGCGCCGCTCCTCGGGGCCGCCGCGCTGCACTGCGCGGGCCTCGCCGCCGTCATCTGGCTGGCTGCGAAGACGCCTCTGGAAGGGCCGCCGCGCCGGGTGGTGCATGTGGAACTGGTGACGCCGGCGCGCGAGCCTGCGGCGGAGCCCGAGGTGGACCTCGCAGAGCCCCCGGCGCTGGCCATGGCCGAACCGGCGCCGCCCCGCGAAACCTCAAACCTCGCTCCTGCGGACGCCGCTGCGCCGCGAGACATTCCGGTCGGCGAGGCGGTGGTTCTGGACGCTCCCGGCGGGGCGGCGGGGGAGACGGCCTTCCCCACCCGGTCGTCGGCGCTGCGCGGGCTCGCCTGTGTGCGGGCGTTCGGTCGCGAGGACGGTCAGATCGGCTGCGACAGCGTTCCTGCGGCGGACCTCGCCGCCTACGCCGCCGGCGAGGGCGCAGCCCGGATCGAAGCGTTGACGCAGGCGCGCTTCAACGCGCTGGCGGGGCTCTACGGCGCGCAGCTCGATCCGGCCCTGCGCCGTCTGCCGGGCCAGCAGGGCATGCAGGTCATGGTCAATCGCCGCGCAGGCATGTCCGGCGCCGACGAAATGCGCGACAGCCTGCCGCCCATGGTCCCCGACCCGGCGTTCAAAGATTAGGACTCGTCCTCGCCGTCCCTGTCCGGAGGCGCCATGGGGTCGTTCTTGCGGCTGGGCGGAAACATCACCGCGACGCCCATCTGGGCGCTGGCGAATGTGGTGGAGACGAAGAACGCAAGCAGAAGCCGTATTCCGGTCCCGTCGACCGAGCCTCGGGTCATCGTGCGGATAGAGCCTATATCCAGGATCAGGATCGCCGCCGTGAAGGCGATCCCGATGGCGGCGCCGATCAGGGCGTGCCGGATCAGAAATCGGATCAGTGCGGGCATGGGACCTCTTTCACACACTCTCAATTTAACCCGCGAAAATGCGTGGTCGAGGTGCTGGCGGCTTTTGGCGGAGTCGCTCTATGCTTTCATAACAGTCAGGGGGTTTCGGGGCTTATGGGCGTACTCATTATCGGACTGGCGATCTTCCTGGGCGTGCACTTTACGCGCGTTCTGGGGATAAAGCGGCTGACTGTCTCGGTGATCGGGGACACGCTTTACTGGATCTTTTATTCGGTGCTGTCGGCGGTGGGCCTGTCGCTGGTGATCTATGGACATATCCTGGCGCACCCGTCCGAGGCGGTGTGGAACCCGCCCGAATGGACGCGCACCCTGGCGCTCATCGCCGTTCCTGTGTCGCTGGTGCTTCTGGCGGCGGCCTATCTTCCCAGCCATATCCGCTCGCTTACCCGCCATCCCATGACGCTTGCCACGGTTCTGTGGTCGGGATCGCATTTGCTGGCCAATGGCGAGATCGCCTCACTGGTCCTGTTCGGCGCGTTCTTCGCCTGGTCGGTCATGTTGATGATCGAGGGATACGCCGTAGGCGGCGCGTTTGAACGGCCCGGTAACTGGAGCGCGGACATCGCCGCGCTGGTGATTGGGCTGGGCGCTTCGGCGGCTCTGGCGATCTTCCATATGCAGCTGTTCGGCGTCGCGGTGGTGGGGTTTGCATCCGAACCGTCTGCGCCGGGCATCTAGGGGTAGAAGCGCCGGGTCAGCGGCGCAGTTCGAGGAGATAAACAATGGAAGATATTCTGGTTCCCCTGGGTGCGTTCGCGATGGTTGCAGCCATTGTGGGCTTTAACGTCTGGGCCGGGACGTCGAAGCGCAAACAGGTCATGGAGACCGTGCGCGACGCGATCCGCTCGGGTCAGCAACTGGACCCGGCCACGATCAAGGCGCTGGGCGCCCAGGAAAAACCCAAGGGCGGTGATCTCAAGTCAGGCCTGATCCTCGTTGCGGTGGCGGCGGCCTTCGTGGTGCTGGGCATGTCGATCAACGCCGCTGATCTGGGCGACTCGCCGGATATCGTCCCGATTTTCGTCGCCATCGCGGCCTTCCCGGGCTTTATCGGCGTCGTGCTTGTGCTGTTCGGCTTGGCGGGCCTGCGCAAGAACAAAGACGAGAACGCGGGCTAGGCAGCGGGCCCGGGAGGCGACGGCGTGGACGCCAGCGACGCGGAACTGATCGCCCTGGTGATTGCGGGCGGTGACAAGCGGGCCTTCGGGGCGCTTGTCACCCGCCACCAAAACGCCGTGCGCGGCGTTTTGATGCGCCTTTGCCGCAACACCGCCATGGCCGACGATCTGGCGCAGGACGCCTTCATCAAGGCCTATGCGAAGATCGAAGATTATAGCGGCAAAGGCTCGTTCAAGGGCTGGCTGTGCCGCATCGCCTACACCGAATTTTTGATGAGCGCGCGAAAGCGCAAGGCCGCCGAGGCCGCGCTTGAGCGGCTGCAGGCGGAGCCGGGCGAGGACCATGTGCCGGCGGGTCCCGCCGGCGCCCGGATTGATCTTGATCGCGCGCTCGCGACGCTGGGCGAGGAGGAGCGAACCTGCGTGATCATGTGTTACGCGGGTGGCATGAGCCATTCCGAAGCCGCCGAAGCCACCGGGCTTCCCCTGGGCACGGTGAAGAGCCATGTTAATCGCGGACGGGCGAAGCTGCAGGCCTGGTTCGAGCTCAAGGAGGTCGCCGCATGAGCGGGCCTGATCCCATTAATGGCGAAGACGCGATGAGGCGGAACGATGGTTCCGACAGCGCCGGCACGGCGTTCGATGCGGCCTTCGACGCGCACCTTACGTCCATGTTCCAGGCGGCCGGTCCGCCGGAGCATGATCCTGTGTTCACCGCTCACGTCATCTCGGAGCTCGGCCGGACCAGCCGTGTGCGGTTTCTCGCCCTGGGCGGCGCCGGGGCGACCGGGTCGGCCATAGCGGGAACCCAGCTGGAGCGCCTGGTGGACGTTTCGATGCTGGACATGGACGGCGTGCTGGGCCAGGCGGCCGGCTTAGTCGGTCCGGAGGCGCTCGTGACACTCGCGTTCGCCGCTGTCGCTCTGGTGTTTGCGCGTGTCCTGCCGGGCGGGCGCCTGGCCTGACCCAATGGCGTCGTGTGGCTGGCGTTGTGCAGCTTCGGATTCGCGCTAATGTGCGCGCCAAATCAGCTGCACCGCCCGGGAGACGGCCAGATGTCCGCGCAGAAACAAACTCCGGTCAAACGTCTCACCCCGCCCGATATAAGGTCGCGCAAGAGCGCCGAGCCGCTGGTCTGCCTGACCGCCTATGACGCGCCCATGGCGCGGCTGCTCGATCCCCACTGCGATCTTCTGCTGGTCGGCGATTCGGTGGGCATGGTGGTGCACGGGCTTCCCAACACTATTCCGGTGACGCTGGAGATGATGATTATGCACGGCCAGGCGGTGATGCGCGGGTCGGACCGGGCGCTGGTGTGCGTGGACATGCCGTTCTCCACATATGAGCGGTCAAAGGAGCAGGCGTTCGACAACGCCGCACGTGTGCTGCGCGAGACCGGCTGCCAGGCGGTGAAGGTGGAAAGCGGCGTCTTCATCGCGGAAACGATTCGCTATCTGGCCGAGCGCGCCATCCCCGTGATCGGCCATGTGGGCTTGCGGCCCCAGGCGGCGCTCGCCGAGGGCGGGTTCAAGGCGAAGGGCCGAGACGCGGACTCCCGCCGGCGCGTCATCGAGGAAGCGATCGCCACCGACGAGGCGGGGGCTTTCGCCATTGTGGTGGAGGGCGTGGCCGAGGATCTCGCCGAAGAAATCACCGAGCGGGTCAAGGCGCCAACGATCGGAATCGGCGCCTCGGCCAAATGCGACGGGCAGATTCTCGTCACCCCGGACATGATGGGCCTGTTCGACTGGACGCCGCGCTTTGTAAAGCGCTACGCCGATGTGAAGAGCGCCATGGAAGAGGGCGTCAAACGCTATGCCGAGGAGGTTCGCACCCGCGCCTTCCCGTCAGACGCTGAAGTCTACAAGCCCCGGAAGGGCTGAAACAGCAGGGCTGTATTGCCCGGCTGACCACACGCGGCTAGGGTCCGCGCCGTTATTGTATGGAACGAGTGAGGCCTGACGCGTGGTCGACGTTTTCGACGAAGTCGAGGAAGAACTCCGCCGTGAGCGGTATCAGGCGGCCCTGCGCCGCTATGGCCCCTGGGTGGCGGGCGTCGCTGCAGCGATTGTGCTGGGCGCGGCCGGCTATCAGTTCTGGGACTGGAATTCGAGCCGGACCAGCGCCGAGGCGTCCGACCAGTACATGGCCGCCGCCGAAGCGCTCGCCTCGGGGGATCTGTCCACCGCTGACGCAGGATTCGCCGATCTTGCCGAGAGCGGGCCGCGCGGCTACGCAGCGCTGTCGCTTTTGCGCCGAGGTGAAATTGCGCTGCAGCAAAATAATTCCGAGGAGGCCGCGCGTTATTTCGGCGCCGCCGCCGAGCGTTCGCCGGAGCCGCTGACGCGTCAGCTGGCGACCTACAAGGCCACGCTCGCGCAGTTCGACGGGCTCTCCTATGACGATGTGCGTGTGCGCCTGAGCCCGCTGACCGAGGGCGATGCGCCGTTTGGCGCGCTGGCGCGCGAGCTCATCGCCGCCGCCGCTGTCCGCGCCGAGCGCTGGGAGGAAGCGCGCCGCGCCTATGAACTGCTTTCGGTGTCGCTGGATGCGCCGCCGGGCGTTTCGCGCCGTGCGGCCGAGGCGCTGACCTTTATTGCTCAGAACGCACCAGCAGCGGTGTCTGAAGACGCCGCGCAGGCGGCGTCTGAAGTTCCTGCCGAGGTGATGGGCGAGGCCCCGGCTGAAGCCCAAGCCGAAACCCCGGTCGAAGGGCCCGCCGTTGCGCCGGCCGAACCGGACGCTCCGCTTCAACAGGAGGACGGCCTTTGATGTCGATCCGCGCCCTTACCCTCGCCGCCTCCGTTGCGGCGAGTTTCGTCCTGGCCGGGTGCGGCGCCGGCGAGCGTCTCTCCAGCCTCAACCCCTTCGGCGGCGAGGAGGAGGACGATCCCAACGCTCCTGCGCGGTCGGAGCGGATCTCCATACTCGAGCTCGAAGAACGTCTGTCCTCCAATATAGAACAAGGCCCGGTCACGCTGCCGCGCGCCTATGTGAACAGCGCCTGGCCGCAGCCGGACGGCTATCCCACCCACGCCATGCAGCACACCGAAGCCTCGGGCGGCCTGAACCGGCTGTGGCGGGAGAGCGCGGGCGACGGCTCCAACAATAACCGGCGTCTCAATGCGCGCCCCGTGATCGCCGAGGGCGTGGTCTTCGCCATCGACGCCTCGGGCCGCGTCTCCGCCCGATCGCTGGAAACCGGCGAGCAGACCTGGCGCACCCGCCTGGCCGAGGAGCGCCGGGAGGCCGCCGAGGGCAGCTGGATTCCCTTCCGGGGGAACGGCGACCGCGTGCTCACCTTCGGCGGCGGCGTCGCCTATGACAATGGACGCATCTTCGCCCATGACGGCGGCATGACCCTTTACGCGCTCGACGCAGACACCGGCGAGGTGCTGTGGCGGTCCGAGGCGCTGACGCCGTTCCACTCCGCGCCCACCGCGGTGGAGGGCCGGGTCTTCGCCACCACCGACGATAACGAGCTGCTGGCCATCGACGCCCGGAACGGCGAAGTCCTGTGGACGCACCGCTCCATCGCAGAAACCGCGCGCCTGCTCACCGCTCCGAGCCCGGCTGTCTCCGGCGAGGTGGTGATCGCGCCTTTCACCTCGGGCGAGATCGTCGCCCTGCGCGTGCAGAACGGAACGGTGCTGTGGTCGGATTCGCTCACCCGGACCGGCGGGCTCACGCCTCTGTCTTCGATCAACGACATCGCCGCCAGCCCGGTGGCCGTCGGCGACCGCGTGTACGCCATGAGCCATTCGGGCATCATGGCCGCGTTCGACATTCGCAGCGGCGAGCGAGTCTGGACCCTGCCGGCGGGCGGACTTCATGCGCCGTATCTCGCGGGCGATTTTCTGTTCCTGGTGACCACCGAGGGCGAAGTCGCGGCTATCGACCGCACGAGCGGCACTGTGCGCTGGATCACCCAGCTCGACGCCTTTGAAAATGAACGCAGACGCCGTGACCGCATCAGCTGGGCCGGCCCCATCCTTGCGGGCGATCGGCTGGTGCTGGCCTCGTCGCAGGGCCAGATGGTGATCCTGGATCCGGCCACCGGCGACAGGCTGGAAGATCGCGATGTGGGAGACTCGGTCTTCATCGCTCCCGTGATCGCGCAGGAGACCATTGTGGTGTTCACCGACGAGGGACGCTTGATCGCGTACCGATAAAGGCGCATTTGAGCAGGCTGGCGTCATGCGCCGCGGCCCGTCAGGCCGCGGCGCTCGCATTTGTAATGGAGCATGTCTCGTGAAACGCTTGCCGTCCCTGGCTATTGTGGGGCGTCCCAATGTGGGTAAGTCGACCCTGTTCAACCGCATCGCCGGCAAGCCGCTGGCGATCGTGGACGACCGTCCGGGCGTCACCCGCGACCGGCGCCAGGCCCGCGGGCGGATCGGCGATCTGGAGCTGCGCCTGATTGACACCGCCGGCTATGAGGACGAGAAGACGGGCGTTGAAGCGCGCATGCGCGCCCAGACCGAGGCCGCGCTGGCCGAAGCCGATGTCTGCGTGTTCCTGATCGACGGGCGCGAGGGCGTCACCGCGCTGGACGAGCGCTTCGCTGAAGTGCTGCGCAAGTCGGACAAGCCGGTGATCCTGGCGGTGAACAAGTGTGAGGGCGCGCGCGGCGATGACGGCGCCCTCGAGGCGTGGAATCTTGGGCTTGACGAGCCGGTGCCGGTGTCCGCGGCCCACGGCGAGGGCATGGCCGATCTTTACGCCCGCCTGGTCGAGGTGCTGGAAGGCCAGACCTCCGCGGATCTCGAATATTCCGACGGCCTGGACGAAGACGCGGAAGACGCGCCCCTGCGTCTGGCGGTCGTCGGACGGCCCAATGTGGGCAAGTCCACGCTGGTGAACGCCATGATCGGCGAAGAGCGCCTGATCACCGGGCCGGAAGCCGGGCTCACCCGCGACGCCATTGCGGTGGAGTGGGAATGGAATGGCGAGCGCGTGCGCCTGCACGACACCGCCGGTCTTCGAAAACGCGGCAAGGTGGACGACCGGCTGGAGCGCATGAGCGCGGCGGATACGCTGCGCGCCATCAAGTTCGCCGAGATCGTGCTCTTGCTGGTGGACGCCGAGCGCCCGTTTGAAAAGCAGGACCTCACCATCGCCGACCGGATCGTGGAGGAGGGGCGCGGCCTCGTCGTGCTGATCTCCAAGTGGGATCTGGTTGAGGACAAGCAGGCCAAGCTCGCCGAGCTGCGCGAGGAATTCGAACGCCTTCTGCCCCAGGTGAAGGGCGCGCCGCTGATCCCGGTGTCAGGCCTTACCGAGCGCGGCCTCGACAAGATCATGCCGACGGTCAAGGCGCTGCACGCCAACTGGTCGGTGAAGGTGAAGACGCGCGATCTCAACGACTGGCTCAAGGAAATGACCCAGCGCCATCCGCCGCCTGCGGTTGACGGGCGCCGGGTGAAGCCGCGCTATCTGTCACAGACCAAGGCGCGCCCGCCCACCTTCGTCCTGATGGCGAGCCGGGCCTCGCAGTTGCCCGAAAGCTATAAACGCTATCTGGTGAATGGGCTGCGCGAAGCGTTCGATCTGCCCGGCGTGCCGATCCGTCTGATCGTCAAGGCGCAGCACAACCCATACGCAAAAAGCTAGTCAGGCTCGCGCTCGCGACGTTGGCGCTCTTCGACGGCGGCGCGGCGCTGGGCGTCGGCTGCGGCTTCGGCGGCGTCTCGCTGGGCTTCGCTCGCAATGCGGGCCTGCTCTTCAGCCCGCTGCACGTCGACGCGGTGTTGGACGGAGAGGGGCCCCAGACGCAGGATCAAGTCCTCCTGCGCGCCATCGACCCTCCTCGGCGGGGCCGGCGTCGCAGGCGAAGCAGGCGGTGCGGACGCTGCTCCGGCCTGCTCCAGGATGACGCGGATCGGTTCTCCCAGCTCGGCTCGGCGAATCTCGAAGCTCCAGCTCGCCTCGCCGGCGCCGCTTTCAAGGGCGGCTTCGATGTCGCCATGGGACTGGGCCAGAGCGGCCAGAGCCGCGCGCAGCCCCTCGCGGGCAGCCCCAAGCGCTTCGCGCTCCACCGCGGTGTTTGCAAGATTTCCCTCCGCCTCGGCCATAGCCGCTTCAATCGCGGCGCGCGCCTGAACGAAGGCGATTCGGCGTCCATCGAGCCCGGTGGCGTAGGCGGAGGACCCGGTATGCGGATCGCCATAGGCGGCCATGTCCGTTCTGACTGCGCAGTCAGAAACGCTCAGGCTCGCCGGCAGTCCCGCCACCTGGGCGCCGCAGACCTGGCGAAAGCTCTGGGCTTCAAGGCCCTGGGCGCTGGTGAAATCGGCGCCGGTGACATCGACGGAGACAAAGCGCGCGCCGGCCAGGTCGGCGCCGCGAAAATCGGCCCGGCTGAGGTCGGCGCGCTCGAAGATAGCGCCCGCCAGCTTTGCGCTGCGAAGATCGGCGCTTTCAAGGCTCGCGCCGAAGAAGTGAGACTGGGCGAACTCCGCGCCGCGCATGTCGGCGCCGGTGAAATCCACCTGGCGCAGCACGGCGTCACGTGCGCGGACGCCGCCAAGGTCGGCGCCGGCGAAGCTCACCTGCAACATCACCGCGCCGGTGAGGGTGGTGCGCTCCAGGCGCGCTCCGGCGAAATCCACCTGGTGAAGGCGGGCGCGTTCAAAGTCCACATCGGCCAGATCGGCGCCGGAGAAGTCGACGCTGGTCAGCCGCGCCTCGATCATGGAGGTGTGCGCGAAGTCGGCGCCGGCCAAAACCATGTCGGACATGCGCGCGCCGAGAAGTTCGGCGTGGGAGAAGTCGGAGTTGGAAAAATCGCCGCCAAGAAACTGGGCGTTCGCCAGATTGCTGTCGGCGAAATCGCAGCCCTGACAATCGCCGCCGATGACAAGGCGCTTGTGCGGGTCCTCGCCGGCGTGGGCCGGGGCCGAAATCGCAGCCGCCGCTGCGGCCGCCAGAAGGGCGTGTTTCAAGCTCATGGGCTGAAACCTAGTCAATCGATCAGGCGAGATCGACTTAATTCGCGGTAAGTCGCTGAACCGGGCCAGTCATCGCGCGCAGGACGGCGTGGAGAGGCCGGCGGGCAAGCGGGTCGAGGCGTCCCCGCAGGCGCGCGAGAGCTGCGCCGCCGTCAATCCGCGAGCCTCCTGCAACTCTGCGCCGGCGAGCGTCGCGCCGTCCAGTACGGCGCCGCTAAGGTCCGCGCCGCCAAAATGCGCACCCACCAGATTGGCCCGGGTGAGGTCGGCGCGGCGAAAACTCGCCCCGGAAAAGCGCGCGCCGAACAGATTGGCGACGGACAGATCAGCGCCGTCGAAGCGGGCGCGATTCATCGTTGCAAGGCTCAGGTCCGCCTGGCGAAGGCGCGAATTGGAGAGGTCCACACCGGGCAGGTCGCGATAGGCGAGGTCGGCCTGAAATAGATTGCAGCCGGGGCAGGAGCGCCCGGCCTGCACAGCCGCGATCTCGCCTGCGTTCTGCGCGCCCGCCGCGCCTGTCACAACGGCCGAAAGGACCGCGGCGGCCAGACTCGCCATCAGAAGCGTCAAGGCGGTGATGTGTTTCATCATGGCACAGCTCGATATGGGGAAGATGATCGTCGCTTCCCGCTTTGCAAGCCTCGCGCCTGACCCCTGATGCGCCTAGCCTTTGGCGCGCTTCGCGAGCCATTCTTCCAGCCAGCGGATATGGTAGTCGCCCGACAGGAAGGCCGGTTCCTCCAGCAGCGCCAGGTGGAGCGGGATCGTGGTCTCCACCCCGCCGACGACCATCTCGCCCAGCGCCCGGCGCAGGCGCATCAGCGCCTCGTCCCGGTCGCGGCCGTGCACGATCAGCTTGCCGATCATGGAATCGTAATAGGGCGGAATCACATAGCCGGTGTAGAGGCCTGAATCGAGGCGAACGCCGAGCCCGCCGGGGGCATGGAACTCTGTCACCTTGCCCGGCGAAGGCGAGAAGGTTTCGGGGTTTTCCGCGTTGATGCGGCACTCGATGGCCCAGCCTTCAAACTTCACGTCTTCCTGCTTGAGGTCCAGGGGCAGGCCGGCGGCGACGCGGATCTGCTCGCGCACCAGATCGATGCGCGTGATCGCCTCGGTCACCGGATGCTCCACCTGCAGGCGGGTGTTCATCTCGATGAAGTAGAACTCGCCGTTCTCGTAGAGGAACTCCACCGTGCCGGCGCCGCGATAGCCGATGGCTTTCACCGCGTCGGTGACGGTCTTGCCGATTTTTGCGCGCATGGCGGAATCCAGCGCCACCGAAGGCGCTTCCTCCAGCACCTTCTGGTGACGGCGCTGCAGCGAGCAGTCACGTTCGCCCAGATGGATGACGTTTCCATGTTCGTCGGCGAGGACCTGGATCTCGATATGGCGCGGCTGGCCAAGATATTTCTCGATATAGACGGCGCCGTCGCCGAAGGCGGCCTTGGCTTCCGAAGATGCGGTCTGCAGCGCGCTTTCAAGGCTGGCCTCGTCCTGGGCCACCTTCATGCCGCGTCCGCCGCCGCCCGAGGCGGCCTTGATGAGGACAGGGAAGCCGATGGACTTGGCCACCTTGCGCGCTTCGACCATGTCCTCGATCGCGCCTTCAGAACCGGGCACCACGGGGATGCCGGCCTCCATGGCCGCTTTCTTGGCGGTGATCTTGTCGCCCATGAGCCGGATCGTCTCCGGCCTCGGGCCGATGAAGGTCAGGCCGTGGGCCTCCACGATCTCGGCGAAGCGGGCGTTCTCAGAAAGAAAACCGTAGCCTGGATGGATCGCCTGGGCCCCGGTGACTTCGGCGGCGGCGATGATCTGGGGCACGTTCAGATAGGAGCGTCCCGCCGGGGGCGGCCCGATGCAGACGCTCTCATCTGCAAGGCGCACATGCATGGCGTTGGCGTCGGCTTCGGAGTGAACCGCAACCGTCTTGATGCCCATTTCCTTGCACGCGCGATGCACGCGAAGGGCGATCTCGCCGCGATTGGCGATCAGGATCTTGTCGAACATGTGGGGCCCCTAGCCGATGATGAACAGCGCTTCGCCGTATTCCACCGGCTGGGCGTCGTCCACGAGCAGCTCGGCGAGCTTGCCCGATTTCGGCGCGGTGATCGGATTGAAGGTCTTCATGGCCTCGATGAGCAGGATGGTCTCGCCCTCCTTCACCGAATCGCCGGGCTTCTTGAACTGCTCGGCCTCGGGCGAGGGGCGCACATAGACCGTTCCCACCATGGGCGACGTCACCGCGCCCGGATGGGATTTGGGATCTGCGGCGCCGGAGGAGGCCGGCGTTTCAGGCGGGCTCGACACGGCGCTGGCCGGCGCCGCCGCCGGCTGCTGCGCGGCGGGCGCGGCCTGAGGCGCCGGGGCGTAATGCACCGGCCCGGCGTGAACCTCGCGGGCCACGCGGATGCGCAACTCGCCCTTTTCCACTTCGATTTCGGTCAGCTCGGTATCATTGAGGATGTCGGCGAGCTCGCGCACGAGCTTGGAATCGATCTGCGGTCGGGACGTGTTGGACGCCATGGGCGAAACCCCCTCTTTTGTTTATCTTTCAGCCGTCTTGAGCGGCGAGATTATGTGCGGCTTCCAGCGCCAGCACATAGCCGAAGGCGCCGAAGCCGGAAATCGAGCCCTTGGCGGCCATGGCGACATAACTTGTCGCTCTGAACGCCTCCCGGGCGGCAGGCTGGGACAGATGCACTTCTACAGCCGGAACGTCCACCCCTTTGAGCGCGTCGTAAAGCGCAATCGATGTGTGGGTGTAGGCGGCCGGGTTTATCACGATGGCCGAGGCCTCACGCCCCGCCCGCTGAATCCAGTCCACAAGGACGCCCTCATGGTTGGTCTGGTCAAAAACGATGTCGGCGCCGAGATCCGCAGCGCGCCTGGCGCACAGCGTCTCGATATCGGCGAGACTCAAACGGCCGTAGATCTCCGGCTCGCGCGTGCCGAGCAGGTTGAGATTGGGTCCGTTGAGGATATGGATCGGCTTCAAACAGATACTCCGCAGCGGGGAAGCCTTGACGTGGGACCTCGGTTCTACGACGTGGACCTACGGGAAAACAAGCAAGGTGCGTGCCTGGAGCCTGAAATCCTGGAGACCACCATGAGTGCGAACGAGACCATGACAGAGATCGCCGTCACCGTGAACGGGGAGGTGCGCAGCGCGCCGGCCGGGCTGACCCTCACCGCTTTCCTGGCCCATCTGGGCCTTGATCCGCGCAAAGTGGCCGTGGAGCGCAATCTGGAGATCGCGCCGCGGTCAGCCTATGACGCGATCACAATCGCGCCGGAAGACCGGCTGGAGATCGTTCACTTCGTGGGCGGGGGCTAAGCCTTCAGTCCTTCTTGCGCCTTGTCGCGGCGTTCAGAATGACGATCATCGTGAAGCAGACGAGGCCGCCGATGATCAGCGGCAAGCTGTCGGAGACTGCTTCGCCCTGGACAGTCTGGTATCCGGCATAGCTCCAGTTCAGCAGACCGACGATTGCAAGGACGAGAGACGCCGCTTTTGTGGCTGGATGCATGGAAAATCCCCCTGTCTGCGCCGCCCGCCCGGCGCGCGCAGCGAAGTTATATTGAATATCCTACCGCCTCGGGGCGCTTGAGCAAGATGACGCGCGGCCTGCGCCGCGCTAGGAGAACCCCATGACCGATACATCCCCGCACACCGCCCCGCACACTGGCCCGCTCACTGTCGCCGGCCGCGAACTCAGCTCCCGCCTGATCATCGGCACGGGCAAGTACGAAAGCTATGAGCAGAACGCCCGGGCGCTTGAAGCCTCCGGCGCGGAGATGATCACGGTGGCTGTGCGCCGGGTGAATCTCTCCGATCCAGGCAAGCCGCGCCTTGTGGATTTCATCGATCCGGAAAAATACGTCTTCCTGCCCAACACCGCCGGCTGCTTCACCGGCGAGGACGCGGTGCGCACGCTACGCCTGGCGCGCGAAGCCGGCGGCTGGACGCTGGTGAAGCTGGAAGTCCTCTCCGACCCAAGGCATCTCTATCCCGACATGGCCGAGACGCTGCGCGCCACCGAGATGCTGATCAAGGAGGGGTTCGACGTGATGGTCTACTGCTCTGACGATCCGGTGTACGCCAAAAAGCTCGAGGAGGCGGGCGCCTGCGCGATCATGCCGCTCGGCGCGCCCATCGGCTCGGGGCTGGGCATCCAGAACCCGGTCAATATCCGCCTCATCATCGAAGAGGCCAGGGTTCCCGTGATCGTGGATGCGGGCGTTGGCACGGCCTCGGACGCCGCGATCGCAATGGAGCTGGGCTGTGACGGCGTGCTGATGAACACCGCCATCGCCGAAGCCAAAGACCCGGTGCTCATGGCGTCGGCCATGAAGCACGCCGTCATCGCGGGCCGGGAGGCCTATCTCGCCGGGCGAATGCCCAAGAAAAGATACGCCGACCCCTCAAGCCCCCTGGCGGGCCTGATCTAGGCGGGAGCGGCCCGCAGCCTGGCCGGCCTAGCCGGCGCGCTGCAGCGCAGTTTCCAGAACCTGTTCAAGGCCGTTCAGATCTGCGCCGTTGACGATCATGCCGTCCACGATGAAGAACGGCGTGCCCACCCGGCCGATGGTGCGGGCGAGATCGCGAGTATCTTCCAGATGAGCGGTGATCTCATCTGAGGTCATCTCAGCGCGCATGGCGTCCACGTTCACGCCGGAGGCGGCGGCCAACTCGTCGATGCGCTGGGAGGGCAGGGGGCCGGTGGCGGTCATCACCCGGTCATGGAAATCGCCGTAGGCGTCCGGCTGAAGCCGCCAGACGGCGAGCGCTGCGCGCGCAGCCTCGGTGGACGCCGCGCCGTTGATCGGGAATTCCTTGAACACGAAGCGCACCTGGTCGCCATGCTCTTCTAGCGTGGTCTGAACCCAGTCATTGGTCATGGCGCAGTAGGGGCAGCGATAATCGAAGAACTCCACGATTGTCACCGGCGCGTCCGCTGCGCCGATCACGGGATCGCGGCCATCATTATAAATTTGCTCGGCTTCGCTCGTCACCGCCTGCACCTGGCCCATGCGCTCGCGGTCGCGGGCGCGGCGCTGAAGCTCCATCAGGGCTTCCTCGATGACTTCGGGGTTTTCCAGAAGATAGCTGCGCACGATCTCCTCGATCGCCACACGGTCACGCGGCGTCTGATCGGATTGCTGGGCGGAGGCGTCGTCGGCGCCCGAGCATGCAGCGATGGCGAAAGAGGCGGCGAGGGCGGCGATGAGGCGGCGCATGGGGCGTCTCCAGGTTTCAGGTCTGATCTCACCCAGTCTTAAGCGCGGCGCGCGCCCGTGTCCAAGTACACGGCGGCGCCCGAGGGCCGATTTGGGCTCAAATCGGGGTCAAATCACCGTGAACCCGGGCGCTCCAAGCGGCTCAAAAGTTCGGGCGGCGTCCGCGTTCCACCCGGTTCCATTCGCGCACTTCGCGGCTGGTGGGCTGGGTCACGGCGATGATCTCGGCGGCGCGAATCCAGCCCTCGGTGCCACGCTCCAGGTCTTCGTGGGCGCGCTGGGCGAAGATGTGGGCCTGCATCTCGTCGCCGGTATGGTAGGCGCGCTCCGCGGTAGCGAGCTCGGCCATGGCCGTCTCTCCAAGCGCCTGATGAGCAAGGGATTTCTGGAACCAGCCAAACGTGTTGTCGGGTTCATTCACCAAAGCGAAGTTGAGATGGCCCACCGCCTCGCGCACACCGGCTTCGTCGCCATGGGCGATCAGGGAGCCGGCCAGTCCGATGCGCAGCAGCGCCGCCTGCGGCATCAGGTCCACCGCGCGCCGATAGGGCGCCACAGACTGATCAATACGCCCGCTCTCATAAAGCATCTGACCTTTCAGTTCGTGGAGGAAGGCGTTCTCCGGCTCCAGTTCCAGAAGCCCGTCCACTTCTTCCTCGGCCCTATCAGTCAGGCCCTGCTTGTAATAGGCCACCGCCCGGGCGTAGCGCGCGGGAAAGGACGTGTCGGAGTCTGGAAAGCGATTGAACGTCTGGGCGGGAGGCACCATGAATCCGATGATTTTCGCCTGGATGCGGCGCAGCGTGTCTATTTCTTCCTGGGTGTCCGGCGTGTCCACGAAGGGCGACGCCTCCACATTGCGGCGCAGCGCCGAGACGCGGTCGGACGAAAGCGGGTGGGAGCGGAAATACTCCCAGCGGCGCTGCATGCTCATGCGCTCCTGATAGGCGAGACGCTCGAACGTGGTCACCAGTCCGCGGCCCGACTGGCCGGTGGCGGTGAGCAGGCGCACCGCAGCCTGGTCGGCGGAGGCCTCCTGACCGCGCGAGTAGCGCAGCATGTCCATCTGAGCAAATTGCGGCGCGGACGCGATGATCGCCGCGCCAGCGCTGCCGGCGCCGGCCATGGCCGCGATCAGGCCGATACCGATGGAGGCGGCCATGGTCGCCATGCCGCCGCGCGCCGCCTCGCCGGTGCGCGCCAGGTGCGCGCCTTCGATATGGCCGATCTCGTGGGCGATCACGCCCTTGATCTCGCCCGGGTTTTCAGCACGAACGATGAGGCCGGTGTGCAGGAAGATGTTCTGGCCCTGGGTGACGAAGGCGTTGAACTCCATGTCGCCGATCAGATACACGTCGACCGAACGCGTATCGAGATCAGCCGCCTCCAGCAGAGGATCGGTGTATTCGCGCATCACCGCCTCGATCTCGGTATCGCGAATGAGGCCTTGTGCGAACACAGGCGCAGTGGCCAGGGCGGCCGCGCCAAGGGCTCCGGTCAGCTGGCCGGCGAGTGTGCGAAACAGTCCGGGCATGTCGCCCTCCGTCTTCTGCGCTTACCCCGAAAAGCGCTGCTTCACCCCATCCGATACCGAATTTAGCGCTGAATTATGGCGTGCGAACCCCTCCGCACACCAAAGCTGCACGGCGCCGGACCTTCAGACAAGTCCGGCGCCGCCATGCTTTGCTCAGCCGAGGCCGAGAAATTTCGACGAACGCTGCCACCAGCCGCGCTTGGCCGATTTGCCGTCATCGCCGCCGCCTGTGTCGGAACCTGTGTCGCCATCTGTATCGCCGCTCTCACCGGACGGCTTCGCCGGGGCGGGCGTCTCGGCCGGCCGGGGAGATTCGGAAGCCGTTTCGGGTTCTGGATCGGGTTCCGGCTTCAGCTTCGGCTTGGGCTTCGGCTTCGGCTTCGGCTTGGCCTTGGCGACCGGCGCCGTGTCGGCGTCCGCCGAAGCGTCGATTTTGGGCTCGGCTTTCTTGCGGGTGCGGCGCTTGGGTTTGTCCTCGACCGCTTCGGCGCCCAGGGCGGCGGGGCTTTCATCCACGACCGGTGCATCGGCGTCGTTTGACGGCGACGCCTTGCGGCGGGTGCGGCGCTTGGGCTTGGGTGCGGCTTCGGATTCAGGCGCGGCTTCAGCCTGGGTTGCTTCAGCCTGCGTCTCGCCTGGCTGCGCAGCCGGGCTCTCGCCGATCACCGGGGCCTCAGCTTCACCTGAAGCGGGCGTGTTGTCGGCGGGCTCTGCCCGGCGGCGGCGGCGTCGGCGCGGCTTCTTCTCGCCGTCTTCGGAAGCGCCGGCTTCAGCGGGCGCCGGCGCGGCGGTGTCGCCCTCGGCGCCGGATGCGGTCTTTTCTGGTTCGTCCTCGGAAGATCGGCGACGGCGACGACCGGGACGTTCGCGCTTTTCAGGCGCCTCGCCGCCGGAGAAGTCGTCTCCGCCGGTGGGGTTCACCACTTGCAGGACGTCACCGCCGGAGTCGCCCGAGCCGGACTGCGTGCCGTCCAGAGCCGCATTGGCTTCGGCGTCCAAGCTCCCGTTTTCCGATCCGTTTTCATCACGGCGGCGGCGATTGCGCCCGCCGCGGCGGCCGCGGCGGCGGCGCTTCTTGCCGTTGGCGCCGTCATCCTCTGACTCATCCTGGGCGCGGCGCTCGCTGCGATCCTCGCGGCGCTTGGGCGCAGCCTCAAGGGTTTCGCCGTCATCCTCGAATTCATCCTCGATTTCGTCGTCCGCCTCCTGAACCGCAGGCGCGGCGCGGGTCGGCGCCCGGCGTGACGGCTCGTGGCGAGAAGACTCGGGGCGGGAGGCTTCAAGCGCCGTCGCCGTGATCGCAGGCGCTTCAGCAGCCGCATCGGCCTCGGCGCGTGCGGCTTCCTTGCGGCTTTCAAGACGCTCCAGGCGGCAATCGGGGCGGATCATCCCGTCTTCGGCGGCGATGATCACGCGCATTTCATAGCGCTGCTCGATGAGCGCCAGCGCGTCACGCTTTTCGTTAAGCAGATAGAGCGCGACTTCGGCCGGGCAGGCCAGGCGCGCCTTGGCGGTGCGCCCTCGCACGCCCTCTTCTTCAAGGGTGCGCAAGGCCACAAGGGCGCTGGACTCGATCGAGCGCACATGGCCGGCGCCGCCGCATTGCGGGCAGATATCGCTGGAGCCCTCCACCAGAGAGGTGCGCCGGCGCTGACGGCTCATCTCCATGAGACCGAACTGGGAGATGCGGCCCACCTGCAGGCGGGCGCGGTCGCGCTGCAGCGCGTCCTTCATGCATTTTTCGACCTGGCGAACATTCTTGTTCTCGTCCATGTCAATGAAGTCGATGACCAGAAGGCCGGCCAGGTCGCGCAGGCGCATCTGGCGCGCCGCCTCGTCGGCGGCCTCCAGATTGGTGCGCAGCGCGGTCTGCTCGATATTGCGCTCTTTGGTGGACTTGCCCGAGTTGACGTCGATGGAGACCAGCGCCTCGGTGGGGTTGATGACGATATAGCCGCCCGATTTCAGCTGCGCGACCGGCGAGTGGATCGACTCCAGCTGGCTTTCCACCTGGTGACGCAGGAAGAGGGGCGTGTCCTCCTTGTAATGCTGCACCTTCTTGGCGTGGCTGGGCATCAGCATCCTCATGAAGGCCCTCGCCTCCTTGTAGGCTTCTTCGCCCTCCACCAGGACTTCTTCGATGTCCTTGTCATAAAGATCGCGGATCACCCGCTTGGTGAGATTGCCCTCTTCATAGATCAGCGACGGGGCGACGCTCTCCAGCGTGGTGGTGCGGATGTCTTCCCACAAGCGGATCAGATATTCGTAGTCGCGCTTGATCTCGGCCTTGGTGCGGTCCTGGCCGGCGGTGCGGATGATCAGGCCCATGCCGCCCGGCACGTCCAGCTCGCCCACAGCTGATTTCAGCCGCTTGCGGTCCGAGACATTGGCGATCTTGCGCGAAATCCCGCCGCCGCGCGCAGTATTGGGCATCAGCACCGAATAACGGCCGGCCAGCGACAGATAGGTGGTCAGCGCCGCGCCCTTGTTGCCGCGCTCTTCCTTGGCGACCTGCACAAGCAGCACCTGACGGCGCTTGATCACTTCCTGGATCTTGTACTTGCGCATGAAGTTGCGGCGCTTCTTGGCCGCTTCGTCGATCAGGTCGTCCTCGTCAGGGATCGTGTCCTTCTCCTCATCGGAGTCGGCGCCGCCTTCGTCGGGGTAATCGGCCACGATCTCGGCTTCCTGCTTGCGCAGTTCCTCGCGATCAGCGTGGGGGATCTGATAATAGTCCGGGTGGATCTCGTTAAAGGCGAGGAAGCCGTGCTTGTTGCCGCCATACTCCACGAAGGCGGCCTGAAGCGAGGGCTCTACGCGCGTCACTCTCGCCAGATAGATATTTCCCCGGATGGGTTTTTTCGAAGCGCTCTCGAAATCGAACTCTTCAACGCGGTTGTTTTCGACCACGACGACCCGGGTTTCCTCCGGGTGTGAGGCGTCGATCAGCATTTTGCGGGACATTGGGAATGACTCCATGCCGAGCGGAACCGGCCTGTCGCGCGAGGCGGGACGAGCGGGTCGGGCTGCGGCGTTTGATGGAGCGCGTCGCGTGGCGAAGAGCCTGGCCGGCGTGAGCCGTTTCGGCCCTGGCCGCACCCGTTGCGATTCGTCCGGTCCGCATTGTGTCGGTCCGGACCGTTTCGGTCGGGGCGGGGCGTGTCGCGTGCGCTGAGCGCATGGGATTGGTCCTTCGGGCGCGTCGCGGCGATCGCCGGCATAAAGCCCGGCCGCCTCGATCGTGCCCGTCATGTGTTGTGGCGCCGGCGCAGGCGGAAAACCGCCCGCGCGTCGTCCAGAAATTCTGCGTGCTCAAGCCAGAAGCGGATGTCATCGCTAGGCCTGAACTGTCCGACCGGCTCCCGTCTCCGCAAGAGTACGGACGCGGAGCCTGAGTTCGGCGCTGAGTACACTGCACCATATCCACGGCGATGAAAAGCGAGCTTTCCCGTGTTAGATAGCGTTGACGTCTCGCTAACCGAATCGCAAGGCGTCCGGGGTAGTCTGCCATTTCCCGCATGCGCCGCCCGGCCTTTAAGAGGCGGAAAATGCAAGGTGTTGCAAAGCCCTATAGGGATGGTGAGATCGTGTTACGGCTGCTGACGATTATTCTGACTGCAAGCTTTTTCGCCGCGCTTGGCGGCGCCGCGCGCGGCGACGACGTGACCGCAGTGCGCTTTGGCGAGCACCCCGACATGACGCGAATCGTGGTGGAGACCTCCGCCCCGGTGCGGACCCGTGTCATGACGCTGGCCGAACCCACAGAACGCCTGGTGCTGGAATTGCCGCGCGGCGCCCGCTTCAACGTACCCGGCCTTGAGGCCGGAGGGCTTGGCCGCGCGGCGGTGGGCGCGTTCGTGTTCGACGCGCAGTCCGGCGCTCCACGCATCATCTTTGACCTCACCGGCCCCTATGCCGTGCGCAGCCACATAACATTGGATCCCTTGCCGAACGGCGATTATCGCACCGTCGTGGATGTCGCGCCTGTGTCGCGGGCCGCCTTCCTGCAGGCGTCAGGCTTCAGCGACACTGACGACATGGCCGAACTGCTTTCGGCGATTTCCACCGAGCTGTCCTCCCCGGCGCCGCCTCAACACACGCTTCCGCCCAGCTGCTCGGTGGTGCGCGTGGTGATCGACCCCGGCCATGGCGGACGCGATCCGGGGGCGCCGGCCCGCTTCGGCGGCGGCCATGAAAAGGACGTCAATCTCGCCGCGGGCCTGATCCTTCACGACCTGCTGGAGGCGACCGGGCGTTATGATGCGGTGATGACGCGCGACACCGACGTCTTCATTGATCTGAACGAGCGTCCGCGGATCGCCCGCGATCTTGAGGCGGATCTGTTCATTTCCCTGCACGCCAATGCGTCGCCGGACGCCAGCCGCAGCGCCAGCGGCGCTTCGGTGATGTCCATGAACGGCCGGGCCATGGACCGGGCCCGGCGCCAGGCGGAGACCGACGGCGACTGGGTCGAGCGCGGCCGTTCGCCCATCGCCACCGAGATTCTGCGCGACATGACCATCACGCAGAAAGTCGAGGAGAGCGACCGGTTCGCCGAGATGCTGCTCACCGAAGTGGGCCGCACGCGCTCGCTCTGGCGCAACGAGATCGACCGCGCGAATCTCGCCGTGCTGATCGATTCCCAGATCCCCGCCGTCCTGTTCGAGATGGGCTTTCTGACCAATCCTGACGATGCGCGCATGCTCAATGACGAGCGCCAGCTGTCCCGGCTGATGAACGCGGTCGTCGCGGCCGTGGACCAGCACTTCATTCATTGCGGCGGCGGTGACGAGCGCACCGGATACCTTGCGTCGGCGGCTGGACCGGGCGGGCGCTCGGCGCGTTAGTCTTGCGTCGCGCCCAATGGTGGCGTTTAACCGCGCGATCGCCATAATGGCGCCAATCGAGGGCGGCAAAAGCCCGTGCATCAAGCATGCGTGGGCGACGAGGATTTCATGAAGCTCTTCACCTGGAAGAATGCGCTGCGCGCCGTCCTATGGGGCGGCGGGGCCGCTATGCTGGCTGGCGTCGTATTTGTGATTTTCGCCATCGTCTACACGGTGCGCGTCACCCAGGATCTGCCCGATTATCAGCAGCTGGCCGAGTATCAGCCGGCGATCATGAGCCGCGTGCACGCCGGCGATGGCGAGTTGATCGCCGAATACGCCATTGAGCAGCGCGTCTTCGTGCCCATCGAGAATATTCCTCCCGACGTCATCGCCGCCTTCCTCTCGGCCGAGGACAAGAGCTTTTACCAGCATGGCGGGGTGGATCTGTTCGGCATGATCCGCGGCGGGATCCGTTCGGTCATCACGCGGATACGCAATCCCGGCGCGCCTTTGCAGTCGGGCTCCACGATCACTCAGCAGGTGGCGAAGAACTTTCTGCTCAGCTCCGAACAGCGCATCGAACGCAAGGTGCGCGAGATCGTCATCGCAAGGCGCATGGAGCGCGCCTTCACCAAGGACCAGATCCTGGAGCTCTATCTCAACGAAATTTATCTGGGCAATCGCGCTTACGGCGTGGCGGCGGCGGCGCTGAACTATTTCGACAAGTCGCTGGACGAGCTGACGCTGGCGGAGGCGGCCTATCTCGCCGCGCTTCCCAAGGCCCCGAACAACTATCACCCGACCAGGCGCACGGCGGCCGCGATCGGGCGGCGCAACTACGTGCTCTCGCGCATGGCCGCCAACGGCTATGTCACCGACGCGGTCGCCGAGGCGGCCATGGAGCGGCCCCTGGAGACCGTCGACCGGCTTGAGGGCGAGCAATATCTGGCCGCGGAATATTTCGTGGAGCAGGTGCGCCGCGACGTGTTCGACCGCTACGGCGAGGACCAGCTCTACCGCGAAGGCCTGTCGATCCGCACAACGCTGGACACCTCCATGCAGCTCGCCGCGCGCCGGGCGCTGCGCGACGGGCTGGAAGCCTATGATCGCCGCCACGGCTATCGCGGGCCGCTGATGACGCTGGAGGGTTTCGACGCCTGGCCCCAGCAGTTGAGCGAGATCGATCCGCCGGCCGACCTCGATGACGGTTGGCGCCTTGCCGTGGTGCTGGAGCTGACGGGCGCCTACGCCGATATCGGCTTTGCAGATGGCGCACGCGGCAAGATTCCGCTTTACGCTCTGGATTGGGCGCGCGAGCCGCGCCGCGACGACGAAGGCTTCCCGCGCACCGGCGGCGCCGTGCGCGCTCCCGGCGATGTGCTGGAACTGGGCGATATCGTGATTGTTGAAGATCTCGTCGCCGAGGACGCCCCCGGGCAGACGGTCGCGGATGACCATTACGGCCTGCGCCAGATCCCAGAGGTCAACGGCGCGATTCTCGCCATCGACCCGTTCACCGGCCGGGTGCTGTCCATGGTGGGCGGTTATTCTTTCGCCCAAAGTCAGTTCAACCGCGCGGTTCAGGCCAATCGCCAGCCCGGCTCGTCGTTCAAGCCTTTCGTCTACGCCGCCGCGCTGGACAACGGCTACACGCCGGCCTCGATCATTCTGGACGCGCCCTTCGTGGCGTCCGGCGACGAGTCGACGCGCTTCTATCGCCCGCAGAACTATTCAGAGGTCTTCTACGGCCCCTCGACCTTGCGCCGCGGCCTGGAATTGTCGCGTAACGTCATGACGGTTCGCCTGGCCCAGGAAATGGGCATGGGTCCCATCACCGAATATGGCGAAGCCTTCGGTATCTACGAGGATCTTCAGCCGACACTGGCCATGGCGCTGGGCGCCGGCGAAACGCGTTTGATCAATCTGGTGGGCGGCTATGCGGCCATGGTCAATGGTGGGCGTCTGGTGGAGCCGTCGATCATCGACCGGGTGCAGGCGCGTTCTGGCGAAACCATCTTCAGAAGCGATGAACGCGAGTGCATTGGCTGCGATGTGGAAGAGTGGGAGCCGGGGCTCGAAGAGCCTGTCCTGACCGAAGCCGGAGAGCAGGTCATCGATCCGGTGACCGCCTATCAGGTCGTGCATATGTTGGAAGGCGCCGTGGAGCGCGGCACGGCCACCGCGCTGCGCTCTCTGGGCCGGCCGCTGGGCGGCAAGACCGGCACCACCAACGATTTTCGCGACGCCTGGTTTGTCGGCTTCTCGCCGGATCTGGTGGTCGGGGTCTATGTGGGCTTCGACACGCCGCTGCCGCTGGGCTCCGGCGAGGCCGGCGGCCGGGTCGCCGCGCCCATCGCGCGCGATTTTCTCGGGCCGGTGCTTGAGCAATACCCCATCGCGAACTTCCGCGTGCCCGACGGCGTCAATCTTGCGCCGGTGGATTACGAGACCGGCCGGCCCGGCGTGATCGGGCGTCCCGGCGTCATCCTGGAGGCGTTCAAGCCGGGGACCGAGCCCCGCCGCGGCGCCAGCGACGCCGAGGAGACCCTCAGCTTCGGCGCCGGCGCCCTGGGCCGCGGCGCTCAGCGCCAGGGCGAAAGCGAAGCGCCGCGCGAGGAAGAGCCGTCCGACGAGCTGGGCGATCTCTACTGATCCGTCTTGTGTGCGGCGTGGGGGCTTTGCTAAGCCCCTGGTCTGTAACCTTTCAAAATTCCGCTCTGCCGAGGATGCTTGCCCATGCGCGCCGAAATCTCTGATCTGAACGCCGCCATCCAACAGTCCACCGCCTTGCTCCGGAGGCGTCTTTGACTGGGATACGGCGCAGAAGCGGCTCGATGAGCTGAACGACAAGGCCGAGGACCCGGCCCTGTGGGAGGATCCCGCCCGCGCCCAGTCGCTCATGAAGGAGCGCAACAAGCTCGACGCCTCCATGAGCGAGGTCTCCGAGATTGAGGCCGAGCTGGCTGATAATCTCGAAGTCGCCGAGCTGGCAGAGGCGGAGGGCGATGAGGATCTGTTCGCCGAGGCGCGCGCAGCCCTTCAGAAGCTGCGCGCGCGCGCCGGCAAGGCCGAGCTGCAGGCGCTGTTGTCCGGGGAAGCCGACGCCAACGATTCCTATCTTGAGATCCATCCCGGCGCCGGGGGCACCGAGGCCCAGGACTGGGCGAGCATGCTGGCGCGCATGTATACGCGCTGGGCTGAAAGCTCAGGGTACAAGGTGGAGGTGATCGAGGCCCAGGCCGGCGAGGAAGCGGGGCTCAAATCAATAACCATCCTCATCAAGGGCGAGAACGCCTATGGCTGGCTGAAGACTGAAGCCGGGGTGCATCGCCTGGTGCGCATTTCACCTTTTGACGGGTCGGGCCGGCGCCACACCAGCTTCGCCAGCGTGTGGACCTATCCGCTGGTGGACGACACGATCAATATCGAGATCGACGAAAAAGATGTGCGCACGGACACCTACCGCGCGTCCGGCGCCGGCGGTCAGCACATCAACAAGACCGATTCGGCGGTGCGCCTGACCCACGAGCCCACCGGCATCGTGGTGCAGTGCCAGAACGAGCGCTCCCAGCACAAGAACCGCTCCAACGCCTGGGACATGCTGCGCGCCCGCCTCTATGAGCTGGAGCTGCAAAAGCGTGAGGAGGCCGCCCAGGCGGAAGCTGATTCCAAGACCGATATCGGCTGGGGCCACCAGATCCGCTCCTACGTCCTGCAGCCCTATCAGATGGTCAAGGATCTGCGCACCAGCGTGGAGACCTCTGATACCGGCGGGGTGCTGGACGGCGATCTGGACGCCTTCATGGCGGCGGCTCTCGCCCAGCGCGTCGGCGCCGAGCACGAGAGCGAATAGGCGTGCGGAAGAGGCGGAGCCTTGCCCCGCCGCCCCTGCCGGGCGCAAATACCGCTATGAAACATCTCGCTCTTCTGCTCCCGTTTCTGCTGGCCGCCTGCGTCTCTGACCCTTATGCCGATCAGCGCCCGATCACCTGGCGCGATCTTCTGGACCGGGAGCGCGACGCCGCCGATCACATCATCGCCTATGGTGAGGGCGAGGAACGTTATGGCGAGCTCTGGCTGCCGGCCGGCGCCGGTCCGCATCCGTTGGTGATCATGATCCACGGCGGATGCTGGCGGGCGGAGATTCCCGGCACGATCCTGCAGGATCAGCTTAACGCCGATCTGAAGAGGCGCGGCTACGCGGTCTGGAACATCACCTATCCGCGTGTCGGCCACGAGACCGGCGGCTATCCGGGCACGTTTCAGGCGGTCGCCGCCGCCACCGACCATGTGCGGTCTTTAAGCGAAGACCATCCGCTGGATCTGACGCGCACGGTCATGGTGGGCCATTCCGCCGGCGGGCATCTGGCGCTGTGGAGCGCCGCGCGCGCCCGCCTGCCCGAGGGTGCGCCGGGGGCTCCGCGCGCCGGCGCCGATCCGTTCACGCCCAACGCGGTGATTTCGCTCGCCGGCCTCAACGATCTGGAAGACTACGCCGCCACGGGGCCGGGCCGGTGCGGCGAGCCGGAGATCGTTGCGTCACTTGTTGGCGAGGGGCGCGCTGATCTCTACGCCGACACCAGCCCGGCGCGGCTTCTACCGCTGGGCGTTCCCCAGGTGATCGTTTCGGGCGCGCTAGATCCCATCGTGCCGCCTGCGCTGGGCGAGGCCTACGCCGCGAGAGCTGAGGCGGCCGGCGATGATGTTCGCCTGATCGAGATCGAGGACGCCGGCCATTTCGAGCTGATCGACCCCACGGCGCCGGCCTGGCGCGTTGTGATTCGCGAGATTGAGCGCGCGGTGCACTGACGCGTCCGGCGGCGAAAGCCGCTACAGCCGGAATGTCGCGATGATGGGCGTGTGGTCGCTGGCCTTTTCCTCGCCGCGCGGGCCCCGGTCGATCTCCACGCTCTCAAGCCGGTCGGCGGCTTGCGGGGAAAGGAGGAGATGATCGATGCGAATGCCGTTGTTTTTCGGCCAGGCGCCGGCCTGATAGTCCCAGAACGTGTACTGGTGGGCGCGCCCGTCGGCCTGCTCAAAGGCGTCGGCGTATCCCAGCCATTTGATCGCCGAGAACGCGTCGCGGCTTTCTTCGCGGATCAACGCGTCGCCCGCCCAGGCGGCGGCGTCGTGCACGTCGTCATCGCGCGGGATGATGTTGTAATCGCCGGCGAGGATCACCGCTTCTTCAAGCGTCAGAAGCTCGGCGGCGCGCGCCCTAAGGCGCTTCATCCAGTCGAGCTTGTAATCATATTTCGGCCCCGGCGAGGGATTGCCGTTGGGCAGATAGATGGAGGCGACCCGCACCGGGCTGGTTTCAGCAGCGATCACCGCCTCGATATAGCGCGCCTGAGGCTCGTCCTCTTCACCGGGCAGAGCCCGGTGGGCGATCTCCTCGATGGGGCGCTTGGACAGGATCGCCACGCCGTTATAGCTCTTCTGGCCCACCGTCTCGACATTATAGCCGAGGTCCTCGATCTCCAGGCGCGGGAAGGCGTCGTCGACGGTTTTGATCTCCTGCAGGCAGACGATGTCCGGGCCCTTCTCCTTCAGCCAGTCGAGCACATTAGGCAGGCGCGCCTTGATAGAGTTGACGTTCCACGAGGCGAGGGTGAGAGTCATCGTTCAGTCCTGAATGCAGGCGGAGAAAAGCCATGGCCGATATCGACGCAGGCGCGGGCGCGCTGGAGCCCAAGCGGTACACGTTCCTCGCCGTTCTGGCCATGCTGGGGGCGAGCCTTGCTGCGCTGGCCATCGCGGTGGGCGGGGCGGGGCTCTACGTGCCCACGCTGATGACGGCGGCGGGGGCCAGCGCGACCAGCGACGCCATGATGGCCGCGTATTACGCCGTCATGGCGTTGATGCTCGGCGGTCCGGTCGCCGGCGGTCTGGGCTTCGTGCTCGGCTGGGTGGCGTTCACCCTGTTCAAGGCGCCCTGGACCGGCGTACGGCTGGCCTTCTTCATTCCGGTGCTCTGGCTTGTGGCCCTGCTGGCCTGGCTCGCCTTCGTCAGCGTCGCGCCCCTGTGCGAGGGCAGGCTGACCTGCGGGTTTTAAGGGGTTGATCATGCCCTGCTCGTGAGACCTGGGCGACCTTGAGGGGCGTGCTGGAAAAGCGCCCTAAAACCCCTCCAGCCGTGCGATCTCGCTCACTTCAGCGCGCTTGGAGCGCAGCTGGTTCACCGGCGCGTCCGGGTCGGCGTGGCCCAGCGCCAGACCGCAATAGACGATGTCGGGCTGTTCCACGCCGATGGCCTTGGCGACGGTGTCGCAATGGGGCGTCCAGGCTTCCTGCATGCAGGTAGCCAGGCCCTTTTCCTCGGCTGCGAGGCACAAGCTCATCATGAACATGCCAAGATGCGCCCACTGGTTCTGGTTCATGCGCTCGTCGATGATGAAGAACAGGCCCACCGGCGCGCCGAAGAACTCATAGTTCTGCATCAGCCAGTTGAGGCGCGCCATCTTGTCCTCGCGCGGCACGCCCATCAGCGCGTACATGTCCTCGCCCAGCTCATAGCGCCAGGAGCGATGGGGCTCCCACAGCTTTTCAGGATAGACCGGAAAGCGCGCCTCGTTGGTGAACGGGTCGGTCTCAAGCTTCTGCTTCACCGCGTCGATGACGCGCCGGCGCGCCTCGCCGGCGACGGCCACCACCTTCCAGGGCTGCACATTGCCGCCGGACGCCGACCAGCGCGCCGTATCCAGCAGCGCTTCGACCTCGCTGGCGGGGACGGGGGTGTCGAGAAAGGCGCGCGTGGAACTGCGGCGCCGAAGCGCCTGCGAAACCGTCAGGCTCATGAATCCCCCCCGGGGACAGTGTTTTAGATCGAGAAGCTCGTCCCGCAGCCGCAGGCGGCGGTGGCGTTCGGATTCCTGATCTGGAAGCTCGCTCCGATCAGCTCGTCCACATAGTCGATAACCGAATCATTGAGGAAGTCCGCACTCATGGGATCGATCAGAACCGTGGCGCCGTCCTTCTCGATCCGCAGATCGTCAGCCTCGGCCTCGCTCACCAGATCATACTTGTAGGAAAAGCCGGAACAGCCGCCGCCGACAACGGAAACGCGCAGGAATTCAGCGCCTTGCGCCTTCATGATCTGATTGATTTGCGCCGCGGCGCTGGGCGAAAGTGAGATATTGGCGGATGCCAGCGTGGTGGCCATGGACGCCTCCGAAAGAGCGGGGTTCGCGTTTCATACTGCCCTGTTATATGGAGCTTTGCACCCGGTCTTGCAAAGGCCTCTCATTATTCTGGAGACAGAGATGGCGCGCGCCCCCTATGCCTGCGACCCGGCCAGCAGCCGCGGGCGCCGTTTCGCTCAGGGCGAAAGCGCCATGCGCACCGCCTTCCAGCGCGACCGCGACCGGATCATCCATTCCAGCGCCTTCCGCCGCCTGAAGGAAAAGACCCAGGTCTTCGTCGCCCATGAAGGCGACGCCTATCGCACGCGCCTCACCCACTCTCTGGAGGTCTCCCAGATCGCCCGCACGCTGGCCCGGGCGCTGGACGTGGACGAGGATCTAGCCGAGGCCGCCGCGCTCGCCCACGATCTGGGGCATCCCCCGTTCGGTCATTCGGGCGAAGACGCGCTCCAGGACGCCATGGCGAAGTTCGGCGGCTTTGATCACAACGCCCAGACCCTGCGCGTGGTGACCAAGCTGGAGACCCGCTATCCCGAGTTTGAAGGCCTCAATCTGGCCTGGGAGACGCTGGAGGGCGTGGTCAAGCATAACGGCCCGCTCATGGGCGCCGGCGAGGACGCCGCCACATTGCCCTGGGGCTTCACCGCCTATGAGGGCTGGCGCGAGCTGGAGCTGCACACCCATGCCGGCGTGGAGGCGCAGATCGCGGCGCTGTCCGACGACATCGCATACAACAATCACGATATTGACGATGGGCTGCGCTCAGGGATCCTGGAGCTTGATCAGCTGATGGAGTTGCCGCTGGTGGGCGAGGCGTTCAGAAACTCCCGCGCGCGCTTTCCTGGCATCAGCGAAACCATCCTGATCCACGAGGCGGTGCGCGAGATGATCGGGGAGATGGTAGGAGACGTGCTCACCGAAACCCGGCGCCGGCTGGCCGAAAGCGGTGTGGACAGCCCCGAGGCGGTGCGCGCGCTAGGCCGGCCGGTGGTGAGTTTTTCGGAAGAGATGACCGAGAAGCTCGCCGCGGTGCGCCGCTTTCTCTACGCCAACATGTATCTGCACTATAAGGTCAAGCGCATGAAGGAGAAGGGAAAGCGGGTCGTGCGCGACCTGTTCGACGCCTTCCTCGCTGATCCCATGTTGCTGCCGACCGAGATCCAGCGCGGCGCGGAAGGTCCGGGCGGCCGGGCCACGGCGCGCGCGGTGTGCGACTATATCGCCGGCATGACCGACCGCTTCGCCGTGGAGGAGCACGGCAAGCTCTTCCATGTGGAGGGGTGGCGCTGAAGGGGCGGCGCGCCGTCTAGATCGGCTTCGGCCTCGGGCGTTCGCCGCGCACGGTCACCGTCTCCACGTCGCCGAATTCGGACGGTGAGACGAAATCGCGGCGGAACCAGGGATAGTCTGCGCTGTCGAAAATCTCGCGCAGCCAGTCGATCACCTTCCTCACCCGCGTCACCCGGCGCTGGTCGGGGTGATAGACCATCCACAGCGTGATCGGCACCACCAGCCCCATATCCACGTGGACAAGGCCCGGAAAGGTGTGGGCGGCGTAGGTGGGCAGCATGGAGATCACCGCGCCGGCACGGGTCGCCTCGCTGATCACCGCCGAGCTGTCGGTGGTCAGCGATGCGTTCATCATCTGCTTGATGGCGCTGGCCTCCTTGGGCCAGTGGGTCTGCTGCTGGCGATAGCTCACCAGATCGCCGATGCGGTGGTTGAGCACGTCGGCAAGTCCCGACGGCGGGCCGTAGGTGTCCAGATAATGGCGTGAGGCGAACGGGACGTAGTGCAGGGTGGCCAGCTGGTTGGCCACATAGGCCATGCGCTTGGACTCCACCATCTGCAAGGTCACGTCGGCGCCCTCCGGCGCGCTTTCGCCCTCCACCCGCGTCAAGATCTCCAGATTTATCAATGGGTTGGCTTCCACAAAGCCGGGCAGGTGACGCGCAATCCAGAACCCGGCCAGCCCCTCAGGCGCCGCCAGGCGAACCGTGCCGGCGTCGGCGCGGTCGGCCTGGTGAGCAATGCGTTCGATGTCGCCGGCGGTGGACTGCATGATCTGGACCTGGGTCCAGATGCGCTCGCCCACATCGGTCAGCTCCACCCCGTCGGCGCCGCGCGTCACAAGACGGGCGCCGATGCGTGTCTCAAGCTGCTCCAGGCGCCGGCTCACCGTGGGCTGACCGATGCCGAGCCGTCGCGCCGCCGCACTCATGGTACCGGCCGCCACCAGGGCGTGGAAGATTCTCAGATCATCCCAGTCAAACAATTGCGGGCGCGGAGTGGGGGTCATCGTCTGCTGTCGTCCGATTTGCGTATGGGGGCCATTCCAACATCGCAGACGCACGTTGCGCATCGAAAAAGTAAACAAGCGCTTAACGTTGCGGGGGGCGAATATGTACGACTACAGTCTGCAAGGCGAGTCTGCGTGTGGTGAAGCTGCGCGGACGGATAAGCTTCGTGACATACTTGCGCGCCGCGGGTTCACGCCCAGCGCCGACCTCGCCGACATCAAAGCTGCGCTGGATCTGGGCGCCCGGACGCTGGGCGGCGAGCTCGTTCCGGCCGAGAGGGTGCGCGCGTGCGAGCTGAAGACCCGGCGCTGCTTTTTCCGCCGCACCGACGAGGCCGGGCTCACCGACGGCTTCATTGCGCTGCTTTACCTGAACGCGCACGGCTTCAAGGCCCTGATGTACCGGCGGTTTTCGCCCGCTGACCCGGATCTTGAGCATTTGTGCGAGCCCGGTGAGCGCGCCGACGCGATCTATGTCTGGTGCCTGACCGGATCGACGCCTCACGCCAAGCGCGCGGTCGTTCGCGCGGTCACCGAGGCGCGCCGCCGGGCCTTCCCCGACATCGCGCTGTTCGCCCGCCCGGTCAGCCGGGAAGGGCAGATGATGACCGCAGCGCTGGACGGGCCCAAAGGCGGCGCCTTTCTGGGCTGGGTGCCCGCGCATGAACGGTCCTGAAAACAACCAAGCCACTGGGGGCGAATGATGGACGGTATGCTGGCGGACGAATTCGAGCCGCGTTTACGGGTGCGCGTGGCGCGTTCTCTGGACGATCTGCAGAAGGTCATGGTGGTGCGTGCGCTCGTCTACATGCACGAGCAGGACTGCCCCTATGAGGAAGAATATGACGGCAATGACTTCTCCGGCGCCACCCATCTGATCGTGGAGATGGGCGACGAGCCCGTGGGCTGCCTGCGCATGCGCTGGTTCGCCGGGTTCGTGAAGATCGAGCGGGTCGCCCTGCGCCCGCAGGCGCGCTCCGGTCATGCCGGCAAGCTGATCATGGAGACCGCGATCGAGATCCTGCGCCGCAAGGGCTACACCCTGCTCATGGGTCAGGTTCAGCATCAGCTGCTGGAGTACTGGAAGCGGCGCCACGGCCTGACACATCGTGAACATCGCGGGGTTTTCGTTTTCTCCGACAGGGCCTACGCTGAAGTGGAGGGGCGGTATGATCCCCATCCAGACGCGTTGACCATGGACAGCGACCCTCTCGTCCTCGACAGGCCGGAGGGTGACTGGGACCGGCCGGGGCCGCTGGACGAATCCATCCGCCGGGGTGCGTCGCCGGCGCAATATGAGCGGGCGCGCAGCGTGCAACCGGCGCGCTAGACGGCGATAAAGGGAGCGGCGTGATGCTGTTAGGCGTTCCAGTTCTTCTTTGCCTTGACCTCCAGATGGAGTTCGCCGCGCCGGGCCGCCCTTGGGCGGATCCCGACGGCGAGGAGATCGGCGCTCTGTGCGCGGACATCATCGCCGCCGCGCGGGCCAACGCCTGGACCCTGGTCCACGCCCAGCTTCATCAGGGCGGCCCCTTGATGGCGGGCATGGGCATGACCCAGCCGATCCCGGGCTGCGAGCCGCGCCCCGGCGAGGTACTGCTGCGCCGCGCGGGCGTGTCGGCCTACGCTCACCCGGATCTGGACGGAATTCTGGAGGGAAGCCTGGGCTCGCAGGCCTATCTGATTGGTTTTTCCGCCGGCACCTCCTTGAGCGCCACCTTGTTTGACGCCCAGGACCGCGGCCATTCGCTGACCCTGATCGAGGAGGCGGTGGGCGCCGCCGACGTGGGCGAATGGGCGTCTGAAGAAAATCGCGCCCTGTGCATCGACTCGGCGCGGCGCATGGAGCGCTCCACATCGCTGGAGCGGCTCCCGGTGCTGCGCCCCCGGGCGAGCGCCGCCGCGCGCGCGGCTGATCATTTCTGAAATCGGGTCCGGCGCAGGGTCACCCCTTGCGCGCGGCGCGCGAACGCGCTGCTCTGGGGGCGTTGATAGCCCGGGGAGACCGATATGCGCCTTTTGACCGCCGCCCTTGCCTGCGCCGCCGCCGCCGCGAGCCCCGCGTTCGCCGATGATCACGCGCCGCGCTGGTCCATCGTGGTCCATGGCGGCGCCGGGGTGATCGAGCGCGGCGACATGGATGCCGCCGCCGAGGCGGCCTACCGCGCCGCCATGGCGGATGCGGTCCGGACGGGGGGCGAGATTCTCGCCGGTGGCGGATCGGCCATGGACGCGGTGGAGACCGTCATTCGCGCCCTCGAAGACGACGAGAAATTCAATTCCGGGCGCGGCGCGGTGTTTACCTCCGAAGGCCGCAACGAGCTGGACGCCTCCATCATGCGCGGCTCGGATTATCAGGCCGGCGCTGTGTCAGGCGTCACCCAGGTGCGCCATCCCATTACGCTGGCCCGCCGGGTGCTGGAGGACAGCCCCCACGTGATGCTGCAGGGACCCGGCGCGGAGGCGTTCGCCGGCGAGCAGGGGCTGGAGCGTGTCCCGGCGAGCCATTTCTTCACCGAGCGGCGCTGGGCCGCCATGGAGCGCCAGAATGCGCGCCTTGGCCTTGACATCCCCGCCCGCCCCGAAGGCGCGCCCGAGCCTGAGCCCGTCAATGAAGGCGCGCTGGACCTGATGGAGCGCGAGCATGCGTTCGGCACTGTGGGCGTCGTGGCCATGGACGAAACCGGCGAGATCGTTGCAGGCACGTCCACCGGCGGGACCACCTCGAAGCGCTGGGGCCGGGTCGGCGATTCGCCGATCATCGGGGCGGGCACCTACGCCACGCCGGACTGCGGCGTCTCGGCCACCGGAACCGGAGAGTATTTCATCCGCCTCAACGTGGCGGCGCGCATCTGCACCTATCTCGAAGCCGGGCAAAGCGCGGACGAGGCGCTCAGCGCTGTGATCATGGACGAGCTGACCGCGCTCGGCGGCGATGGCGGCGTGGTCATGCTCGCCCACGGCCAGCCCGCCTGGGCCTTCAACACCGCCGGCATGTATCGCGCGAGCCTTGTGGAGGGCGGTGAAGCCGTGGTGTCGATCTATGGGGATGAGGACTGACAGCCGCCGCGCCTGGAATGGCGCGCGCCGGTCAGTCCCGCTTCACCTTCTGCTGAAGGGCCTGCGCGCCGCCGGCGAGAACCAGGGCGACCATAAGCGCCAACGCCAGATTCTCGAAGACGATCCAGATAAAGCCAAGCGTGATCACGAACGCGCCAAGGCTGAACCCTGCACGTTTCAAACCACCTTGCCGCTCGTCGTCTGAGGGGGATTTTGGCGCGTCGCTCATTGTATCCGTCGATTAGAACAGATCCGATGATGCGGACAGGTACGATGAGGTCAAGCACCACGCCGCCCTTTCATTTAGTTTCAAATGTAACTAAATTGATAAGGCAGAACGTCATCACTGGAGGCCCCCATGGCCCGCAAATGGATTTACGCCAGCCGCACCGAAGGGACCGCCTCGCGTCAGGCGCACGCCGACTTTCCAAAAGAGGCGCCCTATGAGCGCGAGATGAGCAAGGAGGGGTTTTTCGGCCCCGCCGCCTTCCTGCATCACAAGCGCCCGCCCACCGGCTGGACTGATTTTGAGGGTCCGCTCAAACCCCGCGCCTTTGATCTGAACCGTCTGAACATCGCCGAAGCCTCACCCTGGGGCGCGGCGAGCGTGCTTGGCAATTCCAACATCGATATCCGCTTCTGGAAGCTGGACGGCGCCATGGAGACGCTCGCGCGCAACGGCGACGGCGACCAGCTCCTGTTCATCCATCAGGGCACGGGGTCGCTGTTCTGCGATTTCGGGCATCTGGAGTACGCCGCCGGCGACTATGTCGTCCTGCCGCGCGGGACGATGTGGCGCCTGGCGCCCTCTGCGCCCACCGCCGTGCTCATGGTGGAGGCCACCAACACCCATTACACCCTGCCGGACCGGGGTCTGGCCGGTCCCCACGCCGTGTTCGATCCGGCGATCCTGGACGTGCCGGCCATGGACGAGGCGTTCCGCGCCCAGCAGGCCGACGCAGACCACGAATGGACCGTGCAGGTAAAGAAGCGCGGCCAGGTCTCCACCATCACCTATCCCTACAATCCGCTGGACGCGGTGGGCTGGCATGGCGAGCTGCATCCGGTGCGCCTGAACGTGAAAGATATCCGGCCGCTGATGAGCCACCGCTACCACCTGCCGCCCAGCGCCCACACCACCTTCCTGTCGGACCGCTTCGTGGTGTGCACCTTCGCGCCGCGCCCGTTCGAGACTGATCCCGGCGCGCTTAAGGTGCCGTTTTTCCACAATAATGACGATTACGACGAGGTCTTGTTCTACCACGCCGGCGATTTCTTCAGCCGTGACAATATCGATGCGGGCATGATGACCTTCCACCCCTCCGGCTTCACCCACGGCCCGCATCCGAAGGCTCTGAACAACATGATGGAGCAGAAGAAACCGGCCACTGACGAATACGCCGTCATGATCGACACCCGCGATCCCCTGGACGTGGGCGACGGCGCCGCCAGCGTGGAGAACCCCGACTACGTGAACAGCTGGAAGCCGAAGGCCGCGGCGGAGTAGGGTGGAACTTAAAGAAGTCTTTGAAACTGTGAGAATTTGGGCCTCTAACGAGCCGGAAATTATTCGCCTTTGGATATTTGGTTCGCGAGCAAAAGGCTGCCATTGTGAAGAGAGCGATCTCGATGTGGCGGTCGAGGTTGGTGCTTCGGAGCACGCTAGTGCGGAGGGGATATTCCCATTTCGTAAAAGAAGGTGGGCTAACGACTTATGCGATTTGACCGGCCTTGAGATCGACCTCTGGCTTGTGTGTGATGATGACCAAATAGTATTGCCCGCGGTCCTAGATCACGGATTGCTAGTTTACGAGGATACTGCCCCATGAAACTCGCCACACTGAAATCGACCTCCCGCGACGGCCGCCTGGTGGTGGTCAGCAAGGATCTGGCGTATTGCGCCGACGCCACCATGATCGCGCCCACCCTGCAGGCGGCGCTGGATGACTGGGCGCGCTGCGAGCCGGAGCTGCGCAGCCTGTCCGAGGAGCTGATGCGCGAATCGATCCCGCGCGAGCGCTTCCACGAGCATGACGCGCTCTCCCCGCTGCCCCGCGCCTTCCAGTGGGCGGACGGCTCGGCCTACGTCAATCACGTGGAGCTGGTGAGGAAGGCGCGCGGCGCGGAAATCCCGGAGAGCTTCTGGACCGATCCTTTGATGTATCAGGGCGGCTCCGACGCCTTCCTCTCACCGCGCGAAGAGATCCCCCTGGGCGATGACAAATGGGGCTGTGATTTTGAAGGCGAGGTGGCGGTGATCACCGGGGACGGGCCGCAGGGCCTGTCGGTGGACGCCGCCGCGAAGGAAATCCGGCTGATCATGCTGGTGAACGACGTGTCCTTGCGCGGCCTGATCCCCGGCGAGCTGGCCAAGGGGTTTGGCTTCTTTCAGTCCAAACCGCCCACGGCCTTTTCCCCGGTGGCGGTGACGCCGGACGAGCTTGGCGACAAGTGGGATGGGCGCAAAGTGCACCTGCCGCTCACCAGCTGGCTCAACGGCGAGAAATTCGGCGAGCCGGACTGTCATGTGGACATGACGTTCGATTTTGCGCAGCTGGTGGCCCACGCCGCGAAAACCCGCCCGCTCACCGCCGGCTCCATCGTGGGTTCGGGCACCATCTCCAACAAGTTAAACGACGGCCCGGGCAAGCCGGTAAGCGAGGGCGGAAAAGGCTATTCCTGCATCGCCGAGATCCGCATGATCGAAACGATTTACGACGGCGAGCCGAAGACGAAATTCATGACGCCGGGCGATGTGATCCGTATCGAGATGCTGGACGATCACGGCAAGTCCATCTTCGGCGCCATCGAGCAGACGGTGGTGCGCTACGAAGGGTGAGCCTGTGCGGACGATCGCCGTCTATCTGGCCGCAGCGCTTGCAGAAATTGCGGGGTGCTTCGCATTCTGGGCGTGGCTGCGGCTCGACAAATCCATGTGGTGGGTCGTCCCCGGACTGGCCTCGCTCGCCCTGTTCGCCTACCTGCTGACCCTGGTGGAGGCGATCGCCGCCGGGCGCGCCTATGCGGCCTATGGCGGGGTCTATATTGCAAGCTCGCTGGCCTGGCTGTGGCTCATGGAAGGGCTGCGACCGGACCGGTGGGACCTGATCGGCGCGGCGATCTGCCTGCTCGGCGCTATGGTCATTCTGGCCGCGCCGCGAACCGTCGCCTGACTTAAAGCACCACCGGGGCCAGCACGAAGGGCAGGGCGACAAGCCCCGCCGCCAGCCAGCGCGCCCGGCCCATCTTGCGCCAGGATTTCACAAGCCCCGTGCGCCAGCGCGGCGGCGCCTTGTCCTGCTTGGCGATCCTTAGGGCGTAGATCACCACGCCGGTGATCGCCAGTCCGCTCAAGAACACGCCGAAAACAAACCAGAGCGTCTTCGTCCAGTAGCCCCCGAACGTGCCGAAATGCAGCGGGTCGGCGGCCTCGGCGATGCGGGTGTGAAGGCTCAGGCGCGATGGATCCACATCGCCGAGAATCGCGCCGGTGGCCGGATCGGCCCAGACCACGTTGGCGCGCGGACGCACCAGGATGGCGCGGCCCGAATGGCCGTGGATCTGGAACAGCCCGTCCTCGCCACGTGGCCAGTAGACCTGGGCGATGCGATAATCCGGGCGTTCGGACAGCAGCTCGTCCACCGCACGGTTCACCGCCGCGCCGGGGGTCGCAACGGGAGTCGCGGCGAGGGATGGGCCTTGCGCGAGCGATATCGGGGCCGGCGGACGTGACGGGTTCGCGGCTGGCGCGGCGGCGCCCCATTGTTCGGCGAAATACCAGAAACTGGTGAGGATCATCAGCACGACGAACCAGATCGACCAGAGCCCGGCGAAGCGATGCAGATCGCCGATAAAGGCGCGCGCCGTGCGCCCCTTGGGCAGGCGGAAAAAGCCCCGCCACCACTTTTTATAGACCCAGAACGACGTGACGAGACTGAACGCCAGGAACACCGCCGCAAGGCTGACCAGCGACACGCCCCATTTCACCGGGATCATGAGATGGCGGTGAGCGTTCCTGAGAAAGCGTTGAAACCCGGGCCACGGCCCGGTCCCGGTCACCTCGCCGGTGCGTGGGTCGACATAGATGTGAAACGGCCCGTCTTCACCGCGCATCACCACGTCGAATGTGGCGGCGGGATGGATCGGGCCGTAGACGTTCAGGACTTCAGCGTCCGGCGCATGGGCCGAGGCGGCGTCGCCGACCGCGCCCCAGCTCACCCGGTCCTCCACCGGTGTCGGCGCCGCCCACATGGCGGGCCGGGCCATCCAGTCCATCTCATAGGAGAACACCGCCAGCGTGCCCGTCACGAAGACGAAAGCCAGAAACAGCGACATCTGCAGGCCCGCCCATTGATGCAGGCGCCACCAGATGGAACGCTTTTTCACGTTCGGCTCGCTGGCGCGGGCAGGGGGAGCACCCGCCCCGGCCGGAGGCCTGCTCGCGGCCGGGTTGGCGTTCCCCTGGCTGACGGGTCCCTCTACCACCGCCGTCCGATCTCCAGGAAGATCGAGCGCGGCTCGCCGGGGAAGTGCCCCGTACGGTCGATAAAGCCGGAGGCCGCATAGGTTTCGTCAAACAGATTGTCGGCCCGCAGCACGGCGCGCCACACATCCGTCTCGTAGATCAGCGAGGCGTCGAAGATGAGATAGGGACGTACTTTCTGGCCGGAGAGCGACTGGCGCACGTTCACATAATCGCCGCCGAACGCGATCGCGGTGTTGATCTGCGGGAATTGATAGCGCGTCCAGAAACCGGCCGAGTGCTCCGGCGCATTGGCGAAGCGGTCGCCCACGGCGTTTGTAATGCTCGCTCCCGTGGTTTCGGTGATGCGCGCATCGTTATAGGCGTAGCTGAACGTGCCGACCCAGTTCGGCGTGATGTCGGCGGCGATCGTGGTCTCGAACCCGTCGCTGGTGATCTCGCCGAAGGTGATCAGTGCGCCGGCCGGGGCGTTCGGATCGGGATCGGCCTGGGCGATGTTGGTGCGCACGATATGGTATGCCGCCACCGTGCCCTGGAGGCGTCCGCCGTTCAGCGCAAAGCGCAGGCCGCCTTCGACGATTTCGCCCTCGGACGGATCGATGAGGTTTCCGTCCGCATCAAACGAGCCCGGCCCGGCCGGTTCAAAACTGTCGGCGCTCTGCACGAAGGCGGAGACCTCGTCGGTGACGCGGTAGACCGCGCCGAGCCGGTAGGTCAGCGCCTCGTCCTCTGCGCTTCCCGAGACCACACGGCCGTCATCGAAGCGCTGGGTGGTGACGTCTTCAAAGCTGTCGAAGCGCAGGCCGCCGGTGAGGATCAGGCGATCCACCGTCAGCTCGTTGAGTAGATAAGCGCCCGCCCGCTCGGCTTCGAAGAAGCGGTCACCGAACGGCGCCACCGTGGTGTAGGTCGACGGATCGGTCTGACCGTAATCAGGGTTCAGCAGCCCGAGAGGGTTCGGCTGGCCGTCGTTGCCGGAGACGTTGTCGCCGCGGGCCAGGTCGTACACCAGCCCCCGCTCGTCGGTGAACCAGTCCGCCCCCACGAGCACGCGATTGGCCATGCCGGCGATTTCGGTCTCCCATATGGCGTTGGCGCCGGCCGACCAGGATTCGCCCGGACGCAGCTGGTCGCGGAACTCGCGAACCATGACCAGCTCGGCGTCCGCAGGGTTGGCCACGGCCGCGCCTGAGGCGTCGACGAACTGGCCAAGCGAATTCTGGCGCGGGAACAGGCCGCGCGGCTCGTGATATTGTTGCCGTTCCTCGGCGTCATTGTAACGCAGGCCGAAATCGACGCTCAGCGAGTCGGTCAGCTCATAGTCCACAAGAGCCTGAAGCACGGTGGATTGCAGGCGCAGAAAGTCGCTCGGTTCATTATGGTTCCAGCGCCGGTCGGTGCGGAAGCGGCCGAAATCATCCACCGGAACGCCGCGCAGACGGTTGGCGCCCAGATCCTGATCGTAATGGGTCGCCTGCAGGGTCAGCTCCCCGCGGCCCAGATCCACGAGCAAGCCGGCGTCGACAATCTGCGATGTGCTGTCGGCGTTGGCGCGCGGAAGGTCGCGGTCCTCGAAGAACACGCCCGCACGCGCGGCCACCCGTTCAGAGAGCGTGCCTTCGGCCTCGATGGCGGCGCCATAGCGCGCCTCGGTTCCAACGGTGAGGCGCGTCTCCATCGACTCCTCGAACCGGGGCTTCTTGGTGACGTAATTGAACAGACCGCCCGGCGCACCGGGGCCGTAGAGCATTCCCGATGGTCCTTTGAGATAGGCGATACGTTCAATGTTGAAGAGTTGCGGTACGGAGAAGCCGGCGTAGGGATCGCCGCGCAGCCCGTCGAAGAAAATTTCCTCCTGGCGAAAACCGCGCGCGGTGACGCCGGCGTAGCTGAAGAAATCCACCCCGGCGAGATTGCGGTAAAGATCCTGGGCGTCGCGCGCGCCCTGGTCCTCGATAAGTTGCTCGTTGATGATCTGGATCGTCTGCGTGGACAGGAGCGGATCGATCGGCAGCTTGCCGGATTCAATCTCTCCGATGCGGTAAAGGGCGCTGGCGCGGCCTGTGACCACGATCGTGTCTTCCGGGTCGGCGGTGCGGTCGGCTGCTTCACTGATCTGGGCGAAAGCCGGTCCGGCGACACACACCGTGAGGATGGCTGCGGCGGAAACGCCGGCGAGAAGCGTACGCATCGAAAGATCCTTCCCAAGGGGGTGCAAATGAGAATGATCCGCAAAAACCAAAGATGAGAATGATTGTCAATACCGGATTCCGCCGGGCGCCCATGGGGGCCCGGCGAAAGCGCTGACGAGCGCCAGCAGGGCGTTGGGGGTGGGGACGTGGCCGGGGCCGGGCCGCCCGGTTTTCAGGTCGGGTTCAAGCCGCACCGCCTTCAGCTGAACGGCAATCCGCATGCAGAAGCCCGCGTCCCGCAGCGTGAAAACGGCGGCGAAACACTCGACCGCGATCCTTTGTGAAATCTGCGGCGGCCGCAGGCTGTGAGCCGCACGTGGTTAGTTCACGCTCGCATTGGACCGCTTGAGCACGTAGCGTTCCCCATCGAAGCCCTCGAACAGTTCGGCGCATTTGGGATGGGCCACGCCGCCATTATGGGCGTCGGGCACCAGGTTCTGCTCCGACACATAGGCGGGGTAGAAGGTCTGATCGTTCTCCGCCAGCAGATGGTAGAAGGGTTGATCCTTCTTCGGACGTATTTCCTCGGGGATGGACAGCCACCACTCTTGCGAGTTGGCGAACTCGGGATCGACGTCATAGATCACCCCCCGAAACGGGAAGAGGCGATGACGCACGACGTCTCCGATGGCGAATTTGGCCTGTCTCATGGCGGCCATGGTGAAGTCTCTCCCTTGCTTTAGCGTTAAACATAAGCCTTCGCGGCGCAGGTTCGAGACCCCTTGCTGGTCTTGATCGCGGCATGCCGGCTCATGCGCCGCTTTTCCTTCGCGCCAAGCGTGTTATCCTGTCACAAACGGTATTGGATATGTCCGGTTCACCCCCGTCTGAGCTTGCGCCGCACCGGCGCGCCGGACGGGCGATCCGCCGGACACAAAAGGACAGACGACATGGCAAAGGACGCAGCCGGATCCGGACCGGCGCGGCCGCGCCCGAGTAGGGGCCGACGCAAGGGCGCGTCCGACCCCGTCTACGGAGCGATCGATCTGGGCACCAATAATTGCCGCCTGCTGCTGGCGCGCCGCCAGGGCAAGGGCCTGCGCGTGGTGGACGCCTATTCGCGCATCGTGCGCCTGGGCGAGGGGATGACCGCGTCCGGCAGGTTGTCCGAGGCGGCCATGGAGCGTGCTATCACCGCTCTGAAAGTGTGCGCCGAGCGTCTGAAGAAGCGCGAGGTGGTGAAGATGCGCTGCATCGCCACCGAGGCCTGCCGCGCCGCCGAGAACGGTCGGGAGTTCATCGACCGCGCCATCGAGGCCACCGGCCTGCCGCTGGAGATCATCACCGCGGAAGAGGAAGCGCGCCTGGCGGTTCTGGGCAGTCTTGATCTCATGGACGAGACCATGGACGCGGCGCTGGTGCTGGATATCGGCGGCGGGTCCACCGAGCTGTGCTGGGTGGATCTGGCTGAATGGCGCGCTCGCGGAGGCTACGCGTCGGGCGGCCGCCCGCCTTTGCGCGGCTGGTCCACAATGCCGCTGGGGGTCGTCACCCTCTCCGATCACTTTCCCGAACCCGAAGGCGATGCGGCGCGCGCCGAATGGTATCGCGCCATGAAGGCCCACGCCGCGAAGCATCTCAAACCGCCCAAGGGCGCGCGGCGCATGCGCCCGGTGTTCAACGCCGGCAAGGCGCATCTGGTGGGCACGTCGGGCACCGTCACCTCGGTGGCCGGGGTCCACCTCAATCTGGAGCGCTACATGCGCGACCGGGTGGACGGTCTGTGGATGAGCGTTCCCGAGGCGCGCGCCGCCTGCGACCGCCTGTCGTCGCGCGATCGGGCGGGCCGGGCGCAGGAGGGCTGCATCGGCGAGGAGCGCGCCGAGCTGGTTGTGGCCGGCTGCGCCATCTATGAAGCGGTGCTTGATGCATGGCCGGTGAGCCGTGTGCGCATCGGCGACCGCGGCCTGCGCGAGGGCATGCTGCACAATCTCATGCGGCCGCGCCGGCGGCGCGGCAAGCGGGGCGGATCAGGCGGACGCCCGGCCGCCGGGAAGGACGAAGCATGAGCCAGGACGATCACGAAAACGGCGAGGGCGGCCAGGGCGGTGAAGACGGCGCAGGCGACGATAAGCGCCGGCGCCGGCGCTCGGGCCCTGTGACCAAGGGCGGCGATGCGCGCGCGGCCAAGCAGTTTCACACCCGTGTGAAGACTGCGCGCGGGCGCAAATACTCCTCCAAGCTCTGGCTGGAGCGCCAGCTCAACGATCCTTACGTGGCCCGCGCCAAGCAGGACGGCTATCGCTCGCGCGCCGCCTACAAGCTCATCGAGCTGGACGACAAGTTCCACCTCATCAAGCCGGGCATGCGCATCGCCGATCTGGGCGCCGCGCCGGGCGGCTGGACGCAGGTCGCGCTGCGGCGCGGCGCGTCCCACGTGGCCGGCGTCGATCTTCTGGAGATGGAGCAGGTACCCGGCGCGATCCTTCTCACCCTGGATTTCACCGAAGAGGGCGCCGACACGGTTCTCAAGGAGGCGCTGGACGGTCCGGCCGATCTGGTGATTTCCGACCTGGCGCCGTGGACCACCGGCCACAAGGCCACCGATCATCTGCGCATCGTGGCGCTGGTGGAGCTGGCCGCTCACTTCGCCATGGACGTGTTGCGCCCCGGCGGCGGCTTCGTCGCCAAGGTGTTCCAGGGCGGCGCCACCACCGAGCTGCTGGATCTCCTGAAGAGCCGCTTTTCCAAGGTGCGCCATTACAAGCCCCCCGCCAGCCGTCAGGAAAGTGCGGAAACCTTCCTCATCGCCACGGGCTTCAAGGGGTAGGGCGAGCCGTCCGCGGACCGGCCTCGTTCTGCTCGCCGCCGCATCAAATCGCAGCCCGTTTTCTGCGCCATGGATGCTGCGGATGGAGCCGCCGCTACGCTCCGTTTTCAAATTTACGAACAAGAGCTGATTTATAGACCTCAGAAGTTGTTCCAGAAGTTACTGAAAAATAATGTATTTCTTATTCCCGCCACATTGCGTGACGGATTTACAACGATCGTGTTGCGCGCGGCAGATCATTGCCAGCTGATCGCAGCGCTCGCGATTGTGCGACTGCACGCCGCCAGTGCAGGGAGGGGGTCTTCGATTTTTGTCATCGAACCTTCATTCGAGGAAACCACATGCGAAACTTCAAATCCGGACTGACCCGGACGACGATTCTGGCGGGCTTCACCGGCATGGCGCTCTCCGGGGCCGCCTTCGCCCAGGCCGAAGAGGGCGAGACCGAAGCCTCCCAGGCCGACACCATCACCGTCACCGGTTCGCGCATTGTGCGTGAAGACTTCACCGGGTCCGCTCCGGTCGTCTCTGTCGACGCCGAGAACATCCAGAATTCCGGCGCCACCAACCTGACGAACTTCCTGCAGGACTTTCCCGCCCTGGTGAACTCGTTTGACAGCCAGGACAGCGCCGACACCGGCAATTCCGGATCCGCCGGCCTGAACTTGCTGAACCTGCGCAATCTCGGCACCGAGCGCACGCTGGTGCTGGTGGACGGCCGCCGCCATGTGGCCCAGAGCGAAGGTTCGGCCTCGGTGGACATCAACACCATCCCGGTGGGCCTGGTCGAGCGCGTTGAAGTGCTCACCGGCGGCGCATCGGCGGTGTACGGGGCCGACGGCGTTTCCGGCGTGGTGAACTTCGTGCTGCGCGACACCTATGTGGGCGATCAGGTCCGCGCTCAGGTCGGCACGACCGAGGCGGGCGGCGCCGACAATGTGTTCGTCAGCGCGCTTTCCGGCCGCGACTTCCTCGACGGCCGTCTGAACCTGACGCTGGCCGCCGAATACGCTCATGACACCAGCCTGAACGCCCGCGATCGCGATTTCCTTACGCCCGGCCGCCGCTGGACGCTGGTGGATAATCCCGCCGAGCTCAACGGCGATGATCCCAATGTCGTCGACCGCATCTTCGTGCGCGACGCGCGCTATATCGACACCGCCCGAGGCGGCCTTGTCTACACCGACTTCTCCGGCGTTCCCGGCGACCTGGCCGGTACGGGCATCAATTTTGAAGGCAATGGCGATGTGTACCGGCCGGGCCAGTACACCGGCGGCTTCATCACCATTGGCGGCTCCGGCACGCGCCTGGACGATTTCGTCGACGAGGTTCTGCCCGAGAACGAGCGCGTCGTGCTGAACTCCACCGCGCGCTACGACCTCACCCCCAACCACGCCCTGTTCGGCGAGCTGAAATACGTCGAGACCAATACCGGATTCCAGGGCCAGCCTACCTTTGACTACTTCATCCCGATCGCCGGCGATGCCGCGTTCATGCCCGACTCGATCCGCGCCTCAGCCGGCGGCGGCACGGTCTTCATGGGCCGCGACAATTTCGACCTCGGCTTCACGGGCACCGACATCCAGCGTCAGACCTTGCGCGCGGTGGCCGGCCTTGAAGGTGAGTTCGACGTGCTCGGCGGTTTGACCTACGAAGCGTCCTACGTCTATGGCCGTACCGAAGCGGAAACGGACTATTACGGCGACCGGCTGGAAGACCGCTTCCTGGCCGCCATCGACTCGGTGGTGGACCCGGCGACCGGCGAGATCGTCTGCCGGTCGGACCTGGACCCCACCGCCGTTCCCGGCGGTCTTGATCCGGCTCTGTTCGGCACGACGTTCACGCCGGGCGCAAATTCGGGCTGCGTCCCCGCCAATGTCTTCGGTGAGAATATTTCCCCCGAAGCCGCGGCCTGGATCACCGACACCCAGACCTATCGCGACGAGATCGAGCAGAGCGTCTTCCAGGCCTTCCTCGCGGGCGACAGCGAAGTGTTTTTCTCGCTTCCCGGCGGTCCGGTCGAGTGGGTGCTCGGCGCGGAATACCGTGAAGAAGAATCCCGCGCCTTCGCCTCCGACATCGAGAAGGAATCGGCGGCTCTGGGACAGGATATCAGCTGGATCGGCCAGCGGACCGATTCGTCGGGTTCGTTCGACGTCACCGAATTCTTCGGCGAGATTGAAGCGCCGGTGCTCGCCGGTCTGCCCTTCATCGAAGAGCTGACCATCGACGCCGCCTATCGCTGGTCCGACTACTCCACAGCCGGTCAGACCGACACGTGGAAAGTCGGCGGCATCTGGCGGATCAACGAGCAGGTGATGCTGCGCGGCACGGTCGCTCAGGCGGTGCGCGCGCCGAACATCACCAATCTGTTCCTGCCGCAGACCCAGACCTTCGCCTTCGTGGCCGATCCTTGCGACCGGCGTGCGGTGGATCAGGGCACCGATCTGCGGTTCGAGAACTGCCAGGCGATCCTCGGCGTCGATCTGTCGACCTTCGAGGACACCAAGTCCTCCACGGTCGAGGGCCGCGTCGGCGGCAATCCAAATCTGGTTCCTGAAACCGCGGATACGGTGACCTATGGCGTGGTGTTTACGCCGAGTTTCATCGAAGGCCTGCAGGTGGCGGTGGACTACTATGACATCGAGCTGGAGGACGCGATCCTCAGCGTCAGCCCGCAGGCGCTCGCCGAGCAATGCGTCGACCTGCCGCTTCCCAACCAGTTCTGTGACCTGGTCAGCCGCGATCCGGCCACCGGCCAGATCGATTTCTTCGATCAGTTCTTCGTCAATGTGGGCTCTTACACCACTTCGGGCGTCGACTTTTCGGCGCGGTATCTCAATGATCCGCGTGATTTCGGCATGGAGCGTGACATCGGCACGTTCACCCTCTCGCTGGCCGGCTCTCACCTGGAAAGCCTGACCCTGCAGGACCTGCCGGACTCCGAGCCTGACGAGCAGGCCGGCGACGCCGGCTATCCCGAATGGCAGGCCACCGCCGACGTGACCTGGAACATGGACCGCTGGACCGTGAACTACGGGACGAACTGGTATGACGAGACCCGCCGCTTCGACCGCAACGTCACCGCCGGCGATCCGGACATCGTGAGCCCGGAGTTCATCATGTATGATCAGCGTTGGACCCATGACGTGCAGGTGCGCTACGGCTTCACCGATGCGATCCAGCTCTATGCGGGCGTGAACAATCTGGGCAATCAGCTTCCGGATATCGGCACGCAGCAGACCCCGGTGGGCGCCCTTGGCCGCTCCTACTACGCCGGCGTCAGCGCCGAGTTCTAGACCCCGCAGACGAGGCTGAAGAAGGCCGGGGAGGGAGACCTCCCCGGCCTTTTTTTCGCGCCGAGCCCTGCCGCAGGGCGACTTGAATTCGACGGCGCCTTGACGCGATATGTGAACGGCGTTCACAATTATTGGGTCAACCTAGAAAGGTCCGCCGCCATGGCCGCATCAGCGCCGCGCTATCCGCATCGCCCCGTGCGTCCGATCAAGGCGCTGAGGGCGTTTCGCGATCTGGTCAATGACCGCGACGACACCCGCCATGTCTTCGCGTTCTTCGAAGCGGTGAACGGGCGCTCTCAGGAGGACTGGTTCGACCGGTTCTTCGACAGCGAATACGGGCGCAGCGTGGTCGCCGACCGCGAGCGGATCGGACGTATCCTCACCGACCGGGCGACGCTGGAAAGCCACGGGCCCGGCACGTTCGCGGCGGCGTACCTGCAGTATCTGGACGGGGAAAACCTGCACCCCACCGGCGTTCACGACGCTCACTGGGCGCAGGCGCCACAGGACATGGCGACGCTGCGCGATTCCTATCCGCAGCTTTATGCGCTCACCTATATGATGTCGTTGACCCATGACCTCTATCACGTCCTCACCGGATACGGCCGCGACCCTCTGGGCGAAGCTTTGCTGCTGGTGTTCACCGGGACCCAGACCGGGTTGCGCGGTTCGCGCCTGCTGGGGCGGATGGCCGGCCTTCGCATCCGCGCCGAAATCCCGTCCTGGCCGGTGGGCCGCATGGTGGGTGAGGCGGTGCGCCTGGCGCGCACCTCCACCCAATTTTCTGCGGTGGATTTGCTGGAGCTTCTCCCCCTGAAACTGGACGAAGCCCGCGCCCGCCTGAACCTCGCCCGCCCCGAGCTTTACCTGGCCACCCGCGAAGCGTGGAGGGGACCGGAGCCGGTGACGGCGAAGGTGGCTTAGGCGATACTTTTCAGAGGATTGACTGAAAGCGTGCGGTCCACCGTCTGAAGCAGAATGTTCAGATCGAAGGGCTTTGAGAAAGTCTCGAGCGGAGCCAGATCCTCGATTTTTTGGCGCATTTCAGCGGTGACATCCGCCGTCAGGACAATGCATGGTGCAGGCATGTTTATCTCGCGCCGGATCTGCATGATTGCTTCGATCCCGCTTAGCTCGGGCATGTGGATATCCATCAAGATCAGGTCGGGCCGGGCGGTTCGTGCAAGCTTCACCGCATCACGCCCATTGTGAGCATGCAAAACCTTATAGCCGGCGCCGCCTAGGGCCTCCTGAAGCATCACCGCGTTGGTCATATTGTCCTCGGCGACTAGGACGGTCTTTTCGGGCTCGCGCTTATGCGGCAGCGGGTTTTTCGTCGAGCTTACACTCGTCTGTGTGATGGGCCATTCGACCCAGAAAGTCGCGCCGCCTCCAGGCGTATCCTTCACGCCGATGCGGCCACCAGCGAGCTTCACCAGATCACGACATATAGCCAAGCCGAGGCCGGTCCCGCTATTGCGACGTGTGTCAGAGGAGTCGACCTGTGTAAATCGTTCAAAAATAAGACCTTTCATGGCGTCAGGCACGCCGGGCCCAGTGTCGATCACGCTCACATGGACACAGGCGTCGCCCAAGGGTTCCGCCAGCAGTTTAATCGCGCCGCGATCGCTGAATTTGACAGCGTTGCCGAGCAAATTGATGAGAACCTGCTTGAGTCTGACTGAATCGCCTAACACGTCTTTTGGTAGCAAGCGGTCTATTGAGACAGTGACCATCAACTCCTTCTGAGCCGCTTGCGCGGCGATGGCGCTTCGCGCTGAGCCAATCACTTCGTGAAGGTTGAAGCGCTCCTCGGCAAGGCGCACCTCGCCAGCCTCGATCCGGGCAAGATCAAGCACATCGTCCACCAGGCTCGCCAGCGCGTTCCCGGATTCTCGAAGGGTCTCTAGGTAGAAGCTTTGGCGCTCGTTGACCGGAGTACGCTGAAGCAGTTGCGCCATCCCCAAGACGCCGTTTAGCGGTGTGCGGATTTCATGGCTCATATTCGCGAGAAACCGCGACTTCGCCTCATTCGCTGTCTCCGCCGCTACACGGCGCAGCTCCAAATGTTCTGCATATTCTTGTTGCTCGGTTATATCCTGGAAAGTGCCGGTCAGGCGCGTTGCGACGCCCTCAACCAAAAGAGGCCGCCCGCTGGCCCGCACGAAGATCTGATTGCCGGTGAATGTGATCAGGGGCAGGACTAGATCCCACGCAACGCCTGTGTCGATAGCATTTTGAACCGCTCGCCCGATCGTTTCGGCGGCGTCTCCGTCGTAAAAGTTGACGCCGGCCTCAAGCGTTGGGACGTATTCGTCCGGAACATCATGGATCCGCCGGGTCGTTTCATCCCAGAATACAGTCTGATTGATCAGATCGACTTCCCAGCTTCCTATGCCGGCGATCTCCGCCACTTGCCGAAGCCGCTCGCTTGAGGCTTCCAGTGTCTCGTGCAGCGTTCGCGCTTCAGTCACATCTTCTACGATAAAATAGATGAAGCCGTCTTCGCCTCGGTTAGACCGCCAGACAAGTCTACGGTGCTTGCCGGTCGCGCACAGGTATCGGTTCTCAAAACTGATTACAGGCAGATTGCGGTTTAGCCGCGCTAACGCCTTAAGGGTTGGCGCAACATCGTCGGCGTGAACGAACTGAATGAATTCGGCGCCTTCAAGCTCGGACAGTGGCGCCCCGAGAAGCTTTTCCCAGGCGGCGCTCAGGCGCACAAAGCGCCCGTCTGTCGAAGCGACTCCGACCAGCCCAGGCGTATGAGCAAGAAGGTGTTCCAGGGAGGGTCGGGTCTTCATTCGGGTCTTTCCTGTCGCGCACGCATGTCGCCATCTTCCAGAGCATAACCAGGAATTCCCAAAGAATTTCCGAAAGACCTGAAAGGACTGGGCCCGTTGGCTGGTGACCCCCTCGCGCCGCGCACGCGCCTTGCCCTTTTTCTGAATCCTGCTAAAGCGCGCTTGCAAGAGAGAAGGAGGCCTCCCCATGCAGATTCGTGAGGGGCTCACCTTCGACGACGTGCTCTTGCAGCCCGGTTCGTCGGAAGTGTTGCCAGCCGACGCAGACGTGCGCTCCCGGCTTACCGCAAACATCGGTTTGAACGTTCCCATTCTGTCGGCGGCCATGGACACCGTGACCGAGGCGGGACTGGCCATCGCCATGGCCCAGGCCGGCGGCATCGGCGTCATTCACCGCAATCTTTCCAATGAAGAGCAGGCCGAAGAGGTCCGCCGGGTGAAGCGCTATGAAAGCGGTATGGTGGTCAATCCGATCACCATCGAGCCCGGCGCGCCGCTGGCTCAGCTCAAGGAGCTGATGGCGCTCAACGGCATCAGCGGCATTCCTGTGGTGGAGGCCAATGGCGGCCCCACCGGGCGGCTGGTGGGCATCATCACCAATCGCGACGTGCGCTTCGCCGACGATTTGTCCCAACCGGTCAGCTCGCTGATGACGCGCGAAAATCTCGTCACCGTGAAGCCCGGCGTGGATCAGGGCGAGGCCCGGCGCCTGCTGCACAAGCACCGCATCGAGCGGCTCCTGGTGGTGGACGACGAAGGCCACTGCGTCGGCCTCATGACCGTCAAGGACATGATGAAGGCCGAAGCCTATCCGCACGCCGCCAAGGACGAGCACGGACGCCTGCGCGTCGCCGCCGCCACCACGGTGGGCGATCGAGGCTTTGAGCGCGCCGAGGCGCTGCTGGACGCCGGTGTGGACGTTCTGGTCATCGACACCGCCCACGGCATGAGCGTCAGCGTGCTCGACCAGGTGCGCCGCATCAAGAAGGCCTCCAACAAGGCCCAGGTCATCGCTGGAAACGTGGCGACCTATGACGGCGCGCGCGGCCTGTTCGACGCCGGCGCGGACTGCGTGAAGGTGGGCATCGGGCCGGGCTCGATCTGCACCACGCGCGTCGTGGCGGGCGTCGGGGTTCCCCAGCTCACCGCGATCATCGAGTGCGCCCGCGCCAAGCAAGGCTTTGACGGCTCGATCATCGCCGACGGCGGCATCAAGTATTCCGGCGACATGGCCAAGGCCATCGCGGCCGGCGCCGACACGGTGATGATGGGCTCCATGCTGGCGGGCACCGAAGAAGCCCCCGGCGAGGTGTTCCTGTATCAGGGCCGGTCCTACAAGTCCTATCGCGGCATGGGCAGCGTCAGCGCCATGGCCCGCGGCTCGGCCGACCGGTATTTCCAGAAGGAAGTCACCGACGCCATGAAGCTGGTGCCCGAAGGCATTGAAGGCCAGATCGCCTATAAGGGCCCGGTGGGTCCGATCCTGCACCAGATGGTGGGCGGGCTTCGCGCTGCCATGGGCTATACCGGCGCGAAATCCATCGCCGAGTTCCAGGAAAAGGCCGAGTTCGTGCGCATCACCGGGGCGGGGCTGAAGGAAAGCCATGTCCACGACGTGACGATCACGCGCGAAGCGCCGAACTATCCCAGCCCGTCCTGATGGGCCCCGTATTGGCCGTGCACCCGATTCTGGCGCCGATCTTTGTCCAGGTGCTCGTGTTCTTCGCGCTTGTCGTGATCATGGGCGCCGCGCGCTTCAAGGCGCTTGGAGCGGGCGCGGTGAAGCCGGGTGATGTTGATCTGGGTCAGAAAGCCTGGCCGGCGAAAACCCAGCAGATTTCCAACGCGCTTAACAACCAGTTCGAGACCCCGGTGTATTTCTTCGCCGCGGCGATCCTTGCAATCGTGCTGCAGGTTCAAGACGCCGTGATGCTTGGCGCCGCGTGGCTCTACGTGGTGACGCGCGTCGTTCACGCGCTTATATATTCGACCTCCAATGCGGTCGGATTACGCATACCCGTGTTTTCATTGGGCGCAATCTGCATCCTTGTGATGTGGGTTCGTCTGGCGGTTTTCGCGTTCAGCGGGGGTCAGGCGGGCTGAGCCTCGCGCCGGTAGAGGCCTTCTGCGCGCTCGCCGAACGCTGTCATCAAAGCGCGATAGGCGCCGGGCCCTGTGCTGACCCGGGCCACGCCCGCCTCGGCGAGGGATGCCCTCACCGGTTCCGGGTCCAGCGCCATGACGTTCACCGGCAAGGGCGAGGCTGCGCAGAACCGGGCGATCAGCGCCGGATCGGTCAGGCCGGGGATGAACACACCGTCGGCGCCCGCGCCCGCGTAGGCGGACGCCCGGCGCAGCGCCTCGTCCAGGGCGGCGGCGTGCTCCAGTGCGGGCCGTTCCAGGAACACATCGGTACGCGCGTTAAGGAAATAGGCGCCGGCGCCGCGCGCAGCGTTCAGGCGGGCGCATTGCTCATCCACGCTTAAAAGCCCGTCCATGCCGGGACGCTTGTCCTCCAGATTGAGGCCCGCCGCGCCAATCTTGATCGCATGCGCCACCGACGCGGCGACCGCTTTTGGATCCGCGCCGTAGCCAGCTTCAAGATCAAAGGATACCGGCGCTTTGACCGCCGCAATGATGCGCTCCAGATTGGCGAGGGCGAGATCCAGCGCCAGCCGCTCGCCGTCCGTCTCTCCGTGGGCGGCGGCGCAGGCCCAGCTCGCTGTTGCGATGGCGGGGGCTCCCGCTGCATCCAGGACCGTCGCCGAGCCGGCGTCCCAGGCGTTCAGCAGGATCAGGGGATCGCCCGGCAGGTGCAGGGATTTGAAGCGCTGGATCTTGTCTGCAGGCGTCATGGCGTGGTTCTCGCGGCTGTGCGCTCCAGCTCCAGAAGCGCGCGTTTTCGATGCAGGCCGCCACCATAGCCGGTGAGCGATCCGTCCGCGCCGATGACGCGGTGGCAGGCGATGATTATGGCGATCTGGTTGGCGCCGTTGGCGCGCGCCACAGCGCGCACGGCGTCCGGGCGTCCGATCTGCCGCGCGATGTCTGAATAGCTGCGGGTCTCGCCGGGTGGAATGGCGCGCAGGGCCGCCCAGACCGAGCGGGCGAACGCGGCGCCGTGAAGCGCCAGCGGCGTTTCAAATCGCACCGGCTCGCCGGCGAAATAGGCGCGCAGTTCAGCCTCGATGCGTTCATGGATACCGGTGCGCCCGCACCCCAGACCGCCTGGCTGTCCGGCGAGCCGCTTAAGCTCAGCGGGCAAACCCTTGCGGTCCATGAATTCCAGCAAGTGCAGCGCATGGTCGTCGGCCACCGCGAGCATGGCGCCCAGCGGCGTATCGATCGGCGAGGCGCGCAGCAGCGCGTCCGGGCTCAGCCGGCCCGGCGCGACGCCTAGCAGGCGTGCGAAGGCGGCGCGAAATCCGCTGCCGGATTCATAACCCGCCGCCAGCTGCGCCTCTATGACCCGCTCGCCGCTCGCCACGGCGGTGAAGCCCTCGCGCAGCCGGCGCAGGCGCGCCATCTCCAGGAAGGTGACGCCGAACTCGCGCTTGAAGGCCCGGCGCACGGTGGAAGGGTCATAGCCCTCTGCGCTCACCGCGCTTTCGTCCCAGCGCCGGGCCGGGTCGGCCTCAAGCGCCTCCACCAGCGCGGTGACCAGCGGTTCGGCGCCGGCGTGCAGCGGGCGGCAGCGCTTGCACGGGCGGAACCCCGCCTCTAAGCAGGCGGACGCGGTGTCGAAGAAGCGGCAGTTCTCCGCCTTCGGCTTGCGCGCCGGGCAGGTCAACCGGCAGAACACGCCGGTGGATGTAACCCCCACGAGCGCGCGCCCGTCAAAGGCCGGGTCGCGCGCCAGCAAGGCGTCATAAAGTACGGTTTGGGATGGCGGATCAAACAACATGGCCCGGTTCTAGCAGACCGCCGGGCCACGCCGCGCCGCAAATCGGGCGGTTATTGAATGAAAGGCGGCGCCATGCGTGACGGCGGACGAGTGCAAGGCGCGATCGAGGTTCTCGATCTGGTGCTGAACCGGCATCAACCGGTGAAGGACGCGCTGCGCGACTGGGGCAAGGCGCATCGTTTCGCCGGGTCCGGCGACCGCGCCTGGATCTCCGGCCTTGTGATGGACGCGCTGCGCCGCCGGGCGAGCATTCGCGACGCCATGGCTGAAGACACGCCGCGCGCGCTGGCCCTTGGAACGCTGGCGATCGCCTGGGGTCTGGAGTCCGAAGCCATTGAGGCGATGTTTGACGGCGACGAGCACGCGCCGCAGCCGCTGACGGCTGCAGAGAAGGGCGGCTTTCTGCGCGCCCGCGAGGCAGGCGCGCCGCTGCATGTGGCCGCTGATATCCCTGAATGGCTGACCCTGGCCTTCAAGAAGGCGTTCGGCGCCGATGCGGTGGCCGAGGGCCAGGCCATGGCGGGCCGCGCCCCGGTGGATCTGCGCATCAACACATTGAAAACCGAGCCCGAGCGCGCCGTGGCGGCGGTGAAGGCGAAGCTGAAGGACGTTCAGCAGAGCGATCTCGTCATTGACGGCTTGCGCATTCCCGAGACCGACCCGCGCGCCAAGTCGCCGGGCGCCGAAAGTATCCCCGCCTACGGCAAGGGCTGGGTGGAGGTGCAGGATCTCGGCTCCCAGATCGCCGCGCTCGCCGCCGGTGAAATCGCAGGTAAACAAGTGCTCGATTATTGCGCCGGGGCGGGCGGCAAGACGCTGGCCCTGTCGGCGCTGATGGAAAACACCGGCCAGCTCTACGCCTGGGATTATGACGGGCGCCGCCTGAAGGCCATCTGGGCGCGGCTGCAGCGCGCCGGGGCGCGCAATGTGCAAGTGCGCGACGGCAAGGAGGCCGAGACGCTGGGCGACCTGGAAGCCAGCATGGATGTGGTCTTCATCGACGCGCCGTGTTCCGGCTCCGGCACGTGGCGGCGGCGCCCGGACAGCAAGTGGAAGCTGAAGTCCGAAGCCCTGAAGCGCCGCATGGCCGAACAGGACGAGGTGCTCGCCAGGGCTCAGGCCTATGTGAAGCCCGGCGGGCGCCTCATCTATGTCACCTGCTCGATCCTGCCGGATGAGAACGAGGAGCGCGTCACCGCCTTCCTTAACGGCCGCGACGACTTCACGCCGGTCCCGGCCAGCGAGGCGATCGCATCGTCGGGCCGCCTCGCCGACAGCGCGAAAGCCCGTCTTGCAAAACTCGAAGGCCGCCACGGCGCCATCCAGCTCACACCCCACCGCACCGGAACGGACGGATTTTACGTGTGCGTGCTGGAGAGGGCGGCGGGCTGACGCCGAGGCTGAGCCGCGCCTAAAGCGCGGTCCAGGTGTCGCGCACGCCCAGGAGCCGGAACACCTCTTCCCAATAGGCGCGGATCACCCCGGCCTGCTGGGCTTCCCAGCCGGGGCGGGGGATCAGGTGAACCTCGACCGTCACACCGGCCAGCGCGTCGCCGAACTCCGCCGTCACTGCGTCTGCGACCAGGCGCGGGTCGGGCAGGGTGCGGGTAAGATCAGACCGGCCCCGGCCATAGACGGTGAAGAGTGCTGAATTCTGCAGCATGTCGGAGACCAGGATCACCGTGCGCTGAGGCGTTTCGCGGTCGAAGTCTTCTTCCACCGCCAGCCGCGCCAGCGCCTCGACGATGGGGCTCGCCGGGCTTTCCTTGGGCTCCACCAGATCGTCCAGCGCGCGCTGAAGCGGGCCCTCGAACAGCGCCTGGTAGCGTGCTTCGACGCGCTGGGGATTGCGGTAGAGGGGGTTGATCTGATCGCCGCGGCCGGGATTGCACAGGGCGAAGTCATTTGTGTTGATCAGCGCGCCGCGCGCGTCCAGCTCATAGAGCGACAGCATCTCGCCGACGGTGAGCCGGTCGCGGCTGTCCAGCACCAGGCCTTCGATGCGGACCGCTTGCTCAGGCGAATAGAAATCGGTCTTGTCGATCACCAGCGCCATGTGCGGCGGGGTCTCACCGGCCAGGCACAGCGTGTCGGGATCGTACTCTTCGGGCTGCAGCACCAGGGCGGCGTAGCTGATGGCGCCCAGCACTCCGAGCACGATCAGGATGTTGAAGATCCCCAATATGTCTTTGCCGCGCATGTGATCCCCCTCAAGAGACGCTTAGCGAACGCGTACCACGCCCCTGCAGTTCACAGACGAGCGCGGCGCGCCGCTGAAGTCTAGGCCCGGGGCGGGGGATCGTTGGAATAAATTTCTGCGTCAGCCGGATCTCGGCCCTCGCGCCGGCGCTCATGGCGGGCCAGCGCGTCTTCAACCTCTTGGGCGAACATGTCGTCGATCAGCTCTTTCAGATCGGCCGCGCGCTGGCGTGTGGTGAGCTTGGCGCCGGTGACGATCTCGCCGTCCGCCGCGCCGCTATTGGCCGGCAATTGCTTGAGAACCGCCGCCAGATGCGAGGAGGCGTTGACCAGGCGGCGATGGGCCGCGCCATAGCCGATCAGGCGATCATCAAAGGTCGCGCCCTTGAAGGCGGCGATCACGGCGAAGGTGATCCCCAGGCCGAACAGCAGGAGCGCCTCCAGGGTTTCAAACGGCGCCAGGGTGAGCGCGCGCGTCACCGGCGTCAGCATCTGGCCGGTCTGCTCGATCCCGCCCTGGGCGAGCACGGCGGCGTTGATCTCCAGCAGATCGCGATAGTGCGCGGCGGCGAAGTTCAAGAACACCACGAAGGCGGTGGCCAGCGGCATGAAGATCAGCGCCGCGGCGAAGGAGAAGGGCCGGTGCGGGTTCTGCACCATGCGCAGGCCCAGAAAGCCGATGATGAAGAAGCTGGCGATGACGTTGGCGCTGGCCACCGTGATCGCCTGGATCCAGCCGCCCAGAAGGCCCAGATCGGAGCCCTTGGAGAAGAAGTAGGCGTTCGCCAGGCCTTCAAACAGCACCAGACCCGCCAGGATGGAGAAGGTCATGATGTGGCTGTCGGGATAGGCCGGCGCCCGGTGAATCGGTTGCGCGCCGGTGGCTTCGCCGAAGCGGCTGCCGCGCGTATCCTTGAAATTCATGTAGGCGACGAAGGCTGAACCGGCGCGCTGATACGCATAGGTCAGCCGGTCGGATATCTGGTGGGCTTTCAGCTCGGCGCGATCCATCAAATCCGCCCCCCTTAAAAGGTCACGGTTGGATTGCGGGCTGGCTTGGCGCGATTGGATGTGGTCGTCCATGGCGATATGCCCCTTTTTATTCACGGCCCCGCATTAACCAAACCCAAGCAAGCTTCCGAAGTTGGGCTGAAATAGGGAGTCTTCGCCATAATTGTTGTTTTAAGGGTCAATGTCGGCAAGTTTTGCGCCGCGACGAAGCCTGCCAAGGTTAATAAGCGCGCCGATGAACCCGGTATGAACACCGCTTCGCAGCGCCACAGGAATGAATGAGGGGAAACGCCATGACTCGATTCGCCAAAGCGGCGGCCACGCGCCGCGGGGTTCTCGGCCTGATGGCCGGCGCAGGGGCGGGGTTCGCGGCGAGCGCGCGCGCTCAGGAGGCTGCCGTGACGCCGGTGACCCGGGAAACTTTCGCCTGCGCCGAGCCGCTTCTGGGCGTCTCCTACACCGCTGACGAGCGTGAGCAGATGCTGGCGGGGATCGAGGCCTGGATCGGCCGGGCCGAGCGCCTGCGCGCGGTGGAGAAGCCCAACGCGCTGGCTCCGGCCCTGACCTTCGACCCGCGGCTGCCCGGAGGCGCCTATGAGATGGCCGGGGGCGGGGTGACGGGGCTGGGCCGGGCGCCGCGCCTGCCGTCTGATGCAGCCGACATCGCGTTTGCTCCGGTGTGGATGCAGGCCCAATGGCTGGAGCGCGGCGTCCTTTCGAGCCTTGAGCTCACCGAGATTTATCTGGCGCGCATCGCCGCTTATGAGAGCCGGCTTGAGTGCTTCGTCACCGTCACCGCCGATCTTGCAAGGTCGCAGGCGCGGGCGCGGGACGCCGAGCGCGCGGCCGGCCGGGTGCGCGGGCCGCTCCACGGCGTGCCCTATACCCTCAAAGACATCATCGATGTGGAGGGCCTGCCCGCCACCTGGGGCGCGAGCGTGTACTCAGGCCGCGTGGCGCAGGGCACCGCCGTGGTCGCACGCCGCCTCGAAGAAGCGGGCGGGGTTCTTCTGGGCAAGGTGACGTCGGGCGCGATCGCCTATGGCGACATCTGGTATGACGGCGTGACCCGCAATCCGTTCAACCCCAATGAGGGCAGTTCGGGCTCCTCGGCCGGTCCGGCGTCGGCGACGGCGGCTGCGTTGTGCGCCTTTTCCATCGGCACCGAGACACTTGGCTCCATCGTCTCGCCCTCGCACCGGTGCGGAACCACGGGGCTGCGCCCCACATTCGGCCGGGTGGCGCGCACCGGCGCCATGGCCCTGTGCTGGTCGCTGGACAAGATCGGCCCCATCGTGCGCTCCGCCCCCGACGCCGGGCTGGTCCTGGCTGCGATCAACGGCGCGGACGACGGTGATCCTGCAAGTTTTTCAACGACGTTCGGCGCCGATTTGTCACGGGACCTGAGCGGGCTTCGCCTGGGCTATAACCCCGCCTGGTTTGAGCAGGGCTCTGACGGCGACCGCGCGGCGCTTGCGGCCGCCCGGTCGCTGGGCGTCGAGCTCGTCGCCTTTAATATCGACGACAAGCCCTATGACACCATGCTGATCCAGCTGGAGGCGGAAGCCGCCGCCGCGTTCGAGCGGCTGACCCTTGATGATCTCGACGATCAGCTCACCTGGCAGGACGACGCGGCTTGGCCCAACACCTGGCGGCGCGCCCGCTTTGCGTCTGCGGTGGATATGGTCAACGCCGACCGGCTGCGCCGCCACGCTCAGACCATGATGGCCGAGCGCATGGCGGGGCTGGACGCCGTGATCGGGCCGAATTTCGCTGGCGGCATGCTGCTGATCACCAATTACACCGGACATCCCCAGCTCGCCTTCCGGTCCGGCTTCTCCGAACAGCCCACCCGCACGATCTTCGGCGCCGCGGCCGATGAAAGCGGGGCGACCTTCTCCGTGCCTCAGGCCACGAGCCTCTGGGCCCCGCTCTTCAAGGAAGACACGATCCTGGCGCTGGGCGGAGCAATAGAAGCGCGCCTTGACGTGGCCCGTATCCGGCCTTCAGATTTCGCTTGAGGAGAATTAGATTAAAGGACTGTACTCATGATGAAATTTTATGATTGCGCCACTGCGCCAAGCCCGCGCCGCGCCCGGATGATTCTTGCTGAGAAGCGCGTCGAAGTGGAAACGATCGAGGTCGATCTGCGCAGCGGCGAGCAATTCTCCGACGCGTTCCGACAGGTCAATCCGGGCTGCACCGTGCCGGTTCTGGTGACAGAGGACGGCGAGCGCTTCTGCGAGAACGCGGCCATTGCGCGCTATCTGGAGGCGGAGTTCCCAGATCCGCCGCTCATGGGCCGCTCTTCGGTGGAGCAGGCCTGCGTCGCCGAATGGACCTGGCGCGCCGAATTTGAGGGGCTGATGAGCGTCATGGAGATCCTGCGCAACACCTCCAGGGCCATGAAGGACCGCGCGCTGCCCGGCCCTGACCCCGTGGCGCAGATCCCGGAGCTCGCCGAGCGGGGGCGCGCGCGAGGGTCGAAATTCTTCCACACCCTCGACGCCCGGCTGCAGCAAACGCCCTGGCTTGCGGGCGACGCCTTCTCTGTCGCGGACATCACGGCCTTCATCTTCGTGGAGTTCGCCGGCTGGGTGAAGCTGGAGCCAGGCGAGGATCTGAATGCCCTCGCCACCTGGCGCGAGGCCTGCGCGGCGCGCCCCAGCGCGAGGGTCTAGCAGCCGGTCCAGCCGCTGTGGCCGGACCGCTCGCCTTGCTAGTCCTGTTCGTCAGAGCCGCCATGATCGTCGAACCAGGCCAGGATATGGCCGGCTTTTTGAAGCAGCCTGGAGGGCCGTGAATCGGCGATGCCGTGATAGGTTCCGGGGATGCGCACCAGCCGGCTTTCAATCCCGCGGATCTGCAGGGCGTTATAGTATTGCTCGGCCTCGAACACCGGGGTACGGCGGTCTTCGGCGCCCACGAACACCAGGGTCGGGGTCTCCACCTCGCCCACCAGCGAGAGCGGGGATCGGCGCCAGTATTCCTCAGGGCTTTCCCAGGGCGTGGTTCCAAACCAGTAGCGCAGGATCACCGGGCCGATATCGGCGGCGAGTGCGAAGCTTGTCCAGTTGATCACCGGCTTGCCCACTGCGGCTGCGGCGAAGCGGTCGGTGACCCCGATCAGCTGGGCGGTGAGCACGCCGCCGCCCGATCCGCCGGTGACATATAGCCTGTCCTCATCGATGAAGCCGCGCTCCACCAGCGCGTCGACGCCGGAAAGCAGGTCCGCCACATCGTCGCCGGGATAGTTTTTGTCGATCTCGTTGGCGAAGTCCTCACCATAGGAGGTGGAGCCGCGCGGATTGGTGTAGAGCACCACATAGCCGGCGGCGGCGAAGAGCTGAACCTCGCCGGAGAACTGGGGTCCATAGGCGGTGTGCGGCCCGCCATGAATCTCAAGGATCATCGGATAGGACTCGTCTGGATCAAACCCCGGCGGATAGGCGATCCAGCCTTCGATCTCCATCCCATCCGCAGAGCTCTCCCAGGTCATCCGTTCCACGCGCGCCAGCTCGCGTACGCCCAGCACGTCGGCGTTGAGATCGCTGATCTCTTCAGCCTGGCCCCGGCGTGACCCCACGCCCACATCGGCAAGGTCTGACGCGCTCGCCAGCGTCGCCGCCCAGCGTCCGTTCGACGAGGCGGAGAACGATCCCGACGTGTAGGGCCGGCCGAACGTGGTCCCGCCGATGCGGTCGGTGAGCCGGTCCAGCCCGCCATTCAGCCCGGCATACGCCAGCACGGTGTGTCCCGCATCATCGAAGCGCACGTACAGGCCGCGGTTATCGGCCCACTCGATCTGGTCGATTCCGCGATCCAGATCGGCCAGCAGGCGTTCCGGCTCGCCGCCGTTCAGAGGCATGACATAGAGATCGGTGTCGATATGGCTTTCCTCGCGGGCGGCCTCGCCCAGAAAGGCCAGGCGCGATCCGTCCGGCGACACGGCCGGCGAGCCCTCGGGCCCCGGAAAGTCAGTGATCTGCTGCAACGCGCCGCTCTGCGGGGTCACTGCATAGATGTCGCTGGTGCGAAAATCGAAGCCGTCCTCCTCGCGGCCGCCCCAGCTGAACAGGATCCGGCCCGAATCCGGCGTCCAGGCGAGCCCGGAGATCTGGCCGTCGGCCACATTGGTGATCCGGCGCGGCGCGCCGCCTTCCGCGCTGATCAGATAGATCTGGCTCGCCCCGTCAGGAATTTCGCCCACGCCGTCGAATTCATACCGGGTGGTTTCGTCCACCAGCGCGGGATCGGCCCACTCGGCGCCCGGCGGCTTGGGAGGCATGCCGATATCCACTTGCGGGCCCGGCGCCGGGGTGAACATGGTGAAGGCGATCCAGCGCCCGTCCGGCGACCAGCTCAGAGCGCCGGCGCCGAAGGGCAGCTCGGCCAGGCGCGCAACACGCCCGGTCTCCGGCCAGATCATTTCCAGCGTCGTCTCGCCGTCTTCGCTGGCGCTCACGACAAGCCGGTCCGATTGCGGCGACCAGCGCGGGCTGGAATAGCTCGCCGAACCCGAGGCGAGGGGGCGATGGTCAGACCCGGCGAAATCAACCGCCCAGACGGCCTGGCGGGTACGGTCGGTCATGATGTCGTTGGAGCGTCGCACATAGGCGATCTGGCGCCCGTCGGGGCTGATCTGCGGATCGGTGGCCATTTCCAGGCTGAAAATATCGGCGGCCTGAAGCGGGCCGCCCGCGGCCGGCTGTGCGTCCTCGGTCTGCGACTGGGCGGCGAAGGGCGCGGCGCAGCACAAGGCCGCCGCCATAAGGGCGCGTTTCATGACTTATCTCCCCGAAATTTCTATCTCTGTTGATGCGAACCCTAGCCGAGCCGGAGGCCAGCGCAAGATGTCACGCGGCGCGCGACAGAAGCCCGTTGCGGGTCAGGCGAAACGGGGCGGGCGGCGAATCATGGCGTCCGATTGCGGATCCGGCCAGCAGGCGCGCCGGTGTGCGCGAGGCGTAGCGTAAGCGTTCCCAGTCATTCACGCCGTAAAAATAGACCGGGCGACCGCCCCGCCTGGCCAGGGCGATGAAGCGCTCCACATCCTGGCGCGCGGCCTCGGTGAGCTTGTCCGGCAGGCGCGCGCCCAGCCAGTGGGCGTCGCTCTCCATCTGGCGTTCAAGCGTCACCGAGCGGATGTCGGCGTCAAGAAAGAGCTGGCCGGTATAGGGCAGCAGGGTGCGGCCGGTCTCGGCGATCACAGAGGCCGGCGTATCGCCGGGCGCGCCCACGAGACGCACCCAGATCAGCTTTTTCAGCTCGCGCGGCAAATGGGCGAGGGCGGTGACATAGCCGGCCCGCAGCCGCGAATTGGAAACGGCGCCATAGCCGGCCGGGACGATCAGCGCGCAGCGCGTGCCGGCCTGGAGCAGCCTAGTCAGCGCTTCGCACGCGCGTGCGAGCACGGCCTGGTCGAAGGCGAGCCGGTCTTCAGGCCGCGACAGGGCTGCATTGAGCGAAGCCTCGCTTAGATCCGGACCGTCTTCGGTCTCGCTCACCACCGGTTTGGCGAAATAGCTTGCGACCGCTTCCTTGCGCACGTCCCACGCCGCATGAAACTCCATCGAGCGAAACAGGCCGGGATGGTTGGCGCGCGGCGCGGCGGCCGGCGGCGCCGGATCAGCCTCTTCAAGCCCGGCTTCGGCCATGGCGGCTTCAAACTCGGCCGGGGTCAGCCGTTCGCTGGTGGCCTGAACGCGCATCAGGTCGGCGAATCGCTCGCCCAGAAAGAAGCGCTCCAGGTCGGCGCGGATACGCGCCGTCGTCTGCTCGGCCATGGCTCCGGTGGTCGCCTTGTAGATCACCAGAAATCCGGTGGCGCATTGTAAGACGAGGTCGTCCTCGGCGATGCGGCGCTCGATGATGGAGCGCGAGGCCAGGAAAACGCGGGCGCGAACTTCCGGCCAGATCGCGCCGGCGGCGGCCTTCACCGCCTCCATGTTCACGAACTGATAGCGGCTGACGTCCAACGTCTCCGCACTGGCCAGATGGCGCTTGAGCGCCTGCATCACGGCGTCGTCCATGGGGCGAGTCTCGCCTTTTCTCCCGGCTCTGAAGGCAGAATAACCCGGTTTCCTTTGCAAGCGGTAAGCGCCGGAAATCCCTATCTCTTCGCAATTGCAGCATAGCGGGCGCCGGTTTTGGGCGTGACTACGATGCAACACTTCTGTGAAAAGAAAAGAAAGGTTCGAATAATAGGGGTTTGGCGTCGGGTGAGCCTGTACTGGGACGCTTCATTCCAGGCCCGAATTCGGACACTCTGTGTGGGAGTGCACGTATTGCGCTGCAACAAAAACGCTCCCGGACAAAACCGGGGACCGATCCATTCAGGAGGATGCACAATCATGGTGTCTAAATTCACGCGAGTCGCCTTGTTCGCCGCGGCGTCGTCTGTCGCGCTGAGCGCGGCCGCGAACGCGCAGCTCATCGATCAGGTCGGCGGCGGCGAGCGCCGTACGCTCGACGTCATCACCGTCACCGCCCAGCAGCGCGAGCAGAGCGCCCAGGATGTTCCGATCTCCATCGGCGCCTATGACAGCCAGTCGCTCGCCCAGGCCGGCGTTCAGGACATCAAGGACCTGATCTCCATCGCGCCGGGCCTCATGGTCACCTCGACCCAGTCCGAGACCATCACCACGGCGCGTATCCGCGGCGTCGGCACGGTCGGTGACAATTTCGGCCTCGAAAGCTCGGTCGGCGTTTACATCGACGGCGTGTTCCGCTCGCGCAACGGCGTGGGCTTCGGCGATCTCGGCGAACTTGAGCGCATCGAAGTGCTGCGCGGCCCCCAGGGCACCCTGTTCGGCAAGAACACCTCCGCCGGCGTTCTGAATATCGTGACCGAAGCGCCGGAATTTGAGTTCGGCGGCAGCGTGCAGGCCGAGCTCGGCGATTACGGCTATCAGCGATATTCAGCGCACCTCACCGGCCCGATCATCGAAGATCAGCTGGCTTTCCGTCTGTTCGCCGCTGATTCAAAGCGCGACGGCTTCACCAGCCTGGTGCTGGATGAGGGTGGCTCCTTCGACGTGCGCGACTCCGAAACCCAGGATTACTACACGGTCCGCGGCCAGCTGTTGTGGACGCCTTCCGAAATGGTCGAGGGCCGCATCATCGCCGACTATTCCGAGCGGGATGAACTCTGCTGTTCGGCGGTTTCCTACGACTACACCGCAACGGCCGCAGCCCTTGTCGGCGCGGTGACTTCGCGGGCGACCGGCGGCGGTGTTGGTTTCCCCGCTGACCCGGAAGCACGCATCGCTTACGCCAACCGGCCCTACGAGCAGAAGATCGAGGATTGGGGGATTTCCGGGGAGTTCGACATCGAATTGCCGATCGGCACGCTGACGTCTGTGACCGCATTCCGCAACTGGTCCAACTCGCGCAGCCAAGACATCGACTATTCGGCCGCAGACATCGCCTATCGTGATTCAGACAACAACTTCACGGATCTGGAGCGGTTCTCCCAGGAGCTTCGACTGACCGGCGTCAATGGCAATCTCGACTGGCTCGTGGGTGCGTTCTATTCCCACGAAGATCTGGTGCTGGGTGATGCGATCCGCTACGGCGACGACTGGGAACCCTTCCTCGGCCTGGCGTCTTCGGGCGGCACCAACCCGCTGTTCATCTCCCAGACCCTGAACGGCCTGGCTCTGGGCGGCCTCGGCCTGCCGGCGCTGCCCGGTTATGCGCCTCAGCCCGCCGGCGCTTTCTTCCCGGCCGGTTCGGGAGTGAACCAGGACGTCTACAATCAGACGGCCGACAGCTGGGCGATCTTTACGCACAACTCCTATCAGCTCACCGACAACCTCGCGATCACGGCGGGTCTTCGTTACACCAACGAGACCAAGGACGTTTACGCGACGTTCGACACCAACTCGCCGCTGGGTTGCCGCATCTTCGAACTTTATGGCGGGTTCAATCCGGCCGCGACGTTCGCCGGCTCCGCGCTGGCGGCTCTGGTCCCGTCCGCCTGCCTGCCGTATGCACGGACCGGTCTTGACGCCAACGGCTATGACCGCGAACGGTCTGACGAGGAGCTGTCCGGCACGCTCCGCGCGACCTATGACGTGAATGACGAAGTGATGGTCTATGCGGGGTATTCGCGCGGCTTCAAGGCCGGCGGCTTCAACCTGGACCGTCAGCTGAACGGTCCGATCGGCGCCAATGGTTACACCAACGCCGACAGCTCGTTTGCTCCGGAAATCATCGACTCCTACGAAATCGGCTTCAAATCCGAGCTGTTCGGTCGCGTTCTGCAGCTGAACGGCGCCGCCTTCCTGCAGCAGATCGAAGACTACCAGCTCAACACCTTCAACGGCCTGGCCTTTGTGGTGGAGAGCGTGGACGAGTCGGAGTCCATGGGTGTTGAGCTCGACATGGCGTACGCAACGCCGATCCCGGGCCTCGACCTGACCGCCGGCTACGCCTATGTGAACACCGAATATACGACGGTGAACACCGGCGATCCGCTGGTGGACGCGATCGAAGGCAAGGACTTCTCGCTGTCGCCGGAACACTTCGTGACCGGTCAGGCGATCTATGAGCGCACGGTGTTCAATAACCTGCTGTTCACCGCCTCCGCCGATGCGCGCTACGTGTCGGAGTACAACACCGGGTCTGATCTTGATCCGGAGAAGGTGCAGGACGGCTTCGCCCTGGTGAACGCGCGCTTTGCGCTGGGCCGTGAAGATGGTCTGTGGTCGGTGGAGCTGTGGGGCCGCAACCTCACGGACGAAACCTATGCGCAGGTGGCGTTCGACGCCTTCGCTCAGGGCCGCCGTGGCGGAGCGGGGACGTCTAACGACCCGCGCGCGACCGCGAGCTACATGGCGTTCCTGGGTGCGCCTCGCACCTTCGGCGTGACCCTGCGCAGCGAGTTCTAAATTTCGCACGCAGTTTCCCGATGACCAGTCGGGGAGGACGGCACGGGGCCGGAGCGAAAGCTTCGGCCCTTTGTTGTTCTTGGCGCTGCGCTCACAGCTGTGGGCGTTTGGCGCCGCCGGCCGCCGGACACAAAAAAGCCCGGAACGGATCACCGTCCCGGGCTGATTTTCGCCGTGAAAGATGTGGCCTAGACCTGGGCGACTTTCTTGTAGGCGGGCAGGGTGAGGAACTCTTCGAACCTGTCCGACAGGCTCATCTCCTCAAGGATTTCCCGGGCCTCGTCGAAGCGTCCCACCGTCCAGGCGTTGGCGCCGATCTCGGTCTTGATGGCTTCGGCCGCCGCAGTGATGACGCCGCTCACGCGGGCGTCGTCGATCACCTGACCGTCATCGGTCTTCGCGCCGTGGGTGCGCCATTGCCAGAGCTGGGCGCGGCTGATCTCGGCGGTGGCGGCGTCTTCCATAAGATTATGGATCGGCGCCGCGCCGCGGCCTTGCAGCCAGCTGGCGATATAGCGGATCGCCACATCGGCGTTGCCGTAGAGCCCGCTTTCCGTGATCGTGCCCTCGTTCGGCAGGATCAGCGCGTCGCGATCCTCGGTCACCTCCGGCTTGGTGTCGAGCTGATTGGCCCCCGGCATCACCTTGTCGAAGGCTTCCAGCGCCACTTTCACCAGGGCGGGGTGCGCCACCCAGGCGCCGTCATGGCCGATGGAGGCTTCGCGGGTCTTGTCGGCGAGCACCTTGTCCACGGCGGCTTTGTTGGCCGCGTCGTCGTTTTTCACCGGGATGAAGGCGCTCATCCCGCCCATGGCGTGGGCGCCGCGGCGGTGGCAGACGGCGATCAGACGCTTGGCGTAGGCCGCCATGAAGGGCGCAGTCATGGTGACCTGCGCGCGGTCCGGCAGGACCTTGGAGGCGTCGGTCTTCTGGCGTTTGATATAGCTGAAGATATAGTCCCAGCGCCCGGCGTTGAGCGCGGTGATGTTCTCGCGCAGCTCATAAAGGATCTCATCCAGCTCGAAGGCCGCCGGCAGGGTTTCGATCAGCACCGTGATGCGCACCGTGCCGCGTTTCAGGCCCAGAGCCTCCTCGCAGTGGCGGATCACCAGCGACCAGAGGCGGGCTTCGAACCGGGTCTCAAGCTTGGGGATGTAGTAGTACGGCCCCGAGCCGTTCTTTGCGGTGCTGGCGTGGTTGTGGATCAGGTACAGCACGAAGTCGAAAAAGCCGCCGGACACCGGCTCGCCGTCCACCGTCACATGGGCCTCGTCCAGGTGCAGGCCGCGGGCGCGGGCGATCAGCACCGCCGGATCATCATTCAGCGCGTAGCTCTTGCCGGAGGCTTCGTCCGTGAGGGCGATAGTGCGCGCATTGGCGTCGCGCAGATTGATCTGGCCGTCCATCATGTTCGTCCAGGACGGAGTGGAGGCGTCCTCGAAATCGGCCATGAAGCATTTGGCGTCGGAGTTCAGCGCGTTGATGACCATCTTGCGGTCCACCGGGCCGGTGATCTCCACACGGCGGTCCTGAAGGTCGGCGGGCGCCGTGGGCACGGTCCAGTCGCCGGCGCGGATCGCGGCGGTCTCGGCGGGGAAGTCCAGGATGTCTTCGCCGGAATCCAGACCCTTCTGGCGTGCCTCGCGTTCAGCCAGCAGGCGCAGGCGTTCTGCGTTAAAGCGCCGGTGCACGTCGGCGAGCAGAGCCAGCGCGTCAGGGGTGAGGATTTCCTCATAACCCGGCTTCATCTCACCACGGATATTCAGGCCGTCGGGCGTGTCGCGCATCGGGCGCTCCTCTTCGTATCTGTTTGAAAATCAGGTCTCGTGCAGCGGCTCTGCGGCCACAATAGCGCCGTCGCGGTCCACATAGATCCAGTCGCCGGGGTTCACCACGGCGCCCGCGATGCAAACGGCGCCGCCGCGCACGCCAAGGCCCCGCTTTTCGGTTTTCATGGGGATCAGCGCCAGGGCGAGCACGCCCAGCGGCTCAGCCTCCAACTCGGCGATATCGCGCACCGCGCCATAGACGATGACGCCGGACCAGCCGTTCCTGGCCGCCTTGCCCGCAAGATCGCCGCCCAGGAGCGAGCGTTTCAGCGAGCCGCCGCCATTGACCACGAGAACGCGGCCGTCGCCGGGCTCGTTCACGGCGTCGCGCACGCGGCTATTGTCTTCGTGGGCGGTTATGGTTTCGGCGCGCCCGAAGAAGGCGTCACGCCCGCCATAGCTTGAAAAAACCGGCTCCAGCACCTGGACCCGGTCGGGATGGGCGTCGCAAAGATCGCAGACGGAAATCATGGGGCCTCGCAGGTCGCGCGGCGCGGCGCTGAAGCGCCGGACCCGCGAACGCGCGGGTCCGGCTTCAGCAAGCGGTGCGCCTTACTCGGCGGCGTCGGTCTTGAACTGGTCGGTCTCGGTGGACGCGCCCATGGCCGTGGTTGAGCTGGTGCCGCCCGACAGGGTCATGTTGACCAGGTCGAAATAGCCGGTGCCCACTTCACGCTGGTGACGCGTGGCGGTGTAGCCGTCCTTCTCGGCGGCGAACTCGGCCTGTTGCAGCTCCGAGTACGCGCCCATGCCGCGATCGCGATAGCCGCGGGCCAGCTCGAACATGCCGAAATTGAGCTGGTGGAAGCCGGCAAGGGTGACGAACTGGAACTTGTAGCCCATGGCGCCGAGCTCTTTCTGGTAGGTCTCGATCGTGGCCTTGTCCAGATTGGCTTCCCAGTTGAACGAGGGCGAGCAGTTATACGCCATCATCTTGCCCGGATACTTCTTCTGGACCGCCTCGGCGAAGCGCTTGGCTTCCTCCAGATTCGGCTTGGAGGTCTCCCACCAGAGAAGGTCGGCCACTTCGGCGTAGGCCAGGCCGCGCTTGATGCAGTGATCCACACCCATGCCCTGCTTCAGGCGGTAGAAGCCTTCAGCGGTGCGGCCGGCGTCATAATCGATGAACTCGTGATCGCGCTCGTCGATGTCGGAGTTGATCAACGTGGCGCTTTCGGCGTCGGTGCGCGCGACGGTCAGGGTGGGAACGCCCATGACGTCGGCGGCCAGGCGCGCGGCGTGCAGATTGCGCTGGTGGGCGCTGGTGGGGATGAGAACCTTGCCGCCCAGGTGTCCGCACTTCTTCTCGGCGGCGACCTGGTCTTCGAAGTGAACGCCCGCGGCGCCGGCTTCGATGAAGGCCTTCATGATTTCATAGCAGTTCAGCGTGCCGCCGAAGCCGGCTTCGGCGTCGGCCACGATCGGCGCGAACCAGTCCCGGCTCGCCTTGCCCGTCTCGGCGACTTCGATCTGGTCGGCGCGCTGAAGGGTGCGGTTGATCTTCTTGGCCAGCTCCGGCGCGGCGTTGGCCGGGTAGAGCGACTGGTCGGGATACATGGCGCCGGCGGTGTTGGCGTCGGCGGCGACCTGCCAGCCCGACAGATAGATCGCCTTCAGGCCCGCGCGCACCATCTGCATGGCCTGGTTGCCCGACAGGGCGCCCAGCGCATTGACGTAGGGCTCGGACTTCAAAAGCTCCCAGAGCTTCTGCGCGCCACGCTCGGCCAGCGTGTGCTGGATCTGCACCGATCCGCGCAGCTTGAGCACGTCCTCGGGGGTGTAATTGCGTTCGATCCCGTCAAAGCGGCCTTCGGCGGCGGCGGGGATGATGTCGTAAAACGAAGCCATGGTTCGGGCCCTTCAATCTGCGTTGTGCGGACTTAGACACGATGGAGCCGCGAAGGTCGAGGGACGCTTGTGCAGAAAGGAGAAACGAAGTAGACAAATGATCTCTGTAAACGTGTAACGATGTAATTAACATGACAACGGTGCGCTAAGTGATTGCAGGTCAGGAAAAATTATTCGCCGGCGCGCGCCTGCGCCGGATGCGCCGGGATCTCAGCCAGACTCAAGCGCAATTCGCTGAAAGTCTGGGCGTATCGCCGAGCTATCTCAACCTGCTAGAGCGCAATCAGCGGCCGGTCACCGCCCGCGTGCTTCTGTCGCTTAGTCAGGTTTTTGACATTGATGTGCGCGAATTCGCCGCCGAGAGCGATCGCCAGCTCATCGCCGATCTGACCGAGGCCGCGTCCGATCCGGTGCTCAAGGGCGCCGATCTGGATCGGCGTGATGTTACCGAGCTCGCCGACGCCCATCCGCGCGCCGCCGAGGCGCTGGCCCGGCTTTACCAGGCTTATCGCGACACCAGCGCCGCCGCCGCCGATCTGGCCGCGCGCGCCGCAGAGGGCGGGGTCGCGGCGGGGCTGTCTCCCCTGGAAGAAGTGCGCGACGCGCTCGACGGCAAGCAGAACTACTTTCCCGCCCTTGAGGACGAGGCCGAGCGCCTGCGCGCCATGCTGGAGGATCATCCCAGCCTTGAGACGGCCCTGACCCAGCATCTCAGATCGGTCCACGGCGCCGCGGTGCGCAGCTATGACGACGAGGTCATGGGCGGGGCGCTTCGCCGGTTCGACTTTCACGCCCGCAAGCTGTTGCTCAGCGATCTGCTGGAGCCGGCGGCGCGCGCCTTTCATATCGCTGCGGCGCTGGTTAATCTGGAGATGGGCGAGGCGCTGGATGAAGAGGCGGACCGGGCGACCGGCCTCAGCGCCGAGGCGCGCGGGCTCTACCGGGTGACCCTCGCCAGCTACGCCGCGGCCGCGATTCTCATGCCCTATGATGCGTTCCAGAAGGCGGCCGAGACGGTGCGCTACGATATCGATGCGCTGCGCCGGCGCTTCAATGTGAGCTGGGAGCAGGTTTGTCACCGGCTCACCACGCTGAACCGCCAGGGCGCTCGCGGCGTGCCGTTTTTCATGATCCGCATCGATCAGGCCGGCAACATCACCAAACGATTCGGCGGCGGGGTCCTGGCGTTCGCCCGGTCCGGCGGCGGGTGTGCGCGCTGGCGCCTGTTTGATGCGTTCCGCGCGCCGGAGCGCGTGCAGGTGCAGGGGCTGGAGCTGCCTGACGGGGCGCGCTTCGTCTCCATCGCGCGCGCGGTGACGCGCCAGCTGCCCGACGGCGGCGCCGCGATGAACGCCGTTGCGGTGGGGTGTGAAGCCAAGGAAGCTCACCGCCTTGTCTACAAGCCGGGCGAGGCGTTCACGCCGGTGGGTTTGTCCTGTAGGCTCTGCGAGCGTGCTCAATGCGCCGAGCGCGCTTTTCCCCCGCTGCAGCGGGCCTTGAGGATCGAGCCGCACGTCCGCGGCGCCGCGCCGTTCACCTTCTGACGCGATTCACCGTTCAAGCCGGGCGCATGTCTCGCTATGCTTTCATTCGGGCTCCCGCCTGAGTAACCCGCCGCACAGGACGCGATATGCTGTCTCCCCGCCGAAAGGCCGCGCTCATCTGCCTGGCGATCTTTTTCGTTCTGGCCGCTCTCGCCGTGTACGCCAGCCCGGTGTCCAGCACCGCGCTTGAGGCGCGGCTCCAGACCCACGCCGAAGAAGCGCTTTATCGAATACGCGCCGATGAATGGGCCGAGGTCCGCCTTGACGGCCAGGTCGCCTATCTTGGTGGTCGTGCGCCCGGCGTCGAAGCCCGCCAGGCCGCGCTTGCGGCGCTGACCCGCGCCGACTGGGCCGGCGGCGTGGTCGCCGGAGGGATCACGCGCGTCGTGGACGAAACCACGCTTGCCAACGCGGAGGAGGAATTCTCGCTTCGCGCCGAGCGGACGGGCGCGCGCCTCACCCTGTCGGGATTCGCGCCCGACGCCGACGCCGCCGCCCGGATCAACGCCCTGGCCGAGCGCCTGTTCGGGGGTCAGGTGGAGAGTGATCTGCGGATCTTTCCCGGCGGCGCTCCCCTGGGCTGGGAGTCCGCCGTGCGCCTTCTGCTGCAAGAGCTGGCGCGTCTCGACGCCGGGGTGGGCCTGATTGAAAGCGAACGGGTCGCGCTGGCCGGGCTCGCCGCCAACGCCCAGACCGAGGACATGGTGCGCGCAGCGTTTCAGACGGCGGTCGGCGAGTTTCGCACAGCCGCACTGATCCGGCGCGATGGCGGGGCCTATGAGGGCGCCGTGGATGATGAAGTTCTGTGTACGATGCTGGTGCGCGCCGCGCTGGCTGGACGGCCGATCAGCTTTTCACCGGGACTGGACGCGCTCACCGCGCCGGCCAGCACCGCCCTTCGCCGGGCCGGTGAGGCCTTCGCCGCATGCAGCGCGGACCCGCTTCAGGTGCGGGTTCGCGAGGACGAAGGCGGCTCCGATCTGGCGCAGATGCGCGCCGCAGCCATTGTCGCCGCCATGGCCCAGGCCGGTGTCGACCCGTCGCGCTTCGCCACCTCCGTTGCGCCGCCCGACGCCGCGCGCGCCGTGTCGTTTGAAGTGGCCGCCGTCGAGCCGATCCGCGCCGACGCCGCGGCTAGCGCAGCTGGCGAAGACGGAACCGGGGACGGAACCGGCGAAGGAACCGAAGCCGGCTCCGGCGCGGTTTCCGAACAGACCGACACCAACCAAGGATAAGATGATGCTCTGGCTGACCTGGCACATGTGGATTTTGCTTCTTCTCGCCTTCGCCGGCGGGGTGATCACCGGCTGGGTGGTGCGCTCGCGTTCCGACGTGCCGGAGCGGCCCCGTCTGAGCGCTGGAGAGTCCACGCCAAAGCCGGGAGCGGAGCCCGCAGGAACCGCCGGCGCGGCGGCGGCCTCAACGCCGGCGCCGGACGAAGCGTCCGGCCCTGCGAGCGAAGCAGGCTCGCCGGGCACGGCTGCGTTGGATGACGGCGGGGACGATGCCCCTTCGAAGGCCGCGAAGGCCTCCCCGGCTCCGGACGCCAGGAGCGCCATGGCCATGACCGCACCCATGCAGGCGCCGGGCGCCGACGCCGGTCCGGTGACCGACGGCCCGCAAGGCGAAACCAGCGCGGGTCCCGGCGCGCCGGATCCCGATCCAGGCGATGACCTCACCCAGATCAAGGGGCTTGGCCCGAAGGCCGCCGAGAAGCTCAACGCCGCCGGCGTAACCAGGGTGAGCGAGATCGCCGGATGGTCCAGCGAAGATGTCGAGCGCTACGACATGCTGATCAACGGGCGCGGCCGGATCGAGCGTGATGACTGGGTGGGCCAGGCCAGGAAGATGGCCGGATAGCCTCTTTTCTCGGCTATGGCCCCGCCACCGTCGTGCGGTGAAGCAGCCGGGCGTGGCCGTCATAGCCGCCGGTGGCCATGTGCTGGGTGCAGCGATTGTCCCACATGAGGAGCATGTCCGGCTCCCAGCGGTGGCGGTATAGGTTCGTTTCGGCGTGGCAGGCTTCGTAAAGCTCGATCAGGAGCATGAAGGCCTCCTCATCCGACATCCCTTCGATGGTGCGTACATAGCCTGGATTGACGAAGAGCGCCTTGCGCCCGGTTTCCGGGTGCGTGATGACGACGGGGTGGGTTTTCTTCGCATGGGCGCGCGGGTCGGCGCGGATGCTCATGGACCGGTCCGGCCCGTCGGTCGCGCCGTACACCCCGTCCGGCGCATAGGCGAGGCCGGCTGAGTGCACAGCCTCCAGATCCTCGATTCGCGCCCTGGTCTCGTCGCTGAGCGCCTCATAGGCCTTGTACATGTTGCAGAACAGGGTGTCGCCGCCCACCGGCGGGATCACCTTGGAATGCAGGATCGTGGCCGCCGGCGGGGTGTCCTGGAAGCTCCAGTCTGAATGCCAGGCGGCGGCGAATACGCTCGCTTTCTCGTCCGCTGCGCGCTTGACCTCGATGATGTGCGGGCGATCGGGCAGGGGGGCGATGAAGGGATCGTCGCCGAACCTGCCGAAATAGAAGGTGAACCGTTCCAGCGCGTCATGGTCCATGGGCTGGCTGGGAAAGGCGAGCACCAGATGCTCCAGCCAGGCTGCGCGGATCGCCGCTACGCTCGCATCGTCCAGCGGCGCGGATAGATCCACGCCCGTAACCTGAGCGCCCAGGGCCGCGCCGCTGGGCGTCACCTTGATGTCGGCCATGATGTCCTCCCGGTTCTTGTTTTTCTGCATGAAGGGTCGAGCGTTCCAGGCGGGCGCGTCAAGCCGGATTGCGCGAGAGCGATTTTGATCGATTCTGATCGGCCAAAATCGCTCTAGATCTCTGATTTGCGGCCTTTTCGAACCGCGAAACCGGTACCCACTTTTGCTGAAAAGTCTCTAGGGTGCGCTCATGCTTGTCTTACCGCTGCTCCTTTCCGCCCTGATGGTGGCGCTTACCGTCATCGTCCAGATCGCCGGGCTCGCCGTGCTTATCTGGATCATGCGCTGGCGTGCGCCACGCATCGCCAGCCTCACTTATGTTCTGCAACAGGCCGGGGTGATCCTGATCGTGGTGCTGGGCCTGTTCGCCACCCATGCGGTGCAGATCTGGCTCTATGCGGCGGTCTATATCGCGCTAGGGGAGTTTCAGACCTTCGAGGCGGCGCTGTATTTCTCCACTTCCAGCTTCACCACGGTGGGCTACGGCGAGTTGGTGATCGAGAGCCGCTGGCGAATCCTGGCCGCAATTCAAAGCGCCAACGGCTTCCTGCTTCTGGGCTGGTCTACGGTTTTCCTGATTTCGGTGCTGTCGCGGCTTCGCAGCGTGGAGATGGACTGGCTGGAAGGGCGTTTCGAGCCGGATCTGTTCAAACGCGGCCGGTCTGATGATGGATGACGGCGGCCTCGCTCTTGGCTAAGGTTAACGCGGGTTAACCGCGCCGGGTCGCCGGCGGAGGGCCTTGGGGGAGGCTTTGACTATGACTTCGCCGATCTTCACGCCACTGATCGTGGCGGCGGTCGTCTTCGTCGTGAGCTTTATCGCGGCGCTGGCGGTCAATATCGCTCTGTCGCGCCGGCGGCGTGCGCGCACCCGTACAGCGCTGGCGGATGCGGCTGACGCAGCCGCGCTGCGCCTGCGCGAGTTGGAGGGCGAGTTGTCGGCGCTGCGGGCGTTCGCGGCCTCCAGCGATGGCGACGCGATCCAGCCGGTGATGGAGCGTTTTGAAGCCATCGCCGCATCGCCGCGCCTGTCTTCGCTAACCCTGTCTTCGTTGAGCGCGTCCGATAAGGCCGGCGCGCCCAAACACCTCGCCTCCCAGCTGGAGCGTTTGCGGGTCATGCTCAGCGCCGACCCGGTTTCGGTGACCCATGGGCGCATGGCAGAGCATTTCGCGCCGGATCTGGAGCGGGCCCGGCGCGAGGACGCAAGTCTGGTCTTTGACCCGCAGTCGCGGCGCGCCTTCGACGCCAATCTGGCGCGTCTCACGCAGGTCGTCTCCGGTCTGGCCGGCGAGGCCGAGGCGCTGCGGCGCGATCTGCCGGCGCCCGGCCGGCGCTGACCCCGCCATGGGCCGAGGCGATGATGGTCGTTGCGGCGTCAAGGGATCGCTCGCCTCGATCACCGGCCCGGCTTGCCGGGCGGCGCGCACGCGCGCTAAACCCTTGGATACCGATTTGAACCTGTCATTCCCGGGGGCTCGCCGCGCCGATGTTCAAGAAAATCCTTATCGCCAATCGCGGCGAGATCGCCGTCCGGGTGATCAAGACCTGTCAGCGTCTCGGCATCCCCACCGTGGTGGTCTATTCTGAGGCCGACGCGGACACGATGGCGGTGGAGATGGCCGACGAAAAGGTCTTCATCGGCCCGCCGGCGCCGGGCGAGTCTTACCTCGCCATGGACAAGATCCTTCAGGCCATCAAGGACACAGGCGCGGACGCGGTCCACCCAGGCTTCGGCTTCCTTTCAGAAAACGCGAATTTTCCCAAGGCGCTGGCGAAGATCGGCGTCGCCTGGATCGGGCCGAACCCCCACGCCATCTCCGCCATGGGCGACAAGCTGGAGAGCAAGAAGCTCGCCGCGGCGGCGGGCGTCAGCACGGTTCCCGGCTTCAAGGGCGAGATCGAGGACGACCAGCAGGCCGTCGAGGTGGCGGGCGATATCGGCTATCCGGTGATGATCAAGGCGTCGGCGGGCGGCGGCGGCAAGGGCATGCGCATCGCGCGCTCCGAAGGCGAGGTGCGCGAGGGCTACAAGGCGGCGCGCAACGAGGCGAAGTCCAGCTTCGGAGACGACCGTATCCTGATCGAGAAATTCGTCGAGCGCCCCCGCCATATCGAGATTCAGGTGCTGGGCGACAAGCACGGCAATGTCGTCCACCTCAATGAGCGCGAATGCTCGGTGCAGCGCCGAAACCAGAAGGTTCTGGAAGAGGCGCCGTCACCCTTCCTGGACGCCCGGACCCGCAAGAAAATGGGGGATCAGGCGGTCGCGCTCGCCAAGGCGGTGGACTATGACAGCGCCGGGACCGTGGAATTCATCGTCGATCCGGAGAAGAATTTCTTCTTTCTGGAGATGAACACCAGGCTTCAGGTGGAGCACCCGGTCACCGAGCTGACCCATGATATCGACCTGGTAGAGCAGATGATCCGCGTCGCCGCCGGCGAGACGCTGGACGTGACCCAGGCCGAGTTGAAGCCCAAGGGCTGGGCGGTGGAGGCCCGGCTTTACGCCGAAGACCCGTATCGCGGCTTCCTGCCCTCCATCGGACGTCTGAAACGCTATAGCGAGCCGCCTGAAGGCCCCATGGGGCCGGGCTCGCTACGCATTGATTCCGGGGTGCGCGAGGGCGACGAGATCTCCATGTATTACGACCCGATGATCGCCAAGGTCATCGGCTATGGCGACACGCGCGAGAAGGCGATCGACGCGCTGGCGGAGAGCCTCGACCGGCTCCATGTGGAGGGTCTGCAATCGAACAAGCCCTTCCTCTCGGCGGTGCTGGAAGAGCCCGATTTCCGCGCCGGCCGGATCCACACCGGCTATATCGACGAGCACTTCCCTGAAGGCTTTTTCGGCACGCTGGCCAAGGAAAGCCAGCTGCGCTGGATGACCGCCGCGGCGGCCTATGTGCACGCCGTCTTCACCGAGCGCGCCGGCCGCATCACCGGGCGTCTCAGCCCGCCGCCGGCGCCGGGCGGAACCCATGAATTCGTGGTGATTCTCGACAAGCAGAACTTTCCGGTTCAAATCCGCCTGGACGGGGAGGGCGCCGAGCTTTGGATGCCGGCGCTGGGCAGCGAACATGTGCGCCTCTCCACAGGCTGGAAGCCGGGCGAGCATCTGTTTGAAGCCCGTCTGGGCGAGGACGTTTTCGCCCTGTCCATCGCCGACCGCACCGAAGGCTATGTGCTGCGCCATCGCGGTTTCGCCGCCACGGTTCTGGTGTGCACGCCGCGCGCCGCAGAGCTGCACGCGCGCCTGCCGGAGAAAGAAAAGCCCGACACCGCCAGGCTTGTGACCAGCCCCATGCCCGGCCTCGTCGTCTCGGTCGCTGTGGAGCCCGGCCAGGAGGTGAAGGCGGGCGAGGCGCTCATGGTCGTGGAGGCCATGAAGATGGAGAACGTGCTGCGCGCCGAGATGGACGGGGTGATCAAGACGATCAGCTGCCGGCCCGGCGCCAGCGTCGCAGCCGACGAGCTTCTGATCGAGTTTGAGTAGCTCTACGTGACCAAGCCTTCATTTGACACAAGGGCCCGGCGCACGGGATTTTGAAGTCGCAACATCAGCGCAGGAGGACGCACGCCATGGACTGGGGCAAGACGCTGTTCGACCCGAACGGACGGATCGGCCAGAAGCCGTTCTGGATCGGCGTGCTGATCATGATCGGCGGAAATCTTCTGGTGAATGTCCTGCCGATCATCGGCTTCATCCTCTGGTTCGCCCTGGTGTGGATGGGGATTTGCATTTACGGCAAGCGCCTGCACGATGCGGGCAAGACCGCCTGGCTTCACGCCATCCCCTGGTCGCTGAGCATCCTCTTGACGATCATCGCCGCCGTGATGCTGGGCGCCGGCCTGTTTCAGCTGATCCTGGACGGCATGAACAACACCGATCCGAGCCCTGAAAGCATCATGAGTTTCCTGGCGGCCAGCGGCGGGGCGTTGTTCATGCTGGCGCTCGGAACGCTGGTCTGGCTCGGCTACACGCTCTGGGTCGGTTTGCTGAAGCCGGATCCCGGCGCGAACACCTACGGGCCTGCGCCCCTGATTGAAGGACAGGTCAGCGAGGCGCGCACCGCGTCCACAGGTGACGCGCCGAACGGCGGATATTAGACTCGAAGACCAGATCGGATTCGACACTGGAGGCTGGGAGGCCCTTTCATGAGCATTGTGCACGCGCTTTTCGTTCCCAAAGGAACCATCACCAAGTCCGGTTTCGCCGTCGCTGCGGTGATCCTGATCGCCGTCAGCCTCGTCAGCGACGCGATTGAAATGGCCTTACCGGCGCTGGGGCCGGTGCTGTTCTTCCTCGGGCTGGTCCTGGCTTATTGCTGGGTCGCGGCCTGGATCAAGCGCTTCCATGCGGCGGGAAGCTCAGGCTGGTGGACCGCCCTGGTGGTTTTACTCTGGATCATCGCGCAGGGCGTGGCCGGGTTCCTCGTTTTGATGGGCTCCGGGCTCGATCCAAGCATTTTCGCTGGCGGTGACCAGCAGGCGATTCAGGCGGCGATGGAGCCGGTCACCGAGGCGGCGATGGTCCCGATTCTGATTGTCTCCACGCTCATCTCGGCGGCGTTCGCCTTTGGGCTCAACGCGGTGCTGCCGGCGGGCCGGGGTGCGTCGGGCGACACTGAGCCCGCGGACGGCGTTTGATCGCCGCCGCTTGCAGCCGTGTCATCTCAAGGGTGGGCGTCAACGATGGTGCGACGCTCAGGGGCGAGCGCCACTACTCCGGTCGGCTTCTCCGGCCAAAACAATCAGGGGGCTGATTAATGTCGCTAGACACCGCGGAACGCATGCTTATCGAGCAGCGCGTCACCAATGACGCCAAGAATATAGTGGTCGCCTATCTGCTCTTGATTTTTCTGGGATTGTTCGGCGCCCATCGATTTTATCTTGGCCGTATCGGCACGGCGATCGTCCAGCTAATTCTGACCATAACCTTCTTTGGCATCATCATTTCAGGGATCTGGGTGTTTGTTGATCTCTTTCTTGTTCCCGGCATGGTGAATCAAGACAAGGAGAAGCTGCGCCAGCGCCTGACTATGGAGGCGCTTTCAATGGGCGCGGGGCGTTCCACTGAACGCTCCGAACGGCAGGAGCGGCCCGCCGACGCAGGTCAGGCGACCAATGGGGGTGACGCGGCCGCTCGCCAGGGCGATTAAGGCGGCTTCACCGCAGAGCAGGCGACTTGAAGCGACGCGCGCGCCGTTCCATACCGGCGCGCGCGTCTGTATTTTCTGGCAGGAGTCCTAGCCCGTTCATGGCCGAGTTCGATTTCCGCAGGGCGTATCAGCCGGGCCGCCGCTCTGATGCGCGCACGTTCCAGATCGCCCTGGCGCTTGTAGCGCTGGGCGATGCGGTGCGCCTGACGGTCCTTGGCGGCTTGGTGTTCCCGGCCTGGCTTGCTGTACTGCTTCTGCTGGCGTTCGCTCTGGCGAACCGGCTGCGCGATGCGGGGCGGCCGATCCTGATGCTGGCGCTCCCCGTCGGCATGGCCGTCGTCGCCAAGTCGGTTGTGGCGCTGATCGCCATCACGGCGGCGCTTTATCCTGATTTCCTGCAATTTCTCGCCGATCAGGGCGTGAACGTGAACGACGCCGCGGCGATGCAGGCGGCGGCCTATGATCCGGTGACGCAGGAGGCCTATCAGGCGCGCCTGCAAGGCTCTCCAGAGTTGCTCGCCCGGATCGCCGGCGCCGGCGACTGGCCGTCCACCTGGGCGTTCTGGGGCGTGATCGCGGCGTTCGCAGCTGTCTGGTCACGCTGGCCGAGCCGGCCTTACAGCGTCTCCGGCGGCCGCAAAGACTAGCCAGACAACACGTTGAGGCGCTGACGGCTAGACTGGCGGGTCGGCCGCCTCGGTCGCGCCGAAGATCGCTTCAAAGCTGGTCTTCAGGGCGTCGTCGGCGTCGTCCATGGTCACCGGCAGGCCCAGATCCACAAGGCTCGTCACCCCGTAGCGCGGATCGGAGATTCCGCACGGCGTGATGCCGCCAAAGTGCGACAGGTCCGGCTCCACGTTCAGCGCGATCCCGTGAAAGCTCACCCAGCGGCGCAGGCGTATGCCGATGGCGGCGATCTTGTCTTCGCGTTCCGGACCGCCAGGCTGGGTGCGGTCCACCCACACGCCCACCCGCCCGCAGCGCCGCTCGCCGTCCACGTTGAAGCGATCCAGCGCGTCGATGATCCACTGCTCCAGATCGCGCACGAATTTGCGGGCGTCGCGGCCCCGGCGCGTCAGGTCCAGCATGACATAGGCCACGCGCTGGCCCGGCCCGTGATAGGTATACTCGCCGCCGCGTCCGGTCTTGAACACGGGAAACCGCTCCGGTTCGCGCAGGTCGCTCTCCTTCGCGCTCGTGCCGGCGGTGTAGAGCGGATCATGCTCGAGAAGCCAGACCAGCTCTCCGGCCTCTCCCTTTGCAATGGCCTCGGCGCGCGCCTCCATGGCGGCGACGGCGGCTTCATAGGGCACGCGCGCGGGGCTGACGGCCCAGCCGGCGGGGGGAAGAGGGTTCGACATGGTGAGCAGTCTCTTAACGGGTCGGAAACCGGCGCGGACCATCGTTGAGCAGGTCCGCGAAGGCAAGACTTCGCTCCAGATAGGGCAGGATATCCAGTTTCGCCATGAGTCAGCTCGGGTCCGTTCAGGTTGAAATCAGTGTTTTGCTCGGCCGCTCAACGATGCCGATCCACCAATTCCTGCGCATGGGCCGCGGCGCGGTGATCCCGCTGGACGCCGCAGAGCATGACGAGGTGTGGATCCTGGCCAATAATCATCCCATCGCGCGCGGTGAAATCGTCATCCAGGGCGACCGGGTCGCCGTGGCGATCACCACCGCCGCCGACGTGCATGAATATTTTGCTGCTTAAACCGGGGCGGCCAGGCGCAGATCAGGGCTTCACAAACCCCCAAGGACTTGGTACCAGCCTGCCTCCTCTTTCGCGGCCGTGGCGGAATTGGTAGACGCGCAGCGTTGAGGTCGCTGTGGGGTAAAACCCGTGGAAGTTCAAGTCTTCTCGGCCGCACCATCCTCGTGATGCTTCAGACCCGCCCGCGCGCGACGCCGGGCGGGTTTTTTGCGCTTCGGCCCCGGGCCATGATCGCCGGAGGCCCTGACGGGCCGTCTCGCTTTCGCAGCGCAGCGCGTCTATCCTCGCATCGCGTCAATCAGCACTGTTTAGGGGGCATGCCCATGGCCGATCCCGCCGAGCTCATCGAAGACCCCGCCGAGCGCTCCGACGACCCGGGCGCCCATCACCGGCTGGTCCAGGAGCTCTCCGGCGCGGCCTCGGACCAGGACGCCTCCTATGCGCGCGAATTGCTGCTGGAGCTGCACCCGGCCGATATCGCCGACCTGATCGAGCAGCTCGCCTGGGAGCAGCAGGACCAGCTTGCGCGTCTGGCGCCGGACCTGTTCACCGGCGACGTGCTCGCCGAGCTGGCGGTGGATACGCGCAGCGACGTGGTGGACGCGCTGGACCCGGTGCATATCGCCGAAGCGCTCGCCGATCTTGATTCCGACGACATGACGCTGGTGGTCGAGGAGCTCGACGACGAAAAGCGCGCTGCGGTTCTTGCTGCGGTGTCGGCCGAAGACCGGCAGTATCTGGAACGCTCGCTGGCTTTCGAGGAGGAGACCGCCGGGCGCCTGATGCAGCGCGAGTTCGTTGCGGCGCCGCAATTCTGGACGGTGGGCGATACGATCGACCATATGCGCATGGCCGGCGAGGATCTGCCCGACCTGTTCTTTGAGGTTTTCGTCATCGATGAAGGCTTCAAGCCCATCGGGGCGGTGCCGGTGAGCAAGCTGATGCGCAGCCAGCGCGCGGTGCCGCTTTCAGAGATCATGGATCCCACCAAGATCATCATCCGCCCCGAGGACGACCAGGAGGACGCCGCCTATCTGTTCGAGAAATACCATCTGATCTCCGCGCCGGTGGTCGATGATGACGGCCGCCTGGCCGGGATGCTGACGGTGGATGACATCGTCGACGTCATCCAGGAGGAGAACAAGGAAGACATGCTCGCGCTCGCCGGCGTGAACGACGCCGGTCAGTCCGACACGGTGTACAGCAGCGTGAAGGCGCGCGCGCCCTGGCTGCTGGTCAATCTGGGCACGGCCGTCTTCGCCTCGGCGGTGATCGCCCTGTTCGACGAGGCGATCACCCAGCTTGTGGCGCTGGCGGTTCTGATGCCCATCGTCGCCTCCATGGGCGGAAACGCCGGGACCCAGTCGCTGGCTGTCGCGGTACGCTCCATCGCTTCGCGCGATCTGACCATGTCCAATTCCATGCGCGTGATCTGGCGCGAACTGGCCGCCGGGGCGGTGAACGGCGTGATCTTCGCCATCGTGATGGGCGTCGTCGCCGGCCTCTGGTTCCAGGACTGGGCGTTGGGCGGCGTGATTGCGATCTCCATGGTGATCACACTGGCCTGCGCGGGCCTCGCCGGAATTTTGGTGCCGCTGGGGCTTCGGCGCATGGGCGCCGACCCGGCGGTGGCCAGCGCGGTGTTCGTGACGACGGTGACCGACGTGGTGGGGTTCTTCGTGTTTCTCGGGCTCGGCGCCCTTGTTCTGCTTTAATCGGAGTGCTCCCTTTCCCAAATCGGACACCAGGGCGAAGAAGAGGTGATGGCGCCATGAAGGCGATGACGGCGATCCTTTCCGGGATACTTTTTGCGGCGGCGGCGCAGGCCATGGCGCAGGACGCGGCGGCCCCAGTTGCGAATTCCGCTCCGGCGGCGTCCGGCTTCACCCTGTCGGGGCCCTGGCGCACCGGGCCTGATCTGGCCCATGCCCGCTCCGGTCTGTCGGCGGCGGTTCTGGACGGAAAGATCTATGCGGCCGGCGGCGCCGGTCTGACCGCCCCGCGCGATGATTTTGAGGTCTATGACCCCGATACGGGCCGCTGGAGCCCGCGCGAACCCCTGCCGGTGGGGCTGGAGCGTTTCGCCATGGCCACGTTCGACGGCCGGGTCTGGGTCGCCGGCGGTTATTCCGACGAGGGCGGGCCGGAGCCTGCCGCTCAGGTCTGGAGTTTTGACGAAGCCGAAAACAAATGGAGCCCCGAGCCTGCGCTGCCCGGTCCTAAAGCCGCGTTCTCCATGGTCGTGGCCGGCGGCAAGCTGTACGCTCTCGGCGGTGAGGACGGTGCGCCGGGCATGTTCGTGTTCGACCGCGATTCGGCCGTCTGGTCGGCGCTTCCCGCGCCGCTGCACACCAATCGCCGCGGCGCCGCCGCGGTTGAGGCGGACGGCGAGATCTGGCTGATCGGCGGCGCCGCCGACGGGGAGGCGAGCGCGCTGGTGGATGTCTACGATCCTCAAGCCGGGACATGGCGCGCCGGTCCGGCGCTGCCGCAGCCGCGTGCGGGGCATGCGGCGGCCGCGATTGACGGCGTCGTGCACGTGTTCGGCGGGCGCAGCGCCGACATGCGGCGCACGCTGGACGACCATCTGGAGCTTGTAAACGGGGCCTGGCGCGACGGCGTGGCCATGCCGGCGGCGCGCACCGAAGCTGCGGCGGCGACGCTGGACGGCGAGATCTGGCTCATCGGCGGCGGCGCGGGCGCAGGCTTTTTCGCGCCCTTCACGGCCGTTGAATCGGTGGACGTGATCCGCCCCGCGCCCTGACGGCCCTGCGCTTGCATCGCGCCGGCTGTGCTTGAAACCGGCCGTTCTGAAACGGGACAGCGATGAAACCGCGTTTGAAATCCACCCGCGCTGCGCGCGAACTGATCAAGGCCTTTGAGCCCTTCCATGGCGAGGCCGTGCGCCGCGGCAAGAGATGGGTCGTGGGCTATGGCCACACCGCCGCGGCGAAGTCCGGCGTGTCGCTGTCTCGCGAGAACGCCGAGCTTCTTTTGATGTACGACGTGCTCCAGGCGGAGACCGCCGTGCACGCCGCCCTGGGCGAGGACATCTCGGCGCCGGTGCGCGACGCGCTTGTGAGTTTCGCCGCCTCGGTCGGTCTGAACGCCTTCAAGGTCTCCGACGTGGCGCGCCTGGCCAAAGCCGGAAAGCTTGAGGCGGCCGCCGCCGCGCTCGAGACCTGGGTGAGGGTGAGCGAGGACGGGCGTCTGGTCACCTCTGATCTGCTGGTGAAGCGCCGCGCCGCTGAGAAAGCGCTGATGCTTGGCCTGTCCGGCGCGCCGGCGTCTGCCGGTGCGGCGCCGCAAATTGAAGCTGAGCCTGGCATAGACACCGGGTCCGCGGCCGAAGCGCCGCAGCATCAAGCCGACCCGGAGCCGGTATCCGGGCCTGTCGCCAGGCCGGGCCGTCTGGTGGATGTGGACATCGCGTTTGAAGACCCGGAAGACGCGGCGCCTGCCGCCGCGCCCGATCTTGAGGCCGAGGCTGAGCCCGCCGCTGCGGAGATGTCCGACACGCCCGGCGCGGAAAGTGCGTCTGAACCCATAGAGACCGCGCCCGAGATTGAGACTCCTGAGGTCGTCGAGTCGCAACCGGTTGCGGCCGCAACAGATCCTGAAGCGCCGGCCGCCAGCGAGGCGCTCGACGCCGCTGATTTCAGCGATGCGCCGCAGACTGAACACGGCGGGCTGGATGAATTCGAGGCGGGTGCGCGAAAAGCCGCCCAGGACGCCGCCATTAAGGCCGTGATGAGCCGCATGGCCGGTGATATCTCCCAGTCGGTATCCGTCGCCGGGGTGCGCCGGCCTGAGACAGCTCCCGAGCCTGAGGCGCAGGACGCGTCTCAAGAAGATGCGGCTCAAGACGCCAGCGACGCGCATCAGGCGCAGACGGACGCCGCCGCGTCCCCGGCGCGCGATCTATCCACCACGCAGCTGGGCTATTCGTTCCTGCAGCCCGACGTGGTGGGCTGGGACTTCTACGACGAGGATGACGACGAGCCGGAGGCTGCGCCCCTAGACGCCGCCGGCGCCGACTCCGCGCCGTCCGAGACCGCAGACGCTTCGCCGGAGCCGGGGCCCGAAGAGGCCGCCGGTCCGGGCAAGGCCGTGGCCAGCGCCGCTCCGGGACCTGTGTACGCCACCGTTTCGGTGGGCCTGGTCCAGAGGACTGAAAACGCGCCGCCCCATCCGGCCGAAGCGCCCGCCGCCGCCCCCGGCATGAGCGGCGAAAGCGAAGGCCCCGACCATCACGAAGACGGCGAGGCCGAAGACATGGGCGAGGACGAGGCGGAGCTGGAACCGGCGCTCGTCGCCGGTCCCGAGGCTCACTATGAGTCTGAAGAGACCCCGCCGGGCGCTGTCGAAGGACGCGGCGACTGGGTGCACGGCGCCAATCTGGTGGCCGGAACCGCGCTCGCCGGGCTGGGCGCCTGGCAGATCATGGCCAATATGGACGCCTATCTGTCCGCAGGGCTCGGCTATAACTGGATCCCGCCCGGCCTGTTCGCCGGCGGCGTGCTGCTCCTGGTGTCCTCAGGCTGGGTCGTGGTCGGCAAACTCACCAGCAAGAAGGCCTAGGCGCGTCCGGCCAGATCAAGGCGACTGGCGCACCGTGCCAGCATCGTCAATACTCGCCTTCAGGGGTGAGACGATGTCTGAAGATGGTTTGCAGGACGGCAAGCGAACGCTCGGCATGATCGACGGGGCGCTGACACAAGTGTCTCTGGCCCTGGTGTGCCTGGCGCCGACGCTGGGCGCGGTTTTGTTCTGGCCAGCCTTGCTGCGGCCGCAGATCCGCGAAGTTCAGGATCAGGGGCGAAGCGGAATTCTGCTCGCACCGGGGCCGTTCTTCGTCATCGGACTGTTCTGCGGTCTCGTCGCCGCCTCGCTGCTGTCGCCTGAGTCCGACGGCGCGCTGATCACCATGGGTGAGGATGTCCGCAGCGCCGCCGGCGACGGGCAGTTCTGGCGCGCGGCCTCCATCGGCCTGCCGATCTTTCTGGCGTCGGTCGCGCTCGGGCTGGCCTTTTATGTGTCTGCAAGGGTGTGGCGGCTCGCCGAGCGGTCCCTGCAGGGCTGCCTGAGGGGCGCCCAGTACGGTCTGTTCGGCTTCATCGCGCTGGTCGTGTTGGCCGAGCCGTTTTCAAATCTGGTCGGTCCGGGCGGTGATAACGGCGTGTATGAGCCGGTGGTCTGGGCGGTGACAGGTCTTTGGGTCACCGCCTTTCATATCGCTCTCATGGGCGGGGCCGGCGACCGGCTCTGGGCGCGTCTTGGCGCCGGGGTCACGGTTGGCGCGTGCGCCGCCGGCCTTGGTGCGCTGCCCTATCTTGTCTAAGGGCGACGAGCCCGGCTTGACCGTTTCTCCCGGCGTGGTATCTCGCCTTTCATGATCTCGAACCAATACCCCACGCTCGAGTTTCCCCTCGGCGAAACTGCGGAGATGCTGCGCGACACCGTGCGCTCCTTCGCCTCCGACAAAATTGCGCCCCGCGCCCACGATATCGACCAGAAGGACGAGTTCCCGGCCGATCTCTGGCCGCAGCTCGGCGAGCTCGGGCTCCTGGGCATCACCGTGGAGGAAGAGCTCGGCGGGACCGGGCTCGGCTATCTGGAACACTGCATCGCCATGGAGGAAATCTCGAGGGCGAGCGCGTCGGTGGGCCTGAGCTACGGCGCGCACTCAAACCTCTGCGTCAACCAGATCCGCATCAACGGCAATGACGAACAGCGCGCCAGGTACTTGCCCAAGCTCATCAGCGGCGAGCATATCGGCGCCCTGGCCATGAGCGAGACCGGCGCGGGCTCCGACGTCGTGTCCATGAAGCTGAAGGCCGAGAAAAAGGGCGACCGCTACGTCCTCAACGGCTCCAAGATGTGGATCACGAACGGGCCCAGCGCCGACACGCTGGTGGTCTACGCCAAGACCGATCCGGCCGCCGGCTCCAAGGGGATCACCGCCTTCCTCATCGAGAAGGACATGAAAGGCTTCTCCGTCGCCCAGAAGCTCGACAAGCTGGGAATGCGCGGCTCTGAAACCGGAGAGCTGGTGTTTGACGACTGCGAAGTGCCCGAGGAGAACGTGCTCGGCCATATCGGAGGCGGGGTGCGCGTCCTGATGAGCGGGCTCGACTATGAGCGCGCGGTGCTGGCGGCGGGGCCGCTGGGCATCATGCAGGCCTGCATGGACGTGGTGATGCCCTATGTGCACGAGCGCAAACAGTTCGGCCAGGCGATCGGCGAGTTCCAGCTGATCCAGGGCAAGATCGCCGACATGTACACCCGCATGAACGCCAGCCGCGCCTATGTGTACGCCGTTGCGCAAGCCTGCGACCGCGGCAAGACCAGCCGCCAAGACGCCGCCGGCGCCATTTTGTTCGCCGCCGAAGCCGCCACCCAGTGCGCGCTGGACGCGATCCAGATCCTGGGCGGCAACGGCTATATCAACGAATATCCCACAGGCCGCCTGCTTCGCGACGCCAAGCTCTACGAGATCGGCGCCGGCACCAGCGAAGTGCGCCGCATGCTCATCGGGCGGGAACTGTTCAACGCCACGCGGTAGCGATAAGTGGATATCAGATGGAAAACCCCGGTGCGGTTGCGCCGGGGTTTTTTGTTTTTGGGCGGCTGCGGTGACAGCGTCGTGATCCGAGGGTCCTTCGAGGCTCGCCCGGATCAAGTCCGGGCTCGCACCTCAGGATGAGGGAATGTGAAACGAAGTTTTCCTCATCCTGAGGAGTCTTTTTCGAAGAAAAAGCCTCGAAGGGCCTGCAGGATAAGGCGCGTTCCGGGTCAGGCTTATCCGCCCCCTCGCACACCTCCCCCATACTGTCCCCGCTTCCAACCGCGGACGGGACGGCTCGAGACGTCTTTGAAACGGCGATGAAGCGTGGCGCCACGATGACCGGCCCGGCGCCCCGCCATAGGATCAGAGGGCCTAAGACCGGCGGGCGGCCTTCCCGGCGTAAGATCGCCGGGCCTTGTCATCACAGCGCTTTGATGGAGTTGCGGGAGGCGACGGGTGGCCAAGCCACGCCTTAGCCTTGGCCTATGCCACGCCCAAGCCACGCCGACGCCCGGGACCTCCCGCGCTCTTGATGCCCAGACCTCCGAGGCGAAAGCCTGCGGGGCTTTTTGTGCGGGCGGCCGGCGCGAGGCGGAAGCAGGGCGCCGCCGGCGTTTGCGCCACGAAACGCGCAGGCGTCCTGCGCGTTAGGACGGGTGAAGCAGGAACGCCAAAGGAGGCCTCCATGACTCACAATGCGAAAATCACCCGGAAATCCGCCGTCGACGTGCAGGGCGCGTCCATCCCCAAACTCGGCTTCGGGACCTGGAAGCTGAAAGACGGCGACGCCTATGACGGCGTCAAGGCGGCGCTGGAAACCGGCTACCGCCATATCGACACGGCCCAGGCCTATGGCAATGAAGGCGAGGTGGGGCGCGCGATTGCGGACTCAGGCGTGGCGCGCGAAGACATCTTCCTCACCACCAAGGTCTGGATGGAGCGCTTTACCGCCGGTGATCTTGAAGCCAGCGTGAAGGAGAGCCTGTCCAGGCTGAAAGTGGACAAGGTGGATCTTCTGCTGCTGCACTGGCCCCAGACCGACGTGCCGCTCAGCGAGACGCTGAACGCCCTGAACGCCTGCCGTGACGGCGGGATGGCCGCCCATATCGGCGTCTCCAACTTCACCACCACCTGGCTTGGCGAGGCGGTCGCTCTCTCCAAGGCGCCGCTGATCTGCAATCAGGTGGAGTATCACCCCTTCCTGGATCAGACCCCGGTGCTCGACGCAGTCGAGAAATACGACATGGCGCTGACCGCCTACTCGCCCATCGCCCAGGGCGAGGTGCTTGATGATTCCGGCCTCAAGGAGATCGCGAAAACCCATGACAAGACGCCGGTTCAGGTGGCGCTGCGCTGGCTGATCCAGCAGGAGCGGGTCTGTGCGATCCCGCGCTCGTCCTCCAACGCCCATGTGGAGAGCAATTTCGAAGTCTTCGATTTCGAACTGAGCGAACAGGAGATGGGCCGGATCCACGATTTGCGCAGCCGCAACCACCGCATCGTCGATCCCGACTGGGCGCCGGACTGGGACGTGGCGGCCTGAAGCCGGAAACCAGCAGCCGGGCCTGCGCGTTGGGGCGGAGGCGACCAGAACGGAGCCTCGCCCCATGGCCCATCCCCCCCTGGAGAAGCCGCCCGCCCGGTACGGCGATCTCACGGCGCTTTTCATTACCTCCACGCTGAAGCGTTCACCGGACGCCTCCGACACCGACGCGTTAATGGATGTGTGCCGCCAGATCATGACCGGGGCCGGCGTCAGTGTGGACAGCGTGCGCCTGGTGGACCACCAGATCGCGTTGAGCGTTCATCCGGACATGACGCAAGCGGGCTGGGAGCGCGACGACGGGCCGGAAATCTGGACACGCGTGCGCGCGGCGGACATTCTCGTCATCGGCACGCCGATCTGGCTGGGCGAGGAAAGCTCGGTGGCGCGCCTGCTGCTGGAGCGTCTCTACGCCCATTCCGGCCAGACCAGCGCGAAGGGCCGGTACATCTTCTACGGCAAGACCGGGGGCTGCGTGGTCATCGGCAATGAGGACGGGGTCAAGCAGATCTGCATGACCATGCTCCACGCCCTGTCCCACATCGGCTACGTCATCCCGCCCCAGGCCGAAACCGGCTGGATCGGCGAGATCGGCCCGGGTCCCGGCTACGCCGATATGGAAGGCGGCGGCGCGAAGTACACTTTCACCCAGCGCAACGCGGTGTTCATGAGCTGGAACCTCATGCACATGGCGCGCATGCTGAAAGACAATGGCGGCCTGCCGGGCTTCGGGAATGTGGACCCTGAGCGCCTGAAGGCGCAGCAAACCTTTCATCCCGATGCCGATACTCCGGGGTAGGGACGTCCTCTTGGCGAGATGCCCGCGTCACGGCTTGGCGCCTTTCGCCGCTAACATTTTTGCTAATTAATGGTTGATCTGGCGGCAGAAAATAATACTATAAGAGGATCGGCCGCACCCTAAGCGTCAAAATGGAGTAGAAAATGACACAAATCGTTGACGCCTCTATTCGACCTTTGAGCCCCTCGCAAATCGATCAAGTGGGCGGCGCCGGATTGCCGGTGCTCGCTGGATATTACGCTCTGCGCGCGGGCGGGGGCGCACTTGTAGGCGCCGCCGGCGCCATGGCGCGTGAGGTGGCCGGAGATGGTCTTGGCTGGGATGACTGGGACGAGGTTGCCACCGGTGCAGGAATCGGCGCTTTGGCCGGCGTCGGGCTGGGCATGCATGGCCATGCCGCCAAGGTCCTGAAGTAGGCGGGAGTCGGGGGATGGCGGTCGAGTCTTTCGCGATTTCCGCCATCCCCTGTCCGCTGACGGTGATCGCAAAGATCGCCGTCTTTTCGTTCCTGGACTGGTTTTCGACCGTCCTTGCAGTCCGTTCTTTCGGACCTGAAATCGAAGACAACATCATTGCCAGAAAATTTATTAAAAATAAGAACGCCCAGTCTTACTTCATTATACAATTTATCGTGTTTTCAGTCGCCTTTGGATTTGCTGCGCATTTTGTTGACTGCGGATTGGCGCATTTGCTGGCGAATTTGCTCTTCCTGGTGATTGTGTGGAACTTTTTCAACTTCGCGTACGGTCACTACCTGCTTCGCCGCCGTAGACGTTGACTCGCTCGGTACTTGCCGTCCGGGCCGTTACGGCGGCGCACCTTCCACCTCGATTGCGATTCTGAGCTGTTCGCCCAGGGCGCCATCCTAAACCGCGACGCCGCGTGTCCGGCTGAGTAAAAGGCTGGTCTCTGACGGCGCGTCTTTCAGCGCCTCCACCCCGGCGCGATAGCCGGCCTCCAGCGCATCGTCGAAGCGCTTCCATTCCCGCAGATCCAGATCAAGATCGGGCAGGACCAGCAAATCCGCCGCGCTTCGAAACTGGGCGTGCTGCTCCATGGCGCCCACGGTGGCGGCGCGCATGAGGAGCGAGGCGATGGGCGGGGCTTCGGACAGGCCGTGCTTGAACGCCCAGCCGAAAAAGCCCGGCGCATCAACAAAGTCGCCCGGATTGATAGTGTTGGTGCGCGTCACGTCGCAGCCGAGATTCACGCCGCGGTGGAACGCCTTCATCTCCTGGACCGGGAAATTGTTGAACACCGCCCCGTCCACTAGCACGTCCTCGCCCTGAACCACCGGTGGCAGCAGTCCGGGAATGGCGATGGAGGCGCGCAGCGCCTCGCGCAGACGCCCGCTGCGATGCACCTTCACCGTCGCGTCGGAGAGGTTGGAGGAGATGCAGAAGAACGGGCGGGCGAGATCGTTTACGCTGACCTCGCCGAAATGTTCGGCCAGGCGCTGATCCACACGTTTGCCGCGCATGAGCGAGACCACCGGCAGCGTCCAGTCCGACAAGGGATTGGACGTGACGAAGGCGGCGCGCATGCGGTCCTCCAGCTCGTTATCGTCCCAGCCCATGGCCGCGCCGGCGGCGATGATGGCGCCCATGGACGAGCCGCCGAAAAAATCAAACTCCACGCCGGCGTCGCGAAACGCCCGGATCGCGCCGATATGGGCGTAGGCCCGCGAGCCGCCGCCCGACAGCACCAGTCCCACCGAGCGGCCCGCTATGGTGCGCGCCAGATGGCGGACATCGCCGGGCTTGCCCTGGCGCCAGTGAAAGCAGCGCGCAGCGTCGGCGGCTTCAACCCAGTCCTGCGGGCTGGCCTCGCGCCGGTCGCCGCCATGGTGGACCATCACTACGTCGATCAGCTTCAGCCGCGCAGCCGGCGAGGGGTCGTCGGGCATCAGCGGCGTCGAGGGCCGCGCATCGGCGCGCGCCATGAGCCAGATCCGGTCGGCCCGGCCCATGGCCTGGCGCGCCCATTCTGAATCAGCCAGGCGGGCGTGTAGCAGGACCACATCGTGGTCGGCCTCCATGGCGTCCAGCTTGCGGCTGGAGGCTTCCTTCATCTCATAGCCCAGCACCGCCGCTTTCACGCCCAGCGCCTTGAGCGCGCCTTGAAGCTCGGCGGTGCGGAACTCCAGATCGATGGTGGGCGAGGTGGAGATCAGCGCGAACACTTTCGGCTCGGCGCGCTGATTGAGCGAGCCGCCGCGCAGGCGGAACAGCATCATGCGCGCCAGCTCGTGCATCAGAGAGGCGTGCTTTCGCGTCAGCCGGTCGAAGGCCTGCTTGGGCAGGCGCATCAGCTCGCAGTCGCGCAGCGCATAGACGCTGGCCGAGTGGCGCCGGTCCTCCACCAGAGCCATCTCGCCGATGGGTTCTCCTTTGCGGATATGGCCCACCAGCTCCGGGCGGCCGTCAGCGCCGGTGCGGAACGCCCCCAGCGCGCCTGAGCGCACCAGGTAAAACGCGTCGGCCGGCTCGCCCTCTTCAAACAGGGTCTGTCCCGACGGCAGGCAGAACCACTCCACCTCGGTCTCGACGGCTCTAAGGGCCGCCTTCTCCACCCGATTCAGGAAGGGCAGGAAACCAAGATTGAGATCAACCATGAGGCCGGGCGTCGCCTTGTTCTAAAGCCGGATCACCAACAGACAGCACACCGGGTGCGTGCTCAAGGGGCTTCGCAGACCCAGCTCAGGACATAGGATTTTGGAAGCCCGGCAAGGCGCTCGGTCCAGAGATCTGCTTCGGGCATGAGCGCCTGAAACTCCACCTTGGAAAGCAGGTTGAAGTCTTCGATATAGATCCGCCGTTCGTTGGCGGTCGGGTTGGGCATCCATTCAGGCTTGTTCATGAACTTGCGCTGGATGGGCCGTGAGAACCAGTGAATGAACGGCTGGCGCAGGTGCGGCTCGATGGGAAACTCCCACGCCGGGGTCTGCATCCAGCCGGCATGGGCGACCCGGCGCGCCTCGGCGGCGAAGTTCTCCATGTCGCGCCACAGGCCCACATGCTCCACCACCGAATTGGAGTGACACACGTCATAGGCCTTGTCGGCGACCTCGGTCAGCGCGCAGCCATTGCCGATAAGGCGCCGGAACTCCACATCGCCCTGCGTCATGCTGCTGGAATCCAGCTCGCTTTCGGTGAGGTTCACCAGATCAATGCGCTCGACGCAGTCCAGCGAGACATTGTCCCAGAAGATCGCCTGACCGCCGACATCCAGAATCACAAGCTTGCGGCCCGCCGCAGCGGCGCGCGCTGCTAGAAACGAAGACAGGCGCCGTCCGCGCGCTTTACGAAAGCTGTTGACGTTCTGATTGATGATATGCATGCGCGCCCCCGGAAAGTTCGAGGGTGATCATGCCTCACAAAGCTTAAAGATTGCTGGACCGGCGACGCACCCCGGACAGGGCGCGGCGCGCCGCCTTCCGTCACCCGCGGCCCATGCGTTTGACCGGCTTCAGCGGCGCGAAATTCCCCTCGCGCTTTTCGCCGCGCGCCGTGATCGCCTCCATGATGTCGTCGGTGCTCCACAGGCTCGCCTGCAGCGTCATGGCATGCTCCAGGCTGTCGGCGATGGTGTGGTCTCGGGCGTAGAGGAAAGAGCGCTTCACGCCGGAAATCGTCAGCGGAGCCTTGCTGGCGATCTTTTCGGCGACCGCGTCCACATGCTCGCGCAAACTCTCAGAATCAGCCAGCACGGCGTTGTAAAGCCCGAGCTTTTCTGCGCGCTCCGGGCTCAGGCTTTCGCCGGTATAGGCGAGCTCGCGCGCCACGCCTTCGGGGATCAGGCCCGGCAGGCGCTGCAGCGTGCCCACATCGGCGAACATGGCGATATTGGTCTCTTCAATGCGCATCCAGGCGTCCTGCGTCCCGTAGCGCAGATCGCAGGCGGTGATCATGTCCACCGCCCCGCCCACGCACGGGCCCTGGACCGCGGCGATCACCGGAAAGCGCGCGCGCTCAAACGCCGTGAACGCGTCCTGCAGGGCCGTGGCGGCGGTCATGAAGGCTTCGCGCGCCGCCGCGCTGTCGGTCGCCAGCGCATCGGGGTTGGTGAACACCGAAATGTCCATGCCGGCGGAAAACACCGGACCTTCCGCGTCAAGAATCAGCACCCGCGTCTCGCCCGCATCCGACAGGGCCATGACCGCCTCGGGCAGTTCACGCCAGAAGGCCGGCGTCATGGTGTTGCGCTTGTCGGGGCGATTGAGGGTGAGGCGTGCGACGGGGCCGTCGGCGGATAGGGTGAAGCTGGTGTAAGCGGGCATGCGCGGCTCCTAGGTTTGAAGTTGCACCATGGCCTGGGCGGCTGCACGCGGACAAGCGCGTTTGCGAGCAGAAATGCAGCCCGCGCAAATACCATTATAAATTTATGGTTGATTTCGGTAGGGGATTCGGAAACCTATCATAAGCTGCAAGGTTGAGCGGCTAAGCGAACACATCGAAATGAGAAAACCGTTGACCCAGACGATTGGACGCGAATTGACCTTCGTTGAGCTTGACGAAGTCACCGGAGGTTTCGGCTTTATCGGCGCCGGCGCCGGCGCCGGCGCCGCATTCGCAATTGGGGCGGAAATCATGGGCGATGGATTGCAGGCTGAAGACTGGGATGAAATTGCGATCGGGGCTGCCTCAGGGTTTGTCGGCGGGGCTGCGGGCCGCGGCATCGTCGCCGGGATCAGAGCCGTCCGCGGACCGGCTGCCGCAAGCAGTCGCGGCGCGAATGCCGCTGATGCTATCGGGGGAAGCTTCGCCGGTGGAATGGCGTCTGCAGCCCTTGGCGGTTAGGTTTGAACATGAGCAGCTGGTGCGGTCTGCCTGATCGCGCCAGCGCTTCATGGAGGCGGCGATGATTGAAAGAGTGCTCGCCATCTTTTGCGCTTTGATGTCGGCGATCGGAATGCAGGTCCTTGTCGGGGATTTGTTTGGATCCGGCCTGCCGGCGCTTGCAGGCTTCATAGCCCAGATCGGGCTCTCTTTTTATGTTTTGAGAGATAAAATTGGACCCAATCGGGTGGACTAGGCGCTCGCGGTGGAACGCTGCAGCCAATGAAACACTCGATCACACGGCGAGCATGCCGGCCAGGATGCCTCCAAGCGCTGCGCCAACGCAGGAGGGATAATCGTGGAGCGGGTATTGGTCATCTACTGTTCGGTAATGTCGGCAGCCGGCGCGTTCCTATTTCTGGACGCAATAACGGGGGGCTACCGGCTTGGCGTGGTCGCCGTCTTCATCTAACTCGCGATCGCGGCATATGCGACGCGAGAAAAATGGTGAGCGCGACGCCAGAGCAGGACCTGAAACGAATCTGCAGCGGTCGTTGACCCTCGGCTCATCAATCAACGCCCTGCATCGTTGAGAAATCGCGCGCGGCGGGCTAATCCCGCGTCTTCGAACAAATTAAAGGCGCGCCATGACCCGACTGACTTCCGAGCTCGACCCGAACTCCGATGCGTTCAAAGCCAACGCCGACGCCATGGAGGCGCTGGTCGCGGAGCTTAAAGACAAGACGGCCACAGCGGCTCTGGGCGGAAATGAGCGCGCGCGGGAGAAGCATCTGAAACGCGGCAAGCTTCTGTCCCGCGACCGGGTGCAGCGCCTTCTGGATCCCGGCTCGCCGTTTCTTGAGCTGTCCGCGCTGGCCGCCAACGGCCTTTACGAGGGCGATGTTCACGGCGCCGGCATGATCACCGGAATCGGCCGGGTCTCGGGGCGCGAATGCGTCATCGTGTGCAATGACGCCACGGTGAAGGGCGGCACCTATTATCCCATGACGGTGAAGAAGCATCTGCGCGCCCAGGAGATCGCGCGGGAAAACCATCTGCCGTGCGTGTATCTGGTGGATTCAGGCGGCGCGAACCTGCCTCACCAGGCCGAGGTGTTTCCCGACCGCGACCATTTCGGCCGCATCTTCTTCAACCAGGCCAATCTCTCCGCCGCCGGCATCCCCCAGATCGCGGTGGTCATGGGCAGCTGCACGGCCGGCGGCGCCTATGTGCCGGCCATGAGCGATGAGAGCATCATCGTGCGAAATCAGGGCACGATCTTCCTGGGCGGCCCGCCGCTGGTGAAGGCCGCCACCGGCGAGGTGATCTCGGCCGAAGACCTAGGCGGCGCGGACGTGCACGCGCGCACCTCCGGCGTGGTGGACCATTACGCCGCCGACGACGACCACGCGCTTCAGATCGCCCGCCGCATTGTCGCGGGCCTGAACACTGTGAAGCCGAAACAGGTCTTTCTGGAAGAGCCGGAGGAGCCCGCGCTGGACCCGGCGACGCTGAACGGCGTCATCCCCAAGGACGTGCGCCAGCCCTATGATGTGCGCGAGGTGATCGCGCGCCTAGTGGACGGCTCGTATTTTGACGAGTTCAAGAAGCTTTATGGCGAGACGCTGGTCACCGGATTCGCGCGCCTGCACGGCATGCCGGTGGGGATCATCGCCAATAACGGCGTGCTGTTTTCTGAAAGCGCCCTGAAGGGCGCCCACTTCATCGAGCTGTGCTGCCAGCGCAAGATCCCGCTTTTGTTCCTGCAGAACATCACCGGCTTCATGGTGGGCTCCAAATACGAGGCCGGGGGCATCGCCAAGGACGGCGCCAAGCTCGTCACCGCCGTCTCCACTGCTCGTGTTCCCAAGATCACGCTTGTCATCGGCGGGTCTTACGGCGCAGGCAATTACGGCATGTGCGGCCGCGCCTTCTCTCCGCGATTCCTCTTCATGTGGCCCAATGCGCGCATCTCTGTGATGGGCGGCGAGCAGGCCGCCAGCGTGCTCGCGACCGTCAAGCGCGACGGCATGGAGGCGCGGGGCGAAACCTGGAGCGCGGACGAGGAAGCCGCCTTCAAGGCGCCGATCCGCGAGACCTACGAAGCCGAAGGCTCGCCCTATTTCTCCACCGCCCGGATCTGGGACGACGGCGTCATCGCGCCTGAAGACAGCCGCCGCACGCTGGCCCTGGCCTTGTCGGCGGCGCTCAACGCGCCGATCGAGGATACGAAGTTCGGCGTATTCCGGATGTAGGCCGGCTTGTAGGCGGCGTCACAGCGCCGTCAAAATGATGTCACGCGCCCGGCCTTGCCCCGAAAGCCCAATCTGGCGATGCTGGATGCGGGGCGGATGACTGGATCCGGCACGGGAGGGGTGAAATGGAATTTCTCAATGACGTTCTTGCGTTTTTTCGGGCCGGATTTGACCAGGTCAACGGGGTGCAGGGGCTGATCATCGCATTCGTCGCGGCCCTCATCCTGCCGAGCTGGCGCCGCCTGCCGATGTTCACGCTGGGCGCAACGATCATTCACGTGCTGGTCGACAGTCTTCTGCCTGTCGTATCGCGGGGCGCGCCGCTGCTTCTGCCGGACATTCTCGAATACCCGTTCTGGCGTTATGTCGCGGTGTTGCTGGCCGGCTACCTGGTCGTGATCGCGGTGTTCATGCTGGTGCGCCAATTGCTGCTCAAACGCTGAACGCTTTCAGGAAAGCGTGGGATTTTCGCGACGGCGCACAATTTAATCTCCGCCGAATCATCGTTTTCCTTGCTTTTTGTTAACGATTTGGCACGCTCCGACACCGTGGGTGGCCGAGGGCCGCTGAACGAGGGGATTAAGTCATGGAATTTCTCGACCCGGTCATGCCGTATGTCGAGCCGGTCTGGGCATGGCTCATGAACGGCGTGGAGACCTTTGGTCCGGCCGCTGAAGACGGGGGCGTCAACTGGCTGTTCTTTGGTCTTCAGCTAGGTGTCATCGGCCTTGTGATGGCGCTTTTGATGCCGTCCTACGGCGCGATCCTGATCTTCACCGTTGCCAGCGTCATCGTCCATGTGGTCGTTGATCAGGTGCTGCCCATGGTGCGCGACGGCGCCAGCTTCTCCCTGCCGCCTGTGACCGACATGGTCTACTGGCAGTATCTGGCGTTCGCCGCCGGCGCCTATCTGATCGGCCTGACCGTGCTCTACCTGATCAAGTCGATCGTGCTGCCGCGCTGATCCGCGCCGCCGCACCTTGAAAAATGACAGCCCGCCCGGCCCCTTGCGCCGCGGCGGGCTTTTTCTTGTGGCCGGCGCGCAGTAGGAAGGGGGCTACGCAGTTTCTCAGCGAGGTCGGCCATGGCGATTGAAGATGAAGTCCTGCTGGAGGTGACGCCCGGCGGCGCCGCGGTGATCACCCTGAACCGGCCCGAAAAGCACAACGCCTTCAACGCGGATGTCATCGCGCGGCTCTCCGACATCTTCGNRRMYCTGCGCGCCAACGCCGACGAGGTGCGCATCGTGATCCTGCGCGGCGCGGGCAAGAGCTTCTCAGCCGGGGCCGATCTTGAATGGATGAGGGCGGCCGCCGACTGGACCCATGACGACAATGTGGAAGACGCGCTGGGTCTCGCGCGCATGCTGCACAAGCTTTTCGACCTGCCCCAGCTCACCGTGGCGCTGGTGCAGGGCGCGGCCATGGGCGGCGGCGCCGGCCTGATGGCGGCGTGCGACGTGGCCGTGGCGGTCAAGGACGCGAAGATCCGCTTCTCCGAAGTGCGCCTGGGCCTGACGCCGGCCACGATCTCGCCCTTCGTCGTCAAAGCGATCGGCCCGCGCTACGCCCGCGCCCTGTTCGCCACGGGCGAGGGGTTTGACGGGAATTTCGCCCACCAGATCGGCCTCGCCCAGTACGTGGTCGACAGCGTCGACGAGCTCGACGACATGATGGAGCACCTGGCCACGCTCGCCTTCTCCACCGCGCCGGGCGCCGTCCATGACGCGAAAAAGCTGGTGGACATGGTCGCCGATCACGAGATCAACGACTCCCTTCTGCGCAAGACCGCCCACCAGATCGCCGATCGCCGGGTCTCCGAAGAGGGCCGTGAAGGCCTCACCGCCTTCCTGGAGAAGCGAAAGCCGGGCTGGGCCGAGTAGCCATGGCGCTGCCGCCTCGCACCGAGCGCGCGCTTCACGCCTTCCGAACACGGCTGCACGATGCTTTCGTGCGCGGCCCGGTCACCGGGGCGCTGTTCGAATTCGTCGCCTTCGGGATCAAGCAGGCCTGGGCGTGCCTGTTCGGCGGGTTGATGCTGGCGCTGCTGCTGGCGACCTTCCTCCTCTGGTCGGAAGACGCGGCGCTGGCGCGCTATGACGCCATCACCATCGGCGCGCTCCTCATCCAGATCGCCATGCTGGCCCTGCGCCTGGAGACGCTGGCCGAGGCGCGGGTGATCCTGGTGTTTCATCTGGTGGGCACGCTCATGGAGATCTTCAAAGTCCATGTGGGAAGCTGGGTCTATCCCGAAGTGGATGCAGCATTTTTGCAGATCATGGGTGTGCCGCTCTTCTCCGGATTCATGTATGCGGCGGTGGGCAGCTATCTCGTCCGGGTGTGGCGGATTTTCGCGTTCCGGTTCGACCGGTTTCCACCGCTCTGGCTGCAGGCGATCCTGGCGGCCGCGGTCTATGTGAATTTCTTCACCCATCACTTCACCCTGGATCTGCGATGGGGGCTGTTTCTGGCCAGCGCCCTGATCTACGGGCCGTGCGTTGTCTGGTTTCGCCCCGACGAGAAGCACCGCCCCATGCCGCTTCTTCTGGGTCTGGTGCTGGTGGCCCTTTTCATCTGGTTTGCAGAGAATATCGGCACGTTCGCGCGCGCCTGGAGCTACCCCGGTCAGGAACTCGCCTGGCGGCCGGTGCATATCGCAAAGCTGGGCAGCTGGTATCTCCTGATGCTGATCAGCTTCGTCCTGGCGGCGGCGGTGCGCGGCCGCGAAGACGCGAAGTAGGCGGAGCCCCCCCGGCGCATCCGGGGTGCGCCGCCTTGCGGACGCCCCCGGCGCTTGAACCTTGGCGCGCCATGGCGCACAACGCGGACCCATCTTCGAACCGGCTCCAGGACGTCCATGATCAAGAAGCTGCTCATCGCCAATCGCGGCGAAATCGCCCGCCGCGTCATGCGCACCGCGCACGCCCTGGGGATCGACACCGTGGCGGTGTATTCGGACGCCGACGCTGACGCGCCCCATGTGCGCGACGCCGGCGAGGCGGTGCGTCTGGGCCCGGCGCCGGCGCGTGAGAGCTATCTCAAGGCTGATCTCATCATCGAAGCGGCCCGGTCCACTGGCGCCGATGCGATCCATCCGGGCTACGGCTTTCTGTCGGAGAACGCCGGCTTCGCCCGCGCCTGCGCCGAGGCGGGTATCGTGTTTGTGGGGCCGAGCCCTGAGAGCATCGAGGCCATGGGCCTCAAGGACCGCGCCAAGAAGCTGATGGAGACCGCCGGCGTGCCGGTGACGCCCGGCTATCACGGCGAGGGCCAGGACCCGGACGATCTGAAGGACGAGGCCGACAAAATCGGCTACCCGGTCCTGATCAAGGCGGTCGCGGGCGGCGGCGGCAAGGGCATGCGCAAGGTCGAAGAGAGCGCAAAATTCCTCGAAGCCCTCGACAGCTGCAAACGCGAGGCCTCCTCCAGCTTCGGCGACGAGCGGGTGCTGATCGAGAAATTCATCTCCAGCCCGCGCCATATCGAGGTGCAGATCTTCGGCGACAGCCATGGAAACGTCGTCCACTTCTTCGAACGCGACTGCTCGCTGCAGCGCCGCCACCAGAAAGTCATCGAGGAAGCGCCCGCGCCCGGCATGACCGAGACGGTGCGCAAAGCCATGTGCGACGCCGCCGTGCGCGCGGCCAAGGCGGTGGACTATGTGGGCGCGGGCACGATCGAGTTCATCGTCGACGGCTCCGGGCCGCTGCGCGAAGACGGTTTCTATTTCATGGAGATGAACACCCGTCTGCAAGTGGAGCATCCGGTGACCGAGGAAGTCACCGGCTATGATCTGGTGGCGCTCCAGCTCCATGTGGCCGCCGGCGGCGAGCTTCCGGCCCAGGACATGATTACGCTTCACGGCTCGGCCATGGAGCTGCGCCTCTACGCCGAGGATCCGGCGAGCGGCTTTCTGCCCTCCATCGGCAAGCTGGACCGGCTGAACCTTCCAGAATTCGGTGTGCGCATTGAATCCGGGGTGGAGGAGGGCGGCGAGGTCACGCTTCACTATGATCCCATGATCGCGAAGATCATCGCCTCCGCCGAGACCCGCGAGGCTGTGATCGACCAGCTCGTCGAGTTTCTCGATGACGAGCTGATGGTTTGGCCGGTGAAGACAAACGCCGGCTTCCTGCGGCGGGCGCTGGATCACGCCGATTTCCGCGCCGGCGATGTGGACACGCGCTTCATCGATGAACGCCTGGAGGAGCTGGCCCCGAAGGACGCGCCGGCCCTGTCCTACGCCGCCGCGGCTCTGGCCATGGCCGAAGGCGGCCCCCTGGCGCCGGCGAGCGCCGATCCCTTCGATGTGCGCGACGGTTTTCGCGTAAACGGCGCGCCGGTGATCGAGATCGGCCTGGACGCCGGCGGCGAGCGGCGCGCCGTGCGCCTGGCTTTCAGCCCGAACCGGCTTGAGGCGCAGGTGGGTGAGCAGACCCTCGTGCTCGATCGCCCGAGCTATGGCGCCGGCGAGCTCTTCGCCGAGCTGGACCGCGATCCGGTCAGCGCCCGCTTTGAACGCCATGGCCGCGCCGTGCTCGTCAATGCGCGTGGCGAAACCCACCTCATCGAGCGCTACAACCCGGCGGCCCTCGCCGATGCGCTGGACGCCGGCGGCCAGATCAAGGCGCCCATGCCCGGCAAGGTGCTCTCTCTGCCGGTGAAGGCTGGCGACGCCGTAAAGAAGGGCCAGACCCTGGTGGTCCTCGAAGCCATGAAGATGGAGCACGCGCTTTCCGCCCCGGCCGACGGGGTGGTGGAGTCGGTGCCCGTCACCGAAGGCGCCCAGGTCAGCGACGGCGCGGTGCTGGTGGTGCTGGCGGATTAAGGGCGGGTTCGGCTCGTTCTCGGCCCGCTCCCGCCACCCTCATCCTGAGGTGCGAGCCAGAGGCGAGCCTCGAAGGACCCCGCAGGATCGAGCGCTCTGCGTCCTTTAAAGGCTTTTTGCTGACGCAAAAAGACTCCTCAGGATGAGGAAGGTTGGCGTTTCGCTGGGGCGCCGCCGCCACCCCTACCGTCCTTCCGCTCCGCTACAGGACACCTCCCAATCAAGGGGGAGGACAAGCGCCGGGCTCTCTGTCCCTCCCCTTTATGGGGGTGAGGGGCCAAAGACCGATCCTGGGGATCGGTCGACGCGCCGAACGGGTCGAGGCAAAACCTCGGGCCTGGTGGGGTGCGATGACGCGCGTGAGCCTTTGTGGCATTGGCGCCAGCACCCCGCCGCCCACCCCTTGGCGGTGTCAGCTCACTACTGCGCGTCGATGATCTCGCCGTGGCGGGTCTCTTCGGGTGAGCACAGGGTCACGAAGAGCGGGGCGATGTCGTCGGGATGGGGCAGGGACTGGGGGTCTTCGCCCGGCGCGGCCTTGGCGCGCATGCGGGTGCGCACGGCGCCGGGATTGAGCAGGTTCACCCGGACCGACGAGTCCACAAGCTCGAGCGCCCAGCTTTGAACCAGATTGTCGAGCCCGGCCTTGGACGCGCCATAGGCGGCCCAATAGCCCTTGGCCCTGCGGCTGCCGACGCCGGATGTGGTGAACACGGCGCGGCCGGCGTCTGATTTTTTAAGAAGGCCTTCAAAGGCGCGGATGAAGCGGGCCGGGGCGATCAGATTGACCCCCAGAACCTCGTTCCAGACTTTCGACGGGATCTGTGCGGCCGGTGTGATGACGCCCAGCACGCCGGCGTTCACCACCAGGCAGTCCAGCTTGCCCCAGCGCTTCGCCACCGCCTCGGCCAGCTTCTCGATGGAGTCCGGCGCCTGAAGGTCCATTGGGACGAGGGTCGTAGATCCGCCCGCCTTCTCGATGGCGTCGTCCAGGTCCTCCAGCCCGCCTTGAGTGCGCGCCGTAGCGATCACGTGGGCGCCGGCTTCGGCGAGTTTCAGGGCGGCTGAATAGCCGATACCGCGCGATGCGCCGGTCACCAGCGCCACGCGGCCCTCAAGCGGGCGAGAGTTCGTCATGCGTCAACCAGGAATGAGAGTTGGGTGTCCTTGTCGGACTGCGAGCGATCGCGATCCGCAAGCCGTGTGGGGTAGTCCCCGGTGAAATAGTGATCGGCCAGTTGCGGGCGGGCGTCATTGCGCGTTTCACCGCGCACGGCCCAGTACAGCCCGTCCACCGAGAGGAAGCCGAGCGAGTCCGCCTCCAGCATGGCCCGCATGCGCTCGGGATCATGGCTGGCGGCCATGAGCTCTTCGCGCATCGGCATGTCGATGCCGTAAAAGTCCGGGTGCGTGATGGGCGGGCAGGCCGAGCGCAGATGCACTTCGGTGGCGCCGGCCTCGCGCACCATCCCGACGATCTTCTTCGAGGTGGTGCCGCGCACGATGGAGTCGTCCACCAGAAGCACGCGCTTGCCCTTCAGGACCGAGGCGTTGGCCGAGTGCTTGCGCCGGACGCCGAGATCACGCTTGGCCTGTGTGGGCTGAATGAAGGTGCGTCCGGCGAAGTGGGCGCGGATGATCCCCAGATCAAACGGCTTGCCGATGGCTTCAGCAAATCCGAGCGCGGCCGCCATGCCGCTGTCGGGCACGGGCACCACCACGTCGATGTCTGCGGGCGCCTCTTCCGCCAGGCGCCGACCCATGCGCTTTCGCGCCTCATAGACGGAGATGCCGTCGATCACCGAGTCGGGGCGGGCGAAATAGATGTATTCAAACGCGCAAGGCCGGGCCGGTACGGCGGGCGCATAGCGGCGGCTCTCAATGCCGTCGTCGGTGGCGATCACCATCTCGCCGGGCTCGACCTCGCGCAGGAAGGTGGCGCCAATCATGTCCAGCGCGCAGGTTTCGCTGGCGAAAATCACCGCGCCGTCCAGCTTGCCCATGACCAGCGGCCGGATTCCCAGCGGGTCGCGCGCGCCCAGAAGCTTGTCGTTCGTCATGGCGACCAGCGCGAACGCGCCTTCCACCTGGCGCAGCGCCGCGATCAGCCGGTCCACCGATTTGGTCTTGCGCGATTTCGCCGCCAGTTGAAGGATCACCTCGGTGTCGGAGGTGGACTGGAAGATGGCGCCCTGGTTGGTGAGCTCCTCGCGCAGGGCCCGGGCGTTAGTCAGATTGCCGTTATGGGCCAGCGCCACGCCGCCGCCGCGCACATCGGCGTAGAGCGGCTGGACATTGCGCAGGGCGGCGCCGCCGGAGGTGGAATAGCGCACATGTCCGATGGCCACCGCGCCCGCCAGACCCGCCAGACGCTTGGGATCTGTGAAGTGGTCGCCCACCAGTCCCAGATGCCGCTCTGAATGGAAGCGGCCCTCGTTATAGCTGGTGATCCCGCACGCTTCCTGTCCCCGGTGCTGCAGGGCGTGAAGTCCGAAGGCGCAGAGCACTGCGGCCTCATCCGCGCCGCGAACGCCGAAGACGCCGCATTCCTCGCGGGCTCGATCGGTCTCGGCGTCGTATGTCAGGGTTGGCAAGCTCATCCCTCGTCATCCTCGGCTGTTCGCTGCTGGATAAGGCGACCGATCGGGTCTTCGTCAATGTCTTGCGCCCCGTTTTGTGCAGTGTCCGGATCGATCGGACTGCCTGCGGGGGCGAGATGTTGAAGCAGGCCGGCGGTGGCCCGCGCGAGCGGATAGACCTGCGAATTGCGCATCCAGGCCGGGGCGGTTCCCCCGCTGGCGTTGACGAAAACCACCACCAGAAGGCCCAGAAGGACCAGCCCGCGCGCCACGCCGAATACGAAGCCCAGAGCGCGGTCAAGGGTTGGCACGTCTTCGCCGCGCTTCACGTTTTTTTGCAGCGAACTGGTGACGAAGCTGACCGCCAGATAGACCAGAATGAAGACCGTGGCCATGGCGATGGCGTTGGCGGTGAGCGAGCCGCCCACCGGGCCCTCCAGCACGCCGGCGAAGACCGGGCGCGCCCAAAGCGCAGCGAGCGCGGCGGCCACGAAGGCCGTCACCGTAAGCGCCTCGCGCACGAAGCCGCGCATCAGGGCCATCAGCCCGGAGAGGAACAGAACCGCAACGGCGAAAAGATCGAAGGCTGAAAATCCGGCGTCCATGGTCAACCTCCCTGAAAACCTCGTGCGGACTAGGCCGCGTCCTGGCCGAGCCGGCGCACCAGCGCCTGAACCGAATCAACGCCGTTGACCATCATGCCCGCCGCATCAACGCCGCACGGGGCGAGGGCCTGCTTGAATCCCAGCTTGGCGGCTTCTTTGAGTCGCGATTCCGACCGGCCCACCGGGCGCACATCACCCGACAGGGCGATTTCGCCGAAGACGACCCCGTTATGGGGCAGGGGGGAATCGAGATAGGAGGAAATCAAGGCTGCAGCCACCGCCAGATCCGCCGCAGGCTCAGAGATTTTCAGCCCGCCTGCGACGTTGAGATAAACGTCGCGGCCCCCAAAGCCAAGCCCGCATCGGGCCTCCAGCACCGCCAGAACCATGGCCAGGCGCCCTGAATCCCAGCCCACCACCGCGCGCCGGGGCGTGCCGAAGGCGGCCGGCGCCACCAGCGCCTGAATTTCGGTGAGCACGGGGCGCGTGCCCTCCATGCCGGCGAACACCGCGGCGCCCGATCCGTCTTCGCCGCGCCCGGTGAGGAACAGGGCGGACGGGTTGGCGACCTCCTGCAGCCCGGCCTCGGCCATTTCAAACACGCCGATCTCGTCGGTGGGGCCGAAGCGGTTCTTCACCGCTCTCAGGATCCGGAACTGGTGGTTACGGTCGCCTTCGAAATAGAGCACCGCGTCCACCATGTGCTCCACCACGCGCGGTCCGGCGATCTGGCCGTCCTTGGTGACGTGGCCCACAAGGACGATCACCGTGTTGCGCTTCTTTGCAAAGCGAACGAGCTCCTGGGCGCAGGCGCGCACCTGGGCCACCGTGCCGGGCGCGGCGGCCAGCTGATCCGACCACAGCGTCTGCACCGAATCGATCACGGCGATGTCCGGCGTCTCTTTCTTGAGCCCGTCCAGGATCACCTCCAGCGAGGTCTCCGCCGCCAGAGACACCGGCGCGTCGGCGAGCCCCAAGCGCCGTGCGCGCCGCCGCACCTGATCGGCGGCCTCCTCGCCGGAGACGTAAACCGCCTTTGCGCCGTTCAGCGCCAGACGCGCGACGGCCTGCAGCAGAAGCGTGGATTTTCCGATCCCCGGATCGCCGCCCACCAGCACCGCCGAGCCCGGCACGAATCCGCCGCCGGCGACCCGGTCCAGCTCGGCCAGACCGGTTTCAAACCGCGGCGGATCGTCGGTCTCGCTGCCCAGGTCAAACAGCTCCAGCTTGGAGCGCCGGGCCTTCGAGACCGCCTTGGCCGCTGTGCCCATGGGCGCGCGGTGGTCGCTTTCTTCCTGCAGCGTGTTCCACGATCCGCACCCATCACACCGCCCGGCCCACTTGGCGTGCACCGACCCGCAGGACTGGCAGACATAGACGGTGTCGGAACGGGGCATGGACTGTCCGTGGCGGCGGCGGTTGCGCGCAAGAATAGCGCAATGGGAGTGATTCGGCTTTCCCGCAGCCCACCTGAATTCCCGGCCGAGATCCGGCGTTTTTCTTCAGCGGGCGCGGGTCGCGCAAGGCCATGTCCAGGATAAGCGCCCTGGTGGGCTGGCCGGGGAATTCAGGGCGGATGCCGGGTTAGTCGTCCTCGCTGCGCCCTTGCACGAAGCGGCAGACTTCCAGGTTTTCGCATGACTCCACCCCGTCCAGCGGGCCGCGCCAGAGGATCTTGCCGGCTTTGATCATGGCCACTTCGTCGGCGATGGTCCGCATCGACGCCATATCGTGGGTGATCGACACCGCCGTGGCGCCCAGATGCTTCACCTGGCGCAGGATAAGCTTGTTGATCACGTCGGCGGTGACGGGATCGAGGCCCGTGGTGGGCTCGTCGAAGAACAGGATTTTTGGCCGCCCGACAATGGCGCGGGCCAGGGCTGCGCGTTTCAGCATGCCGCCGGACAGAGAGTTGGGGCGCTTGTCGGCGTTCTCGCGGTCCAGATCCACCTGATCGAGGGCCTCCAGCGCCCGCTCGCGCGCCTCGTCGGCGTTCATATGCTCGGCGTGGAGCAGCCGGAAGGCGACGTTTTTCCACACGGGCAGGGAGTCGAACAGGGCGCCGGACTGGAACAGCATGCCCACTTGAGCCACGCCCGGATCATCCTCGCGATTATGCTTCACCGCACGGCCGTCGATCTCCACCTTGCCGGAATTGGGCTTGATGAGCCCCAGCGCGGTCTTGATGGTCACCGACTTGCCCACGCCCGACCCGCCGATGATCACCAGCGAGCGCCCCTCATGGGCCTCGAGGTTGAAGGCGTCGAGCACAGGTTTTGACCCGAACCGGACCGTCACGTCTTTCCAGGCGATTTTCACCTTGGCTTTGTCGGGAGCGGTCATCGAATCACACAAACAGCGAGGTGAGCAGGAAGTTCGCCGCGAAGATCAGCACGGCGGCGGAGACGACGGCGTTGGTGGCGGCCTGGCCGACGCCCTGGGCGCCCCCCTCGGCGTTATACCCGTGATAGCAGCCCATGAGGGTGAGCAAAAATCCGAACACGGCCGCCTTTACGAGGCCAGACAACACGTCCCAGGGCTCCAGGATGTCCAGGGTGTTCTTAGTGTAGACGCCGGGATCGAAATCCAGCGTCTGCACCGACACCGCGAACCCGCCCAGAATGCCGATTAGATTGGCGACGACCACCAGTAGCGGCATGACGATCACGCCCGCGATCACGCGCGGCGCGATGAGGTAACGCATGGGATCTGTGGCCAGCGTATGAAGCGCGTCGATCTGCTCGGTGGCGCGCATGGCGCCGATCTCCGCCGCGATGCCGGAGCTCACCCGCCCAGAGACCATGAGCGCGGCGATCACGGGGCCAAGCTCGCGCACGATCCCCAGTGAAACGATGTTGGGCACAAAGCTTTCGGCGTTAAAACGCGAGCCGCCGGTATAGATGTTCAGCGCCAGCGCCGCGCCGGTGAAGAGGGCGGTGAGGCCCACCACGGGTAGAGACAGAAAGCCCAGCCGGAACAGCTGCTGCACAAGCTGGCCGCCGAAAAACGGCGGGCGCACGGCGGCGAACACCGTCTCCAGCGCAAAACGCGTCACCGCGCCGGCGCTTTGCAGAAGCGCCAGCAGGCCGGCCCCAAGGGCGCGCACCGGGTTCACGCCGCGCCCTCATAGATCCGCGCCGCCCGGCGGCCGAGCCCGGTCAGGATCTCATAGGGCAGGGTGTCCGCGATCTGCGCCACGGCGCCCAGATCGGCGCCCAGGAACGACGCCGGAGCGCCGGCGCGGACTTCGTCTTCGCAATCGGTGACGTCGAGCACTGTGAGATCCATGGAGACACGGCCGAGGATAGGCGCCTTTGCGCCGTTGAAGCGGGCGTATCCTGACCCGGAGAGCGCGCGCGGCAACCCGTCGGCGTAGCCGGCGGCCACCGTCGCTGTGAGCCGTGGCCGGTCGGCCACATAGGTCGCGCCATAGCCGGTGCTCTCGCCGCGCTCAAGGCGGCGCAGTTGCAGGACCGGAGCTTCGAGGCGCACGACCGGCTCAAGCCCGTGATCTTCGCCGGGGTTGGCCGTGGCGCCGTAAAGCCCGATGCCCGGCCGCACCAGGTCGAAATGATAATCCGAGCCCAGCAGCACGCCGCCGGTGCTGCACAGCGAGCGCCGCACGCCGGGGAAATGCCCGGCGACGGCCTCGAATTGCTTGAGCTGCGCCGCGTTCATGATGGCGCCTGCATCGTCGGAGCAGGCGAGATGGCTCATGACAAGGCGCAGATCGAGGCTTTCCAGCTGATCCGGGGTCAGTGCTGCGGCCTGTTCCGGCGAAAGACCCAGCCGGTTCATGCCTGTGTCCACGTGCAGGGCCACGGGTCCGTAAGGCTCCTGCAGCGCAGCCTCCAGATCTCTATCGCTGTTGAGGATCGCGCCCAGGCGGGCTTCAGCGAACAGGCCGCGCGTATCGAGACGATAGCCGTTTAACACCCAGATTTCAGCCTCGCCGCCGCCGAACGCCCGGCGCAGTTCCGCGCCTTCTTCGGGGGTCGCGACAAAGAAGCTGCGGCATCCTTCGCGCAGGAGGCGCCGGGCCACTTGCGCCGCGCCGAGACCATAGGCCTGCGCTTTCACCACGGCCGCGGTCTCTGAGTTCGGCGCCCGCCCGGCAAGGCTTTGATAATTGCGCGCCACGGCGTCGAGATTGATCACCAGGCGCGGCGAGACCCGGTCGTCGGGAAAGCTTTGATCGTTAGAGGTCATGGACGCTGACAGGCTGCGGAAGGGATGTCCCAGATATGGCCCATCATGGCGCCCGCGTCGCCCCCTCGATGCTGCATCGCGAAAATTCTCTCGTCCATTGAACCGAATCCCGCGTGCGGCGCACCTTACTTGTGAACCATGGGAGAGGCCGGTGGCCAAGCGTGATCTGAACCGAGCTCTGGACGCCTATCTGGTCGCCGCTGCGCGCGCCGGAGACACGCGGGCCGAGCGTGACCTGGTGGCGCGGTTTCAGCCGCGCCTCATGGGCCATGCCTGGCGGCTCACCTCAGACGCCCAGATGGCCCAGGACGCGGTGCAGGAGGCCTGGCTGAGGATTGCGCGCAGCCTGCCGCGCCTGCGCGACGAGGCGGCGTTTCCCGCCTTCGCCTTCCAGATCGTCACGCGCTGCTGCGCCCAGGCGATCGGGCGGGCGCGGCGTGATCGTGATCTGAGTGCGGCGGCCGCCGCCGAGCCGGAGTCGGCGCCGCATGACGATCCCGAGCGCGACGCCGATCTCGCCAAGGTGCGCGCCGCCATCGCGTCGCTGCCGGGCGATCAGCGCGCCGCGATCGCGCTCTATCACTTTGAAGGTTTGAGCGTGGCGGAGACCGCCGCCGCGCTCGATGTCCCGGCGGGGACGATCAAGACCCGCCTCATGCACGCGCGGCGCAAGCTGCGCGCGATGCTCACAGGAGGAGCAGATGACCAATGATCTCGACCGCATGATCGACCGGGCGCTGGAAGAAGAGCGCACCGCGCCGGAGAGCGTGTTCGGCCGCGAGCCGGGCTTTTTTGAAGTCGGCCTGTCCTTGTTCAAGGGGCCGCGCGGCTGGATGAGCCTTATGACGATGGCCGTGCAGATCGGCTTGTTTGCAGGCGGGGTGTGGATGGCCTGGTTGTTCTTCCAGGCGAACGATCCTCTGCTCGCACTGAAGACCGGGCTTCCTGCGGCGGTGCTGCTGGTGATGGCGCTGGTGGTGAAGACGTCGCTGACCCCCTTCATGGCGGAAAACCGGCTGATGCTGGAGCTGCGCCGGCTGGAGCTCAGGGTCGAGCGGCTGCGCAGCGAGCTTGGCCGGGAGGACGCCTGATGGCCCCCATCGCCGCCGCATTCGCCTGGCTGTGCCTTGTGGGCGCGCTTGCCGACGCGGCGGCGCTGGGTCATCTCGCATTGAGCGGGGCGGGCTTCACCGTCTCGCTGGGCGCCTATCTGGGAAGCGGGCCAGACCTGCTCGCCGGAATCGCCGCGGTGCTGGACGCAGTGCTGCCCGGGCCCCTCTGGCGGGCGGTTCAGGATCTGCCGGCGGGCGTGTTCTTCACTGCAAGGCTGCTGACGCTGTTTGCGTTGGCCATGGCGGGGTTCGCGCTGGCGCGGGCTAGTCGAACTCGCGCGGCTGGTAGTTGAGCTCCAGATCGGAGAATTTGGTGCGTTCTGGATCGAACGCCACCTTCACCGAGCCGATGGGGCCGTGGCGCTGCTTGCCGATGATCACGTCGGCCTGGTTTCTGATCTCGCGCATCTCGTCTTCCCATTTGAGATGCTCTTCGGTGCCTTCTTTCGGCTCCAGGCGCTCCAGATAATAGCTTTCGCGATACACGAACATGACCACGTCGGCGTCCTGCTCGATGGAGCCGGATTCGCGCAAATCGGAGAGCTGGGGCTTCTTGTCGTCCCGGTTCTCCACCTGACGCGACAGCTGGGACAGGGCGATGACGGGAACGTTGAGCTCCTTGGCCAGGGATTTCAGCGCCTGGGTGATCTCGGAGATTTCCTGCACCCTGCTGTCGGTCTTGCCCGAGCCGGTGAGGAGTTGAAGATAGTCCACCACCACCATGTCGAGCCCGCGCTGGCGCTTTAGGCGCCGCGCGCGCGCCGTCATGGCGCCGATGGAGAGACCGCCGGTGTCGTCGATGTAAAGCGGGATCGTGTTGATCTCGGACACCGCGTCGCGAATGTCCTCAAACTGGGCCGCGTCGATCTTGCCCTGGCGGATATGGTAGCTGGAAATCCCCGAATAATCGGCGATCAGACGCGTGGCGAGCTGCTCCTGGCTCATCTCCAGCGAGAAGAATGCGACGATTCCGCCGTCGGTGGTCTTGCGGTGTCCGTCCGAGCTTTCCTCGGCCTTGTAGGCCTGGGCCACCGAGAACGCGATGTTTGTGGCGAGCGATGTCTTACCCATGGACGGGCGGCCGGCCAGGATGATCAGGTCGGAGCGGTGCATGCCGCCCAGCTTGGCGTCCAGGCTTTTAAGCCCTGAGGAAATTCCCGACAGTCCGCCGCCGCGCTGATAGGCGGCCGAGGCCATGGCGATGGATTCCTCCAGCGCCTCATGGAAGGGCCGCAGCGTCTTCTGCGTGCCGCCGGTTTCGGCAAGGGCGAAAAGCGAGCGCTCGGCTTCCTCCAGCACGCTGGTGGCGGGGACCGAATCCACAGACCCGATGGCGTTGTGGCTGACCTCTTCGCCAAAGCGGATCAACTCGCGGCGCAGGGCGAGATCATAGATCAGCCGGCCATATTCGGGCGCTGACGCGGGCTCGGGCGCCTCGCGCATCAGATCGGCGAGGTAAACCGGCCCGCCGATCTCGGCCATGCCGGGATCGCGCTCGAACTTACTCTTCAGCACCACCGCGTCGGCCAGCGATCCGCCGATGATCAGCTGGCTCGCCGTTTCATAGATCCGCGCATGCAGCGGATCGTAGAAATGGTCGGGTTTCAGCCAGTCGCCGACGCGCTGATACACCTCGTTGTCGAACAACAAGGCGCCCAGCAGCGCCTGCTCGGCCTCGATATTGTGGGGCGGGGCGAAGGGCTCGGACGCCGGGATGTGTCCCGGCTCGTGGAGAGGATCAGCGGTCATAGTGCTCCAATAGCGAAGCCTTCACGCATATTGCAGTCTTGATCTTTTCAGCGGCGGATTCGCGGATTTCCACAGCGCGCTGTGGACAAGCCCGAAACCTGCGGCGCGCCCGGCGCCTAGACCCAGATCGTACCACGCCGCCTCAGCTTCGCGTGTGCGACGCGCTGTGGATAACCCGTCAGCGTGAAATTTTGATCATCATGCGGTGATTCTCCATCGCCACGCCGTTTGGGCGGACCGTCTGTGTCTCGACCAGCGTCCAGCCGCGCTTTTCGAAGAAGCGCCGGGCGATATGGCTCGCCTGCACCGTCAGGGTGGCGAGGCCGCGGGCGCGGGCATGCTGCAGGATCGCGTCGTAGAGCGCACCGGCCAGCCCGTCGCCTTTGCGGTCGGGGCGCACATAGGCGAAATCGATCTCTCCGGCCCCGGTGAGGGTGAAGACGCCTGAAAGCCCGGCTGCATCCTCCGCCGCCAGTATGATCTGGCCGGACAGTCGCTTCGCCATGCCCGCGGCGCTCCTGGGCGCGGGCGACCAGGCGGCCAGCTGATCCGGGGTGTAAGCGCCTGCCGCACCCTCGTGCACCGCGGCGTGGATCAGGGCGGCCAGGCCCGCCATATCGCCGCAATGGGCGAGGCGGATCGTATCGCTTGTGCGCATCACGGTGATCTCCAACGAAAACGGGCGGCCCCGTGAGGGACCGCCCGTGATCTTCATCGCGATGACAAGGAGACGCCTACGCGTTTTCCTCATCCTCGGCGGCTTCGCCTTCGTACTCGCCGTTGGCGAGTTCGTCCGGCTCGGCGCCGTCTTCAAAGAGGGCCGCGGCCTGGGCTTCGGCCAGAGCGCGGTCTTCGTCGGCGGCGGAACGGATCACGTCCTCGCCCTTGGCCTGACGCTCGGCTTCCTCTTCAGTGCGCGCCACATTGATGGTGACGATCACGTCCACGTCCGGGTGCAGGACAAGGCGAACCTCGTGCAGGCCCAGCGTCTTGATGGCCGTATTCAGGTCCACCATGCCGCGGGTGATGGTCAGCGCCTCGGTGGTGGTCACGTCCGCGATGTCGCGCGTGGACACCGAGCCGTAGAGCTGACCGCTCTCGGAGGCCTGACGGATCAGCACGAATTTCGCGCCGTCCAGGTGAGAGCCTTCTTCGCGGGCCTTTTCGGCGCGCTCGGCGTTGAGCTTTTCAAGCGCTTCGCGCTCGCGCTCGAACCGGGCCATATTGGCCTCGGTCGCCCGAAGGGCCTTGTTTTGCGGCAGGAGGAAGTTGCGGGCGAAGCCCGGCTTCACGTCCACCACGTCGCCGATGGCGCCGAGCTTGTCGACGCGTTCGATGAGAACGACTTGCATTGGACTTCCTCCTTAATCGACCGAATAGGGCAGCAAAGCAAGAACGCGCGCACGCTTGATGGCGCGGGCCAGCTCACGCTGCTTCTTGGCCGAAACGGCGGTGATGCGCGAGGGCACGATCTTGCCGCGCTCGGACATGTAGCGCTGAAGAAGCTTCACGTCCTTGTAATCGATCTTCGGCGCGTTTTCGCCTGAGAACGGGCACACCTTGCGGCGGCGCTGGAACGCGCGGCGGGCGGGGATGTTGGAAATCTGATCAGCCATGATGAACGCCTCCTAGCGCCGGTCGCCGCGGTCGCCGCGATCACCACGATCGCCGCGGTCACGGTCGCCGCGGTCGGGACGATCGCCACGCTCGGGGCGCCCGTCACGGTCGCGGCGCTTGCGGTCGTCGCCCTTGCGCAGCACGGCGCTGGGCTCTTCGGTGAGCTCGTCGACCTTGACGGTCATGTAACGCATGACGTCGTCGGCGTATTTCTGCTTGTAGTCGAGCGCGTCAAGGACGTCGTTGCCGGCTTCCATGTCGAGATAGCCGTAATGACCCTTGCGGTTCTTGTTCATGCGGTAGGCCAGGGTGCGAAGACCCCAGTATTCGGTCTTGTTGACCTTGCCGCCTTTTTCCTCGACGAGGGCTTTGAGCTCCTCGAGCGTGGTCTCCACCTGCGCCGGCGATGCGTCCGGCCGCGAGATGAACACGTGTTCGTACTTGTTCATAGACTTTCGTCCCTTCTTCTGGGCTGCGGCGCGGGAGGGCCGAAGGGCCGGACCATCCGCGTCGGTTCCCCTGAACCTGCACCCTTCGTCATTGAGGGATGCATGACGGTCAGGGGACCGCAGCCGGTGAGCGGCGGGTCATACGCGAAACAGGGTGAGGGGGCAAGCGGGTCATCGTTGGTCCCGCATTTCAAACCAAGATCAAGGGCGCGACCGTAATTCAGACCAAGACCAAGGGCGCGACCGTAATTAATTCTTCTTCGCCTGCGAAAGATCGTATTTCAAAGCGTCGGCATGCCTGTAAGCTTTGATCCTTTCCGCTTCCCATTCATTCTCGTCTTGAGTTTTTGCGGCATGTTCAAGCCGGTCTACGTATCCAGGAAGCCTAGAGTAGAATTTTACAAGAGAATTAGGCAGATAACCCTCAAACCATATGAGCTGGCTTGAGTACGATTCAAATAGTATTTTGTTACGGGCAACGTCGCCCAACCGCTTCAGAGGCGCTTCGAAGTCCGTAAGGAGCGCACCTTCTAAAAACCCGCTTCCTAGGCGCTGCTGACGCGGGCGCAAATCGACGTCCAGCATTTCAGCAATTTGCTCGACCTCTTCTGATAACATCACTCGAAGGCGTTCGCGCTGAGCGTCGTGATCCCGCCGCTCAAATGCTCTCTCAATGAGTTTCACACACACTGAGGCGATTAGCGTGAGCGCCGCACCCGTGACGATTAAAGCTAAATCTCGCGCAAGTTCTTCAGGCATACGGGAAGCTTGCCACTGCGCCACCCGCCCGGTCTATCCCCGCGCTCAACAAATAAGTTCCAAGGGAGGCGCGTTCCATGGCGCTTGCGTCCGCCTTGCCCGATCAGGCGGCCAGGCCGTGGGCAGGGGCGGCGCGCTCCGTCATCGTTTCAACGCTGCTCGTGAGGTCTCCGAGAAGGCCGACGTGAGGCACGCCAACGGCGCGCCGGGCAAGCGGGCCGGGTGTGTCAGGGGTTGTCTGAGAGGAGGCGGATACACGCCGCCTTCAGTGCGGGCAATTCGCGCGTCACGACCAGCGACAGGGTCTCGATATCGATTTGATCATATCCATGCCGAAGCACGTTTCCGATTCCTCTCACGCCGCGCCAGTCGATCTCGGGCGCCTGGCTTTCGGCGCCGGCGCCAAGCTTCACCGCCGCCTCGGAAATGATGAGCAAGCGACGTTCGAGCGCGTCGCGAAATATCGAGCCCGGCGCCAACGCCTCTTCCAGCCCGCCTGCAGCACTGATGATTGTGTCGATCCGTTCGACCGAGAAGACGATATCGCGCAACCGGCTTTCGGGCTGTCTAGAAGGCACGCACGCCATCCGTTTCGATCGCATGGGCCAGCTCGGCGTTGCGGACCGGGTATTTCACCACGTCCACCTGCACGTCGAACTGATCGCCGATAAGGCCCGCAGCCCCGAGGATTGCAAGCGGATCCTGGCCGGTTGAGAACTCGACAGCGACATCAATGTCGGAGGCCGCTTTCGCCTCGCCGCGGGCCACCGAGCCGAACACGCGGATCCCCGACACGCCATAGCGTTCGCTTAGCTCGGGCTGAGCCGACCTTAACACGGCGATGACTTGCTCAAGGTTCATAGACTGACGTTTAGCACGCCTGATCCAATGGATGCGAGCCCCGCCTTGCCAGCGCGCCCCCGCGCGGTTTATCCCGCCTTCAAAGACCACACAGAAATTTTCAGGGAGGCGCGTTAATGGCGCTTGCATTCACCTTTCCCGGCCAGGGCAGTCAGTCCGTGGGCATGGGCGGTCCGCTGAGCCAGCAATTCTCGGTGGCGCGCGACGTGTTCGACGAGGTCGACGCCGCGCTCGATCAGAAGCTCTTCAAGCTGATGCAGGATGGCCCCATCGAGGAGCTGACGCTCACCGAGAACGCCCAGCCGGCGATCATGGCGGTGTCGGTGGCCGCCATGCGGGTGCTGAAGCAAGAGTTCGGTGTGGACGTGACGGCGGCGAAATTCGTGGCCGGTCATAGCCTGGGCGAATACTCGGCCCTGTGCGCGGCTGGCGCGCTGTCGCTCACCGAGGCGGCGCAGCTGTTGAAGCTGCGCGGCCGGTCCATGCAGGCCGCCGTGCCGTCCGGGCAGGGCGCCATGGCTGCATTGCTGGGTGCGGACATGGAGACCGCCGCCAAGGCGGTGGACGCCGGGTCGGCCCATGGCGTCGTGACCATCGCCAACGATAATGCGCCGGGCCAGATCGTCATCTCCGGCGCCAAGTCCGCCGTTGAAGCGACGCTGGAGGCGGCCAAGGCCGGCGGCGTGAAGAAGGCGATCATGCTGTCGGTCTCCGCGCCCTTCCACTGCCCGCTGATGCTGCCGGCCGCCGATGTCATGAAAGAAGCGCTGGGCGAGGCCGACATAACGGATCCCCTCGTGCCGGTGGTCACCAATGTCTCAGCGGCTGCCGTGTCCGACGCGGCGACCATCCGCGATCAACTGGTGGAGCAGGTCACCGGCAAGGTGCGCTGGCGCGAGAGCGTCGACTATATGCACGCCCAAGGGGTCGACCGGTTCGCCGAGGCGGGAGCGAAAGTGCTGACACCCATGATCAAGCGTCATATCAAGGAGGCGGAGGGGATCGCGCTGGTGACTGCGGACGATCTCGAAAGCTTCGCGAATTCGTTGAAGGGATAAATCCACATGTTCGACCTGACCGGCAAGAAAGCCCTCGTCACCGGCGCCACCGGCGGGCTGGGCTCCGAAATCGCCCGCAAGCTCCATGCGGCGGGCGCCAGCGTCGCCCTGTCGGGCACGCGCGAAGAGAAGCTGAAGGCCCTCGCCGATGAGCTGGGCGAGCGGGTGGAGATCTGCCCGGCGAACCTGGCTGACTCCGATTCGGTGGACGCCCTGCCAAAACAGGCCAGCGAAGCGCTGGGCGGGCTGGACATCCTGATCTCCAACGCCGGCGTGACTCGCGATCAGCTCCTCATGCGCATGAAGGATGAGGACTGGGATTTGGTCATCAAGGTCAATCTTGAGGCCCATTACCGGCTGTCAAAGGCGTGCCTGCGTCCCATGATGAAAGCGCGCTTCGGGCGCATCATCGGCATCACCTCGGTGGTGGGCGTGACCGGCAACGCCGGCCAGACCAATTACGCCGCCTCCAAGGCCGGCATGATCGGCTTCACCAAGGCGCTGGCCCAGGAAGTCGCGTCGCGCGGCGTGACGGCCAATTGCGTGGCGCCGGGCTTCATCGAATCGCCCATGACCGATGCGCTCACCGAGGACCAGAAAAAGCTGATTCTCGGTACGATTCCGGCCGGCAAGCTGGGGACGGGCGCAGACATCGCCAACGCCTGCCTGTATCTCGCCAGCGAGGAGGCGGGGTACGTCACCGGCCAGACCTTGCACGTCAATGGCGGGATGGCGATGATCTAGACGAGCGCGGCGTGATGAACGCGCCGTCTTGCCAGACCTCTACCTGCTGGCGTAGGTGAGATGGGCGTGTTATCAGCCCGCACGATCCGGCAGGGAGCCTTGCTGCCTGTTATTGCATAAGAAAGATGCGGAAAGCCGAAAAGAGCCGACCGCCGAGACATTGGAAAAAGGGTCCGACATGTCCGACGTTTTTGATCGCGTTAAGAAGATCGTTGTCGAGCACCTCGACGTTGAAGAAGACAAGGTCATCGAGAAGGCCTCGTTCATCGACGATCTCGGCGCCGACTCCCTCGACAATGTCGAGCTTGTGATGGCGTTTGAAGAAGAGTTCGACATCGAAATTCCCGACGACGCCGCCGAGCACATCCAGACGGTCGGCGACGCGGTGAAATTCATCTCCGAGAAGCAAGCCTAAGGCTCGGCACGCATGACCAAGCGCCGCGTCGTCGTCACCGGGCTGGGGCTTGTGTCCCCGCTCGGTTGCGGAACCGAACTTGTCTGGCGCCGGCTTCTGGCTGGCCAGTCGGGTCTCGCCCGGATCGAGCATTTTGATGTGAGCGATCTGGCGAGCCATGTCGCGGGCATCATTCCGCGCGTGGACGGCCGCAATGGCGGCGGCGAAGGCGTGGAGGGATCCTTTGATCCCGAAGCGGTCATGCCGGCGCGCGACCGCAAGCGGATCGACGAGTTCATCCTCTACGCGATCGCGGCCGCCGACGAGGCGCTGAAATCTTCCGGCTGGGCGGCCAAGGACGAGGACGCGCTGGAGCGCGCCGGCGTTCTTGTGGGCTCCGGCATTGGCGGACTGCAGACCATCTACGATGCGTCGGTGACCCTGCACGAGCGGGGGCCGCGCAAGCTGTCTCCCTTCGTGATCCCGGCCATGCTGATCAATCTGGCTTCCGGCCAGATCTCGATCCGCCATGGCCTTAAAGGGCCCAACCATTCGGTCGTCACCGCCTGCTCCACCGGCGCCCACGCCATCGGCGATGCGGCCCGGCTGATCGCCTATGGCGATGCGGACATGATGGTGGCCGGCGGCGCCGAAGCTGCGGTCACCCGGCTGGGTTATGGCGGATTCGGCGCGGCGCGCGCCCTGTCCACCGACTTTAATGACAATCCCAAAGCCGCATCGCGGCCCTGGGACAAGGACCGCGACGGCTTCGTCATGGGCGAGGGCGCCGGCGTCGTCGTCCTGGAAGAATACGAGGCCGCCAAGGCGCGCGGCGCGACGATCTACGCCGAAGTCGCAGGCTACGGCATGTCCGGCGACGCCTATCACATCACCGCCCCGGCCGATGACGGCGACGGCGGTTTTCGCGCCATGACCGCCGCGCTGAAAAGCGCTGGGCTCACCCCGGCCGACATTGATTATGTGAACGCCCACGGCACCTCCACGCCCAAGGGCGACGAGATTGAGCTGCGCGCGGTGGAGCGCCTGTTCGGCGATGCCGCGGACGGCCTGGTGATGAGTTCCACCAAGAGCGCAGTGGGCCATCTTCTGGGCGCGGCCGGCGCGGTGGAGGCGATCTTCTCCATCCTGGCCATGCGCGACGGGATTTGCCCGCCGACGCTGAATCTGGACAACCCGTCCGTGGAGACGAAAATCAATCTCGCCCCGCACAAGGCGGTGGAGAAACGAGTCGACGCTGCGCTGTCCAACTCGTTCGGCTTTGGCGGCACCAACGCCTCGGTCGTCTTCAAGCGCGTCGACTAGCGCCAGGGAGCCTCCGCGATGGACGGCGACTCCAAACCTTCCAAACAGAAGAAATCCGGCGTGCTGGGCCGTATTTTCGTCTGGCTCGCCGGAACGCTGATCGCGCTGGCGCTCATCGCCGGCCTGATGGCGTGGGGCGGCTGGACCTGGCTGAACGCGCAGTTTGACGCCTCCGGCCCCGTGGGTGCGGAAGAAACGGTGCAGCTGCCGCGCGGCTCCGGCCTCATCGCCATCGCAAATCAGCTGGAGCGCGAGGGTCTGATCTCCGATGCGCGCATCTTCCGCCTGATGGTGACGATCGACGGCGGCGACCGCGATCTCAAGGCCGGAGAATTCGCCATTCCCGAAGGCGCCTCAATGGCGCAGATCTATGAGATCCTGCGTGACGGCGACACGATCCAGTATCCGGTGACGGTCGCCGAAGGGCTCACCAGCGCCATGATCGTGCGCATTCTTGAAGCCTCGCCGGTGCTCATCGGAGAGATCGACGCGGTTCCGGCCGAAGGATCGCTGTTACCGGAGACCTATATGGTGGATCGCGGAACGAGCCGCCAGGCCGTGCTGGACCGCATGGCGGCTGCTCAGGCCGCTCTGCTGGAGGCGCTCTGGCCCCAGCGCGCCGACGACCTGCCTTTCGAGACGCCGCAGGAGGCGATAACGATCGCGTCCATCGTGGAAAAGGAGACCGGCGTGGCCGCCGAGCGCCCGCTGGTGGCCGCCGTGTTTGTAAACCGCCTGCGCCGGGGCATGATGCTGCAATCTGATCCCACCATCATCTACGGGATCAGCCAGGGCGAGCCGCTGGGCCGCGGGATTTTCCGCTCCGAGCTGGATAACGCCTCAAACCCCTACAACACATACCATTTCACAGGCCTGACCCCGACGCCCATCGCCAATCCGGGCGCGGCGTCGATTCGCGCCGTGCTCAATCCACCCGATAGCGACTATCTGTTCTTCGTGGCCGACGGCACGGGCGGGCACGCCTTTTCCGAGACCTATGCCGAGCATAATCGCAATGTCGCTGACTGGCGCCGGATCGAGCGTCAACGCCGGGCGGGCAATTGATGGCCGCGCCGCTGTCGGGGATGACCGGGTTCGGCCGCGCCGACCGGTCAGGTGGTTTCGGCCGCATCGAGGTCGAGGCGCGCAGCGTTAACGGCAAGGGGCTGGATGTCCGCCTGCGCCTGGGCCCCGGGCTTGAAGCCATCGAGCCGGCCTTGCGCGACATGATCAAGGCGCGTTTTTCGCGCGGCTCTGTGAATGTCAGCGTCAGCTATGCGGCGCCCGACGGCGCGGCGGGCGTCGTCATCGACCATGACAGGCTGAAAGCCTACGCCGAGGCGGCCAAGCGCCTGTCCGAGGCCGGGCTGGCGGCTCCGGCGAGCGCCGGCGAGCTCTTGTTGCTGAAGGGCGTGATCGCGTCCGAAGACGCCGAAGCCCTGGTGGAGCCGGAAGTCCTCGCCGGCGCCGCCCTTGAGGCCGCGGGTGAGGCGTTGGGCGGGCTGCAAAACGCGCGCGAGGCCGAAGGCGCCGCGCTTGCAGAAGTGCTGGAAGAGCATGTCGCGGAGATTGAATCCCTGCGCGAGGAGGCCGCCGCCAGCGCCGCCGCGCTGCCGCAAGCGATCCGCGACCGGGTGAAGGCGAAGTTTGACGAGCTTCTGCCCGGCGGTCTTGATCCTGACCGCCTCGCCCAGGAAGCCGCGGCCATCGCGCTGAAGGCCGATGTCCGCGAGGAGCTCGACCGGCTTAAAGCCCATATCGACACCGCCCGCGGCCTTCTGGCCGGCGGATCCCCGTGCGGGCGCAAGCTCGACTTTCTCTCCCAGGAATTCAACCGGGAGGCCAACACGCTCTGCTCCAAGGCGGCCGACCCTGCGCTCACGCGCGCCGGTCTCGCCATGAAAGCGGCCGTCGACCGGCTGCGAGAGCAGGTCCAGAACGTGGAATAGTCATGAGCGAACACCTCTCCGGTCCTGTCTTTCGCGGTCAGCGCCGCGGGCTCATGCTGGTGCTCTCCAGCCCGTCCGGCGCCGGCAAGACCACGCTGTCTAAGCGCCTGATCGCGCAGAATCCCGACCTCGTGCTTTCGGTTTCGGCCACCACGCGAAAGCCCCGGCCCGGCGAGACGGACGGCGAGGACTATTTCTTCCTCAATGAGGACGATTTCCTGGCGAAGGCCGGGAAAGACGAATTCTACGAGTGGGCGAAGGTGTTCGACCACCATTACGGCACCCCGAAAGCCCCGGTGGAGGAAGCCCTCGACGAGGGGCGCGACGTGGTGTTCGACATTGACTGGCAGGGCGCGCGCGCCCTGGCGAACAGCGCGCCGGAAGACGTGGTGCGCGTGTTCATCCTGCCGCCCTCGGTGAAGCTCCTGCGCGAGCGCCTCAAAAAGCGCGCCCAGGACACCGACGAGATCATCGACGGGCGCATGAAGCGGGCAAAATCCGAGATCGCGCACTGGGCCGAGTACGATTATGTGGTGATCAACGATGATTTTTCGCGCGCGCTGGAAAAGCTCACCGAAATCCTCCACGCCGAACGCCTCAAACGCTCCCGCCATCCCTGGATTGAGGGCTTCGTGGAAGCCCTGATGGAGGAATAGGACGCGGCTGGTTTTTGCCGGCTCGACACCGCGCTCCCCAGTGCTACGCTGGAAAAAAAGCGGGAGTTCTGGGAGACGCCGCCGTGAACCATTATCTAATTTGGGCCGCACTGGGCGCGATTCTGCTCGCCGGCTGCGAAGCGCAGCCGGAAGCCATGTCTGAAGCGCCGTCGGCGGCGGCGCCGGCCGCGTCGTCTGAAGCGGCGGCTCAAGCGGCTCTGGCTGAGGCGGCCGTCTACACCCCCGAACTCGGCCATTCAGCGGAGGTGTTTTTCAACACCACCTCGTTCAGCCTCGCCGGCGGCGCCGGTTATGCGTTCTCCAGCGCGGACGGCGATCTTCTGATTTCGTCGGATGAAACCGGGGTGTTCAACGCCTATGCGCTGGATCCCGAGACCGGCGCGCGTGAGGCGCTCACCACATCAAGCGCTGACGCCACGTTTGCGCTGAGCTGGTTTCCCGACGGGGAGCGCATCCTGGTCACCGCCGACGCGGGCGGCGATGAGCTCAACCACGTCTATGTGCGCGAAGCGGACGGGACGCTCACCGATCTGACGCCCGGCGACGCGGTCAAGGCGAGCTTTCTCGGCTGGCCGGCGGACGGGTCGGAAATCTGGATCGCCACCAATGAGCGCGATGGCGGGGCTTTCGACGTCTACGCCTACGACCCGGTGAGCTATGAGCGGCGCATGGTGTTTGAAAACACCAACGCGCTGGAACTCGCCGCGATCAGCCCGGACGGGCGCTGGGCCGCGCTGGTGCGCCCGCGCACGTCGGCCGACAGCGACATCCTGCTGGCCGACCTCACAGTCCCCGGCGCCGAGCCTATGCTGATCTCCGAGCATGAGGGCAATATCGCTTACGGCGTCTATGGTTTCACCGCCGACAGCGAGACTCTGGTCTACGCCACCAACGAATTTGGTGAATGGAATCAGGCCTGGACCTACGAGCTGGAGACCGGCGCTGAAGCGGCGCTGATCGAAGCGGACTGGGACGTCTCCTACGTGTCCTACTCGCCGTCCGGGCGCTATCAGGTGAGCGCGATCAACGCCGACGGCTTCACCGACGTGACGGTCCTCGACACCCGAGAGGGGCGCGAGATCGAACTTCCGGGCAGCGTTCCCGCCGGTGATCTCGCCTCGGTGCAGTTCAACGCGGATGAGAGCGAGATAGCGTTCCTCGTAACATCCTCCACTGCGCCGGCGAACGTGCATTGGGTGGACATCGCGTCCGGCGAGCACCGCCAGCTTACGGAAGCGCTGAACCCGGAGCTTGATCCGCGCGATCTGGTCGAAGCCGAGATCGTGCGCTTTGAAAGCTTTGACGGCCTCACTGTGCCGGGCATCCTGTACCGGCCCCATAACGCCAGCGCGGACACCCCGGTCCCGGCGCTTGTCTGGGTCCATGGCGGGCCGGGGGGCCAGAGCCGGGCCGGCTATTCGGCCGCGATCCAGCATCTGGTGAATAACGGCTACGCCGTCTACGCGGCCAATAACCGGGGCTCGTCGGGCTACGGCAAGACCTTCTTCCATCTGGATGATCGTCGCCATGGCGAGGAGGATCTGCGCGACGTCGTGGCCGCCGGCGACTATCTGCGCGAGCTGGACTGGGTGAAGGACGACGCCGTGGGCGTCATCGGCGGCTCTTATGGCGGTTATATCACCGCCGCCGCGCTCACCTTCCACCCGGAGGCCTTTGATCTTGGAATCAATATCTTCGGCGTGACCAACTGGGTGCGCACGCTGGAATCGATCCCGCCCTGGTGGGAATCTTTCCGCGAAGCGCTTTATGACGAGATGGGCGATCCGGCCACGGACGCGGAGCGTCACCGGGCCATTTCGCCGCTCTTCCACGCCGACAGAATCGTGCGGCCCATGCTGGTGGTGCAGGGCGCCAATGATCCGCGCGTGCTGCAGGTGGAGAGCGACGAGCTCGTCGCCGCGGCCCGCGAGAACGGCGCGACGGTGGAGTACGTGCTTTTCCCCGATGAAGGTCACGGCTTCCGCCGGCGGGAGAACCGGATCACGGCGTCGAACGCCTATCTGGACTTCCTCGAGACCCATATGGGCGACCGGGGCTAGGCGGTGAGATCGGGCGGCAAAGCGTTCCGCTTCGCCGCCCGGATCGCTCCGGCGTCTTCCATGCGCAGCGCATCGCCAAGCGGAACGAAACCGGCGCAGGCGCGTCAGGATCGCGGGGCTGCACCGCGCCTCGCGACTGGGCGACCCTGATGCTGTTCCGGCTGAAATTTTACATCAAGAAGACCATAAGCTCGCTCTGGTTCCGCCCGGCGGCCTATGCGTGCCTGGCGCTGCTGGTGCTGGGCGCGCCGCCCCTGATCCAGCCGCTCGTTCCGTGGGAGTGGGCCGACTTCATCTCGGCGAAGACAAACGAGACGGTGCTCAGCATCCTGGCGTCGAGCCTGCTTGCCGTGGCGATCTTCTCCCTGTCGGCCATGGTCTCGGCCCTGCGCGCGGCATCGGACGCCGCCACGCCCCGCGCCCGCCCGCTCCTGGTGGGAGACGCCGCGGCGCAGAATGCGATCTCCACTTTCATCGGTGCGTTTCTGTTCAGCCTTCTGGGCGTGGTCGGAACGCTTCTGGACGTGTTCAGCCCCACCGGCCGCGTTCTTTTGTTCGTGGTGACGCTGGTGCTTGTCTTCATCGTCGTGGCGACGCTCATCCGCTGGCTGCAGCGTCTGTCCAATCTGGGCGATGTCATGGAGGCGATCCGCAGGGTGGAGGTGGAGACCGCCAAGGCGCTGGCCTGCATTGCTCCGCCGCGGGCCGCGTCATCGCCGGATGCACCGGAGTTTGAAAGCGGCGCGGCGGTGTTCGCCGAACAGCCCGGCTATGTCCAGGCGATCGACGTGGAGGCGATGAACGAGATTTGCGAGCGCAGGGGCCTTCGCCTCCGCATCTCTGCGCCCAACGGTGATTTCGCCGACGCTCACGCCCCGCTGGTCCGGCTCGACACCGTGGTGGACGAGGATGCGGCTGCAGAGATCCGCGCGGCGTTCACGCTGGGCGACCAGCGCCTGTTCGACGGCGATGCGCGGCTTGGCTTGATTGTCCTGTCGGAGATCGCGTCAAAAGCGCTTTCGCCCGGCGTCAACGACCCGGGCACCGCGATCGGCGCCGCGCGGGCGGCGCAGCGCGTTCTGGACCGCTGGGGGCGCAGGGAGGGGGCAGATGAGGACAGAGAGTCTCGCGTCATCCAACCGCCCTTGAGCCCGCAGGAGGCGCTCTCGTGCGCGTTCGCCGCCGTCGCCTTTGACGGCGCCAATCGCCCGGAGATCGCGTCGACGCTGCTGAGCATTTACGCCGGATTACGCGATGCGCGCCCAAGCGTGTTCGCCGGGCCGGCGCACGACATGGCGGCCGACCTGGCGGCGCGCGCCGAAACGGCGTTGTCTCACAAGGTCGATATCGAGCATTTCCGCGCCAAGGCGCGGCGGCTGAATTTCACGCCGGCGATTCGCGAGACCTAGAGCCTTTTCAGCGAAAGTGGGCACCGGTTTCGCGGTTCGAAAAGGCGTTAAATCAAAGACCTAGAGCGATATTGGTCGATCAGAATCGACCAATATCGCTCTAGTCCTCAGCCCGGACCCCTGGCTGCGCGCCAGGCCGTCGCCAGCCTGAAGAAGCCCTCCGGCGGGATGGTTTCGGCACGGGCGCCGCCATCAATGCCGGCGGTGTCCAGAAGGGCTTCGGATTTTACCCCGCACTTGCCGGCCGCCACACCCAGCGATTTGCGCAAGGTCTTGCGGCGCTGGCCGAACGCGCTCTCGGTGACCGCTGAAAGCGCGATGAGGTCAGCGAATTTCTCGGCCTCGGGCAGGGGTTCCAGCACCACCACCGCGCTGTCCACCTTGGGCGGCGGCGTGAAGGCGCGCGCAGGAAGCGTGAACGCATAGCGCGCCGACGCAACGGCGGCGGTGAGAATTGCAAGGCGGCCATAGGCGTCATCGCCGGCGCGCGCCACGACGCGCTCAGCCACTTCCTTCTGGAACATCAGCACCAGGCGCGACCACCAGACCGGCTTGGCCTCCAGCCATTTGATCAGGAGGGCGGTGCCCACATTATAGGGCAGGTTGGAGGCGAGCATCCGGGTTTTAAAGCGCGTCTCGATGCTGCGTTCGTCGACCTTCAGCGCATCGGCCTCGACCAGGGAGAGGCGATCCTGCGACGCTGCGCGGATCTCTTCCAGCGCGGGCAGGAAGCGGGCGTCTTTCTCGATCGCGATCACCTCGCCCGCGCCCTGCGCCAGCAGCGCGCGGGTGAGGCCGCCGGGGCCGGGTCCCACCTCGAAGACGCTCGTCTCACTCAAATCGCCGCACAACCGCGCAATCTTTGCGGTGACGTTCAGATCCAGAAGGTAATGCTGACCGAAGCGCTTGTCCGCCGCCAGACCGTGGCTGGCGATCACGTCTCGAAGAGGCGGCAGCGCATCGATGCTCATGCGGCGGCCCCAGCGGTGGTCGCCGCCCGGTTCTTCGCCATATCGGCGGCCAGGCGCAGCGCCGCGATCAGGCTGTCGGGGCGGGCCACGCCCTTGCCGGCGATGTCGAAGGCGGTGCCGTGATCGGGCGAGGTGCGCACAATGGGAAGGCCAAGCGTAATATTCACCCCGCCGTGAAAATCCAGCGTCTTCACCGGGATCAGCCCCTGATCGTGATACAGGCAGATCGCCGCGTCATAGCCTGCGCGCGCCTCGGCATGAAACATCGTGTCGGGGGGCAGGGGGCCGGTGACGTCGATCCCGGCCTGGCGCAGGCGCTCCACGGCGGGCGCCACGATCTGGATCTCCTCGCCGCCCAGCGCGCCGTTCTCGCCCGCATGGGGGTTCAGGCCGGCGACGGCGAGGCGCGGGTGAGAAATCCCGAAATCGCGCCGCAGCGCCTCGGCCGTCACCCGTCCGGTATGAACGATTCCCTCGACGTTCAGATTTTCGATCGCGGATTTCAGCGCAATATGAATGCTCACCAGCGCGGTGCGAAGCCCGCCGCCGGCCAGCATCATGACGGGGCCGCGCGCCCCCTCCATGGCGGTTTTGTCGGTAAGATGGGCGAGATATTCAGTGTGGCCGGGAAATGCGAAGCCTTCGTCATAGAGGCGCGATTTGGATATCGGACAGGTCACCACGCCGCCCGCCTCGCCCGACAGCGCAGCCGCCACAGCCATGTCGATGGAGGCGAGGGCGGCGCCGGGCGCAGTAACGCTGGACCCAAGGGCGATAACCGGCAGGGCGTCCTGAAACACGCGCGCAGCTTCAGAGAAACCGGCGACGGGTTCCGGGCGCGGCAGATCAAGAAGGTTTGCGGCGGCCTGAAGCCGGCCGGGGTCGGCGGTGATGGCAAACCGGATATCGCCGTCGCGAAGTGCGGCCCAGGCCTTCAGGGCGATTTCCGGCCCTATCCCGTCCGGATCGCCAAGCGTCAGCGCGAGGGCGGGAGCGGTCCTGGCTTGGCTCACCGGATATCGATGGTGGCTTCGCGGCGCAGATCCCGCAGCCAGCGCCGCGCCAGCAGCGAAAGCTGCTGACCGATGAGCTGCTGCTCGATCTCGTCGACGGAGGGCACGCCCGGCCCGCCGATCGTGCGCGAACACAGGATGAAGACCTGCAGACCCACCTGACCGTCGATCACGGGGGTGGCCTCGCCCGGCTCAAGCGGTGAGAGCGCGTCGCGGATGTTCTGCACCAGGGCGTTGGCGCCCAGCGTACCCAGCGGCGTGACGATGGCGCCGTCGATGTCGCCGAACGCCGCCTCGGCGTTATCGCATCCGGATACACGCTCGGCTGCGCGGCGCATTGCGGCGCGGTTCTGCTCGGTGACGCGCGAGCCGGGAATGGTGATCTGGGTCAGGCCCAGCTGTTCGACAGCCTGCCCTTCGCGCTTTTCCACGACCGCCAGGATCTGGAAGCCGCCGGGGACGCGGATCGGGTTGGTGATGGAGCCGGGGGGCACTTGCTGTACGATGCCGAGCACGTCCTCGGAGAGCGCCGACGCCGGGACCCAGCCCAGAAAGCCGCCGCTCGACGCACTGGGCGCATCAGAGAACTGGCTGGCGATATTGGGGAAGGGCGTGCCTTCTCCCATCATTTGGTAGAGCGACTGGACCTGCTGGATCGCAGCCTCTTCACCGCCTTCATTGGGGCGGATCTCCACGAGAATCTCGGCCAGACGGTATTGTTCCTGCGACGCGGCGGCGGCTTCGCGCTGAAGGGTGGTGTTGATCTGGGTATCGGAAATGCGGATGCGCGAGCGATAGCGCCCGGACACCAGGATCTGCCAGGCGATTTCCGCGCGCATCTGATGGCGTAGGGTTTCGATGGATATTCCGCTGGCGGCGAGATCGCTGGTGATTTCCTCCACCGTCGCTCCGTTGCGCGCGGCCAGGTCGGCTATGGCCTCGTCGACCTCGGACTCCTCCACCGTGAGATCGAACTCGCGGGCCTGCTGCAGCTGAAGGGTTTCCTCGACCAGGCCGCGAATGGCCTGCTCCTGGATCCGGCCGAGCGTTTCCTCGTCGGGCTGTATCCCGGCGGAGGAAATGATCAGGCGCATGCGGTTGCGCACGTCCAGCGTGGTGATGGGCTCGTCATTGACCACGGCGGCGATGCCTTCGACCTGCTGAGCCGGGGCGGCCGGCGCAACGAGAAGCGAAATGCTCGCGGCCAGAAAGATCAGCGCGTGTCGAAGGGCCATGGGGACTCTTATGTCTCTGATGCTTGCCGAAAGATACCCATCAAGCGCGTCGACGCAACGATGGAGCGCCGCGCGGACGCAGACGCAGGTCATCCGTCTTCTGTGGCCGCCACGAAGAAAACCCCGCCAAGTGCGAACAAGGCGGGCGCCGTCCAGGCCGCTGTCATGGGGTCAAGCGTGCCGGACGCGCCCAAGCCAAGAAGCAATTCCTGAGTGAAGTAAAGCAGAAAGCCCGCCACGGCGCCCGCCGCCGCGAATCCCGTTGCGCCGCCCAGCCGGTGCAGGCGGAAGGTCGCCGCGCCCGCCAGCATGGCTGCGGCGAACAACAGGAGCGGCTGAGCCAGCAGGCCGTGCCAGCGCAGCTCATAGGCGCGGCTTGAAAGCCCGGCGGCGCGCGCCGACTCGATGACGCCGGGCAGGGCCCAGAAAGATGTCGCTCCGGGCGAGCGCACCCGTTCGAACAAGGCCTGGCGCCCGGTCTGGGTGGGCAGGGCCACGTCGCCAAGGGCGCGTGGCGCCTCGCCCGGCTGGCTTTCCACCCCATTCGTAAGTGTCCAGAACCCGCCGAGCAGCGCGGCGCTGTCTGCGGTGATGCGTCGATCAATCATCGGGGCGCCGCCTGCGCTGCGTGAATAGCGGCGGAACAGCGGGCTGATCAGCTCGGCGCTCTCGGGATCGATGCTGGCGGCGGTGATGATGGTGAAGCCGTTCGCATCAGCCTCGCGCAGCCAGACATCGGTTGACGGGCTGCCGCCGGCGCCGGTGCGGCCTTCAAGCAGCTGGTCGCGCAGGATTTCAAAGCGGGCGTTCGCCGCCGCGCCCGCCGGGTTCAGAACGCCGGCGCTGAACACGCCCAGTGCAAACGTCAGCGCCGCAGCCGGCGCCATGATGCCCCACGCCGAATAGCCCGAGGCGCGCATGACGATGAATTCGCTGCGCCGGCTCAGCCGGAAGAAGGTGAACAGGACGCCGAACAGGACGATGAAGGGCAGCGTCTCCTGAACCAGAAGCGGCGCCTTCAAAAAAGTCAGCTGCAGCACCTGCAACGCCGAAATTCCTGCGCGCGTTGCAATGTCGCGGGAGGTCTCCACGAAATCGACCAGCACGATCACCGCCAGGATCACCGCCGCTGCGCCGGCGACTCCGATAAGGGTTTGCCAGAAGACGTAGCGGGACAGGCGCGACATCATGGCGAAACTCTCTGCGGTCTGAATCGCCGGATCACACGCTGCTTCAGGCCGGGCCGCACGATCAGGTACAGCGCCGCCACGCAGCCGCCGATCGGCAGCCCGTACTGGAGCGGGTTGAGAGCGCTGTCGGAGGCGGCGGCGGCCTGGAGCGCGAACCCGGCGAGGCGCAGGATCAGCGCCGCGGCGCCGGCCATGATGATGAAGCGGGTATAGCCGGTGCGCCGATGCTCCACCGCCATGAACGCCGCCATGGCGAGCAGGGCGAAGGCCAGATTGTACAGCGGCGCCGACAATCGATAGTGGCCTTCGGCGTAGAGATCCTCGCGCGACCTGGCCCGGGCGATCTCCGATGCGCTGGGATCGAGCAGTTCGGGCAGGTATTTGTCGCTTTCCTTGAACGTGAAGGACGCCGAAGAATCGATGAAGACCGAGAGGTCGAACTCGGTTGAATCAAATGTGACCGCGGTCTGGGCCCCCTGTTCGTCGAGCCAGGTGCGCACGCCGTTCTCCAGCAGCATGACCGGTCCGGAATCGGCGCGCACGACGACGCCGCGCTGCGCCGAGTAGGCGACGGCGAGGTCCTCGCTGCCGTCTTCGATGAAGACGTCATACATCACGCCGTTATCGCCGATCTCGCGGGTGTAGAAGGTGACGTTCTCGCCGAGGCGGACAAATTCGCCCTCGCGCATGAAATTCGCCACCACGTCGGTGCGGATCTCGTAGAGCACTTCGCGCATTTGCCGAAAGCTGGCGGGCTGAACGAACAGGTTGACCGCCAGATTGATGATCACCGCATAGATGGCCAGGCGCAGAAACGGCGACAGCCGCTCTCGCCGGCTCAGACCCGCCGCTGCGCCGACGGTCAGCTCTGAGTCCGAGATCATGCGGTTCATTGCAATGGCGCAGGCCAGGAAGACTGCGATCGGCATCAGCAGCGCCATCACCTGGGGCGTCGCCAGCAAGGTGATCTGGAACAGGGCCAACGCAGTCCCGCCGTCCTCAGCCACCAGATCGATGTTCGACAGCGATTGAGTCAGCACCGCCAGCCCTGTCAGAGCGCCCATGGTGGCGAGAAACGGCCCGCGAACCTGGCCGAACGTATAGCGCTGAAACAAATTCATGGAGCGGCGCGAATCCCGGGGCTGGAAAAGGACATGATGACGCTGCGACTTCTAACGCGGGTTTTGATGGGATACCACTGCCTGTGAAGACCGTTTTTTTACGGCGCAGGCCGCAGGCCATGCGCCGGCATTCGCAAGAGGACCGATATGAAGATCAAATTCGCTGACTCCGCCTCCGGTGACGTTGTCGCAGCTCCGGTTTATTCCGGTTGCGCCCTGTCCGACGCCGCCAAGGCGCTGGACGCCGAAGCCGGCGGTGCGCTGGAGCGCGCCATGAAAGCCTCCCGCTTCAAGGGCGATGCGGGCCAGACCCTGGAAATCGCTGCGCCCACCGGCGTGAGCACGGCCAAGATCGTTCTGTTCGGCCTGGGCGAGAAGAAGTCGGTGGACGGCAACACGCTTGAAAAGGCCGCCGCCACCGTGGTGAAGGGCCTGCTCACCTCCGGCGCCAAGACCCTGTCGCTTCGCCTGGACGTCGCGGCCGATCTGGAAGGCGTGGGCCGGGCCGGCCTGGGCGCGACGCTGGGCGCCTACCGTTTTGATAAATACCGCACCAAGCTTTCCGAAGACAAGAAACCCTCGCTGACCAGCGTCGAGATCGTCGTTGAGGACGCCAAGGCCGCCAAGAAGGCCTGGGCGGACTGGGAAGGCGTCGCCGACGGCGTGCATCTCGCCCGTGACCTGGTCATGGAAGTGCCCAACGTGCTCGGCCCGGAAGAATACGCCCGCCGCTGCAAGAAGCTGGAAAAGCTGGGCCTCGAGATCGAGGTGCTTGGCGAAAAAGAGATGAAGAAGCTGGGCATGGGCGCGCTTCTGGGCGTCGGCCACGGCTCGGTCCAGGAATCCCAGATGGTCATCATGAAGTGGACGGGCGCCGCCGCAGGCGAGCAACCGGTCGGCTTCGTGGGCAAGGGCGTCACGTTTGATTCCGGCGGCATCTCGCTCAAACCCGGCCAGGGCATGGACGAGATGAAGGGCGATATGGGCGGCTCGGCCGCGGTCGTGGGCGCCATGGCGGCGCTGGCTCAGCGCAAGGCCAAGGTCAACGCGATCGGCATAATCGGCCTGGTGGAGAACATGCCCGACGGCGCGGCGCAGCGCCCCGGCGACATCGTCACCTCCATGTCCGGCCAGACCATTGAAATCCTGAACACCGACGCTGAAGGCCGCCTCGTGCTGGCCGACTGCCTCTGGTACATGCAGCAGGAATTCAACCCGAAATTCATCGTCAACCTGGCCACGCTCACCGGCGCGATCCTGGTGGCGCTGGGTCAGGAGCACGCCGGCATCTTCTCCAACGACGACACGCTGGCTGAAAACCTCTCCAAGGCCGGCAAGGCCAGCGACGAGACGGTCTGGCGCCTGCCCCTGGGCCCCGAATACGACCGCCAGATCGACAGCCCTGTCGCCGACATGAAGAATATCGGCGAGGGCCGCAACGCCGGCTCCATCACCGCGGCGCAGTTCCTCCAGCGCTTCGTCAACGACAAGCCCTGGTGCCATATCGACATCGCGGGCGTGGGCATGAACGCCAGCTCCAAGGATCCGCGCAACCCGGCTTTCGGCACCGGCTACGGCGTGCGCCTTCTGGACCGCCTCGTTCGCGATTTCTACGAGGCGTAAGGGTCCCAAGGGATGTCCTCCCCCGCTCGCGGGGGAGGCGGCTCTTGCGGGCGGAGGGCTGAATGGCCGAGCTTTGGTTCTACCACCTTGAACGCATCCGCGTGGAGGACGCCTTGCCCGAGCTTCTCGGCAAGCTTCTGGCGCGGGGCGGGCGGGCGGTTGTGACCAGCGGCCAGGAGAGCCGCCTCACCAGCCTCGATCAGCATTTATGGACTTTTCGTGAGGACAGCTTCCTGCCTCACGCCCTGGCCGGGGGCGAGCATGACGGCGATCAGCCGGTCCTTCTTTCGCCTGAGCCTGTAAACCCGAACGCTGCGACCATGCTGTTCTGCCTGGACGGCTGCGATCCGGGCGATGTGAGCGCCTGGGAGCGGGTGGTGGTGATGTTTGAAGCCTCAGACGAGACCGCCATCGCCAAGGCCCGCGCCCTCTGGGCGGCGCAGAAGAAAACCGATACCGTGATCAGCTATTGGCGCCAGAACGAGGCGGGCCGTTGGGAGAAACAGGGATGATGCGCATCGCCGCTTTCGTGCTGGGCGCTGCTTTGCTGAGTGGATGCCAGACCATGCCCGGACAAAATCGACCTGAAACGCCCGAAGACGCGCCGGGCTATAATTTTGGCGGCGAGCGCGGGCCGGACACCGGCGAGGACAGCAGCGAGGACAGCGGCCCCTCCGGCGGCCCGGACGCAAGCGACGGCTCGCCGAGCTGCCCGGCGGCCGCCTATCAGGTGCTGGTGGGCCAGCCCATCGGCGAGATCCACACAGACAGCCTGCCCAGCCCGCGCCGCATCTATGGCCGCGGCGACATGATCACCATGGACTACCGCTCCGACCGCCTGAACATCGTCACAGGTGATGACGGGCGCGTGGTGGAGGTGAAGTGCGGGTAGGGGCTTTGTCCTACCTCACAGGATTTTCGGGCCTCCCATGAATTCCCGGCCAAGGGCGAAGCCCGCCGAGCCGGGACCTCAGGCAGGATAGCGCCTTACGCTGGACCAGGTCCCGGGTCTGCGCCCATCGGGCTTGTCCGGGAATTCACTGAAGTCGGCCTCGGCTAGACCGCCAGCCTAAGCCGCAGCCTAAACCCCCGCCTCAACCTTCGCCGCTTCATAGGCCTCCTCCGCCTCCAGCCACGCGTTTTCGGCTGCTTCGATCATCTCAACGCAGCGCGCACGCTTTCTGGTAAGGTCGGTGGCCATGGCGGGATCTTTCTCCCACAGGCCGGTCACGGCGAGGCCGGCGTCGATCTTCTCCAGCACGCCCTTGAGCCGCTCGATCTCGCGCTCCTGCTTCGCGGCCTCGGCTTTCAGCGGCTTCAACCTGTCGCGGGCCTGGGCGGCGGTGCGGCGGGTTTCGGTCTTCTGGCCGCCCGTGGGTTTTGATTTGTCGCGCGGCTTGGTTTCTCCCTGCAGAAGCTCGCGCCGGTAATCGTCCATGTCGCCCTCATAGGCGCGCACCGTGCCGGCCTCGGCGATCCACAGACGATCGACGCAGGATTCAATGAGATTGCGGTCGTGGGAGATGATGATCACCGCGCCGGCGAAGTCGTTGATGGCGCTGATAAGGGCCTCGCGGCTGTCCATGTCCAGATGGTTGGTCGGCTCGTCCAGGATCAGCAAGTGCGCGCCATCAAACGTGATGAGGTTCATCAACAAGCGCGCCTTCTCGCCGCCGGACAGCTTTTCGGCCGGGGTCTCCTGGCGGTCGGCGGGCAGGCCGAAGCGCGCCAGGCGCGCCCGGCGTTCGGCCTCGGTGGCATGGTCCATGCGCTCCACCACATGGGTGTAGGCGGAATGTTTGGGAGACAGCGCGTCGATCTGGTGCTGGGCGAAATGGGCCACGACCGCCTTCTTGTGCATCCCCATGCGCCCGTCCGTGACCGAGAGCGCGCCGGTCAAGAGCTTGGCGAAGGTGGACTTGCCCGCCCCGTTTCGGCCCAGAAGCCCGATCCGGTCGTCGGTGTCGATGTTGAGGTTCAGGCCCTTCAAGATCGGCTTGCCGTCGCTGTAGCCGGTCTCCGCCCCGTCAAAGCGCACCAGCGGGTTACCCATGCGGCGTCCGGCGTTGGGAAACTCGAACGGCGCCACCGGATCGGCCACAACGGTGGCGATGGGCTGCATCTTCTCCAGGCGCTTCACCCGGCTTTGCGCCTGCTTGGCCTTGCTGGCCTTGGCCTTGAACCGGTCCACGAAGGCCTGAAGGCGGCGTTTCTCATCCTCCTGGCGCTCGATCATCTTCATCTGAAGGCGCTGGCGCTCCGACAGCTGGCGCTGGAACTGGTCATAGCCGCCTTCCCATACCGAGATCTTGCGATCTTTCAGGTGGGCGATGGCGTGAACGCTGGCGTTCAGCAAATCGCGGTCGTGGGAGATGATCAGCGCGGCGCCGGGAAACTTCGCCAGATGGTTTTCCAGCCAGACCGCGCCCTCCAGATCAAGATAGTTGGTGGGCTCGTCCAGCAAGAGCAGGTCGGGATTGGCGAACAGCGTCGCGGCCATGGCCACGCGCATGCGCCAGCCGCCGGAAAACTCGGCGCAGGCGCGCTGCTGATCGACGCTGGAAAAACCCAGCCCGTTCAGGATCGTCCCGGCGCGCGCCTCGGCCGAATGGGCGTCGATATCAGCGAGCCGCGTCTGGATTTCGGCAATGCGGTTGGGCTCGGCGGCGGTCTCGGCCTCGCTCAGCAACGCGGCGCGCTCCTTGTCGGCGGCGAGCACATAGTCCATCACCGGGGTCGAGCCCGCCGGCGCCTCCTGCTCGATCGTGCCCACGCGCGCGCCGGCCTGCACGCGAACCTCGCCGTCATCGGGGCTGGCGTCGCCCAGGATCAGGCGGAACAGGGTGGATTTGCCGGTGCCGTTGCGGCCCACCAGCCCGATCCGTGTCTTGGCGGGCACGTACAGAGTCGCCGCGTCGAAGAGGACCCGGCCTTCGATCCGGTGGGTGAGGTCGTTCACATGCAGCATGGCGATGCGCCTAGCACGGCTTCACACCGGCTCAAAGCGTCGTTATAAGCCGCCGCGCACTCCTCCCCATCTTCCCGCTTAAAGGACTGAACCCATGGCTATCCAGCGCACCTTCTCGATCATCAAGCCCGACGCCACCGCGCGTAACATCACCGGCAAGATCAACGCCATGATCGAAGACGCCGGCCTGCGCATCATCGCCCAGAAGCGCCTTCACCTGTCCAAGGCCCAGGCCGAGGGCTTCTACGCGGTGCACAAGGAGCGCCCCTTCTTCAACGACCTGGTGTCCTTCATGATTTCCGGACCCGTCGTGGTCCAGGCGCTGGAAGGTGAAGACGCCATCGCCACCTACCGCAAGGTGATGGGCGCCACCAACCCGGAGAACGCCGAGGAAGGCACCATCCGCAAGACCTTCGCCGAGAGCATCGAAGCCAACTCCGTGCACGGCTCCGACGCCCCGGAAACCGCCGCCGAAGAAATCAAGTTCTTCTTCACCGACGACGAAATCGTCGGCTAGATCCGGCGTTTAATTGCTGAACGAAAAGCCCCGGCGCGAACGCTCGCGCCGGGGTTTTTCTGTCAGCGCCGCGCTAATTGCGTCTCACATGGCGGGCGCTAATCCAGCCCCGGCTTCTTCCTGAGCGCCTTGCGCTTGGAATTCACCGCCTTCTTCTCCTTCTGGCGTTTCACCGAGGAGAGGGACGGCCGCGATTTCTTGCGGGGCTTGGGGGCCTTGCTGGCCTTGTCGATAAGGGCCTTGAGGCGGTCGCGGGCCTCTGTGCGGTTGCGTTCGCGCGAGCGCTCGTTCTCGGCGGTGATGAGGATCACCCCGTCCTTGGTGAGGCGCGAACCGGCGAGGCGGGCGAGGCGAGTCTTGACGGCGGGGGCGAGATCGCTGCCCGCCATGTCGAAGCGCAGCTGCACCGCGGATTCGGTCTTGTTCACGTGCTGGCCGCCGGGGCCGGAGGCGCGGGTGAACAGCTCCTCGATCAGGGCGTCGTCAATCGTGATCTGATCGTTGACGCGCATCAGCCTGACACCGGCTTCAGGCTGATCGACAGCGCCGCACCGGCCAGCGCTCCGGCGGCGAGGCCGGCCAGGACCCAGACGCCGAAGAGCTGGAATCCCGCCCCGGCGATCGCTCCCACGATAAGCAGCAGGATTCCGATGACGGTGTTGGACACCGCCGTGTAGGCGGCGCGGGTTTCCGCGTCGCCAAGATCCACAAGATAGGTGGAGCGCCCGAGCCTGACGCCCTGATGGCCGAAGGCGAGCAGGAACAGCATGGCGGCGTGGAAGATGAACGCGTTCGCGGCCGGAAGCCCGGTTTCCACGACGATCAGCACCCCGATGAGAGAGACGGCGGCGGTGGCCCCGCCGGCCGCCAGAACCCACCGGCTGGACTGGTCCGAGAGGCGCCCAAGCACCCATCCGCCCCCGAAACTCGCCGCCGCCGAGGCCATGAGAAATCCCCCAAGTCCGGCGAGATCCGCGCCGGCTTCTCCACGGGCGATGGCCACCAGAAAAGGGGGAGAGATGGAGGTCGCGATCATCAGCGTGCGCGCGATGACGAAGCGCGCAAACGCCGGGTCGGACTTGAGAAGGCTGAGCTGCTTGATCGCTTCTGCAAACCCGTTCGCGCCGCCCTCGGTTGCGCCTTTCTCCTCCACGATCATCAGATACGCGAAGGCCGCGATGACCCACAGCCCGGCGGCGAAGGCCAGCATCCCCGCGATCGCGGTGGCGTTGGCGTCCGGCGCCAGGATCAGCGCCGCCCCGAATATCAGGGCCGCCAGCCCCGACGCGCTGCTGGCGTAGCCGCCCACCGCGCCGCGCCTGGTCTTGGAGACGGTCTTGCCAAGCACGTCCTTGTGGCTGACCGAACACAGGCTTCGAAACACTGCGAACACCGCCAGCAGAGCCAGGATCAGCCAGCCGGCGAGAGCGCCTTGAAGGGTGAGCGCGCACACCGCCATGAGCGCCAGCGCGCCGGCCTGACCGAAACTGCCCGCCGCCCAGACGAATTTGCGCCGCTCACGCCGCCGGATCGCGGCGGAGACGAAGAGCTGGGGCAGAAGCGCGCCGGCTTCGCGCACCGGCGCGATCAGCCCGATCAGGAAGGCCGGCGCGCCCAGCGCCGAGAACAGCCAGGTGAGGGTGAGCTTGGGATCGGCGATGCGGTCGCCGGTCTTGGTGAGCGACAGGGCGAAGGTGGACAGCGTCCAGTTACGCGGCAGATGCCGGCAGGCGCTCTCCGGCACGTCCTTGCAGACGCGCGCCTCGGCGTCGCCATAGAGCGCGTCATACACCGCCTCAGCGGCGGCGTCGGCGTGTGTGTCGGGGCGTTGGGCGGGCGCGCTCATCCGCCCGGATTATAGAGGACGGCGTGCTCGCTGGCGGCGGCGGACTTGTCGATCTTCACCCGCTCAGCCGTGACGCGCGCTTTGCCCTCAGCCACCAGCTTCAGGCAGGCCGGGTAAAGCTTGTGCTCGGCCTCCAGCACGCGGGCGGCCAGGCTGTCGGCGTCATCGGTGGGCAGAACCGGCACGGCGGCCTGGCCGATGATCGGACCGTCATCCATGTCGGCGCGCACATAATGGACGGTTGCGCCGTGAATGCGCACGCCTTGTTCCAGCGCCCGCTCGTGGGTGGAGACGCCCTTGAACGCGGGCAGAAGCGAGGGATGGATATTGACCATCCGGTCCTTCCACTTGTCGACTATCCAGGGTGTGAGGATCCGCATGAAACCGGCGAGCGCGATCAGCTGAACGCCCTCAGCGCGCAGTTTTTCATCGAGCTCTTTCTCGAACCCCTCCCGGTCATCGCCATAGAGCGTGTGGTCCAGGAAGGTCGCGGCCACCCCCGCCTTGCGCGCCCGCTCAAGGCCCAGAGCGCCGGCCTTGTTGGACAGCACCATCACGATTTCGGCTGGAAAATCAGCGTCCGCGCAAGCATCCAGCAAAGCCTGCAGGTTTGATCCGCGCCCTGAAATGAGCACGGCGACTTTCATCTTCGCCATGTCAGACCGCTTTCAGCTCGCCGATGATGAAGGCGGGTTCGCCCGCCTCGTTCAAACGCGTAACGAGCGATTTCGCTGCGTCGGCGTCCACTGCGCAAATCATGCCGATCCCGCAATTGAACGTGCGGCGCATCTCGTCCTCCGCGACGCCGCCGGCCTCCTGCAGCCACTGGAACACCGCCGGGCGCGGAAAGCGCGCGTAATCCACCTCGAAGGTCAGGTGATCGGGCAGCATGCGCGGCGTGTTCTCGGTGATCCCGCCGCCGGTGATGTGCGCCAGGCCCTTGATCACGCCTTCGCGGATGAAGGGCAGCAGCGCCTTCACATAGATGCGGGTCGGCGCCAGAAGCGCTTCGCCCAGTGTGGAGCCCGGCGCAAACGGGGCGGGGGAGTCAAACGACAGACCGGCATGGTCGATGACGCGCCGTATCAGGGAGTATCCGTTGGAGTGGGGACCGGAACTGGCCAGCCCTATCAACAAATCGCCCGGCTTCATGTCCTCAAGGCGGGGCAGCAATGTGCCGCGCTCCGCCGCGCCCACCACGAACCCCGCCAGATCGAAATCCTCGCCCGAATACATCCCCGGCATTTCTGCGGTTTCCCCGCCGATCAGCGCGCAGCCCGCCTGACGGCAGCCGTCCGCAACGCCCGAGACGATCGCGCGGCCCTTTTGCGGGTCAAGCTTGCCGGTGGCGAAATAGTCCAGGAAAAATAAAGGCTCCGCACCCTGTGCCAGCACATCGTTGACGCACATGGCCACAAGGTCGATCCCCACCGTGTCAAGCTTGCCGGTGGCGATGGCGAGCTTCAGCTTGGTGCCGACCCCGTCGGTGCCGGACACCAGCACAGGGTCTGCAAAGCCGGCGGCCTTGAGATCGAACGCGCCGCCGAACCCGCCCAGCGCCACGTCCGCGCCCGGCCGCGCGGTGGAGCGGGCGAGCGGCTTGATGGCGTCCACGAGCGCGTCGCCGGCGTCGATGTCGACGCCGGCCTGGGCGTAGGTGAGGCCGGGTGTTTTGGGCGTGTCGGACAAGGAGCGTCTCCGCTATGCTCAGATCATTGTCGCTGCATAACCAAGATTGTCCACGCTTGCGAGCCTCCTGCGGCGCCCTGAAGGGCTTCACCGCAGCGCCGACGCGCGTATAGTCGCCGCGTGCAATCGCGCGCTTGTAATTGAGGGGACCGCCATGAGCACGCTCAAAGCCGCCAGACATCTCGCCGCCCTGGGCCTGACGTTGCTGATCGCCGCATTCGCCGCGCCGGCCTTCGCATCGCCCTACACCGTCTCCGGTATAGAGATCGACGCCGAGGCCAGCACAGCCTTTGACGCTCAGCGCACGGCGCTGACGCAGGGCCAGACCCGCGCCGCGCGCACCCTCATCGAACGGCTGACCCTGGCCGAGGACCGGATGGAGGCGCAGCTTCCGGCGCTCGATCCCGATACGGCTGCGCAGCTCATCGCCGGCCTGCAGATTTCCGACGAGCAGCGCTCCGCCACCCGGTACCGGGCGCGTATCACGGTGGATTTTGATCCGCGCGCGGTGCGCAATTATCTCACCGGGCGGCAGCTTCCCTTTGTGGAAAGCCAGGCGGAGCCGGTCCTGGTGGTTCCTGTGATGGACGGGCAAAGCGGCGCCCAGATCTTCAGCGGCCCCTGGTATGACGCCTGGCTTGACGGCGGATACGCCAATTCGCTTACCCCGATGATCGCGCTCGGCTCGCGCCGGGGTCTCGACGGCGGACCTGTGGGCCGCGGGATCATCTCCGCCGGCCAGGCGCAGTCGCTGGATACAGGCGCGCTGCGCGAGCTGGCCGAGGCGTATGGCGTGAACAGCGTCGCCGTGATTCAAGTACGCTCAAGTTCGGGCGGCGTGCGTGCTGCGGGCGATCTTGTGCGATTCAACCGGGGCGAGGACGGCCCCGAGATTGAATCAATCCCCAGCCAGATCGTGAGCGGCTACGGTGAAGCCGCGCGCGCCATCGTGCGCGAGCGCGAAGAGGCGTGGAAGCGTCAGGCGGTGGTGCGCGGCGGCGAGTCGGCGCAGCTGGAGATCACGCTGCTGTTCAATTCGTTGCGCGAATGGCGCGCGCTTCAAAGCGCCGTGGCCGGCGCTTCGCTGATCGAAAACGCCCGACTGGACGCCATCTCACGCACCGGGGCGGCCATGACGATCACCCATCGCGGCGCCCGCGAGCAGGTTCGCTCCGAACTCGCTGCGCGCGGGGCGGCGTTCTCCGAAGACTCTGAACTTGGCTGGACGGTCCGCCCCCGCTGATGCCTGCACCCCAGCTCGCGCTCGACCTCGCGCTCGCCCCGGATTATCGCGCAGAGAGTTTCGCCGTCAGCGAAGCCAACGCCGGCGCTCTGGCGATGGTCAATCGCTGGCCGCGGTGGCGGCAGGGCCATCTTCTGCTGACTGGACCTTCAGGAAGCGGCAAGACCCATCTGGCGCAGATGTGGCGCGCGCGCTCCGGCGCCATGGCGCTTCACGCAAGAAAGCTTGGCCGCGAACTGGTCCTGGTGGGGCGCGGCGCCAGCGTGCTTGTGGAGGATATCGACCAGGGCCTTGATGAAGACGGGCTGTTTCACCTGATCAACCGCGCGGCCGGCGACGCCGGGGTGAGCGTTCTGATCACCGGGGCGGGCGCGCCTGAGGACTGGGGCTTTGCGCTGGCCGATCTCAATTCGCGCCTGGCCGCGGCCGAGCGCGCGGTGCTGCACGGCCCAGACGACGCCTTGCTGCGCCAGGTCATGGAAAAGCTGTTCCGCGACCGGCGGACCCCGCTGTCTCCGGGGGTGCTGGACTACATCCTCACTCGCACCGAGCGGTCTGTGGATTTCGCCCGTACACTGACGGCCTGGCTTGATCGGGAGGCGCTGGCGCGTAAAGGCCCGGTCACTCGCACTCTTGCGCGAGAAGGTCTCGCCGCTCTATCAGGCGGGTAAGCGGCACTCACACGCGCCCGCCAGGAGGCTCTCCATGAACGACGCCACGCCGTCGACGGTCAAAGCAGAGCAGGTGGACGTGCCCGCGCTCATGCAGTCGCCTGACCGTTTCCTGAACCGGGAGCTGTCCTGGCTGCAGTTTAATTGGCGTGTCCTTGAAGAGGCGGCCAACCCCGGCCATCCGGTTCTGGAGCGGCTGCGGTTTCTGTCCATTTCGGCGAGCAATCTGGACGAGTTCTACATGGTGCGTGTGGCCGGCCTGCGTGCGCAGTTGCGCAACGGCGTCGACCGGCCCGGCATGGACGGCCTGAATCCGTCCGAGCAATTGGCGCGAATCGACGCCGCGGCCTCAGATCTGATGAGCGCCCAGCAAACAGCCTGGCGCGACGTGCGCGACGCCCTGAAGACCCAGGGCGTGGAACTGGTGGGCGCGGACGAGCTCACCCGTCAGGAGCGCGCTTGGCTGCGCGATGATTTTCTGGCCCACACCTTGCCGGTGATCACGCCTTTGGCCGTTGATCCGGCGCACCCGTTTCCCTTCATTCCCAATCTGGGCTTCGCGGTGGTTCTCAAACTGAAGCGCGAGAGCGATTCAAGAATCATGAACGCGCTGCTTCCCCTGCCGGCCGGGGTGAAGCGATTTGTGGAGATCCCCACCAGCGATCTGGACAGCCAGGGCCGTCCGGTGAAACGCTTCATCGCGCTGGAGACCATCCTCATCCTGTTCGTGGACGCCCTGTTTCCCGGCTATCAGCTGGTGGGCAAGGGCGCGTTCCGGATCATTCGAGACAGCGATATCGAGATCGAGGAAGAGGCCGAAGATCTGGTGCGCGAGTTCGAGGCGCTGCTCAAGCAGCGCCGGCGCGGCGTTCTGGTGCGCCTGAAGATCGAAGCCTCCATGCCCGAAGAGCTGCGCCGCTTCATCATCCAGCAGCTTCACGCCGAACGGCAGGACGTTCAGCTTGTGGACGGGCTTCTGGGCCTGGCGCAGCTGTCCCAGCTGATCCCGGACGAGCGCCCGGAGCTGAAATTCACGCCCTACGAGCCGCGCTTTCCCGAGCGCATCAAGGACCATGGCGGCGACGTGTTCGCGGCGATCCGGGCCAAGGACCTCATCGTCCACCACCCTTATGAGAGCTTTGATGTGGTGGTGGAGTTCCTGCGCCAGGCCGCGGTGGATCCGGACGTCATCGCCATCAAGCAGACGCTTTACCGCACATCGAAGAATTCACCCATCGTCGCGGCGTTGATCGAGGCGGCCGAGAACGGCAAGAACGTCACCGCTCTGGTGGAGCTGAAAGCGCGCTTTGACGAGGAGGCGAACCTTAAATGGGCGCGCGATCTGGAGCGCGCCGGGGTTCAGGTCGTCTATGGCTTCATCGAGTACAAGACCCACGCCAAGATCTCCCTGGCGGTGCGGCGCGAAGGCAGCGAACTGCGCACCTACGCCCATTTCGGCACCGGCAACTACCATCCGATCACGGCGAAGATCTATACCGACCTTTCGCTGTTCACCGCCGAACCGGCCTTCGGGCGCGACGCCGGGCGAATTTTCAACTTCGTCACCGGCTACGCCAAGCCCCAGGGGCTGGAAAAACTGGTGATCAGCCCCCTGAAAATGCTGGAATTCATTTGCGAGAAAATCGATCGCGAGATCGCGAATGCGCGGGCCGGAAAGCCGGCGGCGGTGTGGGCGAAGATGAATTCTCTGGTCCATCCCAAGGTGATCGACAAGCTCTATGAGGCGAGCCAGGCGGGGGTGCGCTGCGAGCTCATCATTCGCGGCATCTGCTGTCTGAAGCCGGGCGTACCGGGCCTGTCGGAGAATATCCGGGTCAAATCCATCGTCGGACGGTTCCTGGAGCATTCGCGCATCGCCTGCTTCGCCAACGGCGCGCCGATGCCGAGCCCGCAGGCTGAGATCTATATCTCAAGCGCCGACTGGATGCCGCGCAATCTGGATCGGCGGATCGAGACGTTGTGCCCGATCGAAAACCCGACCGTGCACCGCCAGGTGCTTGATCAGATCATGGTGGCCAATCTCAATGACGAAACCCAGAGCTGGTACATGAATCCGGATGGAAGCTATTTGCGCGTCGATCTGGCCGATGTGGCTGATCCTTTCGCCGCCCACGCCTATTTCATGACCAATCCTAGCCTCTCCGGGCGCGGTCACGCCCTCAAGCACGACCAGCCGCCGGCCTTTCCCTTCGTCGGAAAGCGCAATTGAGCGTGAACCCGGCCAGCAGCGAAGCAGAGCGCCGCGACGCCGCGGTCATCGATGTCGGCTCAAATTCGGTGCGCCTGGTGCTGTTTCGCGTGGAGGGGCGGGCGCTGTGGCCGGTCTTCAACGAGAAGACCATGGCAGGGCTCGGACGCGGCGCCCGAGAGAGCGGCCGGCTCAGTCCCGATGGCGTGGAGACGGCGCTGCGCACGTTGAAGCGCTTTGCCGCGCTGCTTGACGCCAAGGGTGTCGAGTCGCGCCAGGCGGTGGCGACGGCGGCGGTGCGCGATTGCGAAGACGGCCCTGATTTCGTCGCGCGGGTGCGTGAAGAGACCGGGCTGGAGATCCAGGTCCTCTCCGGCGAGGAGGAGGGCCGGCTGTCCGCGCTCGGCGTGCTGGCGGGGATCGGGCAGGCGGACGGCCTCGCCGGAGACCTGGGTGGATCGAGCCTGGAGTTCGCACGCCTGGACGGACGCAAGGCCGGCGAAGCGATCAGCTTGCCGCTGGGTCCGCTGGCTGTGCTCTCCGACGCAGGCGACTTCAAGGCGTTCCGCCCCGTGGTCGATGAGGCGCTGGAGCGCGCCGCGCCGCTGCTGGAGAGCTCCGGGCCGACCTTTTACGCGGTCGGCGGCGCCTGGCGGTCGTTTGCGAGCCTGGCCATGGCGCTCAACGATTATCCGCTGCGTCTGCTCCATCAGTATACGCTTTCAGCCGCGCAGATCGCCAAGACCGCCGACTTCGCCGTGAGCCAGAGCGACACGTCGCTGGCCAGCATACCCGGCGTCTCCTCCAAGCGCGCCGGCATGCTGGGGTATGCGGCGCTGCTGCTGAAGCGGATCGTGCGCCGGGGCGACTTCAAGGAGGTGGTGTTTTCCGCCAACGGCCTGCGCGAGGGCGTGGTCTGCGCTCAGGACATGCGTCTTGTGAGCGATGGCGACCCGCTGGTCTCCGGCGCCGAAGCGCTGGCTCGCAACGCCTCGCCCGAACCGGCGTTCGGCCGGGTTCTGGGCGACTGGATCGAGCCGGTGTTTGACTGCGAGGCGGACGGGTTCGGCCCGGGCCGAGACGCCCTCCTGCGCCAAAGCGCGGCGAGGCTGGCGGATATGGGCGCGCGCATGCATCCAGACCATCGCGCGGACTTGAGCGCGACCCAGACGCTTTATGCGCCGTTTGGAGGCGTCACCCATCGCGAGCGTGCGTTCCTGGCGCTGAGCATTCATCACCGCTATGCGGGCAAGAAGCAGCGCGACGAGAGCTGTCCCTCCCGCCGTCTTCTCAATGACGACGAAGAGACGGCCGCGCTCAAGCTGGGCCTCGCCTTGCGGCTCGGCGCTGCGATTTCGGGGCGGAGCGCGCGGGTCCTGCAATCGTTCGCGCTTGAGCGCAGCAAGAGCGAGCTGGTGCTGAAGGTCAATCCGGGCGGTGAAGCGCTGGTCGTGGAGCGCGCCCGCCAGCGCTTTGATCAGCTGGCCGGCGCGCTGGGCCTTGAGCCGCGTGTGATCTAGCCGGACCGTTCGAAAAATATAGGCGCACGCGGGTGAATTGAGTTAGAACACAGCCTGGCTGTCATCACATCCGGGAGGTATTTTCCATGAAGACGCTTTGGACCACATCCGCACTCGCCGCCATCCTGGTTGCGCTTTCCGCCTGCGCGCCGGAGGCCGGGGACACTGAAGGCCCGGTCATCGAGACCGCGGGCGAAGAAGAAGCCGCCGCCGATACGATGATGGACGGCGAAGACGATACCGACGAGGCCATGGACGACGCCACGGACGACACCATGGCCGAGCCCGCCGCGATGGAGGAGGGCCCCTCCGGCATCGAGGCGATCCTCGCCGATCCGCGCCGCGAGGCCGACCGCGCCCGTGATGAATTCCGTAACCCGGCTGAAACGATGGCGTTCTTCGGCGTCGAGCCGAGCGACACCGTGGCCGAGGCCCTGCCGGGGGGCGGCTGGTACACGCGCGTCGTGCTGCCCTATGTCGCGCAAGAGGGCCGCTATCTGGCGCTGAACTATCAGCTTGAGCTCTGGGAGCAGCTCTACGGCGATCGCTGGACCGAAGAAACCGCCGCCGAAATGGCCGCCTGGCCTGAGACAGTCCCCGCAGCGCTGGCTGACAACGGCCCGGTGGAAGCCTCTCAAATCAGCGCCTACACGCTCGACGCCATTCCCGAGAGTGAAGACGGCCAGGGCGACGTGGTTTTGTTCGTGCGCGCCCTTCATCACCTGAACCGGTTCGGCGGCGACCATATGCAGGTCGCGCTGGGCGAAGTCTTCGACTTCCTCAAGCCCGGCGGCGTCGTCGGCGTGGTCCAGCACCGCGCGCCTGAAGACATGGACGCGGAGATGACCACCGGCTCGCGCGGCTATCTCAAGCAGTCCGACGTGATCGCGGCCTTTGAAGCGGCCGGCTTCGTGCTGGACGCCTCCTCGGAGATCAACGCCAATCCCGGCGACACGGCCGCCCATGAGCAGGGCGTGTGGGGCATGGCCCCCAGCAACGCCGGAGACAGCGAGGGCGAGGACGTGCCGCCGGCGCAGTCGCTGGGCGAAAGCGACCGCATGACACTTCGCTTCATGAAGCCCGCATAAGGCTTTATCAAAGCGCAGAAAAATTGACGCGCCGGCCTTCGGGCCGGCGCGTTTTTTCATGTCATCGTGATGACCGCGTAGAGCACGTAGATACCGATGATGGCGATTCCCTCAAACCCGATGCCTTTGCTCTGACGCCGCAGAAGGCCGAGGATCAGCACGGACGTCATCAAAAGCGTCGCCGAGAGGCCCATGACCGTCTTGTCGGTCATGGCGTGATAGATCGAGCCGTCGCGATAGGCGATATCGGACGCGGCCAGAAACAGCGTGTCGAAGACATTGCCGCCAATGATCCCGCCCAGAGCCAGAGTGAGCGCGCCGCGGCGCACCGCCGCGATGGTGGTCACCAGCTCCGGCAGGGAGGTGATGATCGCGGTGATGAGGGCGCCGATGGCGGCCTGCGCCAGGCCCGATTGCTCGGCCAGGGCGATGGCGCTCCGGCTCACGGCGAAGCCTGCAATCCCGGTCACAAGGGCGAGCCCGGCGAAGACGAGCCACAGCCCCGGTCCGGCGCCCGGGGCGTCGGCGTCGTCCTCTCCCGCTTCAATCTCGTCGGTCTGGGTCTCGCGATCGACTTCGGGCGCCCACATGGGATCGTTGCGCATCTTTCTGATGACCCGAAGCCCGTAGATATATCCGGCGAACAGGATCGGCGTGGCCGGGTGAATGTTCAGCACGGTGAACTCCGGACCCGCCATGGCCATCAGGGGTACGGCCAGCATGGCGCACAGAAGCGCAGCCTGAGCCATGCCCGAGAGCGACGCGGCGGCGTGCTCCAGATTGGCCCGCCGATAGGTGAAATCGGCGACCGCCAGAAACAGGGTCTGCACCGCGATGCCGCCCACCGCATTGGAGATCGACAGCTCGGCATACCCCTCCCAGGCGGTGGTCAGCGAGGTGATGATGCCGGGCAGCGAGGTGGCCGCGCCCAGTAAGATCGCGCCGGTGACCGCTTCGCCCCAGCCGGTGGCGTCGGCCAGCTCATCAGCCTTGCCGGCCAGCCTTGATCCGGCGAGCAGGATGATCACAGCGCTGATGACCAGCACGCCCACCACCAGCAGGAGCGGTGCGCCTTCGGTAAATGAAAACGACATTGGGGAGCTAACGCGCAGGTGCGCCCTGCGGCTCCACAGACGCTTCGATCCGGGCCGCTGATGCGTTAGAGTGTAGGGGCTTTATGGTTTTCAAGAGGATTTCCAATGCTGGATCTCGTTCTGTCTCTCAGTCTCGCCGCGGCGCAGGCCAACGCCCCCATGGATCAGGTCACAGGCCTCTGGGCCACCGGCGATAATGGCGGCCGCGTGCAGGTGGAGCCCTGCGACCGCGATGAGGCGCTGCTGTGCGGCGCCCTCGTGGACGCGCAGGTGCTGCAATCGGAGCCGGAGACGCGAGACGCCAACAATCCCGACCCCGCCTTGCGTGACCGGCCCCTGCGCGGCGTGCGCGTCCTTGACGGGTTTGAGCGCGGCGAAGACGGAGCGTGGACGCCGGGACTGCTCTACGACCCTGAAGAGGGCCGTGAGATCAGCCGTGGCCATGTGAAGCTGGTGGCGCAGGATCGCCTGGAAGTGCGCGGCTGCGTCGCCTTCATCTGCCGCACCCAGGTCTGGGAGCGGGTGGAGGAGGGCGCCTAGAGCCTTTTCAGCGAAAGTGGGTACCGGTTTCGCGGTTCGAAAAGGCGGCAAGTCAAAGATCTAGAGCGCGGCGCGGATCTGGCCGGCGAGTGTTTCCAGCTCGTCCGGATCGGCCTTGTCTCCACCGCCATGGCCCTTGATATCGGTGTCGGACCAGCGCGGAATGACATGAAAATGGATATGAAAGACGGTCTGTCCGGCGGGCGCACCGTTGAACTGAGCCACCATCACTCCGTCGGGTGACAGCGCCTTATCAACGGCTTGCGCCAGCTTTTTCACGTGAAGGATCGCGGCCTGCGTGCTGGTCTCGGAGAGCTCGAGGAGGTTTCGCGCCTTCTCCTTGGGAACCACCAGACAGTGCCCCCTCGACTGGGGAAACACATCCATGAACGCCAGGACGTGTTCGTCCTCGAACACTTTCACGCACGGCGCGTCGCCGCTGAGGATCTTGGCGAAGATATTCTCGTCGTCATAGGTCCCGTGAAGGCTCATGGCTTGCTCCCGTTATCTGGATCAGGTGTCTTTCTTGTAGGGCGTTTCAGCCTCGAGCGCCAACCGCTCCGCCTCTACGGCGGGGCGTTCCTGTTTCAGGAAATCGCCGACCGCATCGCGCAATCCGGGATGGACGATGTCGTGAGCGGAGTAGACAAGCTGCGGCCGATAGCCCCTCGCCAGCTTGTGCGAGCCTTGCGCGCCGGCCTCCACGCGCTTGAGGCCATGGGCCAGGGCGTAGTCGACGGCCTGATGATAGCAGAGCTCGAAATGCAGGCTGTCATGATCTTCAAGACAGCCCCAATAGCGCCCGAACAGGGTCTCGGACCCGATGAAATTCAGGGCACTGGCGATAAGGACGCCCTCGCGCTCGGCGGTGACCAGCAGGACCTTATCCGCCATGCGCTCATGGATGATCCGGAAGAATTCGCGGTTGAGATAGGGCGTGCCCCATTTGCGCGCGCCGGTGTCCTGGTAACAGGCATAGAAGAAATCCCAGTGCGCATCGGTGAGGGCGGATCCTGAAACCTGTTCTATTACAACTCCATCCTGGGCGTTCTTGCGCTCTTTCCTGAGCGCTTTGCGCTTTCTCGAGCTGAGCGCGGCGAGGAAATCCTCGTAGTCGCGATAGTCCGCTGTGTCGAAAATGAACTGGATATCCTGCCGGGGCATGAGGCCGGCCTCGGTGAGCGTTCCAAGGTCGTTCATCGTGGGAAACAGCAGATTCCAGCCGGACGTGTTCATCTCACGGGCGGCCTGGCGGGCGGACCGTATCAGGACCTGCGCGATTTCGGGGTCCTGCGCCAGCACCCGCCGCCCGGTGGCCGGGGTGAACGGCACGGCGGTGAGCAGTTTTGGATAATAGCGCCCGCCGGCGCGCTCCAGCGCATTGGCCCAGCCGTGATCGAACACGTACTCGCCATAGGAGTGTCCTTTGAGATAGAGCGGCAAGGCGCCCACCAGCGTTCCGTCGCCATCCTCCGCGAGCAGGTGGCGCGGGCCCCAGCCGGTTTCCTCCACCGCCGAACCGCTGGATTCCAGAGCCTCGAGATAGTCCCAGCTTAAAAACGGATCATAGGCGGCGTCCGCCGGGTTCGCCACGGCGTCCCAGGCGTCCCTGTCCACCTCTTTGAGGCGTTCGATCATGCGAATGGAGAGGTCAGTCATCACCGGCGCCGGACTGCTGCGACCGGAGATATAGGCGTGCGCACCGCGCTGGTCAGGGGGTGATCTCCACGATCGCATCCACTTCAACGGCGGCGTTCAGCGGCAGCACCGCCACGCCCACCGCCGAGCGCGCATGCCGCCCGGCGTCGCCGAACACCTCCACCATCAGGTCGGAAGCGCCGTTGATCACCTTGGGCACGTCATAAAAGCCGGGATCGGCGTTCACGAACCCGCCGAGCTTCACGATCTGTCTCACCCGCGACAACTCGCCGCCGCAGGCTTTTTTGAGCTGGGCGATGAGGTTTATGGCGCACAGCCGCGCCGCCGCCTGACCGGCCTCCAGATCTAGATCGGCGCCGAGCCGGCCGGTCACCAGACCGTCGGGCCCGAGCGAAATCTGTCCCGAAACATGCACTTGGTTTGCGCATGTCTGGAAGGCCACGTAATTGGCCACCGGCGCTGCAGCGTCGGGCAGCGTCAGTCCGAGCGATTTCAGGCGGGCTTCGATATCGGCCATGGCGGACTCCCAGGAAAGACGATCAGCTCTGATTGGCTCAAACCGCCCGGTCTTGCAATGGTGTAAGGGTTGAAGACCTTGTCGGCTGCAGGCATGTTACCGCGAGCTGGGGGCGAGGCATGACGGTTGAGAACAGCGCATGGCGTATGACGCCGGAGTGGCGGCGGTGAACCGCGAAACCAGCTTCGCGACGCGGGACGGTCGCGTTCTGTCGGGTTGTCTGTTCGCACCGCGCGATCCGGTCGCCGTCATGGTGATCAATCCGGCCACCGGCTACACGGCGCGCTTCTACCACGCCTTCGCCCAGGCCGCCGCCAACCATGGCTGGGCGGTGCTCACCTTTGATTACCGCGGGCAGGGCGCGTCCGCCGATCGTCCGGTGAAGGACGATCCGGCGCGCATGATCGACTGGGCGCTGGAGGACATCCCGGCGGCGGCCCGCCATATCTGCGACTTGCACCCCGGCCTGCCGCTGGACGTAATCGGCCATTCCGTGGGCGGGCAGTTCGCCGCCTTTGTGCCCCAGGACCTGCCGGTGCGCCGTCTGGCGCTTCTGTCGTCCTCCAGCGGCTATTGGGGCCGTCAGAGCGCGCCGCTGAAATACGCCGCCTGGATGTTCTGGCGCCTCGTCGGTCCCGCCCAGATCGCCATGCGCGGCCATATCCCGCGCGGCGCGCTGTGGAAGGGCGAGCCGCTTCCCGCGGGCGTCTGGAAGGACTGGCGTGATTTCGGCGTCAATCCAGCCTGCTTCCGCGATCGCTTCGCCGAGCGGGGCCTCGACGGGCGCTATGCCCGCTTCACCGCGCCGATCAAGGCCTGGACCGCCGATGACGATCCCATCGCCACGTGCGACGCGGTGCGCTGGCTCCTGGAGCGCTATGAAAACGCGCCCAGCGAGATGAAGGTCGTGCGCCACGATGATCTCGGCCGCGGGCGCCTGGGCCATGACGGGCTGTTCCGGCGCAAGACCGCCGACGTGTTCTGGCCCCAGGTCTTCCGCTGGCTCGCCCTGGAAGATCGCCAGGCGGCGGCCGAGTAGAGCGCAATAAATGTACACTCTGCATATCGCCAACAAGAACTACTCCTCGTGGTCGCTGCGCCCCTGGATCATGATGCGCATGGCCGGCGTCGCGTTTGAGGAGACGCTGCATCCCTTCAATCCCGACGGGCCGAGCCGCCCCGACTTCCTGAAGTTTTCCCCCAGCGGTCAGGTCCCGGTCCTGTACGACGGGACCCTGAAGGTCTGGGATTCGCTCTCGATCCTGGAATACCTCGCCGAGCGCCATGACAGGTTCTGGCCGGTGGACAGCGGGGCGCGCGCCTGGGCGCGCTCGGCCTCGGCGGAGATGCATTCGGGCTTCTCGGCCCTTCGCAGCCAATGCGCCATGAGCGTCGGGGTAAAGGTGCGCCTGGCGCGCATCGACGCCGCGCTGCAGGCGGATCTGGACCGGCTTACTGAGCTTTGGGAGCAGGGTCTGGACCGGTTCGGCGGCCCGTTCCTGGCCGGCCTGGACTTCACGATTGTGGACGCCATGTTCGCGCCGGTGGCGTTTCGCATCCGCTCCTACGAGCTTCCTGTCGGTGAGCGCGCACAGGCCTACGCCGCACGTCTGCTCGCGCTTCCGGCCATGGCGGACTGGGAGGCGGCGGCCCTGGCGGAGCATTTTCGCGAACCCCGTCACGACGCCGAGATCGCCGCCGTGGGTGAAGTGCTGGAAGACCGCCGCGTCGCGCCTTAGCGTTTTTTCTCGCCGGGCTTGAGCAGGCGGCCCTTCACCACTGCGGTGTCGCCGAATTTCGCGCGCGCGGCGTCCACCGCCCGTTCCGCCCGGGCGCGCTTCATGGCGCCGGCGTCCAGGAGATCGCCGGCGTCACCGAGCGCCGGCTCCAGTACCGAATACCCTGCGCCGATAAGCCGGTAGCTCACCCCCTCCGGTTCCCGGTCCAGGAGCTCGGCGGCGTTGCGGAACAATGTGTCGGCCAGCTGGGCCGGCTGGGCCAGCGTGCGGCGCCGCGTCAGCGTCTTGAACGCGCCGGTCTTGATCTTCAGCGTCGCCACCCGGCCCGCGACGCCGTCGGCTTTCATCCGGTCGGCGACTTTGACGCACAGCGGCCAGAGCTCGTCCTTCAGCGCGGTCTTGTCGGTGATGTCGTCATTGAACGTGGTCTCCGCCGACACCGATTTGCGCTCGCGCTCTGGATTGACCGCGCGATTATCGATCCCGCGGGCGATCCGCGCGAGGCGCAGGCCGCTTTCGCCATAGCGCCGGGCCAGCTCGGCCTCAGGGCGTTTAAGCACGTCACGCAAGGTGGAGAGGCCGTCGGCGTGGAGCTTCCTGGCGAACACCGGACCGACGCCGAACACCGCCGACACCTTCATTTGGGCGAGAAATTCCGGCGCCTCGGCGCGCCCGATCACGGCGAACCCGTTGGGCTTGTCCAGCTCCGAGGCGGTCTTGGCGAGGAATTTGTTGAAGCTCAACCCCACCGAGACGGTGACGCCGACCTCCTGATAGATCCGCTTTTGAAGGCGCAGCAGCGTCAGGGCCGGAGAGGCGGCGTGGAGACGCTCGGTGCCGGAGAGATCCAGGAAGGCCTCGTCGATGCTGAGAGGCTCCACAAGAGGCGTCACGTCCTCCATCATCGCCCTTATGCGTCGGCCTTCGGCCGAGTAGAGCGCCATGCGGGGGCGCACCACCACCGCATCGGGACAGGCCTTGAGCGCCTTGAACATGGGCATGGCAGAGCGCACGCCGTGAAGCCGCGCCACATAGCAGGCCGTGGAGACGACCCCGCGGCGCCCTCCACCAATGATCACCGGCTGGTCCTCCAGGCTGGGATCGTCGCGCTTTTCAATGGCGGCGAAGAAGGCGTCGCAATCGATATGGGCGATGGCCAGCGCGTCCAGCTCGCCATGGCGCAGAACCCGGCGCGAGCCGCAGGCCGGGCACACGGGCGCCTGCGCCGACACGGGAGTCAGACAGGTGCGGCAATATCCGCCGGTCACCTCTGTGCTCGCGGGTGCGGATCAAGCCATGCGGCGCCGCGCACGCCCGAACTGTCGCCATGGACGTTTCGTCGTACGCGGGTGCGCGGCTCGTCGGTGAAGAGGAAAGGCGCCATGGCCGCTTCAAGATCCGGCGCGAGGTTCTTCAGGTTTGATACGCCCCCGCCCAGCACGACGAGTTGTGGGTCGAGGATATTGATAACGCTGGCGAGACTGCGCGCCAGGCGGTCGAGGTGATAGGCGAGCGTTTCGCGCGCCATCAGATCGCCGCCGGCCGCGGCCCCGGCGATCTCCTCCACGGTTCTGCGTTCGCCGGTGCGCCGTTCATGATCAGCGCTCAGGGCCGGGCCGGAGCACCAGGCCTCGACGCAGCCATGGAGCCCGCACTTGCACGCCGGTCCGGGCGTCTCTGACGCCGTGGGACGTGCGAGAGGGATATGGCCCCATTCGCCTGCATTGCCGTCATGGCCGGTCACAAGGCGCCCGTCGATCACCACCCCGCCGCCGACGCCGGTTCCGACAATCACGCCAAAGACGCTGGCCGCTTCGGCGCCGGCGCCGTCGACAGCTTCCGACAGCGCAAAGCAGTTGGCGTCGTTGGCGCAGGCCACCGGGCGGGCAAGGGCGTCGCAGAGGTCCTTGTCCAGGGGGCGGCCATTGAGTTCGGTGGAGTTGGCGTTGCGCATGAGGCCCGTTCGCGGGTTAAGCGAGCCGGGATGGCCGACGCCTGCATGAGGGGCGGAGATCCCTGTTTCGGCCTCCACCGCTTCGACGAGGGCGCGCACCGCCCTGATCTTCGCGTCATAGCCGGGCGGGCTCGGCGCGCGCTTTCGCGCCACCCATTCGCCGCGCGGGCCCAGCATGGCCGCCTCGATTTTCGTCCCGCCCAGATCCACGCCGATTCGGTGCATTGCGCCGCGCCCATCCATCCTTACTCTGTTCATATCCTGTTCCGCAGGGCCGGGAAAAGGGAGCGACTCATCCTTGATTAACAAAAATAGGGTTTACTGCGTCGTGGATGGTAAAGGCTCACGCCAAAAGGCGGGGCCATGGGGAAGGCGCGGTAGGTATGCTGCAGGTCATGTCTAAAAAAGTTCTGATCGTTGAAGACAACGAGCTGAACATGAAGCTGTTTCGTGATTTGCTCGAAGCGCACGGGTTTGAAACCGTGCAGACCAAGGAGGGCCTGAAAGCCCTCGACATGGCGCGTGAGCACAAGCCCGATCTCATCCTTATGGATATCCAGCTGCCGGAGGTTTCGGGGCTGGACGTGACCAAGTGGCTCAAGAACGACGAAGCCCTGGCCTCCATTCCGGTGGTCGCCGTCACCGCTTTCGCCATGAAAGGCGATGAGGAGCGGATCCGGCAGGGCGGATGCGAGGGATATCTGTCCAAGCCGATTACGGTGTCCACTTTTATAGAAACGGTCAGAAAATTTCTCGGCTGACCGCGGTGGGGCCCGCATGAGCGCACGTATCCTCGTTGTCGATGACATAGAGACAAACCGGCGCCTGCTCGAGGCGCGCCTCTCCGCAGAATATTTTCAGGTGCTGCAGGCCGTCGACGGCGAAAGCTGTCTTGAAACGGCCGCGAAAGAACTTCCCGATCTCATTCTGCTCGACGTCATGATGCCGGGCATGGACGGGTTTGAAACCTGCCGCCGGCTGAAAGCGAATCCGGCCCTGCGCCATATTCCGGTGGTCATGGTCACCGCGCTCGATCAACGCCAGGACCGCATCAAGGGCCTTGATTCAGGGGCGGACGACTTTCTCACAAAGCCTGTGGACGATGTGGCGCTGTTTGCGCGCGTGCGCTCGCTTTTGCGGCTGAAGGCCGTGATGGACGAGCTGCGCCTGCGCGAGCGCGGCGACGAAAACACCGTCGAAGAGGGCGCCTCGATCAAAGCCGGCAAGATCGTCGTCGCCGGCGCGGATCAGGACGGCGCCGGGCGGCTGGCCGGCAAGCTGTCTGCTCCGTTCAGAACAGCCGCCCACCACGAGCCGCTGGAAGCGCTGCGGGCGGCCGCCCACGCCGATCTGGTGATCGTCGATCTCTCCAGTCCGCGCTTTGACGGGCTGCGCCTGTGCGCGCGGGTCCGCTCGGATGCGGCGACGCGTCAGCTGCCCATCCTGGCGGTGGTCAACAGCGAAGACCGCTCCACCATGGTGCGCGCGCTGGATCTGGGTGTGAACGACGTGATCTTCCGCCCCATCGACGGCGGCGAGCTCAATGCGCGCGCCCGCACCCTGATCAAGCGCAAATCCTACGCCGACGCCCTGCGCGACCGGCTGGAGGAAAGCCTGGAGATGGCGGTCACCGATCCGCTCACAGGGCTTTATAACCGCCGCTATGTCCTGTCCCGCCTGCGCCAGGGGCTGGATGCGCTGGAGCGCTCCGGTGAACCTGTGTCCGTGGCGCTGATCGATATCGATCACTTCAAGCGCATCAATGACGGATGGGGCCACCAGGCCGGCGACCGGGTGCTCAAGGGCTTCTCCGAGCGTCTGGGACGCGAGCTGCGCGCCATCGACATCGCCGGGCGCTATGGCGGCGAGGAGTTCGTGATCATCTTCGCCGGCGCCGGCGCAGCTTCCGCCATGGAGGCCGCCGAGCGCGCCCGCGCGGCCATGGCGCGCGAGCCGTTCCTCATGGCCTCCAGCGGCGAGAGCATGGCCGTCACCCTGTCGGCGGGCGTGGCCGAGGCGGCGCCGGGCGATGATGTGGAGGACGTGCTGGAGCGCGCCGACGCGGCGCTCTACGAGGCCAAGGCCTCCGGGCGCAACCAGGTGATCGGCTGGCGCAGGAAGGCCGCCTGAAGCTGCGCGCCGAGCAAAGGGCGGAAACGAAAAAAGCCGCCCGGTGAGGGCGGCTTTCTTGCAGCAGGCGATCAGATGAAGCGCGAGGCTTACTTGATCTTGCCTTCTTTGAACTCGACGTGCTTGCGCGCGACGGGGTCGTATTTTTTCATGACGAGTTTCTCGGTCATAGTGCGGGCGTTCTTCTTGGTCACGTAGAAAAAGCCCGTGCCCGCCGTCGAGTTCAGGCGGATCTTGATGGTTGTCGGTTTCGCCATGGTCTCGCACCCGGTAAAAATTGAGCGCGCCGGTATCGAACCCGGCGCTGCAGGCCGCGGAACATACCCGCGCGCCACGCCATGTCAATGCTTGGCGATGTCCTTTTCACGCCACGCGATCACAAGGTACAGCGCGGCGAACACGGCGAAGGCGATCATCAGCCCGTAAGGGTCGAACCCGTCCATGGCCGCGCCCGCAATCGGCGGCCCGATGAGCGAGCCGACGCCGTAGGCGAAGATGAAGGCGGCGTTGGCGGTGGCGAGCTCACCGATCCGGACCCGCTCGCCCATGAGCGCCAGGCCCACCGTGTAGAAGGCGCTGGCGAGCCCCACATAGGCGAAGACCAGCGGGAACACCGCCCAAGCGCGTGCGCCGGCGACTGCAATGGCCAGCGCCAGCACCACCGCCGCCGCCGCGATCAGGCGCAGCGTGGTGAGGCGGCCCGCCGCGTCGGCGAACTTCCCCATGGGAATCTGCATGGCGATGGCGCCGAACGCGCCCGTCGCCACCAGCAGGCCCACCATCATTTCGCTAAAGCCCAAGCGCTCGGCGTAAACAGGCACCAGCGAAAATACACCGGTCTCCAGCGCTCCGAAGACAAGGCCGGCGAGAATCGCCGCCGGCGCCAGGCGGGCGGCGCGCACCATGGCGCGCGGTCCGGAGTCCTCGGCGCTCGGCGGTTCCAGGCCCGGGCCCTTGAGAACGAGGATGGGGATCGCGCCGACGAAGAAGATCGCCGCGCCCGCAAGCCAGGGTGCGAAGCCCTCGCTGCCCAGCACCGCCAGGATCACGCCGCCGGACCCGAATCCGCCCGATAGCACGGTGGCGTAGACCGCCAGCAGCGTCGCCCGGCTTTCAGGCTTGGCGAGCTGGTTGATCCAGGTTTCACTGGCGACGAAGATCAGCGTCACCGTCAGACCCACCGCGAAACGCAGGACGAACCAGACCCCCACGTCGGGAAACAGCGGAAAGGCCGCTATCCCTGCGCCGGTGATCAGGGTGGCGCCGACAATGGCCGCGCGCGGTGGAATGCGCGACAGCAGAGGGGGAATCAGCGGTGTGGCGGCGATGGTGGAGAGCGCCGCCGCGGCGGCGTTGGCGCCCACCACTGCGCCTGAGCCGGTCATAGCCTCAAGATTAAGCGAAATCAGCGGCATCATCAGGCCGAAGCCGCAGCCGGCCAGCGCGGCGCACAGGATCGCCGAGATAAGCGAGCGCGTGCGCGCGTGCGCGCCATCGAGGAGGAAGCGGGCGACCATGGCCCGGCGCTATAGCCGGGTTTCCACGCGCTGTCCCGCCCTGAACGTCACACGAAGCGGGCGGGGCCGGCCGCCGAGCGCGGACAGGGCGAGCTCCAGAAACGGCGCCAGGGCGGCGTCGCCCAGGGCCGTGGCGGCGTTGTCGGGCGTCATCCAGACAATGCGATCGGCCCTGCCGCGCCGCTTGATGGAGTTGGAGACCTTCGACAGAGGCGCGGCGAAGACCCGCAAATGACGCCGGATCTCGGCCTGGGGCGGGTCCAGCGCGCGGCCCAGATAGGTCAGAGCGGCGCGTTCCGGCGCCAGCCGGTGGCGCGCAAGCCGGCCCCAGCCGCCGGCTGTAGGCAGAGCCTCGCCCTGCAGCGCGGGGCGGGCGATGAGCTGGCCGAGCTCTTCATAGACGGCGCGCAGGGCGGCGTCCTGAAAGATGTTCGCGCGGGTCTCCGCGCATCCAAGCCGGGTTCTGGAGATGCGCAGAGCCGGGCCTTCGGCGACGCCGTCGCTGCGCTCCAGGCGGCTTTGCGGCGCGATCAGCCGCTCGTCCCGGCGCGCCAGGGCGATTCGCCGCGAGTGCGGGTCGGCGAGCAGCAGCGCCGCGCATTCATAGGGCCGCACGCTCATACCGGATCGAGCCTTGGTCCGGCGCGCGTCACCCGGGCGCAGCGCACGCCTTGCTGCCGGCCTTTTAGATGGGCGTCGAGTTCAGACAGGACAAAGCGGGTGATGATCGGGATGTCGAGGCTATGGGCGTCGGGAAGCGCCACCCATCGCAGATCCTCCAGCTCGCCGCTTCCGGCGAGGGTGTCAGGGCCGTGCAGCGCCTCGATATCGGCTGTGAAGAAGAAGGCGTCAAAGCGCCTTGTCCGTCCGGGCGGGGTGATGGCGCGGGCCACCAGATCGAGCGGTTCTGCGTCCGGCTGGGCGCCGGCGTCGGCGAACGGGCGCCATTCCGGCTTCGGCCTGACGATGTCACCCGGCCGGGCGATCAGCAGGCCGGTCTCCTCGGCCGTCTCGCGAATCGCGGCCGCGGCTGCAGCCCGCGCGCGCCGCTGCGACAGCACCCGGCACAAGGTCTCACGCACAGCCGGCTTGGGCTCTCCGGCCAGGGGCGCATAGCCGTCGGCGCGGTCCACGCGCCCACCGGGAAACACGTATTTTTGCGGCATGAAGACATGCCCGCCCGAGCGCCGCCCCAAAAGGATTTCTGTGTCTCCCGACGCGCGGGTGCGCCGCAGGATCAGAGAGGCGGCGAGCTTGGGGCGCAGGGCCTTGACGGGTTTATCGGCGAGGGCTTCGGCCATGGGACTTTCGCGGGCCCGGACGGCGCCGGTTCGCGCCGGAGTCGCGGCGCCCGGTCCGTCCCTTGGGCGGTTTTCCAGATTCGGGAGGGGTTAGAATGTCGAACAACAGCCCGCCCGTCACCGGTGTCGCCTCAACCAATCGCACAGTCACCGCCATGCCAAGCCGGTAGCGGGCGCCGGTTTGCTGGCCCACAAGGGCGTGGGCGGCCTCGTCATGGACGAAGTATTCCGAGCCCAGCTTGGAAACCGGGCACAGCCCGTCGGCGCCAGTTTCCTTCAGCTTCACAAAGCAGCCAAAGCGCGTCACGCCGGCGATGCGGCCTTCAAACTCTGCGCCGACCCGGTCTGACAGCCAGGCGGCGATGAAGCGGTCCACCGCGTCGCGCTCTGCGGCCATGGCGCGGCGTTCGTTCGCGGTGGTTTCATCGGCGACGGCTTCCAGCTGCGAGCGTTCCTCGTCGGTCTGGCCGTCAGACCCCAGCCCATAGGTGCGGATCAGCGCCCGGTGCACCACCAGGTCGGCATAGCGCCGGATCGGGGAGGTGAAGTGGGCGTATTTATCAAGGTTCAGCCCGAAATGGCCGATATTCTCGGTGGAATAGATCGCCTGCATCTGGCTGCGAAGGACCACCTCATTGACCGTCTCGTGGTGGTCGGTCCCCCTCGCCTGGGACAGAATCTGGTTGAAGCGCGCCGCCGTGGGGCGTTCACCCTTGGACCATTTCAGGCCCACATTGGGCAGAAAGTCCGCCAGATTATCGATCTTCACTGAGCCCGGCACGTCGTGGATGCGGTAGATCAGCGGCGTGCGCTTTGATTCCAGCGCTTCGGCGGCGGCGACATTGGCCTGGATCATCATTTCTTCGATGAGCTTGTGGGCGTCAAAGCGCGCGCGGACCGACACGCCCCTGACGCTTCCGTCCTCGCCGATCTCGATCTTCTTCTCCGGCGCGTCGATCTCGAGAGGCTCGCGGCGGTCGCGGGCCTTCTTCAGCGCGCCGTAGGCGGCCCAGAGCGGCTTCAGCACGTCCTCAAGCAGGGCCTGCGCCTTGCCTTCGCCCTTGCCGTCAATGGCGGCTTGCGCCTCCTCATAGGAGAGGCCCGCCGCCGAGCGCATCCAGCCGCGCACGAAGGTGTGGCCGCGCTTATTCCCGTCGCGATCAAAGACCATGCGCACCGCAAGGCAGGGCCGGTCCTGACCCTCGCGAAGCGAACACAGATCGGTGGACAGGCGCTCGGGCAGCATTGGTACGACCCGGTCAGGCAAATAAACCGAGACGCCGCGATTGCGTGCACCCTTGTCCAGCGCCGAACCCGGCGTCACATAGGCGGCCACGTCCGCAATCGCGACCCAGACCACCCAGCCGTTCTTGTTCTTCGGATCATCGTCGGCGTGGGCGTAGACCGCATCGTCATGGTCGCGCGCATCGCTGGGGTCGATGGTGATGAGGGAGAGATTGCGCAAATCCTCGCGCTTGCCGATCTTGGCGGGCGCCACCGTGCGGGCGTGCTCGGCTTCCGCCTCGGCGAAGCCTTCCGGCACGCCGTGTTCGGCCAGGGCGATGACCGAGCCGGCGCGCGGGCTTGCGGCGTCGCCGAGCACCTCCTCGATGGTGGCGGTCTTCAGGCCATGCTGGCGCTCGGACGAGACGCGCGCCATGACCAGCTCACCGTTCCTGGCTTTCTCGGCCTCGCCGCGGGCAGGGATCAGCTCATGCTTGGCGCGGCGGTCCACCGGCACGAGGCGGGCCGGGCCGGAGCCCTTGTGCAGCACGCTCAGAACCCGCGTGGCCGACTGGCCCAGCTTCTTGATGACGCGGGCTTCGTACTCGCCGTCCTCGTCGCGTTTCAGGCGCGCCAGAATCCGGTCGCCGACGCCCGGCGGGGCGCCCTTGGTCTTGTTGTCATAGGCGAGGCGAATGACCGGGCCCTGCAGCTCTTCCTTCACAGGGCGGCAGAGAAATTCCCCATCGATGTCGCGGTCATGGACTTCCAGCACGGTGACCGGGGGCAGGCCGGCGGCGAGCGCCCAAGCCTTCTTGTGGTTCTTCTCGATGACCCCGGCGTCTTCCAGCTCCTTGAGCGCCTGTTTCAGACCGGCGCGCTGATCGCCCTTCAGATCGAGGGCGCGCGCCAGTTCGCGCTTGGTGAAGCCGCCTTCGCCCAGCTCGATCGCTTCGAGCAGCGAGTTGCGGGTGAATCCGAACGCTTCATAGGGATCGCTCAAGTGCTCGCCTTCTTCCCGCTTGCAGCGCCGGTCTTCTTCGCGGCGGGTTTCCTGGCCGCCGGTTTCTTCGCGGCTGGTTTCTTGGCTGCGGCGGCTTTCGCCGCAGGCTTCTTGGCCGGCGTCTTCTTTTTGGCCGGCGCTTTTTTGCCGCCGCCCTTGCCCGCCTTTTCCGCGATCAGCTCCACGGCGCGCTCCAGCGTGATCGCTTCAGGCTCCAACCCCTTGGGCAGTGTGGCGTTGGTCTTTCCGTGCTTCACATAGGGGCCGTAGCGCCCGCTCATGACATTCACCGGAGCGCCGTCTTCGGGGTGCTTGCCAAGCTCTTTCAGCGGCTTGGCCGCAGCGCCGCCGCGTCCGCGCGGATTGGCGATCTTGTCGGCGATCAGATCAACAGCGCGGTTGAGCCCGACCTCGAACACCTCGTCCACATTGGCGAGATTGGCGTAGGTCTTGCCATGTTTCACGAACGGGCCGTAGCGCCCGATGCCGGCCTCGATCGGCTCATTGTCTTCGGGGTGCTTGCCCACCTCGCGCGGCAGGTCGATGAGCATCACCGCTTTTTCAAGATCCACATCTTCCGGGTTCCAGCCCTTGGGGATGGATCCGCGCTTGGGCTTCTCTTCACCCTCGACGGCCATCTCCAGATAGGGGCCGAAGCGGCCGTCCTTGAGATAGATGGTCTCTCCGGTCCTTGGGTGCTCGCCGAGCGCGCCGTCTCCGGCGGCGAGGGCCGATGAGTCGCTCGCGCCCAGGGGCCGTGTGAACTTGCATTCCGGATAGTTTGAGCAGCCAACGAAGGCGCCGTGCTTGCCGAGGCGCAGCGACAGCTCGCCCGCATTGCAGGCCGGGCATATCTTGGGATCCGACCCGTCTTCCCGGGGGGGATAGATGAGCGGAGCAAGCTCGACATTCATCTTGTCGATGACTTCGCTGATCCTGAGATCGGCGATATCCTCGACGCTGGCGGAGAAATCCTTCCAGAACGCGCGCAGCAGCTCTTTCCAGTCCAGATCGCCGGACGAGACCTTGTCGAGCTGATCTTCCAGCGAGGCAGTGAAATCGTACTGCACATAGCGGCTGAAGAAATTCTCCAGGAAGGAGATGACGACCCGGCCCTTATCCTCCGGGAAGAAGCGCTTGTCCTCCATGCGCACATAGCCGCGATCGCGCAGCACCGAGAGGGTGGAGGCGTAGGTGGAAGGCCGGCCGATGCCGAGTTCCTCCAGCTTCTTCACGAGCGTCGCTTCGGTGAAGCGCGGCGGCGGCATGGTGAAATGCTGCTCGGCCATGACCTTTTCGGCCGAGGCGCCCGCGCCTTCATTGACGTGGGGCAGGCGGCTTTCGCCCTCAGCCTCTTCGTCGTCGCGGCCTTCCTGATACAGCGCCAGGAAGCCGGCGAAAGTCTGAACCTGGCCGGTGGCGCGCAGGGCGAGGCTCTTGTCCGCGTTTTCAAGATCGATGGTCGACCGGTTGAACCGCGCGCTTTCCATCTGGCTCGCCACGGCGCGCTTCCAGATCAGCTCATAGAGCCGGGCCTGATCACCTTCCAGGCGCACTGATCCCGGCATGCGAGAGAAGCTTGTAGGGCGGATCGCCTCGTGGGCTTCCTGGGCGTTCTTGGCCTTGGATGAATAGACGCGGGGCTTTTCTGGAACGAAATCAGGGCCGTACTCATTCTTCACCACGCCGCGCGCTTCGGCGATGGCCCCGCCGTCCATGGAAACGCCGTCGGTTCGCATATAGGTGATCAAGCCGACGGTCTCGCCGCCGATCTCCACGCCTTCATAAAGCCTTTGAGCCGTGCGCATGGTGCGCGCCGCATCAAAGCCCAGCTTGCGCGAGGCTTCCTGCTGCAGGGTGGAGGTTGTAAAGGGCGGCGACGGATGGCGCTTGGCCGGCTTGGCCTCGACCGCAGACACTTTGAAGGCCGAGGCCTTCACCGCGGATTCGGCGGCGCGCGCAGTGGCCTCGTCGCCGATGGTCATCTTGGTGACCTTCTTGTCGAGATAGCGCGACAGGCGCGCCTTGAAGAGATCGCTCGCGCCTTCGGCCTTCACCATGGCGTCCAGCGACCAGTATTCTTCGGAAATGAAGCGCTCGATCTCGCCTTCGCGCTCAGTGATCAGGCGCAGGGCGACCGATTGCACGCGGCCCGCCGAGCGCGCGCCCGGCAGCTTGCGCCAGAGCACGGGAGACAGGGTGAACCCCACCAGATAGTCCAGCGCCCGGCGCGCCAGATACGCCTCCACAAGCTCCATATCGAGCTCGCGGGGCTGGGCCATGGCTTCGCTGACCGAGCGCTTGGTGATGGAGTTGAACGCGACGCGCTGGATGCGCTTGTCCTTCAGAACGCGGCGCTTCTGCAGCGCTTCCAGCAGGTGCCAGCTGATGGCTTCGCCCTCGCGATCCGGGTCAGTGGCGAGGATCAGCGTGTCGGCGTCTTTAAGCGCATCGGCGATGGCTTTGATTCGTGGCTGGGACTTGGCGTCGATCGTCCATTCCATCGCGAAATCGTCGTCGGGGCGCACCGAACCGTCCTTGGCGGGCAGATCGCGTACATGTCCGAAGCTCGCGAGCACGGTGTAATCCGGCCCGAGATACTTGTTGATGGTCTTGGCCTTGGCGGGCGATTCGACAACGACGACATGCATCTGGGGACGACTCAATCGGTTGGGGCCCGGCCTGGATCATGCGGCGAGCGCGAAGAGGGCGGAAAGTGGGCATGGCCCGCAACCCTGTCAACACACGGGCTGGGCCTTGCATCTAAAAGTGTAAAGCGATATTAAACCTCCATAGGTTGTTTAGTGGCTGCGAAACTCCAAATGTCCCACGAGCACTCCGGCGGGCGTGATCCGTTCGACGCAATGACCGAACCAGCGCTGGCTGAGGATGCTGCGGGCTATCTCATCGAGATGCTCGCCTCCATGGCCCATTTCGCGCACATTTCCAATTTACACAACTCCGGCGTGATGTTGGCCGCAGCATCACGTGTGGTCGAGCAGGAATGCCGCCTCGTCACCAACGGCCCGCCCGAATTCCGGGGCGATCCGCCGCAGCTGCCGTTTCCGTTCAATCAGACCGACTAAGCGTCGTCGGGGTAGGCGGCGAAGACCAGCCCGCCCGGCGCCAGCGCGCACCGCCCCGCCAGTTCCAGCTCCATCAGCGCCGCAAGCACGGCGCGCGCCGGTGCGCCGGTGATGCGCGCCAGCTCGTCACGGCTCACCGGGGTCGGCGACAACAGCTCCGCGATCTGCTCGCGGATCCGGTCGGCCTCGTTGTCGAGGTGATCGGGATCAGGGCGCTCATCTTCGTAGTCCTGGCCGCCGGGCTCCTCCAGCAGGGGCGGACGGGCGTTGTTCAGCACGGCGATGACATCATCGGCGCTTTCAATGAGCGCCGCGCCGTCCCGCAGCAGCCGGTTGGCGCCGCGGGCGCGCGGATCCAGCGGCGAGCCGGGCACGGCCATGACCTCGCGGCCCTGTTCACCGGCCAGGCGCGCCGTGATCAGCGATCCGGAGCGCTCGGCGGCCTCCACCACCACAACGCCCAGCGACAGCCCCGCGATCAGCCGGTTGCGCTTGGGAAAGTCGCGGGCCTGGGCGACATGGTCAGGCGTGGTCTCGCTCACCACCAGGCCCTGGCGCGCGATGGCGTGCTGTAGATCGGCGTGCTCGGGCGGATAGATCCGGCCCAGCCCGCCGGCGATCACGGCGATCGTCCCGGTCTCCAGCGCGGCGGCGTGGGCGGCGCCGTCAATGCCGCGCGCAAGGCCGGAGACGATCGTCACACCGCGCGCGCCAAGCTCACGCGCAAGATCGCCCGCGAAGCGCAGGCCCACGGCCGAGGCGTTACGCGCACCGACAATCGCACAGGCCGGCTGAGCAGCCGGATTCAGCGGTCCCATCACCGAGATTACCGGCGGCGGCGGATCAAGGACGGCGAGGCCTGCCGGAAAATCCGGCTCGCACGCGCAGATCAGTCGGCCGCCCAGCGCGTCCAGCCGGTCCAACTCGGCTCCCGCCTGATCGCGTGAGACCGGGCTCAGCGGCTTGGCGCGGCCGCCGCGGGCGGCCAGGCGGGGCAGGGCGTCGATGGCCGCATCGGCGCCGGCGTAGCGCTCGATCAGCTTTGAAAACGTCACCGGGCCCACACCGTGGGTGCGCGCCAGCCTGAGCCAGTCCAGCCTCTGTGTGTCGCTCAGGCTTTGCTGCTTCACGTCTTCCTGGCTCCGATCAGAGGCTCTTCGCCCTTCAGGATGCGGTCGATATTGGTCCGGTGGCGCCAATAGATGAGGGCCGCCAGGAACAGGGCGAGCAGCGCCGCGTCCTCGCGCCCGAACGCCAGGCACAGAAGCGGCGCCGCGACGGCGCAGACCAGCGCTGAAAGGCTGGAGATGCGAAACATCAGCGCCGCACCCAGCCAGGTGAGGCAGGTGAGAATCCCCACAGGCCAGGCCGCGGCCAGCAGCACGCCGAGAAAGGTCGCGACACCCTTGCCACCCTTGAATTTCAGCCACACCGGATAGCAATGGCCCAGATAGGCCGCGCCGCCGGCGATCAGCCCGGCCGGCTGGGACACCAGAAACCAGAACAGCAGACAGGCGAGACCCGCCTTGCCGCTGTCTAAAAGCAGGGTGAGCAAAGCGAGATCCTTGCGCCCGGTGCGCAGCACGTTCGTCGCGCCGATATTGCCCGATCCGATGGCGCGGATGTCGCCCAGCCCGGCCATTTGCGTGAGCACCAGGCCGAATGGAATCGATCCGAACAGATAGCCGCCAGCCGCGGCGGCAAGAAGAAAAGCAGCGTCCAAAGTCAGTCCCTAGCCCTCAGGTTGATAAATGATCGCGCCTTCGACGATCGTGATCAAGACTTTCCCGAACAGCCGGCGATTCTCAAATGCGCTGGACGATCCGCACGCCAGGCCGGCCCGGCCGTAAACCACGGGCGCCTCTGGATCGAACACCAGAAGATCCGCCGGTGCCCCGGGCTCCAGCCGGCCCTGATCAAGCCCCACAAGATCGGCCGGCCCGCTGGTTACGGGCCGCAGGGCGTCCAGCAGGGACAGTCGTCCGTCAACGGCCAGCGTGCACAGGGCCGGTAGCAGGGCTTCGAGATTCGCCGAGCCCGGCTCGGCTTCGGGGAAGGGATGAGCCTTGGCTTCGCCGGTGGTGGCGCGGTGATCGGAGACGACCGCGTCGATATCGCCGTCTTCAAGCGCCTTGATCAGGGCGATCCGGTCGCTTTCGCCGCGCAAGGGCGGCTCAAGCCGGAAGCGGGCGTCAAACCCGGCGGCGTCCACCTCGTTGAAGATGAAGTGGGTCACCGGCGCGCTTGCTGCGAGCTCCAGCCCCCGTGCGCGGGCGGTGGCGAGGGCTGAGAGCGCGTCCGCGGTGGTGATGCGGTCAAACATCATCCGCGCGCCGGTCAGCTCGCACAGGGCCGCGCCGCGTTCAATCGCCAGGCGCTCGCCGGCGCCGGGCCGGGCCGGGAGGCCCAGCCGCATGGCGAGATCGCTCTCATGGGCGCAGGTTTCGCGCGACAGATAATGGTCTTCGGCCCGAAGCGAGACCCAGGCGTCGAAGGTGGAGGCATAGGCGAGGATGCGCCGGGCGAGCCGTGTGTCGGCGATCGCCGCGCCGCCGTCGCCGACCAGAGCCGCGCCGGCGCGCAGCATGAGCCCAATCTCGCCCATTTCCCCTGCAGCGTCCACGGCGAGACCAGCGGGCAGCATCCGCACCGGGCTCGTGAGGGCTGCGGTCTCGATGGAGGCGAAGTCTTCCGGACGCGACAATCCGGCGCCGCTGTCGGGCGCCAGCACCAGCGTCCCTACGCCGCCCGCGGCGGCGGCGCGCGCGGTGGCGTCGAGCCCGGCGGCGCCCCCGGCGCCGGGCCGGGCCCAGCACCGCAGATCGATCAGAGCGGGGGCCAGCGCGGCGCCGGCGAGGTCGTGGACCTTTTCGCCGTCCTGCGGTGCAAGCCCGTCGGCAATCTCGATGATCAGCCCGTCGCGGATGCGCACATCGCCGGGGCCGTCATGGCCGGAGGCGGGATCGATCAGGCGGGCGTTCCGAAGCAGCATCATGCGCCGTCCTCCGCGCCGTCCTGGTAATGCTGGTTCGGTGCGCGCCCGGTGATCAGCTCCAGCACCGCCATGCGCACGGCGACACCCGCTTCCACCTGTTCCAGCACCAGGGCGCGCTCCGGATCATCGGCCAGTGCGCCGTCGATCTCCACACCGCGATTCATCGGGCCGGGATGCATGACGAGGCAGTCGGGCGCGGCACGGTCCAGCCGGTCGTGGTTGAGGCCGTAGAGCGCGGCGTATTCTCGGTCGGTGGGGATCAGCCCGCCGCTCATACGTTCTTTCTGGATGCGCAGGGCCATCACCGCGTCGCAGCCCTCCAGAGCTTCATCGAGATCATGAAACACCGTGACGCCCCAGCGATCGGCGTCGGCGGGCAGCAAGGTCGCTGGCCCGCACAGGCGAACTTCGGCGTTCAGAAGATTAAGCAGGGACACGTTGGACCGGGCGACCCTGGAATGAAGAATATCGCCGACGATGCAGATCCGCTTGCCGCCGACCTCGCCCCAGCGCCGCGTCAGGGTGAAGGCGTCCAGCAGGGCTTGCGTGGGATGCTCATGACCGCCGTCGCCGCCATTGATGACGCTCGCCCCGGTGACTTTCGCGAAATAGTCCGCGGCGCCGGCGGACTTGTGGCGCACCACCATCACGTCCGGGTTCATGGCGTTCAGGGTCAGCGCCGTGTCGGCGAGCGATTCGCCTTTGGCGATGCTGGCGGCGCCGGCGGCGAAGTTGATGACGTCCGCCCCCAGGCGCTTGGCGGCGATTTCAAAACTCGCCAGCGTGCGGGTCGAGTTTTCAAAGAAGAGATTGACCATCGCGAGGCCGTCGAGCGTGCGCTCATGGCCTGTGCGATTCCGGCCTGCATCGAAATGAACGCCGGCGCGCTCAAAGATCATCGATACGTCCAGCGGATTGAGCGCCCCGACTCCAAGCAGGCTCGTATGGGGAAAGTCGTAGGCGAACCCGGCGCGGTTCATGGGACCTCGCTTGTGTGTGACGCGGTGCGCGGTATAGGCGCGCCAGCGCCTTGCGGCAAGCTAGAGGAAGTGGGCGAGAAAGGCCGCCAGTGTGGAGACCCCGGCGCTGACAATGACGGTGAGGGTCAAAAGGCCCGCCGTAAAGCCTGCATCACCTTTGAAATCGGTCGCCAGAGCATAGGTGAACGCCGCGCCCGGCGCCGACCCGGCCAGGGCGAGCATGAGCGCGGCGTCGCCAGACAGCCCGAAGACAAGCGCGATGCCCAGAAACAGCGCGGCGCCGAAGCCGCACCGCAAGCCGGCGCCCACCGCCAGCGCAACAATCCGGCCGTTCAGCGCGGAGAAATCCAGCCCGGCGCCAAGGGCGAGCAGCACCACCGCCGTGGCGCCGGATCCTGCGATGTCGAATGGCGTCAGAAGCCAGCCGGCGCCGCGCGCCAGACCGCTGAAATTGGCGGCGAGGCCGATCAGGCATCCAAGGAAGACCGGATCCTTCAGGACCCGGCTTGCGGCCCCGGACACGCCGGCCTTGCCGGCGAACGCGAACGCGGCGACCGCGGTCGCCGTGCCGATCAGAAGGCCCGGTGCGATGATCGGCATGGCGGCCACCGCGCCGGCCTCGCCCAGTAGGCGGGTGATGAGGGTGACGGTGAGGACGGGGTTCCACAACGCAACAACGGCCACCACCGGCGCACGCGCCGTCGCCGGCACGCCTGGTAGCCGCCCGGCCACCAGCGCCGCGCCTATCAGTATGGCAGAGCCCAAGGCGCTCAACGCGGCGAGCATGAGCGCATCCGCGCCGAACTCCGCCCGGCTCAACAGGCTGATCATCAAGGCTGGCAGGAGAATGCGGTGATTGATCGCGTTGGCGCCCGCCCAGAGCGAGCGCGGCGCAAGTCCTGTGGCGCGCACGCCATAGCCGATGGCGATGACCGCAAAGACCGGCAGAAAAGCGGAGAGAATCGTCCAGCTCATCCGCCTGCGACCCAGATCCAGAAAGGCAGGGCGAAGAAGGCCAGCACCGTCGTCGCCGTCACATGACCGGCCATGAGCCGCGCGTCGCCGCCCATCTCGCTGGCGAGCACGTAGGCCGCCGCCGCGCCGGGCGTCGCACCGACTGCGGTCAGCAGAACAAGCGCCATACCCTCAAGGCCGAACAGGAGGCCGAGCCCGTAAAAGACCAGAGGCGCGACGACGAGCTTCAGGCTCACTGACAGGGTGAGCAGGGCCGGGCGGGCTTTCAGCGCCGAGAAGTCCAGCCCCGCGCCAATGGCCAGAAGGATGAGCGGCAGGGCGGCGCGGCCGGCCAGCGCCGCAGTGTCGGCCACCGGCCCGGTCTGGAACCAGCCCAGCGCATTGGCGGCGGCGCCGGCGAGACAGGCAATGATCAGCGGATTGGTGACGATGCGCCCGGCCACCCTCGCCATGTCCGGCTTGCGGTCGCTGACGCCCCAGATCGTCACCACCACGACGCACATGACATTGATGATCGGCACGGTCGGCGCAAAGACGAGGGCGGCCAGCGCCGCGCCTTCGGATCCGAAGACCGGCGCGGCCAGAGCCAGCAGCACGAAGCCGTTCCAGCGTACGCCGCCCTGAAACAGGCTGGTGAAGGCCGGCCCGTCTATGGGCAGTGGTTTGAACGCTAACGAAATTGCGCCCATGATGAGGAAGGCCAGCGTCGCCGCGATCAGAAACGGCCCCGCCTCGGCGCCTTCGATCTGTGCGGTGGAGATGGTGGAGAATAAAAGCGCCGGCAGAAGCGCCTGATAACTCAGCCGGTTGATGCCCGGCCACAGCTCAAGGCGCACCAGGCGTGACCGTCGAAGCACCCAGCCGAGCGCGATCACTCCGAAGATTGGAATCAGAGCCTCCGCGACAACGTTCAAAGCGGATTCTCACCGCCCGGAGCTCCGCCCGAGTCTCCGCCGAAGCGCGGCGCACCTTCCTTGATGCGCAACAGCGCCGCTTCAAGGATCACGGCTGCGGCCTGGGCGTCCACATAGTCCTTGCGCGCCGACGGCTTCACGCCCGCCTCTATCAGGGCTTCCGTGGCGGCGAAGGTGGACAGGCGCTCGTCCTGATAGGCGATCGGAAGATCGCGCAGGCGCAGCAAGTTCGTGACGAAGCTGCGCGAGCTTTGCGCCCGCCTGCCGTTCCCGCCGTCCATGTGAAGCGGCAGACCCACGATCAGGCCTTTGCACTTGCGCTCGTCATAGAGCTTGAGCAGCGCTTGCGCGTCCGGCGTGAACTTCACCCGCTGAATCGTGGTGACGGGCGTCACCAGCGAGCGTGCGGCGTCGCACACCGCGATCCCCAGCGTCTTTTCGCCGGGATCGACGGCCATGAGCGCGCCTGAGGGAAGCTGGGCGGGGTGAAGCATCAACATGGGGGCGGTGTACGCTCGTCCGCCGCCTGTGAAAAGAGGTCCGCCCGCTCCCTCGTCTTGCGCGCTTACGCCGGCGTTGCTACGCAGCCACTTGACGCAGTATTCCTCCTTTGGAGCTCTTCCCCATGTCCGTCACCAAAGACGAAGTGCGCCGCATCGCGGGTCTGGCGCGCATTAAAGAGCCTTCCGACCGGCTCGACGCGCTCACCGACGAGCTCAACGGCATTCTCAACTGGGTCGAGATGCTCGATGAAGTGGATGTGGAGGGCGTGGAGCCCATGACCACCGCGGCGCCCACCAAGCTGCCTTTGCGGAGCGACGCCGTCACCGACGGCGGCAAGCGTGACGCCATCCTGAAAAACGCCCCAAGGTCTGAAGAGGGCTTCTTCGTCGTGCCCAAGAGCGTGGAGTAGGGACCATGACCGATTTCACCTCGCTCACCCTCACCGAGGTCCTCACCGGCCTTAAAGCCAAGGACTTCACCGCAGTGGAGCTCGCCGACGCGACCGTCTCGGCGGCCGAAGGCGCGCAAGGCGCGCTCAACGCCTTCACCATGATCGACGGGACCCGCGCCCGCGACATGGCCAAGGCCTCCGACGCGAAGATTGCAAAAGGCGAGGGCGGCGCGCTGGAAGGCGCGCCCATCGCCATCAAGGATCTGTTCGCGGTGAAGGGCGTCACCACCACGGCGAGCTCAAATATCCTTGCCGGCTTCAAGCCGGAGTATGAATCCACCGTCACGCAGAATCTCTGGGACCAGGGCGCGGTGTTCTTCGCCAAGACCTCCATGGACGAGTTCGCCATGGGATCGTCCAACGAGACCGCGAACACCGGACCGGTGATCAATCCGTGGCGGGCCAAAGGCTCGAACGAGAAGCTGGTGCCCGGCGGGTCATCGGGCGGCTCGGCGGCGGCGCTCAGCGTCGGCATTTCCTACGGCGCCACGGGCACCGACACCGGCGGCTCGATCCGTCAGCCCGCGGCGTTCTGCGGCCTTGTTGGCGCGAAACCCACCTATGGCCGCTGCTCGCGCTGGGGCGTGGTGGCGTTCGCCTCCTCGCTCGATCATCCCGGACCCTTCGGCAAAACGGTGAAGGACACCGCGCTATTGACCCAGGTCATGGCCGGCCACGATCCCAGGGACTCCACCAGCTATCCAGGCGCGGTTCCCGACTGGGTCTCGGCGGTGGGTAATTCTGTGAAGGGCCTGCGCATCGGTGTGCCGCGCGAATACCGCCTGGACGGCATGCCGGGAGAGATCGAAACCCTGTGGAGCCAGGGCGTCGAATGGCTGAAAGCCGCCGGCTGCGAGATTGTCGACATCTCGCTTCCCATGACGAAATATGCGCTGCCCGCCTACTACATCATCGCCCCGGCCGAGGCGTCCTCCAACCTTGCCCGCTATGACGGCATGCGCTTTGGCGCGCGCGTCGAGGGCGAGGATCTGATCGACACCTATGAGAAGACGCGCGGCGCCGGGTTCGGCGATGAGGTTCAGCGGCGCATCCTCATCGGCACCTATGTGCTGAGCGCCGGATATTACGACGCATATTACCTCAAGGCTCTGAAAGTACGACGGAAAATCTACGAGGACTTCAACCAGGCCTTCGAGAAGGTGGACGCGATCCTGACGCCCACGACGCCAAGCGCGGCCTTTGCGATCGGGTCGAAAGCCAAGGCCGATCCCATCGAGATGTATCTCAACGACATTTTCACGGTGACCGCCAACATCGCCGGCGTGCCCGCCATGAGCGTGCCGGCCGGCCTCGACGCCAACGGCTTGCCGCTGGGCCTTCAGGTGATCACAAGGGCGCTGGACGAAGAAACCATGTTCAAGGTCGGCGCCGCCATCGAGGACAGTGCGGGGTTTGATACGAAGCCGGAGAAGTGGTGGTGAGTCTGTCCCTCCCCTTGATGGGGAGGGTGGGCCGAGGCGCAGCCTCGGCTCGGGTGGGGTGGAGCCATAGACGCCAATGTTCAAAAGTAAGCGCCGCCACCCCCTCCGCGCCGCGCTTTGCGCGGCGCACCTCCCCCATCAACGGGAGGATAAAATGTCTGAGGGGCAGACCCCATGAAACTTCCCCGCCTGCTCATCCCCGGCTTCGGCCTGATCGCCATTTTCGGCGCGCTGCTGGCGTCCGGCCGTCTGGGCGAGGGCGGATTGCAGATGGCGTTCGGGATCACGCTTCTGGTGGTTGGGTGTCTGGGCGTGATGAACACGATCTTCTTCACGCGGCTGAAGAAGGCGCTGGATAAGATGGCCGAGGACTCCGGCGACCCGTCGTGAATTTCCGGCCCCGTTCGAAGCCCCTCGGAAAAGCGGCGCCCCCTCGACAACGCCGCCGCGCCGCGCAAACCTTCAGCCGAGCGAGGGAAAAGCAATGCGCGCAATCTGGTATGAAGACCAAGGCCCGGTCGACGAAGTGCTGACGCTGGGCGAAACGCCTGAGCCGAGCCCCGGACCCGGCGAAGTGGCGGTCTATGTCGAAGTCTCCGGGGTCAATCCCAGCGATGTGAAGCAGCGTTCAGGCGCGCGCGGGCCTATGGCCGTCGCCCGCCAGATCCCTCATTCCGACGGCGCCGGCGTTATCAAGGCGGTGGGCGAGGGCGTGGATCCAAGCCGGATCGGCGAGCGGGTCTGGCTCTACAACGCCGCCTTCAAACGCGCCGGCGGAACGTGTGCGGAGGTGTGCGTGTCGCCGACCGAGCTCGCCGTGCCCTTGCCCGACGATATCAGCTTTGAAGCGGGCGCCTGCCTCGGGATTCCGGCGCTCACCGCCCATCGCGCCTTGTTCTGCGGGTCGGCGGTAAAAGGAAAGCGCGTGCTCGTCACTGGAGGGGCGGGCATGGTGGGCCATACCGCGATCCAGCTGGCCAAATGGGCCGGCGCCGCGCAGGTGCTCACCACCGTCTCAAGCCCCGAGAAGGCGCAAACAGCCTGGGCCGCTGGCGCGGACGAGGTGATCGATTACACCGCCCAGGACGTCGCTGAAGCGGTACGCGCAGTCACGGGCGGGGCCGGCGTCGATCATATCGTCGAGGTGGAGTTCGGGGCCAATCTTTCAGTCTCGTCCGAGATCATCGCCGAGCACGGAACCATCGCCGCCTATGGCTCGGAAGGCGAGAAGACGCCGGAGCTGAAGTTCTACGATCTGATGTTCAAGAACGTCCGCATCCAGCCGGTGTTCTTGTACCGCCTGACCTCGGCCCAGCGGGCCCAGGGCGTCTGGGACGTGACGCGCGCTCTGGTGGACGGCGTGCTCACCCCGCTGATCGATCAGGTCTACGACATCGAAGACACGGCCAGCGCCCACGACCATGTGGAGCGCGGCAAGCTGGGCGCGGTGCTGGTGCGGGTTTAGGTGTTTCAGACCGGAGGCGGAAGCGTCGCCAGCAGGAATGCGATGAAAGCGAAGTTCGCACCGACACAGGCGAGCGTGACTTTTTCGATGCGGCGCCGCGTGATCAAATCATAGACCGGCAAGACCAGAAGCAGAACAAGCCAGGGAATGATCGCCTCCATCTCGCTGCGCCCGAACAGCTGAACGAACCGTGCATAGGCCGGCAGCATCAAGGCCAGGGCGGCGAACATCATCAGCCGCTTGTGGAGCGCGGGTGTGGCGCGCAGCGCAAGCGCAGTGCCGTAGAAGGCGACGAACAAGACGCAGTTGCCTGTGTTGGCGATGAAGATTGTGGGGTCGCCCGTGCGCGACATGTTCTCATATGAAACCATTAACCCCGTCCCCAGAACCAGAGGGACCAGAAGAAGGCTCGCTGCGCCCAGCGCCCTGTGGAGGCTGACCCTGCCTGCCGCGACGAGCGCGGTCTGGGTCAGGAGAAGAGCGTACCAGGCGCCCATTGAGACGGCGTGGACATGCAAAAGCGGCCGGATAGGCGGGAGGCGCTCAGGATTGAGCAGGGCATGGCCCGGAAATCCGATCACGATGATCAAAAACAGCGTCAGGGCGTAGAAAAGGAAAAACCGGTCGGCGCGCGCGGGCGCCTGCGTCATCTCCACCATTGATCATGCTCCCCCAAGCGTTGATGCCCACGCATAGGGTTATAACCATTTTTGAAACGGGCCCAGCACTCTTCTTGCCGCGCCCACGAAACGCACCCTGCATTTGCCCCGCGCGCCGGCCTCGGCTATCTGGCGCCGTGAGCTGAAGCACCGGAGCCCCCCATGTCGACGAGTTTTTATGACCGCCTGGATGAGACCCTGCAGGAGATCGAGGCCGACGGGCTCTACAAGCGCGAGCGTACGATCACCTCGCAGCAATTTTCCGAAATCGACGTGCGCGGGACCGACGGGACCGAGCGCCATGTGCTGAATTTCTGCGCTAACAATTATCTCGGCCTCGCCAACCGCCCCGAGCTGATTGATGCGGCGAAGACGGCGCTTGACCGCTATGGCTACGGCGTCGCTTCGGTGCGCTTCATCTGCGGCGCCCAGGATGTCCACAAAGAGCTGGAGCGCCGGCTTGCGAAGTTCTGCGGAACCGAAGACGCGATTCTCTATGCCGCGGCGTTCGACGCGAACGGCGGCCTGTTCGAGCCGCTTCTGGGGCTGGACGACGCCATCATCTCCGACTCGCTCAATCACGCCTCGATCATTGACGGCGTGCGCCTGTGCAAGGCCAAGCGCTATCGCTACGCCAATTCCGACATGAACGATCTGGAAGCCCAGCTGAAGCAGGCCCGAGCCGACGGTGCGCGCACAATTCTGATTGTCACCGACGGCGTATTCTCCATGGACGGCTATATTGCGAACCTCGCCGCCATCTGCGATCTCGCCGACAAGTATGACGCCCTGACCATGGTGGATGACTGCCATGCTCACGGCTTCATGGGCGCGAAAGGCCGCGGCACGCCGGAGCATTGCGGCGTCATGGGGCGTATCGACATCATCACGGGCACGCTGGGAAAGGCGCTCGGCGGCGCCATGGGCGGCTTCACCGCGGCGAAGAAGTCCGTGGTGGATCTGCTGCGCCAGCGCTCGCGGCCCTATCTTTTCTCCAACTCGCTGGCCCCGGCCATCGCTGGCGCGAGCCTGAAGGCGCTGGACATGGTGGAGGCCGGCGACGACCTGCGTGCGCGCCTGTTCGATAACGCCCGGCGCTTCCGCAAGGGCATGACCGAGGCCGGGTTCGAGCTTTTGCCCGGCGAGCACCCGATCATCCCGGTGATGCTGGGAGATGCGGCGCTCAGCCAGAAGATGGCCGATGCGCTGATGGACGAAGGCGTTTACGTGATCGGGTTCTTCTATCCGGTGGTGCCAAAGGGCATGGCGCGCATCCGCACTCAGATGAGCGCCGCCCATACGCCGGAAATGATCGATCAGGCGGTCGAAGCCTTCACAAAGGTCGGCAAGCGGCTGGGGGTGGTGTGACGGCGAAGATGTGGTCGCGCCGAATATCTGGAACAACCTTGCGCCTTCAAGCGTAACGCACCCTGACGTTATTGCTTGAAGGAGATTTCCAATATGACCCGTTCTTTCCTGTTGCTTCTATCGGTCAGCGCCCTGGCCGTGTCCGCCTGTGCTGAAGAGCGCTCGGAAACCGAGGAAGCAGTCGAAAACGCCGCTGAGGAAACCGGTGAAGCGCTTGAGACCGCCGGTGAGAACACCCGCGAAGCCATGGACGACGCAGGTGACGAGATTGATCAGGCGCTCGCCGAAGCCGACACCGATGGCGGAATCGGCCAGAGCGCGCCGGTGAACGTGGTCCAGGACGCCGCTTCGATCGTCGTGGGAACAGTTTCGGGCGGGATAGCAGGCCTGACCGGCGATCCTCAGACCTATGTGCGCAACGCCTATCTGTCGAACATGTACCAGATTGAGGCCGGGCGTATTGCGGCCGAACGTGGCAATTCCGAAGAGATCCGCGCCCTCGGCGCCATGATCGCCACCGAGCATGAAGCCCTGCAGGCCGCTCTTGAGACCGCCGTGGGCGAGGCGGGCCTTGAGCTTGAGATGCCGCAAGCGCTCGAAGGCCGCCGTCAGGGGCTGCTCGACAATCTGAACGCCGCCGCTGATATGGGTTTCGACGCCGCCTTCCTGCAGCAGCAGACGCAGATCCACACCGAGCTCGCCGCGCTCCACAACGGGTTTGAAGCACGCGGTGACGCCGGCGCTCTCTCAAGCTATGCGGGCGAAGCTGGCGATGCGGCCGGAAACGCGCTGGAGCAGATCACCGCCAATTACGGCGCTGCGGTCGACGGCGAGTAAGGGCGTCGCCCTTTCCCTGGCGAGCCGTTGTCTAATCAGCCATCTTCCGTCTGGAAAAGACCCCGCCCCATGGCGGGGCCTTTTTTATGTAGGCAGTCCTCCACACAGGTGCGGATGGCGGCGCTCCGTGGCATGCTTGAGGTTACGGTAAACCTGTGGAGCAGACGCCATGGCTGTGATCGACACTGGAAATGAAGCCGCAAATCCGGCGCGGCCGTCCGATGAGCTGCTACCGTTCCTGAGCAATTTCCACGACATCTTCACCACGATCGGGGTGTTGATCCTGTTTGTCGGGCTGGGCCTGGGCGCGGGCCAGATCTTCGCGGCGGTGCAGCCAACCGAGGGCAGTCTGGCGTTCAACGCTTTGTGGATGGCGCTCGCCGCCGGGGTGGCGCTCATCGCCTGGCTGGTTTCTGCGGTTCTGGTGGGCCGCCAGCGACGGATCCTGCCGGGCATCGTGCTCAGCCTCGTCTTTTCCGTCTGTGCAGGCGCGGTGCTGGCCTATCTCTACACGCTACTCACCTTCGGCATTATGGACCTGGACGCCGTCGACGAGGTGCTCGACACCCTGTTTGCAGATGAGCGGCCTTCGCGCGCCGGTATCCAGGCGGCCCTGACCGAAATCCCGCTCGCCGTCCGCCTCTGGCCGGTGGGGCTCGCGGTGATCGCGAGCGCTGTCGTCGGGATGTACTATTTCACGTTCCGGCTTCCGTTCACCGGCGGCCTGTTCGGCGTCGCCCTTGTCAGCGCGGCGTGGACGGTTTTCGCCGTGGCGGATCCCTACTCCGCGGTGATCTTCAACCCGCTTCTAAGCCTTGTGGCGGGCCTGGCGCTGTTCGTCGCGGGGATCATCTTTGACGCGCGCGATCCGGCGCGAACAACGCGCCTGTCGGGCACCGGCTTCTGGCTTCACTTCTTCGCCGCGCCCACTTTGTTGAGCGCTGCGGTAAGCATCGCCAACACCGGGGTGAGCCTGTCGGAGGCCGAACTCATGGGCGGCGGCCTCATGGGCTCGCTTGAAGCCGGAGACGCGGCGACAGGGATCCGCAGTGCGGCGGTGACGCTTGTTGTGATCGTTCTGTTTGCGCTGGTCTCATTGCTGATCAACCGGCGCGCCCTGATCGTGTCCGGGCTGATCACAGCCGGGATCGCCCTGGGCGCTCTGGTCAGCCAGCTGGGGCTTGGCGCCGGCGCAGTGGTGGCGGTGACGCTGCTTCTGCTGGGCGCCATCGTGGTTCTGCTGGGCGCAGCCTGGAACCTGGTGCGCCGCGTGCTTCTGGCGCCGTTTCCAGATGAGGGCCCGCTGGCGCGGCTTTTCCCGCCGGTCTCGGCCGGCGATCCCGGCTAGGCTCTGACGGCTCCGCTGAGGCCGGCCGGACATGAAAACGGCGACTCCTTTGCAGGAGCCGCCGTGTGCTGCAGGGGTGACCGGACGAAGCCCTATCCTTTGGCGCGGGCGATCGCTTCGCGGATCAGGCGGCGCGCGTCGTCGACCCCGCGCCAGCCTTCCACCTTCACCCATTTGCGCGGTTCGAGATCCTTGTAGTGCTCGAAGAAATGGGTGATGCGCGCCAGCTGGGCAGGGTGCACGTCGCTATAGTCCAGGATGTGGTCGTAGAACGGCGTGAGTTTGGAGTGCGGTGCGGCGAGGATCTTCTCGTCCATTCCGCTCTCGTCCTCCATCAGCAAAACCCCGATGGGGCGGGCGCGCACGACGCAGCCGGGAACCAGCTCGGTCTGGCCCAGCACCATGACATCGATCGGATCGCCGTCATCGGACAGTGTGTGCGGCACGAAACCGTAATTGCACGGATAGCGCATGGGAGTGTGCAGGAAGCGGTCGACGAAAACCGTCCCGGACTCCTTGTCGAGTTCATACTTCACCGGCTGGCCGCCGACCGGGACCTCGACGATCACGTTGATGTCGTCGGGCGGGTTCTCGCCAATGGAAATCTTCTCGATGCGCATGGGTTCGGGCCTTTTGAAAAAAGCGGTTCCTGATCGCGGGGAAAAAACCCGGAGGTGCACCGGGCTGCAAGGCTTTTTGTAAAAAGGCGGTCAAAAAAAACAGTGTCGAGCGAGGTGAGCCGAGCTTTCGCGGCGGTTGACGATTGCAGCGCAGGCGGCGCGGGGCTAGCTTTTGCGCCATGATGATCTTGCGCTCACCGCTCTTCGCCGCCGCCCTGATTTCGGGCTTTGTGTTCACTGCTTGCGCCGGGGCGCAGCCGCTTGACCCCACCGCGCCGGACGCTGTGGTGGAGTATGGCGGCCCCGAGCCCCTGGTGATTGAGACCGGCGAGGGGGAAAGCATAACCCTCACCGTGGAACTGGCCGAAACGCCGGAGGCGCGCCAGCGCGGCATGATGCACCGTGAAAGCCTGGACCCCGACGCCGGGATGCTGTTCGACTTTGAAGTCGAGCAGCGCGTGTCCATCTGGATGGCCAATACGCCGCTTTCGCTGGACCTGATCTATATCCGCGCCGACGGGACGATCGCCAAGGTCGCGGTGGGCGCGGTTCCTTTTTCGCGCCGCTCGATCTCCTCCGAAGTGCCTGTGCTTTCGGTGCTGGAAATCAATGGCGGGCGCTCGGTCGAGCTCGGGATCGATCCCGGCGACACGGTGCGCCATGCCTTGTTCTCCAATGTGGATCCGGTCGATGAAGCGCCCGCGCCGGACATTGAAGCGTCCGACGGTGAGGCCCCGGCCGAGCCGGAACCCGAGGCTGATCCCGGCGAGCCGGCGCCAGCTGATGACGGCGGCCGGTAAGCGGGCTGAATCGCTTGCCAGCGTCGTGCGAGCGGCCTAAACCGCATAACCGAACAGCGCCGGGGCGTAGCGCAGCCTGGTAGCGCATCTGCTTTGGGAGCAGAGGGTCGCTGGTTCGAATCCGGCCGCCCCGACCATTTCTTCCGGCCAGTCCGGACCAAAAGGTGAGACGATGTTCGCGAAGATCTATCGCCCCTCCAAGACCGCCATGCAGTCTGGCCGGGCCAAGACCAGGCAATGGACGCTTGAGTTCGAGCCCCGGGCGGCCAAGCGCCCGGATCCGCTCATGGGCTGGGCCTCCACCGACGATACGGCGAGCCAGGTGAAGCTTTCCTTCGACACCAAGGAAGAGGCCGTAAACTACGCAAAGCGCTACGGCATCGCCTTTCAGGTTGTCGAAGCGCGCGAAACCCCGCGGCGAATCAAAACCTACTCCGACAATTTTTCCTTCACCCGCCGCGAACCGTGGTCGCACTAGCCGGGCGAGAGGCCTCCTTAGCTCAACCGGATAGAGCGCCCGCCTTCTAAGCGGATGGTTGCAGGTTCGAGTCCTGCAGGAGGCGCCAGTCTTTTCTGATCCTCAAGCCCGTCCGGACTTTCGGTCCTCCCCGGATCAGGTCCGGGGTGCGGGCGGGCGGTCGCCCTGGCGAACCCGTGCGGGTTCGGGTCGGACTTAGCTGAGGCGCATCAACGCGTCGAATTTAAGCTGCGTCACCGAAACGCCTCTGGTATCGATAACCCTATCAGGGGGCGAGTTTGATGGCGGATGATCGAAGAGAGCAGCTTCATTCCTTAAGCATCGACCGGGACGAACCCGGTCGATCGGGCGGGCCGGGCTGGATCGTCCAGAGCGTCATCATCGTGCTGGCCATCGCCTTCGGCGCCGTGATCTCATGGTTCGCGCTTCCCATGCTCAATCCGGCGGAGCCGGTGACCGCCCAGCGCGCCGCCGCGCCGGTTCAGAGCGCGTCATCGGAGACGGCGGCATCAGCGTCGCCAGCGCCCGCGCCGGTCCCGCGTGCGTCCGGTCTTGTGGCGTCAGGCTATGTGGTGGCGCGCCGCCAGGCGACAGTGTCGGCGGAAATCACCGGCCGCATACGTGAGGTTCTCATCGAGGAGGGCGCGGTGGTGGCCGAGGGCGACGTTCTTGCGCGCCTTGATGATGAGCGCGCCAGGCTCGATCTTGATCTGTTCGAAGCCCAGGTGCAGGCCGCCGAGGCGCGCGTCCAGTCCCTGCTGGCCCAGCGCAATGAAGCGCAGGTCCAGCTGGAGCGCGCCGAGCGCCTGGTCGGCGCCGGTTACGCGACGCAGGCCGCGATCACCGCGCTTCAGGCGCAGCGCGATTCGGCGGCGAGCCAGCTCGCCGCCGCGCGCGCCGACGCGGCGGCGGGGCGGGCGCGGCTCGCCAGCCAGGTCGATTTTGTGGACCGCCACGTGGTGCGTGCGCCGTTTGCCGGGGTTGTCATCGCCAAGAACGCCCAGGTTGGCGAGATCCTGTCTCCGGTCTCGGCCGGGGGCGGATTTACGCGGACCGGGATCGCGACCCTTGTGGACATGGAAAGCCTGGAGCTGGAGGTGGACGTAAACGAGGGCCAGATACAGCGCGTAACCGCCGGCCAGCCGGTGGAGGCGGTGCTGGACGCCTATCCTGACTGGCGGATCCCGGCGCGTGTCGAAGCCATCATTCCCACCGCCGACCGGGCTCGCGCCACGATCCAGGTGCGGGTGGCGCTGCTTGAACGCGATGGAAGGGTTTTGCCGGACATGGCCGCACGCGTGACCTTCCTTGAGGGCGATTAACCGGATCGCGAAATCGATTGCTTGGTCCCCATCAATAATGTACTCTAAAAAATAAAGCAGAAAGGGTGGACATGGCCGAGGCGCTTTACCAGCTGAACAATCTCTCCAAGCGCTATACGCGCGGCAAGGAGAGCATCACGATCTTCTCCGATCTCACCATGACCATCGACAAGGGCGATTTCATCGCGATCATGGGCCCGTCGGGCTCAGGCAAGACGACACTGCTCAATCAGCTCGGCGGAATCGATACCGCAAGTTCGGGCGAGGTCCTGTTCGAGGGGGCGCGCATCGACAATCTCGCCCAGTCACGCCTGGCCAAATGGCGCGCGGCGAATGTCGGCTTCATCTTCCAGTTTTATAATCTGATGCCCACCCTGACGGCGGCCCAGAATGTTGAACTGCCGCTCCTGCTAACGAATTTGTCCGGGAAGGAGCGCAAGCGCCGCGTCGCCACCGCCCTAGACATCGTCAAAATTTCAGATCGATCCGGCCACAGGCCGCGTCAGCTGTCCGGCGGCCAGCAGCAGCGCGTCGCCATCGCCCGCGCCATCGTGGCCGACCCGAAAGTCTTGCTCTGCGACGAACCCACGGGCGATCTGGACCGGACCACGGCTGACGAGGTGCTCCAGACGCTTCAATTGCTCAATGACGAGCTGGGCAAGACCATCGTCATGGTCACCCACGACCCGTCGGCCGCGAAATACGCGCGCCGCGAGCTTCATCTGGACAAGGGCCGCTTCCTTGAAGCCAAGGCCGAACTGGCATGAACGACGCCACGCTGATCCGAAAAAGCCTGTTTCGCAACAAGACCCGGGCGATCCTGCTGGTCCTTTCGATCATGACGGCGTTCCTGATCTTTGCGGTTCTCGGTGCGTTTTCGCGCGCGCTGAACTCCGGCGTGGAGACTGCCGCCGCCGACCGCCTCGTGACGCTCAATGCGATCAATTTCACCCTCACAATGCCCTATGCCTACTGGGGCCGGGTCGAGCAGGTCGAGGGTGTGCAGGCGGTGACGCACGCGAGTTGGTTCGGCGGCTACTATCAGGAACCGCGCAATTTCATCCAGTCCTTTGCGGTGGATATGGAGAGCTATTTCCAGGTCTATCCGGAACTGGCGCCGGTGGAAGGCGACATGGAGACGCTGCTTGCGCGCAATGATTGCGCCGCGATCGGTCAGGATCTGCTGGACCAGTATGAATGGACGCAAGGCCAGAGGATTCCGCTCACCTCCAATATCTGGAGCAAGCCGGACGGGTCGCGGGTCTGGGATGTGGAGTTATGTCTGGTCTTTGATGCAGAAGATCAGGATGTTCCAACGAACTACATGATGTTGCAGTACGATTACTATAACGAATCCCTGGCGTTCAATCGCGATCAGATCGGCTGGATGATCCTCACCACCGGCGATCCCACCATCAATGACCAGGTGGGACGCGACATCGACGCGCTGTTCACCAACTCGCCGGCGGAGACTGAAACCTCCACCGAAGCCGCGTTCGGGCAGGCTTTCCTGGAGCAGCTGGGCAATATCGGCCTGATCCTGACATTGGTCATCGGCGCCGCGTTCGCCACGATCCTGATGATCGTGGGAACAACTATGGTCATGGCCATCAACGAGCGCACCAAGGAGGTTGCGGTGATGAAGACGCTGGGCTTCTCGCCGCCGCGCATCTTCACCCATGTGCTCAGCGAGTCGGTGCTTTTGAGCCTTATGGGCGGGTTAATCGGTCTCGGGCTCGCGGCCTTGCTGCTTGCCGGCGTGAGCGGAGCGCTGGCGGGACAGTTTCCCGGTCTTCGCATGACGCCCACGATCATCGGGCAGGCGGTGGCCTTGATGATCCTGTTCGGGCTGGTGACGGGCCTTCTGCCGGCGATCAATGCGTTGCGGACCAATATCGTCACCGCGCTCGGTAAGGATTAGGGCCATGCTCAAACAGATCGGCGCCGTCACCATGATCAATCTGCGCTCCATCCCCCAGCGGTGGGGCATGTCGCTGGCCACAGTGCTCTCGGTTGCGCTGGTGGTCGGGGTGCTTCTGGGCTTTCTGGCGATGGCGAACGGGTTTCGCGCGACGGTCGATGGATCGGGCGAAGACGATGTGGCCGTCTTCCTGCGGGCGGGGTCCCAGGCCGAGCTAAATTCGGGCCTTGGACGGGACTCAGTGCGCCTGATCGAGGCGGCCCCCGGGATCGCGGCCGATGCGGCCGGCGATCCGATCCTGTCCGCCGAGCTTTATGTGATCGTCGACGGGACCAAGCGGTCCTCGGGGACTGAGGCCAATCTGCCGCTGCGCGGCGTCGGGCCCGATGCGTCGGCCCTGCGTGAAGGGTTCACCATGACCGAGGGGCGCATGTTCGCGCCCGGCTCGAACGAGCTTGTGGTGGGCGAGGGCGTGATCCGCCAGTTTGAAGGCTTCGACATGGCCCAGACCGTGCGCTTGGGCTCCAATGAGTGGCGGGTCGTGGGGGTGTTCTCCACCGGCGGCTCGGTCTTTGATTCCGAGATCTGGGCTGATGTAGGCACGATCCAGAATCTTTATCAGCGCACCGGCACGGTGCAGTCGGTGCGCGCCCGCCTGACCAGCCCCGAGGCGCTCGCCGGGCTGCAGCAATATGTGGCCGACGAGCCGCGTCTTGATCTCGACGTCACCAGTGAGCGCGAGTTCTTCGCCTCCAGCGCAGGCGGCACGTCTGACATCATCATGTTCCTGGGCTGGCCGCTCGCCGTCATCATGGCGGTGGGCGCCCTGGCGGGCGCCTGGAACGCCATGTACGCCTCGGTGGATGCGCGCACGCGCGAGATCGCAACCCTTCGCGCCATTGGATTTTCCGGCTTTCCCGCCTTCGTGGGAACCATGGTGGAATCGCTCATGCTCGCCTCGGTCGGCGGGCTTCTGGGGGCGGGGGCGACCTATTTGATCTTTGACGGGGTTTCGGCCTCCACCCTGGGCGGCGGCTTCACCCAGATCGTGTTCTCTTTCGCCGTCACGCCGGCGGCTCTGGTCTCGGGCGTGGTGCTGGCGCTGATTGTCGGTCTTGCGGGCGGCTTCTTCCCCGCCATCCGGGCTGCGCGCGTGTCGATCCTGAAGGCGCAAGGCTGACGGCGGGCTGCAGGCCCTAAACCTGGTCCAGAGCCTGCTCCATGTCGGCCCTTAGATCCTCGGCGTCCTCAAGCCCGATGGAGAACCGCACCAGCGCACCTTCGGCGTTCCATGGCGTTGCGGTGCGCCGTATCTGACGGTCGCAGGGCAGGACAAGGCTTTCAAACCCGCCCCAGGAAAACCCGATTCCGAACAGTTTGAGCGCCTCGGCGAAGGTCTCCCCGCCGCGCGCGTCAATGTCTTTCAGGACCACCGAGAAACACCCCGACGCCCCTGAAAAGTCCCGCTGGAACAGGGCGTGATCGGGGAAAGTCTCAAGTGCCGGGTGCAGCACGCGCGCGATCTTGGAATGGGCCTCAAGCCAGCGCGCCAGAGCGAGCCCTGAAGAGCCCGAGCGCTCCAGCCGCAGCGAGATCGTGCGAAGCCCGCGAAGCGCAAGAAAGGCGTCGTCTGGCGAGACATGGCCGCCATAGAGCCGGTCGCGATCGGACAGCGCATCGGCGGCTTCGCCGCGAGCGGCCACCGACCCCATGAGGAAATCGGAATGGCCGCCGGCATACTTCGTCAGCGCCTGCGCCGCGAAATCCACGCCCAGGTCCAGCGGGTTCATCAGCATCCCCGCCGTCCAAGTATCGTCGATCACCGTTTTCGCGCCGGCCTTGCGGGCGGCGGTTGCGATGGCGGGAACATCCTGGACTTCAAACGTCAGCGAGCCGGGCGACTCCAGGTGCACAAGGCGCGTCTTATCGCTGAGAAGGGTGCTGATCTTCGCCCCGATCCGCGGATCGTAATAGCGCGGGGTCACGCCGAGGCGCGGCAATTCTTCATCACAGAAGCGGCGCACCGGCCCGTACGTGCTATCGCTGATAAGCGCCTCGCCGGGTTCCTCCACGGCGGTGCGCATCGCCAGAACCACGCTGGCCAGGCCCGACGAGGTCAGCGCCACATGGTCTGCGCCGTAAAGCTCGCCGATCGCTTCGCGCAGTTCGGAGTTGGGGCTGAGCCCGCCCCGGCCATAGTGACGGCGCGGCGGCGTCGGGTTGTACAGTTCGGCCGTTGAGGGCGCGAGAACCGTAGAGGCGCGCCGGATCGGCGGGTTGACCAGGTCGTCCTCGGCATGAGGCCGACCTGAATGGATGAGGCGGGTGTCTCGTTTCATGTCGACAAGCCCCCTTCGGGCCAGCTAAACAATTCATATTCTTAATCCTGCTTTTAAGGGCGGACGGACCGGTGACGCCAGCGTCTTTGTTCGATCTTTTTGCGCCGCGCCGGCTTGCCCGCGCTGCAGCGACGTTCGCTCTGGGCTTCACGGCGGCCCAATCGGACCTTGAGACGTTCGGCTCGACGATCCAGGAAGTGCGCGAGCGTGGCGCGCTTCTTTGTGGTGTGGACACTGGGCTTGAGGGCTTTGCCGAGAACCGCGACGGCGAGGGCTGGGTGGGTTTCGAGGTGGATCTGTGCCGGGCTTACGCCGCGGCGCTGCTTGGCGATGAGAGTCGCGTGCGCTTTGTGCCGCTGACCACCGAAGAGCGCTTCGAGGCGCTGCTGGACGGGCGCGCCGATATCCTCATGCGCAACACCAGCTGGACGTTCGCGCGAGACGCCGAACTGCCGGTTACGTTCGCCGGCACATACTATTACGACGGGCAGGGGTTTCTTGCGCCGGCGGATCTGGGCGTCTCCAGCGCGCGCGAACTGGCGGGCGCACGCATCTGCGTGCAGCCGGCGACCACCCACCTTCTCAATCTGGACGACTACGCGCAGACTTATGGGCTCAGCTTCGAGCCGGTTCTGGTCTCCACGCCCGGCGAAGGGCTGACCGCCTATATGGAGGGGCGTTGCGACGCCTACACCAGCGACGTCTCCGCGCTCGCCGGCGCGCGCAGCCGGCTCGCCGATCCAGAGCTGCATGTGATTCTGCCGGACATCATCTCCAAGGAGCCGCTGGGCCCCGTGGTCGCTTCGCGCGATCCGCGCTTTGCCGAAGCTGCGCGATGGGTGCTAAACGCTCTCATCGCCGCCGAGGAGTATGGGGTGACGGCCCAGAACGCGGCCGAACTCGCCTCAAGCGCCGGTAGTCCGGAGGTGCGCCGGCTTCTGGGCGCTGAAGGCGCCATCGGCGAGGCGCTGCTTCTGGACAGTGATTTTGCGCTGAACGCGGTGTCTGCGCGCGGCAATTACGGTGAGATTTTCGCCCGTCATTTGGGAGAAGATTCCGCCCTGGGCCTTCGGCGCGGCTTGAACGCGCAATGGACCCAGGGCGGACTTCTCTACGCGCCGCCTTTCCGGTAGCGCTTTCGCGCGGCAATCAGTCCAGGCGACGGCCCGGATTGCGGAAATCATCTCCGAAGAACAGCGCATTGGTCACCAGGCGCGCGCTGCCCTTCATGTAGGCGCGGAACACCGGATTATCGGCGAACAGGATCACCGAGCCGCCGCCACGGCGTTCGGCGTGCATCATCCCGGCGCCGGCGAGCCTGTCGCGATTGGCCTCGCTGGCGTAGCCGGAGAGGATCGGATCGCGCTCGGCGTAGCGAACGGGCAGCGCGAAGGGATTGTCCGACGGCGCGAACGCGTCGGTTCCGATGCGATGAACCGCCAGCGTGGTGTCGCGATAGCCGAAGGCGAGGGGGTGGGTGATGTCCACCTGCGTTTCGAACAGGGCGCCGGAGATTGAAACCTCGGAGTCCCAGACATCAATGTCTTCGTAGGCGTCGGGCGCCTCGACATCGGTGTCGTCCTCGCCCACGCTGTCTCCTTCATCCAGGAAGGTGGCGCTGGACAGGTCGTGCTCGGCCACCCAGCGCGCCGCGCTGCGGGTGGCGATGAGTACGCCTCCGGCGCGGACCCAGGCGTCAAGACGCTCGCGGAACGCTTCGGTCAGCGAGGAATAGCGCCCGGTCGGAAGAATGATGTGCGTGTAGCGATCGATCGACGCGCCTTCCAGCTCGCTCACATCGATCATGGAGACCGGGATATTCTGCTCGTGATCGAGCAGGTGCCAGATTTCGCCGGCGTCGCCGGAAGAGACTTCACGCCCGGTGGCCAGGAGGATTTCCGGCTTCTCCACATTAGACAGCGCGAAGCCTCCCAGATCCGAGCCCCGGCTCGTCATAGCACTTGTGGCGGCGTGCACCGTCACGGAGTCCTCGCGCGCGGCGCGGGCCATCAGGGCGTGGATCTCGTCCGCGCTCAGATTCTGTCCAGCCACGGTGACCACCACCGCACCGCGGCCCGGCTCGACCTCGCCGCCGGTGGTCTGGACGGTGACTTCATCGGGGATGACACGGGCGCGAAGCCCGGCGTCCAGCATGCGATAGAGCGCGCGCGGCGCGTAATAGCTGTCCCATTCCAGCACATAGGCGTAGCTGCTGCGCGCCGGCTCGGGCGCGGCGCGCTCAAATCCTTCAAGCGCGTCGCCGGCGAGATTGGGCGAGAACAATCCGCCGCGCACCACCGAATAATCAAGATCCCAGGCCAAAGGCTGGGTCCAGCCGGAGACGTCGTAGAATTCGGTCTTGTCCTCGATGATCCTGGTTTCAAACAGGCCTTGAACCAGGCGGTACTGGTCCTGATTGACCGGCACGATCACGGCCTCGCCCGGCTGGTAGGTGCGCCCGTCCGCGCGCAGGGGCTGGCGCAGATTGCGCACCTCGATCTGGTGAACGCCGAGCATCTCGATGAAATCGGCCATGCGCGCACGGTCGCCGGAGGTGAAGACATAGGCGCTCACCGGGTCGCCGGACGCCAGACGCCGGCTCTCGGCGAAGAACGCCGCCATGTGGGCCTGCAGCTCTGTGCGGCGCGCCTGACCGGCGCGGATGAGCGCGAGGGCGACGCGGGCCTGCTGGGCCACCTTGTCGTCATAGCGAAGGGTTCCGTACTCGGTCTCCTGGGTGAGGCCGCGCACCGAGCTTTGCTCGAAAAGATAGGGCACAGAGCCGATCAGGCCGGGATAGCTCGATCCGTAACCCAGGTAGAAATCGTCGAAGACTTCCTCGGTGACATAGACCGCGCCCTCTGAATCCAGCTGGTCGGTGAGGAAGCTGTTCATGTCCAGATTGAGCGCCAGGGCGTCCTGGCTGAGCAGCGGGTGAAGCCCGTCCACCGGACCCGGCGAGAAGAAGAATGTGGAGTTGCGTCCCATCTCATGAAGGTCGGCTGCGATGTTCGGCAGCCAGTCATGGGTCGCCGACACCAGCGCGCGCGCTTCTGGCTGGGTCACCGGCAGCCATTGGCGATTGAGATCAAACCAGTAGTGATTGGTGCGGCCCCAGGGCCATTCGTTGAAATGCTCGCGGTGCTGGGGGTCGGCGACGGGAACATTGGCGTGGTGCTGGTTGACCCACTGGGCGAACCGGTTGGCGCCGTCCGGGTTGATCATGATCACCTGATGGACCACGACCTCGTCCAGAAGCTGTTCGATCTTGGAGCCCTGCGCCGCGGCAAGGTGGTAGAGCAGCGCCATGGCGCTGTCATAGCCGGAGCTTTCCGAGCCGTGCACACCATGGGTCAGCTGCACCACGGCCGGGTGATCGGCGGGCGGCTGCGGCGCGTTGGCGGCGACCAGGCTGCGCTGCGTCTCGCGGATCTCTTCAAGGCGGGCCTGATTGCGCGGCGATGTCACGGTCACGCGCAGGATCGGACGGCCGAAATGGCTGCGGCCGATCTCGGTGACGCTGACCCGGTCGGAGGCTGCTGCGACGGCGGCGATATAGTCGCGGTGCATGTCGGGCGGGAAAACGATCTCGCCGACGCGATAGCCGGTGACGTCCTCAGGCGTCGGGATCGCCGCGTCATAGCTCACATCCTGAGCCAGTAGCGTCTCGAGCGGTCTGGGTTCATAGGCCTGAGCGTGAAGCGTGGCGGTGGCCGTGGACAGAAGCAGAGAGGCAGTGAGCGTGCGCAGCATGGAATATTCCCCGGAACGTGGACATTTGTGACTTTTGCGCGACGGTAAGCGCGGCGCGGCGGGGGTCAAGCCTCTGCGCGGCGCCTTGGCGGCTACAGAAGTGGTGCGCGTGCGTTAGGTAACGGTCTGTAATCGACCAATCGGAGCCGCTCTTTGACCTTCAAGACCTTCATGCTCGCGTTCGCCGCCCTCCCGGCGCTCGCGCCCGCAGCATTCTCTCAGGATCAGGGCGACGTGATCGTGGTGACGGCGACGCGCGCAGAAGAAAGCCGTGATGCGTCTGCGGCGCCGGTCGCGGTGATGGGCGAGGCGGAGATCGAGCGCCTGGGCGCCCAGCACATCGCCGAGGCGCTGAATCGGCTGCCGGGCGTGTTCATCAATCGCGGCAACGGGGTGGAGCATCTCACCGCCATCCGGTCCGCGGTCCTGTCCGGCGGCGCGGGGGCGGGGAGCTTTCTCTTTCTGGAGGACGGGATCCCACTGCGGGCGCCAGGCTTCGCCAATATCAACGGCCTGATGGAGGCCGCTGACGGGCTCGCCGGCCGGCTTGAAGTGATCCGGGGGCCGGGCTCGGCGGTCTATGGCTCCAACGCGCTGCACGGCCTGGTGAACGTCATCACGCCAGACCCTGAAAGCACGGGTCGGCTGCTTGAGGCCGAGGCGGGCAGTTTCGGGCGGGCGCGCCTTCGCACCTTCGCCGGCGGTGAAACCCGGTTCGGATCGGCCTGGGGCGGGGTGAGCGTGCGCCATGAAAACGGCTGGCGCGAGGACGCCGCGCTCACCAAGGCCGCAGCCATGGGCCGTGCCGACTGGACGACAGGGGCCACCCAGTGGAGCCTGCGTGGCGCGCTCATCGATATCGATCAGGAAACCGCTACCTTCGTGGACGGCCTCAAGGCCTATGAGGACGAGGCGCTGTCGCAGCAGAACGCCGATCCGCTGGCGTTTCGAAACGTGCGCGCCGCCCGCGCCAATCTGCGCGCCGATCATCGGCTCAGCGACACCTGGATCGCCAACACGGTAGTGTACGCGCGCTCCAACCAGATGGACTTTCGCCTTCACTTCCTGCCGAGCCTGGCTCTGGAGGCCACCGGCCATGACAGTATCGGCGTCCAGTCGGGCCTAGTCTGGGAGAGGGCGCGCAGCCGGGTGATCTTCGGCGCCGACGCCGATCTCACCGACGGATTCCTCTCCGAAACCCAGACCGAGCCTACGCGCGGCCCGTTCATTCAGGGGCTCCATTACGATTACACGGTGGAGGCGCTTGTGCTCGCCGGCTTCGTCCAGGCGCGCCATGAGATCACCCCGGCGCTCTCGATCGAAGGCGGGGTGCGGCTGGAAGACACCCGGTATGAGTATGACAACCGCGCACCCGACGGCGTTCTGGGCCGGTATCTGCGCCCGGCTGACCGCAGCGATGATTTCTCCACCGTAACGCCCAATCTTGGACTGACCTACCAGGCGGCTGACAATGTCCAGCTCTTCGCCCGCGCCGCGCGCGGGGTGAGGGCGCCCCAGACCGACGAGCTTTATCGTCTGCAGCCCGGACAACAGATCGATTGCATCGAGCCGGAAGAACTGGACAGCGTGGAGGCGGGCCTGCGCTGGTCGCCTGGGGACCGCGGCCGCATCGAGCTGGTGGGCTTCGCCATGGAGAAGCGCAATGTCTTCTTCCGTGACTCTGATGGATTGAACGTCACCGACGGGGCTTCGCGTCATCACGGGATCGAGCTGGACGCTGGCCTGACCCTCTCCGACAGCTTCAGCCTTGCCGGCTCCGCCACCTGGGCGGTCCACGAATATGCGTTTGACCGGCCGGTGAGCTCTGGCTCTGAAACCATCGTCGACGGCGCCCGGCTGGACACCGCGCCAGAATGGCTATGGAATTTGCGCGCCCTGTGGGAGCCGCGCTCAGACACCGGGATCGAGGCCGAATGGGTCCATGTGGGCGAGTATTTCGCAAACGCCGCCAACACGGCGAGCTATGAAGGCCATGACCTTCTGAATTTGCGCGCCTCCCATGATTTCAAGCCCGGCTGGCAGATCTTCACCACCGTGCGCAATGTCTTCGACACCCGCTACGCCGAGCGCGCCGACTTTTCCTTCGGGGCCTATCGCTACTTCCCGGGCGAGCCGCGCAGTGTATCGGTGGGAATCCGCATCACCGGTTGACCTTGCGCGCGGCGGGCGGAGCGGGCTAGCTCCACGCATCAAACGAGGAGACGCCCATGCCCGCCCGCACCGGAGCCCAGCACCTGATCGACGCGCTCGCCGCAAACGGCGTGGAGCGGATTTTCGGCGTTCCTGGTGAGAGCTATCTCGCCGCGCTGGACGCGCTGGTGGACGCCAAAATCCCCTTCATCCAGTGCCGGCACGAGGCCGGCGCGGCGAATATGGCCGAAGCTCAGGGCAAGCTCACGGGCCGGCCCGGCGTGTGCTTCGTCACGCGGGGCCCCGGCGCGACGCAGGCCGCGGTCGGCGTCCATACGGCGTTGCAGGATTCCACGCCCATGCTGCTTCTGGTGGGCCAGGTGAGGCGCGAGGACGAGGGGCGCGAGGCGTTTCAGGAGCTTGATTACGCCCAGGCCTTCGCCGGTCTCGCGAAGGCGGCCTTCGAGATCCGAGATCCGACCCGCTTGCCCGAGCAGATCATGCGCGCCTATGCGCTGGCCATGAACGGGCGGCCGGGCCCGGTGGTGGTGGGCTTGCCCGAAGACATGCTCACCGAAGTGGCGGACGCGACCGCCGCGGCCGCATTCGTGGCGGCGAGAAGCGAGCTTGGCGCCGCCACCGCAGCGGAGATCGCCGCGCGGGTGGACGCCGCGAAGCGCCCGGTTCTGATGGTGGGAGGGCCGTTCTGGACCGCTGAGGAGCGTGGGGCGATCACGGCTTTTGCGGAGAGCCAAAATTGTCCAGTGGTCACAAGTTTCCGCGTCAAGCACCTGATCGATAACGCCCATTCGCACTATGGCGGTGAGGCTGGTATCGGCGCCTGCCCCTCGGTGGTGGAGACGCTTCAGACCTCTGATCTGATCCTCGTCGTGGGTCCGCGCCTTGGGGAGATGACCACGCAGAGCTATGATCTGTTCGGTGTGCCCGAAGGCGTCGCCGACAAGTTGATCCATATCCACCCCGGCGGCGAAGAGTTGAGCCGCGTCTATCGTCCGAGCCTCTCGGCGGTCGCCCATCCCGGCGCCGCCATGCGCGCGATTTCAGAGGCCGGAAAGCCAAAGAACGCAGGTGCGCGCGCCGAATGGGTAAAACAGGCGCGCGCCGCCTACGATGCCTGGATCGAGCCGGTGAAGGTCACCGGCGACGTGAACCCGTCGGTGATCTGGCGCGAAACCTCGGCGCGGTATGGCGGCGAGGCGATCATGACCAATGGCGCAGGCAATTTCGCCGCCTGGCTGCATCGCTTCTGGGTCCATCGCTGCTGCCCCAGCCAGCTGGCGCCCACCTCAGGGGCCATGGGCTACGGCCTGCCGGCGGCAATCGCCGCCAAGCTGCAGCATCCTGAAAAACCGGTCATCGCAGTGTGCGGCGACGGCGATTTCATGATGGCGGCGCCCGAGCTTGCGACGGCGGTGCAGCATGGCGCGAACATCGTCGTGTGCGTGTTCGACAACGGCGCCTACGGCACAATTCGCATGCACCAGGAACGCGCCTATCCCGGCCGGGTGAGCGGAACCGACCTGGCGAACCCCGACTTCAAGATGATGGCCGAAGCCTGCGGCTGCGCGGGGTATTTTGTCGACAAGACCGAGGATTTCGCCCCGGCGCTGGAGGCGGCGCTGAAGGCCGGCCGGCCTGGGCTGATCCATGTGAAGCAGAGCCTCGCCGACATCGCGCCGAACAAGACGATTAGGACGGGTTAGGGGCGGCGGGTCCCGGCCCGCACCCCGGCGCTTGACGGCGCGCGCGTGAAAGAGAACAAACAGGGCGTACTTTCACGCCCCGCAAGGACCTTCGCCATGCCGCTCGACGACACCGATCACAGCTATCGCCTGCCCGGCGCCACGGGCGACTGGGAGATCGTGGTGGGGCTTGAGGTTCACGCTCAGGTGAAGTCGAAATCCAAGCTGTTCTCCGGCGCCAGCACCGAGTTCGGGTCCGAGCCGAATACCCAGGTAAGCCTGGTGGACGCCGGGATGCCGGGCATGCTTCCGGTGATCAATGAGGTTTGCGTGGCGCAGGCGGTGCGCACCGGGCTGGGCCTGAACGCGCAGATCAACCGCTTCTCGCGGTTTGACCGGAAGAACTATTTCTATCCCGACCTGCCTCAGGGATATCAGATCAGCCAGTTCGCCCATCCCATCGTGGGTGAGGGCGAAATCGAGTGCGAGCGCGATGACGGCTCGCGCTTCGTGGTGGGGATTGAGCGCCTGCACCTGGAGCAGGACGCCGGCAAATCGATCCATGATCTTGATCCGAACGCCACCTATGTGGACCTGAACCGCTCCGGTGTGGCGCTGATGGAGATCGTGTCGCGCCCCCACATCCGCACGCCCGGCGATGCGGCGGCCTATGTGCGCACGCTGCGCACGATCCTGCGCTATCTCGACACGTGCGGCGGGGACATGGAGAAGGGCCAGATGCGCGCCGACGTGAACGTCTCGGTTTGCAAGCCCGGCCAGTATGAGAAGTTCGCCGCCAGCGGTGATTTCAAGCATCTGGGAACGCGCTGCGAGATCAAGAACGTCAACTCGCTGCGCTTCATCCAGCAGGCCATCGAATACGAGGCGCGCCGCCAGATCGATATCCTGGAGGAGGGCGGCAAGATCATCCAGCAGACCCGCCTGTTCGACGCCAATACCGGCGTCACCCGCTCCATGCGCTCCAAGGAAGAAGCCCACGATTACCGCTATTTCCCTGATCCGGATTTGCTGCCGCTGGAGCTGGACGAAAGCTTTGTCGCCGACATCAAGGCGGGCCTGCCCGAACTGCCGGCGCAAAAGCGAAAGCGTTTCGTTGAAGTGCTGGGCCTGTCTGAATACGACGCCTCGGTGCTGGCCTCCGACAAGGACCGGGCGGATTATTTCGAGGCCGTGATCGAGGGCGGCGATCCCAAGCTCGCCGCCAACTGGGTAAATAACGAGCTGTTTGGGCGGCTGAACAAGGAAGGCCTCGCCATCACCGAGAGCCCGGTGAGCCCGGACCAGCTGGGCAATCTAGTGGACCTCATCAAAGACGGCACGATCTCCGGCAAGATCGCCAAAGACGTGTTCGAGATCCTTTGGGACGAGGGCGGCGACCCGGCGAAAATCGTCGAGGATCGCGGCCTGAAACAGGTCACCGACACCGGCGCCATCGAGAAAGTCGTGGACGAGCTGATCGCCGCCAATCCCGAACAGGCCGCCCAGGTGAAGGACAAGCCCAAGACCATGGGCTGGTTCGTCGGCCAGGTGATGAAGGCTATGCAGGGCAAGGCCAACCCCCAAGCGGTCAACGAGATCCTGCAGAGGAAGCTCTTGGGGTAGGGGCGTGCCGCAACGCGCCCTGCCGCGACTTTTAATCAGTGACCTTAGGCGTCGTCTCTTGCGCGCCCGCCGCACGGTCGTGCTCCTGGCCGTGAGTTAGGCGTTGACAGCCCATCGCCCCCGGCTGAGCCTTCCTAACGCTGGGGAGAGCGAATGATGTGGTGGTTTAATATTGTCGGCGGTCTGGCCGCGCTTTTGTGCGTCGCCGCTTGCGGAGCTGATCCGGTCGATGACGGCGATGCGTTGCGCACGCTTCATCGGGGCAATGACGCCGAGCCGCTGACCCTTGATCCCCACAAGATCAGCATGGCCCGCGAGTTTGAAATCCTGTCCGACCTGTTCACTGGCCTGTACGAGATTGATCAGAACGGTGAACCTGTTCCCGGCCTGGCTGAGCAAACCGATATCTCCGATGACGGGCTGACATGGACGTTCACATTGCGCGACGCGCAATGGTCGGACGGGGTCCCCATCACCGCCCATGACGCGGTGTTCGGCATCCAGCGCTCACTGGATCCGGCGACCGTGAACGAATTGGCGATCATCTTGTTCATGATCGAAAACGCCGCGGAGGCGAACGCCGGCGAATTGCCCGTGGACCGTATCGGCGCCGTGGCGCTGGACGACAGGACCTTGCAGCTGAGGCTCGCCTACCAGGCCCCGTACCTGCCTGAAGTCCTGGCCGCCTATGCGTTCCCGGCGCCCCGGCATGCCGTCGGCACTCTGGGGCGAGACTGGGTGCGGCCCGGCGCCATGGTGTCGAGCGGGCCCTATGTGCTTGCTGAATGGCGCTCGAACAATTTTGTGAGGCTTGAACGAAACCCGGCCTTTTTCGACGCCGGCGAAGTCTGCTTCGATACTGTAATCTACTATCCGACCACGGATCGGCAGGCTGCCGAGCGCCGAATTCGCGCCGGTGAACTCGACGTCAATGTGGAGATCGGACCGGGAGGTCTGGCTTTTCTGGAAGCAAACCATCCCGACTTGCTCAGGCGGTCCCCAGCATACCGCGCGAATAACTTGATCTTTAATACAGTACGCCCGCCCTTCGACGATGTGCGCGTGCGCGAGGCGCTTTCGATGGCGATCGACCGGCGCTTCCTCGCCGATGAGGTGACACGCGGCGTCAAGCGCCCATCCTGGCGCCTGATGTCCACGCTGATCCCCACTGCCGACCTCGAGATTGGCGTTGCGTACCGCGATGAACCGATGGAGGCGCGGCGTGCGCAGGCGCGCGCGTTGCTGGAGAGCGCCGGTTTCGGCCCCGCCAATCCGCTGGAATTCACCCTGCGCATTCACCCTGGCTTTCCCCTGGGCGGACCCGTGCTGCAGCAGGACTGGGCCGAGATCGCGCCGTGGGTGAGCGCGGAGCTTCTGCAGAACGATATTCAGCTGCACTACGCAGCGGCGCGATCAGGTGATTTCGACGTGGCTTACGCCAGCTGGACACCTGACTTCGCAGATCCCTATGCGGTTCTTTTCCGATGGGAGGCGGCGGCGGGCGATATCAACTATTCGCGTTGGACGAATGCTGATTTCGAGGCCTTTCTGACCGCCGCAAATCAGGAGCGGGACCAGGAGACCCGGCTGGAGTTGTTGACCCAGGCCGAGCGTCTGCTGACCGAATCCCATGCCCACGCTCCGCTCACGGTGGATGTGAATTTTGATCTTGTTCAACCGGGTATCACTGGCTGGACCAGCAACCCGCGTGGTCAAAACCCGTCCCGCTGGCTTTGCCGCGAGGGGCTGGAGCCATCCGCCGAGTGACCCATGACGCCCTCCCGCTCGATTTCACCGAGTTTCCCGAGGCGCAAATGCGCGCCCGGGCGCTCGCCTTTCTTGAAGCGATGCGCGCCCGCCGCACCATCCGCGACTTCTCCGGCCGCGCCGTGCCGCGCGATATCATCGAGACGGCGATCCTCACCGCCGGGACGGCGCCCAACGGGGCGAACCATCAGCCCTGGTGGTTCTCGGTGCTGGGGCGGGGGCCGGTGCGATCCCGCCTGCGCGAGGCCGCCGAGGCCGAAGAGCGGGCCTTCTATGAGGGCAAGGCAGGGGCGGAATGGCTGGAGGCGCTGGCGCCGCTGGGCACTGACGCCAGCAAGCCGTTTCTGGAGACCGCGCCGTGGATCATCGCCGTCTTCGCCCAGCGCCGCGGCGGGCCGGAGCCAGGCGACGCGAAAAAGAATTACTATGTTTCAGAAAGCGTTGGAATCGCCTGCGGCCTGCTGATCGCCTGCCTGCATCAGGCCGGGCTCGCCACGCTCACCCACACGCCAAACCCGATGAGCTTTCTAAGCGAGATCTGCGAGCGCCCCGCCAGCGAAAAGCCGGTCATGCTGATCGTCACAGGCTATCCCGCCGACGGCGCGACGTATCCGGCTCACGCGGCGAAGAAAAAGCCGCTCGATCAGATCAGCGATTTTCGGTGAAGCGCGTTATGCGCGAATGCGCCGTTCGCTGGCGGTCACCGACCAGATCAGGGCGATCACCCAGCCGATCAGCGTCCACCCCAGAAGCAGATTGGTGAGGAAGATCGCGAAGCCGTTATGGTGTCCGCGCGCCAGCGCGATGATCGTCGGCAGGAAATAGACGAGGGTTGTGACCAGCACGAATTCCATGGAAAGGCTCCTTTATCGATTTTCGATAAAGGTAGGGGTGTGCCGACAAGCTTGCAAGTGACGGGTTCGTAACTTTCACCGCAAACGAAAACGCCCCGGCGCATTGCGCCGGGGCTTGCCGGTCAGGCGGGGCGTCGCCGCGCTGGAACATTTTCATCGACTTCGCGCTCGTTGAAAATGTGCCAACTCTTTGTTGCGCCGCATTTTCGAACCGCGAAACCGGTTCCCACTTTCGCTTAAAATTCGCTAGACTCCGTCGTTCTCGGTTCCGGGGAACTCGTAGTCCTTGAACATCTCGCGAAGCTTGGTCTTGAGGATTTTGCCGGTTGCGCCGATAGGCATTTCGTCGATGAACTCGACACCGTCGGGCAGCCACCATTTCGGAAGGCGCTCGGCGAGATAGTCGCGGATGGACTCCGCGGTGGGGTTGGTGTTCGGCTTCGGCTGAACGACCAGGAGCGGCCTCTCCTGCCATTTGGGGTGCCGGTGACCGAAGGCGGCGGCCATGCCCACGTCGGGATGGCCCATGGCGGCGTTCTCCAGATCGATGGAGCTGATCCATTCGCCGCCGGACTTGATCACGTCCTTGGACCGATCGGTGATGGTCATGTAGCCGTCTTCGTTGATATGGCCCACATCGCCGGTCTTGAACCAGCCGTCATCGGTGAAGCTCTCCGGCCCGGCGCCGCGATAATAGCTGGAGATGATCCAGGGCCCGCGCACATGGATATGGCCGGCCGACTGGCCGTCGCGGGGCAGGATATTGCCGTCATCGTCCACCGACCGCATGTCGACGCCGAACAGCAGGCGGCCCTGTTTGAGCTTGATCTTCACCTTCTCGTCGTCGGAGAGGCCCTCATGCTTGGGCAACAGCTTGCCGACCGTGCCCAGCGGGCTCATCTCGGTCATGCCCCAGCCTTGCTGCATCTCGACGCCGTACTCGTCCTGATAGGCGCGCAGCAGCGCTTCGGGCATGGCCGAGCCGCCCATGAGCACCTTGTCCACCGTGTCGATGCGCGTGCCGCTCTCACGCAGATATTGCAGCAGCCCCAGCCACACCGTGGGCACGCCGAGGACGAGATTCACCTTCTCGCCGTCGATGAGCTCCTGGATTGACTTGCCGTCCAGCTGCGCGCCTGGCATCACCATCTTGGCGCCGGCCAGCGCTGCGGCGTAGGGCACGCCCCAGGCGTTGACGTGGAACATGGGCACCACCGGCATGATGACGCCGTCTGCGCCCACGCCGACGGCGTCGGTGGTGGCAGACATCATGGCGTGGATCACCGTGGAGCGGTGGGAATAGAGCGCGCCCTTGGGCTCGCCTGTGGTGCCGGACGTGTAGCAAAGGCCCGCCGCGGTGTTCTCGTCGAACTCCGGCCAGTCATAATGATCGTCCGCGCCCTCAAGCATGGTCTCGTAGACATCCACCTTGGTGGTCATCTTCGGCTTGGTTGCTTCGCCGGTCATGGCGACCCACCGCTTCACCGTCTTGCAATGCTTGGCGACCCCTTCGATGATTGGCGCGAACGTCACGTCGAAGAACACGATCTTGGACTTGGCGTGATTGATCATCCAGATGATCTGTTCGGCCGGCAGGCGCGGATTGGCGGTGTGGATCACCGCACCGATCCCGGAGACCGCGTAGTAAAGCTCCAGATGGCGATGGGTGTTCCAGGCGATGGTCGTCACCCGGTCGCCCGGCTTCACCTTCATGGTGTCGGTGAGCGCATTGGCGAGCTTTTGCGAGCGCTTGTGGCAATCGGCGTAGCCGTACCGGTGAATCTCCCCTGTGTCCGGCAGCCGGGACACGATCTCTCGGCGGCCGTGATTCAGGGCCGCATGTCGTAGAATGTCCGCAATCATGAGCGGACGGTCCATCATCTGACCGCGCAGCATAAGTCTCCTCCCTCTAGGCCGGGCGCGCGCCGTCATGTGCGTGCGGAGCGCTTCGCCCGTTTCGCTCCCATGGAAGCCGGGCCGGCCTTCCGGCGCAATCCCCTTGTGCGTAAAAACCCGCTTGTAAAACCACCAAAATACGTATGGAAAAGCGGTCATGAGCGCTTCGCACCCTGACAGGCCGCCCACATTCGACGCTGTGCGCGCCGCCGCAGACCGCATCAAGGGGCCGGCGGTGCGCACGCCGTTGCTCCACAGTCCGGCGCTGGATGCGCGTGTCGGCGCGCGCGTTCTGCTCAAGGCGGAGACGCTGCAGCGCACTGGATCGTTTAAATTTCGCGGCGCTTACAACGCCTTGCTGATGCTCAGCGAGGCTGAGCGCGCGCGCGGCGTGGTGGCGTTTTCTTCCGGCAATCACGCCCAGGGCGTCGCCGAGGCGGCGAAACTGCTCGGTGTTGAGGCTACGATCGTGATGCCCGCCGACTCTCCGGCCATCAAGCAGGCGGGCGTGATCTCGCGTGGCGCAGCGCTGCGGCTTTATGATCGGGAGGGCGAAAGCCGCGAGGCCATCGCGCGCGCCTTGTGCGATGAAACCGGCGCGGCCCTGATTCCCTCTTTCGACCATCCGGACATCATCGCCGGGCAGGGCACGTGCGGGCTGGAGATTTTCGAAGAGCTCAGGGCAAGGGGCGAAGAGGCCGAGACGCTGATCTGCTGTGTCGGCGGGGGCGGGCTGATCGGCGGGATCAATCTGGCCGCAGAGGCGCTGTCGCCGTTAACGCGCGTGTATGGCGCGGAGCCCGAAGGCTTTGACGATCACGCTCGCTCACTCATCTCGGGCGAGCGCGAAACCAACGCTCGCAAATCCGGCTCGGTGTGCGACGCGCTTTTGTCGGAAAGCCCCGGCGAGTTGACCTTCGCGATCAATAAGCGGTGTCTCGCCGGCGTCGGAGTCGTCAGCGACGCCCAGGTTCTAAGCGCGGTGCGCTTCGCCTACGAAACCCTGAAGCTTGTAGTGGAGCCGGGCGGCGCCGCGGCGCTCGCGGCGCTGCTGTCGGGCCGGATCGATACCGCCGGCGGAACGATCGTCGTCGTCCTCACCGGCGGCAATGTCGATCCGGGCGTGTTCGCCCGCGCCATCAGCGCCTAGCGGTTCAGCCTGTCTGTGTCGTCGCCGAAGGGCGCGCGGGTCGCGTCTTCTTCGCCCTCCGGGGCTTCTTCGGAGCCGTCCAGATACGGACCGTCACCGGCGAGCTCTGAGACAGGGCCCTCCGGCACGTCCACTCTGGCTTCCAACTCGCGCAGGGCGCTGACGAAATCGTCCGGCAGGGCGGGAAGGTCGCGGGCGAACCGGCTCCGCCCGGCCATATCCTCTTCGATGCGCAGCGCCGCCGGCTGACCTTCATTCATGCGAGCGCGATAGACCTGAACGTTCTCGATGACGCGCTGCACATAGTTGCGGGTTTCGGAAAACGGGATGCTCTCCACCCAGTCGATCGGGTCGATGGCGCCGGTGCGCGGATCGCCATAGCTCTCCACCCAGCGGCGCACGCGATGTCCGCCGGCGTTATAGGCCGCCAGCGCCATCACCAGCGAGCCGTCATAATCGTTCACAACCTCGTCCAGATGGGCCATGCCCAGCTGCAGATTGTATTGCGGGTCGTCGGTCAGCCACTGGAAATTGAACGGCATATTTAATTGCTGCGCCGTCTGCCTCGCGGTGGCCGGCATCATCTGCATCAGCCCGCGTGCGCCGGCGCCGGAGACGGCCCGGGCGTCAAACTCGGTCTCCTGGCGGATCACTGAATAGGTGAGGGCGGCTTCCGGCTCGAACGGCGCATTGGTGGGCAGATCAATAATCGGATAGGCGCGTTCGGCCAGGATCATGCCTTGCAGGCGCCCGGCCTTGGCCGCACGCACCGCCTGTCGCAAGCGGAAGAATTCCAGCGCCAGATCGGCGATCATGGCCTGCTCGACCGGCGTCTCCATCTCGTCGTCGTAATGGTATATGAAGACGGTGAAGAGGTAGTTTGCGTCAATTTCCGCCAGCAGACGGATCGCCTGGATTTCCTCACGTTGGTCGAACGCCGCGCGCTCGACGGCCGTGGGCTGAGGGTCGGGCGGAAGGTCGATCTGGGCGGCGTCCGGCCCAAGCGCCAGGACTGCGAGCTGACCGTAATAGGCGGTGGGATGCTCGGCCGCGGCGATGAAGCGCTCTCGGGCCAGCTCCAGATCGCCCATGGCTTCGGCTGCTCGCCCCTGCCAGTACTTGGCCCGCGACAGCGAAACCGGGGTGGTCACCCCGTCCTGCAGCCGTTGGAAATGGATGTAGGCGCTCTGCGCATCGTTCAGCTTGGTCAGCGCCAGCCAGCCGGCCAGAAACTCGGCGTCGGCGAAATCCACGCCTTCGCTCATGCCGTTATTGGCGGCGAGCTCATAGGCGGTGGCGAAATTCTCATCCCGGATCAGGTTGAGGATCATCAGCTTGCGCTCGGTCCACATGGAGGCGAGCGCAGCCGTGTTCACGTGGGCGCCGGGCAGTTCAAGCAGCAGATCCAGCGAGGTGTCGAGCCCGGCGCGGCGGCGCCAGCGGGCGCGCTCGTAAACCAGCCCTGGATGGTTGGAGAGGCTGGCGGGAACCGCCTCCACGGCGGCGTTCACGCCGGCGCTGCGTGCGGCCAGGCGGATACGCGCTTCTGCGACCTGGCGCTCGCCCGAGCTCAGCTCGGGCATGATCCGGCTGGCGGCGGTCCGTTGATCGTTCCAAAGCAGGAAATCCACGCGTGCGGCGTGGTCGTCCTGGGTGAACAGATCGCCGTGCCGGCTCAGCACGTCGCTCTGATTGCTCAGGCGCAGCGATTCTGTGCGCCATGCGCGGCGGATCTCCGCGCGGCCTTCCTCGGTCCGGCCCAGATCAATGAGCGCCTCGCCGAACGCGATACGGCCTTCGCCGGTCACTGGCGCGTAGGTTTCGTACCAGTCGACGATTCGGGCCGGAGCCATGCGCGAGTCCGGCATTTTCCATTCCGCTTCGCGGCGGATCATCCAGGCTCTCGGCCAGCCGTCCAGCTGCTCCACCGCCATCTGAAGTTCGTCGAAATGCGTGCGGGGATCTGAGAGCGCCATGCGCCAGAGCAGGACCTTGTCGGCGACCGGGTCGGAGATCCGGTCGCGCGCCCGGCGCACATCGCTCCAGTCGTCATCGTCGGCCGCCCGCATTCCCTGGCGGAATGCCGCGAAATCGGCGTCGTTGAGGATTTGCGAATAGTTTGGGACGTCGGGTTTCAGCCGCGGCGCGGGGATGTCCCCGAGAGCGTCCGACGCGCCTGACATCATCAAGAGTCCGGCGAAGACGGCGGTGCGTATTTTCATCGCGTAGTGCAAGCCTCCGGGCGGAATGGCCCCTTCCATCAGGAAAGGTGGTGCATGGTGAACGCTCTGTCCATGATGATCAGCTCATCTTGGCGCAGGACGATTGCAGTCGTATGGTCCGCGCCCTTTGCAAACGAACGCATTCTGGAACGAACCATGGTCATGTTGCGCGGCTCTCTGACGGCGCTCGTCACTCCATTCAAGAACGGCGCCGTGGACGAGGCGGCGTTCGCCGCTCTCATCGAGCGCCAGATCGCGGCTGGCGGGCACGGTCTGGTGCCCGCCGGGACAACCGGCGAGACGCCGACCCTGAGCCTGGAAGAGCGCCTGCGCATCGTCGAATTGTGCGTCGAGGTGACCGCCGGCCGCGTTCCGGTGATCGCCGGGACCGGGCTTTACTCCACCGCCGCCACAATCGAACTGCAGGAGCACGCAAAGCGCGTCGGCGCCGACGCAGGGCTGGTGGTCGCGCCCTATTACAACAAGCCGTCCCAGGACGGCGTCGCGGCCCATTTCAAGGCCGTCGCCGACGCCGTGGCGCTTCCGATCGTGGTCTATAACGTGCCCAGCCGCACGATCACCGACATCCAGCCCTCGACGATGGCGAAGATTGCAGCTCATCCCAACGTCATCGGGGTGAAGGACGCCACCGGCGAGGTGGAGCGGGTGACGCTTCACCGAATCCAGATTGGCGAAGACTTCGTCCAGCTGTCCGGCGATGACGCCAGCGCGCTTGGCTATAACGTCCATGGCGGGCATGGCGCGATCTCGGTGACCTCCAATGTGGCGCCGGAGCATTGCGCGAAGTTCCAGGACGCCTGCCAGGCCGGTGACTGGGAGACGGCGCGTACGCTAAACGACCAGCTCATGGCGCTGCACATGGCGCTGTTCGCCGCGCCGAGCCCCGGGCCGAGCAAGTATGCGCTCTCGCTTCTGGGCCTGTGCGAGCCTGATGTGCGGCTGCCGTTGATCGAGACGCCGGACGCGGTCAAGGATCAGGTGCGCGGCGCTTTGAAAAAATGCGGGCTGCTATGAGCAAGCCAGATGACAAGAAAGGGCTTGTCGCCGTCAATCGGCGCGCCCGTTTCGATTACGAGATTGAAGAGACCTTCGAGGCCGGCATCCAGCTTGTGGGCACCGAGGTGAAGGTCCTGCGCGAGGGCAAGGCGAACATCGCTGAGGCCTATGTCAGCCCCGAACGCGGCGAGATGTATCTGATCAACGCCGATTTTCCGCTCTACGGCCACGGCAACCGTTTCAATCACGAGCCGCGCCGGCACAGAAAGCTCCTGCTTCACAAGAAGGAGGTGAACAAGCTCTCCGGGTCGGTGAACCGGGACGGGCGCACGATCGTGCCGCTTCGCCTGTATTTCAATGATCGCGGGCTCGCCAAGCTCCAGATCGGCCTGGCCAAGGGCAAGAAGACCGTCGACAAGCGCGAAACCATCAAGCAGCGCGACTGGAACCGCCAGAAGGCGCGCATCCTGAAGGATTTCGGCTAGCCCGGCTTGTTCGGGCGTTATCCCAGAACCGCCCGCGCTTTCGCAAACACGTCATGGAACATCACCTCGGTGAGGCGGCCGGTGTTCGTGTTGTAGCGCGAGCAGTGATAGCTATCGATCAGCGTCAGCGCGCGGTGAGCTCCCTCCAGCTCATGCGCCGCGCCGTGGGCGAACTTGAAGGCGGATTGGCGATAGCCGAGGGCTTTCAGTGTGTTCTGGTGGGCGATGCCGCCCAGTGCGATCATCACCTCGAGCCTTGGCAATTGCTCGATGCGGGCGGTGAGGAACGGACGGCAGGTATCGCACTCGCCGCCCGTGGGTTTGTTCTGCGGCGGCACGCACCGCACGGCGTTGGTGATCATCGCCTCGACGAGTTCAAGGTCGTCATCGCCGTCGGGATCGAATTTTCCGTGCGAAAATCCGTACTTGGCTAGCGTCGGATAAAGCAGATCGCCTGCCCAGTCGCCGGTGAACGGACGCCCGGTGCGGTTCGCGCCGCGAAGGCCGGGCGCCAGCCCCACCACAAGAAGGCGGGCGTCCGCCTGGCCGAAGCTTGGAGCAGGGCCGTTCCACCAGTCTGGATGGGCGCGCTGATTCTCAGCGCGAAACGCAACCAGGCGCGGGCAGAGCGGGCAGTCGCGCGCCGGCTCTGCGACGCGCGTCTGGTTCGCCGTCACTCTAATCCTCGTCGTCGTAGTCGCGCTGCCGGCGTTCACGCCCGACAAGCTTGCCGAGTTCGGCCAGCTCAATGAAGGCGTCGGCCTGGCGGCGCAGATCGTCGCTGGCCATGGGGGGCTGTGATTTCAGGGTGGAAACCACCGAGACGCGCGCGCCCTTGCGCTGTACCGCCTCAACGACTTTGCGAAAATCACCGTCGCCGGAGAACAGCACGATATGATCAAGATAGCCGGCCGCCTCGACCACGTCGACGGCGAGGTCGACATCCATGTCGCCCTTGATGCGCCGGCGCCCGTTATCGTCGGTGTATTCCTTGGCCGCCTTGGTGACGACCTTGAAGCCGTTATAATCCAGCCAGTCGATCAGGGGGCGGATCGGAGTGTATTCCTCGCTCTCGATCAGCGCAGTGTAATAGTTGGCGCGCACGAGGCGTCCACGCTTGCGGAATTCCTCGAGAAGCTTTTTGTAATCAATGTCGAAATCGAGTGCTTTGGCGGCGGAGTAGAGGTTCGCGCCGTCGATGAAAAGCCCGAGTCGTTCATTCGGGTAGAAGGTCATGGCAATGCCTTTCGTGATAAAAGCCGCTTCAAATCACGCGTCCAAGGGCATTTACATCGCCCTCGGTGCAAACCAAGCATATCGGGGCGCCGCGCCGCTTGAAAACCTCAATTCAGCGCTGGCGGCCCTTGTGTCGCAGGGCGTTGATATCATCGCCGCCTCACGGCCCTGGCGCACGCCCGCCTGGCCCGATCCGTCCGATCCGCCGTTTGTGAACGGCGCGGTTCAGGTGCGCACGGATCTGGACCCCGCCGCGCTCATGAATGTTCTTCACGGCGTCGAGACACGCTTTGGCCGGATCCGCGGCCGGCGCAACGCGCCGCGCAGCATTGATCTTGATCTGATCGATTATCGTGGCCAGGCGGCGGCGGGCGAGGGCGGGGGGCCGATCCTGCCGCATCCCCGGGCGGTCCAGCGCGCCTTCGTGCTTCTTCCGCTGCGTGAAATCGCCCCGCGCTGGCGCGACCCGGTGACCGGTGCTAACGTCGATCAGCTGGTTGCGGCCCTGCCGCTTGCCGACCGGAGCGCATGCCGCCCGGCGGGCGGTTTTTTTTACGCTGACCGTGCGGGTTGATGCGGCTGCGAAGACCGGCTATTTGCTAGGTTTCCGCCAAGTTCTTGAAGGAGCGCCCCCAAGCATGGCCCGCGTCACCGTCGAAGACTGCATCGAGAAGATCGATAACCGCTTTCAGCTGGTTCTGATTTCGGCCCACCGCGCGCGCAACATCGCTGCTGGCGCGTCGCTGATGATTGATCGCGACAATGACAAAAACCCGGTCGTTGCGCTCCGCGAAATCGCCGACGACAAGCTGGACCTTGATGCGCTTGGCGAAAGCCTCGTTTCCGGCCTGCAGCGGGTCATTCCGGCTGATGACGAAGACGACGAACGTGACAGCCGCCGCAAGGGCGACCAGGGCGAGGAGCGTCTCGCGCTGCCGCATCCGGAAATGGACGAGGCCGCGATGCTCAAGGCGCTGCAGTCCGACCGCGACGGCCCGGCCGACGGCCGACTCTAAACCGTGAGCGCGCTGGCGACACCGTCCGCGCAAACGCATTTTGACGACGCCATTCCAAGCGCCGAAGATCTCGTCACGCGTGTTCTTTCTTATCACGCCCAGGCGGACGGGGAGCTGATACGGCGCGCTTACGAATTTGCTCGCTCCGCCCACGAGGGTCAGACCCGCCACTCCGGCGCGCCCTATTACGGGCACACGGTGGAGGTGGCGATGCTGCTGGCCGAGCTTCGGCTCGATGCGGCGACGATCTGCACCGGGTTGTTGCACGATACGGTCGAAGACACGCCGGCCACGCTTGAGGATATTGAGGATCTGTTCGGTGCCGACGTCGCACAGCTGGTCGACGGCGTCACCAAGCTGGGCAAAATGCAGCTCACTTCCAAGCGAACCAAGCAGGCCGAAAACCTCCAAAAGCTGGTGGTTGCGATCACCCGCGATGTCCGCGTGCTTCTGGTGAAGCTATGCGACCGGCTGCACAATATGCGCACGCTGCATTTCGTGCCGAAGTTTGAAAAGCGCGAGCGAATAGCGCGCGAAACGCTGGACATTTACGCGCCTCTGGCGCGCCGGGTCGGGGTCAACCGGGTCTGCGTCGAGCTCGAAGACCTCGCCTTCAAGAACATGAACCCGGCGGCGTATGAGTCCATCACCAAGCGCCTGGGCGAAATGCGCCTTGTGCGTTCGGACGCGGTGAGTTCTGTCTCGGGCAGTCTTTCGGAAAGGCTGAATGAAGCCGGGATCGACTGCCGCGTGTTTGGACGCGAAAAGCGGCCCTATTCGATCTGGCGCAAGCTGGACAGGAAGGGGGTCAGCTTCGACGAGATCGCTGATATCTACGCCTTCCGGATCCTGGTCGACGATCCGGCCGACTGCTATCGCGCTCTCGGTGTCGTGCACCAGACCTGGCGATGCGTGCCGGAACGCTTTCGCGACTACATTTCCACGCCCAAGCCCAACAATTACCGCTCGCTGCACACCACCATCATCGGCCCGGGCAATATCCGGGTGGAGCTGCAGATCCGCACCGAGTCCATGGAGTTGGTCGCTGAAACCGGCGTTGCGGCGCATTGGCGTTATAAATCAGGTGGATATGCTTATGATCCTAAAGCGGCGAAGGAAGCCGGCGGTGATCCGCTCATGCGCCTCCGCCCGTTTGTGGAGATCCTGGAGCAGGGCGGCGATCCGGAAGAGTTTCTCGAGCACGCCAAGCTCGAAATGTTCGCCAACGAGGTCTACAGCTTCACACCCAAGGGGGAGCTGATCACCCTGCCGGGCGGCGCCACGCCGCTGGACTTCGCGTACGCGGTCCACACCGAGCTTGGCCACGCCGCCATCGGCGCCAAGATCAACGGGCGCGAGCGGCCGCTGCGGACCCGCCTGAACAACGGCGATGTGATCGAGATCATCAAGGGCGGGGTGCGTCAGCCGCCCGCCGGCTGGGAGGATCTGGTGATCACGGGCCGGGCCCGCGCTGCGATCCGCAAGCTTATCCGGTCTTCTGAAAACGAGGAGTTCAACCGCATTGGCCGGGTGATCGCCGAGCACGCCTTCCTTCGAGAGGGCAAGATGTTCCGCGAGGCTGGGCTTGGCGATGCGCTGAAACGCCTCGAGATTGACGATGTGGAGGGGCTGTATCGCGCGCTTGGGCGCGGCTCGATCAGCTCCGGAGAACTTCTTGAGGCGGTTTATCCCGGCCATCGCGAGGCGCGCGGCCGTCGTCCCCAGGACCGCGAACGCATCGCCGACGCAGCCGGCGGGCTCTATGTCCATGGTCGAGGCCTGACGCCGGGCGTCAGCTTGCATTTCGCCAGCTGCTGCTCGCCCATGCCCGGCGACCGCATAGTCGGCGTGATGCGTCCGGCGCGCGGCGTGGTGGTTCACGTGATCGATTGCGAGCGCCTGGCCCGGTTCGAAGACGAGGACGATCTGGAAAACTGGATCGACCTGAAATGGACGCCGGAAGCGGCCAATAACGCAGTCTCCATCGGGCGTATCCACGCCACGGTGCGTAACGAGCCCGGGGTGCTGGCGGAGATCGCCGGCGCGGTGGGCGAGGCGCGCGGCAACATCACCGATGTGCAGACGCTCGACCGCACCAAGGACTTCTTCATCATGGCGTTTGATGTCGAAGTCTTTGACGCCCGCCACCTGTCCAACATCATCTCGGCGCTGAAGACCAGCGACCGGGTAGTGAGCGTGGAGCGCGCGCGCAGCGGAAATGACGACGCTGCGGCGTCACAAGATGAAGAAACCGGGAAAGTGACCTCATGACAGCTGACGAAGTGCTGAACGAATTCAAGGAAGCCGGTGCGCTTCTGGAGGGTCACTTCATCCTGTCGTCCGGGCTACGCAGCCCGGTTTTCCTGCAGAAGGCCCTGGTGTTTCGCGACGCGGCGCGCACCGAGCGTCTGTGCAAGGCGCTCGCCGCGCGTATTGCAGCCAGCGGTCAGGGACCCTTTACCGCGATCGTTTCGCCCGCCCTCGGCGGGCTGATCCCCGGCTATGAGACATCGCGCCAGATGGGCTTGCCCTTCCTGTTCGTGGAGCGCGAGGACGGCGAATTCGCGCTGCGCCGCGGGTTCGAGCTCACCGCCGCGGACCGGGTTCTGGTGATCGAGGACATCGTCACCACCGGATTGTCATCTCGCGAATGCATCAAGGCGATCGAGGCCAGCGGCGCCAAGGTCGTCGCCGAAGGCTGCCTGGTGGATCGCTCGGGCGGCAAGGCCGATGTGGGTGTGCCGCTCACCGCGCTGGCGACGGTTAACTTTCCTGCCTATCCAAGCGACAAGCTGCCGCCGGAGATGGAGCGCATCCCGGCGATGAAACCGGGCAGCCGGGGACTTTCCTGATGGTGGAGACACTCCGCCTCGGGCTGAATATCGACCATGTGGCGACGATCCGGAACGCGCGCGGCGGCGCGCACCCCGATCCGGCGCGCGCCGCCGCCATGGCGGCTGAAGCGGGGGCTGACGGCCTGACGGTTCACCTGCGCGAAGACCGCCGCCATATCCGTGACGGCGATCTGGAGGCGATCCGCAAGGCGACCTCTCTTCCCATCAATCTGGAGATGGCGGCCACCGAGGAAATGACCGCGATCGCCGCGGCGTTCAAACCGCACGCCGCTTGCATCGTCCCGGAAAAGCGCGAAGAGCGCACCACCGAAGGCGGGCTCGACGTGGCGGGCCTGCACAATCAGATCGCGCCTGTGGTTCGCGCCCTGACCGAGGCCGGCGCGCGCGTCTCGCTGTTCGTCGAACCCGACGCCGTACAGATCGCGGTGGCCGAAGTTCTGGGTGCGCCGGTGGTCGAACTCCACACCGGCCGCTTCGCCGAGCTCTGGCTTGAAGGCGGCGAAGAGGCGGCCGGCGGCGAAATTGAGCGAATCGCCGAGGCCGCCCGCGAGGCGCGCCGGCGCGGGATCGAGCCCCACGCCGGACACGGCCTGACCTTTGACAATGTCAAACCAATCGCGGCGATCCCGGAGATCGCCGAGCTGAATATTGGACACTTCCTTATCGGCGAGGCGATCTTCTGTGGCCTGCCCGAGGCGGTGCGCCGCATGCGCGCCCTCATGGACGAGGCCCGAGGAGGCGCGGCGTGATCATCGGGATCGGAAGCGACATCATCGACATAAGGCGCATCGAACGCTCGGTGGAGCGCTTTGGCGAGCGCTTTTTGAAGCGCGTCTTCACCGAGGGTGAGCGCGCCAAGGCGGAAAGCCGGCGGCGGCGCATCGACACCTACGCAAAGCGCTTCGCCGCCAAGGAAGCCTGCGCCAAGGCGCTTGGCACCGGCATTTATCGCGGCGTCGCCTGGCAGCAGATGGAAGTGATCAATCTTCGCGGCGGCAAGCCGACGCTGAAGCTCACCGGTCCGGCGTTGGAGCGGCTGACCGCCCTCACGCCCGCCGCGATGACGCCGCAAATTCACATTACGCTCACCGACGATCATCCCTGGGCGCAAGCCTTCGTCATCATCGAAGCCCTCGAGGCGTAAATGCGCGATCCTTTGTCCTCCTCCAAGGGCGCCGAGCCGCCGCTGGAGGCGGATGGCGCGCCAGAGCCGCGCACAGATAAGCGCAAGGACAGCCTTGGATCGACGCTTGTTTGGGCGCTCGTGGTGGCGCTGGCGGTGAGGACGCTTCTGTTTCAACCCTTTCATATCCCTTCTGAATCCATGCGCCCGACGCTGGAGGCCGGCGATTATGTGATCTCCTCGAAATGGCCGTACGGCTATTCGCGCTATTCGCTGCCGCTGGGGCCTGATGTCTTTGACGGCCGCGTGTTCACCGGCGTGCCGGATCGCGGCGAGGTGATCGTGTTTCGAGCGCCCCATACCGGCGGGCAGAGCTTTATCAAGCGGGCCATCGGGATGCCTGGCGAGACCATCGAGATGCGCGGCGGGGTGCTGTTCATCGACGGCGCGCAAGTGCCGCGCGGCCTGGTGGGCGAAGACGTGCGCCTGAATCAGCGCGGCGAGATGCGCCGATATGACGTGTACGAGGAAATCCTGCCGGGCGGCGTGGCCTATGAGGTGCTGGATCTCGGCGCCGGTGATCTTGACGATTTCGGGCCGGTGACCGTACCAGCGGGCCATGTTTTCGCATTGGGCGATAATCGTGATGAATCGCGCGACAGCCGTGTGCCTTCGCCCCTGGGGCCGGGGCCGATTCCGCTTGAGAATCTCATCGGCCGCGCCGATCTGGTGCTGCTCTCGGTACGTCCGGACTTCAGCCTCTGGCGGCCATGGACCTGGTATCGCCTGCGCACCGACAGGTTTGCGCGCTCGCTTGATGCGGAGCCCGGCTAGTCCATGAGTGACCGGATCACCCTGTTTGAAGCCGAGCTTGGATACAAATTCACCGACCGCTCCCTTCTGGAGCGCGCGCTCACCCACGCCTCCCATGGGGATGGGCGCTCGCGCACCGAATCCAACGAGCGCCTGGAGTTTCTTGGCGACCGGATCCTGGGCCTCATGGCCGCCGAGACATTGTTCACGGCGTTCGAGGGCATGAATGAGGGCGGTCTCGCCCACCGGCTCAATGCGCTGGTGAACAAGGACGCCTGTGCGCGCGCCGCCAAGCGCGTGGGGCTCGGCGACGCCTTGCGCCTGTCTCCTGCAGAAGAGCGCCTCGGCGGGCGCGAGAAGGCCTCCATTCTCGCCGATGGATGCGAAGCGATCCTCGGCGCATTGTATCTGGATGGCGGGCTGGACGCCGCGCGCCGGTGTTTTGATCGGCTATGGGCCGAGGAGATCGAAGGCCTAACCAAGCGCCCCAAGGACGCAAAGTCCCGCCTGCAGGAATGGGCGGCGGCGCAAGGCCTCGGGCCGCCGGTCTATCGCACCGTCGCGCGCAAGGGGCCGGACCACCGACCCGTCTTTGAAATCGAAGTGGCTGTCGCCGGGCTGGACCCGGCGCGCGGGGAAGGCGGCTCCAAACAGGACGGCCAGCGCGAGGCCGCCCAATCCCTCTTGAAGCGAGAACACGCTGATGACTGACCCTACCCGCGCCGGCTTCGTCGCCGTCATCGGCGCTCCCAACGCCGGCAAATCTACGCTGGTGAACGCCCTGGTGGGCCGCAAGGTCTCCATCGTCACGCCGAAGGTGCAGACCACGCGCTTTCAGGTGCGCGGCGTGATGATGCACGGGCGCGCCCAGATCATTCTGGTGGATACGCCGGGCGTGTTCGCCCCTCGCCGCCGCCTGGACCGGGCCATGGTGGCTTCCGCCTGGGAAGGCGCCAATGACGCCGACGCCATCGCACATGTGGTCGACGCACCCGCCCAGCTGAACCGTGGCGGACGCACGGTGGAGGACGTGGACCGGGTGATCGACGGTCTGAAGCGCCACGATCACAAATCGATTCTGGTGCTTAACAAGATCGATCTTATCAAGCGCGATGAATTGCTATCCCTGTCTCAAACTCTTTTTGAAACAGGCGTCTACAGTGATGTCTTCATGATCAGCGCGAGCCGTGGAGAGCGGATATCCGATCTCGCCGACCATCTCGCCAAGGCGATGCCGGAGAGCCCCTGGCTTTACCCGGAAGACCAGATCGCCGACCTCTCCGAGCGTCTGCTCGCGGCGGAAGTGACGCGCGAGAAGCTGTTCCTGCGCGTCCATGAAGAGCTGCCCTACGCGCTCACCGTGGAGACTGAAAGCTGGAAGGATCTACGCGACGGCGCGGTGCGCATCGAGCAGACCATCTATGTGGAGCGCGAAGGACACCGACCGATCATTCTGGGCAAGGACGGTCAGACCGCCAAATGGGTCGGCAAGGCGGCGCGCGAGGAGCTGGAGGAGCAGCTGGGCCGCAAGGTGCATCTGTTCCTGTTTGTGAAGGTCCGCCCCAAATGGGGCGAGGACCGCGACCGTTTCACCGCTTTGGGCCTGGATTTCGACGTCTAGATGGAGTGGACCGGATCAGGCCGGATCGTCGCGGTGCGCCCCCATGGCGAGACCAGCGCGGTGATCGAGGTGCTCACCGCCGAGCATGGCCGGCACGCCGGCCTGGTGCGCGGCGGACGCTCCCGGTCCCTGCGCCCGGTGCTGCAAGCCGGCAACCGGGTGAGGGCGGTGTGGCGCGCCCGGCTGGAGGATCATCTGGGCGGCTTTCAGGTGGAGGCTGAGGACCTCGTCGCCGGCGTCCTCATGGAGGATCCGTTGGCGCTCTCGGGGCTGAACGCCGCCTGCGCCATGGCCTCCACCTGCCTGCCTGAGCGTGAGCCGCATCCCGCAGTGGCCGAGGCGTTTGAAGTGCTTCTGGGCGCGCTGGAAAACCCCGATCTCTGGCCGCCGCTCTATGTGAGCTGGGAGGCGGGCCTGCTGGCCGATCTGGGCTATGGGCTCGACCTTCGAAAATGCGCCGGGACCGGACAAAGCGACAACCTCGTTTATGTCAGCCCCAAATCCGGCCGTGCCGTGAGCGGCGAAGCCGGCAAACTCTATCATGACAAAATGCTGGCCCTGCCCGGATTCATGGCGGGGAGCGGCGAGATCTCGCCCGGCGACGTGGCGGCGGGACTGAAACTCACCGCCTATTTCATCGAGCGCCGCGTTCTCTGGCCCTCCGACAAGCGCCTGCCGGACGCAAGAGCGAGGATGATTGAGCGGCTGGAAGGTTCGGGAAGGCTTTAGCTCGACCCGTCCGTTTCAGCAGCGGGTCACCACCTTTGCAGGTGAACCTCTCGATAGGCCTGTTTCGCCTCGGCGATGGCCAGATCGAGGCCGGTCATGTCAACACGCGCGCGCACTAGCACGTCGCCGGTTCCGATTTCGGGAGAAAACAAAAGATCGACTCTCAGTGTATCACTTGACTGAAGGGCCGAGTAGCCGTCTTCCCCATAGAGCCCGACATCCAAGCTCCACGTCCACTCCTCGTTTGCGATAGCGAATTTGTATCCGTCTTCGCTCTCAACAAATCCGTCCCTGCCGACCACAGGTTCGTCAACAAATCGATGCTCTCCAACGAAATTGATACGGTCGAACGAACTCAATCTGTTGAAACCACTAATTGGATTGTCGTCGACACGAACAAATGTGTTTGAGGACATGAATCGTAAGAGCTGAACGCCCTCTTCATAGGCCGAATGTTGCTCATCCGTAGCTTCTGGATGTCGCTCGACTGTAGCTCCAATAGGCACCACGTGCGTCTCATATAGAGCGTCACGTGTGATGAAATCCGGCCCATGCAAACGCCCCACAATCGGACGAAGCTCGAAATCGGCTGCGACAATTTGGTCAAGGCTTTCAGGCGCTCCGAATAGGAAACTCCAAGTCACCGTTGCGATAACCGGGCGTTCCTCGACCACCCATTCTGAACTCTCCCAATATCGTCGCCAGGCGCGTTGGGCGGACGCAGTGTATTGCGAATAATTTATGTCAGCCGATCCTTCGCGGCTGCAAATTGCGATTGGGGACGCCGTCGTGCTAACCACCCAATTGACGTTGCCTGATGAGCCGTAACGAAAGACCTGATCCCGCGACACGTCGCAGAGGGCCTCCGCCGGTGTACCGCGCGACACGTAATTGGCGTCGATCGGAGAGGAATAGACCGCCCACATGCTTCCACCGACGATCGCAGTGATCGAAATACCTTGGAGTGCCAAAGTCGGTGCTATGCGGCCCTTCAGGCCCAAAAATCGGCTGGTGAACGGGTTTGTCACTCCGAAAAACACGGCACCGGCGGCTCCAACAACCCAAAGCCAGTGTGAAGACTTAAGGCCGAGCTCCGCCTGGCTTAGGTCCTCGGTCCACAAAAAAAGGACCAGGCCGGCGATCAAAAGCCCGAGGAGGCTAAACAGAAAGGACAAAATCGAAACGATTAAGCGCACGCCTGCCCCCGCCGCTTGCGGCCGACCTGCCGCCAGTGTTGATGAGAATATATCGTATTCCATACCCATGCACGCCCCTTTTTGGGGGCAGGAGCTCCTCCTGCGCGAGGTTCGCGGGAGGACCGCACACGCCTGTGGAAAACCCCTGCAGCGGCGGACGACGCCGCCCCCGCCGCCCGCCTATAGTGGCCGGTGAACGAATCACGAAAGCGGCATGGGCGGCGTCATGGGCGAGCAGGTCACCGGCGAAGGCGGGCGGATTTTCGAGCAGAGCTTCGATGAGGCGCTGTCCTCGCGCTATCTCGCCTACGCGCTGTCCACCATCACCCAGCGGGCGCTGCCCGATGCCCGCGACGGGCTGAAGCCGGTTCACCGCCGGCTGCTGTACGCCATGCGGCTTTTGAAGCTGGATCCAGAGAGCGCCTACAAGAAATCGGCGCGCGTGGTCGGCGATGTGATCGGCCGCTTCCACCCCCATGGCGACCAGGCCGTCTACGAGGCTCTGGTGCGCCTGGCCCAGGATTTCGCCAGCCGTTATCCGCTGGTCGAAGGCCAGGGCAATTTCGGCAATGTGGACGGCGATGGCGCGGCGGCCATGCGATACACCGAGGCGCGCCTGACCGAAGCCGCGACCCTGCTCCTGCAGGATTATGACGCCGGCACGGTGGATTTTCGCGATACCTATGACGGCGAGGATTCCGAGCCGATCGTTCTGCCCGCGGCGTTCCCTAACCTGCTTGCCAACGGCTCGGCCGGCATCGCGGTGGGGATGGCGACCAATATCCCGCCCCATAACGCAGCCGAACTGTGTGATGCGGCGCGCCACCTGATCAAGACCCCGAACGCCAAGACCGAAACTTTGCTGAATTACGTGCAGGGCCCTGATTTCCCCACGGGCGGCATCTGCGTTGAGTCCCGCGAAAGCATGCTGGACGCCTATGAGACCGGCCGCGGCGGGTTTCGTCTGCGCGCGCGCTGGCGCGGCGAGGTGCTGCGCGAGGGTGAATGGCAGGATGTGGGTATCGATCCCCACGAGGACCTGGCGGCCTGCAAAAAAGAGATGATGGCGCGCAAGCAGTGGCGGGTCGTCGTCACCGAGGTGCCTTACCTGATCCAGAAAGCCCGGCTGATCGAACGTATCGCCTCGCTGCTGGACCAGAAGAAGCTGCCGCTTCTGGGCGACGTCATGGACGAGAGCGCCGAGGACGTGCGCCTGGTGCTGGAGCCCAAGACCCGCACCATCGATCCCGAGTTCTTGATGGAGAGCATGTTCAGGATCACGGATCTTGAGGTGCGCTTTGCACTGAATCTGAACATTCTCGACCCCAGCGGCGCGCCGCGCGTGGTGGGCCTGAAAGAGGCGCTGGAAATCTGGCTGGAACACCGCCGCAATGTAGCGGTCCGCTGGTCTGAGGCGCGTCTGGCCAAGGTGGAGGACCGGCTGGAGGTCCTGGCCGGCTACATGATCGCCTTCCTCAATTTGGATGAAGTGATCCGGATCATCCGCTATGAGGATCATCCCAAAGATCAGCTGATCACCACCTTCACCCTGACCGACCGCCAGGCCGAGGCCATCCTCAACATGCGCCTGCGCTCCCTGCGCAAACTTGAGGAAATGGAGATCCGCGGCGAGGAAGAGCGTCTGCGCGGTGAACGCGACGAGCTGAAAGCCCTGATCGGCGACGAAGCGCTGCAGTGGAAGAAGGTCGACGCCCAGATCGCCGACGTGAAGAAGCGGTTCGGGCCGAACACGAAGATCGGTAAGCGCCGCACCGACTTCGCCGATGCGCCGGACGCCGATCTGGCCGATGCGGTGGAGGAGGCGCTGATCTCGCGCGAACCTGTGACGGTGGTGCTCTCCAAGATGGGCTGGATCCGCGCTCTGAAGGGCCACCAGGACGATTTATCGGCGCTGAAACACAAGGACGGCGACGAAACGCTGTTCGCGGTGAAGGCGGAAACCACAGACAAGATCCTGCTATTCGCCAGCGACGGCCGCTTCTTCACCCTGGATGCGGCCAAGCTGCCCGGTGGGCGCGGGTTCGGCGAACCGGTGCGCCTCATGGTGGACTTGGATGAAGGCGCCGAGCCGGTCTCGCTGTTCCGCTACGAGCCCGAACGAAAGCTGCTGATCGCGCAGACCTCCGGACACGGCTTCATCGTGGCCGAGAAGGACCTGCCGGCCCAGAAGCGGGCGGGACGCCAGGTGCTGAACGTCCAGGCCGGCGAACGCGCCATGACCGCCATGGCCATGGCCGGTGACCGGGTCGCGGTGCTGGGTGAGAACAAGAAGCTTCTGATCTTCGCCGCCGACGAGATCCCGGAAATGACCCGCGGCAAGGGCGTTCGCCTGCTGGGCGGCAAAGGCGGACAGGTCGCCGATATTGCGGTCTTCGATAGCGCCGCCGGGCTGGTGCGGATCGACCCTGCTGGCCGGCGCCACGAGATCGACAACTGGCGGCTGTTCGAAGCCAAGCGCGCCCAGGCCGGTCGTATGGCGCCGCGCGGTTTTACCGCGAAAAAATTCGACGCCCGTTAAGTCTTCGCTTAGCCGGGCGTTGTTGCGCGCCGGTTCTGGGGCTATTCCTGTTTGTAACGGAGTAGGAGGGATTAACCTCCCGTCTTCAACGGAGCGCGCCAAATGGAAATGCTTGTCATTCTCGGTCTGATCATCCTGGTCGGGCTGGTCATCGTCCTGATCTACAACCGCCTCGTGGCGCTGCGTCAGACCACGCGCCAGGCCTGGGGCGATATCGACGTACAGCTCAAACAGCGTCACGATCTCGTGCCGAACTTGGTGGAAACTGTGAAGGGCTACGCCAGCCACGAAAAAGAGACGCTCGAGCGCGTCGTTCAGGCCCGCCAGCAGGCGGTCGACGCCGGCTCCACCAAGGACCTCGCCCAGGCCGAAAACATGCTCTCCGGAGCGCTGCGCCAGCTCTTCGCCCTGTCGGAAAGCTATCCGGACCTGAAGGCGAACCAGAACTTCCTGTCGCTGCAGACCGAGCTGGCGGATCTTGAGAACAAAATCGCCGCGGCGCGCCGCTTCTTCAATAACGCCGTCAGCGAATACAATACCGCGATCGAGCAGTTTCCCGCCGTGGTGCTGGCCAATTCCTTCGGCTTCAAGGGCGAGGAATTCTTTGAGGTCGCTGCCTCCGAGCGGGCGCGTGTGGACGCCGGCCCCCAGGTGAAGTTCTAGAGATTACTCAAACGCGGAGGCGGCGATGACCGCCATCGGCCTGCGCACCCATATCTGGAACAACAACCTGAAAAGCCTCGCGCTCCTCGCTGGCTTTCCAGTTTTGCTGCTGCTTCTGACCTATGCCTGCGTCCTGCTGCTCATCGGCTACGGGGTGACGGGATCAGGACAGGATCTGTTTCTGGCGGATCAGCACGGTAAGGCGCTTTGGATGACAAGGGACGCCGCGCCGTTCGTCGTGGCGGGCGCGGCCATCTGGTTCGTGGCGGCCTTTCTCTGGCGCCAGCAGATCATTGATCGCGCAGCCGGCGCGCGGCGGCTCGAGCGCTCCGATGCGCCGCGCGTCTATAATCTGCTTGAAAATCTCTGCATTTCGCGCGGATTTACCATGCCGGGCCTGCGCATCATCGAGACCGCGTCTCTGAACGCCTACGCCTCGGGGCTGGGTGAAAAGGATGCGGTGATCACCGTGACGCGTGGTCTGGTGAACACGCTCACCGATGATGAGCTTGAAGCGGTTCTGGCCCATGAGCTCACCCATGTGATCAACCGCGATGTCCGGCTTTTGGTGATTGCGGTTGTCTTTGTGGGGATCATCTCGCTGGTCGGCGAGCTCCTGGCGCGCGGCCTGTTTCGTGGCTCGGTCGCCCGGCTGGGCGGTGCGCGCCGGGGCAAGTCCGGTAACTCGGGCGTTTTCTTCGTGATCGCCATCGCGGTGATCGCGGTATGCTGGTTATTGGCTATGCTGATCCGGTTCGCCATGTCACGCTCGCGCGAATACATGGCCGACGCAGGAGCGGTGGAGCTGACCAAAAATCCCGAAGCCATGATCTCCGCTCTGGAGAAGGTTTCGGGTCACAGCAAGGTCGGCGAGGCGCCGCGCGAGCTTCGCCAGATGTTTCTTCATGACGACAGCCCAGGCTTCGCCGGCCTGTTCATGACCCACCCGCCGATCAAGCGGCGGATCGCGGCGCTGCGGACCTTTGGCGGTGTGGAGCCGCCGGCCGGACTGCCGGCCTAGCGCTCGGCGTCGTCCGGATCGTCCACGCCGTCGTCTCCATCTCCGGGCAGAGTGTCCGGCGCGGCGAGGAGACCTTCGAAGCTCTGGGCGTAGATGAACCAGGCGGACGCAAAGAGCGCGGCGATAACCGGACCGACGATGATGCCCACGGCGCCGAACAGGGTGAGGCCGCCAAGCGTGGACAGCAGCACCATGAGGTCGCTCATCTTGGCGTCCTGACCGACCAGCACCGGGCGCAGGAGATTGTCGATGACGCCCACCACGGCCGCGCCCCAAACCGCAAGACCGACGGCTGGAAGCTGTTCGCCGTTGATCCAGAGCCAAAAGGCCGCCGGGAGCCAGACCATGGGCGGACCGATGCCGGGAACGATCGACAGAACGCCCGCGATCGCACCCCAGAACGCCGCGCCCGGCACACCGGCGATGGCCAGGGCGATGCCCGTTAGGGAGCCCTGCACGACGGCGATCACGAATGTGCCTTTCACCGTAGCGCGGATGGTCGACAGGGCGCGCTCGGCCAGAAGATCGCGGTCGCGGGGCTGCATGGGCAACAGGCCCAGCGCTTTCTTGATCGAGCCAGGACCGGCGGTCAGCAAGTAAAACAGGGCGAACAGGAGAATCACCAGGCTGAGAAGGAAACCCAGAACGCCGCCCGTCGCCCGGCGCAGCCCACCCACGAGGATCCCGCCGAGCCCGGAAACCGCCTCACCAAGACGTGTGGCGATCTCGCCCTGATAGGGCGCGAGATTGTCGCGCAGGGGCAGCCAGTCGGGCAGGCCAGCGAAGCCTTCCTCGCGAAAGGCGCGGATCTGCTCCTGCACCCAGGGAATGAAGGTCTGGCCCACGCCCACCGCCTGTTCGGCCACCAGGAACAGAATGGCCAAAAGCGGGATCAGAACCAGAAAGACCGTGACGAAAAGCGTCAGGGTCGCCGCCACTTTGGGGCGCCCGCCCACCAGCTTCGAAAAGAACACCTGCATGGGGAAGACGAAGATCGCCAGCACCGCCGCGAGAAACAGCGCGGAGAGGAAATCCTGGATCATCCACAGGAAGACGCCGCTCAGCGCCAGCGCAAGCAGCACGATGAAGCCGCGCTGCAAGGACAGCCGGTCTTCCTGAAGTTCGCTTTGCTCGTCCTTAGTCATAAAGCAATCCCGGCAGGCCGGTCGCCAGCAAGGGCAGGGCGGCGACCGCGGTGATCATCAGAAGCTGGATCACCACAAACGGCGCAGCCCCGCGATAGATGGCGCCCGTGGTCAATTCAGGTGGCGCGACACCCCGAAGGTAGAAGAGCGCAAAGCCGAAGGGTGGCGTCAGGAAGCTGGTCTGAAGGTTCAGCGCCATCATGACTCCCAGCCATACCGGATCGACGCCCATCATGAGCAGGACCGGCGCCACGATGGGCACCACCACAAAGGTGATCTCGATGAAGTCCAGGAAGAAGCCCAGAAGGAACATCACCAACATCACCACCGCCAGCGCGCCGAACACGCCGCCCGGCACGCTCTCCAGCGCATGACGAACGCTGTCATCGCCGCCAAGTTCCCGGAACACCAGAGCGAAGAGGCTGGCGCCGATGAGAATCACGAACACCATGGCGCTGATCTGGGCGGTGGCTTTCATGACCGCGTCCAGCACGCCGGTGCGAAAAAGGCGGACCAGCGCGAAGAGGCCGCCAAGCGCCGCGAACGCCGATAGCGCGTAGGCGATCATGAGGCCGGTCCCGCTGGCGCCGGAGCGAAGATCAAACACTAGCGGCGAGGCCACCAGCAAGAGCAGCGATGCGGCGGCGAACAGCACGATGAAACGGCCGCGAACCGGATTGCTGGGCGCCCCGGCGTTGCGATAGGCGGCCAGAAGCGTGGCGCCCACCGCGCCGACGCCTGCCGCTTCTGTGGGGGTCGCCAGACCGCCCAGGATCGAGCCGAGCACTGCGATGATGAGCACAAGCGGCGGGATGAGGGCGGCGAAGATCTTGCCCCAGTCGGCCTGCAATTCGCCCTTGGGGATGGCCGGCGCCTGGCTGGGGCGGATCACGGCGATCAGAACCTGATAACCCACATAAAGCGCGACCAGCATCAGCCCCGGGATCAACGCGCCGGCGAACAGATCGCCCACTGAAACAATGTCGGGAGAGAAGATGCCCTGGGCTCGCTGCGCCTCTGCGTAGGCGGAGCTGAGCTGATCGCCCAGCAGCACAAGGACGATGGAGGGCGGGATGATCTGGCCAAGCGTGCCGGCCGCAGCGATGGAGCCTGACGCGAGCGCCGGGTCATAGCCGCGTTTCAGCATGGTGGGCAGTGACAGAAGCCCCATGGTCACCACGGTGGCGCCGACGATCCCGGTGGAGGCGGCCAGAAGCGCGCCCACCAGAACCACCGAGATTCCGAGCCCGCCGCGCAGGCTGCCGAACAGCGCGCCCATGGCCTCCAGCAACTCCTCGGCGACGCGGGACTTTTCCAGCATCACGCCCATGAAGACGAAGAGCGGCACCGCCACCAGGATGGCCTTGTCCATCTCCATGATGTTGCCGTAGATGCGCTGCGGGAAGGCGCGCAGATGCAACGGATCAAAGATGTCCAGCGCGAGGCCGAGCAAAGCGAAGGCGATCCCCACACCAGCCAGCGAGAACGCCACCGGATAACCGCGTAGCAGCGCCGCAAACGCAGCGATGAACATCAGGAAGGGCAGGATCTCGAGAAACAGGGCCATGGGGTCAGATCTCGTGATCGCCGGTGTTGACGCCGGTGGGCGGGGCGGGACGATCCGCCAGGGTAAGTGCGGCGCGCGACGCCATGGACAGGCCCTGCAGGATCATCATCACCGCGAAGAGCGGGATCGAGGTTTTGAGAAGGAAGATCAGGGGAAGGCCGTCGCTCTCGCGCGAGCGCTCCAGAATCCGCCAGGCGCCGCCCACATAGGAGCGAGAGGTCTCAAGGATCAGCCAGCTCATGGGGATGAGGGCGAGATAGGTCCCGGCCAGATCGGTCCAGGCTTTACCCCTCTCGCCAAGCTTTGAGTAGATGATGTCGACGCGTACATGGCCGCCGGTGAGCAGGGCTCCGGCGCTGGACAACAAAAACAGGATGGCGTGCAGATAGATCACGCTCTCCTGAAGCCGTGTCATGGAAGTACCAAAAACATAACGCTGAATCACGATCACGGCTGTGACGATGACGAGGGCGAGCGCCGCCCAGCGCACGGCGTCGGCCACAGTGATCGAGACCGCGTCGATGGCGCGCGCGCAAACCCCGAGCAGGCGCTCGACCCCGGGGGGCAGGCTGGCGAACCGGCCCCAGAACGCAGCGGCGGCTGGGACGAGCAGGAGCGGGCTCAGCGCCAGACCGACCCAGCCGAGGATGCGTCCGAACCCCGACGCGAGGCCCGGCAGATGCACGGAGATCCATCCGCCGAGACCTCCGGAGCTGACCGCATCCGCGACCAGGCCAAGGCCGGTCAACGCCAGCACGCTCAGGAGCAGGACGTCTCCGGCGCGCATGCTATCGTCCAAGGACGAGTTCGCGTTTTTGATAGTAGGGCGCCTCGGAAATGGTCGCCCAGTCCCGTCCGATCCGGCGCGCCTCGATATAGCTTTCAAAAACCCGGCGGGAGAGCGGATCGGCGTTGGCTGTATCCGCCACGACCTGTTCTGAAATCCGGCCGAATTCGCGCCAGATATCGTCGGAGAAGCTGCGAAGCTGAACGCCGTGGTCTTCGGTGAGTGCGCGCAGCGCCAGCCCGTTCTGATAGGTGAATTCTGCCAGCGACTGGTTGTTGGCGGCGCGGCAGGCGGCGCGCACGATCGCCTGCTGGTCTGCCGGCAGACCCTCCCAGACACCGCGATTGATCCCCACCGCAAGCGCCGAGCCCGGCTCATGGACGCCTGGACCGTAATAAAACGGCGCTTCGCGGTAAAATCCGAAGGCGAGATCATTCCAGGGGCCGACCCATTCAGTGGCGTCGATGGCGCCCGACTGAAGCGACTGGTAGATCTCGCCTCCGGACAGCGCCACGGCGGCGCCTCCCAGCTCGCGGATGACATTGCCGCCGAGGCCCGGGATGCGCATGCGCAGGCCGCGGAAATCCGCAAGCGTGTTCACTTCGCGCTTGAACCAGCCGCCCATCTGGTGGCCGGTATTGCCGGCCTGGAAGGCGATCAGGTTGAACTGCGCCGACAGCTCGTCCCAGAGCTCCTGACCGCCGCCGAACTCCACCCAGGCCATGATCTCGTGGGCGGTCATGCCCATGGGCACGGCGCAGAAGAAATTATAGGCTGGCGAACGGCCCTGCCAGTAATACTCGGCCCCGTGATACATGTCCGCGACACCGTTGGAGACGGCGTCAAAAACTTCAAACGCGCCGACGACTTCGCCTGCGCCGAGCACGTCCACCTCCAAAGCGCCGCCGCTCATTTCCTGAATGAACTGGGCGGTGCGTTCCGCCGCGGTGCCCAGGCCCGGAAAGCCCTTGGGCCAGGTGGTGACCATGCGAAGCTTGCGCGTGCGCCCCCGATTCACCGCCGGCGCCGCCGGGGCGGTCTGCTGACCATCCTGCTGGGAGCACGCCGACGCGGCTCCGGCTGCGGCCACGCAGGCCCCTGAGAGAAATGTGCGTCGATCCATGTCGTCCCTCCCCTGGGCGCCGGCGTTTTTCCGCCGATTTCGCCCTTAACCCTGTTACAAATCCCGGCGATCCTGCGGCGCGGGCGCCTCGGCCTCGGCTTCGGCCTTGTTCAGCCGCCGCCAGCCGGTCGGCTCGAGAATTTCCAGCGGCCTGTAGCGCGCCTTGTAGTCCATCTTGGCGCTGCCTTGCACCCAGTATCCCAGATAGATGAAAGGCAGCTGCGCGCGTTGCGCCCGCTGCACATGATCGAGGATCATGAAGACGCCGAGGCTGCGCTTTTCGAGCTCTGGATCGAAGAAGCTGTAAACCAGAGAGAAACCGTCGCTCAGCACGTCCACAAGCACCGCCGCCACAAGGGCGCCGAAACCGTCGCGGTACTCGACGATTTCGGTGCGCTGGGCGCCGTCCTCGATCATGCCGGCGAAGTCGAAGAAATCCATACCGGCCATGTCGCCGTCGCCGTGGCGCGTTTCCAGATAGCGCGACAGAAGCGCAAATTGCTCGGGCGTCGCCTCGCTCGGCTTTTCAACTCGGATGAGGTCGGCGTTCCGCTTCAGCGCCCGCTTCTGGCCGCGGGTCGCGGCAAACTCGCCGACTGGAATTCGCGCTGACTTGCAGGCCGAGCACCGCTCGCAGGCCGGGCGGTAAAGGATGGACTGGGAGCGCCGAAAGCCGGCATGGGTCAGGGTGTCGTTCAGCGCCGGGCCATCGGCCAGCTCAAGCTTGGTGAAGACCTTCCGCTCCATACGCCCGGGAAGATACGGGCACGGAGACGGAGCCGTCAGGAAGAAGGGCAGCTGTTTGGCGGCGAACGGACGGGTCACGGGCGGATCCTACTCCCTTTCCAGCGGCGGTCAGCTTAACCCGCCGAGGCCGGTTGAGAAACTGAACGCGACGTAAGCGGTGAAGACAAGCCAGACCAAAAGAGACAGCGGCGCGCCAGCGCGCAGGAAATCAACAAATTTGTACTTGCCCGGTCCCATCACCAGCAGGTTGGTCTGATATCCGATGGGCGTAGCAAAACAGGTGTTGGCGGCGAACAGGACGGTCAAGGCGAAGAGCTGCGGATCAGATCCGGTCGCACTGGCCGCGCCCACTGCAATGGGCGTGAACAGAATCGCTGTGGCGTTGTTCGACAATACGTTGGTGAGCACCATCACCAGCAGGAATAGAGCCGACAGCAAGGCGGTGACGCCGAACGGCTCGAAAAGTGCCACGACGGTGTAGGCCAGGACGTTCGCCGCGCCGCTGGCGTCCATCGCTTCGCCCAGCGCAAAGGCCGATCCGATCAGCAGGAACAGCTTCAGATCCACCGCGCGCGCCGCTTGGCGCACATTCAGGCATCCAGACGCGATCATCGCCGTCGCGCCCAAAATTGACGCGGCGACGATCGGCAGCACGCCGGTGGAGGCAAGAAGGATCACCCCCAGAAGGATAATGCGCGCTAGGGAGGCTTTGCGAATGTCGGGAAGATCGCTGGTCGCCCACTCCATCAGAAGCACGTCGCGATCGGCGCGCAGGCGGCGCATGGAGTCCGCGCCCCCGAACAAGAGCAGCACGTCGCCCGCCTCAAGGCGGATCTCGCCCATGCGTGCGCGCAGCATCCGGGAGCGGCGCTGCACGCCGAGCACGATGGCGCCGACCGAATGGCGAAACCCAATCTGACGGATGGTGCGCCCGATGAGGCGCGAGCCGGGGGATACCACCGCCTCGGTCAGGGCCAGGCGTTCACCGGGGGTGGGCGCGTCGAGAGGCCCGGCCGAGCGCAGCACGCCCTTGACGAATTCCGGACGGCTGGAGAGCAGCTCTGTGAGTTTCTTGCGGGTCGCCGCCACGATGATCATGTCGCCCGGCTGCACCTCGATCTCGTCGAACGGAGGCAGATAGGCCTGCTCGCCTCGCTGGATCATGCGTACGGTGATATCCTGGAGATCAGGGAACAGGCCGGCCACCGGCTTCTGCCCGGCCAGAGGATGCCCGGAATTCACCTCGATCTGGGCGATGTACTGCTTGCCGGTGCTTCCCGCGAATTCGGACTCCATATCTGCACGCTTGGGTAGGAGCTTTGGCAGGACGAAGATGATGTAGACCATGCCGACGCCGGCCAGGAGCAGGCCCGGGAACATCGGCTCAAAAAAGCCGATGCTTTCGCCCGTCGCCTCCAGCAGGGAGTCTGACACCAGCAGGTTTGTGGATGAGCCGATCAGCGTGGTCATGCCGGCGAAGATGCACACGAAACTCAGCGGCATCATGAAGGTGCTGGGCGAGCCCTTCATGCGCGCGGCGACGGCGGCCAGGATCGGGATGAACATCACCACCACGGGCGTGTTGTTGATGAAGGCGGAGACCACGAAGACCAGCGCGAAGATCGCCAGAATGGTGAGTTTGGGCCGCACGTCGAACATCGACAGAAGCCCGCGCGTGGGCCCGTCCAGCGCGCCGGTGTGGAAGACGCCCTGACCAACGATCAGCAGCGCCATGATGGTGATGAGGGCCGGATTTGCGAACCCGGACAGGATATCGCCTGAATCCGGAGCTTCGGGTCCGCCAAAGAGGTGGAAGAACAAAAGCGCCGCGCATACGATTGCCCCGGAGACAAGCTCCAGAGCGAACCGTTCCCAGCAATAGAACACAATGGCCACGCAGACGCCCGCGAGGACGATCCACATGCGCCAGTCGGTCAATGCGCTGAGTTCTTCCATGCCCGTCCGCTTTGCGCCGCGGCGCGGAATCACGCCGACCAGGCGAGCAGAGTAAACAGGCCTTTGGCTTGAGCGGAAGCGCCGAAAGCGCTAACCGCGCCGTGCGGCTAACGCCGGCTGCTCGGAGGAATGACCGGCGCCTCGCGCAAGAGGGTGATCGACAGGCGTCGATTACCGGGCATGTAGGGATCATCGGGGAACAGCGGTTCGGCGCCCGCCTTGCCGCGAACTTCCGCGATGCGGTGATCGGGAATGCCGGCGCCGGACAGCACCTCCAGAGCCGCATTGGCGCGCGCCGCAGAGAGCTGCCAGTTGGACGGGCCGGACCTCGGAGCAGGGCTTGCGTCGGTGTGTCCAGAGATGCTGATCCGGTTGGGAAGGCGCTGCGCGATCTCGGCCACGGCGCGTAACAGGACGCTGGCGCGTTCATTGGGCTCGATCTGCCCCGGATTGAACATCGGGCGGCCTTCATGGTCCACCAGCTGGATGCGCAGGCCCTCAGGAGTTTCCTCGACAATGACATGGCGTGACAGCTCGGCCAGCTCAGGCATGTCCTGCAGCGCCTGACGAAGAGATTGTTCAGCGCTGGCGAACTGCGCAGACTCCCGGCGCGCCAGGGCGCTGGCGACGGCGTCAGTGGTCACTTCCGGCTCGCTGGAGCCGGCGCCGGAGGTGTCCGGGCTCTGCTGCTGACGTTCGCGGGTGGGCGCCGGGCGCGGCGCGAGGCGGTCAACCACGCTGGCCGATCCCGAGCCGCGCACGCCGTCATCGCCGAACGTCGTGCCGCCAAGCACCCCGCCGGAGCCGGATGTGGACTCAGATAGGCTGGCCGGAGCGAAATAGTCTGCGATGCCCTGACGCTGCTCGGGCTCGGTATTATTGATCAGCCACATCATCAGGAAGAAGGCCATCATGGCGGTCACGAAGTCGGCGTAGGCGACTTTCCAGGCGCCGCCGTGGTGACCGTGCCCACCGCCCTTCTTGACTTTCTTGATGATGATCGGTTGATCCGTCGCCATATCCGTCCACCCTTCGGCATGTTGAGCGGTACTTCTACGCCAACAGGGTTAAGGCTGGGTTTCAAGACGAATCAGGAGACGAGAGTTTGGACAAAGCGCGCGCTTTCCGCGATGCGCTGGGCCGGTTTCCCACCGGCGTGGCGCTTATAACGCTTATGGATGCGGGGCGGGCCCGGGCGATGACGGTGAATTCGTTCTCGTCGGTCTCGCTCGACCCGCCCTTGATCCTGTGGTCAGTCGCCAGAAACTCATTGCGCTACAAGGCGTTTCTGGAAGCGCCCCAGTTTGCGGTGAATGTGCTGGGCGCCGATCAGGCCTTCCTGTCGACGGCTTGCGCGAAGAACGACGATTTGGGCGCATCGGGCGCCCGATGGAGCGCGGGCGCCAACGGTGCGCCGCTGGTGGAGGGCGCCGTGGCGCGCTTCGAGTGTTCGCGCGCCGCGGTGCATGAAGGTGGCGACCATGACATCATTATCGGCGAAGTGACCGAGTTTGACGCTCCGCGCGAAGCGCCCGCGCTGGTGTTTTACCGGTCTGACTACGGCGTCGCCGGCGTAAACAGATAGCTGACGTAAAAGGAAGTCTCATGGCCAAAGTCGCTTTCCTGGGCCTCGGCGTCATGGGCTTTCCCATGGCGGGCCATCTCGCCGCCGCTGGCCACGAGGTGGCTGTGTGGAACCGCACCGCCGGCAAGGCGCGCGACTGGGCGGCGCGCCATGAAGGCGTAGCTCACGCGTCCATCTCCGATGCGGTCGCCGGGTGCGACATCGTCTTCATGTGCCTTGGCGACGATCCGGACGTGCGCGAGGTCGCCGAGCCGGCCCTGGAAGCGATGAAGGACAAGGCGATCCTGGTCGATCACACCACCGCCTCCGCCGAGCTCGCCCGCCAGCTACACGAAGCCGCGCTGGCGGCTGCCGGTATCGGCTTTCTGGACGCCCCGGTGTCCGGCGGTCAGGCTGGTGCGGAGAGCGGTCAGCTTTCGGTTATGGTCGGCGGGGATGCGTCGGTATTTGAACGCGCCAAGCCTGTCATGGAGGTCTACGCCAAGGCCGTGGTCCATTGCGGGGAGGCCGGCGCCGGCCAGCTGACAAAGATGGTCAACCAGATCTGCATCGCCGGCCTGGTCCAGGGCCTGGCTGAAGGCCTGCACTTCGCAAAGCGCGCGGGGCTGGACCCTGAAACCGTCATCGGGGCGGTCTCAAAAGGGGCGGCGCAGAGCTGGCAGATGGAGAATCGCTGGAAGACGATGGTCAGGGACGAGTTCGATTTCGGCTTTGCCGTGAACTGGATGCGCAAGGATCTTCGCATCGCGCTGGAAGAAGCGCGCAACAATGGCGCGCGGCTTCCGGTCGCCGCGATCGTGGACCAGTTCTACGCCGAGATTCAAGCCATGGGCGGTGAACGATGGGATACGTCAAGCCTCATCGCCCGGCTCGAAAACGCTGACGCGAAGGGCCCCAAGGCCAAGCGGGAGTGAGCCTTGGGGGTTGCCTGGATCGAGCTGAGGCGCTGCCTGTCGCGAGCCCGGCGCGGGGATATTCAATGGCTCCCGGATATGTTTGGCCGACCGCTGCGCCCAGTGAATTTAATGGCGAAAGTCGAAAAGCGATCAACGGCCTCCTGGCCTGGGCGATAACACTTCAACGGCTGCCCGCGCGTTAGGGAGCCTGTCAGCCCGCCAGCGGGCGGTTTCAGCACGAAAGCCGTTTCGATGACCGGTCCGCAAATCCTGATATTCGCGATTCTTGCGGTCATGATGGGACTGTTCCTGTGGGGCCGATTGCGTCATGACATTGTCGCCCTGGCGGCGCTGCTGGCGTGCGTCATTGCGGGCGTCGTTCCAGCGAACGACGCGTTTGCGGGCTTCGGTCACCCGGCGGTGATAACGGTGGCGTGCGTGCTCATAATCAGTCAGGGCCTGCGCAATACCGGCGCCGTGGACTGGCTGGTGCGCACCATTCTGCCGCGCGACGCCGGGCGTTTGCTGACCATGCTTTCGCTTCTCGGGCTGGGCGCTGCGCTGTCGGGCTTCATGAACAATGTCGGGGCGATGGCGCTCCTGATGCCGGTCGCGATCCAACTTTCGGGCCGTCTGAATCTGGCGCCGGGGCAGATCCTGATGCCGCTCGCCTTCGGTACGATCCTGGGCGGGATGACAACGCTGGTGGGAACACCGCCCAACTTGATCGTGTCCGGCTTCCGCGAAGAGGCGGGGCTTGGCCAGTTCGCCATGTTTGACTTCGCCCCGGTGGGGATTGCGGTCGCGGTGCTGGGAATCCTGTTTATCGCCGTCATTGGCTGGCGGCTGGTGCCGGCGCGTAAATCAGCTGCGGGGGACGAGTTCGAGACCGGCCGGTATCTGACCGAAGTTCGGGTGCCCGAAAAAAGCAAGGCCGTCGGCCTGACCTTGCGCGGGTTCGAGACCGAGATCGGAGATAGCGGTGCGCAGATCGTTGGGCTGGTCCGCAATGAGGTCCGCATCACGGCGCCCTCAGGCGGGCGGCGCATCAAGGCTGAAGACATTCTGGTGCTTCAGGCCGATGTCGACGCATTGGCCGAAACGCTGTCCGTCTTCGGCATCAAGCTGGAGGAGGAGAAATCCACATCGGAGGACAAGGACGACAAGGCCGGTGAGGCCGAGGACTCCGCCAAGGACGTCGCCAAGGACGCAGCGAAAGATATCGCCAGGACGGAATCAACAGCGGTCAAAAACCCTGAGAACAATGACAAGCCAGAGGACGATGACGATGACGATGACGAGAGCGATGATCGCGACAGCGATGTCGTCCTGCGGGAGCTCGCCGTGCTGCCAGGATCGACCATTGTCGGCCAGTCCGCGAGCGGGCTGAAGCTGCGGGGACGGTATGGGTTAAATCTTCTGGCGGTGTCGCGTGAAGGCCACCCGCCGAAGGCGCGCCTGCGGCATCTCAATCTGAATTCCGGAGACCTGCTGCTCATGCAGGGATCTGGTGAGACCATGGCCGAGTTCATCAATGACACGGGCTGCGTGCCGCTGGGTGAACGTGAATTGCGCATTCCCGACAAGCGCATGGCGATCATCGCCGGCGCGATCATGCTAGGGGCGATCGGTATCGTAACCCTTGGCCTGCTCCCGGCGGCGGCCGCCTTCACGCTTGGTGTGCTGGCCACGATGCTGCTGCGCACCGTGCCTTTGCGGCAAGTTTACACCGCCATCGACTGGCCGGTGATCGTGCTCCTGGGCGCGCTCATACCGGTCGCCGGCGCCATGGAATCAACGGGGGCGGCTGGCTTGCTGGCGCAGTTCCTTGTGGGAACCATCGCGCAGGGCAACGCCGTTGCGGCGCTGGCGGTGGTGCTGATCACTACAATGTTCCTGTCGGATGTGATGAACAACGCGGCGACCGCCGCTGTCCTTTGCCCCATCGCCATCGGCATTGCGGCGGCCCTTGGGGTAAACGCCGACAGCTTCCTCATGGCGGTCGCCATCGGCGCCTCCTGCGCCTTCCTCACGCCTATCGGGCATCAGAACAACACGCTGATTCTGGGGCCCGGCGGATTCCGGTTCGGCGATTACTGGCGCCTGGGCCTGCTGGTCGAAGCGCTTGTCGTCGCGGTCAGCATTCCTTTGTTGCTGATTGTGTGGCCGTTGTAAGCGGAGCGGCGCTGGCGTATTGCGCTGAGCTGAGGGTCAGCGCCGCTCACTCTTCGCGCATTTGCTGGAGCACCTATTGACGTTCGCAAATCCCATCATGCTGTCGTCTTTCGGCGCACGCCCATGAGCATAGCGCTGGTCTTCGCCTTGCTCGATATCGCCGGGATCGCGCTGTTCGCCGCGTCCGGCGGCATCATTGCGGCGCGCAAGGGGCTTGATCCGTTCGGCGCCGCGGTGATCGGTACCGTCGCCGGCATGGGCGGCGGCACGCTGCGCGACATCCTGTTGGGCGAACTCCCCGTCTACTGGATCGAGGCGCCCGGCTATCTCGTCGTCGCCGTCGTGGCGGGCGTCGCGGGCTATTACGGGTCGGAGCTTGTACGCGGCGAGACCGGCGCGCGTCGCCGGGCGCTTGTCTGGGCCGACGCGGCGGGGCTTTCAGTGTTCTGCGTCCTAGGCGCCCAGGCGGGCCTGGCGGCGGGAGCCCACTGGTCCATCGCGCTGGTGACCGGGGTTTTGAGCGCAGCCTTCGGCGGGGTATTGCGCGACGTCATCGTCAACGATGTGCCGCTGATCTTTCGCGAGGACATCTATGCACTGGCGGCCCTTTTCGGCGCCGGCGTCTATGTCGGCCTGGTGGCGCTTGGGCTCGGAGAAACCGTCGCCGCACCCATCGCGGCGCTGGCGGCGTTCACGCTTCGGGCGTGCGCCGTGCAGTTCAAGTGGAGCCTGCCCCCGATCGGGAAGGTCGATTAGCCCAAGCCGCTTTGCTGCGCTCGTTCAGATCCGCTCCAGCGCTTGCATCATGTCCGCGATCAGGTCCGCTTCCGCTTCAATCCCGCATGAAAGCCGCACCAGAGCGTTGGGCGTCGGACTCTCCGGTCCCTCGATGGGCTTTCTGTGCTCGATGAGGCTTTCCACCCCGCCGATGGAGGTGGCCTGCAGGAAAACGTGCGTGGATGCTGCAAGTTTAGCTGCGGCCCGCCCGCCGCCCTCGACCTCCACCGACAAAAGCCCGCCAAAGCCGCCGGTCATCTGGCGAGCTGCAACCGCGTGGCCGTGGTGACGGGTCAGGCCGGGATAGCGCACCGCGGTCACCTTGGGATGGCCCTCCAGCGCCTGCGCCAACGCCATGGCGTTGGCGCTCTGGCGCTCAAAACGCACGAACAGCGTCCGCATTCCACGGATCAGCAGCCAGGTCTCCAGCGAGCCGGGAACGGCGCCTGTCAGGCTGTGCGTGGCGGTGAGGCGGCTCCAGCGCTCGTCTTCAGCCTTCGTGACCACCGCTCCGGCAAGCACGTCGGAATGGCCGTTGAGATATTTGGTGCACGAATGCATGATCAGATCCGCGCCATGCTCGAACGCGCGCGTGGTGCAGGGCGGGGCGCATGTGGCGTCCACAGCCAGCGCGGCGCCGACGTCGCGGGCCACCGACGCGGCCTCGGCCAGATCCACGATCGCCCAGCCGGGATTGGCCGGCGTCTCCACCCAGATCAGCTCCGGCCTCGCCTCGCCCGCCTTGGCGGCGAGATCGCCAGGGAGGGAGGGATCAAACAGCACAAGCCGAATTCGCGCCTGCGCGCCAAGATGTTGAAGCAGTTTCTTCGCGCCGTAATACATCTGGGTCTGCGCCAGGATCGCCGCTCCGGGCGCGACAGTATCGAACACCGCCGCCGCCGCCGCGAGCCCGGACCCGAACAGGCGCGCCGCCGCGCCGCCCTCAAGGGCGGTGAGGATATCTGCGGCGTGAAGCTCCGTCGGTCCCTGCGGCCGGCGGTAATCCATCGGGCCGACGAGCTGATTGTTCGCATCACGCATGAAGGTCGTGGAAGCGTGCAAGGGCGGAATCACCGCGCCGGTCTCGCGATCGGTGCGGTGCAGCGCCTGGGCGGCGAGGGTGGCGGGGTGTTTGGTCACGGGGCTCTTTTCGCAAGACGGACTGCGGCGGTGATCGGCTCGGGCCTGGAATTATCCGTTCAGCACCTTCGCCGCCCGCGGCGCGAAATACGTCAGCACCCCGTCCGCGCCGGCGCGCTTGAACGCCATGAGACTTTCCAGCATCGCCCGCTGCCCGTCGATCCAGCCATTAGCGGCGGCGGCCTCGATCATGGCGTACTCGCCGGAGACCTGGAACACATAGGTAGGCGCTGCAAACTCGCGCTTCACGCGCAAGACGATGTCCAGATAGGGCATGCCGGGTTTCACCATCACCATGTCTGCGCCTTCTTCCAGATCGAGCGCGACCTCGCGGATCGCCTCGTCGGTGTTGGCCGGGTCCATTTGATAGGTCTTCTTGTCGCCGGTCAGCGCGGTCGCCGAGCCGATGGCGTCGCGATAGGGCCCGTAGAAGGCCGAGGCGTATTTCGCCGCATAGGCCATGATCAGCACATGCTCGAAGCCTTCGACGTCCAGCGCCTCGCGTATGGCGCCGACGCGCCCGTCCATCATGTCGGACGGGGCGATCACGTCGCAGCCTGCGCGCGCCTGATTCAGCGCCTGGGAGACCAGCCGCTCCACCGTTTCGTCATTGAGGATACGGCCATCCTTGATGATTCCGTCATGGCCGTGATCGGTGAAGGGATCCAGCGCCACATCGCAGATGATCCCCACCTCCGGCGCGGCGTCCTTCATGGCCTTGATCGCCTGGGCCACCAGCCCGTTCGGGTTGTCCGCCTCGCGCCCCTGCGGGTCTTTCCTGGCGCCGTCAATATTGGGGAAAATCGCAATCGCCGGAATGCCGAGCGCACGCGCGTCGACGGCGGCTTTCGCGGCGTCAGCGACCGTCAGGCGGGTGACGCCCGGCATGGAAGCCACCGGCTCGCTTTCGCTCTTGTCTGTAATCACCATGGTCCAGATCAGATCGTCTGGAGTGAGCGTGTTCTCGCGCATCAAACGGCGCGACCAGTCGTGGGCGCGCATGCGGCGCAGGCGGGTCGAAGGAAATTGAGCCATGGATGAGTTTCAGTGTCGCTGGTTCGAGGACGCCTTAAGCGCCGATTTTCAGGACGCCTGGGGAGCAGGCGGTGTGCGGTCCCCCGCCACGCTTAACCGTGGACGGTTATTTCGCAAGGAGGAAAGAATGACCACAACACCCAGGAAAGCCGGTCTGTACGCTGCGACCGGCGCCGTCATCGGCGCGATCACCAAGTCCGGCGCGACGCCCTCAGGGATGTCCGGCACGAACGGCGTCATCTTGAACGCCGCCCAGAGCGCGGCTGCGAGCCTCTCCAATGGTGCGACCGCCGCGGGCGCTCTCACCGCCGGCGCGCTGGCGGGCAAGGCGACGCTGGTGGCCACGGCTGCGGCGTTTGCGCCGGCGGCCGTCGCCGTTGGCGGCGTGGCTGCTGCGGGTGCAGCCGGTTATGGTCTGTATCGCGGCGCCAAGGCCTTGTTCGGCAAGAAGTAAGCGAGCTGAAGGCGGCCGGGCCGGGGCGTCCGGCTCGGTTGCCGCCGCTGGCTATTAGGACTAGTTAGCGGGCTGTTCCAGCGAGGGAGTAGTCCGTGCATTTTGAGCTGAGTGAAGACCAGACCCTGATCCAGGACGCCGCACGCCGATTCGCCGACGACCGCCTTAAGCCCGATGCAGCACGGTGGGACGAAGAAAAGATCTTTCCCGTGGATGTGATGCGCGAGGCTGCTGAGCTTGGCTTCGCCGGCATTTATACGCGCGATGACGTGGGCGGCTCCGGCATGAGCCGCGTGGACGCGGCGCTGATCTTTGAGCAGCTGTCGCGCGGGTGCGTCTCCACCGCCGCCTTCCTGTCCATTCACAACATGGTCAGCTGGATGATCGACAGCTGGGGGACTGAAGACCAGCGTCAGCGCTGGATCCCGAGGCTCGCCACCATGGAGCTGATCGGGTCCTACTGCCTCACCGAGCCGGGCTCGGGCTCGGACGCGGCGGCCATGCGCACCAAGGCGGTGCGCGACGGCGATTCTTACGTGCTGAACGGCTCCAAGGCCTTCATCTCCGGCGCCGGGACCAGCGACCTTTATGTCGTGATGTGCCGCACCGGCGAGTCCGGTCCCAAGGGTGTCTCCACCATTGTCGTGGAGAAGGGTACGGCGGGCCTCACGTTCGGAGCCAATGAACGCAAGATGGGCTGGAATTCCCAGCCCACCGCCGTGGTGTCTTTCGAAGACTGCCGTGTGCCTGTGGAGAACCGCCTCGGCGAGGAGGGGCAGGGCTTCTCTTTCGCCATGCAGGGACTCAATGGGGGCCGCATCAATATCGGCGCTTGCTCGCTGGGCGGCGCAGCCGAAGCCACTGATCTGGCAATCGACTACGCCAAGGGCCGCAACCAGTTCGGCAAGGCCGTGGCCGACTTCCAGGCGACCCAGTTCAAACTCGCCGATATGGCCACCGAGCTGGAGGCGAGCCGGCTGATGTTGCTGCGCGCCGCCGATGCGCTTGATCGCAAGGACCCGGCCGCGCCGAGATACTGCGCCATGGCCAAGCGCTTCGCCACGGATCTCGGCTTTAAAATCGCCAATGACGCCCTGCAGATCCATGGCGGCTACGGCTATCTGAAAGATTATCCGATCGAGCGCATCGTGCGCGATCTGCGGGTCCACCAGATCCTGGAGGGCACCAATGAGATCATGCGCGTGATCATCGCCAAGGATATACTCAAATAGCCGCCGACGCTTTCAAGCCCTGAAACTGGAGTTCGCCATGACCGACGACGTTATCATCCGCAGAACCGGCGATGTCGGGCGGATCACGCTGAACCGGCCCAAGGCGCTGAACGCGCTGAACCAGGCCATGGTCGAGGCCATGACCGCGGCGCTGCTGGACTGGCAGGACGATGGCGCGGTCAAGGCCGTGGTGGTGGATGGTGAGGGCGAGAAGGGCTTCTGCGCCGGCGGTGACATCCGGATGCTGGCCGAGAGCGGCAAGGCCGGCGACGGGCGCGCCTGGACATTCTGGCGCGACGAATACCGGCTCAACACCCTCATCGAGGAATACCCCAAGCCCTATGTGGCGCTCATCGACGGCGTCACCATGGGCGGCGGCGTCGGGATCAGCGTCCATGGCGAGTTCCGGGTCGCCGGCGACAGGACGTTGTTCGCGATGCCCGAAAGCGGCATCGGCTTTCACCCTGATGTGGGCGGCGCATACTTCCTGCCGCGCCTGGCCGGAGCGCTTGGCGTGTGGATGGGGCTTACGGGCGCACGGCTGAAGACCGCTGACTGCATAGCGACCGGCGTGGCCACGCACTACGTGCCCACCGAGCGCTATGGCGAGCTCATCCACGCCCTCGAGCACGAAAGACTCGACGAGCATGGCGACCGGATTGATGCGCTGCTGGACGGGTTTGGCGGCGACGCCGGAGAGAGCGAGCTGGGTGTTCGCGGCGCCATGATCGATGCGGCTTTCGCCGGCGACGACGTCACGGAGATTCAAAAGCGCCTGGTCGAGGCCGGCGACGTCTGGAGCGAGACGCAGGCCTCGATCCTCAAGACCAAATCGTCCACCTCGCTGGCGGTGACGCTTGCCGCGCTGCGAAAAGGCGCCGATCTCTCCTTTCGCGACGTGATGGTCCAGGATCTGCGCGTCTCGCAGCGCTTCCTCGCCGAAGGGTCGGATTTCTATGAGGGCGTGCGCGCGGTGATCCTGGACAAGGACAACGCTCCCCAGTGGGGCGAGCAGGCGTCGGACTCGCAGGTCGAGGCGTACTTCGCGCCGCTCGGCGAAGAGCAGGAGATGACTTTCCTCGACTAGGCCGACGCTCGTAAAGGCCGGTGCTCGACCGGTTCGGCTGGGTAATCAAAAAAGTATCAGGGAGGCCGCCATGGCCGAAATCGCATTCATCGGACTTGGAAACATGGGCTCGGGCATGGCCGCCAACCTCTTGAAGGCCGGCCATGGCGTGCGGGCTTTCGATCTCAGCCCCGAGGCGGTGAAGGCGCTCGCGAGTAAGGGCGCAAAGCCCGCCGCCAGCGTCGAGAATGCAGTGGAGGGGGCCGATGTGGTGGTCACCATGCTGCCCGCCGGGACCCATGTGAAATCGGTCTATGCCGGCACCGCCGGGGTGTTCTCGCTGGCGACCAAAGACACTGTGCTCATCGACTGCTCCACCATTGATGTGGAGACGGCCCGGGAAATGGGCGATATGGCCGCCTCAAAGGGCTTCAGCTTTGTGGACGCACCTGTCTCCGGAGGGGTCGCAGCGGCCGATGGCGGCACACTCACGTTCATGGTCGGCGGCCCGGAAGAGGCGTTCGCCAAGGCCGTACCGGTCCTTGACGCAATGGGCAAGGCGGTGATCCGCGCCGGTGACGCCGGGGCCGGTCAGGCGGCCAAGATCTGCAACAACATGCTGCTGGCGATAACCATGATCGGCACCTGCGAGGCGATGAATCTCGCGATCAAGCTGGGGCTTGATCCCCAGGACTTCTTCGACATCGCCTCCAAGGCGTCCGGCCAGTCCTGGTCCCTGACCACATACTGCCCGGTTCCGGGACCTGTTCCGGCGGCGCCGTCGAATCGGGACTACAAGCCGGGATTCGCCGCGCCGATGATGCTCAAGGATCTCAAACTCGCCATGGGCGCTGCCCAGCGCGCCGACGTCGCTACGCCCCTGGGCGCCCAGGCCGAGGCCATCTACGAGATGTTCAACGCCAATGGCGGCGCACAGATGGATTTCTCCGGAGTGATCAAGCTTTTGTCCGGCGAACTCGCCTCCAAAAACTGACTTTGAGAAGCGTTTTCAAATACTAGGCGCGACGTTTGGTCATCGGGGGAAGACGAGAGCGGTCGACTGGACTATTTCTGTCGTGCAACATTCACAAGCCATGGAGAGTCGTCGGCGCTCCCCCGTTTTCGCCGGCGCAGAAACGATGGATTACCGCAGCGTCTTCAAAGCCTCGCTCGCCCGCGTCCGTGCGGAGGGCCGCTACCGCGTGTTCGCGAATCTTCGCCGCGTCCGCGGTCAATTTCCCCAGGCGCACTGGCGCACGCCCGCCGGTGATGTGCGCGACGTGGTGGTCTGGTGCTCCAACGATTATCTGGGAATGGGACAGAGCCCCTGCGTAACCGGCGCCATGAAGCAGGCGATTGATGATGTGGGCGCCGGCGCAGGCGGAACGCGCAATATCTCCGGCACCACCCACTACCACGTGGAGCTGGAGGCGTCGCTTGCCGATCTTCACCACAAGGAATCGGCGCTCCTTTTCACCTCCGGTTATATCGCCAATCAGGCGACCATCGCCACGCTCGGCAAGATCCTGCCGGGGCTGATCATTTATTCCGACGCGCTGAACCACGCCTCCATGATCGAGGGTGTGAAGGGCGCCAACTGCGAGAAGCATGTGTGGCGGCACAATGATGTCGCTCATCTGGAGGCGCTGCTGAAAGCGTCGCCCGCCGATGCGCCCAAGCTCATCGCGCTTGAGTCGGTTTATTCCATGGACGGCGATATCGGCCCTCTTCACGATGTTTGCGACCTCGCCGACAAATACGGCGCGTTGACCTATCTTGATGAAGTCCACGCGGTCGGCCTTTATGGCCTGCGCGGCGGCGGCGTCGCCGAGCGTGACGGGCTGCTGGACCGCTTTGACATCATCGAAGGTACGCTGGGCAAGGCGTTCGGCGTGATGGGCGGCTATATCGCTGCAGACGAGGTGATTGTTGATGCAGTTCGCTCCTCTGCGCCGGGCTTCATCTTCACCACCTCGCTGGCGCCGTCTCTGGCTGCGGGAGCCCGGGCGAGCGTGGAATATCTCAAGGCCGCCCACCATTTGCGCGAGCAGCATCAGGAGCGCGCCGCGACCCTGAAGCGCCGCTTCGCCGAAGCCGGCCTTCCGGTGATGGACAACGGCACCCATATCGTGCCGCTGCATGTGGGCGATCCGGTGTTGTGTAAGCGAATGACGGATGAACTGCTCATCGAGCACGGGATCTATGTGCAGCCGATCAACTATCCCACCGTTCCCAAGGGGACCGAGCGGATGCGCATGACCCCGACGCCGCTGCACACCGACCAGATGATGGATCAGCTGATAGACTCGGTGAAGGCCGTCTACGCCCGCCACGCCGCATCAAAGGTGGCGTGATGGTCCAGCGCGATCCGCTTTCGGGTCGTGAGGTCATCTTCGAGTTTGTATCGCTGGGCGATTCGGTGCGCGTTGCGGCGGTGGACGTCGCCACCGGCGAGGAGGTCGTAATCACCGGCCCCAAATCAACACCCCAGCGCGACTTGGAGCGGATCGCGGGACGTAAGCTTGCGCGCAAGCTGGGCCTGATCGTGAAAGACCCGGACACAAAAACGCCCCGGCGCGGCGGCCGGGGCGTGATCGTGTAATCAAGGGGCGATGTGCCTATTTGGCCTTCTTGCGTCCGCCACGGCCAAGGCCGATTTCCTTGGCGAATTCCGAGCGACGCCGGGAATAATTCGGGGCGACCATGGGGTAGTCGGCCGGAAGGCCCCATTTGCGGCGATAGTCTTCCGGGCTCATGTCATATTGCGAGCGCAGATAGCGCTTGAGCATTTTCAGCTTCTTGCCGTCTTCCAGGCACACGATGTAATCATCGCTCACCGACTTGGAGATCGGGACCGCCGGCTTGGCTTTCGGCTCCGGCTTGGGCTCGTCGCCGGAAATTTCTTTCATAGTTGCGTGCACGGACTTGATCATTTCCGGCACGTTCTCGGCCGGGACCGAATTATGCGTAAGGAAAGACGCCACGATGTCCGTGGTCATGCGCAGCAGTTCTTCATTATCGATCTGGCGGATCGCGTCTTCGTTCATGGTGTGTCCTATCTGCGGCCAATGTCCGAGACGAATCGTCACGGCGTTACGGTCTCTATAAGTCAGGGCAAGCTTTCATTCAAGTAAACCTGTGAATTGCGCTGCAGGAACTATTTGAGCAACTGGAACGCCCACAGAGCTTCTCGAATTGATCGAATTGAGCACAACGCCGACCGCACGCCGGTTGTCGCGCCGCTGTGCGAGACGTATGTAGTCACCAACGCATCCATTCAATATTTGGAGGTCCGGCCATGGCCGACGCCCACGCCAATGACGCCGCCGAAGGCTTCTTCACCCAAACTCTAGGGTCCGCCGATCCACAGCTCGCCGACGCGATCTCCAAGGAGATCAAGCGTCAGCAGACCCAGATCGAACTGATCGCGTCTGAAAATATCGTCTCGCGGGCGGTGCTTGAAGCGCAGGGCTCGCCGCTGACTAACAAATACGCCGAGGGCTATCCGGGTAAGCGCTATTATGGCGGATGCGAGTTTGTCGATCTGGCGGAAAACCTGGCCATCGAGCGCGCCAAGCAGCTCTTCGGCGCGGCCTACGCCAATGTCCAGCCGAACTCTGGCAGCCAGGCGAACCAGGCCGTGTTTCTCGCGCTGCTGAAGCCGGGCGACAAGATCCTCGGCCTTGACCTTTCGGCAGGCGGGCATCTGACCCACGGTGCGCGCCCGAACATGTCTGGCAAATGGTTTGAAGCCCACCATTACGGCGTGCGCGAAGACAATGCGCTGATCGATTATGACAAGCTGCGCGAGCAGGCCCGCGAGGTTCAGCCGAAAATGCTGATCGCCGGCGGTTCGGCCTATCCGCGCACGATCGACTTCAAGGCGTTCCGCGAAATCGCCGACGAGGTCGGCGCGTATCTGCTGGTGGACATGGCCCATTTCGCCGGTCTTGTGGCCGGCGGCGCCTATCCCAATCCGGTGCCCTACGCCGATGTCTGCACGACGACGACACACAAGACGTTGCGCGGTCCGCGCGGCGGCATGATTTTGTCGCGTGACGCGGATCTCGGCAAAAAATTCAACTCCGCCGTCTTCCCCGGCATGCAGGGTGGTCCGCTCATGCATGTTATCGCCGCCAAGGCGGTGGCCTTCGGCGAGGCGCTGAAGCCGGAATTCAAGACCTACGCCCGCAATGTCATCGAGAACTGCAAGGCCATGGGCGCAGCACTGGACGAGGCCGGGTTCGATCTGGTGTCCGGCGGCACCGACAGCCATGTCGTGCTTGTGGATCTGCGCCCCAAATCGCTGACCGGCGACATTTCCGAGGCGGCCCTGGAGCGCGCGCACATCACCTGCAACAAGAACGGCGTGCCGTTTGATCCGGAGAAGCCCACCGTGACCTCCGGCCTGCGCGTCGGCGCGCCGGCCGGCACCACCCGCGGCTTCGGCGTGGCGGAATTCCGCCGGGTCGGTGAGTTGATGGCCGAGGTGCTCGATTCCCTAGCGGTCAATCGCGACGGCGACGCTGCGGTGGAGGCGCGTGTGCGCGAGGAGGTGATCGCACTTTGCGAGCGCTTCCCCATCTATCCCCAACTCAACTAAGAGACGACCCGCGTGCGCTGCCCCTTCTGCTCCAGTCCCGACACACAGGTGAAGGATTCACGTCCGGCTGAAGACAGCCAGGCGATCCGCCGCCGGCGGATGTGCCCGTCCTGCGGGGCGCGTTTTACAACGTTCGAGCGGGTGCAGCTTCGCGATCTGTTCGTGGTGAAATCCGACGGCAAGCGTCAGCCGTTTGATCGTGACAAGCTGGCCAAGTCCATTGATCTGGCGACCCAGAAACGTCTGATCGACAGGGATCGGCTTGACCAGATGATCTCCGGCATCGTCCGCCGCCTCGAAAGCGGCGGCGATCCGGACGTTCCCTCCAAGAGCATCGGCGAGCTGGTCATGGATGGCTTGCGCCATCTCGATACCGTCGCCTATGTGCGCTACGCCTCGGTGTATCGCGACTTCAAGGAGGTGGACGACTTCTCCAACTTCATCCGCCAGCATCATCTCAACGCGGATGAGGAAGAAGACCCTGCGTGAGCGTCTCCGGCGTCACGCTCACCCTGAAGCTCGCCACCAGTCTTGACGGGCGCATCGCGCTGGCTGACGGGCGGTCCAGATGGATCACAGGTCCTGATGCCCGCGAGGCGGTTCATGAGATGCGCGCGCGGCACGACGTGGTGCTCACCGGCGTTGGAACTGTTCTGGCCGACGATCCGCAGATGACGGCTCGCCCTGGCGGCGTTCCCGCCGGCGTACAGCCGATCCGTGCGGTCATGGACACTCATCTGCGCACGCCCGCCAGCGCCGCGATGTTCAGCGCCGGCCCGGTTACAATCTACCATTCAGACGATGACGGCGCGGCGGCGTTGGCGCTTCGCGGCGCGGGCGCGAAGCTCGAACGGGTTGCGGCCGGACCGGACGGTCGCGTGAGCTTCGCCGCCGTGCTTCAGCATCTGGCGGGTGAGGGTGTGCGCACCGTGATGATCGAGGCGGGCGGCGCGCTTGCGGGCGCGGCGCTGCGGTCTGGACTGGTGGATCGCATTGAATGGTTTCGTGCGCCGAAGCTGATCGGAGGCGAGGGGCGTCCTTGTATCGCAGAGCTTGGCCTTGAGAGCCTGGATGCGGCCCCCATCTTCACCCGGACTAAGGCGCGCCCCATCGGCGCGGATCTCTGGGAAACCTACGAGCGGGGCTGACATGTTCACTGGTATCGTCACGGCGGTCGGGGAGATCGCGTCCATTGAAGACGCCCCGGTGCGCCGTGTTCGCATGAAAAGCCCGTACCCAGCCGACAGCTTCGAGCTGGGGTGCTCGGTGGCCCATGACGGCGTGTGCCTCACCGTCGTCGCGGTGGAGCCCGCAGGCGAAGGCGCAGTTTATGATCTGGATGTTTCGCCGGAGACGCTGGCGCGCACCACGCTGGGCGACTGGCGCACCGGCGGCCGGGTTAATCTGGAGCGCGCCCTGAAAGTCGGCGACGAACTGGGCGGGCACATCGTGCAGGGCCATGTGGATGGTGTCGGCGAGGTGGTCGCGCGCAGTGACGAGGATGGCTGGATCCGCTTTGACATCCGCGCTTCGCGCGCCCTGTCCGCGTTCATCGCCGAAAAGGGCTCCATCGCTGTGAACGGCGTCTCGCTCACGGTGAACGCGGTCGAGGCGGAGGTGTTCTCGCTGATGATCATTCCACACACCGCTGACGCCACGACTCTCGGCGCATTGCAGGCCGGGGCGCGCGTGAACCTTGAGATCGACGTCATGGCGCGCTACGCCGCACGTTTGATGGAGGTGCGCGGGTCCGGCGCGCCCGGCGAGGCCTGATCAATGAGCCAGATACACAGCGACACCGAGAGCCCGCTCTCCCCGATCGAGGACATCATCGAGGATGCCCGAAACGGGCGCATGTTCATCCTGGTGGACGCGGAGGATCGCGAGAATGAGGGCGATCTGGTCATGCCGGCGCAGTTCGCCACCCCGGAGGCCGTGAACTTCATGGCCCTGCACGGGCGCGGCCTGATCTGCCTGTCCATGACCCGCGAGCGCGCCGAAACCTTGAAGCTGCCCCTGATGAGCCAGCGCAATGAAAGCCGGCACACCACCAATTTCACCGTCTCGATCGAGGCGCGCGAGGGCGTCACCACCGGCATTTCCGCTCACGACCGGGCGCGCACGATTTCAGCCGCCATTGATCCCACGAAGGGCGCGGACGACATCGTCTCGCCGGGCCATGTCTTCCCGCTGGTCGCGCGCGATGGCGGCGTGCTGGTGCGCGCCGGGCATACCGAGGCGGCGGTGGACGTGGCGCGCATGGCCGGCTGCAACCCGTCCGGCGTGATCTGCGAGATCATGAATGAAGACGGCACGATGGCGCGTCTGCCCGAGCTTGTGGCTTTCGCTCAGCGCCATGGCCTGAAGATCGGTACGATCGCCGACCTGATCGCATACCGCCGCCAGAACGACCGCTTCGTGGAGCGCCGCCTGGACACCGAGGTCGAGACCCGGTGGGGCGGGGCGTTCAAGCTCACAGTGTTTCGCTCTCTCGTGGACAATGTCGAGCATGTGGCTCTCACCAAGGGCGATCCGCGCCAGGACGGCCCTGCACTGGTGCGCATGCACAAGGTGAGCTTCGCCGACGACGTTCTCAGCGTCCTTGGCGGCCGGTCCGGCCTCGTGGATGAAGGGGTCCAGACTCTGGCTGAACATGACGGGCCGGGCGTCATGGTGTTTATCCGAGAGACCAACCCGGCGGCCATCACGGAGCGCTTCGGCGCTGCACCCGCCGATCCGCCCGACGCCCGCGAAGAGCGGCTCCTGCGCGAATACGGCGTCGGAGCCCAGATCCTGCTGGATCTCGGGGTTCGGAAAATGATTTTGTTGTCCACCGCGCCGCAAACCATCGTCGGCCTCGACGGCTACGGCCTGGAAGTCATCGAGCAGCGCGAAATCGAAGGGGGCCGTCATGGCCGATAATCCGCGCGTTCTGATCATCGCCGCGCCGTTCTATGAAGACATCGCCGAGCAGTTGGTGCAGGGCGCCAGCGATCACCTCAAAGAACAGGGCGCAAGTTTCAACGTGCATGAGGTGCCCGGCGCGTTTGAAATCCCTGGCGTGATCGCCATGGCGGAAGCCGGCGGCGCGGGCTATGACGCCTATGTGGCGCTTGGATGCGTGATCCGCGGCGAGACGAGCCACTACGATTATGTGTGCGGTGAAAGCGCGCGGGGCCTGATGGACCTGTCCCTCAGGGGCGTTCCTCTCGGCTACGGAATTCTCACCGTCGAGAATATCAAGCAGGCTCGCGCAAGGGCGCATGTGGACCAGAAGAACAAGGGCAAGGACGCCGCTGAAGCTGCGCTCGCCATGCTCGCCGTCAAACGCCAGTTTAAGGCAGACTGAATGTCCGACGCCGAAAAGCCTGAAGTCGAGACTGTGAAAGAAAGCGTCAGCGAACGCCGGGCGCGTCTGCGTCGGTCAGCGCGCCTGTCGGCCGTTCAGGCCATGTACCAGATGGAGCTGTCCGGCCAGGGCGCGAAAAGCGTCGTCATGCAGTTTCGAGATCACCGCTTTGGCCATGAGGACGAACCGGGCGACTATATCGAGGCCGACGAAGACTTCTTCGAGGACCTGCTGAAGGGCATCGTCGAGCGCCAGGACGAGGTGGACGGCCTGATCAAGGGCGCGCTGCGCGAGGGCTGGCGGCTGTCGCGGCTCGACGCCACGGTGCGCGCCATCCTGCGCTCCGGCGGCTATGAGCTACTGGCGCGCCAGGACGTGCCCACCAAGACGGTGATCAACGAGTATATCGACATCGCCCACGCTTTTTTTGAAGGCCCGGAGCCCGGCTTTGTGAACGGCACTCTGGATACGCTGGCCAGGCAGGTGCGCCAGGGCGCGGCCTGAGCCATGGCGGGCGAGGGCGAGTTTGATTTCATCGCCCGGCGCCTGGCGCCGCTGACGCTTGGTCACCCGGGGGCCTACGGCCTTAAGGATGACGGGGCGCTTCTGACCCCGCCCTCGGGCTGTTCCTTCGCCGTGACTTCCGACACGCTCGTTGAGGGGGTCCATTTCCCTGACGGCGAGGACCCCTTCCAGGCCGGCTGGAAGGCGCTCGCCGCGAATGTCTCCGACCTTGTCGCCATGGGGGCCGAGCCGAAAGTCTATTTACTTAACATCGTCTGGCCTCAGGGTGGCTTCGAGCCGCGCGTCGAGCGCTTCGTGAAGGGGCTCGCCGAGGCCCAGGACGCGTTTGGCATGGCGCTCGTTGGAGGGGACACCACGAGCGCAGAGGGGCCATGGACGATCTCCATCACGGCTTTCGGCGCGGTCCGCGGCACGCGCACGCCGCGGCGGGGCGGTGCAAAGCCCGGTGACGTGCTGCTGGTGTCGAACTTTATCGGCGACGCCTATCTCGGGCTCCAGCAGCGCCTCGGCCATGCGGCCTTCAGCGTTCCGGCCCATTCCAGCTTCGTCGAGAAGCGTTTCGCCACCCCGTCGCCGCCTGTTGAGCTTTTCAGCAAGCTGCATCATTACGCCAGCGCGGCGATTGATGTCAGCGACGGTCTGCTGGCTGATATTGGTCATATCCTGGCCGCGTCAGGCCTTGGCGCGGAGATCGATCTGGCTGACCTGCCTCTGTCAGCGGGCGCGCTGAACTGGGTCTCGCTACAGGACGACGAGACGGCGGCCCGCCTCAAGCTGGCCACCGGCGGAGACGACTACGAGATCGTCGCCTGCGTCCCCGAAGACTCCGTTCGGCGCTTCAGCTCGGAGTGCGCACAGATTGGGGTTCGCATCACCCGGTTGGGGCGTCTCGAGCCGGGTTCCGGCCTTCGCGTCTCGTTCAACAAGGCGGCCGTTCAAACCGGCGCACTTGGCTTTACGCATTTTTGACTCCGGCCTTGTTAAAGTGCCGGTATGATAACGCGTATCCTGCTCATCACGGCGGTCTTCGTCTTCAGCTCACTGGCACAGGCCTTGGGAGGGCCTCATGGTGACGCGCCCGCGGCGTCGGGCGGCTCGCAGCCCAGGCAGCCCATAGAGCTTTATAACGCGCTTGATGAAGCCGCCGCCCAGATGGTTGATCTTTTCGGGGAGGATGAGACCTGTCCGCGCGCGCTTGATCTGCCCAAGGTCGCCGTTCCTGTCACCGACAATGATCGGCTGGCCGGTTACGCCTACATCACGCCGCGCATCTGCCTTAAGCGCAGCAGTCGGTCTGATCATTTCTCAAACATTCATTTCCTCAGCGACCGTTTGCTGCGGGCCGCCCACCGCACACCGTTCCAGATGCAGCCCGGCGGCGCGCTTAGTCACGGGGCCACCCAGGCCTCGATGCTGGAGGCGGTCGCAGAATTCATACGGCCCGAGGATATCGATCGCCTCGATCTGCTCGGTGACGACATCCAGGTTATTCACTAATCCCTTTTGCGAACGGGGCTTTCGAAATTCTTGCGTGACTTCCCGGTGTTCGGCATAGTTCGTCTCCTTGGGCGAGGGACTTTACCGCGCTGACACCAGATCCCTTAAAATAAAAAGCGCGGCGGGCCCCTCTAAATTTAACAGAGCCTGCACGGGACACTTTTCGGTCATGGGAATGGAATCACTCTGGCTCTGGCTTGCAATAGCGGCCGGGCTTCTCTCAATCGTTTACGGCGCGGTTCAGATCCGTTCGATTCTTGCGGCGAGCCCCGGAACCGAGCGCATGCAGGAGATCGCCCGGGCGATTCAGGAAGGCGCTAACGCCTATCTGAAGCGCCAGTACACCACGATCGCGATTGTCGGGGTCGTGATCTTGATCATCGTCGGCCTTTTGCTGGGCTGGATCGTCGCCATGGGCTTCCTGATCGGCGCGCTCCTGTCTGGCGCAGCCGGGTTCATCGGCATGCTGGTCTCGGTGCGCGCCAATGTGCGAACCACCGAGGCGTCGAAAACCTCGCTGCAGGCGGGTCTCTCCATGGCGTTCAAGGCGGGCGCCGTGACCGGCATGCTCGTGGCCGGGCTCGCGCTTCTCTCAGTGTCGATCTACTACGCGCTGCTCACCGGCGGGACCGGTTTTGAAAACGCGCAAGAACAACGCACCATCATTGACGGCCTTGTGGCGCTCGGCTTCGGCGCGTCGCTGATCTCCATCTTCGCGCGCCTTGGCGGCGGCATCTTCACCAAGGGCGCCGATGTGGGCGGCGACATGGTGGGCAAGGTCGAGGCCGGCATCCCAGAAGACGATCCGCGCAATCCGGCCACCATCGCCGACAATGTCGGGGATAATGTGGGCGATTGCGCCGGCATGGCCGCCGATCTGTTTGAGACCTACGCGGTGACGGTTGTCGCCACCATGGTCCTCGCTTCGATCTATTTTCGCGGCGCGGCGGGTGATTTCGGCCTCGATGCGATGATGGTCTATCCGCTGGCCATCGGCGCCACCTGCATCCTCGCCTCCATTATCGGCGCGTATTTCGTGCGCCTTGGAAAGGGCTCCACCAACGTGATGGGCGCGCTCTATAAAGGCTTCATCGCCACGGCGGTGCTTGCGGTTGGCGGGGTGGCGATCGCGACGCATTTCCTTATCGGGTTCGGCGCTGAGTCCACCACCAGCACGGGCGTTTCAATCACCGGGATGGATCTGTTCCTGTGCGGTGTCGTCGGCCTTGTCGTGACGGGGCTGATCGTATGGATCACCGAATATTATACCGGGGTGCAGTACGGCCCGGTGAAGTCCATCGCCAAGGCGTCTGAATCCGGCCATGGCACGAATGTCATCCAGGGCCTGGCGGTGTCCATGGAGGCCACGGCGCTGCCCGCCCTTGTGATCGTGGTGGCCATCGTGACCACGTTCAACCTGGCCGGCCTGTTCGGAATCGCGATCGCGGTGACCACGATGCTGGCGATCGCGGGCATGGTCGTGGCGCTCGATGCGTTCGGCCCTGTCACCGACAACGCCGGCGGCATCGCTGAAATGGCGGAGCTGGAAGGCTCGGTGCGTGAAACCACCGACATGCTCGACGCGGTTGGCAACACCACCAAGGCGGTCACCAAAGGCTACGCCATCGGCTCCGCCGGGCTGGGCGCGCTTGTTTTGTTCGCGGCCTATACTGAGGATCTGGCCTACTTCTCCAGCAATCCGGAGACTTATCCCTTCTTCGCCGGCATTGACGTGAACTTCTCGCTCCAGAACCCGTATGTGGTTGTCGGCCTCTTGTTCGGCGGTCTGCTCCCCTTCCTGTTCGCGGGCATGTCCATGACCGCAGTGGGCCGCGCAGCCCAGGCTGTGGTGGAGGAGGTTCGCCGGCAATTCAAGGAAAAGCCGGGAATCATGACCTATGAGGAGAGGCCCGATTACGGCCGCGCGGTTGATATTCTGACCACAGCCGCAATCCGGGAGATGATCATCCCGTCTTTGCTGCCTGTGCTGGCGCCGGTTGTCCTGTTCACCGTGCTCTACTTCATCGCGGGCTTGAATGAAGCGCTTGCGGCGGTGGGCGCCATGCTGCTGGGCGTCATTGTCACCGGCCTCTTCGTGGCGATCTCCATGACCGCCGGCGGCGGAGCCTGGGACAACGCCAAGAAGTACATCGAGGACGGTCACCATGGCGGCAAGGGCTCTGAAGCCCACAAGGCGGCTGTAACCGGCGATACGGTTGGTGACCCCTACAAGGACACCGCCGGGCCGGCCGTGAACCCGATGATCAAGATCACCAATATCGTGGCGCTCTTGATGCTGGCGGTGATGGCGGGGTTCTAAGTCGCAATCCGACGCGTGGATGTAAAAAGCCCCGACCAAGAGTTCGGGGCTTTTTATCTTGCGTGAGCGCCGGGCTGACGCAGGCTCTGGCCGGTAAACCTCTGGCGCGTCTAGCGGCCGTCCGGACGAGGTCCCCCCGCGCCGCCGGGCAGGTTCTGCTCGCCGCCGAATTGTTCGCCGGGCAGACGGCCCACGTTACCGAGCAGTTGCTCAAGCAGGGTGAGCTCGCGGCCCCGCGTCGGGGTTTCGCGATCCACAAAGGCCACCACACGACCGTCATCCAGCCCGTACTCCACCACCTCGCTCAGCACGCCCTGATCGTCGAAGCTCAGGGCGATGACCCGGCGCTCTCGCGTGTCGGGACGCAGATAGGCGAGGTATTCTCGGGTGGCGGAGATGTAATACCAGGTGTCGTCCTCGAACATTCCGCGCGTGGACGGATTGCCCAGCGTGGCCAGGATGCTGGCCTGCGTATCCTCGCCGGGCGTCAGCTCGGGCACCTCCCCGTCGGGATAGCGAAAACCGTGGCTGCGCAGGGTCGGGTTGCAGGCGGAGACCAGAGCAGCGCTGGCGATGACTGCGGCGGCGATGGCGGCGCGGCGAAGACGCATGACAGCCCTCCTTAAGGGCGCGGATGGTGTGCAGGCGCGGCTTTGCGCCGCGCGCCGATTGACGTAGCTGTTTGCGATCTTAGCTTCAAGCGCGCGTTAAAGGGAGCCCGCGTGACATGTTCACCCGTCTGTTCAAGAAAGACCCCATGAAGGCTCGGGCCAGCGAAGTGTATGACACGCTCGTGCGGGCTGCGCGCAAGCCGGGACTTTACGGTCAAGCGGGCGCGCCGGACACGGTGGACGGGCGGTTCGACATGATCACCGCCCATGCAATTCTCTTGTTTCGGCGCCTGCGCGGGCAGGGCGATGCGGCCACCGATTTGAGCCAGCTCGTGTTCGATAGAATGTTTGATGACTTTGATGCGGCGCTGCGCGAAATGGGCACGGGCGATTTGTCGGTGGGCAAGAAGATCCGCGAGATGGGTGAGGCGTTCTATGGACGCGCCAAGGCGTATGAGGACGCGCTGAACGCCGGTGACGAGGAAAAGCTCGCCGCGATTCTAGAGCGCAATCTGTTCGCCGTGGACGCCGAGGCGGAGGGCGTCCATGAGGACGTTGAGACAATTGAGATGACGGTTTCACCGGCGTCGAGGAAGCTCGCCTCCTATCTTTACGCGTCGGCGCGCGCCCTTGATCATCAAGGGGTGGACGCCATCCTGGCCGGGCAAGCGCCCCGCTTCGCAGCCTCTGTTTAGGCGCCGGCCCGTGACTGGCCCGCCACGGCGGCGCCGCTGGGCCTCCGTCCGGCCCGCCTTGCATCTTCAAAGCCTATGGGTAACAAGGTAGCCGCCCACAACAGGGCGCGAGTTTATCCATTGACGGATTTTGAATGACGTCTTCCCTGGTTCTTTCCGTAGACGCCATGGGCGGCGACCACGCCCCCGAGAGCGTGATTGACGGCGCGGCGCAGTTTTTGAAGGGTCGCCGCCGTCCGGTGGGGTTCCTGCTGCACGGCGACGAAGCCCGCCTTGCACCGCTGCTGGATCGCCATCCTGCGCTCAAGGACGTGAGCGAGATTCGCCACAGCGCCACCGAAGTGAACATGTCCGCCAAGCCCTCCGAGGCTGTGCGCCGCTCCCGTGGCTCGTCCATGTGGAACGCGGTGCACGCGGTGAAGGACGGCGAGGCCGCAGTGGCGGTGTCGGCGGGAAACACCGGGGCGCTGATGGCGATTTCGAAGGTGATTCTGCGCATGAAACCGGGTGTCCACCGGCCCGCGATCGCCGCTAGCTGGCCGGCGCCGACAGGTTTCTCCACGGTGCTGGATGTCGGTGCGAATGTAGAGATCACCCCGTCCCAGCTTCTTGAATTCGCCGTTCTGGGCGAAGCCTTTCACCGCGCCGTGCACAATGTGGAACGGCCCACTGTGGGCATCCTCAATGTCGGCCAGGAAGAGTTGAAGGGGAGCCAGGTCATCCGCGAGGCCGACGCGCTGATGCGCAAGGCCGGGCTCGACATGGATTATCAGGGCTTTGTGGAGGGCGACGACATCTCGGCCGGGACCACCAATGTGGTGGTGACCGACGGCTTCACCGGGAATGTGGCTCTGAAGACCGCCGAAGGCACGGCGCGCCTGGTGGGCGGCTGGCTACGCGAAGCGCTCACCAGCTCGATCACCGCAAAGCTCGCAGCAGCGCTTCTGCAGCTTGGCGCCCTGGACGGTCTGCGCGCCAAGATGGATCCGCGAAACGTCAATGGCGGCGTGTTCCTTGGCCTCAACGGAGTGGTTGTGAAAAGCCATGGCGGCACCGACGCGGCGGGCTTCGCCACTGCGCTGCGTATCGCTCTGGAGCTCGCAGACAGCCGCTTCCTCACCGAAATTGAAAAGAATCTGGCTACTCTGGCGGAGCTTGAGACGCAGACCGCCGCAATCGCGGCTGAAGGATAGATCGTGATTTACTCGCGCATCGCCGGGATCGGGGCGTTTTTGCCTGAAAAGGTGATGACCAATCAGGCCATGGAAGCGATCGTGGAAACCAGCGATTCCTGGATCCGCGAGCGCACCGGCATCGAAAAGCGCCATATCGCCGGCGACGGCGAGTTCACCAGTGATCTCGCCACCGCCGCCGCACGCCGGGCGCTGGCCGCAGCCGGGCTTGAAGCGGGCGATGTGGACCTGATCGTGCTGGCCACAGCCACGCCCGACCTGACCTTTCCCGCCACAGCCACCATCGTTCAACAAAAGCTGGGCATCGAGCAAGGCGCGGCCTTTGACGTGCACGCGGTGTGTTCGGGTTTTCTCTACGCCCTCGCCACGGCGGACAATTTCATTCGCTGCGGCCAGGCCAAATGCGCCCTTGTGATCGGCGCCGAGACCTTCTCGCGGATCCTGGACTGGACCGATCGTGCCACCTGCGTCCTGTTCGGCGACGGTGCGGGGGCGGCTGTGCTCAAGGCCGAGGAGGGCGATCCGGCCAACGGGATCATCAAGACTCATCTGCGCTCGGACGGACGGTTCAAGGATCTGCTTTATGTGGACGGCGGGCCTTCGACGACCAAGACCGTCGGCCACCTGCGCATGCAGGGCAATCAGGTGTTCCGCCACGCGGTATCCAAGATCGCAGGCTCCATGAGTGAGCTGGCCGACATGGCCGGCGTGGACATCGCCGACATTGACTGGTTTGTGCCCCACCAGGCTAACCAGCGGATTTTGCTCGGGGTTTCAAAGAAGCTAGGCATTCCCGAAGAGAAGGTGATCTCAACTGTCGCCCAACATGGCAACACGTCGGCGGCCTCGATTCCCCTCGCGTTCGATCAGGCGATCAGCGACGGACGCATCAAGCGCGGCGACCTTGTGCTCATGGAGGCGCTCGGCGGCGGGTTCACCTGGGGGGCGGCGTTAGCGCGTTATTAAGCCTTTCCCTATGGTTAACGTTGACCAGCGGGCGGCGTGCACCGTAACGTGTCATCTTTATAGGCTTATCAGGGGGAAGCGATGCCCAATACGATTACGCGGGCTGATCTCGCCGATGCAGTGAACCGGGATGTGGGTCTGCCCCGTCAGGAGAGCGCGCAGCTGGTGGAACAGGTGCTCGATATGATCTCCGAGACGTTGGTGGACGGCCACTCGGTGAAGCTGTCTTCGTTCGGCTCGTTCGTGCTGCGCGACAAGAACGGCCGGGTCGGGCGCAATCCGAAGACCGGCGAAGAAGTCCCAATTGAGCCGCGCCGCGTGCTTGTGTTCAAGCCCAGCCAGGTGCTCAAGGACCGTGTGGACAATGCCCTGTCCAAAGACCCGGCCTAAATGACCGAGAAGTCTGCAGACGCCTACCGCACGATCTCGGAAGCCGGTGAGGAAGCCGGCCTGCCCGCCCATGTGCTGAGATTCTGGGAGAGCAAGTTCACCCAGCTCAAACCGGTCAAGCGCGCTGGCGGGCGACGCCTGTACCGGCCGCAGGACGTGCAGCTTCTCAAGGGCTTGCGCCGCCTTCTTTATGAGGAAGGCTATACGATCAAGGGCGCACAGAAATATCTCAAGGATCATGGCGTCGCCCATGTGAGCGGGCTCGGGGAGGGCGGGACGCCGTCAGACGTGCCCGGCGCGCGGGTGAGTAACGCGCAAGCCAATGCCGAGCATGAGGCCGATGCTCGGCACACGCGCAGGGGCGAGATCGAGGCCGGCGAGCCTCACGGCCCTGAACGCCGCAATGCTGTCGCTGCGTCCGCGCATGATCCTGGCCTTGAGGCTGGCGCGCATGCAGGCCTCGACGATGATGACAGGGCGCGCCTGCGTTCAGCCCTGGACCGTCTGCGCGGGGCCCGGCATGTGCTCGGAGCCGCGCTGCAGACCCACGGGTGAAGAAGCGCACGCCGCCGCATTTGCCCGGTTGCCCGAAACCGCAGCCCCGCCTATAACCCCGCTCCCGGCCTTGCGCCGGGCCCCCGGGTCACCCCGCCGGGGTGCTGATATGGCGGAGCGTGGCGCAGCCCGGTTAGCGCACCGGTCTGGGGGACCGGGGGTCGCAGGTTCAAATCCTGCCGCTCCGACCATTCAACCTATTCACAAGACGATGCCGAACGAACGGATGATACACCTCTCGCATCACACCATGATGCGCGAGGACGTGTCGAACTCACGCAGATTGGGCAGCGCCGCATCCAGGTCCGGGCCCGACAGTCCAAACCAGCGGCCGAGCTCCGCGGCGTATTGACCGACGCTGATCTGCGGGATCAGGCGGCCGCGGCCGGCGTCATAGGCGTGATCAAAGCCTGGCGGCGGGGGATCGCCGATAATCCGACCGCCATCGACCGCGCCGCCCACCACGAAATGGTGCCCGCCCCAGCCATGGTCGGTGCCGTCGCCGTTGATAGCGAAGGTCCGCCCGAAATCGGATCCGGTGAACAAAGTCACCTCCTGGTCCGCGCCGATTGACACCATGGCCGCGTTAAAGGCGCTGATGGCGGCGTCGAGCCCGCCCAGCAGGGCCGGCATGGCGGCGGTTTGATTGGAGTGGGTGTCAAACCCGCCTGTGGCGGCGAAGAACACCTGGCGCCCGGCCCCAAGCCGCGATCTTACGGCGATCGTTTCGGCGATCACCCGAAGCTGGTCGCCCAGGCGGCTGTCGGGAAACGTTGCGCCGAGCGCCGGCGGCTCCTGAAGCGCAGCCTCGTAGGCCTCGTTGCTGCTCAGGCCCTGACGCATGATCGCAGCCACATCACGCGCAATGAGATTATCGCCGGAATAGTCTTGCGCCGAAAAATGCCGGCGCAGACGCTGATATGCCGCTTCGGCCTCTGCATTTCGCCCCCGACTGCGCTCGGCGGACGACAGAACGTTGATCTGCGTCGGGCCGCCTCTGCCCACACTGAACGGCGTGGTGTCCTCACCGGTCAGAAACAGATTATCGCCGGTGGTGCTGATGGTTGAGAACGCCTCGGCGTTGCGGTTGGCGCCGGAGCGTACGGCGGCGTCGGCGAAAAGACCGCCCCAGCCCATCCGCGCGCCTTCAGGCGCATTGGCTTGCCAGATGGATTGCTGATCATTGTGCGAGAACAGGCGCGGCGGCAATTGCACAGCATCATTTCGGTACTGGGTCCGGGTCACCGGCCGCACCAGAGGCCCGACATTGGCGACGATAGACGCCTTGCCCGCGTCGAACAGGCGCTTGAGCCCTGTCGCTTCAGGAGGGAGCGCGAAGCGCCGCGCTCCAAACCGCTCGCCATTGCGCGGCGAGAGGGGCTGCAGCACGGCGCGCCCCCGTGTGGCCTCGGGCGCCAGTGCGCGGCGCAGATCGCTGAACTCTGCATGGGAGGGCGCATCATACGGAATCAGAACATCGTGCCCGTCCATGCCTCCCAGCAGAAACACGCAAACAAGCGCCTTGTATCCGCCCACGGAGGCGGCTTCAGCCCGCACGCCCGCGAAGCTGGGCAAGATCGCCGCTCCGGCGCCAAGGCCGGCCAGGAGGGTGCGGCGAGAGGGTCGAAGTTCACTCATGGCCATGGCTCCTAGCGCTGGATCAGGTAATCGGGGGAGCTCATCACGAGCAGGACGGCGAACTGAACGCGATCCACCCGCTCTTCGCGCGAGGTGTCCGGCGTATCGCCTTCGGCTTCTGCTGCGAAGTAATCTCTTAGCGCACCACGGGTCTGATCGCTCATCGCCCCGCTGGTTAAAAGAAGATCAAGCCGGGCGATCAACGCATCGGGCGTGTCCAAAAGCGCCAGCTCTTTCTCATAGCTCGCCACCCACGCGTTCACGCCCGGAGCCGCCGGCAGATCCACATTTAAGCGCCTGAGCCGGTCCTCGATTCGATCCAACCTGCGCTCGTCGCGGTCGGCGAGGATAAAATTATCGATGAAATTCACATAGCCGGGAGTCGTCGCGGTGGAGACCAGTTGCAGCTCGGGCATTGTGAGGTTCCGCTCGCCGGTGAGCGTGCCCGGTGCGATATAGCCGGGCCGGTAAAAGTTGAAGACCGAGGGTGCGCGGTGGGGATGCTGGGCCAGCCGGTCGCTGTCATCGGTGTCGTAGAGGTCAAAGACATACTCGGTGGGACCTGCGCCAATGTTGAAGGCGCGCGCCCAGTGGGCGAGCCGGAGTACGGGTTCGCGAACTTTGCCGAATTCCTGATTTTCGCGGGCCGCTTCAATGTTGCGCGCCTCCGGGTCGAACAGCACCGCCGCGATTGTGGCCGCTAGATCGCCGTTTCGGCCCTGACCGATCGTAACCATGTTCGGCAGCTGGAAACGCCCGGTTTGAAACGCCTGCGCGACGCGGCCGACATAGGCGGGCGAGGGGTTGCTGGTGACGAAACGCTGGATCAGCTGGCGCGCCAGGAACGGGGCCATGGTCGGCTGATCCATGAGATGATCGAGCGTCATGTCCACCGCGCTCGCCGCGCTGGTTCCAGCCGGAATGGTCAAACCGAGAAATGACTTGGCCTCTGGGGAGTGATCGTCTTCATCGATGATCAGCGGGGTCTGCATCCGCTCCCGGCGCTCTTCGCCCGTGCGAGCCCGGAACGCGTACTCGAACCCGGTGAACACCTTGGCCAGCTCTGTTATGTCATCATTGTCGTAAAGCTCGCCCGCTCCAATGGGGCGGCCCTGCATGTCGATATCTTCTACCCCGATGGTGAACAGCTGCAGCAATTCACGTGCGTAGTTTTCATCCGGCATCTCGCCGGTGTTGGGATCGGCCTTTTTCGAGCCAAGATAGGTCAGGTAATAGCCCATGGCTGGCGAGTAGGTGACGTCGTGGAGAAGGTCTCGGTAATTGCCGAACGCGTGCTCGATGAGCAGGTCCTGATAATAGATCATCCCTTCCGGCGTGCCGTTGAGCGTTCCGCTCGAGGCCGAAGTCACAAGGATCTGCGACAGGGCGAAGGCCATGCGCTGGCGCAGCTGATCGGGCGCACCGACGGCGTTCTCCCAGAAAATGAGTGTTGGCGAAGCGATCCGGAAGCCGGAGAAACCGTCCGTGGTGAGCCGCGCCATGTGTGCATCGAAGGCGGGGCGCATATAGCTTGGCTCAACCGCCAGCTGGGACTCGAACCAGTCTTCGGCGATCGCTCCGGTCCAGCGGTCAAGATCGCTCGGGCGCGCGCCGAACGCAGCCTGGCTCATGAACACGGCGACGCCCTCGCGAGACGAGAAGGTCGTGCCGGTGGGACCGCTGGGCGGCGGCCCGGCAGGGGCGTCTTCGCTGGCGCTCTCAGGACCGCTCGCCCCGCAGGAGGCCAGACTCAGAATGAGCGCTGCGGCGCACAGGGACTGGGAGAAAATACGCATGACCGTAACTCCACCTGAGCGCTGAGCGCGCACGACCGACCCCCATAATAGTGACCTTCACGGCACGCAGGGCGGAATTCAGGCGCCAGAGTGAAGCTTTAATGAATCTCGGCTGGGGATGGAGTTTAAGCCATTGAATTTCGTTTGAAGTTGGATATCGAAAAACGTCCCGGCCTGCGAGGCGATGTCTCTCCCCATCGGTCTGCGCCCGCCAGAGCCTTTATCCACCGGCGCGCAAATGCGGGATCGAGAAAGCGCGAATGACTGAAAAAATAAGCCGGTTCACAAGCGCTGCGTCGCGTTTGCGTTTCAGTCCGAGATGGTCAGAAGGGGCCCTGGCGGCTATTCTTGTTAAGGCTATGAAGAAATATCTCAATTACGGCGCTTTCGAACGTTCCGTCGCCTGGCTGGTCACCGCCGGTATGGCGGTGGTCATCGTGCTCGCCATGATCCATTTCGCCCGCGGCCTTTACGAAGCCATCATAGGCGTGGTTCCGGGCTGGGATTACAGTGCGTTCCAGATCCTGTTTGACCGGGTGCTCACCGTGGTCATCGCTCTGGAGCTGTCGCGCTCGGTTTTGCAGATGGCGCAGGGCGAGCATGGCCTGGCTCAGGTGCGCACGGTTGTGCTCATCGGCATCCTGGCCGTGGTGCGAAAGCTTATTCTGCTGGAAGTGGACAATACATCGGGCATGTTTCTACTCGGGATCGCCGCGGCGACCCTCGCGCTGGGCCTTGTCTATGCGCTTGTTCTGGAAGCTGAACGCCGGGCGCGAAAACAGGACCTGGGAGAGGCTGCTGACTAGCGTAGATCGCATACGATCAACTCGGCGGCGATCATCAATCCGATCGCGCTCGCCGCAAAGAACCACAGCCCCGGCAGGCTCGCAGCGCCCAGCGCGCCAGCGCTGGACCAGACCACGATGAGGATCGCGACCACCAGTACATCGGTAAGGGACCAGCGCCCGATCGCCTCGACGAAACGCGCAAGACCGGTCACGCCAGACGCCCGCCCGCGCAAGTGAAGAACGGCGAGCCCGGCAGATTTGAGGAGCGGCGTGATGATGGAGAAGGCGAAGACAAGCGCAGCGAGGCCAAGCTCACCCTCCTCAAAGAGCGCCTGAACGGTCTGAAGAAGGGAATACTCGGTCTTGAACAGCCAGAGCTGGCGCGTCTCCATGACCGGCAGCCAAAGGCCCAGCCCGAGAAACAAAACGCTGACGATCAGGATCGCCCGCGCAAGCCCGCCGCCGGCTGAGCCGTTGCGGGCGGGTGCTTGGCGGACCGGGATGTTCGCGGCTGAGGAAGCGGGATCTGTAATGGCCATTACCCAAGTTTGCCCGATCCCGCTTCGCTTGTCTCCGGTTTAGTAGCCCGAAAGCCGGGCGACTTCGCCAGCGCCGAACGCGTCGTCGCCGAGATATTCCCCGGCGGCCTGGGCGCGTTTGTAGTAAAGGCCGATATCATACTCGTCCGTCATGCCGACGCCGCCATGCATCTGAATACCTTCGGCCGCCGCCAGACGCGCCACCTGGGTGGCTTTGGCTTTCGCCGCCGCGCACCAGAGCGGCGCCTGGCTGGGCTGGGTGTCCAGCGTGGTGAGCGCGCGGCGCACCAGCGACTGTGTCAGCTCAAGCTCACCATAAAGATGGGCGGCGCGGTGCTGCAGTCCCTGGAAGGTGGCGATGGAGACGCCGAACTGCTCTCGGCCTTTCAGATAATCCAGCGTCACGTCGAACGCCTGCAGGGCCGAGCCGTAAAGCTCGGCGGCCTGGCAGGCCCGGCCGGCGTCCAGAAGGTGGCGATAGGCGGCCTCTGAATCCTGCGCGCCGGCCATCAGCGCTTCGCCGGTGAGCTTCACATCCGCAAATTTGATGTCGGCGGGCACATGGCTGTCAACGGTGCGCCGGGCGGTGCGTTCGACGCCGTCGGCTTGGGGATCGACAAGGAAAAGATTGATCTTGTCGTCCTCGGTGCGCGCGGCCACCACGAGCATGTCGGCGCCCATGGCGTTGACCACGTAGCGCTTGGCGCCGTTCAGGCGGAAGCCGTTGCCGTCCTTTGTTGCACGCGCTTCGATTTTCTCCGGATTGTGGCGGGCGCGCTCATCCAGGGCGAAGGCGAAGACGCATTCACCGGCGGCGATCCGCGCCAGCCAGCTGTCTTTCTGGGCGTCGGTGCCGGCGAGATTGAGCACGGTCGCGCCCATCACGGCGGTGGACAGATAGGGTGAAGAGGTGAGGGTGCGCCCGATCTCCTCAAGGATCACACCGGCGGCCGAATAGCCCATTTCAACGCCGCCATGGGCTTCGTCGACCAGCACGCCGGTCCAGCCCATTTCGGCCATCTGGCCCCATAGCTCCTTCGAGAACCCGACCGGGTCCTTGGCGTCACGCAGCTTGCGCAGCGCCGACACCGGCGAGGCCTCGGCGAGAAATCCGCGCGCGGAATCGCGCAGCATTTGCTCGTCTTCGTTCAGCACGAAGGTCATGAGTATAAATCCCTGTCTGAAATGCCGTTAGGCGCTCGGAAGGTCGAGCACGCGTTTCGCCACGATGTTGAGCTGAATCTCGCTGGTGCCGCCCTCGATGGAGTTGGCGCGACTGCGCAGCCAGGAGCGGGCGGTTTCACCGTCGGATTCCTTGTCGCCTTCCCAAAGCAGACCGTCATAGCCCAGCGCGCTCATATTGAGCTCGTTGCGGCGCTTGTTCAGCTCGGTGCCGATATATTTCAGCATCGAGGCGCGCGCACCTACGCCCTCGCCATGGTCAGCCTCTTCCTTGACCCGGCGCATGGTGGCGTCGAACGCAAGCCCGTCGATGGTCAGGCGCGCCACGTCGCCGCGCAGGATCGGATCGGATAGACGGCCGTCCTCCTCCACTTCGCCCGACTGATGGGCGGCGGTGACCGGGTTGAGCCCGCCGAACGCGGCCTCGGACACGATGCCCGCGCGTTCGTGGGACAGGAGATATTTCGCGATCTCCCAGCCTTGCCCGGCCTCTCCCAAGCGGTTCTTCTCCAGCGCCTTCGCGTCGTCAAAGAAGGTCTCGCAGAAGGGCGACTTGCCGCTGATCAGCTTGATCGGCTTGGTGGAGACTCCGGCCTGATCCATGTCGATGAGCAGGAATGAGATGCCGTTATATTTCGGCGCATCCGCTTCGGTGCGAACCAGCGCGAAAATCCAGTCGGATTTGTCGGCGTAGCTCGTCCACACTTTCTGGCCGTTCACCGTGTAGGTGTCGCCGTCGAGCACGCCCTTGGTGCGCAGAGACACCAGGTCGGAGCCGGCGCCCGGCTCCGAATATCCCTGGCACCAACGAATCTCGCCGCGTGCGATGGGAGGCAGGTGTTCGGCTTTCTGCTCGTGCGTGCCGTACTTCAAAAGCGCCGGGCCGAGCATCCAGATGCCGAAGCTGTCCAGCGGGCTGCGCGCGCCGATCGCTTTGAGTTCTTCCTTCAGGACAAAGGCTTCGTCCTTGGAAAGACCGGCGCCGCCGTATTCGGTCGGCCAGGTCGGAACGGTCCAGCCTTTTTCAGCCATGCGCTCCAGCCAGACCTTCTGGTCGTCGCTGGCGAAGGTCCAGCGTTTGCCGCCCCAGCAGATATCGGCTTCGGAACGGATGGGCTTGCGCATGCTCTCGGGGCAGTTGGCCTCGAGCCAGGCGCGGGTGTCCTTACGGAATGTATCGAGCGACATGGCGCTTCTCCTCCCTGACGTTTACGTAAAGGGTAAGGCGCGCGCCTCGCTCTGACCAGCCCCGGACCGCACGCAATTTCGACTGCGGGGCGGCGAAAGGGCGCGGCGAAAAGGCGCGCCGGTCTTGCCCGGATCGCGCGGGCCGTTACTTAGCGGCGCATCTAGAAAGCCTGAGGACCTGACCATGACGCCGTCGGCGACCGCCATTCCCAAAGCGTTTACTGCGCCGGACACCAGCAGGGCCATGTTCTGGTGGCTGGTGGTGGTGTCTCTGTTCGTCTGCGCCATGATCCTCGTGGGCGGGGCGACGCGGTTGACCGATTCAGGTCTAGCCATCACCGAATGGCGGCCGGTCACCGGCGCCATTCCGCCGCTCACCGCAGAAGGCTGGGAAGCCGAGCTTCAGAAATATCGCCTGATCCCGGAGTACCAGCAACAGAACCGCGGCATGTCCATGGGCGAGTTCCAGTTCATTTACTGGTGGGAGTGGGGCCATCGCCAGCTGGGGCGGACGCTGGGCCTTGTCTATTTTCTCCCCTTCGTTTTCTTCCTCGCCAAGGGGATCGCGCCCAAGCGGCTGCGTCCGCGGCTCTGGGTTCTCTTCGCGCTCGGCGGCCTGCAGGGCGCCATCGGCTGGTGGATGGTGTCGTCCGGGCTCGCAGACCGGCTGGACGTGAGCCAGTATCGGCTTGCGACGCACCTCACCATGGCGTTCGTGATTCTGGGCCTTAGCCTTTGGACCGCGCTGGAGCTTCGATACGGCGAGACGCGAGTCTCAAGCCGCACGAAGTTCTTCTCGTGGGCGGCGGCGTTCTGGGCGGCTGTCTTGCTGCAAGTGGCTCTTGGCGCCTTTGTCGCGGGCCTCGACGCCGGTCGCATCCACACCAGCTGGCCGGGCTTCAACGGGCGACTGATCCCGGAAGACTATCTGATGGGCATGCCGTTTCTTCAGGCGATCTTCGAGAGCCGGCCTGCGGTGCAGTTCCAGCACCGCTGGTTCGCCTATGCGCTCGCTGTCGCAGGCGGCGTGCTGGCCTGGGCCTATCACCGCAGCGGCGACAAGATGATGCGCAACTTCGCCCTCGTCCTGCCGGCGGTTCTCTTTGTACAGATCGCCCTTGGGATCGCGACGCTGGTCAGCGCCGCGCCTCTATCCTTGTCCCTGCTGCACCAGGGCGGCGCCATCGCATTGTTCCTCACCGCCGGGGCGGCGGCCTGGACGGCGGCGCGGGCGCTTCCGGCCGGTGCGGACTATCAGCTGTCGGCTGTGGCCACCGAGGCCGCCACCACTTCACGAGCAACCACTTCACGGGCGACGATCTTGACCCGGGAATCGGCACGGTCGTAGATCGCCACCAGCCCGGATGAAAACGCCATTCCGCCAAAGCTTTCACCGGTCACGGCAAGCGCCGCAGGGCTGTCGAACGCCGGCGCGTTAAGGCCGGCTTGCGTGCCGATATCGGCGACCAGCTCCAGAGAGCGCGCGTCAAAGACCTCAAGGCGTCCGGTATTGGATGAGGCCGCCAGAACCACGGGACGGCCGAGAAGCTCGGTATAGCCGATGTCAGAGACCGTAAGACCAGCGGAGAACGCGCGGGTCTCACCGTTTGTGGTCACGCGGGCCAGTCCTGCAGCCGGCGCCGCGATCAGCAGATCGTCGTCGACCGCCGCACAGCTGCGCGCCGCGAAGGGCAGGGGGAAACGGCCTTCCTCGGTGACGGTCAGACCGTCCCGCCCCCGGTCACTGACCCGCACGATCGTCGCCTCTGGGCCACGGCCCAGCAGGGCGAGATCCACATAGCCGATGCCATTTTCGTACAGGCAGACCGCCGCAGCGTCCCGGATCAGGGTCTCGCCCTCCAGCGGCAGCTCCACCACATCGCCAGCCTGGCGGATGACCGCGAAGCCGCGCAGCGAACCCGCGCCGTCGACGCCGAACAGGAGCGGGAAGATCTCGCCACGCAGCGCAAAGTCGGACGCGCCGATCACCGAGGCCAGCTGAGGTCCGGCCGCGTTGATCAGCGGTTCTCCTTCCACCGAAAAGATATCAAACCCGCCGTCTTGCAGCGTGGTCGCCACAAGACCGGTCCAGGGCGACTCGGCCGTGGGCAGAAAGACGAGCCCGCGCGCCTGCGCAGAGGGTTCAAACGCGCTCGTCACCACGGCGGTGCGGCGCAGGGATTCCTCGGCCTGGCGTTGTTCTGCGTCGCCGCCGTCCTCACCGGAGGAGCAGGCGGTCAGGCCGACGCTGGCGACAAGGAACGCTGCGCCCAGGGCCCGCGCACCGCGAAGGTGCGGCCGGGACCGCTCTGAACATTGAAGAAGAGGGTTGTCGCGTCGGGTGAAAAACATGGTCCGGTGATCTCGCTATATTCGCCCGTCTCGTCGGGGCTGGCGTTGCGCCCGATGGTATAGACCTCGCCGCCCGGCGTCACACCCCTGATGTATTGCTCGCCGTCGCCGTCTTCCACCACGATCAAGTCACCCCAGGGCGCCACGGTGATGTTATCGCACTTCTCCATGACGGCGGCGCTTGAGCTTTCGAACACCAGGGTCAGCTCGCCCGGCGCTTCGCGTTCCTGGCCATAGCCTTCAAAACGCGACGGCCGGTAGCGCCAGATCTGGCCGATCCGTTCCGGCCCGCCATCGGTGCAGCAGAAGAACACCTCGCCCTCGCCGAACCACATGCCTTCACCGCGGGTGAAGGCCGCCGCGCCATCCGCGACGGCGCGGGCCGCAAGATCGTTTTCAGGATTGTGAATGGCGTCCAGATCCACCCAGGAGGCGCGCAAGGTCTCGCCAACCGCGATCCGGTCGGCGTCGCGCCAGTTATAGGTCTCCAGCCCCGGACGGCCCTGCACCGCCAGCGCCTGCAGCCGCCCGCTCCGCCACAGCTCGCCTGGCGCGTCGGGCAGGAAGCGCGTGATCAGGCTCGGCCGGTCGTCTTCGGTCTGATAGACGATCCCGGTGCGCGGATCGACGGCGCAGGCCTCATGCTTGAAACGGCCAAGGCCGCGAAGCGGCGTCGGCTCCACCAGACCTAGATGATCGGCCGGCACTTCAAAGGCGAAGCCGTGGTCCAGGCGTGCGCCTTCGCCTGCCCGTGTCAGCGTCTCCTCACAGGACACCCAGCTGCCCCAGGGCGTCGGGCCGCCGGCGCAATTGTTTTCGGTTCCGGCCAGCGACAGGAACTGGCGCGCCACCCGTCCGGTTTCAGCGTCTACGTGCACCGTGGTGGTGCCGCCAAGATGGGGCCGATCGCGCTCGGTCCAGTCGTAAAGCCGGCTGGAATCGATGCGGGCGATGCGCTCGGCGTTCGGTCCGAAGGGTGAGATGTCGGTCTCGCTGGGGCGGATTTCATGATTGCGCACCAGCGTCACCAGCCCATCCGGTCCTGAAAAGGCGGCCATGCCGTCATGGTCGCCGGGGACAAGCAGGCCGTCATCCATGACGTCGCCGGTATCGGAGAACGTCGTGTAGCTGAAGCCCCGGGGCAGATCGAACAGACCGCGCGGATCGCCGACGAGCGCGCCGTAGCCCTCCACCTGGTTCTGATACCCATCAGGCGTGCGCCTGCCGCAGGCGGTCAGCGCTGGAAACGCCGAGAAGGCCGCGCTGACGGCTGCGGTCCGGGTCAGGAAACGGCGGCGCGAAAGGGTCATGGACGGGCTCCGTCGGGCAGGGGAGGGATGGCTCACCCCCTGTTTAAACAAACCCCAAGCGCTTGAATATACCGGGCTCATGAATTATGCGGTACTCAAATACCGCACTGCTAACTGCTTCACTTCACACGTTTTTCACAACAGCAGTTGACGAGTAAGCGTGGCGCGCGTAACAAGCGCGCTCTTCACGCGGGGGGTGGGCCTCCGCGTACACGCAATTGACCCAAGGCTGACGCGATGAAGACCTTTACCGCAAAGCCCGCGGACGTCGAGAACAAGTGGATCGTGATTGACGCCGAGGGGGCTATTGTCGGCCGCCTCGCCGCCTACATCGCCACCCGTCTCCGCGGCAAGCACCGTACCGACTTCACCCCCCATGTGGACACTGGCGACCATGTCGTCGTGATCAATGCGGACAAGGTGGTGTTCACCGGGCGCAAGCTTAACGACAAACGCTACTATCGCCACACCGGACATCCCGGCGGCATCAAGGAAACCAGCCCGCGCAAAGTGCTCGAGGGCCAGTTCCCCGAGCGCGTGCTCGAAGCGGCTGTGAAGCGCATGCTGCCCAAGGAAAGCCCGCTGGCCCGCGGACAATTCTCCAAGCTGCGCGTCTATGCGGGGCCTGAGCATCCGCATGAGGCCCAGAGCCCTGAAGTCGTCGACTTCAAATCCATGAACACCAAGAATGCGCGGAGCTGAGAATGGCTGAGCAAGCTCGTTCCCTCGATGACCTGAAATCCGCGCTGCAGGACGCCGGGTCTGACATTGTTCCGGAAGCCCCGGAAGAAGAAATCGTCGTCGAACCCAAGATCGATGAGCACGGTCGCGCTTACGCGACCGGCCGGCGCAAGAACGCCATTGCGCGCGTCTGGATCAAGCCGGGCAACGGCAAGATCGTCGTCAACGGCCGCGATCAAGAGGTCTATTTCGCGCGCCCCGTGCTGCGTATGGTGATCGCCCAGCCGTTCGAAACCGCCGAGCGCGTCGACCAGTTCGACGTGTTCGCCACGGTCACCGGCGGCGGGCTTTCCGGCCAGGCCGGCGCGGTGCGTCACGGCCTGTCGCGCGCCCTGGTCAATTACGAGCCGGGCCTGCGCCGGGTTCTGAAAGCCGCCGGATTCATGACTCGCGACTCCCGCGTGGTCGAACGCAAGAAGTACGGCCGCAAGAAAGCCCGCCGCAGCTTCCAGTTCTCCAAGCGCTAAGCCTTACTGGATCTTACGGCTATCTTGTTACACGGGCGGTTCCTCCGGGAGCCGCCCGTTTCTTTTGTGTGGAAAGCCGGTCGGCCAACGCGTCGAAGACGAGGCGGATACGTCGGCTGGTGTTGAGCTCACGGTGCGCGACGAGCCATGTGGGCACGTCCACCCGGAACTGGTCCTGCAGGATCGGCTCAAACCCTTCTTCATGGATCAGGTCAGTGGCGGCGACCAACAGGCCGACATCGGCGCGGCACAAGGCGACCTGCACCTCTCCCGTCGTACTAAAGGTACGTATGGTCGCCGGGTCGATCGTCAGACCGTGAGAGGCGAGGCCCTCAGCCGTGCGTTCGGACTGGTCAAATCCGATGAATTCATGGTGCGTCAGATCCGCAAGGCTGCGCGGCCGTCCGCATCGATCAAAATAAGCTGGCGTAGCGCACAGATACGCCGTGGTTTCCCCGATCAGCCGACCGATAAGGTCAGCCTGTGTCGGCCGCGCGTGGCGCACTGCAATGTCGGCTTCCCTGCGCTTGAGATCCTGAAGGGCGTTCGACGCGGTGATCTCAAGGTCGATGCCGGGAAATTCCCGGCGGATCTCAGCCACGACCGGCGCCAGCTGACGCGAGGCGAAGAGGCTTGTGGCCGTGATCGTGACCAGCCCTTCCACCGCATCCGAGCGGCCCGTCGCGGCCAGGCGAACCGCAATGGCGCCGTCGGCCATGGCCCGCACGTGCTCAGCAAGCGCAAGCCCCGTGTCCGTGGGTGTCAGGCTTCGCCGGCTGCGTTCGAACAGAACCACGCCAAGCGCGGTCTCCAGCGCTGAGATCTGGCGTGAAATTGTCGGTTGGGTCTGTCCCAGCGTCCGTGCGGCGGCGGAAAACGACCCCGTCTGAACCGCAGCCAGGAAGGCGCGGGCCTGATTCCAGTCAAAATCGATCGCACCCCAGTTCATCGTTTTACGTATATCAGATGTTCTTCGATGCGTCTTTATTGAAGATATATGCATGGCTAAAACAGGGGCGACTACACGGCGAAAGACGGTTGCGCCGCAAAAGGACGCCCACAATGCAAGACGCTGATTTCTGGAACGCCTTGGCGGCGAAGTATTTTCGCACGCCGATTTCCGACGAGGCCGCGTATGAGGAAAAGCTGGCGATCACGCGCCGCTATCTCACCGCCGACGACCGCCTGCTCGAAGTGGGCTGCGGCACGGGTGGAACGGCCGTCGCGCTTGCGCCGCGCGTGCGTCAGGTGATCGCCACCGATTACTCCGAGCGCATGATCGAATTTGCCTGGAGCCGCGTTGACTCCACCCGGATCCAGAACGTGAGCTTCGAAGTCCGGGCGCTTGAAGACATCCGAGCGACGCAGCCCTTTGACGCCGTCCTGGCCATGAGCCTCTTGCATCTGATACGCGACCGGTCCGCCGCCCTCTCAAAGCTGCGTGAACTGGTCAAGCCAGGCGGCTACTTCATCAGCAGCACAGCCTGCATCGCCGACCGGATGGCTTTCATGCGCCCGATTCTTCCAGTGATGCGCCTGTGTGGCGCGGCGCCCTGGGCCGCCGTGTTCAAAGAGGAGCAGCTTCGAAGTGAGATCGAGGCGGCCGGTTTCGAGATCGTCCAGCGCTTCCGGCCCCGCAAAGCCATGGCGGTGTTCTTCGTTGCGCGCCGCTCCGGCTCAGCCTAGCACGCCTGAACGAGGTGGGGTGGTCTCCACGCTCAACGCGCGAACCGGACACGGCGTTGTGACCGCTTGGCGGTTATGCGGATATCAGTCTCGCTTATTTGGAGGAAATCCATCGCCTGTTGTCGTGGGGCGCGGCGGTCCGGTCCTGAAGCTGTTCATCTCTCGCTACGCCCTAAGGCGTGAGCGACTCCTTGCTCAGCCCAGCGCGTCGCGAAACAGTGAGAGCGCGGTCTCCACGCTCAAGTCGCGCACCGTGCTGCGGCCCACATCGCCGAAGCGCCGCTCCAGGGTCTGCGTCTTGCGCCCGGCGCCGGCGAGCGAGAACCAGACCAGGCCCACCGGCTTGGCGTTCGTTCCGCCGCCGGGTCCGGCCACTCCAGTGATCGACACGGCAAGCTGGGCGTGGCTACGCGCCAACGCGCCCTCGGCCATGGCGCGGGCGACGTCTTCGCTCACCGCGCCATGGGTCTCGATCAATATCATCGGCACGCCAAGCAGCTCGCATTTGGCTTCGTTGGAATAGGTCACAAAGCCGCGATCCACGACGCTGGAGGAGCCTGGAATCCCGGTCAGCGCCGCGCTCACCAGTCCACCGGTGCAGCTTTCAGCCATCGCCAGCTTCACGTCTTGCTCACGGGCGAGATCGAGCACCTGTGCGGCGAGATCTGAGCTTGCATCCATGAGGATCGCCCTTCGTTCTAGATCCTGACGGTGACCACGGCTTCGGCGGCGAGGCCTTCGCCCCGGCCGGTGAAGCCGAGCTGTTCGGTGGTGGTGGCCTTGATGTTCACCCTTGCCGGGGCGAGCTGCAACAGCTCTGCGACGCGTGCTTTCATGGCCGCCTTGTGCGGGCCGATCTTCGGGCGCTCGCAGATCAGGGTGACGTCGCAATGGACCGGCGACGCGCCCGCTTCAGCCGCGATTCCAACGGCGTGACGCAGGAACATGGCGCTGTCCGCGCCGCGCCATCGCTCGTCCGTAGGCGGAAAATGATCACCGATATCGCCAAGCCCAGCCGCGCCCAGAAGCGCGTCTGTGATGGCGTGAAGGCCGGCATCGGCGTCGGAATGGCCGATGAGGTGCAGATTGCAGGCGATGAAGACACCGCACAGATGTACACCGTCGCCCGGCGCCAAGCGGTGCACGTCATAGCCCAGACCGCTCACGGTCACCGCTGCGGCAGGCGTTGCGCCATCGGCGCGCAGCTGCGCCTCGGCGCGGGCGAAATCGTCCGGCCAGGTGATCTTGAAATTGGCTTCATCGCCGGGGACCAGAACGACTTCGATCGCGGCGGCCCGCGCCAGCGACACCTCGTCGGGAAAGTCGGTTTCGCCGGCCTTACTGAACGCGGCGCGTAAGGGCGCGGTCTGGAACGCCTGGGGCGTCTGCATGCGCCAGAGCCCGGTACGATCCACCGCCTCGACGCCGGCCTCGCCGTCGCGCACCAGAGCATCGCTCAAGGCCAGAGCCGGCGCGGCGCCCTCGGCGTCATCAAGCGCGGCCGCGAGATCGTCCAGGATCCGGGCGGTGAGAAGAGGGCGCGCCGCATCATGGATCATCACCCGGTCTTCTCCGGCGGCGGCCAGAGCCGCGCGCACCGAGGCGGTGCGGCTGGCGCCGCCCTCCACAAGGCGCACGGCGCCCGACAGCGGACCAAGGGCGGTTTTGATGGCGTCCTGCTCGCCCGGCGCAATGGCGATGATGATCTCGCGGCAGTCTGGATGGGTCTTGAACCGCTCCACCGACCACGCCAGCACCGGCTTTCCGGCCAGGGTGCGCAGCTGTTTGGGCACGCCGCCGCCGGCGCGTTCACCGCGCCCGGCCGCGACGATCAGGGCTGAGAATCCAAGCTTTGACATGGCCCAAGCGTTACGGCGTCTGGAACGGCGCGTCCAGACGCGCTATGGCCTACTCCCATGCAGATGACGGCGAAACATGGCGGGTTTCATATCGGTCCGGTGCGCGTGGAGCGCCCGGTGCTGCTCGCGCCCATGTCCGGCGTCACCGACTGGCCGTTCCGCCGCCAGGCCTATCGCTTTGGCGCGGGGCTGGTCGTGTCTGAAATGGTCGCCTGCGAAACCCTGGCTCAGGGCCGCGAAGACGTGATCCGGCGCATGGCCGCCGACGCGTCATGCGGCCCCCATGTGGTGCAGCTTGCCGGCCGCGAAGCAAAATGGATGGATGTGGGCGCGCGGCTGGCGCAAGACGCCGGCGCTGAAATCATCGACATCAATATGGGCTGCCCCGCCAAGCAGGTGACGCGCGGCCTCTCCGGCTCGGCGCTGATGCGCGATCTTGATCATGCGCTTACCCTCATCGAGGCGACGGTGAACGCGGTCTCGGTCCCGGTGACGCTGAAAATGCGTCTGGGCTGGGACCATGAGACGATCAACGCGCCCGAACTCGCCCGCCGCGCCGAAGCCGCCGGGATCCGCATGATCACCGTCCATGGCCGCACGCGCCAGCAATTCTACACAGGACAGGCCGACTGGAGCGCGGTCGCCGGTGTGCGCGAGGCGATCTCCATTCCCCTGGTGGTGAACGGCGACATCAAGACGCCGCAAGACGCGCGCACCGCGCTTCTGGCCTCCGGCGCGGACGCGGTGATGATCGGACGTGCCAGCCATGGGCGGCCCTGGCTGCCCGGCGCGGTCGCCGGCAGCCTTCTAAGCGGCGGCGCCCTTGTGGAGCCGAGCCGCGAGGAGGGCGCCGCCAGCCTTTCAGACGCGGCGCGCGATGCTGCGTCGCTCTACGGCGAGGCGCTCGGCGTCCGGTGCATGCGCAAGCATTTCGCCAGCTTTGTAGACTGGGCCGAGCCTGATCCGGAAACGGCGCGCCAATGGCGGGCGCGGCTGTGCAAGGCCGCGACCCTGGACGATGCGCTGAACGCGCTCTCCGCTTTTGCGTGCGGCGATGTGCGAGACGCCGCGTGAGCGGTTTTGATCCGGGTGTCCGGGCCGCCGAAGCTGCGCCGGTGGGTCTTGTTCTGGTCGATGGCGAGGGCCGGATCATCTTCATCAATGACAGTGCTGAAACCCTGATCGGGCGCTCGCGCAAACAGCTGTCCGGCGCGCCCTTGGCGGACGCCGGACCGGTGGGCGCCGCCGCCGACGCGCTGGCGCGCCGCGCGGTGAAGGAGGCCCGCGGCGTCGTCGCCCACGATCTGCCGATCTCGCTACCGGATGCGCTGGTGCGGCTGTCCATAGACGCCGCGCCGGAGGGCGAGGGGGCCTGCGTGTGCTTGCGGCCCTGGCCGGAAAGCGGCGCCAGCCCGCGCGGGGACACGGCGGCGAACGCGGCGGCCGGATTTGGCCGCATGCTCTCTCACGAGCTGAAAAATCCCATCGCGGGGGCCCGCGGCGCCGCCCAGCTCATCGCCCAGAGCGACGACGAAGAAATCGCCGAACTCGCCGGGCTCATCGTCTCCGAGCTCGACCGGGCGCGCCGCATCGCCGAGCGCTGGAGCGGCATCGGCGAGCTGACGCCTGGACCGCTCCAGCCGGTCAATCTCCATGCCCTGGTGCGCGAGGCGGTCCGCTCCGCCGCCGCCGGGGCCGCCGAAGGCGTCACCTTCGAGGAGCATTTTGATCCCTCGATCCCCGACGCAGAAGCCGATCGCGATCTGGTGTTGCAGGCGGTGCTCAATCTGTTGATCAACGCCGCCGAGGCGGTGCAGGAGCAGGGCGGCGCCGTGAGTGTCTCCACCCGCTATCGCAGTGCACGTCCCGGCGGGCCTGCTCCTGACGCGCGCCTTGAGATTCAGGTCCTCGACGAAGGACCGGGCGTGCCCGATCATCTTCAGGAGGCGGTGTTCAACCCGTTCGTCACAGGCAAGCCCGCGGGGGAAGGACTTGGGCTGGCCCTGGTGTCGCGGATCGCGGAACTGCATGGCGGCGGGGTGGAGTTCTCCAGCCAGCCGGGCCGGACCTTGTTCCACCTCTATCTGCGCGAGGCGGGCCGATGAGCCACCGTATCCTGATCCTTGAAGACGACGATTCGCTGCGCCTGGTGATTTCCAAGGCGTTGTCGCGCGCAGGTTTTGAAGTGCGCTCCACCGCATCGCCGCAAACGGCGGTGGACCGGATGACCGCCGGCGACGCCGACGCACTGGTGGCCGATGTGCTTCTTGGCCGCGAGAACTTCCTGGAGCGCCTCGACGAGATCGCCCGCGTCCGCCCCGACGCCCCGGTCGTGGTGATGAGCGCGCAGACCACTGCGGCGACCGCCATCGGCGCGGCCAAGCGCGGCGCTTTTGAGTATCTTGCAAAACCGTTTGATCTCAACGACCTGGTGGATATCCTTGAGAGAGCACTGAAGCGGCCGCCCCACCGGCCGCGTAGCGAGCGCGAAGGGTTTGGCGGCCTTGTCGGGCGCTCCGCCGCCATGCAGGCGGCGTTCCGCTCGCTGGGGCGACTGGCCAAGCGCCGCGATCCGGTGCTGATCGTGGGACCGGACGGATCGGGCCGGGGCGCGTTCGCCCGCGTCCTTCACCGGGAATCTGGGCGCGATTCGGCCCTTGTGGAAGCGGGACCGGAGCGTCTCCGCGATCTTCCTGACATTCTGGACCAGGAGGCGGACGCCATCCTGCTGCGCCGGGCCGAGGCGTGGGATGCGCGCACCAGAGGCCGCGTGCTTGAGCGCCTTGAATCAGACACGCCCGGCGCCCCGCGCCTGATCGTCACCGCCCACAGCGATGTGCGCACCGCTTTGCCTGCGGTCCTGATTGACCGGCTGGCGGTCGGGTTGCTGGACATTCCGCCCTTGCGCAGCCGGGGCGAGGACCGCGCGCTCCTGTTTCGTCATTTTCTGGCGAAAGCCGGGGCGGACCGGTTCAGCCTGAGCGAGGACGGGGCGGCGCTGGTCAATACGCTGGGCTGGACCGGCGAGGTTCTGGAGCTGAAGCGCACTGCTGAGCGCATCGCAGCCCTTGGCGTTCCGGGCGAAGTGGGTCCGGGCGATATCGAGGCCGCCCGCGCCGCGCCGCGCGCCGCCGACCCGGACACGGCGCTTCAGGACGCCGCCGCGCGCTATTTCGCATCGGCCGGCCCCGGCGATGATCTCGCCGCGCGAGCGATGGCCGCCCTTGAGACCGGCCTCATCCGGGCGTCTCTGGAAGAGACCGGCGGGATTCGTCAGGACGCGGCGCTCCGTCTGGGCATGAATCGCAACACATTCGCAAGGCGGATATCGGCCCTTGGTCTTGACGGCGCGGATGAAGATGCGCCCTGAATGTCACAGTCGTTGAAACTGGGTCACAGTTGGCTCATGCTCAGGTCTGGATAAGGGAGCGCTTTGCTTGAACGGCTTGTTGGCGGCGCCGCGCGCCATGCGGCGCATCTCTTTTTTCGGAACCGGTTTCGTCGTCGCCAGCCTCGGCGCGGTCGCGCTCGCCTTGATGGCGGTCAGCGGCGAGGGCGTTTTCGGCCCTGGAGGCTGGGTCTTCGCCGCATGCCTGGTGGTGGAAGTGGCGCTGGTGGGCGCGTTGGGCGCTTCGGTCGCCTTCAGAGCCAGCCGCCATTTGCGCGGCCGGCGCTTCGGCGAGCCCGCCCCGCGCCTGCAGATGCGCTTCATTACACTGTTCGCGGTGGCGGCGGTGGTGCCCGCCATTCTGATGGCGGGGTTTCACGCCCTTGTTCTGGGGCGCGGGATTGAATTCTGGTTTGGCGAACCGGTGAACGCCGTGGTGGAAAGCTCCGCCGACCTCGCCCGTGAATGGCCGCAGGTCGCCATGCGAACCGCCCAGATCCAGCTTCTTGGCCTGTCCAGAGACCTCTCCTTTCCTGACGCCCAGAGCGCCCTTCGCGATCAGCGTATACGGTATCGCCAGTATCTGTCGCAGCAGGCGCGCCTGCGCAGCTTTCCGGCGGTTTACGTGATCAATGGTCAGGCCGCCGTTCTGGCCCGCGCCGATCGCGCGCCCGACGCTCCGGACTATGTGGCGCCGTCGGTGGCGATGTATGAGTTCGCCATGGACGGCGATATCGGCGCGTCCGACCCTCAGGTGCGCGCGAACGCGCCGGACTATGTGCGCCTGCTGGTGAAGATTCCAGATACCGAAGATCTCTATCTCTATTCAGTCTGGTACGTGGATTTTTCGCTTCTGTCGGCGTGGGAGTCCATGACCAACTCCTACCGTGAAGCCGAGGCGCGCGAGGGCCAGATGCGCGAAGGCTTCTTCTTCGTCTACGCCCTGACCGCCGCGCTCATCTTCGTGGGCGCTGTCTGGTTGGCTCTGTCGGCGGCGCGCAGCGTCGTCACGCCGGTGAGCCGCCTGGTGGCGGCGGCTGAACGGGTGCGCCGAGGCGATCTTGAGGCGCGCGTCGAGGTGGCCCGCGATGACGACGAAATCGCCGCGCTCGGCCGTGCCTTCAACCGGATGACGCGCCAGCTCTCCACCCAGAGAAGCGAGCTGGTGGAGGCCAATGACCAGTCGGAACGCCGGCGCGCCTTCATCGAGGCGGTGCTGACCGGGGTGAGCGCCGGGGTGATCGGTCTTGATGGTACGGGCCGGGTGAGCCTGGTGAACCGCTCGGCGGCGCAGCTTCTGGGCTGTGAGCCGGATGAGCTGGTCGGGCGCCAGCTTGATGAGGCGGCGCCGGTTTTCCATACCGTGGTGAACGATGTCATCAAGCGGCCCGATGAAATCGCCGAACGCCAGATCGACCTTCCGTCCCAAGACGGTTCGGTGGTTCATCTCAATGTGCGCGCCGGCCATGACGAGGACGGCGGGCTGGTGATCACGTTCGATGATGTGACGCGCTTGGTCGCCGCCCAGCGCAACGCCGCCTGGCGCGATGTGGCGCGCCGGATCGCCCATGAGATCAAGAACCCGCTCACTCCGATCCAGCTGTCCGCCGAGCGGCTTAGGCGTAAGTATCGCGGCCAGGTGGACGAAAAGGGTCTTGAGATCTTCGACAAGTGCGTCGAAACGATCGTGCGCCAGGTCAGCGATATCGGCCGCATGGTGGACGAGTTCTCCGCCTTCGCCCGGATGCCGTCGCCGAAAATGGAGCAGGCCGACCTGATCGAGATCGCAGGCTCGGCCGTCTTCGCCCAGCGGGTCGCCGCCCCGTCGATCCGCCTGCCGTTCACCGCGCCCTCCGCGCCGATCCACGTGGAGTGCGACTCACGGCTCGCCTCCCAGGCGCTGGCCAACATCCTGAAGAACGCGGCGGAAAGCGTCTCGGCCCGTATGGAGACCGACGGCGCCAAATCGGGCGGGCAGATCGCCGTGAAGGTCTATCGCGAGAACGGCTTCGGCGTGATCGAAGCGAAAGACGACGGCCTTGGATGGCCGAGCGCTGACAAGTTGCGCCTGACCGAGCCCTATATGACCACGCGCGAGAAGGGCACAGGCCTGGGTCTGGCGATCGTACGCCGGGTCATGGAGGACCATGGCGGCCGGCTCGAACTGGACGATCCGGCGGACGGCGACACAGGCGCGATCGTCCGGCTGGCCTTTCCCTTGCTTGAACCCGATGCGGACGCCTCTGGTGCGTCTGCGCGTGCGGAGGCGTGACCCAAGATGGCTCAAGATATTCTCATCGTGGACGACGAGGCCGATATTCGCGAGCTGATCGGTGGATTGCTCGAGGATGAGGGATATGAGGCCCGCTACGCCGCGGACGCCGACGCCGCACTCGCCGCGATCCGCCAGCGGAAGCCGGCCCTGGCCGTCCTGGACGTCTGGCTCCAGGGCTCGCGTCTGGACGGCATCGAGCTGCTGGACGAGATCAAGCGCGCCGATCCCGCCCTGCCGGTGGTGGTGATTTCCGGCCACGGCACGATCGAGACGGCGGTGGCGGCCATCCGCAAGGGCGCCTACGACTTTATTGAAAAGCCGTTCAAGTCCGACAAATTGCTGGTGACCGTCGAGCGCGCGCTGGAGACCAGCAAGCTGCGCCGCGAAAACGAAGAGCTGCGCGCCAAGAGCGGCATGAACAGCGAGCTGATCGGCAAATCGGCCGCCGCCGCGATCCTTCGCCAGACGGTGGACCGGGTTTCGCCGACCAATTCGCGCGTGCTGATCTCCGGCCCGCCGGGGTGCGGCAAGGAGCTGATCGCGCGGCTCATCCATGCCGGATCGCTGCGGGCTGACGGCCCCTTCGTGCCGGTGAGCGCCGCGATGATGGATCCTGAACGCGTGGAGCAGGAATTGTTCGGGTCCGAGCAGGGCGGCCAGGTGGAACGCGTCGGCCTTCTGGAGCAGGCCCATGGCGGGACGCTCTTTCTGGACGAGGTGGGGGACATGCCCCTTGCGACCCAGGGCAAGCTATTGCGCATGCTGGTGGAGCAGCGCTTCAAGCGCCTGGCCGGCGCCGCCGATGTGGAAGTGAATGTGCGCGTTCTGTCCTCCACCGCGCGCGAGCTGCGCGGCCTGATCTCCCAGGGACGGTTCCGCGAGGATCTCTATCACCGCCTGGCCGTGGTGCCCCTGGAGGTGCCCTCGCTTTCGGAGCGGCGCGACGACATCCCCATGCTGGTGGAGCATTTCATCGAGCGCCTGACCGCCATGTCCGGCCTGCCGCGCCGGCGTATCGGCGAGGACGCCATGGCTGCGTTGCAGGCCCATGACTGGCCAGGAAACGTGCGCCAGCTTCGCAATAATGTGGAGCGAGTCCTGATCCTGGCCACCGGCGATCCTGACGATCCGGTGACGCTGGACTCCCTGCCGTCCGAAGTAGCGGGCCGCAATAGCGGTGAAACCGGCGGCTTCGACGCTGAACGCATGATCGCCTTGCCGCTTCGCGATGCCCGTGAGAAGTTCGAACGCGAATATCTTAAGGCCCAGATCAATCGTTTCGGGGGCAATATCTCGCGCACGGCCAGCTTCATCGGGATGGAGCGGTCGGCGTTGCACCGCAAGCTGAAGACCTTGGGCGTCAACGGCTCTCCGCGCGGAGCCGACGAACCGGACGCCGAATCGGCCGACTAGGCGCGGCCAGGGAACCATTTTCATGAAGGCAATCGTGTGTGGCGCGGGCCGCGTCGGGTACGGCATCGCGCGGGAGCTGGCCGCCGAGGGCAATTCGGTGACCGTCGTGGACTGGTCGCGCGAACTGATCGACAAGATCACCACCGATCTGGATGTCCGCGGCGTGGTTGGCCACGGCGCGCACCCTGACGTTCTAGAAAAAGCCGGAGTCGCCGACGCCGATCTTCTGGTTGCCGTGACCTATTCGGACGAGACCAACATGGTGGCCTGCCAGGTCGCCCATTCCCTGTTCGAAACCCCGACGCGCATCGCGCGTGTGCGTGCGCAAAGCTATCTCGACAAGCGCTGGGGCGATTTGTTCAGCCAGGGCGCGCTGCCCATCGACGTCACGATTTCTCCCGAGCTTGAGGTGAGCCGTTCGATCCTGCAGCGGCTGGAGACGCCCGGCGCCTTCGCCACCGCGCCCTTCGCCAATTCGCGCGTGCAGCTGCTGGGCCTCACTGTGGACGAGACTTCGCCGGTTGCTGGAAGCTCAAGGGACCAGATCCTTGAATTATTTCCTGATCTGGGGTTCGACATTCTTGGAATCCACCGGGACAAGACCCTTTTCATTCCAGAAGGCGGCGATCCGCTCATGCCCGGCGACGACGTCTATGTCAGCCTCGCCGCCGGCCATGTGAAACGCGCGCTGGATGTCTTCGGCCGCTCGGTGCAGCGCGCCCGGCGCGTGGTGATCATCGGGGCGGGCAATATCGGGCTTTATGTTGCGCGCGCGCTGGAACGGGTCGGCGGGGTGAGGGTGCGCCTCATCGAAGGCGACAAGGCCCAGGCCGAACGCGCCGCCGATGCGTTGCGGCGCACCGTGGTTCTGCATGGCGACGGGCTTGATCGCGACGTGCTGCGTGAGGCCGGTATCGAGGACAGCGAGCTGGCCCTGTGCCTGACCAATGACGACAAGGTGAATCTGCTCTCGGCGGTGATGGCCAAGCGGGAAGGGGCGGCGCGGGCGCTGTGCCTGGTGAACGATCAGGCTTTCAACCCGGTTAAGGCTGCGCTGGATATCGACGTGTTCATTGATCCGCGCGCGGTGACGGTGTCCACCATCCTCCAGCATATTCGGCGCGGGCGGATCACCGGGCTGCAGACCCTGGCCGGCGGCGCCGCCGAGGCGCTGGAAGGGGTCGCGCTTTCGACTTCGCCGCTTGTGGGCAAATCACTCAAGAACCTTGATCTTCCAGAGGGCGTGGCGGTGGGCGCCGTGGTGCGGGGCGACAAGGTCTTCTTCTCCCGCGACGCGGTCAGGATCGAGGAGAACGACCGCGTCGTTTTCTTCGCGCTCAAGGCCTCGGTCCCGAAGGTCGAACACATGTTCCGTGTCAGCCTGGAATACTTCTAGGCGTCATGCAGCTATCGCCCCGCCTGTTTCGCGCTCTTGGCTGGTGCGCCTCGGTGATCGGCGCCAGCGCCGGCCCGTTCATCGCGCTCGCCGGGCTTGAAGGCGATTCGGCGGCCGCGCGCGGCTTCTTCATCACCACGGTGTGCGGCTTGTTCATCGGCGGGGCGATCCTCGCCGGCACAGCCAATCTTGAACGCCCTGCAGGCGCGGCGGCGGCGCTGCGCCTTGCGTTCTACGGCTGGCTTCTGGTCCCGCTGCTGGCCGCCGCGCCCCTGGCGGCCGGCGCCGGCGGCGCGGTGCAGGGCGTGTTTGAGGCTTATGCGTCCATGACCACAACCGGCGCCGTGCTCGGCGCGCCCGAAGATGTCTCCAGATCGGTGATCTTGTGGCGCTGCTATCTCGCCTGGCTTGGCGGACTGGCGAGCGTTGTTCTGGCCGCGACGGTGTTTGCAGCCCTCGATCGGCGCGGGGTCGGTCTTCGCCGAACCAGCCTTCTCACCGTGGAGCGGGCGGACCTGTTCACCAATTTCGGTCGTGGATTCAGGCGGCTGGGCTCGGTCTACGGTCTGGTCACGGCGCTCGGCGCGGTTTTGCTCATCAGCACCGGGACTGCGCCGTTTGATGCGATTTGCCTGGCGCTCTCGGGCGTCGCCACCGCCGGTCTGGCGCCGCAATCGGGTGCTCTGGCCGGGTGGCTTCCCGCACCCAGCATTGTGGTGCTGAGCCTGCTGTGTCTGGCCGGCGCGTGGAATTTTGCGGTGATGTATGAATGGCTTTCGCGGTTCCGCATGCCCCGCGGAACAGGAGAGCTGCGCGCCATGGCGGCCGTGGCGGGCGCCTGCGGGATCGCCGCCCTGATCTTTTCCGGCCCGGCCGCGTTTCCGGCCGGCGTGCTTGACGGGTTCTTCGCCATTTCCACTGCGGGCTTTCAAACGGTTGAGGCCGGGACCCTCCCAGTGGCGGTGTTGCTGTTTCTGGCGCTGGTGGGCGGATCGACCATCTCCACCTCGGGCGGTGTGAAGATGCCGCGCATCCTGCTGCTGCTCAGGCGGGCGGGCGGCGAGCTTTCGGTGCTCTCCCATCCTTCAGCGGCGGTGCGAACGCGTTTCGGGGGGCGACCGGTCGCTGATGAGGCGCTGGCCGGGGTCTGGGTTTATGCGCTGGCGTTTCCCGTGGCCCTGGGTCTTGGAACCGTGGCGATCACGCTTGCGGGGGCGGAGTTTGAGCCCGCCTGGCGCGTCGCCGCAGCCAGCCTCGCCAATATGGGGCCGCCGGCCGGGGCCGATTTCGCGACCCTGCCGCCGCCGGCGCTTATCGTCAGCGCGCTATTGATGGTCGCCGGGCGTCTTGAAGTGCTTGCCGCAGCAGCCGCGATCTATGTTATTTTCGCCCGAGACTGAGAGGGGACGGCCCGCGTTTCGCGGTTGCAGCGAAGCGCGAGCCTGTTTACCTCTTTGAAGACAGGGCCGCATGCCCAGAGCCCCGACGAACAATTGCGAAGTAGGCCGATGTCTAACGATAAAAAGCAGAACCTTCAGGACGTCTTCCTGAACACCGTGCGCAAGGGCAAGACACCGCTGACCATTTTCCTGGTCAACGGCGTGAAGCTCCAAGGCGTCGTCACCTGGTTTGATAATTTCTGCGTGCTGCTGCGCCGCGAAGGTCAGATTCAGCTGGTCTACAAGCACGCCATCTCCACGATCATGCCGAGCCAGCCGGTTCAGCTGTTTGAACGTGAAGAAGAGGATGGAGAAAGCGCGGATTGATTAATCGCCGCCCCGACGTCGAAACCGCCTTCGTCATCCATCCCCAGTTCTCGGGGACCGGGACCGAGCGCGCTGAAGCGCGCCTGGAAGAAGCCGCCGGCCTTGCTGAAGCCCTTGACCTGAAGCCCGTAGAGGCGCGCATCGAACCGGTGCGCAAGCTTGAGCCCGGCACGTTCTTCGGCTCGGGCAAGGTCGAGATGCTGCGTGTGCACATCGAGGATATCGGAGCCCATGTCCTGGTGATCGATTCTGCGCTGTCGCCTGTCCAGCAGCGCAATCTTGAAAAAGCCCTCAAGGTGAAGGTCATAGACCGTACCGGGCTGATCCTGGAAATCTTCGGCCGACGCGCCCAGACCCGGGAAGGGCGCCTGCAGGTGGAGCTGGCGCGCCTCACCTATGAGCGTTCGCGTCTGGTGCGCACCTGGACCCACCTGGAACGCCAACGCGGCGGTCAGGGCTTCATGGGCGGTCCAGGCGAAACCCAGATCGAGACCGACCGCCGCATCCTCGCCGACAAGATGGCCAAGCTGCGCCGCGAACTCGACGAGGTGAAACGCACCCGCCAGCTCCACCGCAAACGCCGCCAGGCCGCGCCGTGGCCCACTGTGGCGCTTGTGGGCTACACAAACGCAGGTAAGTCCAGCGTCTTCAATTCCCTTTCCAAATCCAGGGTTCTGGCAAAGGACATGCCCTTCGCGACACTGGATCCCACCACGCGCGCCGTGCGCACGCCGTCGGGCCGCAAGATCCTCCTGTCCGACACGGTGGGGTTCATCACCGATCTGCCCACCGAGCTGATCGCCGCCTTCCGCGCGACCCTTGAAGAGGTGGTGGAAGCTGATGTGCTGGTCCATGTGCGCGACATCGCCGACCCTGATAATGACGGCCGAAAGGCCGATGTGGAAGCGGTGCTGGACGCCCTAAACGCCGGCTCGGCCCACGACCAGATCGTGATCGAAGCCTGGAACAAGGCCGACCGACTGGACGCGGAAAGCTATGAGGATCTGCGCTGGCGCACCCGCCTGCCAAGCCGTCCCGACCGCCCGCCCTCGGTGCTGACTTCAGCGGCGACGGGTGAGGGGCTGGGCGCGCTTATGGTGCTTGTGGAGCAGGCGCTTGCGGCCAATGACCTGGTGCTTCGCATCAAGGTAACGCCCGCCGACGCCGCCGCGCTCGCCTGGATCCATGAGAACGGTGAAGTCATCGAAGAGCGGATCGACGAAGAGACCGGCGACACGTTCGCCGCAGCGCGCCTTACTCCGCCCGACGCCGGACGCTTCCGCCGCAAGTTCAAGGGCCTGGAGATCGCCCCCGAGCGCGCTGCAGCGCATTAGGTCAGCGATCCCGACGCCGACTGCGAGTCTAAAGCCCGCTGCGCTTCGCGGTCAGCCACTCGGCCTCCATGGCGTCCAGATCGGCTTCCTGAACGCTTGAACCTTTGTCTTTAAGCTGCTGTTCCACAGCGCGAAATCGGCGTTCAAATTTGGCGTTGGCGTCGCGTAGCGCGGCTTCTGGATCAACGCCCAGCTTGCGCGCCGCATTGACCACGGTGGCCAGCAGATCGCCGATCTCTTCGTGAATCTGCGCCGGGTCGCCCTCGGCGACCGCTCCTCGCACTTCGGCCAGCTCTTCATCGATCTTGGCCATCACGCCCTCCACATCCGGCCAGTCGAAACCGACGCGGGCTGCGCGCTTCATCAGCTTTTCAGAGCGCGTCAGCGCGGGCAGGGCGACCGGCACATTGGCAAGCACCGAGACGTCTTCGCCGCCCTTGGCCGCGCGCTCGGCGGCCTTCTGGGCCTCCCAGGCGCGCGTCTGGCTCTCAGAATCGCGCTCCTGGGCTGTTCCAAACACGTGGGGGTGACGCCGGATCATCTTCTCGGCGATGGCGTCAGCCACGTCCTCGAAGCGAAAATCACCGGCTTCCTCGGCCATGCGCGAATGGAACACGACCTGGAGGAGGAGATCGCCGAGCTCTTCCTTCAGATCGGCCATGTCGGCGCGCTCAATGGCGTCCACGACCTCATAGGCTTCCTCGATCGTGTAGCGCGCGATGGAGCGAAAGTCCTGCTCCAGATCCCAGGGGCAGCCGCCGGCGGGATCGCGCAGCCTGGCCATCACGGCGATGAGACGGTCGATGGAACGGGGTTGGGCCGGGACGGTCATCGGGCGCGCTCGCAGATGCGGGAATCAGAGCGCTCAGTCTAGGGCCGCGTGGGCGCAAGTGCGAGGGCGCCAAAGCCGCCCCGTGACCGCACATATAAAACTCGCATAAGATATATTATGAGAAACAAATGATATCGTAGAACGCGATCTCCTAAGTAATACATATGGCGTCAGACCGGGTCTGCGCGGATCACGGCGCCGGTGGCTTCACTCATTGTGACGCTCAGCCCGTCATAGGCCGGCCGCACGCCCCGCGGCAGACGCGGCAGCAGCGCTCGGTAGTCCAAATCGATGTGGAGGTTGGTCAGCACGCCGAGCGAGGGCTGTACGCGTGAGAGCCATTCCAGCGACTGATCCAGGTGGGCGTGACTTGGGTGCGGACGCTCGCGCAGTGCGTCAACGATCCAGACGCCGGAGCCGGCGATTGCTTCAAAAGCGGCGTCTCCGAGCCCGTTCACGTCTGGCGTATAGGCCAAGGGTCCGGCGCGCACGCCGCTACAGGCCGCGCCGCCATGCTCCACATCGAAAAGCCGAATCTTCAGCGAGCCGCCCGGCCCCTCAATCGAGGTGAAATCGCCGCTGGCGAGCTCCCGTGAGATAAGCAAGGGCGGATAGCCCGAGCCCGCCGGAGTTTCAAAGATATACCCAAAGCGCGCCAGCAAATCACGACGGGTCGCGGCGCTCATGATCGCCGGAAGGCGTTCGCGGCGCTGATAGACCAGAGCGCGCACGTCATCGATGCCGTGGCACTGGTCGGCATGGGTGTGGGTGAAAGCCACTGCGTGGATCTGCGGTGATCTGGCGGCCAGCATCTGCTCGCGCAGATCCGGGCTTGTGTCGATGAGCACGCGCGTCGCGTGGCCTGTGTCCAGCGCCTCCAGCGACACACTTCGTTCCAGCAGCAAGCTGCAGCGGCGCCTGCGGTTTTTAGGTTCGCCTGGATCGCAGGCGCCCCAGTCGCCGTCGATGCGCGGCACGCCGCCCGAGGAGCCGCAGCCCAGGATGAGCGCCCGAAGGACCGCGCCCTCGCCCGCCTGGCCGCTCATGCCGGCGCCTTGATCCGGGTGAACAAGGCCAGGGCCGCGGCGGTGGTCCGCGCTGCGGTTTCCTCGACCGTCCAGCCTTTGATTTCACCAAGCTTTTCTGCGACGTGCGGCAAGTAAGCCGGTTCGTTCCTGCGGCCCCGATACGGAACGGGCGCAAGATAGGGGCAATCGGTCTCCACGATCACGCGGTCATCGGGCACGACGTCGCGAAACACTTCGCGGACATCCCCGGCTTTTTTAAAGGTGATGATCCCCGACGCCGAGAAATAAGCGCCCAGCGCCGCGGCGCGCCTGGCAAGCCCGGCCCCGCCGGTATAGCAGTGCAAAAGCGGGCGAAACGCCCCCTTCCCCATTTCCTCCTCCAAGAGGTCCGCCATTTTGTCATCCGCCTCGCGGCAATGGAGGATCAGCGGCAAATCGGCGCGGCGCGCCGCCTCGATATGGGCGCGAAGGCTCTGATACTGCTCAGCTTCCGGCGAATGATTGTAATGGAAATCCAGCCCCGTCTCGCCAATGGCCACGACCTTGGGATGGCGGGCGATTTCCAGCAACTCATCGGCCGTGATGTCCGGCCGGTCCTTGGCGTGGTGGGGATGGGCGCCGATCGTGCAGTAGACGTCGTCATGGGCCTCGGCGATTTTCGACACCGCATCGAAGTCGGTGAGCCGGCAGCAGATCGCGATCATGGGCGATACGCCCGCGGCGCGCGCCGCCTCCAGCACCTGGGGCAGGTCCTCGGCGTAATCATCGCCGTGAATATTGATGTGAGTGTCGATCAGCATGGCGCTCGTCAGGCTGCGGCGGCCGCGTCCTGCAACAGCGCGAACGCGGCGTAGACGGTCTGTTTGGGATCGAGATAGAGGGTTTCGCTCTCCCTCGCCAGTCTTGTCAGCCCGTCCGCCGCCAAGACCCAGCGGCCGGCGCTTTCCGGGCCCGCGTTTCCCAGCGCCAGGCTTCGGGCACGGTCCTGGGCGTAGGTGAGCAGGAAATCCATCAGGATCTGCTTGAACGCCTCGCCGTCCTTCTTCCCGGCGTTGGCGGCAAGGCGCTCCGCCGCTAGACGGTCAAGCGAAGGAAGCTGCGCAAGGGCCTGGTCTATATCATCTTTCAGCTTTGAGGCGCCCAGCTCCACCAGAGCCAGAGCGCGCCCCGGCGCACCGCTGGCCAAAGCCGCAGCACGCGCGGCGTCCGCGGCGTCAACGCCACGGACCTGTGTCAGCCAGGCGGTGGTCTCGTCCACCGGGGGTGGCCGTAGGGACAGGCGCCGGCAGCGCGACCGGATCGTGGGAAGCAGCCGGCCGGGCGTGTTGACCACCAAAAGGAGCAGACCGTTCCGCGGCGGCTCTTCAAGTGTCTTCAGGAGCGCGTTGGCGGCGTTGATGTTCATGTCGTCGGCGGCGTCCACGATCGCGACGCGGTACCGGCCGCCGCTGGCGCTGCGGGAGAAGAAGGCCGGCGCGCGGCGCGCCTCCTCCACGGTGATCTCGCCTTTCAGCTTTTTGGTCTTGTCGTTGAAGGGACGCCGGATCAGCAGAAAGTCCGGATGGGACATCGCTTCAAGGCGGCGGCATTCCTGGTCGCCCGGATCACAGGCGAGCCCTTCGCCCGCCGGTGCGGCGCCAAGAGCCCGGCGCGCCAGGCGCCAGGCGAGCGTCGCTTTGCCGACACCTTTCGGGCCGGTGATCATCCAGGCGTGATGCATGCGCCCGCTTTCAAGCGCGCCGGCCATGTCCGCCTCGGCCTTTGCGTGACCGAACAGATCATAGACATGGCGCGGATGGCTGAGCTCGCCTTCGCGGTCGGCTTCAGGGATATCGCTCACGCCAGCACCCCGAAGCGCTCAGAAAGAGCTTTCTGCGCGGCTCTGGCCACGATTTGCGGCGGATGTGCGCCGTCCAGCACGACGCAGCGCTCCGGCGCGTTTGATGCAATGTCCAGAAACGCTTGCCGCAACGCGGTGTGGAAGGCGCCCGGCTGTCGCTCGAAACGGGTCTCGGTTTCGCCCCGTGTGCGCGTACGCGCCAGACCGACCGCAGGATCCAGGTCGACGATGAAGGTCAGGTCAGGTTCAAAATCGCCCAGCGCCGCCATGCGCACCGCTTCGATGCGAAGGGCGTCGACGCCGCCCGCCGCGCCCTGATAGGCGCGGGTGGAATCCGTAAAGCGGTCACAGATCACCACCGCGCCTCGCTCCAGAGCCGGCTTCACCAGGCGTTCCACATGGTCCAGCCGAGCGGCGAACATCAAAAGGGTTTCGGCCATGGGCGACCAGCGCCCTGTTTCGCCCTCCACCAGAAGCGCGCGCAAGGCTTCGGCGTTAGGGGTGCCGCCCGGTTCGCGGGTGAGCACCACTTCGAGGCCGTCGCGCTCCAGCTTAGCAGCCAGTGTGGCGGCCAGCGTCGTTTTGCCGGCCCCCTCGCCGCCTTCAAGCGTTATGAAAAGGCCCTGCGCCGGCACGGCTTAGCCGCCCCTGATCATCTGGACCAGCGCGGCGCCGGCGCGGCCGAACATGCCCTTGCGCTCCACGCTCGCCGCCGCCTCCAGCGGCACGCTACGCGTATGACCGTCGGGCAGGGTGATCACCAGCCGGGCGATCCGGTCGCCTTCCACCACCGGCGCCTGGACCGGCCCCTCATAGACGATTTCGGCGGTGTAATCGTCCATGGTCCGGCGGTGCATGCCGACGCTCAGGCCCTCAGCGGCGCGCAAGGCCACCGTTTCAGACTGGCCCATATAGAGGTCCGCCTCGCCCAGCTGGGCCCCCGCCTCGATGATCCGGACCATTTCAAACTCGTTGAACGCCGCACGCATCAGTCGCTCGGCCTCGTCGGCGCGGGCACGGTTGGACTCCATGCCGTTGAACACCACGATGCGCCGCTCGCCGTCCTGCTCGGCGGAGGCCACAAGCCCGTAGCCGCTCTGCGATGTATGACCGGTTTTCAGCCCGTCAGTGCCGGGAAACAGGCCCAGAAGCGGATTGCGGTTGAACTGGCGGATGCCGTTATAGGTGTACTCTCCCTGCGCGTAGATGCCGTAATAGGCGGGGTGCTCCTCGATGATATGTCGCGCCAGCCGCGCCAGGTCGGAAGCGGAAATGCGGTGATCGGCATCAGGCCAGCCGGTGGAGTTTGCGAAGTTCGCGCTTTCAAGGCCAAGTTCGCGGGCGCGTTCGGTCATCATGTCGGAGAAATTCTCTTCGGTGCCGCCGATGGCCTCGGCGACCACGATGCAGGCGTCATTTCCCGACTGAACGATAATGCCCTGCAAAAGGTCGCGCACGGTGGCCCGCGACCCGACGTCGAGAAACATGGTGGAGGACCCGGACGCCGAGCCCCCTCGCCGCCAGGCGTTCTCACTGACGGGAAGCTCGGTCTCCATGGACAGTTCGCCGCTCTCCAGCGCCTCAAACACCATCAGGGCCGTCATCAGCTTGGACATGGAGGCCGGCGGCATCGGCTCTTCGCCATTCTTGGAGAACAGCATGTCGCCGGACTCATAATCCATGATCACGGCGTGGCTGGCGCGGGTGTCGAAGCCTTGCGACAGCGCCCCAGTAGAGAAAAAGCCGGTGGGAAGAAGGGCGGCGAGGAAAAGCGCGGCGGGGATGAACAGTGGGCGCATGGCGAGAACCTGTAGTCTGGGAGCGGAATTCGGGCGAGCCCGAACGATTGAAACAAACCTTGGCCAGAGCGCGGCGTCCGGCACGGGCGCCATCAGCCTGAAGGCGGGCCGACCGCCGGGTCGAAGAATACCGGAGCCGCCGCCCGGTCGGCTGCATCCGGCGGGCCGAGCGCCTCTATGCGCACCGGCGCAACGCCGTCATTTATGAAGTCCAGCGCCTCGGCGGCGGCGCGGCTGAGATCAATGACCCGATCTCCAACAAACGGGCCCCGGTCATTGATCCGGACCAGCACGCTGGCGCCGGTGTCAAGACGCGTCACGCGCGCCAGGGTCGGCAGCGGCAGCGTGGGATGGGCTGCGCTCAACGCGGCCTGATCAAACTCTTCGCCACTGGCGGTGAGATTGCCGTGAAAGCCGGGCCCGTACCAGCTGGCCATCCCCTCTTCCACGGAGCGCGGCGGCTCCAACTGGGGCGCGATCGCCTCGAACACAGGCGGGGTGAAGACGCGCGCCGCCGGTCGGCTGGTTTCTTCGCCAGCCTCAGGCGAGCCTGCGCAGGCGCTCAAGGCCGCAGAAACGCTGAGGATCGTCGCGGTTAAAAACGCGGCGCGGAAAATCACGGATGAAGGCCCTCACTTCTGCGGATCGTTCAGGCGGATCGTTCCCGCGCACCATACAGCCGGTTTGTTGGGGCGGAAAAGAGGCCGGAACTTATACAATCCCGCAGCGTCAGCCACCGGCGCGGATCAGGGCTGGCGGCGCCGCCAAGCCGCGCCGCCCTCTCCGCTTGCGCCAGCGGCGTCAAGACGGCTAAACCTGCGGCGACGGAGGAGTGGCTGAGTGGTCGATAGCGGCGGTCTTGAAAACCGTTGAGCGTGAGAGCGTTCCGGGGGTTCGAATCCCTCCTCCTCCGCCATCCGCCCCGATTCTTACCAATTGCATATGGAAGCTGCGCCTCTAACGCCCTACCTTTCACCGAGGGAAGGTGAGGAGACGTCGCCATGCAGTATCCAGGGCGAACGGTCATGCGGGCGGCCGCGGCGGCGCTTGTCGTCGCCGGCGTGATGCTGACCGCCGTGGCGGGCCTGGCGCGCCAGGAAGCGGCTGGGCCCTCCGTGCTCATAGCGGATCTCACCGGACCCATCGGCCCGGCCACCGCCGCCTATATCACCCGCGCCATCGGTGAGGCGCAGGGCGAAGGCGCGGCGGCCCTTGTGGTCACCATGGACACGCCCGGAGGTCTGGATGCGTCGACGCGGGAGATCAATCAGGCGATCCTGGCCTCCCCCGTTCCCGTCATCGTCTACGTCTCTCCGTCCGGCGCGCGCGCCGCGAGCGCAGGCGCGTTCATCACCTACGCCAGCCATCTGGCCGCCATGGCGCCGGGCACCAGCATCGGTGCGGCGACTCCGATCCAGATGGGCGGCGCGCCGGATGGAGCGCCGGAAGCGCCCTCGCCCGCTCCAGACTCCCCTGCTTCAGACGACGGCGGCGACACCGCGCCCGAAGACGACGCCGCTGACGGCGCAGATACGAGCCCTGCACCCGGCAATCAGCAGGCGCTTCGAAACAAGGTGGTCAATGACGCCGCCGCCTATATGCGCTCGCTGGCCGATTTGCGCGGCCGCAACGCGCAATGGGCCGAGGCGGCCGTGCGTGAGGGCATAAGCGCTTCCGCCGAAGAGGCGCTGGAGCTAGGTGTCGTTGAGATCGTCGCGGCAAGCCTTGACGAGGTCTTAGCCCAGGCCTCCGGCCGCGAGGTGAGCCTGGCTGACGGCCAGGTCGTCGCGCTGGACCTCGAGGGCGCCGCGGTGGAAAGAATCGAAAAGACCTTCGCTGAAGAGGCGCTGGCGGTGCTCACCGATCCCAATATTGCGTTTCTCCTGATGAATCTGGGCTTCGTCGGCCTTCTGGTGAGCTTCTATAACGGTCTCGAGCCGATCACCGCCATCGCCGGGGTGATCTGTCTGATCGTCGGGCTCTATGCGCTCAACACCCTGCCGCTAAACTATGCCGGAGCGGCGCTGATCGTGCTTGGCCTTACTCTTCTGGTGGCCGAGGCGTTCATTGCAAGCTCGGGCCTACTGGCGCTTGGCGGTCTGGCGGCGTTCGCCATCGGCGCGTTGATGCTGGTGGACACCGAGGCGGAGGGATTCCGGCTGGACTGGCGCCTGGTCGCCGGCACGACGGCCGGGCTGGGCCTCGCCTCCTTCCTTCTGGTGAGCTACGGCCTCGCCTCACAGGGACGCAAGGTCACCACCGGCGAGCAGGGCCTTATCGGGCTTGAGGGCCGCGTGCTCGACTGGGAGGGCGGCCGGGGGCATGTGCAGGTGGACGGCGAGCGATGGCGCGCCACGTCCAAGGATTCGCTGCAAATCGACGATAGGGTCAAGGTCATCGGCGTCGAAGGACTGACGCTGAAGGTGAAAAAAATCTAGCCGCCCCGCGCGGCGAAGGAGATCAGGCATGGCCGACATCGGCATCAATATCGGGTTCTGGATTGCGCTGGCGGTGATCGCCGGCTCGCTTCTGTTTCAGGTCTTCAAGGTGCTGCGCGAATATGAGCGCGCGGTGATCTACACCCTGGGGCGCTATACCGGGACATCGGGTCCGGGCCTTATCATTCTGATCCCGTTCCTGCAGCAGATGGTGAAGGTGGACATCCGCACCGTCGCCGAGGACGTGCCCAGCCAGGACGTGATCAGCCAGGACAATGTCTCGGTGAAGGTGAACGCGGTGCTTTATTACCGCATCATCGATCCGCAGAAGGCCATCAACCAGGTCGAGGATTTTCGGATGGCCACCAGCCAGCTGGCCCAGACCACGCTGCGCAGCGTGCTGGGCAAGCATGATCTCGACGAAATGCTGGCCGAACGCGACAAGCTGAATGTCGATATCCAGAAGATCCTCGATGACCAGACCGAGGCCTGGGGCATCAAGGTGGCCAATGTGGAGATCAAACATGTGGACCTCGACCCCTCCATGATTCGGGCCATCGCCCGCCAGGCCGAGGCCGAGCGCGAGCGGCGCGCCAAGGTCATCGCCGCCGAGGGCGAGCAGCAGGCCGCGCAAAAGCTGGCGGAGGCGGCGAAAATCCTCAGTCAGCAGGAAGGCGGCATGCAGATCCGCTATCTCGGCACGCTGTCCGAGCTGGGCGGAGAAGGTACGAAGACGATCGTGTTCCCGATGCCCATCGACATGTTGCAGCAGTTTTCGGGCCTCGCCGCCACCAAGGGCTCCGGCTCGTCTGAAGACTAGCCCGGCACAAGCGCGTTGAGCCGAATCATGGACCGGTCCAATCTGGGTCCATGAAAGGCGCCATCATGACCAGCTACGTAGTCGCCCAGCCTCCGGAGACCGCCCTGCCCGTGGAGAGCGGCGGTTATTTCCCGGTGCGCCGCATTTACTGCGTCGGCCGCAATTACGCCGACCACGCCCGGGAGATGGGGTCAGACCCGGACCGCGAACCGCCCTTCTTCTTTTCAAAGCCGCGCGATGCGGTGTTTTCCGGCGAAACGCTCGCCTACCCGCCCGCGACCCAGGACCTTCACCATGAGGTGGAGCTTGTCCTGGCGCTGGGGGGCGGCGGCGCGGATCTTGGCCCGGAATCCGCCCGCTCCCTGGTTTATGGCTGCGCGGTGGGCGTCGATCTCACGCGGCGCGATCTGCAGGCCGCGGCAAAGGCGTCGGGGCGTCCATGGGACATGGCCAAGGGATTTGACGGGTCCGCTCCGATCGGCGCGCTCAGGCCCTGCCCGGCCATGGATTCCGGCGTGATAGAGCTTGCGGTGAACGGCCAGACACGGCAGACCGGCGACCTCGCCCAGATGATCTGGAGCACCGCGGAGATCATCTCCCACCTGTCTGCTCTGGTTAGGCTGGAGGCGGGCGATCTCATCTTCACAGGAACGCCGGCCGGCGTCGGCGCCCTGGAGCGTGGCGACCGGGTGGAGGCGCGCATAGACGGCCTGATGCCGCTGAGTTTCGTCCTGGTCTGAACCCATCCTCAGGCCTTGATGCGGGGGTTTCCGGTCTGCGCTTGCCGCCTCGCGTCCGCGCCGATAGACCGAGGCGTCAGGAGTGCGCAGATGAGCGACAGTTTCAAGACCAGCGTCGATCTTGATGGCGAAGACATCCACTGGGAGCCCGAGCGCGGGCTGTCCTATGGACGCTATCTGGACATCGACACGGTGCTCGGCGCACAACATCCGCTCACCGGCGAGCACGACGAGATGATGTTCATCATCATCCATCAAGCCAGCGAATTGTGGATGAAGCTTTGCCTGCACGAGCTTGATGCGGCGATCGAGTCCGTACGCCATGACCGCACCCGGCCGGCCATGAAAATGCTCGCACGCATCGCCCGCATTCAGGAGCAGCTCACCCAGTCCTGGTCGGTCCTGGCCACCATGACGCCGGCCGATTATCTGGCGTTCCGCGACAAGCTGGGCCAGAGCTCGGGCTTTCAAAGCTGGCAATATCGCTGCCTTGAATTCCGGCTGGGCAATAAAAACCCCAAACACGCCCGCCTCTTCCGCAAGGAAGCTGAAGCCGAATCCAAAGTCCTCGCCGCCCTCAATGCACCCAGCCTCTATGACGAGACGCTGCGCTTTGCGGCGCGCTCGGGCATGGCGCTGCCTGCAAGCGTGACCGAACGCGACTGGGCGCAGAGCTATGTCGCCAGCAACGACGTGGAGGCCATGTGGCGCGCCGTCTATCTGGACACCGCAACATACTGGGAGCTCTACGAGTTCGCCGAAAAACTGGTGGACCTGGAGCAGAAATTCCAGCAATGGCGTTTCAACCACATGAAGACGGTGGAGCGCATTATCGGCTTCCGCCGCGGCACGGGCGGCAGTTCCGGTGTCGGCTATCTCGTGAAGGCGCTGGATCTGCGCCTGTTTCCAGAGCTGTGGACGGTGCGCACATCGCTGTAAGCTGCGCCGCCAAGGGAGAGTTTCATGCGTCAGTTCTACATCTTCATCAAATGCGATCTGGGCCGGACCTATGAGGTCGCGTCCAAGATCGTCGACGAGGTCACCGAGACCCGCCAGATCCATTCAGTATCCGGCGCCTTTGATCTCCTCGCCCAGTTTTCGGTGGGCTCCGAAGCCGATATCGGCCGCTTCGTGAATCAGAAGATCCAAACCGTGCCAGGCGTGCGGGACACCCAGACGATCATCTGCTTCAACGCCTTCACCTCCGACAAAGGACTGGGCGAAACCTGATGCATTTCGGGGTTTTCGACCTTTTCAAGATCGGCGTCGGACCCTCCAGCTCTCACACCGTGGGACCCATGAAGGCGGCGCGCCTGTTTCTGGAACGCGTGGACGAAGAGCATGGCCTCGACGCCGTTGATAGTGTTCGCGCAGAGGCCTACGGGTCGCTGGCGCTTACCGGATCGGGGCACGCCACCGACAAGGCGATCCTGTGGGGGCTTGAGGGCGTGGAGCCAGAATCGGCTGATCCCGACGCCCTGCCCGGCCGGATTGAGCGGATTGAGCGCGAAAACACCCTGAAGCTGCTGGACCGCCGCGAGATCGACTTTGACCGCAAGGCGGACCTTGTCTTCAAGGGCGAGACCCGGCTACCGTTTCACTCAAACGCCATGAAATTCATGGCGTTTGACAAAGAGCGCAATGTGTTGCGCGAAGAAATCTGGTACTCTATCGGCGGCGGTTTCGTCATCAATGAAGCCGAGGCCGGGCGCAATTCCGCCGCTGAAGCGCTGCGCGGTGAACCCTATCGCTTCAACACCTGCGACGAGCTGATGGCGATCGGTGAGCGCGAGGGCCTGTCCATCCCCGACATCATGCTGGCCAACGAAACCGCCTTTCGCACCGAGGACGAGGTGCGCGCGCGGATCGTGGAGATCGGCACGGCAATGGAGGACTGCATCGAGCGCGGCACGCGGATGGACGGCGAGCTTCCCGGAGGCCTGAAGGTTCAACGCCGCGCGCCAGCCATGCGCCGCAAGCTGATGGCCGAAGCGGCGCGTGCGGAGACCGATCCCCTCGCCTCCATGGAATGGGTCAATCTGTGGGCCATGGCGGTAAACGAAGAGAACGCCGCCGGCGGCAAGGTGGTCACCGCCCCCACCAATGGCGCGGCGGGGATCATTCCGGCCGTGGCGCGCTATTTCGATCGCCACCACCGGCGCTCCGGCGACAAGGGCGCCATGGCGCGCTTCTTCCTCACCGCCGCCGCCATCGGCGCGCTCTACAAGAAGAACGCCTCCATCTCCGGCGCCGAAGCCGGCTGCCAGGGCGAGGTGGGCGTCGCCTGCTCCATGGCCGCAGGCGGTCTCGCTGCGGCGCTTGGCGGCACGAACAAGCAGATCGAGAACGCCGCCGAAATCGCCATGGAGCACAATCTGGGGCTCACCTGCGATCCGGTCGGCGGGTTGGTGCAGATCCCGTGCATTGAGCGCAACGCCATCGGCGCGATCAAGGCGATCAATGCGGCGCGCCTGGCGATGATCGGGACGAGCGATTACAAGGTGAGCCTCGATCAGGTAATCGAAACCATGCGCCAGACCGCCGCCGACATGAACGACAAGTACAAGGAAACAAGCACGGGCGGCCTCGCCGTCAACGTGCCGGTTTGCTGATCCGGGCCGCTAACGTTCCCTGTCGGCCAGAAGCTTGGCCAGCGTCGTGGAGACCATGAGCCAGACCAGCCCGTTCTGCTCCAGAAGATTGCTCTCTGAAAAACTCACCACCAGCCAACTGGTGAGGAAGGGAAGCGCCCAGTAGGCGGAAACCCCGGCGAACAGCCGGCGCGCGGCGATGGCCAGCCCCGACAGAACCACCAGGAAGGCGAACGCCGCGCCGGGCACGCCGATGGCGAGTGCGGTCTCAAGCCAGGCGTTATGGGCCGTGGGAACCAGCCAGGCGGTCTCCTGACGCACCCAGTACGCCGGACCATCCTCCACCGCCCAGAACGCGCCATAGCCATAGCCGGTGAGCGGCCGATCGCCGATCTGATCGGTGAGCACGACCCAGATCTCGGTGCGGCCAGTGAGAGTGGCGTCGCGCCCGAGCGCCTCCAGAATCACCCCCGGCCCGACCAGCAAAACGCCGATCAGCGCCGCGACGCCCAGAAGCAAGACGAAGATCGCCGACGCTGCAAAGCCGAACCCGCGGCGCGCCAGGGCGATCCCGGCCGGACCACCCACCGCGATCATGGACGCAAGCAGCGCGGTCTTCGATGTTGAAAGAAGAACCAGCAGAAGGGCGAGTACGACAAAGCCGAGCCAGGCCCGCCGCTCGGTCGCGCTCTTCGCGGCCGCCGCCGCAGCGCAGAAGGCGAGCCCGCCCCAGGCCATAACAGCGCCCAGCGTATTCTTCTCCCACCACAAGCCCCGCCACGCTCCGGGATGGATCTCCTGCATCACGCCGAACCCTGGAAACAGCGCGCCGGCGATCAGACTGCCGACCGCCACAACGGCGAACATGGCCGCAATCAGGCGGATCAGGTCCGGCCAGGAAAACCGCGCGGCGAGCCAGAGCCCGAACACCGCCGTCATCATCACCGCCAGGCTGCGCCGCAGGGTGATGCCCGGATCCAGGGACCAGGCCGTGGACATCATGGTCAACGCCGCCAGCATCATCACCGGCCAGGCCCGCAAAGCCGTGCGCCAGACTCGCGCCGGGCTAAGGGCGATCAACAGAAGGCTGGCTAGATAGACCGGCGGCCAGAGCAGTCTGAGCACCACCCCGCCGTCCGGGTCCGCAGGGTCCGCCAGCAGTGGTGCAATTAAGGCGTTTGAGAACAGCAACAGCAACACGAAGGCTGCGCCGGCCTCCATGGCGGGAAAGAAGGTCAGGCGCGGAACGGCGCCGCGCCAGCGTTCCGCCAGAAGCGCCGCCTGGCTCACCGGCTCGGAGCGCGGTTGACGATGACACCCAGCACGCGCCCGCCCGCCTCCTCAATACGGTCGGCGAGCTTGTCGGCGGCGCTCCGCCGGCTGGCTGCTGCGTCGGCGACCAAAATCACGCCGTCCATGTCCGGGGCCAACGCTGTGAGCGCGGCCGAGCCGAATGGGGCGTCCAGGATCACAAGCCCGCTGGCCAGGCGCGCCTGGCGCCAGTAATCGCGCGCGCCATGAAAGGTCAGCCGGCGCACCGAGCCGGGCTGGCGCTGAAACTCCGAGATGAAGATTGGCGCGTCGGCGCATCGGCGCATGGCCAGGCGACCGGCTCCGTCGGGCTCTTCACGCCAGAACTTCATGCCGGACAGCTCGCCCGCATAGGCCTGACCGTTCAGCCGCGCGCGGCCGGCTTGTGTGTTGGTCTGGAAATCAAGGTCGTAGAGCCAGGCCGGACGGCCGGAGAGAAGCGCGGCGCGGCGCGCCAGACCCGCCGCGATCGTGCTGGCGCCTGCGCCTTCTGAAACCGGCGCAAGCATGACGGCGCGCCCACGCGCGTCGCGCGGCGTCAAACGGCGGGCGAGCCCGTCCAGATGATCGTCGGCCTGTCTCAACCCAAACCCCGGTTCGCTCTGTACGGGCCGACACTAGGCCGGGTTGGTTAACGACCCGCTGACAGCGGGGCGGGCGAGTGTTGCGGTCAGGCTTCGGGAATGCGCGCCAGGACCGGCAGGCGTCTGGGCGGAGGGCCGGAGCGCGACGCCGTTGATCGGGACCTCCGCGCGGGGTCTCGCGGTGAACCATGGGGTGAGCTTTGGGACGATCTGCGAAGTGATCCGGGTGCGCCGCCATCGCCGCGATAGATCAGATAGCCGCGCAGCAGGGCGACGAACACACCAAAGCCGACAGCAAGCATGGCCACCGCCATCACCGCCGGCACGCGAAGGGAGCTGGGCTGATCGGGCGGCGCGGCGCGTTCGACGACGCGAACCGCGTCCGCCGCGCCGGGCGGCGCATTGCGGCGCGCCTCGGCGTCAGCCGATTGAATGGAAAGAAGGCGCGCCGCTTCCGCCCGCGCCTGCACAAGGCGCACAAGCCGGTCATGCTCCGGCGCCAGGCTGCTCAAAAGGTCGGCGCGCTGACGCGCCTGGCTGAGCTGCCCGCCCAGCGTCGACGCGAGCCGGGTCTGGCTCATGGAGAAGGCCTCCTGTGACAGGCGCTCCTGCTCCAGGGCCTGCCAGATCGGATTGATCCCTGTGCGGGTCTGGCCCTGCCCCTGCGCCCCGCCGGCCTCGATAAAGCCGCGCAAGGCCTCGATCTCGCGCTCCACCGCCTGAACCGGCGGCGCGTCCGGAAGATACCGCGACAGCAATTCCTGGCGGCGGACCTGCAGATCGAGCAATTGTCCGGTTACGGAGTTTTCCACATAGAGCGAGATTTCCTGTGGCAATTCGGCCAGGCGCTGGGTCAGGGAATCGCGAAACCCCCTCGCCTGCGACGCTTCGGCCTCGGCGGCGAGCTTGCGCGATTCAAGATCTGCAATACGCTGCAGCACCGAATTTCGCTCGGTTTCAAAGTCGGTGACCCCGTGCTCGGCCAGGAACGCGCGAAGGGTCTGCTCGGCGCGGGCAGCCTCCGCCTCGGCGGCGCCCAGCCGGTCGGTCACGGCGCCCTGGGATCCGCCGATTAGCAGGTCCACCCGATAGGCCAGATAGGCGTCCACGATGGCGTTGAGCACCCCGGCGGACATGGCGGCGTCCTCGGCCTCATAGCGGGCGGTGAGGACGCTGGCGTTGGGCGCGCGCGACACCGTGAAACCCTCCCGCAGGGCCCGCACATTGGCCGGGCTCGCCGGAGCGCCCCGCGATTCAAGCGCAAGCCGGCGCACAGCGTCGGAATTGAGGATTTCGATTTCCGACTGCATCACCGGGTCGATGGTGAACGCGCCGCCCGAACCCGCCGCGCCGGGCGTCAGATCGCTGTCATCCAGAATCACCAGCAAGCGGCTGGTGGCCTCGTAGGTGGGCGTCAACGCGCTCCAGGCCAGGATCGCCAGCGGAATAAAGACGATGATCGCCGCGACGAGCGCGAGCAGCTTCTGGGTCCACACAAAAGCGGCCAGATCAAACAGGTCCAGCTCGCGCGATTGCGCGTCATTGCGAGTCTGGTGCGTCCGGCCGATATCATCCTGTTGGCTCATGGCGACATCTCGCCCCGTCCCGCTTAATTTTTCCTTAGCCGTAACCCGCCAAGAGTACGAATTCATTCACCCGTGGGGGCCCGATGACACGATTGAACCGACGCCAGGCCCTGACCGCTTTCGCGGCAGTTTTTGTAGCGGGGTGCGCGGGGCGCGCCTCGCAGCCGGCCACCGCCAGCTTCGAGCCGTCACGCTTTCAGGCATGGAACGACGCGGCGCCGGCCTATCGGCTATATCCCGGCGACACTGTGGAGGTCACGGTTCACACCGCAAACGAGCTGTCCGGACCGCGCGATGTGGGGCCGGACGGACGAGTGAACCTGCCCCTTGCCGGAGCTGTTATGGTGTCGGGCAAGACAGCGCCCGAGGCGGCGCGCGAAATGGCGGGGCGCTACGCCTCGGTTCTGCGGGACCCCATTGTGGAGGTCCGACCGCAGAGCTTCGGCTCGCAGCGCATCCTGGTGGGCGGCGAAGTCAACGATCCCGGACTTTATGAAATGCCGTCCGCACGCATCGGGGTACTGGAAGCGCTCCTGCTCGCAGGTGGCCCGACCAGCCGCGCCCGCCGCCGGCGGATCGCCGTGCTGCGCCGCGCCGAAGACGGCGGCGTAATGCTGCGCGAAGTCGATATTGCTTCGGCGCTTGAGGGCGGGCGCGCCGATATGATCCCTCTTCAGCGCCACGACATCGTGTTCGCCCCGCGCTCGGGCATCGCGGAAGTCAACGACTTCGTCGAGCAGTACGTCCGCAACATCCTGCCCATCGACGCCGCCTTCAGCTACGCGCTGGCCGACAGCCTGTTTAACGACTAGAGGGCGCGCATCAGGAACGCTACGCCCAGGTCTGGCGAGGCAGATAGTTCGCCTCGCCCGGATCCAGCCGGAAGACTCCGCCGGGCATCCTTCATTCGTCGGACGCGCAAGCGCCCTAGTGACGGGTCGCCAGCCAGGAGCGGGCGGCCGAAAGCGCGGCGCTGATCTGCTCGCCATCCATGTCGGCGGCGACTTCGCTGCGATAATGCTTGGCCGCGTCGCTGCCCATGAGGGCGGCGAGGTTGAACCATTTGTGCGCCTCGATCATGTCGATGACGCCGCACTGGCCGGTTGAATACAGAAGACCCAGCTTGCACAGGTCTTCGCCCGTGGGGTCCATCGAAACAGCGTCGTGCGCCTGAGCGGTTTCCACATCGGTGAAAGCCATGACCATCTTCCCTCTAAAGTGCGAGGGCGCCGGGCTTTGCCCGTGTCGCCGCCGCGTCCCACCATGCACGCCCAATCGCCTCTTCGGTCTGTGGTGCGTACAAGCAATAGAATGTCGCGTGAGGGTAAGCGGCGAGTTAACCGCGATCAGAAAAAAGAGCTTTTAAGGCTTTATTTTCGTTAGGAATTCCTACCAAGGATTAATCGGGAAATCTGTCCGTCCACTCGCTCGACGAGACCGGGCTTGGCTCCTCGCATCCGATAAAAACCAGCCAGCCCCACCCAGACGACAAGGCTGATCGCCAGCAGCAGAAAGCCTGCAGCAAGCCCTCCATTGCGCAAGGCTGCATCGCTCACCTCGCGGCGCGGGACGATGTGCGGGGCGGGGGCGAGGTCAAGCACGTCCCGTCCCAGGGCCTGATGCAAAGCGAGGATCTGGCGCCCGTATCGCTCGGCCGCACCAGCAAGACGGGCGGCGTCCGCCTCGCTCTCGATAATCCCGGCCATCCGCACGGCCGCCAGCGCGCCGGCGTCGCGCCGGACCGCGCCCATATGGGCGAAGACGCGGTCGCGCTGCGCCACATCAATCCGGGTTGTCCTGGCGACGGCCGCCGCGGCCGCGCGGGCGTCCTGCGCTGAATAGACCGGACGAGTATAGCGCTCGCCCGCTTCTGAGATCAGCGGCATGGCAGAGGCGAGGATCGCTTCACGGGCCAACTGCGGATCGGCGCCGAGCACGAGCGATCCAATATACCCCTCATTCGCCAGCCCGGCCGCGGCGGCGGCCTTCAGGACTCGCGCGCCGACAAGGGCCTGTCCGTCCACGCCGGCGGCCGCGACAGAAAGCCCGGCCACCAGAAGGTCGGCGTCCGGCTTGGGCAGGAAGACGACCCGGCACTGGCCGATGCGGCGGCCCGCCTGCTCGGCCAGCGCGCACGCCTGGATCAGAACGTCACGCACATCACCATAGAGCGCTGCTCCCGGCGGCGCGTGTTCAAGGCCTGGCGCGCCGCGTAAGACAAGCGCGCGGCCCCCAGGCGCGGAAAACCAGGCCTCCACCGCGTCCACTGCAGGCCCGTAGAGGGCGCGCGCCCTCTGAAGGCGCAGCGACACTGGCTCGGGCGCGAAAATCAACTCGGGCGGCGACACGCGGTTTCGAGCCCCGGCGTCCAGCTGCTCGCGCAAGGCCGCCTCAAGGCGCCGCTCGCGCAACCAGGCCGGTTCTGCGCGCAACACCGCCTCCACATGGCGCTCGCTGCGCCCGCCTTCGATCAGCACACGGCGCGCGAGGCGGTCCGGCGCCACAAGGCTGGGCAAAGACGGGGCGAGCGCCTCGGCCAAAACCAGATCCGGCGCGCGCCCGGATGCGGGATCCAGCGCCGCGCCAAGGGCGCCGACCCACCAGGCCCGGCCGTCGCCGACCGACGCCTGGACCGCCTCGGCGAGCCTCTCGTGCTCCGGCCTCGCGGGCGGCTCAAGATCAAGGTCCGACGCAGCTCTAACGCCAAAGACAACTGCGCCGCCCAGACACAGCAGGAAAATCGCAGGCCGCCACGCCGCGAATATCGCGCGCCATAAAAGATAGACGCCCGCACGCACCCCGCCCGCAAGCCAGGGATCACGCGCGCCATAGCGTGCGCTGTATCGCTGCGGTCTGTAGCCGGCCTGATCCACTCCGCCCCCCGAAGGCCTTTCCAGCATCACCATAACCAAGCCGCCCATCCGGCGTGAGAGCCTTATATCGAGGGCGGAGCGAACGTTGCACGAAGGTCACGGCGGCTTATGGCTGCAATCGCCCGCCCTGCGACGAAAGGGTCAAGCGCAAACTTCTTCACCTCGCCCGGCGCAAGCGATACATACGCGCCCATGACAAACACCGTGCTCAAAGATCAGACCCTGCGCCCCGTCAGCTATAACCTGGCCGAACGCGATCCCGCCGCCTTCGCCCGCGAGCTTGGCGTCAGCTTTCGTGAGACCGGCTTCGCCGTTGTGTGCGATCACCCGGTGGACCAGGCCGTGATCGACCGGGCGCTTGAAGACACCCGCGCCTTTTTCGCCCTGCCAGACACGGCCAAGCGCGCCTATTACGATCCTGAAGGCGGCGGCCAGCGCGGCTACACGCCCTTCGCCACGGAAAACGCCAAGGGCGCCGGTCAAAAAGATCTCAAGGAGTTCTGGCATCGCGGGCGCGACCTGCCCGCCGGCCATCGCTTCGAAGCGATTATGCCACCCAATATCGCCGCGGCTGAGATTCCCGGCTTCGATGCCAGCACCAGGGCCATGTACGAGGCGCTGGACGCCATGGGCGCCACCCTGTTGCGCGCCATCGCGGTTGATCTGGGGCTGGCCGAGGACTGGTTCCAGCCCGCGGTGAACGAAGGCAATTCGGTGCTGCGCCTGTTGCATTATCCTCCGATCAAGGGCGACCCGGACGGGGTTCGCGCCGGCGCCCATGAAGACATCAACGTCATCACGCTTCTGTTGGGCGCCGAAGAAGCCGGTCTCCAGGTGAAGACGAAGTCCGGCGACTGGCTGCCTGTGCAGCCGCCCAAGGGCGCGCTGGTCGTCAATATCGGCGATATGCTGCAGCGCCTCACCAACCATGTTCTGCCAAGCACCACCCACCGGGTGGTGAACCCCTCGGTGGAGCGCATGGCGTACCCGCGATATTCCACACCGTTCTTCCTGCATTTCAATCCTGATTTCGAAATCCGGACCTTGCCCGGCTGCGTCAGCAACGAGAATCCGGATCGCTACCCCGAGCCGATCACAGCCCACGCGTTTTTGCGCGAACGCCTGATCGAGATCGGGCTTATCCAAGCCTGATCCAAGGCTGATGCAGGCCTTGCCCATGTCGCTTTGACGTTACCCAGGCGACGCGTTAGATGGTAACGTATAGGTTACATAGAGGCTTTGAGATGGACGTCGCAGAAAAGATCAACGCCCAGGTGCGCCTGCTCTTCGTGCTCAACGCCATCGGTTTTTTTGCGTGGCAAGCCGGGGAAGGCTTCGCCCACTCAGCCCAGATCCCCCATGCGGTCATGGGGCCGGCCCTGATCGCCTCCGGCGTCGGTTTCGGGCTCTGGCTGGTCTGCCTGATCCTGATTTTCGGCCAGACCTGGCGCGCCAGGAAGCTTGGCATCTTTGACATGCTGGGCGATGAATGGGCGCAGCGCGCCCGCGCCAAAGCCGCCGAATCCGGCTTCTGGATCATCAGCATCGGCGTCGTGCTGTCCATGACCGCCACCAATTTCGGCGTCGACGGCCAGCTGCTCCTAAAAATCCTCACCGGGCTCGCCGTGGCCGGATTTCTCCTCTCCTACGCCTGGTTCGACAGCCGGCACGAGGGCGAAGAATGAGCGCTGAGCGGCTCGCCAACACCATGAAAGCTCTGCGCGCCGAGGCCGGCCTGACCCAGGCCGATCTCGCCGCCGCCGTGGGCGTGACCCGAAAGACCATTAATACGGTGGAAAATAGCGTGTTCATCCCGTCCGCCCTGCTGGCCCTTAAAATCGCCCGGGCGCTGGGAAAGCCGGTGGATGAGGTGTTCTACCTGGCCGGCGACTGAGACGAAGTCTCGCCCGTCCTGTCAACAGCACCCGGGTTGGTTTGCAAATCAGTCCGCGCTTTCTCGGCCGCCCCGTCCGCGGTACGGCCCGGAAACTCCTTGATGTAGACATCGCGCTGTGGGAACGGAATTTCGATCTCGTGCTCGTGCAGCGCCTCCCAGAGCGCGAGATAGACCTCACTTCGCACATTCGCGAGGCCGTTCTGGGGATCGGATATCCAGAAGCGCAGGTCGAAATTCACCGACGAATCCCCGAACTCCATGAGATTGCAGACCGGATCCTTGTCCGCTACGACGCGCGCCACGGTGCGGGCGGCGTCCTGGGCGATCTGCTGCACCTTCTTCATGTCGCGCTGGGCGTAGGAGACGCCGAACGGCGCGTGCAGGCGCACAATATTGTCCGAGCGCGACCAGTTGATCACACCGTTGGTGATGAAGTGGTCGTTGGGAATGAGAAGCTCGGTGCCGTCGCGCGTGCGGATCGAGACATAGCGGCCCTGCATCGCCGTGACCCAGCCGAACGTGCCGTCCAGCTCGATCGCATCGCCGGGCTTGATGGACTTGTCGGCCAGCAGGGTGAAGCCGGCGGCGAAGTTCGAGATCGTGCGCTGCAGGCCCAGACCGACGCCGATACCCACCGCGCCGGAAAAGATGGCGAGCGTCGCCAGATTGAAGCCGGTCAACTGCAGCGCCACGAGAAGCGCCACCACGGGCAGCAGGATCCCGAGCGTCTTGGAGATCAGCGCCTTGAAGGCCGGGGAGAGCTCTTCGGTCTTCTCCAGCTGTTGGTCGATCGCGCGGGCCGCGAAACTCGCGGCCCAGAACAGCACGCCGAAATAGATCAGCGTGCGAAGCACATCGAACATGGAGAGCTGGATCGGCGCGCCGTCCTCGGTCTCACCCAGCGGAATGGCCAGCGCCTGCATCTGCAAGATCACGTCATCCAGCAGACCGAACACGTCAAGCGCGGCCACCGGCCAGGCGATGTAGAAAGCCACGTTGGACCAGAATTTCGAGCGGATCACGAGCGTCACCGCCCGGATGATCAGCCAGGCGGTCATGAGCGAAATCGCCGCAGAGACGATGTCCACCGGCCGGTCCAGTGCGCCCAGGACAACGCGGATAAGCGTCAGCACCGCATAGAGCGCCAGCGGCGTCATCAGGGCGATCACAGCGGAAATCAGCCGGCGCAGCGCGCCGACCTGGAAATACTTCCTTGTGGCGGCGTTCAGCAGCGCCTTCAGCCGCGGTCCGAAAATCAGGGCGGGTATGAAGGCGGCCCCGATCAGGGCGAGCTGTATCGCCACATCAAGGCTGAGCACCTCGGCCTCGATCCAGGCCAGAACGCTCTGAAGACGCGGCGTGATCTCGTCGAGGGCGATCAGGTCATCAAGACCCGATCCGGGTTGGGGCTGATTTTGGGACACGCGGAACTCTTCAACCTGCTCAGAGGCAACGAAGACTTACGCGGATCGTCCGCTGCGGCAAGCACCGCTGCGCTAGACCTCGCGCCAGTCCAGAATCACCTTGCCCGCCTTGCCCGAGCGCATGGCGTCAAACCCGGTCTGGAACTCCTGCGCCGGCAGGCGGTGGGTGATGAGCTTTGATACATCGAGCCCCGACTGCAGCATGGCCAGCATCTTGTGCCAGGTCTCGAACATCTCGCGGCCATAGATGCCTTTGAAGGTGATGGCGCGCATGATCAGCGAGCCCATGTCCAGCGTGAACGGCCTGCCGGGCAGGCCCAGCATGGCGATCTTGCCGCCCATCACCATGTGCTCGACCATCTGATTGAAGGCCGGCTCGGCGCCGGACATTTCAAGGCCCACGTCAAAGCCTTCGGTCATCTTCAGGCGCGCGATGACGTCGCGCAGGTCTTCCTTCGTGGTGTTGACGGGCGTTGCGGTGGGCGCGACCTGTTCCAGCAATTTCAGCCGATCCGGATTGATGTCGGTGACCACCACATGGCGCGCGCCGCAATGCCGCGCGACGGCCGCCGCCATGATCCCGATGGGACCGGCCCCGGTGATCAGCACGTCCTCGCCCACAAGATCAAACGCCGTCGCCGTATGCACGGCGTTGCCCAGAGGGTCCAGGAAGGCGGCCTGCTCCATCGCCACCTCGTCAGGCAGCGGGATGACGTTGAAAGCGGGTATTTTCAGATATTTGGCGAATGCGCCCGGCATGTTCACGCCGACGCCCTTGGTGTCGGGATCAAGGTGGAAGCGCCCCGCCCTCACCGCGCGCGATTTCTCGCCCACCACATGGCCTTCGCCGGAAACCCGCATGCCAGGCTTGATGCGCGAGACATCGGCCCCGACCGCTTCGACGACACCGCCGAATTCATGGCCAACCACCATGGGCACCGGCACGTTCTTTTTTGCCCAGTCATCCCAGTTATAGATGTGCACGTCGGTGCCGCAGATCGCGGTCATGTGCACACGGATGAGCACGTCATCGGCGCCGATGTCCGGCTGATCGACGTCCTGCATCCACAGGCCTTCCTCGGCCTTGGCTTTGACGAGGGCTTTCATCGGGCGAGCTCCCTGGAGCTGAGTAAAACGTCACGCGGCAAGGTTTGAGCATGCGGCGACACGCCTGGAAAGCCCGGCGATTCAGCCTGCACGCCGGGCGGTTCAAGCGGGCTTAAGCACAAGCGTTCGCAGCGCTTTAAAGCCTTATGCGCTTAAATCAAGATGTGGGGTAATCACGCCGATGGCAGGCCCTAGGGGAATCGAACCCCTCTTTCTAGGTTGAAAACCTAGCGTCCTAACCGATAGACGAAGGGCCCGCATCGGCGTGGAGCGGTGATATATCCGTGCCTCCGGTTTGATGCAAGCCGGGGGGTGCTGATTTTTTGCAGATCACACACCCGCTTCGGCATAGCGGCCTGAAATCCTTCGCCCCACCTGGAGACTCAGCCCGCCACGGCCAGATCCTCCAGATGCAGCTCGGCGCGCTTTCCATAGCGCGAATCGTCCGCCTTCAGCTTTCCTGCGGCGTGGAAGAACGCCTCGCCCGGGGCCAGCAGGGCCTGACCTGAGGGATCATCGGCGCAGCGAAAGGCGATTCCGTTAAGCTTGGCGCCGGAGCGCGCCTCGAAGGTGAAGCGCACATGGTCGGCGCCGACCCGCTGGGCGTAGGTGCGCTTTAAATCGCTGAATGCAAAGCGAGGTTCAGGATTACCCATGCCGTAGGGCGCGGCTGCGGACAAAGCGTCGCAGAATTCAAAGCTCACGGCCGCCGGGTGAACCACGGCGTCTACCGCATAGCTGCGCGCCTCTTCAGCTTCAGCCCACTGGCCGGCGAGCGCGTCGTGGAGAAACGCCTTCAGCTCGTGAATGCGTTCATGTTGGATGGTCAGCCCGCAGGCCATGGCGTGGCCGCCGCCGGCGAGCAGAATCCCCGCCTCGCGCGCGGCGCTCACCGCGCTTCCAAGATCCACCCCGGTGCAGGATCGCCCCGACCCCTTGGCGAGCCCGGTTTCGGGATCAACGCCGATGACGATGGTGGGCCGGTTGAAGCGTTCCTTCACCCGGCCCGCAGCGATGCCGATGACGCCGGGATGCCAGTAATCGCCGGCAGCGATGATGAGGGGCGTGTCGTCTTCAACGCCCGCCGCCTCCACCTGAGCCAGCGCCTCGGACAACACATCGGCCTCGATGGCCCGGCGCTCGGCGTTCAGGGCGTCGAGCTCCTCGGCGATGCTGCGCGCTTCAGCGGGATCTTCGGTGGTCAGAAGCCGGGCGCCCAGATCAGACTTGCCGACGCGGCCGCCGGCGTTGATTCGCGGGCCCAGCAGGAAGCCGGCGTGATAGGGCGTCGCCTCGCCGGTGACGCCGGCGACCTCGGCCAGGGCGGCAAGCCCCGGATTGGCCCAGGCGCTCATGACTTTCAAGCCGGTGGAGACGATGGCGCGGTTCACCCCGGTCAGGGACACCACGTCGCAGATCGTGCCGAGCGCGGCCAGATCAGCCAGCGCCATCAGATCGGGCTCAGCCTTGTCCTTGAAGGCGCCGCGGCGGCGCCCTTCCCGGTTCAGCGCTGCGAGCAAAACGAAGGTGACGCCCGCGGCGGCCAGATGCCCGCATCCAGACTGGCAGCCGGGCTGATTGGGATTGACCAGGGCGGCCGCTTCCGGGGGCACGCCGCTCATGAGATGGTGATCGACCACGCCTACGGTGAGACCCATGCCCGCGGCGGCCGCCAGCGGCTCCACAGACGCCGCGCCGCAATCAAGCGTCAGGACAAGCCCGGCGCCTTGCGCCTTCAGGCTCTCGAACGCCCGGGCGTTGGGGCCGTAGCCCTCCTCGATCCGGTCGGGCACATAGATCAGAGGGGGCAGCCCCACCTGCTTCATCCAGCGATGCAGCTGCGCCGCGCTGGTGGCGCCGTCGACGTCATAGTCGGCGAACAGGGCGATGCGCTCACCCCGGTCCAGAGCTTCCCAGATCAGGCTGGCGCACGCATCCATGCCCAGAAAGCTCGACGGATCGGGAAAACTGTCACGCAGGCGCGGGCTGAGGAAGCGCGGCGCGTCCTCGGCGGTGAGCCCGCGCGAGGCAAGCAGGCGCGCAAGCGCATCGGACACGCCCGCGGCGCGCGCGATCTCGCCCGCAATCCGGTCATCGGCGGGTTTGAGGCGCCAGGCCTTGCCGCCAAAAGACCGCGTAACGCCGAATAGCGCTTCCTCAGAAGCCATCGCGGCCTAGAGGGGTCTGCGCGTGGAGATGCGCCGGCGAAGCCCGGTGACGGAGGAGAAGAGCAGGGTTTGCGTCTCCACATAGCCGGCGCCGAAGCGAACCCCGTGAACCAGATCGCCCTCGGTCACGCCCGCAGCGACGAACAGGCAGTGCTCGCTCGCCATTTCAGCAAGGTCATATTTTCGATCAAGATCAGTGATTCCGGTGCGTTTGGCGCGCTCACGCTCGTCGTCATTACGGAAATGCAGACGGGTCTGCATCTGACCGCCCAGACAACGCAGCGCAGCCGCGCTCAGCACGCCTTCAGGCGCGCCGCCGCGCCCGATATAGAGATCGGCCTTGCCGTCGGGATCGGCGGCGCTGATCACGCCGGCCACGTCGCCGTCAGAGATGAACAGGATGCGCGCGCCGGCCGAGCGCACCGAATCGATGATCTCCTTGTGGCGCTCGCGTTCCAGAATGCACACGGTGATGTCTTCCGGAGCCACGCCCTTGGCCTTGGCAAGCGACCGGACATTCTCGGCGCCGCTGGCGTCCAGATCGATCACGCCGCCCGGATAGCCCGGCCCGCAGGCGATCTTGTCCATATAGGTGTCAGGCGCGTGCAGAAGCCCGCCGCGCGGCGCCAGGGCCAGCACGGCCAGCGCATTATTCATGCCCATCGCGGTGGCGGTTGTGCCTTCGACCGGATCAAGGGCGATGTCGATCTCGATCCCCTCGCCTGCGCCGACCTCCTCGCCGATATATAGCATCGGCGCTTCATCGCGCTCGCCTTCACCGATGACGATCCGGCCCTTCATGGCCATGGCGTTCAGGGCGTTGCGCATGGCGTCCACCGCGGCCTGGTCGGCGGCGATCTTGTCGCCGCGTCCCACAAGGCGCGCCGCCGCGATGGCGGCGAGTTCGGCCGCATCCACGGCCTGGTTGGCGAGAGCTTCGAGGGCGCGGCCCTTATCCATGTCGGTCTACCTTTTTGGTTCCCGGCCGTTCCGGCCGGAGCGTTCGATAAGATTTATTGAGCGGGCGGCGGCGTGGCGCGCCGGCGCGCCTCGACAACGAATTCAGCGGTATCAAGGGTCGGAGCGCGCAAAGCGGCGCCGGCGGTGTTCACCGCGTCGCGCGCCTGAAGGGTTTGTTCAAGGTGAGCGTTCAGCATTCGACGTTCACCACGCGCCATCACCGCGCGCTCTATGAAGGCCGGCGCCGCGCCCGGCGGCGACTCCCTCAGCTGCGCATCCGTCCAGCTGGGCTCCGCCGCTTCAGGAGTCAGGCTGCAAGCGCTGAGCATAGCCAGGCTGCCGATGGCGAGGAGCAGGAACTTCATGGCGAGACGGTCTCCTGACCGGTGGACGCGGTCGCCTGTTTCTATACGCTTATCGCCGCACCTGTCACCCTTGGTCCGGAGACGAAACGCCATGGTCGAGCGCCGCAAGACTGCGAAAAGCTCAAATTCGAAGCCCCGGCAACCCACCGCGGCCGGAACGCAGGCTGGACCAGAGGCCGGCGTGAAAAGCGCGGGTGGTTCGGGTGCGGCGCGCAAGCCCGCGGCGAAACCTGAGAAGCCGGCTCAGAAACCGGCCCGGAAACCAGCAACCAAACAAGCCCGGAAACCGAAATCGGCGTCTAAAGCCGCCCCGACACCGGCGGCTGAAAAACCCGCAAGCGCGCGTGCGGACAAAGCCCCCGGAGCGAAAGGCGAATCGCTGAACGAGACCGCCGCGCGTTCAACTCAGACCGCGACGCGCGGCCGGGACGGCGCCAAGCCCTCCGCCTATGGCGAGTACGCCGATATGGGACGGCTGAGCCAGGAGGATCTGGACCATCTGGAGGAGGTTTCGCGCAATGTCATGCAGGCGGCGCTGAAATCACAAAAGCTCATGAGCGATGTCATGCGCCGCTCGCTGGAAGGCGATCCGTCCATGGCGCCCCAGGCCGATCCCCTGCACGCCGCGCCGGAACTTGTGCAGACCTGGGAAAACATCCTGTCGGACCCCGAGCTGCTGCTTAAAGCGCAGTCGGATCTCTATAGCGGCTATCTCGATCTTTGGTCGGGCGCCACCAAGAAGCTGATGTCCGGCGAAACGAGCGACCCCGCGATCGAGCCGGAGAAGGGCGACAAGCGCTGGCGATCGGCGGCGTGGAGCGAGCATCCCATGTTCGACGCCATGAAGCAGTCCTACCTGCTCAATCAGCGCTTCCTCATGAACCTGATCTCCGGCGCGCGGGGCCTGGACGAGGCGACGCGGCGCAAGGTGGAATTCGTCACCCGCCAGATGACCGACGCCCTGTCGCCCACCAATTTCGCGCTGACCAATCCGGACGTGCTGCAGGCGACTTTTGAGACCAAGGGCGAGAACCTCACAAAGGGCCTCATGAATTTGATGGCGGACCTGGAGCGCGGCGACGGCCGCCTCGCCCTCTCCCAGACCGATATGGAAGGGTTTGAGGTCGGCGTGGATCTCGCCGCAACGCCGGGCGAGGTGATCTTCCGCAATGAGGTGATGGAGCTGATCCAGTATGCGCCGGCGACGCCGGACGTGAGGAAGCGCCCCCTCCTGATCGCGCCGCCCTGGATCAACAAATTCTATATTCTCGACATGCGCCCCCACAGCTCCATGATCCGCTGGCTGGTGGAGCAAGGGATCACCGTGTTCCTGATCAGCTGGGTCAATCCGGACTCCAGCCTGAAGGATGCGAGCTTTGAGGATTATATCCGCAAAGGTCTGTTCAGCGCCCTGGAAGCGGTGGAGGAGTCCACCGGCGAGGCCCGTGTGGACACGGTGGGCTATTGCATCGGCGGCACCATGCTCGGCAGCGCCCTCGCCCTCATGGCGAAGGAAAACGACGACCGCATCGCGTCGGCCACCTTCTTCGCCGCCCAGCACGACTTCAAGCACGCCGGCGAGCTTTTGGTCTTTATCGACGATGAATGGTTCCGCGAAATCTCCCGCCTCATGGACGCTCAAGGCGGCGTTCTGGACGGGCGCACCATGGCGGACACGTTCAATATGCTGCGGTCCAACGATCTGGTGTGGTCGTTCGTGATCAACAACTACCTGCTAGGTAAGCAGCCCCAGGCTTTCGATCTATTGTACTGGAACGCCGACCAGACCCGCATGCCCAAGCGGCTGCACCTGTATTATCTGGAGACCTTCTACAAGAACAACCAGCTGGCCGAAGGCAAGCTGGAGCTGGGCGGTCACACGCTGAATCTGAAGGACGTAAAGATCCCGATCTTCATGCAGGCCAGCAAGGACGACCATATCGCGCCCGCCGACAGCGTCTATCGCTCGGCCCGGCTTTTCGGCGGTCCGGTCCAGTACATGATGGCGGGATCCGGCCATATCGCCGGCGTGGTGAACCATCCCGGCGCCAATAAATACCAGCACTGGACCAATGAAGCCCTGCCCGAAACCCGCGAAGCCTGGCTGAAAAGCGCCACCGAGCATCCCGGCTCCTGGTGGGCGCACTGGCGCGACTGGCTCTACGCCATGGACGCGCAAACCGTCCCGGCGCGCGAGCCCGGCGGCGGCAAGCTGAAGCCCATCTGCCCGGCGCCGGGCGAGTATGTGAAGGTGCGGAGTTAAATGCTTGATTGGCTGACCAATGCCGGAAGCGCGCTAATCTCCATCGTGCGCGATGTCGTTGTGCCGCTGGGATGGCAGGTCACTGTCGTCGTTTTGGTGCTCATGTTCCGCAACCAAATTGCCGGTGCCATCGAACGCCTAAAGAAATTCGGCCGGGACGGGGCTGAATTAGAGCCTATACAAAGTAGGTCAGCTGAGCGCGGCCCAGTTCAAGAAACCCTCGGAACAAGACCGCCCGGTCCAGAAACTCCTTTGAATCATGATTCTGACAAAACCCTTGCTCCGTTCTTTGAACAATTCAAAACAGAACTTGCGCAAATGAACCTTACAAACGAAACGGAAGCCCTTATTGACCAAGTCGTCACCGAGCGACGGCGCGCTTATAGCGAAACCATTCTACGCCATATCTATGGAAGCCAGATAACATTGCTCGACGAACTTTTAGTTACAGGCGTCACCAATTCCGATATGATCCGCCGCCACTTCAATGCCCATTTGGCGAAATCTGAGCACAAACTATTCAATAATCCGGAAGACTGGATTCATTACCTTGTGCAGTCCGGAATTGTTGTCGGAGCCTATCCAGAGTATAGATTGACTGATGCGGGTAGAGCGGCACTATCTTATTTTCGCCTGCTTTCCATCGATGCGCGCCAGTTTCCATTTTGACTGCGAGGTTCAACCCTCACCGCCCCGCCTTCACGAACCCCTTCGCCTCTTCCTCCCAGTCATACTCGCTTGCGCCCACCGTCTCGTAGCGGCGCTCGGCTTCTTCGCGGAAGGAGTGGATCAGAAAGCGAACGGCGCGGGCCCGATTGGTGTCGATCAGAACCTGAAGGATCGGGTTCTTGAAGCTGTAGCGGATCCAGAAATCCACCAGCGTCGAGCCGTCCGCCAGCTTGTGGAAACGCCATTGATTGGCAAGCTCGTGGAACGGGCCGGACAGATATTCCACGTCGATGCGCCGGTCCGGCCTGTCGAAGCGAACCCGCGTGGTGAAGCGTTCACGGACAAAGCGGAAACGCACCCGCGCCTCGGCGTCCAGATCGCCGACGCCATGCTCATCCACGTTATCACGTGTCACGCGCATGGCGCTGATCAGGTTGATGAATTTGGGATAGGAGCGGACGTCCGACACGAGGTCGAACAGATCATCCGGGCGGTGGCGAAGCCGCAGCCGTTCGCTGTACTCTGCGCTCATGGACGCCTCAGATAGTGCGTCCGGCCGCCAGGGCCGTTTCGCGCGCCTGGCGCAGGCGCTGGAAATCATCGCCGGCGTGGTAGCTGGAGCGGGTGAGCGGCGTGGCCGAGACCATCAGGAAGCCCTTGGCGCGGGCGATCGTCTCGTATCCCTTGAACTCGTCGGGATGGACATAGCGGTCCACCGCGGCGTGCTTGCGGGTCGGCTGCAGATACTGGCCGATGGTGAGGAAATCGATGCCGGCCGAGCGCATGTCGTCCATCACCTGCATCACCTCTTCCTTGGTCTCGCCAAGGCCCACCATGATGCCGGATTTGGTGAACTGGGACGGATCGCGCTCCTTCACCCGCTCCAGAAGACGCAGCGAGTGGTAGTAGCGCGCGCCGGGGCGGATGGTGAGATAGAGCCGCGGCACGGTCTCCAGATTGTGGTTGAACACGTCGGGCCTGGCGTCGATCACGATCTCCGCCGCGCCGGGCTTTCGCAGGAAATCCGGCGTCAGAATTTCGATCGTCGTGCCGGGGCTGTGCGCACGGATGGAGCGGATCACCTCGGCGAAGTGCTCAGCCCCGCCGTCGGCCAGATCATCACGGTCCACCGAGGTGATGACCACGTGTTTCAGGCCCATGGTCTTCGTGGCCTCGGCGACGCGGCGCGGCTCGTCGGCGTCCAGCGCGTTCGGCATGCCGGTCTTCACATTGCAGAAGCTGCAGGCGCGCGTGCACGTGTCGCCCATGATCATGAAGGTGGCGTGCTTTTCCGCCCAGCACTCGCCTATATTAGGGCAACCCGCCTCCTCGCACACGGTGACGAGATTGTTCTCCTTCACCGTTTTGCGGGTTTCGGCGAAGACGCCGCCGGCGGGCGCGCGGACACGGATCCAGTCCGGCTTGCGCAGAACCTCCGTATCGGGACGCTTCTGCTTTTCCGGATGGCGTGCGGCGCGGGCGTCAGCCGCAGCGGAGCGGGGGGTGTCGATCAGCTTGACCATGGCGGTGCACATAGGCCTCGCGGGCCGATTCATCAAGCGCGAAACACGCTTCTGCGACCCTGTGAACGCACTGTCGCCGCATGGCTCAGCGAGGCTCAGAGCCGCCTCTCCCGGCGTGCACTCACTGGCGGCGCGGCGCTTTGACACGAAAAACCCCGGCGCGCGGGGCGCGCCGGGGTCTCGTTTTGGGCTGAGGCGGGGATCACACCGCGTCGGCGTCGGCTGCGGCAGGCGAGCCGGCCTTTTGCTGGCGCTGGAAGATCGCCAGCGTCCATGCGCCCAGCCCAATGCACAGCACCAGCGGCAGGATGATGAAGCCCAGCACCGGGATCGCGGCCAGCACTGTGATCACCACCGCAGCGGCCAGGAAAGACCCGATCCGCAGGCCCAGCCCGGCTTGTCCGCCCGAGCGGTTCAGCGCCAGATCGCCAAGCGCGATGCCGCCGAACGCGAAGGCCAGGAACAACAGGATCGGCGTGGCCAGGACCAGGATCACCGCCAGCGGAATTCCCACGATCGTCACGATCAGAAGCGCCATCAGCGTCGGGATCAGGACCGGCACGAGAGCCAGCACGATCAGGCCGAGGAAGCCCGACACCCAGGGACGCTGACGAAAGCAGCCGGCGATGCGGCCAACCGATTTGGGCGCCAGCAGCGACACGATGAGACCCAGAAGAAAGGCGCTCGCCGCGAACACGCCGCCCACCGCGGCCACCGAGGGCAGGAAGTCGATATTCACATCGAAATCATTGCCGTCGATGCGGTTTTCGTTGAACGGCTCGTCAATGTAGGTCAGCTCGCCCAGCTGCGCGCCGGGTGCGATCACAGGCTCGCTCGGGCCGCGCACCGTGATGGGGCCCGCCACCACGGCGCTCTCGTTGAAATGCAGCTCGCGCGCATAGAATTCGACCGGGCCTGAGATCACGCCATTGACGAAAATCTCTCGGCCACGGATATCCCCGCCCCGATCCAGGCGCCCGTCGAGATAGATCTCGCGACCGGCGATCTCGGCATGGCCGCCGATGGAGGCGTCCTCGTCGATGTAGATCAAGGCGCCACCGATCTTGGCCTCACCGACCACCCGGGAAAGAACCGACACGTCGGCGCCGGCGGCGTTCAGTTCGCCCCCGATCGTGGCGGCGATGGTGACGTCGGCGGCGGCGATGTTCGCATCGCCGGAAACCGTCCCCTCAAGGGTGACGTCGGCTGCCGCGATCTCCACATCGCCCCCGACGGTGAGATTGACGCTCACGTCCGCAGCCAGGATGGACAGGTCTCCGCCCACGCGCCCCTCGGCGGTGACGTCGGCGGCGAGGATTCGAACATCCCCGTCATCGTCGAGGTTCAGCGACAGATCCCCGCCGATATACTGGCCGTGGGCGCCGGCGCCGAACCCGGCGATCAAGGCGCCCGCTAGGGCGCCGGCTTTGAAAGCGTTCTGGATGAAGCTCTTCATGGCTTAGTCCTCCATGCCGCGCTGGCAACGTTGACCGTTGCGGGGCGTGTAATTGATATCGGCGGCTTCGGCTGCGCCGGAAAGGGAAGGCTGTTCGTCGGACATGACAGTCAGCGGCCCGTTGACCGGACCCGACAGCGACACGGTGCGTGCGCAGATGAACCCGCCGCCCACGGCGCCGGTGATTTCGACCCGGCCGTCTTCAGCACGATGGGGCCGCCGGCCAGGATCCACGTAGAGGGAGAGATCGCCGTCCACTGATCCGTCCAGCTGGACAGTGCGCGCCTGCAGGTCAAGACCGCCGCGTATCGCGCCGCGATGGAGAAACTCCGCCGCATCGGCGCGCAGGGACGCGGCGGTGAAGCCGCGCTCGAAAACAAGATCGGCGCTTTGAAGGCTCATGGCGCCCGCCTCGCCGGTGAAGGAGGCGTCTGCGACCTGGGCGTCCACCACCCCTGCCCGGCCATCAAATTCAAGATCCGCTGCGGCGATCGTCAGCGGGCCGTTCGCCACCCCGCCCCAGTAAAGGTCCGCGGCGCGAACCCGCGCCGAACCATTGACCGAGCCGGAAAAGCGCATGTCGGAGGCCGCCACATCCAGCGAGCCCGCAGTTACATCGTCCAGGACAAGTTCGGCCGCGGCGATTTCCAGCGCGCCGCCGACCCGTCCGGTAAGCCGCACATCCGCGCCGGCGACGCGGGCGTTCTCGGCCGTGTCCAGCGTGGTGTCGATAACGCCGCCGATCAGACGGACATCGCGAGATGTCGAGCCGACCGATCCGGCGCCGGTGATCAGCTGGACGCGCTGGCTCGAGGCCGAGCCGGTGTCGGCGAAGGCTCGCCCGCCCAGATCCAGTTCATTGCACGCGGTGAGCATGACCAGGCTCGCTGCGCCGGTGGTGAGGAGGAAACGTTTCATCGGGATACGCCCCTTTTTCGTTATAAGACCAACCATATCGAAACTCGATAACATATCGAAACTCGATAAGGAAGCTTTTTTTCGAAAAACGATAAATTTTTATCGCGAAGCGAGTCGTAAACAACCAGAAGCCCGCGCCGGGGTCCGGCGCGGGCTATCAAGGGCCGACTAAACTTTAAAAGGAAGCGGAGCCGCTCCTAGCCGCACTCACCCTGACGGGGCGTGTAACTTATGTTGGAGGCGTCAAACTCGGCCGGATAATCCGGCGCGGAATCGGCTTCCACCGCCAAGGGCGCACCGATTCGGGCGCTGCTGGTGAATTTCACTTCGTGGGCGCAGATCATCCCGCCAGCCTGAAGATCGCCGCTGATCTCCACGCGGGACCGGTCACCGTCGCGGCGGCCGAACATGCCGCGCTCGCGCCCGGAACCCATGATGCGCACAGGGCCGCGCGCCTCGCCGGAAAACTCAAGCGCGCCCGCCGTGGCGACAAAGCCCTCCTGAAAGAAACCAGACAGCTCGGCGGCGCCGGCGTTGATCTCCACCGGGCCCGAGAACGAGCCGGTCAGTTCGGCGGCGCCGGCGTTCACCAGCGTGCTCCCGCCGACCGATCCCTCAATGTCTGCGGCGCCGCCATTGGCTTCAAGGTCCCCGCGGATGCGGGCGTCCACGTCCACCGCCGCCCCGTTCATGAGCGCGTTTCCGCCGACCCGCCCCTGAAGCGAGACCGCCATCCCGTTCATCTCCACATCGCCATCGGTATCCAAGCTTTGTGATCCCACAAGGCCGTCAAAGCTGGTGCGTTCAGGTGTTTGAGCCTGGACGCAGGCGCCCAGGCTCACGGCGATCGCAGCGGCCCCGGCGGCGGTGACGAAACGTTTCATGACAATCTCCCAATCGACCGGCCAGGTCTGAAACGCCCGGCCTTCGAGCAGCAAGATGCACGGCGCACCTTTCCTCGATGCGCCCGTAGAATGAAATTTTCTTAAGAGTGGATCACGCGGCCATACGCATCGAGAACGCTCTCATGCATCATCTCGCTCAAGGTCGGGTGCGGGAAGATGGTGTGCATGAGCTCGGCTTCGGTGGTTTCCAGCGTTTTGCCGACGGCGTAGCCCTGGATCAGCTCGGTGACTTCCGCGCCGATCATGTGGGCGCCCAGCAATTCGCCGGTTTTGGCGTCAAAGATCGTCTTCACCAGGCCCTGATCCTCGCCAAGGGCGATCGCCTTGCCGTTGCCCACGAAGGGGAAGCGCCCGACCTTGAGTTCGTATCCCTGCTCTTTCGCTTTGGCCTCTGTGAGGCCGATGCTGGCGATCTGGGGGTGGCAATAGGTGCAGCCTGGAATATTGCTCTTGTCCATGAGATGGGGCTTCAGACCTGCGATTTTCTCAACGCAGATCACTCCCTCATGGCTCGCCTTGTGGGCCAGCCACGGCGCGCCGGTGACATCTCCGATGGCATAGAGTCCTTTTACACCCGTGGCGCCGTATCCGTCGGCGACCACATGGCCGCGCTCGATCGTGACGCCGAGATCTTCAAGGCCGAGCCCTTCGACATTGCCGGTGATGCCGATGGCGAGGATCACCTTGTCCACGTTCAGGGTTTCAGTTGCGCCGTCCTTCATCTTGATCTTCGCGGCGACGCCGGAGGCCGAGCTTTTCAGCCCCTCAACCCCGGCGGAGGTGTGAATCGTCAGACCCTTTTTCTTGAACGCCTTCTCGGCGAAGGCGGAGATTTCCGCGTCTTCGGCCGGCAGAATCCGGTCCACCATCTCAACCACAGTCACGTCCGCGCCCATGGTGCTGTAGAAGCTCGCGAACTCCATGCCGATCGCGCCCGAACCGATCACCAGAAGCGATTTCGGCATTTCCTTTGGAACCATGGCTTCCTTGTAGGTCCAGACATGCTTTCCATCCGGCTCAAGCCCCGCTTTCGGGATTGTGCGCGCGCGGGCGCCCGTAGCGAGGATGACGTGATCGGCGGTGTAGTCGCTCTCGCCGCCGTCCTTGTCCTTCACCACCACGCGCGGCGCCGCGTCGCCCTTTTCAAGGCGCGCCTCGCCGTCGATCACGGTGATCTTGTTCTTTTTCATGAGACCGGAGACGCCCGAAGACAGCCGCCCGGCAACTTTTCGCGAGCGTTTCACCACGGCGTCCAGATCAAAGCCGATATTGTCGGCCTTCAGCCCGAACTCCTTGGCGCGGTGAAACAGCTCGTAAACGTCGGCTGTGCGCAATAGCGCCTTGGTGGGGATGCAGCCCCAGTTCAGACAAATCCCGCCCATGTGCTCGCGCTCGACCACGGCTGTCTTGTAGCCCAGCTGGGCGGCGCGGATCGCGGCGACATAGCCGCCAGGCCCGCCGCCAATCACAATGAGGTCGAACGAAGTGTCAGCCACGGCGCGATCCTTTTCAAAACTCGGCGGGGAGAACCGTGATGGAGCGCGCCCGCGCGAAAATCAACCGCAGGCGTCAAGGGCGGCCCACGCCGGAGCAGGCTTTACCCCGGCGCCGCAGAAGCCCATCGTGGCGGCATAGTGGAGGAGACGTCCATGATCGAAGCCCTGCGCACCCCCGAAGACCGGTTTGCGACCCTGCCCGATTGGTCCTTCAAGCCCTCCTATATCGACGATCTGCCGGGCTATGAGGGCTTGCGCCTGGCCTATGTGGACGAGGGCCCGCGCGACGCGCCGGTCTTCCTGTGCCTTCATGGCGAGCCGAGCTGGGGCTATCTCTATCGCAGGATGGCGCCGGTGTTTCTTGAAGCCGGCTGCCGGGTGGTGATCCCGGACCTGTTCGGCTTTGGGCGTTCGGACAAGCCGGTGGACGACGCGGTCTATACCTTTCACTGGCACCGCAATTATCTCAAAGCCTTCATCGAACGGCTCGACCTTCAAGATGTCGCGCTGGTCTGCCAGGACTGGGGCGGATTGCTCGGCCTGACCCTGCCCATGGACTATCCGGGCCGCTTCACGCGGCTGATCGTCATGAACACCGGGCTCGGCGTGGGGAGCGGCGCCAGCGAGGGCTTCATGGCCTGGCGCGATTACATGGCGAACACGCCGGATCTCGATGTCGGCGCTCTTCTTCATCGGGCGACGCCCGGCATGACCGATGATGTGGCGCAGGCCTATTCAGCCCCCTTCCCCGACCATCGCTACAAGGCCGGCGTGCGCCGTTTCCCGGCGCTGGTGCCAATCACGCCCGAGATGGAAGGCGTGGACACCGGCAAGGCGGCGGCGAGATTCTGGTCGGAGGACTGGACCGGAGACAGCTTCATGGCGGTGGGGATGCAGGACCCGGTGCTGGGCCCGGACACCATGGCCCGGCTGCGCAGCGTCATTCGCGGCTGCCCGGAGCCCATGGAGATCGCCGAGGCGGGCCATTTCGTGCAGGAGCACGGCGAGCCCATCGCGCGCGCAGCGCTGAAGCGCTTCGGGATTTAACGCGGCGCCAGGGTCAGGTCGGAGCCTTCCAGCGTATAGAAGCCGAGCGAGAGATCATCGCCTTTCACCGCGTTGTGGCCCTCAAGGGTCGCCAGCAGGCGCAGCTCGCCACCGGCCGCTTCGACGCTTGCGCCAAACTCCACAAGGCCCCGCGCATCAACGATCGCCAGACCACAACGCGGATCGGAGAGCAGCACGCCGGCCGCCTCCTCCGGCGTATCGGTGAGGACGACGCCGGTGCCCAGATTGACCATGTTGGAGGGCTCTTCATAGCCGGAGGTGGCCAGGGTGAGCGCCTCGCATCCGGTGATCCGGTCCACGATCCGGCTGGCGCGCTCGCTTGGCCAGAGCCGGTCCACATTGGGGATGGCGACGCCGAAGACGCAGGTATAAAGCGCCGCCGCAGCGACGCTTGTTCCCAAAAGGCGCCCGCCGCTGGGCTTCAGCGCCAGCGCCGCAATCGCGCCCGCCGCCAGCACGCCGAAACCGATGCTGAGCCAGGCGGCGAGATCCGGCGTTTCCCCCAGATAGAGCGAGCCGCCAACCGGCACGGCGCCCAGCAGCAGCGCCACCGCGATGGCGATCACCGCGAAGACGCCGTGTACGATCTTCACCCGCCCTGACGCCAGAATCTCGCCGGCCTGCGCGACGCCGAGGGCGATTAGGATGGCGACCGCCGGATAGCTGGGAAGCGTGTAATGGGGCAGCTTGGTGGCGACCAGCTCGAACACGACATAGGTGGGCAGGATCCACGCGATCAGGAACTTCACCCGATCCTCGCCGCGCATCTTCCACGCCGCCAGCACGCCCAGCGGCAGGAGCGCCACCCCCGGCCACAGGGTGAACAGCGTCGCCACAAGGTGGAATCCGAGCGGGCCTGAATGGGCTTCCTGGGCCTCGCCCACCTTGTCGAGCATGGAATAGCCGATGGCGGTGCGGGCGAAATCCCAGTTGGTCTCAAGATTGATGGCGATGAACCAGGGCGCGAAGATCGCGAGGGCCAGCAATACGCCGGGCAGCGGCCTCACCTTTAACAGCAGCCCCGCATCGCGCTTCCAGACAGCGAACACGATCAGGGTCAGCGCCGTGACCATGAAAAAGATCGGGCCCTTGATCAAAAGAGTCGCGCCAAGCGCGGCCCACATGACGGCCGGCCAGCCGATGAAGGCGGGCCTTCGCGCCTTCACCTCGATCATCAGGATCATCAGGGCGACTTGCGCGATCATTCCGACGCCCAGCAGGATCGCGTCGGTCTTCGCAGTGCGCGCCTCCACCGCCAGCACCAGCGTGGTCGCAAGGATCAGCCCTGCGGTGAGCCCTGCGGCGGGACTGAACATGCGCGCGCCAAGCCAGGCGGTGGCGGCGATGGCGAACAGCGCGAACAGAAACCCCGGCAGGCGGTGAGCGCCGATGGGCGCATCCGCGCCGCCAAACGGCTGGGCCGCCAGCGCCTGCAGCCAGTAGGTCGCCGCCGGCTGTTTATGGCGGTCCACGTCCTGGAGGCGGATATTGATAAAGTCCCCGCTCTCCATCATCTGCCGGCTGGCCTGAGCATAGCGCGACTCGTCGCGGTCCATGGCCGGGATGGAGAACAGGCCCGGCGCCAGCGCTGCGACAGCCAGCAGCATCAGCACGATCCAGGCGCGCGGGGTGAGCCCGCCTTTCGCCGGCGCCGCGGTGAGGCCTTCAAACACGCCGCCCATCAGCCCTTTGTCTCCGCCTGACCGCGCAGGATCAGCTCGCGCGATGGAATATGGGTGCGCCGCATGAGCCAGATCACGCCCAGCAGATCAAACAGCCCCGCCGCCGCGCGGCCAAGATTGGTGTATTTCGAGGCGCCGGCGCTGCGCGCGCGGTTCACGACCGAGACGCAGACGATCTTGAAGCCCAGATGACCCGACAGCGCCGGCAGATAGCGGTGCAAGGCGTCAAAGAAGGGCAGCGCCAGAAACAGATCGCGTACGATCAGCTTCAACCCGCAGGCGGTGTCCGGGCAATCATCGTTGAGAAGCGAGCGGCGCAGGCCGTTGGCGAAGCGCGACGCGAATTTGCGATTGGCCCCATCGGTGCGGTTTGTCCGGCATCCCGCCACCAGCCCCACATCGCCCACGCGGGTCAGGTCCACTGCGGCGGCCATGTCCACCACCGAGCGCGGATCGTCCTGCCCGTCACCGTCCATGGTGGCCGCCCACAGGGCGCGGCCCGCCATCATGCCGGTGCGCAACGCCGCGCTTTTGCCCGAGCGGTTGGGGTGGCGGATTACACGAACGCGATTGTCCGCTCGCGAAAGCACAGACAGCGCCCCCGCCGTGTCGTCGGCGCTGCCGTCGTCGATGACGATGATCTCGAAGCTGTCGAAAGCGGCTTCAAAGACCTCGATCGCCTCTCGCACCACATCCTCGATGCTCTCCGCCTCATTATAAGCCGGGACGACAATGGAGATGGCGGGTGCGCGCATGGGCGGATGGGTCCAGACCGGCTTAAGCTGGGCCTAGTTATCGCGTTGCGGTCTCGCCTGACAAACACAAAACGCGGCTTCAGCCGGGCCGCGCGACATTGCGAGCCCAGGCCTGGCGCAGGCGCGCAAGACCTTCGGCGTGCTCGCTGACCGCCATCCCGGCCTCCAGCCTCTCATAGGGGGCCCAGCCGCTGGTCCAGCGAAACACCGCCCAGTTGGCCCCCGCGGCCTCAAAGGCGTTGATGCGCGCATCAAGATACACGGCCAGATCCGGCGCGGCGCGCACCGCCCCGAACTCCAGAACGGCGATATCCCCGCCGGGGCGAGCCGGCAGGTCGGCGGGGTTCTGAGCAGGGTCAAAACGAACATCGTCGCCGGCGTCCTGATGGGTGTAGGCCCAGGGGCTGTAATCATGCACGGCGATGACGGCGTCCGGCCCCACGACGGCGCGCAGCTCGGCGGCGCGCTCGCTGCGGCCCCAGCGATCGGGGCTGAAGATCAGCGGCGTGTCCCGGTCCAGTCCGGCGCAGGCCTGCGCAATGCGGCGAGCGAAGACCGGCCAGACCCCGTCCGCGCCGATATCAGCGCCATTGGGTTCGTCGAGCACCTTGACGCCCGCAAGCGCAGCATGGCCGCCGAAGCGGCGCAGGGTTTCAGCGGTCATCTCCGCCCAAGCCGCCTGCTTCTCGGACTCCCGCCACAGGCTGTCATCGTAGAGCTCTGGCGGATACCAGCTCTCTCCGGGATGAAACGCGAAAGCGCTGCGCCCCGGCCCCGAGCGCAGGCAGAGCGTGGTGTAGAGCCCTCGCGAAAGGCACGCGTCGAGCCAGGCGCCGATATGATCCTCCACCGCCGGGTCGAGGGCGAAGGGGGCGGTTTCGCTGAAAAGCCCCGGCCCGGACCAGCTGGCGAGATTGGCCCCCGCCCCAGCCAGCCGGTCAAGCGCCTCGCCCGTCACCGGCGACCCGATGGGGCCCCGGCCCAGAAACTCCGGCCCGTCGAGGTCTGGATAGACCCGGCGCTGCACGAACACCGACCCGCGAAGCGAGGGCCCGGAGGCGTTGCGCCACAGATTGCGCTTTGTACCGGAAATCCGCAGCCCGGCCGGAGCAAACGCGGCGGCCGGCAGCGCGCAGGCGGCCGTAACCAAGGCCCGCCGGCTGATCATGCCGCGCGGAAACTGGTCATTGCGTCGATCCGGCGGAACGCCTTGCCCGGCCAGTGCGATGCGCGGCCCAAAGGCAGGTATTCTGCGCCGCGCTCGATCGCAGCCGCCGCGCCGCGCACCAGGGCGGGAAGTCCCGCCCCGGCGTATCCGGACACAAGCGGCATCTGCCAGCTGGAGAGGTGGGCTTTGAAGTCATAGGCGCCGGGGCCCAGGTGCACCTCGGTGACACCCTCTTCGCTCACCGCCCGGCAAATCTCCATGAGCAAGGCGAGACCCGGTCCGAATTTGGCGAATCTCGGGTCGTAGACCGGGAACCAGTAGTGCAGCACGCTGGCCGAGCGCATCCCCACATGGACCGCCGCCAGCTCGCCATCAATCTCCAGGCTCGATATCAGACCGGCGCAGCCATCTTGCGGATGCTCAATAAGGTCCGACAGGAGGTTTCGCGTCCAATCTACTGAAAAAACATCGAAATGGTGGCTGGCGCGGTATTGCTCCGACTTCCAGCTGAGCGCGCTTTCGAACACGCCGGGCCGAGGGTCGTGAAGGCGAAACACCGCGCCCGCCTCATCGATCTTTCGCCGGCGCGAACGGATATTGCGGAAGGCCTTGGGCTCCACCGCCGTGCGGGTCTCGACAAAGGCATCATAACCCTTGGACAGGTCGATCACCCAGCTTCCGTCGGTGGTGAGCGCATGGGACCTGAACGCAGCTTGATATCCAAGCGCGCCGTGAAAATCATAAACGCCGACGCCCGACCGGCGCAGCAGATCCACCAGATCAATCTCGCAGCCCGGCCGCGCAATCAGCCCGTGATGATCGCCAAGCGGTCCACCAAGAGGGCGTGCGTGGCCGAAACCGCTGGTGTGAAGCGGTAGAAAGGCGGCCGGCCCGTTTGCGTCGCGCGCGCAAATCACCCGCACATCGCGGCGAACCCGCGCCACCGCGTCCATGAAGGACGCCGCGAAATAGGGCGAGGCCAGCGCCTGATCCCCGTTTTGAAACGCAGCCCAGGCGGCGCGTTCGTCGCCGGACAGTGTTTCAGGCGTGCGCAGAACAACTTCCATACTCGCCTCGTCTCCAATTGGTCCAAAATCAATAAAACACGGGCTTGGTTAAGCCGGTCTTCAGTCCCTCCATGCATATTCCATTCCGATCCGGCGCTGGCTCGGCCTGCTCCTTGCACGCCGCGCTTCGCGCGCCATCGGAGAGTGCCATGCTGAACCGCCACCTCATCGCCTATCTGCCGGTCTACGCCGCTCAAGCGGTCGTGGGATTCGGCGCGGTGGTGGTGTTCACGCGCATTCTCAGCCCCGAAGAGTACGGCCGCTACACGCTTTTGCTGGCCGCCGCCTCGCTTCTGGGCACTCTCGTCTTCACCTGGTTGGATGCGGCCATCGCCCGCCATCATCAGCGCGCCGTGGCGCGCGGGCGCCTCGCCGGCCATCTCTTCACCGCTTGGCGCATTTATGTGCTGATCGCGGCGCCCGCGCTGGTTCTGTCCGGGCTCGGCCTCTGGCTCGCGCCGTTGGGACCGGAGCTTAAGACCGCCTGCGCCTTTGCGCTGGCCCACACGGTGATCCGCTCCGGCGTGACGCTTTCGCTGGAAACGCGCCGCGCAGCCGGAGAGGCCTGGCGCTACTCGATCCTTGAAAGCACGACGATCTCGGCGGCGTTCGCGCTGGGCGTCACCTTTGTGCTCGCCGGCGGGATGGGCGCTGCAGGTCCGTTCGCGGGGCTTGCGCTCGCCGGTCTTGTGGCTCTCCTCATCGATGCGCCGATCCTCATGAGCAAAGCCAAGCGCGACCGCGCGGACGTGAAGCGCTCGATCGCATTTCTGGCCTATGGCGCGCCCGTGGCGATCTCGCTGATCTTCGAAGGCCTGCTCTCTATCGGCGACCGTTTCGTCATCGCGGCGATCCTCGGCGAGGCGGCGACCGGCGCCTATGCGGCGGGCTATGCGCTGTCAGACCGCACGCTCTCCATCGTATTCTTGTGGCTGGGCACGACCACCGGCCCTCTGCTGATCAGAGCGCTGGAGCGCGAGGGCAGCGCAGCCGCCCAGGCTGTCGCGCGTCGCACCGCCGGGCTCATAGGCCTGATCGGCTTTCCCGCCGCCATCGGGCTGGCGTTGATCGCCGGGCCCGCATGCCGGCTTTTGATCGACGCGGATCTAGCAGGCCCCGCCGCATCGGTGATGCCGTTCATCGCCGTGTCGGGCCTAATGAACGGGGTTATGACCTTCTACTTCCACGAAGCCTATATTCTCGGACGCAAGCCCCAGATCATGGCGGCGATTATGGCCGGCGCGGCTCTTCTCAATCTGGTGCTGAACCTCATCCTGACGCCGCGCTTCGGGATCACCGGCGCGGCGCTGGCGACCGTGATCTCATATGGCGCGGCGCTCCTGATCTGCGCGGTCCATGGCCGCAGCATTTTCGCTCTGCCGATCCCGTGGCGCGACTGGAGCGCCGCCGCAGCAGCGACGGGCGCCATGGCCGCTGCGGTGCTCGCCGTCCCGGCGTTCGAAGCCGCGCTTTTGACACTGGCCGCGAAAATCGCGGCGGGCGCCGCCGCCTATGCTGCAGCCGCCCTCACCCTCGATGTTGCGGGATGCCGCACCCTGGCCGCCGGGCTTTTGCGCAATCCTCTTATCGAGGTGCGCCCATGACACCGCTGATCCACGAGCGCGCCAACGCCGCCGCGAAGGCCGGGCCGGGCCGCTATCGCCTCTCGGTGCTGATTCCCACCTATCGCGACGATCCGGCTACGTTGCTGCAGGCGCTGGCGGCCGATGCGCCGGAAGGGATCGAGATCCTCCTATTCGACGACGGCGCGCCGGACGCCGCGCTGAACGCCGCCATGGGCGATGCGGTGGATGCGTGCGCGCGGCCGGCGCGCCTTCTCACGGCAAAGGCCAATCTTGGCCGTTCCGCGGCGCGCAACCGGCTGGCGAGCCGGGCGCAGGGCGACTGGTTGCTGTTTCTCGACGCCGATATGAGCACCGCTCCGGGCTTTCTCGACGCCTGGCTGGACGCAATACGCGCGACCAGCGCCCAAGCCCTGTTCGGCGGCTATGCCCCTGTCGCCGCTCCGGCGCGCATCCACCGGCTTCATGCGGCGCTCGCGCACGCCAGCGATGTGCGAACGAGCGCGGAGCGGGCGCGAGAAGGCGCGTTCGCCGTGTGCTCGTCAAATCTCGCCGTCTCGGCCGCCGCCTTCGCCAAGGCGCCGTTCGATGAGGAATATTCAGGCTGGGGCTGGGAAGATGTGGACTGGGCGCTGAGCTTCGCCAGACACTTCACCCTCGGCCATATCGACAACCCGGCCATGCATGGCGGGCTGGAGACGCCGGACCGTCTGATCGAGAAATTCTCCCGCTCCGGGGCCAATTTCGCCCGGCTCATGGAGCGCCATCCAGAATACGCCGCGCGCAAGGGCGCCCGGCTCGCGCTCACCTTGAAGCGGCGCGGCCTCACCAGCCCTGCGCGCATCGCAGGCCGCATCGCCGCTCTGGCGCCGCTGCCAATCAAGGCGCGGGTGCTGGGCCTGAAACTCTATCGCGCCGCCATCGGCGCGGAGGCTTTGCCATGACTGAAACCGCCTATACGCCCGCCGGGGGGCTGACCGGCAAGCTGCGCCGCATCGCGGCGCGCGCCCTCGCCGTCAGCCCCATGACGATCGCGCTGGACCGCACGATCGTCAGCTTCACCTTCGACGACTTTCCAAGATCGGCCGCCACCACCGCCGCGGCGATCCTGGAACGGCGCGGCTGGCGGGGCACCTATTTTGCGTCCGGCGGGTTCGCCGGCGGGGAAACGCATCTGGGCCGTATGTATGATATCGGCGATCTGGTTCGGCTGGATGCAGGCGGCCACGAAATCGCTTGCCACACCTACGCCCATGGTGACAGCTCGGCCCTCGGGGCGCAGGCGACCGAGGCCGATTGCGCGCGCAACCGCGCCTTCCTGCAGATGGCCGGCCATGAGGCTGAGCTGGACAGTTTCGCCTTTCCTTACGGGGAAGCCGCACCGGCCGCCAAGTCGATGCTTCTCAAACGCTACCGCGCGCTTCGCGGCGTGCGCCCCGGCGTGAACCGGACCGGAACGGATCGCGGCCTGTTGAAGGCCGTGCCGCTGGACGGCGGCGAGGCCGGGCTGGAGCGCGCCCTCGACTGGATCGAGAATGCGGCGCTGAAACCGGGCTGGCTGATCTTTTACGGCCACGATGTGCGCGAAACCCCCGGGACCTGGGGCTGCACGCCGCACTTTCTGGAGAAAATTTGCGACGTGGTGGACCGCGCCGGCTTTGACGTCCTCACTATGCGCGGCGCTCTGGACCGGATCGACGCGAGCTCGATGAGCCTCGAAGCATGACCCTCACCGTCCTTATCCCGACATTTCGCCGCCCAGACAGCCTCGCCCGGGCGATGAAAAGCGTATTCGCCCAAGACCGCACGCCGGACGAGATCGTGATCGCCGACAATGATCCAGGCGGAAGCGCCAGGCCTGTTGTGGACTCGCTGCGCGCAGGTGCGCCGTGCCCGCTGGTCTATGTTCATGCCCGCGAACCCGGCGTCGCGAACGCCCGTAACGAAGGTTTCGCGGCGGCGTCCGGCTCTCGCATCGCCCAGCTTGATGATGATGAAAGCGCGCCGAGCCGCTGGCTCTCAGCGCTGGAGGCCGTGCGCGAGACCACCGGCGCCCATGTGGTGTTCGGCCCCGTGCGCCCTGAAGCGGATCCAGGCCACGCTTCGGCCTTCGCCGCCGCCTGGATCCGAAGGCTCTATGCGCGCGAGCCGGATCTCGCTGAGGGCGTCACTAAAAAGCCCTGGGGCTGCGGTAACTCACTCATCGACCGCGCAGCGGCCAACCTGCCCGACCCGGTGTTCGATCCGCGCGCCAACGAAACCGGCGGCGAAGATGATCTCTTGTTCGCCCACATGGCCCGCACCGGCGCGGTGTTCGCCTGGGCCGGTGCGGCCGGCGTCATCGAACATGTGGAGGACGACCGGCTGAAGCTTGTTCACCTCGCGCGCCGCGCCCTCGCCTTCGGTCAGGGCCCGAGCCAGACGGCGGCCCATGAAGGCAGACCGCTGGCCGTCGCCGGGTGGATGATGGTGGGCGCCGCCCAGATGCTCGCCTGCGGCGCCCTCGCCGCTCCCGCGGCCCTTCTAAGTCCCGCCACATGCGCGGCGCTGGCCGACAAAGCCGTTCAGGGCGCCGGAAAGCTCGTCTGGTTCGACTTCGCCGCCCCGCGGTTCTACGGACGGGCGCGCCTTTCCTAAGCCGCGACGCCCGCCGCCACCTTGAACTTCGCTTCGGTCTTCTGCGTGATTTCGTCCACGGTCACGTCGGGCGCCAGCTCGATGAGCTCCAGCCCATCCTCGGTGACGTCGAACACGCCCAGCGTGGTGATAATCCGATCGACGCAGCCCGTGCCGGTGAGCGGCAGGGAGCATTCGTGCAGCAGCTTGGTCTCACCGGCCTTGTTGGTGTGGTCCATGATCACCACCACGCGCTGAACGCCGGCGACCAGGTCCATGGCGCCGCCCATGCCCTTGACCATCTTGCCGGGGATCATCCAGTTGGCGATGTCGCCTTTTTCCGACACCTCCATGGCCCCCAGGATGGACAGGTTGATATGGCCGCCGCGGATCATGGCGAAGCTGTCGGCGGAGCTGAAGAAGCTGGTCTGAGGCAGCTCGGTGATGGTCTGCTTGCCGGCATTGATCAGGTCGGCGTCGACCTCGTTCTCGCGCGGAAACGGGCCCATGCCGAGCATGCCGTTCTCCGACTGCAGGGTCACGTCCATCCCGTCGGGAATGTAGTTGGCCACAAGCGTGGGAATGCCGATGCCGAGATTGACGTAGAAGCCGTCCTGCAGCTCCTTGGCGGCGCGCTCGGCGAGTTGGTCGCGGGTCCAGGCCATGGGGTCTCCTGTGTGGGGGTCAGTGCGTGGCTTGCACGCGGTTGATCAGGGCGGAGGCGGCTTCGAGGTTGGAGGCTGGCAAGTCGACCCCGTCTCCGCGCGCTTCCTCCACCAGAAGGGTGAGCGCCAGGGCGCGGCCAGCGGCTTCGTCCGGCACCAGATAGAGCGCTTGCGCAGAGCAGCTGTATCCTCTGGTGTTGACCCTATCATTCTCGCACCGCGGAACCGGCGTGGAATTCATCAGAGCGCCGCAGCTGCGCCGATAGACCACCAGAAGACTTTGCGTGCGGCTGTAATCGGCCCAGACGAACCTGTCTTCGAAAACCGGCTCCTCGAAACGGCGATGGTCATGCGCCCGAAGCGGATCAACACAGTGTGCGCGTTGGGCGTATTCTGCGGGGTTGGCGTCAAGATAGGTGGTAAGACCGGGCTCTTCAGCTGGCTGCGCAGCGCCAAGCAGAAGACCTGACAGCAGGACGGTGAAAGTCGTCATCGCGAGACTCCTTCAATTTCTCTCCGGGCGAGTCCCGGCGCGACCACACTAACCTCTGACTGTGCGTTGTTCTATGCGTTTCTCGTGATCGCCCTTGATCAGGCGCTGCACGAAAATGCCGGGGGTGTGGATGTGGTCGGCGTCCAGCTCGCCGATTTCGACGATCTCCTCCACCTCGGCGACGGTGACCTTGCCGGCGGTCGCCATCATCGGGTTGAAGTTGCGGGCGGTCTTGCGGAACACCAGATTGCCCGCCTTGTCGGCTTTCCACGCCTTCACGATAGAGAGGTCGGCCACAAGCCCCGTCTCCATGATGTAGGTCTCGCCGCCAAACTCCTTGTGTTCCTTGCCTTCGGCCACCAGCGTGCCGACGCCGGTCTTGGTGTAGAAGCCGGGGATGCCCGCCCCGCCGGCGCGGCAGCGTTCGGCCAGCGTCCCTTGCGGATTGAATTCCAGCTCCAGCTCGCCGGAGAGATACTGTTTCTCGAAGGTCTTGTTCTCGCCCACATAGGACGAGATCATCTTCTTGATCTGGCGGGTGTGGAGCAAAAGCCCGAGACCGAAGTCGTCGACGCCGGCATTGTTGGAGATGACGGTGAGGTCCTTCGCGCCGGAGTCGCGCAGCGCCAGGATCAGGTTTTCCGGGATGCCGCACAGGCCGAACCCGCCGGCCATGACGGTCATGCCGTCGAAGGTCAGGCCTTCGAGAGCCGATTTCGCGTCCTTAAAGATCTTCTCAGCCAAGGCTGCGTCTCCCTTTGGTGTACAAATTCAACGCCCGTTTAAAAGCCGAGCGGTGTTATAGCCAATTCCCGCGCGCTGACCAGAGGGACTCAAGCCGCATCGCGGGGTTTTTTCTCTTCGTCTTCGCCAGCGTCCGCCGCTTCTGCGTCTCTGGCCTCTCTGGCCTCGGCGCGTTCGGCGCGCATGCGGTCCACCTCCACCGCGACGGAGCCGCCGAAGAACACTGCATAGCTGGTCCAGTACACCCAGAGCAGGAACACGATCAACGCGCCCAGCGGTCCGTAGAGGGTGGGATTCACGATGGTGGACACGTAAAGGGTGAAGCCCTTGGAGGCCAGAAGCCAGACCCCGCACGCGGTCGCGGCGCCGATCAGGCTTGCCCGCCAGCTGGTCTCGCCGGCGCGCTGCATGACGAAGCGATAGAGCAGCACGAGCGCGGTCGCCATGGTGGCTGTGGCGATGGTCCATTCGTTGAAAACACCGGCGGCCGCATCGGCGAGCTCGCTACCCAGCCCGCGCAGGAAAGGCCGCACCAGGTTCGGCACGGTGAGAATCACGAGGTTCGCGGTCGCCAGCAGCACCCCGCCGGCCAGAACCGCCCCCATTGCGATAAGATTGAAATGCAGGATGTTTCGAAGATCGCCGCGGCGCGCAATCTGGTTCAGCCCTGCGATCACCGCCTTGGCGCCGCGCGCCGACGCGAACAGCGCAATCAGCGCGGCGATCACGCCCTGCACGGTCAGTGAGGCGATGGAGGAGCCGGCGAGATTGGACAGCTGGGTGTTTAAAAACCCCGCCGCGCTTGGCGGCAGGACCCCGGTCAGCTGCAGCCGCGAGATCTGATTCAGGGCGTCTTCGGGGGTGAACAGCAGGCCGTAGATGGAGATGCCCAGCAAAACGGCGGGGAACAGAGCGAGCAGTCCAAAATAGCTCGCCCCGCCGGCGAACAGCATCACCTCGCGCGCCAGCATGCGGTCCACGGCGCGCACGACGATCACCACCACCGGCCAGCGCGTGACCGGCACGATGTATTTGCGCGCCCAGTTGACCAGGCGCACCGGCGTTATGGATTTCGCATCGCTGCCCATGCTGGTGACATACGCTTTCGCAGGCCGCACTCCAAGCGCGGCGCCCTCAGGCCGTGATCGCCTCCGAGATTTTCAACGCCTCAATCTCCGCCTCGCTGAAGCCCCAGTCGGCGAGAATGGCCAACGTATCCGCGCCGGGCTTCGAGCCCGCGCCCTGCAGCGCACCCGGCGTTCTGGAAAATCTCGGCGCGGGCGCGGACTGCACCGCCCCGTCAAGGCCGGTAAAGCTGTTCCGGGCGGTCATGTGCGGGTGGGCCGCGGCTTCAGCTGTGGTGAGAACGGGCGCGAAGCATGCGTCGCTGCCGTCGAGAAGCCGAGTCCAGTGATCGCGGGGCTGGCTTTTGAACATGTCCTCAAAGGCCTGGCGCATGGCCGGCCAGGTGTTGCGGTCAAACTGGCTCTTCATGCCCTCATGGCCGGACAGGCCCAGCTTTTCGACCAGAACGGCGAAAAACTCCGGCTCCAGCGGCGCAATGGAAACAAATTTTCCGTCTGCGCATTCGTAGCAGTCGTAAAACGGCGCTCCGCCGTCGAGGATATTCTCCCCGCGCGGCTGATCCCACAGTGACATGGCGGCAAGTTGATGGATCGCGCCCATGAGATGGGTCGCGCCGTCGACGATTGCCGCGTCCACCACCTGGCCTTCGCCGGTGGCTCTGGCGTGGTGCATGGCCGCCAGCACCCCTACGGCGAGATAGAGCGAGCCGCCGCCGAAATCGCCCACCAGATTGAGCGGCGGGACCGGCTTTCCCTTCGGGCCGATGGCCTCGAGCGCGCCGGTAAGCGCGATGTAATTGAGGTCATGACCGGCGGCGTGGGCCAGCGGACCCTCCTGGCCCCATCCGGTCATGCGCCCGTAAACCAGCTTCGGATTGGCCGCGTGAACCACGTCCGGACCCAGGCCCAGCCGCTCCATGACGCCTGGGCGATAGCCTTCCAGCAAGATATCGGCCGATTTGAGGAGTTTCAGGCAGGCCTCGACCGCGCCGTCTTTCTTCAGATTAAAGCCAGCCGAGCGGCGTCCGCGCGCCAGCACCTCCTGCGCGCCGCCGCCGAACGCGCCCGGACGGTCGATGCGGATCACTTCAGCGCCGAGCTCTGAAAGCAGCATGGCGCAGAAAGGTGCAGGCCCAAGTCCGACAAATTCCACCACTTTAACGCCGCGCAAAGGCCCTTGTGTTTGGATGGCTGAAGTCATTTCGACGTCCATGTGGCGATGAATCCGGGAAATTTGTTGTGGCACTGAAGTTTGAACGACACAATGCGCGCGGTTCCATCCGCGGGGGAAGCATGGGGCGGTCCTTTTCGATCATCGTCGTGGACGCGGCGCCGGCCGAGGCCGAGGCGACGGCCGCCGAGCTGGAAACCCTCGGCTTCAACGCTATGGGATGTACGCCCGATAGGCTGGTCCAGATACGTGCGCGCGGCCCTGTGGACGCCGTCGTCGCCTATACGCCCGTCAGTCTCAACAGCGCCGGCGGCGCTCTTCTTATGGCCGTGGGCGAAACCGCGCCGGACGGCGCCGATATTCACCTGAGATCGCCCGCCCACACCATCCAGATCGCTGCGCGCCTGCGCTCGTCGATCCGGCTGGGCGTGCTTGAAGACACCGCAGCCGTGCGCGCACGCGACGCCGCCATGGCCGGCGCGCCGGCCGCAAGCCCGGCTGCGCGCAATGAACGCGCCAGCGTTTTGTTCGTCGGCGCGCCCTGCCCCGCCTTCATGCGACTGCAGCACGCCATGGCGAGCGTGGACGCAGACGTGATCGCCGCCTTCTCCACGTTCAATGCGTTTGATTATCTTCACGAGCGCACCTTTGACGCGGTGGTGTTGAACACCGAGCCCGATCCCGATCTCGCTCATACGGTCTGTTCGGCCATGCGGCGCAACACGCGGCTCTATCATACGCCGGCGGTGCTGCTGACGCGCGGAGACTCCTACGCCCACGCCGACGAGGCGTTTGCGCGCGGCGCCAGCGATCTGTTGAACGCCGAGGCCGGGTCGCAGGAAATGCGCGAACGCGTCACCGCGCTCACCAGTGAGCGCCGGCGCCGGCGCAGCGCCAAGGCGATGCTGGAATCCTGCCGCAATCCGGCGCTTCTTGATGCGGACTCCGATCTTTTCGCCGCGCCGTTCGGCGAGCGTCACCTCGCCTCGCTGCTGACGGAATCACGCGCCCGCGGCCATGCGATGTCCATCGTGGGGCTGAGCCTGAGCGCGCCGCGTGACGCCGGGACCAGCCAGGCGCGAGCCGCCCTTGTCCAATTCGCCGGCATGCTGCGCCATTGCGTGCGCGCCGAAGACCTCGCCGTGCGCACGCGCGCCGACGCGTTTTATCTGGCGCTGCCCAGCACCCGCGCCGACGAGGCGCGCATGGTCGCCGCGCGGGTCTCCGCGATCGCCGAATGCACCGCCTATGAAGGGGTGGATCCCCACCGGCCCTTCCGCCTGAGCCTTGCGACCCGCGTCATCGAACCGGAATCCAGCTGGAGCGCCGGCGAGGCGATCAGCGCCGCCTTGGCCTCCGCCGGGCCGCGCGCCGTCGCCGCCGTCGGCTAGATTCGTCAACCCTACGCGGCTTCCCGCGCCCGCCGGGCCGCGTCCGCCACGGGCGCCAGCAATCTCTGAACGCCTTTCAGGCGGCCTTCCACGTCGGGAAACTCACCTTTGAGCACGAGCGTGTTGTCGGGGCGGATCTTGTAGTCCTCCGGCCGGCGGCTCATCAGCTTGACCAGCTCGACCGGGTCTTCGAAGGCGTGGTTGCGGAAGGTGGCCACCGCGCCCTTGGCCCCGGCGTCCAGCTTGGTGATCCCGGCGTGCTTGCAAAGCGACTTGATCGCGACCACCTGCATCAGGCTCTCCACCTCGTCCGGCAGCTTTCCGAAACGGTCGATCAGCTCGGCCGCGAACGCCTCGCGCTCCTGCTTGGTGTCCAGCCCCGAGAGCCGGCGATAAAGCGCCATGCGCACATCGAGATCGGGCACGTAATACTCAGGGATCAGAACGGCCGCGCCGATATTGATCGCGGGCGACCAGTCCTGCGCCTCGTGGCTGGTGTCGCCCTGCAGGCTCGCGACCGCCTCCTCCAGCATGGACTGGTAAAGCTCTACGCCCACATCCTTGATATGACCCGACTGCTCCTCGCCCAGGAGATTGCCGCCGCCGCGCAGGTCCAGATCGTGGCTGGCCAGCGTGAAACCGGCGCCCAGGCTGTCCAGGCTTTGCAGCACCTTCAGCCTCTTGTCAGCGCCCTCGGTGATCTTCTGGTTCGCCGGCGTGGTGAAATAGGCGTAGGCGCGCGCTTTCGAACGCCCCACCCGGCCGCGCAGCTGGTAGAGCTGGGCCAGGCCGAACCGGTCGGCGCGGTGGATCACCAGCGTGTTGGCGGTGGGAATATCGATGCCGGACTCCACGATCGTGGTGGACAACAATACGTCGTAACGCCCCTCATAAAACGCCGTCATGATGTCTTCCAGGGCGGTGGGGGCCATCTGGCCGTTGGCGATCACGAAGCTGACTTCGGGAACCTGTTCGCGCAGGAATTTCGCCGCCTCGTCCAGATCGGCGATGCGCGGCACCACAAAGAAGCTCTGCCCGCCACGGTATTTCTCGCGCAGCAGCGCCTCGCGCACGGTCACCGCGTCAAACGGCGTCACGTAGGTGCGCACCGCAAGGCGATCCACGGGCGGCGTCGCGATGAGGGAGAGGTCGCGAATGCCGCTCATGGCGAGCTGCAGCGTGCGCGGGATCGGCGTCGCGGTGAGCGTCAGCACGTGCACGTCGGTGCGAAGCTCTTTCAGGCGCTCCTTGTGCTTCACCCCGAAATGCTGCTCCTCGTCGATGATCAAAAGGCCGACGCGGTTGAATTTCACGCTCTTGGCCAGGAGCGCGTGGGTGCCCACCACGATGTCGCAATCGCCGCTCTCCAGGTCCTTGCGGGTCTGGGCGGCGTCCTTGGCGTTCACCAGGCGCGACAGCTGGCGCACCTTCACCGGCCAGCCTTTAAAGCGCTCGCAGAACGTATTGAAATGCTGGCGCGCCAGCAGGGTGGTCGGCGCGATGATCGCCACCTGCCGGCCGGTCATGGCGGTGACGAAGGCGGCCCGCAGCGCCACTTCGGTCTTGCCGAAGCCCACATCGCCGCAGATCAGCCGGTCCATGGGCCGCCCGCGCGCCAGATCGGAGAACACGTCGTCGATGGCGTTCAGCTGATCATCGGTCTCGGCGTAGGGGAAGCGGGCGGCGAACTCGTCGTAAAGCCCTGACGGCGGCTCGATCACCTCGGCGTCACGAGCGTTTCGCTGGGCGGCGATCTTGATGAGCTGATCGGCCATGTCGCGCAGGCGCTTCTTCGCCTTGGCCTTCCTGGCCTGCCACGCCGCGCCGCCCAGCTTGTCCAGCTGTGCGGTTTCGCTGTCCTGGCCGTAGCGCGAGAGAAGCTCGATATTCTCCACCGGCAGGTAAAGCTTTGACTGGCCGGAATATTCCAGTTCCAGGCAATCATGGGGCGCCTCGCCCACGGTGAGCGTCTTCAGCCCCAGATACCGGCCGAGCCCGTGATCGGCGTGCACCACAAGATCACCGGTGGACAGAGACCCCGCCTCGGCGATGACGTCGGACGCCTTGCGCCGCTTTCGCGGCCGCGCCAGCCGGTCGCCCAGCACGTCCTGCTCGGAAATGATCGCCAGGCTTTCAGTCTCGAACCCGCGCTCCAGCGGCAGCACCACGCGCGCAATGGCGTTCGTCTGAAGCTTGCCCGCCTCTTCAAAGCTCTGCGCGGCCAGGATCGGCGCCAGGCCGTGCTCGGACAACACCCCGGCCATGCGGTCGGACGCGCCCTCGCTCCAGCTGGCGATCAGCACCCGCTTGCCCGATTTGCGCAAGGCCGAGGCGTGCTTGGCCGCCACGTCGAACACGTTCTGGTCAGCCTGACGCTCGGCGGCGAAAGTGCGGCCCTGCTTGCCGCCCATGTCCACGGCGGTGTCGCCGGCTTCCTGAAACGCGGTGAAGCGGCGCGAGGGCCGCGCCGCGATGGCGGCGTCCCATTGCTCTTCGGTGAGGTAGAGCGCTTCAGGTTCGATGGCGCGGTAGACCGGCGCGCCCATGGCCCCGGCGCCGGATTGACCCGCCTCCTTGCGCGCCTGGTAATAGTCGCGGATCTGCGCCAGGCGTTCCTCGCGCGCATCGCGCACCAGCGGATCGAGCGCGATCAGCGCCCCCTCGCCGGCATAATCAAACACCGTGTCCAGATGCTCGTGGAACAAGGCGAGCCAGTGTTCCGCGCCGCCCGGCCGCGCGCCGGCGCTGACGCTGTCATAGATGGGATCGCCCGACCCGGCCGCGCCGAACCGCTTGATGAAGCCGGAGCGAAAGCGCGAGATCGACGCCTCGTCCAGCACGATCTCGCTCACGGGCGTGAACTGCACGGTCTTCAGCTGATGGGTGGTGCGCTGGGTTTCTGGATCAAAGCTTCGCACCGTCTCCAGCGTGTCGCCGAAGAAATCGAGGCGCACGGGCTCGGCCGCATCGGCGGGAAACACGTCCACCACCCCGCCCCGGATCGCGTAGTCGCCGCGCTCCGTCACGGTGGCGGCGCGGGTATAGCCGTTCTGGGAGAGATATTTTTTCAGCGCCTCCACATCCAGAACGCCGCCAGGCTTCGCGCTGATCCCGCCGGCCGCCATGGCCGATTTCGGCGCACAGCGCTGCAGCACGGCGTTCACGGTGGTGACAACAATGAGCGGCGCGGCGCCGGAATAGGCCGCCAGGCGGTGCAGCGCCCCGGCCCGGCGCGCCGCGGTGCGCGGGCTCGGGCTGATCCGGTCATAGGGCTGACAATCCCAGGCCGGCAGGCGCATCCGGTCGATCCCCGGCGCGAAGAATTCCAGCGCCGCGTCAAACGCGCTCGCCCGCGCCTCGTCGGACGCGATGAAGACAGACACTCCGCCACGCGCCCGCGCCAGATCGGCGAAGATCAGCGAATCATACCCCTCCGGCGCGCCGCAGACAGTCAGTGTGTCGGTGCTGCGCGCCAGGCGCTCCAGATCGTCCAAAGCTCGTCTCCAAACGCACATGCGCCCGCACGCCTTGAAAGGCGGCGGGGTGATTTCCTTCAAAAGCCTCGCCCGCTTGTCCCTCCCCTTGATGGGGAGGGTGGGCCAACGCGGAGCCTCGGGTCGGGTGGGGTGCACCGGCGTTGGCGTCTCTGCACCGACTGCCGCTCACCCCCTCCGTCCGCTACGCGGACACCTCCCCCATAAAGGGGGAGGACATCCCTTGTTCGGCGTGTCGCCCCTAAGCCGGTCCCGGCCCGTCGCCCGCCGGCGCCGCCTGATCGAATCGGAACGCCTTCAGGCGGTCCAGAACCGGGCCCTTGTAATTGTCCGGCGTCTCCTGCGCACCGCAGATCCACGCGTAGACTTCGGTGTCCGGCGCGTCCAGCAGCCGCTCGAATTCATCAATCTCCGCCGGCGCCAGATCGCCCAGCTCGCTTTCTGCAAACCGGCCCATGATCAGGTCCGCCTCTTTGAACCCGCGCCGCCAGGCGCGAAAGGTCAGGCGTTTCTTGCGGTCGACGGGATCAACCGGCGTGTTCGGATCGGTAAAGGGATCATCACTCATGAGCGCGCATATAGCGCGCAGGCGCCGGTGGGTGAAGGGGTGAGCGGCGGTCGGCAAAGCCGATCAATCGATCCGGTGGATCGATTGAAGCCAGCGAACGGGCCGGCAGGCCCAGGAGGAGCGGCGGTCGGCAAAGCCGATCAATCGATCCGGTGGATCGATTTAAAGCAGCGAACGGTCCAGCAGACCCCATGAGCTCCAGATGAAACCCCATGCGTCATCCCCGCGAACGCGGGGACCCAGTCCGGCCTCGCAGCCACTCTTACATCGCTGGGTTCGCGCCTTCGCGGGAAGGCCGGCGAAGCGGACTATTCCAGCCGCTCGGCGATCCACAGCTTGATCAGGGACTGCCGTGTGACGCCCAGATGGCGCGCCTGCCGGTCCAGCCGTTCCACCACCCAGGCGGGGAAATCGACATTGACCCGCCGCGGCGCCTGATTGGGACGGGTGGCGGTGGACCAGTCGATCTGACTGGACAAATCCTCGCCGGCGTTGAACGCGGCGTCGAAGTCTTCAGCCTTCATAAGCAGCGATCTCCTCTTTGCGGGCGCGACGCACCGAAATTATCCGTACGGATTCCCCAATAGGCGCCCAGACAGCGCACCAATGCTTGCCGTCAAGCTTGGCGATGATGACGAAACGCGGCTCGTCGGTCGTACGGGCGGCGGCTTCGAGCAGGTAGTCGTCATCCCTGAGACGTTGAGCCTGTACAAAATCTATCCCGTGCTTCGCCCGGTTCGTAACGCTCTTAGCCGGATCGAAGACAAAGGTCATGGAGAGTTTTTATACAGGAATTATACAGCTTGGAACAGGCACCCCTTCCCCTCGCCCCCCGCCGCGGCTTAACTCCACCCCATGCGCCCGCAAATCCTCTTCCCCCTCTTCGCCGACCTCACCATCATCAAGGGTGTGGGGCCGCGCCTGGCCGTGCTGATCGAGAAGGTGGCGCGGGGGGCGCGGGTGAAGGATCTGGCGATGACGGCGCCCACGGGGCTGGTGGACCGCACGCGGCGGCTGTCCATTTATGAGGCGGGGGAGCTGGGCGGGCTGGTGACGCTGGAGGCCGAGGTGGAGACGCACATTCCCCGGCCGACGATGAAGCAGCCCTACAAGGTGCGCATGAGGGACGAGACCGGCTTTCTCCATCTCACCTTTTTCAACGCCAAGGCCGATTATTTGCGCCGCATGTTGCCCGAGGGGACGCGCCGGGTGGTGTCGGGCAAGGCGGAACGCTTCGCGTCTGAAATCCAGATCGTGCATCCAGACCTCATCGCCGCGCCTGGCGAGATCGAGGACGCGGATCTCTTACAGCCGGTCTATCCGCTCACCGCAGGCTTGTCGGCGGGGGTGATGCGCAAGGCGGTGAAGGGGGCGCTGTCCGCCCTGCCCGACCTGCCCGAATGGATCGATCCGGCCCTGCAGGCGCGTGAAGGCTGGGCTGGCTGGCGCGCCTCTCTGGAGGCGATGCACGCACCCCAATCGGGCCAGGAGCTGGAGCCGGCTGCGCTGGCGCGCCGGCGCCTGGCTTATGACGAGTTGTTCGCCCACCAGCTCGCCCTGAAGATCGCCCGCGCCGAGCGCCGCGCCCGCAAGGGCCGCGCGCTCACCGGTGACGGATCGTATGTGGACGCCGTGCTGAAGCACGCGCCGTTCACGCCCACCGGCGCGCAAGTGCGCGCCTTCGCCGAGACGAAGACGGATATGGAGCGCGGCGAGCGGATGATGCGCCTGATCCATGGCGATGTGGGTTCGGGCAAGACCTTCGTGGCGGCGCTGGCCGCCGCCCACGCCGCCGAAGCCGGGGTGCAGACCGCCCTGATGGCGCCCACCGAAATCGTCGCACGCCAGCACGCCGGCGTGCTCAAAGCCCTGCTGGAGCCGGCGGGAATCTCCGTCATCGCCCTCACCGGCCGCGACAAGGGGCGCGCGCGGGCGGAGCTCACCGACGCCATCGCCTCAGGCGCGGCGAGCGTCGTGTGCGGCACCCACGCCCTGTTTCAGGAGAGCGTGAGCTTTCATGATCTGGGCCTGGTGGTGATCGACGAGCAGCACCGCTTCGGCGTGTCCGACCGGCGAAAGCTCACCTTGAAGGGTCAGGCGCCCGACGTACTGGCCATGAGCGCGACGCCGATCCCGCGCACGCTCACCCTGGCCGCCTTCGGCGATCTGGATGTCTCTCGCCTGGATGAAAAGCCCGCCGGGCGAATCCCTCCGACGACGCGGGTGGTGAACGCGGAGCGCCTCTCCGATGTGATCGAGGGGCTGGGGCGGGCGATTGCGAAGGGTGAGCGCGCCTACTGGGTCTGCCCGCTGGTGGAGGAGAGCGACATCTCGGATCTCGCCGCCGCCGAAGCGCGCCATCACATGCTGTCTGAAATGCTGAAAGTACGCGTCGGTCTGGTCCATGGCCGCATGCCGGCGCGGGAGAAGCAGCGCGTGGCGGAGAGCTTTCGCGCTGGCGAGATTGATCTTCTGGTGGCCACCACCGTGATCGAGGTGGGCGTGGATGCGCCGGACGCCACCATCATGGTGATCGAGCACGCCGAGCAGTTCGGCCTGGCCCAGCTGCATCAGCTGCGCGGCCGGGTGGGCCGCGGCGACAAGGCGAGCTCGTGTCTTCTGGTCTATCACGGCAAGCTGGGCGAGACGGCGCGCGCCCGCCTGGACATCATGCGCAGCACCGATGACGGGTTCGAGATCGCTGAGGAAGACTGGCGCCTGCGCGGCTCCGGCGATCCGCTCGGCCTGCGCCAGTCGGGCCTGCCCGATTACCGCATCGCCGACCTCGCCGCCCATTCAGACCTGCTGGAGATCGCCAGCGAGGCGGCGGCCTATGAAGTGCAGAAAGAGGCGATGTTCGAGGGCGAACGCGGCGAAGCTTTGCGCGTCCTGCTCTACCTGTTCGAGCGCGATGAAGGCGTGCGCCTGATGCGCAGCGGGTGAGCGGCGGCTCCTTCCGCGCTCATACCCTGCAGATGAGCGCGATTTCAGGCTCAGACACGCCTCATCCTGAGGAGTCTTTTCGCGTCAGCGAAAAGCCTCGAAGGACGCACAGGGCGCCGAGCCGGGACCCAAAGCCCTAGCCGCGCGTCGCGGTGTCGCTGTCATGGCCGGAGTTCGTGTCCGCCTCCGGCGGCGGATCGTCGGGCATGGTTCCGGCGCCGGCCTTGATCGGTTCGGCCGCGGGGATCGCGCCTTCCGGCAGCCGGTCCGGCGTCACCATGCCGAAGGAGATGATCAGCTTGGCCGCCTCCTCGACGCTGAGATCAAGGGCGATGGCCTTGGAGCGCGGCACGAAGAGCAGGAATCCCGAGGTCGGGTTCGGCGTGGTGGGGATGAACACGCCCAGGACTTCTTCGCCCTTTCCCACGACCGATTTGATCACGCCGCGGCCATGGCTGGACACGAACGCGACCGCGTAGCTGCCGGCCATGGGATACTCCACCAGCACCACCTCCTTGAAGGAGTTCTGCTGGCCCTGAAACACCGTCTCCACGATCTGCTTGAGCGCCGAATAGATGTTTCGAATCAACGGTACGGAGTTCACGATCCGCTCGCCGATATCCAGCAGCGACCGGCCGAAAATATTCGCCGCCAGCGCCCCAAGAAGCGTCAGAGCCAGGATCGCGATCAGAAGCCCCATGCCGGGAATCGCGAAAGGCAGATAACTTTCAGGATTATAGCGCGCCGGAATCAGCGGCTTGATCACCTGGTCGACAAAATTGACGAAGGTGTAGATCAGCCAGACGGTGATGCCGATCGGAGCAGCGACCACCACCCCGGTGAAAAAACGGTTTCGAAGCCAGCGAAGCACGGGTTTTCAATCGCTCCAGTCGAACAGCGGAATGGTTTTAGAATACACACTCTGTCCTGCTTCGCAGCTGCGGCGAAATCAAGGCGTGCAGAACCGCCCGTCACGCTTGCCCGCTTCGCCCGCCGCGCCTTAGTTTAGGCCCATGAGCGATCGCAAGCGTCTTTTGCCCCAAAGCCTTTTCTGGCGTGCGACCCTGGCCGGGCTCGTGGGCTTCACTGTCTTTCTCGCGGTCTCGGCGGTGGTCCTGCGCGACCAGATCTTTCAGACCTTGCTCGATCCCGGCATTCCCTTCCAGACCTATCAGCGCCCTGACGCGCCCGATTACGGCCAGGCTTCAGCCTGGGCGGTGCGTGACACCTTCATGCTGGATACAGACGGCGAAACGCCGGCGGTGTTCTTCATCCACCCCACCACCTATGACGGCGGCTCCCACTGGAACGCCGCATTCGACCGGCCGCAGGAAATGGTGGAGGTGGAGCGCTTCGTGCTGCCCAACTGGGCCGCGCCCTTTTTGGCCGAAGACGCCGCCCTGTTCGCGCCGCGCTACCGTCAGGCGAGCCTTTACGCCTTCATGAATAATCGCGAAGACAGCGTCCAGGCGCGGCTTCTGGCCTATGGCGATGTGCGCGCGGCGTTTCAGGCGTTTCTCGCCGAGATCGGAGAGGATCGCCCGATCCTCATCGCCGGGATCGGCCAGGGCGCGCTCCACGCTCTGGGCGTTCTGATCGACGAAGTTGCGGTTGATGAAAGCGTCACCAAGCGGCTGGCGGCGGCTTATCTTCTGGAAGCGCCGGTTCCGATTGATTTGTTCGCGGGTCCGCTTGCGGTTCTGGCCCCCTGCGCTGAAGCTGGTGATGTGCGCTGCGTGGTGAGCTATAGCGCGGTGCGTCAGGGCGAGCGCGAGCGCATCGAGAACATCACCGACCGGTCCATGTCGTGGACGGCCGATGGCGGGCTGTCTTATGTCAGCGAGCGTGCCCTGCTCTGCGTCAACCCGCTGTTTTGGAACACCAGCGAGGATTTTGCGCCCGCCCGCCTGCACCGGGGCGGGGCGGCGGCCGAGGGCCTGAGCTTTTCCGACGCGCCTTCGCCCATGGCCAATCAGACCGGCGCACAATGCCAGAACGGGCTGCTGATGATCGAGAAGCCGCGCGCCCGCGCCCTGCAGCGTCCGGGCCGACTGGGCGAAGACCGGCGCACGCCGCTCTCCAACCTCTTCTACATGGATCTGCGTCTGGATGCGGCGCGCCGGCTTCAAAGCCTTGCGGAAATCCGCGCCGAAGAGGCAAGGTTCGCACCGCCGCTGGATGCGCCGGTCGAGATTGGCGACTCAGAATTCAAGCCGATCGACGGCTAGGTTTTCATCTTCTCGATGATGCGGCTGGTGGAGCGCCCCTCCATCAGCGGCGACAAGAGGATCTCGCCGCCGATTTCGCGCATGAAGGCGGCGCCGGGCAGATCGTCCGCCTTGTAATCAGCACCCTTGATCATGACGTGGGGCTTCAGCGCGCGTATGAGGTCTTCGGGCGTGTCCTCTGCGAACACCACGACCCGATCGACCATTTCCAGAGACGCAAGGATCACCGCGCGTGTGTCCTGGTCGTTTACCGGGCGCGTCGGGCCTTTGAGGCGACGTACGCTCGCGTCGGCGTTCAAACCCACGATCAGGCGATCGCAGGCGGACGCCGCAAACCGCAGCACTGCAAGATGGCCAGGATGAAGCAGGTCGAAACACCCGTTGGTGAACCCAACCCGCAGGCCCTGCTCGCGCCATTGCTGCGCCAGCGCCGCAGCGCGGATGCGGGTGAGAACTCGCCAATCGGGGGCGTCCTCGCCGATGGCGCTGGCCTCCACCACTTCGTCAGGCGTGACAACCGCCGTGCCCGGCTTCGTCACCGCGACGCCGGCGCAAAGATCGGCCAGCGCCATGGCGTCGGTCATCGCCATGTCGGCGGCCATGGCCAGCGACAAAGCCGCAAGCGCGGTGTCCCCGGCGCCGGAGACGTCATAAACGTCGCGCGGCGTGGAGCGGTGATGGTGAGCGCTTTGGTCGGCGTCCAGCAATGTCATCCCGGCGGCACCGCGCGTCACCAGAATCGTGGCGGTGGCGGGCAGCGTTTCCTTAAGCGCGCCAAGGGCCGAAACGGCGTCAGCATCGCTGCGCACGGGGAGCCCCGTGACGGCGGCGAGCTCCTCTGCATTGGGCTTGATCACACTGGCGCCGTCATAGCGGGCATAGTCGGTTCCGCGCGGATCCACGCTCACCGGAACGCCGGCGTCGCGCGCCAGGGCGATCGCCGCCTGGGCGGTGCGCGGCGTGATCACCCCGCGACCGTAATCAGAAAGAATAAGCACGTCGGCGGAGGCGATCTCGGCGCGCACCGCAGCGATCAGCGACTCCTCCAGCGCCTGGCTTGCAGGGGCGTCCGGATTGCGGTCGACGCAAAACATCTGCTGGTTCTGCGCCACATAGCGGATCTTGGTGGGGGTCAGGCGACCCGGCGCTTCGACGAGGTGGACGCGGTCGCCGCAGGCCTCGGCGGCCAGTTCTGAAGCCCGCCCGGCCTCGACGTCGTCTCCCACCGCACTGATCAGCACCGCTGCGCCGCCCAGGCTCTCGATATTGCGCGCCAGATTGCCCGCCCCTCCCAGCATGTCGGTGCGCCGCATCTGGGACAGGATCGGCGCCGGCGCCTCACGGGATATTCGCCGCACCTCGCCATAAACAAAGCTGTCCAGAAGAAGATCGCCCAGCACCAGGGCGCGCTTGCCCGCCAGCTGGGCCAGAAGCCGGGCGGCCTGCTCGCGCTTCATCGCCCCCGCCACCTTAAAGCTTGACGATCGGGCTGGCCTTGGCCAGCGCGTCGAAGGCCTGCAGGTCGCGCACAATTTCTTCAAAGCGGTTCAGTGGGATCATGTTGGGGCCGTCGCTGGGGGCGTTGTCCGGATCGGGGTGGGTTTCCATGAACACCGCGGCGATGCCCAGCGACACCGCGGCGCGCGCGAGGTGCGGGGCGTACTGGCGCTGGCCGCCGGAGCTCGTCCCCTGCCCGCCGGGCTGCTGCACAGAGTGGGTCGCATCCAGCACGACGGGGCAGCCGATCTCCTTCATGATCGGGATCGAGCGCATGTCCACCACCAGCGTATTGTAGCCGAAACTCACCCCGCGCTCGCAGGCGAACACGTCCCCATTGCCCGCGCCGGTGAGCTTGGCGATGACGTTTTTCATGTCCCACGGCGCCAGGAACTGGCCCTTCTTCACATTGATCGCCTTGCCGGTTTCGGCTGCTGCGATGAGAAGGTCGGTCTGGCGGCACAGGAAGGCCGGGATCTGCAATACGTCCACAGCCTGGGCGGCCACGGCGCACTGCTCGACGGTGTGGATGTCGGTGAGCACCGGCATCCCCGTGGTCTCGCGAATCTCGGCGAACACCGGCAACGCCGCCTCAAGCCCCATGCCGCGCTGGCCGGAGGCGCTTGTGCGGTTGGCTTTGTCAAAGCTGGTCTTGTAGATGATGTTGACGCCGGTGCGCTCACTGATTTCCTTGAGCATGGCGGACACTTCAAGCCCGTGCTCGCGGCTCTCCATCTGGCAGGGGCCGGCGATCAGGGTCAGCGGCTTATCATTGCCGATCTCATAGGGCTCGCCGCCAGGACGCGGGACGCTGACGATGGAATTGGGCTGCATGGAACGCGCTCCGCTAGGCGTAAGGGCGGTGATTTGCTGCAACGGTTTCGCCGCGCCGTGATCCGCCCGTTTACCGACAACGTATTACGACAAAACATCTCCTTGCGTCACCCTTCGCGGCAGCGCATCGTTTGCAAGGTTTCATGACGTCTGACGATACCCCCGCCTTGGTCTGGTTCCGCAAGGATTTGCGGCTCTCCGACAACCCCGCCCTGCTCGCCGCGGCCAGCGGCGGCCGTAAGTGTGTGTGCGTCTACATCCTGGATGAGCAGACCGCCGGCGACTGGTCGCCGGGCGGCGCGTCGAGATGGTGGCTGCATCACTCGCTGAAAAGTCTTGCACAGGATCTGGACGCCATCGGCGGCGCTTTGGTCCTGCGCCGGGGAGACGCCGGCCGCGAGATCATGGCCCTTGTTGAAGAGACCGGCGCCGGCGCGGTTTTCTGGAATCGTCTTTATGAGCCGGCGTCGATCAAGCGCGACGAGGCGATCAAGGCCGGGCTGAAGGGCAGAGGCGTCACGGCGCGGTCGTTCAACGGCTCGCTGATCGTGGAGCCTTGGGACATTGCGACCAAGCAGGGCAATCCCTACAAGGTCTTCACCCCCTTCTGGCGCTCGCTGAAAGCTGATCATGCGCCCAACGCGCCGGCGGGCCGGCCGGACGCCATGGCGTTCGCCGAACCTCCACGCTCGGACACGCTTGAGGACTGGGGTTTGCTCCCGAGCAAGCCTGACTGGGCTGGCGGCCTGCGCGATAGCTGGACACCGGGGGAAGCCGCAGCTCAGGGGCGGCTCGGCGCGTTCATCAAGTCGCGCATGGATGACTATGACAAGGCCCGCGACATTCCCTCCACAACAGGCACGTCGGGATTGTCCGCCCATCTGCACCATGGCGAGATCTCGCCGCGCCAGGTCTGGCATGCAGTGAAGAACGCCGAAAACGGCGCCACAAAAGGCGCGGACAGCTTTCTTTCCGAAATCGGCTGGCGCGAATTCAGCTATAATCTGCTGTATCACTTCCCTCACTTTCCGGAGAAAAACTTCCAGGAAAAATTCGACAAGTTTGAATGGACCGGCTCGGACGAGGCCTACGCCGCCTGGACCCGGGGTCTTACCGGCTACCCGATCGTGGACGCCGGTATGCGTCAGCTCTACGCGATCGGCTGGATGCACAACCGGGTGCGCATGATCACGGCCAGCTTCCTGATCAAGGATCTGATGGTGCACTGGCGCCGGGGAGAGGACTGGTTCTGGGATACGCTGGTGGACGCCGATCTGGCCAGCAACGCCGCCGGCTGGCAGTGGACCGCCGGCTCGGGCGCCGATGCGGCTCCGTACTTTCGAATCTTCAACCCTGTAAGCCAGGGTGAAAAATTCGATCCGCAGGGTGATTACGTGCGTACCTGGATTCCAGAGCTTGCTAAATTGCCCAAGCGATTCATCCACGCTCCGTGGACGGCGGATCGTGACACGCTTGCAAAAGCCGGGGTGGTCCTGGGTCGGGACTATCCAGAACCCATCGTCGACCATGGCGAGGCGCGAAAAGCAGCGCTCGCCGCATTTGAAAAGATCAAGGACGCCGCATGAGCACCACCGAGCCCATTCTTACCAAGCGCTCCCGCATCGCCGTCATCGGCGCCGGGATCGCCGGGCTCGGCGCCGCCTGGGCGCTTCGCGCCAAGCATCATGTCACCATATTTGAAAAACGAGACCGGCTTGGCGGGCACGCCAATACGGTCAGCATCGACTATGACGGCGAGACCATCGACGTGGACACCGGATTCATCGTGTTCAACACGCTGAATTATCCCAATCTCACGGCCCTCTTCGAGCATCTGGACGTCGCGACCTATGAAACCGACATGAGTTTCGGCTTCTCACTGGACGGCCAGCTTGAATGGTCTTCCAACGGCCTCAGCGGCCTGTTTGCTGATCCGGGCAATCTGGTCCGGCCGGATTTCCTGAAAATGCTGCGCGACATCCTGCATTTCAATACGCGCGCCCAGGCGGATCTGGCCGCAGGCGGCCTCGCGGGCCTCACGCTTCGCCAGTATCTTGATCGGCTGCAGCTCGGACCACGCTTCCGGCACAATTATCTGTTGCCCATGGGCGCGGCGATCTGGTCATCGACCGAAGAAGAAATGCAGGCCTACCCGGCCGAGGCGTTCGTGCGGTTCTTCAACAATCACCGGCTCATGCACGCCAAGCGTCCCAAATGGGGCACCGTGAAGGGCGGCAGCCGGAGCTATGTTACCAAGTTGACGGCGGATCTGGAGGCTGCGGGTACGAAGTTTGAAGGTGGCGCCACGGGCGTGCGCCGTCATGGCGACGGCGTCATCATCACCGACGCAGCCGGAGACACTCACCATTTTGACGAGGTGATTCTCGCCTGCCACTCCGATCAGGCGCTAAAAATCCTGCAGGACGCCGATCCGGACGAGCGCGACATGCTCGCCGCGATACCCTATGCGCCCAACGAGGCGGTGCTGCACCGCGATCCTTCGCTCTGCCCGCGCCGAACCCGTGCGCAGGCGGCCTGGTGCTATCTGCGCGAGGCGGGATCGCCCGACGCCGCGGTCACCTATGACATGAACCGGCTGCAGCATATCCCTTCGGACAAGCCGCTTTTCGTGACGCTCAATCCGGTTCGACAGCCCGACCCCGAGCTCACATTCGGCCGGTTTCAGTACGACCACCCGCAATTCACCTCACCCGGCATGGCGGCGCAGCGCATCTTCAACCGCATTCAGGGCGTTCGGCGCACCTGGTTCGCTGGCGCGTGGCTCGGCTATGGCTTCCATGAAGACGGGCTGCGGGCGGGTCTGCGTGCAGCGCTTCGTCTCGGCGGGGAAATCCCGTGGAGCTTCGCCGAGGGTGACGTCACCGGCGGAGAATGGGGCGAACGCAGCGTCGGCGAACGGGCGGCGGCGCGCAGCGCAGCGGCGAATCCGGCCGCCGAATGATCACCGCCGACGCCCCCGCCTGGCTTTACGCCGGTCACACGGTGCACGAGCGCCGGGCGCCTTTCTTCCACCGGTTCACCTATCGCATCGCATCTTTGCTGATCGATCTGGACCGGCTGGATGAGGCGGACCGGGTCAGTCCGCTGTTCTCGGTTGAGCGGTTCAACCTGTTCAGCTTCAAGAGCAAGGATCACGGCGCGCGCGACGGCTCCGACCTGAAAGCGTGGGCGCAGGCGCGTTTTGAAGAAGCCGGCGTGGAAACGGGCGACGGTCCGATCCGCCTGCTCTGCTCGCCGCGGGTCCTCGGCTATGTCTTCAACCCCTTGTCGGTCTATTTCGCCGAAGGCGCCGACGGCCGACTCGCCGGAGTGATCTACCAGGTCCACAACACGTTCGGAGATTCCCACGCCTATGTGGCGCCGGCCTCAGGCGGGCGCCGCGAGCTGCAGGACTCCGAAAAAGTCTTCCACGTCTCACCCTTCTTCGATGTGGCGGGGCGTTATGAATTCACCCTGCGCGAGCCCGGACCGATTTTTCGCCTGTCTATCCTGAAGCAGCGCGAGGCCGGTCCAGACCTGCTCGCCACCATGGCCATGAAACGACGCGCCCTCACCACCGCCAATCTCGCCGGCTTGTTCGCAAGCCAGCCCTTTTCGACACTGAAGACCATCGCCGCGATCCACTTCGAGGCGCTCAAGCTCTGGATAAAAGGGGCGAAATACCACCCTCGCCCGCAACCGCCCGCTGCGGCGACCCGCGCCCATATTGTCGATCACCGCTCCGCTATGCTTGGCGACCGGCTCGATTAGGGTATCGTTATTTCCTCAGGACCGCCCGTACGGAGCCGACCCATGAGCAACGCCGACTCGTTCTCCAATGCACAAACCCTGCGCGCCGATGGATCCTTGATCGATCGTCTGCGCGATGTTCCCACCAATGTGCGCTTTGCCCTTCGCATGCTTCTGCGCCTGAAAGTCGGCAGCCTGACGGTGCGCCTTCCCGACGGCCGCGACATTGTCTTCGAGGGTGAGAAACCCGGGCCCGAGGCGCGCATCGAGCTGAGCAATTACAAGATTGTCCGCAAGGTTTTCTCAGGCGGCGATGTCGGCTTCGGCGAAAGCTATATGGACGGCGACTGGACGACGCCGGACCTGCCGGCGGCGCTCGCCGTGTTTTCGGCCAATCTGGACGAGATGCACTCCATCATAACCGGTGGGCCGCTGACGCGCTTCTTCAACTGGATCTTCCACAAGCTGAACGCCAACACGAAAGCCCAGGCGCGCAAGAATATCGAGGCTCACTACGATCTAGGCAATGATTTCTACGAGCTCTGGCTTGATCCTTCGATGACCTATTCCTCCGCGCGGTTCAAAAACGAGACGCAAAGTCTTGAAGCCGCCCAGCAGGAAAAATACGCCGCGCTGGCGCGCATGATCGACCTGAAACCCGACAGCCATGCGCTGGAGATCGGCTGCGGCTGGGGCGGGTTCGCCCAATACGCCGCCGGGGTCGTCGGCGCGAAGGTGACCTGCCTCACCCTGTCGCCGAGCCAGCGCGATTTCGCCCTCGAGCGAATCCAGCAGAACCAGCTGGGCGAGAAGGTGGATATCAAGCTTCAGGATTACCGCGACGAAACCGGCGCCTATGACGCGGTCGCCTCCATCGAAATGTTCGAGGCTGTGGGCCAGGAATACTGGCCCAGCTTCTTCTCCAAGATGCATGACGTGCTCAAACCCGGCGGCAAGGCGGGGATGCAGATCATCACCATCCGAGATGATCTGTTCGACACCTACGCCAGGCGCACCGACTTCATTCAGCGCTACATCTTCCCTGGCGGCGTGCTTCCCAGTGTTGAAAAGCTTCGCGCTCAATTCGATCAGGCAGGCCTTGCCTATGAGGGCATGGAAGCCTTCGGCGCGGACTATGCGCGCACGCTCAATCGCTGGCTCCACAGCTTCCAGGACGCCTGGGGCGAGATCGCGCCCATGGGCTTCGACGACCGCTTCAAGCGGATGTGGGAGTTTTACCTGGCCTATTGCGAGGCCGGATTTCACACCGGACGCATCGATGTGGCGCAATTCGCCGTGAAACGTCCGAGCTGAAGACTCATGACCTGAGAATCCGGACGCGCCCTTAACGTGGCGCGATCGGGGATCCGCGTTTACTCGTTCGGTGTCAGCTGTCGCCGGGCGCCTTGTCCCAGCCGGTCTGCTTTCGCACCAGCGGCAGATACCAGCCGCGCGGCAGGGCGTAGAGCAGCTTCAAAACCCAGGTGAAGCGGCGCGGAAAGGTGACTTCAAAGCGCTTTGACTTCATGCCGGACGCCATGCGCCCTGCAGCCTTTTGCGCGCTCACCATGAAGGGTTTGGGAAACTCGTTGTCGTCCTGGGCCGGCGTCTCCACAAAACCTGGCGTCACGCACTGAACATGCACGCCGAAGCGATGCAGCTCGATTGAGAGGCATTCGGCCATGTTCAACAGCGCCGCCTTGGTGGCCCCATAGGCCGACGCGGTGGGCATGCCGCCGAACGCCGTGGCCGAGGATACGATCACCAGCTGACCCGACCGGCGCTCCACGAATTTTGGCGTAATCGCGCTGACGCAGGCCGCAGTGCCGTTGAGATTAACCGCAAAGGTCTTGGCGTAATCCTCATACCGCGGCGCTTCGGCGTTGATCGGGATGTATACGCCGGCGTTCAGCACCGCGCGCGCAATGGGCCCGTGCTCGGCCTCGATGCGGTCAACGGCGGCGGCCACGGCCGGCGCGTCGGTGATGTCCAAGGGTACGGCGATGATCTTGTCCGGCGCTTCGGCCGCAAGCGCGTTCAGCTTGTCTTCGCTGCGCGCCGACACCGCCACCCGCCAGCCCTCTTTCACCAGCTTTCGCGTCAGCTCCTCGCCGATGCCGGAACTGGCGCCGGTGATCCAGCACAATCCGTCCTTGGGTTTGGCGGGGCGGGGCATGAGCGTCTCCTAAATCCCGAGTTCGTTGAAGAAGCGCTTGGAATCAGCGCGGATGGCGGCTCTCTTATCGTCGTCCATACGCTCCAGCGTCTTGTAGATCATCGCAAGGCGGTGATTGCCGCGCAGGCGCTCTTCGTTCTCCATCAGGAAATTCCAGTAGAGATAGTTGAACGGGCAGGCCTTGGGACCATTCTTCTTACTCACCGCGTAGGAACAGCCCTTGCAGTGATCGCTCATCTTGTTGATGTAAGACCCTGACGATGCGTACGGTTTTGTCGCCATCAAGCCGCCGTCAGCGAACAGCGCCATGCCGTGGGTGTTTGGCGCCTCGACCCATTCATAGGCATCAGCGTAGACCACCATGTACCATTCATTGACCGCATCCGGATCGAGCCCCGCGATCAGGGCGAAATTGCCTGTGATCATGAGGCGCTGAATGTGGTGGGCGTAGGCATGCTTCTTTGTGGTGAGCACTGCGTCGCGCAGGCACGCCATCTTTGTTTCGCCGGTCCAATAGAAGTCCGGAAGCGCCCGTTCGGCCTCGAGAAAATTGCGCTTGCGGTATTCCGGCATGAAACGCCAGTAGATCCCGCGCACATATTCACGCCAGCCCAGGATCTGGCGGATGAAGCCCTCCACCGCGTTGAGCGGGGCGGCGTCCTCACGGTAGGCCGCCTCAGCCTTCTTGCAGACCTTCAGAGGGTCCAGTAGCCCGGCGTTCATGTAGAGCGAAAGCACTGAGTGGAAGAGGAAGGCCTCGCCCTCCCTCATGGCGTCCTGATAGTCGCCGAAATTACGCAAGGCCTTTTCGATGAACCAGTCCAGCTGGGCTTCTGCGTCGTCAGCCGTCACCGCGAACCAGAAATCATCCAGATCGCCGAAATGGCCTTCGAACCGGTCCGCCACCGTGTCGAGCACCTCGCGCGTCACGGCGTCGGGCTCAACGCGGAGCCGCGGCGGGATGGAGACATCGTTTGGCAGGCGCTGGCGATTATCGTGGTCGAAATTCCATTGGCCGCCTACCGGTTCCTGACCGTCCATCAGGATGCCGGTCTCTTTCCTGAGCTCGCGATAGAAATACTCCATGGTCAGCCGCTTGCGCCCATCCGCCCAGGCGTCAAACCGTTCAAGCGTGCAGATGAAGCGATCATCGCGCCGGATCTCGGTCTTGACGCCGAGCCGGTGCTCCCAGCCCTCCATGGTCTTTTTCAGCCGGTGCTCGCCGGGCTCCACCACCACCAGCTTGTCATAAGCGCCGGCCTCGAGCGCCCGAGAAATCTCGGCCTCCAGCGAGCCGGCATTGTCGCCGTCGTCGATCCTGGTGTAGCGCACCCTGATCTGTCTCGCCTCAAGCTCAGCGGCGAAATGCCTCATCGCTGAAAAGAGATAGGCGATCTTCTTCTTGTGGTGCTTTACATAGGTCGCCTCTGCATCGACCTCGGCCATGAGGACGGTGTCCTCCGTGGCGTCGAGGTCGCGCAGAGACGCTATGGACCGGCTCAGCTGGTCGCCGAGGATCAGCCGGAGAGTCGCCATGGGCTAGCCCGTGACAGGGTCGGCGCGGCGCACATAGCGAACGGTCTGGCCGCGCGCCTCGAATTCGCACCCGGCCCAGCGACCGTTCTGGTCATAGAACAGCTCCACGGTGAGCGTGCTGGAGAGCCGGTAGCGCCCCACTGTAATCATCCCGCCATCACCCTCGATCTCGGTTTCGCCAAGATACTCCACGGTGGTTTCCATGACCGTACCGTGCTCGGTGTTCAGCATCTCCGCCATATCAGCCGGATAGCCGTGCCAATGTGAACTGGGAAGAATTCCGGCGCTCAGAAGCTGGCTTATCGCATCGCCGTCCGGGTTGACGCCCTCCACCTGCAGGCCCTCGCTAGTGGAGCGGGCGCTGACCTCGAACGTATTTCCATCCTTCAGCGTGCGCCCATCCAGGGCGATGAGCTGATCATCGCGCCAGCGCTCCGTTCCGTCATGTTCATAGCGAAACACGGTGACCGGTCCCAATCCGGCGCGAAGTCGGATCGTGGTGGTGGCGACCAGATCGCCGCCGTCTTCGGAAAACCGGACCGTATGGGTGCCGAACTCCACGTCGCCCTTGCGGTAGACGTCAAAGATGATCTCCTCGCCGGCCTGCGGTAGCGGCCGGGGATCGGGATCAGTTTCCTGCGCCAAGGCGGGCGAGCCGGCGAAACCGAGCGCGGCGGCGATCAATAAGGTACGAAACATCGATTATCCTTTGGTTCTAACGCGCGAACGACCACCATCAACGGGGAAGACCTGGCCGGTGATCCAGCCGGACTCCTTCGACAGCAAGAAAGCCGCGAGCGCAGCGGCGTCATCCCCCTCGCCCAGTCTTTCCATGGCGTGCATCTTCGCCAGGCCGTCGCGCATCTTGTCAGACGACAGCAACGGCTGGGCGATGCCCGTATCCAGAATGCTCGGCGCGATTGCATTGATCCGCGCCCTCGGCGCCCATTCGGCCGCCACGGCCCGTGTCAGACCTTCCACCGCACCCTTGGCCATGGAGATGGCGGCATGGCTGACAAAGCCCTGACCCACCGCCACGGTGGAGAACAATACGGCTGACCCGTTGTTTTTGCGAAGGTGTTGGTCGACGCAGCGTAGCACCTCAGACGCACTCACCGCATTCAGCTCGAACGTTTTGCGCACCATGCCACGATCGGTCCGCCGCAGCGGCGCCAGATCAATCGAGCCCACGCAGAACGCCAGGCCGGTCAGTGCGCCCTCTTGCGCGGCGGCTTCAACCGTTGCTTCGATTTCGGCGGTGTCCAACACGTCGCAGACCCGGCTAGGGGCGCCGAGCTCGTCAGCAATCGATTTCAGCGCGTCTTCGTCACGGGCGGAGAGGAAGATGTCCTCGCCAGATTTGGACAGGCGCCGCGCAAGCGCTGAGCCGACGCCGCCGGTGGCTCCGAAGATCAGCGTGGTCATGAAACAGACCTCAGTGTTTGCGTGAAAAAATACGATCCAGCGCAGACAGCGCAGGATTGGTCAGGCGCCAGTCTCCCAGCTCGACAGCAAAACAGACGCATAGCTCGTCCAGATCGACGCGGGGGCGATGCACCACGCCGGGTTCTGCCAGACAGGCGTCACCCGGGCCATAGCGCCCGCGCCCGTCGGTGAACGAGCCGGACAGAACCAGCGTCAATTCATCGCCCTCATGGTCATGCTCGGGCGCGCCCTTGCCCCTCGGGATCGATAGAAGCCGTGCACGTACGCCAGACTCACACAGATCAGATATGATGATCTCGCTGTATCCGCCAAAGCGCCTGCGCCATTTCGGTGCGCCCGAACGCGCCAGAGCGCGCACCAGAGGCTTGGGAAGCCAGGCGCTCTCGGGCACCGGGCCGGCAGGGGGCGCTTCCGGGTCGGCCAGCCTAGTGAGAACCGCGTCGTAGGCGCCCGGCGACAGCGGCGCGCAAGGCGAGGACTCCATGAAGGCGCCGAAAGTGCGGTCAGCGACGTCCAGCGCGGCGCCGGCGTCGGGGTTCATGACGCCGTGGCAGGCCGCAAGCACCCGGACAGCGCGCGGCGCGGCGCCGGACGCAGCATCCAGAATCCAGCCTTCATCAAGAGTCGTCGTGTGGTTTTGTGTTGTCATACCAAGCTATACGCCGCGACTGTCGCATCGGATCACGCCTGCTTGAAGGAAGACGCAAGCGATTGCAGCGCCCCGTCTCGCAGCCTAGCTTGCAGCCCTGTTTGAAATCGGAGTGCGCCATGTCCAGACCCGCCGCAAGCGTTGTCGACCTTATCGGGAACACGCCCCTGCTTCGTCTCAACAAGGTGAGCGATGAAACCGGGTGCGAGATTCTTGGCAAGGCCGAATGGATGAACCCGGGCGGGTCGGTGAAGGATCGCGCCGCGCTTGGCATCATTCGCGACGCCGAGAGATCGGGAAAGCTGAAACCCGGCGGTACGATTGTTGAAGGCACGGCCGGAAACACCGGGATCGGCCTGGCCATGGTCGGACGCGCGCTCGGCTACAAGGTGGTCATCGTGTTTCCCCGCACCCAAAGCCAGGAGAAGGCTGACGCCATCACGCTCATGGGCGCCAAGCTGATCAAGGTTGACGCGGTCCCCTACGCAAACCCGAACCATTATGTGCACTACTCAGGCCGCCTGGCCGAGGAGCTGAACGCCACCGAGCCAAACGGGGCGATCTGGGCGCAGCAATTTGACAATACGGCCAACCGCCGCGCCCACGCCGAGACGACCGGGCCTGAAATCTGGGAGCAGACCGGCGGCAAGGTGGACGCGTTTGTCGCCGCGGTGGGCTCCGGCGGCACCATCGCCGGTGTCTCGGATGCGCTAAAAGCACGCTCGACAGCTGTGAAGATCGCGCTGGCGGATCCCGGCGGCGCGGCGCTTTACGGGTATTACGCCCATGGCGAGCTGAAAGCCGAAGGGACATCGATCACCGAAGGCATCGGTCAAAGCCGGATCACCGCCAATCTTGACGGCGCGATGATCGACGAAGCCTTCCGTATCCCGGACGAAGAGGCGCTCCAGATCCTCTATGATCTGGTGATGGAGGAAGGCGTGTGTCTTGGCGGATCGGCGGGGATCAATATCGCCGGCGCGGTGCGCATGGCGCGCAAGATGGGCCCCGGCCACACCATCGTGACCATCCTGTGCGATCACGGTTCACGCTATCAGTCCAAGCTCTACAATCCGGACTTTCTGCGCGAAAAGGGCCTGCCGACCCCGCCCTGGCTGGACTAGCGAGCTGGTTTAGTCCGGGGCGACGTGGCGGGTCTCAAGAACCGTCACCGCGTCCTCCAGCTTCAGGCCCCGCGCCTTCAACAGCACGGTGAGGTGAAACAGCAGGTCAGCGGATTCGTTCAGCAGTGCCTCATCATCCTCGGCGGCGCCGGCGAGCGCAGTCTCCACGCCCTCCTCACCCACCTTCTGGGCGCATTTCAGCACCCCCTTGGCGAGTAGCTTGGCGGTGTAGCTCTGGTTCGGGTCGGCTTGCCCGCGCTCATCCACAATGTGTTGCAGCGCGCCGAGAAACCCGACGCCCGGCCCCGGCTGATCGCCAAAGCAGGTTTTTGTGCCCAGATGGCAGGCGGGACCCGCCGGGCGGGCCTTCACAAGCAGGGTGTCGGCGTCGCAATCTGGCGTGATGGAGACGAGCGAGAGCACGTTTCCGCTGGTCTCACCCTTGGTCCAGAGCCGTCTTTTTGAGCGCGAGAAAAACGTCACCTGGCCGCTCTCGCGCGTCGCCTGAAGCGCGTCGGCGTTCATATAGGCGAGCATCAGCACTTCGCCGGTGTCGGCGTGTTGAACGATGGCCGGGACCAGGCCGGCGCCCTTGTCAAAATCAATGCCGCTCATGTGCGCGCCTCCACGCCGATGCGCGCCAGCCAGACTTTTAGCGCACCGATTTCAATGACGGCCTTGTGGAACACGCTGGCCGCCAGCGCGCCATCCACATTCGCCCGCTCAAACACGTCCCGGAAATGCTCGCGCGCGCCGGCGCCGCCAGATGCGATCAGGGGAACCGGGCAGACCTTGCGCGCCGCGGAAAGCTGCTCGACGTCATAGCCCTCGCGCACCCCGTCCTGGTCCATGCAGTTGAGAACGATCTCGCCGGCGCCGCGCTCGACGACCTCAGTGATCCATTCCAGCGTCTTGCGGTGCTCGGTGGTGGTGCGCCCGGGATCGCCGGTGTTCTTGTGACAGCGCCAGTCACCGTCGATCACCCGGCTGTCGATGCCCACAACGACGCACTGGGTGCCGAACTCGCGCGCAAGCGTGTCCACCAGATCGGGATTCTCCAGCGCCGGCGTGTTGATGGAGATCTTGTCGGCGCCGGCGAACAGGCGCGCGCGGGCGTCGTCCACAGACCGAATGCCGCCGGCGACGCAGAACGGAATATTGATCGCCTGCGCAACCCGGCCCACCCATTCCGGCTCCACCGTGCGCGATTGGGGGCTGGCGGAGATGTCGTAGAAGACAAGCTCGTCGGCGCCCTCTTCGCTGTAGCGCGTCGCCAGGTCGACAATGTTGCCAACATCTTCGTGGTTTTGAAACCGGACGCCCTTGACCACACGGCCGTCCTTCACGTCCAGGCAGGGAATGATGCGCTTTGCTAGCATGACAGCGCCTCGTCCAGCTTCACCCGGCCTTCAAACAGCGCCTTGCCGATGATCGCGCCGGTCATTCCGGCGGCTTTAAGCGCCTTCACGTCATCCAGCGACGACACGCCGCCGGACGCGATCCACTTCATGTCCGGGCGGATCCTGATCAAGTCCTGGTAGAGCGTCAGATTAGGTCCCTCCAGCATCCCGTCGCGGTCGATATCGGTGACCAGGGCATGGGCGAGCCCTGCCAGGCGGTAGTCGGCCAGCAGCTCCACCAGCGTGCGGTCCGAGCGCTCCGCCCAGCCGCGCGTCGTGGGATAGGCCGCGCCGTCCTGCAGGCGCACGTCGAAGGCGGCCGCAATCCTGGCGGCGCCAAACTTCGCCAGCCAGCCGATCACGGTCTGCGGATCGCTGACAGCCAGCGAACCGACCACGACCCGGCTCGCGCCGGCGTCGAGGATCGCCTGCACGTCCTCGGCGGAGCGGACACCGCCGCCGGTCTGGACTTTCAGGCCGGTCTTCGCCACCGCCTCGACCAGATCATGCTGACGCCTTGCGCCGTCGCGGGCGCCGGAAAGGTCCACCAGGTGCAGCCACTGGGCCCCCTTGTCCTTCCACGCTTTCGCAGCGCTCACCGGGTCGCCGCCATAGTCAGTGACGGCGTCGAAATCGCCCTTGGCCAGGCGCACAACGCGCCCCTCCATGACGTCTACGGCGGGATAGATGATCATGCCGCGGCCTCCAGGAAATTCTTCAAAATGCGCGCGCCTACGTCGGCCGAGCGCTCGGGATGAAACTGACACCCGGCGACCCGGCCCTTGCGGGCGATCGCGGTGATCGCCGGGCCGTAGCGCGTTTGCGCCACGGCGTGGTCGCCCACCGGCGCGTAGAAGCCGTGGACGAAATACACCCGCTCGCGCTCGCTGATCCCCTCCAGCAGCACCTCGCCGTCGGCGAAATCGGTCAGCGTGTTCCAGCCCATGTGCGGCCAGGGTCCGGCCTCGCCAGGGTCCAGCTTCTCGATGCGACCGGGGATCAGGCCAAGCAGGTCGCAGTCGCTTTCCACCGAGTGCTCGAACAGGAGCTGCATACCCAGGCACACGCCCAGAATCGGCCGCGTCTCGCCGCGCAGCGCGTGCGCCCAGCCGGTGAGCTCAAGCCGGTGCATGGCCGGCCCGGCGGCGCCGACGCCCGGCAGGATCAGCCGGTCGCAGGCGCCGGCCTCATCAGGCGTTCGCGCCAGAACATAAGGCGCCTGAAGCCGCTCGAGCGCGTAGCGAACCGAGGCGATATTGGCGGTGGAGGTGTCGATGATGGCTGTGGTCATTCCAGGACAGATTTCTCATCTTGTCCCTCCCCTTCATGGGGAGGGTGGGCCGGGGCGAAGCCCCGGGTCAGGAGGGGTGGGGCTGCAGGCATTACGCGGTTCATGACAAGGCGCCGCCACCCCATCCGCCCTCGACCAAAGATCCAGGACACCTCCCCCATCAAGGGGGAGGACAGAGAGCCGTCGGCGCGCGTGTCTAAAGCACTCCCTTGGTGGACGGCAGGGCGTCGCCTTCGATGGTTTTCGCCATGCGAAGGGCGCGGCCGAAGCTCTTGAAGCAGCTTTCGATCATGTGGTGGGCGTTCTCACCATCCACCTTCACGTGGATCGCGGCTTTCATGGTCTCGGCCAGAGAGCGAAAGGCGTGCTCGCACATCTCGACCGGGAAATCGCCGACACGCTCACCGGGAATCGTGCCGTCAAAGCGCGCAAAAGGCCGGCCGGACAGATCGATCCAAACACTGGCGCGGGTCTCGTCCATGGGCGTTTCAAACCCGAAGCGCGCAATACCGCGCTTGTCGCCGAGGGCCGTGCGCAGCGCTTCACCAAGGGCCAGGCAGACGTCCTCGATTGTGTGGTGGGAGTCCACCTCCACATCGCCCTCGCACGCCACATCCAGGGCGACGCCGCCATGGCGAGCGATCTGTTCGAGCATGTGATCGAAGAAGTGAACCCCGGTGGAGACATTCGCCCCCTCACCGTCGAGATCGACGCGGACGGCGATGTCGGTTTCCTTGGTGGACCGGCGCAGCGCCGCACTGCGCGTCGCGGGCCGCACCCCCAGATGATCAAGCAAAGCCTTGGCGGTCTGTGCGTCGCGCACATGGGCCAGCGCCGCCTCCCCGCCATCCTCCAGCTTGAGGCCAAGGGCGGAGACATCGCCGGTCAGGCGCAGTCCGCCATCACAGAGCGCCGCGTCAAGATTGGCATGGTCACGCAGGAAGTCCGCCGCCTGGAGCAGAAGCCGGTCCCGTTCAGCCCGGTCGGCCTTCTCGGCCAGTCGCGCAGCGGGCTTCAGGGCGTCGAGCCCGGCTCGCAGCAGCACCAGCGGCGGTGTCGCCAGCTCAAGCAGAATGCGCCGGATCTCCTCGCCCGAACCCGTCACGGCGCAAAGCGGCGCGGCGTCAGGCCCAAGCCGGATGATGCTCGGCGCCGTGGGACGTTTCCGCTCAAGCGCCGCGAGGCCAAGGCCCGTGAGATCGGCGATATCGGTGAAGCCGGACGCGCCAAGCGCGCGGCGCGCATCGCGCGGCGAAGACGCCAGAGCGATGCGGTCCGGCTCCAGCGCGCAGACCGCCGCGATGCGCTGCACAAGATCGGTGGCGAGGGCGGCGACGGACAGATCTCCGTCACCGGAGAGATCAAGATATCCGCTCATGAGTCTTGCGCCTTTCCGCGCCGCAGCGCCATGGCGAGGCGGTGGGCGTCCAGCCCCTCAAGGGCGGCCAGGCGCTCAACAGTGTCGGCGATGCTGCGCGCGCCTTCGCGCGTCAATTCCAGCACTGTAGTGGTCTTTTGAAACATCTCCACCGTCACGCCGCCATGGGCGCGCGCGGCGCCCGCAGTGGGTAGCGCGTGGTTGGGACCGGCGGCGTAGTCGCCGGCGGCTTCTGGGGTCCAGGGGCCGAGGAAGATCGAGCCGGCATGGCGTACCCGGTCAGCGAAGGCGCGCGGATCGCGCGTCTGCACGATCAGGTGCTCGCTGGCGTAGGCGTCGCACGCCTCGATCGCCTCAGCCTCGTCATCCACGATCACGGCGCGCGAATTGGAGAGCGCCGCGCGGGCGGTTCCGGCGCGCGGAAGCTGAGCCAACAAGCGCTCGGTCTCGGCTTCCACACGATCTGCAAAGCTGTCGGAAAACGCCACGAGCACCACCTGGGCCATCGTGTCGTGCTCGGCCTGGCTGAGAAGATCGATGGCGACGAATTCAGGGTCGGCGTCGTCATCTGCGACCACCATCACCTCGCTTGGACCAGCGGGAAGGTCAGCCGCCGCGCCGCCGGACTGGGCCATCAGCGCCTTTGCTGCGGCCACATAGGCGTTACCGGGACCGAAGATCTTGTCGGCGCGCGGCAGTCCTGCGACCCCGTAGCCGAGCGCAGCAACGCCGTGGGCGCCGCCGATGGCGTAGACTTCCTCGACGCCGAGGAGCTTCGCGGCGGCGAGCACGGTGGGCTCAACGCCCGCGCCTTTACGCGGCGGCGCGATAACGGCGATACGCGGCACGCCGGCGATCTGGGCGGGCATCGCGAGCATGATAAGGGTGGAGACCAACGGCGCGGTACCGGCCGGCACATACAGCCCCGCCACATCAATCGGCGTGGAGCGTCGCTGGGCGCGCGCGCCCGGCCAGGTCTGCACGTCCACATCGCGATAGCCCTGGGCCGCATGAAAAATGCGCACCGCATTGGCGGCGTCCAGGATCGCCTTGCGGTCAAGCGGATCCAGCGCGGCTTCGGCGGCGGCGAGATCGTCAGCCGGGACGCGAAAGCCCTCTTTCGGCGCCCATTGATCGAACCGTTCGGCGTATTCGCGCACCGCCGTCTCGCCGCGTTTTCTGACATCGGCGAGGATGCCGCGGGCGACGTCAAACGCGTCTGAGCTCAGCGAGGGCCGGATGAATAGACGCTCGCGCTCGTCTTCGGTAGTGCGATTCCAGTAGATGCGTTGCAACATGATCAGGCCATCATCTTTTCGATCGGCATGACAAGAATGGAGCGCGCGCCGACGCTCTTGAGCTTCTCCAGCGTGGTCCAGAAGACCTCTTCGGTACACACCGCGTGGACGGCGACAACATCGGTGCGGCCCACCACCGGCGCCACGGTCGGCGCGTCATTGCCGGGCAGGATCGCGCGCACCTCGTCCAGGCGGTCGGCAGGGGCGTTCATGAGGATATACTTGGTTTGGCGCGAGGCGATGACGCCCTTGAACCGCTGGGTCAGCGTATCGGCGGTCTTCACCACTTCCGGGTCGCGCACCTGGGGATGCTTTATCAGGACCGCTTCGCTTTCCAGCACGGTCTCGAAGGCTTCGAGGCCGTTGGCCTCCAGGGTGGCGCCAGAGGACACCAGATCGCAGATCGCGTCGGCGACGCCCATGCGCGGCGCGACTTCAACGCTTCCACCCATCTCCACCATTTCAGCATCCACGCCGCGCTCAGCCAGGAATTTCCGGGTGAGGCCAGGATAGCTGGTGGCCACAGTCTTGCCCTGCAGGTCTTCCACACGCTTGATGGATCCGTCCCTGGGGCTGGCGAGCTTCAGCTTGCAGCGCGCAAAACCGAGCTTCATGGCGATCTCGAGGCCCTCTAGACGCCTGGCTTTCGCCTGAGCCTCATACAGGACGTTTTCCCCCACAATGCCGTAGTCGCAAGCGCCCGAGGCCACGAAGTTTGGAATGTCGTCATCACGGATCAGCATGAGATCCAGCGGCGTGTTCTCCGCCCGGCGCATGAGCTCGTCGCGGCCATAGGCGAGCTTCACGCCGGCGCGCTTGATGAGGTCGAGCCCCCCTTCCGCGAGACGGCCTTTCTTCTGGACGGCGAGGATCAGTCTCGATGCGCTCATGGGCGCGGCTCCTTCAAACGGTCGAGCACCAGGCGGTAGCCCTGATAATTTTCCTGCGCGAGAAAGCGGGCGACGCGGGTGACCGTGGTGGTGCTCACCCCAGTCTCGGCGCTGATGTCGCGATAGGACTTGCCGCCGGCGTCGAGCATGCGCGCGACCCGCCAGCGTTCAGCCAGCGCCTGCAGCTCACCGGGCGTGGTGAGATCGCGCAGAAACCGCTCAGCCTCGGCCTCTGTTTGCAACGCCAGCATAGCGCGAGCGAGCGCCGCAATGTCGGCCGCTCCGCCCGCCTTCTCCAGCGCATTCGCGTCGGTCTCTACAGCCGTCATGGCCGCCTCCTCATGATCTGGAGAGCGTTATAGCGTGTTAGCGTAGTGATACAAGTTCAGGGGTGTGAAATCTGCGCGCTCAGCTGCACATCCCGCACCTCGACGCTCTGCCAGCACGCACTGAGCAGCTAGCGCCGCTGCGCATCCCTTCAAGCCTTTCAGCGTGTTACAGGAGAACGCTCAATCCGGAAAATAGCCCGGCATGCAGCCGTCAAGCCTGGCCGCCACCGGCCTGACCCTCGCCGGACGGGCGCTCGGGCGCTTCATCACGGCCGTCCCAGCTGTCTTCCTTGGCGAGATCCATGGGTAGGTGGGTGAAGCCGGACAGATCGCCCATGGCGTCGGCGTCATGGTTGATCTCGACGCGCGAGAGGCAATAGCTGCGCACCAGGCGGGCCACCGAGTGTAGAGCGTGCATGTGGATGCGCTCATATCCGTGGCTGGCGTCGATCCCGAAGCAGATCAGCGCCGTGCGGACGTCCGCGCCCGACTCGATGGCCGAGGCGCTGTCGGAGCGATAATACCTGAACACGTCGCGCTGGTGCTCGATCTCGTTGTCACGGGCGAGCCTCAGGAGCTTCTGGGTCAAGTGATAGTCGAACGGGCCGGTCTGGTCGGCCATAGCGACGGTGACGCCGAACTCGCGGCTGTTCTGACCGGGCGCCTGGGTTCCGTTGTCGATGGAAACCATGGAAGCGATGTCGCTCGTGAGGATCGAGCTGGCGCCGGACCCCACCTCTTCGGTGATGGACAGAATGAAATAGGTGTCCACCACCAGCGGCTCGTCGCTTTCCACGATCGCCTTGATGGCGCCGAACATGGCGGCCACGCCGGCCTTGTCGTCGAGATGGCGCGAGACGATGAAGCCGTTATCGATGAATTCCGGCTGGGGATCGATGGCGATGATGTCGCCGATATTGAAGCCAAGCGCTTCAAGGTCCTGCGCGCTTTCGGAAACCACGTCGGGCCTGAGCTCCACCTGGCTCCATGCCACCGGCTGAGTGTCGACCTCCTCATTGAAGGTGTGACCGGAGGCCTTCAGAGGCAGGATCGTGCCGCGGAACGCACCGTGATCGACGGTGAATACAGTGGCGCGCGCCCCTTCGGCGAAGCGCGACGACCAGTGGCCGATAGGCACGACTTCAAGCCGGCCGTTCTCCTTGATCCGTTTGACCTGGGCGCCCAACGTATCGATGTGCGCGACAACAGCGCGTGCGGGCTGTCGCCGGCCGCCCTGGATGTGCGCGCGGATCGCGCCGCGCCGCGTGATCTCGTAGGACACGCCGAGTTTCTGCAGCTCCTCACAGCACACGCGCGTAACCTCATCGGTGTATCCGGTGGGGCTTGGCGTCTCCAGGAGCCGCTTGAGCATGTCCCTGATATAACCGTCGTCGATCACGCTCACGCTGTCGCCTCCGTCTTAGATTTTCTGGGAATGGAGAGAGGAAAGAGAAGGTCTATGAACCGCTCCGCGGTGGGCTGCGGTTCGTGATTGGCGAGGCCCGGCCGCTCATTGGCCTCGATGAAGACATGGTCGGAGCGGCTGGCCGCCTTGACTATGAAATCTATGCCGGCGACAGGAATCTCAACCGCCCTGACCGCTTCACGCGCGCTGTGGGCGATGTCTGGATGCAAGATGTCGGTGACGTCGTGCATGGATCCGCCGGTATGCAGATTGGCGGTGCGGCGTATGCGGATCGTCTCACCATGCTTGAGCACGCTGTCAAAGTCATGGCCCTCAGACCGGATGCAGCGCTCGGTCTCGGCGTCCATCGGCACCCGGCTTTCTCCGCCAGTGGCCGCGGCGCGTCGGCGCGACAGGGACTCCACCAGATTTCGCACCGAGCGGCGGCCGTCACCGATGATCTCGGGCGGTTTGCGCAAGGCCGCGGCGACCACCTGATCGTTGATCACAACGACGCGCAGATCATCGCCCTGAATGAACTCCTCCAGAAGCACCATGCCGCCCTCGCCGCGCGCCGCTTCAAAGGCGGTGCGAAGGCCGTCTTGCGTATCCACGCCCACCGTGACGCCGCGCCCCTGCTCGCCGCGGGCCGGCTTGACCACGATCGCGCCATGCTTGGCCAGAAAGGCGTCCGCTTGCGACAGGTCCTCGCCCGCCGGGTCGATGGAGATCTGCTCGGGCACAGGAACGCCGGCGCGCACCATGAGCCGGCGCGTCACGGCCTTGTCGTCACAGCGGCTTATCGCCACGGCGTTGGACAGCTCCGACAGGCTTTCACGGCAGGTGATCGAGCGCCCGCCATGGGTGAGCCGGAAGAAGCCGCCCTCGGCGTCCAGCACCTCCACACCGATGCCGCGCCGGCGCGCCTCGTCCACGATGATGCGGGCGTAGGCGTTGAGCCCCTCCTCCGGCGGCGGCGCGATGAAGAGCCGCTCATTAATGACGTTCTTGCGCTTCAGCGTGAAAAACGGCGCGCGCTTGAAACCAAGCTTCTCGTAGAGCCGAATGGCGCTTTCGTTGTTGTGCAGCACCGACAGGTCCATGAAAGCGCAGCCACGCGCCTGAAACGTCTCGGCGAGCCGGCGCACCAGGGCTTCACCAAGGCCGGGATGGGTCGCGCGTGGATCCACGGCCAGACACCACAGCGACGCGCCATGTTCGGGATCGTCAAAGGCGCGGGCATGGTCGACTCCGGTGACCGCGCCCAGCACCTGACCGGTGGCGGCGTCCTCGGCCACCAGAAAGGTGAGTGTGCGCGAATCGCGCTGGCGCCAGAAGAATGTCGGCTCCACCGGCACCATGCCGCGCGCCGCATATATAGTGTTGACCATCTCCGCGTCGGATTCAGAACACAGCCGCCGGATGAAGAATCCCTGTGGCTGCTCGGTGGAGCCGCGATAGATGGACAGATCGAGCCGGTAAGTGTGGGAGGGATCGAGAAACACCTCCTGGGGCGCTGCCGCCATCACCACATGTGGATCGCGCACATAGAAGGCGATGTCGCGCTTGTCGCGCTTCTCGTCGCGCACCGCGTTCACCAGCCGCTCGGCGTCATCGAAGGTCTGGGCGAAGATCAGCCGCCCCCAGCCCACATCGATCTCGGCCTCGGTCTGGACGTTGCTGCGCGGCGGCCCGGATGATTTCAGCGCATGCTCACGCAACCGCTTCAAGCGGTGGCTCATAGCCTTGCGGGGTTGATCTGAATTCTTCACGTCGCCCGCTCCTTTTTAGAGCCCGTGCGTTTCCATCCAGAGGGCCAGCAGCCCGATCTGATAGAGCTTCGATCCGCGAAGTGGCGTGATATGAGCCTCGGGATCGGCTAAAAGCGTGTCGACATAGTCCCGCCTGACAACACCGGCGTCTTCAAAGCGTTTCGACGTCACCACGTCGCGTACCTTCTCCAGATACGGACCGCGCAGATATTTAAGCGCCGGGACCGGGAAATATCCCTTGGGCCGGTCGATCACCTGAGACGGGATCACGTCGCGCGCCACATCCTTCAGGATGCCCTTGCCGCCCTCGGCGGTCTTCATTTCGGCGGGCACACGGGCGGCGGCCTCCACCACCTCATGGTCGAGAAACGGCACCCGCGCCTCAAGCCCCCAGGCCATGGTCATGTTGTCCACGCGCTTGACCGGATCGTCCACCAGCATGACCTGGGTATCCAGGCGCAGCGCCTTGTCGATGGGCCGCTCCGCGCCGGGCCGGGCGAAGTGTTCGGCGACAAACTCGCGGGGCTTGTCGCCATTGAGCCAGCGGTCCTGCAGCAGCTCGCCCATCTCGCTGCGGTCGCGGTCGAAGAAGGCCTTCTCATAGGCTTTCAGCGGATCATTGGCGTCCAGCATGGGCGGATACCAGTGATAGCCTGCGAAGATCTCGTCGGCGCCCTGGCCGGACTGGACCACCTTCACATGCTTGGAGACTTCCTGGCACAACAGGTAGAAGCCGACGCAGTCATGGCTGGTCATCGGCTCGCTCATGGCGGAGATGGCCTCATCAAGGGCCGGCAGCGCCCGGGCGGTGTCGATCTCCATCTTGTGATGGTTGGTGGCGAAATGTTTCGCCACGAGGTCAGAGTACTGGAACTCGTCGCCCTTCTCGCCGCCGACGCTTTCAAACCCGATGGAGAAGGTCGACAGGTCGCTCTGCCCCGCCTCGGCCAGCAGCCCCACGATCAGCGAGCTGTCCAGCCCGCCCGAAAGCAGCACGCCCACCGGCACGTCAGCGACCAGGCGGCGCTTCACCCCGGCGCGCAGGGTGTCGGCCACAAGGCGCTTCCAGTCGGCGTGCGTATAGCCGCGCTCATGGTCCAGCGGTCCAAAACTGACATCCCAGTACTGTCGCGTGGTCGTCGCGCCGTCCGCTTCGATGCGCATCAGCGTTGCGGGGGGAAGCTTGCGCACGCCTTTGACCATGGTGAAGGGCGCCGGGACCACGGCGTGGAAACTGAAATAGAAGCTTAGCGCATCAGGATCGAGATTCTTGTCCACGTCATCAAAGCAAGTCAGCGCGTGCAGGCTGGACGCAAAGCGGAAACCGCCCTTGGTCTCGGCGTAGTAGAGCGGCTTGATCCCCAACCGGTCACGGCCCAGCAGCACCCGGCCGGAATCGCGCTCCGTGATGGCGAAGGCGAACATGCCGTTCAGGCGCCGTACGAAGTCCTCACCCCAGGCGTGATAGGCCTTGAGGATGACTTCGGTGTCGCCATGGGAGAAGAAGCGATAGCCCTCGCCCTCGAGGTCGGCGCGCAGCTCCTTGTGGTTATAGATGCAGCCGTTGAACACGATCGCGAGACCCAGTTCGGCGTCGATCATGGGCTGCTGGGCGGCGTCGGAAAGGTCGACAATCTTAAGCCGGCGATGGGCGAACGCCGCCGGGCCCTGCGCGTGCAGCCCGGCCGCATCGGGCCCGCGCCGCGCCATGAGCCCGGCGGCCGCGTCCAGCGCGCCGAGATCGGGGCGCTGACCATCAAAGCGGAGCTCTCCGGCGATCCCGCACATAAGCAGCCTGCCTTTCCTTTAAAGTGACCTTCAGATTTACAAAAATTGCGGAGGGGTTGATCCGCACGGCTATCGATGGGAATAGCCGTTTCAACCGTAAAAAATCAAGTTTTGCACGGTCATCGGCTTACCGCTGCACAAAAGCAGTCCTGCTGAATTTTCTTTGCAACGGTTGACCTGCGCTCTGCGTTCCGTACTTTCGAACACTCGTCTATCTTGTCATTTGTCGAGCGCCGCCAGTCGGCGCCAGGAGGAAATGTGGCTTTTCAGAAACCGAACAACCGTCAGAATCGCATTGATCTCGCCCATGTGGGCGAAGAGGGGCAGATAGCCGTTCTGGTTGCCGAAGGTTTCGCCGCGTCGGATCTGACGCAAGTGGCTGGCGCGGCTGAGCGCGCAGGCTACAGGACCTGTATTCTGAGCCCGAACAAGTCACTGGTGGGCGGCCGGTCAGAAACCCGCGAAGAAATGAATTTCGTCGTTGACGGACATCCCGGCGACAAGGGCCCTGAAGCCTATGCCGGCCTGCTCGTTCCCGGCGGCCCTACCAGTATTGAAAAGCTCAAGGCAGACCAGGACGCGCGCCTGCTGATCGGTGATTTCGTCCGCTCCGGCAAACCGGTGTGCGCCATGGGTGAAGGTGTCGCCTTCCTGGCCGAGATCGCGGAACGGGAAGGCGTCCTCGGCGATGCGGCTGTCGCTTTGAACGGCGAGATTTTCGCCTCGGAAGGCGAAACGGCGCGCGAGAACGCGACGGGTTCCTTCATCAAGACATTGAGCGTCGCAACCAAAGCCGCCTAAGCGCGCTCCCAGACAAAACTGAAGACCTCAAGCGCCCTGGCCACAGCCAGGGCGTTTTCGTTTGTGACACCCGCGACGCGCACCAACAGGCCACGCTGCTTGTCCGTCGTAGCAGCCAGTTCAAGTCCCGCCAGCCCGGCCGCCTCAAGCGCGGCCCGAGCCGCATGGATCGCCGCGTCCTCGCGCAGGGCCGGCTTGAAGATCTTTCCCACCGCCGTCACCGGCATCCGCGCAAGAATGCGCACCTCCTTCGGGGCGGCCGGACGTTCGGCGACGGTTTCGCGCGCATGGGCCATAAGGTCCGCTTCGCTCACGGCTGCGCCTTCGCGCAACGTGACGTAGGCCACGGGAGTTTCGCCGGCATAGGCGTCAGGCTGGCCGACCGCGGCCGCCAGATCGACCGCCTCATGGCGCGTCAGCGCCTCCTCGATCATGCCCGGATCGATATTATGGCCGCTGCGGATGATGAGATCCTTGGCTCTACCGGTCAGCCAGACATAGCCGTCCGCATCCAGCCGGCCCAAATCGCCTGAATTGAACCAGCCGTCCGGCAGAAAGACGTCGGCGTTTCGCTCCGCCTGTTTATAGCCCGGAATGACGGTGGGGCCGCGCAAGGCGACCACGCCCGCCTCGCCGATTTGCGCATCGCGCTGAAAAGCACCCCGCTCGTCCAGAACTGCAATCTTCACCTCGTGATACGGCAAGCGTATCCCGATTGAGCCCCGCCGCTTCTCGCCGTCACGCGGATTGGCGGTGGAGACGCATGTGCCTTCGGTCATGCCGTAGCCTTCGATGATGGTCACGCCGGTTCGCGCCTCGAAGCGCTCGATGACGCTGACGGGCATGGGCGCGGCGCCGCAAAAGCCGTAGCGCAGACACGACACGTCCGCGCCGGCCACCGGCACGTCGAGGAGGCTGGAATAGATTGTTGGAACGGCTGAAAAAGCGGTGACGCCGTAGCCTTCTACGATGCGCCAGAAATGTGTCAGGAGCGCTTTGTCGCGAAACCCGTCCGGCCCCGCGAGCAGAACCGTCGCGCCTGCGCACAAAGGGCCAAGGCCGGACAGTGTGGCGGCGTTGACGTGAAAAAGCGGCAAACCGGTGAGGAAGACATCGGTTTCGTTCAGATCGACGCTGAAGCGCACCATCCATTGCATGGCGGCCTGATTGGCGCGGGTCTGCTGGGCGAGCTTGGGCGCGCCAGTGGTTCCGCCGGTATGAAAATACGCTGCAATGCGCGCTGGATCGTCGGCGCTGTCGAACACGAAATGGTCTGCGGGCTGATCGGCCATGGCGGCGGCGAGACAACCGCCCTCCCCGACGGTCAAGAGCGGCAGACCCCCAAGACGAGCGCTGACGTCCTGCGCCACGGCGTGAAGCGGTGTGCCGGGGCCAGTCGTGACAAGCACGCCGGCGCCCGCTTCGCGCAAAATCTCCGCGACGATCCCAGCGGAAAGCATGGGATTGACCGGCGCTGCGGCGACGCCCGCCGCAGCGCCCCACAGGACGATATGAGTTTCAGCCAGATTGGGCAGGAGATAGCCGGCCGGGGCCCCGCCTGACGCCACGTGCAGGGCGTTGGCGCAACGCACGATATCTTCAAGCAATTGCGAGTACGTCCAGCGCCGGGCGCGTGACGGCTCGTCCGGATCGGCCAGATCAATTATCGCAGTGCGCTCGGGGTGAGCTTCGCAGGCCGCCTTTATGCAACCAAACACCGTCGGCGAGGCGAGGCGCTCGGCAAGCGGGGTCCGCTGCGCAGCCTCAACATCACCGAGACCGCGCAGCGGGCCGAACCGTGCGCCCATGGGCTATTTCTCCCAGTCGTTCTCGATGGTGCGGGACGCGACCAGGAAGAGAAGGCCCGCCACCACATAAAGCGACGCACCGGCCATGATGGAATAGCGCAGCGACTCGTTTCCAAAGATCGGGCCGAGCAGGGTGGAGAGCTCGCCGAGCACGTAAACGCCGACGCCGATTCCCAGCAGATTGTTGATCAGCAAGAACACGGCCGAGGCCATTGAGCGCATGTTCGCCGGCGCCAGATGCTGGAACGCCGAAAGCGTCGGACCAAGCCAGGCGAGGCCCAGCCCGGTGGGAATCACAAACAACAACGCCCCGATAAGAGGATCGGTCGCCAACGTTCCGGCCACATACATGGGAAAGGCAAGGAAGAAGGCGATCGCAGGCACCAGGGCGTACATCTTCTTCGAGCCCTTGCCCATGAGATCGCCGAGGACCCCGCCGAGGATGATCCCTAGCGAGCCGCCCACAAAAAGAATGCCTCCAAACAACCATCCGGTCTCGATGATGCCGAGCTCAAAGCTGCGCGCAAAGAAGCTGGGGATCCAGAAGAAGACGCCATAGCCCATCATCGACGAGCAGGACGCGCCCAGCACCAGGAACCAGAAGCTCGGCTTTTTGCTGAGCACCTTGAGGACCTCGCCAAAGCCTGGCTTTTTCTCGTCAGCGGCCTCGGCCGGCGCGGCGACGCTGGCCGCCTCGCCAGGTTCGGGTTGTACTTTGGCGGCTTCAACCTTCGCCCTCACATCCAGCCCGCCGCGCTTGGGTTCACGCAAGGTGAGCTTGAAGATCGGGGCGATGACGATGCCGGCGATCCCCACGATGATGAAGGCTGATCGCCAATCCAGGCTGTCGCCCAGATTACCGCCGGCGATCTGCGCGCCCGCGATGACGCCGAACGCCGAACCGATCGGAATGCCAAGCGAATACACCGCAAGCGCCCGCGCCCGGCTTTGAGGCGGAAAATAGTCCGCAATCAGCGAGTAGGACGGCGCGACGCCGCCCGCCTCTCCGACACCGACTCCGACGCGCGAAAAGAAAAGCTGCCAGAAATTCTGCGCGAAACCACACAGCGCCGTGAAGCCTGACCAGATCGTCAGCGAGACGGTGATGATCCAGGTGCGGTTTGTGCGGTCGGCCAGCCAGGCGATGGGTACGCCCAGCGTCGAATAGAGGAAAGCGAAGGCGATGCCCCCGAGAAGGCCGAGCTGGCGGTCGCTAAGGTCCAGTTCCTGCTGGATCGGAATGGCCAGGATCGAGATGATCTGCCGGTCCAGGAAATTGAACGCGTAGACGATAAACAGCATGAACAGCACCCAGACGCGATAGCCCGCGCTGGGAGCCTTGGCGGCCGGAGCGGCCGTTTCGGTCGTCGCCATGTCTCTCCCCGCATGTGTCTGCATGGCGCGTCGCATGTGCGCGCCTTGGCCCCATGATGGGGGCGAATTGCCTTGAAGCGCAAAGAAAAAGCGCCGCCCGGACGCTTCAAAGCTCAGCATTGAGCCTCGAAGGTCCGGGCGGCGCCCTTTTGTCCCCCGCCCTAGTAGCGGTAACGCACGCTCGCGGTAATGGTGCGCGGATCGCCGTAGAAGGCGGAGTACGCGCCGTCGACGCCCAGCTGGTTGGCGCCGGCGAAGTTGTACCCGGCTACGCGGTACTGTTCGTCAGACAGGTTCCGGCCGATCAGCGAGAAGCGCAGGTTCTCGTTGAAATCCCAGATCACGCTAGCGTCGATGAGCGTATACGACGTCTCCGCGTCCAGCGGCGGAAGCGGCGTTCCGGGCAGGCCCGCAAGGGCGACCGGCCCGCCGGTGTTCGGCACGTTGAACAGGTTGATGTCATCGCGATAGCTCAGTCCGCCGGTGACACGCAGATCACCATAGCCGCTGGGCAACGCCATCTCGTAATTGGCCGCCAGACGCCAGCTGTACTCGGGCGTGTTCTGGACCACGTACTGGTTGGAGATGTCCACATCGATCGGTGCGCCGGTGACCGGATCGGGCTGAGTGGTGATGAGCTCGACGATTTCCGCATCGATCAGGCCAAGCATGTAGTCGATGCTGAATGAATCGGTGAGGAAGGCGCTGCCTTCCAGCTCGAAGCCGACATACTCAGACTGGCCGGCGTTCAGCACGGTCGAGACGAAGTTGTTGATGCCCGTCGCCGGATCCAGTTCGGATGTCTGAACCGTGATCTGTTGATCGGTGTATTCGGCGAAGAAGGCGGCGGCGCGATAGACCAGGCGGCCGTCAGCCAGGGAGCCCTTGGCGCCGATTTCATAGCTGTCGACGATTTCCGGCTCGAAACCACGGGTGATGACATTGTACTGGGGCGTTCCCACCGGCCCGGCGTTGCCGCGCGGATCGAAGCCGCCCGACTTGAAGCCCTGCGAATAGGAGGCGTAAAGCGACAGGACGTCGCTCGGCTCGTACGTCACGTTCACGCGCGGCGAGAACTGATCGTCGGTGCGCTCGCTGGTGAAGTTAGAACCGGTCGCCAGAAGGAAACCGCCCGGGCCGCCGAGGAAGGGCGTGGTCGCCGTGCCCAGGAAGGTCTGGCGGATCACGGTGGCGCGCGTCTGGTCCTCAGTGTAGCGCCCGCCCACCGACACAGACCAGGCGTCATTGATGTCGTAGGTAACGTCGGCGTATGCCGAAAGCGAGATCTTGGACACGTCGCCATAGGTGGGCGCGTTGACGCCAAGATTGCCCAGAACCGTATCGAAGGCGCCTTCAAAAGCGCCGTTTAGATAGTACAGGCCGGCCACGCCCGACCAGCGGCCGGTGTCGAACAGCGCCTGGAACTCCTGGGTGAACTGCTCGTTCTCGTAGAAGGCCGGCACGTCGAAGTCGTTCACCGGAAGGGCGTCGAAATCGATCGGTGTGTCGGTGCGGTCCTGGCGTCCGGCGGTGATGGATTTCAGGGTCAGGACGTCGTTCATCGCCCATTCGGCGGTGAAGGACAGGCCTTCGGTCTCGACGCTGTTGATGTCGCCGGCGCCGCCGCGGGTGTCGTAGACATCGTCCAGAACGGGCTCGCCATTCGTCACGCCAGGGATCAGGCGGTAGCCATGCTTGGCGTTGGAATCGTCCTCGGTGCGATCATAGGCGAGGCGGAAGAACAGATCTTCGCTCGGCGTCCACTCCAGGGAGACGCGGCCGGAGATGACGTCCTTGTTATAGTGGTCGGCCCCGGTGAACACGTTCTCGCCGAAACCATCGCGGGTATAGCGCGCCAGAGCGCCGCCCACGGCGAAGGTTTCGCCCAGCGGCACCGAACCGCCGGCCATGTAGTCGAGCTGATTGTAAGAGCCGATGCTGGCGCCGAGCTGGAATTCAGGCTCGTCGCTGAGGCGCGAAGTGACGTACTTGATCGCGCCGCCGATCGTGTTGCGGCCGTAGAGCGTGCCCTGCGGGCCGCGCAGAACTTCGATGCGCTCGATATCAAAGATGTCAAGCACCGAGCCCTGGGGACGCGCGACATAGACGTCGTCGATGTAAAGACCGACGCCCGGCTCAAAGCCCCAGAGCGGATCCTGCTGGCCGACGCCGCGAATGAAGGCGATCAGGGTAGAGTTCGAACCGCGGGCGGTTTCGATCGTGGCGTTCGGCGTCAGCTTCTGCACATCGGTCAGGTCGATGGCGCCGATGGCCGCCAGCTGCTCGCCGCTGACCGCAGTCACGGCGACGGGAGCGTCCTGAATCGACTCTTCGCGGCGGCGGGCGGTCACGGTGACCACGTCGCGAGCCGCGGCGGGCGCCGCCTGGGCGTCCTGAGCGTAAGCTGCGGCGTAAGGCAGGGCGGACGCAGTCGCAAGAAGCGCGGCGCCGGCGAGAATGGAACGGTGAATGGTCATGAAACTCCCCTCCCGGAAGTGAATCAGCATGCCCTCTATCGGGGCGATGGGCGGACTTTTTTCAACGTTGAATGAAAAGTCAATGCATATTAGAGTTTCAGCAGTTGATGAAACACGGCGTGCGGCGCAAAGGTCACACGCGTTAAGCCCGCTCACCGGTGCCGGTATGGGCGCAAAAGGAGGCCTTGGCCATGGCCGAAACGCGCGGCAACCGCCGCGGTGAGCAGACCCGCGAACGCCTGCTCGACGCCGCCGAATCACTCTTCGCGCAGAAGGGTTTTTACGGTGTCACCGTGCGTGCCATCGCGCGAGAGGCGGAGTCCGATCCCGCCCTTGTCGCCTATTATTTCGGGGGCAAGCGAGAGCTTTTCGACGCGGTGTTGCTGCGCCGGGCCGACACGCTGAATACGATTCGCCTGGAATGGCTCGAAGCGTGCGAGCGTGACGCCGGCCCCGAAGGACCGGCGGCCGAAGATATCATCGCGGCCTTCACCGGGCCGATGCTTGACCGCTCCGCCAATGGCGGACCGGGATGGAAGGCGTATTTCTCACTCATCGGACAGGTGACGAACTCGCCTGAATGGGGCGCGGCGGTTATGGGCAAATACTTCGACCCCATCGTGCGGCGCTTCCTTGCATCCATGAGCCGCGCCCTGCCCGACGCCCCGGAAGAGGAGCTCTACTGGAGCTATCACTTCCTTTCCGGTGCGCTGGTGCTCACCTTCGCCGACACCCGCCGCGTCGATTCGCTTTCCGGCGGGCTGTGCCAGACCAGTGATCTGCACGCCCTTCACGCCCGCCTGCCTGAATTCGTCGGCGCAGGATTCCGCCGCCTCGCCGAACATGGCGTGAGCGATCGAAAACTCGCAAAACCAGACGCGAAAGCCGCTGAATGACTGAGTATTCCGAGCATTTCTACACAGCGCCTGACAGGGTGAAGACCTATTATCGCCGCTATCCCGGCCACGGCGCGGCGCACAAGACACCGGTCATTTGCCTGCACGGCCTGACCCGTAATTCGCGTGATTTTGAAAGTGTGTCGCCGCGCATCGCCGCAGCCGGTCATGACGTGATCGCGATCGATGTGCGCGGCCGCGGCAAGTCGGACTACGATCCAAACCCGGACAATTACAATCCCGGCGTCTATGTGCAGGACGTCATCGGCGTTCTGGACAAGGCGGGCTGGGATAAAGCGATCTTCGTCGGCACGTCCATGGGCGGGCTTATGACCATGATCCACGCGAGTCTTCAGCCGGACCGCATCAAGGCGGTCGTCTTGAATGATATCGGACCCGAGCTCGACCCCAGGGGCCTGAAGCGCATTCAGGGTTATGTGGGCGGCGCCGGCCCGTTCAAATCCTGGGATGAAGCCGCCGACGCGGTGCGCACCATCAACGGGGTCGCCTTTCCTAACGAGACAGGCCAGGAGTTCTGGATCGCCTTCGCGAAACGGGTGTGCCGTGAGACCAGCGGCGGCGAGATCGTGTTCGATTACGACAAGAACATCTCCAAGCCGGTCCAGTCCGGCGATGTGGCTCCGCCTGACCTCTGGCCCTTCTTTGACGGCCTCGCGGCCAAACCGATTTTGCTGATCCGTGGCGCCCTCACTGATCTTTTGAGCAACGCGACGGCTGAGGAGATGGCGCGGCGCAGCCTGTCCATGATACGCGTCGATATCGCGAATGTCGGTCACGCTCCGCTCCTCACTGAACCCGACGCGCGGGACGCGATCGACGCCTTCCTTGAACAGCACGGATAAGCCTGATGTTGCTGCGTATTCTCGGCGCTCTCCTTCTGATCGCGGTTCTCGTAATCGCCGCCTTCGCATGGCTCATGCAGCCGGTGGACCGCAGCCAGGCCGAGGCCATGTGGATGACGGATGAAGACCGCATGGTCGAGGCGGCCGGCCAGACCTGGCGCGTGCGCGAAAGCGGACCGGAGACTGCGCCGGCGGTGGTGCTGATCCATGGCTTTTCCCATTCACTGGAAAGCCTGGAGCCGCTCGCCGACGCGCTGGAGATTGATCACCGCGTCATCCGCTTCGACCTGCCAGGCCACGCTCTCACCGGTCCGCGCGAAGACGGCGCATACTCGGTGGACGCCACGGTGAACCAGGTCGCCGCGCTGCTGGATCAAGTCGCGCCGGACAGCTTTGTGCTGGGCGGCCATTCGCTGGGCGGACTTGTGGCCTGGCGATACGGGGCGGCGAACCCGCAGCGCGTGGACGGCCTCGTGCTGATCGCGCCCGGCGGCTATCCCAATCTCAGCGTCGGCGACGTGCCGGCCCCCGTGCCCCAGCAGGTGCGCCTGTTCCTCACAGCCGCACCCATGGCGGGGGTCGAGGCGGCCACGGCGGCGCTCTACGCTGATCCCTCGCGGATAACCGACACCCAGCTGCAGCGCATTCACGCCATGATGCGCGTGGAAGGCGTCGGTCCGGCCCTGGTGGAGCGAATCGAGCAATTCACCCTTCCTGATCCGAACCCGGTCCTGCGCGAAATCGGGACGCCGGCGCTCATTCTCTGGGGTCAGCGCGACGCGATGATCTCACCCGAGCACGGGCCCCGCTTCGCCGCGGCGATGCCGGACGCCGCGCTGGTGCTCATCGAGGATGCCGGCCATATGCCGGTGGAAGAGCAGCCGGACGCGTCGGCCGACGCCGTGCGCGCGTTTCTGGATGGGCTCGAGCGCTAAGCGTTCGCGGCCTCTTCCATGCGCCCGGTGGCCGGGTTGATGCGGAAATAAGACAACCCCGCCGCCTTCCAGCCTTCCATGCCGCTGGCCAAATGGGCGGTGACGTCCAGTCCCGCGCCCATGCAGGCGTTCACCGCCTGGGCCGAGCGTCCGCCCGCCTTGCAGGACAGGACGACCTTCTTGCCCTGCCCCAGTGGCAGCCCGCCGGGATCGAAGGTGGAGAGCGGATAGAGCAGCGCTCCGCGAATGCGTTCCTGCTCGAATTCGGCCGGTTCGCGCACATCGACGAGAATGATCTCGCCTTTTTCAAGCGCCTCTGCGACCTCTTCCGGCGTCCAGTTCTCCATCTCGGATCTCCTAGTCTTCAAAAACGATTTCAGGGGCTGGCCGTTGCACCGCCTGCACCTGGTGCATCATGGCCTCGGCGGCGCGATGAAAGGCCTTGGCCACCGGCCCGTCGCCACTGGCCACAAGCCGTCCCTCATCGCTGGCTTCTCGAAGCTCCGGGTGCAGCGGAATCTCGCCGAGGAAGGGCGCACCGATGAGCTCGGCCTCGGCGCGCGCGCCGCCGCGTCCGAAGATCTCGGTCCCCTCTCCGCAATGGGGACACAGGAAAAAGCTCATATTCTCGATCAGCCCGAGGATCGGTATCGCCGTGCGATCAAACAGCGCGACCGCTTTCTTTGCGTCATCAAGGGCGATGGTCTGCGGCGTGGAGACGATCACCACGCCGGAAATCGGCGTGCCCTGGGCGATGGCGAGCTGGGCGTCGCCGGTGCCGGGCGGCATGTCGATGATCAGCACGTCAAGATCGCCCCAGTTCACCTCTCCGAGAAACTGGCGGATTGCGCCGGTGACCATGGGGCCGCGCCACACCACTGGATCGCGCTCGCCCACAAGAAAGCCCATGGAGACCAGCTTCACGCCATGGGCGGTGAGCGGCTCGATCCCCGCATCGGTCTTTTTCAGGCCCGGCGCGTCGGTAAGGCCGAAAAGGCGCGGCGCGCTTGGGCCGTACACATCGGCGTCCATCAGGCCCACCGACAGGCCCAGCTTCACACACGCCGCCGCCAGATTCGCCGCCACGGTGGATTTACCGACCCCGCCCTTGCCCGACGCCACAGCGATCACCGCGCGCGCCGGCGGTTTCGCTGCCTTTGCGTCGCTCTTTTTCGCCCCGGCCTTTTTCGCCTGAGCGTCCCGCTTGCCGATGGAGGCCTCGATGATGACGCGCACGCGCCCAATCCGCGGATCGGACGTCAGGGCCGCCTGGATCGCGGTGCGCAGCGCGCCTGCGTCCTCATCCCCGGCTGCGGGCTTCAGAACGACGGTCGCCACACCGTCTTTCAGATCGGCGCCCTCCACACGGCCGCTTTGGGAAAGCGGCGCACCGGTGGACGGGTCGACGACGGCGGCGAGCGCGGAAAGGACAAGGTCGTTCATGGTGTGAGAGATAGGCCGGACAGCGGCCGCGCGAAAGCCCCGCCGGACGCCTCATGCGCCGCTCGGCTTCGTCCTTGTGCAGCTTTTCACGCACGCCCGGCTTGATCCCGCTTTGCAAAGGCGGCTACACCCGTCGATGGAGAGGTGGCCGAGTGGTCGAAGGCGCTCCCCTGCTAAGGGAGTATACCTCAAAAGGGTATCGTGGGTTCGAATCCCATCCTCTCCGCCACTTGCCCTACAGAAACGTTTCTCCCGATCCGGCTGCGGCCGGATTTTTCCGTTGTTTTCGGGGGTTATGCGGGTGGGGCTGTTAACCGGCCCACGCCCCGAAAGGCGCACACGCGTTCTCTCCGGGCCGATATTCTCCGGACCTGTTAACCGCCGCGTTTCCGGTGAACAGCCTCAAGTCTCTGCTTTCAAATGATCTTTCGAACCCTCTGATGCATGCGATTTGGAAAATCCATCTGGTTGGCGGACGGAACAGAGATCGAACGCCGCCCGTTGCGCCGCGGGTCGGCTGCAGCTGGAGACCAATCGCGCCACAGCGGCCGTTCGTGCTTTGTGCTGAGTCAACCGCGTGTTAGCCTCGTAAAAAAGAGTGAGGCGAGCAGTTGGCCCAGAAGTCAGACATCGAATGGACGGACGCAACGTGGAACCCGGTGACGGGCTGCACCAAGGTCGGTCCCGGTTGTGACAACTGCTATGCCGAGCGGTTCGCAGAGCGCTGGCGCGGAATTGCCGGACACCCGTACGAGCAGGGCTTCGACCTAACACTCTGGCCGTCACGGCTGAAGCAGCCCGTGCTCTGGAAGAAGCCGCGGATGATCTTCGTCAACTCGATGAGCGACCTCTTCCACAAGGACATCGACCGAAAATTCATCGACGCTGTGTTCGATGCTATGGAGCAGGCGGACTGGCACGTCTACCAGGTGCTGACCAAGCGCAGCTCGCTCATGCGCAACTACGTCCGGCGGCGGTATGATGGTGGGTCGGTCCCTCGCCACATCTGGCTCGGCGTTTCTGTCGAGGACGCGGCGCACACGAGCCGGATCGAGCACCTGAAGCAGATCAATTCCGACGCACGCTTCATCTCGTTCGAGCCGCTGCTCGGACCGATCGGGGATGTTGATTTGCAGGGCGTCGCGTGGGCCATCGTCGGAGGGGAGAGCGGGCCTCGGGCTCGGTCCATGGATGAGAGCTGGGCACGCCAACTTCGTGACATCTGCGACCGTGACGACGTGGCGTTCTTTTTCAAACAATGGGGCGGTGCCCGGCCGAAGTCAGGCGGGCGCCTTCTTGATGGTGAAGAGTGGAATGGTTTTCCGTGGAAGATTGTTCCCGAACCCATCATCCGTGCTTTGCAGCCCGAGGATGCTTGATGCCACCTCGGATCGAAAACTATCAGGGGCGCGAACAGTCGTTCATCAAGCACCTGTTTCTCAACAAGTACCTTGAGTCAGCGGCGTACAAGCTGTTCCAGGGCAGATCGCCGGTCTTCAATTTCGTGGATGCATTTGCGGGTCCCTGGCGGGTCTCGGACACGGACAAATACTCAGACGCTTCGTTTTCCCAGGCGATAGAAACGCTGGATGCCGTCCGCCGGTCTCTATTGGATATGGGGCGCCCGGGGCTGAAGGTTCGTTTCCGGTTCTGCGAGCGAAACCCGGCTTCGGTCGCCAAGCTCCAACGGTTTGCAGCCCAGAAGCCCGAATTCGATATTCGGGTGTTCTCTGGTGCTTTTGAGGACAATCTCGATGGCATCCGCTCCGCCTGCCGCGATGGCTTCACTTTCACTTTCATCGATCCAACCGGCTGGAATGTCGAGTCCGGCAAGATCTTCGACTTTCTCCGGAATCTCAACGGCGAGTTCCTGTTCAATTTCATGGCCGAAGAAGTAAACCGACACGCAGGTTGGGATGGTGTGGCGCAATCGGTCGGTCGCTTCCTGGCGGACCCCGCCTGGAAGGCTGCGTTCGAGGCGCTGCCCGAGGGGGCCAACGAAACGAAAATCCTGCATCTCTTGAAAGCCAGGATGAAGGAGGCACGGGTTGCGACGTATGTGACGGACATGGCCATCCGGAAGCCTCGTGAGGACCGGATCAAGATGCGCTTGATCCTCGGCACGCACAGTAGTTTCGGCGTGTGACCTGCTTCCCGTTTTCTCGGCCACGGAAAAGTGGAAAATTCTCGTTTAGCGGCTTGGGCTGCTGGTACGAGGAGAAGGCCGATGAAACGGTCAAAATTCACTGAGGCGCAGATCGCGTTCATTCTGCGCCAAGCCGAAGAAGGCACGCGTGTGGAAGAGGTCTGCCGCAAAGCGGGGATCAGCCAAGCCACTTTCTACAACTGGAAAAAGAAGTATGGCGGTCTGATGCCGTCGGAGATGAAGCGCTTGAAGCAGCTTGAGGAAGAGAACGGTCGCCTGAAGCGGATCGTGGCGGATCTCTCGCTGGACAAGGAGATGCTTCAGGATGTTCTGCGCCGAAAGCTCTGAGGCCCGCGCGCCGGCGAGAGCTGGTGGATCATCTGCGTGCGGCCTGGCGGGTCAGCGTTCGACGCGCCTGCCAGGTTCTCAGGGCCGATCGTTCGACCTACCAGTACAAGTCCCAGCGCGGCTCCCAGGAAGAGCTTCGCCAGCGCATCCGGGAGATCGCTGAGACCCGGGTTCGCTACGGCTACCGGCGTATCCACGTCCTGCTTCAGCGGGAAGGCTGGGCGGTGAACGCCAAGCGGGTCTATCGCCTTTATCGCGAGATGGGACTGCAGCTGAGGAATAAGACGCCGAAGCGGAAGGTGAAGGCGAAGCTCCGAGAGGGGCGATCGGATCCGGTGACGGCCAACGAGGTCTGGGCGATGGACTTCGTTCATGACCAACTCTACGACGGCCGCCGGCTGCGGATCCTCACCGTGATCGATGCGTATACCCGGTATGTCCCGGCGATCGAACCTCGCGAGCGGTTCACCGGCGCGGACGTCGTCGGCGTGCTCGAGCGCATCTGCGCCAGCCACGGGCATCCCAAGTCCATCCGCGTCGATCAGGGTCCCGAGTTCATCTCGCGCGATCTGGATCTATGGGCTTATGCGAATGGGGTGGAGCTCGACTTCTCCCGGCCCGGCAAGCCTACGGATAACGCGTTCATCGAGAGCCTGAACGGCAAGTTTCGCGCGGAATGCCTTAATGCCCACTGGTTCATGAATCTTGCCGACGCCCGCGGAAAATGCGAGCGATGGCGTAGAGACTACAACACCGAGCGTCCGCACAGCGCCATCGGCTACCGAACGCCTGCGGAGGCACGAAAAGCGTCAGGGCTCACGCAGCCCGCCCTGGCGCCATGACACGGGGATCTTCCAACTCCCCGTGGCCCGAAAACGGGGTCAAGCTCACGGCAACTCCATCGCCCAGCTGGAGTCGGACGTGGTCTGGGGCATCATCACCGCCAACCCGGCGATGGCCGATGGCAACGCGCTGTTCCACACCACGCACAAGAACCTCGCGGGCACCGGCGCGGCGCTCGATGTCGGCAGCGTGGGCGCGGCCCGCGCGGCGATGGCCAAGCAGACCGGCCTCGACAAGAAGACGGTGCTGAACGTCCGGCCCGCCTTCCTGATCGTGCCCGCCTCGCTGGAACTGAAGGCCGAGCAGCTGGTCGCGCAGAACCTGGTTCCCGCCGCGACCTCCAGCGTGGTGCCGCAGTCGATCCGCACGCTCGCGCCGATCAGCGAGCCGCGCCTCGACGCCGCCAGCGAGACCGCCTGGTATCTGGCGGCCAGCCCGAACCAGATCGACACCATCGAGTACGCCTATCTCGAGGGCCAGCAGGGCGCCTACATCGAGACGCGCAACGGCTTCGACGTCGACGGGGTCGAGATCAAGTGTCGCCTCGATTTCGGCGCCAAGGCCATCGACTGGCGCGGCCTCTACAAGAACCCCGGCGCGTGAGCCGGGCGACCCCTGAACCCTGATCCCTGACGCAGCGGGCGGTCCCGATGGGCCGCCCGTCGTCGTATCCAAGAGGACCCCGCGATGAAGAACTACGTCCAGCCCGGCAACACCCTCACACTGACCGCGCCCTATGCCGTGACCTCCGGCGATGGCCTGCTCGTCGGCTCCATCTTCGGCGTGGCGGCCGGCGATGCCGCGAGCGGCGCCACCGTCGAGGCCGCGCTCACCGGCGTCTTCGACCTCACCAAGATCGGCTCGCAGGCCTGGACCGTCGGCGCCAAGGTGTACTGGGACGACACCAACAAGCGCTGCACCACGGTCGCCACCGACAACACTCTCGTCGGCGTGGCCGTCGAGGCGGTGGCGAGCGGCGCGGGCGACACCATCGGCAGGGTGCGCTTGAACGCGACGTTCTGAAACGCTCAGATGCTGACCAGATAACGTCCCTGCAGGTTCTCGAGATGCTCATTCAGCCATCCCGGTGTCGGGGCACTGTCGCGCCAGGATTGCCATAGCTCCGGATAGCTCATCGCCTCGAACGCTGGTGACGATCCTTCCACGCGCGCCCTGAACTCATCTATCTCGTCGCGATGGGCCGCGAACTCGGGACCGGCGTTCGGGTTCGCAGGTTCCCAAAACAGATAGAGCAGCGTCACGGGGCGGTCGGGGAAGCTACGAGCCAGACCGAACGAATGTTTGATGAGCTGTGCGGCGTCGAGCCAAGTGTAATGATCCGGGCGATCCTGGAGACGGAGCATCTCGCGAAAGTATCCCTGGTCGCGCCGTGCATCCCTGATCTGCGCCTCGTAGGCAGGCGAGAAATCGGCCCGATGTGCCGAAAGGTACTCGGTCAGCTTGGACTCGATGGCCAACACACTGTTCGGGCCAGACAGCACGACATCGAGATTGGGTGCTCGCCCGCCTCGGAGACCGGTTGGGCATTTCCGTTCGAACTGCAGCGTATCGAACCCGGAGTGTCCCGGCATCGTCAGATCGGCGATCCGCTGCCTGAACGGCGCGAAGCAGTTCACCGCAAGTCCCGATGACGAGTGTGCCGCCCTGAACTTGGTCTCCAGTTCGTTGCCGTCTCCAGAGGACAGGTCTCCTTCGAAATCCTCGGGCGAGACCCCTGGAAGGAGGGTGCCGTGGAAATCGGCAGCGTAACCGTTCAAGTCGAGCGCGATGTCTGGGTGCTGACGAGAGAACGCCTCTGACAGCGCCCGAATGACCCGGAATTTCGTCGGGCGTTCTGAAATCGATTCCTGTTTCATGGGAGCAGTATAGCAATGACCAGCGCTTTCGCATCCGCTCTCAACGCGCTCTTCGCCGATCCGAACATCGGCCGGGACGCAGTCTTCATCGCCGACGGCGGTACGCCCGCTCTGGTCCGTACCGTCGCCCGGCGCGCGGATGTCGTCTCCGACTTCGGCGATGCGCGGCTCTGGTCCGAGGCCACCCGGATCGACCTGCGCGTTGCCGAGGTGGCGAACCCGCGCCCCGGCGACAGGATCGAGATCAACGGGGAGGCATTCCTCATTCAGGGCGAACCCGTCCGCGACCGCGAGCGGCTGGTCTGGACCGTGGATCTGAGGCCCGCGTGAAACTGAAGCTCGACATCGATCCCGACATCGTCGCGATGATGGCGGCCGAAGTTGCGGCGGGCGAGCGCGCTGTGACGGCCGCCATGCGCGAGGCCGGGACCGGGCTGAAGTCGGCCTGGCGCTTGCAGATCACCGGCGCGGGGCTCGGCCCGCGGCTGGCCAACTCGATCCGCAGCCAGAGCTTCCCGAGGTCGGGCGAGAGCCTGGACGCCGCCGCGCTGGTCTGGTCGAAGGCCCCGGTCATCGTCGGAGCGCATGACACCGGACCGCTGATCCGCTCGAAGAATGGATTCTGGCTGGCGATCCCGCTGCCAGCCGCAGGCAAGTCCCTGCGCGGCGGCAGGATCACGCCCGGCGAATGGGAGCGGCGACGCGGGCTGCGCCTGCGCTTTGTCTATCGCCGGACGGGTCCGAGCCTGTTGGTGGCGGAGGGGCGACTGAACACGAAGGGCCAGGCGGTCGTGTCGCGCTCCAAGACAGGGCGCGGAAAGGTCACCGCGCCGATCTTCCTGCTGGTGCCGCAGGTCAAGCTGCCGAAGCGGCTGGATCTGGCCCGGGATGCAGACAGGGCGTTCGACAGTGTGCCGGGACTGATCGTGGCGAATTGGGTTGAGGGGAAGCTCGGGTGACGCGGGTTCGTGTGAACCATTGAAAATGCGTAACAAAGTCGTCAAAGTAGAAACACCAGGTGGGGACTTGCCCGACCTGGTGCTTTAATCTGATGTCGACGGCGCGTAGCAAGAGCCAGTGGGGCCAGTTCGACTGCTCTGGAAGGGTATGTACCGCCGCGATGGCTGAGAGTCAAGTTCCATACCCGTACGATGCAGCAACGATCGCTTCACTCAAGGCGTCGCTTTCTGAGCCAAGATTCGCAACCTATCTCAAAAAAGCCAGTGGAGACGCGACCTTCGCGTTCGCGCTGTACCTATACAACTCAAGGCTTGCGAAATCGTTCCTGTTCCCTCTGAGCGTGGGGGAAGTGACCCTGCGCAACGCCGTGGATGGCGTCCTGCTGCAGATGTTTGGAGCAGCGTGGCATCAGGATGCCCACTTTCGCGACAATGTTCTGACGCCCGAAAGCCTGGGAGCTCTGGAAAAGGCAATCGAACGAGCCCGTTCAGACGAGCGGGGCAAAGTGATCGCGGAGCTCACCTTCGACTTCTGGTCCAACCTGTTTCGCAACGAGTATGCAAATCTGTGGCGAACCAAGGCCAACATCGCATTCCCTGGCCTTGCCCACGGCGAAGGGCGCCATGAAATCCAAGTTCTTGTAAGAGAGATCAACCGCCTGAGAAACAGGGTCGCGCATCATGAGCCAATCCTGGACATGAACGTCCCTGACCTGCACTCGAAGATCATCAAGTTGGTGGAACTTCGTTGCCAAGTAACGGCCGAATGGATGCGGCATCACTCAACCGTAAGTGTTGTGATGCGCTCCCGACCAAATCTGGCGGGATCCGCACCTGTCACGTTGGCGAGCAGGGCTGATCAAAAGTTCGAGGTCGTAGAAAGGACAACTAAGCTCGTCGGTCTCGTATGCGAAGCAGCACAAACGTGCGCCGCATTCGTATGCATGGAGAATGGCGGCATTGTCGGGGCAATCACGCACCAGCAGTTAGCGCTTTTCATGGCAACCAAAGCTCTCGAACTGGAAGGCATGATCGACCTGAATGATCACACCGTCGAAGACGTCTTGAGTATTTCGGCGGTCACGGATGGCTTCCGGTCTATGCCGGCAGGATCGTCCTTTTTCGATGCAATCAAGATCCTGAAAGAACCGAAGACCCGAGTTGTCGTCGCCGTAGACCCAGACAATGGAGCGCCTGTCGGCGTAGTCTTGCGCGCCCATAGACGATACTGAGAATATCGGCGTCTTCGCTGACGCGTGTCGGAGCTCTCATGCCCACCCCTCGCGAAACCATCCTCGCCGCGCTGCACGCGCGGCTCTCGGCGCTGTCCGCCACCACCCTGCGCGGTGACGTCCTGCCCGAGCGCGTCCCGGCGGAGGGATTGCTGATCCTGCGGGACGGGGAGCCGGGCGAGCCTGAGGTCACCCTCTCGCCGCTACGCTACCACTACCAGCACCGCGCCGAGATCGAGGCGGTCGTGCAGGGCACAGAGCGCGACGCCGCTTTCGACACGCTCTGCGCCAGCATCGGCACGGCGATCGCTGCCGACCGCACGCTGGGCGGCCATTGCGACTGGGTCGAGGCGGAAGCGCCGCGGGCCGTCGATCTGCCGGTCGAGGGCGCGGCGAGCCTGAAGGCCGCAGTGATCCCGGTGGTGCTGCACTATTCCACGGCCGACCCGCTCGGCTGATCCCGATAACCCGAGGAGAAAACCATGGCACGAGCCCAGGGGGCGCGGGCGCTGATGGCGCTTGCGTTCGAGACGACCTATGGAACGCCGCCCGCCAGCGGCTTCACCCGCATGTCCTTCGCCAGCACCTCGCTCGGGGCGGAGCAGCCGCTGCTGAACTCGGAGCTGCTGGGCTACGGCCGCGATCCGCTGGCACCGATCAAGGACGCGGTGACGGCGGATGGCGATGTCGTCGTGCCGCTCGACGCCGAGGCCTTCGGGTTCTGGCTGAAGGCCGCCTTCGGGGCGCCGACCACGACCGGCACCGGTCCCTGGACGCACGAGTTCCAGTCGGGGTCGTGGACGCTGCCCTCGATGTCGATCGAAACCGGCATGCCCGAGGTGCCGCGCTACGCGATGTATTCCGGTTGCGTGCTCGACCAGATCACCTGGCAGATGCAGCGCTCGGGTCTGCTGACCGCCACCGCACGGCTGGTGGCGCAGGGCGAGACGGTGGGCACGACCACCAACGCCGGCACGCCCGCCGCGCTGGAGCTGAAGCGCTTCGGCCATTTCAACGGGGCGATCACGCGGAACGGCTCGGCCCTCGGCAACGTGGTCTCGGCCGAGATCACCTACGCCAACAACCTCGACAGGATCGAGACCATCCGCTCGGACGGCCGCATCGATGGCGCGGATCCATCCATTGCCGCGCTGACCGGCCGGATCGAGGTGCGCTTCGCCGACCAGACGCTGGTGACGCAAGCCATCAACGGCGAGGCCTGCGAGATGGAGTTCGCCTACGTCCTGCCCTCGGGCGAGAGCTTCACCTTCACGGTGCACGCCGTCTACCTGCCGCGCCCGCGGATCGAGATTTCCGGGCCGCAGGGCGTGCAGGCGACCTTCGACTGGCAGGCCGCCCGCGACAGCGTGGTCGGCCGGATGTGCACGGCAACCCTCGTGAACGACGTGGAGACGTACTGACAATGCTGACGCTTGACCTGACGAACGCGCCGCGCTGGCATGATCTGGCACCCGGCGTGCGGGTGCAGTTGCGCCCGCTGACCACCGCGCTGATGGTCGCGACGCGCAGCGATCCTGCGGTCGAAACCATCCCCGAGGAAGCCTCCGACGAGGAGCGCGCGGTCGCCTTCGCCAAGGCGCTGGCCCGCCGGGTGGTGCTCGCTTGGGAGGGCATCGGCGACACCGACGGCAATCCCATCGATCCCAGCTCCGAGGCCATCGATGCGCTGCTCGACGTCTGGCCGATCTTCGAAGCCTTCCAGCTGACCTACGTCTCGAAGGGTCTGTTGCTGGAACAGGAAAAAAACGCCTCCGCGCTCTCGCCGAATGGTCCTTCGGCGGGGGCGAGCGCTACTGCGAAGCCTGCGCACCCTGCGAGGGCCGCGAGCAAACCTGCCCGGACTGCCCGGCGCGGCTGAACCGTCCGGAAACACCGGAGGGTTGGCAGGTCTGGGACCTCGTCGGACGCCTCGGCGGCCAGCTGCGTGTGCTGCCCGGCGCGGTGATCGGATGGGACCTGACAGCGGCGCTCGCGCTTGGCGATGCTCTTGGCGTGCCGCCACTCGCCATGGCCGAACTGCTGCCCGTCATCGAGGCGGTGATGGTCGCCAAGCTCAACGAACAGATGGATCACTCCCATGGCTGAGAAGAGGGTCAGCGTCCGCCTCGCGGCCGTGGGCGGGCGGCAGGTGCGCGCCGAACTGGAAGGTGTCGGCGAGGCCGGGTCGCGCGGCTTCGGTCGGCTCAGCCGGGAGATGGAGGCGGCGAACGCGAGGCTAGCGGCGTTTTCCCGTCGCGTTGCCGTAGCCGCTGCTGCCGCAGTTGCAGCTGCCGCCGCGGCGGGCGTGGCGATGATCCGCTCCGGTCTGCAGACCGTCGATGCGCAGGCCAAGCTCGCCCAGTCCCTCGGCACCACCGTAGCCTCGATCCAGACGCTGGAGCGCGCGGGCGAACTGGCTGGCGTTTCCATGTCCGGCATCGAGCAGGCGACCAAGGACCTGACGCGCCGTCTCAGCCAGGCGGCCGCCGGGACCGGCCCCGCAGCCGACGCGCTCGACCGGCTGGGCCTTTCCGTCAACGAGCTGATCGCGCTGCCGCTGGACCAGCGCGTGGGTGCGATCAACGCGGCCATCGAGAACTTCGTCCCTGCCGCCGAGCGCGCGGCCGTGGCAGGTCAGCTTTTCGGCGAGGAAGGCTCCATCGCCATGTCGCGGATCGACACCGCGACGCTGCGCCAGGCGACCGAGGACGTGCTCGCCTTCGGTGTTGTCGTCTCCGAGCAGGACGCTGACCAGATCGAGCGGACGAACGATGCCATCTCCCGGCTCGGACTGATCTGGCGCGGGCTGTCGAACCAGCTCGCCGTCGCCGCGGCTCCCGCGCTGGAGGCCGTCGCCGATGCCATGGCGGCGGTCGCCAGCCGCACCGGCCCGCTCGGCATCGCGATCCGCGGGCTCTTCGACAACATCGGCCGCCTCACCACCTATGCTGCGACCTTCGCAGCCTTCCTCGCGGGCCGATGGGTGGCTGGCATGGCCGCCGCCGCGCTCTCGGTCCGTGGCCTCGCCACGGCGCTGGTCGTCCTGCGCGGCGCGCTGATCCGCACCGGCATCGGGGCGCTGATCGTCGGCGCGGGTGAGCTCGTCTACCAGTTCACGCGCCTCGTCTCGGGTGCGGGCGGGTTCGGCGAGGCGATGACGCTCCTGAAGGACCTCGCGGTCGAGGTCTGGGAGCGGATCAGGATGGGCGCTTCAGCGGCGGGTGCAGCCGCCACGGCGATGTTCTTCGACCTGAAGGCCGATGCCGCGTCGGGTATGCAGAGCGCCATCGAGAGCGTCGTCGGATTCGGCAACACCGCCGCGAACACGTTTGAAGGCGCCTACGAGGCAATCAAGGCGATCTGGGGTCTGCTGCCCGCCGCCATCGGCGATCTGGCGTTCCAGGCGGCCAACAGCCTGGTCGAGGGCGTCGAGGCGATGCTGAACGGCGTGGTCTCGCGCATCAACGGCTTCATCGGCGGCATCAATCAGGGGCTCGAAGCCCTCGGGTCGGAGCGCCGCATCTCGCTGGTGCCGGACCTCGACCTCGGCGAGATCGAGAACCGCTTCGAGGGCGCGGCCAGTGCCGCCACCACGGCGGCGCAGGCGGCGTTCGACCGGGCCTTCGAGGACAACCCGCTCACCGCGCCCGATCTCGGCCTGACCGAGGCGGCGAACCGCGCGCTCGCGTCCGCTAACGTCTATCGTGGCGCCGCGCGCGATCTGGCCGAGGGCGCCCGTGCGCCGCTGGAAAGTTGGCAGGCCCTGCGCGATGCCGTGCGCGGCACCGATGAGGCCAGTGCCGATGCGCTGACCGAGGCTACGGGAGCGGCGGAGCGGCTCGAGACGGCGCTCGGCAATGCCGGACGCGCCGCGACGGATGCAGGCGCGGCGGCCGGAGCCGCCGCCGCTGCCGCGGAGCCCGCGACCGAGGCCGCCGTCACCGGCTGGCAGGCGGTCACGGCGGCGCTCTCAGACTACGCCAGCAAGGCGCGCCAGATCGGCGGCGATATCGGCCAGAGCCTCGTCGGCGCCTTCCAGTCGGCCGAGAACGCGGTCGGCCAGTTCGTGAAGACCGGCAAGCTGAACTTCCGCGACCTTGTCACCTCGCTGCTCGCCGATCTCGCCCAGCTCGCGGCGCGCCGGTTCATCCTCGGGCCGATCGCCAATGCGCTCTCCGGCGTGTTTGCCGGTGCGGGCGGCATCTTTGCCAACGTCCTGCATGCGGGCGGGATGGTGGGGTCCGCGGGGCCCTCGCGCATGGTCCCGGCCATGGCCTTTGCCGCCGCGCCCCGCATGCATGGCGGCGGCATGGCGGGACTTCGCCACGACGAGGTGCCCGCGATCCTGCAGCGCGGTGAGCGGGTGCTGTCGCGGCGCGAGGCGCAGACCTACGGCGCGGGCGGCGGGGTCAACGTCACCATCATGGCGCGTGACGCCGAGAGTTTCCGGCAGTCCCGCACGCAGGTCGCGGCCGATATCGCGCGCGCCGTGTCGCTCGGGCGGAGGGGCATGTGAGTGCGACCCCGCAAGTGGGAACCGGTTGCGGGGGCCAGAGCACGAACCAAGGAGAAACTTGATGGCGTTTCACGAGGTCCGGTTTCCCGACAATATCAGCCGCGGCGCACGGGGTGGGCCGGAACGGCGCACGCAGATCGTCGAGCTCGCCTCGGGCGACGAGGAACGCAACGCGAGCTGGGCGAACAGCCGCCGCCGCTATGATGTGGCCTACGGCATCCGCCGCGCGGACGATCTGGCGGCCGTGGTCTCCTTCTTCGAGGCGCGCAACGGCCGCCTCCATGGCTTCCGCTTCAAGGACTGGGGCGACCACAAGTCCTGCCTGCCGTCCCAGACGCCATCGCCGACCGACCAGGCGATCGGCACCGGCGACGGCGCGACGACCGCCTTCCAGCTGGTCAAGCGCTACGCCTCGGGCGCGCAATCCTGGACGCGCGCCATCGCCAAGCCGGTGGCGGGCACTGTGCGCATCGCCCTCGGCGGGGTCGAGCAGCGCTCCGGCTGGTCGGTCGACCCCACGACCGGCGTCGTCACCTTCAGCGCCGCGCCGGGCGCCGGCGTCGCGATCACCGCGGGCTTCGAGTTCGACGTGCCGGTCCGCTTCGACACCGATGCGCTCGACGTGACGCTCGACCTCGAGCGGCTCGGCTCGATCACCTCCATTCCGCTGCTGGAACTGCGCCGATGAAGACCCTCGATCCCGCCCTGCAGGTCCATCTCGACGAGGGCACGACCACGCTCGCCTGGTGCTGGCGGATCGCCCGGGCCGATGGCGTCACCTTCGGCTTCACCGACCACGACCGGACGCTCAGCTTCGACGGGACGGACTTCGAGCCCGAAAGCGGGCTCACGGCCTCCGAGGTGCGGTCGGGCTCGGACCTGTCTGTCGATGCGCAGGACGCCGAGGGCGTGCTGACCTCGGAGCGGATCACCGAGACCGACATCCTCGACGGCCGCTGGGACAACGCCGAGGTCGAGGTCTGGCGGGTTAACTGGGCTGACACTGGCCAGCGCGTGCTGCTGCGGCGCGGGGCCATCGGCCAGATCCGGCGCGGGCGGCTCGCCTTCGTCGCAGAGGTCCGCTCGCTGGCCCATGTTCTCAGCCAGACGGTCGGGCGGACCTTCCAGGCGACCTGCGATGCCGCGCTCGGCGACGCGCGCTGCGGCGTCGATCTGGAGGTTTCCGAATTAAAGGGCACCGGTGCCGTGATCGATCTCCTGCGCGACCGCGCCTTCACCGCTTCGGGCCTCGGCGGTTTCGCCTCCGGCTGGTTCACCTTCGGCACGCTGGACTGGACGAGCGGCGCGAACGCAGGACGGCGCACCGAGGTGCTCGGCCATGACGTCACGGACGGCGTGGCGATCCTGACCCTGCTCGAGGCGCCGGTGCGGGCCATCACCGAGGGTGACGCCTTCACCATCCGCGCGGGCTGCGACAAGCGCATGGAAACCTGCGCGGCGAAGTTCGCGAACACCGCCAACTTCCGCGGCTTCCCGCATATCCCCGGCCAGGACGCGGTGCTGCGATACGCCACCAAGGATGGTGGCCACGAGGGAGGCGTGCTGTGACGCAACCTCTCGCATTGGCCGACCCTGCGCGCGTCGTCGCCATTGCGCGCTCCTGGCTCGGCACGCCCTACCACGACCAGGCGAGCCTCCGCGGCGTCGGCTGCGATTGCCTCGGGCTGGCCCGCGGCGTCTGGCGCGAGATCGTCGGTCCCGAGCCATTCCCGATCCCGCCCTACAGCCGCGACTGGGGCGAGACGGGCCCGCGCGAGGTGATGGCCGAGGGCGCGGGTGCCATGATGATCGAGGTGGAACCGGCGGCGGCCGGGCCCGGTGCGTTGGTCCTCTTCCGCATGAAGCCCCGCGCCATTGCCAAGCACGTCGGGATCCTGACTGGCCCCGCCACCTTCCTCCACGCCTACGAGCGGCTCGGCGTGATCGAGGAACCGCTCACCCACCCCTGGCGGCGGCGCATCGCCTTCGCCTTCCTGTTCCCGCAACGCTGAGACCCCCGACATGGCCACCCTTGTTCTCGGCGCGGCCGGCGCCGCCATTGGCGGTTCGATCGGCGGCGCGATCCTCGGCGTCAGCGCCGCGACCATCGGGGGCTTCATCGGCTCCAGCATCGGCTCGGTCGTGGACAGCTGGATCATCTCGTCGCTGGCGCCCACGCAGCGCATCGAGGGCGCGCGGCTCGACACGCTGCGCATCACCTCGGCCACCGAGGGCGCGGTCATCCCGCGGCTCTACGGGCGTATGCGCATGGGCGGCAACATCATCTGGGCGACGGATTTCCGCGAGGAGACGAAGACCACGACGCAGGGCGGCGGCAAAGGCGGCGGGGGCGGCAAGGTCAAGACCACCGAGTATCTGTACTACGCGAGCTTCGCCGTGGCGCTCTGCGAAGGGCCGATCACCGGCATCGGCCGCATCTGGGCCGACGGCAAACCGATGGACCTCTCCGGCGTCACCTGGCGCTGGTACCCCGGCGACGAGTCGCAGACCGCTGATCCCTTCATCGCCGCGAAGATGGGCGCGTCGAACACCCCCGCCTATCGGGGCACGGCCTATGTGGTCTTCGAGGAGCTGGCGCTCGCGACCTATGGCAATCGCCTGCCGCAGCTCTCCTTCGAGGTGTTCCGCCCGCTCGCCGATCCCGACACCGCCGAGGGGCTGACCCGCGCCGTCACCATGATCCCCGCCTCGGGCGAGTTCACCTATGCGACGCAGGCCATCCGCAAGACCGATGGCGGCGCGACGGTGCCCGAGAACCTGAACGCGCTGGCTGACTCCACCGACATGGTCGAAGCGCTCGACCGGCTGCAGGCGATGGCCCCGGCGGTCGAGAGCGTCAGCCTCGTCGTGGCCTGGTTCGGCGACGATCTGCGCGCAGGGCCCTGCAAGGTGAAGCCCGGTGTCGAAGTCCCGGAGAAAACAACCGACCCGCTGATCTGGACCGTGAATGGTGTCGTTCGCGCTGACGCGCATGTCGTGAGCCGCGATGATCAGGACCGACCCGTCTACGGCGGCACACCGTCGGATTTTGCGGTGCTCGAAGCGATCCGAGAGATAAAGGCGCGCGGACTGCGCGTGACCTTCTATCCGTTCATCCTGATGGACGTGCCGCCCGGCAATACGCTGCCGAACCCGTATTCCGACAACGCCGCCGAGACCGGCCAGCCCGCCTTCCCCTGGCGGGGGCGGATAACCTGTTCGCCTGCAGCGGGGTTCGCAGGGACCGTGGACAAGACCACCACGGCCGCCAGCCAGGTCGCGGCGCTGTTCGGCGCGGCCACGCCCGCGAGCTTCAGCGTCTCCGGCCAGTCGGTTTCGTGGACCGGGCCATCCGGCGACTGGGGCATGCGGCGCATGGTGTTGCACTACGCCCATCTCTGCGCAGCGACGGGTGGGGTCGATGCCTTCCTGATCGGGACCGAAATGCCGGGACTGACCACGATCCGCTCGAGCGCCAGCAGCTATCCGGCGGTGCAGGCGTATCGGGACCTCCTCGCGGATGTGCGGTCGATCCTCGGATCCGGGACGAAGATCGGTTACGCCGCCGACTGGTCGGAGTATTTCGGGCATCAGCCGGGCGACGGCTCGGGCGACGTGTTGTTCCACCTCGACCCGCTCTGGGCCGATCCGGAGATCGACTTCGTCGGAATCGACAACTACATGCCGCTCTCGGACTGGCGGGACGGCTTCGAGCATCTCGACGCTGCCGAGGGCTGGCCCGCGATCTACGACCGGGCCTACCTGCAGGGGAACATCGCGGGCGGCGAAGGCTTCGACTGGTTCTATGCCAGCGCGGCGGATCGCTCGGCGCAGGTCCGCACCGCGATCACCGACGGAGCCGCCGGCAAGCCTTGGGTTTTCCGCTACAAGGATCTGCGCGCCTGGTGGTCGAACCCGCATTACGACCGCCCGGGCGGCGTGGAGAGCGGCTCGCCGACGGCGTGGGCGCCGCAGTCCAAGCCGATCTGGTTCACCGAGCTCGGCTGCCCCGCCATCGACCGGGGCACCAACCAGCCAAACGTCTTCTTCGACCCGAAGTCATCCGAGGGAGGTGTCAGATTAAAATTTTGGCCGGAAAATCTTTGTTCAAATCCCTCGGCTCAGAGGGCGTAACCACCTGATTCTTGGTGGTGCCAATTTCGCAATGCCGCCGATGAATTCAGTACAGAATTTTCTTCTGACACTTCCAGCTGAGGGCTCCGCTCCCGGCACGCTCGCCACCTCTCCAACCATGGACAATGAAAGGCTCAGACTCTCGAAATAAACGAGGGACCCGAAGGGCTCAGGTCACGGCTATCGGCCTATCGCATCACTGACGCCGGCTGCATCCACCGCCGCGCGGTCCTCTTCAAGTTCCGGCGTCGGCGTCTGAAAGCCCTTCAGGCGAACAAGCCCGCCTGGTTTCTTCTCGACCCAGGTGGCCAGCTGAGCCGATAGCCTGATGTCATAGGCTGCGATCTCCGCCTCAAGCTCCTCAAAGGGCACCAGATTGGGATGCAGCCGCCGGTCATTGTCACGCTCGGGGCCATAGCGCCACCCGTCAAGCAAGCGGTCCGCCATCCAGCGTGAATGCTCCAGCCGGGCCACCGCCATAAGTTCGCTCGCGGTTCGAAAGACAGCAACGCCTTTTGCAATGGTGGGCCTGCGAGACGGGCTCAGATCGCCGCGCGTCAGCGGCTCGATGTCAAAACCAAGGCTCGCGAGCTTGGCAGGCGCATGGGCCACGGCGCGGCGGTTCGAATTGCGGAATCGCTCCTTCAGTTCAGCCCAGGGCCTGCCCGCCTCTCCTGACGGGTCCATATCAAGGTAGGTGGCGTGAAATTGTTGGGCGAGCTTGTCCGGTTCACGGTCAACAAGGCCGCTCGCGGCGATGATGTCGGCCCAGCTCGCGAACGGAACAAGCGCGCTGGCGGCAAGATTGACACCGCCAGGATGGGTGGGCAGTCCCGCGCCGTCACGGGCCGCCACAAAAATCGGAGCGGAGAACAGCCCGTCCCGGCGGGCGCGCTCCTGTAACGCCAGGGCGACCGATAGCGGCGCACCCCGTTCTCCGGTGGTAATGTAGACAGAGGTGAACCGAGCCAATCCATTGCGCCGCGTGAGTTCGCTGCAGGCGTCCTGCGTCATGGTTCGCGCGTCGCAGGCCAGGAAGGCGATATCGTAGTAGTCCGCTACGCCCGGATAGCGCGCGGCGAACGCCTGGGCTTTGGCCGTCGCGTCATGGTCCAGCACGGTCACCATCGGTCGTTGCTGCCCGCCCACAAGATTGGTGTGCAACAGATCCCGGATCAGCGCCTCGGCGAGCCCGCCAAAGCCGGCGATCAGGATATGGACCCGGTCCTGACCGGCCCGCACCGCAAGCAGGTGCGGCGGATGACGCGTGAAGACCGCGCGCGCCGCCGCCGCATGTTCAGATATCGTGATAAGCAAATCTCCCTTCCAGGCCTCACCTTCGGCCGGCTCAACGCTATGGCGGACATGGTTGGCGAGCCAAGCGTCGCGCACCAGAGCAAAGACCGGCAAGCGCGGCTTCATCCGGGCGATCGCAAGCGCGGTCTCGGCCGCCGACTCCTCGTGCATTTCGGCGATAACGGCGCGATCCGAGCCGCGAAGGCTGCCTTTGGTCAGGCCGGTCTGAACGCGCGCGTCGCGCGGCACGGATAGAATCCCGTCACGGTCAAACTCAAGCTGGTCGGTGTGGTGCGTTACCGCGCCGCGGCGCCGGCTGCGCCAGGCTTCGGCGAATTTGCGCGCAAGCGGGGCGTCGCCCAGAACGACCGCATGGCCCCAGCGAAACTCGGCCGAGAGACGATGCAGAGGCCCCCGTGAGAGCGTGTAAAGCGCCCGCAAAACCGCGCTGAACGCCACAAGGGCTCCGGTCAGGCGAGCGATCTCAAGCTGCCAGCCCAGGCCAGACAGCTGATCCCTCTGACCGCCGGCGTACTCATCGCCGAATACGAACGCCCGCAGGGTGCGGTAAACGATCTGCCCCCACCGCTGAGCGACGTCCTGCACGGCCCCGCCCCCTGCAACCGGCGCCAGCTCTCGATGCCACCCCCAGACACCTAGAACAACTGTCGCGATCGCAAGCAGCACAAGGAGTCCGGTGAAAAAGTGCCGGATAAAAAAGCTGCCCAGACTCACCAGAAACCTCATGGAGATGACTCCTGAGGCTGCAGCGCTGCGCCGCCGGTCTGACTGCGCCCAGGGTTTGCTTGCGCTATGACGGAGGCGAACCAGCCGCCAACCGCGTTGGTGTAATAGCGCGGCGAAAGCGGTCCGACCCGCTCGCACGGCGCGGCGTCGGGATGGTCCGAGCTGCCAAGGAAACGGCGGGACTCATCTGCGGTGAGCGAACGGCGGCCGGCGGGCAAGCGATCGCAAGCCGCTTCGACGAGTGCACGCCCCTCCAGCTGCCGGTCGGAGACATCCCAAACCCGCGCAGCGTTATCATCAGACGCTACAACAACCCGCCGACCATCAGGTGAGATATCAACGTGATTTAGTGAAATTTGGCTAAAGCCGCCCCGCGAAGGCCCCCGCAGCGCCACGAGTGCTTCACCGGTCTGCACGTCCCATAAACGCGTTGTATTATCATTTGACATAGTTACGACAGTCCGCGCATCGGGTGATAGAATTGCACTTTCTATCCCGCCTGAAAGCACGAGAAGCGTGTCGGCAGTCCGCACGTTCCAAATACGCGCGGTTCCATTGCCGGAAGTAATGATCGAACGACCGTCGGACGAAAACGCCGCTTGATGGACCGGGCTTTCGTCACCACCTAGCACCGCAACTATTTCACCAGTGGATATGTCCCAAACGCTTGCCTCCCCGATAAACCTTACTCCTCTATCCGGATTGTCCCACGAAAGTGTCAGCATGTGCCGGCCGTCTGGAGAAAACTCTGCATACCGAACGCTAGCTATATGACGCTCAAGCACGGCGAGCTCGGCACCTGATTGCGCGTCCCACACACGCGCAGTTTTGTCGGTGGATGCTGTAACAATTTGGCGCCCATCCGGCGAAAACGCGGCATGGTTGAGCCCCTCTATGTGGCCGGCGAGTACGGTGAGCTCATCCCCCGTCTGCGCATCCCAAACTCGCGCGGTGTAATCGCCGGACGCCGTCAAGATCCGCCGCCCGTCAGGCGAAAACGCGGCATGCGTGATAAATGATCCGTGACCGGCAAGCGCGGCGAGCTCATTCCCAGTCTGCGCATCCCAAACTCGCGCGGTGTAATCTCGCGCGATGTCACCGGACACCGTCAAGATCCGCCGCCCGTCAAGTGAAAACGCGGCATGCTTGAGGGAATTTGAGTGGCCGCCGAGTACGGTGACCTCATCCCCCGTCTGCGCATCCCAAACCCGCGCGGTAGCGTCAAACGACGCTGTCACGATTCTCTCTCCATCTGGTGAGAACTCTGCAAACCTCACGCTCTCCGTATGACCGAAAAGCACGGCAGCAGGGCCAATGGCCTGACCATCAAATAAACGTGCAATACCATCTGATGATGCAGTCAAAATCATGCGCCCGTCCGGCGAAAACTCCGTATGCAGGACAGGCCCCGCGTGACCGCTCAGCAAGGCAAGCTCATCGCCCGTTTGCGCATCCCAAATCCGCGCGGTATCACCGGACGCCGTCAGAATTCTCCGCCCGTCAGGCGAAAACTCTGCAGCATAAACAACAGCGCCCTCACGATTGGCGAGAGTAAAGCGCAATTCACCAGTCTGAGCGTTCCAAACACGCGCCGTGCTATCGCTAGATGCAGTAACGATTTGCAATCCGTCCGGCGAGAACGCAGCGCTCACGACCCAATCTGTGTGACCTCGGTGTACGGAAACAACATCACCGGTCTCGGCGTCCCACACTCGCGCGGTGGTGTCCGGAGACACTGTGACAACCCTCCGCCCATCTGGCGAAAAGGCTGCAGCTAAAACGCCGTCGAAGTGCCCTACAAGCGCAGCGACAGGCTCACCGGTGTGCGCGTCCCAAACCCTTGCAGATTCCTTTTCTGCTGTAATAATGCGCTGTCCGTCTGGAGAAAATTCAGCGTAAGTGAATAACTGCCCCGGACCAGAAAGTATAAATTTTATTTCACCATTTTGTGAATCAAAAACGGTTACTTCAGATGATAATGACCAGACGTTGCCACTAGGTGCGGATACGGAAACGACCTGTCGCCCATCAGGTGAAAAACTTGCGTGAAGCGTGCTGTTTTGATGTGAGAATAGCGCGTCACCGCTCTGAGCATCCCACACTGTGATGCTGTCGACGGACGCTGTGACGATCCGGCGCCCATCTCGCGAAAACTCTGCATGAATGACCGCGCCTTGGCTTTGACCTAGCACAGCAAGGGTTTGACCCGTGCGCGCATCCCACAAGCGCGCGGTTCCATCGCTGGAGGCCGTTATGATACGCGTCCCGTCCGGTGAAAATTTTGCATGCCTTACGGCTCCTTCATGTCCAGCGAGAATGGCCTCAGGTATAAAATTGAGTAATGCGCGACCTAGCTGAGAGTTAAGGTGAGCGCTCTCTGGTCTCACCACTCCCTCACCGGCATCTGTGCCCGCAAGTGCAAGAAGTATCCCCGTTTCATATCTTCCAGCGTCAGCCTCCTGGTCCGCAAACGCGGCCAGCGTGTTCGCGCGGTTCCTCTGCGCATCCCAGTAATTCGCCGCAGCGATCCAAAGGCCAAGCCCGGCGATGACCGTAAGCGCCGCGAACCCCACCGCCACACGTCGCGCGGTCCTTGCCCGTTTCTGATCCTCCCCGTTCTGTTTGTCCTGAAGTTCCGTCAGCTCAACGCCCAAGAGCCCAGCGGCGAGCTTCATAAAGGCGAGGTTCTTGCCGTCCGCATGGTCGCGCGCGTCTGCGGCGGCCGGCTCGGTCTCCCGAAAGGCCGGGGGGAAGGCTTCTGTGGCGTCGCCCGCGCCAGGCTCACCGTCAACGATCAGCGCGAAGACCCGGTGGCCCTTTCCGGTCGCACGAAAGTGCTCGATCTCTTCATTGACCCAATGCGTGCCCGTCTCGGCGTTGGGCGCCGCAGAGTTTGGCGAGCAGATGACGATCAGGCTTTCAGAGCCGTCGAGCCACTCGCGAACCCGGTCCGGCAAATCCCCCCCTGCGGCGGCCGTGGAGCGGTCACGAAAGACCGGCTTGATGCGCTTTGGAAGGGTCTCAAAAACCTGGCTGCGTCCCTCCAGACCGCGGGGAATGCGGTAGCCCTCAAGCTTGGTCTCGAGCCATTCCGCCCACGAGACATCGCGGTGGTTATAGCTGATGAACACACGGTAGCGATGCTCAATCTCTGACATGTCCCCTCCCCAAGCCCGACATCCGAAAGCCTACAACCAAATAGGCTCCGATGGACATAATATATTCTGATGCCAGTCGCCGAGAGTTGGTCGGTGCATTCCCGCGATTTAGCCAGGAAAGCAAACCAGGACAGTGGCTGAAATGAGCGGTTCATTTGTAATTCGTCGCACCGGCCACGCGTCGGATCACGGCGTCTGGTTTAAGAGGAGGTGTCAGAGGAAAACCGCTTGAGCCGCCCTGCCCGGCTCCGTAGCGTTCTCCGATGAGCAATCCGTTCCGATATTTCAAAACCTCGCCTGAGATCATCCGCTTGGCGGTGATGATGTATGTCCGCTTCCCGCTGTCGCTGCGCAACGTCGAGGACCTGCTCCACGAACGCGGTATCGACATCAGCCACGAGACGGTTCGGTTCTGGTGGAACCGGTTCGGGCCTTTGATGGCGCGCGAGATCCGCAAACGCCGGTCCCAGCAGCTTCGCCAGGTGACCCAATGGCGCTGGCATCTCGACGAGGTCTTTGTGAAGATAAACGGCGAGACGCATTACCTATGGCGCGCCGTCGATCACGAAGGAGAAGTGCTGGAATCCTTCGTTACAAAGAAGCGGGACAAGGCCTCCGCATTGAAGTTCCTGAAGAAAGCGATGAAGCGGCACGGTCGGCCTGAAGAGGTTGTGACCGATCGGCTGCGCTCATATCGAGCGGCCATGAATGAGATCGGCAACGCGGCCAGGCAGATCACGGGCCGCCATGAAAACAACCGCGCAGAAAACTCACACCTGCCGTTCCGAAGGCGAGAGCGGGCGATGGCGCGGTTCAGACAGATGCAAAGTCTGCAGAAGTTCGTCGCCGCCCACGCCTCCGTCCACAACCACTTCAACCACGACCGATCCCTAGAACGCCGACCTCGCTTCAAATCGCTCCGCGACGCGGCGCTCGCAGAGTGGCGTCAGCTTCTGGCTGCATGAGGCTGCGCGTCGTGATTTCGGAGACCAGTTCGCGTTAGTCTGACACCACCTAAACGAGGGACTGAAGGGTCTCGGGTCACCGATCGTGTGCGCGGCGCTGATGCTTGACACTTCCGCCTATCCACACACTGATAATCAGGGCAGCATGATGCTTGTGGGGACCTGATCAATGGACATGCAGCAGGTCGAGTATTTTCTCGCAGTTTCCAAGACGCTGAATTTTACGCGCGCTGCGGAGCAGTGCGACGTCTCGCAGCCCACACTCACCCGCGCCGTGCGCGCGATTGAGCAGGAGCTGGGCGGCGCGCTGTTGCGGCGCGAAGGCAAGTACACGCATTTGACCGATCTTGGCGAGCGCATGTTGCCGTTCCTTCGAAGATCATATGACAACGCCCAATTCGCCAAATCTCTTGCACGCGCGGTGAACGACGAGGCGATCACGCCGTTGTCTCTCGGGGTCGCCAATGGCGTGGACCTAGCCTTGTATATAGGCGCCATCAGCGAATTGTACCGCCGCTTTCCCGGCCTCCAGCTGCGTATCAACCGAGGTACGAACAGCTATGTTCTAGGGCTCTTAAAGGGCGGGCGCGCAGAAATCGCACTCGCGGGGCGCTTCATGGAAGGGTGGGATCGCCTTAACGTCGCCCGCCTGTTCGAAGACGAACTGGCCGTTTTCGTCGAGGCCTGCGACGCCTTAGCTAGCCAAGATGCACTCACGCTGCAGGCGTTGTCGGGCCGGCCCTTGTTTCTGAATGTGGGCTGCGACACGCTTGATCCACTGATGGATTGGCTAAGCGCTAATTTGGAGGGGTTTCGCGGCGCCAACGTCATCGACGGCGGCCAAGATATCGGGGAAATCGCCAGGGGCCGCCACGGGGCCATTATCGCTCCTGCCAGCGCATCAACCATGCAGGGTTTCGTGCGCAAGTCCTGCCCGGCGCTTGATTTAAGGCGCGACGTCAACGCCTACACCGTGTCCGGGCGCCCGCAGTCGTTATCAGCGGCCGCATTTCTCAATCAGATCAGGACGGCTTGCGCCCCCCCTTTCAACTTGCTGGCTGATCGGCGAGGTGGGCTATAAAGTCTTCCAGCGGCAATCGATTGCGGAAATCGACATCCAAATGCCGTTTAAGAATCACCCCATCGGCGCTGATGAGGAACGAGGCAGGGATCGGCACCAGCCAGCTTGCCCCTGGTTGATCAGCGGCCGGGTCGACGCCGAGGCGGCGGTAAAGGTTTGCCAGCTTGCCCCCGATGAGCACGGTGAGACCGAGCTGTAGAGCGTAGCCGTTGTCAACGTCGCAGACGACATCTATGGAAGGGCCGGGACAGACGCTACGCAATAGGTCCGGTCGCTCCGGTGTTACCCCGATAAGCGAGACGCGGCGTTCGGCTGCAGCTCCGACGGCCTGATCCATCCTCGTTTTTGTCAGCGTGCAGTAAGGACACCAGCGGCCGCGAAAGAAGGTGACGATGACCGGCCCACGGGTCAGGTAATCGCCAAGGCTGACGAGCCGTCCTCCGGGACCCGGCAGCAAAAAGTCCGGCATTATCGAGCCCACCGCCGGCGCTGAGCGCCCGGCCGCCGCCGCTTTCAGATTATCAATGAACGCTGCCACAGCCGGCCTGATCTCCGGATCTATCGTCTCTCCAGTTTCGGTCACGGCCTTCAGCGCGTCCGCGAGGGAGTTCTGGTTCATCAGTGTTGCAGCTTTTAAGTAGATTGATTGGTTATCACTTGTTTTTGATAAGAAGATCACGATCCTGTCAATTATCAATTTCTGTGTTCTCAGGCGTGAATAGAACCCATTCACGTTGCGATATTTAACGCGGCGTCCCTTTCCCGTATTCAGTCGGTGTTGACCACGTCCAACGCACCTCAAATACAGGGAAAACCAGATGACCAAGCAAGGCTCCGCGCCGAAATCGGAAACGAGCACCGCGCAAGCAAACGACTGGCGGTCTAGTGAAGCCTCAATCAAGGTGGCGGTCGACATGTGCTCTGAGCGCCTTCGCGCGGTCGGTTCGATAAATGAAGCCCTCGTTGAGGTCAGCTCCGAATGCGGCCGCCGCCAAGGTGAGCATTTTAAGGATGCGCTGTCCGACCTCACCGCACTTGTCGAGCTTTGCTCAAACCCATCAGATCCAAACGCCTTGCGCGACGGCGTCACCGAATTCGCAAACGCTATGGTTCACCGGTCTCTGGAACAGCAGCGCCTCGGCGTTGAGCTGTCTTTTGGACTCATACGCGCTGCGCTGGTCGCGGCGAAGCCCGGCGAAGCGGAACAATAGGCCGTCGAGCGGCCTGCCCTCTGTGCTCTCTCATATCGTCCATCTCCTGCTTGGAAAGGCTATAAAATGTTAAAACATGCGCTCTTTGGCGTCGTAATGATCGGCTGTGCCTCCACCCCGGCCTTCGCAGGCGAATGCCCAGCCGACCATGTGCGCGACACGCCCCGTGATCTGACCGCCGATGTCGGGCCCGTCTATGATGGTGTCCTAGCGGCCACTGTCGACATCAGCGGGTGGCGCGAGCAGGGCAACTTCATGCTGCGCTTGCGCACCGTGACAGTGCCGCCGCAAGGCATCGTCCCGCTGCACAGCCATGAAGACCGTCCGGGGATCGTTTACATCGTGTCCGGCGAGCTCGTGGAATACAATTCCTACTGCGATGTCCCGATAACGCACCGCGAGGGTGAAACCACGCCGGCCTTTGGCCCGGGCGTGTCGCATTGGTGGTCGAACCCGTCCGACGAGCCGGTGATCGCGGTCTCCACCGACGTCGTCCCGTTCGAGATGATGGACGACGACAACATGTAATCAGAAGCGCGCCTGGTGGGCCGGCGAGTTCCGGTCAGCCAGGCGCACACGATTATGCACACTGCGCTATCCCATCACCTCCCTGGAAACCCTGATCCATGCGCTCCCTATTCCACTGGATAGGCGTTATTTTGCTGACCGTGATCGGCCTTTTCCTTGTCGCGTTTGGTGCGCTGTACGCCACTGCGCAGGATTATCTCCCGTTTCACGCGGCCGCCGTACCTGAGGCCTCGCGCGAACCAGCCAGGGGCCTTTACGTAGCGCTCATGACGCTGGTGGGAGGCGCGTCAGGCATGTTGGGCGTGCTCGGTCTCTTTATGACGTGGACCTCCATCCGGGCCGGTTCAACCGACGCAGCAGTTGCAGTCTCCGCCAGCTATACCGGTGCGTTTCTGGCGGCGGCCGTCACCGCCGTCCGGCTCGCCGAGCACACCGGCGCGCCGACAAGTTGGCACATCATGGGCGGGCTGACGGCTGTGACGGCAACCGGCCTTGTCCTGATCTTCGCTGGGAGCGTCCGGCGATGAAGCCGATTTCGTCACCACTGGCGACGCCGTCCGATACAGGCGCGCTCAAGCGCGGCATGATGATCGGGCTAATCGCCTTCCTCACCTTGATTGACTTGTTTGCTGCCCAAGCGATCCTGCCGGCCCTCGCCGCGACCTTCGAGGTCAGCGCGACGTCCATGGCTTCGGCTGTCAACGCTAGCACGTTCGGTATGGCCGCTGGCAGTCTGATCACAGCGCTCGTGGCGCGGCGGATAGACCGACGCCTGGGGGTATGGCTTTCACTTGTGGTTCTCGCGGTTCCGACCGCGCTGCTGGTGCACGCGGGCGATATCACGAGCTTTGCAGCTCTGCGGGTCGCACAGGGGCTCTGCATGGCTGCAGCTTTCACCCTGACCATGGCGTATCTGGCCGAAGAGTGCACGCCCGACGAAGCGGCGGGCGCGTTGGCCGCTTACATTACCGGCAATGTCGCCAGCAATCTCGCCGGACGGATCCTTTCTGCCAATGTGGCGGAGTGGATCGGTGCGGCGGAGACCTTCTATATCTTCGCAGTGCTGAACTTGGTCGGCGCGGCGATCGCCTACGTCTATCTTCGACCAAGCCTAAAAAGGCCCAGCCGAGGCATGGTTCTGGCGCCGCCGCTACAGGCGTGGCGCGCACATATTTCAACACCCGGCCTGCCGGCCGCTTTCCTGGGCGGTTTTCTTATCCTCTTCGTCTTTCTTGGGATCTTCACCTATGTGAATTTCCTTCTTGCCGGACCAGGCTTCACACTCTCCACTGGCCAGCTGGGACTTGTGTATCTCGTCTTTCTGCCCGCCATGATCACCACCCCGCTCGCAGGACCGCTCGTGGCGCGCTACGGCATGCGCATCGGGCTTTTTGTTGGGCTTGGGATTGCCGCTGTCGGCCTGGTTTTAACCGTGCCCGCCAACCTTTCTGCCGTGCTTGCAGGACTGGCCCTTGTCGGCATCGGCACGTTCGCCGCCCAAGCCGCGCTGACCGGCTATGTTTCAAGCGTCGCCATGGGCGATCGCGCCGCCGCAAGCGGCTTGTATCTGACGGCCTATTACGTAGGTGGGCTGGCCGGGACGCTTGTGCTCGGATTGGTTTTCGCGATGGCCGGCTGGGCTGGCGTCGTAGCGGGATCTTTCGCCGCTTTGTGCCTCATCGCCCTTTTGTCTTTTCGCCTTGTTCCGCCCGCCTCCAGCTGAGGGTGTGCTTTCAAGGCTCCAAATGGAGTCATCACCATGTCCCTTGCGGGAAAAACCGCCCTCGTCACAGGATCAACCAGCGGAATTGGGGAGGGTGTGGCGCGCTCGCTCGCTGAAGCCGGCGCGAACATCGTGCTCAACGGGTTTGGCGACGCTTCGGAGATTGAAACTCTGCGCGCGGGCCTTGAGGCCGAACACGGCGTGCAGGCGAGCTATTCAGGAGCCGATCTGACGCTTTTGGACGAGTTGAATGACATGATCGCCGAGGCCGAAGCGCGTTTCGGAACTGTCGACATTCTCGTCAATAACGCCGGCGTCCAGCATGTCGCACCGCTTGAGGAGTTTCCGCCGGACAAGTGGGCCTTCATCATCCAGCTCAACCTTTCGGCCGCGTTCCATACGTCGCGAGCCGTTTTCGCGGGCATGAAGGCGCGCGGTTACGGCCGCATTATCAACATCGCCTCGGCTCACGCCCTGGTCGCCTCGCCCTTCAAGGCGGCCTATGTGGCGGCCAAGCACGGCGTGCTGGGTCTGACCAAGACGATCGCCATTGAAGGCGCGGCGCATGGCGTGACAGCGAACGCCATCTGTCCGGGCTATGTGCTGACTCCTTTAGTAGAAAAGCAGATCCCCGACACCGCCAAGGCGCGGGGCTTGACCGAAGAGCAGGTCAAGCACGACGTGCTGCTTGCGGCTCAGCCCACCAAGGAGTTCGTCACAACAGGCCAGATCGGAGCGCTCGCGGCATTCCTCGCCAGCGAACATGGCGCACAGATCAACGGCGCGGCGTTACCGGTGGATGGCGGGTGGACCGCACAATGAGCAAGGGGCGGCAAACTCGAAAACTGAGCCTCGCCCTTCAAGGTGGCGGCGCGCACGGCGCATTTTCTTGGGGCGTGCTCGACCGGATCCTGGAGCAGCCCGAGCTGGAGCTGGAATGCCTCTCCGGGGCCAGTGCAGGTGCGATGAACGCAGTTGTGCTCGCCGACGGCATGGCCCGTGGCGGTCGCGAGGGCGCCCGCGCCCGGCTGCGGGAGTTTTGGGAGGCGGTGGGTAAGGCTGCCCGTTCAAGCCCGATGCAGCGGACCGTCTTCCAGCGGTTCACCGATAGCTGGAGCCTGGATGCATCTCCAGCCTATCTCCTGTTCGACATGCTGTCGCGTGTGGCGAGCCCGTACGATCTCAATCCGCTTGATCTTAATCCATTGCGTGAGGTGCTTTGCGAGATCGTTGATTTCGATGCGGTGAATGCGTGCGCAGCCCTCAACGTGTTTGTGTCCGCCACAAATGTCGAGACCGGGCGCTCTCGTGTGTTCGGGCGGGACGAAATCACTCCGGATGCGGTCATGGCGTCGGCGGCGCTGCCCTTCATGTTTAAAGCGGTCACCGTGGACGGCGCCCCTTACTGGGACGGCGGATACATGGGCAATCCGCCGCTCTGGCCGATCTTCGATCATGCCGAAAGCGATGACGTGTTGATCATTCAGATCAATCCCTTCCAGCGTTCTGGAGCGCCACGCGCAGCACGCGATATCGTCAGTCGGCTCAACGAGATCACATTCAACGCCTCGCTTTTGCGCGAGCTGCGCTCTGTCGAGTTCGTCAATCGTCTTATTGAGGACGGGCGTATGGACGGCACGGGCTATCGTCCCGTGCGCATGCACATGATCGGCGATGAAGACTTCTTGGCCTCTCTGGGTGCTTCATCAAAGCTGAACGCAGAACAGGCGTTCTTCGAGTTATTGTTCGAAAAGGGGCGCGCCGCCGCCGAAGCTTGGCTCGACGCGCATGCCAGCGATGTGGGCGTGCGCAGCTCATTGGACATCGCCTCGCTCTTTGAGGGCGATCAGGACGCATTGGACGGCGAACGAATTGCTCGCAAAGCGCTGTTCCAGACGGGCGCCGGGACATGAAGCGCGGCGCGTTCACAATACTTGGCTCCGGGCGATTAAGGTTTGCCAACTCGCGGCTAAGCGGGAAGATGATGTCTGGGCGTTCGGTCAATGTGATCCGGGATGGGGAGCTATGACATGAACAAGACCTCGATCGCCCTTTGGGCTGATCTCTATGATCGCCAACCAGCTCATGCCCGTGTTGCAAATGTGGACCTTGTCATCGTGCGTTATGACGAACAGGTCTCGGTTCTTTACGGCCGATGTTTGCACCGCGGCGCTTTGATGGCGGACGGTCATGTCGACGGCGACAACCTGATTTGCGGCCTGCATAACTGGGATTACCGCTACGACACCGGCGTATCAGAGTACAATAATTCCGAAGCCCTGCATAAGTTCTCAGCGTGGGTGAAGAGCGGGAAGGTTTGGGTCGACGCTGACGAAATCAGCGCTTGGCATGACGCCAACCCCCAGCCATTCGACCGCGACGCCTATCTCGGAGACTTCCAGGATACCGGTTCAGAAGCGGCCGAGCCTTATAACGCCCTCATTCAGAGCTATGCCCGCGACGGCTTGTCCGAGACCGGCCACCACGGCGCGGTCGACGCCATGGGTGTGCCCCGTCATCAACTGCCTGATTGGGACGACATCCAGATTCTCACCGCCCAGCTCGCCCGCCCGCCGCGTCTTGATGATGAGCCGGTCGACACTTCGGTCATCATCGGACCAAACGCGCAAAAGCCGCTGCGTCTTGATATTCCTCTTTTTGTCTCGGACATGAGCTTCGGCGCCTTGTCAAAGCCGGCCAAGATCGCTCTGGCGCGCGGGGCAGAGCTCGCCGGCACGGGCATTTGTTCAGGCGAGGGCGGCATGCTCCCTGATGAGCAGCAAGCCAACAGCCGGTATTTCTACGAACTTGCCTCAGCGCGCTTCGGGTTTTCCTGGGACAAGCTGGCGCGGGTGCAGGCCTTCCACTTCAAGGGCGGCCAGGGCGCCAAGACCGGAACTGGAGGGCACTTGCCCGGCCACAAGGTCCGCGGCGAAATCGCTGAAGTCCGCGGCCTAGAAGAAGGCGAGGCGGCGGTGTCGCCCGCGCGCTTCCCCGAGTGGACCGAGCCGGCTCAGATCAAGGCCTTCGCCGACGAGGTGCGCGACCGCACCGGCGGCGTGCCCATCGGATACAAGCTGTCGGCCCAGCACGTCGAAGCCGATATCGACGCCGCGCTTGAGGTCGGAGTCGATTACATCATCCTGGACGGGCGCGGAGGCGGAACGGGCGCGGCGCCGATCATCTTCCGCGACAACATCTCCGTGCCGACCATTCCCGCGCTCGCCCGCGCGCGCCGGCATCTGGACCGCAGCGGGCGCGGCGACATCACCCTGGTGATCACGGGCGGGCTGAGGAAGCCGGCCGACTTCGTCAAGGCGTTAGCGCTCGGCGCAGACGCTGTCGCTGTGTCCAACTCAGCCATGCAGGCCATCGGCTGCATCGCCATGCGCGCGTGCCACACGAATAACTGCCCTGTCGGTATCGCCACTCAGCGTCCCGAGCTGGTCGACCGGCTGGTGGTGGAGAAATCGGCCCGACGCTTGAAGAACTTTTTCGACGCCAGCGTGGAACTGATGACCGTCATGGCGCGCGCCTGCGGTCACGAGCGGCTGTCGGATTTCTCAATCACCGATCTGACCACCTGGAAGCGCGACATGGCTGACCTGACCGGCATCGAGTATGGCGGCGTGGCGGGACGGAGCTGAAACCATGACCCCTGAATTGGCCGGCCTCATCTGGACCATCGCCGCGGCCTACGCCGTGATCGGCGTGTTGGTCGCGCTGATTTTCGTTACGGCGCTGATCAAACGAGTCTCGCCCGGCGCGCGCACCGCCGCGCCGCTGCAGTTTCGCATTCTCGTGTTCCCGGCGTGCGTCGCGCTGTGGCCGGCGCTGCTGGGCAAGCTCGTCGCGCCGAAACCGAAGGAGGCCTCCCATGAGACGACCGCTTAGACGTCTGCATCTGATCTGGTGGGCGATCCTGGCGCCGGTCATTGGGCTGGCGGCGAGCTACGGGATCGGGGCGGCTATCGACGAACCGAACGCTCTGACGCCGGCGCCGGCGGAGCTGTTCGAAACCGCCGGGGAGAGCTAAATGTCGGTCGGATTTCAGGCGGTTCAGTGGAACCGGTTCAAAGTTGTCTACGATCTGGTGCTTTGGGGCGGCGCGCTCGTGTTGACCGTCGCCTTCATCGCCGGGTCGGCGCTCACCCAGCCCGAAGGCGAGAGCTTCCATCCGGTTCAGCTGGTCATGCGCGCCTTTGCGTTGACGGCGTTCGTTCTGTTGACCCTCACCCTGGCCATCGGGCCGCTGGCGCGCCTGTCCGACCGGTTCAAGCCGCTCTTGTATAATCGCCGTCATCTCGGCGTGACGGTGTTCACGTTCGCCCTGCTCCACGCCGCCCTTGTGCTTGTGTGGTATCACGGGTTTTCCGAGACGAACGTGTTTGTCTCGCTGCTTGCGACCAATCCTGAGTACGATCAGATTTACGGCTTCCCGTTCGAGGCGCTGGGGCTCGCCGCGCTCCTGATCCTGTTCGTAATGGCCGCCACCAGCCATGACTTCTGGCTCGACCTATTGAGCGCGCCGGCGTGGAAACTGATCCATATGCTGGTCTACCCGGCTTACGCGCTGGTGGTCGCCCATGTGGCGCTTGGCGCGCTCCAGGATCAAGACTCGCTCGTGCTCGCCGGTCTCGTCGCCAGCGCCGCCGGCGGGCTCGTGATCCTGCATCTCGTTGCTGGTCTGCGCGAAGCCGGCGCGGACGCGCGGGCCGACCGCACGCCGAGCGATGGCTGGCTTGATGTGGGCGATCCCGGCGAGATCCCGGACGGGCGCGCGGTGATCGTCTCGGCTAGAGGCGGGGAGCGCATCGCGGTGTTCCGCGACGGGCGAACGATTGCGGCCCTGTCCAATGTCTGCCGCCACCAGAACGGCCCGCTGGGCGAAGGCCATGTGCGCGACGGCTGCGCGGTTTGCCCCTGGCATGGCTGGGAGTACCGGCTGACCGACGGGCGCGCGCCTGAGCCGTTCACCGAAAAGCTCGCCACCTATCCCGTGCGCCTCGTCGAGGGGCGCATTCAGGTCAGCGAGACGGCCTTGCCGCCCGGCACGCCGACCGACCCGATCATCCTGCCTGAGGAGGCCGCGCCATGATCCGCCCGCCCGCAAAGCCGCCGCTGAAGCCGCGCGTGTCCAACGAGCCGTTTGTCGGCTACGTCGACACCCCATCCGTTGATCGCCGCTTTCTTCTGGGCCTGAGCGTTCTGGGCGTGGCCGGCCTGGGCGGGCTGGGGTGGACGATCGCCAAACACCAGGCCGGCGCTGGGCGCGGCGCTTGGGACATGGGCACGCCGGTGACATTGGCAGGATCAGTCGCCGCCGCACCCTACGCCCATATCCGCGTCCTGAAGAACGGCGCAGTGCGCACAGTACTATTGGGCTGCGAGACCAAGTGTGGGGCCCGTGAGCGCCTTGAAGAGATCGCCTTCGATACAGGCAGCGCGCGCGTTATTGGGACCCTGTTGGAGCGAGACGAGTATCAAATGCTCGCCACGGCCTCAGCGCCGGACTGGATTGAGCCGGATGCAAGCCTCGCCGCGCCCCCCGCCCCGGTGGAGGAGGAGCTGGGCGAAGCTGAACTCGCCGGGGAGATCCTGGACACCAAATGCTGGTTCGGCGCCATGCGGCCTAATGAAGGCCTTGGCCACAAGGCTTGCGCCATGCTGTGCATCGCAAGCGGCGTGCCGCCCTATTTCGGCGTGCGCGACACCAATGGCCGCGAACGCGCTTTGATGATCACAGATCCCGACGGCGGCGCGCTGGTCCAGCCGATCCTGGAGTTTGTCGCCGAGCCGGTGCGCGCGGCCGGGCGGCTTGTGCGCCTGGACGATCTGATCCAGTTCCGCCTCGATCCGACAAGCTTGCGCCGCGCGTAACGCCGACCTCGCGGCCACCAGCGCTGCGGTCTGAAGGAAAGGACGTCCCATGAGCGAACACCAAGCCGAGCTGGAATGGTGGAAGGTCGCCGAACCGGGCGAGCTCGCCGAAGGCCGGGTCAAGTCAGCCGTCGCCGGCACGCGCTATATCGCGCTGGTTCATTTCGACGGTCAGTACGCGGCCATGGACAATCACTGCCCCCACCAGGGCGGTCCGCTGGGCGAAGGCTCCATCGAAAAGGGCGTCGACGGTGCATGCTGGCTGCGCTGTCCCTGGCATGGCTGGGACTTCGATCCGCTGACCGGCAAACCGCCGGGCGGCCATGAAGACACCGGCCAGGAGACCTTTCCGGTCGAGGTGCGCGAGGACGGGGTTTATGTCGGCGTGCCCAAGCAGGGCCCGCGGGCGCGTACGGTGTCCGACGCCATGGTCGAGACCATGGTCAGCTGGGGCGTCAGGACGGTGTTCGGCATGGTCGGGCACTCCAATCTCGGCATCGCGGAAGCCTTCCGAACGCTGGAGGCCGAGGACAAGCTGTCCTACTACGCCATCCGCCACGAGGGCGCGGCGAGCTTTGCGGCTTCGGGCTACGCCAAGCTGTCCGGCGCGCCGGCGGCGTGTTTCTCCATCGCCGGACCGGGCGCGACCAACCTTCTCACCGGCCTGTGGGACGCCAAGATGGATCGCGCCCCGGTGCTGGCGCTGACCGGGCAGGTGCAGATCCAGGTCTTCGGCCCCGGCGCCTTCCAGGACATTCCCTTGGACAAGGCGTTCGACGCGGTGGCGCGGTTCAGCCAAGTAGTGCTGCCAAGCTCCAACCATCCCGAGCTTATGAGCCTGGCGTGCAAGAACGCCATCGTTCAGCGCGATGTCGCCCATCTCATCTTTCCCGACGACGTATCCAAAGCCGCCAGCGATGCCGAGCCGCGCGGACCGCAAGGGCGCCTGGCGAACCTTGAAACCGCGCCGGCGCAGGAGACCTTGGAGTCGGCCGTCGCTATGATCGCCAAGGCGAAGCGCCCGTTGATCATCGTCGGCTATGGCGCGCGCCACGCCATGGACCAGATCGGCGCGCTCGCCGAGGAACTAAATTGCCCGGTCGCGACCACCTTCAAGGGCAAGGGCCAGATCCCCGACACCCATGCCCTGGCCGCCGGGGTTCTGGGTCGGTCGGGCACGCCGGTGGCGAGCAGGTTCATGAATGAGTGCGACCTGATACTGGCGCTGGGCTCGTCCTTCTCCAACCACACGGGCATTTCACCGGGCAAGCCGATCATCCAGGTCGAATTCGAGGCCATGCAGGTCGGCAAGTTCCACCCCGTCGCCCTGCCGCTCCTTGGCGAAGTACGTCGCACGACCGGCATTTTGCGCACCCTGCTGCGCGCGGCGTCGATCAGCACCGTCGATCAGCGCGGTGAAGTCGCCGAGCGCTGGCGGATCTGGCGCGAGGAGAAAGCCCGCCGCCTCACTGAAGACCGCGGCAGGGGCCTATCGGCGAGCGTCGTATTCGACGCTCTGACGCGCGCGGCTCCGTCCGACGCCGTGATTGCGGTGGATGTGGGCAATAACGCCTATTCCTTCGGGCGCTATTTTGAGCCGTGCGGCCAGTCCGTGCTGCTGTCGGGTTATCTGGGATCGATCGGCTTTGCGTTCCCGGCGGCCATGGGCGCCTGGGCGGCGACGAAGGACTTTGACGCGCTGAACGGCCGTAAGGTGATCGCGGTCGCCGGCGATGGCGGGTTCGCCCAGTACGCCATGGAGTTCACCACCGCGGTGCGCCACGGAATGAACATCACCCTGGTCCTTTTGAACAATGAGGAGCTCGGCAAAATCTCCAAGGAGCAGCGCGGCGAGGAGCTGCCGGTCTATCAGACCAGCCTTGTAAATCCATCTTTCGCCCAGTTCGCCGAGGACTGCGGAGGCTGGGGGCGTCGCGTTACTCAACGCGAGGCGCTCGATGCGGTACTGGCCGAAGCGCTGGCTCATGACGGCCCGGCGTTGTTGGAAATCGTGCAGGATTCCGAGCTAGTGTGATGGATGCCCAGCTGCACACCTCGGAGGGCATGGCCCATCACGTCTGGCTTGCGCCGATCGTTCCTGTTCTCGAAACCCTGGCTGTAATCATCGACCTGATCGGCATCGCCATTGTGCTCTACGGTTTCGCGGTGGCGCTCGTCGCTTTCTTCAAGCGTGAAGCGGCGCGATACCGGGCAGGCGAAAGCGCATACGCCTGCCAGTCGGTGCGCCTGACGCTGGGCATGTACATCCTGCTCGGCATCGAATTCATGATTGCATCGGACATCATCCACACCGTGATCAGCCGCGCGCTCGGCGACCTTCTACTCGTCGCCGCGCTCGTCGCGATCCGCACCGCCATCAGCTTTTTCCTCGGTAAAGAACTCGAAGACGCCAAACGGCTTGAGTGACGACGAAGTCCATGGGGTCCTGTCAGAGGAAAACCGCTTGAGCCGCCCTGCCCGGCTTTCTAGCCTCGGCGGATGAGCAATCCGTTCCGCTACTTCAAGACTTCACCTGAAATCATCCGCCTGGCGGTGATGATGTATGTCCGTTTCCCGCTGTCGCTGCGCAACGTCGAGGACCTGCTCCACGAGCGCGGCATTGATATCAGCCATGAGACCGTGCGCTACTGGTGGAACCGGTTCGGGCCGCTGATGGCACGGGAGATCCGCAAGCGCCGGTCCGAGCAGCTTCGCCATGTGACCCAGTGGCGGTGGCATCTCGACGAGGTCTTTGTGAGGATCAACGGCGAGACCCATTACCTTTGGCGTGCCGTCGACCATGAAGGTGAGGTGCTGGAGTCGTACGTCACGAAGACCCGGGACAAGGCATCAGCATTGAAATTTCTCAAGAAATCGATGAAGCGATACGGTCGGCCGGAGGAGATCGTGACCGATCGTCTTCGTTCTTACGGCGCGGCGATGCGCGAGATCGGCAACGCGCCGCGGCAGGTCACTGGCCGGCATGAAAACAACCGCGCGGAAAACTCGCACTTACCGTTTCGAAGGCGGGAGCGGGCGATGGCGCGGTTCCGGCAAATGCGAAGTCTGCAGAAGTTCGCCGCCGCTCACGCCTCAGTCCACAACCACTTCAACAACGACCGATCTCTCGAACGCCGACCTCGCTTCAAAGACCTCCGCGACGCGGCGCTCGCCGAGTGGCGTCAGCTGCTGGCCGCATAAGATTGCGCGCACCGATTTCGGAGACCCGTTCGCGTTCGTCTGACAGCACCCCAGATCGCCCTGATCCTCTGGAACGGGGATAATCTGTCCTGCCTGTGGGCGGGTCCGCAAAGCGAGGCGGTCGATCGGCTGGCGGACCAGCTGGGCGGCTTCATCGAGAGCGAAGGCGTGACCACAAGAGCCATCGACCAGACCGTCGAAGCCGGCGGCCGGGAATGGGCGCGCCGCATGGCGGTGGCACGAACCCCTGTCGCGGATCTGCCGGCCGAAGTCGCCGGCCGCGCAGTGACCGACGCGGCAAGACTGGACCGGTCACCGCTGTAGCGGCGCGAACGATCAGCCAGCGCTTGAGACGCGGCCGCCAATAACCCTTATTTCCGTGCGGTTGAAAAAATCGCAGGGTCAGCCTCCATTGTGGTCGTCAATTCACGACGGAGACTGCAATGCCCCAGCCTCAACCGCCTCAAACCGCCAGGCGCAACGCGTTTACGCGCTTCCTCGACGGGGTGGAATGGCTGGGCAATCTCCTGCCGCACCCTGTCACCCTTTTCGCTGTTCTGGCGGTCGGGATCGTCCTCCTCTCGGGCCTGCTGGGCTGGCTGGGCGTGGCCGTTGAGGATCCCAGACCAGAGGGCGCGCGCGGCGTGGCCGAGGACGGCATGATCCGCGCGGTCAGCCTCATGAACGGCGACGGCGTCCGGCGCATCTTTACAAGCCTGACCGAGAATTTCACAAGCTTCGCGCCGCTGGGCGTGGTGCTGGTGGCCATGCTGGGCGTCGGCGTGGCGGAGAAATCCGGCCTTCTGTCCGCAGCGGTGCGCGCCATGGTGCTGGGCGCGCCGCGCAACGTGGTGACGGTCGCCATCGTGTTCGCAGGCATTGTCTCCAACACCGCGTCGGAGGTGGGCTATGTGGTGCTGATCCCGCTCGCCGGAGCGATCTTCTACGCGCTTGGCCGTCACCCGCTGGCCGGCATGGCGGCGGCGTTTGCGGGCGTATCCGGCGGCTACAGCGCCAACCTGCTCATCGGCACGATCGATCCCCTGCTGGCCGGAATCACCGAAGAAGCCGCCCAGCTGGTTGATCCGGCCTATACGGTGAACGCCACGGCGAACTGGTTTTTTATGATCGGAAGCACGTTCCTGATAACCATCGTCGGCTCGCTGGTCTCCATCTTCGTCGTCGAACCCAAGCTCGGCGCCTATGATCCAGATCGCGCCGACCCGACAATTCTGAACAAATCCATGATGGAGGCGCTGTCCGGGCCGGAAAAGAAGGGGCTTGGTGCGGCGGGGCTCGCCTTTCTGGCGGTTCTGGCGGTCATGGCTTACACGCTGCTTCCGGATATTCGCTTTCCCGCCTGGATTCCGTTGCTCTCCGGCGCGTCGATTCCAGAGGTCCTGCCCGGCTGGGGGGTGTTGCGCGACCCCGACACCGGCGACGTCATGCGGTCGCCGTTCTTCTCCGGCTTCGTGGTGTGGATCCTGATCTTCTTCGTCGTCACCGGATACGCTTATGGCCGCGTCGCCGGAACCATGCGCGGCGACCGCGACGTCATCGACGCCATGGCGGCGGCCCTGTCCTCGCTCGGGCTGTACATCGTGCTGGTGTTCTTTGCGGCGCAGTTCGTGGCGTTTTTCGGCTGGACCAATCTTGGCGCCATCACCGCGGTGTCCGGCGCCAGCTTCCTGCAGGACACAGGCATGACGGGGCCCGCCCTTTTCTTCCTGTTCATCCTGATGTGTGCGGTGATCAATCTGTCCCTGGGCTCGGCGTCGGCCCAGTGGGCTGTGACCGCGCCCATCTTCGTGCCCATGCTGATGCTCATTGGATACTCTCCGGAAGTGATCCAGGCGGCCTACCGGATCGGCGACAGCACCACCAACATCATCACCCCAATGATGAGCTATTTCGGCCTGATCCTGGCCTGGGCCACGCGCTATGACAAAAATCTGGGTGTGGGCACGCTGATCGCGATGATGCTGCCCTACTCGATCTTCTTCATGCTCTCCTGGTCGGCCTTCTTCTTCGCCTGGACCTTCCTGCTGAACCTGCCGGTGGGGCCCGGCTCGCCAACCTTCTACCCGGCGGGCTGACGGACGAACGCTTGACCCGCGCACCTCGGGAGGGCTCAATCCGGTCCGAGGGCTAATGTGGGAGTGGCGGATGGTCTTTACGGCGATGATCCTGGCGGCTGCGCTGCAAGGCGCCGCGCCCGATCCGCAGATCGAGGCGGTCCAGGCCGTGGCCGTGGAAAGGGCCATTGAGCCCGCAGCGCCCTCGCCGGCGGCGCTGAACATGGACACCGACCTTCGCCCCCTCGCCTGCCCGTTCATAGGCCGCGTCGAGTACGAGCCGGGCGAGCTGTCGTGCGGCACGATTGTCGTGCCGGAAAACCGCGAGGCAGCCGTGAGCCGTTCCATCCGGCTGATGTATGTGCACATGCCCGCCACCGGCGAAGACGAGGATCGCCGTGACGATCCCGTCATCTACCTCACCGGCGGGCCGGGCGTTCCGGTGGAAGGCTATGTGGAGCGGCTGCGCGATCACCCGCTCTTTGAAACGCGCGATCTCTACATTCTCGAACAGCGCGGCATCGCCAATAGCGGCGAGTTTTGCCCGCAATACGACGTTCTGAGCCCGGGCCTCGCAGATCCGCGCACGTTTGAAGAAACCGAAATCGCCAACGCTGAACGCATGGGCCTTTGCTTCTCCGAAGCCAGCGCGCGCGGCGTCGATCTGCGCGGTTACAACACCCAGGAGAACGCCCGCGATATCAAAGCGCTGCGCGAGGCTCTCGAGTTTGAGCAATGGAATGTCTGGGGAATCTCTTACGGTTCTCATCTGGGACAGATGGTGATGCATGAAGACCCCGCCGGGGTTCGCGCCATTGTTCTGGACGCCATCGTGCCCAACGATCTGGGCGGCGGTTTCGGTGACACCGGGCGTATGGCCGAGACGATACTCGAGACCTATTCCGACGCCTGCACGCCGGGCGCGCCGTGCGACGGCTTCGTTGACCGGATGTTCTCTGCGATCGAGTCCATGCAGGAAAATCCAGTGATCGTGATGGTCGACAATCCCGAGATTGCACCGTCCGGCGAGCTCTGGATTCCACCCATCGTGCTGATGGCTCCCGCCTTCGTCATGTCCTATGAGCATGAGCAGCATCCGGCGGCGCCGGCGGTCACCGACCGGCTCTCGCAGCTGTTCACCGATCCCGACCCCGCCTTTCTGGAAGGGCTCGGCGCCGCGCTGTCGAACGGCGGGGCGCCCGCACCATTTGGAGCTGTCGCCGCCGGCATGAGCGCCACCGTGCGATGCAATGACGGCTACATGGCGCAAACGCTGGCCGATCAGCAGGCCTCCACCCATACAAGGTTCGAAGGCGTCTTCTACACGGACGCCGGCGCGCGCGCCTCGCTCGACATGTGCGAGCGCTTCGGACTGATCCGGCGCACCGGGCCGGCTTACGCCATCCCTGAAGCCTCCGTGCCGACCCTGATCGTGAACGGAGACGCCGATCCGGTGACCCCGCCTTGGCTGGCCGAATACATTCACGCGCGCATGCCGGGCTCGCGCCTGGTGATAACGCCGAACGCCGGCCACGGCCCCACCCGCGCCATGCCCGAATGCGCCGGCGAGGTTCTCACCGCCTTTTTTGATGCGCCCGACGTGGATGCGCTGGACGCCTCCTGTCTTGAAGAGGGCGTCGACGCGCCGGTATATCCTCGCGTCATGTCCATCGACGCGCCGCTGAAGCTGCTGGCTCTGGCGCCCGGTGCGCCGCAAAGCTTCATTCTTCCCGGCGCCTGGGTTGGCCTGCCGCTGCTGGTTCTGCTGCTCACCGCCGTACTGACCCCGTTCGGATTTGTCGCGCGGGTGATCGACCGAAATCCGGCCAGCGAGATGGGCGCTGACACCGGCGGCGCGCGTCTGGCCGCATGGTTGACTGCTCTGGCGGCGCTTGGCGGGGTGGGTCTTCTGGCGGCGGGAGGTTACGCGGCCTATGAGATCGCGCCGCTTGCCCTGATCGCCGGACTTCTGGGACCGGCCTGGACCGGCGCCTGGATGCTCCTGGCCGCCGGCGCTCTGGGCGCTGTCACGCTGGTGCTTCTGGTCCGGGCGCTGGGCGCAGGTCAGGTGCGGATCGGGACCCTGACAGGGTTCGCCCTCACCGGAGCGGCCGGGATCGCTGTCGCCGCGTTCGCGCTGGTGTTCGGAATAACGCCGTTTTAGGCTTGGTTGGGCGCTTCCTTGCTTCCAAACCAGATTTTGGCGTCGTCTACGGTCTCGAACCCGCAGGCGAGAACGCCGCAATCGCGCAGTTCGGCCACAAGCGCCTCCCAGCCGGCGTCCTGGTGGCCTCGATGGACAAGCGCGAAGCGTTCCAGTCCGGAGTCCTTAATTTGCATAGCAAGCGCGCTGGCCTGAGACTTGCCTGAATTGCTTATCTGCTTGGCGGACACAGCGTGGTCCATATCCAGGATCACCGAGCGCAGATGTTCCGAGATGATCAGTCCGACAACCTCACTGAAAGTCTGCGCCTGATCACGAAACGAAGCGTTGTCTGCGATACGAGCCAAGAGCTCGCTTGATGTAAGAAGCCGCCAGTCAACCAACGCCATAATGGCTAATCCTATTACCTGAACAGAATTAGAACCCATCAGACGGGCGTCCGGTTCCGCTTCGGATTATCCTTCCAGATGGAGGTCAAGAAGAGCCTTGTAGCGGCGGATATTGCGAACATAGTGCACCGGCTCGCCGCCGCGGGCATATCCGTAGGGAAGGCTTTCGTAATACGCTGGCTCCGACAGAAGCGGCAGCGTGGTGCGCACGTCCGTCCAGACATTCTTATTCAGCCCCTGCCTCTCGGCGAGACGGCGCGCATCATAGAGATGCCCCATGCCGATATTATAGGCCGCCATCGCCTTGAACAGGCGGTCCTCGCCTTCCACGCCGTCCGGCATCCGGCCCATGAGGTTGGACATATATTGCGCGCCGCCAAAGATCGACTGGCGCGGATCCGAGCGGTCTTCAATCCCGAGCTCGCCGGCGGTCGGCAGGGTCAGCATCATCATGCCGCGCACCCCGGTCGGGCTTTGGGCGTCGGCGTCCCAATGGCTTTCCTGATAGGCTTGGGCGGCCAGCCAGCGCCAGTCTAGCCCCTCCTCCTCAGCCGCTTGCCGAAACCAGCCCTCGTATTGCGGAAGCCGTTCCTCGATCCGGGCGATGAACCGGCGGGTGTCGACATAGTCGAACGCCTGTCGCGAATACCCGTACCAGCGCTCGTCCAGATCTTCGAGCAAGCCTTCTTGGTGGGCGCGTGAAAACCAGGTGTTCAGCGCGTCGACCAGATCCTCGTTCTCCTGTCCGATCACCCAGGCCAGACTGCGATCGTCTTCAGTCAGGCTGAGCGGCGTGAGAAGTTCAGGAAACTCCAGGCGGGCGTGGGCCACCAGATTGGAGTCGGCGACCGTGGCCGTGATTTCCCCGTTCTGAACCGCTTCCAGCAGCTCGAACGCCGACGGGGCCTCGACGGTGCGCCAATCCAGTTCCGGCAGATCGACCTGCAGCGCCTGAAGCGACTCCACGTAGCTGGACTGCGCCACTACAGCCAGATCGAGCCCGAGAATATCCGCCGGCTGGCGCACCTGCGGCCCGCCGCGGCGCGTCACCAGCATTTCGGTGATATTCAGGTAAGACGGGCCGAACAGGAATCGCTCTTGGCGCTCGGCGGTGCGCGTAATGCCGGCGGCGGCGAGATCACCGACGCCGTCCTCGACCCCCTGAAGGACGCCCGAAAGATCGTCGAACACGACAAATCGAACACCCACGCCCAGATCTTCAGCGAAGGCGCGCGCCAGATCGACCTCATAGCCGACCGGTTGGCCATCTTCGCCCAGGGCGTAGGTCGTCGGGCCGGACGTCGTCAGCACGACGATTTCGCCGCGCTCCTGGATGGCGGCGAGGCCGGTGTCATCCAGCGCGCGATCACTCGAGCCGCCACACGCGACAAGGAAGAACGGCGCCAGAACCTTGCCCACACAAAGCGTTCTAAAGAAATTCATTCGCGTTGTATAACCTGATGCACCCGAAAATCCAAACTCCTGACGCGTGAGCCCCGTTTGGTTCCCTTCCAGAACAACCAGTGACAGCTACTCGGCGCGATTAAGATCCCAGTTGTACTGATGGCCGCGAATATTCATATTTTCATGGATGTGGCTTGCCAGAACTGGGTCTGCATAGTCGAGCACATGGGCGATCACGCCGGAGTCGCTGTCACCGAAATCCTGGCGATACCAGCGATATATGCGCGACACCTCAATCCCGCCTTCAACCCTGGTGACGCCGCGGGGATGGTTGATATAGCTGCGCGCCGCAGCCTCGAGATCGGACTGCAGCGTCTCGGCGCGCCAGGCCGTAGCCTTGAGATTCGGACAGCCGATCGACGCGCAATTGACCGCATAGTGCACCAGCGACGCCTCATAGCGCGGCCGCATGATGTCGTGCTCGATATTGTCCAGGGACAGCGCCTCGCCCTCCACAGTGACACGGTCGACGCCCCAGGGGCCGATGGCGAAAGGGTGCGGCTTGATTTCTCGGATGGAGTTTCCCGGCGCCTCGTCCACGATCAGCTTCACCGTCACGGCGTTGTAGAGATTGGCCCAGTAAGCGAACGCCTCGTTCGGCTCCATCGCAGACGGCGTGGCGCGCTCCAGCGCGGCGACATAGGCGTCCAGCGCGGCGCGGTCCTCGTTGTCGGAGCGAAGAGCGTCGTATCGAAACCGGTTTATCCCGTCATCGCTCTGGACCAGATACTCAGACAGGATCGCGTCCCAGGCCTCGTTCGGGTCCTGAGCTGCGGCCAGCGGCGCCCATCCCAGGGCGAGCATGACGGCGAACATGACGGCGCGCATGAAGGGCTCCTTCGTTCATGACTTGCACTCTATGTACGCACTCGCAGCCCTTATGGCTTGCAGCGCGGCTGAATCTCGCCAGTTTGTGATCATGGCTGACGCCGCCGACATCCCCGCGCCGGAACACCGCACCATCGCCCTGCCGGATGGCGAGATGGCTCTGTCATGCTGGCCTGCGCCGGGAAAGCCGCGCCTTGTCTTCGCCCACGCCAACGGTTTCTGCGCCAGCGCGGCGCGGCGCATGCTCTCCGGATTGAGCGCGGATTTCGACATTGTCGCGCCCGATCTTCGCGGCCATGGGCGCACCACCCTGCCCGCCAATCCGTCCAGCCATAAAAGCTGGGATGTTTACGCCAGCGACCTGTTGGCGATGTGTGCAGCGCTGGACCGGCCGCCAGACCTTCTGACCGGCCATTCCATGGGCGCGTCCAGCGTACTTCTGGCGGCGAGCCGCATGGACTCTCCACCGCCGCTGGCGCTGGTGGAGCCGGTGGTGCTGCCGGGCGTCCTGGCGCTCACGGCGCGGACTCCGCTCTGGACAGTGCTGAAAGGCCGGATGGCGATCTCGAAAACCGCCCGCCGGCGCGCGCGCCACTGGCCGTCGCGCCTGGATGTGCTCGCGCGTTATGGGGCCAAGGCGAATTTCGCGCGCTGGTCGCCGGGCGTTCTGGAAGATTATCTCGATGACGGGCTTACGCGGACGCAGGACGGCGTCACCCTGTCCTGCGACCCTGAATGGGAGGCGGCCAATTACGAAGCCCAGGGCCATGACCTATTGGGCGCCGCGCAGCGCGTCACCGCGCCGGTGCGCGTTTTCAAGGCCGAGCACGGCTCTACCCTGATCAACACGGACAGCCTGGTGCGGCGTGGGGTGCGGGTGGAGCGCATGGACGGAGTCGGCCATCTCGCCGTCATGGAGCAGCCCGAGCGCGTGGCCGCCTGGATCCGTCAGGTGTGGAGAGAAAACTCATGAACGTGCGGACCGAAAGCAGAGGCGCCGTCTTCATCGTCACCCTCGACCGGGCCTCCCGCCGCAACGCTGTGGATCGCAACACCGCCGAGGCGCTGGCCGGGGCCTTTCGCGCCTTCGAGGCGGACGATTCCTCAAGCGTCGCCGTGCTGACCGGAGCCGGTGGAGAGTTCTGCGCGGGCGCTGATTTGAAAGCGATCGCCGAAGGCGCGCCCAATCGGGTGGAGCTGACCGGTGACGGGCCCATGGGACCAAGCCGCCTTGCGCTCACCAAACCGGTCATCGCCGCAGTGGAAGGCCACGCCGTGGCCGGCGGGCTGGAGCTCGCCCTGTGGTGTGATCTGCGTGTCATGGCGAAGGATGCGGTGTTCGGCGTCTTCTGCCGCCGCTTCGGCGTACCGCTCGTTGACGGCGGGACGGTGCGCCTGCCCCGCCTGATCGGAGAAAGCCGCGCCATGGACCTGATCCTCACCGGCCGCCCGGTGGGCGCAGAGGAAGCCTTCGCCATCGGGCTGGCGAACCGAGTCGCAAAGCCGGGGCAAGCGCTGAACGACGCGGTCGCGCTCGCCAATGAAATCGCGGCCTTTCCTCAAACCTCCCTCAGGAATGACCGCCGCAGCGTCGTTGAGGCCGCATCGCTGTCCTTTGAAGACGCCATGGTCAACGAGACGAGGCTGGGCCTTGAAACGTTTTCCAGCGGCGAGACGGTGGCCGGCGCCACGCGCTTTTCCGGTGGCGAAGGGCGCGGCGGGCGATTCTGAGGCCAGGGCCGGCTGGCGCCGGTGCGCTCGACTTCACAAATGCGCTGTGGCGGCACGCATCCGTCCCCGGTATCGACGGTGTGGAAGTTGGCTGGTTCCTGGCTTGTGGTGCGCCCAAGAGCTTGATCTTTGAGGCGCGGGCGCCGCCAATGGCGTTCGTAACAGCGCCGAAAAGGGGGAGTGCAGATGACCGAAGCGCATACAGCGGCGAAGCGTGCGCCTTTGCTGCGGATACCGCACACCCTGGTGCTGATGGTCGTCATGATGGCCGCGGCTCTGGTGATGACCTGGATCCTGCCCGCGGGCAGTTTCCAGATGGAGGCCAATGAGGCGGGCCGGATGATGGTGGTCCCCGGGACCTATGCGGTGGTCGAGGATGCGCCAACCTTGGGGCCCTGGCATCTGCTCAGCGTGGTGCCGCGGGCGATGGCGTCTGCGGCCGACGTCATCTTCTTCGTGTTCCTGATCGGCGGCGTGCTCGGCGTGGTGCGCTCCACCGGCGCCATCGACGCGGCCATCGGCGGCATGCTGCAGCATTTCCGCGACCGGCTCGCCCTTCTGGTCCTCGCCTCCATGTTCATGTTCGGAACGTTCTCCGCTGCCTTCGGCATGGCGGCGGAATACATCGCCTTTGTCGGCATGCTGGTGGCGCTATGCGCCGCGCTGCGGCTGGATTCCATGACCGCGGTGGGAATGATGGTGGTGGGTTACGGCGTCGGGTACGGGGTGTCCGCCATGGGTCCCTTCACCGTGCTGGTGGCCCAGGACATCGCCGAGCTTCAGCCCCTGTCGGGGTGGTGGTACCGCCTGCTGATCGCCGGGCCGATCTTCGCCATCGGCTTCCATCACGTCTACAGCTACGCCAGAAAAGTCCAGGCCGATCCGTCCAGAAGCCTGGTTGCGGACGTTGAAAGCGCCAAGGCGCCGGCGCCGGAGGATTACCCTGCGATGACCTGGGCGCGCCGCCTGGTCCTGTTCTCGCTGGGCGTGACGGTGGTCGGCCTTATCCTGGGGGTCACGCTGCAGGGATGGTGGCTCACCGAACTGGCTGCGGTCTTCCTCGGCCTCGCCATCGCAGCGATTATCTTCGGACGGATCCGCCTCGACGACGCGGCGGAGAGCTTCATCGCCGGCGCGGCGCAATTGACCGCCACCGCGCTGCTGGTCGGCTTCGCCCGCTCGATCTCGCTCATCCTAGAGGACGGGCTGGTGTTGCACACCATCGTCAATGCGCTGGCGGCGCCGCTGGAGCAGGTCCGGGCGGAATTCTCCGCCGTCGGCATGCTGCTGCTCCAGTCCCTGCTCAACCTGTTCGTGCCCTCGGGCAGCGGCCAGGCCTTCGCCACCATGCCGATCATGGCGCCGATCGGCGATCTGGTGGGCGTCAGCCGCCAGGTCACGGTGCTGGCCTACCAGTTCGGCGACGGCTTCTCGAACATGATCGTGCCCACCAATGCGGTGCTGATGGGGATACTCGGCCTCGCCGGCATCCCCTACGACCGATGGTTCCGCTTCGTGTTTCCGCTGATGATCAAGCTTACCCTCGCCGCGGCGCTTGCGCTGATGATCGCGGTCTGGATCGGCTACACCTAGGCCGGGGCGGCGCCTGACCGGGCGTCAGGCGCCGTTCCCTTTTAGCTGGCCGCCCGGCTCGCCTTTTTGCGCTCATGCTCCAGCAGGAGCTTCTTGCGCACGCGGATCGACTGGGGCGTCACCTCGACGAGCTCGTCGTCATTGATGAATTCCAGCGCATATTCCAGCGTCAGGCGGATCGGCGTGGTGAGCACGACGGCCTCGTCGGTGCCCGAAGCGCGCATGTTGGTGAGCTTCTTGCCTTTGAGCGGATTGACGATCATGTCGTCGTCGCGGGCGTTGATGCCGATAACCATGCCCTCATAGACTTCCGTGCCGTGTCCGATGAAAAGCTTGCCGCGCTCCTGGATGTTCCACAGAGCGAAGGCGAGCGCCTTGCCGGAGTCCATGGAGATAATCGCGCCTTTGGGTCGCTGACCCACTTCGCCGGCCGCGCGCGGGGCGTAGTGGTCGAAGGCGTGGAACATCAGGCCGGACCCTTGCGTGAGGGTCAGGAATTCCGAACGGAAGCCGATCAGACCGCGCGTCGGCGCGATGTATTCCAGGCGCACCCGGCCGTTTCCGTCGGGCACCATGTTCTTCAGGTCGGCCCGGCGCATGCCGAGCTTTTCCATGACGCCGCCCTGGTGGTCTTCCTCCACGTCGATGGTGAGCGTCTCGAACGGCTCGCAGATCTTGCCGTCGATCTCCTTGGCGATCACCTGCGGGCGGCCCACGGCCAGCTCAAAGCCTTCGCGGCGCATGGTCTCGATCAGCACCGAAAGGTGCAGCTCGCCGCGGCCCGAAACGGTGAACTTGTCGGCGTTGTCCTGCTGCGTCACGCGAAGCGCCACATTGTGGATCAGCTCGCGGTCCAGCCGCTCCTTGATCTGGCGCGAGGTGACGAACTTGCCTTCACGGCCCGCAAACGGCGAATCATTGACCTGGAAGGTCATGGAGATCGTCGGCTCGTCCACGGTGAGCGGCGGCAGCGCTTCTGGATGCTCAGGATCGCACAGCGTGTCGGAGATATTGAGCGGATCGACGCCGTTGAAGGTGATGATGTCGCCCGCGCTCGCCTGGTCGCGCTCGACCTTTTCAAGGCCGTGGAAGCCGAACACCTGCAGCACCTTGGCCTTGCGGGTGGCGCCGTCGGCGCCGACCACGACCACCTGCTGGTTCTTGCGCAGCGTGCCGTGGCGGATGCGCCCCAGCCCGATCACGCCGGTATAGCTGGAATAATCCAGCGCCGAGACCTGCAGCTGGAGCGGCGAATCAGGATCCACCGCCGGCGGCGAGACGCGATCCACGATGGTCTGGAACAAAGGCGTCAGGTCGTCGCCATGGCTGTCGGCTTCAAGGCTCGCCCAACCCTGCAGGGCCGAAGCGAAGACCACGGGAAAGTCCATCTGCTCGTCATCGGCGCCAAGGCGGTCGAACAGATCAAACGTCTGGTCCACAACCCAGTCAGGCCGCGCGCCCGGGCGGTCGACTTTATTGATCACGACGATGGGCTTCAGACCCAGCGCCAGCGCCTTTTTGGTCACAAACGTGGTCTGGGGCATCGGCCCGTCCACCGCGTCGACAAGCAAGAGCACGCTGTCCACCATGGAGAGCACGCGCTCCACCTCGCCGCCGAAATCGGCGTGGCCGGGCGTGTCCACGATGTTGATCGCGTAGTCGCGCCAGGTCACCGCCGTGTTCTTGGCGAGGATTGTGATGCCGCGCTCTTTCTCGATATCGTTGGAGTCCATGACCCGTTCGACATCCATGGTGCGGTCGCCGAACGTGCCCGATTGACGCAGCAGCTTGTCGACGAGGGTGGTCTTGCCATGGTCCACGTGGGCGACGATGGCGATATTACGGATGCGCTCGACCGGAGCGGTCATGGGCCTGGTCCTTATTAAGACGGGGAGTTTGTTTGCGCGCCCTCATACAGGCGCGCGGCGATTAAGGCCAGCACTGGAAACCGCAAACAGGGCACGTTGATTAGAAATTTTTGCTTGACATACCTATGCGTGCCTAATTTGATTTTTACGCGTCGACTAAGGACGCAGAATCGACTGGAGATTGAAATGCGTGAACTGACTCAGGCCGAAATCAACTTCGTTTCAGGTGGCGAGTTTACTGACGGTCAGTGTGTCGCCGCCGGAGCAGGAATGGGCTTGGCCGGCGGGCTTGGAGCAATTGGCGCCGGAATGGCGGTTGGCTCCATCGTTCCTGGACTTGGAACTATCGTGGGAGGCATCGCCGGCTTGGTTGTCGGCACTGCAGCTGGTATTTTCACTTGGACCTGCACCGAGTCGAACAACGCCTGAAGGCTGACCGAATTCGCTGGGCGAGGCGCTCCCTCGCCCGGCGTCCGCTTAGGTGAATAAGATGCGCAAGATCCAGCCCGCCCCTCTTTTTTTCGGATGCATAAGCTGTGGTGTCATTCTGGCGATTGTCGTCCTAAGTCAGTTCCCGGAATCCCTACAAAAACTAGCTTTTCTTTACTTCACTCCGACGATAGCGGCAATCGGATTGCTTGTCTTTGCAGCCATCATGTATGGCTGGGTCTCCGGTCGCACACAGACACCACGTGGAGGTGAAATTGCTGCCGTGTGTGGATTTGTCTTTGTGTCGACAGCTTTTCTCTTCCTCTCGCTGCTTTGGGGAAGCGATTTCCAAGCTCTAGAAAACCTTGATACTCCGATATTTGAGTTTTGGGCTTACGGGCTTGGCGCCCTATTCGTGGTGAGTGCGATTATCTCATCATTTCGCCGAAGTGTCGGCGACTGAAGCATTGCATGCTTGAGCGCAACGCTTGTACCGTCCCGCGTTACTTCTATTAGAACGGGGCGAAACCTTTATGCAGTTCAGGATCAACGCTTTCAAAGTCGCCGCCGCCGCGGCGGCGCTCGCCGGCCTTTCCGCGCCGGCGCTCGCCGAACCGATGAGCTTTTTTGAAGTCGACGGCGTCACCTATGACGAGACGGTTCCCGGCTTTGACGAGGCGATGGGCTACCAGATCGGCGAGCGGCCCGTGCGCTATTCCGATCTGGTGAGCTATCTCACCATGCTGGCCGAGCGCTCGCCCAATATCGAGGTGGAGACGATCGGCTACTCCCACGAGCAGCGCCCGATCCTGACCTTCACCGTCACCAGCCCGGACAATCACGCCCGCCTCGAGGAGATTCGCGAAGACCATCTGGCCCGCGCCCGCGGTGAAGCCGCGAATGACGACACGCCCATGGTGCTGTGGATCAATTTCGGCGTCCACGGCGCGGAAAGCTCAGGGATGGATGCAGCCATCCCGCTGCTCTATCACTTCGCCGCCGCGCGCGGAGAGGCGGTCCAGGACAAGCTCGACAACTCGGTGATGCTGTTCACGGTGGCGTTCAATCCCGACGGCCATTCGCGCCGCGTGAACCACACCGAGACCTACTGGTCCTACGCCGACAACACCGACGGGAATGACGAAGCCCACAATCTGTGGACCCAGGCGCGGACCAATCACTACTGGTTTGATCTCAATCGCCAATGGCTCCTGCTGACCCAGCCGGAAAGTCAGGCCTGGATCCGCAAATGGCATGAATGGAAACCGATGGTTTCGGCCGATTACCACGAGATGGGATCGGACAGCCCGTTCTACTTCCACCCCGGCGAGGCGCTGCGCCGCAATCCCCTGATCCCCGAACGGGCACGCGAGCTGACCTTCGAAATCGCCCGGCGCCATGCGGCTTTTCTCGACAGCGAGGCGCGCCTCTACACGACCCAGGAAAACTTCGATAATTTCTATATCGGCAAGGGTTCCACCTATCCCCAGATCAACGGCTCGCTGGGCATTCTCTTCGAGATCGGCGCGGCGCGCGGCGGCGCGGTGGAGACCGAGCGCGGCCTTGTGGAGCACGCCGACAATGTGCGCACACAGTTCCGCACCGCCCTGACGACGCTTGAAGGCTCCCTGGACCTTCGAAGCGAGATCACAGCCTATCAGCGTGACTTCTTCGCCCAGTCGCGCAACGCCGCCCAGCGCGGTGATTCACAGGGCTGGGTGTTCTCGGCTGCCGGCGATCCCGAACGCGCCCGCCGCTTCGTGCGTCTGCTGCGCCAGCACGATATCGAGGTCCTGACGCTGAGCCGGGATCTGCAGGCGGGCGGTCGCCGCTGGACGGCGGGAGACTCCTATGTCATCCCGCTCAATCAGCAGCAATACGCCATGATCCGCGGGATTTTCGACCAGCCCACCGAGTTCGCCGAGAACATTTTCTACGACGTCTCGGGCTGGACCCTGCCCCTGGCCTACGATCTGGAGTTCGCGCCGGTGAGCGGCGGCTTGTTCCAGGCGGCCCCAGCCGGCGATCCGGCCACGGGCGATTTCACGCCGGCCGCCGCGCCGGACCGTGCCCCCTACGCCTATATTTTCGATTGGGGACACACCTATGCGCCGCGCGCCCTGAACCGGATCTTGTCACAGGGACTGTTCGCGCGCGCCGCCCGCGAGCCGTTCACCGTGGAGACCACTCAAGGCGTCGCCGAGCTGGAGCGCGGCGCCATCGTCGTGCCCCTGGCGCGTCAGGACATGAGCCCGGCCGCCATCCACGCCATCATGGAGACCATCGCCGCTGAAGACGGCGTCGAGGTCCATGCGGCCCGGTCCGGCCTCACCCCCAACGAGGGCCGCGATCTGGGCGCCTGGAACGTGTTCGAGACCGTCACCGAGCCCAAAGTCGTGCTCGCCGTGGGCGACGGGGTGTCGTGGTACGACGCCGGCGAGATGTGGTGGACGCTTGATTACCGCCACCGCATGCCGGTGACGCTGGTGGACACGGGCCGTCTCGGTTCGCTGAACTGGAGTGAGTACACCCACCTGATCCTCGCTGGCGGCGACGCCGACATGTCCGACAGGCTCATTGAGGCGGTGGGACGCTGGGTTCGCAATGGAGGCACGATGATCGCCACGCGCGACGGCGCGCAGTGGGCGCAAGGCGCCTTCTTCGATGATGAGGCGAGCGATAGAGGGGCTTCTGCAGAGGAAAGCGATGAAGTCCAGCGCTATAACGTTTCGGAAATGCGCCTTCGTGACGCTGAGCATATCATCGGCGGGGCGATCTTTGAAGGCGATCTTGATCCGTCACACCCGCTGGGCTTCGGCTATCGTGACCGCACGCTGCCTCTGCACCGCAACGAGACCTTCACCTTGAGCCGCCCCGAAGATCCCTTCGCGGTCGCGGTTCAATATGCCGACGAGCCCCTGATGGCCGGCTATGCATCTGAACGGCGTATCGGCGAAATAGCCGGAACGCCGTCCGTCGTCGCCCGGCGTCTGGGCTCGGGCCAGGTGATCATGATGGCGGATAATCCTGTCTTCCGGGGCACTTACCCGGGAACTGAGAAGCTGCTGATGAACGCGATCTTCTTCTCCGGCCTGATCGACGGCGCCCGTGGAGACTATGAAGAGTAAAATCTGGGAAGAGTAGAGCCTGATGAGGCCCCGGTTTCGCTCCCAGTCCTGGGCGGGCGCGAAACCGGGCGCTTCGGGCGGACCTAGCCCACGACCACCAGGCTGAGCCATTGTGCGGCGAGCGCCGGCGTGTCCTGTCCCTCAATCTCGACCTCGACGGTCTGGGTGAGCTGGAACTGTCCCGGCTTGCGTTCGGTGACGTCGGCGAGCGTGAACTTGCCGCGCAGCTGCGAGCCCACGGGCACAGGGCTTAGAAAGCGCACTTTCTCAAAGCCGTAATTGATTCCGATCGCCTTGTCAGGAAACGGCGGCAACGCCTGCTCTGCGAAATGGCTGAGCATGGACAGCGTCAGGAAGCCGTGGGCGATCGGTCCGCCGAACGGCGTCTCCTTTTTCGCCCGCTCCGGGTCCACATGGATGAATTGATGGTCCAGCGTCACGTCCGCGAAAGCATTGACGCGCGCCTGGTCGATGGTGAACCAGTCCGACATGTTCGTCTGACCGATCCGCTCTTTGAAGGTGTCGATGATGCTCATGGTCACGAGTTCAGCGCGCGCCGGGCGTTCCCGTCAAGACGCTGAACGCTTTCCCCATTTGCGCCAGGCCAGCTTGCTCAGGCCAAACAGCGAGATCGCCAGCCAGCACACCTCGATCACGAAGCTCGCCAGATTGAACGTCACCAGAAGCGACACGATAAGAAGGCACGCCCCGAACAGGTTCAGCAACAGATAGAGAAGCGAATCCCCCCTCACCTTTTCGATCTGCAACAGGAAGAATGCGGCCAGCACGCAAGCCACACCGGCGATGCCGATAAAGTCGGTGATGAGCATCAACGCCCGCCATCGCCGTCACTCGCCGCATCATCGCTGTCGCCGCGCTTGCCGGCGGCGATCGCCGCCGGGCTCTGGGTGTCGCGGGCGATGTGCTGCTTGACCTGGGGCGGCACGAACACTTCAGCGCCGTCATCCATGTAGATGGTGGTGGAGGGGAAGGCGAAGGCGGTCCCGGCGCCCTGCTCCACGATCTCCTTCACGGCGAAGGCCAACTCCTCCTTCAGGCCGAGCCACTCGCCCCAATTGGTCGTATGGGTGAAGCAATAGAGCAAAAAGTCGATGGAGCTGGGCCCGAAACTGTCCACCCGCATGAAAGTGGCGACCTCCGGCGGATCGGCGAAACCGGGATGGGCCCGGATCCAGTCCAGCGTGTGATCGCGGATATATTTCAACTGCTCGGTGGTGGTCTTGTACTCCACACCCACGATCCACTTGATCCGGCGATGGGACATGCGCTGATAGTTGATCACCGGATTATCGGCGAGCGCAGCGTTGGGCACATAGACCGGGCTCTTGTCGAACTGCCGGATCAAGGTGGAGCGGAAATTGATCTGCACCACGTCGCCTTCCACCACGCCGTCCACCTTGATCCATTCGCCGGGCACGAACCGCTTTTCGGTGAGGATCAGCAGGCCCGCGATGAGGTTCTTGAACAGGTCCTGCGCGCCCAGCCCGATGGCGACGCCCAGCAAACCCAGGCCGCCGATGACCGGCGCCACCGGAATACCCCAGGTCTGGAGAACAGCAGCAGCGCCGACGACGACGAACGTGACTTTGAGGAATTTTGCGATCCAGTCGATCATCACCGGGTTGAGGGTCTCCCGGATCGGCTTGGAGAGATAGGCGACCGGCTCCACCACGTTTCGAAGCGCCCAGAAAAGCGCGATGATCACCAGGCTCTCGGTGACCTGGGCGCCGTCCACCGGAGCGTTTTCCCCATGCAGATTCAAAAAGTGAAACGCCGCGTAGACGCCGATGATCACCGGGATCAGCTTGATGGGACCCGAGAGCGCCTTGACAAGCTTGTCGTCAAGCCGGCTCTCGGTCTTTTGCGCCTGGATCATCAAGCGGTTCACCACAATCCGCGAGAACAGGCCGCGCACGAGAAACGCGAGGACAAGGATGCCGACCGCCGCCAGCCCGTCGCCCACGTCATAGCCCAGAAAGCTGGTGTTCCAGACATTCACGACGATGGCCCAGAACTCTTCAACCCGCGTCATGAAGGTGTTTGATTGCGTGGTCACGCCCGCTCCTTGGTTCGCGAGAAGGTCAGTTCCGGCCATTTCTCCTGGGAGTAATTCACCTCCCACGCCGATTTCGCCATGAAGACGAGATCGCCGTCGATATCCTCCGCCATGGCCGATTTATGCCGATCAATGAATTCTGCGATCTTGGCGTCCGGTCCGGTGAGCCAGCGCGCCGTATCGTAAGGGCTGGGCTCGAACGTGACTTCAAGGCCGTATTCGTCCGCGACGCGCTGGGCCATCACCTCGATCTGCAGCGCGCCCACCGCGCCGATGACGAAATCGCCGCCGAGTTGCAGGCGGAAAAGCTGGGTCACGCCCTCTTCAGCGAGACTCTCCAGCGCTTTCTTCAGGTGCTTGGCCTTCAACGGGTCTTTCAGGCGCGCCCGGCGCAGCATTTCCGGCGCAAAGTTGGGGATGCCGGCGATTTTCCACTTGCCGGATTCCGATAGCGTGTCGCCGACCCGCAGCGCGCCATGGTTGGGCACGCCGATGACATCGCCGGCATAAGCCTCGTCGGCCACTTCGCGGTCGTCAGCGAAGAACATCACCGGCGCCGATACTGTGAGCGCCTTGCCATGATCCGTCTTCATCTTCATGCCGCGTTTGAACTCGCCGGACACCAGGCGCAGAAACGCCACCCGGTCGCGGTGATTGGGATCCATGTTCGCCTGGATCTTGAATACGAAGCCGGCGACTTCCTTGCCCGACGGCTCCAGCGCATCGCCAGGTCCGGCGGCGGCGGGCTGGGCTTCGGGGCCCGGCGCGATCTCGGCGAGCGCGTCCAGCAGCTCCCGCACCCCGAACCGGCGCAGCGCAGAGCCGAAATAGACCGGGCTGAGATGGCCCTCGCGATAGGACTGCGTGTTGAACGCGGGCATCAGCTCGGCCGCGATCTCGGCGCCCTCGCGCGCTTCCGCGAGCTCCTCTTCGGTGAGTTCCTCGGTGATCGCGTTGCCGTCCATGGCGAAGCGCTCGGACGGCACGAATTCGTCGTCCACCGGCCGGCGATAGGCGATGAACTCGTTCTTCTTCAGGTCCACAACGCCCTTGAAGCGATTACCCGATCCCACCGGCCACTGCATCGGCGCCACGTCCAGGGCGAGCTTGTCCTGGATGTCGGCGAACAGCTCGTTGGGGTCCATGGCCTCGCGGTCAAACTTGTTGATGAAGGTGAGGATCGGAATGTCGCGCAGGCGGCAGACCTCCACGAGCTTCAGCGTACGCGGCTCAACGCCCTTGGCGGCGTCCAGCACCATGATGGCGCTGTCGGCGGCGGTGAGCGTGCGGTAGGTGTCCTCGGAAAAGTCCTCGTGGCCCGGCGTGTCCAGCAAGTTGAAGATCAGGCCTTCATGCTCATAGGTCATCACCGAGGCGCTGACCGAGATCCCGCGCTCGCGCTCGATCTTCATCCAGTCGGAGCGCGTGCGCCGGTTTTCACCGCGCGCGCGCACCTGTCCAGCCAGGCGGATGGCGCCGGCGGTGAAGAGCAGGTTCTCCGTCAGCGTCGTCTTGCCGGCGTCCGGGTGGGAGATGATGGCGTAGGTGCGCCGGCGCGACCATTGGGGGCCGTCAGCAGCAGAAGTCATGGGAAGGTCCGATCCGCAAAATCACAAGCCAGCGACTAGCGCGGGCGGACGTTCAGGGCAAGCGCGGGCGGTCGCTCGCTGGTTACGCCTCGGGCAAGAAAAAAGGCGGGAGCTTGCGCTCCCGCCTCCGGCTCACACCCATCACGGTGAGCCTGTCTGGATCAGTACCGCAGGACGATCTGTCCGAAGACGCGGCGGCCGACGACGTCATAGAGCGACGGATCGGTGCCGGACTGCACATTGGGCGCGTATTCCGGCGGCTGCTCGTCGAACAGATTGTTCACGCCGAGCCGCACCGAGGCCCCTTCGGTGACGTTCCAGGTGGCCCCGGCGTCCCAGTACCAGATGGAGTCGGCGCCGGTGAACGAAGTCTCCCCGGGGAAGATGATGTTCGCCCGGTTCTCCATGGAACTGACATACTGACCGCGCAGGTCGAAGTCGAAGTCAGACACCGTCCAGCGCGTGTTCCACAGCGCCTTCCATTCCGGGAACGAGGTGCCGAGGCCCTCACCGAAGAAGGAGGCCGTGCCGGCGAAATCAAGCACCGGAAGCGTGGAGAGTTCCTGCTGGTTCCACTCCAGAAGATGGGTGAGCAGAAGCTGGGTCTGGATCGAGCCGGCCCAGCTGGGCGCGCCCATCCACTCCAGATCAAAGCCATAGTTGATCTGGAGATCCAGGCCGGACGCCTGCTGCTGACCGCCGTTCACGCCCGGGAACAGCCCCCCCGGATCGTTGGGATCTGACAGGAAGAAGATATCCCCGCCGCCGCGAACGATCGTCTGGCAGCTGGCGTAATTGGCGTCATAGGCCGAATTGTTCCCGTAATAGTTGTAGCAGTCCGCGATAATCTGATTCACCCCAGGTGAAAGAATGGGAGAAGAGATATCGATATACCAGTAGTCCAGAGACCCCCGGAATTGCTCCATCCACTGGTTTTGCACAGGAGAAGAGAACACAACACCGAACGTATACGTATCAGCAGACTCAGGATTGAGGTCCGTATTGCCCGAGGTCGTGATCGATGCCTGGGTGCCCGGCGTCTGGGCGTAGAGATCCGGCGCCGCGACGCCGGTGGCCGCGCACAAAGCCCGCACCTGAGCGGAGTCCGCCCCGGTGCGCGCCTGGGTCGTCACCGAGCACGGGTCGAAGTATTGCGGCGCCGACCCGCCGCCGCCGAACAACTCGCCGAAATTCGGCGCCCGAACGGCGTGCTGGTAGCTGGCGCGAACCCGCGCATAGTCGAGCGGAGTCCAGCTCAGCTCGGCCTTGTAGGCGCTGTCTTCACTGCCGCCGGTGTCGCCGGTGACGCCGTCGGTGAACTCCGACTGCGAGAAGCGGTAGCCCAGCGTGAGGTCCAGCGACTGCGCCCAGGGCTGATCCGCAGTGAGCGGGATTAAGGCTTCGGTGAAGATGTCTTCAAAGCTGTTGGTGCCCGAATTCGGGTTCTGGGCGTTGAAGCCGGAGATCGGTCCGCCGCCTGAACCCGGATCAAAGGCAAAGTCGAACCCGCGATACTCCGCGCCGAGAACCACCGAAACCGGCCCGGCGGGAAGCTCGAACACGTCTCCGGTCACATAGCCTTGCGCGATCGTCTGGGAGAACTCGGTCGACGCGGTGGAGCTGACCTCAAGATAATCAATGCATTCCTGAGACAGGGGCTGACGTCCGAACGGGTTGAAACCGCCCGCACAGATCGAGGCTCCGCCATCGGCCGCTTCCAGAAGGATCTGCAGGCGGTCGGTGTCGATGTTGCCCTGCTGGGTGCGGTCGATTTCGGTGTCGCCTTCGGACACGTAGGCGTTCCAGCGCCAGCTGGAGTCTCCGATCGGGCCGCTGGCGCCGAACGTGATATTGCTCACCGTATTCTCGAAGTTGGACTGGCGAAGGCCCGCCGCCAGCGTGCGCTGACGCATCTGGAACGGCTCGGTGGCGCCGGCGCCGACCAGGTTGGGATCATCACCGGTCCGGCTCGCCAGGATTGCGGAGAGGTCTGCAGGGATGAACGGGTTGGTCACCGGAATGATGAGCTGGTTGGCCACCGAACGGCCCGGTTCCACGAGCGCGGACACCGCCTCGATGGCGGAGTTTTCGCCCGGCGGACGGATCCGCACGGTGGGGATCGGAGTCGGCGCCAGGGCCTGCGCCGAGTTGTACTGGCTATAGGTGACGTTGGCGAAAACCTCCACCTCGTTGTCGAACCGGTACTCGGCCTGACCCATGAAGGTGTCGCGTTCCAGCGGCAGGGTCAGCAGGTTCACGAAGTCAAAATTGTACGAATAGGCGTCCGGGAAAATATTCTGGTTCACGTTGCCGTCGATGTCGTAGCGGAAGTTCTCCACGTCCGACGGATTGTTGAAAACACCGGCGGAAAACAGCGTGCCGTCCAGGTTGAACCCGAACCGGTTACCCACCGACACATCGCCTGCATTCACGCCATAGCCGGCGAAGACCGCGTCCACCGATGCTTCAGTCGGGCGGTTGGCGGCGCCGAACAGAAGCGAGCCTTCCGGGAAAAAGCTGGTCGTCGCCGTCGCCTGCTCGGCGAAGGGGCGCTGGCTCTTGATCATGCCTTCGCGCACGGAGCGTTCGATGGCGAGCACGGCGTTGCCCCGATCATTGTCGAAATTGCCGCCCACGACGCCCGAGACCGAATATTCCTGGGCGTCCCAGTATTCGGTGGAGTTCTCGTAGCTCACGCGCAGATCGACCCCTTCAAAGTCGTCCTTGAGGATGATGTTCACCGCGCCGGCCACCGCGTCGGCGCCGTACACCGCGCCCGCGCCGCCTGTGGCGATCTCGATCCGGTCGATCAGGGCCGCCGGGATGACATTGAGGTCGACCGTCAGGTTGGAGGCCGACGGCATCATGCGACGCCCGTTGAGCAGCACGATATTGCGGTTCGCCCCGAACCCGCGAAGATCCACATTGGCCTGACCGCCATTTCCAGGATTGTTGGACGTGGTCGTGCCGGCCGGGTTCACTTGCGGCAATGTATTCAGGAACGTGTCCACCGTGATATCGGCGTTGGCGGTCAGGGCGTCGCCCTGAACGGTGACGACCGGGCTGTCTGCGACGAAATCCTGACGCACGATGCGCGAGCCCGTCACCATCACCCGGTCGCGCGTCTGTTCGGTTTCGGCTTCGGCTTCGGCCTCCTGCGCCTGCACCTGGCCGGCGGCGAGGCTCGCCGCAGCGGCGCTCCCCAGCAGGACGGCCCTGAAGCCGGTTTTGTTAAATAGGCGTTTCATCGTGTTCGGTCCCCCGTATTTGCGATGTTGGACGCGGCGCGCATGCGCCGCGGGACGGCGCGCGCCGTCCTTGGACCGACCGTGTCATGAGAGTGTCGCGAACTGCGCGGGCCATTCGGCGGACGGCGCGGCGCACGCGACGAATGGTGTTCTCGTCTGGTGGCGGGTTGTTTCTTGCGATGAAACGCACGGATGACGCGGCGAACGACGAGGTCCGCACTTCCCAATCGGCGCACCGGCCCGGCTATAGTGACGAGATGACCACACTTGGCTTTCTATACGCTCCCGCCTCAAAAGCCCGATCAGCGGGCCTCGCTGCGCGCTGGCGCACGATCGTGGCGCTCACCGCCGTGGTCTGGGGTGCCATGACGGTTGTGTCTGTGCTTAATTCACTCCACGCGATCAGCGCACAAAGCCTCTCCACCACCCTGATCTGGCGGCCGGTTTTCGCCGACTTTTTCGGCGCCGCCCTGAGCGCCGCGGTCGCCTTCGGACTGACTGGATTGCACCGCTTTACGATCCTGGCCCGCGCGCTCTCGGCGGTCGCCGCCAGCCTCGTCGCGGCGGTGATTTTCTCGTTCGTTGCAATCGGGCTGATTGAGCCGCTCGTGGGTCCGGACTATCTCGCGGACGGATTCGCGGCTCAGCTGATCCGCATGACGTCCCTGCACATCTGGGTGTTCGCCGCCCATGCGGGCTTCTTCCTGTTGCTCGACCAGCACGGGCCGCAAAACCCCGACCGGAGCGTCGAGGACGTGCCGACAAGAGCGTCATGGCCGCCGGACGAAGATTATTCAGGCCTGGACGGGCGCTGGTTCTGGTCGTTTCAGGCCGCGTTCTGGTCAGGTCTGGCGCTGTTTTCCATCGCCAATTCGGTGAACGCCGGCGAAAGCCCGACCAATGCCTGGCGGATTCTCATCGCCGAGAGCGGTGGTTTCGCGGTGACATGTCTGGCCCATTACCTCCTGCTCCGCCCGACACGGTTCTGGGCCTTGCACAAGCGCGCCGCTCTCGCGCTGGCGATCTCGGTCGTGACGGCGGCGTTCTATATCGCAGGCATCTTCGCCGCCTACTACGTCATCGCTCCGATTCAGACGCCGCCCAGCGTTGCAAACGGGGACATGACCCAAATGCAATTCTTCCTGCTTGCAGCACCGCGTTGGATGTTCCTCAATTTTCCGGTTTTTGTGGGCTGGTCAGGCTTTTATCTGGCGCTTGACGGCGCCCGCCGGCTGCGGGCCCAGGAAAAGCGCCTCTATGAGTCGATGATGCTCGCCAAGGACGCGCAGGTGAAGATGCTGCGCTTCCAGCTCAATCCCCATTTCCTGTTCAATACGCTGAACGCGATCTCAAGCCTCCTGCTGGACAAGCGGGCCGAGGACGCGGACGCGATGCTTGGCCGGCTCGCCCGCTTCCTGCGGTTCGCCCTGGAAGTCTCGCCGGACGATCAAACCTCGCTTGAGGATGAAATCGCTGCGCAGCGCCTGTATTTGGAAATCGAGCAGATCCGCTTTGAAGAACGGCTGAGAGCGCAATTCACGATCGACGAGGACTGCGCGGCCGCCCTGGTGCCGACCCTGATCCTTCAGCCCTTGCTGGAAAACGCCGTGAAGTACGGCGTCTCGCGCTCAAGCCGTCCTGTGAATGTGAGGGTGTCTGCAAGCCGTGTTGCGGACAATCGTCTCTCGCTCAGCGTGACCGATGACGGCGGAGGCGCGCCCCATGCGGGCGCCTCGGGTGGAGGGGTCGGCTTGTCAAACGTCGCAGCGCGCCTGCGCACGCTATACGGCGCGGAGGCGACTCTCGATTACGGCCCCACCGTGGACAATGGCTTCGCAGTGAATCTTGTCTTGCCATTCGTGTCCGCGTTGCGAAGCAAGGAGGGCAAGCCATGCGGGTCCTGATCGCCGATGACGAACCTCTCGCCTGCCGGCGTCTGGAGATTCTTCTTTCACGCCGCGCCTGGATCGAAGTGGTGGGCAGCGCGCGTGACGGCCGCGCCGCGCTTGATGCCATCGAGACCCTCGCACCGGACACCGTGCTCCTTGACATTCAGATGCCGGGCCTAGACGGCCTGGACCTTGCCGAGACGATCGCACGGCGCGGGTCTCCCATCGCAGTGGTGTTTGTGACCGCCTATGACGCCTTCGCCGTCCGCGCCTTCGAGGCGAACGCTGCGGATTATCTTCTCAAGCCCGTAGAGACCGAACGTCTCGATCAGGCGCTGGGCCGAGCCCGGCAAAGCCTTGCCGCGCGCGACGCCCAGGCGCGCGCGGACGAACTGGAGGCCCTCGTGCACACTCTGCGCGGAGACGACACCGCCCTGTGGGTGAAGGACCGGGGCGGGCGGGTGCGGATTGACCCCGCCAGGCTGGACTGGCTTGAAGCTGAAGGTGATTACGTCCGATTGCACGTGGGGCCGCAATCGTGGCTCCATCGCGCGACGCTCTCAGGGCTTCTGGAGACGCTGGACGACCGGCTCTTTGTCAGGGTGCACCGCTCAGCTGCCGTCAACGTTCGGCGGATCGAACGCCTGTCTTCAGACGCAAATAACGCCAAGCGGTTACGTCTTGAAGGCGGGAAGGACGTGCGGGTGGGGCGCGCTTACGAAAAGGCGGTCGCCCGGGTGCTGGCCCGCGGCTGACAGAAAAGCGGGGGCGGAAGCCTTGCTGCAAGCCGCCGCCCCCATCGTCCAGATCGACCACTCGGGGAAATGATCGACGGGCTCAATTCTGGTCGCGGCCGCGCCGGCACGCCTGGCGTTTTCGTTCAACCGACCCGCCGGAGCGATGAACGCCGGATCAGGCGCGCAGTCTTTGGGGCGCCTGGGACCAGACGGAGAGATTGGCGACATGGCTGGACAGTTTTCCAGCCGTCTGCAGCTCGCGCAACTGCTGGATGGTGACGAGGGAAACCGACGCCAGGCGAAGCTGCACTTGGCTCGTCAGCTGGATATGGCGCGGGGCGACCGCCAGCATGGCGTTGGCTTCATCGGTCTTCCACGCAATCATGGCCGCCAGGAAGCCGGCGACTTCGGGGTTGGTGCGCGCAATGTGAGGCTCGTCGAACACCGCTTCGCGCACCAGCTTCACGACCTGGCCGACGCGCATCGTGATCAACGCCTCAGGGGCGTACCCGTTGGCGGTTCCAGCTTCCATAGCCGTCTCGCGCGCATCACCGAGATCAAAAACCGCATCGTTGAAAAGAAACAGCATGGCGTCCGCCTGACTAAGCCTGAGGAGACGGTGCGAGTATGGGCATACAGCCGTTAAGACTTCTCAATCACGCCGTTAAGGGGGTGGAGACCATACACTGAAGACGCGCCGCAAGACCGGGGGTGCGCCCCCGAGCCCCGGACACAGCCCCGCGGGCCTCTGCCCTGAAGCGGCGGGTTTCAGAGCGCTTCAATGGGCTCCTGCAGGAAATGCCTGCCTTTGGTGTCGTCGATTTCAACGACCCACAAGTCAGGATCGCGCTCGGCGCGCCGTTGCGCATAGCCGTCTACGTCCTGTTCCGGAACAGGATCTGCGCCCAGCGGCTGCGCCCAGACCCGGTCGCCTTCGAAATTGCGCACCGGTGCGAAGAGGCGGGCCTTGCGCTGGGCCAGCAGCACCTTCACCAGAACAGCGCCCGCATCGGGGTCTCCGCGCCTGGCCAAATAGACCGACGCGCCCGCGGATTCGGCCCGCCATCGCAGGGCGTCGATCCAGAAACGCGCTTTCAGTTCGCTCATATCACTTGATGGCCGATCAATTGCTTAATAATGTCTTAAGTGAGGGGAACGTGCCATGTCGATACAACGAAGCCTTTTGGGTTTATTCGTTGCCGTGTTCCATGGGCTGGCTTTGGCCGGTGCGACCATGGCATCGGACGCTGTTTCGTCGGACCAGGGCGGCGAACCCCGCCAAGCCCGATCAGAGGAAGTGCTGATTTCGCGCTTTGTCGACGTCGACGACCTGCATCTGGACGCTGAACACAGAGAAATTCGCATCGCCTTCTCAATCGCGCCCAATGCGCGCCCGGACAGCGTGGAGCTGTTATTGGCCGCCCGTCCGGCGGGTGAGCAAGCTTCAGGGCGCATCGAGGCGTTCGTGAACCGTGCGCGCGCCGTAGAGCTTCAGCCTCGAAACGAGCCGTTTGAAGCGCGCTTCGCTCTTCACTCCGATGATCTGCGCGCAGGCGACAATGTTCTAGTGCTGCGCCTGACAGGCGAGTCCGGCGCCGGCTGGATCGTCGACGCGGACGTGTCGCGCCTTCGCGTGGCGGCGGCGCCCGCGGCCGGCTATGCGGCGCTGGACGAGATTGAATCCGCGCTGCGTGCTGATTTCGCCGCGCCGCGCCGGGTTTATCTTGAAACCTCGGCGGCCACCGGCGACGACCTTGCGGTCTCGGCCCTCATCGCCCAGGGTCTGGCCCTGCGCATGGGCGAAGCGCCCATCCTTGTGCGCGACCCGTCCGTGGCTGAGCTTACGATCATCGCTGAACTGCGCCCGGGGGCCGCGTCGCCGGCCATCGATCTCACCGGGCCGTCGGAACTGCGCCTGTCCGCCGGCGGGTCAGGATCGCTGATCGCAGCCGCTCGCCTGTTCGCCGCGCGCTCGATGGACGCCCACACCGTGCGCTTTGATATGACCAGCGCCCTGTCGGCGCGCCGGCTTGATCGCCCGCGCAAGAATTCAAGAATCAATGGCGCGCTGGAAGCACTCGCCGCCGGCGGAGCGCCCTTCGGGGCCGACCAGGGTGGACGCGCCGCCGTGGTGATCGCTGCAGGTGACGAGGACGCGCGCGCCGCCTCGCTGGCCGTCGTGGCCCGCGCCGCCCTCGCCTCGGGCTCGGCCTGGCTTTACGCCTGGTATGGCGATGATCTCGCCGATGCGCCGTTGAACCACGACCTGCTGGTGCTCGGCCCCCAGAATGGGCTTGATCCGCGCCTGATGGCCGCGGCGCCGCCCGAAGTGCGCGCAGCGGCGAATGCGGCGGCCAACCGTGCGCCGCGCCAGCGCCGCTTCTATGGCTCCACCGCCTACGCCGCAGACGCCGACGAGCGCAGCGCCCAGATCACCGGCGTCGCGGCCCTGTTCGATTATGGAGATGGGCGCCGGGTGGCCCTGATCACGGCGCCCGACGGCGCTGATTACGCCCGGGCCGCCAAGCGGCTCGCCCGGTCTGACCTCTGGTCAAGCCTTCAGGGGCGCGCCTCTTTATGGGATTCAGCGTCGGTCACGCCGTTCGGCCCGAGCCAGGCGCCGCGTTTTTCCGCCGAATGGGCGTCCAGCCTTATGCGGGCCAATGACGAATGGCTGGCGCTGGGCGCGTTTTCGCTCGCCGTTTTTCTTTTGCTTCTGGGACGCGGCGTAAACCGGACATCAAGACGCAAGGTGTAAGCGTTCGGGCATGACGCCCGTTCTTATCGCCCTTCTCGCCGCCTCCACGATGACAGCTGGCGGGCCCGCCACGGGCGCGCAGCTCTATGCCCATCGTATTGCGCTGGCGGCTGCAGATGATGAATGCGCCCTGTTCTCGCGCCCTGAACGCGCCCTTCTGGACGCGCTAACCGCGCGCAGCCGGGACGACGCTGCACGCGCCGGAGACCCAGCGACCGCCTTGGACCAGTTCGAAGCCGGCCACGCCGCGCCCCCGGCTTCGTGCGCGGACTCTGCGATCACGACCGCAGCCGAAGCCCATCGCGCACACGCCGACGCCCTCTCACAGACCCACGAGATCGCTTTTCCCGGCGTTTACCAGGACTGGGTCAGCGAGCGCCGCGACCGCGGTGTCCCGCTGTGGCGGGTGCGCCAGTCCGACCAGGGTCGCACCGCGATTCTGGGCCTGCATGCCGGCGCGGACGGGGACGTGATGGCGGTCGCGCTGCGCAGCGCCGCCGAACCGGCCTTCGCAGTCATCGTGGTTCGCGATCCCTCGCGCCAGGCCGAGCCGCTGGATTTCTCCGCCGGCGGACTGCTGCCGACCCCGTTTGAAAACGTGCTGAGCGCCTGGGGCGGCGCGTCCGGCGGTCACCGGCGCATCTCGGCGAGCGCCAGGCTGGACATGGACATGGCCGCGCGCCTTGCGCCGGCCGGCGGCGCGGGCGCCTACGCGTTCGCCTTTCCCGACACCGCCGTTATGGCGCTGCGCGCCCTTGCGCCCCGCGAAGGCGTCCGCATCGACCTTGTGGGCGGGCGCGGGCAAATCCTGGATACGCTGTGGTTTGAGGTGGGAATGTTCAACGCGGCGCTGGCTGTTCAGGCGCTCGAGCTCCCTGAGCCGGAGCCGGCGTCTGCGGCAACGGCGTCGCGCTAGGCGCTGGCCGCCGTTCCATTTCCCAGCGATGCCCCGGCCGCCTGAGCCGCGCGAATGCGCTCATGCACTTCAAGCGGGGCCATGGGCTCAGGCTCCACGGCGCCGGCCAGCACCGGCAGGCGTACGGTCACCGTGGTCCCCTCGCCCGGCGCGCTTTGGACGCTCATTTCGCCGCCATGCAATTCTGCCAGCGACCGGACCAGAGACAGGCCGAGCCCGGTGCCGCGCTCCACGGTGTCGCGGCCAGAGCTTGACTGGGCGTAGGGCTGACCGAGGCGATCCAGTTCGTGTGCCGCCACTCCCACGCCGCTGTCGCCGACCGCAAGCACCATCTCGCCATCCTGGGCGCGGACCATGACCACCACCGCGCCTCCGGACGGCGTGAACTTGACCGCGTTGGAAAGGAGATTGAGAAGGATCTGGCGCAGCGCCTTGCGATCGGCGGTCACGGGCAGCGCCCGGTCACCGGTCTCGCAATACAGCGCCAGACCCTGCTCTTCAGCGCGCAGGCGCATCATCTTGGCGCAGATCTCCACCACGTCGCGGGCGTCGAACGTGTCGACGCTCAGCTCATAACGGTCCGCCTCGATCTTGGACATGTCCAGCACATCACCGATCAACTCCAGCAGATGCGCGCCGCTCTCATGGATAAGGTCCCCATACTCGGCGTAGCGCGCGGGCAGTGGGCCGAACAGGCGCTGCTTCATGACGTCGGAGAACCCGATAATGGCGTTCAGCGGCGTGCGCAGCTCATGACTGACCGCAGCGAGAAATTCCGATTTGGAGCGATTGGCCGCGATCGCGGCGTCGCGCTCAGCCGCCAAGCGCTCGAGATCCTTGTCGTGGCCGTTGTTCTGGCTGACCGCGCGCGGCTCGGCGCGCTCCAGCGACAGGACGAAGCCGGCCGGAGTGGCCACGGCGCGAGCGTCGAGCGGCGTTTCCGCGCCGTCCGCAGCGCGCACCGAAAAACTGAAACAGCCGCCATCGGCGCCGCCGCCGCGCCTTGCCGATTCAAGCGCGGCGCGTACACAGGCCTGCTGGTCCTCATCAAACGCCAGCCCGTCCACGGGAAGCCCGGTGAGCGTGCGCGGCGCCCCCGGCGCGACCCGGCGCAGCGCCCTTGAGGCCGCCACGATCTCGCCAGCGCCATTCAGTGCGATCAGAGGCTGGGGCGCGCGGGCGAACCCTTCAGCCGCCGGACGCGCCGCGTCCAGTGCTCGCACAGTCCGGGCGAGGCGCGCATCAAGGCGTGTGCGCGCACACAAGCCGGCAAAGGCGAGAAACGCCGCATAGGCCGCCCACGGCTCAGGCGCGCCAGCGAGCGCGGGAGCGCCCTCGCTCAGGGGACCGAAAAAGCCCGCCGCGCCGGCAAGGGCGAAGGCGCTGGCCGAGACTACAGACGCCAGACGCGCCTCGCGCGCGCCGCCGGCGGCGGCCATGGCTGCAGGTGCAGCCAGAAAGACCAGCGCCGCAGCGGAGAAAGCCGTACCGAACGCGGCGCTCGCCGCAAAGCCGGGCAGCGCCCAGGCCAGGCACAACGCCAGGCGGACTACATCATGGCCCATGAGTCTGGGCCCGGCCAACACAAGCCCGAGAAGCCCTGGTGCCGCAGCAGCGCAAAGCAAGGAGAGGCCCGCCACGTCAAGCCCCGGCAGCACCAGCGCCGCGGTCAAGGCGACGCCCAACCAAGCCCCATGGACCAGCCGGCCGGTCGATTTATCCAGAGCGCGAAGCGCGCGGGCCGAGAAGGACGCCATGTAACACCAGCTGATTCGAACGCTATTTCGACGCCCGCACGCTGCGCCGGCTGCGTTAACAATTATTGAATCTGTGTTAAACGATCAGGTCACGTTTCGCAGGCACTCTTTTGATCGGGTCGAAAGACCTCCCGGGCCCCACAGTCTCAAAAGGAAAAGGCACGCCATGACCACCACATGGTTCGCCGCCGCCGCGCTTGCGGCCGCGCTCACCGCCGGACAAGACGCGCCTGCGTCCGCCGGGCAAGACGACGTCCAACCCGCGTCCTCCGGCCCCCAGCTGGCGCTGCAAGCGCCTGCGGACGCCGCAGAGGCCGATCCGATCCTGCGAAACGCCGAGACTTACGCCGCCTTTCACGGCGATGTGGGCGAAGCGGGCCGCCGAGAGCTGCGATCCGGCGCCGATCTTGACGCCACCATGGACTCCCTGACGCGCTATTATGAGGGCGACCGTCTGGTCGACGCCCAGATCGCCTACGCGGCGCTGGTCGCGTCCCAGCACCCGGACTTCATTGATTCCGTGCGCGCCGTCGCAGACTATTATGGAACCGAAACCGCCCGCAGCGCCCTGATGAATGACCCGGTCTATGTGACCGGCTTCATGGGCGCCGACGCAGCTTCAGCTTCTGTTGTCGGTGCGATTTCCGAGGATGTCGACCATATGGGAGTCGTGGGAGAGCGCTACCGCCAGGCCGCCTACGACCTGCAAAGCTCCACCTGGGCGGCGCGCCGCGCCTCAGATCGCCAGGAACGTCTGTCGTCACTGGAAACCGCGTCTGACCGGCTTGACGTGGACTTCCGCCTTCAGGACGGAAGCCGCGGAGCCGTCAACGGACCCGGGCGTCTCGGCTCGGCGTCGGCCCTGTTTGCTGAACGCGCACCCACCACTGGACCGTCCCTGCCCGATCTGGCTGTCACAGTGGGCGAGCAGCAGATGGAGCCCGATGAACGCCGCGTCGGCCGCATGCTCGCCGTCGCCGCTCTGCAGTCCATCGAAAGCGGGGACATGGCGGCGCTGGACTACATGCTCAATGACGCCAGCGTGGAGCGGTGCATAACCTGGGCGCGCCTGACCATGGCCCAGTGCGTCGCAGCCGGCCATTTCAAATACGAAGACAGCTTCTGCATCGCCGAGCACGCTCTTCTGGACGTGGCCGACTGCCTGACTGCAACGCAGGCTGTGTCAAATTGAGACACTTTGGCGGCATATCCTAATCGATCGTTTACGTTAAGCGCTCAGGATTAAGACACAATTTACTAAAGGCCGGGGAAACAGTGGAAATTCCCCGGCCTTTTGCGTTAGCCTCGTTCTTGCTTCCAGAAGGGAAAGCGCCGGAAACGAGGCGAGCATGCTGAAGTTTATCTTCAACGCCGTATTCTGGACCGCGCTTGTCGCGGCCTTCACACCACAGACTTTCGCAGCCCCTCCTGACGGCGCGTTTGCGAGAACGGTGGCCGCCTATTTCTCCGAACCCGCCGAAACCACGTTCGGGCGCACCCGGGCGGAAGCCGAAGCGCTCTGCCAGCGGGAGACGCAGGCCTGCGACCTGATCAACGAACTGGCCCGGTTCACCGGCTTCGTGGCTGGCGTCGCCGCCGAGCGCGCCGAGCGCGCGTATGAAGACCGCCTGAGCGAACAACGCTCCGCCCCGTCCGATCTGGACCAGCTTCTGCGCGAGCTTCCCGCCGAGCGCGCCGTGCGCTGACGCGCGAGGGCCCTTGCAGCGGCGGCCCCCGGCCTCTATCTGGCGGGTCATGAGCACCCAAGACGACATTGACGCCCTGGTCGACGAGTTTGAATTTCTCGGCGACTGGGAAGAACGTTATCGCTACCTCATCGAGCTGGGTCAGGCGATGGATCCGCTGCCCGAAGCCGAGCGCTCAGACGCCACCAAGGTAAAGGGCTGCGTCAGCCAGGTCTGGGTGGTGGTCGATCAGGACGGCGAGCGCCTCGCCCTTCGCGGCGACAGCGACGCCCACATCGTCAAGGGTCTCGTGGCGCTGATGAAGCGGATCTACGATCAGCGAACCCCGCGCGAGGCGCTGGATCTCGACCCCAAAGCGGTGCTGGGCCGGATCGGCCTGGCGGAGCATCTTTCGCCGCAACGCTCCAACGGCCTGGCGAGCATGATTACGCGCATCCGCGCCGAAGCCGAAGCGCGCGCCTAATCCTCGCCCTTGGCGAACGCGGCCGCCTCGTCGAACCCGGACGTACAGCGCGCGGGAAAGCCGGCCTTGTGCAGGATCTTGGTCATGCGCGCCGCATGCATGAAATTCTCCGACGCGTAGACATAGGCCACGCGCAGCCCCGCCGGCAGATTGGCTGCGAAAATCCGGCCCACTTCCTCAAACTCCGACAGTGTGTGGTCCAGCTGGCATTCGCGGTAATCCATGATCAGGCCGATGCGGGCCTCATTCACCATGCGCTTGGACAGGAGCAGCGCGTTCTCGCGGCTATCCCTCACCCGGTTGCGGCCGATCAGCCGCACGACGAAGACATTCGCGTCTTCAAGCTCCGACCTGATGATCTGAAGTTCGTTTTCCATGGGCGGAACGTAGCAATGTTCGCGCCGATCTCCAGCCCCTAGAACGGCCAGAGGAGATTATACAGCTCCTGTCCGACGGGCGGGCGCTGCATATCGGAGATATGGCCGCGGCCGCCATAGGAAATGCGCGCCTCGGCGATTTTCTGATGGTCGATCGTATTGTCCGCAGCGATGTCTTCCGGGCGCACGATGCCAGCAATGAGCAGCTCGCGCACCTCGTTGTTGATGCGCACTTCCTGGCGGCCGTTGATCACCAGATTGCCGTTCCACAACACCTCGGTGACGATCGCCGCCGCCGTCATCTCGATGGTCTCCGAGCGGTTGACGCTTCCCGCGCCCTGGGTGGAGGAGTTGGATCCGAAATTGGCCAGGCTCGCCGGATTCACGGCGTCATTGAAGAACTGGTCCAGCGCCGCTTCACCGCCGAAGAAATTCGTCAGATTCGTGTCCTCGGCCGTGGCCCGCGAGCGATTGCTCTGGTTGGAGACCTGAGCCCGGTCGGAGATATCGATGGAAACGGTGAGAATGTCGCCGATTTCGGCGGCGCGCGGATCGCCGAAGAAGGTGGAGGAGTTGGACCGCCAAAGCGAATTGGGATTGGTCTCCCGCGCGCGGGCTTCTCCGATGGCGCGCGCCCGCGCCAGGCGGGCCGCTTCGGCCTGACCCTGGCTGACGGCGTCTCCGCCCGGCGTACCGGTCATGGCGGCGCCGTTCTCGATGGGGCTCATGGGCGGGGCCTGGCCCACATAGGAAAGCCGGTCGCGGGCCGCACAGGCGGTGAGGCTGGCCGCGGCCAGCGCGATGGCGGCGGTGCGAAGCAAGGTCTTGCGCATCTTTTCAGCTCCTAGTGGGTGTAGTTCGAACCGGCGATGCGTGCGCGCCCCGGCGCATCCGCGATCGCTTCGATCGTGCGGTTGGATTGAAGATTGACGAAGCGTGCAAGCTCGCCCTCCGCGGCGTCCTGCAGGGCGCGGGCGCGGGCGGTGAGGATGAGCGGGCCTGACCTGTAGACCAGCGCCACGGTTTCGCCCCGCGCAATCATCACCGGCGCCTCGACATCCATGGCGCGTAGCGGAGCGCCTTCGCGCAAGGACCGGCGGGCGGCCTTGCCCACCATCGCCTCGGTGCGCGTCAGCATGTCGGCGCGCACCCGGTCGGACGCCAGGCGCGTCCATTCAATATCACTTTCGCGGATCACGTCACCGCGCGCCAGAGGCCGCACAAGGACCGGCACGTCCACCACCGGAACGGCGCGTCCGGATATCATCCGGGCCGGCCCCTCGGGCCAGGCCGCCATTTCGGCACGGAACAGGCCGGAGCGGGCGTCGTGATCAAAGCTGATGAGGCGCGGCGGGCCCAGCGAGTCCGCCGGCGCCGCCAAGGTCTGGGCGGCGGCCGACAGCGTGACTTCATGGGCTTCGCCGGTGTCCATGAAGAGGGTCTCCTCGATCATGGCGGCCAGCGCGTCTGGTGTAACGGCGCGAGCGGCGCGCTCCACGGTGATGCGCGCCACGCCGCCGGCGTTCGCCCAGGTGAGGCCATGGCGCGCCGCTTCACGCTGTATGAAAGCGGGCTCCAGGCTGACCGGTTCGCCCGGGGCGCCGGCGCGGGCCAGCACCGCGTCTCCCGCCTCTCCGGCGTTGTCGAACAGATCGGACAGGGTGACCACGGCGTCCTGGCTGATAAGACGCTCCTTGAGGACCACCGTGCGCGATGTCTCCAGCGCTGACGAAGGCGCCGCCTGAGAGAGCGCCGGCGCGGCGAGCGCTGCGGCGCAAACGGCGGCCAGAAGGGTTCGGACCATGTTTCAGCTCCTCAACGCAGGTTCGAGCTTGCCGCGAGCATCTCGTCGGCCGCCGTGATGACGCGGGCGTTCATTTCATAGGCGCGCTGAGCCTGGATCAGTGCGGTGATCTCGGTGACTGCGTCGACATTGGAGGCCTCCACAAACCCCTGGCGAATGATGCCGAAGCCTTCCTGGCCGGGAATGCCGGCCGCCGGGGCGCCCGAAGCTGCGCTTTCGAGCAGGAGATTGTCGCCGACCTGTTCAAGACCCGCCTCGTTGGGAAACACGACGAGCTCCAGCTGGCCGAGATTGATCGGCTCTGGCTCGCCGTCGAGCGACGCCTGCACCGTTCCGGTCTGGTCGATGGAGATCTGGCGCGCGTTCTGGGGCACGGCGATGCCGGGAAGCACGGTGTAGCCGTCGGCGGTCACAAGCTGACCTTCCGGCGACAGCGAGAAATTGCCGGCGCGGGTATAGGCGTCGCCGCCATTGGGCAGCTGGATGCGGAAATAGCCCTGGCCGGCGATGCCCACGTCGAACTGGTTGCCGGTCTGAGTCAGGCTGCCCTGCTCGGTGATGCGGTACACCGAGCCGGCGTTCACGCCGAGGCCGACCTGGATGCCGGTGGGCTGGATCGTTCCCTGGTCAGACGAGTTGGCGCCGGGCTGGGATATGGTCTGATAGAGCAGATCCTGAAACTCCGCGCGCTGGCGTTTGAACGCGGTCGTGTTCATGTTCGCCAGGTTGTGGGAGATGACCTCGACGGCCATTTGCTGGGCTTCCATGCCCGTGGCGGCGGTGGAGAGGGCGCGCATGTCTTCGTCTCCTTAAGGCGTTACGGGCGGCCGAGGCGTTCGATCGCCTTGCGGCTGAGTTCATCGGTGTCGCGGATCATCTTCGTGACCGAGCCATAGGCGCGGCTCACCTCCATCATGCGGGTGATTTCCGCGACGGGCCGGACATTGGAAGTCTCGCTATGGCCCTGAACGATTTGCGGGAGGTTTTCAAAGACCTGCCCGGCCTCCTCGGGGGCGGAGAAGCGGTTGTCGCCTACCTTCTCCAGGCGTCCGAGCTGTTCAAACCGCACAACGCCGAGGCGCTGGCCGGGAAGTCCGTTCTGGCTGACCACCCCAGTGTCTGAAATGACCACCGGGCCGGCGTTGGGATCAACGCGAACCGGCTGCCCAAGATCATCAAGCACCCGTGCGCCGTCGGAAGCGGCCAGCTCGCCATCCTGATTGACCGTGAACCGTCCGTCCCGGGTGAACCGGTCTCCAGTTTCGGTCTGCAGGGTGAAGAAGCCCTCTCCTTGCAGCGCCACGTCCAGCGGACGGCCGGTGCGCTGCAGGGCGCCTTGCTGAAAATCGCGGCCCATGGCCCATTCGTCCACGAAGGCGACGCGGTCCGGTCCGTCGCTGTTGCGGGCGCGGCTGGTGGGATTGGACTCAAGCATGAGGCGCTCGACCTTGAACCCGGCCGTCTGCGCATTCGCGATATTATTGGCCGAAATGTCCATGGCCCGGCGAAGGGTGAGCTGGCGAGCCAGCCCGACGAGCATCGCGTTATCCATATCTTTCGCCTCCTTCATAAGGCGCTTGGTGCTCCGCTGCAGTTCTCGCAGCGCTGTACGAATACTGTCAGCAAGCCGCGTGCCAGGGTTAATTTCACCGTAAATCAATGACTTGCTGGGATTTCACACACAGCGGAGCCTGACTTCGCCCCCTCCAAAGGCGCCGGGGCGGCAATTTTTTCCCTGTGAGCGCCGCGTCCAAACGGATCGTTAACCGCAGCAATCGTTAATGCGGGTTGGATTGCGTGGTTTTTCAAAGCCGGAGCACGTGAAGACGATGGCTGAAGACGTTGATGACGCCAAAGAGGACGGCGCCGAAACTGACGAGGCTGGCGGCGGCGCCAAGAAAGGCGGGATGAAGAAACTCATCCTGTTCATCGGCCTGCCGGTCGTGATCCTGCTGCTTGCGGGAGTCGCGGGCGGGTTGATGTTAATGGGCGGAGGCGGCGATGAGACCCACACCGCCGAGGCCGGACACGACGGCGAAGACGGCGGCCACGCAGCGGGCGGCGTCGATCCGGGAGACATGGTGGCCGCGAATTTCGACTCCCTGCATACATGGTCGGGCGCCGACGGCGGGAACATGAAGATCACCGTGAACATCAGGGACGAAACCGGCCGCTCGGTGTATCTGCAGGTCGAATTTGCGCTTGTTTACACCGACCCCCGGCTGGACGCGGTGCTGGGCCGGGAAATCGTGCAGACCCACCTCACCGACACCTATGTCGAATTTCTACGCTCGCTGCGGGTCGAAGACATAGACGGCACCATGGGAAGTTTCCGCATCCGCGCGGAGATGCAGCGGCGCGCGAACCTTGTTCTCGCCCCCCTTGAGGTGGAGGACGTTCTCCTGCCGGCCCTGGTCATCAATTAACGGAGGCGACGCCTTGAGCGACGTGGATCAGGACGCGATGGCCGCCGAATGGGAGGCGGCCGCAGCCGGCGAACAGCCGGACTTCGACTCCATCGGCGGGGACGATGGCGATTCCGGCGATGATCTCGCCAGCGAGTGGGAGGCCATGGTCGGCGGCGAGTCCGAGACCTTCCTTCCCAGCCAAGGCTCGTCCGGTCCGGAGCGCATCCTCAATCAGGAAGAGATCGACTCTCTTCTGGGCTTCTCGGTTTCCGACGACGAAGACGGCGAGCGCTCGGGAATCCGTGCGATCATCAATTCGGCGCTGGTCTCCTATGAACGCCTGCCGATGCTGGAGATCGTCTTCGACCGCCTGGTGCGGCTGATGACGACAAGTCTTCGCAATTTCACCTCAGACAATGTGGAGGTGAGCCTGGACAACATTTCCTCGATCCGGTTCGGCGATTATCTCAACTCCATCCCCCTGCCCGCGATCCTGGCGGTGTTCCGCGCCAAGCAGCTGGACAATTACGGCCTGCTGACGGTGGATTCCAACCTGATCTACTCCATCGTCGACGTGCTGCTGGGCGGCCGCCGGGGCACCTCGGCCATGCGCGTTGAAGGCCGGCCCTACACAACGATCGAACGCACTCTGGTTCAGCGCATGATCGAAGTCGTGCTCGCCGACGCCAAGGCGGCCTTCGCCCCGCTCACAGATGTGGATTTCGATCTCGACCGGGTGGAGACCAACCCCCGCTTTGCGGCCATCGCGCGGCCGGCGAACGCGGCGATTCTGGTGAAGCTGCGCATCGACATGGAGGATCGCGGCGGCCGCATCGAGCTTCTATTGCCCTACGCCACGCTGGAGCCGATCCGCAAAATGCTGCTGCAGCAGTTCATGGGCGAGAAATTCGGCCGCGACAATATCTGGGAAAGCCACCTGGCGACCGAGCTTTGGTCCACCAAGATGGAGGTCAGCGCGGTGCTGGACGAGATGAGCAAGCCGCTGGGCGAGGTGATGGATCTCAAGGTCGGCGACACGCTGATGCTGGACACCGGCCCGGACGGCGCCGTTGAGCTTCGGTGCGGCCCCATCCGTTTAACACAAGGAAGAATGGGCCGAATCGGGCACAACATTGGGGTTCGCCTTGATAAGCCGCTGTCACTGTCAGCGAAAAAACGATTGATGGGGTTCACATGACCTTCGCTTCGCTCGCCTTTGAAGGCCTCGTTTGCGTGCTGCTTCTGGCCGCCGCCGTGATGTGCTGGCGGGTAGATCGGCGATTGCGCGCCCTGCGCGACGGTCAGGACGGGCTGAAAGACACGATCGGCGCCCTGAACGACGCCGTAGACCGGGCGCGCGCCAGCCTGGCGGCGCTGGATCGCGCCTCGCGAGAGCAAGGCGCTTCGTTGAAGAGTGAAGTCGAGCACGCCCGCACCCTGTGCGACGAGCTGCGCTATCTGAATGATCAGGGCGAAGCAAAATTCGAGCGGGCCGAAACCCGCGCCCGCCGGGATCGACCCGCGCCTCGCCAGGCTCCGGCCGAGCCGCAATCTGGCGACGAGACACCGGCGCGCAGCCGCCTGAACGCGTTGAAGGCGCTGCGCTGACATGGGCGCGCGTCCGCTCCTCCTGCTCGCGGTCCTGCTGGCCGGCCTTCTGGCCATGAAGACGCTGTCGCTCGCCGACGGCGCGGCCGGATTGTTTACAGAGCGGGCGATGGCGGCCTCCATCGCGGCGGCGTCTGAGGCGGAACCAGAACCCGAGCCCGAGCCGGAGAGCCAGCCCCGGCCCGAAGCACCGGTGCAGACTGGAGAGACCGCGGCTGCAGAGGCCCCGCCGGTGGAGCGGCCGACCCTCGCGCCGCGGTCGCGCATTCCCACCCAGTCTGAACTGCTGCTGGAAACCGATCTCGCCCAGCGCCGCCGTGAGCTCGCCCGTCGCGCCGAGGCGCTGGACACCCGCGAGGAACTGCTCGCCGTCGCGCAGGCCCGCTATGACCAGCGCCTTGCAGAGCTGCACAGACTGCGCGATGAAATTCAGGGCCTGCTTGGCGATCTGGACGCGCGCCGCAACAGCGAAGTGGGCGCCATCGTCGATACCTACGGCCAGCTTGAACCCGACGCCGCCGCCGGCATTCTTCAGGCGATGCAGGACACCGATCCGGACACCCTGCTCACCGTGGCCAGCGCGTTGCAGACCGCCAGCGCGCGCCGCTTCGCCGCAGTGATGGCGGAGATGGATCCGGCCTTCGCCGCCTCCCTTACCTCTCGTCTTCGCGCCCGGGCTGCGCCGGAGCCGAGCGCGGTTGAAATGGAGGCGCGCAATGCCGCGGCCGGCGAACGCTAGAGCGCTGCTGCTCGCCGGCGCGCTGATCTCCGCGCTGGGCTTTGGAGCGCAGGGCTGGGCTCAAGCGCCCGCCCGCGTCGAGGTGGAGCGCCTGGGCGAGACCGCGCGCGTTCGCATCGTGCTGCCGGAAATCGCCGGCGACGATCTGACCGCGCAGGCCGAAATCGCCGCCAACATGGTCATTGTCGCCAGGTTGTCAGAAGCCATAGACGCCGATCTCGCCACGCTGCGCCAACAGGCGCCCGACTATATCGCCATGGCGCGTCTGGATTCAGACGGCATGACGCTGCGCCTGGCGCTGAACACCGCTCTGGAACCGCGCATCTCGGTTTCTCACAACATCATCGCCCTTGATCTGGCGCCGCCGGGCGCGCCCGCCCAGCCTGACGTGGTGAGCCCTTTTGAGCGCGCCCGGATTGCTGAAGCACGGGCCCAGGCCGAGGCGGACGCTGCGGCCGCCGCTGCGGCTCTCGCCGTTCCGCCGCCTCCCGCCCTTCCGGTGACCGTTCGCGTGGGCGAGGCCAGCGACTACACGCGGATCGCCTTTCAATGGCCAGAAGACGTCACCTACTCGCTCAGCGAAGATGAAGGCCGCGCCGTCCTCACGTTTTCGCGCGCCGCGCAGATCGACATCGCCGGACTGCGTGCGGCGCCGCCGCGCTATGTGGACGCCGTGACGCAGCTGGAGGCCGACGGTCTGAGCCTGGCCTTCATCCTGGCGCCGCAGGTGGAGGCGCGGGTCTGGTCGGACGCGCCGGGACGGGTGGTGCTGGATCTCGCCCCTGAAGGCTCCACCGGAACCGAAGGCGTACTCGATCAGCTGGCGGCCTACGCCGACAGCCTGAGCGGCGGTGACGCGTCGTCCAGCCGCGATGTGGAAGCGTATCGCCAGGCGGAGGGCGCGCCGGATCCGGCGGCCGAAACCGGGGTGGAGGCCGGGGTCGAGGCTGGCGTCGAAGCCGACCAGACCGTCCCTGCACTTCAAGCCCCGCCCGAAGCGCGTCCTGATCCCGTTCCTGAAAGCGGCGTCGTGCCGGTGCAGGTGCGTGAAAGCGGTGAGGATCTGGTGCTGTCGTTTTCCTGGGCGAGCCTGCCCGGCGCGGCGGTGTTTCGCCGCTCCGATGCGCTGTGGATCGTGTTCGGCGCCGGCGCAGAGCTGAACGCCGGCGAAATCGCCGCCGTGGGCAGCCGTCATGTGGACTCCTTTCGCACCTTTTCCGGCCCGGATTTTTCTGCGCTTCGCCTCGTGTCGCCGATCTCGACCCAGGCCGATGTCCACGCCGCCGGGGCGACATGGACGGTGACGCTAGCGGACAGGATTGATGAGCCCCCCCTGCCCGTGCGTCTGGCGCGCGACACAAGCTTCAATCGCGATGCGACGCTGCGCATCGGCCTGAACAGTGCACGCGAAGTCGTCGAGGCGCCAGATCCCGTGGTGGGCGACACGCTCTTGATCCTGACGTCCGATGGCGAAAAACGCGGCGTCCTCACGCCCCGCCGCTTCGTTGAAAGCCGCATCCTCGCCTCCGCACATGGTGTTGCGATCGAGGTCTACGCCGACGACCTGGCCCTGACCCTGGAACCGGGCGGCGCCCGCCTGTCGCGCCTTGGCGGGCTGCAGCTGTCGCGCGCGGCCGACCCGGCCCTTGCGGCGAGCCTTGACCGGCCCATGACGCCGGGGTTTCTCGATCTTGAGCGCTGGCGCGGCGAGCAGCCCTTCCTCGCCGGTCGGCAGCGCCTTCAGCAGGCGGCGCTCACCCTGGAGCCGGAAGCCCTGACGGCGCTGGCGCGCTTTCATCTGGGCTGGAGTCTGGCTGGTGAAGCGATCGGCTATCTCAACCTGTCGATCCAGGAAAATCCTGCGCTTGAATCCTCCGCGGAAACTGCGGCTCTGCGCGGCGCCGCTGAATACATGATGGGCCGCTTTGAAGACGCCGAAGCATCCCTGTCCCATACCGAGTTGGTGAACGACCCCAGCGCCCAGCCCTGGCGCGGGCTTGTGGCGGCGCAGACCCGCGACTGGCCGCTGGCGCGCCGGCGCTTTGAGCAGGGCCGCGATCACGTCTTTTTCTTCGAGCCGGTCTGGCGGTCACGGATCGCCGCCTGGCATGGGCTGAGCGTTTTGCGCACCGGTGATATCGGCGCGGTGGAGGCCTTGCTCGATCAGGTCGACATGGGAGCGCCTGACGCGGAGGCCGCCGCCATCGCCGCCTTTGCGCGCGCCGGTCTGGCCGCGCGATACGGCGATGTGGACTCCGCCATCGACCAGTATGACGCGCTGACGCGAGATGCATGGACTCCCATCCAGGCCCGGTCCCAGCTGGAGAAGCTGCGCCTGCAGAGCCAGACCGGCCGCATCGCGCCCGATGAAGCGGTGGAAATGCTGGAAGCGCTCCGCTTTCAATGGCGTGGTGACGACACCGAAGTGGAGGCCGCGGCCATGCTCGGCGAGGTCTACGCCCAGGCCGGGCGCTATGACGAAGCGCTTAACACCATGGATTCAACCCGCCTGCGCTTTCCAGACAGCCCCGTGGCGCGACGTCTGGGAACGGAGATGGACACGCTGTTCCGCAATCTGTTCCTCGATGGCGGCGCGGACCGCATGGATCCGCTGACGGCGGTGGCGCTGTGGCGCGAGCATCAGGACCTGACCCCGCCGGGGCCCGACGGGGTTCGCATGGTGCTCGGCGTCGTGGAGCGTCTTGTGGAGGTGGACCTGCTGAACCAGGCGGCCGAATACCTGCAATATTTTGTCGATGAGCGCGCGATCACCATGACGGCGCAGGCGCGGGCCGCGATCGCCGCCGATCTTGCTGAGATATATTTGATGGACGAGCGGCCCGAACAGGCGCTGCGCGCCATCGAGCAGACCCGGATCGCCGGGCTCTCTGGAGACCTGGTGGCCGAACGCCGCCTGCTTCAGGCCCGGGCCCTGGCGGGACTCGGGCGCACCGAGCACGCCCTGGAGCTGATCGCCAACGACAGGACCGAACCCGCCGACCGGCTGCGCGCCCGCATCGCCTGGGATGATCGGCAGTGGCTTGAGGCCGGCCGGCGCGCCGAAGCCTTGCTCGGCGACCGCTGGCGCAGCGATGAAGCGCTGTCCAGGCGCGACAGTCACGACGTGATGCGGGCGCTCATCGCCTACGCTCTGGCCGGTGACGGCGCGTCCATGGACCGGGTTGAAGCGCGCTACGGCCCCGCCATGGCGCTCACCGAGCACGCCGGCGCCTTCTCCACCGTCGCCAACGACGCCGTGCGCCCTGGCGACGCCCGCATCTCGGCGCTGGTTTCCGAGCTCGCAGAGCTGGACACCAGCGAGACGCTCATGCGGGGCTTCACATCCGTCGAGGCCGATGAGGAAACCGGTTAGGTACCGGCTACGTCATCGTCACGGCGGCGTGGAGCACAACCCCGATCAGGCCGCCGATCAGCGTGCCGTTCAGGCGTATGTATTGCAGATCGCGCCCCACGCCCGCCTCGATCTTCTCCACCACGGTCGCCGCATCCCAGCTGGCCACGGTCTCCGAGATCAGGCGCGCGACATCCGCGCCGTGACGCTCGGCCAGATGGATGATGAGCGGCGTCAGGCGTGCATTGAACGCGGCGCGCGATTCATCTTCGCTGAGGATCGCCCGGCCCAGCGCCATCAAAGCGTCGGCGAGGGCGCGCCCGGCCTCGCTGTCCTCGCCGCGTTCAGCGTCGGCCAGCAGCGCCGTCTTCGCCTCCCGCCATCCTTGCTCCGCGAAATCAGCCACCGCCGGGTGGGTCAGCGTATCGGCCATGATGCGTTCCACGCGCGCCTGCAGCGCGTCGTCGTCGCGCAGGCCGGCCGCGAACTCGCGCGCCGCCTCGGTGATGCGCACGCGAAGCGGGTGCTCTGGATCATTGGCGGTTTCGTGCAGCAAGTCCTCCACCGCCGCGATCACCGCGTCGGACACTCGCTTGTCCATGCGGGTGAAGCGTAAAAGCGCGCCAGACTGCTCGCGCACCGCCCGGCGCAGGCGGTCCTCATTGGCTTCCAGCAGGGAAAACCCCTCGCGCACCGCCGCGTCGATGAGGATCTGGTGCTTGCCGCCGGCGGTGAGCGCTTCGAGGATCGAGCCCATGGCGGGGCCGACCCGCGCGCCACTGGCCTGACGGCCGATCTGCTCGCGCCAGAACCGCGCCACGGCGTCGTCATCGATCAGGGCGATGAGATCCGGGGCGGCGCGCACCAGGCCCGCCGAAAGCGCCCGCGCCTGAGACGGATCAGCAAGCATCTCGCCCACCCGGCGGCCAGGATCGGCCTCAGCCAGGCGCGCCTCGATGAGCCGGGGATCCAGGAAATTCTCCGCCACGAAGCGCCCCACCGCATCGGCGATGCGCTGCTGATTGTTGGGGATCACCGCCGTATGGGGGATCGGGAGACCCAGAGGCCGCCGGAACAGCGCCGTTACGGCGAACCAGTCCGCCAGCCCGCCGATCAACCCGGCCTCGGCGAAGGCCCGCGCATAACCCCATACGCCCGCATCCTCGCCCCACACATGGGTGGCGGCGAACAGAGCGGCCATGGCCACGAGAGCGGCGCCGGCGGCGATCTTCATGCGAAGGGCGGGATCAGGGGTCATTGCCGTCATTCTAAAGCTAGCCGCGTGTGTGATGAAACGCTCCAGCTGAGACTCCCCCGGCGCGCGGCTCTGCTCTAGACTGAACGTCTGTCAGCCGGGGGGCTTCACCATGCAGATCGCACCGCGCGGCGTGTTCGCCGCCTTCATCATCGCACCAGCCTTTGCAGCGGGGGTCTGCGTGCTGGGCATGATGATCCATTTCGTCATGACCGACCCGCAGGGGGCGGCGCTGCCCGTGGGCGCCCTAATGCCCATGGCCGCAAACATCTGGCTGGGCGCTTTGATGTTCGCCTACCCGGCCGGGCTTGTGTTCACCGCCCTATGGCTGGTCCTCGCCGCGCTGCGCCTGTCCGGCCCCGGCGCGGTTCTGGCCGGCGCCGCGGCGGGCTTCGGCGCGGTTGCGATTTACCTGGACCGCCTGAACGAGGGCGGAATTCTGCAAGGCCTTGCCGGCGGAGAGGATCTTGGCGCGCTCACCCTGGCCCAGCTTGCAGGCGCGCTCGCCCTGCCGCTCATCGGCGCAGGCGCCGGCGCCCTTGGCGGGATCGCCTTTTCGGCGTTTGCACGGCGATAGCCGGGCCGCCCAGACCGCTGGAGCACCGCTGAAGCGCAGCATCTGGATTTATGCTAGGCTGCAATCCACACAGCCGGAGCATTCAGATGAAGCGCTTTCTTCTTCTCCCGCCCGCCGCCATCGCCCTGGTGCTGGCCGCCTGCGCGCCGACGCCCACCACATACGGCCCCTCAGCCGCGACGGGGTCAGGCGTCGGCTATGACGCACTGCGCGTAGAGGACGACCGCTGGCGGGTCACGTTTACCGGCGGGCCTGGGGCCAGCCGAGAGGACGTGGAGCGCCTGGCGCTTCGCCGCGCCGCGGAGCTCTCGCTCACCAATGGTTTTGAGTGGTTCGAAGTGGTGGACCGCCGGTACGAACAGGACGGTGACAACCGCTCGCCGGTGCGCGTGGGCGGATCTGTGGGCCGCACCTTCGGATCGGGCGGCTTTAGTGCATCGGGCGTCGGGCTGGGCATTTCGCTAAGCCCCGGCCAGGAGCGCCGCTCCATCGTCACGCTGGAGATCATCGCCGGGTCCGGACCCAAGCCTGAAGCGGCCTATTACGCCGCCTATCTCGCCCGACCACCGGTCTAGGACTGCGCACCGGAGCGTGAGCCATCGGCTGTGAGACGCAGGGCCGCCTTGCTTCAGCGCGGCGAACCGGTGAGAACTCCTCCCCATGATCGACAACCTCGCACAGCGCCTCATGGAGGGGGATCGGGCCGCCCTTGCGCGCGCGATAACACTTGTGGAATCCACCCGCCCTGATCATCAGGCCCGGGCGAGAGACCTTCTGACCGACGTAATGGACCGCACCGGCGGCGCCTGGCGCATCGGGCTCACCGGCGTTCCCGGCGTCGGCAAATCCACTCTCATCGAAGCGCTGGGCGGTCATCTCACCGCACAGGGGCGCAAGGTGGCGGTGCTGGCCGTGGACCCGTCCTCCAGCCGCTCACGCGGCTCGATTCTGGGCGACAAGACTCGCATGGGCCAGCTGGCGGTGGATCGCAGCGCCTTCATCCGCCCCTCCCCCAGCGCCGGCACGCTGGGCGGCGTCGCGCGCAAAACCCGCGAGAGCCTGCTTTTATGCGAGGCGGCCGGCTATGACGTGGTGCTCGTGGAGACGGTAGGCGTGGGCCAGTCGGAAACGGTGGTGGCCGACATGGTGGACGTGTTCGTCGCCCTGATGCTGCCCGGCGCCGGCGATGAGCTTCAGGGCATCAAGAAGGGCCTGCTGGAGCTGGCTGAAATCCTGTTCGTGAACAAGGCCGACGGCGAGAACGAGACACGCGCGCGGCGCGCCGCCCGCGATCTGGAGGCCGCGCTCCACCTGTTTGCGCCGGTCTCGCCCCACTGGACGCCGGCTGTTCTCACCGGCTCGGCCCTGTCGGGCGCGGGGATCGAAAAACTCTGGGAGACCGTGAAGACTCACCGCAAGGCGCTGGACTCCGCCGGCGCCCTCGCCAAGAAACGTCAGGGTCAGCAGGTGCGCTGGCTATGGTCCATGGTCGAGGACCGGGTGCTGGAGGCCTTCAAGGCCGATCCGGCCGTGAAGGCCGCCGGGCCCGAGTTGGAGCGCGCCGTGGCTGAAGGGCGGCTTCCCGCCAGCGAAGCGGCCGAGCGCCTTTTAAAACGCGGCGGGTGACACCGACCCACGCAGCGGCGCCTCTCCATTGATCACGCCCGCAAAATCGGCTCCAACCGCGGCATGAAAATGCTGCCCGTCAATCTCGCCGCCCGGTTCACGCCCGAGGCGTTCAAGCGCGCCGCCGGCGCCCGCTTCGTCACACCGCGGATGAAAAAACAAAGCGATACCGGACGCGACTGGCTGGAAAGCCTGGCGCCGGTGGATTTTGACGCGCCGTGCGGAACCCAGCGCGCCTGGACCGGCGGCGACGGCCCGCTGGTATTCTTCCAGCATGGCTGGGAGGCTGACAGCGCCGATCTTTCCACCATGGGCCGCGCCATGATGGAGGCGGGCTTCAGCGTCGCCCTCATCGACGGGCCGGCCCATGGGAAAAGCACGGGTGATCGCGCCCACATGATCCGCTTCGCCGACGGGCTGGCCGCCGCGCGCAATCATTTCGGCGAGCCCTTCGCTGTCGTCGCCCACTCCATGGGCTTTCCCGCCACCGTCATCGCCATGACACGCTTTGCGCTGGCGCCGCAGCGCGTGGTGGCCCTGGGCGCGCCTGACGCCCTGCCCCGCAATGTGCGCTTCCAGGCGCGAAACATGGGACTTTCGAACCGGGCGGTGGACCTGATGCTGGACGCGGTCTCCTATCGCTTCGGCGAAGACGCGCGCAACCTCTCCGTCACCGCCGACGCTCCGGACATGACGATCCCGGCCCTGTTCTGCCACGGCTCAGGCGACACCATCGCCCCGCCGGACGCCAGCGAAAGCATGGCCGCCGCCTGGCCGGGCGCGGCGCTGGAGGTGTTCGACGGCCTCGGCCATCGCGGCGTGCTCAGGGATGAGCGGGTGGTCCGCCGCGTCGTCGAATTTCTAAAATCACCCTGACCGGTCCCCGGTTTTATCCCCGGACGAAAGGTCCGGGGAGAAGACCGGGGTCCATTGCGCTTCGAGAGTAAAACGCGGTGCGGCGGCCGCGCCGTCTCGGCGTCTGATTTTCAAGCGCGGCGGGCCCCGGTCCCGCCCCCGGCTTGAGCCGGGCATCGTACCGGGAACCGACTAAACCGAAAACGCCCCGCGGCTTTCACCGCGGGGCGCTTGTCGTCCGACCGAAGAGGTCGCGCTTAACGCACGGGCTCTTCGGCTTTCTTCTTGCCGCTCTTAGGCTTGACCGGTTTCTTCAGCCGGTCGGCGGGGATGATCTCGAAGTCGAGGCGGGTCTCATCCGCCGCGTCCACGTCGAGCTTCACCACGCCGCCCTTTTTGAGCTGACCGAACAGGATTTCCTCGGCGAGCGGCTTCTTGACGTATTCCTGAATCACGCGGCCCAGCGGACGCGCGCCGAAGTTTTCGTCATAGCCCTTCTGGGCGAGCCAGTTGGTGGCCGCCTCGGTGAGTTCGAAGGTGATTCCGCGATCGGCCAGCTGGGCTTCCAGCTGCAGCACGAACTTCTCGACCACGCGGCCCACCACGTCGGTCTTCAGGCCGGCGAAGCCGATGACGGCGTCGAGACGGTTTCTGAATTCCGGCGTGAACAGTTTTTCGATCGCCGCCTGATCCTCGCCCTCGCGCTTGCCGCGTCCGAAGCCGATGGCCTCTTTGGCGGCGTCGGCGGCGCCGGCGTTGGTCGTCATGATCAGGATGATATTGCGGCAGTCGATCTTCTTGCCGTTGGAGTCGGTGATCTGGCCGTTATCCATCACCTGCAGCAGGATATTGAAGATATCCGGGTGCGCCTTCTCGATCTCGTCGAGCAGAAGCACCGAGTGGGGATGCTGGTCGATCGCGTCGGAGAGCTGACCGCCCTGGTCATAGCCCACATAGCCCGGCGGGGCGCCGAGCAGGCGGGAGACGGTGTGGCGCTCCATGTATTCGCTCATGTCAAAGCGCAGCAATTCCACCCCCAGGCTCGCGGCGAGCTGGCGGGCCACCTCGGTCTTGCCGACGCCCGTGGGGCCGGAGAAGAGGTAGGAGCCGATGGGCTTGTGCGGTTCGCGAAGTCCGGCGCGCGCCAGCTTGATGGCGCTGGACAGCTTGGCGATGGCGTCGTCCTGGCCGAACACCACGCGTTTCAGCGTACCTTCCAGGTCCTTCAGCACGGCTTCGTCGGACTTGGAGACCGATTTGGCCGGAATGCGGGCGAGCTTGGCCAGCACCACTTCGACCTCTTTGACGCCGATCGTCTTCTTGCGCTTGCTCTGGGGCACCAGGCGCATGGAGGCGCCGGCCTCGTCGATCACGTCGATGGCCTTGTCGGGCAGCTTGCGGTCGCCGAGATAGCGATCGGACAGCTCCACGGCGGCTTTCAGCGCCTCATTGGTGAAGCGGATATCGTGGAAGTCCTCAAAATAAGGCTTCAGGCCCTGCAGGATCTTGATGGAGTCGTCCACCGTCGGCTCGACCACGTCGATCTTCTGGAAGCGCCGCGCCAGAGCCCGGTCCTTCTCGAAATGCTGGCGGTACTCCTTGTAGGTCGTGGAGCCCATGCAGCGCAGACCACCGCCTTGAAGCGCAGGCTTCAAGAGATTGGAGGCGTCCATGGCCCCGCCCGACGTGGCGCCGGCGCCGATCACGGTGTGGATCTCGTCGATGAACAGGATGGCGTGGGGGCGCGCTTCGAGCGCCTTGACCACCTGCTTCACCCGCTCCTCGAAATCTCCGCGATAGCGCGTACCGGCCAGCAGCGCGCCCATGTCGAGCGAATAGATCACCGCGCCGTCGAGCACGTCGGGCACGTCGCCTTCGATGATCTTGCGCGCCAGACCTTCGGCGATGGCGGTCTTGCCGACGCCCGGATCGCCCACCAGAAGCGGGTTGTTCTTGCGCCGGCGGCACAGCACTTGGATGCAGCGCTCCACCTCATGGGCGCGTCCGATGAGGGGATCGACCCCGCCCTCGCGCGCCTTGGCGTTCAGATCGACGCAATAGGCCGAAAGGACGTCGTCCTTGTCCTTGTCTTCCCCGCCCATGACGGTTTCCTCGGCGTCTTCATCGTCGGCCCCGCGAGCGGGACGCGTTTCCGCCGCACCGGGTTTTTTGGCGATTCCGTGGGATATGAAGTTCACCGCGTCGTAGCGGGTCATGTCCCGCTCGGCGAGGAAGTAGGCGGCGTGGCTCTCGCGTTCGGCGAACAGGGCGACGAGAACGTTTGCGCCTGTCACTTCGTCGCGTCCGGAATTCTGCACGTGAATCACGGCGCGCTGGATGACGCGCTGGAAACCGGCCGTGGGTTTGGCGTCCTCACCGTCATCGATGATGAGCCCGTCAAGCTCGTCGTCGACATATTCGGCCATGGTCTCGCGAAGCTCATCCACATCCACGTCGCAGGCGCGCATCACCGCGCCGGCGTCGTCGTCCTCGCAAAGCGCGAGGAGCAGATGCTCCAGTGTCGCGTATTCGTGTTTACGCTCGTTCGCGACCGTCAGGGCGCGATGCAAGCTGCGTTCAAGGGCGGGAGAGAAAGAGGGCAAGCGCCTAATCCTTTTCCATGGTGCACTGCAAAGGGTGCTGGGCTCGGCGCGCCGCGTCCATCACCTGGGCGACCTTTGTCTCGGCCACCTCGTAGGTGAAAACGCCACACACCCCGACTCCATGTTGGTGCACATGGAGCATGATGCGAGTCGCGTCCTCCTGGTTCTTGTGAAAAATCCTTGTCAGGACTTCGACGACGAACTCCATCGGAGTGTAATCGTCGTTCAACAAGAGGACCTTATACATGGACGGCCGCTTCGTGCGGGTGCGCGGTTTGACCGCAACGCCGCTTTCGCGTCCAGGATCGCCGGGGTTTCGAGGGTCAGCCATTCGGCGCTCGCGGTGTCCTTCTCCGTCGTCGCATGATCTCATGTACGATTAAATATGCATCGCCCCGTCGCTGGGAAGCCCCCGCGTTGGATTGAGCGCAGCGCAAACGCACCGCCGTGACATCAACGCCGCGCTTTGCGCCGGCGTTGACGCCCAGCCAGCCCCCTGTCGACAGGCAAAAAAATGGCCCGGCGCCGGAGCGCCGAGCCAGTCAGGGAGGATACGGAGTTTCGCCCCGAGAGGCGAAACAATCCTGTGGACAGTCCTTAGCGAGCGGACTGCATGATCTCGACGGCGGCGGCCATCCGGTCGTTGAGCGGCTTGAAGCCGTCCTTGACCAGGGCGCTCATCAGGTCGGTGTTCTTGTTCACTTCCGACAGATACGCGTCGAGGGTCGACTTGGTGTAATCGGCGTGGATCTCGATGAGCTCCTGCACCGACTTGGCGCCGGCCATGGTCTTCGCGGCGGCGACGCCGTCTTCCATGGATTTCTTGGCGAAGGCGAGCGCGGACGTGTTCATTTCCTCGACCGACTTGGAGGTGGTGGTCGCCGAAGCGATCATCGCATCCACGGTGTCTTTCTGGAACGCGCTGAATTCATTCATCGCGTTGATCGACTTTTCGAAGCTTTCCTTCACCGCTTCGTTGGAGGCGGCGGTGACGGTTTCGAAGGTTTCTTTGGCGGTGTCTTTTTTGGCGGCGGCCATGATTGTCTCTCCTGAGAACTTGCGCGGGGGCGAAGGCTTCCGGCTTGCAGGCTTGGACGGCGCTTTCGCGGCCGGCTTCACCTGATCGGTCTTCGCCTTGGTCACCGGCGCTTCAGCGGTCGCCGGGGAGGATGTTGCTTGCGGAGCTTGCGGTTTGACATCCGCCTGCGTCTTCGCCGTATCGGCCTTCGCGGCGTCCACATCGGCCTTGGCGGCTTCAGCGACGGTCACATCGGCTTTGGGCGTTTCGGCAGGCACGGATTTCGGCGTCTCTTCGTTCGCCATCACTTCGCTCCTTGGTTCAGCCGCTCTTCGCAGCTGCAGCAAATATGCCCATTACCGATCCGGATTTCAAGTCCTTTTTGTGCAGCGCACAAAACGCCGCATATTCTTTGAGTTAACGCGCCGGAAAGGGCTCGTCAGGCAGGCTCGGCCCATGGTCGCGCGCGCACTTGCTCTGTTACTGATGTTTTGCGCCGCCCTCACCGCCCCGGCGGTGGGGCAGGAACGCTACGCCGCCTTCGTGGCCGATATGGACAGCGGCGAGGTGCTGCACGCGGTGCGCGACACCGCCCAGCGCCACCCCGCCTCCCTGACCAAGATGATGACGCTCTACATGCTGTTCGACGCGGTGGAACGCGGCGAGCTGACACTGGAAAGTCCCCTTGCCGTATCCGCCGAGGCGGCCTCGCGGCCCGCCAGCAAGCTCGGCGTGCGCGCCGGTACGACGATTTCGGTGGAGGACGCCATCCGCGCTCTCATCATTCAGAGCGCCAATGATGTGGCTGTGGTGGTCGCCGAGGCGCTAGCCGCCGACGAAGCTCAATTCGCCGCCGCCATGACCGCGCGCGCCGCCGGGCTGGGCCTGACGGCGACACGTTTCAACAACGCCTCGGGCCTTCCTGACGCTGGTCAGATCACCACCGCGCGCGACATGGCGCGCCTGGCTTTCGCCCTGCGCCGGGATTTTCCGCAATTCTTCCACTATTTTTCCGAGATCCGCTTTCGCTGGGGCGCGTCGACTCACACCACGCACAACTCGTTGGTCGGCCGGGTCGAGGGCGTGACAGGGCTGAAGACAGGCTATATCCGCGCCTCGGGCTTCAATATCGCCGTCACCGCCGAGCGCAGCGGACGCCCGCTGGTCGCGGTGGTCATGGGCGGCGCCAGCTCCGGCGCGCGCGACGCTCACGCCCGCGAGCTGATAGAGGCCGCCTACACCGCCATGGAGGCGCGCGACACCGGGGTTCGCCTGGCCGCGCTGAACATTCCCCGGCTCAACCCGATCCGCGAGCAGGAAACCCTCACCGCAGAGCTCGCCGGCATGATCCGCCCGACAGCCATGGGCTCGGCCGGGGGCGGCGCACCCCCCGCCCGGGTCGCCTTCGCCGAGGACGTGGCGGCGGCGGCGAGCAGCAACGACGCCGCGCCGATACGCCTGGCCACCGCCGCCGGCTGGTCGATCCAGGTGGGCGCTTACGCCAGCGAGATCGCCGCGCGCGCCCGGCTTGACGCCGTGGCCCAGCTGGGCGTTTCGGATCTTCTGCAGGGCGCCAGCCCCTTCGCCCAGCCGCTCGAGAGCGGTCAGAGCCGGCTCTGGCGGGCGCGCTATGCCGGCCTCTCCGCAGACACCGCCCGGGCCGTCTGTGAGCGCCTGTCCCGCCGCGGCGAGCCGTGCTTCACAGTGGCGCCGAACGCCTAGGGCGACTCCAGCAGGGTATCGCGGGCGTCCTGGACTTTTGACGCCAGCGCGTCATTACCGCCGGCGTCGGGGTGAACCTGTTTCATGAGCTTGCGATAGGCGGCGCGCACCGTGGCTTCGTCCGCGTCCTCGGCGACGCCCAGGATTTGCGCGGCCTCCTTGCGCGACATGGAGCGATTAGGGCGCGCACCAGGGCTGCGGCGCGACCTGGCGCCGCCGTCGCGATCCGCCCCGTCACCCGGCTTGGCCCCGCCGCGCATGGCGACGCCCAGAAAGCCCAGCGACGCGGTGATGATCGGAATGCCGGCGATCGCCAGACCTCGAACCGTCAGAAGCCCGCCAACAACCACACCGCCCACCCCCAGCACGATGCGCAGGGTCTGCGCGGCCTTGCGGTTGTCGGCCCTGGCGAAGGCATAGGCGAGCGCGCCCAGAAGGGCGAGGACGGCCAGCAATCCAAAGATGATGCTCATCAGAACGGGATGCGGGCGCCGTCCAGGCCCGGAAGCTTCAGGATGATCAGAAGCTCGCGCAATTCCTGGCGGGCGGCCACATGGCTCATGGTGAAGGTCATGGCCGATCCGGCTTCGGTGAGGTCGATGAGCGTGAGCCCCGTTGGAAACAGCTCGCGATAGATCACGCGCTCGGAAAAGCCCGGCGCCAGGCGGAAGCCGATGCGTTCCGACAGCGCGCGCAGGCCCTTGCCCACCCGGCGCTTGTTCTTGGCGTCCAGGGTCGAGACACGGTTTCGCATCACCACCCAGTCCATGGACCGCTTGTCGGTCATGGCCTTGCGCTTGCGGCAGTCCCAGACCATTTCCGCGTAGATGCTGGGCCGGCCCACTTCGAACGTATCGGCGTCCACTTCGGCCAGAAGCGCGAAATCGACAAAGCTGTCATTGATCGGCGTGATCAGGGTATCGGCGATGGAATGGGCCAGGCGCGCGTAATGGGTGTCGCCGCCGGGCGAGTCGATCACCAGATAGTCGCACCGCGCTTTTAGATCTTTGATGGCCGCGTCGAAGGCGGCCTTCTCCTCGGCCTCGGCGGCGTCCAGATTGCGCTCGGATGAGAGCGGCAGGCGGGCCTCGGCGGGTATCGGCAGCTTGGCGCCGCGCTTTTCCGCCCAGGCGCGCCGGTTCTGCAAGTGGCGCGACAGGCTGGCCTGGCGCACATCCAGATCGATCACGCCCACCGCCTTGCCCATGCGCATGAGGGCGATGGCCAAATGAATGGCGACGGTGGATTTGCCCGCCCCGCCTTTCTCATTGCCCACCACGATTGTATGGGCGGCGCCCGGACCGGGCTCGGCCTGTTTGGCGGCCTTGATGATGTCTGCGCTGGCGAGCGGGCTCATGGCGGCGCGAATCCCTGACTGGGCGGCGGGAGAAACGGCATACACCATTCATATGGGGCAAGCGAAGGCGGCAAGAAAGAGACACTGTGCGCAAGTGAAACGTGTTGCGCGCGGGACTCGCGCCTTTAAAGGGCCTCGCCGGCGAAATCGGTGACCGTGCACCATTCCCCGCTCGCCTTGATCGCGTCGCAGGCCGCCTCCGCAACGGCGGGCGTGTCGAACGGTCCCGCTTTCAGGCGCAGGAAGACGCCGCGATCGCCCAGATCAACCTGCGACACGCGCGCCTGCAGGCCCGCGAGCCCGCCATGGCGCGCCTCCAGCTCGGCCCAGCCGCGCACCGCGTGGACCGGCTCTCGATAGGACGCCAGATGCACCGCGCTCATGACGCTGCGCGCGCCGGAGAGATCAACTTCGGGCCCTGGCGTCTGGGCGCTTTCCATCCGCGCTTGCGCATCCGACATCGCCGGCGCCCGCACCAGGGCGGCCTCCAGGGCCGACATTTCAGGCTCGGCGGCGGCGAGGCGGGCCGGATCAGCCGTTTCAGTCTCGAGCAGCAGCGCGGCGAGCGCCTGGGCGCGCGTCTGCCGCGCGGCGTCCGGGGCCGGCGCGGTGGTGGCGCAGGCCGTCAGGGCGAGACAGAGCAAGAGGGCTGCAAGACGCATCATGGATATATGTCTAATGCGAGTCGCCCGCTTGCGCGCCAGCGCAAAGCCCGGCTAGCGTCCGCGCGCCATTGAAGCCGGAGCCCGCCGTGACGAATCCTCGCCCCACCCTGCCCCTCGACGCCGCCTTTGATCCGGGCGAGGTCGCCGCAATCGTCGACGCCTGGCGCAAGGCGGGGCTGTCGGTGGGCTTCGTGCCGACCATGGGCGCGCTTCACGCCGGCCATATCGCTCTGGTGACGCAGGCTCTCTCCTTCAGCGACCGGGTGGTGGCGAGCGTCTTTGTGAACCCCGCCCAGTTCGCGCCGGGCGAGGATTTCAGCGCCTATCCGCGCACCCTTGAAAGCGACGCGCAAAAGCTCGCCGCCGCCGGCTGCCACCTTGTTTACGCCCCCACGGGCGCGGCCATGTATCCGGGCGGCTTTTCCACCATGGTGAGCCTGAAAGGCCCGGCGGAAGACCTTGAAAGCGTGGCGCGGCCGCACTTCTTTTCCGGCGTGGCCACCGTGGTGACCAAGCTGCTCAATCAGGTCCGCCCCGACGCGGCGGTGTTTGGCGAAAAGGATTATCAGCAGCTTCTGGTGATCCGGCGCCTGGTGGCCGATCTCGATCTCGGCGTACGGATCGTCGCCGGGGAAACCGTGCGCGAACCCGACGGCCTCGCCCTCTCCTCGCGCAACGCCTACCTCTCCGGAGACGAGCGCCGGCGGGCGGCGAAACTGAACGTCATCCTGAACGAGTTCGCAGACAGCCTGCGGGGCGGGGCGGCGGTTGACGCCGCGCAGGCGGCGGCTCTACGCGACGCTGAAGCCGCGTTCGACAGCGTCGATTATATCGAGGCGCGCAACGCCGAAACCCTCGCCGCCCTGCCGGACGGCAGCCTGTCGGGCCCCGCCCGCGTGCTCGCCGCAGTGCGCGTGGGCAAGACGCGGCTCATCGACAACCGGGCGGTGTGAGCCGGCGCGCTTCTCCTCTCGATGAAAGGGAAGAAACAGGCCCCCAACTCTCACCAGGCGCCGATCTCGATCAGCTTGCGGCGGAGATCGTCGGGAAGGTCCTCGCCGCCGGTCTGCACCGAAAGGTCGGCGGGGGCGTCCTCGGCTTTGAGATAGCGCCAGCCCTGGAAAGGCCGCCGGGGCGTCGGGGCGGTGGGGACGATCTCGCGGTCTAGCCAGATCGTGCAGCGCTTGATCCCGGCCTCGTCGGTGAACTCTTCCAGCTCCAGAATGGTCTGGCGCGCCTGGATCACGCGCTTGATCACCCAGTAAAGCGAGCCGCCGTCCAAAAGCTCCTTGGCCCGCTTTGGCGTCATGCGTGTCGTGTGAGGCATGGGACGGTCGCCCGGCGCCACCTGATCGCGCCAGGCTTCAAGATCTTCGATTCCGTCCGCCCCGACGCAGAGTTTGATGAGGTTGAGAGCCATACCCCTTAGCTAGGGCGACTCCGCGCCTTCGCCAAGATCGCCGGGCTGCCCGGGCGCGGGGTCGAACACCATGTTGGACACCGCCACCACCATGGACTGCTCAAAGCGCTGAAACGCCGCCGAGCCGTTCAGCGCCATCTCCATGCGCGCAAGCCTCGGACCGCCCAGAGCCGCCTCGTGCGTGAAAATCTGGCGCATGGAGAAGTCATTGATGCGCACGACCATGTGCGGCTTGAAGCTGCCGGTGGAGAACAGATGCAGCCAGGCCGGCTCGCCGCGCTCAGGATCCACGGCGATCTCACCGCGCAGGTGTTCGATCATCGCGGCCATGGACTCATCCTCGCCCTGCGCGCCGGGAAACCCCAACGGGGTGAAGCTGTAGATCAGGAGCCCGTCGGCCTCGCGCGCCAGAGACGCCTCGGATCCCACAACGCCGCGCAGGCTCAAAGGCCCGAGAAACTCGACACTGCGGCGCTCGCCGTCGTCGTCATCCGGCTCGCGAAACGCGTCGTCTTCGGGATCGAGGAACCCTTCCCACATCTCGCGCTCGGCGTCGGTGAGATCGCTCTCGGAAGGGGCGAGCAGAGTGTAGCGGGCGTCGCCGTCGGCGAGGTCCACGCGCACAGTGACGCCCTCCCCGTCCGTCTCTAGCTGGAAGTCCAGGCTGGAGGGCCGCAAATCCCGGGCCTCCACCGACAGGGCGGCCTCCAGCGGCGCCGGCAGCTGGGCGAAGCTGGAGCCGGACACGATAAAGGCTACGGCGCACGCGGCGCTGAAAGCGGCGGCGATCTTCAAACGCATCACGGGCGTGTCTCCAGTCTCAAGGCCCCCGCGATGAGACTAGAGACACGCCCGCGCGCCCCCAACTAAAATTCCTGACAGGTCAGGCGGCGGCGCGATCTCGAAACCCGGTGTCGCTGGCGAGATCGATGTCGAAGGTGGAGTCGCTCTTGGGCAGCGGCCGGCTGGCGCGTCCGGTGAGTTTCTCCATCATCTTCCATGTCTTGGACAAAGCGAGCTTGCCATAGGCCTGCAGCCCGTCGCTGCGCGTGGAGCGCGGCTCCATCCCCATGCGGCGCAGGGCGCCGTTGGCGTGCAGGACGGCGTTTTTCATCACCGATTCGTGCGTCACCACCTCGCAGGTGATCGACACGTTCAGCCCCTCCAGATTGACCACGCGATGCGGCGCATGGAGCGGCCAGGCGACGAAATCGCCGGGGGTGAGATCCACCGTGGCCGCGTCCGCGTCCCAATCCGGGTCAAACGGCACGTCCTCGGTCTGGGTCCTGTGCAGGATGTTCTCCATGCAGGCTTCAGACAGCCAGGGACCGCGCGGCGGATAGATCCGGAAGCGCTTGCGGCCCTTCACGTGCAGCAGCAGCGTTTCAGACACGTCGGAATGATAGAAGACCTGCGCCTTCGGAGAGCTGATCAGGATGCCGCCATAGGCGCGAACCGGCTTGTAGCCCGGATTGAGCTTTTTCAGCTGGGAGAACAAAGCCTCGAACAGCGGTTTGTAGACCGGATCGGTGTTCATCGCCTCGCGCAGATTGATCCAGAGCTTGCCCTGGCGCACCGCCTCGAGAAGCTCGCTCCCGCTCATGGCGCCGGGATCGCCCGCCCGCCAGCTCTCGCGGTCAGCCGGGTCGTCGCCCATGGTGCAAAAGTCAGTGAGCGCGCGCGGATGCCGGTTCAGCAGCGCCGCAAGCGCCAGATCGGTGAATTCCGGCGCCAGGTGCAGGCGGTGACGAGCCACCGTCACGCCGTTTCGAAACTCCGAACGTTTGTCGTCATTCCAGTCAATCAGGACAGGCTCGGTCATCAGGGGCTCCCCGTCACAAAGCGGGACGCATGGGCGTCCGATACGAGGACAGGAGCAAGGGGCGTGCCGGAGCTGAAGCGTTGTAGCGGCGTGATTGTGTCGACTATTGAGCCGATCGTCTTGTCCCTGCCGCCAGATCAAAGGGTGCAAGGGTCCGCGCTCTCCCGCACCCCCAGGCGGAGGAAAGCTCGGGAACAGGTTATCGAACGTCTCGCTCGCCTTCTTCCACTTTGCTCGACTCGTGCACGAGGCCGGCTCTCTTAAGAAGGTATTCAGAACCCAGAATAGTAACGGCCGTAAGGCTCATCGAACCCAACGCCGCCAGAGCCAAGGTGACTGGACGCAGGTCATCAAACCATCCCCGCCCGGAGAGCGTGTAGATGAGAACCATAACGACGAAAAACCAAATCCATCTGTATAAAGAATTGGACATTTTTTCTCCTCGCGAATGGAGCGGCGACACTCTTGTCGAGACCGCCGCCGCCCCGATTGCTACTGCCCTACAGCACCAACAATTGCATTCGCGGTTTGGTTCGCGGCAAGAGCGGCGACCGGAGCGAAAGTGATGCCAATAAGCGCAGGGGCATTGCCTGTGGCGCCAGTAATTTAGGTTCACACTGGTGCGTGGCCACGCGTGCATAATTTGCGAGCGACCCGAAAGCGAGTCAATCTAATTTAGGCTCTAAAATTGTGTGTTTTTTCTACTGAGGCGGGTAAATGAGCCACCACATCTTCTGGAGAACGCGCCAAAGGCGCGACCTTCAACGCGGCGAGCTGCGAGCTGCGAAAAATCACAAAAAAGCCCCGGCGTTTCCGCCGGGGCCCTTGCGCTTCGAACGCGGGCGACGCCGCCCCTACTTCTTCTCGTCGGGAATGACCGTGCGCAGATGCAATTCGCGCAGCTGGCGCGGCTCGGCGTAGGCCGGGGCGTTCATCATCAGGTCGCGGGCCTGCTGGTCTTTCGGGAACATCACCACTTCGCGCAGATTCTCCACGCCGGCCAGCAGCATGACGATGCGATCCACGCCCGGCGCGATGCCGCCGTGGGGCGGGGCGCCGTAGCGGAAGGCGTTGAGCATGCCGCCGAACGCCTCCTCCACCACGTCCGCGCCATAGCCGGCGTATTCGAACGCTTTCAGCATCACGTCGGGGCGGTGGTTCCGGATCGCGCCGGAGGACAATTCCACCCCGTTGCAGACGATGTCGTACTGATAGGCGCTCATGCCCATCAGCGCCTCGTGATCGCTGGGATCCAGCGCCATGAAGGCGTCGGGGTCCATTTGCGGCATGGAGAACGGGTTGTGGGAGAACTCGATCTTCTTGTTCTCTTCGTCCCATTCATACATGGGAAAATCGACGATCCAGCAGAACTTGAAGACATTGTCTTCATAGAGCTCCAGCTCGCGGCCCACCCGGTTGCGGGCGTTCCCGGCGAAGCTGGCGAAGTCTTTCGGCTGGCCGGCGGCGAAGAACACCGCGTCGCCCGGCTCAAGACCAAGCTGGGTGCGGATCGCCTCGGTGCGCTCCGGCCCGATATTCTTGGCGATGGGGCCGGCGCCTTCGATGGCGCCGTTCTCTTCACGCCAGAAGATATAGCCGAGACCCGGTTGGCCTTCCTGCTGGGCCCAGCTGTTCATCCGGTCGCAGAAGGCGCGGGAGCCGCCCTTCGGCGCCGGGATCGCCCAGACTTCGACCTTGGGGTTCTTCTCGATCATCCCGGCGAAGACTTTAAAGCCCGACCCGGCGAAATGCGCAGTCACGGACTCCATCTCGATGGGGTTTCTCAGATCCGGCTTGTCGGAGCCGTACTTGCGCATGGCTTCGGCGTAGGGGATGCGCGGGAAGGCGTCGTCGGAGACCGTGCGCCCGGCGGCGAATTCGCGGAACACGCCCGCCAGAACCGGCTCGATCGCCTGAAACACGTCTTCCTGCTCGACGAAGCTCATCTCCATGTCCAGCTGGTAGAACTCGCCCGGCGCGCGGTCGGCGCGCGCGTCCTCATCGCGAAAGCACGGCGCGATCTGGAAATACTTGTCGAAGCCCGCGACCATGATCAGCTGCTTGAACTGCTGCGGCGCCTGGGGCAGCGCGTAGAACTTGCCCGGATGAAGGCGCGACGGCACCAGGAAGTCGCGCGCGCCTTCAGGGCTGGACGCGGTCAAGATCGGCGTCTGATATTCCAGGAAGCCCTGCTCCACCATGCGGCGGCGAAGCGAGTCGATGATCTGCGCGCGCAGCACGATGCGCTTGTGCAGGCTCTCCCGGCGCAGATCCACATAGCGGTGCTTTAACCGCACTTCTTCCGACCAGTCCGGCTCGCCGAACACGGGCAGCGGCAATTCCTGGGCTTCGGAATGGATGGAGAGGTCCACGACCCGCAGCTCCACCTCGCCAGTGGGAAGGTTGGCGTTCACCGTCTCGGAAGAGCGCCCCACCACCTCGCCGGTGACCTGAACCACGCTTTCCACGCGCAGGCGCTCCAGCGTCTTGAAATTGGGATTATCCGGCTCCAGCACGACTTGAGTCAGGCCGTAATGGTCGCGAAGGTCCACGAACAGCAAGCCGCCATGGTCGCGCTTGCGGTGAATCCAGCCGGACAGCCGCGCGGTGGAGCCCACATCGGGCTTGCGGAGCTCTCCGCACGTATGGGTACGATAGGCGTGCATGGAAAATCCGTTTCGAATAGGTCGGCGTATTGGGAAGGGCGGAAAAGCAAGGAAACCGGCGCTTCTGTCAAGGCGGGGACAAGCCGTGGCGGCCGCCTTCACTGCGTCGCGCCCAAGCTTGTGGCGCGCCGCAAACAGGACAAGGGTCACGGCCATGCGCGGGTCCATCTTCACATACGGCTTCTGGGCCATCGCCGGCGGGCTGGCGATCCTGTGCCTGCCTCTGCTGCTCCTGCCCGGGCGTGGCCCGGCGGTGTGGGCGGTGGGAGTGTTCGCGCAGCTGTTTCGCGGCTGGCTGCGGGTCTGCGGCGTGCGGATCACCTATCGCGGCCTGCATCATCTCACAGGTCTCGGCCCGGCGATCATCGCCGCCAAGCACCAGTCCTATGGCGACGGGCTCTCCCACCTCGCGCGCGATCCGCAGCTGGCCTATGTGATCGGCGATCACATGCTGCGCTTTCCAGTGGCGGGGCTGTATCTGAAGAAGGCCGAGGCGGTAGTGGTGGACGACGCCGCCGGGCGGCGCGCCGCCGGCGCATTCGACGAGGGCGTGGCGCGTCTGGCCGCCGACGGCCGCCCGGCGCTGATCTTTCCCGAAGGCGGGCTCACCAAAGTCGGGCACGGCAAGCGCTATCGCCGCGGCGTCTGGAAGCTCGCCCGCGCCCTGGAGCGGCCGGTGGTTCCGGCGGCCACAAATCTGGGCTGCTTCTGGCCGGAACAGGAGCGCCGGCTGATCCCCGGCGAGGCGATCATCGAATTCCTCGCGCCCCTGACGCCCGGAGCGGATTCACGCGCCTTCATCGCCGAGCTGGAGCGCGTGGTGGAAACCCGCACCCGCGCCCTCGAAGCTGAAGCCCTGGCGCGGCGGGGGGCGGCGCCCACGCCGCACTAAGAGGCGCGCCGGCGCCGGCGCGGCCCGGCGCCGCCGACAAATGCAGTTCCGTGTGCAAGCCCCGCGCGCCGGACCTCGCGCTATTCCTCTCATTCCGGCCCCAATCCCGGCCCCGCACCCCCACGCACGGCCTCCACCTCGCGGCGCCCCTGCAGCCATCTCGAGGCTCTCTCCGGCCCAATCCGGCCTGGCCGCGCCCGATCAGCCCCAGTGCGACTCCAGTGCGGCTCCTGTGCGGCCCCTACTGACCAACCCGCCCGCTTCGGCCCAGTGACGTTTACACCGGCCCACCTGAGATCCCGCAGCGCCCGAAAATGTGAGTGAACGCTCACTCACACTTGACGCCGCCCCCCGCTTGAGGCAAAGCTTCCATTGTGAGTGAGCGTTCACTCACATTTATGGCCGGCGACTCGTACGAGTCGGCATGGAGAGGGGAGACCCGACGATGGCGTCACACGGGATGAGCGAGACGAGCCTTCAAGGCGAAGACGTGCGCGGCGTAACCGCCGCTGACGGCAGCGCCAAGGCGCGCATCGAGCGCGCCGCCCTCACCCTGTTCGCCCTGAACGGCGTGGACGGGGTCACGACGCGCGAGATCGCCGCCGCCGCCGGGGTGAGCGAGGGGCTGATCTATCGCCATTTTTCAAACAAGGACGCTCTGGCGCTCGCTTTGTTCGAGACCATCCATGCGCGCATCTACACACTGGTGGCTGCGGCGCTGGACGGCGCGGAGGATTTCGACGCTGCGGTGCAGCGCGTCGTGGCGGCCTATTGCAAGGCCGCCGACGAGGACCGGGTGCTGTTTGAGTATCACATCACCCACATGTTCCGCTTCGGGCGCACCGACACGCCGGGCCGGCCCGACCCCACCACTTTGATCGCAAAGCGCATCGCGCAGGCCATGAAGGACGGCGACTGCCCGCGCGGGAACGCCGAGATCAAGACCGCCGCCGCCCTGGGCGTGGTGCTGCAGCCGGCCGCCCACCGCATGGCGGGGCGCTTTTCCATCTTGATGGTGAACCGCGCCGCCAGCCTGGCCCGCGCCGCCCACGCCGCCCTGAAGGAGGCTTAGGCCATGACCGATGTCACCCACGAGACCCGCAGCACCACCGGAGGGCCCGCCATGGCCAGGACCGATGTTGAAACCTGGATCCGCTCCATCGGCTACGAGATCGCCTACTGGCTGATCACGATCGTGTTCGCCATCGCCTGCAGCCTTCTGGCGCTGGTCCCGGGGCGAAAGCTCTTGGGCTGGGGCCTGCAGATGTACGGCTCGGCCCAGGTGGCGGCGATGAAATGGATCGCCGGGATCACCGTGGAGATTCGCGGCCGCCACCGCCTGCCGGAGGAGGCCGCAGTGATCGCCGCCAAGCACCAGAGCTGGGGCGACGGCTTTGTGATGCTCAGCCAGGTGGCGCGCATCGCCTTTGTGGCCGGCGACCATCTCTTGAAATTCCCGCTGGTGGGCCGGATCCTCAACAAGATCGGCGCGATCTGCCTGTCCAACGCCGGCGGCGAGGAGTCCCGCGCGCGGCTTCAGCAAGGCATCGACCAGCTGCGCGAGGACCCCCGCGACGTGCTGATCTATCCCGAAGGCCATCTCTCCGCCATCGGCGAGCGCCATCGCTACCGCACCGGCGTCTGGCGGCTATATGACGGGCTGCAGCGCCCCTGCACGCCGGTGGCCACCAATCTGGGCCTGTGCTGGGACCGCCAGAGCTTTTTCAAGCGCAAGGGCCGGGCCGTGGTGGAATTTCTCGAGCCCATAGCGCCGGGAATGGACAAGGACGCCTTCATGGCCGAGCTTGAAGACCGGATCGAAACGCGCACCCGCGCGCTTGAGGCGGAGGGCCGCTAGATGAGCCTGAAACTCGCCGCCTCCTTGATGACGCAGCGCCGCTATCTGCCCATGTGGATCGGCCAGGTGCTGGGCGCCTTCAACGACAATCTGTTCCGCTGGTCGCTGGTGGTTCTCGCCACCTTCCAGGGCCTCACCGTTTTTGATCTGCCGCCCGACCAGATGACGCCCATCGCGGCGACCCTGTTCACCCTGCCCATCTTCCTGTTCTCGGCCGTGGCCGGACAGGTGGCCGACCGCTTTGACCGCACCAAGATCATGCGGGTGCTCAAATTCATCGAGATCTTCCTGATGATCGCGGCGGCCGCGGGCTTCATCTTCTCCCTGCCCTTCGTGCTTCTGGGCGTCTTGTTCCTGATGGGGGTGCAGACCGCCTTCTTCATCCCGGCGCGCACCTCGGCCATGCCGACCCTGATGGCGCCGCAAGAGCTGGTCACCGCCAACGCGGTCATGTCCGGCGCCATCAATGTGGCGATCCTGGGCGGCGCCATCGGCGCGACCCTGCTGATCGCCCAGGCCGGCGGGCCGCTCATCGTGGGCGCGATCCTCATCGTGGTGGCGATTTGCGGCTGGATCGGCATGCGCCAGGGCGCGCCGGCGCCGGCCTTCGACCCGTCGCTCAAAGTCAGCGCCAATATCGTGGCGGAAACCGCGCGCATGCTGGGCTTTCTGTGGCGCGCGCCGGACGTGTTGCGCCCGGCGCTGGGCGTGGCGTGGTTCTGGATGATGAGCGCGGCGGTGCTCACCGTGCTGCCGCTCTTTGCGCGCAATGTGCTGGGCGCCGATGAAAGCGTCGTCGCCTTCTTCCAGGTGCTGTTCACGCTGGGCGCCATGCTGGGCGCGCTGGCCACAGGGGTTCTCAATCGCGGCGAGGACGCGCTGATCTTCACCGTCATCGGCGCGGCGGGCCTTGTGATCTTCGCCGGCGATCTGGCGCTGAACGCCGGCGGCGCGGCGCCCTCGGGCGACCTCACCGCCCTGCCCGCCTTCCTGGCCGACCCGGCCAACCGGCGCGTGATGATCGATCTGTTCGGCGCGGCGGTGTCGGGCGGGCTGTTCCTGGTGCCGCTGCAGGCCATGGCCCAGCGCCGGGCCGATCCCGAGCGCCGGGGCCGGCTTCTGGCGGCGGCGGGCATCCTCAACGGCGCCGCGGCGACAATCGGCCCCTTCGTGCTGTTCTTCCTCGCAAGGCTGGGCCTGCCGGTGCAGGCCGCCTTCTGGTTCGTGGCCTTTGGGTCAGCGGTGGCGGGCCTGTTCTTCGCCTGGCGGATGCTGGTGCGCCGGCGCGAGACGACAGCGTGAACGACAGCGTGAACGGGGGCGTGAAAGGGTGCGTGAAAGCGCCGCTCGCCAAACGCGGCGTATGGGTCTAGTTACCCCGCCCATGGAATGGATCGCCGACACCTCATCGCTGAACGCCGCCTGCGCCGACCTGGCGAAGGCCGATTACGTCGCCGTGGACACCGAGTTCATGCGCGAGAGCACCTTCTGGCCCCAGCTCTGCCTCATCCAGGCGGCCGGCGGCGACCGCGAGGTGCTCATCGACCCGCTGGCCGAGGGCATCGACCTCACCGCCTTCTTCGACCTTTTGAAGAACGAGCGCGTTCTCAAGGTCTTCCACGCCTGCCGCCAGGATCTGGAGATCTTCTACCATCTGGGCGGCGGGCTCATCCCCGCGCCCCTGTTCGACAGCCAGGTGGCCGCCATGGCCGTGGGGCTTGGCGATTCCATCAGCTACGACAATCTGGTGCGCATCCTTCTGGACGGCGATGTGGACAAGGGCTCGCGCTTCACCGACTGGTCGCGCCGGCCCCTGAGCGACAAGCAGAAGGTCTATGCCCTCGGCGACGTCACCTTCCTGCGCGATCTCTACCCGATCCTGCAGGACAAGCTCACCGAGGCCGGCCGCGACGCCTGGCTGGCCGAAGAGATGCGCCTGCTCTCCAATCCTGCGACCTACAAAATGGACCCGCAGGACGCCTGGAAGCGCCTGAAGCTCAGGAAAACCACCCCGAAATATCTCGCCGCCCTGAAAGCCGCCGCCGAATGGCGCGAGAGCGAAGCCCAGACCCGCGATATTCCGCGCAGCCGCATCATGAAGGATGACGGGCTCTACGAGCTCGCCCAGGCCGCGCCCACCACCACCGACGAGCTCGCCGGGCTACGCGCCGTGCCGCGCGGCTTTGAACGCTCCAAACCCGCCGAGCGCCTGATCGAGCGGCTCCAGACCGTCCTCGCCGATCCCAAGGCCCACGCGCCGCAGATCGACAAGCGCCCGCCCCCCGCCGGCAATACCGGACCGGTGGTGGAGCTCCTGAAAGTCTTCCTGAAAGTCGTCGCCGAACAGGAGGGCGTCGCCGCCCGCCTTATCGCCACCGTCCCGGACCTGGAACTCCTCGCCGCCGACGACGACGCCGACATCCCCGCCCTCCAAGGCTGGCGCCGCCAGGTCTTCGGCGAAGACGCCCTGAAGCTCAAACGCGGCGAGATCGCCCTGGTGCTGGAGAATGGGCGCGTGGAGGCTGTGGAGCTGGATTAGGTGTTACACCTTCAGCGCATCTACTGCTTCGATAATTTTTTCGAATTTATTAAAGGTCACGCCCTGCGAAGCGAGCCGACGAAGAATCAAATCTGACCTGCTTCCCGTTTTCTCGGCCACGGAAAAGTGGAAAATTCTCGTTTAGCGGCTTGGGCTGCTGGTACGAGGAGAAGGCCGATGAAACGGTCAAAATTCACTGAGGCGCAGATCGCGTTCATTCTGCGCCAAGCCGAAGAAGGCACGCGTGTGGAAGAGGTCTGCCGCAAAGCGGGGATCAGCCAAGCCACTTTCTACAACTGGAAAAAGAAGTATGGCGGTCTGATGCCGTCGGAGATGAAGCGCTTGAAGCAGCTTGAGGAAGAGAACGGTCGCCTGAAGCGGATCGTGGCGGATCTCTCGCTGGACAAGGAGATGCTTCAGGATGTTCTGCGCCGAAAGCTCTGAGGCCCGCGCGCCGGCGAGAGCTGGTGGATCATCTGCGTGCGGCCTGGCGGGTCAGCGTTCGACGCGCCTGCCAGGTTCTCAGGGCCGATCGTTCGACCTACCAGTACAAGTCCCAGCGCGGCTCCCAGGAAGAGCTTCGCCAGCGCATCCGGGAGATCGCTGAGACCCGGGTTCGCTACGGCTACCGGCGTATCCACGTCCTGCTTCAGCGGGAAGGCTGGGCGGTGAACGCCAAGCGGGTCTATCGCCTTTATCGCGAGATGGGACTGCAGCTGAGGAATAAGACGCCGAAGCGGAAGGTGAAGGCGAAGCTCCGAGAGGGGCGATCGGATCCGGTGACGGCCAACGAGGTCTGGGCGATGGACTTCGTTCATGACCAACTCTACGACGGCCGCCGGCTGCGGATCCTCACCGTGATCGATGCGTATACCCGGTATGTCCCGGCGATCGAACCTCGCGAGCGGTTCACCGGCGCGGACGTCGTCGGCGTGCTCGAGCGCATCTGCGCCAGCCACGGGCATCCCAAGTCCATCCGCGTCGATCAGGGTCCCGAGTTCATCTCGCGCGATCTGGATCTATGGGCTTATGCGAATGGGGTGGAGCTCGACTTCTCCCGGCCCGGCAAGCCTACGGATAACGCGTTCATCGAGAGCCTGAACGGCAAGTTTCGCGCGGAATGCCTTAATGCCCACTGGTTCATGAATCTTGCCGACGCCCGCGGAAAATGCGAGCGATGGCGTAGAGACTACAACACCGAGCGTCCGCACAGCGCCATCGGCTACCGAACGCCTGCGGAGGCACGAAAAGCGTCAGGGCTCACGCAGCCCGCCCTGGCGCCATGACACGGGGATCTTCCAACTCCCCGTGGCCCGAAAACGGGGTCAAGCTCAGCCGCGGAGCGGCGCGCCGAAGGCGCGGCCTTGACCCGTCCGGCGCGCTGCGAAAATGGCTGGCTGTGGGTGAAGAGGAGCGTCTGTCAAAGATTATCCCCTGCGGCGATCAGATATCCTCCGCCGCTTGCGGGGGACGACACCAAGGATCGGAGGCGCCGCGGCTCAATCGGAACCCGAAAAGTCCCCTACTCCGCCGGGTCCTTCGCCGCGAGGCCGGGGGCGGGCGCCACGCCGTCCGGCGCTTTCGCCGCCGGCCGCTGGCGGCCTTCTTCGGCGGTGAGCGGGGCGAGTTTCAGCACGTAGAAGGCCGCGGCGGCGCCGATGATCAGATTGGCGGCGAAGACGCCCCAGATGGCGCCGGTGGCGCCGCCGACCGTGCCGCCGATCCAGGCGAGCGGCGCGATCAGCACGAAGCCGCGCGCGGCGTTGATCGCGACACCGTAGAGCGGCCGGCCGAGGCCGTTGAAGCCGGCGGCGGCGGCCATGGCGATTCCGTAGCCGAAGATCGTGAACGGGGCGATGTCCCAATAGACCGAGGCCACCACCTGGCCGTCCACGCTGGGCAGGAAGAGCGGCGCCAGATAATCGCCCAGGAAAAACAGGATGCAGGCCATGCCTGCGCCCCAGATCAGGCAGAACAGAAAGGACTTGGCGAATGATTCGCGCACGCGGTCCGTCAGCCCGGCGCCGCCGTTCTGGCCGGTTATGGGACCGATCGTGCCTGACAGGGCGAAGAGCGGGATGATGAAGAAGGCCTCCACCCGCATCGCCACGCCGAACCCGGCCACCGCCGCCTCGCCGAAGCGCGCCACGGAGGCCAGCACGATGGCGCTGGAGGCCGGGCCGATCATGTTGGAGCCCGCCGCCGGCGCGCCGATGCGGGCGATCTCGCGCCAGTTCCAGAAGATCTCGTGGAAGCCGGGCCAGGAGAGGTCCAGAAGGTTCTCGCGGAACACCAGAAGCGCCATGGCGATCAGGAAGACGCAGAAATTGGCGACCAGCGACGACAGCGCGGCGCCCTGAACCGCCATTTCCGGGATCGGTCCCCAGCCGAAAATGAACAGCGGCGTGAGGCCCATATTTATGATCGCGGCGACGATCATGATGACGCTGGGCAGGATCGCGTCGCCCAGCGCGCGAAGAATGTTGCTCGCCACCATGGGGCCGACGACGAAGACGATGCCGGCGAACCAGATCACCATGTAGTCGCGCACAAACGGCATCATTTCCGGCGTCGCGCCCATGGCGGTGAACAAGGGATCGATCATCACGATCCCCAGGGCCGAGACGCAGGCGACGATGAGGAAGGACAGGGTCACCGCGTCGGTGGCGACCCGCCTGGTGCGCCCGCCATCGCCGCGCCCTGCCGCGCGCGCCACCACCGAGACCGCGCCGGCGCCGAGCCCGATGGCGACGCTCATCACCAGCATCGACACCGGAAACACGAACTGCACGGCGGCCTGCTGGGCGGTGCCCAGCTTGCCCACCCAGTACGAGTCGGTGATCCCCACCAGCATCATCGCGATGATGCCGAAGCTCATGGGCGCGACCATGCGGATGATATGGCCGAACACCGGCCCTTGCGTGAGGTCTCTTGAAGAGCGGCCGGCGGCCATGGGCGGTCCTTCGCGTCGCAGCGTGGGGGTGAAACTAGGCCGAACCGGCCGCCGCTTCCATGGCGAATTCGAAATTGCGGCGCCGCCGGCTTTGAATGAGCCGGGCGAAGATGAACGGCTTCACGACTTACGCCCGGGGGTTCAACCGCAAAACACAGCGTCCCACGACACCGTCGCGTGGATAACCCGGCGCGGTTTTTCGGCCCGGTCGCCCGGCCCGCTTACTCGGCGGAGATCACCCCGTCCCCGGTCAGATCATAGCTCGCCATCCCCGCCAGATTGACGATGTCGGACACATTCGCCCCGACCCGCGCCACCTGCACCGATTTCTCCAATCCAATCAACAGCCCCTCGATGACGGTCGCCCCGCCCGCCGCCTTCAGAAGCCGCGTGGCGATTGACGCCGAGTGCACCGCCGGCATGACCAGCACGTTGGCGGAATCAGACAGGCGCGAGAACGGGTAGGCGGCGTGGTGGTCAGGGTCCAGCGCGATGTCGACGGCCATTTCCCCTTCATATTCAAAGCTTACGCCGCGCTGGTCGAGGAGCTGAACGGCCGCCTGAACCTTCTCCGTCCGGTCGCCCGGCGGGTTGCCGAAGGTGGAATAGCTCATGAACGCCACCCGGGGCTCGAGCCCCAGACGCGCCGCCGCATGGGCCGCCGCCTCTGCGATGTCGGCCAGGCCCGTGGCGTCTGGAAACTCGATCACATTGGTGTCCGCGATCACCAGCGTGCGCCCGCGCGCCAGCGCCACTGAAAGGCCGATCACCGTCTTGCCCGGCGCATCGTCCAGCACCAGCCGCACGTCGGCGAGCGAATTGGTGAAATGGCGCGTCACCCCGGTGACCATGCCGTCGGCGTCGCCGAATTTCAGCATGCAGGCGGAAAAGACATTGCGGTCGTTATTCACCAGGCGCTGCACGTCCCGGCGCAGATAACCCCGGCGCTGCAGGCGCTTATAAAGCCAGTCGGCGTAATCGGCGTTGCGGTCGGACAGCCTGGCGTTCCAGATCTCCAGCTCGCCTTCGGGCAGACCCAGCTCGCGCATGTTCGCCCGCGCCACGCCCTCGCGCGCCACCAGAACGGCCCGGCCAAGGCCCTGGCTCTGGAAAGCGTGGGCGGCGCGGATGACCGACGGCTCCTCGCCTTCAGCAAACACGATGCGCTTGTCGGTGCCCTTGATGGCGTCAGTGACGCGCTGCTGCAGGGCGGCGGTGGGGTCCAGACGCCGGGCGAGCGAACGGCGGTAAGTCTGCTCGTCGGCCAGCGCAATTCGCGCCACGCCGGATTCCACAGCCGCCTGGGCCACATAGGGCGGCACAAAGCTGATCAGGCGCGGATCAAACGGCGAGGGAATGATGTAGTCGCGGCCGAATTTCAGACCCCCGGACTGGTTCGCCGTGCTCACCTCGTCGGGCACGTCCTGACGCGCCAGATCGGCCAGCGCGCGGGCGGCGGCGAGCTTCATCGCCTCGTTGATGGTGGTCGCGCGCACATCCAGCGCGCCGCGGAAGATATAAGGAAAGCCCAATACATTATTGACCTGATTGGGAAAATCGGATCGCCCGGTGGCCATGATCGCGTCGGAGCGCACCGCGCGCACCAGGTCCGGCATGATTTCCGGCGTCGGATTGGCCATGGCGAAGATGATCGGATCGCGCGCCATGGTCTTGACCATGTCCGGCTTCACGATCCCGCCCGCCGAAAGACCCAGCAGCACGTCTGCGTCCACCATCGCTTCGTCCAGTGTGCGCATATGGGTGCGCCTGGCGTGCTTGCGCAGCTTGTCGTGCAGGTCATTGCGCTGGTCGTGGACGACGCCTTTGACGTCGACGACGGTGACGTTCTCGTCGCGCACGCCCAGCGACTTGATCAGCTCCAGCACCGAAAGCCCCGCCGCGCCGGCGCCCAGCAGGACCACCTTAACGTCCTCGAATTTGCGATCCGTCAGGTGAAGCGCGTTCATCAGTCCGGCCGCTGCGATAATGGCGGTGCCGTGCTGGTCGTCATGGAAGACGGGTATGTCCAGCTCGTCACGCAAGCGGCGTTCGATTTCAAAGCACTCCGGAGACTTGATGTCTTCCAGATTGATGCCGCCGAAGGTGTCGCCGAAGCCGGCGACGCAATCGATGAAGCGGTCAGCGTCGGTGTATTTGATCTCCAGATCGAACGCGTCGATATCGGCGAAGCGCTTGAACAGGACCGCCTTGCCTTCCATCACCGGCTTGGAGGCCGCCGGGCCGAGATTTCCAAGCCCGAGAATCGCCGTGCCGTTGGAGACCACCGCCACCGTATTGCCCTTGGAGGTATAGTCGTAGACCGCGTCGGGGTTCGCTGCGATGGCGCGCACCGGCGCCGCCACCCCCGGGCTATAGGCCAGCGCGAGATCGCGCTGGGTCGCCATGGGCTTGGTGGGTTTCAGCGCGATTTTTCCGGCCGGGGCGGCGCTGTGAAAGGCCAGCGCTTCTTCATCGGTCATGGAGAGTTTGGGTTCGTCAGACATATCGGTCCTTGGGGCGGGAAGAGCCGGCGGGCGTGCGCGTCCGGCTATACGCAAACGCGCGCCCCTCGGCTAGCGCCTCGGCTGGGTCAGACGGCGCAAGGCCGCTTTGCGCGATTGCAGGTCGCGCACATGTCGCAGCGCCGGCGCCAGCCCGTCCGCCAGCCCGGCGGCGGTGTCGCCCGGCCCCATGCGGCCCCCGGCGTCGCCATGGATCCAGACCGCAGCGCTGGCCGCATCGAAGGGATCAGCCCCTTGCGCCAAAAACGCCCCTATCAGGCCGGCGAGCACGTCGCCGGTCCCGGCGGTGGACAGCCGCGGCGAGGCGTGGGTGTTCACCCGCACCCGACCGTCCGGCGCGGCGATTACGGTGTCCGGGCCTTTCAGCACCAGCACCGCGCCGGCGCGCGAGGCGGCATTGCGCGCGATCTCGATCTTGTTCTCGCCAGACGATTCGCCGCTGGCGTCGCTCGTTTCGGCGGACGCTGGAAACACCCGGACGAACTCTCCGGCGTGAGGGGTGAGCACGCAGCGCTCATGAAGCGCGTCGTAAAGGGCTGCAGGATCGTCCTCGAAGACAGTGAGAGCGTCGGCGTCCAGCACCAGCGCGGCGCCCTGCCCGCACGCCTGAAGCACGCGGCGACGCGTGTCGCCGGTAAGACCGGCGCCCGGTCCCAGGACCGCCGCCTGGGCGCGATGGGCGTCCAGAACGCCGGAGAAGTCAGCGGCGGGATTATAAGCGCGGGTAACGACAGCCCGCATGGACGCGGCGCATTCAGTGAGCGCATCGGGCGGGCAGAGCAGCGTGACATAGCCGGCGCCGGCGCTGAGGCCGGCTTCCGCCGAAAGCCGCGCGGCGCCGGACGCGCCGTGGCCGCCGGAAAGGACGCAGAGCCGGCCGCGCTGATGCTTGTGGGCGTCGGCGTCAATGTGAAGACCCGGCACATTCCAGAGATCCGGGTGATTGTGCTCGGCCACGGGAGTCGCTTCGTCCATCCAGCCGTCCGGCACGCCGATTTCGGCCAGCACGATCTCGCCGCAGGCCGCGCGGCCCGGATACAGCACATGGGCGGGCTTGTAGCGATGAAAGGTGACGGTGAGCGCGGCTGTGAACGCCGGGCCATCGGGGCGGGCGCGATCCCCGTGGACGCCGCTTGGCACATCGGCGGCGATCACGGTTCTCTCCACGCAGGCCATGGCGAGGCGGGCCGGCTCACCCTCCAGCGGGCGCGACAGGCCGGCGCCGAAGAGCGCATCAAGGACCAGAGCAAAGCGAGAGGGATCGCACGCCTTGAGCCCCTGAACTTCGCCTGTCCATTTGTTGGCGGCGCGCGCGGCGTCGCCTTCAAGCTGCGCCGCAGACTTCATGGCGAAAACCTCCACGGGCCAGCCGCGCGCCTGCAGCCGAACGGCCGCCTCCCAGCCGTCGCCGCCGTTATTGCCGGGACCGCACAGCACGCCGATGGGGCGCGGGCTCCAGCGTTCCATGATTGCGCCGGCGATCGCCGCGCCCGCCGCGTCCATGAGCGCGCCGCCGGAGCGGCCGTGCTCCATGGCGAAGGTGTCCGCCGCGCCCATGGCGTCGACGCTAAGCACGGCGTGTCGTGGATCCATCATTGGACTCATCCTTTTCGGGGCGGCGGCGCCCACGCAGCGTGCACGGGCGCCTCATAAACAGGCGCCGCAAGGAAACTCCACAAAACCGCGTCCGGTTCAGCTTGTACGCGCCAGGCGCGCGCTTAGCGTGCCGCCGTGAACGGAGGCTCTGTCATGAAGAAAATCGAAGCGATCATCAAACCGTTCAAACTCGACGACGTGAAGGAGGCGCTTCAGGAAATCGGCCTGCAAGGGCTGACGGTGACCGAGGCGAAGGGGTTCGGACGGCAAAAAGGCCACACCGAACTTTACCGCGGCGCCGAATATGTCGTCGACTTTCTGCCAAAGTTCAAAATCGAGCTGGTTGTATCCGACAACCGGGTGGATGCGGCTGTGGAGGCCATCCAGGCCGCAGCGCGCACCGGGCGCATCGGCGACGGCAAGATTTTCATCACCTCGGTCGAAGCCGCGATCCGTATCCGAACCGGTGAGACCGGCGACGACGCGCTCTAGCCGCGAGGCTGTAAACCCGCGATCCTTCCGCTCCCTTTCCTTTCAAGACCCTCAAAGAGGTTACCCATGTCGCAGAAAATTCTGAAACAGATCCAGGACGAGGACATCGAGTTCGTCGACCTGCGCTTCACCGATCCGCGCGGCAAGTTGCAGCACGTCACCTTCCACCCCTCCATGGTGGATGATGATTTGTTCGAGAACGGCACCATGTTCGACGGCTCGTCGATCAATGGCTGGAAGGCGATCAATGAGTCCGACATGGTGCTCATGCCCGACCCGGACACGGCGCTGATCGATCCTTTCTACCAGCAGACCACGCTGTCGATCATCTGCGACGTCCTCGAGCCGGCCACCATGCAGCCGTATAACCGCGATCCGCGAACCACCGCCAAAAAGGCCGAAAAGTATCTCGCGGCCTCCGGCATCGGGGACACGGCGTTCTTCGGCCCCGAAGCGGAATTCTTCGTCTTCGACGATGTGCGCTGGTCCACGTCGCAGAACGAAACTTTCTACGCGCTGGATTCCGAAGAAGGCCCCTATAATTCGGGCAAGAAGATCGAAGGCGGCAATATGGGCCACCGGCCGGGGCCCAAGGGCGGCTATTTCCCGGTCAACCCGATCGATTCCGGCCAGGACATGCGCTCGGAAATGATCTCGGTCATGGCCGAGCTGGGCCTTGAGCCTGAAAAGCACCACCACGAGGTGGCGCCGTCCCAGCACGAACTCGGCATGAAGTTCTCCACGCTTTTGAAGATGGCGGACAACATGCAGCTCTATAAGTATATCGTGCACAACGTGGCGCACGCCTACGGCAAGACCGCCACCTTCATGCCCAAGCCTGTCTACGCCGACAACGGTTCAGGCATGCACGTGCACCAGTCGATCTGGAAAGACGGCCAGCCTCTGTTCGCCGGTGACAAGTACGCCGACCTGTCGGAGACCTGCCTTTACTATATCGGCGGCATCATCAAGCACGCCCGGGCCATCAACGCTTTCGCCAACGCGTCCACCAACTCCTACAAGCGTCTGGTGCCGGGTTTCGAAGCGCCGGTCCTGCTCGCCTACTCGGCGCGCAACCGCTCGGCCTCGATCCGCATCCCGCATGTCTCCTCGCCCAAGGCCAAGCGGCTGGAGACCCGCTTCCCGGATGCCGCCGGCAATCCCTATCTGACCTTCACGGCCCTGCTCATGGCGGGCCTGGACGGCATCGAGAACCAGATCCATCCCGGCGACGCAATGGACAAGGACCTCTACGACCTGCCGGCCGAAGAGCTCAAAGACATCCCCACGGTCTGCCGCAGCCTGCGCGAGGCCATGGAATCACTGGACGCCGACCGCGACTTCCTGAAAAAGGGCGGCGTCATGGATGACGATCAGATCGACGCCTATATCGACTTGAAGATGGAAGAAGTGACCCGTATCGAACATCACCCCCATCCGGTCGAGTTCGAGCTGTACTACAAGGTCTAGCCTTAAAAACGTGCCGACAGAGCGGCCGGTCCGGGACGTCCCGGGCCGGCCGTTTCATGTCCGCCGCGGCCTAAAAACGCTGCTCCCAAAGCCTGCGCGCATATCGACGCGCGCGAAACCTTGGTCTAGAAGTTTTGACCCGACGCTTAAGGTCCGATCAACTAACGGCCGAACCGCGCCGAACCGGAGACACGTCCATGCGCCGCAGCCTTCTCGCAGCCGCCTCGATCGCCGCCCTCGCCACGTCCCAGAGCTGGGCGCAGACTGCGACGGAAATCAACGAGGAGGTGAACGCTCCGGTGGACACCGCCACCACGAACGGCGGCGCGCCCGGCGACATCGTCATCGGCGCAAGCGGCCGCGTGATCCTGGACGGCGCGGGCGGACAGACCGGGCCCGCCGTGCTGATCAACTCCAACAACAGCCTTGAAATCGTCAGCGGCGCTCAGGTGGAGATCACCGACACCGACGCCAACGGCGACGACACCGATCTCAACGGCGCGGTCGGCGTGCAAATGAATTCAGGCGTCACTGGCGAATTCACCAATAACGGGCGGATCGCGCTGCAGGACAGCTATATCGCGACCGACAGCGGGACCGACAATATCGACGACTATGACGGCGACGGGCAGGAGGATGATCCTGACGGCGAAGCCGACGGTCCGTTTGCAACTGATCGCAACAAGACCGGCCTGCTGATCGGCGAAGTGGACGGGAATTTTGCGCCTGTCGCAGGTCAGGGGCCGGTCACCGGCAATGTCACCAATTCGGCTTCGGGCCGAATCGACGTGGCCGGGCAGGACAGCTACGGAATTCGGGTCGTCACCGGCCTGTCCGGCGACCTGATCAATGACGGCGTCGTCTCTATCCGCGGCGAACGCTCCACTGGCATTTCGGTCGAGGCCGACATTGGTGGTGACGTGCAGATCAGCGCGATTACGGCCACTGCGCCCGGCGGCCAGGGCGCTGTCCTGAACGGCGATATCGGCGGCGGACTGCGTCTGACCGGCGCGATCAGCGTCAACGGCTATCGCATTCCCCAGCGTGTGTCCGAAGAGCTGTTCAGGCTGCTGGACTCGGGCGACGACGATATTGACGCCGGCTCCGCCGTCGTCATCGGCGGCAGCGTGCGCGACGGCGTCTTCGTGTCGGGACGAGGCGCCATCAATCAGACGTCCTCCGGCGCTCCGGCCGTGGTCATCGGGTCGGGCGGCCAGACAATAAACCTTGGCGAAGTCGAACTGCCGGACGATTTTAACGAGGACCGCACCGACGACGACACCGATCCAGACCGGCTGGGCTACTCGGTGGTCAACGAGGGATCGATCACCTCGTCCGGCATTTACGATGGCCGGGACAACACGGCGTTCCTGATCGGCGGCTTTGACAGCCAGGGCCTGCTGCGCACGGTCATCCTGGAGGCTGGCGGCGTCTTGAACTCGGGAAGCATCGCCGCCATCGCTTATGACGGCGCCGCCACCGCGCTTCGCTTCGGACAGGGCGTCACCGCGGCCCCGGGCGAAGAGATTGAAGTCGTCAATACCGGGAATATCACGGCGAGCGGTGTTCTGGGTTTCGAAGATGACGGGTTCGGCGCGGTCGACAACCCCGGCACGCCTGGGAACGAGGCGGATTACGGAACCGGTCAGGCCTTCGGTCTGGTGCTCGACTCCGGCTCGCAGATCAGACGCATCCTGAACACCGAAGGGACGATCATCGCCCGGGTGGTGGGCGGCGGCCAAAGCGCCACGGCCATAAAGGTCGACAGCAACGCCGTTGAAACCATCGAGAACAACTCGGTCATCTCGGCGATCACCCAGAATCTGGTCGACGAATGGGCTGACGGTTCAGCGCCCATCGAGCTTATCGCCATTGATGCGCGCAATCATGACGGCGGACTTCGCGTGGTTCAGAACCAGGAGCTCGACGAAGACGGCGAGCCGGTGCGCGAAGTCTCGATTCGTGGCGACGTGCTGTTCGGCTCGGGCGCCGACACACTCGAGCTTAACGGCGGAACGATGACCGGCGACGTGCGCTTCGGCGAGGGCGCGGACCGGCTGGTCATCAACGGCGGTTCGCTCAGCGGCTCCATCTCGGATTCCGGCGGCGACCTGGTGGTCGACGTCTCTAACGGCACGCTGGTCCTCACCGGTTCTGACGCGCTCAATCTTACCGAGGCCAATTTCGGCGATGGCGGTGTGCTGGAACTGCAGGTGGACACCACCGCGCGCGCTGCGGCGTTCCTCAACGCCTCCGGCGCTGTCCGCTTCACGAGCGGCGCGGACCTTTCGGTGTCGCTGGCCAATCTTGTCGGCGAGAGCGCGCAGATCGCGATCCTCACCGCGGGCGATCTTGATATCGCTGACGAAGCCATTCTCGACACCACCGAGTCGCCCTTCCTCTACGACGCGACGCTCGCACGCGATGCGGCAGATCCCAACAGCCTGGTCCTGACCCTGCGTCGCAAAACAGCCGCAGAAGTCGGTCTCGACGAGTCGCGCGCCGCCGCATACGACGAGGCTTTGGCGGCCTTTGAATCTGTCGAAGCGCTGGGCGCGGCCTTCGCCGGCGTGCGCACGCAGCAGGACTTCTTCAGCGCTTATAACCAGCTGCTTCCCGAATACGCCTCCAGCGCCATTCAATTCGCGCTTGCGTCCAATGACGCCGCCGCCGGCGCGCTTTCGGTGCGCCTGGCCAACGCCCGCCTTGCTCCGGATGATCTCGCGGGCGTGTGGGCTCAGGAATTCGGCTATTACGCGGACAGGTCCGCCAATGCGTTCGGCCCGGGCTATCGCGGCCAGGGCGTGGGCATCGCTGTCGGCCTGGACCGGCCGATGGGCCCGTTCTATGCGGTGGGCTTCAACGTTCTGGGCTCGGCCAGCGAAGTGGAGGAGATCGACGGGTTCGACGAGCCCATGGTCGCCCTGACCGGTCAGATCGGAACCTATGCCGGCCTTGATCTGGGCGGCGTGGACGTGTCCGGCGCCGTGGCGCTGGGCTACGATTTTTTCGAGAGCGAGCGCAACATCCTGGTCGGTGAGTTCGCCTCCACCAACACCGCCGAGTGGAGCGGCTGGCATATTTCGGCCAGCGCCAAGGCGGGACGTGATTTCACCTTCAACCGTTGGATCGTGCGGCCCGAGACAAGCCTGACCTATCTCTCCCTGTTCGAGAGCGGCTACACAGAGACGGTGAGCGATCCGAGTAACGACCCGCTGGCGCTGATCGTGGACGATCGTGAGAGCGCAGCGCTTCTGGGCGCCGCGACGCTCACCGTGTCGCGCCGCTTTGGCGGAGACCTCTCCTGGTGGGCGCCTTCAGTCAATGTCGGGTATCGCGGCGACTTCCTCAGTGATGAAGGCGAAACCACGGCTCAGTTCGGCGAAACCGGATCACCCTTCACCCTGCGCTCCTCGAGCCTGTCGGGATCGGGCGTGCTTTTGGGCTTCGGGCTGAGCGCCGGGTCGAACTACTCCACGTTCAGCTTCGCCTATGACGCAGATCTCCGCGACGATTTCGTGCGCCATGTGGCGCGCCTCGTGATCCGACTCACCTTCTAGACTATAGACCTTGCACGCGTAAGGGTCTCTGGCTAGGGTTGCATCGTCTTCTCTGTCCTGACCCCAATCGACGGTGGAGACCGGGGCCGGTGCGTGCGCAGATGCACCGGCCCCACTCTCCGGCTCCGAATTTCCGGGCCCATTTTGTCGGGGGCGTGGCGCGGCCCACGGGCCGGCGACGCCGCCTTCCCCTGAAAGGCGAGCGAGGGCGTAAATTCACCAGCGCTTAACCAGGTCGCACCATTCTAACCCGCATGCGGACCCGGTTTATCCTGTATGCGTTGGGCGCGGCCCTTGTGGCGACCGGGTGTGCGACCCGGCCGCCCGATCAGGTTTATGACGCTTGCCTCATCCTGGAAGATAATCGCGCCTGGTGGCGCGATCTTCGCCGGACCGAGAGCCGGTACGGCGTTTCGCCCGGCGTTCAACTGGCGATCCTCAGGCGTGAATCCAGTTTTCGCCACAACGCCCGGCCCGCGCGCCAGCGGCTTCTGGGCGTGGTCCCGTGGACCCGCCCGTCCTCGGCCTACGGCTATGCGCAGGCCCTGGACACCACATGGGACTGGTATCGCGACGATACCGGACGTCGCGGCGCCGACCGGGATGATTTCGGCGACGCTGTGGATTTCATCGGCTGGTATACCCACCAGAGCGGCCGGCTCGCCGGAATATCGCCGAACGATCCCTATAACCTCTACCTGGCCTACCACGAAGGTCATGGCGGGTTCTCTCGCGGAACCTATAGCGGCAAGTCCTGGCTGATCCGCGCAGCGCGCGAGGTTGAGACCGACGCCCGGCGCTATGACGCCCAGATCAATGGCTGTCAGCGCCGGCTGAACCGCAACTGGATCCCGTTTCTGTAGATAAGCCGGGCCTGCGCTGAGGCGCGCCCTTCCCTGAACGCATCGCGCGCGTGCACTGTGATCCTCGTTATGGCTCACGATTCGCAAGACGATCTGTTTTCCGCTTCTTCCTCGCCGAAGCCGCAGAAGCCGGCTGCGCCCGCCACGCCTGCGCCCGATGCGCCGGCGAGCGCGAGCGAGAACAAAGACCGTGACAAGGCGGAGAGTGAAACGCGGCCCGGCGCCGCCGAACCTGCGCCCAAGCCAGCTGCTAAGGCGGCGCCCGCTGCGCGGCCTGCGCCGAAACCCGCCGCCGCGGCCGCCGCGCCTGGCGGGGCCCAGGGGGCCGGCTATGACGCATCCTCGATTGAGGTGCTCGAAGGCCTGGAGCCCGTGCGCAAACGGCCGGGCATGTATATCGGCGGCACCGACGAGCGCGCCCTGCACCATCTGTTCGCCGAAGTCCTGGACAATTCCATGGACGAGGCGGTGGCCGGCCACGCCGATCGCATCGAGGTGAGCCTTGATGACGAGGGCTTCGTGACCGTCACCGATAATGGCCGGGGCATCCCGGTGGATCCGCACCCGAAATTTCCCGACAAGTCGGCGCTGGAAGTCGTCATGACGACGCTGCACTCCGGCGGCAAGTTCTCCGACAAGGCGTATCAGACCGCCGGGGGCCTTCATGGCGTCGGCATCTCGGTGGTCAACGCCCTGTCCGAGGAGATGATGGTGGAGGTCGCCCGCGACCGCACGCTGTGGCGCCAGGTCTATGCCCGCGGCCTGCCGCTAGGCCCGATCGCGAATATGGGCACGGTGAATAATCGCCGTGGCACTCTGGTGCGCTTCAAGCCCGACCACGAGATCTTCGGCGGCCGCATGATCAAGGCGGCGCGCCTGTTCGCCATGGCGCGCGCCAAGGCCTTCCTGCGCCGCGGCGTGGAAATCCGCTGGAAGTGCGCGCCCCACCTGGTGGAAGGCACCGATATTCCGCACGAGACCGTGCTCTCCTTCCCCGGCGGCCTGGCCGACCGGCTGGCGGAGATGCAGGGGAACGCCCAGCTTGTGACCGACGCGTTTTCCGGCCGGGTGGAGCGCGACGGGCGCATGGGCGCGGTGGAGTGGGCCGTGGCCTTCTCCGACAACGGGTTCGGCGAGCATGACGGTTTCTGCCAGAGCTTCTGCAACACCGTACCGACCCCCATGGGCGGCGCCCATGAGCAGGGCTTCCGCGCGGCGTTGTCCAAGGCCCTGCGCGCCCATGGCGAGCTGATCGGGCTGAAGAAGGCCAATCAGATCACCGCCGACGACGTCATGGGCGGGGCCGGCGCCCTGCTCTCGATCTTCCTCAAGGACCCCGAGTTTCAGGGGCAGACCAAGGACCGGCTTTCCACCAACGAGGCCCAGCGCCTTGTGGAGCAGGCCATACGCGACCAGTTCGATCACTGGCTCGGCGGCCGCCCGAAGGACGCGCTGCGTCTGGTGGAATGGTCCATCGAGCGAGCCGAGGATCGGCTCAAGCGCAAGCGCGAAAAGGAGGTCAAGCGCCAGAGCGCCACCCGCCGCCTGCGCCTGCCCGGCAAGCTCGCCGATTGCTCGCAGAATAACGCCGACGGCACCGAAATTTTCCTGGTGGAGGGCGATTCCGCCGGCGGATCGGCCAAGCAGGCGCGCGACCGCAAGACGCAAGCCATCCTGCCCCTGCGCGGCAAGATCCTGAACGTTGCCTCGGCGACGCCTGACAAGATCGCCGCCAATCAGGAAATCGGGGATCTGTTGCTGGCCCTGGGCGTCCAGCCGGGCAAGCGCTTCCACATCGATGATCTGCGCTATGAGCGCGTCATCATCATGTGCGACGCCGACGTGGACGGCGCCCATATCGCTGCACTGCTGGCGACCTTCTTCTACCGCTTTCTGCCCGGCCTCATCGAGGCCGGGCGGCTCTTCATGGCGCAGCCTCCGCTCTACCGGCTGACCCAGGGCGGCAAGACGCTCTACGCCGACACCGACGAGGAGAAGGACCGGCTGATCGACACCGAGTTCAAGAGGGGCAAGGTTGAGGTGGGCCGCTTCAAGGGCCTGGGGGAAATGACCCCGCCGCAGCTCAAATCCACCACCATGAACAAGGCGACCCGATCGCTGGCCCGCGTCACCGTCACTGACGAATTGCGCGCCGTCTCCGACCAACTGGTGGAGACCCTGATGGGCCGGAAGCCCGAATTGCGCTTCCAGTATATTCAGGAACATGCGCCGTTTGTGGGCGAGGTGGACCTGTAACCCTCCACCCCCTTCCCTTCCCGGACAAATTTCGCCACCCTTGCGGTCATGTCGGGGCGCGCCGCATCATTGGCGTGCAAGATATCCGGGGAGAGACACTTGTTTAGAGACTTAAAGGGGCTTTCGGCCTCGCTTGCGGTGTTGTCCGCACTGGCGCTGGCCGGTTGCGCGGACAGTGGTTCAGAAGTTGGCGGCGACGCGGACGGCGGCGGCCAAACCACCGCCTCGGGCGATGTCGAAATTATCCGCTATGACGCCAATCCGTTCCCGTCCACCTACGAGCCGTTCGAAAGCGGCGTGACGCTGATCCGCGGCGCCACCGTGTTCGACGGCGTGGGCGGCGAGATGGAGAACACTGATATCCTTTTGCGCGACAGGCGCATCGCCGGGATCGGCCAGGGCCTCGACGCGCCCGAAGGCGCCACAGTCGTGAACGCCGAAGGACGCTACGTCACGCCGGGCGTCATCGACATCCACTCACACCTGGGCGTCTACCCTTCGCCCAGCGTCAACGCCCACAATGACGGCAACGAAGTGACGGGCCCGGTGACCGCCGAGGTCTGGGCCGAGCACGGCGTCTGGCCCCATGATCCCGGATTCGACACCGCACTGGCCGGCGGCGTGACCACGCTGCACATCCTGCCCGGGTCTGCGAACCTGTTCGGCGGGCGCGGCGTGACGCTGCGCAACGTGCCTTCGCGCACGGTGCAGGGCATGAAGTTTCCGGACGCCCCCTACACCCTGAAAATGGCCTGCGGGGAAAACCCCAAGCGAGTTTACGGCGGCCGCGGCCAGGCGCCCGGCTCGCGCATGGGCAATGTGGCCGGCTACCGCGAAGCCTGGCAGCGCGCGGTGGAGTATCGGCGCAGCTGGAACCAGTACTGGGAGGACGCCGAAGCCGGCGAGGACGTCAGCCCGCCGACGCGCAATCTGGAACTCGACACGCTGATGGGCGTGCTGGACGGCGAGATCCTGGTGCAGATGCACTGCTACCGCGCCGATGAAATGGTCCAGATCATGGATATGGCCGAAGAGTTCGGCTACGAGGTCACCACTTTCCACCACGCGGTGGAGGCCTACAAGATCCCTGACCTGCTGGCGGAAAACGGCGTTTGCGCGGCCGTTTGGGCGGACTGGGGCGGGTTCAAGATGGAGGCCTATGACTCCATCCCTGAAAACCTCGCCCTCACCCATGCCGGCGGCGCCTGCGCCATGATCCACTCGGATTCCGATCTTGGCATCCAAAGGCTCAATCAGGAAGTCGCCAAGGCGCTTTCGGACGGCCGGCGCATGGGGCTCGACATTTCAGACGCCGATGCGGTGGCATGGTTCACCTCTCGCCCGGCCGAAGCTCTGGGCATTGGTGAGGAGACCGGCTCCATCGAGGACGGCAAGCGCGCCGACCTGGTGATCTGGTCGGCCCATCCCTTCTCCAGCTACGCCCTGGCCGACAATGTTTATATCGACGGCGCGCTGATGTTTGATCGCAATGATCCTGAACGCCGCACCATTCGTGACTTCATGCTGGGCCAGCCCGGTGAAGGAGACTACTGATATGAAAAAGCTCCTTGTTTCACTCGCCATGGCGGTGACCGCTGCGGCGCCGGCTGTGGCTCAGGACACCCTCGTGGTGACCAATGCCCGCATCATCACCAACACCGATCAGGGCGTCATCGAGAACGGGACGCTCGTGATCCGCGACGGCGACATCGTCGCAGTTCGCGCGTCCGTGGAGGTGGAATCCGACGTGATCACCGTCATCGACGCCCAGGGCGGCTGGGTAACGCCCGGCCTGTTCCATCCGATGACCGAGCTCGGGCTCATCGAAGTGGGCGCCGAAGGATCCACCCGTGACGATGCGGCCGATAACAGCGGCTTCACCGCGGCGCTGGATGTGGCCGACGGCTTCAATCCCAGCGGCACCCATATCGACGAGGCGCGCACCGAAGGGATCACAAGGTTCGCGGTCTACCCCGCCACCGGGTCGGCGATCATCGCCGGACGCGGGGCGCTTGCGAACAGCACCGGCGCGTTCGACAGCCTGTTCGCCACTCGCCGCTTCATGGTGGTGGATCTGTCCAGCTCCGGCGCGGCGACCGCCGGCGGCGCCCGCACGGCCTCCTGGGCCTTCCTGCGCGCCGCCATCGAGGACGCCCGCTTCTATCCCGGACGCTTCATGGCCCACCATGAAGGCGACGCCATTGACCGCTATGACGCCCAGGCCATGGTCAGCGCCGTGCGCGGAGAAATCCCGCTTGTCATGATGATGGACCGGGCCAGCGATATTCGCCGCGCCCTCTCCTTCGCCGAGCAATATCCGGCGATCCGCCTCATCATCGCGGGCGCGGCGGAGGCCCATCTGGTGGCCGAAGAACTCGCCGAGGCCGGCATTCCGGTGATTTATGACCCCATGCGCAACCTGCCGGACAGTTTCGATCGTCTGGCCTCCACCACCGAAGGCGCGTCGATCCTGCACAGGGCCGGCGTTCAGGTCGCCTATTCCACGGCCGGATCGGACCTCTACTTCAACGCCCGCCTGCTGGCCCAACACGCCGGCATTGCGGTGGCGCACGGGGCCGAGTGGGCCGACGCGTTTCGTTCCATCACCCTGACGCCCGCCGAGATTTACGGCGTCGGGGACCGCTACGGGGCGCTGGCGCCGGGCTATGCGGGCGATGTCGTGATCTGGAACGGAGACCCTCTGGAGGTGATGAGCGCGCCCACCACGGTGATCATCGAAGGTGAAGTCCAGTCCATGGAGACCCGCCAGACACGTCTGCGTGATCGTTATGCAGAAGTGGTCCGCGAAGGCCTCCAAGCCTATCGTCACTAGAGACTTCACGGCCACACCGGCCTTGATTGTCAGCCTTTAAGCGCCCGGTCGCGTTGACAGCGCGGCCGGGCTATTTATGTTCCGCCTCGAACGCACGCGCCACGACGGCGCATCGGATTCGACGCTGATCCCTGACGCCGATCGATCAAGCTTTCACCCACGTGAGGCGAATGACTTTCAAAGACCTTGGGCTGAGCCCAGACCTGCTCGCGGCGATCGCCGACGCCGGCTATGAAACGCCGACCCCCATCCAGGCCGGCGCCATCCCTGTCGCGCTCACCGGACGCGACGTCCTGGGCATCGCCCAGACCGGCACCGGCAAGACCGCCAGCTTCACCCTTCCCATGATCGAGCGCCTGTCGCGCGGCCGGGCCCGGGCGCGCATGCCGCGCTCGCTGATCCTGGCGCCGACCCGCGAGCTGGCCGATCAGGTGGCGGAAAACGTCAAGACTTACACCAAGAACCACAAGCTCTCGATGGCGCTGCTGATCGGCGGCGTCGCGTTCGAGCCGCAAAAGCGCAAGATCGACCAGGGCGTGGATATCCTGATCGCCACGCCGGGCCGGCTACTCGATCTCATGGAGCGCGGCGGGCTGATGCTCATGGGCATCGAGATCCTGGTGATCGACGAAGCCGACCGCATGCTGGACATGGGCTTCATCCCCGATATCGAGCGGATCCTGAAACGCCTGCCCGAGCGGCGCCAGACCCTGTTCTTCTCGGCCACCATGCCCAAGGAGATCCAGCGCCTGGTGGACACCTTCCTGAAGGACCCCGAGCGCGTTGAAGTCTCGCGGCCGGCCTCGGCCGCCGAGACCATCACCCAGCTTATGGTGCGCACCCGCGACGGTCAGCCCAAGACCAAGCGCGACGCCCTGCGCAAGGCGATCAATCGCGACGGCGTGAAGAACGGCATCATCTTCTGCAACCGCAAGCGCGATGTGGACACCGTCGCCCGTTCGCTGCAGCGCCACGGTTTTTCCGCCGCGCCGATCCATGGCGATCTGGACCAGTCCACGCGCACACGCACCCTGGCCGAGTTCAAATCCGGCGAGCTGCGCCTTCTGGTCGCCTCAGACGTGGCCGCTCGCGGCCTCGACATTCCGGCGGTGAGCCACGTCTTCAATTTCGACATTCCGCGCAACGCCGACGACTATGTTCACCGCATCGGCCGCACCGGCCGCGCCGGCATGAGCGGCGAAGCGGTCACCATCGTGACGCCCGAAGATAAAAAGGCGCTGGCCAAGGTGGTTGAGCTTCTGGGCGCCGAACCGGCCCTGCTCGACGTGGATAACGCCCCCGATACGGTCGCCACGGCGCCGGTCAAGGCTGAGGCCCCGGCTGAGGCAGAGGCTCCCGCTAAAGCTCCGGCCCCCGCCCGGGCGAAAACGCCTGCGCAAGACGATGACGCGCCCGAAGCGGTGGAGCGCGCCGCAGAGGCGAATGACACGCCCGACACCGGGCCTGATGCGACGGCCGGACGTGAGACCAGATCCCGGTCCGGCTCGCGCCGCGGACGCCGCCGCAGATCCGATGATCGCCCGCAAGAGCGCGCCGAGACCAGGACGGACGAGCGCGTCAAAGCGCCCGTGGAAGCGCCCGCATTGAGCGATGACGAGGATGACGCCGAGGCTGATTTCGAGGTGCACGCGCGCCGGCCCAGCCGCTCGCGCCCCGAACGCGAAGACCGCAGCGTGCCCGGTTTTGGCGAGCATGTGCCCGACTTTTTGCTTCGCCCGGCGTTTTAGGATCGCCCCGTTTACCTGATCTTTCCAATATTCCCGCTACGATCCACCCCATCAGAGCGGCGCAGAATCGCGCCGATGGCGTATCGGGGGTTTAGGTGAACGGACGACTTCAAACCGCAGAGGGCATCGAGCTGGCTCGAAAAGCGCTCGATCTCATCGCTCGCTACGCCCTTGCGCCCAGCCCGCAGAATTACGCGGTCTTCACCGCTTTTGTTTCAGACACGACGCCTGAACTTTGCAGCGATTTGCAGGTCCTGTTCGATCGCGGCGGGCCCATCCCTCAGGACGCGCTGGACGACCTCTACGACCGCCACTTCACCTTTCGCCGCATTCAGGACGCCGTCATGGACGCCGGCGGCGCCATGAGCCGCGAGCTGGGCGCCGTGGTGAAAACTCTCGAAGCAGCCGAACGCGACACCGCCGCCTATGGTGAAGCCCTCGCCGGTGCGTCGGGCCAGCTGGACGGCGCCACGGACTCCGCTAGCGTCAAGCGAATGGTCGAAGGCCTGGTGGCCGCCACCGCCCGCATGCAGCGCCGCTCGCGTGAGCTTGAGCGTCGCCTGCAGGAGACTTCCCAGGAGGTTGATCAGCTTCGCAATAATCTGGAGAAGGTCCGCGAAGAAGCGATGACCGACTCCCTCACCGGCGTCGCCAACCGCAAGCGGTTCGATGAAAGCATGCGCAAGGGCCGCCGTGACGCCGACATGAAGGGCGAGGATTTCTCGCTCATCCTCTGTGATATCGACCACTTCAAGCGCTTCAACGACACGTGGGGCCACCAGACCGGCGACCAGGTGATCCGCTTCGTGGCGGCCTGCCTGTCGCGCTTCTCCAAGGATTATCATGTGGTTGCGCGCTATGGCGGCGAGGAATTCGGCATTGTTCTGCCGAACACCTCCATTGAGGAAGCGCGAGTCATCGCCGAAAAGGTCCGCACCACGGTGGAAAGCAAGCGCCTGCTTCGCAAATCCACCAATGAAGATCTGGGCAACATCACCGTCTCGCTGGGCGTCTCCCAGTACCGCAACTCAGAATCGGTGGAGTGTCTGATCGAGCGTTGCGACACCAATCTCTACAAATCCAAGCAGACCGGCCGCAACCGCATCACCGTCGACGCGGCCAGCCCCGCCGGAGCGAGCGTCGCAGCCGCCTGATCAGGCAAAAGCCTATGAAAAACCTTCGTTTCGCGCCTTTCTGGCCGCGCAGCGGAGGTTTTTTTTCAGGCGGCGGCGCGCTTCATGGCGCGTAGAGTCGCTCGCTGCGCCTAGCCTTTATGGCCCCCGCCCCTGGCACGCTTCGCCTCAAGCGCCACGTCCAGCGCCCGGCGGCCCCAAAGATGCGCCGTCTCCTCGTCGTCGAGCGCCTCTTCAGGCAGGCGCCAATAGCGCATGGGTTGAGGCTCGCCGGATTTGGGGGTGAACATGAAGGGTTCGCAGCCCCGCGCCTCCAGCGCTGCGGCCAGCGCGTCATCGCCCTTGAGATAGATGACCTCGTCGGCGACCAGAGCGAACATGACCTCTCCGGCGTAGAGCCCGGCGCCGCCGAACATGCGGCGTGAACGGACCGGCCCGAGACCGGAGAACAGCTCGCAGGCGAAGTCGAGAAACTCGCCGCTCACCGCCATGTCAGGCCGCCGGTGGTTCGGTCAGCTTGAAGCTTTCGCGCTCGCTCCAGCGCCTGGTGAACGCGTCAAGCTCCGGGTAGGTTTCCCGCCAGCCAAGCTCGCCATAGCGCAGATCCAGATAGCACAGCGCCACCGCAACGGAGAGCGCGCCCATATCCACCGAGCGCTCAAACTGGGTGCGGTCAGCCTCCAGCTGATCCAGCGTGCGCTTGATGCCGGCTTCCCAGCGCGTGACCCAGAAATCCCATTTCAGGCTCTCGTCGCGCATCAGCTCAATCCGGCGGCCGATGGTGAGGTCGATCAGGCCGTCGGCAAGCGCTTGCTGCCGCAGCACCAGGATCCGACTCTCGCCGTTGCGCGGGATCCAGTTTTCCTCGCTCAGCGTGTCGATGTAATCGCAGATCAGCGGCGAATCGATCAGCGTCGAGGCGCGCTCGCGCTCCAGCGCCGGCACCTTGCCAAGCGGATTGGCCGCCAGCAGCTCGGCCGGGTCGTCCAGCGGCATGCACTCGACCAGCTCGACCTTGCGCTCGAGACTCTTTTCAATGATCAGCGCCCGGCATTTACGGGCGTAGGGCGAGGTCGGCGAATAATAGAGTTTCACTGGTCACAGTCCCCAAAACTGCAACCCAATCTGCCTCACACGGCTGCGAAGGCAAGGGCCGGTGTCAGCCCGCCGCCCGCCCGGCGATTTCGCGCGGCGTGCACCTGCGGCGATCAGCTCTCCAGCGTCGCCGCAGTCAGTGTCACGCTCTCGCCGCAGCCACAGGAATCGGTCTCGTTAGGGTTTCTGAACACGAATTTGGCGTGCAGCGGCGTCACTTCGTAATCAAGCTGGGCCCCGAGGAGAAACAGCAGGGACTTGGAGTCCACAACGATTTCGACGCCCTGATCCTCCACCCGCTCGTCAAGCGGATCGGGAGCGGCGACATATTCCATGACGTATTCCATGCCGGCGCAGCCGCCATTCTTCACACCGACGCGCAGGAACGCCTTGTCGGTTTTCGCCATGAGCGATTTCACCCGCTCGGCGGCGGCGTCGGACAGTGTGACGGCCTTGGGACGTTCGCGCATGGCGGTCTCCTTAGAGCATGTTCAAGGTGAGCTTGGCCTCGTCGGACATCCGCTCAGGGGTCCAGGGCGGATCGAAAGTCAGCGTAACGTCGGCGCGGTCCACGCCGTCCACCGTCTCGCAGGCGTCCTTCACCCAGCCCGGCATTTCGCCGGCCACCGGACACGCGGGCGCGGTGAGCGTCATCTCCACCTTCAACACGCCCTCGTCCTCCAGATCCACCTGATAGATCAGGCCCAGCTCGTAGATGTCGGACGGAATCTCGGGATCGTGCACGCTTTTCAGCGCGGCGATCACGTCGCGGGTGATCCGCTCGATCTCTTCATCCGGCAGGTCCGGCTGGGAGCCTGCAGGCGCAGCGACCGCCTCGACACGGGGCTCGGCCGCTCCAGCGGAGAGGTCGATCATGTCACGTTCGCGGCGTTCGGTTTTCATATCTTCGTGGCTCATCATGACCTCTAGATGAGAAAGCCCTTGGCCTTGTGCAACGCCTCAATCATGGCGTCCACTTCGGCCTCGGTGTTGTAGGCGGCGAAGCTGGCGCGCACCGTGCCCGGCACGCCATAGCGTTTCATCAGCGGATGGGCGCAATGGTGCCCGGCGCGCACGGCGACGCCGTACTTGTCCATGAGCTGTGCAAGATCATGGGGATGCGCCCCGTCTATCACGAAGCTGGCGATGGCGCCCTTGTCCTGCGTCCGGCCAAACAGGCGCAAGCCCTCAATCTGGGACAGCCCGGCTTCAGCGCGATCCAGAAGCGCGCGCTCATGGTCCATTACGGCGGCGCGATCCAGCGCGGTCACCCAGTCGATGGCGGCGCCCAGCCCGATCACGTCAGCGATGGCGGGGGTGCCGGCCTCGAACTTGTGGGGCACGTCGGCGTAGACCACGCCGTCCTCGCTCACTTCGGCGATCATCTCGCCGCCGCCCTGATACGGGCGCAGACGCTCCAGCCAGTCCCCGGACGCGTAAAGCGCCCCCACCCCGTTCGGACCATAGAGCTTGTGGCCGGTGAAGACATAGAAATCACAGCCGATCTCGTCGACGTCCACATCCAGGTGAACCGCGGCTTGAGTCCCGTCGAACAGGATCGCGGCGCCGTTATCGTGGGCGATGCGGGTAAGTTCCTTCGCCGGGTTCACCGTGCCCAGCACGTTGGACATGTGAACCAGACTGACGAACTTGGTGCGCTCGGTGAACAGCGCCTTGTAGGCGTCCATGTCCAGTGCGCCGTCCTCGTCCACGGGGACCCACTTGACCACCACGCCTTTGCGCTCCCTCAGGAAATGCCAGGGCACGATGTTGGAGTGGTGCTCCATCTGGGAAAGGATGACTTCATCGCCCGCTTCCAGCGTCGCGCCGAAGCTGTCGGCGATCAGATTGATCGCCTCGGTGGCGCCCTTGGTGAAGACGATCCGCTCGCGGCCTTGGGCGTTGATCAGATCGGCGACCTTGCCGCGAGTCGCCTCGAACGCCTCGGTGGCTTCATTGGCGAGCGTATGCAGTCCGCGATGAACGTTGGCGTAGGAGTGACGCCAGACATTGGCCACCGCCTCGATCACCGCTTCAGGCTTCTGGGCCGACGCGGCGTTGTCGAGATACACGAGCGGCTTGCCGTTCACCTGACGCGACAGGATCGGAAACTCGGCGCGCAGGGCGTGCGCGTCGAAGGTGGGCGCGGTTTTGGCGAGCGCGGTCATGCGATCTCCTTCAGGCGAACGCGCAAGCGCTCGATGAAATTCTCACGCAGGGCTTCGTCCGCGATGCGCTCCAGCGGTTCTGCCAGGAAGCTTTCCACCAGCAGCGTGCGCGCCGCGGTTTCCGGAAGCCCGCGTTGGCGCATGTAGAACAAGGCGTCCTCGTCCAGCGCGCCCAGCGCGTTGCCATGGGCGCACACCACGTCGTCGGCGTAGATTTCAAGCTCGGGCTTGGCGTCGATCTCGCCGCGATCATCCAGCAGAAGGCCGCGATGCTGCATCTGGGCGTCGGTCTTCTGAGCCGCCTGCTCCACATGAATCTTGCCCTGGAAGACGCCTCTGCCAGAGCGCGCCGCGCCCTTGAATAATTCATCGGTCTCGCCGCCGGGCCCTGAATGGCGCACCAGCGAAGTTTGATCCAGATGCAGGCCCTCGCCCACCACATAGGCGCCGTCGAGGCGCAGCCTCGCGCCCTGACCGGCATGGGTGATATGGGTTTCAAGGCGCGCCAGCCTGGCGCCGAAGGCCAGCGTGGTCTGGTTCATCTGCGCGCCGGCGGCCAAATCAATCTCGCTCGTGACCACCAGCACCGCGCCGGGGGCGCGATCCTGCTCGATGATGCGATCCAGGCGCGCACCCGCCTCCACCGTGATGGCGATGGCGATATTGGCGAACGCGCCCTCGCTGGCGGTGTAGATCTCCTGCAGCGTCGCAGTGACGCCTTCAGGCACGCGCACATGGACGATCTGATGGGCCGCGCCGGCCTGGGCCGCGAAATCAAGGCGCAGGGTCTCCGCCTCGCTCAGCGTGAAGCCTTGCGGCGCACCGCCCAGCTCGGCGGCCAGCTGCGCCATGATGTGGGGCGAATTGGCTTTCGCTTCAAAATCAGGCTGGCGCGAGCCGTCCAGCACCAGCGCCACGCGGCTGGTGTCGAAGCGGGCCAGAACGGACCGCAGGTCGGTCCATTTCCATTCCTCCACCCGCCGGTGCGGCAGGCCGCGTCCGGTAAGCGAGTCGCGCAAATCTCCGGCCGGCAAAGCCTCAGCGAGCGCGGTCTCGAACTGGGAAAGCTTGATGGGGGCTGTCATTACGCGGCGTCCTCCACGTATTTGTCATAGCCCTCTTTTTCCAGCTGATGCGCCAAGTCCGGCCCGCCGGTCTCGGCGATGCGGCCCGCGCTGATCACATGGACCACGTCGGGCTTCAGGTAATCCAAAAGGCGCTGATAGTGGGTGATCACCAGCATGGTGCGGTCGGGGCTGCGCAGGGCGTTCACGCCCTCCGCCACCACTTTAAGCGCGTCGATATCAAGCCCGGAATCGGTCTCGTCGAGGATCAGCAGCTTGGGCTGCAGCATCAGCGCCTGGAAGATCTCCATGCGCTTCTTCTCGCCGCCGGAAAATCCGACATTCACCGGGCGCTTCAGCATGTCGTTGGAAATGCTCAGCTTGGCGGCGTTTTCGCGCGCCAGCTTCAGGAATTCCGGCGCCTTCATTTCCTCCTCGCCGCGCGCGCGCCGCTGGGCGTTCAGCGCCTCCTTCACGAAGGTCAGCGTCGGCACGCCGGGAATCTCCACCGGGTACTGGAACGATAGAAACACGCCCTTGGCCGCGCGCTCTTCCGGCGCCATGGCGAACAGATCCTCGCCGTGCAGCGTTGCGGAGCCGCCGGTCACTTCATAGCCGTCGCGGCCGGACAGCACATAGGAGAGCGTGGATTTGCCAGACCCGTTGGGGCCCATGATGGCGTGAACCTCGCCGGCGGGCGCCGAGAGCGTCACACCTTTCAGAATCGCGCGGCCATCGCCGTCTTCGGCGTCGACGCGGGCGTAAAGGTCTTTGATCTCAAGCATTTTCACGTCCATTCGTTTTGGTCTTCACGCGGCCGGCCTTGTAGTCGCCCACAGTGTGGTCGGGATCGCCCTTCGCGCCCACGGCGGCGAACAGGAGCCCGGCTCCGATGATGGTGGGGAAGGCGAAGCCCAGCCAGCCGCGCTCCAGTCCCTGAGACGCCGTCTCGGCCCACAAAAGCGCGCCCAGCACCATAAGCCCGGCGAACACGGCGATGCACGCCCAGCCCTCCCATGTGACAGGCCGGAACTGGCCGATCAGGGCTGACTGACCTGCGGAATCGGTGCGGCGGCGGGCGAACCAGTAGCGGCTCATCAGCCCACGCTCCCTTCCAAGCTCACCTTCAGGAGCGCCTGGGCCTCCACGGCGAACTCCATGGGCAGTTCCTGGAGCACGTCGCGGCAGAAGCCGTTCACGAGGAGCGCCACGGCGGTTTCCTCGTCGAGGCCGCGCTGGCGGGCGTAGAAGAGCTGCTCTTCGGAGAGTTTCGACGTGGTCGCCTCGTGCTCCAGCGTCGCCTTGGGCGTCTTCACCTCGATATAGGGCACGGTGTGGGCGCCGCACTGATCGCCGATCAGAAGCGAGTCGCACTGGGTGAAATTGCGCGATCCGGTGGCGTTCTTGTGCACGGAGACGAGGCCGCGATAGGTCTGGTCGGATTTGCCCGCCGAGATGCCCTTGGCGATGATCCGGGACTTCGTGTTCTTGCCCAGATGGATCATCTTGGTGCCGGTATCGGCCTGCTGGCGTCCATTGGTCACCGCGATGGAGTAGAACGCGCCCTGGGAGCCGTCCCCGCGCAGGATGCAGCTGGGATATTTCCAGGTGATCGCCGAGCCGGTCTCAACTTGCGTCCAGCTCACCTTGGAGTTCTTGCCGCGGCAATCGGCGCGCTTGGTGACGAAGTTATAGACCCCGCCCTTGCCGTCCGCGTCGCCGGGCCACCAGTTCTGCACGGTGGAGTACTTGATCTCGGCGTCGTCCAGCGCCACCAGCTCCACCACAGCGGCGTGAAGCTGGTTTTCATCGCGCATGGGCGCGGTGCAGCCTTCGAGATACGAGCAGTACGCCCCCTCGTCGGCGATGATCAGCGTGCGTTCAAACTGCCCGGTGCCCTCCGCGTTCATGCGGAAATAGGTGCTCAGCTCCATGGGGCAGCGCACCCCCTTGGGGATGTAGACGAAGCTGCCGTCGGAATAGACCGCGCTGTTGAGCGTCGCGAAGAAATTGTCCGTCGGCGGGACCACGCTGCCCAGATATTTCTTGATCAGCTCGGGATGCTCCTGCACCGCCTCGCTGATCGACATGAAGATCACGCCGGCCTTCTTCAGCTCCGCCTTGAAGGTCGTGGCCACCGAAACGCTGTCGAACACCGCGTCCACCGCAATGCGCGGCTTGTCGCGCGCCTCGGCGGCGGTTTCAGCCGCGCCCTCAACGCCCAGCAGGACCTCGGCCTCCCTCAAGGGGATGCCGAGCTTTTTATAGGTGTCCAGAAGCTCTTGGGGCACCTCGTCCAGGCTCTTGTATTTGGCGGCGTCTTTGGGCGCGGCGTAATAGATGGCGTCCTGATAATCGATGGGCGGATAGCCGACCTTGGCCCAGTCGGGCTCGGCCATGGTCTTCCAGCGCGCAAAAGCCTCCAGGCGCCAGTCCAGCAGCCATTGGGGCTCGTTCTTCTTCGCCGAGATGAAGCGGACCGTGTCTTCGTTGAGACCCTTCGGCGCGTACTCCTGCTCGATCTCGGTGGAAAAGCCGTACTTGTACTTGTCGGCCTCGAGCTGACGAACGTCTTCGATGGTTTCCTTGACGGCAGGCATGCCCGCTCCTTTATGCGTTGACCGCGGCGGCTCTCGGCCGCACGCGGGCGTAGTCGTTGAGCCAGGCGTTCGCGAACGCCTCGGCCTCGTCCTTCGTATTCGTCCAGCCAAAGCTCACGCGCAGCGCGCTGGCGGCGTCTTCGGCGCGCGCGCCCATGGCTTCAAGCACGGCGCTTTTTCTCACCTTGCCCGAGCTGCAGGCCGAGCCTGCGCTCACCGCAAAGCCGGCCAGGTCCATGGCGATGACCTGAATCTCACTGCCCCAGCCCGGCGCCGAAAGGCACAGCGTGCCCGGCAGGCGGTCCACCCCTGCGCCCCACACCGTCACGTCCGGCGCAGCCGCCGTGATCATCGCTTCGGCGTGGTCGCGAATCGCTGCGATGCGCGCCGCTTCGCCTGGATCAGATGCCGCAGCATCAATCGCAGCCGCAAAGCCCGCAATCCCGGCGACATTTTCAGTGCCGCCGCGGCGCCCCTTTTCCTGGCCGCCGCCGGTGATCAGCGCGCCCACTTGCGCGTCGCACGCCACAGCAAGCGCGCCGACCCCTTGGGGACCGCCGGCCTTGTGCGACGACAGCGCCGCGAACGTCGCCAGCGAGCCGGCGAAATCAAAAGGCGCCTTGCCCGTCATCTGCACGGCGTCGATGTGGAACAGATGTCCGGCCTCGGCGATCAGGGCGCCGGCCTCGGCGAAGGGCTGGATCACGCCGGTCTCGTTATTGGCCGCCATCAGGGCGTAAAGCGTCTTGCAGGGGGCGGTCGCCAGATCAGCGCGCAGCCAGTCAAGATCGGCCCGGCCGGTCGAACTGACCGGCCAGATCTCCATCAGCAGGCCGGAGGTCTTCGCGGCCGCTCGCACGGCGTCATGCTCGACGGCGCTGATCACGATGCGCCCGGCGCCCAGCGCCTTGGCCGCGTGGATCGCCAGATTGCTTGCTTCAGTGCCGCCGGAGGTGAAGATCAGGTCTTCAGCCCTCGCGCAGATTGACCGCGCAATCGTCGCTCTCGACCGCTCCACCAGAGCGCGCACCGCCCGCCCGGCGCCGTGCACCGAGGACGGGTTGGCGCTCATACGCAGCGCTGAGACGACGGCCTCGATCGCTTCGGCGCGAAGGGGCGCGCTGGCGTTATGATCGAGGTAGACGCTCACTCTGCGGCCTGCTCCATCTGTTGCGGCTGCTCGTCATGGCGGCGCGTGGACATGCCCAGCACCCGGCGCTCGGTCACATCTTCCAGCGTCACGCCGTTGAGAAACAGGTGAATATGGCGGCCCAGCTCGTCCCACAGATCGTGGGTGATGCAGCGCGCGCCGCCTTCCATGCAGCCGGCCGGCTTGTGCTGGCAGCGCGTCACGTCGACGGGTTCCTCCACCGCCAGCATGATGTCGGCCACCCGTGTTTCGCCCGCGCTGCGCGCCAGGCGATAGCCGCCGCCGGGTCCGCGCACCGATTTCACGATGCCGGCGCGGCGCAACTTTGCAAACAGCTGCTCAAGATAGGACAGGGAGATTTCCTGGCGCGAGGCGATGTCGCCCAGCGGGACCGGCCGCCCCTGGCCAGCCCTGGCCAGATCGGCCATGGCCATCACCGCATAGCGCCCTTTGGTGCTCAGCTTCATCGGGCTATCCTCCCTCCCCGTTCACTCGCCGCATCCCACCGCTCGCACTTTGCGCCGGGCCTGTGCTAGAAGGCCCACTCGCTTTTGCGATCGGCGTTGCAGACCAGCACTTAGATTTCCAACCCCGCCGGTCAAGAATTCGGCCAGAAAATTCTTTTTAGCCTCGCTGGGGCCTTTTGACAAAGACCCAGTGCAGGAGTCGGACAAACCTCGAACCCCCGTGTGACCCTTTATGCCTGACGTGATCATTCCCGGCCCCGCCGGCCGCCTTGAAGGCAAGTACAGCCCGTCGAAGACCCCCGGCGCGCCCGTCGCGCTGGTGCTTCACGCCCATCCCAAGGGCGGCGGCCATATGGAGACCCCGGTCTCCCAGATGCTCTACGAGCTCTACAAGGAGCGCGATTTCTCCGTGCTGCGCTTCAATTTCCGGGGCGTGGGCCGCAGCCAGGGCGCCTATGACCAAGGCTTAGGCGAGCTGTCGGACGCCGCCACGGTGCTGGACTGGGCCCAGGCCCATAACCCCAACGCCAGCTTCTGCTGGGTCGCAGGGCACAGCTTCGGCGCCTGGATCGCCATGCAGCTGCTCATGCGCCGTCCCGAGATCGCCGGCTTCGTGTCAGTGGCGCCGCCCACCAACATGTACGATTTCACCTTCCTGGCGCCCTGCCCGGCGTCCGGGCTCATCGCCCACGGCGACGCCGACGCCATCGTGCCCCATGACGAGATGCAGCGCGCCATGAGCAAGGTGCGCACCCAGAAGGGCATCACCATCGAGACCGACATCATTCCGGGCGCCGGCCATCTGTTCAGCAACCATCTGGCGCCGCTGAAGGTCTCGGTGGAGACCTATCTCAACCGCCGCCTTCCCGAGGTTGAGGTGGAGCGCCGCGAACAACCCGCAGGATCACGGCGCTAAGGCGACCCTAGGGGCGGGCCATGCGCCCGCCCGCCAGCGGCTCGGCGACCCCCGTCGTCCCCGGAAAGCTGATCGGCAATCCCCGCGCGGTGCGGGCGGCCAGCACAGCGAAGGCTTCGGCTTCGATGAGGTCGCCGCGCCAGCCCACGGCTTCAGCCGCGACCACCGGCATATCGCAGGCGCGCGCAATGCGGGCCAGGAGATCCGCGTTCTTGCGCCCTCCCCCGCAGACGATCAGGCGCTGGGGCCGCTCCGGGCAGGCCTCAACGCCCAGCGCAATGGAGCGGGCGGTGAATTCAGCCAGCGTCGCGGCGCCGTCCTCCACCGCGAGATTGCGGGCGGCGTCCAGCGAGAAATCCCAGCGATCAAGCGATTTTGGGCCTCTTAGAGTAAAATGGGGGTGGGCCAATAACTCCTCCAGGCCCGCCTCCAGAACCCGGCCCCGGGCCGACAGGACGCCGTTTTCATCAAACGTCGCGCCGGTCTTCTCCGCCACCCAGGCGTCGATCAGGCCGTTGCCGGGCCCGGTGTCGAAGGCGGTGAGCGCGCCGCTCGATCCAATGAGCGTCAGATTGGCGACGCCGCCAATGTTCAGAACGCCCAGCGGCCGCTCCAGCCCGGTGCTGGCGGCCAGGACCGCGTGGTAGATGGGCGCCAGCGGCGCGCCCTGCCCGCCTTGCGCCATGTCAGCGCTGCGAAAATCATAGGCCACGGGACAGCCGAGCCGCGCCGCCAGCGCCGGCCCGTCGCCCAGCTGGCGGGTTTGGCCGTTCGCGCCGCCCGCGGGCGGCCTATGGACCACGGTCTGGCCGTGAAACCCCACCAGATCGAGCGCGCTGGACGCCAGTCCGGCGCGCTTGCACACTGCATCGACGGCGCGCGCGTGGGTGTCGGTGAGCACGCGCTCGGCCTCGGCGAAAGCGGCCGGCTCGGGCCCCTTGAAACGCCATTCGAGCGCGGCGTTGACCGCCGCCTGCAGCACCGCGCGTTCACCCGCCGTGAACGGCGTCTCGAACCCCGGCCCGAAGCGGGTGACGGTTTCGCCGTCTGTCTCCAGCAGCGCCGCATCGACACCGTCCAGCGAGGTGCCGCTCATCAGGCCGATGATCTTCATGGCTGCGGCTCCGGCTGGGCTTCGGGCTCTGGCTGAGGCTCGGATTCGGGGTCCGATTGCGGGTCCGCTTGGGGCTCGGCTGGGTCCGCCTCAGCCGCCGGCTCGCCGTCCTGCGCTTCCAGGGCCCGGCGTTCGGCCTCCAGAGCGTCAAGCTGGCGCTCGGCGGCCGTGCCTTCAAAGATCCGGCGAAAAATGCCGGGCGCCAGGGCCGAGAGGGGATTGGCGACGACCCGGGTCGCGTCAAAGGGTCCCGAGACGGAAAACGTCACACCGAACACCCCCTCGCCCCGGCGCGAGGTCAACAACTCGCCCAGCACCGGCACCTGCGCCAAGACGGTGTTGGCCCCGTAGGAGGGCACGATCGTGCCGTCCACGTCCAGGCGCTCCTCGCTCAGGTCCACCAGCCCGGCCCAGGTGGCGCCCAGCGCCGGGCCGGCCACGCGCGCCTCGCGCATCTCGAGGCGGCCCTCTTGCCAGACGAAGGCGCTCTGCAGGCGTTCAAATTCGATCCCGCCCTGCCCGCTTAAGAGCCCGGCGAGACCTTCCAGCGATCCCGCCGCCAGGACGCGCGCCAGAAGCGGCATGCGCTCCAGCGTAAAGCCCTGAACATCGACCAGCCCGGTGGCTGCGCCGATCACGCCCACGGGTGGGACGACTGCCTCCAGACTGATCGCGCCGCCGCGCGCATTGTCATACCCGGCGAAGGCGGCGAGCAGGCGCCCGGCGTCTGCGGCCTCCAGCGTCAATAGGCGCGATCCGTCCTGCGCGCCGGGATTTGGGCCAAGCTGCAAATCAAGGCCGCCATCCTGCGTCTGGGCGACGAGGCTTGCTGATTCCAGCCCCTCTGGACCAAGCGCCGCGTTAAGGCCCAGCCCGGTGAACACCACGTCCCGCACCAGAACCCGCGCGATGGCGGCCTCCACCCGCAAGGGCGCGCTGACAAAATCACCGCCGGCGCCGCCATCCAGATTGAGCAACTCGCCTGCATCCAGAAAATTTCCTGCCAGGCGCAGCTGCAGAGGTCCGTCCGGTCCCGCCGGGCGTTCCGCCGTGGCGCTGAGGTCCATGCGGCCTTCAATCTGGATGCGATCGGCTTCAGCGGCCAGCAGCCGTCCGTCTGCGCCCAGGCTCGCACTGGCCCGCAACCTGACGCCCTCCCCATCCAGTTCCAGGGCCTGAAGGTCGATCCCGCCGTCCTGCGCCCGCCGGCCGGCGAAGCGAGCCAAGGCCGGCTCGCCCACCGGCTTGGCCCACAGATCGGCGGGTGCGGCGACGGCGGCCTGCTCCAGATCAAGCGCCAGATCGACGCTGGAAAAATCGAATCCGCGCCCGCGCACGAGCGCCTCAAGCCCGACTCCGCCGTCGAGATAGCGGCGCAGCGGGAGGCCGAGCCGGTCCAGATCACGCGCACTGACCAGCGCCGACACGGTTACGAGGCTGGAAGTCTGATCTTCGGGCAGTCCAAAGGTCTCGCGCCAGCTGATCCGGGTGCTCGCGCCGGCTACGACGGCTGTCCCGTCGGCGGCGAAGCCCTCGGGATCGGCCGAAACTTCCACCACCCCGTCAGTCAGCTCCAGATTCCCGAAGGGCGCCGTGGCGGTGACGCCGGTGAACCGCCCGCTCACGGCGAAGCCGGTATCCTCCGGCGGCACGTCGCGAAGCATGGGCCGGCGGATTTCAAACGACATCGCCCCGGCGCCGCCGAACATTTCCGGATCCAACCCGTAGCTGGACGAAATGGACAGCGGAGGCTCATCGATGAGGCCGAGCACGGCGGTCACCGTGCCGCGCCCCGAGCCGCCGAAGCGGGCCAATCCGCCCTTGGGGGTAAAACGGGGAATATCAACGAAGATTTCGTCGATTTCCAGCGCGCCGATAGCGCCGTCCGCGCCCTCCAGGTCAAGCGAATTGCCACGCAGGACGGCCGAACCGGACAGGCCGAGAAGCGGCGTCATGGTGGACACATAGCGCACGTCCGCATCGCGAAAGCGGAAGGACAGTTCAAGATGTTCATCGTCCAGCGCCCGGCGCGCCAGGGCGGCGGCGGGAATATCCAGGAAAAGCCGGGCGTCATAGAGCTCGCCGCCCCGGATGCTTTCGCTCACCCAGTCGCGGGCGCCGAGCGCGAACTGGCTCGGCCAGTGGCGCAAAATGTCGGCCTTCGAGATCACGCCCTCAATGGGGCCTTCAAGCTGGATCACCGGCAGCCAGCCGCTCTCGGTGCGCTCCAGCCCGAACGCGCCTTCAAACTCCGCCTGCGCAGCCGGCAGGACGGCGGCGAGCCGGTCAAACCGCGCCATGAGCGCATTTCTGTCGAGGCGGCCCTCGGCCTCGACGGACTCCCAGACCAGCGGTTCGGGAAACGACGGTGTCAGGTCGATCCGTCCGGCGCTCGCGCTCACTGCGAACGCAGCCCGGCCCGGCAAGGCGTTCTCGAAATCGGAAAAGTCGGAGAAGCGCCCGGTGATGTCGAGATCGAGAAACTCCGACCGTACGCGCGCCGTGTTCACGTCCAGCACGGCCGCGTCAGCGTCCAGATCCAGGTTCAGCGCCAGGGTCTCCAGGGCGAAGACGCGCCCGCCGGTGCGCACCACGCCCGGCTCGGCCCGCACCTCCAGATAGGCGGTGCGAAGACCGTCCTCGACGGAGGCGTCGATCACCAGATCCACCGCCAGCGGCGCGTCGAGCTCGGAAAGGCGCGAAAGCGGCCCCCGGCGCGGGGCGGCGGCGGCCGGATTAAGGTCGCGCATCCGCAAATCCAGATACACGTTTTCAAGCTCGCGCCCGGCGTCCAGTCGCAGCGCCACCGGCGCCAGACCCGCCGAGGTGATAAGCCCGCCGGAAAGGTCCGCGCTGACGCCGCCCTCGGCCAGGCTCAGCGCCGCGCGCGCATCGCGCAGCCTCCAGCGCAGATCGCTCACCTCGTCGATGAGCTGAAGGTCGACCCCGCGCAGATCGATCTCGGTGAGGCGTGACAGAAGGCCGGTTTGCGTCTGCAGGCTTGCGGCGAGCGCGCCGAAACCCCCGCGCCCCGGATCATCGCGCCCCGAATGTTCGGCGCCCGGCCCGCCGCCGCTGTCCCTGCGCACGACTTCCGGTCCGCCCAGCCCGGCATAAACCTGGCCGTCGGCTGTGCGCACGATGGAGAAGGCGCCGCCGTCCACCGCGATGCGCACCGGCGCTGCGCGGCCGGTCAGCATCAAATCGAGCGCCAGCGCAGTCTCCACCCTTGAGGCGTCGAGGATGACCTCGCCGCCGGCGCGCGCGGCGGTGACCTGGCGCGCGGTGATCACCAGCGCGCCAAGGCCCGGATCAAAACTGACCTGGATGGATCCGATGGAGGCCACGTCTCCGCCCACCGCTTCAAGCAAGCCGGCGGTGGCCCGCTCGCGCAGCAATTCTGCGTCCATGGGGCCTTCCGCCAGACGCCACAGCAACGCCGCCACGGCGAAGATCGCCAGCGCCAGGAGCGCGGCGAGCGCTTCGAGCACGTAAAGAGTGGCGAGACGGGCTGTGCGGCGCATGGATCAGACTAAATCAGGCTGGCGACTGGACGCGGCGGACGGTTGAGACGATTTTCACCGCTTCGCGGGCGGGGCGGATCCCGCCGCACAAACAAGCTGGAGGGTGTGATGAGCGAAGTCACCGAAGGACGCAAGGCCCCTGAATTCACCTTGCCCGCCGATGGCGGACGCGAAGTTTCGCTGAGCGATTTCAAGGGCAAGGCGGTGGTCCTTTATTTCTACCCGAAGGACGACACTCCCGGGTGCACGAAAGAGGCCATCGGATTTTCAGAAGCCGCCGAGGCGTTTGCGTCCGCCGGCGCAGTGGTGATCGGGCTGTCAAAGGATACGGTAGCGAAGCACGACAAGTTCCGCGACAAGCATGAGCTGAAGGTGATCCTGGCCAGCGACGCCGACAATGACGTCACCGAGCGCTACGGCGCCTGGGTGGAAAAGCAGATGTACGGCAAGACCTATATGGGCATCGAGCGCTGCACCTTCCTGATCGGCCCGGACGGCGATGTGAAGCAGATCTGGCGCAAGGTGAAGGTGCCCGGCCATGTGGACGCGGTGCTGGAGGCGGTCAGATCGCTCTAGAAACCGATATTCGTCACGGCGCGGCGCAGGTTCTGGCCGAGGGCGATCCTTCGGCCAAGCCGGCGCGCGCCCGTGAAATTGCGCGCGCCTGGCTGGCCGGCGAGATCGCCGCGACCCCGTGCGGCGCGCCGGGCCTCGCCCCGGACCGGCCGGCGCGTCCGGAGCGCCCCGAGCTGAAACCGCCGGGCCAGGTCCCGCGACGGCGCCTGGGAACGGTGGCCGGCCGGGTCGCGCTGCTTCACGCCGTGGCTCATATCGAGTTCAACGCCATCGATCTCGCTTTCGACATGGTGGCGCGGTTTTCCGGAGATGCGCGCTTCAGCGAAGCCGAACGCTACGAATTCATTACCGACTGGATCGGCGTCGGCGACGACGAGGCGCGCCATTTTCTTTTGCTGCGGGAGCGCCTGGCCGTGCTAGGCGGCGATTACGGCGATCTGCCGGCCCATGACGGGCTGTGGTCGGCGGCCGAGGCCACGGCGGACGATCTCGCCGGACGCCTGGCCGTGGCGCCCATGGTGCTGGAGGCGCGCGGCCTGGACGTCACGCCGGGCATGATCGAGCGGCTCACAAGCGCCGGCGACCAGGACAGCGCAGAGGCCCTGACGGTGATCTACACCGAAGAGGTCGCCCATGTGGCCGCGGGCCGGCGCTGGTTCGAGACGGTGTGCAGAGCCGACGGCGAGGACCCGGAAGCCCGGTTCCACGCGCTGGTCCGGCGCTATTTCAGGGGTGATCTGAAGCGCCCGTTCAACACGCCCGCCCGTGACCGCGCCGGAATACCGCAGGACTGGTACGAGCCGCTGGCCGGATAATCCGTGCGCCGCGGTGTTCTCAACCGGGCCGCGGCCCTGTATAGGGCGCGGCTTGCAAGCTGATTGAACCGACATGTCCGATCTGATCCTGGAAATCTCGAAGGACTTCACCTTCGACGCCGCGCACCATTTTGAACACAAGAACGCGGACCATCCATTTTCGCGTCTGCATGGCCATTCCTTTGCGGGAACGGTGACGCTTACCGGCGCGCGCGCCGATGACAGCGGCATGGTCAAGGACTTCTGGGAAATCGAGGGCGAGATCGCCAGACTGCGCGATGCGCTGGACCATCGCCTGCTCAACGAGGTTCCGGGCCTGGAAAATCCCTCGCTGGAAAACCTCGCCCACTGGGTCTTCGAGCGCCTGGATAAGGCCCTGCCGGGCCTTTCCAGCGTCGAGATCCGCCGCCCCAGCTGCGGCGAGAAAGCGATCGTGCGCCGCGCCTAAAGCGCGCCGAACACGTCCTTGGTCAGCCGCGGATCAAAATGCTGGCCGCCATCTACGCAGACGATCTGACCGGACACCGCAGGGCTGTCGCGAAAGAAGCGCAAGGCGCGCACCAGGTCATCTGTATCCGGCCCGCGCTGCAGCGGGTTGTCGTGGTGCAAGCGTTCAAACTCGGCTTCGCTATGATAGGGGCTCGGCAGGGTCAGGCCCGGGGCCACGGCGTTGACGCGCACCTTCGGGGCGAGATCACGCGCCAGCATCTGCGTCATCGTCATCAGCGCGGCCTTGGAGAGGGTGTAGCTGAAATAATCGGCGTTGATATTGAAGAGCTTGTAGTCCAGCACGTTGAGCACCATCGCCCCCTGCGGCGGTGATCCGTCTCTCTGGGCCGCGAGCGCCTTGATCAGAAGCGCCGGCGCCAGCGTGTTGGCGGTCATGTGGCGGTGGAAACTCTCGGCGCTGAGACTATCCAGCGTATCGTCCTCAAAGATCGAAGCCGAATTCACCAGAAGCTGAACCGGGCCTAGCGCCTCTGCGGCGCGGCCGATCAGGGCTTCAGTCGCCTTTTCGTCGGTGAGATCGGCGCCGATTGCGACAGCCCGGCCGCCGGCGGCGTTGATCGTATCGGCCAGCGCCTCGGCCTCGCTTGAAGACGTGTTGTAGTGGATGGCCACCGGATGTCCGTCGCCGGCCAGGGCCTCGATAAAGGCCCGCCCGACCCGCTTGGCTCCGCCGGTGACCAGCGCCGCACCCTTGTCCATGATCGCTCTCCCGTGGCCGCTTTCTCACCTGCGCGGTTTAACGCAAGCTGAAACGGGCTTATATCCCGCTACAGCCGAGATATAGGGGCGGTTTTATGAAACTCGACGCAGTGCGTGCAGATCCGGCGGTTGAAGCCCGCCCCGGCCATGCCGGCGAGCGGATGAGCGTGCGCGTTCGCGGCTTGCGCCTTGACGCTGAAGTAGGCGTCTACGAGTCCGAATACGGTCGCAAGCAGCCGGTGCGTCTGGATATCGAAGCCGAGGTCGCCGCCGAGGCCGCCCATCCGGGCGGCGCGCTGGGCGACGCGGTCAATTACGCCGCCATCGCCGAGCTGGCCCGCCGCGTCACCCTGTCCAGGCATCATCCACTGCTGGAGGATCTCGCCCAGGAGATCGCGGACGCCTGCTTTGCAGATCCGCGAATCACACGGCTCGCCCTGTCCATCGACAAGCTCGCCGCCCTGGACGACGCCGACAGCGTGGGCGTGAGCCTGGAGCGCTGGCGGTAGGTCCTTCGAGGCTTTTCACTGACGCGAAAAGGCTCTTCAGGATGAGGGGCTTATAAGTGCCTTTTCATCCTAATCCAGAGCTGCGAGCCGCAGGCGAGCCTCCAAGGACCCGCCGGAAAACGCACGTCACCCCGCCCATCAACACACCGCCCCGCTGACGACTCACGTGTGAGCGCCTAGATTAGCGCCATGGCCAGAGCCCAACGCCCCGACGCGCCCCCTGCGAACTCCGACGACGCCGCGCCCAGCGCGCCGGCGCCGTCTGATTCGCTCACCGGGCCGGACATCATCGCCTCCTATGTGAAGACGCTGCCCATGAAGCCGGGCGTCTATCGCATGTATGACGAGGGCGGCGAGATTCTTTATGTGGGCAAGGCGAAGAAGCTCAAGAACCGGGTCTCCAACTACGCCAAGTCCGGCGGGCACACCAACCGCATCGCGCTGATGATCGCCCTGACGCGCAAGATGGAGTTCGTGGTCACCGACACCGAGACCGAGGCGCTGCTGCTTGAAGCCAATCTGATCAAGCGCTTGCGCCCGCGCTTCAACATCATCCTTCGCGACGACAAATCCTTTCCCTACATCCTGATCCGCACCGATCATGACGCGCCCCAGCTGATGAAGCATCGCGGCTCGCGCAAGAAGAAGGGATACTATTTCGGCCCCTTCGCCAGCGCCGGCGCGGTGAACAACACGCTGAACACGCTGCAGAAGGCCTTCCTGCTGCGCACCTGCACCGACAGCGTCTATGAGGGCCGCGCCCGGCCTTGCATGCTCTACCAGATCAAGCGCTGCGCAGGACCGTGCGTCGATCTGATCGAGCCGGAGCGCTATGGCGAGCTGGTGGACGAGGCGACGCAGTTTCTGCGCGGCAAATCCAACGCGCTGCGAGAGCAGCTTCAAAAGGACATGGCCGAAGCCTCCGAGGCGCTGGATTTCGAAAAAGCCGCGCGCCTGCGCGACCGGATCCGCGCCATCTCCGCGGTGACCACCCAGCAGGGGATCAACCCGGAAGGCCTGGAGGAGGCCGACGTGGTCGCCGCCCATCAGGAAGGCGGTAAGACCTGCGTGCAGATCTTCTTCTTCCGGGCGGGACAGAACTGGGGCAATCGCGCGTTTTTCCCCAAGCACGAAGCCGACGCCTCGCCGGAGGACGTCCTCACCGCCTTCATCGCCCAGTTCTATGACGACAAGCCGGCGCCCTCGCTGATCCTGGCGAGCCACGCGCCGGCTCAGGCCGATCTGCTGGCCGAGGCGCTGTCGCTCCGCGCCGGCCACGCGGTGGAGATCCGCCAGCCCCAGCGCGGCTCCAAGAAGGCGCTGGTGGAGGCGGCGACGCGCAACGCCCGCGAAGCCCTTGGACGCCAGCTCGCCGAGACCAAGAGCCAGGCCCAGCTGCTTGACGGGGTGGCGAAGGTGTTCGGCCTGGAAGCCCGGCCCGAGCGCATCGAGGTGTACGACAACTCCCATATCCAGGGCACGAACGCGCTGGGCGCCATGATCGTGGCGGGCCCGGAGGGGTTTGAGAAAACCAGCTATCGCAAGTTCAATATGAAGGGCGACGACGCCGCCACCAATGACGATTTCGCCATGATGAAGGCGATGCTGCGCCGGCGCTTCACGCGGCTGCAGAAGGATCGCGATCAGGGCGCGCCGGTTCCCGGCCTGGTGCTCATCGACGGCGGCAAGGGCCAGCTCAGCTCGGTGATGGAGGTGATGGCCGAGCTGGGGGTCGACGACGTTCCGGTGGCCTCGGTGGCCAAGGGGCCGGACCGCGACGCCGGGCGCGAGGTCTTCTACATGACCGGCAAGGCGCCGATAAAACTGCCCATGAACGACCCGGTTTTGTATTACCTGCAGCGCATTCGAGATGAAGCCCACCGCTTCGCCATCTCCGGCCACCGCGCCAAGCGCTCCAGGCAGATCAAGGAAAACCCGCTGGATTCCATCCCCGGTGTGGGAGCGAGCCGGAAAAGCGCGCTGCTGAAGCATTTCGGCTCCTCGCGCGCCATCAGCCGGGCTGCGCTCGCCGATCTTGAAGCGGTGGACGGCGTTTCAAAGGCGCTGGCGCGCAAGGTGTTCGACCATTTCAATGAGTGAGGGCCGGGCTGCATCGCGCTTCCTGCGTCAGGAAGAGCGGCCCCGCCCCGGAGGAGCGCTCCATGCGGCATCTGCCGAATATCATCACCATCGCCCGCGCCCTCGCCGGGCCGCTGGGCGCTTTCCTTCTACTCATCAGCGCCAGCGCAGGGCAGGAAAGCGAAGCGATTCGCTATGGGCTCGCCTCAGCGATCATTTTCGTGATCGCGGCGGCTTCCGATTGGCTGGACGGCTGGCTGGCGCGGCGCCTTGGCGTGGAAGGCCCGTTGGGCGCCCTGCTCGACCCCATCGCAGACAAGCTTTTGGTCGGGCCGTATCTCATCGCCTACACCGCAATTCTTGGCTGGGAATGGTTTATTAGCGCGCCTGTTGTGATCGTTCTTGCGCGCGACGCTGCGGTGACGGCGCTGCGCCTTGGGCGAGGCTCCGGTGACAAACGTCTGTCGGTGACTTTCGACGCAAAAATGAAGACCGCCATCCAGATGGCCGTCGTGGCGGCGCCCTTTGGTCTGTACCCCGCACTGATCGCATTCGACGCCAGTCCGGACACGATCGCCGACACCACGCTGTACTGGGTGGGAACGGTGTGGTTCCTGGCGGTGCTGTCGGTGTGGACCGCCCTGCCCTACTGGCGCGCGGCGCAAACAAAATAGCGTCCGAATACGTTCAGCCCGGCGACGCAGTCCGCCCTGCACCGTAGCGAACTATTAACCCTACTCAGCGAATGAATATAGCGTCGTCCGGCTCAAATTCGGGCCTGGCTGGGGAGGCGTCCAATGACCCATGCAGTGCTGAAAGAGCGCTTTGATTTTCTTGAGTTCAGCGAATCCGACAGAGCGCGGCTGCGCCGGCTGAAACCGGCTGTCAGCGCCGCCCTGCCGGCGATTCTCGACAGCTTCTACGGCGACATCGCCAAACATGCTGAAGTCGACGAGATGTTCAAAACCGACGCCATGCGAAAGCATGCGCGCGACAAGCAGTTCGAGCACTGGATGCGGATCTGCGACGCGACCTACGGTCCGGACTATCTCGACAGCGTGCAGCGCATCGGCGAGGCCCACGCCCGGCTCGGCCTGAAACCCAATTGGTATTTCGGAGGATACGCCAAGATCGCCGGCGGATTGCTCAAGGCAGTGGCGCGCGCTTCCGTGACCGGCCAGAGCCTGTTCAAACGCGTCGACCCTGACGAAATGGAAGCCGATATCGACGCGCTGACCAAGGCTTCCATGCTGGACATGGATCTTGTCATGTCCACGATCGAGGCCTGCGCCGCCAAGGCCAAGACCGAGGAGCGAAACAAGCTCGCCAACGATTTTGAGCAGACCGTCACCTCCATTGTGTCATCGGTCGCGGCCGCCTCCGAAGAGCTCGCCCAGACCGCCCGCACCATGGCGGGCACAGCCGACATCACCTCTCAGAAGAGCTCCACCGTGGCCGCCGCCGCGGAGGAAGCCACCGTGACCGCCCAGTCAGTCGCCTCGGCCGCCGCCCAGCTCACCAGCGCCATCGCGGAAATCTCCCGCAGCGCTGGCGAAGCCGCCAACACCAGTTCCACCGCGCGCAGTGAAGCCGAGCGCACCGGCGAGACCATGGGCGAGCTGCAGCAGGCCGCCGGCAAGATCGGCGAAATCGTCACCCTGATTGAAAGCGTCGCCGAGCAGACTAATCTCCTGGCGCTCAACGCCACGATCGAGGCCGCCCGGGCCGGCGAAGCGGGCAAGGGCTTTGCTGTGGTCGCCAGCGAAGTGAAGAGCCTGGCCAGCCAGACCGCCAAGGCCACCGAAGAAATCAGCGCCCAGATCAGCCATGTTCAGACCGTCGTGAAAGCCGCCGTCGCCGCTATCGAGACCGTCTCCGGGTCCATCGAGCGGGTCAGCGGCGTGTCGGCCTCGATTTCCGCAGCGGTGGAAGAGCAGAACGCAGCCACCGCAGAGATCAGCCGCAACACCGAGCAGACCGCCAGGAGCGCCGGCTCGGTTTCTGAAACCATCACCGACGTCCTCACCGGCGCGCAGGAGACCAGCACCGCCGCCGACTCCGTGGTCGGCGCCGCCGAGGAACTCGGCCGCCAGGCCGAGCAGCTACGCACCGACGTGGCCGGCTTCCTGGATCATATTCGCGCCGCCTGATCGACCGCCCCCGGGTCGAAAATGTGCGCGATCCGCCGCCCGGGGCCGCCCTCCGGGCGGCGGTTCCTTTTTGGGGCCCGACGGTTTAGCCCGTGCAGGCCTCGGGCGCGTCGTCTCCGGCGCAAACGGAGTCCTGCGTCCACACAGCCACTTCCCGCGACAGCTCGGCCGCAGCGCTGGAAAAGGCGGCGACGATGGCGCCCTGGCGATTGGTGGAGGCCCGTGCGGTCCGCTCCAGCGTGCGCGCCGCAATGGGGCTGCGGGTGTCCCGGTTGATCAGGCGCGCACGAAGCGCGGTGCGCACCAGCGGGGCGGCGCCGTCGCCCTGATCATAGGACGCCTCGAAATGGCGAAGTTCCAGATTGAGCTCATAGCGCGCCCGCACGCCGTCTTCGGCGCGCGCGGGCGCGATCAGGGGTGCGGTCTCGTAGAACGCATCCATGATCGCAGTCTCAATCAGGTTCGGCGCCGGGCTGATCCACGCCGCGCCGGCCATGTATGCGATGGCGTCACCGCGCAAAATCGCGATCCGATCGCCCGCAAGCCCCCGCGGCGCCGCGATCCGGTCCACCAGCACGGTGATCGTGGCGGATTGGAAGACATCGGCGTCGAGGCTGGTTCCGGTTCCGGCCAGGCGATAGAGCGTGTTCGGCTCAGTCTCCGGCAAAAGAGAGACGCACCCGGCGGTGAAACAGGCCGTAGCAGCGGCCGCGATCAATCCAAAGCGCCTCATTGGGGCACCTCCACTTCTTCGCCGGCGGGTTGAGAGACGAACCCGGCCGGATCCTGTTCCAGTTCCAGCGCGACGCGCTCCAGCGCGGCCACCAGCGAGCGCAGATCACGCGCCGCCGCGGTCAGCTGACCCAGGCCGTCATTGGTGAATTCATCCAGCGCCGGGCGCAGCTCGGCGATTGCGGCGTAGGTTTCGCGCGACGCTCGATCCACCTCGATGGACGCAGAAGAGACATCGGCGACCATGGGTCCGACATCGTCGATCAGGAAGGTCTCCGCCGTGGCGCCGAACTGTTCGATGCCCTGCGCCGCCGCAGAAATATCCACCGCCGCCTGATTGAGATTGTTCAGCGCCAGCCGGAAGTCCGCGATAAGGTCTTCATCCGCTGCCAGGACGCCGGTGAGCGCCTCGATATTGTTCAGCGTGTTGGTGGTGCTTTCCAGATTCTCCTCGCTGAGGAGCCGGCCAAGGCGCAATGCGATAAGCTGAGCGCTTTCGAGCAGCGTCTCGCCGCCCTCCACCAGCGCCTCGATCTGGGCGGCGCGCGCATAGATGCGCGGCGCGCGGTCGCCTAGCCGGCTTTCAAGCCGGGCGGCGTCCACCGAGCCGGAGCTGAGCTGGATATAGGACAAGCCGGTCAGGCCCTGGGGCTCCAGCTGAGCCACCGAGTCAACCTTTACAGGGGTCGCCGCATCCACCCGGATGCGCGCGATCACCTCCCCGGGATTGTCCGGATTGAGCCCCAGATCAGTGACCTCGCCGACCTGAATGCCGTTGAAACGGACTTCAGAGGCGCTGCGCAGGCCGCGCACCGGGCCTTCGAAGACGACGTCGTACTCGCGATATTCCCGGTCGAACGAGACCGAAGAGAGCCACAGCGCGAAGATCGCGCCGCCGCACACGAGAAATGCGACGAAGAAGCCGACAAGGGCATGATGGGCTTTGGTTTCCATATCACCTCGCCTCCTCTGGCGTGGTCCTTAGCACGGCGCGGCCACGCGGCCCGCCGAAATAGTCCTGGATCCAGGGATGGGGATTGCGCGCCAGTTCATCCAGCGGCGCATTGGCGATCACCCGCTTCTCCGCGATCACCGCCACGCGGTCGCAGATCGCATGCAGGCTGTCGAGATCGTGGGTGATCATCACAACGGTGAGGCCCAGCGTTGCGCTGAGCTCCTTGATCAGCGCATCGAACTGGGACGCGCCGATGGGATCGAGCCCGGCGGTGGGCTCGTCGAGAAACAACAGGTCGGGATCCAGCGACAAGGCCCGGGCCAGCGCGGCGCGCTTCTTCATGCCTCCGGAAAGCTCTGAGGGAAATTTCGCGCCGGCTTCTTCAGGAAGCCCGGACAGGCCGATCTTCAGACCCGCCACCTCGGCCATGAGCGATGCGGACATCTTCACGTGCTCGCGAAGGGGCGCCATGACGTTCTCGGCCACGGTGAGCGAGGAGAATAGCGCACCGCCCTGAAACAGCACGCCCCAGCGCTTCTCCAGCTCGTTTCGTTCGGCGCGGCCCATCTTCGAAGCGGGCTTGCCCTCAAAGAAGACCTCGCCGCCATCGGGAGATTTCAGGCCCAGAATCGTGTTCATCAGCACCGACTTGCCCGAGCCCGATCCTCCGACGATTCCCAGCGTCTCGCCGCGCCGGACCTCCAGGTCCAGCCCGTCATGGACGACATGGGAGCCGAACTGGGAGCGCAGGCTACGCACCTCTATGAGCATGTCCGCCCCGCTCATATGTCGAGCTCCAGATACATCATGGCGAACAGCGCATCGATGACGATCACCGCGAAGATCGACTGCACCACCGACGTGGTCACGCGCTGGCCCAGGCTTTCAACGTCGCCGCCGACCTCAAGCCCCTGCCGGCAGCCGATGATGGCGATGACCAGGCCGAAGACCGGCGCCTTGGACATCCCCACCATGAAATGGGTCCAGTCGACCGTGGCGCTCATGCGTGCGATGAAGAAGGTGGGCGAGATGTCCAGCGTCATCCAGCTTACAAGCGCGCCGCCCACCAGCCCGGAGATCATGGCGCCGAAGGTCAGGAGCGGCGCCATGATGACGCAGGCGATGACGCGCGGCAGGACCAGCGCCTCAAACGGATCGATGCCCATCACCTTCATGGCGTCGATTTCCTGCTGCATCTTCATGGAGCCGATGGCCGCGGTGAACGCGCTGTCCGATCGACCGGCCAGCAGGATCGCCGTGATCAGGACGCCGAATTCGCGCAGCACCGCGAAAGCGACCAGCTCCACGGTGAACACAGCCGCCCCGAACGTCTCCAGCAGATTGGCGCCCATGAAGGCCACCACCGCGCCGATGAAGAAGGACAGAACCGCGATGATGGGCAGCGCGTTCACCCCGACCGCCTCCATGGAGTGCACCGTGGCGACCCAGCGCATGCGGGTTGGAACCGCGACGACGGAAAGCGCGGTGGTCACCGTGCGACCAAAGAAGGCGAACGTATCCACCGTTTCCGCCCAGCCATCGTCCACCGCGCGGCCGATGCGCGCGAACACGGCGATGACGCCGCCGTCCTGCTCCTCCTCGGTGGGGCACTCGGCCATGCGCCGGCGCATTTCTTCCATAAGGCGGCGCGCGGTGGGGTGGTCGCCGACAAAATGCCAGTCCCCGTCCGGATCCCCGCAGCGGCGCAGCGTTCGGCCCAGGATATAGGCGCCGGACGTGTCGATGCGGCCCAGGAAGGAGAGGTCGACGATAATGTTTTCCGGCTCGGTCTGCTCTTCAATCTTGAGCAAGGCGCGATCAAACCGGCCAATGGCCTCCACCACCCAGTCGCCCCGCGGCTCGATGACGACCTTGTCGCCCTCGCTGCGCCGGGTCAGCTCCGCCTTTGCAGAACCAGGGCGGGAAACGATCTGGGAGGTCGTCGCAGTCAAGTGTCCCCGCCCTTACGGCTTGCAGCATCGACTCACAGCGTCGCGCCGGGTTTAGGCGCCATTATGGCGCGTTGCGCCCCCGAAGGGCGAGCATGATCGCACAGGCGAGGCCCAGTGCCGCCGGCGCCGCCATGACGGCGAAACCGCCTGAACCGAACGCCGCATAGGCGTAGCCCGACGCATAGGTGGCCCCCGCCAGCACCAGGCCGCCGGACAGGGCTGAATTCACCGCCTGGGCCGTGGCGCCGTGGCGGTCGGGCGTATTGTCCGCAGCGTAGCGCAGAAAACCCAGATAGCTCGCGCCGAAGGTAAGCGCATGCAGCACTTGCAGCGCGAACAGCGCCAAGAGCGGTGGCGCCAGCGCAAGGGCGCACCAGCGCAGAATGGATGCGCCCGCCCCGATCACCAGCAGCCAGGCGGGGCTGAACCGCGGGAAATATCTTGCGATCAGCGCAAAAAAGATGATCTCCGCACCGACCCCGGTCGCCCAGAGCGCGCCGATTGCTTGCGCGGGCACCCCGGCGGCCGTCCAGGCCACCGCGGAGAAGGCGTAGTAAAAACCGTGCCCCCCTTGCACCAGCGCCGAAGCTGCAAAGGCCAGCGGCAGGCCGGCGGCGGAAAGCGTCGCGACCACGCCGCGCAGGCCCGACCGCTCGCGCGCCTGACCGGCCGCGGATACGCGCCGCCCCTCGGGAAGCAATAGCGCGGTCAGGACGCAGAGGCCTGCGGAGATGAGCGTCCAGTATAGCGCCGCCTCCCCGCCTAGAGCGCCGATCAACGCGCCGCAGCCGAGATTGGCGACGATGAACGCGGCGCTGCCCAGCGCCCGGGGTGGCCCGAACGCGAAGCCGCGGGTTTTTGATTCGCGAATCGCAAACGCGTCGATGATCGGAACGATTCCAGTGTAGGCGCCGCCGGCCAGCCCGGCGAGCACCACGATGAGCCCTGGATGATGGGCCGGAACATGGGCGGCGAAGATCAGCGCAGCGGCGATGCAGAAGCCGATGAGCGCGTGGCGGCGCTTGCGCATGCGGTCGGCGAGCGCGGCGCCCAGCGGCGCAGCGATCACGCGGCCCGCCATGCCCGCCCCGGCGGCGAGCCCGATGAGCTCCGACGACAGGCCGCGCGCTTCGAACCACACCGGCATGTACGGCAGATAGGCCCCGAACCCCAGATAGAACGCTCCGTAGAACAGAGCGAACCGCGCCGGGCGCGGCAATGGGGTAAGACGCAGCGTCATGGACCAGCGTCTAGCGCGTCGCGCCCGCAGCATAAAGCACACTGTGAACGGTGTTTGCGCTTGGTTTCAGTGAGGCGAGCCAGTAGCGTCGCGCGCCGATGAAAGACCATGCCCTCTCTCCCTCGCCCCGCGGCGACGCAATGCGCGTGCTGGTGTCCAGCTACCGCTCCGCCCCCCATGTGGGCGGACAGGGGATTTATGTTCGCCAGCTCACCCGCGCCCTGCGCGCCGCCGGGTGCGAGGTCACGGTCGTCTCCGGCCCGCCTTACCCTGAGCTCGACCCTGGAATCACGCTTGAAAAACTAGCGTCGCTTGACCTGTTTGAGGAAACCAACGCCTTCTTCGCGTTCAGGCTGGGCTTTCTGGCCTCAAAAGCCGATATGACGGAATGGCTCGCCCACAACACCGGCGCCTTCGCGGAGATGACCAGCTTCGCCCTGCGTCTGGAGCGCTTCATCAAGCGCGAGGGCCATCGCTTTGACGTGATTCACGACAATCAGACCCTCGCCCCGGCCATGGCGCGCATAGATAGCAGGGTCCCGGTCGTAACCACCCTGCACCATCCCATCGCCATCGACCGCGACTTCGCGGTGGCGGGCGCCGGCTCCTGGTGGCGCCGGGCGCTGCAGAGGCGCTGGCACTCGTTTGTGGAGACGCAAGGCCGGGCCGGGCGCCGGCTGCCGCGCTTCCTGGCGGTGAGCGAGGCGGCGCGAGACCAGTATTCGGCGATCTGCGGCATCGATCCGCGGCGCATCACCGTGGCGCTCAACGGCATCGACCACGACCAGTTCAGCGCCGACGCGTCCATGCCGCGCGACCAAGACCACATCGTCACCCTGGCCAGCGCGGACGTGGCGGTGAAGGGTCTGGACGTGCTCATCGACGCGCTGGCCCTGCTCAAACGCCGAGGCGGGCGTCCGCGCCTCACCGTGGTGGGAAAGCTGCGCGAGGGGCCGTCGAAACGCGCACTGGAGCGTGAAGGCCTGATGGATCAGGTGCGCTTCGTCTCCGGCATATCCGGCGAGGCGCTGCGCGATCTCTACCGGCGGGCCAGCGTTTTCGTCTCCGCCTCGCGCTTTGAGGGCTTCGGCCTGCCGGCCGCCGAGGCCATGGCCTGCGGCGCGCCGGTCATTGTCTCCTCCGGCGGCGCGCTTCCCGAAGTCGCCGGCGATGCGGGTATCGTCACGCCGGTGGAGGACGCCGTGGCGCTCGCCGGCGCGCTGGAGCGGGTGCTGGGCGACCGCGACCTGCAGGCGCAGATGAGCAAAAAGAGCGCGGCGCGCGCCCTGACCGCCTTCAGTTGGGACCGCCACGCCGCCGCGGCCATCAGGCTTTACGGTGACGCCTTGCAAACCACGAGCAGCCGCAGGACAGGACCTGGCGCCCCATGATGGTCACCCTCGATCTTGACGCGCTGGATCTGAGAGACGGTCAGCGCGTCCTCGATCTCGGCTGCGGCCGCGGCCGGCATTCCCATGCGCTGTATTGGCATGAACGCGCTCTGGACGTGGTCATGCTGGACTTGAACCTTGAAGACCTCAAAGGCGCCGTGGACGGGTTTTTCCAGCTGCCCCCGCCGCCGGCTGAGCCGCCGCGCAGCGCGGTGTGGTGCGTTGGCGACGCGGACCGCCTGCCCTTCGCTGACGACAGCTTCGACGTGGTGATCTGTTCAGAAGTGCTCGAGCACCTGCCGGACGTGGATTCCGCGCTCAACGAGATCACCCGCATCGTGAAGCCCGGCGGCAAGTTCGCCTGCTCGGTGCCGCGCTACTGGCCGGAAACCCTCTGCTGGAGCCTGTCGAAAGGCTATCAGAACACGCCCGGCGGCCATGTACGAATCTTCAAGGAGTCCGGGCTTCGCCGTCAGGTGGAGGGCTTTGGCTTCTCCGCCTACAGGCGCCACTGGGCCCATGCCCTGCACAGCCCCTATTGGTGGCTGCGATGCGCCAAGTGGGAGCGTCAGGAAGAAAGCCGCATGGTGAGCGCCTATAAGAAGCTGCTCGAATGGGACCTGCTTGAAAAACCCCGCCTCACCCGCTGGACCGAGGCGGCCCTGAACCCGATTCTGGGCAAGTCGGTGGCGCTGTATTTCGACAAGACGGACGCGCGCTCATGAGCCCGCGCGCCCTTGGCGTCGACGTGGCGGCGTGCGCTGACCGGATCGAGGCGCTGCAGCGCCGTGACGGGTCGATCCCCTGGATCGAGGCCGGCGTCTGGGATCCCTGGAACCATGGCGAGAGCGTCATGGCGCTGGCCGTGGCGGGACGGGAACGGGCCGTTGAGGCCGGGCTCGACGCCCTCGCCGCGCGCCAGGAGGAAGACGGCGGCTGGACAGGCGAGCTTGGCGCCGGCGTGCCCATGGACGAGACCGGCGAGCGCATCGCCCCGCCGGCCGTCCCGGTCACCGCCCGCGACACCAATTTCACCGGATACGCCGCGGTGACCCTGCTGAGAGCCGCTCTGGCGCTGGACGCCCCGCGCCTCATCGCCAGGCACGAAGCCATGATCAACCGCGCTCTGGACTGGGTCGCGGCGCGCCAGTGCGACGCGGGCGACATCATCTGGCGCGATCCAGACCCCGGCCAGCCCCTGGACGAGGTCGACTCGCTGCGCGCCGGCAACGCCTCGCTCTTTAAAAGCTTTGAGGCCGGGCTGCGGATCGCCGACGCCTTGGGACGTCGGAAGCCGCACTGGGCGCGCGCCCGCGCCGGGATCGCCCGCGCCTTCGAGCACGCTCCGGAACGCTTCGACCGCAAGGGCCAGGATCGAACCAATTACGCCATGGACTGGTACTATCCCGTGCTCACAGGCGCGGTCTGCGGCGCGGCGGCGGCGAAACGCCTGGATCGTGACTGGGACCGCTTTGTGGTGGCCGATCTTGGCTGCCGCTGCGTCGCCGAAGAGCCCTGGGTCACCACCGCGGAAACCGCAGAGCTGGCGCTTGCCTGCCTGACGCTGGGACGCCGCGACGCGGCGCGCACCCTGATCGCCGACCTGGCGCCGCTGGCGCGCGGCGGTGAAGGCTACTGGATGGGCTGGCAGTTCGAGCTCGGCATGGTCTGGCCCAGGGAGCAGCCGGGCTGGACGTCCGCCGCCGTGGTGTTGGCCGCCGACGCGCTCTATCAGATCGCGCCGGGATCAGACCTTCTGGTGCGCCATGCGCGCCCCGACGCCTGGCTCAGACCCGGCGCAGAATCTCGAGCGTATTGACCCGCGCCACCGGCTGAAACAGGCCGGACGCCACCGCCAGCTTCCAGATCTCGTAAGGCGGGCGGCCGCCATCATCGGGGTTTGGAAACACGTCGTGGATAGCCATCAGCCCGCCGCGCGCCACATGCCCGGCCCAGGCGCGATAATCGCCCAGCGCGGTGTCCATGGCGTGGCCGCCGTCGATGAAAGCGAACGAGACCGGCCCGCCCCAGCTTGCGCCGATGGAGGCCGAGCGGCCCACCACAGCCACGACGCTGTCTTCCAGATCGGCGCGCGCGATCGTGCGGCGCAGCTCCGGCAGCGTATCCACCCGCCCAAACTCTGCGTCGAAGAGATCGGGGTCGTGATAGCCCTCGCCCGGCTGATGCTCCTCGGAGCCGCGATGGTGATCAATGGCGAACAAAAGCCGCTGCGCATGACGCGCCGCGCGGCCCAGATACACCGTGGAGCGCCCGCACCAGCTGCCGATCTCCACAAAGGGGCCGGGCACAGCGGCCGCCGCCTGCAGCGCATGAGCGTGCAGCGCTTCACCCTCGTCGGGCGCTAAAAAGCCTTTGATCGTCTGGGGGTCGAGGGCGTCGCCCGGAACGGCGTCGCTCATCCGGACAGCGACTCCGTCCGGCGCGACCAGCGCCGTTCAGCCAGCGCGTCCGCGGCTTCGGCCAGCGCGGTCTCCGCCTCAACCAGCTCGCTGAGTTTTTCAGAAAGCGCATCGCCCGGCGTGCCCGTCCGTGCGCTCACTTCGGCGAAGAAAGCCCTCGCCCGGCGCACTGCGCCAAGCGCGGTTTCCGCCGCCGCGATATCACGCTCCAGGGCGCTGCGGCTCAGCCCCTCCGGCGCCGAAGCGACAGCGCCGGCGTCTCCTGACACCTGCAGCGTCGCCCTCACGAGCTCGGAGATATCGGAGGTTACCCGCGTCCCGCTTGCGGCCTCGATATAATCGGCGACCGGGTCGCCGGCTTCAGCCGGCTCGCCCTCGCCGCCGATCAGCCGGCCGAGGAACGATCGTGCGGCTTCGCCGGCTGGCGGCGTCAGGGTCCAGCCCTGCGCCTCCACATGGGCGGCGAGCCCGTCGGCGGCGTTACGCAGGGCGGCTTCCTCGGCGATCATGCTGGCCTGCGAGTCCGGCGCGCGCGCCATGTCGATGGGTCCGCTTGCGCAACCGGCGACAGTGAACGCAGTCAGCACGCAAGCGCACGCCATGGATTTCAGCCCGGTCGCCGGTAGAATGGTCAACGCTTGTTCCCTCGCGTCGCTGTTCGCGCGGCCCGCCCCTCGCCGCACCGCTTTGACCCGTCTATAAAACGGCATACTGTCTGTAGAAACAAACCGAAAAATCATGAAGGGGCCGTTTCCTCTCGGTCTTGAACACAATGGACACCCATCGTCACGCCCGACGCCTCGGTCTTTATCCTCCCATCGAACCGATCCGCAGCGGCTATCTGCCGGTGGGACAGGGTCACTCGATCTATTATGAGGAATGCGGCCGGCCCGATGGTGTTCCCGTGATCGGTCTTCATGGCGGCCCCGGCGGCGGCGCCGCGCCTGCCATGCGGCGGTTTTTCGATCCGCGCAAATACCGGATCTTGCTGTTCGATCAGCGCGGATGCGGGCGCTCGCGACCCTTCGCCTCCATTGCTGACAACACCACCGCACATCTTATCGACGACATAGAGGCCCTTCGCGCCCATTTCGGCGTCGACAAATGGATGGTGTTCGGCGGCAGCTGGGGCGCCACGCTGGCCCTGGCCTATGCGCGCGCCTGCCCGGGGCACACGCTCGCCCTGGTGCTTCGCGGGGTGTTCACCTGCACGCGCGAGGAGATCGACTGGTTCTACAGAGACGGCGCAAACCGGATGTTTCCCGACGCCTGGGCGCGCTTTGCAGGGCGTCTGACGGGAAGCGAGCAGGACGATGTTCTGAAAAGCTATCACAAACGAGTCATGGTCGAGGACGCCGCCGAGCGCCGCGCCGACGCGGTGGAATGGGCACGGTGGGAAAGCGCGCTCATAAGCCTGCACGCCGACCCTTATACCGTCAGTCCCGAACCACGCCGGGCCGACGCCCTGGCGCGCATGGAGACCCATTATTTCGTCAATGCCGGCTTTCTAGGGCGCGACGGGATCCTGGTGGAGGACACCGCCCATCTCGCCGAGATTCCCGGCGCCATCGTCCAGGGCCGCTATGACATGGTGACCCCGCCCAAGGCCGCCTGGACCCTGCACAAGGCCTGGCCGGGCAGCCAGCTCAATTTCGTCCACGACGCCGGCCACGCCGCAGGGGAGCCCGGCACGGTGGACGGGCTGGTGCGCGTCACCGACGCGTTCGCCAAGCGCTTTGGCTGAGCAGGCCTGCAAGACCACCAAAAAGGAGCGTTCATGATCATCACCACCACCCCCGGCGTCGACGGCCGGACCATCGCGACCTATCACGGCGTCGTCACCGGCGAGGCCATTCTGGGCGCCCACATGTTCCGCGATCTTTTCGCGGGGATTCGCGACATCGTCGGCGGTCGCTCCGGCTCCTACGAGAAATCCCTGCGCGAAGCCCGCGAGATCGCGCTGAAGGAGCTGGAGGACGAAGCCCGCGCCCGGGGCGCCGACGCGGTGGTGGGCGTCGATCTTGATTACGAGGTGATCGGCGAGCAGGGCTCGATGCTCATGGTCAGCGCGTCGGGAACTGCTGTCACGCTGAGCTGATCGCGCTTAACGGCTTTCGCGGGCGCTGCGCAGGGCGTAGGCGACGAGCCGCGCCTCGATCCGCTCACCGATGGATTGAGGCGTGTCGAGCCCCATGCGGATGAGGCCGTCAGTCACATCGTCGTCGGGCTCTCCGGTGAGGATCGCCTTGATCACGGTGAAGACCCGCCCTAGAACGGTGGCGGTGGCGCCTTTCAGCAGTCCCAGCGCATCCTTGAGATCACGCTCCACCGGCGTCAGATCGCTGCCCAGCGGATAGTCGGGCAACACGCCGGCGTCACGCAAAGGCTTCAGCGCTTTGGCGAGGCGTTCAGGCGTGTTGGCGGTGTAGCCCGCCTCCAGCTGAAACTCCGCCTCCACCTTGCCGGCGGCCTTGGCGGCGTCGAGAAACCCGCCCTGAAACCGGCTGTCGCAGATCCGCGCCAGGCGCACCGCCACCTCGCGGTCGGTGGCGCCTTTCAGATCGGCGACCCCGTACTCGGTGACGACGATGTCGCGCAGATGGCGCGGCACCGAAACCTCTCCGCCTTCCCAGACGATGTTGGATTTCGTCTCGCCGCCTGACGTGCGCGTGGCGCGCACCAGGATCACCGAACGCCCGCCCTCAAGCTCGTGGGCCATGGCGACGAAATTGTACTGCCCGCCAATCCCGCTCACCACCCGCCCGTCATGGAGCGTGTCGGAAATCGCGGCGCCGCGCCCGTTGACCATCATGGCGGTGTTGAAAAACCGCGCGTGCTTGCGCTGGGCCCGGTCGAGGGCTTCGGACCCGTAGAGCTGATTGATGCGCCCGATCCGGGTCATGGAGATGGCGTCACGCAGATTATCAGGAAGATTACGCAGCGCCCTGTAAAGTCTTGTTGATCCCAGATAGAAGCCGCCATGAAGCTGGATCGCAGGCGTGTCTGCGTCCTGGGGCGGGCGCCCTTCGTTCGCGGCGGTCTGGACGCCCAGATCGTCATAGACGGCGCGCGTCAGAACACCGTGTTCGAGAAGATTGATCAGGCCCTCGGTGACCATTTCCGAGCAGCCGTAAAGCCCCTCTTCAAACGCGCCGCGCCCGCCGATCGCCGGATCCACATCCGGTCCCGCCAGCGCGTCCAGCGCCGAGGCGAAGCGCCCCGCCTGCTCGTGACGCAGGCTCACCGCATGGGCGAGGCCGTCGCCAAGCGCCCCGATGCCGATCTGCAGCGTGCCGCCATCGCGCACCAGCCCCGCCGCATGAAGGGCGATGGCGTGCTCTGCGAGGCCCACCTTCTCCGACGGCACGGGAAACAGCGTATAGCCGCCCGTTTCCAGAACCGCGTCAAACGTTTCCGCTGGAACCACGGCGTCATGGCCGAACCAGGGCAGCTGCGGATTGACCTCCGCCAGGATCGCGGTGGGCGTCCCGGCCTCGCCGCGCTGTTTCAGCCGTTCAAACAGGTCCAGCGAGAGATCGGGATTGCAGGACAGCGAATACTGGTGCGCGCCGCCGGGATCAGGCGCCACCATCTGCGCAACCACATTGAGCCCGCTGTCGAAGATTGCCTGGCCGGCATGGGTGTAGTTGGCGCTGACATAATTGGCCTGGGCGTGGGCGTTGGAGATTAGCCCGCCAGGAGACAGGAAGAACTCCTTCACCTGGACATTCGCCGGCAATGCGTCCTTGGCCCGATCCACGACGTAATCCAGGCGCGGATAGCCGGCGTAGAGCCGCTGCGCGATGGGATCGAGCAGGCGCGCCGCCAGCGCGTTCGGCGCCCGGGGCGGATCCAGGCTCAGCGCGGTGTAAATCGTCAGATCAAGCGCAGGGTCGGCCTTTGCGGCGCGGTAGAAGGCGTTGGCCAGATGGTTCGCCTTACCCAGCGCCAACGGCAGGCCGAGCACAAGCGTTCGCCCCACCCGCGCGATCGTCTCTTGAACGATCCGGTCTGCGCGCGCCTCGCAATTGCTCGACGATGTCTCTTTCATGGCTGGAGAATGGACCATCCATCGCTCGGCGCGAAGCGCTCACCGTGCTTTTGCGCCAGGCGTTCCAGATCAGCGACCACCGTGTCGATCCCGCGATAGCGGGCATAGCCGAACGGACCGCCGCGGAAGGGCGCGAATCCGGCCCCGAAGATCAGCGCCGCATCCACATCGTCTTCCTCCTGCGCCACGCCTTCGTGGAGCAGCTGAGCGCACACATTCATGAGGGGCAGGATGAGCCGGTCGCAGATCGGATCGAGGCGCTCATCGCTCATGTCATCGTCGGAGACCCGCGATTTGCGCGCCTCGCCGTCCTCATACTCATAAAAGCCGCAGCCATCCTTCACCCCGGTGCCGCGCTTTTCCAGCGTCTGTTTCACATTACCGGGTATATCACCGATTTCCTTGGGAAAATCAGCTTTAAGGTGTTCGGCCACACCAAGGGCGATATCCAGGCCCACATGGTCTGCTACCTCGACAGGGCCCTGCGCCATGCCGAACTTTTCCGCCGCCGCGTCGATGAGTTCGGGCTTCACACTCTCCTCCATCAGGCGCGCGGCTTCGAGCAGATAGGGCGTCAGCGCCCGGTTCACGATGAAGCCGGCGGCGTCCTTCGCGGTCACTGGAAGCTTGTCGAGAGCTTCTGCGAAAGCCGCGCCCTGGGTCACGGCGCGCTTGGATGAGCGGCCGTGGCGGACCAGCTCGACCAGCGGCATTTTGGAGACCGGATTGAAGAAGTGGAGCCCCACGAGGCGGCCCGGCTTCTTCAGGGGGGAGGCCATGGCCTTCAAGCGCAGTGAGCTTGTATTGGTGGCGATGATCGCGTCCGGCTTCATGCGCGGCTCAATCTCCTCGAAAAGCTGTTCCTTCAGATCCAGCTTTTCCGGCGCCGCCTCGATGATCAGATCGGCCTGCTCCACCCCGTGCCCGCTCGGGTCGGGGATGAACCGATTGCGTGGAGGACGAAGATTCCCACGATTTTTCGCCGGCTTTTCGTCAAACAGATCGTTCGCGCTTTTCACCGCATCGGCGATGGGTTGAAGCCGCACATCGGTGACTGTCACCTCAAAGCCCTTCAGCGCCGCCCAGGCGCCGATGTCGCCGCCCATGGAGCCGGCGCCGATGACGTGCACGCGGCGGATCTCCAGCGCGTCGGCAGCAAGGCGCGCGTCGCGCTTCCTGCCCTCCTGCAACAGGAAGACCCGGCGAAGATTGCGCGAGGCGATGGAGCCGGACAGCTCGGCGAAGAGCTCGGTCTCCGCGTCCATAAGGTCGTGGGAAAGCCCGTGCTCCTCGAAGATGTCGATGAGCCGGAACGGCGCCGGATAATGGTCCTCGCGGATTTTTTCGCGGGTCTTCTTGCGCATCTGCCCGGCGGCGAAACCCCGCGCCGGGCGGGTGTCGAGGGCGTCGCGCTTCAACGCCTCCAGCCCATGGGGTTTTTCGCGGGTCTGGCCAAGGCGCGCTTTCGCCGCCTTGCGCAGATGGCGCTGCGGAACCGCCTCGTTCACAAGCCCCATGGCCTCGGCCTTGCCGGCGTCGAGGATTTTACCGGCGATGATCAGGCTCATCCCGTTCACCGACCCCACCAGCGAGGGAAGGCGATAGGTTCCGCCAAGGCCTGGAACCAGACCCAGCTTCACCTCCGGCAAGCCCAGCTGCGCATCATCGCGCGCCACGCGGTGGTCGCACGCCAGCGCCAGCTCCAGCCCGCCGCCCAGGCAATGGCCGTGCACCATTGCGACGGTGGGGCATGTCAGGTCTTCAAGGCGTTCCAGCAAATCCTTGCCATGCTCGATCATGGCGCGGATCTCATCAGCGCTCATGGCGTCGAACATCTCCACATCGGCGCCGGCCATGAAGCCGGCCTCCTTGGTGGAGTAGAGGATCAGACCTTTCGGCGTGTCGGCTTCAAGGCTTTCGATCAGACGCTCGAAATCGCGCAGCACCGTGTCGTCCAGCAAATTGGCGGAGCGGCCGGGCATGTCCATGGCCGCCCAGCACACGCCATCTGAATCCAATTCGGTCGTAAAAACATCGCTCATGACAAATCTCTTAATTTGCACTGAGAAGCATGGCGCCGCCCTGGCCGCCGCTGACCTGCTTCCCGTTTTCTCGGCCACGGAAAAGTGGAAAATTCTCGTTTAGCGGCTTGGGCTGCTGGTACGAGGAGAAGGCCGATGAAACGGTCAAAATTCACTGAGGCGCAGATCGCGTTCATTCTGCGCCAAGCCGAAGAAGGCACGCGTGTGGAAGAGGTCTGCCGCAAAGCGGGGATCAGCCAAGCCACTTTCTACAACTGGAAAAAGAAGTATGGCGGTCTGATGCCGTCGGAGATGAAGCGCTTGAAGCAGCTTGAGGAAGAGAACGGTCGCCTGAAGCGGATCGTGGCGGATCTCTCGCTGGACAAGGAGATGCTTCAGGATGTTCTGCGCCGAAAGCTCTGAGGCCCGCGCGCCGGCGAGAGCTGGTGGATCATCTGCGTGCGGCCTGGCGGGTCAGCGTTCGACGCGCCTGCCAGGTTCTCAGGGCCGATCGTTCGACCTACCAGTACAAGTCCCAGCGCGGCTCCCAGGAAGAGCTTCGCCAGCGCATCCGGGAGATCGCTGAGACCCGGGTTCGCTACGGCTACCGGCGTATCCACGTCCTGCTTCAGCGGGAAGGCTGGGCGGTGAACGCCAAGCGGGTCTATCGCCTTTATCGCGAGATGGGACTGCAGCTGAGGAATAAGACGCCGAAGCGGAAGGTGAAGGCGAAGCTCCGAGAGGGGCGATCGGATCCGGTGACGGCCAACGAGGTCTGGGCGATGGACTTCGTTCATGACCAACTCTACGACGGCCGCCGGCTGCGGATCCTCACCGTGATCGATGCGTATACCCGGTATGTCCCGGCGATCGAACCTCGCGAGCGGTTCACCGGCGCGGACGTCGTCGGCGTGCTCGAGCGCATCTGCGCCAGCCACGGGCATCCCAAGTCCATCCGCGTCGATCAGGGTCCCGAGTTCATCTCGCGCGATCTGGATCTATGGGCTTATGCGAATGGGGTGGAGCTCGACTTCTCCCGGCCCGGCAAGCCTACGGATAACGCGTTCATCGAGAGCCTGAACGGCAAGTTTCGCGCGGAATGCCTTAATGCCCACTGGTTCATGAATCTTGCCGACGCCCGCGGAAAATGCGAGCGATGGCGTAGAGACTACAACACCGAGCGTCCGCACAGCGCCATCGGCTACCGAACGCCTGCGGAGGCACGAAAAGCGTCAGGGCTCACGCAGCCCGCCCTGGCGCCATGACACGGGGATCTTCCAACTCCCCGTGGCCCGAAAACGGGGTCAAGCTCANACACGGGGATCTTCCAACTCCCCGTGGCCCGAAAACGGGGTCAAGCTCAACCGCCAATGCATTCGGTGGCGATGGCGTGCTTTCCGCCTGTGCGGTTCAGCGCGTACAGGGCGTGCAGCGCAATTCGGGTTCCGCTGGCGCCAACTGGGTGGCCGAGCGCCACCGCGCCGCCGTCCACATTCAGCCTGTCCGGATCAATCCGGCCCAGCGCCGCCTCAAGGCCAAGGCGCTCGCGGCAGAATTTATCATCCTCCCAGGCTGCAAGGCAGGCCAGGACCTGAGCGGCGAAGGCCTCGTTGATCTCCCAGATCGAAAGATCATCCAGGGTGAGCTGATTGCGTGTCAGGATCGGCGTCGCTGACAGGACGGGTCCAAGGCCCATGCGCGCGGGATCCAGCGCCGCCCATTCCACGTCTTCGATAAAGCCGAGCGGCTCGACGCCCAGCTTTCTCACCGCGTCCTCGCTGCCCAGAAGCGTCCAGCAGGCGCCGTCAGTGACCTGGCTGGAATTGCCCGGAGTCACCTGGCCGTGGGGTTTTTCAAACGCAGGCGACAGCTTTGCGAGCTGATCCACATCGGTGTCGGGGCGCACGCCGTCATCATGGTCGAAGACCTCGCCGTCGCGCGAAAACACCGGCCGCAGCTCCTGATCCAGCCAGCCCTTTCGCTGGGCGCGGGCGAGCCGATGATGGCTCTGCGCCGCGTAGGCGTCGGCGTCTTCGCGGGTGATCCCCCACTCATGGGCGATGACTTCAGCCGTTTCGCCCATGCCGAGCTTCACCACGTCGTCCGTGAGACCCTTTTCAAGGCTCACCACCGGCTGGGCCATGGCCGGGCGAAACTCGGCGGCCACCGAAAGGCGCTCGCCGGCGCCCTTGGCTTTGCGCAGCCGGCCAAGCCAGGCGGCGGTGTCTTCAGACAGCTCCAGCGGCGCATGGCTGAGCGCGTCGGTTCCGCCGGCGAGCATCACCTCGTTGCGGCCTGAGGCGATCTGCTGGACCGCATTGTCCAGCGACTGCATGCCCGAGCCGCAGTTTCTCTGCACCGAATAGGCGGGGACATCCTCGCCGAGCCCCATGCGCAACGCGGCGACGCGCGCGGTGTTGGGCGCTTCGGAGCTGGGCGCGCCGCAGCCCAGGATCACCTCCTCGACCGCGTCCATGGCGGCGCCTTGGCGCAGGGCCAACTCCTGGCCGGCGGCCACGGCCAGATCGACCGGCGAAAACGGGCCGGGCTCTCCGCGGGCCTTGATGAAGGGGGTTCGCACGCCGTCCAGTACGGCTACGCGGCGGCGGAATCGTCCTTGCGGGCGCTTGGCGATAGCGTGGCTCCCTTCAACTCGGATGGATCAAAATCGTCGACCACGAGCACCTCACGCACCAGCGCATCGGTTTGCTCGATCTCGTCGCGTTCGGCCCGGCTGATGACGCCGCATTTCACGGCCTCCTCCAGGCTGAGCTTCTGTTTCTTCACAGGCTTCATGAGCGTGTCCCGGCGGATCACCGCGTGAAGCGCCTTCTCGATCAACGCCATGGTGTCGCCGTTGGAGCCCAGATAGACGTTCGCGCCGACCCGCTCGCGGGTCTCGCCGGGCTTCTGGATGATCTCGGCGACGGCGTTCATCAGGCTGTCATGGGGTGGTTCACGGTGCAGGCCCACAGGGCTGGTGATTAAAGTCAGCACCACGCGCCAGACCGGGTTCGGGAAGTGACGCTGAACGGCCTTCAGGCGATCCTGGAAGCGATGCAGCCCGTCCTCGAAGACATAGTCCAGGATCACCCGGTCCTCGGCCGGCCGGCCATCATGCTCGAACCGCTTCAGGGCGCCGGACAACAGATAGATCTCCGCCATCATGTCGCCGAGGCGCGCCGACAGGCTCTCCTTCTTCTTCAGCGCGCCGCCCAGGGTGGCCAGCGACAACTCGGTGGCAACGGCCAGCTGCGCGCTGGCGCGCGAGAGCTGCTGGTAATGGCGCTTCAGGTCGCCTGCGCCATCGGGCGCATGGGCGAAGCGGGCGCCGGTGAGCGTGTGCCAGAAGGACCGGCCGATACTTCTGAGCTGCCAGCCGATATGCTTGAACAGCGCGGTGTCGAAGGCGTCCAGCCCTTCGCTCTCGTCCTCGTTTTGCACCGCCTCCATCTCGGTCAGCAGATAGGGGTGGCAGCGAATGGCGCCCTGGCCGAAAATGATCAGCGATCGGGTGAGGATGTTGGCGCCCTCCACCGTGATCGCAACGGGCAAAGCCTTGTAGGCGGTGGCCAGATGGTCTCGCGGACCCTCGCAGATCGTCTTGCCGCCGAAAATGTCCATGGCGTCGTTGATCGCGGTGCGAAGGCGCTCGGTGGCGTGATATTTCATGATGGCCGAGACCACGGCCGGCTTCTCGCCGGCGTCGATCCCGGCGCAGGTCAGAAGCCGCGCGCCGTCCAGCGTGTAGGCGGTGGCCACGATGGGGGCGAGCTTTTCGCGCACACCCTCAAATGCGCCCACCGGCATGCCGAACTGCTCGCGAATGCGCGCATAGCCGCCGGCTGAGCGCGCCGCCACGGCGGCGCCGGCTGCGCTGAGCGAGGGCAGCGAAATGCCGCGCCCGGCCGCCAGCGCGCCCATGAGCATTTTCCAGCCCTGGCCGATCTGCTCCTTGCCGCCCAGAATCTGGTCGATGGGCACGAACACGTCCTTGCCCCGCACCGGCCCGTTCTGGAAGGCGATGCCGGCGGGGTAGTGGCGCCGGCCGGTGTCCAGGCCCGGCGTATCGGTGGGGACCAGAAGCACGGTGATCCCCAGATCCTCGGTGTGCCCCAAAAGCCCGTCCGGGTCCTGCAGGCGCACGGCGAGACCGGCCAGCGTCGCGATGGGCGCCAGCGTGATGTAGCGCTTGTTGCAGGTGATGGAGATGCCCAGCTGTTTCTCGCCGTCGATCTCCTTTTCAACGATAACGCCGTAATCGGTCATCGCCGACGCGTCGGAGCCGGCCTCCACGCCGGTCAGCGCAAAGCAGGGAATATCCTCGCCGCTGGAAAGCCGGGGCAGGTAGTAATTCTTTTGATCCTCGGTGCCGTACAAAAGCAGCAGCTCGCCCGGGCCGAGCGAGTTGGGCACCATCACGGTCACCGCCGCGCTGATGGAGCGCGTGGCGATCATGCGCACGACTTCAGAATGGGCGTAGGCGGAAAAGCCTTTGCCGCCATAGTTTTCGGGGATGATCATCGCGAAGAAGCCTTCGCTGATCAGGTAATCCCAGACGTCCTGGGGCAGATCGTTGAGCTCATGCTCAATCTGCCAGTCGTTCAGCATGGAGCACAGCTTGCGTGTGGGCCCCTCGATAAAGTCGCGCTCGGCCTTGGTGAGCTCGCCGACTTTCAGACCGCGCAGATAATCCCAGTCCGGCTTTCCGGACACGATCTCGGCGTCCCACCAGACTGTCCCGGCCTCGATGGCCTGCGCCTCGGTGTCGGACATTTTGGGCAGAAGCCCGCGAAACCAGCCCATCATAGGCTTGGAAATCAAACTCTTGCGTAGCCCCATGGACCCTTTTCCTCCCGACATCAGCCGTTAAAAATTCAACGCGCGTACCCGAGCTGAGTTCCGAAAAGAGCCGATGGGACTGCGCGAAGACCAGCGCCTAGTCGAGGTCCACCAACGCCTGGGTCAGGTCGCCGGCTTCAGCATCGCCGGTGTTCACCACGCCGGCCTTCTCGATCAGAAGCAGGCTCACCGGCCCCTCCTCCACCACCGGGCGATGGCGCACGCCCTTGGGAATGACGGTCAGATCACCGGCGCAAAGCCGGATCGGGTCCTCGCCCTCGATCTCGATGCGAAGCACGCCGGCGGTGACGTAGAACAGCTCGTCTTCGTTCTGGTGGGCGTGCCAGGCGAATTCGCCCTCGCCCTTGGCCAGCTTCACCTCGTAATCGTCCACGCGCGCAATGCGCCGCGGCGACCAGGGCTCTGAAAAACGCGCATGGGCGGCGGCAAGGTTAACGACTTTGGGCGCTGTCACCGGCGGCCTCGCTGAACGCATGGGACCGCCCTGCTAATCAAGGCGATCGCTGAGATTTTGGTGTTTGATCACCGTCATTACGACAATGGTCTCGGCTTCGATGCGGAAATAAATGGCGTGACGCCCGCAGACGCTTCTTCTGTAGCCCGGCCTGAGATCATCCACGGCGCGATAGAGGTAGGGGTTTTCACACAGCCGCTCGAAATGCTCGCCTAGGGCTGAGTAATACCTGTCGGCCTGAGGCAAGCCCCATTGCCGGACCCCTTCGCGGTAAATGTCAGCAAGATCGGCGTCGGCTACAGCGCTGAGAGCGAGCCTATAGCGCGCCATCGGCTTTCAAGTCTTTGAGGACCGCCTCACGGATTTCAGATGGACTGCGCGATGAAAGCCCGTTGCGTTCGGCGTCCTGCAACCGGGCGCGCAAGGCATCCAGCTCGGCGGTTCGCAGCTGCTTCTCGCGCAGCGCCTCGCGGATCACCTCGCTGTCGCTGCCATAATGGCCGCTGCTGATCTGGCTCTCGATCCATTCGGCCTGCTGGCCGGTGACTGTGATGCTCTTCTTGATCATGGACATGCCCGGACTCCATCTATCCGACTTTATCCTACTCTATCTTACCGAAGAGCGCACACCCCCTACATCAGCATCGTCATCGGGTCTTCGATGAAGCCCTTGAACGCGGCGATCCAGCGGGCGCCGGCGGCGCCGTCGACGACGCGGTGATCACAGGTGAGCGTGACGGTCATGACGGTGGCTTTGGCCAGCGCGCCGTCGGTGATCACCGGGCGCTCCTCGCCCGCACCCACGCTCAGGATCATCCCCTGGGGCGGGTTGAGGATGGAGCTGAACGACTTGATCCCGAACATGCCCAGATTGGACAGCGAGAACGTACCGCCCTGGTATTCCTCAGGTTTCAGTTTGCGGTCGCGCGCACGGGCGGCGAGATCCTTCATCTCGGCGGAAATCCGCGCCAGGCCCTTCTGGTCGGCGTCGGCGATGATCGGGGTGATCAGCCCGCCTTCAATGGCCACCGCCACCGACACGTCGGCGTGCTTGTGCAACGCCACGCGCCCGTCCTCAATCCAGCTGGCGTTGGCTTCGGGCACGCGTTTCAGCGCCAGGCCCGACGCCTTGATCAAGATGTCATTGACCGAGACCTTCACGCCGTCGGGCGCCTTGTCGTTGACCTGCTTGCGGAATTTCAAAAGCGCGTCGAGTCGGCAGTCCACATTGAGCGGGAAGTGCGGCACGTCGCGGAAGGATTCGGTTAGGCGTTTGGCGGAGATCTTCTGTATCCCGTCGGCCTTCTTGATCTCATAGCGCTCCGACGCGATGCCGTAGCGCGCCAGCGGCTCGTGCTCGTCCACCTTGGGCTTTGGCGCCTCTTCAGCGGGCATGGCGCTGGGCGACACCCCGGCGCCGGCCTGTTCAGGCTGCTTTTCGGGCTTTGAGGCGCCGTTTTCGCTGGCCGCCTCAACATCGCGCTTCACGATGCGCCCATGGGGTCCCGACCCGTCGATATCGGCCAGCTCGATCCCGGCTTCGGCGGCCAGCCGGCGCGCCAGCGGGCTCGCCTTGATGCGGTTACCGCTCTCGTCATCCGGCGCGGGCGGCGCTTTGCCGGCTTCGCTCTTTCCTTGCTTGTCTGAATCGCCGGACTCAGCGGAGCTGCGATCCGGGACCTCGTCGCGAGCCTGGCGCGAGGCTCCGGATTCCGTCTTCGGCGGCTCCGGGGCTTCAGCGTTTGCGTCCTCAGGCTTCGCGGCGCCCGCCCCTTCCGGCTCGTAGCCGTCCAGCGCGCCCTTCTCTTCGCCGTCTTCCAGAAGCAGAGCGATCGGCTTGTTCACCGCAACGCCTTCAGTGCCGGCGGCGACCAGGATCTTGCCCATGACGCCTTCGTCGACCGCCTCCACCTCCATGGTGGCCTTGTCGGTCTCGATCTCGGCGATGACGTCGCCGGATTTCACCGTGTCGCCCTCTTTCACAAGCCAGCTTGAGAGCGTCCCCTCCTCCATGGTGGGCGACAGGGCGGGCATCAGGACTTCGATGGGCATGGATGCGCTCCGAACCGGAAACTATACGTTCTTCAGCGTTGAACGCGCAAAGAAGGTGAGAAAAAACAGGGCGATATAAACGATGATCACAGCAAAGAACATTGATTGCTGGATCACCTCGTCGAGGCCGGACAGCGCATTGTTCAGCGCTGCGTCGCCGGTGGGCGACAGGCCGACCGCGGCGTCGATTTCAATCAGAGTGGCGACAAACCCGTCAAAGATTTGCTGGCTGCCGTAAGCCACGCGCACCAGAAAGGCGACGACCAGCGTCAGGAAGAAAAACGAAAATGCGCGCAAGCCGAATCCGGCATGGCGCAGGAACGCCCACACCGCCACCACATAGGCGGAGATGACGGTGAAAAAGACGGAGACGCCCAGAAGCAGGATGTTCTGGTACTCCACCATCTGTTCGATGACATCGGCTTCAGTCACGAGTCTTCCCTCCCGGCCCAGCTGTGCAGGAAGGTGAGATAGACCAGGGTCCCATAGACCAGCGCGGCCATGATCCAGCCAAGCCAGACACCAAAGGCGTAGGCGTTCGCCAGCAGGACTTCCGCGCCGGACGAAAACAGCCCGGTATGGTTCGGCGCCAGGGCGTCGCGCGCCTCGGGCGGCAGCGCCGCCATGGCGAAGAACAGACCTGACAGCATGCGCTCAATCCCCAGAGCCGCGAACCCGAGAAACAGGAATGCGCCGGTGAGCATGATCATCGCCGCCGCCTTCATCACCAGCGGCGACCGGCGCAGGAAATAGTATAGCGCCGCGATATAGGCGGAGACGACCGTGAAATAGATCGACAACAGGCCCAGCACGTTGGCCGTGTTGTCGGTGAGCAATTCCAGGATTTTCGCCTCGTCCATCACCGCTTCCTCAATTCGAAATCCCGCCGCGGGGCGTGTCGGTGGGATTTTCCAGCTCGTCCTCCATGAGGTCCAGCATCTCATCAAGGGCGGCGTCGGGGCTCGACGCCTTGCCGGTCTGCGCGAACGCCATGGCGAAATGGCGCGCAAAATCGGCCAGCAGAACCCCTGCGTGCGACGGCGCTTCCAGCGCCTCGATATCCAGCTGCACGCCGATCTCGCCGTCCCTTGTGCGAAAAGCCACGAAGAAGGGATAGGCGCCGTCGGGAAACTCGTCCGGCGTGTCGTCGGCGGCGTCGTCTGCGGGGTCCTGGTCGTTCATCACCCTACTCCGCGTAACAAGCTTTTTTCGCCGCCTGGATGATGTCCTCGACGCCGGGCAGGGACAGCTTTTCCAGATTGGCCGCATAGGGCAGCGGCACGTCTTTCTGGTGCACGCGGGCGGGCGGAGCGTCCAGATAATCGAACGCTTCGGCGACCACGACCGCGGCGATCTCCGCGCCCACGCCGTGCTGGCCCCAGCCTTCTTCGGCGCAGACGATGCGGTTGGTCTTCTTCACCGACTTGATGATCGTCGCGGTGTCCAGCGGGCGCAGGGTGCGAAGGTCGATCACCTCGGCCTCGATGCCGTCCTGGCTGAGCGCTTCGGCCGCCTGCAGCGCAAAGCCCACCATGCGCGAATGGGCGGTGATGGTGACGTCGGAGCCCTCGCGGCGGATCTTCGCCTTGCCGATGGGAAGCACCCAGTCATCATGGTCGGGGATGTCGAAGGTCTCCCCGTAAATCAGCTCATGCTCCAGGAAGATCACCGGGTTGGGATCGCGGATCGCGGCCTTCAAAAGCCCCTTGGCGTCGGCCGCGTCATAGGGCGCGATCACTTTCAGGCCCGGCACATGGGCGTACCAGCTGGAATAATCCTGGCTGTGCTGGGCGCCTACCCGGCTCGCCGCGCCGTTGGGGCCGCGGAACACGATGGGGCACCCCATCTGCCCGCCGGACATGTAAAGCGTCTTGGCCGCCGAATTGATGATCTGATCGATGGCCTGCATGGCGAAATTGAAGGTCATGAATTCCACGACGGGGCGCAGACCGCCGAACGCCGCGCCGACGCCAAGGCCCGCAAAGCCGTGCTCGGTGATCGGGGTGTCCACCACGCGCCGGGCGCCGAACTCCTGCAGCAATTCACGCGTCACCTTGTAGGCGCCCTGATACTCGGCGACCTCCTCGCCCATGACGAAGACGCGATCATCGCGGCGCATCTCCTCGGCCATGGCGTCACGCAGGGCGTCGCGCAGGGTGATCTGCACCATCTTGGTTCCGGCCGGCAGCTCGGGGTCGGAGGCTTGCGGGCGCGCGTGCTGGGGCTTTTGCGGCTCGGTGGGCTGGTCGCCGCCCCGGCTCTTTTGCGAAGACGACGCCTTGGGCGCCTCCTCTTTGGTGTCGGCCTTGTCGGCGGGCTTGGAGTCCTTGGCCTTATCGTCTCCGCCCTTGGGGGCTTCCGCGCCGCCGCCGGGCTCATAGCCGTCCAGCGCGCTTTCCTCTTCGCCGTCTTCCAAAAGCAGCGCGATGGGCGCGTTCACCTTCACGCCTTCAGCGCCCTCCTCCACCAGGAGCTTGCCGATCACGCCCTCCTCCACGGCTTCGACTTCCATCGTGGCCTTGTCGGTCTCGATCTCGGCGATGATGTCGCCCGACGACACCCGGTCGCCCGGCTTCACCGTCCACTTGGCCAGCGTGCCCTCCTCCATGGTGGGGGACAGGGCGGGCATCAGCACTTCAATGGGCATCAGGCGGCTCCGGAAAACGGGAGAACTTGCAGAAGGATGATGACGCTGCCCACGATTCCGGCGAGCCAGGCGAAGGTGCGCAGCACCGGAACGCCGAGCCAGTAAAGCGGCGCGTAGGCGGCGCGTCCGGCGACGAACAACCAGCCGCCCAGCGCGGTCATGTCATTGGTGCGGTCCAGGACCAGGACCAGCAGCACCAGCGGCACGTGGATCAGCAACGCCTCGATCATGTTGTGAGTGGCGCGCTTGGCGCGCTGCGTCATCACCCTGGAATCGGTCAGGCCGTCGCGCGCGCCGAGCATCACCTTGGGCGGATGCTCGATATTGGAAAAGACCGCCTGGACGGCGATCATCACGATGAAAATCACGATTGAAAGGCTCAAAAGGCTCGCGTCGATCAACATCACTTAACCCTCGATCAGAACATCGGTGTAGAGCTCGGACGGATCTGGCTCCGGGCTCTCCCTGGCGAAATCGGCGGACGTGTTGACCAGCGCCTTGACCTCCTTGTCGAGTTCTTTCAGCGCGTCCTCCTTCGCCCAGCCCTGATCCAGGATCATCTTGCGGGCCAGGTCGATCGGGTCCTTGGTGTCGCGGAACTCGTTGACCTCGTCGCGGGTGCGGTATTTGGCCGGGTCGGACATGGAATGGCCGCGATAGCGGTAGGTCTTCATCTCCAGGATGAACGGCCCCTTGCCGGTGCGCGCATGCTCGGCGGCTTCCTTCGCGGCGTCGTAGACGGCGGTCACGTCCATGCCGTCCACTTCCCGGCCGGGAATACCGAAGCTTGCGCCGCGCTTGTGCAGATGGGTCTCGGCGCTGGAGCGCTTCACGCTGGTGCCCATGGCGTACTGGTTGTTCTCGATGATGAACAGGACCGGCAGATCCCAGAGCTTGGCCATGTTGAAGGCTTCATAGACCTGGCCCTGATTGGCCGCGCCGTCGCCGAAATAGGTCGCGGAGATCTTGCCGTTCTCCTTGTACTTGTTGGCGAAGGCGAGCCCGGCGCCGATGGGGACCTGGGCGCCGACGATGCCGTGGCCGCCAAAGAACTGCTTCTCGCGCGAGAACATGTGCATGCTCCCGCCCTTGCCTCTGGAATACCCGCCTTCGCGGCCCGTCAGCTCGGCCATGACCCCGTTCGGATCCATGCCGGTGGCCAGCATATGGCCGTGGTCGCGGTAGCCGGTGACGACCTGATCGCCCTCTTCAAGCGCGCCCTGAACGCCCACCACCACGGCCTCTTGGCCGATATAGAGGTGGCAGAAGCCGGCGATGAGGCCCATGCCGTAGAGCTGGCCGGCCTTTTCCTCGAAGCGGCGGATCAGCAGCATGTCCTTGTACCAGGTCATGAGCTGGTCCTGGCTCACCTTGAGCTTGGCCTTCGAGCTGGAGCTCGAGGATGAAGGGTCGGAGGACGTGGAGGACTTGCGCGTCGCCATTTAGTTCATACGCGAACAAGTCATTGCCCGCGCTCCCTGTTTACGCTTTCATCAGCGTTTAACAGGGAGTTGGCTCACCCGGCAAGAGGCGTGGATTGCTGCGCGTGCGAAGTATCGCAGGATCAGCGCGACGGCGTACGGGCGATGTCCACAACGATTTCATGGGGATGGGCGAAGCGCAGCTCGTCGCGGACCCGCTCTTCCAGGTAATCCACATCAACACCAGCCTTCGACCCGCCCTCGGACAGGCGCGCCACCCGGTCCTCCAGGCCGACCCTGAGAGCGCGCGCTTCAGCAAGCTCGGTCTCGGCCTTTTCGATGCGGTCCAGCGTCACGATCTGGCTACGCACGCCCTGATCACCGGTCCAGGCGTGAAAGCCCAGATACGCGATCGCCCCCATGAGCGCCAATATGGGGATGAACCGCTTCAGCGCGTTCATGCCCGCCTCCATCCACCGTCCGCCTTTTGCGGATCATTCGAGCAGAGCCTAGATCGATCAACGTAAAAGAAGCGTTAGGCCGAATCGAGTCCGGAGGACTTTGTCTCCCTCCTCGCTGCGCGGGGACGAGCCCCGCTCGCTGCGGGCGCGCGGTCGCGCTTGCGGCGGGCTGCGCCGCCGGATGTTGTCTCCCTCCTCGCTGCGCGGGGACGAGCCCCGCTCGCTGCGGGCGCGCGGTCGCGCTTGCGGCGGGCTGCGCCGCCGGATGTTGTCTCCCTCCTCGCTGCGCGGGGACGAGCCCCGCTCGCTGCGGGCGCGCGGTCGCGCTTGCGGCGGGCTGCGCCGCCGGATGTTGTCTCCCTCCTCGCTGCGCGGGGACGAGCCCCGCTCGCTGCGGGCGCGCGGTCGCGCTTGCGGCGGSCTGCGCCGCCGGATGTTGTCTCCCTCCTCGCTGCGCGGGGACGAGCCCCGCTCGCTGCGGGGGCGCCTACCCCGCTGCGATGGAGCCGCCGCCGGCGTAGACGGCCGTGGAGCCCAGCTCGGCCTCGATGCGCAGGAGCTGGTTGTACTTCGCCGTGCGGTCAGAGCGCGCCAGCGAGCCGGTCTTGATCTGTCCGCAATTGGTGGCGACGGCGAGATCGGCGATGGTGGAATCCTCGGTCTCGCCGGACCGGTGGCTCATCACCGCGCCATAGCCGGAGCGCAGGGCCATCTCCACCGCGTCCAGGGTCTCCGACAACGTGCCGATCTGGTTGACCTTGACCAGCAGCGCATTGGCCGCGCCTTCGGCGATGCCGCGCGACAGGCGCTCCGGGTTGGTGACGAACAGATCATCGCCCACCAGCTGGCATTCGCCGTCCAGCATTTCAGTGAGCACGCGCCAGCCCTCCCAGTCGTCCTCGGCCATGCCGTCCTCGATGGAGATGATGGGATAGTCGCCCACCAGCCTGGCGAGATACGCGGCGAAGGCTTCGCTGTCCTCGGTGCGGCCCGCCCCGTCCATGACATACTTGCCGTCCTTGAAGAATTCGGTGGACGCCACGTCCAGGGCTAGCATGACGTTCTCGCCCGGCTTGTAGCCGGCGGCCTCCACCGCCTTCATGATGACGTCCAGGCAGTGCTCGGCGCTTTTCAGGTTCGGTGCGAAACCGCCCTCATCGCCCACATTGGTGTTGTGACCGTCGGCCTTGAGCTGCTTTTTCAGGGCGTGGAAGATTTCCGCCCCGCCGCGCAGCGCTTCTGAAAAGCTGTCAAAGCCGGTAGGCATGATCATGAATTCCTGAAAATCCACCGGATTGTCGGCATGGGCGCCGCCATTGATGATGTTCATCATGGGCGTGGGCAGGATGCGGGCGTTCGCGCCGCCCACATAGCGATAGAGCGGCAGGCCGGTGGCCAATGCGGCCGCCTTGGCGGTGGCAAGCGACACGCCCAGAATGGCGTTTGCGCCGAAATTGGACTTGTTCTGCGTCCCGTCCGCCTCGATCAGCGCTTCGTCGATGCGGCGCTGATCTTCAGCCTCCATGCCGGCGATCGCTTCAAAGATCTCGCTCTCGACGATGCGCACGGCCCCCTGCACGCCCTTGCCGCCATAGCGCGCCCCGCCATCGCGCTTCTCCACCGCTTCATGCTTGCCGGTGGAGGCGCCCGACGGCACCGCGGCGCGGCCCATGGAGCCGTCCTCCAGAGTGACGTCCACCTCCACGGTGGGATTGCCCCGGCTGTCGAGAATTTCACGAGCGACGATGTCGATGATGGCGGTCATGGCGGATCCCCAGCGCGGTGGTTCCGGAGGACGCTCCCCCGGACAAAACGTGTCGCGCGCGTGATAGCCGAGACCGCAAGAAACGCAAAGCGGCGCGGGCGCCGCGTCGCGCATTGCTGAGAAGCGCCGGCGCCCACACACGCCAAAGCCGCCCGCCGCACGAAGGTGCGCGAGGTGATGAGTGTGGCGAGGGCGGCGCGGGAGGATCCAGGCCGTTTCTCTTTTGTTTTTYGGAGGCCGGATACGACCCCCGCGCCGCTGAGGTGATTTTTCGGTCAGCGGGACTCAACGGAACCTCCCCGTCTACCCGTAACCCGCCGCTTTGCGGACCGGTGCGTTAGCCGGAACTCACTCGGGACACCCCGTCATTCCCGCCCGAACAGGACGCTCCGGAGCGGCCTCGCCTGCGAGATGACGGGGGTGATTATGGGGGAGGCGAGAGTNGGGGCGGATAAGTTCTACGCTGTCATCCCGGCCAAGCCCGCCCCGCGGGCGCAGAGCCGGGACCTCAAGCCGTTGAAACCCGGAAGCTTCATCTGCAATGTGTGAGGTCCCGGCTCTGCGCGCTGACGCGCTCCGGCCGGGATGACAGCGGCGGATAAAGCACCGGCGAGGCCGCACTGGGTCCCCGCTTTCGCGGGGATGACGAAANGGGGGGCGGTCTGAAAGAGCCGTTGAAGCTGGATGCAGCCCGAACCGACATCGCCGGTTCCCGGTTTCATCCCCGGCGCAAAGCCGGGGGGAAGACCGGGATCTGCGGCGGATGGACTAGAAACGCGAAGCCAGCCGGGCCGCCGGCACAGCGCCAGACCCTTAAAGCGCTGTAGATCCCGGTTCCGCCCCCGGCTTCAAGCCGGGGATCGGACCGGGAACCGGCTTGGGTCATGCGCTTGAAAGTCAGGTGAGCGCCCCAACAGGAAAAGCCCCGCGCTCTGAGCGCAGGGCTTTTCAAACCGTCCGGGACGCGAAGACGCTAGTCTTCTTCGACGGTGAGGATCTGCTTGCCGCGATACATGCCGGTCTTCAGATCGATATGGTGCGGACGGCGCAGCTCGCCGGTGTCCTTGTCCTCGACATAAGCCGTGGTGCGGATCGAATCGTGCGCCCGGCGCATATTGCGCTTGGACGGGGTGGTCTTGCGCTTGGGGACCGCCATGGGTCTCTCCTACAAAATGAGACGCGAATAACTGGCGCGGCCGGTGACCCGGCGCGGCTGAGCGGCGGGTGATACCTGTTTCGCGCCGCTAAAGCAATACGAAAGCCCGCTCTTCTACACCAACCGGCTTTGCGTCAGCGCCGCGGCCACGAAGCTGGCGAAGAGCGGGTGGGGGTCGAAGGGGCGCGATTTGTATTCTGGGTGGAACTGGACGCCGATGAACCAGGGGTGGTCGGCGTATTCCACGATCTCCGGCAGCACCCCGTCCGGCGACATGCCCGAGAAGGTGAGCCCCGCCTTTTCCAGCGTGTCGCGGAAGTCGATATTGACCTCGTAGCGGTGGCGGTGACGCTCCTCGATCTCGCCGGCGCCATAGACCTCGGCCACGCGCGATCCCGCTTTCAGGCGGGCGGTATAGGCGCCCAGGCGCATGGTGCCGCCCAGATTGCCGCCCTCATAGCGCTCGATCACCTCATTGTCCTTCACCCACTCGGTGAGCAGACCCACCAGGGGGACTTTCGCGGCGCCGAATTCGGTGGAATTGGCGCCCTCGATGCCGGCGAGATGGCGCGCCGCCTCGATGACGGCCATCTGCATGCCAAAGCAGATCCCGAAATAGGGAATCTTGCGCTCGCGCGCGAAGCGCGCCGCAGCGATCTTGCCTTCCGCGCCCCGCTCGCCGAAGCCGCCGGGCACCAGAATCGCATGCACGTCTTCAAGGGCGGAGAAATTGTCCGTCTTTTCAAACTGGCTCGCGTCCAGCCAGCGCACCTTCACCCTCACCCCGTTGGCGATGCCGCCATGGTTGAGGGCCTCCAGCAGCGATTTATAGGCGTCGGCCAGCACGGTGTACTTGCCCACGATCGCCACGGTCACCTCGCCGTCGGGATTGTGCACGCAGTGCGAGATGCCCTGCCAGACCGAAAGGTCGGGCATGGGCGCGTCGTCCAGGCCGAAGCGCTCCAGCACAACCGTGTCGAAGCCCTGGGCGTGATATTCCAGCGGCACGTCATAGAGCGAGCTGGCGTCGCGGCCTTCGATGACGGCGCGCTCGGGCACGTTGCAGAACAGCGCGATCTTGCGCTTGTCGCCCGCATCAATGGGAATCTCGGCGCGGCACAGCAAGATGTCCGGCTGGATGCCGATGGAGCGCAGCTCCTTGACCGAGTGCTGGGTCGGCTTGGTCTTCATCTCGCCGGCCGCCTTGATGAAGGGCAAAAGCGTGACGTGGATGAAGACGGCGCGCTCGCGGCCCAGCTCCTGGCCCAGCTGGCGGATCGCTTCGAAGAAGGGCAGGCCCTCGATATCGCCCACCGTGCCGCCGATTTCGCACAGCACGAAATCCACATCGCCGGCGTCGGACAGGACGAAGGCCTTGATGGCGTCGGTGACGTGGGGAATCACCTGCACCGTGGCGCCGAGATAATCGCCGCGGCGTTCGCGCTCGATGATCTCCGAATAGATGCGTCCGGTGGTGATGTTGTCGCTCTGGGCCGCGGAGACGCCGGTGAAGCGCTCATAATGGCCCAGATCCAGATCGGTCTCGGCGCCGTCGTCGGTGACGTAGACCTCACCGTGCTGATAGGGCGACATCGTGCCCGGATCCACGTTGAGATAGGGGTCCAGCTTTCGCAGACGCACCTTGTATCCGCGCGCTTGCAAAAGCGCGCCGAGGGCGGCGGAAGCGAGGCCTTTTCCAAGGGAGGAGACCACGCCGCCGGTGATGAAGATATATCGCGGCATGGGCGGACGGCTTAGCGTAGAATCGCCCCGGGCAAAAGCGCGCGGTGTCGCTTATCCCCGCCCTCTTTCAGCGTTGCGCAGCTGGAGACAGAAAAAAGCCCGGCGGAACCGGGCTTTTAACGCTTAGCGATTGGGAAGATCGGCGGGCGGTTCGCCCTCGCCCTGCGACGGATCAGCACCCTCTTGCGGCTCCGGCTGCGCACCCGGCGCGGCGGGTGAGTCGTCGGAGGGGATTTCGTCAAAATTGCCGAACGGCAGATCGCTCCGCTCGGTTTCGCCAGCCCGGTCGACCACCGACCGGTTGGTGGTGTCCACGCCCGACAGAACCGCCAGCAGGATCGAGTTGCCGATGAACACAGCGCCCAGAAGCATGGTGGTGCGCGTCAGGATGTTGGCTGCGCTGCGCCCGGTCATCATGCCGCCGGCGCCGCCCCCGCCCATCCCGAGCGCTCCGCCTTCGGAGCGCTGCATGAGGATGATGACCGTCAGGGCGACGGCGACGAGAAACTGGATGATCAAAAGGACGGCGGTCATGACGGGCGCTCTATCATGTATGGACAGGCGCCCCGAACGGCCGGAGCGCTAGCTGGCCGCGCGTTTTAGCCCACCAGCGCGCGAAGCGCCACCGTCAGGCTGCGTCTCGCCTACAGCCACCTGGGCCATGCGCTTTTGCAGGGCCGCGGCGGCCTTCTCGATTTCGGCGCCGGACCGCTCCAGCCCGTCATCGCCGGCGTAGGCGACATAGGCGGCCATGGCCAGTTCCTTGGCGAGAGAAAGATTGGACGCGGTGAATCCGCCCGGCTCGGTCAGCTCAGCGGCGACTTCACACAACGCCCGGGACACCCGCATGGCTTCCTTGGAGCGCGCGCGGGTCAGGCGCGCGCGGACTTCCGCGGCGCCGCGCACGAACTCGCCCAGGTCCATGGCGGGCATACGCCCGGCGTGAAGCTCGCGCAGGGCCGCCTCGGCGCCGATGATCACCCGCAGGCACAGCCGGCGCAGGCGCTCTGAATCCACCGTGCGCCGGGCCTCGTCGATCCAGGCGCGCGCCCGGGACAGCGCCTCCCCATCGTCCTCGACCACGGCCTTGAGCATGTTCGGCGCTTCGATGGGCGGCGCCCCGCCCCCGCGGGTCGGGTCCTTGCGCCGGTCCGGCCCGATATAGTCGCTGGTGGCGATGAAGGGTTTGCGCGCGCGCACCAGAACGCGGATGCGCTCCTCGGCGAAACTGGTGGAGAAGGGACGGATGATCACATCGTCCGCGCCGCACCCGATCGCCTGGCGCACCACGGCGGTGTCGCGCTTCCAGCTGGTGACGAGAATCGCGGCGAACGGGTTGTTGGAGAGCTCGCCGGCCCGGATCGCGCGCACCATGCGGAAAATCTCGGCTTCGGTGTCGCCGGTCTCCACCACCAGAAGATGGGGCGCGTCCTGCTGCACCCGCCGCATGAGTTCGCGCACGGTGGAAACGGATTCGATCTCGCGAAAGCCGATCTGCTGCAGCGCGTAGCGGGTGGTGCGCAGATTCACGTTCACCGGATCGTAAAGCACGACGTTGGCTCGCCGATATTCGGTCTCGCTCATCACCATCCCCGGGCCTGCTTATGTGCAGGTCACGCCGCGACTATTCAGCGTTGAAGGATGGCTGAGATTTCTGAAGATCGCCTTACCGTGCCGCGCGGACGACGGCCGCAAAGTCGGCCGCGTCAAGGCTCGCCCCGCCCACAAGGGCGCCGTCGATATCGCTCTGGGCCAGCAACTCGGCGGCGTTCTCCGGCTTCACGGAGCCGCCATAAAGAAGACGCAGCGCGTCGGCGCCCTCGCCCGGCCAGGCCTTGCGAATCCGGGCGTGCATGGCCTGGGCGTCGCCTGGCGTGGCGGTCTTTCCCGTCCCGATCGCCCAGACCGGCTCGTAGGCGACGACGATGTCGGCGCCGTTCACGCCATCGGGCAGGCTGGCGACGAGCTGGCCGATCACCACCTGCTCGGCCTGTCCGGTCTCGCGCTCGGCCAGCGTCTCGCCGACGCACAGGATCGGCGTCAGCCCGGCGTCCAGCGCGGCGCGCGCCTTGGCCCTGACCAGATCATCGCCCTCGCGGTGATCGGCCCGGCGCTCGCTGTGGCCGACAATGACATAGCGGCACCCCAGATCGCTCAGCATGGACGCCGCGATATCGCCGGTATGGGCGCCCGGCGCATGGGGCGAGCAATCCTGCGCGCCCAGCGCGATGTAATCGGGCAGACGCTCGGCCAGAGCCCCGATCAATGTCGCCGGCGGGCACACGGCCACGTCAAAGTCCGGCGCGCCGCCAAGCTCGTCGGTGAGGGCCTGCGCCCAGCCAAGGGAGTCCGTCAGACCGTTCATCTTCCAGTTTCCTGCTATCAGAACGGTGCGGGGCATGGCGGCGGTCCTCGTTACAGGCGTAAGGGGCGGTGATGGGCGCGGAAGCGATGACGGGCGAGAGATCGGCGCGAAGCGATATCAGGCGGGGGCAAAGGGGGCAACGCGCCGCGTCCCCAGCTTGCCGCCCCGCACGGGCGAGGCTAGGGTCCGCGCGACTTTTTTCAGCCCGAAGACAAGGGACGAGACCCTCGCATGCTGTCCGCAATCCGCTCCGCCGCCCGCTCGCCCTGGATCGGCGGTTTCATCATCGCCCTTCTGATCGCCGCATTCGCGCTGTTCGGCGTCACCGACATCTTCCGCACCGGCGGGACCGCCGCGGTCATCGTGGGCCCGGAACGCGTCGGCGTGCAGGAGGTGCGACGCGCCTATGAGCGCCAGCTTTTGCAGATCCAGCGGGAGAACAACCGCTTCACCCGCGAGCAGGCCGAAGAGCTGGGCCTGGGCGACCGGATCGTTGACGTGCTCACCGCCCAGGCGGCGCTGGACGCCAAGGCGGGCGAGCTGGGCCTGTCCTTGTCCGACGAGCAATTGCTCACCTCTCTGCGCTCGATCGGGGCGTTCCAGAACCCGTTCACCAACGCGTTTGACCGCGAGGCGTATCTGAGCGTGCTGAACCAGAACGGCTATCCCGGCCAGATGGGCGCGCGCATGTTCGAGGCACAGCTCGCCGAAGAGCTGGCCCGGGGTCAGCTGATCGACGCGGTTCTCGGCGGGGTTCGCGCGCCGGCGGTCATGGCCACCGCAAGGCGCGCCTATGAGCAGGAACGCCGCCGCGTGCGCGCTTTGCTTCTGCCGCCGAGCCTGGCCGGCGATGTGGCCGATCCCACCGATGAGATGCTTGCAGGCTTCATCGCCGAGAACGCGCAGGCCTTCACCCGGCCCGAAGCGCGCCGCTTCACCCTGGTGCGCGTCACGCCGGACATGTTCCAGGCGGACGTGGAGATTTCCGAGGACGACCTGCAGGCGCTCTATGATTTCCGCGTGGAGAGCGGGGAGCTCGCCCCGCCTGCAACGCGCAGCTTCACCCAGTGGCCGGCGCCCGATGAGGCGACTGCGCAAGCCGCCGCCACGCGCATCGCCGGCCAGGAGTCCGCCGGCGACGTCAGCGCGGATCTCGGGCTTGGCGAGCCTGTGGAATTCTCCGATGTGGAAGCCTTCCAGGTGCCAGACGCCGTTATCGCCAGCGCTGTTTTCGCTCAAAACGAAGGCGATGTGACGGCGGTGGAAAGCCGCGGTGGCTGGCAGGTCGTTCGCATCACGGCGGCCGATGATCCGGTCGTGCCGAGCCTTGAGGACATCCGCGCAGACCTTGAGCAATTCCTCGCCGGCGACCAGTCTGAGGCCGAGATGCTGGACGCGCTGGGCGCGTTTGAAGAAGCACGCGCCGGCGGCGCCACGCTGGAGGAAGCCGCCCGCGCGGCCTCGCTGCCCGCCGAGCGGTTCGACCTGATCACCCGGCGCGGCCAGAGCGTTGAAGGCCAGACCGCGGCGACGCTGTCCCAGGCGCCGGACATTCTCGAGAGCGTCTTCAGCCTGCCGGTGGGCTTTCCCAGCGATGTGACCGGCTATGGCGAGAACGGCTATTTCGTCGCCCGCGTCGACGCGATCGAGGAATCGCGCCTGCCCACGGTGGACGAGGTGCGCGAGCAGGCGAGCGCCTTCTGGCGCGCCCGCCAGGTGGATGACGCGCTCACCGCCATCGTTGAAGACGCCATGGCGCGCGCCGAGAGTGGTGAAAGCCTTGAAGCCATCGCCCAGTCGATCGGCGGCGGCGCCGAGGTGGAGATCGCCACGCTGGGGCGCGGCGAAACCGCGGGTCCGTTCAATCAGCAGCTTGTCTCCGCTGCGTTCAACGCCGCTGAAGGTCAACCCTTCCAGGCGCGCGCCGGCGATCAGCGCACGCGCGCCATCGCCGTCGTCAGCGATATTCTCTCCCCGTCCGGCGATCCGGTGGCGCCCGAACGCCGGGCCGCGCTCACCTCTGAGCTGAGCGACGATCTCGCCGCAGCCCTGGAGAGCGCCGTGCTGGCGAGCTATGACATCCGGCGCGATCAGCTGCTCATCGACCAGGCCCTGGGCCGGGCCGACCCCGTCCAGCGATAGGCCCATGCGCGATTTTGCTCCCGACCTGGACACCGCGCGCGCCGCTGCGGCGCGCGGTGAGCCCGTGCTGATCACCGCGCGCCGCGTGGATGATCTGGAGACGCCGGTTTCAGCCTATCTCAAGCTCGCCGCGGGCCAGTCCAACACCTTCCTTCTGGAGAGCGTGGAAGGCGGGGCCTATCGCGGGCGCTATTCGGCCATCGGGCTTGATCCGGATCTGATCTGGCGCAATCGCGGCGGTGTGGCGCAAGTGGCGCGCGCCAGCGCCCCGGGCATGGCGCCGGGCGCGTTCGAGACAGAGCAGACCCCGCCCCTCGCCTCGCTGCGCGCCCTGCTGGACGAAAGCGCGCTGGACATGCCCGCCGGGCTTGCGCCGCTGGCGGCGGGGCTGTTCGGGTATCTGGGCTATGACACGGTGCGTCTGAGCGAGCGCCTTCCGGAGAACGCCGGCCCCGATCCCCTGGGCACGCCGGAAGGTCTGCTGATCCGGCCGCGCGCCATGGTGATCTTCGACGCGCTACGCCAGGAGATCACGGTGGCCGCGCCGGTGCGCCCGACGCCGGGCATCGACCCTGAGCTTCTCATCGACGCGGCCCGGCGCAGCGTCGAGCAGGTCTTCGCCCGCCTGGACGCGGCCGGCCCGGCAAGGCGCGAAGGCGCGCCCTGGTCCGCGCCGGAACCGCAGGCCAATATGAGCGAGGCGCAGTACCGCGCGAATGTGGAGACGGCCAAGACCTATATTCGCGCCGGCGACGTGTTTCAGGTGGTGCCCAGCCAGCGCTTTTCGGCGCCGTTTTCGGCGGCGCCGTTCGCGCTTTATCGCTCGCTGCGGCGCTCCAACCCCTCGCCCTTCCTGTTCTTCTTCGATTTTCCGGGCTTTTCCATCTGCGGTTCCAGCCCGGAGATTCTGGTGCGCCTGCGCGGCGGCAAGGTCACGATCCGCCCCATCGCCGGCACCCGCCCGCGCGGCCAGACCCCGGAGGCCGACGCCGCGCTGGAAGCCGATCTCAAAGCCGATCCCAAGGAGCGTTCAGAGCACCTCATGCTGCTTGATCTGGGGCGCAATGATGTGGGCCGGGTGGCGAAAGCCGGCACGGTGAAAGTCACCGAGCGAGAGATCATCGAGCGCTACAGCCAGGTCATGCATCTGGTCTCCAACGTCGAAGGCGAGCTTGCCGACGGCGAGGATGCGGTGAGCGCCCTGCTCGCCGGCTTTCCCGCCGGCACGGTGTCCGGCGCGCCCAAGGTGCGCGCCATGGAGATCATCGATGAGCTGGAACCCCATCGCCGCGGCGTCTATGGCGGCGCGGTGGGATATTTCGGCGCCCAGGGCGACATGGATGTGTGCATCGCGCTGCGAACCGCCGTTATCAAGGACGGCCGCATGTATGTGCAGGCCGGTGGCGGCGTGGTGCTGGATTCCGATCCGGAAGCAGAACGCATGGAAAGCGTGAACAAGGCCCGCGCCCTGTTTCGCGCCGCCGCCGAGGCCTGGCGGTTTGTCTGAAACGCCCGCCCCGGCGAAACAGCCACGGGTGAAAGGCGGCGCGGGCCGGCTCGGCCTGAGCTGAACCGGCCCGGTCAGGCACTATCGTTCGTACTGGTATTCGGCGTAGCCCTCGTCGCGCAGCGCCTCGAGCAGAGAGACCGCCGTCTCCGCATCCGCGCACGGCACGTCGACACTGCGGACGCCGCCGGCGCTTTCACTGTGGGACCGCGAGCCATCCTCCCACACGGAGAAATAAACGCGTTCAATCGCCTCCCAGCGGAACACCACCGAGAGCCTGTCCCCGTCGGCCAGCAGGTCATGCCAGCTGAGCGGAGCGCGCAGCAGCTCGATCTGGGCGCCCCGTGCTTCGTCGTTCACCGTGGCGGTGGTGAGATAGACCATGGATTCGCTGGAGCCCGCGCGGCTTTCGCCGGACATCTCGTGGACCATCTCCTCGCCGAACCGGGCGTCTTCATCGTACGCGACGTCCAGCAGGAAGCGCTGGTCCGGGGCCATGTCGGCCAGCATGGCCTGGGGGGTGCAGGCGGCGACCACCTCGTCCAGTTTCGGATTGTTCCAGGAGTCCACCCCGTCGCCGATCTTGAACGCGCGCACGCCGGAGCGCACCGGATCAACCTGCGCGCCGGAGCGGGCGAATTCCGCATTCAGAAGGCTCGCCGCCGCCTGCGGATCGTCGCAGGACACATACATCCGGGCGCGCTCAAGCAGCGGTTCGCTGAACGTGGGATAGCCGGTCTCGTCGAGCACGAAGACCCGGCTGTTGAAGCCGTCAAGGTCGGTATGCGCGGTTTGCAACATCAGCCCGTCTTCCAGCGACGCGGCCGCGTGAACCGCGTCTGCTTGAGCCGAATACGAGCGCAGGGCCGGCTGCTCGCCGTGATCGGCCGTGTACAAAAGGAAAGCGCCGGGTTCGCCGTCCCCCAGCTGGAACTGCGTCCCGCCCGCTCCCAACGACTCGCTGAACCCGCAGGCGCGGTTCGCGGCGGCGGCGCGATTGACGGTTCCGTCTGCCCCAATGAAACGGTCAAACACCGTGAGCTCGGCGGGCGGCTCGGCGGGTGGCTGCGGCGCCGCTTCGCTTGACGCCGGGCCGGGCGCCGCGCCCGAGACCTCGCCAACCGCCCAGTCGGCCCCGAGGACCGCAGCGGTCGCCGCCACGGCCGAAAGGCCCGCCGCAAGCGCGGCGCGGATCAAAATGCTCATGTCTTCCCCTCAAAACCCCAAGAGCTCTAAACTTGGTCCACAGCGTCCTGCGGAGTCCAGCTTCACCGCCCCGAATTCTGAATAATCCTGTCTTTGGTGGCGCATGAGACAGGTTTCGCAGACCGACCGGGACGCACAGCCGCTAACTCGGCGCGTCGCCCCCGCCCGCCAGCCCGCTGACCGGAACCAGCGCCACACCCGCCGCCTCCGCTTTCGCCCTTAACTCCGCCAGCGCGGCCAGCGTGCCTGGATAGGGATGACCGATGGCGATGGCCTGACCGGTTTCGAGCGCGCGCGCGAGCGCCGCGTCGAGCTGGAGGGCCGGATCAGCGCCGGGGGCGTCCAGGAACACGTCCCGGTCAAAGGCGGTGAGGCCGGCGGCCCGCGCCGCCTCGGCGGCGACGGACCCGGGGTGAGTAAGGGAATCCACGAAGATCAGACCCCGCCCCTCCAGCGCGGCGAACACCGCCGCCATGGTCGGCGCATGGGCGCTCGCCCGGCTGCCCATGTGATTGTTGAGACCGGCGACGCCCGGCGTGCGGGCCAGAGCCGTCTCGACCCGGCGGGCGATCTCGGCGGGGCTCAAAGCCGTGGTGACGGCGCCGGGGCCGGGATCGTCGAGCCCCACCGGCTCCATGGGCAGATGCAGAAACACCTCCCGCCCCGCCCCTCGGGCCAGCGCGGTCGTCTGCGGCGCAAATTCGGCATAGGGCAGGACGGACAGCGTCACCGGCGCGTCCAGCGCCAGGAGCGCGCGCGCCGCCTCCATGTCATGGCCGATATCGTCGATGATGACGGCGAGCCGCTGACGCCCAAATGCCGGCGGCGCAGGAGCCGACGCCTCAAACGCATCGCGCGGGGCGGTGTCCGCCTGGCGTTGAACACGCGGTTCGTACAGGCGCCGTTCCTGCGGGCGCGGCGGAACGGCGCGAGACTCTGTAATGGCCTGAGGCGCAAAGGCGGGGGGCTCAAAGGCGGGGGGCTCGATTGACGGTGATGCGGGACCCGCCGCCGTCTCCTGCGCGCCGAGCCATTGGCCGGTCAGCACCATCGCCACGGCGCCAATCCCGGCTGCGAGCTGGACAAAGGGAAAGGAAAACCGCGCCATAAGGCACTTGTTACAGTGAGTCGCGGTTGGCGGCGCGGATCGGCTTATCTAAGGTCCGAGCGATCAAAAACGCGGCGGGCCCGTCATGCTTCTCATCGTCGACAATTACGACAGCTTCACCTTCAACCTGGTGCATTACTTCCAGGAGCTGGGCGCCAGGACCCATGTGGTGCGCAATGACGCCCTGTCAGCCCAGGAGGCGCTGGAGCTGAACCCCGCCGGCGTGGTGCTGAGCCCCGGCCCGTGCGATCCCGACCGCGCGGGCATCTGCCTGGAGCTGATCCGCACCGCGCCGTCCACCCTGCCGATCTTCGGCGTCTGCCTGGGGCATCAGGCCATCGGCCAGGTGTTCGGCGGCGAGGTGGTGCAGGCCAAACAGATCATGCACGGCAAGACCAGCCCGGTGACCCATGACGGAACAGGCGTGTTCGAAGGCCTTCCCTCGCCCTTCACCGCCACGCGGTATCACTCGCTGGCGGTGGATCTGCCCGGCGGGACCGAGCTTGACGTGACGGCCCGGACCGCCGACGGCGAGATCATGGGGCTGGCGCACAAGACCCGGCCGATCCACGGCGTGCAGTTTCACCCCGAGAGCATCGCCTCGCACCATGGCCACGCTCTGCTGGCCAATTTCATGACGCTCGCCGGTCTGAAACCCGCCCGCGCGGAGCCGGCCTGATGGCAGGCATGACGGGGGGCATGACGGGGGGCATGACGGGAGCGATCGCCGCGCTCGGATCCGGGCGCGAGCCCGACGAGGCGGCCCTGCGCGACGCCTTCGACGCGCTCATGGAGGGTGAAGCCGACCCGGTGGAGATCGGCGGCTTCCTGCTGGCCCTGTCGGCGCTGGGTGAGAGTCCGCAAGCGCTGCGCGTGGGCGCCCAGTCCATGCGCGCGCGCATGACGAAGATCACCGCCCCTGACGGCGCCATCGACACGTGCGGCACCGGCGGCGACGCGCGCGGCACCTGGAATATCTCCACCGCCGCGGCCCTGGTGGCCGCCGGCGCCGGCGCGGTGGTGGCCAAGCACGGCAACAAGGCGGCGAGTTCGAAATCAGGCTCGGCTGAAGTGCTGGAAAGCCTCGGCGTCAACCTGTTCGCCAGCCCCGCCCAGATCGAGCAGGCGCTGGCCGAGGCGCGCGTCGCCTTCCTGTTCGCCCAGGCCCATCACGGCGCGGTGCGCCATGTGGGCCCGGCGCGGCGGACACTGGGCGTGCGCACGATCTTCAATCTGCTGGGTCCGCTCTCCAATCCCGCCGGCGCCCGGCGTCAGCTTCTGGGCGTGTTCGACCGGCGCTGGCTGACGCCCATGGCCGAGGCGCTGCGTGAGCTGGGCGCGGAAGCCGCTATGATCGTGCACGGCTCTGACGGGCTTGATGAAATCACCACCACCGGCGCCACCCATGTGGCGGAGCTTAAACCCGACGGCTCCATCGAGACCTATGAGCTAAATCCTGGCGATGCGGGTCTGGAAACCGCCGCGCTGGAGGATCTTCAGGGCGGCGAGCCGGAGGAGAACGCGGCGGCGATTCGCGGCCTTCTGGCGGGCGTCACCGGGCCCTATCGCGACATCGTGCTGTTCAACGCCGGCGCGGCGCTGAAACTCGCCGGTCTTGCAGAAGACTTCACCGACGGCGCGCGCCGGGCCGCCACCGCCATTGATGACGGCCACGCCGCGGCCGCGCTTCACGCCCTGGTGGCCGCCAGCCACGCCGACAAATCCGGAGAGGCCTGATGGCCGACGTGCTCGCCAAGATCGAAGCCTATAAGCGCGCCGACATAGCGCAGCGCAAGGCGGCCCGCCCCTATGAGGCGGTGGCAGACGCCGCCGCCGCCGCGCCGGCGCCGCGCGGATTTCTGGACGCTCTGAAAGCCCATTCGGCTTCAGACGGCCTCGCCCTCATCGCCGAGGTCAAGAAGGCAAGCCCGTCCAAGGGCCTGATTCGCGCAGACTTCGATCCGCCCGCGCTGGCGAAAGCCTATGAAGACGGCGGCGCGGCATGCCTTTCGGTGCTCACCGACACGCCGAGCTTTCAGGGCGCGGATGAATTTCTGGTGGCGGCGCGCGAAGCCGTCGCCCTTCCCGTCCTGCGCAAGGATTTCCTCTACGAGCCCTGGCAGGTCGCCGAATCGCGCGCGCTGGGCGCCGACTGCATTCTGGTGATTCTCGCCGCCGTGGATGACGCGGTCGCCGCCAGCCTCATCGAGGAGGCGTTCAAATGGGGCATGGACGCTCTGGTCGAGATCCATGACGCCGCCGAGATGACCCGCGCGCTCTCCCTGCCCTCGCCCCTGATCGGGGTGAACAACCGCAATCTGCGCACGTTCGAAACCTCGCTCTCAACCTTCGAATCGCTGCGTCCCATGGCCGGTCCTGACCGGTTTCTGGTCGCCGAGTCCGGCATTTTCCAGCGCGCCGACGCCACGCGGCTGCAGGCCGCCGGCGCACGCGCGCTTCTGGTGGGCGAAAGCCTTATGAGGCAGGACGATGTGACGGCGGCGACACGGGGGCTCATGGGGTTTTGACGCCGCAGCGCGGGCCTTTACTTGACCTTAACCTGGAACAGGCATAGAACATCGGCAACGTTTTCCGGTTTTGTTCCTGAGGGTCGTCATGCTGACCAAAAAACAGCACGAGCTTTTGCTCTTCATCCACAAGCGTCTGTCAGAGGACGGCGTTTCGCCCTCTTTCGACGAGATGAAGGACGCGCTCCAGCTGGCGTCCAAGTCCGGCGTTCACCGTCTGGTGAGCGCGCTGGAGGAGCGCGGCTTCATCCGCCGCCTCGCCCACCGGGCGCGGGCGCTGGAAGTGCTCAAACTCCCCGAAAACTCTGCGCCGCGCTCCGGCGTCAGCGCGGACAACGTCATCGAGCCGGCCTTCGGGGAACGGCGCGGCTCCGCGTCGTCTGAAGCCGGTGTTGAAGTGCCGGTGCTGGGCCGCATCGCGGCGGGCGTGCCGATCTCTGCGATCCAGCATGAAACCGACCGCCTCATGGTGCCCCACGCCATGATCTCCGGCGGCGAGCACTTCGCCCTGGAAGTCCACGGCGACTCCATGATCGACGCCGGGATTCTTGACGGCGACGTGGTGGTGATCAAACGCACCGACACGGCTGATAACGGCCAGATCGTCGTCGCCCTGGTGCGCGACGAGGAAGCCACGTTGAAGACCCTTCGCAAAAAGGGCGGGTCCATCGCGCTCGAGGCGGCCAACCCCGCCTATGAGACGCGCATTTTCGGCCCCGGCGAGGTGAAGGTTCAAGGCCGGCTCGTGGGTCTGATCCGTCAGTACCACTAGGCCGCTCCCGCAGCTCTATCGGCGCCGGCGACACCCTGCATCGGCCCCGCAGCATGCACGTCGCCTCATCGTGAGGCGCCTCTTTTTGAGACCGATCCCTGAAACGCCTCGCCCGCTTCACGCCGGCGGGGCGTTATGTTTCTGGCGGCTCTGAGTATGTTTTGCCGCGCTAGGGCGTGCTCCAGATCCGGTCGCGGCGGCGGTCTTGCGCCCCGCGCAGGCGGATCACCCGGCCGTCCTTGATCCAGAATTCCGCCCCGCCCAGCGCCTCACGCGCGGGATCGTCCAGCAGCACCGCCGCGCACCGCCGCTTGCGCCAGGCCGGCGCCCGCCCGTCGAACACGATCAGGTCGGCGCGCGCACAATCCTCCGGCAGGCTTTCCGGGTTTGACGTCACCGCCAGGCGCAGGCCGTCCACTGTCTCGCCCACGCAGCCAAGCGGGTCGCAGCGCAGCGGCGCGCGTTCGGCGCGCGAGCCCCCGGCCCCGGCGCGCTGAAGAAAGACGCGGGTGTCAAAACGCGAGGCCCTGAGGCTGCTGGCCTGCCACGCGCCGCTGTCGTCAAAGCGGGCCACCACCACCCCGCCGTCGCTGATCATCATGGAGGGCGGGGTCTGGGTGAGCCAGAGCCCAAGGGCTGCGAGCGCGGCGATGACGCCGGTAAGGCGCACCAGCCCCAGGCCCAGCGTCGCCAGGGCGAACCCGGCCGAATAAAGCGCGATGACAAGGCCAGGCGCGGCCTGCGTCGCCATGGCGGCGCCGTCCAGCTCCGCCGTCCAGTGGGCGATGGCAAGAACAATGCGCAAGCCCGCGTCCATGACCGCCAGCGCCGGCCCGTCGAGACCCACCGGCGCCAGCGCCAGGGCGACGACGCCGGCGGGCATCACCCAGAAGGTGAAAACCGGCATGGCCGCCAGATTGGCCACAAGGCCGTAGGCGGCCATTCGCTGGAAATGAAACGCGGCGAACGCGCCGGTCGCGGCGCCGGCCACCACGCTGGTGGTGGCGAGCCCGGCGAGGGAATCGCTCATGCGCTCCAGAACTTTGGCGCGGCCAAGCCGCTCCGGCTTCACCCGCGTCCAGATCTCGTACACCGCGATGAGCGCGGCCACGGCCGAGAAACTCATCTGGAACCCCGCCTCGGTGACGCTTTCCGGCGCGATCACGATCACCACAAGCGCCGCGATGGCCAGCGAGCGAAGCGAGAAGGCCCGCCGGTCCAGAAGCACGCCGGTGAGAACCACCGCCGCCATGACGAAGGCGCGCTGGGTGGAGACCGCGCCCCCGGAGAGGATGAGATAGCCGAGCGCCGCCAGAAGCGCGAGGATCGCCGCCGGCTTGCGCGGATCGCGGGCGCGGGCATAGGGCTCGATGGACGCGAACAGATAGCGCAGCGCCACGTACACCCCGCCGGCGAACAGCGCCATGTGCAGCCCGGAAATCGCAAGGATATGGCCAAGCCCGGATATCCGAAGCGCTTCGGCGTCGGCCTCGCTGACGCCTGAACGGTCGCCGGTGAGCAGGGCCGCGGCCACCCCGCCGGTGCGCTCTCCGGCTTTGGCCCGGATCCGCTCGGCCAAATTCCAGCGCATCTTCGCAAAGCCGCGCTGCAGGCGCGCCTGATCCAGCGCCGCCGGCTCAAGATCGGCGATGGCGAAGCCGGTGAGCGCGACGCCGTCATACCAGGCCGCGCGCGCCGGATCGTATCCGCCGGGCGCGGACGGGCCGGTGGGGCGGGTCAGCACCGCGCGCAGGCGCACCGCGTCGCCCGGCGTGAATGCGGCCAGGCGAGCGCGAATCCGGATACGGTGGGGCGGTTCACCGGCGCCCTCAAGCTCGGCCACGCGAATAAGCAGGCGCGGGCGCGACCCGCCGCGCTCCACCGCCTCGATCCATCCGGTCACCCCCACTGCGCGCTGGCTCACCTCCAGCGGCGGCGGCGCCAGGCTCGCGGTTCGCCCCTGCGCCAGGCCGAAGCCCAGCACGAGCGCGGCCGCCAGGACGCAGGCGCTGAGACGCACCGCCTCGCCTCGTAAGAGAACCGCCAGCGCCGCGAACACCGCGGCGAGCATCACGCTGGCCGAACCCGTCCAGGCGGGGGGTTCGGCGGTGAGGGAGAAATAGGCCGCGGCGCCGACCCCTAACGCCAGAGGGGCCCACAGAATCAGGCGTGCAGGATCGGGCGCGCCCACCCGAAGCCGTGCACCGAGCACCGCATCAAGCAGCATACGCCAGCGCGCCGGTTCGCGCGAAGAGGGAAGATAGACTGCATCCACACGTCCATCATGGCGCGAAGATCAGGCGGAGGCTATCACTGCGCGCCAACCCCGTGCTAAGGAACCGGTTCCTTCGCAGTGCAACATGAATTCGCAAGTGCATCAGACCCCAGTCACCCGCTTCGCACCTTCGCCTACCGGCTTCCTGCATATCGGAGGCGCGCGCACCGCGTTGTTCAACGCTCTGTTCGCCAAACGCCATGGCGGATCTTTCAAGCTGCGCATCGAAGATACCGACCGCGCGCGCTATAGCGCACAGGCGGTGGACGCGATCCGCGACGGGCTGGCCTGGCTCGGTCTTGACTGGGACGGCGAGCCGGTCTCCCAGCACGAACGCGCCGCACGCCATGTGGAGGTCGTGGAGAGCCTTGTGAGCCGCGGCGCCGCATTTCGCTGCTACTGCACACCGCAAGAGCTGGAGACCCTGCGCGAGCAGGCGTTCAGCGAAGGCCGCGCCTTCCGCTCGCCCTGGCGCGACGGCGGCGCGGCGCCCGACGCACCCTTTACGGTGCGCTTTCGCGCGCCGGACAGCGACATGGTGATCACCGACGCGGTCCAGGGCGACGTGCGCTGGGGCGCGAAAGAGTTCGACGATCTGGTGCTGCTGCGCGCCGACGGCGCGCCCACCTATAATCTCGCCGTGGTGGTGGACGACCATGACATGGGCGTCACCCATGTGATCCGCGGCGACGATCACCTGACCAACGCCGGACGGCAAAGCCAGATCTACGCCGCTTTAGGCTGGGACGCGCCGCTGTTCGCCCATATCCCGCTGATCCACGGGCCGGACGGCAAGAAGCTCTCCAAGCGCCATGGCGCGCTGGGCGTCGAGGCCTATCGCGACATGGGCTATCTGCCTGAAGGCCTGCGCAATTATCTGCTGCGGCTTGGCTGGTCCCATGGCGACAAGGAGCTGTTCACCGACGCGGAGATGGCGCAGCTGTTTGACCTGGACGGGCTGGGCAAGGCGCCGGCGCGGCTCGACTTCGACAAGATGGCGCACACCAACGCCTGGCACATGAAGCAGGCCGATGACGAGCGGCTTCTGTCCCTGCTGTGGGCGCGGCTTGAAGGCCGCGAGGATCTGCGCACCGACGACACCGCGAAGATCTGGGCCGGCCGGGCCATGGCGGCGCTGAAAGAGCGCGCCTCGACCCTCGCCGAACTGGAGGATCAGGTCTATTTTCTGCTCAGGCCGCGGCCGATCGAGATCAGCGGGAAGACCGCAAAAGCGCTCAAGGACGATGCGCTGGAACGAATGGCCCGCCTGCGCGCCGTTCTGGCCGACACCGAAGACTGGAGCGAGGGCGCGCTGAGCGCGGCCTTGCAGCGCTTCGCAGAACTTGAAGATGTCGGCTTTGGAAAAGTGGGCCAGCCGCTTCGTGCGGCGATCACAGGCGGCGCTGCGGCGCCGGACATGGGTTTGGTTCTGTCGGTTCTGGGACGTGAAGAAGTCCTGGCCCGTCTGGATGACGTCATCTGACCAGCGTGCGGCCGGCGTAAGGCGCCGGGGCGCGGGTCAGCCCGCCAACGAATGAAAAGGGGTTGGAGATATGGAAAACAAGATCAAGCCGAAAGGCTCCGCCAAGCTTGAAGTGAACGGCAAGACCATTGATCTGCCGATCTTTTCCGGCACGGTCGGACCGGACGTCATCGACATCCGGACGCTGTACAAGCACACCGGGATGTTCACCTACGATCCCGGATTCACCTCCACGGCCAGCTGCGAAAGCCAGATCACCTATATCGACGGGGATGAAGGCACGCTGCTCTATCGCGGCTATCCCATCGATCAGCTGGCCGACAACGCCAGCTTCATCGAGGTCGCCTACCTCTTGATCAATGGCGAGCTGCCGGAAAAGCAGGCGCTGCACGATTTCGACTGGACGATCCGCAGGCACACCATGCTGCACGACCAGATCGATCATTTCTTCCGCGGTTTCCGCCGCGACGCCCACCCCATGGCGATCATGGTCGGCACGGTGGGCGCGCTGTCCGCGTTCTACCATGACAGCACCGATGTGAACGATCCCCAGGCCCGCCTGGTGAGCGCCCACCGCATGATCGCGAAAATGCCCACCATCGCGGCGCGCGCCTATAAGTATTCCATCGGCCAGCCCTTCATCAGCCCGCGCAACGAGCTCGACTACGCGACGAACTTCCTGCGCATGTGCTTTGCGGTGCCCGCCGAGGACTATACGCCCTCGCCGACGCTTGCCCGGGCCATGGACAAGATCTTCACCCTGCACGCAGATCACGAGCAGAACGCATCCACCTCCACGGTGCGTCTGGCCGGATCGTCAGGCGCCAACCCGTTCGCCTGCATCGCGGCCGGCATCGCTTCGCTCTGGGGTCCCGCCCATGGCGGCGCCAACGAGGCGGCGCTGAACATGCTTGAAGAGATCGGCTCGGTGGACCGCATCCCCGAATACATCGAGAAGGCCAAGGACAAGGACGATCCGTTCCGTCTCATGGGCTTCGGCCACCGGGTCTACAAGAACTACGACCCGCGCGCCAAGGTGATGCGCGAGACCTGCCACCAGGTGCTCGACGAGATGAACATCAAGAACGACCCGCTGCTGGCCGTGGCCATGGAGCTGGAGAAGATCGCGCTGGAGGACCCGTACTTCATCGAGAAGAAGCTGTACCCGAACATCGACTTCTATTCGGGCATCACGCTGCGCGCGATGGGCTTCCCGACCGAGATGTTCACCGTGCTGTTCGCGGTTGCGCGCACCGTGGGCTGGATCGCGCAATGGTCTGAAATGATCGAGGACCAGACCCAGAAGATCGGCCGCCCGCGCCAGGCCTTCACCGGCGCCACCCAGCGCGATTTTGTCGACATGGACAAGCGCTAGGCGTTACGCCACTTCTGACGGACACATGGAACCGGCGGGGCTTAAGCCTCGCCGGTTTTTTGTTGCGCGATAATGTCGAGCACCGCCTCGGCGGCGTTGGCCGACGGCGCGCCGCCCTCTCCGCTCATGGTGCGGGTGACGGCCTTGAGGCGCTGCGACAGCTCGGCTCTGCGCGCGGGATCGTCGAGCAGGGCCGACACGGCGCTGCTGAGTTTTTCCCCGGTGCAGGCGGTCTGGACATATTCGGGGATGAGGAGCTCGCCAGCGGCCAGATTGGTGAGCGAAATATATTTCGCCTTCATCATCCACAGCCGCGCCGCCGCCCAGGCGAGCCAGCCCAGCCGGTAGGCGGCGATGGTGGGCGTTCCCACCCGCGACAGCTCCAGCGTCACCGTGCCCGAGCACGCCAGCGCCACATCGCAGGCGTGGCAGGCGTCGCGCCGCTGGCCGCCTTCAGCGATGATCAGATCAGCCAGTACGGGTTCGGCGCTGATGAGCGCGCGCGCCTCGTCCGCGATGGAGGGCGCCAGCGCGGTGGCGAGCACCAGACCCGGACGCTCGGCTTTAAGGCGGCGCGCCGCATCGGCGAAGCGGGGGAAAAGCCGTGTCAGCTCGCTGCGGCGGCTGCCGAACAGCATCAGCACAAGCTCGGCGTCCGGATCGACGCCGTGGCGCGCGCGAAAGCCCGGCCCGTCGCCGGACAGATCACGCTCCAGCGCGGGATTGCCAACAAAACGGGTCTCAAGCCCGTGCGGCTCGAAATAGTCCGCGTCGAAGGGGTGGATGGCCAGAAGGTGGGTGAAATGATTTGCGGCGACCCTGGCCCGGCCCCGGCGCGAGGCGAAGACCTGCGGCGCCACATATTTGATGCGCGCCGCATCCGGCAGCCGCTCTTCCAGCTTCCAGGCGGCGCGCAGCATGAAGCCCCAGCTGTCGATGAGCACCACGGCGTCAGCGCCAAAGGCCGCCGCGGCGGCGGCGGTTTCCTCGGCGCGCTCATGGACGAGCTTGATGATCCTCAATCCGTCGAAGATGCCGAACACGGACAGCTCCGAGACGTCCACCGCGGACACCACGCCGCGTGCGGCCATCTCGGTTCCGCCCACCCCGGCGATCTCCACATCGGGGCGCAGCCGGCGCAGGGCGTCGATCAGATCAGCCGCGATGGCGTCACCCGAAGGCTCTGCGGCGACCAGAAAGACGCGCGGGGCTGAGGACATGGGCGGGCTCCCTTAGCCGGAGGCGGGCTCTTCGACGATCCAGACGAACACGCCCGCCGCATCGGCCGCGCGCGCCACGCTGTCATGGCCAAGGATCAAGGCCCCGCCGACGGGGACGACGATGCCGGCGAGGCCCGCCTTCGCGGCGGCTTCAACGGTGGGCACGCCGATGACGGGAAGGTCGATCCGGCGCTCCTGCACCGGCTTGGGGCGCTTGGCCAGAACGCCGCTGCGCGCCGCCGGAGTGCCGCGCAGCGCTTCCGGCAGGCCGGCGACCCGCGCGAGCATGGCGTCAGTGCCCTCCTGGGCCTCCACGGCGAGGACAAGCCCGCGCGCCACCACCGCGCCCTGTCCGATGTCCTCGGCGCCGATAACAGAGGCCACATGGAGGGCCTTGAGCGCATCGGCGCGCGCCGTGTCGTCGGGACCGACCCCGCCCAGCAGACCGGCGCGGGCTTTGAGCTCGTCGGCGATCTCGTCGGCGCCGACCACGGCCAGGCCCTCGCGCTCGAATATGGCGATCACGGCGCGAAGCAGCGCATCATCGCCGCGCGCCGCCGCAGACAGCACCTTGGGCAGAAGGCCGACGCCCTTCATGTCAGGCTTCAGCTTTGAAAAATCAGGCCTTGCGACAATGCCCGCAAAGCACACCGCGTCGCAGCGCGCCTCGTGCAGGGCCTTGAACATGGCGCCGATCCTGGCGATGCCGCAGAGCGTCGCCGCCGGATAACGGGAGGGATCGGCGAAGCCGTCCAGCGCGATGACGCAGCCCAGCCGCCCCTCTGACTGCGCCGCCGCGGCCACATGAACCGGCAGCTCGCCGCCGCCGGCGATCAGGCCCAGACGCTGGTAGGACGCCGCCATCTCACCGCCGCTCCGTCACCGCGCTCACCGCGGCTCTGGAAAGCAGAGCGGGCGCGATCCGGTCGCGCGGATAAAAGCGATCACGTCCTGCACCTCCTGGCGCGCCTCGAACAGGCGCGCAGTGTCCTCCACCCGCTCGGTGAAGGCGCCTTCCTCGGCGAAAAGGAGGCGATAGGCGGTGCGCAGATCATGGATCACCTCGCGCGAGAACCCGCGCCGTTTCAGGCCCACCAGGTTCAATCCGGCCAGCCAGCCATGGTTGTCGGCCATGCCGTAGGGAATGAGATCGCCGGTCACCGCCGCGCCGCCGCCGATGAAGGCGTACTTGCCGACCCGGCATTTCTGGTGAAGCGCCGACAGCCCGCCCATGATGACGAAATCGCTCACCGTGCTCTCGCCGCCCACCGAGGCGTTGTTGGCGAACACCACATTGTCGCCGATGATGCAGTCATGGGCCACATGGCTTCCCACCATGAAAAAGCAGCCGGCGCCGACGCGCGTCACGCCGCGCCCGGTCTCCGTGCCCATATGCATGGTCACGTGTTCACGCAGCGTGTTGCGGTCGCCGATCTCCAGGCTCACCTCGCCGCCCTTGTATTTGAAGTCCTGGGGCGGTTCACCCAGCGCGACGAAGGGATGCAGGGTGCAGTCCTTGCCGATCCTGGTGCGCCCGGCGATCGAGACATGGGACAGAAGGCGCGAGCCGGCGCCGATCTCCACGTTAGGACCGATCACGCAATAGGGGCCGACCTGGACATTCTCAGCCAGGACGGCGGCTGGATCGACGATGGCTGTGGGATGGATTGTCGGCATCAGATTTCGCGAACGGCTGACGTGGCGGAAAACTCGGCTTCGGCGCATTTCACGCCCTCGACGCGCGCTTCGCCTTTGAACTTGAACACGCCGCGGCGGCTGGCGACGACCTCCACCGCCATCTCCATGAAATCCCCCGGTCGCACCGGCTTTCTGAAACGGGCCCGCTCCACGCCCAGGAAATAGATCACCGTCGTGGCGATGTCGGCGTCCAGCGTCTTGCTCATCAGAACCGCGCCGGTCTGGGCCAGGGCCTCAATGATCAGCACGCCCGGCATGACCGGGTTGTCGGGAAAATGGCCCTGAAAATGAGGCTCGCTGGCCGCCACGCACTTGATGCCTGTGATCGAGCGGCCGGGCTGATAATCCCGGCACTTGTCCACGAGCAAAAAGGGATAGCGATGCGGCAGACGCCGCAAAATCTCGTCCGGTCCGACGATCTCGCCCGCAGCCTCGGTCATTGCTCATCCTTTTTCGGCTTCGCGTTTTTCTTCACGCCGGACTGTCGTCTGATCCAGACGATCTCGCGCATGAAGCGCTGGATCGGCTGTGCGGGCGATCCCGCCCAGGTCTCGCCGTCGGGCACGTCCTTCATAACGCCTGCGAATGCGGCCAGACGCGCGCCGTCACCGATGCGCAAATGGTCGGCCACCCCGGCCCGGCCGCCGAACTGGGCGCCCCGGCCCACATGAACGCTGCCGGATACGCCGGAAAACGCCGCCATGACAGCGTATTCGCCGATCTCGCAATTATGCGCGATGTGGCACAGATTATCGATCTTGCAGGCCTTGCGCAGGATCGTGTCGCGTATCATCCCGCGATCGACGGTGGAGTTGGCGCCGATCACCACCTCGTTCTCGATGATCACGCGGCCCACATGGGGAATCGACAACAGGCCGCCCTGATCCAGCGCCAGGCCGAAACCAGCCTCGCCGATCACGGCCCCGGTGAGGATCTCCACCCGCTCGCCCAGCACCGCACACTGCACCACCGCCCGCGGGCCGATGCGGCTTCGCGCGCCGATGACGACCCCTGGCCCAACGACCGCGCCCGGCCCGATCTCGACGGCTTCGCCGATCTCGGCGTCCGGTCCGATCACGACGCCCGGAGCAAGGCGCGCCGATGCATGGATGACCGCCGAGGGATCGATGAAGGTGTCGCCCACATGGTCTCGCGCGCGCAAAAGCGCGGCGCAGGCGCGGCCGAAAGCGGCGCGCGGATCGTGGGCGATCAAAACCGCGCCGGCCGAGGACAATTGCTCCGCCGTCGCAGCATCGGCGACGATGGCGCAGGCGCCCGGCGTCTGAATGGAAGTGTCCGCGTTCCTGGCGAGGAAAAAAAGCTCTCCCGCCCCGGCCTGGCCTGGCGTGTTCACATCGTGAACCGCCAGGGCGGCGTCGCCGGTGAGCTCAGCCCCGCACAGCGCGGCGAGATCACCGGCCGATAGCGGGCCGAGCCGCTCGAAGAAGCGCGCATCGGCCCCCATCGCTGACGTCCTTACTGCTGCCGCTGAGCGGCGGCTTGCTGAGCTTGAAGCTGCTGCATGCGGCGCTGCTGGGCGACGAATTGCTGCAGGACCTGCTGTTGAACGGCGCCGCGCTGTTCATCGTTCATGCGCACGCGGCTGACCGGGGTGGTGGAGAGCCGGGCGTTGAGCCGGTTGATGGCCTCCTGGCTGATGGACGCGGATTCGGCGGCGAACACCACCTGGGCGCGGTCAATGAGAACGGCGGCGCCGCGCTCGTCGACGATTTCCTGCAGCACGTCCTGCAGCGCGGTGAGAACCGGCTCCATGGCGGCGTTCTGCGTGGCGATCAACTCCTGGCGAAGCACGGCGCGCTCGACTTCAAGCTCGACGCTCTCATTGGCCATGGCCTGATAGCGCTGCTGAAGGTCTTCACGTTGCTGCAGGGCGGCTTCGGACAGAGCCGAGGTTTCCGCGTTGAGCGCTTCGCTCTCCTGCGCCAGGCGGGTGGAGGTGGCCTCCAGCGAGACGCTGGCCTCGTCGCGGATGCGCTGGATTTCAGACGCGATGTGCTGACCCACCGCGCTCTGGGTGAGGATGCGCTCTTCACTCATGACGAGGACTTGTTGGGCCTGGACGCCGGCGGCGAAGCCGACGGCGAGGGCAAGCGCGGCGGCGATCGCGCGCACCGGCTTGGCGATGGCGGCGATATCTTGGCGAATCATGGACTTAGAACCCTGTTCTTGTGCTGAAGCGGAAGAAGCGCGCCCGGTCATAGTCTTCCTTGACGAACGCGTGTGCGAAGTCGAACCGCACGGGTCCGAACGGGGAATCCCAGAACACGCTCAGACCGGCCGAGGCCCGCGGAGCCAGACGATCGATGGTGAACGCGCTGCCCGTCGCACCTTCGGCGATCTGGTCCTCATCGGGCAGAAGGCCCAGCGTACCCACCTCGGTGAAGAGGCTGCCGCGGATCCCGTACTGCTCGGGCAGGCCCAGCGGGAAGCTGAGTTCCGCCGAACCGACGGCGTAGAAATTGCCGCCAAGCGCATCGCCTGAAATGAACTCGTCTCCATCTTCGTCCGGCTCATCCCGGCGAGCCACGACACGCGGGCCGATGCCGGCCGTTTCAAAGCCCCGGAACGTGTTTCCGCCCTTGAAGAAGCGGTCATTGATCCGGGCCGTGTCGCCGCCCCAGGAAAACAGATATCCGCTGTCGCCTGTGACGCTGAACACGATGTCGTCTCGAAGCACGTTCTTGTACCACCCCGCCTGAACCTCAGTGCGGACATAGCGAACATCGCCCCCAATTCCGGCGAAATCTTGGTTGAAAGCGAGCCGGAATCCGTTGGACGGTTCGCGAATATCATCCAGGCGGTTCCAGCTCAGCGAATAGCCCAGCAATGAGGTGACGCGAGACCCTGACGCCCGGCGAATGGATTCAGACACGCCGGCGAACGTGTTCACTTCGTCGGTGCGCAGTGTGTAGTTCACCCCCGCCTGTACGGCGCGCGTGAGCGGGAAGCCCGCGCGCAGGGTAAAGCCGGTGGACTGGGTCTCGAACGAGGCCTCCCGCGAGAAGTCGGAACGCACCTGGAACAGGTCGAAACCGGCGGCCAGATTGCGATCAAGGAAGCGCGGCTCTGTGAAGCGGATATCGACCTGCTGGCGGCGCGAGCTGGCCGACACCCGGAAGCGCAGGAACTGGCCCCGGCCGCGCAGGTTTCGTTCCGAGATCGAGAAGTCCACCAGGAAAGCGTCGGTGGACGAGAAGCCGGCGCCGAAAGCGAGCTCGCCCGTGGGCTGCTCGGTGACCCTCACCTCGACGCGCGCCCGGTCCGGCGCACTGCCCTGATAGGGCTCGACTTCGACATCTTCAAAAAAGCCCAGCTGTCCCACCCGGGCGCGCGACACCTGCAGCAGCGCCTGGTTGAAGGCGTCGCCCTCGACGATGTCGAGCTCCCGGCGGATCACCCGGTCCAGGGTCCGCGTGTTGCCGACAATATCAATGCGCTCGATGTAGACGCGCGGGCTTTCCTCGATCACGTAGCGCACGTCGACGGTCTGATCCTCACGATTGGTGACGACGCGCGGAGAGATGTCAACGAAGGCATAGCCGGCCGCGCCCGCCGCGAAGGTCAGCTGGTCGACGGCGCTCTCGATGAGGCTGCCGTTGTAAAGCTGGCCCGGCTGGGTCGGTACGATGGATTCAAGATAATCGGTGTTGAGTTCGTCGATCCCGGTCTCCACCTCGATCTCGCCGAAATCATACCGCTCGCCTTCGTCCATGACGAAGGTGACGTAGAAATCGGACTGGTCCGGGGTGAGTTCGGCGACCACCGAGGTGACGCGGAAATCGGCGTAGCCGCGATCATTGTAGAACGTGCGCAGCTGCTCGCGGTCAAACTCGATGCGGTCAGGGTCATAGTTGTCGTTGGAGCTGAAAAACCGCCACCAGCGCGCCTCGGTCGTGACGATCTCGTCGCTCAGACGGCTGTCGGAATAGGCCTGGTTGCCCACAAACGCGATGCGTCGCACCCCGGTCACCGGCCCTTCGGAAATCTCGAACACCAGATCGACGCGGTTCTGGGGCAGCTCCACGATCTTGGGCGTCACCTGCGCGGCGAAGCGGCCGGACTGGCGATAGACCTGCAGGATACGCTGCACATCCGACTGCACGCGCGAGCGGGTGAAGATGGCGCGGGCCTGAAGTTCGATCTCGTCGGTGATCTTGTCGTCGGCGAGCGCACGATTGCCCTCGAGGATGACCCGGTTCACGATCGGGTTCTCCTCCACGAAGATCACCATGTTGGGACCTTCAAGCGCAATTCGAATGTCGGAGAACAGGTTTGTGCCGTAGAGCGTCTGGATGGACAGGTTGATCAGGCGCGGATCAGCGACTTCGCCCGGCTGGATAAGCACATAGGACAGGATGGTGTCGGCTTCGACGCGCTGATTGCCCTCCACCTGGATATTGAGGACCGCCTGCGAGGCTCGCGGCTGGTTGACGACTTCCGGCGCGCCCTCGCCGGAGCCGAGCGCACCAACTGGCGGCTGCCCGGGCGATTGCTCGTCCTGCGCCTGCGCCGCCGCATGAAGCGTCAGAACAGCCAGCAGAGCTGCAAAGCCTTGAATAATCCGCTTCATCAAGTCCTCGTCGTAAACCGCGCGCTCACCCTGTTTTCAGGAGAACAGGCCGCGCAAATAACTCAAATCGTTCCAGGTCGCCACAACCAACATGCAAAGGATGAGGCCCAGCCCGACCCTGAACCCTGCATCCTGGATCGCCGGGCTGGGAGGCCTCCCCGCCACGGCTTCGTAGGCGTAGTACACCAGGTGGCCGCCGTCGAGTACCGGTATGGGTAGAAGATTCATCAGGCCCAGCGCCACTGACAACAGCGCCGACAGGCTGAGCAGCGTGATAACCAGATCGCCCAGCCGCGCGGCCGCGCCGCGCGCCACTGCGCCATCCAGCGCCGGGTCAGGCCCCGCCATGGACGCGTTCGCCAGCTGACCGGCGGTGGTGGCGATGCCCAGCGGTCCGTTAAGCAACTCGGTGGAGGCGCGCCCGGTGACCAGCCGGAAGAGATAGTCCCCGGTCATGGTGACGATCTCCACCGTCTGGGTGACGCCGTAGACCGGCGCCTCGAGAAGGCTCACCGGCTCGTTCGGCGCGAACGCATCGCGAGATACGCCGATGCCGAGAAATCCAAAGGCGCGCTCTCCGCCAAGACCATCGGGCCGCATGGTGCGTTCGGCCGTGACGATGATCGTCATCGGCTCGCCGTCGCGCTGAATCTCGAAGCGCATGGTGGTTCCCGCGCGCGTCGCCACATACTGGCGCACCATGGCGAAGGATTCGATCTCCTGGCCGTCCAGCGTCACCAGCCGGTCGCCGACCTCAAACCCCGCCCGCTCGCCGGGCCCGCCCTCCACCACCGCCGTGAGCACCGGCTCGGGCGCCTCGCCCGTGCGGCCCACCGCCAGGCCGAGCACGGCGAACAGGACGATCGCCAGCGCGAAATTGGCCAGCGGGCCGGCGGCGATGATGATGGCGCGCTGCCAGAGCGGCTTGAAGTGAAACACCGTGTCCGGCGTATCGTGCTCGCGGCGCATGCGCTCCAGCGCGTCACGATTTGGCGCGCTCGCCGCGTTTTCATCCCCGCGAAAGCGCACATATCCGCCAAGGGGCAGCGAGGCGACGCGCCAGCGCGTTCCCAGCCTGTCGGTCCAGCCGAACAGGCCCGGCCCCATGCCGATGGAGAAGGCCTCGGCGTGAACGCCGAACAGGCGCCCGGCCCAGTAATGGCCAAGCTCGTGTATCACCACGACGAAGGAGATCACCGCCACGAAGGCGAAAATGGATAGAAGCCCCGAGCCTAGTAGATCGAACATGGTCTCACCTCGACTCTGCGGCTCTGTGGCTCACGCCGCCGGCGCGCGCCCTGACGGCGTCATGCGCCAGCCGCCGCCCCTCGGCGTCGGCGGCGTACACCGCTTCGAAATCGCGCGCTCCCTCGTCCGTCACACCGGACCGGCGACCTTCGGAGAGAGCGTCCGCAACCACCGCTGCGATGTCAAGAAAACCAATCTTACCGTTCAGAAAGGAATCCACCGCGATCTCATTGGCCGCGTTCAGAACCGTCGGCGCGCAGCCTCCGGCGCGATACGCGGCGCGCGCCAGCGCCAGAGCGGGAAAGCGCACCTCGTCGGGCGCGGAAAAGCTCAAGGTCGCAAGGCGCGCCAGATCCAGACGCTCCACCGGCGTGTCCAGGCGGCCCGGCCACGCCAGCGCGTGGGCGATGGGCGTGCGCATGTCCGGGCATCCCAGCTGCGCCAGGAGACCGCCATCAACATACTCCACCAGTCCGTGAACAATGGCTTCGGGATGGACCAGCACGTCCACTTGCTCGTCCGGCAGGGCGAACAGATGGCAGGCCTCGATGATCTCCAGCCCTTTGTTCATCATGGTGGCGCTGTCCACCGAGATCTTGGCGCCCATGGACCAGGTGGGATGGGCGACCGCCTGGGCCGGACCCGCCGCGGCCATCTCGTCCACCGTCGAGGTGTGGAACGGCCCGCCGGACGCGGTGAGAATGATGCGCCTTATCCCGTCGCGCTGCGCCTCGTTGAAGGCCTGGAACACCGCATTGTGCTCTGAATCCACCGGCAGAAGCGTGGCGCCCGACCGGCGCGCCTCGGCCATGAAGAGCTCACCGGCGCACACCAGCGCCTCCTTGTTCGCAAAGGCCACGCAGCGCCCGCGCCGCACGACTTCCAAAGTGGGCTTGAGCCCGGCCGCGCCGACGATGGCGGCCATCACCCAGTCGGCGTCCATGGCGGCGGCGTCCAGAACCGCGCTTTGGCCCGCGCCGCATTTGATCGAGCTGCCGCTCAGCGCCTCCTTCAGCGCCGGACCTGCGGCTTCGTCGGCGACGGCGCAAAAGCGCGCGCCCAGCTTGATGGCCGCTTCGGCCAGCTGCCCGGCGTTGGTGTTGGCGGTCAGGGCGACCACGTCAAAGCGTCCCGGCTCTGCGCGCGCAATGAGATCGAGGGTGGCGCGCCCCACTGAACCTGTGGCGCCCAGGACCGTGACCGTGCGCCCGCTCATGCGCCCGCTCCCGGCCAGATCTGCGGCGCCAGCACCACGACAAGGCCGGCGAACACGCAAGCCAGCATGAGCGCGTCAACGCGATCCAGAACGCCCCCGTGACCGGGGATGAGCGTGCCGGCGTCCTTCACGCCGAAGCGCCGTTTTACGAGCGACATCAATAAATCTCCCAGAACGGCGGCGAGCGCGGTGGGCGCTGCGATCAGCCCGGCATGGAGCGGCGTCATGTCATAAGCGTAGGCGACGGCGACGCCCGCGGCGACCCCCAGGCACAGCCCGGCGATCAGTCCCGCCCAGGTCTTGTTGGGGCTGGCGGCGGGCAAAAGCTTGGGGCCGCCGATCCAGCTTCCCGCCAGATAGGCGAAGGTGTCCGCGCTCCACACCACCGCGAGCAGAAACAGCGTCGCGCCAAGGCCGCCAGCCTCGCCATTGCGCAGCGTCACAAGGAGCGCCGCGCTGACCGACACATAAAGCACGCCCGCAAAGGCGTATTGCGCGTCGCCCCGGGGCCGGCGGTCAAGAGCGCAGAAGCTCGCGCCCGCGAGCACCCACAAGACCGTCCAGCCCTGGGCGTTCTGGGCGGCCAGCAGCGCGGCGCCCACCGCGGTTCCGGTCGCGGCCGCGAAGGCGCGCGGCGGCGCGCCGGAATCGGTCATGCGCACCCATTCCCACGCCATGGCGGCGGCGAAGGCGGCGATGAAGATCGCAAAGCCCTGCCCGCCCAGCGCCACAAGGCCGAGCGCCACCGGCGCCAGGACCAGCGCGGACAGGACGCGTTTTCGAAAGATCGGGTCGCCGGGCGCCCGCCGGCGGGCCGGAGACGGCTCACCCATGGGCGAGACCGCCATAGCGCCTCTGCCGTCCGGCATAGACCGACACCGCCTCGGCGAAGGCGGCTCCGTCAAAATCGGGCCAGAGCGTATCCACGAACACGAACTCGGCGTAGGCCGCCTGCCACAGCAGGAAATTGGAAATACGCCGTTCGCCGCTGGTGCGGATCACCAGATCGGGATCCGGCAGGCCGTCCGTATCTAGAAACCTCGCCAGTCCCGCTTCATCCAGACCGGACAGATCGCCGTCGAGCGCCTCGGCCGCCCGGCGCGCGGCGCGGACCAGCTCGTCACGCCCGCCATAATTGAACGCGATGGTCAGGTGAAACGCGTCATTGTGCGCGGTGCGGGTCTCGGCGCGCTCGACGATGTTCAGCAATTCCCGGCTCAAACCCTCGCGGCGCCCGATCACCCGGATGCGCACCCCCTCGCCTGTGAGCCGCTCCAGATCCGCCTCCACATAGCGGCGCAGCAGGTCAAACAGGGCGTCGATCTCATCCACCGGCCGGCGCCAGTTCTCGGTGGAGAAGCTGAACAGGGTGAGATGGGTGACGCCCATGTCGCCAGCGGCCCGCACGGTGCGGCGCACCGCCTCCACGCCCTCGCGATGGCCGAAGGCGCGGGGCCGGCCGCGCTTGGCCGCCCAGCGGCCATTGCCGTCCATAATCACCGCCACATGGCGGGGGATCGCCAAGGACTGCTCGGTATCGGCCATGGATCGGCGCCTCCTCGTCCGGCCGGCGCGCGGCTCAGACCTGGGTGATTTCGTCCTGCTTGGTTCTCAGCATCTCGTCGATCTCGGAGATCGCGGCGTCGGTCGCCTTCTGCACCTGATCGGAGAGCTTCTTCTGCTCGTCTTCGCCGATATCGCCGTCTTTTTCAGCTTTTTTCAGGCTGTCCATGCCGTCGCGGCGCACATTGCGCACGGCGACGCGGGCGTTTTCCGCATAGCTGCCGGCGGTCTTGGCCAGTTCAGCGCGGCGCTCCTCGTTGAGCGGCGGGATCGGGATACGGATGGAGGGCCCCTCCATCACCGGGTTCAGGCCCAGCGAAGAATTGCGGATCGCCTTGTCCACCGCCGGGGCCAGATTGTGATCCCAGACCTGAACCGAGATCATGCGCGATTCGGGCACCGTGACCGTGCCCACCTGGTTGATCGGGGTGGGCGTGCCGTAGGCCTCCACCTTGATGGGATCGAGCAGGCTGGCCGAGGCACGCCCGGTGCGAAGACCGGAAAATTCCTTTTTCAGCGCATCCACCGCGCCGTCCATGCGACGCTTGATGTCCTTGATGTCGAAATCCGACATGAAAATCTCCCTTTATCCGCCGCGCGGCGCACCGCCGACGATCGTGCACGTGCCCTCGCCTTCGAGGACCCGCGCGAGCCCGCCCTTCTCGCGGATGTTAAACACCACGATCGGGATCTGATTATCGCGCATCAGCGTCACCGCCGAGGCGTCCATGACTTTAAGATCGCGCGCCAGAACGTCCATATAGTCAAGGGTTTCAAACCGCTCCGCCCTGGGGTTTTTCCGCGGATCGTCATCATAGACGCCGTCCACGCTGGTGCCCTTGAACAGGGCGTCGCAGCCCATCTCGGCGGCGCGCAGCGCCGCGGCGGTGTCGGTGGTGAAAAACGGGTTGCCGGTGCCGGCGGCGAAGATCACGACGCGGCCCTTTTCCATATGACGGATGGCGCGCCGGCGAATATAGGGCTCGCACACCGTGGTCATGGGAATCGCCGACTGCACCCGCGTTGACACGCCGACTCGCTCCAGCGCGGTCTGCATGGCCAGGGCGTTCATGATGGTGGCCAGCATGCCCATATAGTCGGCGGCGGCGCGCTCCATGCCCTTGGCGGCCGCTGAAAGCCCGCGAAAGATATTGCCGCCGCCGATGACGAGGCAGAGCTCGTATCCGGCCTCCACCGCGTCACCCACTTCGCGCGCGATCCGGTCGGCGGTGGTCATGTCGATGCCGTAGGCCTCGTCGCCCATCAGCGCCTCTCCGGATACTTTCAGCAGCACCCGTTTGAAACGGCCTCGCGGCGTTTTCGCCGGTGATGGTGCGTCGTCGGTCAAGCCGGTCACCTCCTGATTCGAACCCTCGCGCCCGAGACGCGACAAAGCCCGAGCGTGATAACGCCCGGGCTTCGCCATGCCTAGAGAAGACTTTAGCCCTTGCCGACGGCGGCCACTTCGGCGGCGAAGTCTTCGTGTTTCTTTTCAACGCCCTCACCCAGAACCATCCGGGCGAAACCGGTGAGTTCGATGGGAGCGCCGGCCTCGGCTTCAGCCGCCTTCACCGCTTCGCCCACGGACTTGTCCGGATCGAACACGAAGGGCTGCTTGAGGAGGACCACTTCCTCGTAGAACTTGCGCAGGCGGCCTTCGACCATCTTCTCGATGATGTTGTCCGGCTTGCCTGCCTGGCGCGCCTGGTCAGCGAAGACCTCGCGCTCCTTATCTACGATGGCGGTGTCCACCCCGGCTTCGGTGACGGCCACGGCCGCCGACGGCGAGGCGGCCGCCACGTGCATGGCGATCTTGCGGCCAAGCTCGAGAAGTACGGCCTTGTCGCCTTCCGACTTCAGGGCCACCAGAACGCCGATCTTGCCCATATTGTCAGCGGCGGCGTTGTGGACATAAGCGGCCACCACGCCGGGATCGACCGCGAGCGCGGAGGCGCGGCGCACCGACATGTTCTCCCCGATCGTGGCGATCAGATTGGTGAGCATGTCGGAGACGGAGGCGCCTTTCGCGGTCTTGGCTTCGGTGAGCTTTTCGACGTCGGGCGCGTCGATCGCCAGCCGGGCGATCTCGGCGACGGCGGCCTGGAAAACTTCGTTGCGCGCAACAAAGTCGGTTTCCGAGTTCACTTCCACGCTGGCGGCGGCCATGCCGTTTCCGCGATCGACGGCGGCGACGGCCACAAGACCCTCGGCGGCGACGCGGTCGGCTTTCTTGGCGGCCTTTGACAGGCCCTTCTTGCGCAGCCAGTCGACGGCGGCGGCGACGTCACCATCGGTTTCGGCGAGCGCTTTCTTGCAGTCCATCATGCCCGCGCCCGTCGTGTCGCGAAGCTCTTTGACGAGGGCGGCTGTGATCTGAGCCATGGGGAGGTCTCCTTGTAAAAGCGCTGTACGCTATTCGGTCTTGGCGTCTTCTTGCGGGGCGGCTTCCACGTCCGGCTTGGCCTCTTCTGCGGCCGGCTCGGTGGTTTCAGCCGGGGCCTCAACCGCGGTCTCGGCCGGCGTTGCAGCGGGGGCTTCCGCCTCTGTGAGGCCCAGCTGGGCTTCGCTCGGCGCTTCGCTCTCGCCCAGATCCATGCCGAATCCGGCCTGGCTGTCGGAGATGCCGTCCAGCACCGCTTCGGCGATCAGGTCGCAGTAAAGCGACAGCGCACGGGCCGCGTCATCATTGCCAGGGATCGGGAAATCGATGGGATCGGGATCGCAATTGGTGTCGAGAATCGCCACCACCGGGATGTTCAGGCGCTTGGCCTCCTGGATCGCGATCGCCTCCTTATTGGTGTCGATCACGAACATCAGGTCCGGCGTGCCGCCCATTTCCTTGATGCCGCCCAGCGAGCGCTCAAGCTTCTCACGCTCACGCGTGAGCATCAGGATTTCTTTCTTGGTGAGGCCGGTGGGCCCGCCCTCGGCGTCCAGCAGGCCTTCCAGCTCACGCAGGCGCGCGATAGAATGGGAGATCGTCTGCCAGTTGGTGAGCGTGCCGCCCAGCCAGCGATGGTTCATGTAGTATTGCGCGCAACGCTGAGCGGCCAGCGCGATCGGCTCGGAAGCCTGGCGCTTGGTGCCGACAAACAGGATGCGGCCGCCCGATGCGGCCACGTCGCGCACTTTCACCAGCGCCTGGTGCAGGAGCGGAACCGTCTGCGACAGGTCGATGATGTGAATATTGGAGCGCTCACCAAAGATGTAGGTCTTCATCTTCGGGTTCCAGCGGTGAGTCTGGTGGCCGAAGTGCGCGCCGGCTTCCAAAAGCTGACGCATGGAGAATTCGGGAAGGGCCATTTGATCGTTTCCTTTTCCGGTTGGCCTCCGCGGAGCGGAGCCGGCCGAGCCTTTCCTGACAGGAAAATGCGCGGCGCGGCACCGGAGCGACGTCTGACCATTCAGACGCCGAGCTCCGCGTGCGGGATCGCGCGCGCTTATACGGGGATGTGAGCCCGCCCGCAAGCGATGAGCAGCGTTCGTGGCAGCACCCGGCGATGCGAATCCGCCATCGCCGCCGGGATCACCCCGCCAAGCTCGCCGTCGTCCCTGGAAGGGTCCGGGCGGCGCGCTTCGGCGTCCGCCTAGAGCTGCTCCACCTCCAGCACGCCGCTCACCGCCTTGAACGCCGCTCTGGCGGCCGGGTCGATGGCGTGGCGGCCAGGCAGGCGAATCTCCGCGCAGCGCCCGTCGCTCAAGGGCACGACAAGATGCACGCCGCCGCGCGGACCTTCGCGCCCGTCGGCGCGCTCGATGCGCTTTCGAAGCGGATCAAGGCATTCAAGCGCGTCCACATGGATACGCACCCCGGCGCCGTTATGCTCGGCGGCGTTGGGATCCAGCACGTCGGCGCCGTCGATGATCAGGCGCAGCCCCTCGTCCTGCTCTTCAATCTTGGCGGCCAGGATCACGGCGCCGCCCGGCTCCAGAATGTCCCGGATCTCGCGCAGGACCTTGGGCGGCGCCAGGGCCTCGAACTCACCGGAGGGGTCAGACAGCGTGACGAAGGCGAATTTCTCGCCGGAACGCCGCGACACCTTTTCCTGCCTGCGCCGCACCATTGCGGCCATGCGCACGGCGCTCTTGCCCTCGGCCACGGCGGCGGGGAGGTCTGCGAACAAAACCACGCCGCGCCGGGCCAGCGAGGGGCCCATATCATCCAGAGGGTGGCCGGAAAGATAGAAGCCGATGGCGGCAAGCTCTTCATCAAGCCGGCGAACCGGGTCAAACGGCTCCACATCCGGCAGCCGCGGCCGGGCGAGCCCCGAGGCGCCGCCCTCGCCGGCGCCGCCGAACAGCGACACTTGAGCGCTTTCACGCTCCTGATGGGCCTTCTGGGCCATGCCCAACAGCGTTTCAGCCGCCGACAGCGCCCGCGCCCGGTCCGGCTCCAGGGCGTCAAAGGCGCCGGCGCGCGCAAGGTTTTCAAAGGCACGCTTGTTGACCTGGCGCGGGTCGACCCGTTCGGCGAAATCATAGAGATCCTTGAACGGTCCGCCCTCGCGGCGCACGGACACCACATGCTCCATGGCCGCAAAACCCACATTTCGGATGGCGCCGAGCGCGTAACGCACCTTGCCCGCCTCCACCGAAAAATCGGCGCGGCTGGCGTTCACGTCCGGCGGCAGCACTTCAAGCCCCATGCGCCGTGTCTCCTGGAAGAACACCGCCAGCTTGTCGGTGTTGGCCATGTCGAGGCTCATCAACGCGGCCATGAAGGCCACCGGGTGGTTGGCTTTCAGCCAGCCTGTGCGATAGGCGATGAGGGCGTAGGCGGCGGCGTGGGATTTGTTGAAGCCGTAGCCGGCGAATTCTGCGACCAGATCAAAGATATAGTCGGCCCGGTGCTGCGTCAGGCCGTGCTTCTGGGCGCCCTCCTGAAAGCGCTCGCGCTGCTTGGCCATTTCTTCGGGCTTTTTCTTGCCCATGGCCCGGCGCAGCAGATCGGCTTCGCCCAGGGAGTATCCCGACAGGATCTGGGCGATCTGCATCACCTGTTCCTGATAGATGATGACGCCGAACGTCTCCTTTAGCACCTTCTCCAGATCCGGATGGAGATAGTCGGGCTCGGCGCGGCCGAACTTGCGGTCCACATAGACGTCGATATTCTTCATGGGCCCGGGACGATAGAGCGAGATCAGCGCGATCACGTCTTCGATCGTGTCCGGCTTCAGCTTGCGCAGCGTGTCGCGCATGCCAGTGGATTCCAGCTGGAACACGCCGATCGATCCGCCTGACGACAACAGCTCGTAGGTCGCCGGATCTTCAAACCCCAGCGCCTCCAGGTCCGGTCGCTCACCACCGGCCTGCTCGATATAATCAAGCGCGCGCGCAATCACGGTGAGCGTCTTGAGACCCAGAAAGTCGAACTTCACCAGGCCGGCCGGCTCGACCCATTTCATGTTGAACTGTGTGGCCGGCAGATCCGAACGCGGATCCTGATAGAGCGGCACAAGCTCCTGCAGCGGCCGGTCGCCGATCACCACGCCGGCGGCGTGGGTGGAGGCGTTGCGGAACATGCCTTCTAGTTGCAGCGCCACCTCGATCAGGCGGGCGACCTGATCATCCTCGTCGCGCATGGCCTGAAGCTTGGGCTCCTGCTTTACAGCCTCGGCCAGCGTGGTGGGCTGGGCCGGGTTGTTGGGCACCAGCTTGGCGATGCGATCCACCAGGCCGAAGGGCAGCTGAAGCACCCTGCCCACATCGCGCACCACGGCGCGCGCCTGCAGGGTGCCGAAGGTGATGATCTGGGCCACGCGGTCGGCGCCGTACTGATCCTTCACATAGCGGATCACCTCGCCGCGCCGGTCCTGGCAGAAATCCACGTCGAAGTCGGGCATGGACACCCGTTCCGGATTCAGGAACCGCTCGAACAGGAGCCCGAAGCGCAGCGGATCAAGATCGGTGATCGTGAGCACCCAGGCCACCAGCGATCCCGCGCCGGACCCCCGGCCCGGACCCACCGGAATGTCATTGGCCTTCGCCCATTTGATGAAGTCGGAGACGATCAGGAAATAGCCGGGAAAGCCCATGCGCTCGATGATCCCGAGCTCGTATTCCAGGCGTGCGTCATACTCTTCGCGCGTGGCGGAAGGCTCGATCTTGGCGAGCCGCGCATCGAGCCCGGCCAGTGCCTGGGCGCGAAGCTCGGCCGCCTCGTCTCTGGACCCGGTGGTGGGAAAGCTTGGAAGGATCGGTGCGCCGGTGCGCGGACGAAAGGCGCAGCGCCGGGCGATCTCCACGGTGGCCTCGATCGCCTCGGGCAGATCGGAGAACCGCTCCGCCATCTCGGCGGCGGACTTGAAATAGTGCTCCGGCGTGACCTGACGCCGGTCGCTCTGGCTGACATAGGCGCCCTCGGCGATGCACAGAAGCGCGTCATGGGCGCCGTACCTGTCGGCGGTGACGAAGTACGGCTCGTTGGTGGCCACCAGAGGCAGGCCCCGCGCGTAGGCGCGCTCCACCAGATAGTCCTCGGCCGTAAGGTCTTCGGGACGGCCGTGGCGCTGAAGCTCCACATAGAGCCGGTCGCCGAACGCCGCCTCCAGCCGGTCCAGAAGCGCATCGGCGGGGCCGGTGCGCCCGTTGCAGACCAGCCGGTTGAGAACGCCGTCATGGCCGCCGGTGAGGCAGATCAGCCCCTCGGCGTGGGACAGCGCGCGCTCGATGGAGATGTGGGCGGCGTCCGTGGCGCCGACCTCCAGATAGGCCGCCGAGGACAGCTTCATGAGATTGGCGTAGCCGGCCGCATCCTTGGCCAGAAAGACCAGCGTCCCGTCCAGCGTGGAGCGCTCGCCCGGCCGCGGCGCCTCGAGCTGGATCGAGAGGGTGCAGCCGATGATGGGCTGGACGCCTTCCCCCGACAGGGTCTCGGAGAACTCCAGCGCACCGAACAGATTGTTGGTGTCGGTGATCGCCGCAGCGGGCATGCCCATCGTCTTGCAGAGGGCGGCCGTCTCCTTGATACGGATCGAGCCTTCCAGCAGCGAGTAAGGCGACCGCATCCGCAAATGGACGAAAGGCCCGGTCATCATGGTCTCCCGCCGCGTCTGCGGCCTCATCTGATTCGACAGGCCCTCAGCCTAGACGAACCAGTCTAGCCGACGAAGGCGGCGCTGACAGACAGGGCGACGCTGATGAAGCCGATGATGACGGCGGCGGAGGTGAGATCTTCGACGAAAGAACGCATGGGACTTCTCCTTGAAAGCCAGCTCTCAAGGCTGGCTATTCCTGTTTTGTTCCCTTGCATGTTTTCTTCTTTTGTTCCGCGCGTCAAGCCCCATGATTCGTTTGTGGAAAAACGACGGCGGATCAATGGGTTCGTGAAACGTTCCGAGCGCTTCAGGCCGGCGCGTCGACGTCGGTCCAGGCGATGATCCGGCCGTCCTGCAGCGTGACGACCCGATCCATACGCCGCGCAAGCGCGATATTGTGGGTCGCCACCAGCGCAGCGGCGCCGGCTTCGCGGCAGGCTGCGCCGAGAGCGTCGAACACCTGATCAGACGTCGCCGGATCGAGATTGCCTGTGGGCTCGTCGGCCAGCACGAGGCGCGGCCGGTTCACCAGGGCGCGCGCGATGGCGACACGCTGCTGCTCGCCCCCGGAAAGCTGGCCGGGCCGATGGCTCAGGCGCCCTTCAAGGCCCAGCGAAGCCAGACGCTCACGCGCTGCAGCGCGCGCCGTTTTCGGGGCTACGCCCGCGATCAGCTGGGGCAGCGCGACATTGTCCAGCGCATCGAGCTCGGGCATGAGATGGTGAAACTGATAGACGAACCCCACCTCGCGCCGGCGCAGGGCCGTGCGTTCGCGCTCGCTCAAGGCGAGGCCGTCGCGCCCGGCCAGGCGCACCTCGCCGGCGGTGGGCTTTTCCAGCAACGCCGCCGCGTGCAGGAGCGACGACTTGCCGGAGCCGGACGGTCCCACCAGCCCGACAAGCTCGCCGGGATAGAGGTCGAGATCGGCGCCCTTGAGCACGGTCAGGCTTTCGCCCTCGGTCTCATAGGTGCGCTCCAGCCCGCGAATGGACAGGGCGGGAATGCGGTCGTCACTCATAGCGCAGCGCCTCCACCGGATCGATGCGCCCGGCCCGCCAGCTCGGCGGCAGTGTGGCCAGAAGTGCGGTGAAGAATCCCCAGAAGGCGACGAACGCCACCTCGCCCCAGTCCACCCGCGCCGGCAGGCGATAGAGATTATAGACACTGGGATCGAAGACCTGCGTACCCGACGCCCAGCTGACGAAATCCTGGATCGGGCCGATAAAGGCCACGAAGACCAGCCCCAGACAGATGCCCGCGAGGGTGCCAAGCACGCCGACAGCGGCGCCGGCGATGAGGAAGATGCGCATCACCGCGCCCTGGCTGGCGCCCATGGTGCGCAGGATGGCGATGTCGCGGGTCTTGTTCTTCACCAGCATCACAAGGCCGGAAATGATGTTCATGGCCGCGATAAGCACGATGATCATCAGGATGAGCCGCATGGCCACGCGCTCCACCTGCAGCGCGTTCCAGAACGCCTCGTTCTGACGGCGCCAGTCAAACACCAGCGTGTTCTCCGGCGTGATCTCGCGGATGCGGTCCTTCACCGGATCTGGATCGTCCGGGTTCTCGATGCGCACATCGATATAGTCGCCGCCCGCCGGCCGGTTGAAGAAAAGAGCGGCCTGCTCCAGCGGCATGTAGACGAGAATCTGATCGAGGTCCTGCACCCCCACTGTGATAACTCCGCCCACCGTGTAGGCCTTGGAGCGCGGCGTGGTCCCCAGTGCGGTCTGGGCGCCGCGCGGGCTCACCAGGGTCACCTGATCGCCCGCCCGGACGCCGAGCTGCCCGGCCATGGCCGAGCCGATGATGATTTCATCGCCGCCGTTCCGGCCCTGCCCGAACCCGTCCGCCGAGCCCTGCACCAGCCCGCCGCCGGCCTCTTCGGCGCCGCGCGCGCCGGTGATCAGATCAAAGCGCCTGAGGTCCTCCGGGCGCACCCCGGCGACCTGGGCGAAGGCGGCGCCGCGCCCGGATGTCACCAGCGCCTGACCCACGGCGACAGGGCCCGCCTGGCGAACGCCGTCCAGTTCCAGGATCGAGTCGGCGATGGCGCCGGCATCCGCCGCGCCCTCCTGAGGAAGGTAGACATAGACATGGGGCTGAACGCCCAGAAGCCGGGTCAGAAGCTCGTGGCGGAACCCGTTCATCACGCTCATCACCGCGATCAGCGCGGTGACGGCCAGCATGATGCCGACAAAGGAGATGACGGAGATCAGCGTCACGCCGCCCTGCTTGCGCCGGGCGCGCAGATAGCGGAAGGCGAGCAGGAACTCAAAGCCGGCGAACGGCCCCGCGCCGCGCTCCGGTCCAGCGCTTTCGCGATCGGCGCTCCGCCCCGTCAAGAGAACGCGCCCTCGGCCAGACGCGACACCGCGTCCTCAATGGACAGCTCGTGCTTCTCGCCGGTCTTGCGGATCTTCACCTCGGCCTTGCCCTCTTTCACGCCGCGCGGGCCCAGCACGAGCTGATAGGGCAGCCCGATCAGATCCATAGTGGCGAACTTGGCGCCGGCGCGCTCGCCCGTATCGTCCAGCAGCGGATCAAGACCAGCCAGGCCCAGCGCGTCATAGGCGGCCTGCGCGGCGGCGTCGGTGGCCTCGTCGCCGGGTTTGAGATTGATGATCCCGGCCCCGAACGGCGCGACTTCGGCCGGCCAGATCATGCCGTTTTCATCGTGATGGGCTTCGATGATGGCGCCCAGCAGGCGCGACACGCCGACCCCGTAAGAGCCCATATGGACCGGGCGGTCCTGCCCGTCGGGATGGGTGACTTTCGCGCCCATGGGCTTTGAGTATTTGTCGCCGAAATAGAAGATGTGGCCCACCTCGATGCCGCGCGCGGTCAGGCGCCGCTCGGCGGGCGTTTCGGCCTCAAAGCGCGCGGCCTCGTGCATCTCGTCCGTGGCGGCGTAATAGCGGGTGCGCTCATCGACGAGGCCCTGCAGATCGCCGTCGAAATTCACGTCGAGGCCGGGCGCGGGCATCTCCACCAGCGCGGAATCCAGAAACACCTCGCTCTCGCCGGTTTCGGCCAGAATGATGAATTCATGGGAGAGATCGCCGCCGATGGGGCCGGTGTCGGCGCGCATGGGCACCGCCTTCAGCCCCATGCGGGCGAAGGTGTTGAGGTAGGCCACGAACATGCGGTTATAGGAGCGGCGCGCGCTTTCCTCGTCCAGGTCGAAGGAATAGGAATCCTTCATCAGAAACTCGCGCCCGCGCATCACGCCGAAGCGGGGCCGGATCTCGTCGCGGAACTTCCACTGAATGTGATAGAGGATTTTCGGCAGATCCTTGTAGGAGCGCACAGAGGCCCGGAATATCTCCGTGATCATCTCCTCGTTGGTGGGTCCGTATAAAAGATCGCGCTCATGGCGGTCGATGATGCGCAGCATTTCCTTGCCGTAGCCGTCATAGCGCCCGCTCTCGCGCCACAGATCGGCCGGCTGCAGGGTCGGCATCAGCATCTCGATGGCGCCGGCGCGGTTCTGCTCCTCGCGCACGATTTGCTCGATCTTCTTCAGGACCCGGTGGCCCAGCGGCAGCCAGGCGTAGATGCCCGCCGCCTCCTGGCGGATCATGCCGGCGCGCAGCATCAGCCGGTGCGAGACGATCTGCGCCTCGGCCGGGGTTTCTTTCAGGACGGGCAGAAAATAGCGGGACAGGCGCATGAAGGGTCCGGGGAGCAGGCCGCATTGGCGGCGTTATCGGTGAACCGATGATTAGACCGCGCGCGCCTGACCTTGCAAGCGATGGGTCAGCTTTATTGGCGAGCGCGCCGCCCCGCCCGCCTTCACTCCCGCGCCCCATCCCGCGCTACTGGACCGGCGTGAGGGCCGGGCCGATGGGGAACATGTCCAGGCTCAGCAGCTGGAACTCGAACACCACATAGTACACAAGCCAGATTCCGGCCGCGATCGTGCTGGTGAGCTTGAACTTGTATTTCAGCTGCGGATCGGCCGGGGCGCCGGGCTCTGAACCCGGCTCGATATCGCCCATCTCCTGCTGGCTTTGAACGCGCAGGGGCAGGACGCAGAAGAACACCATCCACCAGACGATGAGATAGACCACGATGGCGGTGACGAAATTGACGCCGTCGCCGGGCAGGAAGAGTTGCCCGATCCACAAAACGGCGACAAGCGCGACCAGCGCCCAGGAGAGCTTCTGGATCAATGGCCGCCCTTTCCATCGTGGAGCGCCGGGTCCTGCATCAGCTCGATGAGCACGCCGCCGGTGTCCTTGGGGTGGACGAAAATCACCGGTACGCCGTGGGCGCCGATATAGGGCTCGCCGGTTCCAAGAACCGTGGCGCCGCGCTCCACCATGGCGTCACGGGCGGCGGTGATGTCGGACACCTCAAAGCACATGTGGTGCTGGCCGCCCCTGGGGTTCTTCTCAAGGAATTTGTGGATCGGAGAGGCGTCGCCCGCGGGTTCGATCAGCTCGATCTGCATGTTGGGCAGGGTGACGAAGATCACTTTCACGCCCAGATGCGCGAACGTCTTCGCCGGCGTGGCGTCCGTGGCGCCATAGATATCGGCGTAGACCTTCGCGGCGGCCTCCACGTCAGGCGTGGCGACCCCCACATGGTTCAAACGTCCGATCTTCATGGCGGTCCCTTTTCCTATGTGCTCAGCACGACTGTCGCTACGTGCTCAGCACGATGGCTTCCACATGGGGTTTCTTGCCCCAGATGCGGTTGGCTTCGCGGCGCACGGCGCGGCGCAATGCCTCCTCCACGGCGGCCTCGTCGCGCTTGTCGCGCTTGCCCAGGCGCTTGAACGCTTCCTCGGCGGAGTCCGCCAGCTCGTCCATGAAATCTTCAATGTCGAAGGCCGCGGTTTCGGCGACTCCCATGCAGCGAATATCCACCGCGCCGACAAGTTCGCCGTTCGACACGATGGCCGCGACCGTGACATGGCCCGAAATCGACAGGCGGCGGCGCTCCTTGATCGACTCCGCTTCGGAATCCACCAGGAAATTGCCGTCCACGTGAAGCCGGCCGGACGGCGCCTCATCGACGATGGCTGCGCCGTCTTTGGTGATCCGGATCACCGCGCCGTTATGGGGCGCCAGCGAATGGGGCACCTGCAGCTCGCGGGCGAAGGCGGCGTGCTCTTTCAGGTGGCGCAGCTCGCCATGGACCGGGATCGCCACATTGGGCCTGGCCCAGGCGTACATCTGGGCCAGCTCGTCGCGGCAAGGGTGGCCGGAGACGTGGATATGGGCGTCGCGCTCGGTGATGATGTCGATCCCGCGCCCGGCGAGCCGGTTCATCAGCTCGAAGATGCCCTTCTCGTTGCCCGGAATGATGCGCGAGGAGAAGACCACCGCGTCGCCCTCATTGAGGATGACATTGCGATGGGCGCCTTCAGCGATGCGCGACAGCGCCGCGCGCGGCTCGCCCTGGGACCCGGTGCACAGATACAGGATCTTGTCCTTGGGAAAATAGCCCGCCTCTTCCTCTTCCACGAAGGGCTGGACGTCGGCGAGCATTCCCACCGCCTTGGCGGCGCGGGTCATGCGGTGCATGGACCGGCCCACCAGGCACACCCGGCGGCCATTGGCCTCGGCGGCTTTGATGGCGGTTTCGAGCCGGGCGACGTTGGAGGCGAAGGCGGCGATCGCCACCCGCCCGCTAAACTGGCCCACCAGCTTGGTGAGGTTTTCGCGCACGCCCAGTTCTGAGCCGGACTCGCCCTTGGTGAAGACGTTGGTGCTGTCGCACACCATGGCCATCACGCCCTCTTCACCGGCCGCTTCCAGCTTGGCGATGTCGGTGGAGGCGCCGATGAGCGGATCGGGATCAATCTTCCAGTCGCCGGTATGCAGCACCAGGCCCGCCGGCGTGCGGATGATCAGCCCGTTGGGTTCGGGGATGGAGTGGGTGAGGGTCACAAGCTCGATATCGAACGGGCCGATATTGAAGCGGTCGTGCAGACCGATTTCGATGAGCTCGGCCTCGTTCAGAAGCCCGTGCTCCTGAAGCCGGTCGCGCATCAGCCACGCCGTGAAGGGGGTGGCGTAGATCGGGCAGCGCAGGCGGCGCCAGAGATGAGCCACGGCGCCCATATGGTCTTCGTGGGCGTGGGTGAGCACGATGCCGGCCAGCTGGTGCTTGCGATCCTCGATGAAGCGGGGATCGGGCATGATGATGTCGACGCCGGGCGTGGAGAGGTCGCCGAAGGTGACCCCGCAATCCACGATGATCCAGGTCTGATCCTCCTCGCTGGCTCCGTAGCCATAGAGATTGAGGTTCATACCGATCTCGCCGGAGCCGCCCAGCGGGACGAAGTACAGCGCCTGGCTGTCGTCGGTGTCCTTGATTTTCTTGTTCATTGTGCGGCCTCAGATGCGTTGCGCCGCCAGACTTCCAGAAGCCCGCGAATGGTCACGTCGGGATCATAATGATCAATGGTGCGGGTCGCGCCCTCGAACAGGGAGGCGACGCCGCCGGTTGCGATAACTGTCATGGGCTCGCCGTACTCGGCTTTCAGCCGTGTCACAAGCCCGTCGATGAGATCGACATAGCCCCAGAACACCCCCGACTGCATGGCGCCCACCGTGTCGGTGCCCAGAACGCGCGGCGGTTTTTCGATGGCGATGCGTGGCAGGCGGGCCGCCGCCTGGTGCAACGCCTGCATGGAGAGATTGATCCCCGGCGCGATGACCCCGCCCTCAAAGGCGCCTTCCGCGCTGACCACGTCGAACGTGGTGGCGGTGCCGCTGTCCACGATGCACAGCGCGCCGGAATATTTCACCCGGCAGCCCAGCGCGTTCACCAGCCGGTCGGCGCCGGCTTCCTGGGGGCGCGGCAAATTCACCGTGACGCCCAGATTCACGCTGGAATCCCCAACCACCAGCGGCTCGCCGCCCAGATAGCGCCGCGCAAGGTTTCTCAGATTGAACAGAGATTGCGGCACCACCGAGCTGATCACGCAGCCAGTAATATCCTTCAGCGACAGATCCTGAAGCTGGAGAAGCTGGTTGAGCCAGACCGCGTATTCGTCGGCGGTGCGCGTGGAATGGGTGGCGGTGCGCCACTGGGCGCGCCAGTCCGTCCCGTCATGGACGGCGAAAAGCGTATTGGTGTTGCCGCAATCGATGGCGAGTAGCATGGCCTGCCTTTATGGATGACGGCAGGGGCTAGCCCTGCGGAAAGAATACGTCGCCCGCGGAGATAAAGCGCCGCGACCCGCCCGGCAAATCAAGCCTGAGCGATCCGTCTTCGTGGAGGTCGGCGAACACGCCCTCCAGCGTCTCGCCCGCCAGCCGCACCGTGCAGCGCTCGCCCAGCCCGTGGGCGCGGCTGATCCAGGCTTCACGAAGAGGTTCAAAGCCGGCTTCAGCCCACCGCAAGCGCCAGTGCTCGAAGCGCGTGGACAGCGTCTCCACCGCGCGTTCCGGGCTCAGGGCCGCGCCCTGCTCGGCGAAATCGGTGGCGGGGCGCTCGGAGTCGTCTGGATGGTGCGCCAGATTGACCCCGATCCCCACGGCCAGCCACAGCCCTCCTTGAGCGTGGGCGCCGGATTCCAGCAGGATGCCGGACACTTTGCGCCCGGCCACCAACACGTCATTGGGCCATTTCAGGCGGACGATCTCGGGATCGATATGGGCGGCGGCGAGATCGCCCACGGCCAGCGCGGCTGCGAAGGAGAGATTGGCCGCCTGGGCCGGCGTGGCGTTCAGGCGGAACAGGCCGGTGGCGAAGAGATTACCTGTGCTGCTGACCCAGGCCCGGCCGCGGCGGCCACGCCCGGCGGTCTGCTGGCGTGCGGCGATCCAAAGCGGTCCCGCCTCTCCCGCCAGGGCGCGCCGCTTGGCCTCCTCATTGGTGGAATCCAGCGCGTCGTGAAACTCGATGCGCAAGGGCGCGCCCTATCCGCCGATGCCGGTTCCGGCGCGGATCACCTGAGCGAGCAGGATCGCCACGAACGGCACCAGCACGACGGTGGCCAGCCCCGCGGCGCTGCTGACGAAGCCGACGCCCGCCGGGGCCGGCAGGAACTCGCCCTCCGGCTCGTCAAACCAGATCACCTTCACCACTTTGAGATAATAGGCCATGGACACCGCCGAGAAGAGCAGCGCCACGACCACCAGCCAGACAAGCCCTGCCGAGGCGGCCGCATAGAACACGAACAGCTTGCCGAAAAAGCCCACAAGAAACGGCATGCCGCCGATGGAGAACATCAGCCCGGTCATCGCCCAGCCGAGCGCCGGGCGGGTCTGCGCGAGGCCTTTGAGATCGTCGATGCGCTCCACCATGCCCTCGGCGCGGCGCATGGAGAGGATCACGCCGAACGCGCCGGCGACGCCGACCACGTAGAGCGTCATGTAAAGCAGGACCGACCACACCCCGAGCTGGGTGCCCGCCGCGAGGCCCACGAGCGCGTAGCCCACATTGCCAACCGAGGAATAGCCCATCAGGCGCTTGATGTTGGACTGCATCAGCGCGCCGAACGCGCCGAACGCCATGGAGAGCAGAGCCAGGACAATGACGATCTGGCGCCAGTCTTCGACCATGGGGCCGAACGGCTCGGTCAGAACGCGCGCCAGAAGCGCCATGGCCGCAAGCTTGGGCGCAGTGGCGAAGAAGGCGGCCACCGGCGTCGGGGCGCCTTCATAGACGTCGGGCGTCCACATGTGGAAGGGCGCGGCGGAAATCTTGAACGCCAGGCCGGAGACCACGAACACCAGGCCGAACAGAAGCCCGACATTGGTCCCTTCCTCGGCTGCTGCGATGGCGATGCCTTCAAAGGAGGTGGTGCCCGCAAAGCCGTAGACCAGCGAAGAGCCGTAGAGCAGCAGGCCCGACGAGAGCGCGCCCAGCACGAAGTATTTCAGGCCCGCTTCGGAGGCGCGCAAGGAGTCGCGGTTGAACGCGGCCAGGATGTAGAGCGCCAGCGACTGCATCTCGAGGCCGAGATAGAGCGTCATCAGATCATTGGCGCTGATCATGAACGCCATGCCCAACGTGGCCAGGAGCACCAGGACCGGATATTCGGGCTTGGAAAGCCTTTCAGTCTCCAGATATCTCGACGCCAGCAAGAGGGCCACGGCCCCGGCGAGGAACACCACGGTCTTGGAGTAGAGCGCGAAATTATCCACCGCGAAGGCGCCGCCGAACAGCGTGGTGCTGACCTCGCCGGCTGTGAACACCGCCACGCCGGCCGCCAACACGAGCAGCACGGTGGCCAGGCGCATCACCAGGCGCGCGCCCGCCTGCTCGTTTTTCCAGTATACGCCCAGCAGCAACAGCGCCAGCGCGCCCCCCGCGAGCATCAGCTCGGGGATCATCAAGGCGAGGTCATTGAGAAGCGAGGACGCTGACATGGCTAGCCTTCGGATTCGGTCTGGGGCGCGGGCGCGGCCTGCTGCGAGGAGAGCATCTCCTCAAGCGGGTCCACGGTCGCTGCGTCGTATTGCTCGATGAGTTGCTGCACGCTGGCGCGCGTCGTCTCGGTGATCGGCGTGGTTAAGAAGCCGAAATAGATCGCGAGAACCGCAAGGATCGTCAGGTTGATCCATTCGCGGGCGCCCAGATCAACGGCGGTTTCGATTTTGGGATTGGTGATCTGGCCCAGCACGACTTTCTTGTAGAGCGTGAGCATGTAGACCGCTGAGAAGATCACCCCCAGCGCGGCGCCGAAAGCCACGCGCGGATCCACCTGGAAGGCGCCCATCATGGTGGTGATCTCGCCCACGAAGCCGGACGTGCCCGGCAGGCCCACATTGGCCATGGCGAACAGCGCAAAGAAGGCCGCATAGACCGGCATCTTGTGCACCAGCCCGCCATAGAACGCGATCTCGCGGGTGTGGAAGCGGTCATAGATCACCCCCACGCACAGGAAGAGCGCGCCGGAGATGATCCCGTGGGAGATCATCTGGAAGATCGCGCCCTGCACGCCCAGCTCGTTGGCGGCGAAAATCCCCAGCGTCACAAAGCCCATATGGGCCACGGACGAATAGGCGATGAGCTTCTTGATGTCGGTCTGCCGGAACGCCACCAGCGAGGTGTAGACGATGGCGATGATCGACAGGACGAACACCATGGGCTGGAAGAAGGCGCTGGCGTCCGGGAACATGGGCAGGGAGAAGCGCAGGAAGCCGTAGCCGCCAAGCTTCAAGAGGATGCCTGCAAGGATCACCGAGCCGGCCGTGGGCGCCTGCACGTGGGCGTCGGGCAGCCAGGTGTGCACCGGCCACATGGGCATCTTCACGGCGAAACTGGCGAAGAAGCCCAGCCACAGCCAGATCTGCAGACTTTGGGCGAACGGGAAGTTCAGCAGCACCTCGATATCGGTGGTGCCCGCGGTGATGAACATGACGATCATCGCCGCCAGCATCAGCACCGAGCCGATGAAGGTATAGAGGAAGAATTTGAACGCGGCGTAGATCCGGTTCGCCCCGCCCCACACCCCGATGATCAGGAACATCGGGATCAGCGAGCCTTCAAAGAAGATGTAGAAGAGCACCAGGTCCAGGGCGCAGAAAATGCCGATGACCAGCGTCTCCAGAAGCAGGAAGGCGGCCATGTAGTCGGCGACGCGCGTTTTCAGCCCCCAGCTGGACAGGATGCAGATCGGCATGAGGAAGGCGGTCAGCAGCACGAAGAGCACGCTGATCCCGTCCACGCCCATCTTGTAGGAAACGCCCAGATCCCCGAGCCACGCCGCGCTTTCCACAAACTGGAAGCCCGGGTTCGAGGAATCGAAGTCCAGCACAAGAAGCACCGAAAGGAGGAAGACGAAGCCGGTCACGAACAGGGCGACGCCCTTGGCGTTCTTGTCCAGCGCATCGGAATCCTCGGCGCGCATCAGCGCGCGCAGGATCAGGATCGCGACCGCCCCGAAAGCCGGCAGGAAGGTGATGGCGGACAGAATTGGAAGCTGAGAAAGCATTTCCGCGTTACACCCCGGCGCGTGCGACGATCCAGAGCGCCAGACCCAGCACTCCGATCAGCATGAAGAAGGCATAGTGATACACGTATCCGCTCTGCAGCCGGGCGATGCGCTTGGCGCCGGCGATCGCGGTGGCGGCCACCCCGTTCGGACCGAAACCGTCGATGATGCGCATATCGCCGAACTTCCAGAACAGATCTCCCAGTGCGCGGGTCCCGCGCACGAAGACGGCGTTATAGAGCTCGTCGAAATACCACTTGTTGTAGAGGAAGGTGTGGATCGGACCGCCGCCCGCCGCAATGCGTCCGGGCAGGTGCGGATTGGCGATGTAGAAGAACCACGAGGCCGCAAACCCGATAAGCGTGGCGCCCACGGGAATGATCAGCACCCAGACCGGCGGGTGGTGGCCGCCATGCTCGCCCTCACCCTCGCCGTGATCGCCTTCAGCCGCGCCGTGATCGTCGCCTGCGGCCTCTCCAGCGGCGCCGGACGCCGCAAGCTCGACCGCAGAGGCTTCACCCTCCGGCGCGTATTCGCCGTAATTATATTCGGCATAGGGCCCGGCAGGCAGGGAGTCGCCCCAGAAGGTCAGCGCGCCCTTGCCCACGAAATCCGATTTGAACATCGCGCCGGCGAACACCGCGCCCACCGCCAAGAGGATCAGCGGGACGAGCATGACCCAGCCGCTCTCATGGGCGTGCTTGAGGTGTTCAGGATCGCCGCGATGCTTGCCGTGGAAGGTCATGAAGATCAGGCGCCAGGAATAGAAGCTGGTGAGTCCCGCCGCGAACACGCCGATCCAGAAGGCGAACATGCCGAAGGGCAGGCCCTCCTGACCCATCATGAAGGCTTCCTCGATGATCATGTCCTTGGAGTAGAAGCCGGAGAAGCCGACGCCCAGAAGCGGAATTCCCACGCCGGTCAGCGCCAGCGTGCCGATGATCATGAGGATCCAGGTCAGGGGCAGCAGCTTGTAGACGCCGCCCATCTTGCGCATGTCCTGCTCGTCGTGGAGGCCGTGGATCACAGAGCCCGCACCGAGAAACAGGAGCGCCTTGAAGAAGGCGTGCGTGAACAGGTGGAACATGGCCGCCGAATAAAGCCCGAGGCCTGCGGCGAAGAACATGTAGCCCAGCTGCGAACAGGTGGAATAGGCGATCACCCGCTTGATGTCGTTCTGCACCAGACCCACCGTCGCGGCGAACAGGGCCGTGATCGCGCCGATGAAGGTGATCACCGCCGAGGTGTTCGGCGCCAGCTCGTAGATCGGATAGGCGCGGCAGACCAGGAACACGCCCGCCGTCACCATGGTGGCGGCGTGGATCAGGGCGGACACCGGCGTCGGCCCTTCCATGGCGTCAGGCAGCCAGACATGAAGGAAGAATTGCGCGGACTTGCCCATGGCGCCGATGAACAGCAGGAAGGCGATCAGCTCCAGCGCCAGGAAGTCCATCCCGAACACGGTGAGCACCGTGTCCGACATCTGCGGAACCTGGGCGAAAACCTCGTCGAACTGCACGCTGCCGAACACGGCGAAAATCGCCATCACGCCCAGCGCCAGACCGAAATCGCCCACCCGGTTGGTGATGAAGGCCTTGATGGCGGCGGCGTTGGCGCTCTCTTTCTTGTACCAGAAGCCGATCAGCAGATAGGAGGCGAGCCCCACGCCCTCCCAGCCGAAGAAGAGCTGGATGAAGTTGTCGGCCGTCACCAGCGACAGCATGGCGAAGGTGAACAGCGACAGGTACGCGAAGAAGCGCGCGCGGTGCGGGTCATGGGACATGTAGCCCCACGAATAGACGTGCACCAGCGAGGACACGCTGGTGATCACCACCAGCATGACCGCCGACAGCGTATCCAGCTTGATAGCCCAGTTCACCTCGAACGAGCCGATGGCGATCCAGCGCGCCAGTTCAATCGTGCGCGCATTGCCGCCCACGGCCACGTCGACGAACACCGCGATCGCCGAGAACGCGGCCAGGATGGTCCCGCCGGTGGTGAGGATCTGCGCCGCGCGGTCGCCGATCTGCTTTTGCAACAAGCCCGCGATGATCGCTGCAAGCAGCGGCGCGAAGACGACGATATAGGCCATGGCTCTAGCGCTAGCCCTTCATCAGATTGGCGCCTTCGACCGCGATATCACCGCGGTTCCGGAAGAAGACGACGAGAATGGCGAGACCGACGGCGGCTTCAGCCGCGGCGACGGTTAGGATGAACATGGCGAAGATCTGGCCGACCAGATCGCCGAGATGGGCCGAGAAGGCCACGAGATTGATGTTGACCGCCAGCAGCATCAGCTCGATCGACATCAGGAGGATGATCACGTTCTTGCGGTTCACGAAGATCCCGAGCACCCCGATGGTGAACAGGATCGCGGCGAGCGCGAGATAGTGTCCGAGTCCGACCTCAAGCATCAGCCGATTCCCTCACCGGATTTGACCTCGACGACCTCCACCGAGTCCGCGCGCGAGCGCGTGACCTGGCGGTGCATGTCCTGGCGCTTCACCCCGTCGCGATGACGAAGCGTGAGCACGATGGCGCCGATCATGGCCACCAGCAGGACGAGGCCGGCGAGTTGGAAATGGAGCACGTAGTCGTCGTATATGAGCGCGCCCAGGGCTTCGACGTTGGAGACGCCCTCCGGCGTCGGCGCGGCCAGATTGCCGGGCGCGCTTTCGGCGCTGACCCAGGCGAATCCCGTCACCGCCAGCATGCCCGCCAGCGACAGCGCGACGAAGCCGCCCAGGGGGGCGTTTTCCACAAAGCCGGCTTTCAGGGCGGCGAAGTCGATGTCCAGCATCATCACCACGAACAGGAACAATACCGCGACCGCGCCCACATAGACGATCACCAGGATCATCGCCAGGAACTCCGCGCCCAGGATCACGAACAGGCCCGCCGCCGCGAAGAAGGTGAGGATCAGAAACAGCACCGCGCGCACGGGATTCTTCACCGACACCACCATGAGCGCCGAAAGGATCGCGATTGCGGACAGAATGTAGAAGGCCGCCGCTTGCAGCACGGGTCTTCCCCCCTTTGGGACGGGCGGCGAAGCGAGGGCGCTCCGCCGGGTCAGGACTGGCCGGCCTCGGGAAGAATCCCTTAAGCCGCTATGGAGTCGCGCGCCGTAATAGCGCTACCGGTAGCGCGCGTCGAGTTCGAGATTCCGTGCGATTTCACGTTCCCACCGATCGCCGTTATCGAGGAGCTTCTCCTTGTCGTAGTAGAGTTCCTCGCGGGTCTCGACGGCGAATTCGAAATTGGGGCCTTCCACGATCGCATCCACCGGGCAGGCTTCGGCGCAGAAGCCGCAATAGATGCATTTGACCATGTCGATATCGTAGCGCGTGGTGCGCCGGGATCCGTCGGCGCGCGGCTCTGCCTCGATGGTGATGGCCTGGGCCGGGCACACCGCTTCGCACAGCTTGCAGGCGATGCAGCGCTCTTCGCCGTTGGCGTAGCGGCGCAGCGCGTGCTGGCCGCGAAAGCGCGGCGACAGGCGTCCCTTTTCGAAGGGATAATTGATCGTCGGCTTGGGCTTGAAGAAATACTTCATGCCCAGCGCGAAGGCGCCCCAGAAGTCCAGAAGGGCGGCGCCGCGAAGGGTTTGGGCGATCCGGTTCATGAGATGAGTCTCTCTCAGCCTGCAGCCGCGTTGGAATAGACGACGATCGCGCCCATGACGGCCACCGCGCCCAGCGAGGTGGGCAGGAAGATCTTCCAGCCCAGCCGCATCAGCTGGTCATAGCGGTAGCGCGGCACCAGCGCCTTCACCATGGCGAACATGAAGAAGAAGAACACCACCTTGATCGAGAACCACAGCACCGGGGGAACCCAGGTGAACGGAACCACGTCGAAGGGCGCGTGCCAGCCGCCGAAGAACAAGACCGTCATCAGCGCGCACATGAGCACGATGTTCAGGTACTCCCCGATCATGAACAAGAGGTACGGCGTGGAGGAATATTCCACCTGATACCCCGCTACGAGTTCCGATTCGGCCTCGGGAAGGTCGAAGGGCGGCCGGTTGGTCTCCGCCAGCGCGGAGATGAAGAAAATCCCGAACATGGGGATGGTGATGAGGAAGACGGGTATGGGCAGCATGTCCAGAGACAGGACGTGCCAGTTCCAGAAGCCGCCGCCCTGCGCCTCCACCACGGTGGAGAGGTTCATGGAGCCGGCCATCAACAGGATCGTCACCAGCACAAAGCCGATGGAGACCTCGTAGGACACCATCTGTGCGGCGGAGCGAAGCGAGCCCAGGAACGGATATTTCGAGTTGGAGGCCCAGCCCCCCACGATGATGCCGTACACCCCGAGCGAGCTGATCGCGAAGATGTAAAGAATGCCCACGTTCAGATCGGCGATCACCCAGCCGGGCGCCACCGGGATCACCGCCCAGGTGATGAAGGCGAAGATGAAGGTCAAAAGCGGCGCCAGCAGGAACAGCGCCCGGTCCGCGCCGGCGGGCACCACGATCTCTTTCAGCACGAACTTGATGAAGTCGGCGAAGGATTGCAGCAGGCCGAACGCGCCCACCGTGTTGGGACCCTTGCGCAGCTGCACCGCCGCCCAGACCTTGCGGTCCATGAGCAGCAGGAAGGCGAGCGAGAGCAGCAGGACGATCACGAAACCCATGATCTGGGCCAGAGCCAGCAGCGTGCCCGCCACCGGGCCGTGATCGGTCACGAAGTCATACATCAGTCCGCGTCCTTGTCGGTCTCAGCCTCGGTCTGCGGCCCGCCGGCGGTCCGGCTCGCGTTCAAAACCACGGCCCACATCAGCGCCAGCCCCAGCCCCATGGGAATCCCGGCGGCCGCGCCCAGCACAAAGCTCATGGCGGCGCCGAAGGCCAGCCCGAAGATCACCCCGAGAAGCGTCTTGGTATTGAGCCAGGCGCCCATCGTCTACTCCGCCGCCTGCAATTGAGCGCGGGCAGCCGCCACCATGGCCGAGCATTCGGCCAGGGTCTTGGACGCGCGCGCAATGGCGTTGGTGAGATAGAAGTCCGTCACCGGGCTCTTGAACGGCGCGGCGGACATCTCGCCCGCCTCACCGATCTCGGCCACCTTGAACCCAGGCGCGCTTGCAGAGCCCGGCGCATGGTCGATCTGGCCGAACACTTCGTTTTCTTCGATCAGCGCGGCGCGCAGGGCGTTCAGATCGTCATAGGGCAGCGTCTTGCCCATGACGCCGGACAGGGCGCGGAAGATCGCCCAGTCCTCTTTGGCTTCTCCCTTGGGAAACACCGCGCGCGCGCCCATCTGGACGCGGCCTTCGGTGTTCACATAAAGCCCGCTCTTCTCGGTATAGGCGGCTGACGGCAGAACCAGATCGGCGCGCATGGCGCCGGCGTCTCCGTGATGGCCCACATAGATGACGAAGGCGTCGCCGAGCTTGGCGGTGTCAATCTCGTCGGCGCCCAGAAGCACCACGGTTTCGACCTCGCCCTTGCTCGCACCGTCCAGGATGGCGTTGGTGTCGCGCCCGCCCTCGCCCGGCATGAAGCCGAGATCCAGACCGCCGACGCGGCTCGCCGCCGCGTGCAGGACGTTGAAGCCGTTCCAGCCCTCGGTCACCGCACCCACCGTATCGGCCAGCGCGCCGGCGGCGCGCAGCACCGCCGCGCCGTCTTCGCGGGCAAGCGCGCCTGCGCCGACGATGATCATCGGGCGCTCAGCGTCTTTCAGCGCCTTCATGATGCCGGAGCGCTTGCGCGCCAGGCCCTCAAGGTCGGCCGGGCTGGTGCCGGCGTGCTCATAACCATAGGTCAGGTCGGCGGCTTCGCCGATCAGGCCGATCTCAATATCCGAATTGAGCCAGCGCTGGCGGATGCGCGCGTTCAGCACCGGCGATTCCAGGCGCGGATTGGTCCCCACCAGCAATATCGCGTCGGCCCTATCGATGCCGGCGATGGTGGAGTTGAACAGATAGCTTTCGCGAGGCCCCGCGCCGATCTTCGCGCCATCCTGGCGGCAATCGATCGATGTGACGCCCAGCGAGGCGAACAAATCCCTGGCGGCTTTCAGCCCCTCGACCTCGTTGAGATCGCCCGCGATCACGCCGATCTTGCCTGCGTCGCCGGAGAGCTTCTCCGCGGCGATCTTCAGAGCCTTGGACCAGTCCACCGGGGCGAGCTTGCCGTTCACCTTGGCGAAAGGGCGATCCAGGCGCTGGCGGCCCAGCCCGTCCCAGACGAAGCGGGTCTTGTCAGAAATCCACTCCTCGTTCACGTCGTCATGGATCACCGGCATGATGCGCAGCACCGCGCCCATGCGCCCGTCGACGCGGATATTGGCGCCCAGCGCGTCCATCACGTCGATGCTTTCAGTCTTGGTCAGCTCCCAGGGCCGCGCATTGAAGGCGTACGGCTTGGAGGTCAGCGCGCCCACCGGGCACAGATCGATGACGTTTCCGGACAGCTCCGACGTCATGGAGTGCTCCAGATAGGTAGTGATCTCCATGTCCTCGCCGCGCCCGATGGCGCCGAGCTCAGGGACCCCCGCGATCTCGGTGGCGAAGCGAACGCAGCGCGTGCACTGGATGCAGCGGGTCATGATCGTCTTGATCAGCGGGCCCATATTCTTGTCTTCCACCGCGCGCTTGTTCTCGCCATAGCGCGAACCCGAACGGCCATAGGCCATGGACTGGTCCTGCAGATCGCATTCCCCGCCCTGGTCGCAGATCGGGCAGTCGAGGGGATGGTTGATGAGCAGGAACTCCATCACCCCCTCGCGCGCTTTCTTCACCAGCGGGGAGAGCGTCCTCATCTGCGGCGGCTCGCCATTGGGCCCGCCGCGCATGTCCTTCACCAGGAAGGCGCAGGACGCCACCGGCTTGGGCGCGCCCACAAGCTCCACAAGGCACATCCGGCAATTGCCGGCCACCGAGAGCCGCTCGTGATAGCAAAAGCGCGGAATCTCCCGGCCCGCGGCCTCGGAGGCCTGCAGGAGATTATACTCCTGCGGGACCGTGACTTCCTCGCCGTCGATGACGATGGTGCGCATGGTGTCGGTCATGTCGTGTCCCTACTCCGCCGCCACAGCCGCCGTGAACACCGGCTTGCCGGCGCGATAGTTGTCGATGCGCGCTTCGATCTCGTGGCGGAAATGGCGGATCAGGCCTTGCACCGGCCAGGCCGCCGCGTCGCCCAGGGCGCAGATCGTGTGGCCTTCCACTTGTCCGGCCACGTCCAGCAGATCGTCGATCTCGGACGTTTCCGCCTCGCCGCGCGCCATGCGGTCGAGCACGCGCCACATCCAGCCGGTGCCTTCGCGGCACGGCGTGCACTGGCCGCAGCTTTCATGCTTGTAGAAATAGCTGATGCGCGCGATGGCGCGGACCACGTCGGTGGAGTTGTCCATGACGATGACCGCCGCCGTGCCGAGACCGGATTTGTGCTCCTTCAGGGCATCGAAATCCATCAGCACCGTGTCGCAGATGTCCTTGGGCAGCAGGGGCACCGAGGATCCGCCGGGGATCACGGCCTTGAGATTATCCCAGCCGCCGCGCACGCCTCCGCAATACTGCTCGATGAGGGTTTTGAGCGGGATGCTCATGGCCTCTTCCACATTGCACGGCGCATTCACATGGCCGGAAATGGAGAAGACTTTCGTGCCGGTATTGCCGTCGCGGCCAAAGCCCGCAAACCAGTCCGCGCCGCGGCGCAAAATCGTGGGAACGACCGCGATGCTCTCGACATTGTTCACCGTGGTGGGGCAGCCATAGAGCCCGGCGTTCGCCGGAAAAGGCGGCTTCATGCGCGGCTGACCCTTCTTGCCTTCAAGGCTCTCCAGCAAGGCCGTCTCTTCACCGCAGATATAGGCGCCCGCGCCGTGATGGACGTGGAGGTCAAAATCCCAGCCGTGGATATTGTCCTTGCCGATCAGCCTGGCGTCATAGGCCTCCTTGATCGCCGCTTCCAGGCGCGACAGCTCCAGCTGATATTCGCCGCGGATATAGATGTAGCACTCGTGCGCGCGCATGGCGTAGCTGGCGATCAGGCAGCCCTCGATGAGGTGCTGGGGATCGTGGCGCATCATCTCGCGGTCCTTGCACGTGCCGGGTTCCGACTCGTCCGCGTTGACCACCAGATAGTGCGGGCGCGCGCCCACTTCTTTCGGCATGAAAGACCATTTGAGGCCGGTGGGAAAACCGGCGCCGCCTCGGCCGCGCAGTCCCGACTTCTTCACTTGGTCGATAATCCAGTCGCGGCCCTGCTCCAGCATCTCCTTGGTGCCGTTCCACGAGCCGCGCGTCTTCGCCGCCTCCAGGCGCCAGTCATGGCGGCCATAGAGATTGGTGAAGATGCGGTCTTTGTCCTGCAGAAGCTGGGTCATGCCCTACTCCTCGCTTTTCTTGTTCGCCGACGGCTTTTTAGCCGCGGGTTTTTTCGCCGGGGATTTGGCGGGTGTCTTGGGCGCGCCGGCTGCCGGCTTGCTCGCCTCGGCCTTGGTCTTTGGCGCCGGCTTCGCCTGGGCCGGACCCGTGCTCTTTTCAGTCTCTTCGCGCGCGTTGGACACAGCTTTAGACGCCGGCGCCGGCTCGGTCGTCTTCACGGCGTGGGGCAGCGCGGCGATGGGCTGGGCACGCGAGCCGTCATAGAGGCCGGCGTCCTCCAGCACCTTGACCTTGGCCTGCGTCGGTTCCGACGCGTGGCGCTTGCTGATCGGCCCCGGCTCGATCGCCTTACCGGCGACGAGATCATCCAGCATCTGCTCAAGCGCGTCCGGCGTGAGGTCTTCGTAGTAGAAATCGCCTTCAGTATTGGAGATCTGGACCATGGGCGCGTTGGCGCAGGCGCCCAGGCATTCCACCTCTTCCCAGGCGAGCTTGCCGTCGGCGCTCACATGGTTGCGGCCCTTGGGCCCGATCTTCTTTTCGCACGCCGCTTTCAGCCCGTCCGCGCCGCGCAGCCAGCACGGCGTCGTGCCGCACACCTGGATGAGGTGCTGACCGGTGGGGGCCAGATTGTACATGGTGTAGAAGGTCGCGACCTCGTAGACGCGGATATACGCCATGCCCAGCCGCTCCGCGATCTGGCGCATGGCCGGCTCGGGAATCCAGTTTTCCTGCTTCTGCACGATCCACAAAAGCGGGATCACCGCCGAAGCGCGGCGCTCATGGGGATATTTGGCGAGCCAGAACTGAACCTTGGCTTCGCTCTCGGCTGAGAATTCAAAGCTGCCTGGCTGCTCTTGGCTGAGACGGCGAACGCTCATGAGGGCGACCCCTCCTTGATGAAGTCGACGCGGGCGATCACCGCGTCCCGCACCGTATAAACAACGACAAGATCGACCGGTTCGCTGCGACCCCGGCCGTCAAACCAGACGCGCTCGTGATCGATGACGCGCGGCCCGATCACCGTACGGTGAACGGCGACCGCCTCCAGGCCTTCGTTCTGGAAACGCGCTTCATAGCGCGCGCGAAACGCCTCACGGCCAGACAGGACCCGGACGCCGGGAAAGTCATAGACCTCCACGTCTTCGGCGAAGCAGGCAGCAAACGCGTCGAGGTCGCGCGCATTGTAGGCGGCGAGCTGGCGCTCGGCGATGACGGCGGGGCTCAAGGCCTCGCGGGCGGCTGACGCGGCGGCGAGCATTATCGGTCGATCTCCCCGAACACGATGTCCAGCGAGCCCAGGATCGCGGAGACGTCCGCGAGCATGTGGCCCTTGTTGAGATGATCCATGGCCTGCAGGTGGGGATAGCCCGGCGCGCGGATCTTCACCCGGTAAGGCTTGTTGCCGCCGGTGGAGACGAGGTAGACGCCGAACTCGCCCTTGGGCGCCTCGACGGCCGCGTAGGCCTGACCCTCGTCCACGTGGACGCCTTCGGTGTAGAGCTTGAAGTGGTGGATGAGCGCTTCCATGGAACGCTTCATCTCGGCGCGGCGCGGCGGCGCGAACTTGGTGTCGACCGGCAGCACCTCTCCCTGATTCTCCGATCTGGAGAGCCATTCGCAGCACTGCTTCATGATCTTCACGCTCTCGCGCATCTCTTCGACGCGGCACAGATAGCGGTCGAAATTGTCCCCGTTCTTGCCGAGCGGAATGTTGAACTCCAGCTCGTCATAGACCTCGTAGGGCTGGGACTTGCGCAAATCCCAGGCCATGCCTGAGCCGCGCACCATGATGCCGGAGAAGCCCCAGGCCAGCGCGTCTTCCTTGCTCACCACCGCAATGTCCACATTGCGGGCGCGGAAGATGCGGCTGCCGGTGAGAAGCGTCTCCAGATCGTCGATATGCTGGCCGAAATTTTCGCACCAGGTGAAGATGTCGTCGATGAGCGCCTGGGGCAGATCCTGGTGGACGCCGCCAAGGCGGAAGAAATGGGCGTGCAGACGCGCGCCCGACGCGCGCTCGTAAAAGCCCATGAGCTTCTCGCGCTCTTCAAAGCCCCACAGAGGCGGTGTCAGCGCACCCACGTCCATGGCCTGGGTGGTGATGTTCAGAAGGTGCGACAGGATGCGCCCGATTTCCGAATACAGCACGCGCACATAGGAGCCGCGCTTCGGCACGGGGATCCCGGCCAGCTTCTCGGCCGCCATGCAGAAGGCGTGCTCCTGATTCATCGGCGCGACATAGTCCAGGCGGTCGAAATAGCCGATGCCCTGCAGGTAGGTCTTGTGCTCCAGAAGCTTTTCGGTGCCCCGGTGCAGCAGGCCGATATGGGGATCGACGCGTTCGACCACTTCGCCGTCCAGCTCCAGCACCAGGCGCAGCACGCCGTGGGCCGCCGGGTGAACGGGGCCGAAATTGATCGTGAAATTGCGGATATCGGTTTCAGCCATCACGATTGTCCTTGTTCGGCAGCGGCGATTTCGCGTTCGGCCATCCCGGAGCCCAACGCCTTGCCGCCCGTGTAGGCGAGCACGACGATCACCATCGCGCCGACGATCAAGGTGAGGAGTTTCGCCGGCTTGCTCACGCCTTGTCCTCCGCCTTCTCATCGCCGGGCAGCACGTATTTCGCGCCTTCCCAGGGAGAGAGGAAATCGAACTCGCGGTATTCCTGAACCAGGGTCACCGGCTCGTAGACGACCCGCTTCTGCTCTTCGTCATAGACCACCTGCATGAAGCCGGTGAGCGGGAAGTCCTTCCTGAGCGGAAAGCCGTGAAAGCCGTAATCGGTGAGGATGCGGCGAAGGTCTGGATGGTTGTCGAACAGGACGCCGTACATGTCGAAGGCTTCGCGTTCAAACCAGTTGGCCGCCGGCCAGACATCGGTGACGGAGGCGACCGGCGTATCCTCGTCGGTGGTCAGGATCACGCGCACGCGCTGGTTATGGTGCATGGAGAGCAGGTGATAGACCACGTCGAAGCGGTCGCTGCGGCTCGGCCAGTCGACGCCGCAAATATCCACCAGAGTCGTGAACCGGCACACCGGGTCGTCGCGCAGAAACCGCATCACCTTGACCACGCGGTCGCGGTGGATCTCCACGGTCAGCTCGCCAACCGCGATCTCGAAGCCCTTGACGTCTTCGTCGAGGGCCGCGGCGATGTGCTCACCCAGTTCCTGTAGACTGTCGGTCTTGCTCACTTGAGCGTCTCCTTCGCGCGCGTCTAACGCTCAATCGAGCCTTCGCGGCGGATCTTCTTTTGCAGCTGCAGAATACCGTAGATCAGCGCCTCGGCGGTCGGCGGGCAGCCGGGCACATAGATGTCCACCGGCACGATCCGGTCGCAGCCGCGCACCACCGAGTATGAGTAGTGGTAATATCCGCCGCCGTTTGCGCAGCTGCCCATGGAGATGACGTAGCGCGGCTCGGGCATCTGGTCGTAGACCTTGCGAAGCGCGGGAGCCATCTTGTTGGTGAGCGTGCCCGCCACGATCATCACGTCGGACTGGCGCGGAGACCCGCGCGGCGCGGCGCCCAGGCGCTCGATGTCGTAGCGCGGCATGGAGGCCTGCATCATCTCCACCGCGCAGCACGCCAGACCGAACGTCATCCACATGAGCGAGCCGGTGCGCGCCCAGGTGATGAGGTCGTCGGCGCGGGCCACAAGGAAGCCCTTGTCGGCCAGCTGGTCGGACACGCCGTCAAAGAACGGGTCGTGCTTTTTGGGATCATAAAGCGGGGTCGCGGCTTTCGCCGCGCCGCCCGCCGGGGTGGTCGCGTCAGCCATGGAGCCTTACTCCCAGTCCAGGGCGCCTTTGCGCCATTCGTAAAGAAAGCCCACCGTGAGGACTCCCAGGAAGACCATCATCGACCAGAAGGCGAAGATGTTGCCCTCGTAGATCGGGAAGATCCACGGGAACAGGAACGCCACCTCCAGATCGAAGATGATGAACAGGATCGCCACCAGATAGAAGCGCACGTCGAACTTCATGCGCGCATCATCAAAGGCGTTGAAGCCGCATTCGTAGGTGGAGACCTTTTCCGGGTCCGGATCGGACGGGGCCAGCACGAACGCCGCCAGGATGAACGCCACGCCCATCACGGCCGCGATGCCGAAGAAGATCAGAATGGGCAGGTATTCAAGCAGGAGCGCGTTCATCGCGTCACCCTTCCGGCGGCTGGATCGTTATATGGTCCGGGGCTTGTCGACAGGGATGAGGCGCATGCGCACACCCCGTGTCGAAGCTCGCGAAAGACCCCGGTCTCGATTGCGGCGGAAGCTAGAGCGGCTCGCCCTGCCCCGCAAGACGAAAGCGCGGCGGTTGAAGACCATTTCGCCCCGCTTTCGCCGGGTTTATCTGCAACTGATTATCAATCGCTACATTACGCGTGACCGTTATTTCACTTCGCCGCTGTAACGCCCCATGTTAGCCCATCGGTCCGGCTCGCGCCCTTCTCCCGGCGCGGGCTTTTGCAGACAGGAAACGACACGTGAAAAGAGTGATTTTGGGCGTCGCGGCGGTGGCTGTCGCGGTGGCGGCGGTGTGGTGGTTTGCTCTTCGCGATAACGGCTCGGCCGGCTCCGGTGCTCTGGTGATCGAAACCAGCGAGCTGGTGACGCGCGATCTGGAACGAATCGTCGCCTCCTCGGGACGCATTGCGCCGCTGGTCACCGTGGAGGTGGGCTCCCAGCTCTCCGGCCAGATCCTGGAGCTCAACGCGGATTTCAACGACGAAGTTGAGGCCGGCGGCCTGCTTGCGCGGCTCGATCCGCAATCCTTCGAGACCCGCGTTCTCGAGGCCGAAGCGTCCGCCGAGGTCGCGCGCGCCCAGGTCCAGGTCAGCGAGGCCAATGTGGTGCGCACGCGATCCGAACTCGCCGCGGCGGAGCGCGCATTCAATCGCGCCGAAGAACTGCGCCAGCGCGGCACGTTCTCCGAAGCCCAGTATGATCTGGCGCAGACCGCGTTCGACAATGCGCGCGCCGGCCTCGCGGTCGCAAACGCGAATTTGCGAAATTCCCGCGCCACGCTGCAGCAGCGCGAGGCCAATCTGGAAAGTGTGCGCGTGGACCTTGAGCGCACTTTCATTCGCTCGCCCATCGACGGGGTGGTGATTGATCGCCAGATCGACGAGGGCCAGACGGTGGCTGCCTCCTTCAACGCGCCGGTGCTGTTTCTCATCGCCCAGGACCTCACCCGGGTTCAGATCGAAGCCCAGATCGACGAGGCTGATATCGGCGAGATCGAAAGCGGCCAGCGCGTCACGTTTGATGTGGACGCCTATCCCGATCTCGATTTCGAGGGCGAAGTGGTCCAGGTGCGCCTGGCCGCCACCGACGCGGGCAATGTGGTCACCTACACCGTGGTGATCGAGGCCGATAATCCGCGCCAGCGCCTGCTGCCGGGCATGACTGCGAACGTCTCAATCGTCACCGGGCGTGTCGAAGGCGCGCTGGCCGCGCCCAACGCCGCCCTGCGCTTCGCCCCGCGCGGCGCCGCTGAAGCGCTGGTTGAGCAGAGCGAGGACGGCGGACGCCAGGGCCGTGGCGGTGGCGGCGGCGACCGCATGGGCGCCATGGTCGAGCGTCTCGCAGAAGATCTCGACCTCACCGCCGAGCAGCAGGAGGAGGCCGGCGCCGCGCTGCAGGAAGCTTTCGCCGATATCCGCCGGCGCATGCAAGCCGCCCAGGCCGGCGGCGGGGCCCCGCCCGATTTCCAGGCGCTCATGCGCCGGGCGCTGTCCGACGTGCTCACCGCCGAGCAGATGGCGCGCTATGACGCCCTCGCCGCCGAACGCGCAAGCCAGCGCAGCGATGTGCGCCGCGGCCAGCTCTGGGTGGAGACGGGCGCCGGCAGGATCATGAGCCGCCCGGTGGGTCTCGGCCTGTCGGACGGGCAGTTCACCCAGATCCTCGGCGAGGGCTTTGAAGCGGGCGACGCCGTGGTCACCCGCGTGCGCGAGGCCGGCTGATGGGCGCGCCGCTTATCCGCGCGCGCGGCCTCACCCGGGTCTACCGGCTTGGCGGCGGCGACGTCCACGCGCTGAACGGCGTGGATTGCGACATCGAAGCCGGCGAATATGTCGCCGTCATGGGCGCGTCGGGTTCGGGTAAATCCACCTTCATGAACATGCTCGGCGCCCTGGACCGGCCCACTTCGGGCAAGCTGGTCGTCGACGGCGAGGAGCTGAACGACCGCAGCCCGGACGAGCTGGCCGCGTTTCGCAACAAGTCGGTGGGCTTCGTCTTCCAGCAGTTCAACCTGCTGGCGCGCACCAGCGCCCTGGACAATGTCGCCCTGCCCCTGATCTATCGCGGCTGGCCGGCGAAGAAGCGCCATGAGCGCGCGGCGGCCTGCCTTGAAATGGTGGGCCTGGCCGGACGCATGGACCACCACCCCTCCCAGCTCTCCGGCGGTCAGCAGCAGCGCGTCGCCATCGCGCGCGCCCTGGCCGGGGAACCGGCGATCCTTCTGGCCGACGAGCCCACCGGCGCTCTGGACACCCAGACCAGCGCCGACGTGATGGGCATATTTGATACGCTGAACAAGGCCGGCATCACCGTCATCCTCGTCACCCATGAAGAGGACGTGGGCGCACACGCCCGCCGGCGGATCATCTTCCGCGACGGGCTGATCCTGGAGGACCGGTCATGAACTTCACCGCCGCCATCTCCGTCGCGCTCACCGCATTGCGGGTGAACGCCCTGCGCAGCTTCCTGGCCATCCTCGGCGTCATCATCGGGGTCGCGGCGGTGATCGCCACGGTCTCGCTCACGCAAGGCGCCAGCCGGGCGCTGGAAGACCAGATCGCCGGGCTGGGCGCCAACACGCTCAACATCCGCTCCGGCTCCGACAGCCGCGGCGGCCGGCGCGGCGGCGCGGGGAGCGCGACACCGTTCTCCGACGACGATGTGGACGCCATGCGCCGGGACCTGCCGGTGGTCGTGGCCGCGTCCGGCACGGTGCAAAGCAGCGTCACCGCCGTGCTCGACGGCGTGAACTGGCCGACCCAGATCCTGGGCATCCACCCCGATTACATGGAGGTGCGCGACTGGGAGCTGGGGTCGGGGCGCATCTTCACCCCCACCGAAAACGAGCGGTCCTCGCGTCTTGCGATCCTGGGCCGGACCGTGAGCCAGGAACTGTTTCCCACCGGCGGCGCCATCGGCGCCTCGGTGCGCCTGAACGGCCAGCCGTTTGAAGTGGTGGGCGTTCTGGCCGAGCTTGGCCAGGGCGGCTGGGGTCAGGACCAGGACGACATCATCATCGCGCCCATCTCCACCGTGCGCGAACGCGTCGCCGGCTTCTCCTATCCCGGCGTGCGCGATCCGGTGCAGTCGGTGTGGCTGGAGGTGGCTACCGGCGAGGACATGGACCGCGCCGCCGAGGAGATCACCGAATATCTGCGGGTGCGCCGCGATATCCAGCCCGGCGGCGAAGATGATTTCTCGGTGCGCAATTTCGCCGAGTTCATCAGGGCGTTTAACGAGAGCGAACAGGTGCTCGGCCTGCTGCTGGCGGCCGCCGGCCTCATCACGCTCCTGGTGGGAGGCATCGGGATCATGAACGTGATGCTGGTCTCGGTCACCGAGCGTACGCGCGAGATCGGGCTGCGCCTGGCCATCGGCGCGCGCCGGGGCGATATCCGCAATCAGTTCCTGATCGAATCGGTGGTGCTGTGCAGCGTTGGCGGGGTCATGGGGCTGGGCCTCGGCGTCGGCGCGGCCTTCGCCATGGAGCGCTTCTCGGCGGTTCTGGGAATCGATGATCTGCCGGTGTCGGTGGAGCCGGGGATCGCGGTGGTGGCGATCGCCGCCTCCACGCTGATCGGCGTGGTGTTCGGCTTCTACCCGGCCCTGCGCGCCAGCCGCCTGGATCCCATCGAGGCGCTGCGCCACGAATAGGCGGGACCGTCGCCAGCCGCCGGAATCGAAAAAGCCGCCCCGGCCGGGGCGGCTTTTCTTCGATCTGAGTGGCGCGAGTGACCGGGCTCGAACCGGCGACCTCCGGCGTGACAGGCCGGCGCTCTAACCAACTGAGCTACACCCGCCCAGATCATGTTCCCGGGGCGGCGGACCGCGTCCGGGAGAGGCGCTTTCCTAAAGCGGGGCGCGGAACCGGTCAAGCAGGTTTTGGCCGCTTATGCAGAGTGTTCTGCAGCCCGCGCCGCCCCGTCGCGCCCTCGCCCTCGCCCTGAATTGATGGAGCCGGCTCAGTTCGCACCGTGCTAGCCTCCGCCCATGAGCGCCTCACGCCTTCGCTTCAAAATCGCCCTCGCCGCCGGTCTGGTGCTGTTCGCCGCCGGGTGCGCGGGCATGGTCAGCCCGCTGCGCCATATCCTGGCCACCGCCGAAAACACCCCGGCGCGCGCCGCCCTCACCCCGCCGCTTCTGGCTGAAGGCTATGGGCGAGGGCCGGCCGCCACGCTGGCGGACTGGCGCGCCCGGCGCGACGCGCTTCTGACCATATTCGCCGACGAGATATACGGCGCCGCGCCGCCTGCGCCTCAGGTCTCCGCCACTCTTGATGAACGCCTCGCCCCCGCCGGCTGGGTTGGGCCGGGCCGGCTGGAGCTGTCCACCCTCACCTTGAGCGTGGCGGAGGACGATCCGGGCGCGGAGCCGGTGACGATGCGCCTGGCGGTCCTGAAGCCGGACGGACCTGTGCGCGGCGTGTTTCTGATCCCGTCGGATTGCGGTCTCAGACCGCTGCTCTCCGACGCCCGCATCGCGCCGCCGGACGCGTTCCGCCCGTCCTGGTGCGGCGATCCGGAGGGGACGGGCGGCCCGCCCGGCGGCGTGATCGGGGCGTTGTTCGGCGCCCATATCGTCACCCCGCCGCTGGATCTGATTCTCGCCAGCGGCTTTGCGGTCGCCGCCTGGCATGAAAGCGACATCGCGCCAGATTCAGAAGACCAGCTTGGCGCGAGCCTTCTAGCACTGGGCCTAGATCCCGATCCAGTGGACCGGCCGGGCGTTCTGTCCCTGTGGGCCTGGACGCTCTCCAGCGTCGTCACCGCGCTGGAGGCTGATCCGGAGCTCGCTTACGCGCCCCTCTTCGCCTACGGCCATTCACGCCGGGGCAAGGCTGTGCTGCTGGCCGGCGCCCGCGACGAGCGGATCGATCTGGTGCTCGCCCATCAGTCCGGCACGGCCGGCGCGGCGCCCCATGGCGACATGACCGGCGAACCCGTGGCCTCCATGGCGCGCAATTATCCCCACTGGTTCACCCAGGCCTATCAGCGCTACGCTGAAGCGGGTGAGGCCGTGATCCCGGTCAATCAGCACCAGCTTATCGCGCTGATCGCGCCGCGCGCTCTCCATCTGGGCGGCGCCAATCGCGACACCTGGGCGGACCCTTTAGGCGCAGAGACAGCGGCCCGCGCCGCCCACTCCGCCTGGCGGCTCTACGGGGTTGATCCCGAAACAAAACTCTCCAGCCATCTGCGCGGCGGCACGCACGGTGTGCGCGAGGCGGACTGGGCGGCGTTTCTGGCGGCGGCGGAGCGCGTGGCGGATCAAGCGCCGGAATAGCCCGCCTGCGCCAAGGCCTCTGCGGGACACTGCTTGCGCCCGCCGCACTCCGAATCCGAAAGGGTTCCCAAGGGCGTTCGCCCGCCCGCACCCCGGACTTGATCCGGGGGAGGACCGACCAAGCGGGAGGACAAGAAAGCCCTCCGGGCATCCTTCGCCTGAAATCGATCCCCCGGATCGATTTCTTCGCCTTCGGCGAACCGGCTTGGATGGTGGGCGGTGACGGGTTCGAACCGCCGACCCTCTCGGTGTAAACGAGATGCTCTACCAGCTGAGCTAACCGCCCGTGCCCTCTCTTTAGCCTTCCCGTGCGGTGGGCTTCAAGCGGTCCGAACCGTAGGAGCCGAAGCTCCTGACGGTCTTGGCCGCGTTTCCAAGGCCTTCCAGCGCGCGCTTGACCGCGGCGTCTTCCTCATGGCCTTCAAAGTCGAGGAAGAACATCTGCTCCCACGGGGCGCCCGCCACCGGCCGGCTCTCCAGCTTGGTGAGGTTCACGCCTTGCGCCTTGAAGCCCTCCAGCGCGCTCACCAGAGAGCCTGAACTGTCCGACGTGACGAAGACCAGCGAGGTCTTGCAGGGCAGAAGCGGGCTCGCCGAGGCCGGCGCCAGGGCCAGCGCCACAAAGCGGGTTTCGTTGCCCACCAGGTCTGAAATGCTGGGCTCGATGACGTTGAGCCCGAACAGGCCGGCCGCCTCCGGCGCGCCGACAGCCGCCACGGTGGGCCCCTCGTCCAGCGCCCGTTCCAGCGCGCGGGTGGTGGAGCTGACCGGAACCTTCTTCAGTTCCGGGTGCGCATTGAGCCAGACCTGCGCCTGTCGGAGCGCCTGAGCGTGGCCGTACACGGTGCGCACCGCGCCAAGATCGGTGGATTTGCCCAGCAGCGCATGGTCGATGCGCTGATGGCGCTCGCCGGCGATCTTCAGCCTGGTGTCGCGCAAGAGGTCATAGACCTCGTTGATGCCGCCGGTGGCGGTGTTCTCGATGGGCACGAAGCCGTAATCGGCCTCGCCCTGCTCCACCGCCCGGAAGATCGCCGGGTAGTCGCGCTTGATCAGCGGCGAAACCGCCGAATAGCGCCCCGAAAAATGGGTGTGGGCGGCGAAGTGGGAATAGCTGCCCGGCCCGCCCAGATACGCCACGCGCGCCTCGGTGAGCATGCGGTCGGCGCGCGCGTCCAGCCCCGCGCGCTGGCGGCGCAAGCTGTCGTCGATGATCAGCTGGAACAGGCTCTCTACAAAACCCTCGTCCAGCCCCTGCTCCATCCCCGCCTTCACCGCGCGCGCGATGACGTCGCGCTCGCGCTCCACATCGCGCACCGGCGTGCTTTCTCCGGCTTTCAGCGCCCCCAGCGCCTCGCCAAGCCGGCGCCGGTCGGCGAGCAGGCGAAGCAGCTCTCGGTCGGCGCCGTCAATGGCGCTTCGAAGGGCGGCGCGGTCGTCGCGAGCGGGCGTGTCGGCGGTCATCAAATCATCCCCTGGAAACGAAAAACCCCCGCCGGTTCCTGGCGGGGGCGGAGGTAAAACGCGTGATCCATGCGCTCTTCAACCGGTCCCCTCAAGGGCCGATATAATAGAAGCCGGAAAAGAGCGCGTTCGTAATCATGCTCGCAGAATGGGCGGAGGGTTTTGTCCGGTCAACCCGGATTCGCGATGATTCTGTCCACCGCCGCATCCACCGTGAAGGCGATGAGCGGCTTGATCACATCGGCGCTTTCGCCCGCATGGGGCGCAGCCGTGACGATGCCGTGGACCGACGCCCACAGCGCGCTCGCGGCGATGTTGCGCGCCGCTTCGCCCGGCGGTCCCGGAAGCTGGGCCAGGCGCTCGGTGATCACCGAGCGCAGCCGGTTCTCGTCCGCTCCGTACAGCTCCTCCAGGCGGCCTTCAGCCTTGCGCCGGGCGATGATCGCCTGCCAGCGGCGCTCATGGCGCTCCACAAAATCATAATACCCCAGCGCCAGCGCCATCAGCTGCTCGCGCACCGGCTTGTCGCCGACGGTCTTCAAAACTTCGACCTCGTGGGCGTAAAGCTCGCGATAGGTCTCCAGCGCCGCCTCGCGCGCCACATCGTCGATATCGCCCACCAGCTTGTACAGCGAGCCCACCGAGAGCTTGGCCTCGGCGGCGATCAGGCGCGCCTGCAGCCCGTCCAGACCTTTCTTGTCCAGCAGGGTCAGCGCCGCCCTGATCAGGCGGGAGCGGTGTTCCGGCCCGAGCGGGGGGCGCCCGCGCGGGCGTTTCGGCGTCGTAGAGAGATCGTCAGACATCATGGCGGTGTAGGTAGCACCGGGTCCGGGCCCGCGCAAAGCGACGCCGCATTGATTGACAAGCGAAGCGTTAACGCGCCCGCTACCGTCTTGTTGATGGAAACCGGGGGCCCACATGAAACACTGCATCCTCTTCGCCGCCGCGGCGGCGCTCACCGCGTGCGCGCCTGCGCCGCAGGCGGATACGGACACCCCGGGCGGCGAGACGAGCCCGGCGCGCGCGGTCATCGTCACCAGCCTGGGCGACATCACCGTGGAGCTCGCCGAGACCGCCGCTTCGGTGACAGCCACGAACTTCCTCGCCCACGCTGAGGCCGGCCATTATGACGGCGGCGGATTCTACCGCTCTGTGCGCGACGATAATGAGCGCGAGGGCGTCGAGCCCATGAACCTCATCCAGGGCGGGCACAGCTTTGACGGCCTGCCCGGCGCTGAAGGCATCGCCCACGAAAGCACGCAAATGACCGGCCTCAGCCATGTGCGCGGCGCCATCTCCATGGCGCGTAACGAGCCGGGCACGGCCACCACCGAATTCTTCATCATGGTCGCCGACTATCCCGGCCTCGATTCCGGTCCCGGCACGCGCAATCCCGACGAAGCCGGCTACGCGGTGTTCGGCCAGGTGGTGGAGGGCATGGACGTGGTCGAAGCGATCTGGATGTCGCCGACCAGCCTTGCCGCCGCGCCGGAGGACTTCCAGTATCCCCAATTCATTGTGGAGCCGGTGCGCATTGAAACGGTGCGGGTGGAGTAGGCGCCGCGGCGAGACCGAAGACCATAAAAAAGGGCGCGCCGCTAGGCGCGCCCTTTGTCCTTGACGAGCGGGTGCGGTTAGTGAGCGCGCACTTCGCCCGCCGCGCTTTCGCCCGGCAGGGCGGCGAGCGCGGCGGCGTCGTCTTCGGTCCATTCGATGGGTTCGACCTTGCCGGCGAGGGCGTGCTTGAGCACCTCGTCGACGGTCTCCACCGGGATGATCTCCAGACCGGCCTTCACATTGTCAGGCACGTCCTCGAGATCCTTCACGTTTTCCTGCGGGATCAGCACGGTTTTCACACCGCCGCGGTGGGCCGCCAGGAGTTTCTCCTTCAGCCCGCCAATGGGCAGGACCCGGCCGCGCAGCGTGATCTCGCCGGTCATGGCCACGTCTTTCCTCACCGCGATGCCCGACAGGGTGGAAACGATGGCGGTGATCATGGCGCCGCCTGCGCTCGGCCCGTCCTTGGGCGTCGCGCCTTCGGGCACGTGGACGTGGATGTCGGTGTTGCGAAACACGGTCGGCTTCACGCCCAGCGCCGGAGCCCGGCTCTGGACATAGGAATTGGCCGCCGAGATCGACTCCTTCATCACATCGCGCAGATTGCCCGTGACGGTCATCTTGCCGCGGCCGGGCATTTTCACCGCCTCGATGGTCAGAAGATCGCCGCCCACTTCGGTCCAGGCGAGACCCGTGACCAGGCCGACCCGGTCTTCAGTCTCGGTTTCGCCATAGCGATGTTTGCGCACCCCGGCGAACTCGGCGAGGTTTTCCGAACTGACCGTGACCTGCGTCACGTCGCCGGCGACGAGCTTGCGCACCGTTTTACGGGCGAGGCGAGCGAGCTCGCGCTCCAGGTTCCGCACGCCGCTTTCGCGGGTGTAGTAGCGGATGAGGTCGCGCAGGGCGTCCTCCTGCAACGTCCATTCGCCGTCTTTTAGCGCATGCGCCTTCACCTGCTTGGGGATCAGGTGACGCTTTGCGATCTCCACCTTCTCGTCCTCGGTGTAGCCGGCGATGCGGATGACTTCCATCCGGTCCAGAAGCGGCTGAGGCATGTTCAGCGTGTTGGCCGTGGTGATGAACATCACGTCCGACAGGTCGTAATCGACCTCCAGATAGTGGTCGCCGAAATTGGCGTTCTGTTCGGGATCGAGCACTTCGAGAAGCGCCGCCGACGGATCGCCGCGATAGTCGGCGCCCAGCTTGTCGATCTCATCGAGCAGGAAGAGCGGATTGGAGCTCTTCGCCTTCTTCATGGACTGGATCACCCGGCCCGGCATGGAGCCGATATAGGTGCGCCGGTGGCCGCGGATCTCGGCCTCGTCGCGCACGCCGCCCAGCGACATACGCACGAACTCACGCCCCGTCGCCTCGGCGATGGAGCGGCCCAGCGAGGTCTTGCCCACGCCCGGCGGACCCACGAGGCACAGGATCGGGCCCTTCATCTTCTTGGTGCGCGCCTGCACGGCCAGGTGCTCGATGATGCGCTCCTTGACCTTCTCCAGGCCGTAGTGATCGCGCTCGAGCACGGCTTCGGCCTTGTCCAGATCCGCCTTCACGCGCTTGCGCTTGTTCCAGGGGATGTTCAAAAGCCAGTCGAGATAATTGCGCACGACGGTGGATTCCGCCGACATGGGGCTCATCTGGCGCAGCTTCTTCAGCTCCGCATCGGCCTTGGCGCGCGCTTCCTTGGAAAGCTTGGTATTCTCGATCTTCTCTTCCAGCTCGGCCAGCTCTTCCTTGCCGTCCTCGCCCTCGCCCAACTCGCGCTGGATCGCCTTCATCTGCTCGTTGAGATAATATTCGCGCTGGGTCTTCTCCATCTGCCGCTTCACGCGGTTACGGATCTTCTTCTCGACCTGCAGCACCGAGATCTCGCCCTCCATCAGGCCGAACACCTTTTCCAGGCGCTCGGAGACGGACGGGTTGGAGAGCAATTCCTGCTTCTCGACGATCTTCACGGCTAGGTGCGCCGCGATCGTGTCGGCCATCTTGGCCGGCTCGGCGATCTCACCCACGGCGGACATGGCCTCGGGCGGAACTTTCTTGTTCAGCTTGACGTAGTCTTCAAACTTCTCAGCCGCCGCGCGCATCAGCGCTTCGACCTCGGCCGGGTCGGCCACCGTTTCGTCCACAAGCTCGGCCTCGGCTTCGAAATAGGCTTCGTTGTCGAGGAATTTCGTAATCTTGATGCGGCGCCCGCCTTCGACCAGCACCTTCACGGTGCCGTCGGGCAGCTTGAGCAGCTGCAGCACGCTGGCCACGACGCCGGTGTCGTAGATGCCGTCGGTATCGGGATCATCGTCCGCAGCGCTCTTCTGGGTCGCCAGCAGGATCTGCTTGTCGGCCCGCATCACTTCTTCAAGCGCGCGCACCGACTTTTCCCGGCCCACAAAAAGCGGCACGATCATGTGGGGAAACACCACGATGTCGCGCAGAGGCAGCAGCGGCAGGGTTTTGGTCTCGGTCATTCGTCTCGTCCTTTCGGATCGCTTCCGCGCCCGGCTTGAGGCGCGCGGAAACCCTGGGGCGCCGGCCCGCCAATGCGGCGCCGGCGAAGAGCGGCGAGCCTCGTCAGCTAAAGCCTCGCCGCATTCGTGTGCTTAAACAAGTGGAGCCGGGCAGGCCTGGCTTCAAGCGCGTGAACGATGTGCGCTGGAGCGAGGTGCAGTGGCGGGGGAGGTGAAGCGAGCGTCGATTTCACACACCTGTCGTCCCGGCCGTAGCGCAGCGCAGAGCCGGGACCCCAAAGCGAGGCTCCAGCTCACAAGGTCCCGCATAGCGCTTTGCGCTTTCGGGATGACAAAGCCTAGTGAGGTTCGAGCAAGGACCGGAAAGCGCCCTCACCCCGAACCGCGCCTTACGCGCCCTTCGACCCGCTTTCGCTTTTCTGCTTGGCGTAGATGTAGAGCGGCGTAGCGTCTCCGGTGACGACCTCGGCGTTGACCACCACCTCTTCAACACCGTCCATGCCGGGCAGCTCGTACATGGTGTCGAGCAATATGCCCTCCATGATGGAGCGGAGGCCGCGGGCGCCGGTTTTGCGCAGGATCGCCCTTTCCGCAATGGCGACAAGAGCATCCTCGGTGAAGGAGAGGCCGACGCCCTCCATTTCGAACAGGCGCTGATACTGCTTCACCAGGGCGTTTTTCGGCTCGGTGAGGATCTGCACCAGGGCGCCCTCGTCGAGATCCTCCAGCGTGGCGATCACGGGAAGACGGCCAACGAATTCCGGGATCAGGCCGAAGCGCTGAAGATCGTCCGGCTCGCAATCGCGCAGCACGTCGCCCTGACGGCGCGCGTCGGGATCGCGCACATCGGCGCCGAAGCCGACCGCGCTGCCCTTGCCGCGCTGGGCGATGATCTTCTCAAGGCCGGCGAAAGCGCCGCCGACGATGAACAGGATGTTGGTGGTGTCCACTTGCAGGAATTCCTGCTGGGGATGCTTGCGCCCGCCCTGGGGCGGCACGGAGGCCACGGTGCCCTCCATGATCTTCAACAGCGCCTGCTGCACGCCCTCGCCCGACACGTCGCGGGTGATGGACGGGTTGTCGGACTTGCGGCTGATCTTGTCGATCTCGTCGATATAGACGATGCCGCGCTGGGCGCGCTCGACATTGTAGTCAGCCGACTGCAGCAGCTTGAGAACGATGTTCTCCACGTCCTCACCCACATAACCGGCCTCGGTCAGCGTGGTGGCGTCGGCCATGCAGAACGGCACGTCCAGAATCCGCGCCAGCGTCTGGGCCAAAAGCGTCTTGCCGCAGCCGGTGGGGCCGATCAGCAGGATGTTGGATTTTGAAAGCTCCACATCCTGATTCTGGGAGGCGTGGTTGAGGCGCTTGTAATGGTTGTGCACCGCCACCGCGAGGACGCGCTTGGCGGTTTGCTGGCCGATCACATAGTCCTGCAGGACCTGGAAGATCTCCTGCGGGCTGGGAACGCCCTCTTTCGATTTCACCAGCGAGGTTTTGTTCTCTTCGCGGATGATGTCCATGCACAGCTCGACGCATTCGTCGCAGATGAACACCGTGGGGCCCGCGATGAGCTTGCGGACCTCGTGCTGGCTCTTGCCGCAGAAGGAGCAGTACAGCGTGCTCTTTCCGTCGCCTGTGGTCGCCTTGGTCATGCTCGCTCCAGTCGGTCCCGTCTTCGCGCACCTTACGGCGCCGTCCGCCAGAGCCCAAATGGCCTTGATCAGGACGGACGCTCGTCGATGAGCCTCACATACGCAAGATCAGGGCCGGACCTTAGCGAAACGTTTTCACGCTGCATTCGACCACACGCCCGGCGCGTTGATCAAGCACGCAAAGCCGCGCTGCGCAGATCACGGCGCAGCACGGCTCGTTTTAATGTCAATGATTAAGCGGGTCAGGCCGCTTCGAAGCCGCCGCGCTTTTCATACACGTGGTCGATAAGCCCGAATTCCTTGGCCTCGTCCGCGTTCATATAGGTGTCGCGGTCGAGAGTCTTGGCCACATGGTCGATGGTCTGGCCGGTGTGGCGCTCGTAGATTTCGTACATGCGGCGCTTGATGCGCAGGATGTCCTCGCCGTGGCGCTCGATGTCCGCGGTGGTGCCGCGGAACCCGCCGGAAGGCTGGTGCATCATGATTCGCGCGTTCGGCGTGGCGAAGCGCATGTCCTTCTCGCCGGCCGCCAGCAGCAGCGAGCCCATGGAGGCCGCCATGCCGACGCAGGCCGTAGCCACCGGGCAGCGGATGTACTGCATGGTGTCGTAGATCGCGAGACCGGCGCTCACCGAGCCGCCCGGCGTGTTGATATACATCGCGATCTCTTTTTTCGGATTTTCCGATTCGAGATAGAGCAGCTGGGCGACCATCAGGCTCGCCATATGGTCTTCCACCACGCCGGTGACGAAGACGATGCGCTCTTTCAGGAGCCGGGAGTAGATGTCGAACGCCCGCTCGCCGCGCGCGGTCTGTTCGACCACCATCGGCACCAGGTTCATCATCGCTTCCTGCGGATCGTTCATTCTCTGCTCCCGTCAATCGACCATATAGGGGCGAAATGGCCCGCCGCGCGCACTCTGACAAGGCGCGCGGCGGTGCGCAAATGCTGCGGTCAGCTTAGCCCTCGCCGGAGGTCTTTTTTGCGGCGGCCTTCTTGGCCGGAGCCTTCTTCTTGGCGGGAGCCTTTTCGGGGGCCTCCTCGCCGTCTGCGGACTCGTCCTTTTTCGTCTCGGCTTTTTTGGCAGGAGCCTTCTTGGCCGGGGCTTTCTTCTTGGCCGGCGCCGTCTTGGCGCTTGCCGCTTCCGGCGCGTCGTCTTCGGCGAACAGAGTCTCGCGATCGACTTCAGTCTCGCTCACATCGGCGAGCTCGAGGATGTAGTCGACCACCTTCTCCTCATAGATCGGCGCGCGCAGCTGCTGCAGGGCGCCCGGATTCTTCTGATAGAAGTCAACAACTTCGCGTTCGCGGCCGGGATAGCGCTGGGCTTCCTGGTTCACCGCGCGGGCGACCTCTTCCTGGGTCACGTCGATATTGGCCGCACGGCCCATCTCGGCGAGCACCAGGCCCAGACGCACGCGGCGCTCGGCGATGGCCATGTAGTCGGTGCGCAGATCGTCCTCGGACTTGTCCTTGTCCTCGTCGTCCAGCTGATCGTTCTCTATGGCGTTCTTGACCTCGCGCCAGATCGCCTCGAACTCCTGCTCCACCATCTTGCGGGGCAGGTCGATCGTCTTGTGGGCCTCGTCGATCTGATCAAGCAGCGAGCGCTTCACCTTCATGCGGGACGCCTGGGCGTGCTCCTGCTCGAAGCGGCCCTTCAGGGCGTCTTTCAGCGCATCCAGGCTCGGCAGGCCGAGGCGCTCAGCGAGAGAATCGTCGATCTTGCTTTCGGCCGGCGCCTGAACTTCTTTTACTTCAGTGGCGAAGACGGCGTCTTTGCCGGCCAGCTGCTCGGCCTGATAGGCTTCGGGGAAGGTGACCTTGATCTCGACCTTGTCGCCGGCCTTGGCGCCGATGAGCTGCTCTTCAAAGCCAGGGATGAACTGACCCGACCCGATCACCAGCTCGGCGCCCTCGGCCTTGCCGCCGTCGAATTCTTCGCCGTCGATGGAGCCGACAAAATCGATCACGACCTTGTCGCCGTCTTCGGCCTTGGCCTTGGCGGCCTTGGGCTCATAGGCCGTGGCCTGCTTGGCCAGCTCGCCCATGGCCTCGTCGATCTGCGCGTCGGCGACCTTCGCCACCGGCTTCTCGACCTTGAAGCCCTTGGGATCGGCCGGCTCGAAATCCGGCATGATCTCGACATTGATTTCAAAAGCGAAATCGCTGCCCTTCTTGATCACGTCCTCGGCGTCGGACTTCACGTCCACGGCCGGCTGGGAGGCGGGACGCAGCTTGCGTTCGTCCAGGGTGTCCTGGGTGGCCTTGGGCACGATTTCCTGAAGGATGTCGCCCATGATCGAGGCGCCGAACATCTTCTTGATGTGGCTCGCCGGCACCTTGCCCGGGCGGAAGCCCTTCAGGCGCACTTCGGGGCGGATCTCTTCGATCTTTGCGGTCAGCTTCTTCTCGAGCTCCGACGCGGGCACCACGACCTCAAACGTGCGCGAGAGTCCTTCGGAAGATTTTTCAACAACGTTCATCGTGGCGAGGCCTTGTCATGGATACATCGCCGCCCGCAGGGCGCCGCTTGACACAAAGGAAAAGCGCGCCCCGGCGGCGGCCGGGAATGAGCGCGCGTTATGTCACGCACCTTTCGCAGACGCAACGGGCGGACGGCGGTTGATGTGAAAGGGGTGTGAAGCCCCCTACCCCTCCCCGCGATAAAATCCGGCCTGCGCGCCGAAAAGCTTTGCATACGGCCCGTTCGCCTCAATCAGCTCAGCGTGGGATCCCTCTTCGACAATGCGGCCCTTTTCCAGCACCAGAATCGCCTGCGCGGCGCGCAAGTTTGAGAGGCGGTGGCTGATCAGGATCACGGTCTTGCCGGCGCGGGCCACCGAATCGATGAGCGCGGCTTCGGCTTCAGGGTCCAGCGCCGAGGTGGGCTCGTCGAGGATCAGCGTGTCGGCGCCGGCGCGCAGCATGGCGCGGGCCAGCGCCAGGCGCTGCCACTGGCCGCCGGAAAGCTCCACCCCGTCCAGCTGCTGGCGTGACAGCTCGGTGTCGAGCCCGTGGGGCAGATCGTCGATGACATCGCGGGCGAGCCCGGCGTCCACCGCCGCCTCGATCTCCTGCTCGTCAGCGGCGCGAAGCCCGCGGCCCATGGCGATATTGTCGCGCGCGGTGAACGCATAGCGCTGAAACGGCTGGAACAGCGCGGCGGTGCGCCCTACCAGCGCCTCGCGGTCCCAGTCGCCAAGCGGCGCGCCGTCCAGCGTGATGGTCCCGGCGCTTGGCGCGTAGAGCCCGGTCAGGAGCTTCACCAGCGTCGACTTGCCCGAGCCGTTGGCCCCCACGACCCCCAGGCGCAGGCCCGGCGGGATATGCAGGCTCACCCCCGCCACCGCGTCGCGGGCGGCGCCCTCATAGCGGTAGCGCACATCGGTGAGGCGGTAGCCGTCGCCGGGGACCGGGCCCTCCGTCAGCGTGCCCGATGGCGCAGCGTCGGTGCGGTCCAGAAGCGCGAACAGGTTTGAGGCGTAGAGCACGTCTTCATAGGCGCCGCTGAACGCGGCGAGCAGGTTTGTAACCGTGTTCTGGCCCTGCTTGAGCACGGCGATGAGCAGCGTCATCTCCCCCAGCGAGATCGCGCCGGAGACCGCGCGCAGCACCGCATGGAGCTTGCCGGCGATGAAGATCAGGCTGGAGCCCAGGATCAGCGCGGCCCCGCCCCAGCTGCGCCGCGCCTGCAGCGCCCGGTCCTCGGCGTAGAGCATGCGAAACAGCCCGCCATGGCGCTCTGAGAAGGCGTTCGAGGCGCCGGCGTGAAGACGCTCCTGGGCGGCGCCGGCCGACACCATCAGGCCCTCCAGATAGGAGCGCCGCCGCATGGCCGGCGTGCGCCCGGTGTAATAGCGAAACCCGGCGCCGGAAAATCCGAGCTCACCCAGAAACAGCGGCAGCCCGCCCGCGATCACCAGAAGGATCAGCCAAGGCGAATAGGCCAGCAGGAGGCCGGCAAAGCTTAGCAGCGTCACCGCGAACTGGGCCGCGTCCAGCGTGCGGCCCACCAGCGAAAAGGGCCGCGAGGCCGCGTTCTGGCGCGCCAGCGTGATCTGCTGCTGCACCTCGGCGCGCTCGATCACGTCCAGCGGCAGGGCGGCCGCCCGGGCGAAGATTTTCGAGCCGACGGCGTAGCCGAGCTCTGCGTGCAGCACGGTGCGGTAATGGCCGGTGATACGCCGCAGCGCCACCAGCGCGCCCAGCACGCCCGCTTCGGCGGCGGCGTAGGACAGGGCGAGGTTTCGATCCGCGACAGCGCGTGTGTCGATGGCCGCCACCACCGCGTCGATCATCAGCTTGCCCAGATACGCCGCAACCGCCGGCGCGAGCGCGGCGGCCAGCGTCAGAGCGGCGATCCCCAGAATCAGCTTCGGGCTGGCGGACCAGGCCAGCGCCAGGGTGCGCAGGGTGAGGCTCAGCGCCTGCCGCGCGCCCGGCGTTTCGACCTCGGCGCGGTCGGTCATGGCTACTCGGCCGCCACCGTGTCCGAGCCCTTGCCGGTGTCGGCGCTGGATCTATTCGGGGAGTCGATGGCGTCGGCGTCCACGGCGTCGTCATCTGCGTCCGCCCCCGCCTGGGCCCGGGCGGCGTCGACGCGCTGGCTCAGCACTGCGCCCTTGTGCGGGAAGGGCTCGGCAGGGACCGGCACGCCCATGAAGGGCGCCAGCTTTTCAAAGCCCTCGCCGGCGCACACGTCGATCACCAGCAAGTCCTCGGGCCGGTCCTTGAAATAGTCCATGATTTCCGCGACGTGGCGGTCATAGACCCAGGAAAACCGTTCCGGCACATAGGTGTAGCAGCCATAGACCGCGGCGCGCAGAAGCTGGCGCATGAGGAAATGGGTTTCCTGGTCGGGATCTTCGGCGTGACCAAAGGCCGGCCGGTTGAACCAGTGGTTCCGGCACGAGCGCTGCCAGGCGTCTTTATCACGCACGGTGAGCACGAATTTCGAGCCGGGATATTGCTTGTCGAACTGCTGGTAGTAGGGCGCGCAGGTGATGTCGGTCAGCCCGTCATGGTATTTCAGCAAGGTGAGATCGTACTGCCCGTTGGCCAGCTCGGTGTAGGTGTCCTCGTCGATGGGATAGTGCGAGCAATCCCAGCCCAGCATCTGCAGCGCGTGGGTCAGCGAGCGCGTGCCGGTGCGCGACAGGCCAAGCCCGAAGACCTTGGGCTTGTCGGCCGCCGCGCCATAGACCTGGCGGTGGTCGTTCGTCTCCAGCCAGCTTTCCAGATCGGCCATGGTGAAGTCGCCCTTCTCCACCAGCCCCATCTCGGCGAGGCCGCGGTCGGCGTGCTCGGGCAGCGCGGCGATGAAGGCGTGGGTTTCCTGCGCGCTGGCGTTTTCGGGCACGTGACGGCGGGCGTACTCCACCGCCGCCACGGCGACCTGATAGTCCAGATCCGCCCCCTCGCCCGCCGGCCAGCGCGACATGGCCGAGGACAGGCGTTTGAACTGAACCTTGGTGCGGCTTCTCAGCTCGCGCAGGGCGTATTTCTGGAAGACGTGGCGATAGGCCTGGAAATAGTCGTGCAAGATGTCGAAATTGCGGAACTGCTTGGACAGGCGCAGCGGTTTCATGGCCAGATTTCGCAGGCGCGATTCCGGACGCAGGGCGTATTTCAGATCGTCTTTTGGCGGGGTGATCTTCGCCATGGCGCGCACCAGATCGATGCGCGTGATGTGCACGCCGCAATGGATCCGGCCGCGAAACCGGTCGGTCACATAGGCGTCCACATAGGCCGCGTCGCACTCTTCGATGAAGGCGCGCATGTCCTCCAGGATCAGGCAGTCGGCGTCGAGATAGACCACGTAGTCGCAGTCATGCTCGATCCGCAGCATCTGTTCGACGCAAGCCGTGAACGGACGCACATCGTCAAGGATATGAATCGTGTCGGGCCGAATATGGCGCTTGGCCAGCTCCAGCGAGACGTCGGCCGTGCGCTCGTCGATGCGGCGGAAAACAAGATCGATCCTAGCCACTCAAGGCCCCCACTTCATGGTTTCGTTTACGGACCCGGCGAGCTGCTCGAACAGGGCGGCGTGTTCGGCCTTGAGCTCGTCACGCCAGCGCAGGTCGAGACGGATCTCGTCCGGATGGTCTTCGTAATAGGCCGCAGAGCGCGCGCCGGGCCGCACCAGCGCGCCCTCGGTTCCGCGCGCGGCGAGAAACTGCGTGCCGTTATTTCCCCCCAGCGGGTGATGGGGCCGGCTGGCGAAAGACAGCATGGCCGGGTCGTACGCCGCGCCGATGAACTGCGCCAGGCGCATGGTGACGTCCTGGGGCGTGGTGGCGAGGTCCTCATAGGCGATGCGCAGCACCGGGCCGGGAAACGCGTCGCTGAGCGCCTGGGCGGCCTCGATCTGCGCCAGCCAGTCACTGATCTGGCCCGCCGGATCGCGGTCTGGATATTTGCGCAGGCGCGAATTGACCACGGCGCGCCCGTCGCGGGTGAGGAAGATCAGCCGCGCCTCATGACCCGCGGCGCGCAATTCCTCGGCGCGCGCAGCGATCCAGTCGGTCTTCTTGGTGGAATCAATGACGATGGCCGCGCCGGCGTGCCGGGCCACGGCGGCGTACAGCCCGTCGCCTTCCCCTTCAGTCCACGAAAACCCGTTCCAGAACGCGCAATCATCGCCGCAGATCTTGCAGGCGCGTTTTTTCAGGGGTTTGGAGGCGTCGCCGAGATAGCGCACTTTCGCGCCCTCGCCGATATAAACGGCGCCGGGCAGGCCGGAGAGCACCATGCCCAGCAGGGTCGACCCGGAATGGCCCGCCCCGCAGATCATGACGCCGGTAAGTGAACCCTGACCCGACACGCCGCTCTGTCCCCGTAAGCCGTATCCCCCGAACGGCTGATTGCATCTATAATTCAACGTTGCCGTCTGAAAAGGCAAGCTCCGCGCGCTGCGCCGCCGCAAAACTCCGGGCCGGTCCGAACCCGCCATCACCCGCGAAAACCGGCGGCCCGGCCGCCGCAAGGGCGACCCCCGCCTCCGCGGGGGCAGGCCGCCCGCCGGCCCCTTATGGGCCGCTCGACCGAGCGGACGCGAGGGAGACCAGCAAATAATGGTGCGGCTGGAGGGACTCGAACCCCCACGTCGTAAGACACTTGGACCTAAACCAAGCGCGTCTACCAGTTCCGCCACAGCCGCAGCGACGCCGGTTTTAAGCGAGCAGCGCGGATTTGACGAGCGCGGCGATGCAGCCGCGCCGTCGCGCCGTCCGGCTTAAACCGAGGGGCAAGGGGCCCCGGCCCTGCGCGGCGCGTCAGCGCTTCCTGTCCCCGCGCCCCATCATGGGCGTCAGCGCAGCGCCGTGTTCGCCGCCTCCGGCTCGCCAGCCTCGCCAGCCTCTCGCGAGCCCCCGTTGAAACGCGCCGCCGCCGCCGCCGCATCGGCGCAGGCGAGGTCCAGCGTCTCGCGCCGCGCCGGCCCCAGCGTCCGGGGTTCAGCCTGGGGCTCGGCGTCTGAGGTCAGCGCCCAGGCGAGGCCTTCAAACCCGTCCGGGCTGTTCAGACGCAGAACGCCCGCGCCCGCCTCGGCGCGCATGAAATCGCCGGGCGCGGACAGGCGCCGCACTTCCAAGGCGCCGGGCCCGGCCCCATGGGCGGTGAAGGCGATGACATGCCCGACCCCCGCCACATCGCCGCGCTTCAGGACGAACGCGCCGCCGCAGGCTTCGGCCACCGCGTCCAGCTGCGCCGTGCGCGCGCCGCGCCCCTCGCTGAAGCGCGCCAGCATGGCGGCTGTATCGATTCCGGTGCTGACGCCGGTGTCTGGGTCGATGTCCGAACCGGACGCGCCGGCGACGACCGCACCGCCCCGCCCTTCCAGCACCCGGGTCCCGTAAACGGCCCCCGCGCCGAGCGCGCAACTGGCGAGCACCGCGGCGGCGGCGCGAAACAGCGCTGACATGAAGACCCCTCTTTTATCCCTCGCTTTGCGTTATATCGTCTCCCCCCGTCTCGGGCCAAGACCTTCGTCTGGAGCGCCGCCATGACCGCCAGTGAAAACCGCACGCCGCTTGACTGGGAGGCCCGGTTCAAGTCCGGCGACGCCCCGTGGGAGCGCGGCGGCCTGCATCCGGCTGCGGCGCATTTTCGCCAGACCGGGGTGCTCACCGCCGGCCAGTCCATCTATGTGCCCGGCTGTGGACGCAGCCCGGAACCGGTGGCCTTCGCCCGCTACGGACTTCGTGTCACCGCCAGCGACGTGGCCCCCAGCGCCGTGAAACACCAGAGTGAACAGATGACGGCGGCGGGCGTTGAGGCCTCCGTGTTCGAGGCCGACGGCCTGACCTGGCGCCCGCCCGCGCCGTTTGATCTCCTCTGGGAGCAGACCTTCCTGTGCGCCATCCACCCCCATGACCGCCCGCGCCATGAGCAGATGGCCTTCGAGGTCCTCAAATCCGGCGGCCGCCTCATCGCCCTCTTCATGCAGAAGGACGAGCCCGGCGGCCCGCCCTATGGCTGCTCGCTACCCGCCATGCGCCTACTGTTTCCCGAAGCGCGCTGGATCTGGCCCGCCGACGGCGATTTCACGGCGTTTCCCCACCCGTGCCTGGGCGGCAAGTCGGAGCTGGGCGGCGTGCTGGTGCGGCGCTAGGTGTGGTTTCTCACACACGCCAAAACCGCCCGCCGCAAGATTTGCGCGAGGCTATGGGGATGGCGAGGGCGGCGCGGGAGGATCCAGGCCGGCTCTGTTATGTATTTGGAGGCCGGATACGACCCCCGCGCCGCTGAGGTGATTTTTCGGTCAGCGGGACTCAACGGAACCTCCCCGTCTACCCGTAACCCGCCGCTTTGCGGACCGGTGCGTTAGCCGGAACTCACTCGGGACACCCCGTCATTCCCGCCCGAACAGGACGCTCCGGAGCGGCCTCGCCTGCGAGATGACGGGGGTGATTATGGGGGAGGCGAGAGTGGGGGCGGATAAGTTTTYTGGTTTCGCTTTATCCTGAGGGTCCTTCGAGGCTTTTCGCTGACGCGAAAAGACGCCTCAGGATGAGGAAATAGAACGGCTTTCCAAAACCCTCATCCTGAGGTGTGAGGCCGGCTATAGGCCGGGCGAGCCTTTAAAGGACCCTCAGGATAAAGCGCCTGCACGGCCGCACTGGGTCCCCGCTTTCGCGGGGATGACGAAAAGGGGGAGCGTTTTGGAAAAGCGTCGAAGGTGGATGCAGCCGCAAACCGACATCGCCGGTTCCCGGTTTCATCCCCGGCGTAAAGCCGGGGGGAAGACCGGGATCTGCGGCGGATGGACTCGAAACGCGAAGCCAGCTTCGCCGCAGGCACAGCGCCAGACCCATAAAGCGCGGTAGATCCCGGTTCCGCCCCCGGCTTCAAGCCGGGGATCGGACCGGGAACCGGCTCGCTCATTCGTTTAAAGGCGTGCGGGCGGCTGGGCCGCACTGGGTCCCCGCTTTCGCGGGGATGACGAAGGGGGACATCTCACCCTCACAACGGGATATTATCGTGCTTCTTCCACGGGTTGGTGAGCTTCTTGTTGCGCAGCGTCCTTAGCGCCTTGATCAGGCGCACGCGGGTGTTGTGGGGCTGGATGACGTCGTCGAGATAGCCGCGCGAGGCCGCCACGAAGGGGTTGGCGAAGCGGTCTTCGTATTCTTTTGTGTGGACGGCCATGGTTTCGGCGTCGCCAAGATCGGCGCGGTGGATGATCTCTGCGGCGCCTTTTGCGCCCATGACCGCGATTTCGGCGCTGGGCCAGGCGTAGTTGATGTCGCCGCGAAGGTGCTTTGACGCCATCACGTCATAGGCGCCGCCATAGGCCTTGCGGGTGATGACGGTGAGTTTGGGGACCGTGGCCTCGGCGTAGGCGAACAGCAGCTTGGCGCCGTGCTTGATGAGGCCGCCATATTCCTGCTTGGTCCCCGGCAGGAAGCCCGGCACGTCCACGAAGGTGATGATGGGGATCTCAAACGCGTCGCAGAAGCGCACGAAGCGCGCCGCCTTCTTCGAGGCGTCGATGTCGAGAACCCCGGCGAGGCTTAAAGGCTGGTTCGCGACGAAGCCCACGCTCTGGCCTTCCAGACGCCCAAACCCGGTGACGATGTTGGGGGCGTATTCGGGCGCGATCTCGTAGAAATCGCCCTCGTCGGCGACTTTCTCGATCAGCTCCTTGATGTCGTAGGGCTTGTTGGGATTGGGCGGGACCAGCGTGTCGAGGCTGGGTTCGCGGCGATCGGGATCATCCTGGGCCTCGCGCACGGGCGGTTTTTCGCGGTTGTTCAGCGGCAGGAAATCGATCAGGCGGCGCACCTGGATCAACGCCTCGATATCGTTTTCAAACGCGGCGTCGGCGACGCCGGATTTCCTGGCATGCACCGACGCGCCGCCCAGCTCTTCATGGGTGACCACCTCGTTGGTGACGGTCTTCACCACGTCGGGGCCGGTGACATACATGTAGGAGGTGTCCTTCACCATGAAGATGAAGTCGGTCATGGCCGGCGAATACACGTCGCCGCCCGCGCACGGGCCCATGATGACGCTGATCTGCGGGATCACGCCGGAGGCCAGCACGTTCCTCTGGAAGATCTCGGCGTAGCCGCCCAGCGCGTCCACGCCTTCCTGGATGCGCGCGCCGCCGGCGTCGAACAGGCCGATGATCGGCGCGCCGTTCTTCAGCGCCATGTCCTGCACCTTGCAGATCTTGCGCGCATGGGCGAGCGAGAGCGAGCCGCCGAACACGGTGAAATCCTTGGCGAAGACATAGACCAGCCGGCCGTTGACCGTGCCGGAGCCGGTGACCACCCCGTCGCCGGGGATCTTTTTGGTCTCCATCCCGAACTCGGTGCAGTCGTGTTCGACGAACATGTCGAATTCTTCAAACGAGCCTTCGTCCAGAAGCACGTCCAGGCGCTCGCGCGCGGTCAGCTTGCCCTTGTCATGCTGGGCGGCGATGCGCTTTTCGCCGCCGCCCTTGCGGGCGGCGTCGCGCTTGGCGTCGAGCTTTTCGAGAACGGCTTTCATGAAACGGCGCTCCGGCGTGTGAAACAGTCTGCAACTAGCTAGCACCGTCCGGCGCAAGCGGGCAAACCGTTCAGCCGTTCAAGGTTCAGGCCGCCTTTCCACGCGCCCGCGTCGGCTCGGCGGTCTTCTTCGGCGCGGAGCCCTCAGGCGCCGCCTCAGAGCGGCGGCCCATGAGGGTCATCATGTAGCGCTCCATGCGGTCGAGCGCGCCGCGCTCCATGGCGAGCTGAAGGCGCGCGCCCTGATCAGAGGACTCCGCCAGACGCGCGGTCACGGGGTCGCAGCCGGGCATGGAGAGGCTTAGCCGGGCGCCGGGCGGCGCCGTGACGGGGCCGTCAATCTCCACAGAGGCCGGCGACAGGCGCACCACGGTCACGGCGCGCGTCTCCTGACCGGCCAGCGTGATCGTGGCGGCCAGGCGCACCGTCCTGGGAACAACGCTCTCGCGCACGGCGCTGTCGCCGATGCCGTCCAGGAAGCCGCGGACCTCCTCGGAGAGGATTTTCGCCTCGCCGGAAAGCTCGCCGGACACCGCGTCCACCCGCACCGAACTGTCGCGGGTCTCCGCCCCGGCTGATTCCACCGCAGCGACTTCGGCCATGATCTGTCCGGCTTCTTCCGACAGGGAGGCGGCGGACCGGGCGATCTCCTCGGTGGCGGCGCGCTGTTCTTCGGAGGCTGCGGCGACGGTCTCGGCCACTTCGTCCAGATCGGCGATGGCGGCCTGGATGCGCTCCATGGCGGCGACGGCGTTGGAGGACAGCGACGCGACGCCATTGATCGCCGCGCCGATTTCCTCGGTGGCCTTGCCGGTCTGGCCGGCCAGCGCCTTGACCTCGCTGGCGACCACCGCAAAGCCCTTGCCCGCCTCGCCGGCGCGGGCGCTTTCAATGGTGGCGTTCAGGGCCAGAAGATTGGTCTGCTCGGCGATATCCTCGATCAGCTGCACAAAACCGGAAATGCGCGCCACAGCCTGCGTCAGGCGGTCCACATCGCCCCGCGCGCCGTCGGCGCTCTCGCGCACCTTCTTGCTCATGGCGGCGGTGCGCCCGGCCTGTTCGCCGATCTCGCCCACCGAGCCGGTCAGCTCCTGGGCCGCCGAGGCGATGGTGGCGATGGCCTCCTCGGCGCGCCTCATGGCCTCGGCGACGGCGCGTGATTTGGCGTGGGTGTCGTCGGCGGCGGCCTTCATGGCGGCGGCCAGCCCGCCCATTTCCGTGGAAGACGTGTCGAAATTGGCCAGCACGCCGGCGATGGACTTGCCGAACATGGCCACCAGCTGGTCGATGGCGTCCTGGCTGTGACGGGCGGTCTGGGCCCGGCGGACGCGGTCATCTTCAAGGCGCACCCGGTCGATGGAATTGTCCTTGAGCACCTGAAGCGCGGCGGCCATGCCGCCCATCTCATCCTTGCGGGCACGGCCCGGCACGGTGATATCAAGATCGCCGCCGGCAAGCCCGCTCATGGCGCAGGTCAGCGCCTTGACCGGCCGCACGACGGAGCGCGAGACCACAATGCCGGCCGCGCCGCCCAGGATCGCCGCCAGCAACAGCACCGCGCCGATCGCCCAGTAGGCCGCCGTTTTCGCGCCGATCAGCGTGTCGCGCGCCGCATCCTCGCCGGCGTGAGCAATCTCGATCATCGCCTCGATCGCGGCGTTCACGGCCGGCAGATCAGCGTCGAAGAACTCAAGCCCGGCCTCCCGCTCGGCGCCCAAGGCGGTCTCAAGCCCGTCCAACGCGGCTTCAAAACGCGCCAGGTCGGCATCGACCATCGGCGCCGGACCTGCGGCCTCAGCCAGCAAGGCGCGCGACCGGGCGATCTCCTCGCGCGAGCGCTCAAGGGCGCCGGCGTCGAAATCATCCAGGAAGCGGTTCATGTAATCGCGCGCCAGAAGCAGGCTGATCGCTGAATCGGCGAGACCCGCCGCCACATCCGGCGCCGCGCCGAGACGCAGGTCGGACAGGCTCGCCCGCGCCCGCGTGCCCGGACCGCGCAGCTCTTCCTCGACGAGGCGGTTACGCTCGACGCGCGCGGCGGCCATGACCTCAAACCCGTCGCGAAGGGCCAGCAGCGCGTCCGAGCTGTCGTCCACCGCGGCGATGAAGGCAGGGTCCGGCGCCACGGAGCGCGCAAAGTCGCGCGACGCCTCAACGCTCTCAAAAAACTCCAGTGTCGAGCGATAGCGCGCGCTGGTGTTGCGGGCGGCGTACTCCTTGGCGGCGCCGACAAAATCTGATGTGCGCAGGCGCAAGTCGTCCGCCGCCTCCACTTCCGCGGCCGCTTTTGAGTAGCTGTCAAAGGCCGAGGAGACGCGCGTCAGCGACAAAAACGCGGCCCCAGCCACCAGCACGACGCAGGCGCCCAGAACCCCCAGCCCGCCGGCGATGCGGCGGCTGACCGGCTGATCGTCGAGAAAAGCCATCATGCCCTCGCCTCCGCAAGCTGTGAGACAAGGGCCAAGAGGTCGGTGTTCTCGAACGGCTTGTGCATCGAAGCGTCGGCGTGATGGGCCGCGGCGGCCAGGGCGTCATCCGCGCCCACCAGCGCGCCGCCGCCCGACATGGCCACCAGCGCATCGCACAGACCGTCCTGGCGCAGCTGGTCCAGCGTCTCGAGCCCGTCCTGCTCGGGCATCAGCATGTCCACCAGCACCAGATCCGGGCGCAGGCGGCGGGCGAGCTCCACACCGGCCAGGCCGTCGCCGGCCTGATGCACCTCGTGACCGGCCCGCGTGAGCACGCCCACGATGGACCGCCGGACGCCGGGGACGTCGTCAATGACAAGAATTCTGGCCATGACCCTACTCCTGATCTGCGCCGGACCGGGCGCGTGGAAACCGCATTTGGAAACAGGCGCCGCCGCCGGGTGCGGCGGCGATGGTCACGGCGCCGCCGGCCCGCTCGACCAGCTGATGAACGATGTAAAGGCCCAGCCCGGCGCCGGCGCCGGGCGGTTTGGTGGTGAAGAAGGGCTCAAACAGGCGCGCCGCCGCGTCCGGATCGATGCCGGGCCCCTGGTCGAGCACGCTCAGGGTGACGCATCGTGCGTCGCCGCCCAGGCGCACCGTGACGCATCCCGCCCCGCCCATGGCGTCAGCGGCGTTCAAGACCAGATTGGTCAGCGCCTGTTGCAGCCCGGCGCGCGAAAGCCCGGCCACGCGCGCGCCCGCAGGCGCTACGCCCTCCTGCACGATCTCCACGCGTCCCGAGAGCCCGCGGCGCACAAGATCAAGCACGCCGGACAGGGCGGTCTCGATCTCCAGCGGTTCGGCGTCAGGCGTCGCGACGCGGGTGTAGGTGAGAACTTCGGACACCAGATCACGCGCATCACGGGCGCTCTGGGCGATGACGCGCAAATCCTCGCGCGCGCTCAGGGCTTCGGCAGGCAGGTCGTCGGCGATGAGTTCAGGAAGCGACACCAGCGGCTGAAGCAGATTGTTGATCTCGTGGGCCACCCCGCCGGCCATGCGGCCCAGCGCCTCGATGCGCTGGCGGTGCTGCTCGGCCGCGGCGGCCGCGCGCACCTTTGTGATGTCGCTCTGCATGCCCACATAGGCGCGCACCGTCCCGTCCGGGCCGTGGAGCGGGGACAGGTGAAGCGCGTTCCAGAACGCCTCGCCGCACTTTCTGTAATTGAGCAGATCCAGACGTAGCGAGCGCCCCTCGCGGATCGCGGCGCCCATGGCGGCCACAGCGTCCGGATCGGTGTCGGCGCCTTGCAGAAACCGGCAATTGTGTCCGATGACATCGCCGCGATCATAACCCGTCATGTCGGTGAAGGCGCGATTGACGAAGATCAGCGGCCCGCCCGGGGTCGTAAGATCAGCGATCGTGACGCACACATCGCTCGCCTCCACCGCCGCAGCCAGCAGGGCTGCGTCGGGCTCCATGGCCGGATGGGCGAAGTGGTCCAGCATCAACGCTCCTCGAGAAAACCCGATCAGTGAGCGCATCCATGATTAACGATCTATAATCCGCGTGCGTCTGCAGGCGCCGCTTCGCGCGGCGATTGCGCCCGCAGCCGCCCTGGCGGTTGACCGGGCGGGCCGCAAATCCTTGCCTCCTTCACGACACGCCGCGCCAGCCCGGTGACGGAGCGAAGCGGTTGAAGGCTTTAGGCTTCTGCGCGGTCCAGCTCGCGGAACAGGCGCTCGCACGCCAGCAGGTCACGCTTGCGATTGGCCGCGGCCAAAGCGGCGTCGGCGTCTTCGCCCCAGAATTCGGCCTGGTGATCCTCTTCCAGGCGCGAGGCGGTCCACACCGTCTCCGCGTCGGCTTCTTCTTCCAGAAGCGCGAACGCAAGAATCGCCGAGGACAGGATCGGCGCCGCGCTCACCAGCGCCGTGAGCCGGAAATCATCCAGCGCCAGGGCGCGCAGGCGCAGCGCCTCGATGGAGGCGTCCGGCTGCTCCAGCGGCGCGATCGTCGCCGCCGCCTTCAAGGGCGCGTTGAGCGCGGTCTCGGCCCAGCTGAGGAACGGATCGAACATCGCGGCCTGTTTGGCGGCCAGGGCGGACTCATCGGCGCGGTGAGAGACCAGATCGGTGGTGGCGAACTTGGCGATTTCGGCGGCTGCGCCTTCGCGCGCTTGCGCCATCCGGTCCAGCGCCACATGGGTGATGCGCGTCAGCGGCATGGTGAAAGGATTGATGTGCTCGGCTTGCGCGTCCCACTCCTGCGCGACGGCGCGCGCCAGGCCTTCGACGGGAAGCTCCAGCGGGTTTTTCGCAGGGGTCTTCAGCGGGCGCCCGTCCAGCACGATCCGCCAGCCGGTTTCGGTCGCCTCGCAGGCGGCCTCTTTATAGAAGCGCTTGGGCAGTTGGCGATTTTCGGCCTTGGCCTTGGACATGCTCACGGCGCGTCTCCTCTGGGGGCGTCACCTTTGGCCGAACGGGGCTGGAACGCGTCGAGCCAGGCGTTGAGATCGTCAAACGCATGGTGCACCGCGTGGGCGCCGCCTTCGACGATTTCGTCGGGCGTGTGAAAGCCCCAGCTCACACCCAGCGCATGGGCGTTCGCGGCGCGGGCCATTCTCATGTCCCAGCTGGTGTCGCCGATGACCACGGTCTCTTCGGGGCGGGCGCCGGTTTCGGCCATGGCGTCCAGCACCATGCGCGGATCAGGCTTGCCGGCGCCGCCGTCGACCGTCTGCAGCGTCTGGAAATGTTTGTGCAGGCCATGATGCTCGAACACGATGTCCAGCCCGCGCCGCGCCTTGCCGGTGGCGACGCCCAGAAGCCAGCCTTCGTCGGCCAGGCGCTCCACGGTTTCGCGCGCGCCGGCGTAGAGCGGCTCGCTGAAGCCGGCCTCGCTGCGCATCTCCACGAAGGCCTGCTTGTAATATCCGGCGAGCTCGGCGCGGCGCGCGGCCGGATAGTCCTCCGGCGCCAGGCGGCCCACCGCCTCGGTCAGCTCCAGCCCCACAATGGTGCGGGTGCGCTCATAGCCGATTTCGGGCAGGCCGGCGCGTTCGAACGCGCGGCGCATGGCCTCGGTGATGACCTTTCGGGAATCCACCAGCGTGCCGTCGATATCAAAGACGGCCAGCTTCAGATCGCTCATTCCAGCGCTTCCTCCACCAGGGTCAGATCGTCATGCTCGTTAAAGCCTAGCGTGTTGAACGTCTCGATCATATGGGGCGGCAGCGGCGCCTCGATCACCAGCGGACGCTTGTTCTCCTGGGGGATCTCGATCTTGCGCGCGTGCAGGTGCAGCTTGTGCGAAAGGCCCTCGGGCGCGGGGATGTCGCACATGTATTTGCCGTCGCCCAGAAGCGCATGGCCGGCGGCGGCCAGATGAACGCGCAGCTGGTGGGTGCGTCCGGTTTCAGGGCGCAGGGCGACCCAGCACACCTTGCGCGCCGCGTTGTCGGCCACGGCGTAGCGGGTGATGGCGTGGTGGGCGCCCTCCTCGCCATGGCGCGCGGCGACCATCAGCTCGCGGTCGCCGTCCGGGCCGGCGGCTTTTCTCATGAAGCCCTTGATCTCGCCGGCCTTGGGCGTGATCAAGCCCAGCGCGACGCCCCAGTAAGTCTTCTTCAGATCGCGGGTCTGGAACAGGCGGGAAAGGTGCTTGGCGCTCTGGGCGGTCTTGGCCACGATCAGGACGCCGGAGGTGTCCTTGTCCAGCCGGTGGACCAGGCGCGGTTTTTGATCGCCCTTGCCGAACGCGTCCAGCAGCCGGTCCACATGGCGGGTAGTTTTCGAGCCGCCCTGCACGGCGAGGCCGTGGGGCTTGTTCAGGGCGATGATCGTCTTGTCCTGATAGATCACCAGCGAGCGCGCATAGCGGGCGTCTTCGGCCGACAAAGGCGGGCTTTCCTTCACCGCGCCGGGCTCGGGCAGCGGCGGCACGCGCACCTCCTCGCCGCCCGCCAGGCGGCGGTCGCCCTTCACACGGCCGCCCTCGACGCGGATCTGCCCCTTGCGCAGGAGCTTCTCCACCAGGCCGTGGGGCACGTGGGGGAAGTGCTTTTTAAACCAGCGATCAAGGCGCATGTCCGCCTCGTCGTCGGTGACTTTAAGGGTTTGAACGCGGCTCATGGCGCGATGACTTTCCTGGCGATGATGAGGCCGACGAACACGGCCAGGACGCTCAGCGTCAGCGTGCCGAGCCCATAGGCGGCGGCGCTCACATAAGCCTTTCTCTCGATGAAGAGAACCACATCCAGTGAAAACGCGCTCATGGTGGTGAAAGCGCCCAGAAATCCCACCCCCAGCGCAAAGCGCAGCTCGGTGGCGTCGGAGCGGCCGGCGAAGGCCAGCCAGCCCACCAGAACGCCGATGGCCAGACTGCCCGCCACATTCACCATCAGCGTGCCCCAGGGCAGCTCCGGGCCGAGAACGCGCAAGGCGCCCTGATTGACCAGGTGGCGCGAAACCGCGCCCAGCGCGCCGCCAAGAGCGATGAGAATAAGGTGTTGCATAGACGGGAGGGTTAGGGCGCGGCGCCCGGCGAGGCAAGGGGCCGCGTCTCCTGCAGCGCCAGCAGCCGCTCGCCGCGCGCAATCCGCCGCAGAACGGAGCGCAAGCGGGGGCGGCGCGTTATTGGGGGAACCGCACCTGGAGACCGCCATGCTCACCCTCGCCGACGCCGTCGCGCTTCGAGCGCTCTACCTCGCCGCAGTCCTTGGCATGGGCGGGGCGGGCCTGCTGACAATGTTCACGCCAAAGCTCGCCGCGCGCCGGATATTTTACGATGCGGTGGAGGTGAATGTGTATCTGCGCCTTCTGGGCGCGTTTCAGCTCAGCCTCGGCCTCGCAGCGCTCATCGGCCTTGCGCGCCCGGTGGAGATGGCGGCGATCCTGCTCGTACAGCTGGCCGCCATGGCGCTCTGGGTCGCCGCCGGCGCCGTGCCCGCCATTCTCACCGGCAAGAGAGAGACCGCGCTTTTGTTCATGACGATCCTCTTCACAGTCTGGTCGCTGGCGATTGTCTTCCTGTTTCCGTTCGCGGCGGTGTTTGGATGAGGTGCGCCCTGGCGTCAGAATAATCGACGCCAGCCGGTCCCCGGTTTCATCCCCGGCTTCAGGCCGGGGGGAAGACCGGGGTCTATGGCGTCTGGGCGATGAAACGCCAAGCAAGCGGCGGCGTTGGCGGAGCGCTGGATTTTGGGAACCCAGTAGGCCCCGGTCTCGCCCCCGGCGTGAAGCCGGGGATCGAACCGGGGACCGGGTGGCGCCTGAAACGCTAACCGCCCCGCCGCTCTTTCCTCAGAGCGCGCCAGCGCTCCAGGCGTTCTTTCAGCTGGGCTTCGCGGCCGCCGTCCTTGGGTTCATAGAAGACCGGGCGTTCGCTCATCTCGTCGGGGAAATAGTCCTGGCCGGAGACGCCTCCTGCGGCGTCGTGATCGTATTCGTAGCCCGAGCCGTAGCCTTCGGACTTCATGAGCTTGGTCGGGGCGTTCAGGATGTGCTTGGGCGGGCTCATGGACCCCGTCGCCTTGGCGGTTTTCAGCGCGCCCTTCCAGGCTTTGTAGACGGCGTTGGATTTGGGCGCGCAGGCCAGGTGGATCACCGCCTGGGCCAGCGCCAGATCGCCTTCGGGACTGCCCAGAAAGTCATAGACGTCCTTGGCCGCCAGCGCGGCGTGCACGGCGCCGGGATCGGCCAGGCCGATATCCTCATTGGCCATGCGCACGATGCGCCGGGCGAGATAGAGCGGGTCCTCGCCGGCGTTGAGCATGCGCGCCAGCCAGTAGAGCGCCGCGTCGGGGTCCGAGCCGCGCACGCTCTTGTGCAGCGCGCTGATGAGATTGTAGTGCTCGTCGCGGTCCTTGTCGTAGGCGGGCGCGCGGCGCTGCAGCACCCCGGCGAGATCGGCCAGGGCCAGCGGCGTTTCCGGCTCCAGATTGAACACCTCTTCAGCCAGGTTGAGCATGTAGCGCCCGTCCCCGTCCGCCATGGCCACCAGGCCCTCGCGCGCATCCGGGGTGAGCGGCAGATCGCGGCCCTCCAGCCGTTCGGCGCGCGCCAGCAGCTTCTCCAGCGCTTCGGCGTCGAGGCGTTTGAGCACCATGACCTGACAACGCGAAAGAAGCGCGGCGTTCAGCTCAAAGCTCGGATTTTCGGTGGTGGCGCCGATGAGGGTCACCACCCCCTCCTCCACCACCGGCAGGAAGCCGTCCTGCTGGGCGCGGTTGAAGCGGTGGATCTCGTCCACGAACAATAAGGTCCCCTTGCCCGTGGTGCGGCGATGGCGGGCGCGCTCGAACGCCTTCTTCAGATCGGCGACGCCGGAGAACACCGCGCTGATGGCGTCGAACTCCAGCCCCGACGCCTCGGAGAGAAGCCGCGCGATGGTGGTCTTGCCCACGCCCGGCGGCCCCCACAGGATGATGGAGGAGAGCCGGTTCTTCGCCAGCATCCGGCCCAGCGGCGCTTCGGGGCCGAGGATGTGATCCTGGCCCACCACGTCATCAAGCGTTTGCGGACGCAGCCGGTCGGCCAGGGGCCGCGGCGGGTCGCTTTCAAGACCGGGGCTTTCAAGACCGGCGCTTTCAAACAGGCTCATGTCGGCGCAAGCTCCACGAAAGCGTGAGACGGCGAAAGGAGAGCCGTATGGAGTCGCATGACGAACCGGCGAAGGAAAGCCCGGCGGACGTCCCCCGCCCGAGCCCTGTGGTTCCCTACCTCTGCGTCCGCGGCGGCCTGGACGCCGTCGCGTTTTATGAAAAGGCCTTCGGCGCGGAGCGCGGCGACATCTATGAGCACGAAGGCAAGCTGGGCCATGCGGCGCTGACGCTCAATGGCGGGGCGGTCTATCTCGCCGACGAGTTCGCCGAGCATGAAGCGATGACCGGCAATGTCGCACCGTCGACCCTTGGCGGGCGCACGACCTGCACCCTCAATCTCAATGTGGATGACGCGAACGCCTGGTTTGACCGCGCGGTGGCGGCCGGCTGCACGCCGATCCGCGCGGTGACCGAGGAATTTTTCGGCCGGCACGGCAAGGTGCGCGACCCTTACGGCCATGTCTGGTCGCTGGTGACGATGAACCCTGGCCGGGTGTGAGCCACCTGGTTGGCTAAGACAGCTAGCCGCCCTTGGCGCCCAGCGCCTCGCCCGCGACCATGAGCGAGCCCAGCGCGCCGGCGATGACGCTGGCGTAGCCGAACCAGGGCTCCCAGTTCAGCGCGAACGTGGCCGCCAGCACCAGCAGTGACGCCAGGAAAGGCAGCGACCACAGCACGAGGCGCAGCGGCGTCACCGGGCTGCGCGCGGGTTCAACGCCAGCCTCGCCGGGTTTGTTCGCCCCGGCGGACCCGGCGGCCTCGTCCTGCGGATCAATCTGGGTCATGGCGGCCTCCCGGCGTGCGCGTGAGTGCGCTTCGGCGGTCATAAAAGCGCGTGGGCTGTGTGTACATGCCCCGCGAGCGGCGGAAAAGAACAGGCTGGTGCGACTTTTCGCAGGCGAAATCGTCGCGGCCCCAGAGGCGCTTCGCGCCGCTTCGGGGCGTTTCGCGCCGCTTCTCCCGCCGGGCGCTCGGATCGGGTTGCAACCGGCAAACCCTTGGGCCGATTGGGGGTATTTCAGACCATGCGTCTTGGCGTACGGCTTGCAACGCACGCCACGGTGGACAGCTTGGCCGATTCAGCGGCGCGGTTCAGCCAATCCGTAAACCCCTTGGAAACGCGCGGGGTTCACGCTGGTTCACTCGCGTGTTGAACATCATCGCGCTTTCGTGCCACTTTCCGCCCAGAGGGGCGAATAGCAAGGCTGACGGTCCAGATGGTCAAACGACTTCTTGCGGGTCCGTGGGAGCAGATCAAGGCGCGTTTTCCAACGCGCCAGATCTATCATCGCACGGAAGGCCAGGTGCGGTATTTCGCCGTCACCACGGAGATGCAGCTCGCTGTCGTCGGCGGCGTTTGCGTGCTCGCGGTGTGGCTGGCGCTCACCTCGGTCAACATGATCCTCAATGACAGCGCCAAGGACCGCTTGCGCGACCGCATGGTCGCAGAGGCCGAACGCTATCAGGAAGAACTTGAGGAGGCGCGCGCCTCCGAAGCCGCCGCCATCGCCTATGTGGAATCGCGCACCAATGCGTTCGACCGCACCGCCGGCGAGTTTCAGCTGCGCCACGACACGCTGCGCCGCCTGCTCGATTTCGCTGACGATCTGTCCATCAGCCGGGACCTGGAAAGCCCGTCGGTGGACGAAGGCCGCATTCTCATGGCGGCCTCGCCCTCCGATCCCGATCCGCGCAGCGCGCTGATGGAGATCTCCGCCACGCGCTCCGCCGACGGCCTCGCCGAAGACCGCGTCGCGGCGATGCTGTCCGATCAGGACGCCGCCCTGGCCCAGGCCGAGGACGGCGCCCAGCGCCGGCTGGAGAATCTGCGCGCCGTGCTGCGCCTGACCGGCATGCGCGTGGACGAAGCCATGGAAGACGGCCCTCTGGACGGCGACGGCGGCACCGGGGGTCCGCTGATCGCCCTGGACCAGGCGCCGTTGTTTTCACAGGGCCTGAACCTTGAAGATCCGTTCAACGCCCGCATCGCCCGCATCGCATCGCGCCTGGCCGAGACGGATCAGCTGCAGCAGCTGCTTCTGGCCGCGCCTCTGGGCGTGCCGGTGAGCGGGGATTACCGCGAAACATCGCCCTATGGCACGCGCATCGACCCGTTCACGCGGCGCCTGGCCATGCATGCCGGCATGGATTTCGGCGCCTATCGCAATGCACCGATCATCGCGCCCGCAGCAGGCCGCGTGGTGTACGCAGGCTGGCGCGCGGGCTATGGACGGACTGTGGAAATCGACCACGGTTACGGCTTCCGGACACGGTTCGGTCATCTTCATTCGGTAGATGTAAGGCGTGGCGACATGGTCGAGTTGGGCCACCGCATAGGCGGGATGGGCTCGACCGGGCGATCGACAGCGACGCATTTGCACTACGAGGTGTGGTTCCAAGGGGACCATATCGATCCTGAAAGCTTCATCAGAGCTGGACGCTATGTTCACTAAAAAAGACACCCCCGCCGCCGCCGCCGACGCTTCGGCGCACGCTCCCGCCCCGTCGAAGAGGTCTGCCATGAAATCCAAAGCCCCCTCCATTCTCAGCGCCGACCTGACCGTCACCGGCTCCATCCTGTCTGACGGTGAAGTTCAGCTGGACGGCGTCGTCGAGGGTGATGTGCGCGCCGGCTCGCTTACCGTGGGCGAAGAAGCCACGGTGAAGGGTGAGATCGTCTGCGAAACCGTTGTAATCCGCGGCCGCGTCGAGGGTTCGGTGCGTGCCCGCCAGGTGCAGCTCGCCTCCACGGCCCGCGTTGAAGGCGACGTCATCCACGCCACGCTCTCCATCGAAAGCGGCGCCTATTTCGACGGCCACTGCAAGCGCTCCTCCGATCCGCTGAGCGACGCCAAGCCGGCGCCGAAGACCGAAACGCGCGCCGAAACCCGCACCGAAGCGCCCAGGCCCGCCCCGGCGCCTGCGGCGCCTGCGGCTCCGCCCAGCGCGGCCAAGGCCGAGCCCCCCAAGGCGGCTTCGGGCGGCGATCCCTTCATGTCGAAGAATTAGGCCCGGTCTTCACCGGTCCGACACCCAAAGGCGGGCTCCACGAGCCCGCCTTTTTTTGTGTTCGGGCCGAAGCGGCGCCCTTCAGAAGCGGCCATCACCACCTCGTGACTGGAGAACCGCCCCAAAGCCCATACGTTATCACAGGAGCGATTTTACGAGGTTCGCCATGTTACACTTTGATCGACGCCTGTTCCTGTTCGCCACTACGGCGCTCGCCGCCTGCGGCGTGCGCACCGACGCGCGGGGGGCCGAAGGCGGCCAGGACGCTCCGGCGACCGCCGTGGACGCGGATTTATTCGACGATCCGCGCATCACGCCCCTGGGCGAGGCCGACATCGACTTTGAAGCGCAAAGTGAAGACTGGTGGCGCGAGCGGCTGAACCGCGAGGAATTCCGCGTCTTGCGCCAGGAAGGCACGGAGCGCCCCGGAACCAGCCCGCTGAACCAGGAAAGCCGGCGCGGGATTTTCGTCTGCGCAGGCTGCGCCCTGCCCCTGTTTTCTTCGCGCACCAAATTTGAGAGCGGCACCGGCTGGCCCAGCTTCTGGGCGCCGCTGGAAGGCGCCATGGAGACCAAGACCGATTACCGGATCTGGACGCCGCGCACCGAATACCATTGCACGCGCTGCAAAGGCCATCAGGGCCATGTCTTTGAAGACGGGCCGCGTCCCACCGGTGAGCGCTGGTGCAATAACGGCGTCGCGCTCGCCTTCGTCCCGCACCCCAGTGAAGCCTAAAGTCAGGACCCGACCATGATCGACAATCACCGCCACGCCGTGGACGCCAACGCGCGCTACGCCCAGTCCTTTGACAAGGGCGGCAAGCCGATCCCGCCGGCCAAGCAGGCGGCTGTGCTGACCTGCATGGATGCGCGCATCATGCCGGCCGAGGCGCTGGGCTATGATCTGGGCGACGTGCATGTGATCCGCAACGCCGGCGGCCGGGCCAGCGATGATGCGATCCGCTCGCTGGTGATCTCCTACAAGCTTCTGGGCACCAGGGAATTCTTCGTGATCCACCACACCGATTGCGGCATGGCGCTATTTGATCAGTCCACCATGGAACGGCTTCTGGCCTCCAGCCTGAAGACCGCGAGCCTGGGCCCCGACGGCTGGACCGATCCGGGTGGTGAGGACGGCTCGCCCAAAGGCGCGGACGTGGACTGGCTCACCTTCAAGGACGCCGCCGAGGCGGTGATCGAGGATGTCCGCACGATCCGCGCCCATCCGCTGGTGCCCGCGAACATCCCGATCTACGGCTTCATGTACGATGTCGACACCGGGCGCCTGCACGAGATCGAAGCGGCGTCGAAGGCCGGCGCGGCCTAAAGCGCCTGAACAATCATGATGCGATGGCCGTCCGGCGTCTGGACGGCCATCTCACGCAAGCCCCAGGGCTCGTCCACCGGGGCCTTGCGGATCAGGGCGCCCGCCCGGATGAGCCGCCCGTGGAGCGCGTCGACATCGTCCACGTGCAGGACAGCGAAATACTGGTGGTCGCCGAGCGTCTCGACCGCCGGCGCGTCCGGGCATTCCCCCAGCCTGAGCCGGCATCCGCCCCAGGCGAGAAACGTCCAGCCGGGAATCTCGAACGTCACCTGGAACCCCATCGCCTCGCGCCACCAGCGCACGGCGGCGTCCAGATCGGGAACGGCGAGCACATGCTCGGTGTAAAGAACGCCTTCAGCCATCGCGGTCTCCTTGCCCGTGCGTTTCATACTAGCCCGCCACACCGGCGGGGTCTAAGGCCCGTCCATGATCCTTGATCCCGCCCGCTTCATCGCCGCGCATACACGTATCGGGTCGACGCCGCTGGTTCCCGAATTGCGCTTTCATCTGGCCGACGACGCGTACGATGTGTGGGAGGAGAGCGAGGAGGCGCTGGGCGAAAAAGGCCTGCCGCCGCCTTTCTGGGCCTTCGCCTGGGGCGGCGGGCAGGCGCTGGGGCGCCATGTGCTGGATCACCCCGAAATCTCGCAAGGCAAACAGGTGCTTGATTTCGCATGTGGTTGCGCGGTGGCCGGCATCGCGGCGGCCAGATCCGGCGCCGCCCATGTGCTGGGAACCGAGATCGACTCCTTCGCGGTGGCGGCGGCCCGGACCAATGCGGCGCTCAATGACGTGGTCATGGAGGTCATCGAGGCCGATCTCGTCGGCGAGGATCGCGGCTGGGATCTGGTTCTGGCCGGGGACGTCTTCTACGAGGCGGGCTCAGGATCGAGCATCGCCCATTGGCTGCACGGTCTGGCCAAACGCGGCGCGACGGTGCTGATCGGCGATCCGGGCCGCCATTTTCTGCCCCGTGACCGGCTGGAGATCGTCGCCCGATTTGACGCCGAGGCCGGCCGCGAGCTGGAAGACAAGGATGTGGCGCTGGCCAAGGTCTGGCGCTTCAAACCCTGACGCCATTTAGCCGCGCGCCCAAGGCTTCACGCCGGCCGCGACACTTCGGCGCCGCACAGGTGACAGGGGCGCGGCGCACGCCCTATATCGCGCCCATGACCTTTCGCCCGTTTCCCATCCTCACCGTGTTCACCCTCGCCGCTCTAGTCCTGCTTTTCTGGCTGGGAAGCTGGCAGCTGGACCGGCGCGCCTGGAAGCAGGACCTGCTGGCTGACTTCGAGGCGGTGAGCGAGGCCGAGCCGGTGACCCTGCGCCAGGGGCTGTGCGAAGGCGCCGCCTCGCCGGGGCGCGCCTTTGATCCGGCGGGCTCGATATCCGGCGAAGGGCGCTTGCGCGTCTACGGGATCGGGCCTGAAGGCGGGCCGGGCTGGCGGATCTTCGCACCGGTTCCAGCGCCGGACTGCGCGCCGGGCGTGGTGGTCCTGGCCGAGATCCGGTTTGAACCGCTGGACACCGCGCGTTCGGGCGCCTCGGGCCTTCCCGCCAGCGCGGCGGCGGTCAATACGCTGCGCTTTGAGCGGCCCCTGGGCCAAGGCGTCTTCACGCCGCAAAGCGGCTCTGACGGATTTTACGCCTACGCGCCGCAGGCCATGGGCGAGGCGATCGGCCTGGCGCCGGGCGCGCTGTCGTCCGACTGGTGGCTCGCCCGCGACACCGGCGCGGCGCCCGCCTACCTGACCCAGACCCCGCCGGAGCGTCATCTGGCCTACGCCATCACCTGGTTCGCCATGGCGCTGGCGCTGATCGCGGTCTACCTGGCGTTCCATGCGCGCGCAGGCCGGCTGACGCTCAATCGCCCTTAACCAATCCTGCCTTGAGCCCTTGCCTCACAGGCCGGGCCGCCGTCTATTAGACGGGCGAATTTACTGCTGGAGGCTAGGCGGGCCCATGGCGCTGTGGCGCGAAGACACACAGGATCAGGTGCTGTGGGGCGAAGGGATTCGCCTGCGTCACCCGTGCCTGGACGATTATGACGTCTGGGCGAAGCTGCGTTACGCCAGCCGCGCCCATACCGAGCCCTTCGAACCCAGCTGGGCCGAGGATGAGCTGACGCGCTCGGCGTTCAAGCGCCGGCTGCGCCGCTATCAAAGCGATGTGGAGAGCGGATCGGGCTATCCCTTTTTTGTGTTCCGGGCCAGCGACGACGTGCTGGTGGGCGCGTGCAATCTGAACAATGTGCGCCGCGGCGTGCTGCAGGCGGCCGATATCGGCTACTGGATCGGCGCGCCCTATGTGCGCAAGGGCCACGCGCGGGCCGCCCTGCGCCGGGTGCTGGCCTTTGGTTTCGGACCGCTTCGCCTGAACCGGGTGGAGGCCGCCACGCGCCTGGACAACGAGCCGTCGCGCCAGCTTCTGCTCGCCACCGGCTTCACCCCGGAAGGCATGGCGCGGCGCTATCTCAAGATCAACGGGCGCTGGCGCGACCATCTCAAATTCGCGATCCTGCGCGACGATCCGATCCGTTGAGATGACGGGCTCCCTGTTCACCGCCGCGGCCGGCGCCGCCGGCGCCCTCGCCCTGTCCTATGATCCTGCAAGTGATGCGCTCACCCTCGCCGGGGATCCGTCGCGCCTGCATCTGCCTGAAGCCTGCGCCGATCTCGACGCGCTGAAAGCCGCCGCAGCGCCTGGGGACCGCGCCCTGCTGGACGCGCTGTCCACGGCGTCTGACCTGGACGCGCGCCTGCGCCTGATCGGGACCGACGGCCAGGTGCGCTATGCCCGGCTTGTTGGATCGGGCGAGGCCGGCGTGTGGCGCGGCCTGCTGATCCCGGCGGGCGCCGGGCCCACCGGCGGGCGGGCGCGCATGGATCTTGAAGCCGCTCTGGAAGACGCGCTGAGCGCCGGCGACGTGGTCGCCTACCACCAGCCCATCGTCTCGCTCTCCACCCGGCGCCTGGCCGGGTTCGAGGCGCTGGCGCGCTGGGTCCGTCCGGACGGGGAAATCACTGCGCCGGACGATTTTCTGCCGCTGGCCGCAGAAAAAGGCCTCACAGCGACGCTCGGCCGGGCGGTGCGCCGGGCCGCCGCCGGCGACGCCGCCGCATGGCGCGAAGGCGCACGCCTGGCCGGTCTGGGCGTCGCCGAGCCGCTTTTCATGGCGGCCAACGCCACCGCAGGCGAGATCTGCACGCCGGGCTTCGCCGACACCCTGCTGGCCATGCTGGAGGAGACCGGCCTGCCGCCCCGCCGCTTCAAGCTGGAGCTGAGCGAGAGCGAGGTGATGCGCGATCCCGACGCCGCCGAGATCGCCATGAAGGCTATCCGCGCGGCTGGAGTCTCGCTGGCGCTTGATGATTTTGGAACCGGGTATTCGTCGCTGTCGCGCCTGGACCGCTTCCCGTTCGACACGGTGAAGATCGATCAGTATTTCGTACGCGCGGCGCTGGCCGACGCGGCGGCGCGCGCCATCGTGAAAAGCGTCGTCACCATTGCTCGAAGCTATTCCATGACCGTCGTGGCCGAGGGCGTGGAGACGGAAACCGCCGCGGCCATGTGCACCGATCTGGGCTGTGATTTTGGTCAGGGCTGGCGGTTTTCACGCGCCCTGAAACCGGAAGACGCCGCCACCGCCGTGCGCACCGGCATCAAGGATCGCTTCAAGCCAGCGGACGAATAGCATGACGCCCTGAGCGTCATGCTATTAACGGCGCACTGGGCGGCGGAGAAGGTGAGCGCGGGCCCCTCCCCCGGCCTGGCCGGAAAGGAGAGGCGCCGCGCCCGCCGCGAATGCGGTCCTACAGCTTGCTGAGCATGTGCTCGGCGCTGGAGACTTCAAACCCGCCGGCGTCTTCGATGAAGAGGTGCTCGACCTTTTTATCGTTCACGACCATGGCGTAGCGCTGGGAGCGTTTGCCCATGCCGAATTTCGAGCCGTCCATTTCAAGACCCACCGCGGCGGCGAAATCAGCGTTGCCGTCAGCCAGCATCATCACCTGATCGCCGGCGTTCTGATCCTTGGACCAGGCGGCCATGACGAAGACGTCATTGACCGAGGTGCAGGCGATGCGGTCGACACCCTTGGCCTTGAGGTCGCCGGCCTTTTCCACGAAACCGGGCAGGTGGCGCGCCGAGCAGGTGGGCGTGAACGCGCCGGGCACGGCGAACAACGCCACGCGCTTGCCGCCGAACGCGTCGTCGGTGGAAACCGGGGCGGGGCCGTCCGCGGTCATGGTCATGAAGGTGATGTCCGGCAGGGTGTCGCCGACTTTGATGGTCATGGCGGGGCCTTTCTTTCAAAAAACAGGTGGACTGCACTTAGACCCGCCGCCCCCGTGCGGCAAGGCGCCGTGATGACCGCGCGGTACTGGACAGGCCGCGCGTAAGGGCTGAAGCTTGGGCCATGACCCAGCCCGTTTCACAGTCCGGCTATCTGGGCGGAAAGCTTCTGATCGCCAGCCCGCTGATCGCCGATCCGCTTTTTGAGCGGGCGGTGGTGTTCATGTGCAGCCATGACGACGACCAGGCCATGGGGCTGATCGTGAACCGGCCCATGGACGGGCTGCACCTTCCTGAACTGCTTGATCAGCTGGAGGTGGGCGGCGCCGGCAAGGCCGCCGACGAGCCGGTGCTGGACGGCGGCCCGGTGGATCGCGATCGCGGTTTCGTGCTGCACACCCCCGATTCCGGATGCGGGCCGGGCAGCCTGATCATCGAGAAACGCACCGCGCTGACCGCCACGCGCGAGATCCTCGACTGCCTGGTGAGTGAAACGCCGCCGCGGCGCGCGCTTATGGCGCTGGGCTATTCAGGTTGGGACGCCGGCCAGCTGGAAGACGAGATCGCGGCGGGCGCCTGGCTGGTCGCCGACGCGGACGAGGATTTGCTGTTCAGCACCGGCCATGACGACAAGTGGGCGCGCGCGCTGGGCCTTCTGGGCGTGACGCCGGAATTTCTCACCGCCGCCAGCGGGCACGCCTGACCTGCGTCAGTCCTTCAGCGTGTTGATGGCCTCGCGCGCCAGCGCGTCGGCGCGCTCGTTTTCGGGGTGGCCGGCATGGCCCTTCACCCACTCCCAGGCGACGTGGTGGCGCTCATTGGCTGCGTCCAGCCGGCGCCAAAGATCCTCGTTCTTCACCGGCTTTTTCGCAGCGGTTTTCCAGCCGTTTTTCTTCCAGCCATGGATCCATTTGGTGACGCCGTCGCGCACATAGGTGGAATCGGTCACCAGGCGCACCGTGCAGGGCCGCTTCAGGGTCTCCAGCGCCACGATCGCCGCCATGAGCTCCATGCGGTTATTGGTGGTCTCAGCCTCAGCGCCGGAGAGCTCCTTCTCCTTGCCGCCATATTCCAGGATCGCGCCCCAGCCGCCCGGCCCCGGATTGCCCGAACACGCCCCGTCGGTGTGAATGACGACGGTCTTGGTCATGGGCGATGCTCCGCAGATCAGCTTGCCTGGACGTCATACTTCAAGGCGAGGTCCCTCACCCCTGCTTTGATCAATTCGGCGAGCACGTCCAGATCGATATCGGCCAGCTTGTTGACGTAGAGGCAGCTCTTGCCCGTGGCGTGCTTGCCAAGGCGCGACAGGATCTCGCTGTAATCGGCGTAGCCCGGCAGGATGTAGACGGAGTGCTTCGCCTTGCGCGGGCTGAACCCGGTGGCGAGGAAATCACCCTCGCGCCCGCTGTCGTATCTGTAGTGATACCGGCCATAGCCGATCATGGACGGTCCCCACATCACTGGCGCCCAGCCGGTCGCGCGGCGAAACAGGGCGTCCAGCGCCCTCGCCTCCTCGCGCTTGCGCTCGGGCTCCACGCTGTCGAGGAAGGCCTCGGCGGTGATGTCCGTGGGCTGGGTCTTGTTGTCGGCCATGGCGTCCTCCTGAAGCGAGGATAGCTGGACGCGGCTCAGCTGTCGCCGCCGGCGGGAGGATCAGGTGGACGATCATCTTCGTCCAGCCGGGCCTCCTGGGCCTTGTTGGCGTATTGCAGTGCGAAGAGCACGCCCTTGAAGGGGCGAAGCAGAGCCGCGATCAGAAGGCCGCAGAGCGGGAACCAGAGGGCGATGTGCACCCACATGGGCGGCGTGTAGGCGACCTCCACCACCAGCACCAGCGGGATCACGATAAAGCCCACCGCGAACATGATGAAGACCGCCGGGCCGTCGCCGGAATCCTCGCCGGTGAAATCAGCGCCGCAGGAGGCGCAGTGATCTGTGATGGTCAGATAGCCGGAAAACAAACGCCCGCCTCCGCAAGCCGGGCAGCGCCCGGTGAGTCCTGCGAAGACGGGGTTTGGTGTGTCGGTCAAAGCGTCTGTGAGCGCCCTGTTATGCGCCGAGGCCCTGGAAGGCCACATAGACGAACACGAACAGGAACAGCCAGACCACGTCCACGAAGTGCCAGTACCAGGCGGCGGCTTCGAAGCCGAAATGCTTCTCGCTGGTCCAGTGACCGGCCAGCAGGCGCAAAAGGCAGACGGCCAGGAAGATCGTCCCGATCACCACGTGGGCGCCATGGAAGCCCGTCGCCATGAAGAAGGACGCGCCGTAGAGATTGCCCGCGAAATCGAAATGGGCGTGGGTGTATTCGTAGACCTGCAGCGCGGTGAAGCAGAGGCCGAGAATGACGGTGAGCAAGAGGCCCAGCTTGGCGCCCTTGCGGTCGTCATGCTGCAGCGCGTGGTGCGCCCAGGTCACTGTGGTGCCCGAAAGAAGCAGGATCAGCGTGTTGATCAGCGGCAGGTGGAAGGGATCAAACGTCTCCACCCCCGGCACGCCGTCGGCCCAGCCGGAGAAATCCGCGCCGATGGCCGGCCCGTACCATTCCGGCCCGGCGCGCACGCCGTGGAAGATCGCCATTTCAAAGAAGACCCAGAACCACGCCGCGAAGAACATCACTTCGGAGACGATGAACAGGATCATGCCGTAGCGCAGGCCGAGATCCACCACCGGGGTGTGATCGCCCTGGCGGCTTTCCTTGATGACGTCCGACCACCAGCCGAACATCACATAGAGCACCAGCCCGATACCCAGCAGCAGGATCCACGGCGCGCCCTTGGCCATGAAGAAATAGGCCCAGCTCGCTTCATCGAAGACGAGGCCCTTCATGAACACCACGAGCCCGAAGCACAGGGTGAACGCGCCGAGCGAGGCCACGAAGGGCCACGGGCTCGGCTCGACGAGGTGGTAGTCGTGTTTGACGGCGCCGCCGGCCATGAATCGTCTCCTGCCAGTCTTCTCGGTTTTGACCAGGTCGGAGGCGTGTATAGCCCCGCCGCCACCGGCCATCAATTGCGATGCGCGCCTGAAGGCAGGCGCGCGCTGTTATGACGCTTGCGCGCTCTCTTGGAGCGCGCGGGCGGTGTCGTAGACACCCTCCTCGCCTGCGGTGAAGAAGGTGTAGGACAGCGTGACGGTGCGGACATCGTCCAGCCGCTCTTCCTCGTCCATCAACGGATCAACGAAGAAGATCACCGGCATATCCATCGATTCGCCCGGCTGCAGCGTCTGCTCGTTGAAGCAGAAGCATTCCAGCTTGGAGAAATACGGCCCCATCTTGAACGGCGTGACGTTATAGCTCGCCACGCCCGTGACGGGCCGGTCGGTGGTGTTGGTGGCGCGGTAGAAGGCCAGCGCCGTCTCGCCCACGCGCACGGTCATTTCGCGCTGCAGCGGCTCAAACGTCCAGGGAAAGTCGCGATTGACCGAGGCGTCAAAGCGCACGGTGATCTCGCGCTCGAGGATCTGGCCCGGATCATACTGGGCGATCCGCGTAGTGCCGCCATAGCCGGTGACCCGGCAGAACAGATCGTAAAGCGGCACCGCAGCGTAGGCCATGCCCACCATGCCGGCCACCACCACGGCGCAGGCCGCGACGACCTTCATGTTGCGGTCCAGCGCGCTCAGCCAGCCAGCGATCATCTCAGGCTCCCGAATTGTAATTGGACGACATGCGCACGACGGTGACCAGGAATATCAGGACGATAAAGCCCACCAGCCCGAAGGCGATCGCAATATTGCGGCGCTTGCGGGCGGCTTCTTCGGCCGGCGTCAGCTTCACCGTTTCGATGATGCGGCCGTGGGCGTCGCGCAGCTTGTCGTCGCGCAGCGGATCTCCGCCGGGGGCGGGCGGCTCGTCTCTCAAGGTGTCGCGAGTCATCATCGCTCCTTAAAACAGCTGTCCAAGTGCGATATGCGCCCCGGCGCCGTGCTCGGCCAGAAGTGCGGCGAAAAGCAGCGACAGGTGAGCGATGGAATAGGCGAACAGGTCGCGCGCGGCCTTGTCGCCGACGCGCACGGCGTAAAGCTCATCCTCGGCGTTCGGCACGTCGCCGGCGCGCGAATTGAGCACGCGCAGAGCCAGAATCGCGAACAAAAGCCCGCCAAACCCGGCGGCGAGCGCATAGACCAGACCGCCAAGCCCGGTGATCACCGGCCCCGCCGTCGCGGCCAGATAAAGCACGGTGTACATCACGATCTGGATGCGGGTGGATCTGGCGCCCTTGGCCACCGGCATCATGGGCACGGCGGCGGCGGCGTAGTCGCCCGACTTGTAAAGCGCCAGCGCCCAGGAATGGGGCGGCGTCCACAAAAAGATGATCGCAAACAGGATCACCGCGTCCACGCTCACCGAGCCGGTGGCGGCGGCCCAGCCGATCATCGGCGGAAACGCGCCGGCGGCGCCGCCAATGACGATGTTCTGCGGCGTCGAGCGCTTCAGCCACATCGTGTAGATCACGGCGTAGAACAGGATGGAGAACGCCAGCAGCCCGGCGGCGACATAGTTGGTGATCAGCGCCAGCACCAGCACCGAGCCCAGGCTCAGCACCCCGGAAAAGATATACGCCTCGTCCGCCGGCACGCGCCCGGTGGGCACGGGGCGGCGCCGGGTACGCTTCATCACCGCGTCAATATCGCCGTCATAGGCCATGTTGAACGCGCCCGCCGCGCCGGCGCCGACGGCGATGGCGAAAATCGCGATGGCGGCGGCCAGCGGATTCATCCCGCCCGGGGCGGCCACAAGGCCGGCGAGCCCCGTGAACACCACCAGCGACATCACCCGCGGCTTCATCAGGTCGAAATAATCGCGCCAGGACGCCTCGGCCGCGCTGCGCGAGCCGGTCGTTTCATGAGGCGCGGGCGACGCTGCGTGTGCAGCGCCGCCCGGCTTCAGATCTGCAGTGGATCGGGTCACGAAGTTCCCTTGCTGCAAGCTCTAGATCAACGCTCGCCTATTTGATTTTCGGCAGCTCGTTGAACTGGTGGAAGGGCGGCGGAGAGGACAGGGTCCACTCCAGCGTGGTCGCGCCTTCGCCCCAGGGGTTGGCTTCCGCCGGGCGACGGCGCATGGCCGCCTCGATCAGGAGCGCGAAGAACACGACCATGCCCGCCGCCATGATCAGATACCCGTAGGAGCTGACCAGGTTCCAGAACGCGAAGCCGTCGGGATAGTCCACATACCGGCGCGGCATGCCGGCCAGGCCCAGGAAGTGCTGCGGGAAGAAGATCACATTGGCGCCGACGAAGAACAGCCAGAACTGAACGCGGGCCAGCATGGAGTTGTACTTCACGCCGAAGATCTTCTCGAACCAGTAGTAGAAGCCGGCGAAGATCGAGAACACCGCGCCAAGGCTCAGCACATAGTGGAAGTGGGCCACCACGTAATAAGTGTCGTGCAGGGACTGGTCGACGCCGGCGTTGGCGAGCACCACGCCGGTCACGCCGCCTACGGTGAACAGGAAGATGAAGCCGATCGCCCACAGCATCGGGGTGCGGAAGGTGATCGAGCCGCCCCACATCGTGGCGATCCACGAGAAGATCTTGATGCCGGTGGGCACCGCAATGATCATCGTCGCGGCCACGAAATAGGCCTTCAGGTTCACGTTCATGCCCACGGTGTACATGTGGTGCGCCCACACCAGGAAGCCGATGAAGCCGATCGCGACCATGGCGTAGGCCATGCCCAGATAACCAAACACCGGCTTTTTGGAGAAGGTGGACACGATGTGACTGATCATGCCGAAGCCGGGCAGGATCAGGATGTACACTTCAGGGTGACCGAAGAACCAGAACAGGTGCTGGTACATCACCGGGTCGCCGCCGCCGGCGGGATCAAAGAAGGTCGTCCCGAAATTGCGGTCGGTGAGCAGCATGGTGAGCGCGCCCGCCAGAACCGGCACGGCCAGGAGAAGCAGGAACACCGTCACCAGGATCGACCAGACGAACAGCGGCATCTTGTGCAGGGTCATGCCCGGCGCGCGCATGTTGAAGATCGTGGTGATGAAGTTGATGGCGCCCAGGATCGAGCTGACGCCGGCGATGTGCAGGGCGAAGATCACCAGATCAAAGGCCGGGCCGTTATGGCCGGTTGTGGACAGGGGCGGATACATCACCCAGCCGCCGCCGAAGCCGTTGTCCCCGCCGGCGCCCGGCACGAACATGGAGATCAGGATCAGCAGGAAGGAGAAGGGCAAAAGCCAGAACGAGATATTGTTCATGCGCGGGAACGCCATGTCCGGCGCGCCGATCATGAGCGGCACCATCCAGTTGCCGAACCCGCCGATCATGGCGGGCATGACCATGAAGAAGATCATGATCAGGCCGTGCATGGACGTGATCACGTTATAATTATGCTCGTTGCCCCAGAATCCGTTGTTGAAGACCTGCAAGCCCGGCTCGGCCAGCTCCCAGCGGATCAGGCCGGACATGGCGCCGCCGATCACCCCCGCGATGATCGCGAAGATGAGGTACATCGTGCCGATGTCCTTGTGGTTGGTCGAATAGACCCAACGCTTCCAATCCCACAGGCTGGGCGTGTGGTCGTCATGATGGTGCGTCGCACTGGCGTCCGTCATCATCGCACTCCTTATTGGGCGGAGGCTACGCGGGTTTCGCCGCGCAGCGCGTCATAATGGGCCACGAGAACACGGGGCGCCTCGTAGGGGTCTTCATTGGCGGCTTCGATCCAGGCGTCGAACACGTCCTGGGGCACCACGTGCACCTCGATGGGCATGAACGCATGGCGCAGGCCGCAGAGTTCCGAACACTGGCCGTAGAACACGCCGGGCTCGTCCACGACGAACCAGGTTTCGTTCAGGCGGCCAGGAATCGCGTCCATCTTGATCCCGAAGGCGGGCATGGCCCAGTTGTGGATCACGTCCGAGGCGGTCACCTCCATGCGCACCGTGGCGCCGGCCGGAACCACCATGGGAAGATCGGTCGTCAGATTGCGGTGCGCCTCCATGGGCCAGCCCGCGACGTCCTCGTCGGCGATCATGTTGGCCACGTACTGAAAGTCGCCGTGATCGGGATACTCGTAGGTCCAGTTCCACTGATTTCCGGTCGTCTTGATCGTGAAGTCGGCTTCTGGAATCACGTCCTGGAAGTAGAGCAGGCGGAAGCTTGGGATCGCGATGATCACCAGGATCAGGATCGGCGCGGCGGTCCAGACGATCTCCACCAGCGTGTTATGGCTGGTCTTGCCGGGGGTGGGATTGGCCTTGCGGTTGAACCGGACCATCACATAGACCAGAAGGCCCAGCACCAGCAGGGTGATGGCGGTGATGATGATCAAAAGCTCGGTATGGAAGCTGTGAATGATTTCCATGACCGGCGTCGCGGCCTGCTGGAAGCCCAGCTGTCCGTCCACCGGGACGCCTGCAGACGTCGCCGCCGCAGCGGCGGCGGTGAACATACAAAACATGGCGCCGATGGCGCCCAGAGCGGCCGTTACACGCATGGCTCCCCCGAGGGACTAGAGATGATTTCACAACCGGGCGAACACGCCGCCCTGTCTGGATCGGGGCGGAATATAGGCCCCGCCCGGCTCACTGTCAGCGCGATATAAGCGCCTTTTTGTCGCAAGGCCCGATGTTTTTTCATCTAATCAGGAAGACCGGGCGCAAAGATGCCGTTGGCCTCGCGCGTGCGGATTTGTTAATACTTTCCTTACGCTGCGCCACGAGGAGGGGTCCATGGCCGACGAGAGCGACGAGAACACGACCGAGCACGGGGATTTTGGCAAGGCGCTTCGCGGCGGCCTTTGCGGATTCGGGGCGGCTCTGGCCTTCGCGGGGGCCGCGTTTCTCGCGTTCAACGCCAAAGCCCAGGGACAGGCGCCGGTGGAGCGCCCGGCCTTGGTTTCCGCCCTTGAAGAGTGCGAATCAGGGGCTCAGGAAAGCGCCCTCACCGCCCGGGCGCTGGGCGCCTGTGATCTCCTCATGCGCAGCCCTGATCTGGACGCGGCCATGCGGGCGCGCGTGCTCATCAATCGCGGGCAGATCGCCCATCGCCGCGGCCAGGCGGGCCCGGCCCGCGACGACCTTGAACAGGCCGTCCAGCTGGCGCCCGATCTGGCGCCGGCCTGGCTGAATCTCTCGGCCATGCGCATCAAGGCCGGCGACGCCGCCGGCGCCGTGGTCGCGGCGCGCCGCGCCGAATCGCTCGGTGCGGACCGCGCGCAATCCCTGTTCAATGAGGCGATAGCCCTGGAGACCCTTGGCCGGTACGACGCCGCCTATGACGCCTATGTGGCCGCCGCCGGCGCCGCGCCGGACAATGCGACCTTCCAGGCCCAGCCGGCGCGCTTCCGGCGCCATCGGCCGGGATAGGCCGACCGCTCCCGCCACGCCACGCCGATTCGTCCGCAAGGGTGAACGATCACCCGCGCCTGGCCCGCACCGCGCCACCGCGCGCGGGGATCACACACGCCCCGCTCGCATCGCGCCGGCTTAGCCTCTATGTCTAGGTGCAAGCTGATTTGATCGTCTGGAGCCGCCATGACCGCCGACCCCTTCGCCAGTTTCGAATTCGACGCCGAGGACGCGGCCCGCGTGCTGGACGCCTCACTGACCGGCGCCGATGACGGCGAGCTGTTTCTGGAGACCAGCACCAGCGAGAGCCTCGCCTTCGACGACGGGCGCCTGAAGGTCGCCAGCTTTGACGCCGAGCGCGGCTTTGGGCTGCGCGGCGTGTTCGGCGAGCGCACCGGCTTTGCTCACAGCTCCGATCCCACCCTGGCCGCGCTGATGCGCGCCGGAGAGACCGCTTCGGCGGCGCGCAAGGGCGCGGACGCGGTGATGGCGGCGCCGCCGGCGCGCACCAATCGGCATCTTTATGAAGACATCGACGTGATCGGCGCGCCGGGCTTTGACGCCAAGGCCGCGCTGCTGGCCGAGATCGACGCTTACTTACGCGCCAAAGACCCTGAAGTGGTGCAGGTGAGCGCCTCGCTCTCCGGCTCGCGCCGGGTGATCGGCATCGTGCGCGCCGGCGGCGATGTTCGCGCCGACGTGCGCCCGCTGGTGCGTCTGAACATCGCCGTTACTTGTGAGCGCAAGGGTCGCCGAGAGACCGGCTCGGCCGGCGCCGGCGGCCGGGCGGAATTCTCCCGCTGGCTCGCGCCTGAAAACTGGAAAACCATGGCCGACGAGGCGCTGCGCGTCGCCAAGGTCAATCTGGAGGCCGTGGACGCCCCGGCGGGCGAATGGGATCTGGTGCTTGGCCCGGGCTGGCCGGCGGTGCTGCTGCACGAAGCGGTGGGCCACGGCCTGGAAGGCGATTTCAACCGCAAGGGCACGAGCGCCTTCGCCGGCCGCATCGGACAGCAAGTCGCCTCCAGAGGCGTCACCATCGTGGACGACGGCTCCATCAATGAGCGCCGCGGCTCATTGAGCTTTGACGATGAGGGTACGCCCACCGGGCGCACGGTGCTGATCGAGGACGGGGTGCTGGTGGGCTATATGCAGGACCGCCAGAACGCCCGCCTGATGGGCATGGAGCCCACCGGCAACGGCCGGCGCGAAAGCTACGCCCACCCCACAATGCCGCGCATGACCAACACCATCATGGAAGCCGGGAACCACGATCCCAAAGAGATTCTGGAGAGCCTGGACGACGGCATCTATGCGGTGAATTTCGGCGGCGGCCAGGTGGACATCACGTCCGGCAAGTTCGTGTTCCGCTGCACCGAGGCCTACCGCGTGCGCGGCGGCAAGGTGCAGGAGCCTATCAAGGGCGCCACGCTGATCGGCGACGGCCCCACCGCGCTGACGAAAATTTCCATGATCGGAAACGACATGAAGATGGACCCCGGCGTCGGCGTCTGCGGCAAGGCCGGACAGGGCGTGCCCGTGGGCGTCGGCCAACCCACCCTGAAGATCAAGGGCCTCACCGTGGGCGGCACGGGGTAGCGCTGATTTCGCAGCTGCACCATCACGCCCTCGTGATGATTGTTACTGCGGTTAAATCCCTATTCACCCCGCGCGCCCTTATGTTGCTGCGCCATGAGAATAGAGAATTGCTTCAAAGCCTTGCTGAGCGTGGCCGCGTGTGCGGCGGCGCTCAGCCCGCCCGCCCTCGCCGGGGCTGACGCCGCCGCCGCCGACGCCATGGCGGGCGAGGCGCGCAGCGCGGGCGAGGATGATGTGCTTGTCTTCCAGCCGATCTTCTTCGCCGACTATAATCCCCAGACCGCCGCCGACATGGTCGCGCGCGTGCCCGGCTTCTCCATCTCCAATGGCGGCGGCGGGCGCGGCCTCGCCGGCGGGCTGGGCAATGTGCTGATCGACGGGCGCCGGCCCAGCTCCAAGAACGGTGTGAGCGCGCTCTTGTCGCGCCTGCCCTCGGACACGGTGGAGCGGATCGAGCTGATCCGCGCGCCGATCCCCGGCGTCGACATGGCCGGCCAGGATCAGGTGGTGAATGTCCTCACCAACCGCACCGGCGGCTGGTCGGGCGCCTGGCGCGGCCGTTCGGCGCTGTTTGAAGGCGGCAGGCTTGTCCCCTCCGGCGAAGTGAGCGCCACGCGCGCGAGCGCGCAAACCACGCTGACGCTGGGGCTCGATCTGTCCGCCCACGCCAACGGAAACGACCAAGAACGGATCGTCCGGCGCGTGGATTTCTCCCCCCTCACCGCCGAGCGCGAGCGGTCCCAGAACCGATTCGACGATCTCACCGCCTCGGTGGCCTACGCCCGGGAGTTTGACGCCGGCCACGCCTTGAGGGTCGACGCACGCGGCTGGGTCTGGGGCTCCGGCTTCAATCGCCATGGCGGCGTGCGGACGATCGCCGGCGCGCCGCTCAATGCGGCGTTCGGCTCTGGCGACACCGCCGCCACCGGCGGTGAAGCCACGGTGGATTTCGACTACGCCCTTCCCGGCGCCTGGTCGCTGAAGCTCACCGCCCTGCAACGCCTTACCGAGAAAAGCGGCGAGGACGTCTATGACGATTTTGCTCCCGACGGGCGGCTCGCCGGCCGCCTGACCCTCGTCGACGCCGAGACCGCCGGAGAGAGCATATTGCGGCTGGAGACCCGCAAGAGCGAAGGCCAGGTTCACGCCACCACGCTGTCGCTGGAGGGCGCCTATAATTTCCTGGAGGGCGCGTTTGATCTTTTCGACGGCGAAGACCTGATCCCCATCAATGTGCCGGTGAGCGACACCAAGGTGGAGGAGCACCGGGTCGACGTCTCGGCCCAGCGCATCTGGCGCCCTCACCCGGCCTGGACCTTTGAAGGGGTGTTGGGGATGGAGCTGTCGCGTCTGACCCAGAGCGGCGACGCGCAGAAAGAGCGCAGCTTCGTCTTCTTCAAACCCGAGCTCACAGCCAGCTGGACGCCGAACGCCCGCGATCAGCTGCGCCTGTCGGCCCGGAGATTCGTCGGCCAGCTCTCCTTCGGGGACTTCATCTCCTCCATCAACGTCAATGACGACACCAGCCAGCAGGGCAATCCCGATCTGGAGCCGGAACGCACCTGGCGGCTGCAAGCCGACTGGGAGCGCCGCTTCGCCGAGGAAGGGTCCCTCACCCTCATCGCCCGCCATGAATGGGTGGAGGCGGTCTCCGGCCTGGTCCCGCTGGCCGGCCGGTTCGACGCTCCGGGCAATCTGTGCGACGGGCGGCGCTGGCGCCTGCAGGCCGACGCCGCGACGCCCCTGGAAGCGCTGGGCATACAAGGCGCGGTCCTGTCAGGATCGGCCATGGTGCGCGAGACCCGGGTCAACGATCCGGTCACCGGCCTGGAGCGCCGCTTTCGCGGCGATGAAGACTGGCGCGCCAGCGTCGATTTTCGCCAGGACCTGCCCGGCGCGGGCTTCGCCTGGGGGTTCGACTATTCGGTCCAGGGCGCGGAGGATTTCTACCGTCTGGACCAGTTTGAGCGGATCACGCCGGCGCGCGGCGATCTGGACCTGTTCGCAGAGACCCGCCGCCTGGCGGGCCTGACGGCGCGCGTGGGCGCCGACCTCAATCTCGGCCGGCAGGAGCGCACGCGCTATGTCTTCTCCGGCCCGCGCGATACCGGCGATATCCTTGAGATCGAAACACGGACGGTGGACTATGACGGGCAGGTCTATTTTGAACTGAGCGGCGTATTCTGAACCACGCCTTCACCGGAGTTGTTTTAGCCCATGCTCCTCGGCGCAGCCCTTCTGGCGCTCAGCCTGCAGGCCGAACCCTCGGCCAGCGCGATGGGACGCGCCCTGGACGGGCGACGCTCCATCCAGGTGATGATCGAGGGGCGCGGGCCCTGGCCGTTCATTCTGGACACCGGCGCGAGCCACACCGCCATCGCCCAGCCGCTTGCGGTGGAGTTCGGGTTTGAACCCACCGGCGTTCTTCACGACGTCCAGACGCTCACCGAAGAAATTCGCTCCGAGCGGCTGGTGCTTGCTGATGTGCGCGCAGGCGGGGCCACGGCCGCCCATCTGGACATGGTGGTCGTGGACACCCCCACCGATCTCGACCTCAATTATTTCGGCCTGCTCGGTAATGACATGTTCGCAGGGCGCACCCTGTCCATCGATGTGGCGAACGCCGTGCTGACCCTCGACTCGCCGGCGCCCGCCCATGAGGACGCCCGCCTTTATCCAGGTCGCAACGTGCCGGTGGGCGACATCATTCTGCACCGCGCCGGTCCGCCGGTTCGCGTCCTGATCGACACCGGCTCGGCGCGCACGATCATCAATTCCCGCCTCGCCCGCCGGCTGAGGCCTGACCAGGTGACGTTTCGCTTTGACGTGATGGGGGCGACCCGCCTCGCCCGCCGGGAAACCGACGCGGAAGCGGTGCGCATTCCCAGCTTTCGCATGGGCGGCATATGCGGGCTCGGCCTGGTGGCGGTCAACGCCGATGTGGACGTGTTCCGCGCCATGGGCCTCAGCGACGAACCGGCCATGATCCTGGGCATGGATGCTCTGGCGGAGGCGGTGATCACCATTGATCACGCCACCGGCGTGGTGGAGATCAGCATGGCGGACGGCGAGCGCTGCCTGGGCTGAAACGAAAACGGCGCGCCCGGCCCGGCGCGCCGCTTCCGGCTTCAATCAAACACCCCACTCAGGGCGCGTCGCTGTTGCGGTCCATGGACGGGCCGCCGGCTTCGGTCTCGGTGGGATGGGGCGTCATCTCCTTTGCAGCGTCGCCCATCATCCGCTTGATGATCGGGCTGATCAGCAACATCCCCACAGCGATGGCCATGGCGATGAGGCCCACCTGGGAATACACCTCGGCGTAGCCGGCCAGCGCCGCCTCGCGGTCGGTGAGCTGGCCGCCGATCGTCTCCGCGCCCGTATAGGACGCGATGACGCCGGAGAGGTAGTTCGACAGGCCCGAGAACAAAAACCAGGCGCCCATGGTCATGCCCACGACGCGCGCGGGCGCCAGCTTGGTCACCGCCGACAGGCCCACAGGAGAGAGCATCAGCTCGCCCATGGTGTGGATCCAGTAGATGGCGAAGATGAAGTAGACCGGCACCAGCGCCGACCCGGACAGCCCGATCCCGCCCACCAGCACGTAGAAACCCAGCCCCGCCATGAAGACGCCGAGGGCGAACTTCACCGGCGTGGACGGGTTCCACCGCCGCTTGGCCAGGAACACCCAAAGCCACGCCAGGATCGGTGCGAAGATGATGATGAAGCCGGCGTTGAGCGACTGGAACACCGGCGCCGGCACCTGAACGCCGAACATGGTGCGGTCCACGAAGCTGTCGGTGAACAGGTTGAGCGAGGAGCCCGCCTGTTCAAACAGCGCCCAGAACGGGATCTGCGCCAGGACGAAATAGATCGCCGCCAGCATCTGGCCGCGCTCCTGGCCCTTGGTGCGCAGCACCGCGAACCCGACCATGAACAGCAGCATGATCAGCCCGAGCGGGCCCAGCACGCCGCCGGAATATTGCGGGTTCATCACCGCCAGAACCGACACGATGACGATGGCGAGACCGGCCAGATAACAGGCGACCTCCACATTGATCGGGCCGAGCACTTTCTGCTTCAGCTTTTCAGGATCGGGCGGCTCGGCCTTGCCCTCCAGCCAGTGCTGGAAAAACAGGAAGGTGAGAAGGCCCGCCAGCATTCCAACGCCCGCCAGCCCGAAGCCCCAGGCCCAGCCATAGACGAAGCCGATGATCCCCACCGAGATCGACGCCAGAAACGAGCCCAGATTGATGCCCATGTAAAACAGGGTGAAGCCGGAATCGCGGCGCGGATCGCCCAGATCGTAAAGCTCGCCGACGATGGTGGAGATATTGGCTTTCAGGAAGCCGACACCGGCGATGATCAGCGCCAGGGCGAGATAGAGAATGTTCACAAACAGCGCCTGCTGCTCCACCCGGCGCTCCACCGCATCCATCTGGACGGTGGCGGGAAGCCCCACTGCGGCCGGGCTCTCCACGATCATCTCACGGCCCTGCTCGGCGAAGCTGACCACCGAGACGCCGGAGTCCGAGCGCACGGTCAGGTCGGCGTCGCCGCCCCGCCCGTCGAGCTCCAGCACGTATTCAGACCCCTCATAGGTCATGATCTCCTGCGAGCCCGCGCCCTCGAACGCCATCATGCCATGGCCGAGCACCAGCAAAATCGCGCCGTAGGTCACCGCCTTGCGCTGTCCCAGATAGCGGTCGGCCAGGGTGCCGCCGATGATGGTCATCACATAGACCAGCGCCACATAGGTGCCGTAGATCAGGTTCGCCTGCTCCTGGCCGAACAGGAAGTGCTGGGTGAGATAGAAGATCAGAAGGCCGCGCATCCCATAATAGGAAAAGCGCTCCCACATCTCGGTGAGGAACAGAATCGCCAGCCCCTTGGGATGGCCGAAAAAGCTGGTGTCTCGAAGTCCGGACGCAGTCGCCGCCCCGGCGTTTGTCTCGCTCACGATGAATAACCCCAATCAGCAAACGGAAATCGAGGCGCAAAGTCGCACTTTGCATCAGGCCTTACAAGACAGCCGCCACAGGTCTGTCATCCCGGCTGGAGCGCAGCGCGGAGCCGGGACCTGCGGGTGCGCTGACCCCTGAGGTCCCGGAGAGCGCGATGCGCTTCCGGGATGACAAAGGGGAGAACGGCTACCGCTCGAACTTCTGGAACTTCACGCGTTTAGGCACCAGGGCGTCGTCGCCCAGGCGGCGTTTTTTATCCGCGAGATAGTCGGTGAAGCCGCCTTCGAACCATTCCACATGGCTGTCGCCTTCAAAGGCCAGGATATGGGTGGCGATGCGGTCCAGGAAGAAGCGGTCGTGGCTGATCACCACCGCGCAGCCCGGATAGGTTTCCAGCGCGCTTTCCAGCGCCGACAGCGTCTCCACATCGAGATCGTAGGTCGGTTCGTCGAGGAGCAGGAGATTGCCGCCCTCTTTGAGCATCTTGGCCAGGTGCACGCGGTTGCGCTCACCGCCGGAGAGAAGCCCGACCTTTTTCTGCTGGTCGCCGCCCTTGAAGTTGAACGCGCCCACATAGGCCCGGCTCGGCACTTCGCGGCCGCCCAGATCAATCATGTCATGGCCGCCGGAAATCTCTTCCCAGACGTTTTTCTTCGGATCCAGCGCATCCCGGCTCTGATTGACGTAGCCGAGCTTCACCGTCTCGCCCAGCGTGACCTTGCCCTCATCGGGCTGCTCCTCGCCGACGATCATCTTGAACAGCGTGGTCTTGCCCGCGCCGTTGGGGCCGATGACGCCCACCACGCCGCCCGGCGGCAGCTTGAAGTCCAGATCCTTGATCAGCAGCTTGTCTTCGAAGCCCTTGGAGACATGGTCGAAATCCACCACGTTTCCGCCCAGGCGCGGGCCCGGCGGAATGTTGATCACGGTGTGATTGATCTTCTCGCGATCGGCCTCGTCGCGCTTTTCCTCATAGGATTTGATGCGCGCCTTGGATTTGGCCTGGCGGGCTTTCGGGGAGGCGCGAATCCATTCCAGCTCGCGGGTGAGCGCGCGCTGCTTGGCGCTTTCCTCGCGCGATTCCTGGGCCAGGCGCTTGGTCTTCTGCTCCAGCCAGCTGGAATAGCCGCCCTGATAGGGCACGCCCTTGCCGCGATCGAGCTCCAGGGTCCAGGTGGTGATGGAGTCCAGGAAATACCGGTCGTGGGTGACGATCAGCACCACGCCCTGATAGTTCTCCAGATGGTTCTGGAGCCAGGCGACGCTCTCCGCATCCAGATGGTTGGTGGGTTCGTCAAGCAGCAGTACGTGCGGCTTGGATAGAAGCAGGCGGCAGATCGCCACGCGGCGCTTCTCACCGCCGGACAGATTGGTCACCTCGGAGTCCGCCGGCGGGCAGCGCAGCGCGCCCATGGCCATTTCGATCTTGGCGTCGATGTCCCACGCGTCGCGCGTATCCACCTGCTCCTGCAGGGCGGTCATCTCCTCCATCAGCTCGTCGGAATAATCCTCGGCGAGCTTCATGGCGATGGCGTTGTAGGCGTCGTAGATCTGCTTGTCTTCGCTGCCCTCGGCGACGTTTTCCCAGACGGTCTTGTCCGGATCCAGCTGCGGCTCCTGGGGCAGATAGCCCACGCGCACGCCCTTCTCCGCCCAGGCTTCGCCGGCGAAATCGGTGTCCTGCCCGGCCATGATGCGCAGCAGCGTGGATTTACCCGAGCCGTTGACGCCGACGACGCCGATCTTGGCGTCGGGCAGGAAGTGCAGCGAAATGCCGTCAAAGACCTTCTTCCCGCCGGGATAGGTCTTAGCCAGATTGTCCATGTGATAGACGTATTGATACGCAGCCATCGGCCGGGGGCTCCCTTGGCGCTTGGAGGGGGATTTCAAGCGCCCAGCGTATAGCGGAGACAGGGGGCGGCGCGCAATCGGTGTGGGGAGGTGGGGGTGGTGCGTCGTCTCAGTTTCAATTAAATCACATTTCGGTCGCCGCCGCTGGCAACCGTCAAGCTCGTATGTATAGTGATACCGGAATATAGGGGCTCAAACGAACATGAAACCTGAGACCGCATCAGCCATACTCATCACTCACTTCCAGGCCGCACGTGACGACATTCAGCGATGGGTCGATCGTAGGGATAGGTACGCCATTCTGACTGCGGTCGCTTGCGGCTCTATTGGCTACTTTGCTGTAAGCCTCCAAGAGGATAGCGCCTTTTTGCTCCTTATTCCCGTCCTCGTTTACGTAAGTTCAAGGATGATTTGTCACGCTGAGTTATTAATCGGCAGCCTCGTACAGTATCTGCGTATGGAGTACGAAAGTGAGGTCACCGCCATAGTCGGTCGGCCGTTAACCCATTGGGACACCTCGACTGCGGCGCAGGCGTTTGCCAGCAAAGCCTCTTTTTTCAACAGGAATGCGGCAATTGGTTTCATTTACTTCGTGGCATGCTGGGTTGCGGGGGCTTATCGCTTCGGTGACGTATTTGGTAACAACGGCCCAGTTGCAACCGGGACGTTTTTTGAGGGGCTGTTGAACCTGTTTTTGGAGCCATCTCCGGCCGGGATCGTTTACATCGCTGAATCGGTGATATTTTGCCTCACCCCGTTCGTGTCCTATTTAACCATCCGCACCGCTGTGCGGCGAAGAGCCAAGTGGTTTGCAGAGGCAAGCGGGAGCGCCAATTGAAAAGAGTTTTTTTAATTTCTGTAGCAGTCGCGTTGTTATCCACACTAGGCCAACTAAGCTCAACAATTTTTACTCCGCTTTCCGAATCGATAACCACTGAGATGGGCATTGCCACGTCGAAAATTTCGACTTTGGTAAGCATTTTTTTAGTGTCCTTCGCATTTTCACAGTTATTTAGCGGTGTCATCGGGGAGCGTTTGGGCTTTATACGGATCATATTCCTGTCTATACTTATTTTTATTGGCGGCAGCATCTACGCGGCTCTCGCGCAATCGTACTCAGATCTAATATTCGCCCGCATCCTTCAGGGCGTGGGTGCAGGTCCGGCGCTCATTCTGAGCCGGGCGGCGCTGACAACCGCACTACCGCAAAAATCATTGACGACCGCGTTTGCGATTCAAAATATTGTCTTCGCGGTTGTGCCGGCGCTTGCCCCTTTGCTTGGTGCTCTCTTGGGTTCTGCGTTCGGCTGGCGCTCAGTCTTTTTTGCGACAGCCGCTCTCGCTCTGTTAATATTCGCGCTAACGGCACGTGTCCTTTCATCAGCTTTGAACGTCGCGCCAGCTTCACCTTCGGACGCCACTGAGGCAGACAGAACCGGGGCAGGCGGATACCCCTTAGGTTCTGTCCTGTTTTGGGCAACCCTGGGCGCAGTCGTTTACGCGCCTGTTTTCGTCACTGGAGGTCTTCTACCTCCACTCCTTTCTGAACAGGAGCAATGGCCCCCTACGGCTCTGGCGATTGTCACAGCAGGAGGTGTGATCTCATTTGTTCTAGGGGGAGCGATCGCGGCCGTTCTAGATCGCGACACGTCACGCCTTGGAGCCACCGAGGCCGCGAGCATGGTGCTATTTTTTCTGATCATCGCCCCAGTTCTGGCCATTACCGCTTTCGCGACAACTGAGCTCACATACGCGATTGCGACGATCTATTTGGCGACGGGGTTCGCCGGCGCAATCATGACCCTTTCGGTATCTGTAGCTATGAATACTGGCCGACGCCGGGCCGGATTAACCTCATCAATCCTGGGGTTTACCCACCTTTCGTTCGGCGCAGTCTACCTTAGCTTTTTGACAGCCACGAGATTGTCTGTGTCCGAAGTTGCATCCATAGTTAGCCTCACAGTCTGGAGCGGAGTCTTGGTGTTTGTTATGCGTTTCATCATGAAAGAGCAGGTATGGAAGTGGCGGTGGGGCGCTTTTGAACGAAATCTTGCAACAGGTGAATATTTGCTCCCCTTCGGCCTTCTGTCTCGAATCAAGGAAATCAAAGAGTTTAATAACTCTAATAAGCATCAATAATTCCACGCGGAGCCCTTCGTTTAACTACTACGATTAGAGTGAATTTCTTGCGAATTACGCTAGAGACTTTTGGTGTTTTTGCCCTGACGCTCGCCGCTTGCACCGGAGACGGAGCGGCGCTCAGTCAGCAAGAGGTGCAAGACCGGGCGCATAACCCGGCAGTGGGCGCGCCTCAGGGCGCGCCCCAGGATTCCGCCGCGCTGACCATCGAACGCATCTTCGCCTCGCCGTCGCTGTCCGGTCCCACGCCGCAAAGCCTGAAGTTTTCCCCCGACGGAAGCCGCGTGACCTTCCTGCGAGCCAAGGAGGAGGACCGCACGGTGCTGGATCTGTGGGCCATGGATGTGGCCGACGGGCGCACCTACCGGCTGGTGGACGCGTCGGCTCTGGCGCCGGAGGAGCGCGAACTGTCGGAAGCCGAGATCCTGTATCGCGAGCGGGCGCGGATCTCGCAAAGCGGCGTCGTGTCCTATGACTGGGACGAGAGCGGCGAGGCGGTTCTGGTCCCGCTGGACGGCGATGTCTTCTACGTGAACGTGGAGAGCGGCGAGGCCGAGCGCCTCATGGAGACGGAGGCGTTCGAGACCGATTTCAAGGTGAGCCCGGACGGGGCCCGCGTCTCCTTCATCCGGGACCAGGATCTCTGGGTGCATGATCTGGACACAGGCGAGGCCCGCGCGCTCACCAATGATGGCGAAGGCCCGGTGAGCTGGGGCGTCGCCGAGTTCGTCGCCCAGGAGGAGATGCAGCGCTATACCGGTTATTGGTGGAGCCCGGACGGCGCTCGCATCGCCGTGGCGCGCATCGACGAGACGCCCGTGGAGATCGTCCCCCGCTTCGGCATCGGCCCCGAAGGCGTCTCGGTGAGCGAGCAGCGCTATCCGCGCGCCGGGACCGACAACGCCCTTGTGGAGCTCTGGGTGATCGATGTGGCCAGCGGCGAGCGCGTGCGGGTGGATCTGGGGGCGGAGACCGACATCTATCTCGCCCGGGTGAACTGGAACGCCGCCGGCGACCGGCTCTACGCCCAGCGCCAGAACCGCGAGCAGACGCGGCTCGATCTTCTCGGCGTCGATCCCGAGACGGGAGAGAGCGCGCCGACGCTCACCGAAGAGGCGCCTACCTGGATCAATCTCACCAACGACTTCACACCGCTGGAAGGCGGCGATTTTCTCTGGACCAGTGAGCGGACCGGCTTTCGCCACATCTATCGCGTCACACCCGCCGGAGAGACGACGCAGATCACGTCGGGCGAGTGGGTGGTGGACGAGATCAGCGGCGTCAGCGAGGACGGCGAAACGGTCTATTTCGAAGGCTGGGTGGAGACGCCGCTGGAGCGCCACCTCTACGCGGTCAACATGAACGGGCTCAGCAGCGCGGAGCCCGTTCCCACGACCTCAGGCGACGGCCGATGGAGCGTCAGCCTCGGCGACGGGGCGGCTGCGTTTATCGGGACCTATTCCGATCCGGACACCCCGCCCCAGACCGGGCTCTACGCCATGAATGGCGAGCGCATCGCTTGGGTCGAGGAGAACGCCCTTGATGAAGACCACCCCTATGCCCCTCATATCTCAAGCCATTTGACGCCGGAGTTCGGGACGATCACGGCGCCGGACGGCGAAACCGAGCTTTACTGGTCGATGCTCAAACCGGTCCATTGCACGGCGGAGACCCCCTGCCCGGCGATCGTCCAGGTCTATGGCGGCCCCCATGTGCAAACGGTCTCAAGGGGTTGGACCAATCCGCGCGACCAGCTCTTCGCCGATCAGGGCTATATCCTGTTCAAGCTTGATAATCGCGGCAGCTGGAATCGCGGCCACGCCTTCGAGGCCGAAATCCATGACGTGATGGGCACGGTGGAGGTGGCCGACCAGGTGGCCGGGCTGAACTATCTGGAAGATCGAGACTTTGTCGATCCGGACCGGATCGGCCTGTGGGGCTGGTCCTATGGCGGCTACATGACCCTGATGACCACGCTGCAGGCGCCCGGCGCCTACAATGCGGCGGTCGCCGGGGCGCCGGTGACCGACTGGTCGCTCTACGACACCCACTACACCGAACGCTATATGGACACGCCCCAGGCCAATGCCAGCGGCTATGAGCAGGGTTCGGCCTTCGCCCATGTGCAGAATTACGCCACGCCCACCCTGATCATTCACGGCATGGCCGACGACAATGTCACCTTCGATCACTCGACCCGGCTATTTTTGGAGTTGCAACAACAGAACGCCGATTTTGAGATGATGACCTATCCCGGCCAGCGCCACGGCGTGCGCCCGCCCGAGCTGCAGACCCATCTCTGGACGACGATTTTCAGATTCTTCGATAAGCGGCTGAAGGCGCAAGACTCCGGCGACTGAGCGGACTGCACGCGCGGCGCCGCTCAGGGCCGCCACGCATGCCCAGCATCGTGGCGGGAACGCCAGATAAAGGCGAACGGCCCCGGCGCGCTTATCATCAGCGCACCAGGGCCGTCGTCAGCTAGCCTGCGGCTTCTTCGTCTTCGGGGCCGAGATCGGCGTCCGGCTCGGGACCGCCAAGCAATTCTTCTGCAATCAGGCCGGCGTTCTTGCGGACCTTGGCTTCGATCTCTGCGGACATCGCTGCGTTTTCAAGCAGGAATTTGCGCGCATTCTCGCGGCCCTGTCCGATGCGCTGGGAGTCGTAGGAATACCAGGAGCCGGACTTCTCGATGATATTGCCCTTCACCCCGAGATCGATCAATTCGCCGGTTTTGGAGATGCCCTCGCCGTAGAGAATATCGAACTCCACCTCGCGGAAGGGCGGGGCGACCTTGTTCTTCACGACCTTGACCTTGGTCTGGTTGCCGATGACCTCGTCGCGGTCCTTCAGGGCGCCGATGCGGCGGATGTCCAGGCGCACAGAGGCGTAGAATTTCAGCGCATTGCCGCCCGTGGTGGTTTCCGGCGAGCCGAACATCACGCCGATCTTCATGCGGATCTGGTTGATGAAGACCACAAGGCAATTGGACTTCGAGATAGAGCCGGTAAGCTTGCGCAGCGCCTGGCTCATCAGGCGGGCCTGCATGCCGGGCAGCGAATCGCCCATCTCGCCTTCAAGCTCGGCGCGCGGGGTGAGCGCGGCCACGGAGTCGATGACCAGAACATCCACCGCGCCCGAGCGCACCAGCGTATCGGCGATCTCAAGGGCCTGCTCCCCGGTGTCGGGCTGGGACACCAAAAGCTCGGCCACGTCCACGCCCAGCTTCTTGGCGTAGAGCGGATCCAGCGCGTGCTCGGCGTCGACGAAGGCGGCGGTTCCGCCGGCCTTCTGGCACTCGGCCACAACGTGGAGCGCCAGCGTGGTCTTGCCAGAGCTTTCCGGTCCATAGATCTCCACGATCCGGCCCTTGGGAAGACCGCCTACGCCCAGCGCGATATCCAGGCCCAGTGAGCCGGTGGAGATCGCCTCGATATTCTGGTTCGGCTTCGAGCCGAGCTTCATCACCGAGCCCTTGCCGAACGCGCGATCAATCTGGGAGAGGGCCGCGTCCAGCGCCTTCTGCTTGTTGTCTCCGGTTTCTCTAACCACTTGAAGCCTCGCCTGAGCCAATGTCCTACTCCCTTTATTTCATGCATCGCCTGAGTCGGGCAATGAAGCGGCGGCGCCGCAAGTCACCTTATTCGTACCTATTTTGTTCCGCGAACGCAACAGGAACATTTTGCACATAACAAAACGGGCGGCCCGCGAGAGCCGCCCGTGTCGCCACAGCCTTGAATTAAAGGCGCTATCGGCGCGCCGCCGCGAGTTCTTCCTTCACCCTTTCGGCCAGCTGCTGGATGTCGAAGGGCTTCGGCAGGAATGAAATATCCAGGTCTGAGGAGAGCGTGTCGGAGAATTCCTCCTCCGCATAGCCGGAGATGAAGACGATTCGCGCAGCGCCCAGATATTTGCGCCCGGCTTTGAGAAGCGACGGGCCGTCGAGGCCGGGCATGACCACGTCGGAGATCAGCAAATCGAAGCTCTCCGGATTCTCCTCCAGAATCTCCAGCGCCTCTTCGCCGTCACACGCCTCCACCACTTCATAGCCACGGCGCACCAGCGTCTTGGCGGCGATCTGGCGCACGGCGTCCTCGTCCTCCACCAGAAGGATGCGGCCATGACCGGCCAGATCAGACGGCTTGGGTTCGGCGGTCTTGGCCACGATTTCGGCCTCGATCTCGGCGGTCTCCTCAGCGCTCGGCACATGACCCGGCAGATAGATGGAGAAGGTCGTGCCCTCGCCCGGCTCTGAGTCCACGAACAAGAAGCCGCCCGACTGCTTGACCACGCCGTACACGGTGGCGAGCCCCAGCCCGGTGCCCTCGCCGGTTTCCTTGGTGGTGAAGAAGGGCTCGAAAATCTTGCGCCGGGTCGCCTCGTCCATGCCGCATCCGGTGTCGGCCACATGGATGGCGGCCCAGCGTCCCTCTGACGGGTTGGGCGCGCCGGCTTTTCGCACGGTTTCCGCGTCCACCATCTCGGTGGTGATGGTCAGCACACCGCCGCCCTGGCCCTTCATGGCGTCACGCGCATTGGTGGCCAGATTGACCAGGACATTATCGATCTGGTTGCGGTCGGCGCGGATCAGGGGCAGCTCGCGTCCGTGGCGGATCTCCAGCCTGACCGTCTCCTCCAGAATCTGGCCCAGCATCACCGAGCAGTCCGACAGAACGTCGGAGATGTCGAACACGGTCATGCGGAAGGTCTGCTTGCGCGAGAACGCCAGAAGCTTCCTCACAAGGCCCGCCTGACGGGTGACGGTGGAGTTGATCTGCTGCAGATCCTGATAGCTGGGATCACCCACCGGGTGGCGGTTCAAGAGCTCGCCGACACTGAGCCGGATCGCGGTGAGCATGTTGTTGAAGTCGTGGGCCACGCCGCTAGCGAGCTGGCCGACCGCCTGCATCTTGCCGGCCTGGGCGACCTGGGTCTCCAGCGCTTTCCAGGCGGAGATGTCAACGATATAGGCGGCCCGCTTGCCGCCCCGCGCCGGCGCCAGAAACACATGGACCGGCTTGCCGTCCTCGCCGGTCAGGCGCGCCTCGCCCGGCTCCCCCGAGCCTGACAGCGCCCGGTCGAAGGCGGCGCCCAGCCCGCTTTCGGGATCGAACAGATCCACAAAGCGCGCGCCGGGAACGGCCGCGCCCCCGGATAGGTGGACGAGGGCGAGATTGGCGTCCTCCACCATGGCCGACATGGGATCGGCGGCGTCCAGACGCGCCACGCCGAAGGGCGCGGAGGCGAACATGTCGTCAAACGTGCGCCCGGCCTTGGCGCCGCTCTGGCGAGCGATCTGCGCCAGGCCCGGCGGCGTTCCAGCCGCGGATAGACCATAGACCACGCACCGCGCCCGGGCCGGGCGTTCATCGCCCCACTCCACGCACAGAACCACCGGGCTCTCCACGCCTTCGCGCGCCACCATGCGCGCATCCAGCCGCACCGCGCCTTCATCCCCGCGAGAACGCGCGAACACCGACGCCGCATCGCCGGCGAGAAAATCGGTCAGCTTGAGCGCCTGGCCCGGCTTGGCGTCGATCCAGCTGCGCAGCGTGGCGTTGGCGGCCAGCACCCGGCCCTCGGCGTCGGCAAGGAACAGGCCCACCGGCGCGTGTTCGGCCCAGTCCGGCGCGGCGTCGGCGGCCGAGCCGTCCTCCTCGCGTGCAATCTGGAAACGCCACAGCGCGCCGCCGCCCGGCATCGCGCTGACATCACCCACATAGACCGAGGCGCCCTCACCCTGCAGGCTGAGCGGGCCCAGCGTTTCACGCGCCGCTTCTCCGGCGTCCGCAGCCCGCGTCAGGCGGTAGACCGCGCCTGACGCGGCGCCGGTGAACAGGCGCTCGGGCGCGGGCGCTCCGGCGCTTCCAAGGCCGGCGCGAGACAAATCCCGATAAGCGCGGTTCGCCCAGACGACGCGGCCGTTGGAGCCGGTGATCAGCACCGGATCGGTGAGCGCATCCAGCGCAGATTGCGCGAGGCCGGACGCCGCATCGGCGCGCGGTCCCTCGCCCAGCGCCCGCCCGGCGGCCTCGCCGGCGGCGAGCGCATACATCAGCAAAAGCGCACAGGCGGCGATGCCCGACAAAAGCACCACGCCCTGCCAGCCCGCGCCGGCGCCGAAGATGATCGCCACAGCGGCGGCGACCAGCGCCATCAGGCTGGCGGTCCAGAACAGGGCGCGGGTGAGCGGTTTCGCCAGGCGTCCCGCGGCCGGCGCGGCGGCGGGAGCCATTGGCGCCGCCGCTGCGGCTGCAGGCGCAAGCTCCGCTTCGGCGCCGGGCGCCGCTTCGGGAGCTTCTGTTGCGGGGGCGTCAGTCATGGCGGGCTCCCTGGCCGGTGAGTGTGATTCGGCCTCTAAGCTTGGCGCCTTCAGGTTAACCATAGTTTCGTGCGCGCACGCGAATTTCAGAAGATCGGCGCCGGCGCGCCCTACCGCCGACCCTTGAGGCTGAGCACATAGCCGATCACCTTGGCCACGGCGGCGAACTGTTCAGGCGGGATCGCCTCCTCCAGATCGACACTGGCGTACAGACCGCGCGCCAGCGGCGGATCCTCCACGATGGGTACGCCGTTCGCCTCCGCCAGCTCGCGGATGCGCAGCGCCACCTCGTCCACACCCTTGGCCACGCAGACCGGCGCGCCTGTGACGCCCTGCACGTATTCCAGCGCCACGGCGTAGTGGGTCGGGTTGGTGATCACCACCGCCGCGTCGGGCACCCGCGCCATCATGCGGCGCTGGGCGCGCTCCTGGCGGATCTGGCGCAGCTTGGCGCGCACCATGGGATCGCCTTCGGTGTCCTTGTACTCGTCCTTGATCTCCTTCTGGCTCATCTTGTTGCGGTCGATGAACTGATGGCGCTGAAATGCAAAATCGGCGGCGGCGATGAAGGCGTAGACGATGAGCGCTGCGATCAGGAGCTCGATCGTCGCCGAATAGACTTCCTGAAGCAGTCCGATGGGCGCCAGGGCGGGCAGCGCCAGAAGCTCGTCGCGGCGCGGCCACATCACCAGCGCCACCGCGCCGCCCACCAGCGCCATCTTGCCGACGCCCTTGAAGAAATTCATCCAGCCCTCAGGGCCGAACATACGCTTCAGCCCGTTAATGGGGTTCAGCTTGTCGAGCTTGGGTTCGATCTTCTTGGGCGTGAACATCAGCCCGTGCTGCACCAGATTGCCGGCGGCGGCCGCCACCATGATCAGCAGGAAGACAAAGCCCAGAATGACGACCAGGCGCAGCCCCGTCGCCGCCGCCAGCTCCATCGCGGCGCCGGTGTCCAGGCTCATCTCGTGGGGCCGGGCCAGGAAGATCGTCATAATGCGGGTGAGATCGCTGGAGACGCCCGGCGCCATGAAGGCGAACACCGCAAGGCCGGCGGCCAGGGTGAACCAGCCGGATATCTCCTGACTTTTGGGAACATCGCCGTCCTCGCGCGCCTTCTTCAGGCGCCGCTCTGTCGGCTCTTCTGTCTTGGAGGATTTGTCTTCTTCGGCCATCAGCTCATCGTCACCGCGAACTGTTCGAAGCGCTCAAGCCATACCAGCGCGATGGCGCCCAGCGTCATGGCCAGGATGGCGAAGCCGATCAGGATGTTGAGCGGCATGGCGATGAAGAAGATCTGCGCCTGCGGCATCAGGCGTGAGAGCACGCCGAGCCCGAGATAGAAGATCAGTCCGAACGCGATCAGCGGCGAGGCGATCTGCACAGCCAGGGCGAAGGCGTCGATGAAGAGCTGCAGCGCCCAGCTGGCCGCATCGCCCACCGCCGGCGCCGATCCGGCGGGCATCATCTCATAGCTCTGCGCCGCGGTGAGCAGCAGGTAATGGTGCAGATTGGTGACGAAGATCAGCACCATGAACATCAGGTTCAAAAACTGCGCCGGCAGGGCGCCAGACTGGCCTTGTGTGGGATCAAAGCTCTGGGCCATGGCCAGGCCTGTCTGATACCCGATGATCTGACCGGCGACAGCGCCCGCCATGAGCAGGATGCGCGAGGCCGCCCCGATCATCAGCCCGATCAGCACCTCCAGCGCCACCAGGCCGGCCGCCGCCGCCAGACTCTCGGGCATGGCCGGCAGGCCCGGCGCGATCAGCGGCCCCACAGCCAGAGAGAAGGCCAGAGCGAAGGACAGCCGGATGCGCGGCGGGATCGTGCTTTCCCCGATGCCGGGAAGCAGCATCAGGATCGCGCCCAGGCGTGCGAACACCAGGGCTGCGGCGAACACTGTGATGGAGATGTCGAACCCGGCGACCATGGCGGTCAGCCTGCGACGATTCTGTCGACGATCGTCATCATGAAGCTGGACAGAAGCGCCGCCATGAGCGGCAGGAAGATCAGCAGCGCCAGAAAGATCGCGATGATCTTCGGCACGAAGACCAGCGTCATCTCCTGAACCTGGGTCAGCGCCTGCAACAGCGCGATCACGACGCCCACGGCCAGCCCGATCAGCATGACCGGCGCGGCCATGGCCAGCATGGTCCAGATCGCTTCCGCGCCGATGTCCAGGACTTCGCCGCCTGTCATGACCGGTCTCCGTTCACGCCGCGTTTTACGGCGCTCAAAGGTCTGTTGCGCGGATTCTATGCGCTTGCGCAAAAGTTAACGAAAGCGGTTAAGGAAGGTTAAAGATTTTCTAATCTATCTGTATACTGATTATATTGAGACGCACTTTTTTACGTTCGTCAGATGTATGACAAAATTGCAACGTTCGTAATTTTTGATGAATGAATTTATTAAATACCCTTGCTGCGCCGCAGCAGAGTAACGCAGCCTCATGGCTCGAAGGTGGATTGAGCGCAACAACGCCGGCCCGCCCGAGGTCAACCGGGGAGATCATAATGGCCAATATTCGTAAAACTCGTTTCTCGCACTTGCGCAGTGTCGCGCTTGCCGGCGCATCGCTTGCAGTGCTGGCGTCCGCGCCAGGCTTCACGCAGTAGGCGGAGGGTGAAGAAACCGCAGCGGCGGCCGACCGGGTCGTCGTGACCGGCTCGCGCATCGCCCGCGATCCAAACCTCACCGCCCCGGTTCCGGTGCAATCGGTCAATGAAGAGGCCATCCTGCGATCCGGCGAACTGAACATCGCTGACGTGGTCAACGACATTCCGGCCCTGATTTCGTCATTGACGGCGGAAAATTCCGTAACCGGCGCAAACTCGCTGAACCTGCGCGGCCTTGGCGGAGAACGCACGCTGACCCTGGTGAACGGCCGGCGTCACGTGGCCGGTTTCCGCGGCACCCAGGCTGTGGACACCGGGACGATCCCGCGCGCCCTTGTCGAGCGCGTCGAGGTGTCCACGGGCGGCGCCTCGGCGATTTACGGCGCCGACGCCGTGACCGGCGTGGTGAACTTTATCCTGAAGGACGATTTTGAAGGCGTGCAGCTGAACCTTCGCGGCGGCGTGTCCGGCGAAGGCGATGCGGAGAACTATTCCGCCGACCTGCTGATGGGCAACAACTTCCACCAGGGCCGCGGCAATATCGTTCTGGGCATAACGATCGAGGAAGACACCGCCCTCACCCACGGCGATCGCGATTGGTCGCGCGATAACGGTATCGACCAGGTGCAGACCAATCCTGCAAGTCTCACCGATCCCAACGCGCCCCCTCGCGCGATCATCCAGGATCCACGCTTCTGGCTCACCTCGCAGGAAGGCTCCATCGCGCCGGGGTTCGGCGGCCGGGGCGTCAACTATGTCGACATTAATGGAAACGGCGTCGCCGACTGTCAGGAATCAGAAGGCGGCCGTGTCGGCTTCCTCGCCGGGTGCTGGCTGACCAATCCGGACGGCTCCGTGCGCGTGAACCAGGACGGCACCGTCCTGAACGGTCTTTGGGGAATCGGCGGCGACGGCGGCCGGGTGAACTTCAACCGCGACACGCTGATGCCCGAAACCGACCGGGCCGTGTTCAACGTGAACACCACTTACGACCGCACTGACACCCTGCGCGTTTTCGGGGAGATCAAGTTCGTTCAGGCGACGTCGCGAACCTTCGGCGAGCAGGACAGCTTCTACGACACGCTTTTCATCCTGCCGGACAACCCGTTCATCCCGTCCCAGCTTGATCCGGTGGTCGCCGCGCGCGGCGGTCTGCTGCTCACCCAGGATCCGCTCGACTGGAGCGACAACAACACGTTCCAGTACACGCGCGAAACTCTGCGGATCGTCGGCGGCGTCGAGTGGGAATTCGCTCCGGGCCATACGCTTGAAGTGTCCGCCAACCACGGCAACTTCAACAATGAATCGCTCACGACCGGCCTCTATCTCGACCGGGTTTTCGCCGCCATCGATTCCACAATTGATCCGGCGACCGGCGAGATCGTCTGCCGCTCCGACCTGGATCCCAATGCGTTCTACGAGATCGATTATTTCGCTGGCGGTAACGGCTTCGCCGACGGCGCTTTCGCATCGAACCGCTACTATTCCTTCACCCCGGGCGACGGGCAGTGCCAGCCGCTCAACCCGTTCGGCACCTACTCCGCCAGCCCCGAAGCGCAAAACTTCGTCACGTCCAATCTGAGGGACGAACTGGAAATCGAGCAGACCGTGTTCTCGGCGATCGTCGTGGGCGAATTCAACCGGTTTGACTGGGCGCTCGACGGCGCGCTCGGCTACGCCGGCGGCGTGGAATATCGCGAAGAGAGCAGCAACAACAAGCTCGACCCGCTCACGCTTGGCATCCTGCCCCAGGGCACGTCGTTCACGCCGGGTGTGCTGGTGAGCTCCGTCGATCCGTTCCTCAACTCCTTCACGAGCATCGACAACACCCAGCAGTTCAATACCCGCGGCGAATACGACGCGACCGACGTCTTCCTTGAAGTCCAACTGCCGATCTTCCGCGATCGCCCGTTCGCCGAAGAACTCACCCTCTCCGGTGCGGTTCGCACATCGAATTACTCCACTGTCGGCGACGCCACGACGTGGAGCGTTGGCGGCACCTACACGCCGGTCCGGGACGTCACCCTGCGCGGCACGATCTCTGAAGCCGTTCGCGCGCCGAATATCGCCGAGCTCTTCGATCCTCAATTGCCGATCTTCGTCAACGCCACCACCGATCCTTGCGATCTGACCAATGTGGGCAGCGGTTCAAACCCGGCCCAGCGTGAGGCCAACTGCATCGCCGACCTTCGGGCCGCGGGCGTTTCGGATTCCGCAATCCTGGACGCGGGCGGCGCGTATGCATGGCAGAACCCGCTCACCGGGCGGTTCTCCGGCGTCTCGGGGGGCAACCCTGATCTGAATGTGGAGACGGCCGAAACCTTCACGGTCGGCGCCATCATCCAGCCTCGCTTCCTTCCGGATCTGTCGATCACGGTCGACTACTGGGACATCACCATCGAAGACGCGATCTCCGCAGTCGGCGCGGCCGACATCCTGAACGGCTGCCTGGACTCGGCCAACTACCCGGCCCTGGACTTCTGCTCGTTCTTCACGCGTCGCGGTGACGGTGGTCTGAACTCGCTGGAATCCGGCCAGATCAATTTCGCCAGCCTGGAAGCCTCCGGCGTCGACTTTGCGGTGAACTATTCCTACGACGTCGGCGCCAACACGTTCAGCGCCAGCCTCGTCGGCTCGCACCAGGAAAAGCTGGACCGCTTCTTCAACCCGCTCGATCCGGCCGACGTGGACCCGGAAGTGCGGGAAATCCAGCTGCCCGAATGGTCCGGCAATCTGACCCTGGGCTGGGATCGCGGTCCCTGGAGCGCCGCGCTTCAGACCAGCTATCAGAGTGAGCAATTCGCCGCTGAAATCGAGGATTTCGACGATCTGGGCGCAGCCGGCCTCTACGATGAAGTCTACATTCTGGATCTGAACGGGGCCTATGAGTTCAGCGACTCGCTACGCTTCTACGGCGGGGTGAACAACCTCACCGACGAAGAGCCGTTCTCGACCCAGACCGCCTGGCCGGTCGGACCGCGCGGGCGATTCTTCTTTTTCGGCGCGGTCTATACCCGCTAAGACGCTCAGAGTGACGGAAATGGAATGCGGAGGCGAAAGCCTCCGCATTTTTTTGTTATAGAGATCTCATGGACCCTGACGCGCTCTACACCGCCGCGATGCGAGAGGCCGAAAAAATGGCGGCCCGTGGCGAGCGCGGCGAGGCGATCGCTGCGTTGAAGGGCTTTCTTGAGGCGTACCCCGGAGCCTTCGACGCCTGGATCAGGCTTGGAAACCTGCTCTACCACGAGCAGCGCTACGCTGAAGCTGTTCAGGCGGTGAAGGCCGCCGAGCGCGCAGATCCTCTTGCCGCTCAGTTCCAGCTCATCCAGCGCGCCATGCAGAGCCGCGATTTCGCGCAGGCCGGATCGGTCGCGAACGCGATGCTGGAGAAGCATCCAGGCCACCCGCGCGCGGTCTTCACCCTGGCGCATCTCGCCTCGTCCAGGGGTGATCACGAGGGCGCCGTTGCAATCCTGGAAAACGCGCTTCGCCTGTCTCCAGCCAATCTTGTCCTGCGCACGATGCTGATCGGCGCGTTGGAGCACTCCGGCGCCTATCGGCGTGCTATTGCGGCGGCGAAGGAGCTGGCCCGCATCGAGGAGTCGTTCGACTCGCTCTGGCCGCTGATCATGGTGCTGTTGCGCTATGGCCGGAACGACGAGGCGCTGGAGGCCTGCGATCGGGCCGAGCGCCACGTAAACTCAGCCCCGGCGAAACAGAGCGCTGTCAAACTGGTCCGCGGCCAGATTCGCCGGATAACGGGAGACCGTGAGGCGAGCATCGACTTGTTCCGCGCAAGCCTCGCCGACGATCCGCGCAACGCCGCAGCCTGGTGGGCGCTGGCTGACATGAAGACTTATGCGTTCTCGCAGGCCGAACAGCAGGCGATCAGAGCGCTGTCGGCGCGGCCGGACATTGACCGGAAGACGAAGAGCATCGCCACATTCGCTCTGGCCAAAGCGCACGAGACTGAAGACGACGGGGCGGCCTCGATGCCGCTCTACATCAAGGCGAACGCGCTGCACAATGACCACGCCTTTGATCCGCAACGCTTTGACGCCGCAGCCGACAGGCTTGTCCAAGCCTATACCGCCGAAACAGTCTCGGCGCAGGCTGCAGCCGCGCCAGGCGGCGCAACGCCGATTTTCATCGTCGGCCTGCCGCGATCCGGGTCGACCCTGGTGGAGCAGATTCTGGCAAGCCACTCACAGATCGAGGCCACGATCGAGCAGCCCACCCTGCCGGCTGTTAAGCGAACGGCACATCTGCGCTGCGTTGAGCGATTCGGCGGCGACTATCTGTCCAATATCGGCCGCATGCCCCAAAGCGATCTTGAGGCGCTCGGTCGGGCCTATCTGGAAGAGAGCACGCTGTTTCGCACCGGAGACCGCGCGTTCTTCACCGACAAGATGCCCAATAATTTCGAGCATGTCGGGTTGATCCATAAAATATTACCAAACGCCGTCATCATCGACGTGCGCAGAAATCCGATGGATTGCGGGTTCAGCCTGTTTAAGCAATACTTCGCGCAAGGCGTTGATTTCAGTTATAATCTCAAAGACATAGGATCTTACTACAACGGATATCTAAAGATCATGGACCACTGGGATCGCGTCCTGCCCGGCAAAGTCCTGCACGTGCAGTACGAAGATCTGGTCAGATCGCCCGAGCCGATGATCCAGACCCTGCTGGCCGGTGTCGGCGTGGCGTTTGAACCGGGATGCCTCAAGTTTCATGAGACCCGGCGCGCTGTGCGCACCGCCAGCAGCGAGCAGGTCCGGCGGCCCCTCTACAGCGAGGGCGTGGGCGCATGGCGAGCCGTTGAGGCGCATCTTGAAGACCTGAAGATCGCGCTTGGGCCGCAGACCCTGAACCGGTTCCGCGACCGGCTTTAGGCCCCATCGCTCCGCACCTGGCCTTATAAGCGCCTCTCGCGTGCGGTCGCTGAAACTGTCGTCATGACAGCCAAAAGACTCGGCCAGGCCCTTCGCGTTCGGCGCTGGCGGTGCTTAACTGCGCGCCAAATTGCACGCCCACGCCAAACGATAAGACTTTCAAGGGGAAGATCATGCTGAAACTGTTACTCACCGGCGCCGCCGCAGCCGCACTTCTCACCAACGCCGGCTTCGCCCATGAGCCGCACGCACCGGCGTTCGTTGTCAGCGCCGCGGCCCAGGCCGCCGAGGCCTCTACCGAACAAGGCGCCGAGCAGACCGAGAGCGAGCGCCTCTACGCCTGGTTCCAGGAGGTGTTCGAGGCCGAGATCGCCCGCTCGCCCCAGTCCATGACGTCGCTGGGGATGATCTCAGATCTCGACGCCTATGGACGCTGGGACGACGCTTCCGACGCCGCCGTGCTGGAGGATTTCGAGCGCGGCCAGGCCTATGTGCGCGAAATGCGCGAGACTTTCGACTATGACGCCCTCACCGCCGGCGCCCGGCTGTCCTACGATTTCTTCGTCCTGCAGGCGGAAAACGAGGCGCGCCAGCACGCCGTGCGCGACAGCCGCTACGCCTTCTCGCCCATGCGCGATGCGGTGTCCGGGCTCGTCACCTTCCTGATCAACAATCATCGCGTGGAGTCCGAAGCCCACGCCGCGGCCTATGTCAGCCGGCTTCAGGGCATGGACACGCAGATCGACGTGCTCGTCGAGCGCGCTCTCGCCCGCGCGGAAAACGATGTCCGCCTGCCGCTGTTCGCCTATCCGCGCCTGGAGGCCGGCGCCCGCGCCCTGATCTCCGGCTATCCCTATGAAGAGGGGGAAGACAGCGCGCTCTACGCCGACTTCAAAGAGAAGGTGGAAGCGCTCGAGCTCGAAGCCGACGCCGAAGCCGCCCTCCTCGCCGACGCCCGCACCGCCCTCACCGAAGAATTCGCCCCTTCGGTGGAGCGCTACATGGCCGCGCTGGACGATATGGAGGCCGGCGCCGACGACCGCGCCGGCATCTGGAAACTGCCCGACGGCGAAGCGGCCTACGCCGCTTCTCTGGCGCAATTCACCACCCGCACCGATCTGGGCGCCGAAGACATCCACCAGATCGGCCTGTCGGAAGTGGAGCGCATCCACGCCGAAATGCGCGCCATCATGGACGCAGTGGGCTTTGAAGGCTCGCTGCAGGACTTCTTCGAGTTCATGCGCACCGATCCGCAATTCCAGCTGCCCAACACCGATGAAGGCCGCCAGGAGTATCTGGACCGCGCCACGCAGGTGGTGAACCAGGTGATCGAAGCGGCGCCGGCCTATTTCGACACCCTGCCGTCGGCGGATATCGAAGTGCGCAAGGTGGAATCCTGGCGCGAGGCCACGGCCACCGGGGCCTTCTATTCGCGACCGGCGCTGGATGGCTCGCGACCGGGCTATTACTACGTGAACCTGGCCCACATGCCGGACAACCCGACCTATCTTCTGGAAAGCCTGTCGCTGCACGAAGGCGCGCCGGGACACCATTTCCAGGTCGCCCTGGCCCAGGAGCTGGACGAAGTCCCGCTGTTCCAGCGCCTGGCGTGGAACTCCGCCTATGGCGAGGGCTGGGCGCTCTACACCGAGTGGCTGGGCAAGGAGATGGGCTTCTACGAAGACCCGTACTCCGATTTCGGCCGCCTCTCCTATGAGGTGTTCCGGGCCGTGCGCCTGGTGGTCGACACCGGGCTCCACCACCATCAGTGGACCCGCGAAGAGGCCATCGCCTACATGCTGGAGAACACGCCCATGACCGAGGGCGACATCACCCCGGAAGTGGAGCGCTATATCGTCTGGCCGGGCCAGGCGGTGAGCTACAAGATCGGTATGCTGACGATCCAGGACCTGCTGGCGCGCGCGCAGGACACGCTGGGCGAGGACTTCCGCTGGGGCGGCTTCCACGACGCCGTCCTCACCGCCGGGCCCCTGCCCCTGCCGCTTCTGGAACAGCGCGTGGACGCGTGGATCGCCGAGGTCCAGGCGGGGTAGGCGTCACGCCGGGGTCTCCGCCCCGGCTGGCGGATATCGAGGGGGCTTGCGCAGCACTGACCGTCGCGCACGCCCCCTTGCGTACCCCCGGCTCAAGGCCGGGGCGATGTCCTCTCCCGTAACCGGGAGAGAACATCGCTAGATCGGCATTCTGAGTATTTCCTGGTAGGCGCGGATGACCTGGTCGCGCACGGCGATCACGGTCTCCAGCTGCACTTCGGCGGCGGCGACGGCGGTGACCACGTCGATCATTTCCGCCTGGCCGGTAGCCGCGGCGGTGGTCATGGATTCAGCGCCGCGCACCGTCGCCTCCACCGAGCCCACGGCCTCGCGCACCATGCCTGCGAAATCCGGCGCGCCGGCGGCGCCGGCCTGGCCGGCTTCGTCAGCCGGGTTGGGGGCGCCGGCGCGCCCGGCCTGCTGGGCGACGGCGGCGTAGGCGCGAAGGGCGGCGAGATCCATGGCTTAGCTCCTTAGCGGCGCAAAAGGTCGAGCGTGCGCTCGAGCATGCGGCGCGTGCCTTCCACCATGGTGAGATTCGCTTCGTAGGACCGCTGCGCATCGCGCATGTCCATCAGCTCGATCAGGCTGGAGACGTTGGGGTACTTCACATACCCTTCCGCGTCCGCCGCCGGGTGGCCGGGCTCGTAAACGCTGCGAAACTCGCTCTGGTCGGGGCGAACATCGTTCATCCGCACAACCCTTGCGCCCAGCTCTCGGTCCATCACGGCGTCGAAAACCGGGATCTGACGGCGATAGGGATCCTGTTCGGCGGTCTGACCGGTGGAGTCGGCGTTGGCGACGTTCTCGGCGATGACGCGCATGCGCGACGCCTGGGCGCGCAGGCCCGCCGCCGCGATCTGGAGCGTTTCTGAAGCTTTATCCAAGATCTAGCTCCTTGGCTGACTGACTGAGGCCCTATTGACCAGGGGGCCGGCCCGCGAGCCGGATCATGTTGAGGCTTTTCTGATAGAGGCTCAGGGCGGTTTCATATTTCATGCGGTTCTCGTTGGCGCGAACCATCTGTTCCTCGATCACCACCGAGTTGCCATTCACCGTCGTCTCGCTGTCGGGTCGCTGTTCGGTGCGATAGGCCGCGCTCGAGCCCGCCGTGCCGCCGCCATAATGGCGCGGATCGGTGACGCGCAGGCCGCCGGACGACGCGCTCGCCTGTCCGTTCAGCACACGCTCGAACTGGCCTTGGGAGATTTCGCCCGGAGTGAATCCCGGCGTGTTCACATTGGCCACGTTCTCCGCCAGCACGCGCTGGCGGGCGTTGTGATAGCCCAGCGCCTGGCGCAGCGTGGACAGAACATTGATGTCGTCGAAAGCCATGTTGGACGGCTCCCATGGGTTACGAGAGTGTTCACCCTGAAGCGCGCCGGTTAAGAGGCGCTTAACCGGGCTTAACGACCGGCCCGACTCCCGTTAGCTGTTTTAGTCGGACAAGCGCCGGGGTCGCCCCGAACCGGCGCGGGCAAGGGCTGCAGCGCTTTGGATCTGATCGATTTCTCCCGCTATTTCGCCGCCCTTCTGGTGGTGCTCGGCCTTCTGGGCGGGGTTGCGGTGATTCTGCGCAAGGGCTGGCTGCCCTCGGGACTGGCGAGTTTTCAGGGCCTGGACCGGCGCGAGCGCCGCCTCGCGGTGAAGGAGAGCCTGATTCTCGATCCGCGCCGACGCATCGTCATCGTCAAAAGCGATGATGTGGAGCACGTGCTCCTGCTCGGCCCGGAACGCGAAACCGTGCTGGAGACCCGCCCGGTGAAGGCGGCGCCTGTGTTCACGCCGATCGCGCCCGCGGACTTAGAGGATGAGTCGGCCGCTGACGCCGGGGACGGGCAAGACGGCGCGCGAGACGAAGAGTCCGCCGAGAAATCCAGCCTCCGGGCCGCTGAATGATCGCGCGCGCCCTGAAACTGGCGGCGTTTGCAGCCGGGCTTGTCCTGCTGCTTGGCGCGCCGGCGCTGGCTCAGCCGGCGATCAGCGTCGATTTCGGCGAGGGCACGGGGCTCACAGAGCGAGTCCTGCAGCTGATCGCGTTGCTGACGGTGCTGAGCCTGGCGCCGTCCATCCTGATCATGACCACCAGCTTCGTGCGCATCATCGTGGTGCTCTCGCTCCTTCGCACAGCCATCGGCCTGCAGCAAAGCCCGCCCAACGCCGTGCTGATCTCGCTGGCGCTGTTTCTCACCGCCTTCATCATGGCGCCGGTCTTCACCCAGAGTTATCAGCAGGGAATCGAGCCACTGCTGAACGGTGAACTGACCACCGAAGAGGCCTTCACCCAGACCACCCAGCCGGTGAAGATGTTCATGCTCGCCCACACGCGCGAGGAGGATCTGGGGCTGTTTCTGGGGATCGCCGAGATCGAGCCGGAAACGCCTGAAGCCACGCCGGTGCACGTGGTGGCCCCCGCCTTCATGATTTCGGAGCTGCGGCGCGCGTTTGAAATCGGCTTTCTTCTCTTCATCCCCTTCCTGATCATCGACCTGGTGGTCGCCTCCATCCTCATGTCCATGGGCATGATGATGCTGCCGCCCATCGTGATCTCGCTGCCGTTCAAGCTGATCTTCTTTGTTCTGGTGGACGGCTGGCGGCTGGTCGTGGGCTCTCTGGTGCAAAGCTTCGAGAGCGGGACGCTACCGCCCGGGTGACGCGGGGTTTGAGCGCCCGCGCGCCCATTTCCAACAAAGTTTTAGAGGCTTAATATTCGTTGTCGTCCCGGAAGCGCGGAAGCGCTCTCAAGGACCTCAGGACGTGAAGCTCCGCCTTGGGGTCCCGGCGCGGCGCTTCGCTTCGGCCGGGATGACACCAGGGATCACACCACCCGCTCGCGCCGTTTGAGCCGGTAGTGGATCGCCAGCCGGTCCAGCGCCAGTTTCAGGGCCGGCGCGCCGGTGCGTTCGGGCCAGCCCAGTTCGCGCTCGGCGAGTCTCATGCCGGTTTCGCGGATCACAACGTTCAGCAAGAGCCGGTCAAAGCCCGGCCCCACTGCATCTAGCGCCGCCAGGACGCGCTCCTGGGCGTCGAGGCGTGAGACCGGCGCCTCGGCGCGGTCTCTGGGGGCGGCGCGGCTGGACGCCCGCGGCATGCCGGACCAGTCCTGGGTGACCCGGCTTTGCAGGGCGGAGAGGGTGTAGTCGCGCTCAAGCAGCTGCGCGGCGGCGGCGTGGACCGGTTGAAGCAACGGCGGCTTGCCGTTCTGCGCCCTGAAATAACGCGCCAGCGGGCCGCCGGACCGCGCGAAGACCGAGCGTTCGCCCTCCCGCTCCATCACGATGCGCCGCTCCACCCGCCCGTGCTGAACCGTGAACCCGGCCGCCCCCGCCTCGTCGCGGCGCGCGCGGTCCTCGCCGTCGCCGGTCAGCGCATATCCGCCCGCCACCGGCTCCAGGGCGCCGTCGCTCAAGGCCCGGCGCAGCTCCGCCTTGCTCACAAGCGCCAGCGGGCGCCGGCGCCGGTCGCCCCCGGCGAAGACGCCATAGCCCGCCCTTCCCGCTGGAAGGGGCGCAAGCAGCCGGCCTGGCCGGGCGAGACGCTCGATCCAGCTCATCACGCCCGCTCCAGCAGCCGGGCCGGCGGCGGCGCGGCGCGCAGGCACGCTTCAAGATCGTCAAGAAAGGCGTCGAACTCCGCCTCGTCGCGCCGATCCTCAATTCGATGGCAGGCGTAGGCGGCGGTGGAGCGATCACGCCCGAACGCCGCCGCGCAGCGCTGCAGGCTCATTTCGAACGCCACATGGGTGAGGTATATCGCCACCTGGCGCGCCAGCGAGGCGCGCGCTGCGCCGCGTGTGGGCTGGTCAATCTCTTCGGCCGGCACGCCAAGCGCATAGGCCACCGTCTGTAATGTCAGCCGGGCTCGCGCCCGGTCCTCCAGATCACGTGAGTGAGTCACGTCGTTCTCCCGTTCGTCTCGTGTCCATCAAACCCCGTTTGGTGGAGCATGATAGGAACAAGAGAAGAACGCGAGGATAACTTTCCTATGATGCGTGCGGCTTTTTCTAGCGCACGCTAGCGTATCGCCCATAAGGCGAGCCGATTACAACGGGGAGAAGTAGGCCACAAGCAGGACGCCGGCCAGAACGATGGCCGTCCAGAGCGCCATGAGGCCGGAGGGAAAGTCGCGCGACAAGTCGCCGGCCGGGCTGAACACATTAAACAACCGCCCGCCGAACCGCTTGAGGCTGGACCCCAGAAGCCCCTCCACGAAGCCTGCCAGCAGCCGGCCCATGGCCGTGCCCCAGCGCGCCAGCCCGTCGCCGACATAGCGATAGAGCCAGTCGGCGTCGAGAATCGTGCGGTCGTCTTTCAGCGGATAGAGCTTCAGCCACACCAGGACAGCAAAGGCGAGCGCGCCGGAAGCCAGGATCTGAAGCTGGCCGATGACTGAATCCAGCTTGTAGGGCTTGTAGTCCATCTCGAAGGGCAAGAGCCCGTAGAGCGCCTGATAGTGCGTGCCCAGGTAAACGCTGAGGAAGGCGCACAGCCCCATGGCCACCAGCATGCCGGTGGGCGCCTCCTCCACGCGCCACGCGCGTTTTTTGCCAAAGAAGGCGAAGAACGGAACTTTCAGAGCGCTCTGCTCCATCACCCCGGCGGAGGCGAAGATCATCAGCACGTAGAGCCAGGTGATATGCGCCTCGTGAACGCTGGACAGGATCAGCGTCTTGGCGACGAAACCGGAGAACAGCGGCGCGCCGACGACGGCCAGCCCGCCCAGCACCGCGAACACGCCAGTGACCGGCATGGCCGAGAACAATCCGCCCAGCTCGGTGGCCTTGGTGGTTCCGGTGCGTTTCAGGATCGCGCCGGTGACCATGAACATCAGCGCCATGTAGATGACACCCACGAAGGCGTTGGCCGCCGCACCATTCAGCGCCAGCTGCGTGCCCACCCCGATCGCCACGATCATGAAACCCAGCTGATTGATCAGCGCATAGGCGAGCGTGCGCCGCAGATCGTTCTCCACGATGGCGAAGAAGATCGGGAACACCGCCATGACCGCGCCCACATAGATCAGGAGCTCCTCACCGGGAAAGCCGCGCGCTAGGGCGTAGATCGCCATCTTGGTGGTGAAGGCCGAAAGGACCACCGCGCCGAACGCGGTCGCCTTGGGATAGGCGTCGGGCATCCACATGTGCAAAAGCGGGAAGCAGGCCTTGATCCCGAACCCGATGAGCAGAAGCCAGCCGGCGGCGCTTTCAAGGTTCAGCGCCTCGAACGTCCACGATCCGGTCTCGCTCGCCCACATCGCCGCGCCGCCCAGCACCAGAACGCCGGAGAGCACCTGGATGGCGAGATAGCGAAGCCCTGCGCGCCGCGCCCGGGCTCCGCCGGCCGCAAAGATCAGCGGCGCCGAGGCGATGGCCGTCAGCTCCCAGAAGAAGAACAGCGTCAGCAAATCGCCGGCGAACACAGCGCCCACCGCCGAACCGGCGTAGATCAGCGAGCTGGCGTCGGAAAGCGGCCCGCGCTCATGAAAGGCGTAAATCCCGTTGATGAAGGCGATGAGCACGAAGACCAGCGCCCAGACCCGCGACAGCGCGTCAAAGCGGAAGGTCTCCAGCGTCACGGGCCCCAGCTCGATGACGCCGTAAATCCCGGGCTCGCGCGTGGCGAACCAGCACGCGATCGCCACCAGCGGCGCAGCGATCATGATCGCCTTGCGAAGGGCCTGCTGCGGCACGGCGAGCGCCACAAGCCCGCCGAAGATCAGCGGCCAGGCCGGCGACAGGCCGTGGAGGAAGCCAAGCAGATCAGTCACGGGCCGCGCTCCTGGGCTCGTCTCGCCCGTCGCCGCCCTGATCGCCAGCGCGGTCTCCAGCATGATCACCGCGCTCGTAAAAGCCGGCGCTGGCCGACAGCAGCCCGCGCACAGCCCAGCCGGCGAAAATCGCCGCGGCGAGCGCCAGGCCTGGCAGAATTTCGTAGCCGCCCAGAACTTCGGGGTATTTCGACCAGCCCTCGCCGCCCGTGAGCGCGAACTCCACCGCAAAGCTGATCAGCAAAAACGCCAGCAGCCCGGCGGTGATGAACAGCCCGGTGCGAGGCCCGGACAGGCGCTGGAACGGTTTGGCGAGCGGGTGAACCCGGCCCGGCGCAGGCGGTTTGGCCCGGCTCATGGCGTCATCTCCGTGGTGAAGACGGGAGCGAGATAGTCGATCAGCGGTCCGATGGCGAAGAACAGCGCGATGGTACCGGCCGCCGTGATCGCCGGCGCGATGTACGCCAGCGGCGGCGCCATCCCGGGCCGCATCGGGCTGACTTCAGGCTTGGGCTTCAGAAAGGCGCGGATCACGATGGGCAGAAGATAGCCGATATTCAAAAGCGTCGAGCCGATGAGCATGGCGATGAGCCAGGGCTGGTTCGCGTCCGCGGCGCCTTCCATGAGGAAGATTTTCGGCCATACCCCGCCGAAGGGCGGCACGCCGATGATCGACAGCGCGCCCACCAGGAAGGCGGCGAAGGTCACCGGCATGTACCAGCCCAGCCCGTCCAGCTGGCTGATCTCGCCCTTCTTGGTCCCGGTATAGATGCCGCCCGCAGCCATGAAGAGCGTGATCTTGCCCCAGGCGTGCATGATGATCTGAAGCGAGGCGCCCAGAAGCGCCGCGGGGCTGGCCAGCATGGCGCCCAGCGTGATGTAGGACAGCTGGCTGACCGTGGAGAAGGCCAGCCGGCTTTTCAGATTGTCCTTGGTGAAGGCGATGATCGAGGCGATCACGATGGAGGCGCCCGCGACCCAGGCCAGCACGTCGGCGGCGGGCAGCGTGTCCATATAGGCGGGCCCGAAGATGTAGATCACCACTTTGAGCATGGTGAACACGCCAGCCTTCACCACCGCCACCGCATGCAGCAGGGCGGAGACCGGCGTCGGCGCCACCATGGCGTTGGGCAGCCAGGGATGGATCGGCATCAGCGCCGCCTTGCCGATTCCGAAGGCGAACATGACCAGAAGGATCGAACCCGCAACGGGACCGGCCGCCTGGGACAGGATCCCGCCGGCGGTGAAGTCGGTGGTGCCGGTCATGAAGTAAGTGATGAGGACCGCCGGCAGCAAAAGCCCGATGGAGGTGGCCAGCAGAATGCCCAGATAGATCGAGGCGCCCTTCCTGGCCTTGGCGTCGCCCTTGTGGGCCACCAGCGGATAGGTGGAGAGCGTCAGCGCCTCGTAGAAAAAGAACAGCGTGATCAGATTGCCCGCCAGCGCGATGCCCATGGCCGAGGCGATGGACAGGCAGAAGCAGATATAGAAGCGGGTCTGATCCTTCTCGTTATTCCCACGCATATAGGCGATGGAATAGAGCGAGTTCACGATCCACAGACCGCTGGCCACCATGGCGAAGACCGCGCCCAGCGGCTCCAGCGTGAAGGTCAGCGTCAGGCCCGGCGCAAATTCGACGAGCGTCAGGGTCGGGCGCCCGGCGGCGGCCTCGACCAGATAGGCGACATTGATCGCCAGCGCGACGGCGCTGATCAGGGTGACGGCTTCACGCCAGTTGGGATAACGCCCCAGCGCCGCCACGCCCGCCCCGCCGATGAGCGGGATGATCAGGGCCAGGGCGAGCGCGAGTTCAGGAGTCCAGCTCACCGGTTCAGCCCTCCGTTGATCGCGGCCTCAGCCGCCGTGCGGGCGAGATCGACGATGGGCGTTGCGTCTACGCCGAACCAGAGATTGGCGAACGCCAGGAACCAGAGCGGGGCCAGTATCATCAGCGGCGCCGAGCGCACCTCGCCGCCCGGCCGGTTCGCCGCCTGCGGCGCCGGATGGACCCACAGCGCGATCAGCATGCGGTAGCAATAGAACACCGCGATCACCGAGCTGGTCAGGATCGCCGCGACCGCCCACCACCAGTCGTTTTCCAGCGCCGCCTGCACCAGATAGAATTTCGAGATGAAGCCCACCGTGAACGGCACGCCAATGAGCGACAGCGCGCCGATGGTGAAGGCCGCCGCCGTGAACGGCATGGCCTGGCCCAGGCCCTTGAGATCATCGATGCGGCGCACGCCATAGCTGATCGTGAACGCGCCCAGCGCCATGAAGAGCGCGCCCTTCATGAAGGCGTGATTGACCAGATGCAGGATGCCGGCGGTGACCCCGGCGCCGGTGCCGATGCCGAGGCCCAAAAGCATGTAGCCCACCTGCGCCACCGAGGAATAGGCCAGCAGGCGGCGCGCATCGACCTGGAAGAAGGCCTGCGCCGAGGCGATCAGCATGCCGGCGATCGCCAGCGGCGTGATCACATAGGTCATGGCGTTCTCCACGAAGCCTGAATCGATGGAGAACACGTCGTAGGAAAACCGTATGATGACGTAGAACGCCACCTTGGTGGCCGTGGCGGCGATGAAGGTGGTCACGAAGCTCGGCGCGAAGGCGTAGGCGCTGGGCAGCCAGAGATGCAGCGGGAACATCGCCGCTTTCAGCCCCATGCCCACCAGGATGAAGGCGAAGCCGATCTGGATCACCCGGTTGTCGCCCGCGTCCCCGATCGCCACGGCCATGTCGGCCATGTTCAGCGTGCCGGTCGCCATGTACAGAAAGCCGACCCCGATGACGAAAAACGTCGCCCCGATCGTGCCCATGACCAGATAGTTGAACGAGGCGGTGAGCGCGCGCCGATCAGCGCCGTGGCCCATGGCCACGAGCGCATAGGTGCCGATGGAGCTGATCTCCAGGAAAACGAACAGGTTGAACGCGTCGCCGGTGATCGCCACGCCGCTGAGACCGGAAAAACAGATCAGGAACGCCGAATAGAACAGCGATCTGCGATCCGCGGGGATTTCATCCTCGACGCTCGGCGCTCCAAAAATCAGCGCAAGAAAGCCCATGAGCGCCAGCAGAAGCACGATGGCCGCGTTCAGCCCGTCAACGCGAAACTCGATGCCGTAGGGCGGCTCCCAGCCGCCCAGCGCATAGCTGACGACGGCCATGGGCGCGCGCGTGGCGTCATTCAGCTCGATTGCGCATAGAAGCGAAACGGTCACGCCGAACAGCGCCACCAGCCAGGCCGCCCGGCCCGAGGGGAGCGCCGCGCAGACCGCCGACAGGGTCAGCGGGACCGCGACGAGCAGAACCGGAGCGTGCTCCGCAAGGACCGCAGGCAGGAAGAACGCTTCGCTCACGGCTTACACGCCCTTTTCAAGTTCAAGCGAATAGTCGGCCTGGGCGATCTCGTCGTCCTCGATCGTGCCGTAGGCCTCTCGGATACGCACCACCAGCGCCAGGCCCACCGCAAGCGTGGCGACGCCCACGACGATGGCGGTGAGGATCAGAACCTGGGGCAGCGGATTGGAGTACAGGGTCGCAGGATCAAGCGTATGGGCTTTTAGCGCCTTGTAATCGAGGATGGGCGGCGCGCCCCCGAAAACCTTGCCGATGGCGATGTACAAAAGGAACACGGAGGTCTGGAACAGGGTCAGCCCCACCATGCGCTTGACCAGATTGCCGGTGGCCAGAAGCGCGTACAGGCCGACCATCATCAGCACGATGGCCGCGACATAGGGCAGGCGGTCTAGGATCATCTCGATCATCTCACCATTCCTCCTCTGTGATCTCCGGGGAGCGCCCGGCGAATGCATAGAAGATTGCGATGATCACGGCGGTGACCGTCATCAGCACGCCGATCTCGACCACGACGATGCCGATATACTGGCCGCGCGCGAGCTCGAGATTGGGATGCAGCGGCGTGTAGTCGAGATAATTGGCGCCCAGCGCCATGGTCACAAACCCCACCGCAGAGAAGATCGCCGCGCCCAGCGCCATGGTCACGCGCACCGCCCAGGGCGGAACCGCGGCCCTGGCCGCATCCACGCCGTAAATCAGCGCATAAAGAATGAGCGCCGCCGCAAGGATCACCCCGGCCTGGAAGGCGCCGCCCGGGGCGTACTTGGCGTGGAAGTGAACATAGAAGCCGAAAACCAGGATGAACGGGATCAGCAGCTTGGCCACCACCCGCAAGATCAGATGAGGCGTCATCACAGGTCCTCCTCCCGCCGCCGGCCGGTGAGCCGGAGAATGAGCGCGACGCCGACACCGGCGGCGAAAACCACGAAGACCTCGCCCATGGTGTCGAACCCGCGATAGGAGCCCAGAACCGCGGTGACCACGTTTGGAATATGGATCTCGTCGGCGGTGCGCATCATGTAGTCCATGCCGACGCCGGAATTGGCAGGGCTGGCGAGCGCCCCGTACTGGGGCATGTCGGGCAGCGCATAGAAAAGCGCGCACCCCGCCGCCACCGTCACCGCCAGCGCCGCCCAGTGGCGGATCGCGCCCACCGGCGCGCATTCGCGCGATGTCAGAAGCATCGCCGCAAGCAACAGGACGGTGGAGATCCCCGCGCCCACCGCAGCCTCGGTGAACCCCACGTCAAGCGCGTCCAGCGACACAAACCAGGCCGCCGAAAGCAGCGAGTACACGCCGGTGAGCATGACGATGGCGAACAGGTTTCGCAGGCGGATCACCGCCACGCCCACCGCCAGCATCATCAGCAAAAGCGCGTAATCAAAGATCTGGGTGTAGTCGAAATTCATCGTGCGCCCCCTTCGTCATCGCCGTCATGCGGGCGAAACCGGCTGAGCAGAGGCTTCAGCCCCGCCTTGTAGGCCGCGTTCGCCGTGGCGTGGGTCGCCGTGGGGCTGGTCAGGAACACAAACAGCGCCAACAAGGCCAGCTTGGCGGTGTCCAGCGTGAAGCCGGTCTGAAGCATCAGCCCGAAAATGATCAGTTCCGCACCCATCGTGTCGGTGACGCCGGCCGCGTGCATGCGCGTGTAGAAGTCGGGAAGCCGGAGCATGCCCAGCGCGCCAGCCAGCACGAACACGCCGCCGGTGAGCATCATCACCGCCGAGACGATGTCGACTGCGATCTGGAGACCCTGCATCAGCATCAGTCGTCCTCGCGATCCACGGCGCGGCGCAGCGCCATCTGCGACAGCGCCACTTCCAGCGAGCGGTACCGGAAGAACTTCAGGATCGCGATCGTCGCGATGAAGTTCACCAGCGCATAAAGCAGAGCGATGTCGATGGCCGCGGTCTCGTCCACCATCAAGGCGAAGCAGACGAGGAACAGCACCGTCTTGGTCCCGAAAGCGTTCACCGCGAGGACCCGGTCATAGAGCGTCGGCCCCACGAACAGGCGCGCCAGGATCATCGCCATTCCCAACGCCACCATTGCGGCGACCAGGAAGTCCACCACCTGCATGATCATGGGCTCGCCTTCCGGTCTGATGCGGCGACGGCCCGCCGCTCCATATCGCGGAAACCCTCCTGATCGGCGAAGCTCTGGTCAAGGGCATGGACCAGAAACCCGGTCTTCTCCACCTCCACCGTCACCGTGCCGGGCGTCAGCGTAAGGGAGTTGGCGAAGGTGGCGCTCGCCAGATCGCTGCCGCCGGTCCACGCGACGCGCGTCATCACCGGCCTGATGTCGATATCCGGCTTCAACACCAGACGGACCACGGCGATATTGGCCTTGAAGATCTCGCCGCCAAGCCAGATCCAGTAGGAGAAAAAGCTGACAAAGCCGCCGAACGGGACCGCCTCGCCGTCCAGAATTCCCATGCGCAGCATCATCACAACCGTCGCCACCACGGACGCGGCGCCGACGCTCAGCAGCAGGATGTGGTCCCACTTGCCCGACAGCAGCAGCCACAGCACCGCCAGAACGACGGTGAGCACAACGATATAGACGAGCTTGCGGCCCAAAAGACGTCTCCCGTTTTCATCGCTTCCAAATCGAGCGGATGCGCTACCGTGGCCGGGTTCTAGGAAACCCGCCTGGCCATTTCCAGCAAAACCGGTCGCTGCAGGTGCGGATTTTTCACCACGAGCGGTGTGGGGTCGGGCGGCGGGGGTCGGCTGACGCCCGCGTTGACGCGGCGCGGCGCTGGTCAGGGGGTCAGGACGACCTTGCCCTTGACCCGGCGCTCGATGAGATCCTCGAAGGCCTTGCCGACATCCTCCAGCTTATAGCTCGCGGAAATCTGCGGCTTGATCTTTCCGGCTTCGAAAAAGTCGAAGATCTCTTTCATGTTCTGCGCATTGGCGCGCGGCTCGCGGCCCACCCAGGCGCCCCAGAACACGCCCATGATGTTGCGCGAATTGAGCAGAGCCAGATTCAGCGGGATTTTCGGGATCGGGCCGGCCGCAAAGCCGATCACCAGATAGCGCGCATCCCAGCCCGAGGCGCGCAGCGCCGGCTCGGCGAAATCGCCGCCCACCGGATCATAGACCACGTCCACGCCCTTGCCGCCGGTGAGCTCCTTCACCTTCGCTTTGAGATCCTCGGTGGTGTAATTCACCGTCTCGTCGGCGCCGTTCTCTTTGGCGAAGGCGAGCTTCTCATCGCTGGAGGCGGCGGCGATCACCCTCGCGCCCATGGCCTTGGCCAGCTGCACGGTGGCGATTCCCACCCCGCCCGCGGCGCCGAGCACCAGCACGGTCTCGCCCTCTTTCAGCTTCGCGCGGTCTTTGAGCGCGTGATAGCTGGTGCCATAGATCGTGGTGAGCGCGGCGCCCTCTTCATAGCTCATGGAGTCCGGCATCGGCACGACCTGGGAAAAGTGCGCCGGCACCTTTTCGGCGAAGGCGCCCAGCATGGTGGCGACCAGAACCCGCTGACCCTCTTCCAGACCCTGCACCTTCTCGCCGAGCTTCGAGATCACGCCGGCGGCCTCCATGCCGGGCACGAAGGGCGTCGGCGGCTTCATCTGATACTTGCCCTCGACCAGCAGGATGTCGGGGAAGTTCACCCCGGCCGCCTTGACGTCGATCATCACCATGCCCTCGCCCAGTTCAGGCTCGGGCACATCCTCGACTTTGAGCTGGTCGTAGGGTGCGAAGTCTTTACAGACGAGGGCGCGCATCAGGCATCTCCGTGACGGAAAAAAGGGTCATCAGCGCGCACGATAGAGGCGCCGCCCCGCTTCACACAAGAAAACGCCCTGCGCGAACTGCGCAGGGCGTTTCCATTATCCGTCACGGAAGGGCGCTAGAAGCTGTAGCGCACGCCCACTTCGAGGATGTGGTTCTGGTTCTCGATGTCCAGCGAGGATGGAACCAGCACCGAATCGGTCTCGGCGTCCTGGCTCTGGCGATAGCGATAGCCGCCGAACGCCTCGACGCCTTCCGAGATGGCGTAGGAACCGCCGACCATCACCTGGTAGAAGCCCACCATCTCGGTGTCGTCCACAATGGCGACGCCGGACGGCGAGTAGTCCACGTCCACTTCCGCAATGCCGAGGCCAAAGCCGGCATAGGCGGAAAACGCCGTGTCCTGGATCGGCAGGTCGTAATAGCCGTTCACGGCGTAGCCGACCGATGTGATGTCGCCGCGGCCGTCCGCCACGGTGTCGGCCACCGTCACGCCCAGCGGCGACGCGCCGGTGATCAGAACCGCCGTGTCTGCGCCGCCCAGCGCCGCACCGCCGGCCGTCACGCCTGTATGGGTGTCCACATCGGCCGAGGTGTAGGAAATCTCGCCCTCGACCCGGAACGTGCCGCCATTGGCCATTCCGGCGTCGAAGCGATAACCGTAGGCGGCGGCCAGGAAGAGGCCTTCGTCAAACTCGGTGGTCCAGCCAAGATCAGTTCCGGTGGGCAGCACCGTGCCGGCGGGAACGGCCACGCCGTTCCCGGTGGTGAAGTCGCGCGAGAATGCGCCGCTATTGTCGCTGTCAGCCTGGAAATTGAAGCCGGCGGAGCCGGACACGTATTGCTGGGCCATAGCCGGCGTTGATGCGATGGCGGCCAGAGCGGCCCCGGCGGCGAGACGAGAAAGCAGGGTCATTGAAGATCTCCCGTTGACTGCAGCGCCAGCCTGTCCGGCGCTATTGTATATCGTATATGGTATAGAGCGACGAGACGGCAACCCGGCGCGGTGAGACGAACCAGCGACGGCGGCGATTCGTTTCAGCCTGATCTGATCAAGACGTCGCCCACACGCCCCCGACGCCCGCGCCCGACGCCCGCGCCCGCCTTGGCCCGCGGGCCGATCATGTCACGGCGCGCCGGCAGGGTGGCGCCCGGGCGAGCGGTGTTTAGAGTGTCGTTCGGTGAATCGATGTCAGCGCGTAATGGCGTGCGGCGGGCGTGGGTGAATGAATGTCGGCGCGCGACCGACGGGGGCTTGGTGACACTATGAGTACTGCGGCGGCGCAATCGAATGCGGGTTCGGACCGCAGAAGCGAACTTCTGGCCATGCTGGCGCACATCGCCATCGCCGAGCGCAGCGCGCCGGTGAGCCTGCGCCAGTTTGCGATCAAGGCGGGCGTGTCCGAACCGACGCTGCGCCACTATTTCACCGACCGGCGCGGCGTGGTGATCACCATTATCGGCTATTTCGCGGACGGTGCGCGCGACTGGCTGGAACGCTCCGCCCAGTCGGCGCCCAGCCTTGAAGCGGCGGTGAACGGCTATGGCGATCTGGCCGTGGAGGGATCGCGCTCGGACGTGTTTGCGCAGGCCCACGCCTTTGCTTTCGTGGAGTCCATCCACGACCGGGAGGTGGCGCGCGCCTATCTGGAACAGATCATCGAGCCGTCGCTGAACGCGCTGGAACGCCGCCTTGCGCCCAATGTCGATCCCGATGGGGCGAAGCCGGAAACTGTCCGCCACGCCGCGATCTTCCTTTATGCACCGGTTCTGGTGGCGGTGCTGCACCAGCGCCTTCTGGCGGGCGAAGAGACGCGGCCGCTGGATATGACCGGCTTCTTCCAGGATCTCTCCCGGCTGTTCACCGCCGGCCTCACCCCCAAGAACGAGGATTGATCCCATGGCCGGTTGCGAGACCTCGCTCTCCAGCACGGCCGCGCCCACCGGAGTCCAGCCCCCCCCCCGCCCTTGCATCCACCTTGATCCCAATGTCTGCGGGCTCGGCCAGTCGCCCTTTACGGAGCCCGAGATCATGCAGCGCCGCCTGGCTGGACGGCTCTAACAGCGGGCGAGGACCTCGACGCGGCGTTCCTGAAGCGCCATTGTGGCCGGGTTGTCGTGGGGATTGCGGCGATGGCCGGCCGGGTCAAGGGATAGGCCGCGCCCACCGCCCGAACGAGGGGTCTTGATGGAGGCGTTCTTCCAGGGCGGGGATTTCTGGAGCGATGTGCTGGGCGATCCGGCCATCGGGACGTGGACCCGCATCGTCAGCTGGCTGTTCGCCGGGCTCTGGCTGTGGCTGATCGCCAGCCTCATGCGCCGCGGCTTCGTCGACCTCACCGAGATCATCAAGAGCCCCTACGCCACGCCGCGAGAGCGCTGGGACAACCGCGTCCGGCTGCCGGTGCGGTTTGCCGCGATTATCGCGGCGGCGTTCGCCGGCGCGGCCGGGTTTTCCATCGGCCTGTTTTTCCAGGGCGCGGTGGTGATCTTCCTGTGGCGTCAGGTCTCCGCCGGATAGCAAAACGCCCCGGACCAGCCGGCCCGGGGCGCGTCCCCTGGACTTTGAGCCAGATCTAGAACTCCAGCCGCAGGCTGGCGCTCCACAATGCGCCATGGGTGTAGTAGCGGCTGCCCCGGCTGCCCGGCGCGGCGCCGGCCGCGCTGCCGGCCAGGAAGATGTCCTCGTCGGTGACGTTCTGGCCTTCCAGCGCCAGACGCCAGGCGCCGTTCTCCAGCGCGGCGAACAGATCCACCGTGGTCACTGACGGCGAGAGCACCGAGTCCGAATTGCCCACATTGCGGAAGAACTCGCTGGAATAGGTCGCCGAACCGCCGAACGAGAACTCCCCGAACGCCGTGTCCTGGAAAAAAGCGGCGTTGAGCCGGCTGGACAGGTCGGGAAATTGCTTGCCGTCGAGGGTGTCGAAGGGAACGCCCACCGCCGGATCAATGCGCGAGCCCTCGTTATACTCGAACTCGTTCATGCCCACATTGCCGCTGAGGAGCACCCAGTCCGCCGGGCGCCAGGTGCTTTCCAGCTCCAGGCCCTGCACGGTGGCGTCCGCGTTGATGATGCCGAACTGCAGGGTCGCCGGCTCCAGCACCGACAGCTGCAGCGCATCGTAAGTGGAGTAGAAATACGTGGCGTTGAAGCGCAGCGTGTCGTCCAGAAGATCGGTGCGCGCGCCGATCTCGTAGGCCGACAGCTCTTCAGGCTGGTAGGTGTTGAACGAATTGCCCGGCGTGATCGGCCGCGTTCCCCCGAAGCCGCCGGCCTTGTAGCCGGTGGAATAGGACGCATAGACCATCAGGTCATCGCTTGGCATGTATTCGGCGACGGCGCGCCATGAGAAATTCTCGTCCTCATAGTTTGGATTTGTGCGCCAGATATCGGCCAGCGTCGCCGGATTGAGCAGAGCGCGCTCGGCGTTCTTTTCGTCCGCGGTGAAGCGCCCGCCCAGGGTGAGGGCCCATTGAGGGGAGAGATTCCACGTCCCCTCCCCGAACACCGCATAGCTTTCAGACGTCTGATCGTCGTCGTTGAGCCCGTAGGGCTGGCCGATCAGGAAAGAGAAGACCGCGTTGAAGCGGTTGTCGGCCAGCTGCTCGGCCTCTTCATGGAAATAGTACGCCCCGAGCACGTAATCGAACGCGCCATTGGAGCCCACCAGCTGCAGCTCCTGGCTGAACTGGTTGGCGGTCAGCTCCTGATAAAGGTCGACAATTCCGGGGCCGTCCAGATCCACCGAGGTGTTCTGACCAAAGGCGCGATAGGCGGTGATCGAGGTCAGCTCGCCCAGCGGCGTGCCGATCGCCAGCTCCGCCGAGATACCGCCGCCTTCATATTCATGGAAAGGCGCAATCGACATGGCGCCCGCGCGCCGGCCGAACGGCTCCGTGACGCTGCCGTCGGGTTGGCGGATAATCGGGGTGGGAATGAAGGCGCTGGAGTTATCAATCGTCCAGTCGCCCACCACGTAGAGCGAGATATCACGCTCGGAGCTGTCCCACAGGAAGCTCGCCCGCGCGCCGTAGCGCTCGACATTGTTTGGGTCGCGCGGATCATCGCCTGCATCGAAGGTGAAGGCCTGGCCGCCGGGGGGCGGGTTGTTGGCGAGGGCGAAATCACCCTCGCGATTGCGGGTGAAGACATCAAGCTTGAAGCCGCTCTCGCCATTGACAACGGGCGCCGACCAGCTGCCGCGCGCATCCAGACGGCCCTGGGTTCCCACCGCCACGTCGATGACGCCGCGCGTGTCCTCCAACTCGGGCCGGCGGGAGATAAAGCGGATCGCGCCGCCATTGGTGTTGCGGCCGTAATAGGTGCCCTGGGGCCCGCGCAGGATCTCCACGCGCTCAAGATCCACCAGATCGATCGTGGAGCCGTTCTGCTTGCCCAGATAAACGCCGTCGAGATAGATCCCGACGCCCACTTCGGCGAACAGCGAGCTCTCATCCTGGCCCACGCCGCGGATATAGACCTGGGCGGCGTTGGCCAGGCCCGTATTCTTCTGGATGTTCACATTGGGCGCGGTGAAGCGCAGATCGGTGATCTCCTCGATCGCCTGGCGCTGAATGTCGGCGGCGCTGATCGGCGTCAGGGCGATGGGAACGTCCTGGGAATCCTCAGCGCGGCGCTGGGCGGTCACGGTGATGGTTTCGACCCCGCCGGCCGACGGCGCTGGCTCCTGCTGAGCGAAACCCGGCGTGGACAGGACGGCTGTCGCAGCGCCGGCCATGAGCACGGTGCGGAACATGTTCGTCATCGATGTCTCTCCCCTAACGGCGCCCGGCCGGTCGTTCCGGTCTCGAAGCGGTTCGTCAGAGTACGACTTCAAGCCGTCTCGTCAATTTGTCCGGACCTAATGGTATAGAAGTGTGACTTTTGCGCACTCTCTCAGGGTTCAGACTGTTCATATAACTCGATGAGAATCCCGCTCGGGCTGCGCACCGCGGCCCAAATGATCTCGCCATAAGGCGAGAGAATGCGCGTTTGCGGCCCGGCCGCGGGCGAAATGCCTTGAGAGTCGAGCCTTTCCAGCACGGCGGCGAGATCGGCCACCGGGAGCCGGACGCCCAGGATGCCCAGATTGGGCGGCAACGCACGGTTCGAGAAATCTTCGCCGGACAGCCCAACGAACTGCATCAGTTCCATGCGCCCGTCCTCGCCTTCGCGCTGCTGCAGGATGGCGGTGCGGCGTGCAATCTCCACGGAGAGATTGTTGGGCATGGCGAAATTGGTGTCGATCTCCTCGGTGTCGATATAATCGCCCTCCCAGAACGGCGCGAAACCCAGCCCGTCTTCAAGGAAGGCCCGCTCCGCCTCGATATCGTGGACCATGGCCATGGTGTTGAACGGGTAGGAGAAGCCTTCAAGATCGTCCCAGCCCTCCACCGGCGGGCTCACGCGTGAATACACCGCCAGATTCACCCCGTCGGGCAGGCGCACCACCACATTCTTGATGCTCAGCGGACCGAACTGGAAGATCTGGGGCTGGTTGAACACGCTCCAGCCGCGCGCATGGGCGGCGTCGGCCACGTCTGCGGCCTCCTCGGCGCGCACCATGAGAGAGAATAATCCCCCCTGGTCCCAGGCTTGCGCGCCCGGACGGATCAGCACCTGATCCACCCCGTCAAAGCGCACCAGCCGCACCCAACCCACGCTCTTGCCAGGGCTGCGCAGGAGCGCGTACGCGCCCCCCGCCCCGTCGGGCAGATCCCAGGCGGCCAGCCAGGTGGGATCCAGCGCCCCGGCCTCCATCACCTCATAGCCGGCCACCTCCACCATGAAGTCGCGGATCGGCGCCAGATCGCGCACGCTGAGAATCGCCTCCTGCCAGCCGCGCCCGGTTTCAGCGACGAAGGGTTCGGCGACGATGTGCTCATCCGAAAGAAGCGGCCCCGGATCCACCTGAGCGCACGCCGGCGCGCCGAAGACAGCAGCCGCGCCCAGCGCGGCGGCGGCGAAGGATCTGAACACCATGAACGCACTCCCCTGGAAACACCGGGAGAGCATGACGCATTTGTCCGGACCTTTCCAGAGGATGCAGGGCGGCGTTAGAGCGGATATCGGCGCCGGCCGCCATACCGCGCGGCGTGGCGCAGACGATCAAAACACGCTGGCGGGTCACGATGCGCGGCCCCAAAAGCGGCACACCGGAGTGAATGCGGCTGGAAGCAATAAAAAACGCCGCCGGAGCGTGTCCGGCGGCGCTTTGGCCGTCTCAGGGCCGGTGTCTATCGCGAATAGAGTTCGGAAATCGAAAGAACGGCGCTCGCCGTCGATGATCCGTAGGTCCCCACCCAGATATCATACTGGCCTGAAGCCGGCGACATGCGCACAAGAGGGTTCAGCCCTTCATTGCCGCTGTCGTCATCGCAGTACCATTCGCCGTTCGGCCCATTGATGACAAGCGTCGTATCGGCGCTGGAGCCGGCGGAGAAGTAAAGCTCCGGGAAGGATCCGCCCTGAAACATCAGGCGCACATCCGGGGCGTCAGCGATAAAGCCGGCGCATTGTCCACCGCTCCAGTCCGAGGCGTTGTTGGGCCCGCCGGCGACGAGTTGAATTTCAAACGGGTCCGGGGTGAAGCCCGAAGCCAGCGAGTAGGTCCCGTAGCCCGGCGCCAGTGAATAATCCGGGCCGGACGAGCGCTGAGGCGCAGGCCTCGGCGCCGGACCGGCTGATCCGCCGCCATAGGGAAGTTCGGACACCGCCAACGTCGCTTGGGCCGTGCTCGAGCCGAACGTGCCCACCCAGATATCGTACTGGCCGCTGATCGGCGTCAATTCGACCAGGGGATTGAGACCCTCGCCGCTGTCATCGTCGCAAAACCATTGGCCGTTGGGGTCGTTGACGATCAGCGTCGTGTCCGCGTTCGAACGGGCCGAGAAATTGATTTCGCTGAAGGACCCTCCAGTGAAGTTGATGCGAACATCCGGCGCCTCGGCGGCGAAGCCGGCGCATTGCCCGCCCGTCATTGCAGACACATTATTGGAGCCGCCTGCGACGACCTGGATCAATTGCGGATCCGGCAGGAACCCCGATTGCAGATTATAGGTCCCGTAGGTTGGGTTCAGACTGTAATCTTGTCCGAGCGCAGGAGTCGCCAGACAAGTTGCTGCGAGCAGGGCCGCGCCCAGAGCTGAATGATAACGCATATCTTAAAGTCCTAATAATTGTGCATTAAGCGCACAGGAAGATCGTATACGGCAATTTTCATTCAGGAAAATAAAAAACGATGAATCGACGGGCTGCACAGGCCCCAAGACCTGTCATTTTATGTCAAGTCTGTATTCTGTCCGGATTGGTCTATTGAACCGCGTCGTCAGCGCTCAGTGGTCGTCCGCCTCCAGGACCAACCGTGTGGAGCCCCTCTCGCCTATGTTTTGTCGGAACGTCGGCGCCCATATCAGAGCGCGGCAAGGCTCGACACCCGGTTCGCCGGCCCGGGCGCGCGGCGCCCGAATCGACGGACGCAGCCCTCACGGTTTGGGGACGCCTTCCTCGATCACGCTTGGCGCGTGTGCGCTTCCCGCCCTTTAGACTTTGAAACAAAGCAGAAGAAGGAATTGTGCGTCATAGCGGCCCAGGTTCGAACCCGCAGGGTTCGCAAGGGCGACCGCCCGTCTGAACTCCGGACTTGATCCAGGGGAGGATCGACGAGACGAACGCAAAGGGGAACGAGAGAAAATGGTGCCCGGGGGCGGATTCGAACCACCGACACGCGGATTTTCAATCCGCTGCTCTACCAACTGAGCTACCCGGGCGGCGGGACCAGCGCGTGCGCCAGCCTCGCTTGAGGCCGCGGTTTATAGGGCGGCGATCGGCGCGTGTCCACGCCCTTTGCGCAGCCATTTCAACGCAGGATCTGCGCTACGGTGCGGCGGGGACGAGGCTGTTTGCGAAATCGGCCATGAGACCGGACGCTCCGGCGAAGTTGGCGACCGCATAGAGCGAAAGGACGCCGAAACCCACAGCGCTGCGCGCATCAAATCGTCCGCGTCACCGGCAAGGTGCGGCTTGTGCGGCCTGCCCTCGCCTGCTACGCGCGCTCTCTATTCGCGAAAACGACATCAAAGCGAGGCTGCCCATGAAGCGCGCCGTCACCGTCAGCGCCGCCGCTCTGCTCATCATCCTGGGCGAAGGCCCGGCCCTTAGCCAGGAAGCGCGCGAGGTGATCACCGTCACCGGCGGACGCGCCGCCGGCGCCCAGGCCGGCGACCAGCCGGTGACGATCCTCACCGGCGAGGCGCTGCGCAAAGGCGGCCTCTCGGATCTGGGAGACGCGCTGGCCTTCGATCCGGCGATCACGGGCTCTGAATTCAATGACGATCCGGGAACCCAGAACGACACGTCGGGCACGTCCAGCGTCAATCTGCGCGGCCTGGGGCTCGGCGCGACGCTGGTGCTGATCAACGGCCAGCGCCAGACCCCGGCCAGCGTGGCCAGCGATGACGGCGCCAGCTTTGTGGACCTGAACGCCCTTGTGCCCGACATCGCCATTGACCGGGTGGAGATCCTGAAAGACGGCGCCAGCCCGCTCTACGGGTCGGACGCGCTCTCCGGCGTGGTCAACGTGCTCACCCGCGACCGCCATGACGGCTTTGCGGTGGAGGCTGAGGCGCGCGGTCCGGACGGGTTCGGCGGCGGGGGCTATACCTCGATCCTCTCGGCCATCGCCGGCGGCGCGCTGAGCGATAGCGTGCACCTGACCGGGGCTGTGAGCTGGCGCGACACCGACGGCGTGGAAGGATTTGAGACCGGCTTCATTCCCGGCACCGGCCTTTCCGCCCTGGGCCAGCCGGGCGCCTATTACATTCCGGCGCCGGGCGGCGGCTTTGAAGTCACGACGGCTTCAGGCGGGCCCCAGGCCATCATCGACCGCGATTGCGCCGCCGGCGGCGGAAATCCCCTGGTGCTGGGCGCGGACACGGCGTTCGGCGCGCCGGGTTTCTGCCAGCTGGATTTCGGCCAGTTCTTCTCGCTCATTCCCGACGAAACGCGCCTCAATGCGTTTTCCGCCCTCACCGCGGACTTTAGCGAAACCCGCCTGACGATCCGGGCGGCCTATGCCGACCAGCAGCTGACGCGGGGCAACTCGCCGTCTCTGCCGGCGCTTAGCTTTCCCACCATCCCCTCCGCCAATCCGGGCAATTATTTTGGCCGCGATGTGGTCTGGCTTGGCCGGCCCCAAGGGGTGAACGCCGGCGCGGCGCGGCGGGGCTTTGACCATGAGACGTTCCGCGTGGACGTTGAAGCAGCGCGTGACTTTGCGCTGGCCGGGCGCAACTGGACCGGTGTTCTGACGCTGAACCATTCGCAAAACCGGCTCACCGCCACGATCACCGACACGATCGCAGGCAGGCTTGACGCCGCGCTCGTGGGCCTTGGCGGTCCGGACTGTTCAGGGGTCGTCCCTGGCGCCAACGGCTGCGGCTATTTCAATCCCTTTGGTTCCGGCGCCTTTGTCACCGACGCCGGCGACCCGCGCTATAACGACCCCGCCCTGGTGGACTGGCTGATCGGCGAGAACACGCGCCGCAGCGAGGCCTCGCTCACCAGCGCCGAAGCCGTGATGAGCACCGACGCCGCCTTCACCGCGCCGGGCGGGCCCGCCTCTCTGGTGCTGGGCGCCCAGATCCGGCGCGAGACGCTGGACGTGGACAACGGCCAGACCTTCAACGACGACGCCTTCCTCTTCATCGTCGGCGGGCCGGACTATTCAGGCGAGCGCGACGTCCTCTCCGCCTTTGCTGAATCGGTCGTGCCGCTGTCGCAGCGACTGCGCCTGCAGGGTGCGGTGCGCCACGAGGATCTGGAGCGCTTCTCCTCCACCGACCCCAAGCTCGCCCTCGCCTTTGACGCAAGCGACGCCCTAACACTGTCGGCGGGCTGGAGCCGGTCCTTCCGCGCGCCCTCGCTTCACCAGCAGGTGAGCGCCAGCACGACCCTGCAGAGCCTGACCCTTGGGGCGCAATCGCTGTTCCGCCCCGTGCGCACGGTGGGCGACCCCGATCTGGATCCCGAAACAGCGGACACCTTCACCCTGTCGGCCGACTACGCCGCGAACGGCTGGTCGGCGCGCGCCGATCTCTGGCGCATCGAGGTGGAGGATCTCATCGTTGAAGAGAGCGCCAACGCCATCCTCGCCGCCGATCTGGCCGATGACGGGATCTACAATAATCCGCGCGTGGAGCTGAGCGCCGCCGGCGACGTGGTTCTGGTGCGCGCCCGCTTCACCAACGCGCCGCAGGTAGAGGCCCAGGGCCTGGATCTGTCGCTGGCGCGCGAGCCGGTCTCGCTGGGGCGGTACGGCGCGATCGGGTTCGGCGCGGACGCCGCCTATGTGAACGAGTTCACGGTTTTTGACCCGGTTCTCACGAGAGAAATCCAGGCCGTAGGATCGCGAAACTTCACCAATTTCGCCCGCTCCCTGCCCGAGCTTCGCGCCACAGCCTACGCCGACTGGATGAACGGCCCCCTCACCGCCCGCGCCCAGGTCCGCCATATCTCGGCCTATGACGACGACGAAAACGCCGGCGCCGAAATCGACGCCTGGAGCGTTTTCGATCTGCAGGCGGGCTGGCGCGGCGATGTTGCGGGAAGTCCAGTGGAGGCGACGCTGGGCGCGCTCAATGTCTTCGACGAGGAGGCGCCTTTCGTCAGGACGCCTCTGGGTTACGACACCAAGGTCCACGACGCGCGGGGGCGGGTTTTGTATCTGCGCCTGCGGGTGACGGGCTAGGCTTTTTCAAGCGAGAGCGGACATCGGGTTAGCGGTTCGACGCGGCTCCAGTTCCATCGAAGGGAGCGATGTTTTACGCGTCGATCCGCTTGGACCCGCCCCTAAGCGCCGTGCAGCCTCAGGGCTCCACCACAGCGCGGCCGATCGTGTTGGTGTCGGCGCCGAACCAGATGACGCCGTCCGGGGCGTAATACTGCATGTGACGCACAGTTCCGCCTTCGGACGGCACGGGTGTGCTGGAGAAAAACGCTTCAGTGGACGGGTCGAAGCCGACGAGGACGTTCGGCTGCGGGCCGGTTTCGACGAACCAGAGCCGGTCCTGGCCGTCGACGGCCATGGCGTAGGGCGCGCTGTCCGCCCCCGAAGGCGCGCGCCACTCTTCAAACGTTTCGGTCTCCGGATCGAATGCGCCGATATAGCCGCCAGCATAGTCCACGTACCAGATCCGCCCGTCGGACGTCAGCGCCATGCGGCGCGGCCGGGCCTCGGTGCGCGGGATCTCGTGCTCGGTGAGCGTCATGGTCTCCGGGTCGATCTCGACGAGTTTGTTGACTCCCAGGAGCACGACCCAAACGGTCCCGTCAGACGCAACCTTGATGCCGTAGGGGCGCGCGCTCGAGGTCGGAACCTCGATCGTCTCCACCGTGTCCTCGGACACATCGAGAAAGCTCACCGTGTTGGCGCCCTGCCCGGTGAACCAGATATCGCCGTTCGCGTCGAAGGTTAGCGTGTGCGGATCGCGGGGATGGCCGTCCGGCATGTCGATGCGGTCTATCTCGCCGCTCGACGGGTCCACGCGGCCGATATGGGCGTCGCGATTTCCGGCGTAGTACGGCGTGCCGTCCTCGGCGACGATCACGTTATGCGGGCCGGCGCCCTCAGGCAGATCGATGCGGCGAAGCTCGCCCGAGCCGGTGTCGAAGGCGGCGAGATAGTCGCTGCGCTGGCCGACGAACCAGACCGTATCCCCGTCGATGGTATAGGGGTCGCGCGGCCGGCTCTCTTCATAGGGAACGGTCCATTCCTCGATGAGGATCCGGCCGTCGCCGGGATCTGACGAGAAATCCTGCGCGGCGGCGGGCGCGGCGAAGGCGGCGGTGGCGAGCAGAGCGGTGAAACGCATCATTCTCTCCCTAAATTGGTAACGCTCCCATCATAACACAGTCGCGGCCGTGCGGCTCCGGTCAGTCCCAAAGCTCTTCGCGGAAATAGCGCGGCGGGCGTTCGTCGCGCACCTCCACGATCAACTGGTCCTCGAACACGATCCCGTTGCGGTCGGTGGAGGTCACCGTGATGGCATGGACCCCCGCGGGAAGGTCTTCGGGCAGGCGCGCGGTCCACAAATGCATGTTGCGGTCGGCGATGGAGCCCTGGGGCTGGGGCGCGGCAGGGCCGAAGGTCGACCCCTGATACAGTTCAAAGCCTTGCGCCTGGGGATCGCCCGACCGGCTTTCATAGGCGTAGCGCCCCACGGTGAGCTGGCGCTCGGTGGCGAACGGATCGGCATAGTCGGCCCCGATCCGCGGCGCCTCGCCCTCGCCGGCCTGGGTGCGCGTCATCTCCAGAACCTGGCCGCCGGGCAAGGTCGCGGTGACCTGAGTCTCGGCCGAACCGGCCCAGACATTGGCGGTGACGAAAGCCCCGCCGGCGAGCTCTTCCGGCGTCAGGATCGAGGTGTCGGGCAGGTCGTTGAGGGTGAAGGGCGGCAGCGGATCGCGCGTGTCATAGTCCTCGGCGCGCCAGTCCATGATCGCGCTGTACCAGCTGCGAAAATCCGGAGTGGAAACGCCCACCCACTGACCCCGCGCGCGGTCGATTCGCTGACCGGCATAGCGTTCGGTATAGTCGGTCCCGCTGAACTCCATGTGCAGATAGCCGTTGGGCGCGCCCATGCGCTGCAGCGCCATGGGATTGCCGTCAATGTTGAAATCGCCCTGGAACCAGGCGCCCGAAGCGGCGCCGGCGATGATGTGGCGGAAGGGCAGCGGCCCGGCCCCGGTGTTCTGCGCCCAGCCTTCGAAGATCTGGCCCGGCGCGTGGTTTTCGATCGTGTGGGTATGGCCGGAGAGCGACAGCGCCTCGCGGCCCTGGACCATGGCGTGAATGCGGTCCAGCGCATCGGTCTGATGCTTGTTGGAGCCGGCGTCCACAAAACTGACGAACGGGATATGGTGGGCGAGAACGATCAGCCGGTCTTCCGGGGTCTCGTTGATCAGCGCTTCCAGCCACTCAAGCTGCGTTTCGGTGACGCGGCCGTTATAGGTGGGGCGGTCCGGATCGCTGCAGAAATCATGGCCTGCGGCGGCGTCTTCAGCGGTGCAGGGATAGACCACGTTGTCGAGCACCACGAAGAGCGCTTCGCCCATCTCGAAGGCGTAATAGTTCGGACCGTAGATGCGCCGCCAGCTATCGGCGGAATCCTCGTCGGTGCGCGCGTCGAAATCGTAATCGTGATTGCCGTGGACAAGCCATTGCGGCGCGCCGGCCATGGCGCCGACTTCCAGGATGCGGTCCAGCAGGCCCAGATCATCGCCCACCACGTCGCCCACATAGAGGGCGCAGTCATCAAGGCCCAGATCGGCGTCGAGCATGTCGGCGATCACGCCGTCGCGCAGCCAGCTCACCTCCTGATTGGAATAGGTCTGGCTGTCGCCGACAATGGCGCAGGTGAAGTCGCTTCCAGCCGCGCCCTCGCGGATGATCGGGAAATTCACCGCCGCCGGCGCCGCGCCGGTGTCGGGCAGGCCGCCATAGCGCATCTCATAGCCCGTGCCGCCGGGCTTGTGGGTGTAGGAGAACTGGGGAACCAGCCGCGCGTCGGTGGGCACGCGCCAGCCCGACGGCTGCACGATCGAGAGATCCATGTCGTCGCGCACGGCGATTTCGTAGCGGCCGTCCTCGCCGGTGCGCACGATGTCGCGCCCGTTGGAGACCAGAACGCCGGCGACGCCCGTTTCGCCTTCGCCAAGCCGGCTGTCGCGGTTTGAGTCCTCAAACACGACGCCGGAGATCATCTCTCCGCCGCCCCCGTCGCGCATGACTTCGGGCTGGCCGTACCAGGCCTGCGCCAGGACCGGCGCGGCGGTGACGATTGCGATGGCGGATGCAGTGAGAAAACGGACGATCATGGCGGGCCCCTTTGCGACGCTGTCGCATTGAGGGGTAACAAGCCGGCGTGACGGGCGCATGACAGGGACGGGGCGCCGGCGCTCACGCGCCGGCGCGTCCGGCTATGCGTCGGCGTTGGCCGCCCTGGGTTCGTCCCGGCTGTCGCGCGAGCCGGTCAGCGTGTCGGCGAAGCGGTGATTGACGTCGCGGTGCTTGGCCTCGTCCGCGCGGACCTTCAACACCACGTCGCGCAGGCGCGCATCGGCTGGCAGATCCCAGTAATCGCGGGCGATTTTCGGCGCCGGGACATTCTCCATCTTGCCGGAATCGATCGCCTCGAGATAGCGCGTATAGCTCACCACGGCCTCTTCCTCGAGATAGCCCACAAACCGGTGCGCGGTGCGAGGCGCGAAGAGGTAGAGGAAGAAATATGCGTTGTAGAAGATCGCCTGGGCGATCATCACGAGGCCGCGCTCGAACGGGCTCGGCTTGGCGATTTCCACGAACGTCATCAGGTGCATGCGCTCGTTTTCGGCCTCATCCAGCAGTTCGCGGATCCAGCCCTGATCGTCGCGGATATGGCGCAGGCTTTTCAGGTGCTGCAACAATCCGCCCACCATCCCGGGCACCGCCGCGACGGTCTCCAGAACCACGGCCCGGTGGCCATAGCGGCTCGTGAAGAACAGATCGGCGAACACGCGCATGAACCGCACCAGGCCCAGCGCAAAGCGGTCGCCAAGACCTTTCGGGGCGCGGCGCAGCTCGAGGGAGTCTTCAGGGTTACGGCTCATTGGTCGGCTCTCCATCAGGACATCAAACTTACACTAGCAGATTTGGGATCGCCGGCGCCCCGCGCAACAGAAAGGGCAGAAATGCCGCAGGCGGGCCGGGGGACGCCGCGCGCCCTACTCGAACCCGCCCTGGTCCAGCCGCGCTTCAAGCTTTTCAAGAAGCGCCATGAGCTGATCGCGCTCCGCATCGGAGAAGGTCTCCAGCAGCGCCCGCTCGTAGCGCAGCGCCAGCGGGGCGACTTCGCCGTAGACCTCGGCGCCCGCCGGGGTCAGCGTCACATCGCTGGCGCGCTTGTCGCCGGGATTGGGTTTGCGCTGGACGAGGCCGCGCTCGTCCAGGGCGCGGATGGCGCGACTCACCGTCACCTTGTCCATGGCGGTGGCTTCGCACACCGCCTGGGCGGTGAGCGCACGCCCCTCGCCCAGCACCGCAATCACCCGCCAGTCCCAGATGGAGAGCCCGAACTTGGCCTGATAGGCGCGGGCGATGAGGCTCGACGCCTTGTTGGACGCGACGCTTAGCCGGTAGGGCAGGTAGGACGGCAGGCGCAGGGAGGCGACGGCGCCTGCCTGATCATTTCCGGAACCGGCGCCGGCCAAGGCCTACTCGGCCGCGTCGGTCTTGATCACGCCGCGGCGGATCTGGTCGAGTTCGATGGATTCGAACAGGGCTTTGAAATTGCCCTCGCCGAAGCCCTCATTGCCCTTGCGCTGAATGATCTCGAAGAAGATCGGGCCGATATTGGTGGTGGTGAAGATCTGCAGCAGCAGGCCGTCGCCGTTTTCCGGATCGCCGTCCACCAGGATGGAGTTCTTCTTCAGCCGCTCCAGATCCTCGCCATGGCCCGGCACGCGCTCGTCCACGAGCTCGTAATAGGTGAGCGGGGTGGACTGGAACTCGACGCCGGCGTCGCGCAGCTGTTCGATGGTGGCGTAGATGTCCGGCGTCGTGAGCGCGATGTGCTGAATGCCCTCGCCATTGTATTCGCGCAGGTATTCGCTGATCTGCGACTGGTCGTCCGAGCTTTCGTTCAGCGGAATCTTCAGCTTGCCGCAGGGGCCGGTCATGGCGCGCGACAAAAGGCCGGTGTGCTGGCCCTTGATGTCGAAATAACGGATTTCACGGAAATTGAAGACGCGCTCATAAAAGCCCGCCCAGGTGTCCATATTGCCGTTGAGTACGTTGTGGGTCAGGTGATCGAGCACTTCCAGCCCGGCGCCGCCCTCGTCCACTTCGCCGGTGGGTTCAAACTCGTCGGCGTAGATGTCGTCATCGCCGTACGTGTCGACGAGATACAGCGCAGAGCCGCCAATGCCCTTGATGGCCGGCACGGCGTCGGTCCACAGCCCTCCCGGGAAGGGTTCGGCGCCGCGCTCCAGAGCGTCTTTATAGGCCACTTTCGCGTCCTTGACGCGAAACGCCATGGCGTTGGCGCTGGGGCCGTGAATGGCGCGGAATTCGGCCGCCTGGCCTTCGGTCTCGCGATTGACCAGGAAATTGATGTCGCCCTGCTTGAAGCGGGTGATGTCCTTCGATTTGTGCTTTGCGACCGGCGTGAAGCCGAGGAGCTTGAACAGCTCTTCCAGCTTTTGCGGTTCCGGGCTTGTGAATTCGACGAATTCGAAACCGTCGGTGCCCAGCGGGTTCTCGAACAGATCGGCCATGATCGCGCTCCTTGATTTCGGCGTGGTCGCGCGGGGGCTTGAGTTCGCCGGGCCGCGCGCGCATCGTTGCTGAAGTAAGATAGTATCATTTGCAACTAAATTCACCCCCGAAGAGCGTCGACGGTACAGGGAGACCCACCATGAAGCTGGTTTTGCACGGCTATTTTCGCTCCGGCACCACCTATCGCGTGCGTCTGGCGCTGAACTGGAAGGGCCTGGACTATGATTTCGTGCCGGTGAACCTGGTTGAAGGCGAGCAATCGCGTCCCGACTATCTCGCCCGCAATCCTCAAGGCCTCGTACCGGCGCTTGAGGCCGACGGCGTGATTCTCACCCAGAGCCCGGCGATTCTCGAATGGCTGGAGGAGGTGTTTCCCGACAAGCCGCTCCTGCCGTCAGATCCGGCGGCGCGGGCGCGGGTGCGCGCGTTTGCAGCGGCCATCGGCTGCGACATTCACCCGATCCAGAATTTGCGCGTGCTGAAGAAGGTGAAGGCCGACTACGGCGCCGATCAGGAGGGCGCCACCGCCTGGGCGCGCCACTGGATCACCACCGGGTTTGACGCGCTGGAGCAGCTCGCGGAGGTCTCAGCGCAGGGGGCTGGCGAAACGGCCGGCGGCGGGAGCGGCTTCCTGTTCGGCGACGGGCCGACGCTGGCGGAAGTCTATCTTCTGCCGCAGATGTATAACGCCCGCCGGTTCGGCGTGGATCTGGCCGCCTATCCGCGCCTGGTGGCCGCCGACGCCGCCGCGCGCGCCCTGCCGCCGTTCGAACGCGCTGCGCCGGAAAACCAGCCGGATGCGCCCAAAGCCTAGCGGTTCAGCCAGTCGCCGCTTTCGATGCGCCGGGCGTCGTTCAGGCCCAGAATCCAGACATAGACCCAGGCCTCGCGGTCCGGTTCGGCAAGCTGGACCTTGCGCCGCTCATAGCGAGAGCGGGCCGGATCGCCGGGCCAGTAGTCCTCGAACACGTCCAGCCTGGCCATGACGGACGGGTCCATGACTTCAAACAATTCGCCCAGCACCCGGCCCTCGCCGTCCACAAGGCCGGGATAGCGGCCCAGATCCCAGAGCTCGCCCTTCAGCACGCAGGGGCCGGCGTCCCGGAATGCATGTGCCAGGCCGAATTGCGCAAATCCGGACTGGCCCGCACGCAATAGCCCGTAGACGGCGATCAGATCGCCGGCCCTCACCACGCCGCCCGCCATGTCAGGCTGGCCCGGTCGTCGTGGCGCCTTTCAGGAAAGGCTGGGCCTTTCCATAACTCAGCGAACGCCAAAGCCATTCAAAGGGACCAAACCGGAAGACCGAAAGCCAGATCGGCGAGATGATGAGCTGGACGACCCAGATCACGATCACCAGCTGCACCTGCTGCACCCGCTCGATCTCGCCCCACAGCGCCGGTCCGAACACGCCGGTGGCGAGCGCGACCATGACGAAGGTCTGGGTGAGGTAGTTGGTGAAGGCCATGCGGCCCGCGGCGGCGAATGGCAGGCGCACAAGCTTCAGCCAGGGCGCCTTGCAGATCAGCATGACAAGGCTTGCGTAACCAAACGCCACCACGAGACTGAGGAAGGCGTTTACCGAGCCGTGCACCCATAGCGTTTCGGCCGGAAACCCGTTAGCGGCGGCGGGCGCGGTCGCTATCCAAAGCCCGGGAAGGCCCGAGCCCAGGCAGACCACCGTGATCGCGCCGTAGGCGACAGGGCTCCAGCGGGCCAGCAAAAAGCCGCTTTTGAAAAGCGCCATGCCGATGAGCATCATGCCCAGGATGCGCGGACCGAACAGCGTCAGCTGGCTCAAGAGCGCCACAGCGTTGCCGATCGCGTTATAAATCCGGCTTTCGATAAAACCCGCCTGGTAGGTGCCGGTGAACATGGCCAGCGTTTCAGCGTCCGGGACCGTACTGAACGGCGCCGGATCAAGCCCGCCCGGCAGGGCGCTCGTGGCCCAGAGACTGGCGACGATGAGCGCGTTGGTGAGCAGCACCAGCAGCACGCCCCAGACCAGCAATTTGACGACTCCCATCTTGCGGAAGGCGACCGCGATCAAGCCGACCAGGGCGTAGGGTGTCAGAATATCGCCGAACCAGAACACGAAGCCGTGGATCAGACCGATGAGCAGCAGCCAGCGCATGCGCGAAAAATGGAGCTTGCGCGACGCGTCGGCGGCCTCACCCACCATCAGCACGATCCCGGCTCCGAACAGGGCGGAGAACAGGGTGACGAATTTCTGCTCGAAAAAGACGTGGGTGAAGAACCAGGCGGACGCATTCGCCCCGGTCGCGTCCATGTGGGCCGGCGGATAGCTGAGCGCGCCGTAATACATCATGAAGGCCTGCACATTGACCATCGCGATGCCGAGCACGGCCACGCCGCGCAGGACGTCCAGGCTCTCATAGCGGTCGCCTGACGCCACCGGCGCCCGGCCGGACCCGGCGCTCGCCGCGCTCTGCGCTTCTGTCTTCGGCACTGTTGCGCTCATTTCGCCCCCCAAAGCGTGACCCACGGGTTTAAAGTTCGCCGCGATCAACAGGCATTGCAAGCCTTCACGGGGGGCGCCGCGGGGTTTTATTACCAAGGTTTCATGTTCACCGGAGCCGGTTTTTCTTGCTCCCGGCGTCTCCCGGGCGTAGCTGGAACTCATGCATATCCTGATTGATCTTCTTCATCTGGTCGCCGCAGCAGCGCTTTCGCTGATCGGGTTCGGCTATGAGCGTGAGGAAGAGTGCAATCCGGTGCGCTTCCAGCCCGCCGCCATCGTTGAGACAGCCGAGCTGGAAACTGGCGAATCGGCCCTGCCGGGTCTGCAGAGAATCGATAATTGCGAGGCCGATCGCCGCGCACTTCGGATGCCCGCGCTTTAATTTCGCGCAATTCACACGTACAACAGGAAATCGCCCCTGACCGGCGTCGCGCCCGCTGCGACTCACGTCAGTCTGGGCCCCTGTGTGGATGAAGCTGCGCGTCAGACGCGGCTGGGAGACGACGAGCCGCCATGGCCGCGAAAGATGCCTCCGAACGCGATGAACACTGGTCCGAGGCCGCTGAGGATCGCGGCGAGACCGGGTTCGATACGCCCCAGGGCGGCGCCCTGACCGAACGCAAGGCGCGCGCGCCAATGCGGTCTGAACCCGGCGAAGACCCCGGCCACGGCGGTGGAGGCGGAGGCGGAGGCTGGATCGCCTTCTCCGGCCTCGCTTTCGGGCTGTTGTGGATGGGCGGCGCCGGCGCATACCTGGCCGGTTATATGGATCTGGCCAGCCTTACTCCGGCTCAGATCGCCGGCGTATCGATCTTCGCCGTCGCACCGGCGCTTCTCTTCATGGTCGCTGGCCTTCTGGGCCGCGAGGTCGCCCGCGCCGGCGCCCGCGCCCGGCGCCTGGATGCGGCGGTGGCGCGCCTCGCCAGCCCGGCCCGCCACGCCGACGAAGACGCGGCGCGCCTGGCCGATGCGATCACCATGCAGGTGGACCGGGTCAACTCCGCGGTGGAAAGCGCTCTGGCGCGCCTTGCCGCCATGGAAGAGGTGATCGCCCACCACGCCGACAGCCTGGAAGACAGTTCGGGCCGCGCCAAGGAAAAGGCCGACAGCCTGGTCAAGTCCCTTCGGGGCGAACGTGAGAAGCTGTCGGAAGTCTCCGAGACCCTGGACGACAAGGCCGCGCTCATCGCCGCCGCGATCCAGGATCAGTCGAAAATGGTCGCCGCCGCAGCAGAGCTCGCCGAGTCGCGCGCCCATGACGGCGACAAGATGATCCGCGCCGCCGCACAACGCCTTGAAGGCGCTGGAAAATCGGCTGAGGACAGCGGCGACCGCGTGGCGTTGGCACTGGACGCGCGCGCCACCGAGCTGCGCGATTTCTCGGACCGGCTGAAGGAGCGCACCGAAGGGCTCGAAGCGGCCTATCTCAAGCACAAGGACCGCCTGGGAGACGCCAGCGAGACCCTGCGCAAGGAGCAGGAGAAGATCGCCGCCGCGCTGGATTTCCACAAGGCCGAGCTGGAGACCATGAGCCGGACCGCCGCCGACGGCGCAGAAACGCTCAAGAGCGCCGCGCGCCGCGCCGGCGAAGTCTTCGAGGCTGCGGTGAGCGAAGCGCTGGAGCGCGCCGAGAGCCTGTCCAGCGAGATCGCCGGTCAGAGCGAAACCGCCGCGAAAGCCCAGGAAGCCGCGCTGGAACGTCTGCAAGCCGCAGCCAGGGCCGCCCGCGAAGCGGCCGAGAAGGCCGGGGAGTCTCTGGGCAAGCAGGCCGGCGACGCCGAAGCGGCCCTGGAGCGCGTCAGCGAAGCCGGATTTGAAGCCGCCCGGCGCTCCGACGAAGCCTTCCAGGCGCGCCTTCGCGAAGCTGAAGACCTCACCGAACGCGCGGCGCGCGCCGCCGAAGACGCCTCCGCCGCGGTCAAGCGCCGGCTCGCCGATACGCTGACGGCCGCCCGAGAGGAAGGCCGCGCCATGGAGGCTGCGCTGGAGGGCTTGCGCGAGAAGATGGACGCGGCTCCGAAAAATGCGCGCGAGAGCGTCCACGCCATGGAGCGCATGCTGGAGGACGGGCTGGCCCGCCTCAACGAAACCGCCGCCGAGGCCAGCGATCAGGCGCGCGAGATCGACTCCCAGTTCCAGGCGCGCATCCGCCAGAATTACGAGCTGCTTTCCGACTTCATCCTGCGCATGGGCGGCGTCTCCTCAGGGCGCAAACCCATCGATCTGGCGATCAATGAAGTGCCCGACCCCCTCACCGGCCGCCGTGGCGCCAGATCCGAAGCCCGCTCTGAAGATCGGCCGGAACCAAAGTCCGAAGCGAGACCGGAACCGCGTAGCGAGTCGAAGCCTGCGCCGTCGCGCCGCTCTGCGCGCGCGCAGCCGGAGGAGCCCGAACCCTTCGAGCTCAAGGACCCGGCGACCGATGATCCCGACGAGCCGCTGGATCTGGCCGACGCCGAGCGCCAGGGCGAGGCGCGCCGCAAGCCCGACCCCGAGAGCGCGCGCCGTGACGGCGGCTGGCGCTGGCGTGACCTTCTGGCCAACATGGACCCTGAGGACGGCGCTAGGGAACCGCGCCGCGAGACGGGCGAGGACAAGAACGAGGGCAAGCCCGAGCCTCGCAAACGGCCTCGCAGATAGTGTCGGGGACGTATTAGAAGAGCGAGCCCTGCCCCGGCGGGGCTTTCGGCTTCGCCGGCCGGCGCTTGGCCGGCCCCGGATTTTCGGATGTCGAGGCGCGAGCAGGAGCGCCAGCAGAGGTGCCCGGCGAAGCGGCTGCACCCTCTCCAATGCGAGCCGCCCGCTCGCCGTCGGCGAAGCCCAGCGTCACCGCCTGGCCATCCTGCAGCGCCGATGCGGCGCGCACGAGATTTCCGTCTGCGCCGGTCACCAGCGCAAAGCCGCGCGCCAGCACTGATTTATGGCTCAGCGACTCAAGGCGCGCGCCAAGGCTCACAAGCGTTCTTTCATACTGTGACAGCGAGCGCGCATAGACCGGCGCCAGCCGCTCGGCGCTCTGGGCGAAGCGGCGCTGCTTTTCGGCGATGTCACGGCGCAGCGCATTGGGGCGAAGGCCCGCCGCCACCGCCTCGAAGCGGCTTTTGCGGGCCTGAACCAGCGTGCGGCCCGCGCCCTCAAGGCGCCCAGCCGCATAATCCATGCGTTGGCGGGCGTCGCTGATCAGCATTTCCGGGCGCGGCAGGGCCCGGGCGGCGCTTTTGAGGTCCGCCGCCTTGCGGTCGACGCCGCGCTGCAGGGCGCCGGCCAGGCGCAGCTGCACCTGGGCGATGCGCTCGGCGAGCTCACGGCGCACAGGCACGGCGATCTCGGCGGCGCCCGTGGGCGTCGGCGCGCGCCGGTCCGAGGCGTAGTCGATGAGCGTGGTGTCTGTCTCGTGGCCTACAGCCGAGATCAGCGGAATGCGCGAGGCGGCCGCGGCGCGCACGACGCTCTCCTCGTTAAAGCACCACAGATCTTCCACCGAGCCGCCACCACGCGCCACGATGAGAACATCGGGGATCGGGACCGGCCCGTCCTCGGGCAGCGCGTTGAAGCCCTTGATGGCCGCTGTGATCTGATCGGCGGCCTTCTCCCCCTGCACGAGCACCGGCCAGAGCAGGACATGGACCGGAAATCGGTCCTCCAGGCGGTGAAGTATGTCGCGGATCACCGCGCCGGTGGGCGAGGTCACCACTCCGATCACACGGGGCAGGAAGGGCAGAGGCCGTTTGCGTTCTTCCGCAAACAGGCCTTCGGAAGCGAGCTGCTTCTTGCGCGCCTCCAGAAGCGCCATGAGCGCGCCCTCTCCGGCGGGCTCCAGACGCTCGATGATCATCTGGTATTTGGAGCGGCCGGGGAAAGTGGAGAGCCGGCCCTCGGCGATCACCTCCAGCCCCTCTTCGGGCCGGAAGTTCAAAACGCCGGCCATGCCCTTCCACATCACGCCGTCCAGGCTCGCGCGCTCATCTTTGAGGTCGAGATAGAGATGGCCGGATTTGGCCCGAATCACCCGGCCCAGCTCACCGCGCACGCGCACATGGCCGTAGGCGTCCTCCACCGTGCGCTTCAGGGCGCCGGACAGCTCGGAGACGGTATATTCGGGCATGTTGGAAACGGGCGCGTCGGTCATACGCCCAACCTAATACGGATTCGCCGCTGAGCCATCGCGGCGGGTGTACCAAGCCGGCCGCAACGGCGCGCGCGCCGCGCGTCCTGACCCGTTGACCTTTCGCCCTGCGCCCGCCATTCAGCGCGCTAACGAAAACGGAGCGCGCCATGAACATCCTCATCGTCGGCTCAGGCGGTCGCGAACATGCGCTGGCCTGGAAGATCGCGCAGAGCCCTCTGGTGGACATTGTCTGGTCCGCGCCCGGGTCGGCGGCGCTGGACAAGATCGGACCCTGCTTCGACGTGGCGGCCGACGATGTGGACGGATTGCAGGCGCTCGCCCTGCAGCTGGAGCCGGACCTGATCGTCATCGGCCCCGAAGCGCCTCTGGCCGGCGGCCTCTCTGACCGGCTGCGCGCGCGCGGCTTTGACGTGTTCGGCCCTGACCGGGAACCCGCCCAGCTGGAAGCCAGCAAGGGCTTCGCCAAGGATTTGATGGCGACGTTCAACGTGCCCACCGCCGGATATGGCCGCTTCACCGACGCCGGCGAGGCCAAGGCCTTCCTGGCCGCCCTGCCCGCACCCTACGTGCTCAAGGCCGACGGGCTGGCCGCCGGCAAGGGCGTGGTCATCGTGCAGACGCTGGAGGAGGCGCAGGCCGAGGCCGAAGCCATGCTCGGCGGCAAGTTTGGTGATGCGGGCGCGGAGCTGGTGATCGAGGAATTCATGCCGGGCGAAGAAGCGAGCATCTTCGTGCTCACCGACGGGACCAACCGCCTCACCCTGCCCGCCTGCCAGGATCACAAACGCCTTCTGGACGGCGATGAAGGCCCGAACACCGGCGGCATGGGCGCCTATTGCCCCGCCCCGGTGATGAGTGCGGCGCTGATGCAGGAGGTCGACGAGACCATCGCAAAGCCGATGATCGACGGGCTTCGAGACGCCGGCCACCCCTATAAGGGCGTGCTTTATATCGGCGTGATGGTCACTCCGGACGGGCCCAAGGTCGTCGAGTTCAACGTACGCTTCGGCGATCCTGAATGCCAGGTGCTGATGGCCTCGCTCAACGATGACATCGTGCCGGCCCTGCTGGCGTGCGCCACCGGCGGCATGCCCCAGGCTGATTTTGCCCGCCTGCTGCCGGATCTCGCCGCTGCAAAGCCAGCGGCCACCATTGTGATGGCCACCTCCGGCTATCCGGGCGCCTATGAAAAAGGCTCGGTGATCAAGGGTGTGAAGGAAGCCGGCGAGGTGGAGGGCGTGACGGTCTTTCACGCCGGCACCAGCGTCAACGAGGACGGCTGGTGGACCGCGCAAGGCGGGCGCGTGCTCACCGTCACCGCCGTGGGCGACACGCTGCAGCAGGCGATCACAAGCGCCTATGACGGCGTCGGGAAGATCGACTGGCCGGAAGGCGTTCACCGCACCGATATCGGATGGCGGGCGCTGGGGCGCGGATAGCGCAAAAGAAAACGCCCGGCGCGTACACGCCGGGCGAATTTTTGCGCGTGGGAGGCGCGGCGTCTAACGGCCGAACAGGGACAGGATGATCTGCGGCTCGGAGTTGGCGATGGAGAGCGCCTGAACGCCCAGCTGCTGCTTGACCTGCAGCGCCTGCAACCGCGCGCTCTCCTTGGCCATGTCGGCGTCAACCAGATTGCCGACCCCTTCGGTCAAGCTATCCATCAGCTTGCCGACGAAGGTGCGGTGAGCCTCCATCTTCTTCAGGTCCGAGCCCAGATTGGCCAGCGCCTGATTGACATTGTCCAGCGTCGCCTGGATCTGGGAGACCGCCACGCCGGCGAGCGAGGCCGAGCCGAGGCTCGTCCCGGAAGGAATGGTGAAGATGGCGTTGGCGCCTGGCGTTGCAGCCAGCGACATGTTCTGTGCGCCCAGCGTCACGGTGCGGGTTGCGTCGGCGTCGGCCAGGAAGGCGATCCCGTTGGTCAGCGTGCCGTTGAGCAGGTTCGCGCCGTCGAACTCGGCGTTGTCGATGATCACCGAGACCTGCTCCATCAGCGACCGAAAATCGCTATCGAAGGCCTGACGCGAGAAGGTGTCGATGGACGGGTCCATCGCCGCGGTCGCCTTTTCGCGCATCTCGATGAGAAGATCGGAGATGCTTTCACCCGCCGCGATGGCCACGTCGCCGATCGACACCGCGCGGTCCAGCGAGGATTCCACAGAGCCAAGCGCCCCGATATCCGAACGCATGCCTTGCGCCACCGCAAAGATCGAGGAGTTGTCCTTCGCGCCGGAGACTTTCAGGCCCGTATTGATGCGCTGCTGCACATCCGCGAGCGACGTGTTGGTCTTGTTCAGGTTCTGAAGGGCGATCATCGCCGAGGTGTTGGTGTGGACGCTCAGCGTCATTGGAATTCTCCCGCGTGGCTGGCCGCGCCGCATTCGGCGGCATTCGCCAGTGACAGGAGCAACCTGCGGGCCAACACGGGGCCACGGGAGTTCTCTTATTTATTTCATATACCTAAAAACAAAATGCCCCGCCGGGCGTCGCCGCGACGGGGGTGCGCATGGTTAATTCTTGCCTGTGAACCGGTCGCTTTTTGCCGGGTCGCTCAGGCGCGCTCGTTCACCAGACCGCCCTGCTGATCACGCAGATAGGCGACAAGCTCGAGATATTTCTTAGGCGGCCACTGGCGCATGGTCTCGCCGGTGTCAGGATCAAGAATGCGGTAGACGAAGCGCCCCGCGTCGCCTTCGCGATCAATCTGCAGGCGCGAGCGGGAGTTGGCGTTGATGTCGGCCCGCATCGCCTCGATGCGCTCAACCACAGCCCGTTCGTCTTCTTTCGCCGCGTCTTCGCTCTGGTCCACGGCTTCCGGCTTCGCCGGCGGGGCGGGTTTGAGCTTGCGAACCACGATCTCATCTTCCGCCATCATGGCGGAACGGGCGATCGCGCTGCCCGACATAAGTTTTGAAATATCCATCTTGCCTCATCGCAAGACGCTTTCGCCGCGTCCGGCGCCTCCTTTCATTGCGAATACATCATGGGCAATAGGTTGAACGGCCGGGAGGAACCCCACAGAACGCCCCGGCCGCTCTTCCCTATCGATTACCGGAAGTAACCGAGGATCGTGCTCGGCGCGGAGTTCGCGATCGAGAGCGCCTGGATACCCAGCTGCTGCTTGACCTGCAGCGACTGAAGACGGGCGCTTTCTTTCGCCAGATCCGCGTCGACCAGATTGCCGATGCCTTTTTCGAGCGCATCCGACAATTTGCCCACGAAGGTCTTGTGCACTTCGAGCGACTTGGAGCCCGTACCCAGACGCGCGAGCGACGAGTTCAGGTTATCCAGGGACGTCTCGATCGCAGCGGCGGCCGTAGAGGCGGCTGCAGCGGTGCCGAACGAGGCCGTCGCCGCGACGGTCACGATGGACCCGCCAAGGCTGAAGTTCTCGTCGTCGATGTCGAGCGTGTTCGAGCCGTCGGCGTTGGCCAGGGCCGAAATGCCGGCGGTCTGCGACCCGTCGATCAGGTTGGCGCCGTTGAATTCGGCGTTCGAGACGATGGTGCTGATCTGATCACGCAGCGCCTTGAAGTCTTCGTTCAGAGCACTCCGCGACGCGGTGTCGAGCGAGGAGTCAGAGCCGGCAAGGGCCTTCTCCTTCATCTCGACCAGCAGGTCGGAGATCGCTTCACCGGCGGCCAGGGCCACGTCCACGGTGGACGAAGCCAGGTCGAGGGACTGGTTGACGGCCTTGTAGCCGCCCACGTCCGCGCGCATCGACTGGGCGATGGCGTAGACGCCGCCGTTGTCTTTGGCGGAGCTGACAGCAAGACCGGTATTGATGCGCTGCTGGACAGTCTGCAGCTCCGAATTGGTCTTGTTCAGGTTCTGGAGGGCGATCATCGCGCCCGGGTTGGTGTTGATCGTCGCCATTTCTTGGCTCCTTCAATGATCCGTTTCTACGGTTGGTTTCACGTGCGTTTTGCACGCGTTCGCCGGAGCCGACGCGTTCTACGCCGGCCCCGGAGAATCGTCAGTCTCGATTACCGGAAGTAACCAAGGATCGAGCTCGGCGCGGAGTTCGCGATCGAGAGCGCCTGAATGCCCAGCTGCTGCTTGACCTGCAGCGACTGAAGCCGTGCGCTTTCCTTGGCGAGATCCGCGTCGACCAGATTGCCGATGCCTTTTTCGAGCGCATCCGACAGCTTGCCCACGAAGGTCTTGTGAACCTCCAGCGCCTTGGAACCCGTACCCAGACGCGCAAGCGAGGAGTTCAGGTTGTTCAGCGAGGTCTCGATCGCTGTGGCCGCAGCCGCAGCGTTGGTCTGGGTGGCGATCGAGGTGCCGGCGCTGATGGTCAGCGTGGTGCCCGTCAGAGACAGGTCTTCCGCGCCGATCGTGATCACATTGGACCCGTTGGAATTGGCCAGAGCCGTGATGTCCGCGGCGCCGTTGGAGATCAGATTGGCGCCGTTGAATTCGGCGTTCTGGACAATCGTGCCGATCTGATCGCGGAGCGCGGTGAAGTCTTCGTTCAGCGCGTTGCGCGAAGCCGTATCGAGCGAAGCATCAGACGCAGCGAGCGCCTTCTCCTTCATTTCAATCATCAGATCGGAGATCGCTTCGCCCGCAGCCAGGGCCACATCCACGGTGGACTGGGCCAGGTCGAGGGACTGGGAGACGGCCTTGTAGCCGCCCACGTCCGCGCGCATCGACTGGGCGATGGCGTAGACGCCGCCATTGTCCTTGGCGGAGCTGACAGCAAGACCGGTATTGATGCGCTGCTGGACAGTCTGCAGCTCTGAATTGGTCTTGTTCAGGTTCTGGAGGGCGATCATCGCCCCCGGATTCGTATTGATCGTCGCCATTTCTTGGCTCCTTGACGTTTCTACGTTGGAGACGCGCTTTTTGCGCGACAGGTCTTCTGACCCACAGAAGCAACAGCAAGGGCGGGGCCAGTTTCAGGATCCACTCAAGAAGAAGGGCCTAAAATTATGAAATATATCGGCTATCCGGAAACGATGATGGCGCCGACCACCCCCTTGCCCGGCAAAATCTGCCGGATTGACGCCTCTTAGCTCGGCAATATTTGCCGCGTCGGCACAATCTGCCGGTAAACGCGGTGTAAAAATTCAGTCGGATCAATGATTTGGTTAGCAAAACCTTAAGTGCGGCCGGACACAAAAAGAAACCGGAGCCGCCCATGAGGCGGCTCCGGCTCGGCCTCTTATCCGCGGAAGAAGGACAGCACGCTCTGCGGTGCGGAGTTGGCGATGGAGAGCGCCTGAATCCCCAGCTGCTGCTTGACCTGCAGCGACTGAAGCCGGGCGGACTCCTTGGCCATGTCCGCGTCCACGAGATTGCCGATCCCCTTCTCCAGTGAATCGGAGAGTTTGGTGACGAAGGTGGAATGGATCTCGATAGCCTTGGACTTCGTGCCAAGGCGCGCGAGCGCCTCGTTCACATTGTCCAGTGAGACCCCGATCTGCGAAGCGATCGCATCGGCCTGGGTCGCGGTGGCGAACGAGGCGGTCGCGGTCACGGTCACGATGGTGCCGGAGAGGGACAAGTCCTCCGCCGGTACGGTGAGCGTGTTCGAGCCGTCCTGGTTGGCCAGGGCCACGAAAGCCGAGGTCGATCCGTCGATGAGGTTCAGGCCGTTGAACTCGGCGTTGCTGACAATCGTTGCGATCTGGTCGCGCAGGGCCGTGAAGTCTTCGTTCAGGGCCGAACGGCTGGCCGTATCCAGCGATGCGTCCGCAGCGGCGAGCGCCTTTTCCTTCATCTCGATAAGCAGATCCGAGATCGCTTCACCCCCGGCGAGCGCGACGTCGAGCGTCGCGTCGCCGCGGTCCAGGGATTGCTGAACAACGCCATAGCCGGCCACCTGGCTACGCATGCGCTGGGCGATGGCGAACAAGCCGCCATTGTCCTTCGCGCCTGCGACCTCGAGGCCGGTATTGATACGGTTCTGCACTTCACGCAGCTCCATATTGGACTTGTTCAGGTTCTGGAGCGCGATCATCGCTCCGGCGTTGGTGTTCACCGAATTTGTCATTGTGGGGTTCCTCCATTCTGGAAGCGAACGGCCGTTCTCGGCCGGCGGACCTTTTGTCCCGTACACGCACCCGCAAGGCCCGTGCCGGGATGGGCCCCAGCGCCGAACTCAATCCTCATGATAAAAGAATGACTTGCCTCATGGCGGCCCCGACCCGCTCGCAAGGCGTGGAGCGTTCGCCCCGGCAAGAATGGCCGGTGGGCAGACCCCGCCCACCGCACCCGGCTGGCGATCCAGCCTGGCGCAAAACGAAAAGCGCCGCGCCGAAAGCCGGCGCGGCGCTTTTCACACTGATGAAGCCGGCGAGACCGTCAGGCGGCGGCCTTGGGGGCCAGGCCCTGCATGATGGTGCGGTTGATATCGATGAGCACGTCGATGTCGCCGGCGCCGCGCATGGCGCTGCTGGTCTCCTTGGAGATAAAGATGGACAGCGAAATGATCGAGGCGCGCAGATTGTTCGGCAGCCGGTTGTCGGGGCTGGCGCAATCGGCGGCGAACGCGGTCCAGACCCGGCGGTTCCAGTCCAGGGCTGCGGCGCGCTTGCGAATCTCGGTGGGCGCCGCCTCCTTGACCTCCATCAGGGCCCGGGTCACCTGGCCCATGAGACGGTACTCGGTCGAGCGCGGATCTTCGGTGCGCGCGGACGCGGTCTGGTAGGCCTGATAGGACATTGGTTTCAGCCCTCGCCGCCGGCTTTCCCGCCCTGGGCGCCGCCAAGGCGTTCCGCCTCATAGGCGATGATTTTGCGACATCTCAAAAGCGCTTTGTAATACTCGCCCGACATCACCTCTCGGCTCACCGCGACGCAGTCTGACAGCGCATCGGGATTGGAGATCGCTCCCATGAACTCGGTCATGCGCATGACGAACTCGTCATAGAGCCCGTCCTGGCTGGAGGCGGACAGATACATCATCATGACCGGCAGATAGATGCGTTTGGCCGGCGTATCGGCCTCATGCTCCTGCATGATGTCCTTTTCGCGCAAAACGCTGGCCTTGTTCTGCAGGATCAGCGTGGCGCGCCGGTCGCCATTCTCCACGACCGCGCCGTTGAGCACGAATTTTTCGCCGGGCTTCAGTGACAGCTTCAGCGGCATGCGGAGCCCCTCCAGGCACGGTGACGTACAGCAGATTCGCTGTTCTTCGACCCTAGTCTTTTCAGCTCAGGGTGAACAAAGCGTTTCGCGACGGGCCCGCGCCGCAGGCCTGTGTGCGGTTCGTTAGCGAAACCTTAATCGAAGCGGCCCGCCATGGAGTCAACTATGTCTCCCAAGCCTTCAAAGGAGCCGCCATGGCCGCCGGCTTTGATCTGGACGCCGAACTCGCCGCAGGCCGCGAGGACGCCAAACGTCAAGTGGAGCGCGAGCGCACCGGCGCCGGAAAAGCGCTCGCCGCAGCGCTGGACGCCAAGAGTACGGCGTCGAAAAAACTGAATCCCAAAGCGCTGGGATTTGTACGCCGAGCCGTAAAGACCATGGACGACGGTCCCGCCGCCACCGCGAAGGCGGCCCAGCTTTGCCTGAAGGCGATCGAGCTTTCGCCCGATTTCGCCCTGGCTCACCAGGCCATGGCGCTCACCATGGAGCGGCTTGGGCGGCTGTCTACGGCGCTGAGCTTTTATCAGAAGGCCTACGCCCTCGAGCCCAATAATTCGGAGCTCTATCTCAATCTGGGCATGATCGCCTGGAAGCTCGACATGCTGGATGCGGCCGAAAAGTTCCTGCGCCTGCACAATCAGATGGAGCCCGGTTCGCTGGCGGGCGTGTCCAACCTGGCCGGCCTGTTGCGCGACCAGCAAAAATTCGCCGATTCCATCGAGCTTCTGCGCGCCGCGATCTATGGCTGGCCGGACAATCCCGAACTGTGGAATTCGCTGGGCACCACATTGCTGGAAAGCGGCGATCCTTTGCAGGCCATGACCTTCTATCAGGAGGCCCTGCGGATTCAGCCTGACTTTGCGCGCGCCCACCACAATCTGGCATTCTGTCAGGACCTCACCGGCGATGTGGAGAGCGCCATCACCCATTTTCGCAAGGCCCTCAGCCTGGACCCGACGCCGGTGGATAAGGCCACCATGGATCACGGCCTGTCGTTGGCGCTTCTGTCGGTGGGTGAGTTGAAAGAGGGCTGGACGCGCTACGAGGCCCGCCTCTCTCCGCTCTACAAGAACTGCGTCCATTTCAATGTCACCGCGCCCTACTGGTCGGGAGAAGAGCTGGACTCCATCCAGGGCAAGCGCCTCCTGCTGGTTGGCGAACAGGGCCTTGGCGACGAAATCATGCACACCACCGCCCTTGAAGAAGCCATAGACGCAGTGGGCCCGGACGGCGCGGTGGGCCTGGTTTGCGAGCGTCGCCTGATCGAGCTGTTCAAGCGCAGCTTTCCAAGGCTCGCCTTCATCGGGCGGCACGCGACCGTCTTCAAGGAAGGCCGGCAGATCCGCTCTGTGCTGGACGCGGAGACCGCATTCAAGCCCGATCTCTGGGGGCCCTTAAGCTCGATCCAGCGCGCCTTGCGTCCAACCCCTGAAAGCTTTCCTGAACTTGGTGCGTATCTGCGTCCCGCCGACGAGACGCTCTCTGCGTTGAAAGAAAAGGTGGACGCCCTCCCGCCCGGGCTTCGCGTCGGCTTTTGCTGGAAGTCCAAGCTGATGAAGGGCAACCGCACCAAATATTTCTCACCCTTCGAGATGTGGCGCCCGGTGCTGGAGACGCCCGGCTGCACGTTCGTCTCGCTCCAATACGGCGACGTGGACACCGAGCTGGCGCTGTGTGCGAAAGAGTACGGCGTCACCATCCACACCATAGACGGGCTGGATCTGATGAATGATCTGGAGGGCGTCGGCGCGCTGGGATCCTTGATGGATATCAGCGTGGGCCAGCACAACGCCTCCCTGGCCATGACCGGCGCCTGCGGCGGGGAAAGCTTCCTGCTGTCGCCGGCAAAGCGCCAGTGGACCAGTTTCGGAACCGATCGCCATCCCTGGGCGCCGGGCTCCACGGTGTTCGCACCGGAGCGCTTCCGCGACTGGGCCGACCCGATCGGGCGCATCGCCGGGGCCCTGCGTGAGCGCGCTTCGACGCGGGCGCGCGGAGCGGCGTGACGGGCTGAGGACGCTTTTATGACCGGGGCGGGTGAACAGCGCCCCTAGGCGGTAGGGCTTGCGCGCTCTAGTCTTAATACGACTCTGCGACCCGCATCAGTTCAGCAAGGGACCGCCATGCGCTTTGACGGAACCAAATCCTACATCGCCACAGAAGAGCTCGCCTCCGCGGTGAACGCCGCCATGATCCTGGAGCGCCCGCTCCTGGTGAAGGGCGAGCCGGGCACCGGCAAGACCGAGCTTGCTCGCCAGGTCGCCGCCGCCACCGGCGCGCCGCTTCTGGAGTGGCATATCAAGTCCACCACCAAGGCCCGCCAGGGTCTTTACGAGTACGACGCGGTGGCGCGCCTGCGCGACAGTCAGCTGGGCGATGACCGCGTCCACGACGTGAAGAACTATATCCGCAAGGGCAAGATGTGGGAGGCGTTCGACGCGCCCCAGCGCCCGGTCCTCTTGATCGACGAGATCGACAAGGCCGATATCGAGTTTCCCAACGATCTCCTGCAGGAACTCGACCGGATGGAGTTCCATGTCTACGAGACCGGCGAGACGGTGCGCGCCGAAGTCCGGCCCATCGTGATCATCACCTCCAACAATGAGAAGGAATTGCCCGACGCCTTCCTGCGCCGATGCTTCTTCCACTTCATCGCGTTTCCCGACGAGGAGACCATGGAGAAGATCGTCGAGGTGCACTTCCCCGACCTGAAGGGCCGGCTCCTCTCCGAAGCGCTCAACATGTTCTTTGAGCTGCGCTCGGTTCCCGGCCTGAAGAAGAAGCCCTCCACGTCCGAGCTGCTGGATTGGCTGAAGCTTCTCCTGGCCGAAGACATCGACCCGAAAGTCCTGCGCGAGCGTGACCCGCGCAAACTCATCCCGCCCATGCACGGCGCCCTTTTGAAGAACGAGCAGGACGTGCAGCTGTTCGAGCGCCTGGCGTTCATGAACCGGCGCGAAGGCGGCTAGGTGAACGCGGAGCGCAATCGCGCGCTGCTGAAGCGTCTGGCGCCCCACCGCGACGGCTGGGGTCCGCGCCCTCCCGAGGTGACGCCCGAGCCGGTCGGCGTGGGCGAGGAAAGCGTCTGGGATTATCCAAGACCGCCGGTGCTGCGCCCGGCGCCGGGCCGCGTCATGGTGCGCCACCGCGGCGTCACCATCGCCGACACGACCGGCGCGCTGGAGATGTGCGAAACCGCGAGTGCGGCGGTCCCCTATATCCCGCCCGCCGACGTGGCGATGGATCATCTCAAACGCGCCGCCGGAACCAGCCTGTGCGAGTGGAAGGGTGAAGCGATCTATTTCGACGTCATCGCCGGCGGGAGCACCGCGCAGCGCGCCGCTTTCGCCTACCCCCACCCGCTGGACGATCTGGACCTGGGCTATTCGCGAATCGCCGGCTGGATCGCCTTTCATCCCGCTGTGGTGGACGAGGCGTGGATCGACGGGATGCGCGCGGCGCCTCAGCCGGGCGGGCTTTACGCCGGCTGGGTGACGCCGCGAATCAAGGGTCCGGTCAAGGGCGCCCCCGGCACAGGACACTGGTGAGCTGGCCAATGCCCGCGCTTCTACGCGGGTGTTTTGCATGGGGTCGCCGGTTTGTCGCAGGGGCGCACAAGCGCTAGGTTGGAGCCATGGCCAACGCACTCTTCCATCGCTTCTTCACCAATCTTCGCGCGGCGAAGATTCCGGTGTCCACGCGCGAATATCTCACCCTGCTCGAAGCGCTGGAGAAGGGCGCGATCGATCAGGACATTGACAGCTTCTATGCGGTGAGCCGCGCGACGCTGGTCAAGGACGAGCGCAATTTTGATCGCTTCGACAAAGTCTTCGCCCATTTCTTCGAAGGGGTGGAGGCGCTGGGCGACCTGTTCAAGGCCGAGGAGATCCCCGAGGACTGGCTGCGCGCCGAGTTGCAGCGCCATTTGAGCGAGGACGAGATGGCCGAGATCCAGGGTATGGACTTCGACCAGCTCATGGAGACGCTGAAACAGCGCCTGGCCGAACAGACCGAGCGCCATGAGGGCGGCAGCAAGTGGATCGGCACCGGCGGGACCAGCCCCTACGGCCATTCAGGCTGGAATCCGGCCGGCGTGCGAATCGGCGGCAAGTCGAAGAACAAGCAGGCGGTGAAGGTCTGGGAGACCCGCCGCTTCAAAGATTACGACCAGGACCGCGAGCTGGGCACGCGCAATCTGAAAGTCGCCCTGCGCCGCCTGCGCCGGTTTGCCCGCGAGGGCGCCGCCGAGGAGCTGGACCTCGACGACACGATCACCTCCACCGCCCGCCACGGCTATCTGGACGTGAAGATGCGCCCCGAACGGCGTAACGCAGTCAAGGTGCTGGTATTCTTCGATGTAGGCGGATCAATGGACCCCTATATCGACCTGACCGAACGCCTTTTCTCGGCTGCGGCCTCGGTGTTCAAGAATCTGGAATATTTCTACTTCCATAACTGCCCCTACGAGGCGGTTTGGAAATCAAACAAGAGGCGCATGAGCGAGACCACGCCGCTAATGGACGTGCTGCATAAATACCCCAGCGATTACAAGGTTGTGATTGTGGGTGACGCCGCCATGTCGCCCACCGAAATCACCCATCCCGGCGGCTCGGTGGAGCACTGGAACGAGGAAGCGGGCGGCGCCTGGCTGCGGCGCATCACCGAGACCTATCCCCATACGATCTGGCTCAATCCGACGCCGGAGACCTGGTGGCCGCACACCTATTCGGTGCAGCTGATCCGCGAGATCATCGGCCCGGAACGCATGTTCTCGCTGACGATCGACGGGGTGGACCGGGCGATGAAGGAGCTGGCCAAGCGTTAGGCGTTTGCGCCGGCCTCGCTGTCGCGAAAATCGGCCGGCTTCAGCAGCGTCGCGATGATGTCGTCGATGAGCTTGATCTCGGCATGGAGCGTCTCAACGCGGGCGCGGTCCGTCAGGGGCTTGAACAGGGTGCCCGGCTCGAAATTATTGCCGGTCTCGGCGGCGATAAGCAGCTCGCCGCGTCCGCTCTCCGGCGCCAGCGCCTCGTCGAACACGGCGCGTGAGTTCTTGCCCGACAAGAGCTTTTCAAGCTCCAGCAGGCGCTCCATGAAGGTCGGCGTCAGAAGATAGCGCGCCATGACCTGGTCGGTGCCATAGACCTCGAAAAGCTTCTCGAACTTGGGATCTACGAGCCCGATGCGGTCCAGCTTTCGCCCGGCCTTGCCGAACGTCTTGTTGGCGAAGCTTTCAAGCGCGTTGAACACCCCCTTGTCGCGGGTGATGAGCGTCACCCCCTCCACCGTGCGCGGAAAGGCGATGCGAATCAGCACGCCGCGAAACACCGTCACGTAATAGGTGCGGTTCTTGGAACGGCGGCGCTGTTTCAGGTGCGCCTCGTAGAGCTCGAACTCGGCGCCATGGGCTTCGCCCGCGAAATGGTCTTCAAAGTTTCTGCGGTCCGAATTGGGGATCAGGCCGTGCTGGCGAAACGCCTCAAAACGCGGCGCACTGAACGGGTCAGGCTCGTAGCGCAGCCCGAACGCCTCTGCGATCCGGGTGTTGAGTCCGCCCTTCACCTCGGCTGAAAGCGCGCGCATCTCCTTGGCGCCGAACGTCATGATCGCGCCAGCCAGCGCCACCGCTCCGAAGGCGGCCAGCATCGTCGGGAATCCGAAAACCGAAACCGCAACGGCCCCGGCGACCGCCGCACCGATGGCGAGCGGGATCGCCCAGATGAAGCGGCGCACGGCGTGCTTGCGCCGCTCTTCCAGCCCTTCAAGCCAGGGCTTCACCTCGCTCCAGGCCGTTTCGAGATCGCGCATTCATCCCTCCTGAGCAAAGAACCAGACCCTGACATGAAAACGAGCGCCGGATCCGCTCCGGCGCCCGCTTCATGGGCCTTTACATCACAAGGCGCGCCTAGCGGCGGCGGCGTGCGATACGCTCGATCTCGGCCTGGACCTTCTCTTCCACAATCGTGGGAAGGTTGTCGTCCAGCCACTGCTTGAGCATGGGGCGAAGCAGCTCGCGCACGATGCCTTCAAGCGTCTGGCCCTGATCGGAAGAAACACGCAGGTTTTCCGAAAGGGCGGCGAACATGCCGGACGCGGCGCTGGCGGGCGCGTCGTCAACAAGGTTGTCCTCTTCCTCGACCGCAGGCTGGGGAACCGGCGCCGGCTCGGGTTCGGGCGCCTCGTCCTCGCGGTCGAGGATCATCAGATCGTCGGCTGGGGACACCGGCTCGCTCACAGGCTGGGGTTCTTCCTCGACCCGGTCGGTCAATTCCAGAACGTCGTCCTCATCAGGCTCGTCCATCGGCTCGGCTTCGAACGCTGGCTCCGGCTCGGCTTCGGGCTCGGGCTCCGGCTCGGGCTCCGGCGCTGCGGCTTCCGGCTCGGGTTGAGGTTCGGGCGCGGCCGCTTCAGCCGGCTTTTCGTCTTCGTCTTCGTTGATGATCCGCCGGATGGAGGCGAGGATCTCCTCCATCGTCGGTTCCTGTTCGGCGTTTTCCTGAGCCATGGTGATCCTTCATCCGTCGAGGGGCTAACGGGTTAACCAAGGTTAGGCGCGCACGGGAACCAAAGTCCAGCGTTCACCTGTCGTAAGGACCGGTCTTAATCCCAGGGCGTTAAGTCGAAGTTGAGACCGCGCGCGGCCTCAAACTCGGCCTGGGGATCATAGGTCTCCACCGGCAAGGCGAGCCGGCCGGTGTGCAAAAGGCCCATGGCCTGCATCAAACCATAGCTCGCCACGGTGAGATCGCGCTCGGCCCTGACCAACTCCAGGCGGGAGTTCAACAATTCCTGCTCGGCGTTGAGAACGTCCAGCGTCGTTCGAAGGCCCACGAACGCCTCCTGCTCCACACCTTCAAAGGCGATCTCGTTGGCGCGCACGGCCTCCCGGCTGGAGGTGATCACGGCGAGCGCGGCTAGATAATTATTCCAGGCGTTGGAGACGCCTTCCACCACCTGGCGGCGCACAGCGAGGCCCTGAAGCCGGGACTCATCGGCGGCCGAGCGCGCTTCGCGCACCCGCGAGCGGTTGAGCCCGCCGGTGAAGATCGGCACCGAAACCTGGGCGCGGACACTGGCCGAGCCGCGCGCCTGGCCTGTGAAGTCCGACATGCGGCTTTCGCTCGCCGAGGCGCTGAGGCTCACCTCCGGCAACAGTGCGCCGCGCGCCACGCGCACGCCCTGTTCGGCGGCGCGTTCAGCGTATTGGGCGGCCAGGAGGTCGGGATTGTTGGAGATCGCCACATCGACCGCCTCGGCGTAATCCTCCGGAACGATCGGCGCGGCCTCGGGATCGGCCGGCTCCACCGACTCGATGCCGGTGACGCGCAGATAGGCGGCGCGCGACGCCGCAAGTGCGGCCTGAGCAGCGGACAGCTGGGCGCGGGCGCCGGACAGGCGGGCCTCGGCCTGAGCCACGTCGGTGCGGGTGATCTCCCCCACCTCGAACCGGTCGCGGGCCGCGCGAAGCTGCTCGGCGAGCACCTCCACGTTATTGGAGCGGATCGACACGACAGAGACGTCACGCACCACGTCGGAATGGGCGGAGATGGCGGAGATGAAGATCGTCTGCTCGGTGGCGCGCAGCTGCTCGCGGCCCGCAAGGATGCGGGCGAGGGCCGCGTCTATCGACCCCGAAATGCGTCCGCCGCGATAGATCGCCTGACTTGCGGTGAGCCCATAGGTGGCGGAGCCTTCGGGATCCTGCTGGAACTGCGCCGCTCCGCCCCAGGTTTCCTGCTCTGACGCCGAAGCGCTCGCCGACAGGGTCGGCAGCCGACCGGCGCGAGCCTGAAAATACCCTTCCTCGGTCTGCTCCAGCCGGGCGCGCTGCGCCGCCAGCGTGGGGTTTGACGCGTAGGCCGCGCTCAAGGTTTCTTCCAGCGTCTGGGCCGATGCGGAACCAAGCGCGGTGAACGCCAGCGCGGCGCCGATAACGAGCCGATATTTCATAAAAACGTCCCTTCCGCCTTGGCCGATACGACCCCTGGGCGCTAACCCGCCCCCACATATGCACGCGCACGCAACAAAAGGAAAGTGAACGGTGTTCACTTTTCACTTCTCCCGTTGGGCCTGATCGGTGTTCGAGGCCCGGTTTAGAAGACGAAACCGGTCTCCGGCTCGAACCCCGGAAGGAAGGGCGGCGCGGCGTCGAACACGGCGCGCTCGCCCACATGGCCTCCGGTCTTGGTGTAGATCATCGCCCGGCCGATCACGCCCTCGCGCTCGATCACGGCGAGGCGTCCGTTCTCGGCCAGCTGGTCAAGCCAGGCCGGCGCCGGAGCGGACACGGCGCCGTTCACGAAGATCACGTCAAAAGGCCCCTGGCCCGGCACGCCGGCGGCCAGATCGCCCTCGATGACCACCGCATTGTCCGCGCCAACTTTCGACAGGCGGTCGCCGGTCTTGCCGGCCAGCTTGCTCTGCGCGTCCTCAAGTCCGATGACCGTCTCGGCAAGGCGCGACAGCACCGCGCTGGAATACCCGCGCCCGCACGCGATATCGAGCACCACGTCGGTCGGCTTCACCCTGGCGGCGTGCACCAGCTTGGCGAACTCGCGAGGGCGCAGCATGGCGCGGGTCTCGCTCAACGCCACTTCGGCGTCGGCGTAGGCCTTGGAGAGCTGGGATTTGGGCAGGAAAAGCTCACGCGGTATCGACCCCATGGCGTCCTGGATGCGGTGATCGGTGACGTCGGAGGGGCGGATCTGGCTGTTCACCATCGCCAGGCGGGCCTTGGCGTAATCGTACATGGCGCGGACGCTGACCTCTTATCTGTTTGACGCCCGGCTTATATCCCCGCCGGTCGCGGTGCGGCAAGGCGTGCGGCGCCGCGCGGGCGTGAATAATCGGCTCATCCGCTGAGATTCGCAGCGCAAAGCCCGTTGCGGCGAGCGGTCGGTTTGGGTAAGCATCCCCCCTCGCTCTGAACGGCGCCATGGCGGAGTGGTGACGCAGAGGACTGCAAATCCTTGCACCCCGGTTCGATTCCGGGTGGCGCCTCCAGAGCTCTTTCGCGCATCTGACATGAAAACGCCCGGACCGCCTGGTCCGGGCGTTTCGCGTTCGAGATTTGAAGCCACCAGCTTATTCAGCCGCCCGGGCGTTCGGATGGCCGAGCACGCCGGCCTTTTCAAGCTCGCCCTTGAGCTGACCGGTGAACGCCAGGAACGTCATCCGGTAATCACTGATCAGCGACCAGAGCGGGTGGGTGAAAGTGGCCGGCTTGTTCTTCTCCACAAAGGCGTGACTCACCCACGCGAAGCCGTATCCGCAGAGCGGCCAGAGCAGCATCGCCCACCAGGTCTGCGTGGCGACGGCGCCCAGCAGGATCGACGTTCCGATCACGGTGCCGGCGTAATGCAGGTAGCGCGTGAAGGGCTCGGCATGTTCGCGCAGATAAAAGGGCCAGAATTCATCATAAGATGCGCTGCGCTCAGCCATGGCGGTCTCCTCTAGCTTTGTTTCAAAAAGCATAGCATATCCGGGACGATAGCGCGACACCCGGGCGAACGGGCGTCCGTGCGCGGGGATTCAGGTTTGGAAAACTTTTTCGAAAACCCGCGTTAACGTTAGGCGATTGTTAACCGCCGACTCAGTATTTGTTTACATGTCTTCCCTCGAAGACACCCCACCATCCACCCAATGCCTTTTCGGGAGCGTTCGCGCTCCCGATTTTTTTTGACCGCCGTAAAGCCGTGCTGCACTCGGCTGACGAGGCGCGCAGCACGGCGCTTGCGCCCGCCAAAAAGCGTTGCTAAAGACCGTGCCTCCATCGTGGATGGGGTGTTCCCCGGTAGCTCAGTTGGTAGAGCAGCGGACTGTTAATCCGCTTGTCGCTGGTTCGAGTCCGGCCCGGGGAGCCATTCACCTTTCCACGACGGCCTCTCCTTCATTTCCGGCCATCAGACGCTCCAAGCGTCACTGGCGCATCCGGACTCGATATGGAAAGCTTTCAGCGCTTGGCTTGTTGATGCACTGCAGGAGCCCGGCCCTTCGTTCGTGCCTGGCCGGACCCTGACAGCGCCATCTGCGCCCGCACTCTTGCGACGAAAGCCCGAGCCCACATGCGCCTTCCCACGCCGCTCACCCGCGACCTTGTCCTGATCGGCGGCGGCCACGCCCACGCTCTTGTGCTCAAGCGCTGGGGCATGAAGCCGCTCGCAGGCGCGCGCCTGACCCTGATCGATCCATCGCCGGTGACCGCCTATACCGGCATGCTGCCCGGCTATGTGGCGGGCCACTACGCCCGCGGCGCGCTGGAGATTGATCTGGTGCGCCTGGCCCGCCACGCCGGCGCGCGCCTGATTCTGGACCGCGCCTGCGGGATCGACCCTGAAGCAGGCCTGATCCGCCTTGAAGGGCGTGAGCCGGTGCGCTTTGACGTCGCCAGCCTGGATATCGGTGTGAGGGGCGCCGTGCCCGATGTGGAGGGCGCGGCCGAATTCGCCACGTCGGCCAAGCCGCTGGATCGTTTCGCCGATCGCTGGGACGCCTTCCTTGCCCGGCTGGAGACCCGCAACGCCAGGCCCCGGGTCGCCGTCATCGGCGCCGGGGCGGGCGGAACCGAGCTGGCTCTGGCGTGCGCGCACCGCCTGTCGCAGTCCCACCCCAACGGCTTTGAAGTGAGCCTCATCGAAGCGCGCGACGACATCCTCACCGACCTCAGCCCCTCAGCGCGCCGGGCGGTGAAACGCGCGCTAAAGGACGCCGGGGTGCGGGTTCATACGGGCGCGCGCCTGGAAAAGATCGACGCGCACGCTGTTTCGCTGGCCGACGGCACGTCCATCGAAAGCGAGTTCACCATCGCCGCCGCCGGCGCGGCGCCCTGGGACTGGCCGGGCCGGACCTCTCTGGCGTTGGAAGACGGCTATGTGAAGGTGGGCCGCACGCTTCAATCGATTTCCAGCCCCGCTGTCTACGCAGTGGGTGATTGCGCCCACCTCACCCATGCGCCGCGGCCGAAAGCCGGGGTCTATGCAGTGCGCGCCGCGCCGGTCCTCTACGAAAATCTCCGCACGGCGCTGCAGGGCGATGAACCGTCGAAACCCTTCAACCCCCAGGGCGATTATCTCAAGCTGATCTCCACAGGCTCGAAAACCGCGGTGGGGACCAAGTGGGGAGTCAGCCTGACGGGCGCCCCGGTGTGGTCGCTGAAGAACCGTATCGACCTCGCCTTCATGAACACGCTGTCGGAGTTCAAGCCCATGGAGGAGCCGGCGCTGAAGGGTGAGCGCGCCGCCGGCGTCGACGCGCTCCATGGCGGCCGGCCGCTGTGCGGCGGATGCGGCGCGAAAACCGCGCGCGGCCCGCTGTTGCAAGGCCTCTCCGGACTGCCGGCGCCCCAGCGCGCCGACGTGGTTGCGGGGCGCGGCGATGATGCGGCTGTGCTGACCTTCGGCGACCGGGTGCAGGTGTTGTCCACCGACCATCTGCGCGCCTTCATGGAAGACCCTTACCTGTTCGCCCGCATCGCCGCAGTCCATGCGCTGGGCGATGTATGGGCGTGCGGCGCCGCGGCTCAGTCCGGGCTGGTCCAACTCACCCTGCCGCCCATGGGCGAGGCGATGCAGAGCGCCACGCTGAAAGAGGTGCTCGCCGGCGCCCAGTCGGTGTTCGGCCCCGAGGGCGCGGATATTGTCGGCGGGCACACCGCCACGGGCGCCGAATTCACGCTTGGTTTTTCCGTCACCGGCATCGCCGATCAGGCCCTGCGCCAGGGCCTGGCGCGGGCCGGAGACGTGCTCGTCCTCACAAAGCCCATCGGGACCGGCGTCCTGATGGCGGCGGAAATGGCGCTGCAGGCGGGCGGGCGCGACCTTGCCGCCTGCTGGGCGAGTATGGCGAGATCCCAGGGAGAGGCCGCGCGCCAGCTCGCCGAAGACGCGCGCACCATGACCGACGTCACCGGGTTCGGGCTCGCCGGTCATCTGCTCAGCCTCCTCAACGAAACCGCCTGTGCAAGCCTGGATCTTGACGCCCTGCCCGTGCTCGACGGCGCCGAAGCGATGGCCGCCGCCGGTGTGCGCTCCAGCCTGTTTGAGGCGAACCAGCTCACCAGGGGCGAGCTAGACGCGCCCACCGGCCCGCGCACCGACCTGTTGCTGGATCCTCAGACGGCGGGCGGGCTTCTGGCCGCTTTGCCGCCGGAGCGCGCGCAACGGCGCCTGGACCTGATGAAAGACGCCGGCGAGCCGGTCTGGGTGATCGGGGAGGTCATGGCCTGCACCGATGGGCAGGCGCGGATCCGGGCGCGCTAGGCCAGCGCCGCCAGGATCTCGCCCGCCAGCGCCGCCAGCCCGTCCTGATCAAGGCGGGAGGCTTCAAGACGCGCCAGGACCGGCCGCTCATGGCGGCTGCGTTCGCGGGCATAGGCCGGGTCGTAATGGTGGGCCATCAGCCCGGCGGCGAGGGTCTCCATTTCACCCGCCTCGGCCAGGGCCCGCCACTGCGCGATCCGGACGCCGCCCTGAAAGGGTTTCAGCGCCTCGATACGGTCCAATAGACGGGCGCGGTCGTCCGTGATGTCGCGATAGGCCTCAGCGAGAAACGCGGCGCGCGTCTCAAGGGACGCGCTCACGACCATGCGCGGCGCGGCTTCCATGGCCGCCCAGAGCGCAGGCGGGACCTGCAGCTGGCCGATCTTGGCGCTTTCCGCCTCCACCAGAACCGGGCGGGCCGGGTCCAGGTGCTGCAAACCCTGCCATATCCGGCTTTCAAAGAGTTTCTGGCCCGGCTGTCCGCCCGCGCGCCAGCCGAACAGCGAGCCACGATGGTTGGCGGCGCCCTCCAGGTCCAGCGTCTGCACGCCGCGCGCCGCGACCAGATCGAGCAGCGCCGTCTTCGCCGTGCCCGTGTCGCCGTCCAGCAAGATCACCGGCGTATCGACCCGCCCGTCATAGAGATCGGCCACGACCCGGCGGCGATAGCTCTTGTACCCGCCGTCCAGAACCGACACCCGCCAGCCGATGGCCTTCAGGATCGTGGCGAACGAGCCGGACCGCTGACCCCCGCGCCAGCAATACACAAGCGGGCGCCAGCCTCCCTCCCTGTCGACAAGCGCGGACTCCAGCCAAGCGGCGGTGTTCCTGGCCACCAGCGCCGCGCCGATCTTCCTCGCCTTGAAGGGATCGACCTGCTTGTAGATCGTCCCCACGCGCGCCCGCTCCTCATCGGAGAGGACCGGCATGTTCACCGCGCCCGGCACATGATCCTCGGCGAACTCGCCGGGCGAGCGCACGTCGATGACCGTGTCGAATCCGGCCGGGTCGGCGAGAAATTCGTCAAAGCTGATTTTCATGGGCGGCGGGTTAGCATGGCGCCGGGCCCATGGCGAAGGCCGGGTCCATGGCGCAGGATGGCGCGGAGCATCGCCTCGCCGTCCGGCGGCCGCGCCCTCACCTAGGCCGCCTCGCCCTGCTTTTTCCACATGGCGGCGTAGCGCCCGTCTGCGTCCAGAAGCTGGGTATGAGGGCCGGCTTCAGTCAGCTTGCCGTCCTCCATCACGAGAATGATGTCGGCCTTGGCGATGGTGGACAGGCGGTGGGCGACCGCAATGGTGGTGCGCCCGCGCGCAGCCTCGGCCAGCGCGTCCTGCACCTCGGCTTCGGTCTGGGAATCCAGCGCCGAGGTGGCCTCGTCGAGAATCAGAATCGGCGGATCCTTCAGGATCGCCCGGGCCACGCCCACGCGCTGCTTTTCGCCGCCGGAGAGCTTCAGCCCGCGCTCGCCGACGCGGGTATCAAGCCCGTCGGGAAGCTGTTCGATAAAGTCTTTCAGGCGCGCGCGCTCCACCGCATCCCACAGGGCGGTGTCGTCGGCTTCAGGCCGGCCATAGAGAATGTTCTGGCGCAGCGTGGTGTTGAACAGGACCACTTCCTGGGGCACGAGCCCGAGATTGCGGCGCAGGCTTTCCTGAGTGACCTGGGAGATGTCCTGACCGTCGATCAGGACCCGGCCCTGATCGGGGTCATAAAACCGGAACAGCAGCCGCAGGAGGGTGGATTTTCCCGCCCCCGAGGGCCCGGCGAGCCCCACATAGGCGCCCTGGGGTATGTCGAAGCTGACCTGATCGACGCTGCGCGACCGCCCGTCATGGGCGAAGCTGACGCCTTCAAAGCGCACCGCGCCGCCCTTGACCATGAGGGGCTTGGCCATGGGCGCATCGGCGATTTCCGGCTCCAGGCGTAAGGTCTGGAACAGGCGTTCGAGATCGACGCTGGCCTGTTTGATTTCGCGGTAGGCCCAGCCGAGAATATTAAGCGGCTGATAGACCTGCATCAGCATAAGGGTGAGCGCGGCGATGTCGCCCACCTGCATCTCGCCGTTCACGGCCTTCCAGGCGCCCACCAGCGCAACCGCCAGCAGGCCGCCATTCATGATCGCGGCCTGGGCGGCGTTCAGCGCCGCGAGGCTCTGCTGGGACGCAGAGGCGGCGTCGGCGTAGCGCGACTTGGCCTCATTGTAGTTTTCCGCCTCGCGGGCCTCTGCGGCGAAGGCCTTCACGGTTTCAAAATTGGACAGGGCGTCCACCGCGCGCGCATTCACATCGGTGTCCGCCTCGTTCATGCGCCGGCGAAGCTTTACGCGCCATTCGGTCATGATCCAGGTCATCACGGCGTAGCCGAGCACGGCCACCGTTATGATGACGGCGAACTCCCAGCCATAGAGAACGAACGCCACGCCGGCGGCGAGCAAAAGCTCCACAAGGGCGGGCAGAATGTTGAACACCAGAAAGCGCAGCAGGAAATCCACCGCAGTGGCGCCGCGCTCGATGATCCGGTTGACCGCGCCGGTGCGCTTTGTCTGATGATAGCCCAGCGACAGCGACTGGACATGGGCGAAGCCCTGCACTGCGGTCAGGCGCTGAGCGTCATTGGTCACGGGCGCAAAGATGGCGTCTCGCAGCTGCGGCGCGCCGGTGGAGGCGAAGCGCAACAGCCCGTAGACGAGCAAGAGCCCGCCCGCGGCGGCGAATGTGCCAACGGCGACGCCGCCGCCTGCCTCGCTCGCGGCGCTAGCGGCGCTGGAGATGACGTTGACGCCCTCGCCGAACGCCACTGGAGCCGCCACCGAGAAGCCTTTGGAGATCAGGGTGATGGCGAAGGCGATCGCCATGCGCGGGCGCCAGCGGCGCATGTCCTGTGATTTCAGGATGGCGAAAAGCCGGGATACGGCTTCGTCGAGCCGGCCTTCGGGGGCCGGGCCGTCCAGGACGTCTTTGTAGGAAGGTGGGCTCATTGCAATCTACTTAAGCCGAGCCGCCCCTCGGCGCCACCTTCATGAGGCGATCAGCCTGCGTCGCTCTCGTCGGGCGCCTGGAAGACCTGGCCGGGATAGATCAGATCTGGATCGCGGATCTGATCGCGATTGGCCTGATAGATCACCGTGTATTGAAACCCGTCGCCGTAGAGACGCCGCGCGATACGCCAGAGCGAGTTGCCCGGCTGAACCACCACCCGGCCCTGCTGGCGCGCGGTGAGCGCCTGCTCGGCGCTAGCGCGTTCAAACGGCAGGGCGATCACGGCGGTGACCCGGCCCTCCTCGTCCAGCATGTCGATCTGAAGGTCATAGACGCCCGGAGCAAACGCGGCGCCCGCTTCCAGCGACCATCGGCCGTCGGCGTCCGCGACCGTCGTGCCGATCTGTTCGCCGTCGGCCAGCACGCGCACGCGCATATCCGGCGTGGCGCGGCCGGAGAAGATCACCGAACCGCTCTCGTCATAGTCCACGGTCTCAAGCGCCAGCGGTCCGGTGGAGACGCCGTCGAACGGGCTCTGCAAGACGCGGCTGGCCTCGCCCGGACGGCCCAGGACCACCAGGGGCGTCGAATCGCGGCTTTCAGGCACCGCCACCACCACGACCTGTTCGGACCGAATCTCCTGGCCCTCGGCGGTGGTCATCAGAAGGGACAGCTCGGCGGAACCGGTGGGCAGAGGATCGTTGATGATCATCACCCACTCGCCGGACCCGTCCACCTCCACGGAGGAAAGCTCGCGATCGCCGGCCATCAGCACCACGCGCGAGCCGGGCGCGCCGCGCCCGGCCACTACGGCGGTGCCGCGCGGATCGACGCGGACAATGTCGAAGGTGGGCGGAGCGAGCGCGCTGCGCTCTCCGGCTTCGCGCTCCACGACGGACTGACCGGCCTCAGAGCGAGCCGCTGGAACGGGATCCGCATCCTGCGCGCCCTGGCGGGTCACGATGAATGCGGCGGCGGCTGCGACGGCTGCGATGAGCAGAACCGTTGCAATGAGAAAGGACCGCGTGGCGGCCATGGGCGTCTCCTGGCTGCGTTTCGTCACCGCGCGCCGCCGTGCAAGGCTCGCGCCGTAAAGCGGGAAGGGCCTAGACTGGCGTGAAGTCGGGCGCGTTTCAACGTGTCTGTGCGGTCAATCTCACCTGACGATGAGGCGAAAATGCGGAGTATCTGCGTCTTCTGCGGTACAAAGACAGGCGGCGAGCCGCGCTATGGGGCGCTGGCGCAGGCGGCCGGGGCGGCGATCGCGCGCGCCGGGATGCGCCTGGTCTATGGCGGCGCCACCGCGGGGCTCATGGGGGTCACCGCCCGCGCCGCGCTTGCTGAAGGCGGCGACGTGTTCGGCGTGATTCCCGAATTCCTCATCCCCGTGGAGGGCCGCCAGGACGGCGTGGAGATTCGCATCACAGCAACCATGGCCGCGCGCAAGGCGATGATGGTGGAGGAGGCCGACGCCTTCCTCATCCTGCCCGGCGGCGCGGGCACGCTGGAGGAGGTGTTCGACATGGTCATGCTCGCCCAGCTGGGCCGCCACGCCAAGCCGGCGGCTTTCCTCGACACCGCCTTCTGGGGGCCGCTTGAGACATTATTGCGCCATGTGGTCGAGACGGGCTTCGCGGATCCGAAAATCCTCGAGGCGATGAGTTTTCACGGCGACGTCGAGGACGCGTTGAACGCCCTCGACGCGGCGATGATCCGCACCGCCGGCGCCTAGAACGAGCGGCCGATGGCGGCGCGACCCCGGTCAGGAGTGAGGTGCAGGCTGTCTGTGCAGACGGTCCGTCCGTCATGGCCGGTGACCGTCAGCTCGGCGCGAAGCGGACGCCTGAGCACGTCGTTGGGATTGACCCGTGCGCCCGGCCGGAAATTCGCCGGCGTGCTGTCCACCAGATAAATCCGGCTGAGGCGCTCCATGCGCCGATCATCGCCGTAGAAATCACCGCCCTGATCGGCGGTGAGACCGGGCGCGCGCACCGACAGGCTCCAGTCGCGTGCATTCCAGGGCGCTGCGAGCGCCACAAGCGCGCCGCCTTCGATGCGCAGGGCGCAATGGCCGCTCAAGGTTGGCGAAACCAGGGTCGGCGGCGCAATACGCCCCGGCGGATCGGCGGACGCCGCAGCGCCCACGGCGCCAAGGCCGGTGATGGCGAGAGCGGCGGTGATGAACAGGGTTTTCATGACAGTCTCCTTTCTCGGGAGGAACAGATGAAAGATCAGGCGGCGGGCGCCGGCCTTGACCCATCCGCCGGGCCTGAGCCCGGCGAATGGGGCGCGGCGAGGCCTAGTGATTGCCCTGGATCACCAGAGTGACGTTGCCCGACCCGGTCTGGCGCACATTGGCGCGCTGGCCTGACCCGGCCTGGATCACGCCGACGGCGTTATTGGAGCCGTACTGATCGGTGACGGCGCTGTGGCCGGTCCCGAACTGGGCGATCCCCGCCTCGTTGCGATAGCCCTGCTGGTAGGCGTAAGCGCTGTTGTAACGGCCGTCCTGGCCGATCACGGTGGAGTTGCGCTGGCCGTACTGGTCCAGCGCGGCGCTGTTGCCATGGCCGTACTGGGCCACCGTGGCGCCGTTGCGCAGGCCGTCCTGATAGGTGGAGATGTACTGGCGCGAACCGCGCTGCTCCAGCGAGAGCCGGTTGCGGTGACCGACCTGACGGCCGCCGATCTCGTTGGAATAGCCCGACTGGTTGATGTCGACGCGGTTGCGCTGCTGCGCCTCGGCGGCCGAGGCGGTCCCGGCGATGGCGGCGAGGCTGAGGCCGGCGGCCAGAAGCATTTTGAGTTTCATGGTGAAGTCTCCTCTTGCTGATGCAGGCGGTCCGCGCCTGTCGAGAGGGAGACTTGCAGGGGACGGGTGAACGCAAGCGGAGCAGTGCGTTCACCCGGCGTTGGGGTAGATGAGCGCGCCGTTCATCACCGGCGGTCAGCCCTTCGGATCGAAGACGTCCTCGATCCGCATCTCGAACACCTCGGCGATCTTGAACGCGAGCGAGAGGGACGGGTCGTGCTTGCCCGTCTCCACCGCATTGATCGCCTGGCGCGACACGCCGACCCGCTCGCCGAGCGCCGCCTGGCTCCAGCGCCGCTCGGCGCGCAGGACGTGGATGCGGTTCTTCACCGGTAGCGCCTTGAAACCAGGGGCAAAGCGAGCCCCCACACCGCCACCATCGCGGGCAGGACCCAGATCAGGGAAATCCGCGGCACGTTCATCCAGCTTTCCACGAAGCCCCAGGCGAAGGCGGAAAACGCGATGATCCCCGCCGCGATGAGGATCGCCTCCGACTGGATGCGCGTCTGCACCTCGTCCAGGCTGCGCAGAAAGATCACGAATTCGCGCAGGCCGAAGAGCGCGGGAATCACCGGCGCCAGAGCCAGGGCCAGGCGCGCCGGATCAGGCAGGTCGAACGCCCGGTCCAAGAACGGCGCGCCGATCACCATGCCGGTATAGGCGCCCATGAATCCCAGGAAGGCGAAGGTGTAACGTCTGGCGGCGGGGGTCATGGATCCGCCTCCAGGTTCGCGGCGGGACAGGTTCTCATCTGTGGTCATGGCGCATCCTTTCAGGTTTGCATGACTATAAGTAATGCTTACCTTACACTCCTGCGCCCGTCAAGTTAACCTGACTAAATGACAGGCTTGCCGTTCATTCCGTCAGAAAGTCCTAACCCCGGCCGCGATAGGGCTGGACGCCCTGATCTGGGATCCACAGGCCTTTGGGCGCTTCACCCCACTGGCCGAACACGTCGATGGGAATGCCGCCGCGCGGATACCAGTAGCCGCCGATACGTAGCCATTTGGGCTGCATCTCGTCCACCAGACGCTTGCCGATCATCATCGTGCAGGCTTCGTGGAAGGCGCCGTGATTTCTGAAGCTCTGCAAAAACAGCTTCAGCGACTTGCTCTCCACGATCCAGCGCGCCGGCGCATAGTCGATCACGATATGGGCGAAATCGGGCTGGCCGGTCACCGGGCAGATCGAGGTGAATTCAGGACAGGCGAAGCGGATCATGTAATCGGCGTCCTGTGCCGGGTTCTCCACCCGCTCCAGGCGCGCGTCTTCAGGGCGCTCGGCCGCTCTCGCGTCCGAGCCCAGCATGTCCAGCTTGGAATAGCGCTCTTCAGTCATGGGCGGGCATGTAGCGCTAGAGCGAGCAGGCGGCAATGGCGCATCTGCGCCATCGCCGCCGGACACCGCCACCGCCTACGGCAGGCGTTCAAACACCACGTCGACCATCAGCACGCCCGACAGATGAAATCCCGTCACTCGTCCAGCCTCGTCGCGAATGAAGGCGACGTTCTGGAAATAGTTGTTCGCGCTGTTGAACACGTCGCTCTGGTAAGGCGACAGCGCGATACTCCCCACCGCAGGGTGGAGCGCGAACAGCCGCCCGTCCTCGACAACGAAATCATACGCAGCGTTCAGCTCGGCGCTGTAAAACGTTCCTTCAAAGTCCTTTATCTCGACCGAGGCGGGATCAAAGGGCTCCAGTTCGACCCGCGACGCCGGCAGCACGCCCAGCAGGCCGATCCGATACCCGAATCCCTCGGCCGCCCCGTCAACCTCGGGATCGAACACAATCGCCAGATCGGTCACCGGGTTGAGTTCAAACTCATGGTCGGACAAGGCCGGCAACGTCGTGAACCCCTCCTGCCCCAGCACGGCGAAACCCAGCGTTCCCTCCTGGGCCCGCAATGAGAAGATCAGGCCGGGAAACAGCGCATAATCGCCTTCATAGGCGGCGAGCTGTTCCGGCGACGGCGTGGTGGTGACGGCGCTGTCAGCGGCCAGACGCGACTCCAGCAGGGCGTCGAGCACGGCATAGGTGGTTTTGGCGATATCAAAATCAGCCGCATTGCTGAGCACCGAAATGCTGAGACGTTCACCGGGAACACGCAGCAGGAACGCCCGATAGCCCGCGTCCCGGCCCCCATGGCTCCAAATCTCGAGGCCCCGGTGGACCCGGCGCTCCTGTCCATAGGCGTATGTCGTACGAGCGCCGTCATTGAGAACGCCGAGGGTATGAAGTGCGGCGTAGAAGGCCGGCTGAACCTCGGCCAGGCGGTCAAGATGGGCCGCCCAGAGCGCCAGATCGCGCCCCGTCGTGGTCAGGCCGGTCGATCCGGTCAGCGCATAATTGAATGGTGCGCGCCCATATTGCTCACCGGTCCAGGCATAGGACTGAGCCCTGTTGGGAATAATCGTCGCCAGGCTGTCGACATAAACCGTGTCGTCCATGCCCAGCGGTTCGAAAATCAACTCCCGGCAATAGGCAGGCAGGGTTCGCCCAGAGACGCGTTCGACCACTTCAGCCAGCAGGATGAAGCCCGAGTTGTTGTAGGCGAAGGCTTCGCCCGGCGGTGCGTTCATGGCTTGCTGGCGCAGGATCAGATCCAGCGCATGGGCGTTGGTGACCCTATCTTCGGCCCGAAACCCGCTGGCTCCGACCAGGCTCATGGCGTCTCTGATCCCATGGGTATGCGCCAGCAGATCCCGCACGGTCACGGCGCGATACACGTCGGCTTCGGGGATATAGGCGGCGATCGACGCATCGAGATCGATGAGGCCCTCGCTGGCCAGGCGGACAACGGCGTAGGCGGTGAACTGCTTTGAGACCGAGGCGACGTGAAAGCGGGTTTCCTCGGTGATCGGCGCGGCGTGCTCCAGATCGGCGTAGCCGGTCATTTCAACGAGGATCGGCTCACCCTCGTGAGAGACCTGGATGATCGCGCCGGGGCCCACGGCCTCGTCCGCCCAGGGCGCCAGGGCCCGCCTCATGGCGTCGCGCGCCGCCTCCTCATCCAAGGGAGAAGCAGCGATCGCCGGGGCAGCGCAGAGCGCGCCGATCACAACGGACAGGATTGCGGGTTTCAGGTTCATGGGCTCCTCCAGGCTTCAGACCAGTGAGGGGCTACGGTCGTGTCCGGGCGGGCGTCGTCCGACTTCGCGAAGTCGGACGCGCATTCTTCAGCCGGAATCCTGTGAGGCCCTGAACGCGCTCGGCGTCAGCCCCGCATGCTTCGTGAAAGCGGTGTTGAACGAGGACTTGCTGTTGAAACCGGACGCATAGGCGATATCGAGCAAGGTCCGGGTGCGCCCGCGATCCTGCACGATCAGGGTCTGCGCGTGGCGGATCCGCCAGCGATTGACGAAGTCAAAGAAGTGCAGGCCCACATGATGGTTCAGGACGGCGGAGAGGTCTCGCTCTCCCACGCTCAATCGACGCGCCAGCGCTTTCAGGGTCAGCGCCGGTTCAAGATGGGGGCGGCCCTCCGCCATGAACGACTCCAGCCTCAGCGCCAGCGCCGCCATGTCAGCTTCGCGAAGAGACGGCTCGGACCTCGTAGCCTCTTCGCGCGCCAGCGGTCTGAAGAGGGCGGGCCACAACAGCGCCGTCAGGGTCATCGCGCATAGAATCGCGAGCGCGATGAGGGCGGTCGTCAGCTGTAATCCGCCAAAGGATACGGGCCAGCCACCAAAGACAGAGAGCGTGCGCAAGACCACCAGGCTATGGGCGAAGAAGGATGTCCCTATGACAGCCCACATCCAGCGCAACTGAGCGGTCTGAGGCTCCGACCGGCGTGTCTTGAGCTGTTCGCCAAATCGCAAGACGGTCCAGGCGGACAGACCCAGATAGACATAGAACTGGACATGCAGGACCAGGATCGCCCAGGCCGGAAGCTGACCTGTCCGAAACACCATATCGAGGAGCGTCATAACGGTCAGAGCGCCCGCCCCGATCACATGCCAGCTCATTTTGCCTGCAGGCCGACAGAGCATGACGATATAGCCGAAGAACAGCGGCATCTGCAGGAAGCTGAGCGGCGCGCGGTACGCGATCCAGACCTGCATATCGCCCGGCGCCAGCAATCCAACCAGCCCGACCAGATCAACAGCGGTCAGCGCCAGAAATCCGGCCAGATAACGGTTCGCATGCGCCAGCCGCCCCTTCGAAGCCAGCAGGAACGCCGCCAGAAGCAGGCACAGCAGAGCGCACATGGCGCCCAGGCCGGCGAGAAGCACGATCATGCGCCCCTCACGCTCAGGGCGCGGCGGGAAAACACCGTGCGCATGGCGATGTTGGAGACCAGCCGGGCGACGCCGGGAAGGCCGGAGAGTCGCTCGCGGTGGACGCGCTCATAGTCGCGGGCGTCGCGCACCTGAAGCCGCAGCAAGTAATCCTCCGCCCCCGTCGTCAGAAAGCAATCCGTGACGTGCTCGATTTCGGTTACTGCGGCTTCAAACGCCTCCATGGTTTCGCGTTTCTGGTTCTCGAGCGTCACCAGAACGATCACCGTCAGGCCGAGCCCCACCTGCTCGGCCTTCAACAGGGCCGTGTAGCCACTGATCACCCCCTCCGCCTCCAGCGCCTTCACGCGGCGATGGCAGGCCGAGGCCGACAGCCCGACCCGGTCGGCGAGGTCGGAATTGGACAGCCGCCCCTCCTGCTGGAGCAGTGCGAGGATGGCGGCGTCGACGGGATCGAGGCGGGACATGGTGAAACTCGTGCGCGCAGATGATGATTTTCAAATTGATTTGATCATTCTTTGCGTAAATTCGCCCTAAACCGCAAGAATATTCCACCATTCAAAACCTGCTTGCTGGATACGGGCCGCGTCAGGTAATTTCCGCGCAAATTCGCACCAGATCGCGGCCCAGGCGCCGCCCCGGGAGATCCTCCATGCGCATCGGCGTTCCCACAGAGATCAAGAACCACGAATACCGTGTCGGCCTTACCCCGAACGGCGCGCGTGAGCTGATCGCCCATGGCCACCAGGTGGTGGTGCAGAAGGACGCCGGCCTCGGCGCCGGGTTCACCAATGAGGAATACACCGACGCCGGCGCGTCGCTTCTGGACGGCGCGGAGGCGGTGTTCGGCGAGGCCGAGCTGATCGTGAAGGTGAAGGAGCCCCAGCCCAGCGAAACCGCCATGCTGCGCGCGGACCAGACGCTGTTCACCTTCCTGCACCTGGCGCCCGATCCGGTGCAGGCGGAGGGCCTGCGCAAATCGGGATGCACGGCGATCGCCTATGAGACCGTCACTGACGCCTCGGGCCGGCTGCCGCTCTTACGTCCCATGTCCGAAGTCGCCGGGCGCCTCAGCGTCCATGTGGGCGCCAACGCTTTGCACAAGGCGGCCGGCGGCCGCGGCGTGCTCATGGGCGGCGTTCCGGGCGTGCGCCCGGCCAAGGTCGTGATCCTGGGCGCCGGGGTGTCCGGCAGCCACGCCGCCGAGATGGCGGTGGGCCTTCGCGCCAACGTCACCGTCATGGACCGCTCTTTGCCCAAGCTGGCCGAAATCGATCAGCTGTTCCGCGGTCAGGTGACGACGCGCTATTCCACCACCGGCGCCATCGCCGACGAGCTGGCCGACGCCGATCTCGTCATCGGCGCGGTGCTCATTCCCGGCGCCGCAGCGCCCAAGCTTGTGACCCGCGAGATGCTCTCCATCCTCAACGAGGGCGCGGTTCTGGTGGACATCGCCATCGACCAGGGCGGCTGCTTTGAAACCTCGAAAGCCACCACCCACCAGGACCCCACCTATATCGTGGACGGGATCGTGCACTATTGCGTGGCGAACATGCCGGGCGCCGTGGCGCGCACCTCCACCCAGGCGCTCACCAACGCCACCCTGCCCTTCACCCTCGCCCTGGCCGACAAGGGCGTGCGCAAGGCGCTCAATGACGACATTCACCTGGCCCACGGCCTGAACGTCGCCGAGGGCGAAATCACCTACAAGGAAGTCGCCGACGATCTGGGCGTCCCGTTCAAGACGCCGGACTGGCTGACGGTGGGTTAGAGGCGGCCCTCTTCCATCCCCTGACACGCCGCGTGTCCGCCCCCCTCCCCATGAATGCGGGCGAGGGGGACAGACGGCGCGTTTCAAATGGCGGCGTATATCCTCCCAGCCCCCCTTACGCACCCTTATCCCCGCCGGCGCATCGCCGCGGGGGTATGGAAAGGGGGAGAGGCGCGGGGGAAGTCCGGGCCGTTATGGAAAACTGGTTTTTGGGAGCCCGATAAAGCCCCCGCGCCTCGTGGTGATTTTTCGGCATGAGCCCGGCTTACTTACACCATTTCTACGCCGCCGGCCGAGGCTCGTCAGGATTGCTCCCGCGGGCGATTGGGCGCCAGGCCCGTTCGCAACGCTACCCCTGCCGGGTCCTCCGGAAATTGCATCGTCCGCCTTTTTACAGACCGGCTCGTCACCTCCGGCCTGCTCGGGACACCACCCTCCGCCGCCCGACCTGAAGACGCTGCAGACCGCCCCCTCCGTCACGGCGAAGTGGGGCCAGTATGGGGCGGACTTGAGCGGGGGCGGATACGGGGCGGCGATATCCATGGCGCTTTCGGCGATCTCTCAGGGATTACAACGCCGTTCAGGCCCCGTCTCCCCATCGCCATGGGGGAGAAGGTGAAAGTGTTCAGGAAAATCGAGTCCCGGTTCGATCCCCGGCGACGGCCGGGGGCGAGACCGGGATCTACGGCGCTGAATGTGTGAAACGCTGTGCAGGCGGCGGGGGTGGCGGGGCGTTTAAATCTTCAAACCTCGTGGATCCCGGTCTTCCCCCCGGACCTGCGCCCGGGGATGAAACCGGGAACCGGTAAGGACGTAAGCAGTTGAGGAAAACCGGGTCCCGGTTCGATCCCCGGCGACGGCCGGGGGCGAGACCGGGATCTACGGCGCTGATTGTATGAAACGCTGTGCAGGCGGCGCGGCTGGTATGGCGGCCGCCCTCTCCTACCCCATCACCCGCGCCTTCGCCGCCTCGTACTCCGCCTGAAGCTGGTGCACATAGGCGCCGGCGCCCTGGATCTTCTTGATCGAGCCGATGCCCTGGCCGGAACCCCAGATGTCTTTCCAGGCCTTGGCGGCGCCGCCGGAGCCAAAATTCATCGCGCTGGGGTCGCTCTCGGGCAGATTGTCGGGATCAAGCCCGGCGTTCTGGATGGAGCGTTTCAGGTAGTTGCCGGACACGCCGGTGAAGAGGCTGGAATAGACGATGTCTTCGGCCCGCCCGTCCACGATGCCCTGCTTGTACTCCTCGCTGGCGCGCGCCTCGTCGGTGGCGATGAAGGCCGAGCCGATATAGGCGTAGTCGGCGCCCATGGCCTGAGCCGCCAGCACGCCGCCGCCGGTGGAGATGGACCCCGACAGCGCCACCGGACCGTCGAAGAATTCACGGATCTCAGCCATCAGCGCAAACGGCGACAGCTCGCCGGCATGGCCGCCCGCCCCGGCGCACACGGGGATCAGGCCGTCGGCGCCTTTCTCCAGCGCCTTGTGGGCGAACTTGATGTTGATGATGTCATGCAGCGTCTTGCCGCCCCAGCTGTGGACGGCCTGATTGAGCTCCTCGCGGGCGCCCAGCGAGGTGATCACCAGGGGAACCTTGTATTTCTCGCAGGTGGCCAGATCATCCTCCAGCCGGTCGTTGGAGCGGTGCACGATCTGGTTCACAGCGAACGGCGCGGCGGGTTTGTCCGGGTTGGCGGCGTTATAGCTGTCGAGTTCAGACGTGATCTCGTCGAGCCATTCGTCCAGCTGGCTTTGCGGGCGCGCGTTCAGCGCCGGGAAGCTGCCCACCACCCCGGCCTTGCACTGGGCGATGACCAGCTTGGGGTTGGAGATGATGAAAAGCGGCGCCGCGATCACCGGCACGCTCATGCGCCCTTTGAGAATTTCCAGTCCAGCCATGTCTCTCCCCGCGTGGTGTTTTCAGGTAAACAGCGTTCGCCGCCAAGCTAGCGCGGTTTGAGCGCCATGGAAGCCCCGTTCGCTGCGCGTCCATCGCGCTCACCGCTCCACCGGCAGATCCTCCCTTGCGCCCCATTCGCTCCAGCTGCCGTCATACAGGCGCACATCGCGAAATCCGCCACAGATGAAGGCGGCGTGGAGGATGGCGGCGGTGACGCCGGAGCCGCAGGTGGAGATCACCCGCCGGTCTTTCGGCGCATCGGGCAACACCGCGGCGAGCTTGTCCTCTTTGAGAAGCTTGCCGTCGGCGTCCAGCACGCTTTGAAACGGCAATGAGACCGAACCCGGGATATGGCCCGAGGCGAGGCCTTCCCGCGGTTCGGGCTCGGTCCCTGCAAACCGGCCCGCCGAGCGTGCATCCACGATCAGGGCGTCGCGCGTGTTCACATGGTGGAGCACGTCGGCCCAGCTCACCGCGTCGTCGCGGATCAGACGGATGCCGCGTTCGAAGGCGCGGCCGGCGGGGTGAATGAACCCGCTCTCGATCTCGCCGCCGGCCTTGCGCCAGGCCGCCAGCCCGCCGTCGAGGACGCGCGCGTCGCAGCCGAACCGGCGCAGCGTCCACCAGACCCGGAAGGCGGCGAGGCCGCCATTCTGGTCATACACCACGAAACGCTCCTCACCTTTCAGCCCCGCCTCGCACAGCCAGCGCGCAAACCGCGCCGCACCCGGCGCCATGTGCGGCAGGCCGGAGGTGGGATCGCGAATCGCGTCGATATCAAAATGGACCGCATGGGCGATGCGGCCCGCCTTGAACGCCTCCGCGCCGGTCTTGCCGCTGGCGGGCATGAACCAGGTCGCGTCGATAAAGGCCGGATCGGCTTCAGCAAGCGCCTGGACGGCGGTGATGGTGACCGGTTCGCGCATGATGAGCCCTCTCGCATGGCTTTTGTCCGGTCAAAACTAGCAGGCCTTCTTGCCCGCGCCAGCCGCCTGAGCCACGCTTTCTGCGATAATGAGCGCGAAAACCCGCTGCGTCCGGGAGGCGGCCTATGGCAGGCCGCTCAGCGAAGGCGCGGCGATCCCATCGCGGCTGATACGGGAAAGCCACTCTGCAAAACCGGATTCTGACGCGAACCTTCGCGCGGGCTTCGAGTCGGCCCATGATGACCACCACAGGCGCAACAACGGATTCGACCATGCAGCAGGACGCCCAATCCAACGCCCCGGCGGTGAGCGACGAGGAGATCACCGAAACCGTGAGCCGCGGTTTCGCCCGCGTTGGCGAGGGATTTTCAGATCTCGCCGACTGGGTGCGCGCCAACGAGGCCGAGGCGCTGGCCGCGGTCGGGGTCGCCGCCGGTCTCTATGTGGCGATGCTGGTGCTGCGCATGGGGGTCCACGCCGCGCTGAAACGCATCGGGCGCAAGGACGAGACGGCGTTCCCGGCGATCGTCGGGCGGGCGGTGGGCAAGATCAATTCGATCTTTCTATTGCTGGCGGCGCTGGCGATCACGGTGCGCCTCTATGACGTGCCGGGCATGTTCACCGCGGTTCTGTCCTGGCTGGTGCTGGTCGCGGCGGTCCTGCAGGTCTCGGCGTTGGCCCAGGAGATCGCGGTCTCGCTGCTGCAGCGCAAGGCGGCGCGGGCCGGAGACGGCGGATCGGACATCTCAAGCGCGGTCAGCGTTCTCAAATGGCTGATCATCGGGACGATCTGGATCATCACGATCATCGTCCTGCTGGACACCGCCGGGGTGCAGGTGACCGCCCTGATCGCCGGTCTCGGCGTCGGCGGCATCGCCATCGGCCTGGCCGCCCAGGGCATTTTCTCCGACCTCTTCGCCTCGCTCTCCATTCTCTTCGACAAGCCGTTCAAGAAGGGCGATTTCGTCACCTTCGGCACGATCAACGGCACGGTGGAGGAGATCGGCCTTCGCACCACGCGCATCCGCTCGCTGTCGGGCGAGCAGATCAGCGTCTCCAACACCGATCTGATCTCCGAACGCGTGCATAACTTCCAGCGCCTCATGCGCCGGCGCCAGGTGATGCGGATCGGCGTGCTCTACCAGACGCCTGCGGACGTGATCGAGGCGATCCCCGGGTGGATCCGCAACGATCTCGAACCCATCGAAGACGTCACGGTGGACCGCGTGCACTTCACCGGCTTCGGCGACAGCTCGCTGAATTTCGAGATCGTGTTCTGGGTGGAGGCGGCCGAATACGTCATCCTCATGGACAAGACCCAGGCGGCGGCTCTGACGATCATGCGCCGCTTCGAAAAGGAAGGCGTGGACTTCGCCTATCCCACCCGCACCCTGTTCATCGCAGGGCCGGGCGGCGACGCCATCGATCCGCGCGAGCCGGGCTCCAGCGCGTAAGCGCCCAAGTCGTTGCAAAGCGGATGGGGCGCGGCTAAGCCGACCTACTCTGTCCCGTCCTGATGCGAGACCTTTCCATGAGCTTCAAACTCGCCGATCCGACCGCCACGCCGTTCCTGGAGGATCTGGAGCGCCGCGGCCTGTTGAACCAGCAAACGCCGGAGCTCACCGATGCGGTGATCGAGGCGGAGCGGCCGCCGCTCTATGGGGGTTTTGACCCGAGCGCCCCGAGCCTGCACGCGGGCAATCTCGTCCCGCTTCTGGGCATGGACCGGTATCGCCGCCGCGGCGGGCAGGTCATCGTGCTGCTGGGCGGGGCCACCGGTATGATCGGCGATCCGTCGGGAAAGGATACCGAGCGCAGCCTTCAGCAGGCCGAGGCGGTCCTGAGCAATATCGAAAGCCAGCGCAGGCAGTTCGAAGCCCTGTTCGCCGCCACCGACGGCCCGGCGCCGATCTTCGTGAACAACGCCGACTGGTACCGGGACATGGACGTGATCCGGTTCCTGCGCGACGTGGGCAAGCATTTTTCGGTCAACGCGATGCTGCAGAAGGACTCGGTGAGGAATCGGATCGAGAACCGGGATCAGGGCATCAGCTTCACCGAATTCAGCTACGCGCTCCTGCAGGGCTACGACTTCGTGCACCTGTACCGCGAGCACGGCTGCCGCATCCAGATGGGTGGATCGGACCAGTGGGGCAATATTGTCGGCGGCGTGGATCTCTTGCGCCGCATGGAGAGCGTGCAGGGCCACGCCCTCACCTATCCGCTGCTGACCAATTCGGAAGGCAAGAAATACGGCAAGTCGGAAAAAGGCGCGATCTGGCTGGATCCCGAGCTGACGAGCCCCTACGAGTTCTACCAGTTCTGGCTGAACACAGCGGACGTGGACGCGCCGAAATTCCTCGCCTGGCTCACTGATATCGAGCTCGCCTCGCTTGAGGATCTCAAAGCCGCGCCGGCCCATGAACGCCGGCCGCAAAAGGCGCTGGCGCAGCTTCTGACCACGCGCGTCCATGGCGCGGATGAAACCGCGCTGTGCGAAGAAGCCAGCCAGGTGATCTTCAACGGCAAGGCGGACACGCTGTCGCCGGCGCTGGTCGCCATGATCGCGCGCGCCGTGCCGACGCAGGACGCGCCCGCCGGCGAGCCCTGCGCGCTCATTGACGCCATGGTGTCGGTGGAGGCCGCCGCCTCCAGGGGCGAGGCGCGCCGGCTGATCAAGCAGAACGCCGTCTCGGCCAATGGCGAAAAACTCGCCGACGAGCAGGCCGACTTACGCTCACACAAGGCCGGCGCGGACGCGGTGATCCTGTCGGTGGGCAAAGCCAAGCGCTTCCTGGTTCGGTTCCGCTGACACGCGGCGCGGCCCGCTGAGGATTTACGGCGATGAAGCCGGACTGAGGGCCGCCCCGCCTACTCGGCCGGGGCTGCGCCCGGTCGGGCGCCCGGGCCTTCGCTCGTGCCGGCGCCGGCGTCCGGCGTCGCGTCAGATTCCTTTTCCAGGCGCCGCGTCATCCAGTTGGGGGTCTTGGTGTATTTTCCGGCGGCCGCATAGGCGGCCGGCACCACGAACAGGGTGAACAGCGTCGCCACCATCACGCCGGTGAAGATCACCACCCCGATGGTGATGCGGCTCTCCGCGCCGGGGCCGCTGGCCAGCACCAGCGGCAACGCGCCGATGGCGGTGGAGACGCCGGTCATCAGGATCGGACGAAAACGCACGGCGCTGGCCTCCAGCGTCGCTTCGCGCACGCTCATGCCCTCTTCGCGCAGCTGGTTGGCGAACTCCACGATGAGAATGCCGTTCTTGGCCGCCAGGCCGATCAGGATGATCAATCCGATCTGCGAATAGATGTTGAGGCTGGATCCGGCCATGTAGAGCCCGAACAATCCGCCCGCCACCGCCAGCGGCACGGTGAGCATGATCATGGCCGGCTGCAGGAAGCTTTCAAACTGCGCCGCCAGCACCAGGAACACGATGAGCAGCGCCATGCCGAAGGCGAACAGCACCGCCTGGTTGGAGTCGAGAAACTCCTTGGCGCCGCCCAGATAGGTGGAGCTCAGCTGTGGCGGAAGCTCGCTCTGGGCCCAGCTGTCGAGCCAGGCCACCGCCTGCCCCAGCGTATAATCGTCGGTCAGTGTCGCGCTCACCGAAATGGCGCGCTGGCGGTTCACGCGGTTGCGCTCAGCCGCCTCGCCCATCTCGCGCATGGTCACCAGATTGGACAGCGCGATCAGCTGGCCGTTATTGGAGCGGACATAGAGGCTCTCAAGATCGGTCGGCGCCGAGCGGTCGGCCTGACGGTTCTCCAGCACGACGTTATAGGCTTCGCCGCGATCGATGAACTGGCCGACGCGGCGCGAGCCCAGATGGGTCTGCAAAGTGCGCCCGATATCGGCCACCGAGACGCCCAGCGAGGCGGCACGCTCGCGATCGATATCCACGATCAGGCGAGGCGTAGTGGGTTCGTAATCCGCGCGCGGCCTCTGCAGGCCGGGATTGTCCTCGCGGATCGTGGTGATCAGCTGCTGGGCGTAGGCGTAGAGCAGGTCGTAATCGGGACCCTGCAGGACGAACTGGATATCGTCTCCGCCGCCGCCGCCGCCGAAGGAGCTGCGCATGGAGGCGAAGGCGCGAACCCCGGTGAGCTGGCCCAGATCGCGATTGATGTCGGCCATGATCTCGCCGCCGGGACGGCGCTGGTCCCAGGGAACCATGGTGCCGATCACCAGGCCGGAGGAGTAGCTGGACCCGCCGCCGAAGCCGGGCGCCACGACGAGAACGCGCTGCAGCTCACCCTCGTCGAGATAGTCGAGCATGATGTCTTCGACGGCGTCAGCCTGCTGGGCCAGATACTCGAAGCTGGCGCCTTCCGGCGCAGCATAGCGGCCGAAAAAGCTGCCGCGATCTTCCGGCGGGGTGAGCTCGCCGGGCAGGTTGTTGAACATGAACCAGGCGCCGAAGACCGACACCATCACCAGCGGGACGACGCTGAGCGGCATCTTCAGGACGATATCCAGGCTCTCCTTGTACCGCTCGCGCAGCCACTGAACGCCCGTCTGCACCCAGCGCGCGGGGCCTTTGGCCTCCTGCGACGGCTTGAGCAGCTTGGAGGTCATCATCGGCGACAGGGTCAGCGCCACGAAGCTGGACAGGACCACAGCGCCGGTGATCGTAACGGCGAGCTCTGTGAAGATGCGCCCGATCAGGCCGGGCAGGAAGATCAGCGGCACGAACACGGCCACCAGCGTGGCGGTGGTGGCCACCACGGCGAAGAATACCTGGCGGGCGCCGCGAAGGCTCGCCAGCGCCGGCGGTTCACCCAGATCGACCCGGCGCTGGATGTTCTCCAGCACCACGATGGAATCGTCCACCACAAGCCCGATGGTCAGGACCAGCGCCAGAAGGGTGAGGATATTGATGGAGAAGCCGAAGGCCGCCAGCACCGCGAACGTGCCGATGAGACAGACCGGCACCACGGCGGCCGGCACCAGCGCGGCGCGAAAGCTGCCCAGAAACAGATAAATCGTCAGAACCACGAAAACGGCCGCCACAAGCAGCGTGCGCCACACCTCCCGAATGGATTCCTTGATGAAGACCGTGTCGTCGCTGGCCGCGACCAGCTCCATGCCTTCGGGGATTTGCGGCATGAGGCGCTCGGCCTCGGCGCGAATGCCGTCGGCCACCGCCACCGAGTTGGCCTTCGACTGGCGCACGAATCCGATGCCGATCATGTTCTGACCGTTGCCGCGGAAAACCGAGCGCTCCTCTTCGGCCGCCAGCTCCACTTCGGCGATTTCGCCGATGCGGATGACATGGCCGTCCGCGCCTTCACGCACCGCCAGCCGGGCGAAAGCTTCAGGATCGGTGTACAGGCGCTCCACGCGCACAAAGAGCTGGCTGTCGCGGGTTTCCACCGCGCCGCCCGGCGCCTCGACATTCTCGCTGCGCAGCGCATTTTCGATGTCGGTGACGGTGACGCCCCGCGCCGCCATGGCGGCCGGGTCCAGCCAGATCCGCATCGCGTAGCGCCGGGAGCCGCCGACGCGCACCGATGCGACGCCGTCGATCACCGAGAACCGGTCGACGATATTGCGCTCGGCGTAATCAGTGAGCTCCTCGCTCGTCATGCGGTCAGACAGAAGATTGTACCAGATGAAGGGCCGTGCATCGCTGTCCTGCTTGGAGACCTGGATGTCCTCCACGTCCTGGGGCAGGCGCGGACGCACGCGGCTGATGGCGTCGCGCACGTCATTGGCCGCCGCCTCGATCTCACGGCTCAGCGTGAAGGTGATGGTGACGTTGCTCTCGCCGTCTTCGGACTGGGAGGTGATCGTCTCCACACCGTCAATTCCGGACAGGGAATCCTCGATGACCTGCGTAACACGGTTCTCCACCACTTCGGCGTTGGCGCCGGGATAGGTCGCCTCCACCGAAACCACGGGCCGGTCCACGTCCGGCAATTCGCGCAACGGCAGATCGCGAAGGCCCAGAACGCCGAAAACGATGATCAGCGCACTCACCACGAAGGCGAGCACAGGGCGGCGGACGGCGACGTCAGACAGCGTCATGGCGGGGCTCTCCTAACCGGCCGCGGGAGCGGCTGCAGGGACGGCGGCGGTGTCGCCGGCGCTCCCGTCCACGGGCGAATTCAGCTCTCGGGCCACCTGAACCGGCGCTCCGTCGGAGAGCCTGTGAACCCCTTCGGCGATAATCCGGTCGCCGGGCTGAAGTCCGCCTGTCACCTCGACCATGCCAGCCGTGCGAAGACCCAGCTCCACGTCGCGGCGCACGACACGCGAGCCCTGCTCACCATCCTCGACCAGGAACACGTAGGAGCTGCGATCCAGGCGCACGATGGCGGCGCCGGGAATGGCGGGGCGTTCGCGTTCATCGCGGCGCAGCTCCACCGTCATCAGCATGCCAGGGCGAAGCCGCCCTTCGTCGTTGTCGATAAGCGCGCGCACGGTGACAGCGCGGGTGGCTTCATTCACCCGGCTGTCAACCATCGCCACGTCGCCCTCAAACACTTGGTCGGTCCAGGCGTCGGACCGGGCGCGAACGCTCTGGCCCGGCTCGATCACGGAGAGGAATCGTTCGGGCACCGTGAAGTCGAGCTTGATGGTGCTGGTGTCGTCCAGCCGGGCGATGATGTCGCCAGGGCCCACAAGCTCGCCCTGGGATACGTTTCTGAGGCCCACCACGCCGGTGAACGGCGCGCGGATGATCCGGTCGGCGACGCGCGCCTCGATCGCGGTGACGCGCGCACGGGCGCGCTCCACCGCGCCGATGGCCTCGTCCAGGCGCGAACGCGGCGCGACGCCGCGCTCGGTGAGATCGCGGATCCGGTCCACGTCGCGCGTTGTCTCTCGCAGGGTGGCGCGCGCTTCAGACAGGCCGGCGGCTTCTTCGGCGTCGGCGAGCTCCACCATAATGGCGCCGGCCTCCACACGCTGACCGGAATCAAACTCCAGGCGGGAAATCACGTCGGAAACCTTGGCCGTGATCGTCACGCTTTCATTGGCGCGCGCGGTTCCCAGCGCCTCCACCACATCGGCGAATTCCTGCGTCTCCACGGTATAGACCGCCACCGGGGTCGCGCCGCCGCCCCAGCCTTCGCTTTCCGCGCCCCCGGACGTGAGCGCGCGGAAAGTCACGGCAAGGGCCATGACGGCGAACGCCACGGCGACGAAAGCAATGAAGATATAGCGGCGCATCAAGGACTCGCAGATTGGTGAATGTGAGGCGGATATGCGCCGTTTTACCGAAAAATCAAAGGGCGAGAGACGCCCGGCCGGTCAAAACCGGCGCCAGAGAGACACCAGGGCGGCCTGCTCGCGCGCCATGTCGCGGCTGCGCACCGTCCCCAGCATGCCGACCTGAAGGCGCATTCTGCGGCTTACCGGCACGACAAGAGACGCCTGCAGCCGGTGGCCGGAATAGTCGCGAGGCGCTCCGGAGTCCTCTTGAATCGACCAGACTGAATAAGAGTGCACAAAAACGTGAACACCGCGCCCCAGCGCTCGTCCCGCCGTCAGATCGACGCGAATTTCGTCCTGATCGGCGCCACGCCGATTGCGCCAGCCGCCCGATGCAGCCACGAAGCCGCGCTCGCCCAGGCTACGCCCCGCTTGCAGGCGCAGATCGGTGTCTCCGCCGCCTTCGCCGAAGCGGGCGTTGATCTGGTTCTCTCCCGATCCCGGTACGCCGAAGACGCCCTGGGCCGAGACCACCCAGGGTCCTTGCCTGCGCAATCGAACCCTGGCGCCCAGCTCAATCCCGCCGACGCCGAACTCGCGCTCGGGCGGGATCAGGATTTCCGTCTTCTTCTTGTCGATCATTACGATACGGCGTTGCACCGGCACGTCCTCACGCAGCGACTGCACCGCGCTTCGCGCGATCAGAGTGACGGAGGGGGTCAGGCCATACTCGCCGTATAGCGCCACTTCCTCCTTGATGAGGTCGGGGCGCCCGGCCTGGCTGTCCAGGCGGTGAACACTCACCGTCGTGATGCTTACCCGGTCGCCTGCGGAGCGTGTCCACTGGGCGTGGGCGTTCGGCGCAAAGGCCAAGACCGCGAACGCGACACTCAACCCAGCAAGCAATATCGCACCGCGCGTGCGCGCCAATTCCGCCTCCCCCCGCCCGTCATGCGGATATTACGCACGCCAGACAGGGGAAATGTCCAGAAAAACTCGCGCCCAAGGCGTCCTTTGAATGGCGTTCACTTATCGAAGCCGGGGCTTTCGCGCCGGACCCGGTCCTGCAGGGCCGCCCAGGCGATCCCCAGAAAGAGCTCGTTGGTGACGCCTTCAGAGCCCTGCTTGAACACGCGGGTCTGCATCTCAGGCCCCCACTCGATCAACTCGGCGCCGGCGCCCTGCGCCTTGGTCTGGATCGCGCAGGCGCGCTCCAGAAGGTACATGCGCAGATAGCAGTTGAACGGATGGTCGCCGACGCTGAGCGTGCCGTGATTGCGCAGGATCATCAGGTTCTTCTCACCCAGATCCCCCACCAGGCGCGATTTCTCGCTTTCGTCCAGCGCCAGGCCCTCATAGTCGTGATAGGTCACGTCATCGAGGATGTTCATGGCCAGCTGGCTGATCGGCAACAGGCCGCGCTTCTGGGCCGCCACCGCCACGCCGTTATCGGTGTGAAGGTGCATCGCGACCTTCACGTCGGGCCGGGCGTGGTGGATCGCCGAGTGGATGGTGAAGCCGGCCGGATTGATGCCGTAGCGGCTGGGCGGCAGGACATTGCCTTCAAGATCCACCTTCACGAGGTTGGACGCGGTGACATCCTCGTAAAGAAGGCCGAACGGGTTGATCAGGAAGTGCTCGTCCGGTCCCGGAACGCGCATGGAGATGTGGGTGAAAAACAGATCATCCCAGCCATGCATGCGCACCAGGCGGTAAAGCGCGGCGAGATCGCAGCGCGCCGTCCATTCGTCCGGGCTGACCTGATCTTTCACCGAGATGTTTGCGGCGTCGTCCATGGCGTCCTCCCAGACAGCGATGCGGTGGCCTTGTTTTACGGCGATGATCGCGCTTCGCGCCGGCGCCGTCAAACCCGCCGCACGCCCGTCGATCGAGGCGATTTGGGCGCGCTAAGACATTGCTAACCGTGCCCGCGCCAACCTGAGCGCCCTTGTTGAACGTATTTGGCGAGGATGGAGGGGACGGTCAGTGACGGCGCAAGACCCACCGACGCCCGCGCCCGGCGAGGCCAAAGCGAGCATGCTGGCGCGCCTCTGCGCGCTGCGGCCGCTTCCCGAGCCCGTGCTCAGGGAGGTGGACGCGATGCTGGTGCGCCTGCTCGGCGAGGCGATTGCGGCGGTGCGCGCGGATGTGGCGCTGCGCCTGAGCGTCTGTGACTGGGCGCCGCTGGAGGCGGTGCGCATGCTCGCCTTTGATGAAATCGAAATCGCCCGGCCCATCCTCGAGCGCTCGCGCCGGCTGGCGGACGAAGATCTGGAGACGCTGGCGGCCGTCGACGCCCAGCACCGCTGTGCGCTGGCAGGCCGCGCGCAGGTGAGCGAGCGGCTCTCGACCCTGATCGCCGCCCGGCGCGAGCCTGACTGTCTGATGGTGCTGGCGGGAAATCCCGGCGCCCGGCTCAGCGACGCCTCGGCCGCCGACTTCGCCAGCGTGGCGCGCGGCGCGCCGGACCTGCAGCGCAGCCTGGCCGCCCGCGACGATCTGCGCCCGGGCCTCGCTCGCGCGCTCATGGCGGTCGCCGCCGACGCCGTCAGGGCGGATCTGGCCAGGCGCTGGCCGGATCTTGAGCTGGAGCGCCTGTCCGGCGCCGGGCAGGACGACACGGCCCCGCCAACAGATCAGGATGAGGACGCGAAGGCTGAGGCGCTGGTGGACCGGCTTGCGCGCCAGGGCCATCTCAGCGCCGCAGATCTGGTGCGCGCCGCCGCCGGCGGGCGCGACGCGTTCACCGATCATATCGCCGCGCGCCTGACCGGGCTGGAAACCGCCGACTGGCGCCGGGCTCTGGCCCGCTCGCCGTTGCGCGCCTGCCTTCTGTGCGCCCGCGCCGCAGCCCTGCCGGGCGCCGAGGCCGCCGGCTTCCATCAGGCGCTGGCTGAATATGGCCGGGTCCATGTGTTGCCACCGGACCGGCTGGCCGCCGCCTGCGACGAGATTTACACCGCCTACGCCCGCGATGACGCACGGCGCGCCTTGCACCGGCTTGGCGCCGGGGCTTCAATCCACTAGCCCTGTTCAGCCTGGTTTCTTCGGTTTTCCGGTTTGTAGCGGGTTTCCCGGTCCGCCCGGTCTCGCCAGTATCAAGGACCGCTTTATGCGCCTCGCCTATCACTGCGCTGATCGCGACGACGCGCGCGCCGCCATGGAACGGCTGAAAGCCCGTTACGGCGCGGTTGAGATGGCCGAGGCCGACGTGGTGGTCGCGCTGGGCGGCGACGGGCTGATGCTGGATGCGCTCCATGCCGTGATGGGCAAGAATATTCCCGTCTACGGAATGAATTTCGGCTCGGTGGGCTTCCTGATGAACGAGCCCGACGACGGCGACCTGCCCGAGCGCCTGCACAAGGCCGAGCGCGCGCGCATCCACCCCTTGCGCGCGGTCGGGCGGCGCGCCGACGGCCAGACCTTTGAAAGCCTGGCCATCAACGAGGTCTCGCTGCTGCGCGAAACCCGCCAGACCGCCAAGATCCGCATCTCGGTGGACGGCCGGACCCGGCTTGAGGAGCTTGTCGCAGACGGGGTGCTGGTGGCCACGCCCGCCGGCTCGACCGCCTATAATTTCTCCGCCCACGGCCCGATCCTGCCGCTGGACGCCCAGCTTCTGGCGCTGACGCCGATCAGCGCCTTCCGGCCGCGGCGCTGGCGCGGCGCGCTGCTGCGCCATTCCAGCACGGTGCGCTTTGATGTTCTGGAGCCGAAAAAGCGCCCGGTCTCGGTGGTCGCCGACAACAAGGAATTTCGCGACGCGGAGACCGTGACCGTGTGCGAGGCGCGCGACCGCATGCTCACCATGCTCTTTGACGAGGGTCGTGCGCTTGAGGAACGCATCCTCGTGGAGCAGTTCGCGCCGGATTGAGGGCGCCCGCCTGAGCGTGCACGAGAGGCCCGCCGCACCTGGCTTAGCGCGCCATTAAGCAAATAGCTCTAGCGTCGGCTCATCTGATTTAAGCGGATGAGTCCATGCTGGCCGAACACGCTGACCCGACCGAGGCCCTGTCAAAACTGCGCATCGCCGTCGCTGACGACAATGCCGCAATGCGCGGGATCGTGCGCGCGGTTCTGGCGTCTCTGGGCTGCGACAAGGTGTACGAGGCCGCCGACGCGAACGCCGCCCTCTCGCTCTTGCAATCCCAGCAGATCGACATCCTGGTCCTGGACTGGAAGATGCAGCCCATGGACGGGCTTGAGCTGGTGAAGCTGATCCGTGATCCAGAGCGCAGCCCCAACCCCTTCCTGCCGGTGATCATGCTCACCGCCTATGGCGAACCCTCGAAAGTGCGCGAGGCGCGTGACGCCGGCGTGACCGAGTTCATGGTGAAACCCTTTAACGCCGAGGCGCTGTATCGCCGCCTCGCCGTCATTGTGAACCGCCCGCGACCTTTCGTTCGGACGAAAGCCTTCTTCGGGCCGGATCGCCGCCGCCTTGAGGCCGACTTCAACGGCCCCGAGCGGCGCGACGAAGCGCCGATTTCCTGACGCCCTGACCTGGAGCCGCACCTATGACCCAGCGCGAAAAGCCCATCGAGATCATCAATCCGCCCAACATGTTGAAGGTGAAGGTTGGCGGAAAACTGCCAAACGCCGATCAGGCCATGATCGCGCGGGCGGAGAACGCGCTGAACAATCTCAAGACCGAATTCGGCGAATGGCTCGCTGAAGAAGTCACCAAGCTTGACGAATATCTCAAGGCCGCCAAGAGCCAAGGCATGGGCGGAGACATGGGCGAGATGCTGTTCACCTGCGCCCACGATCTGCGCGGGCTGGGCACGACCTATGAATATCCCATCATCACGCGGATCGCGGCGTCGCTGTCCAAGCTGATCGAAACGCCGGCGCAACGCGAAACCGTACCCATGGGCCTGGTCGAAGCCCATGTGGGCGCGATCAAGGCGGCGATCCTCCAGAATATCCGCGACGCGAACGATCCCATCGGCGCCCAGCTCGCCGAAGAGCTGGAGACGCGGGTCATCGCCCTCGTCGGTGAACGCAAGTAAGCGACAGGGCCAGGATCGGCGTCAGGACGAGATGAAAAGGGCGACTCCACCAGAGCCGCCCTTTTTGCGTACCGGTCTGTGGCAAGCGCCGGTCAGGCCGCTCCGGCTTCCGGTTCGGCCAGGATGCGATCATCCATATCCAGACGCTCAAGCACATAGTTGAGCTCGCTTTCCGGCGCGCCCTGGAACTGGGTGAAGATCCGCTCGGCCAGGCGCCGGCGGAAGCGCACGATATCGCCGGCGCCGCCGGGACCGACCTCCAGCGAGTGCCAGGCCTGAAGCCCGGCGCGCACCGCCGGCAGGACCCGTTCGGGCAGGCCGGCGCGCTTGAACACAGCCTCCAACCCCAGCGGGCCGGCGTCGTGGATCAAAAGCCAGGCCTTTGTGTGGTCGATCTCCGCCAGCTCGGCGATGCAATATTCAAAGAACGTCATGTGGCCGCGGAACAAGGCGCGCAGGATGAGCGATGGCGTCAGCCGACCGTTCATCTGCAACTGCTGGGCGAAGCGGCGTGGATCTTCAGACAGGCCGGCCTGATCAACCAGATCCACCGTGGCGCGCTCACGCGCGCCTTCGGCGAGCTCCACCGCCAGCTGGGCGGGCAGAGCGTGGCGGTGCACCAGGCGCTGGATCGCGGTGTCGGAGATGTGGGCGATCAGCTTTTCGGTCACTTCAAGGGGCAGCGAGCGGCGGTCCACGAAGCCCTCAAGCACGCTCGGATTATCTTCAAAGCGCGTAAAACATCCAGCATAGGCGCGCGGGCTGAAAGCGGCGCCGTCATTGGAGGCCGCGGTGCGCACGGCGTCCGGCGCGGCGTGCTCGACGAGGGCCTCCACCACCGTCTCGGAGACGGTTTGGCGCGAGGCCACGGCGATCTGGCGCGCAGCCGGGGCCGAGCTGGCGAGCCGGATCAGATCCTCGTCCTCCAGCACCGGGGAGCCGGCGATGATGGGAACGGCGATGGACTCCACGTCTTCGATCAGGCGCTTGGCCACATCGGACGGCAGATGGACGGAGCGTTGCAAGGTGACGGCCAGCGCGCGGCGCACCAGCTCGGCGGCGTCGCCGGCGAGGATGCGCACCACTTCGGCGCCCAGCGTGCGGTCTGCGTCGCTGAGATCATCCTCGGCGTAGCGCGCGCAGAATTTGCGGGCCGCCAGAGCGCGGGATTCCGGGTCGCCCTGGTTGACCAGGCGACCAATATCGGCGTGGTTCAAACGGGCGCGAAGAGTCTGCACGGACATGGCTCACCCTTATAAATTGCGGCGCTATGTTCAGACTGCGCGCCAAGTCTTAACGGCTCATTTCGCCATTGGCTTAAAGCGGTGTTCACCCTCGCCGGCGCGCCGGCGCAGGGGCGTCCAGAGATGCGAGCAATTCAACCAGCGCCGGGCTGAGCACGCCGGCCGCGCCAAAGGCGGCGTAACCACCAACGCCCGGCCGCGTCAGGCCGGGCCGGGAGGACGGCGCGGTCTGGCCCGGCAAGCTGTCGGAGCCCGCCAGCGCAACCCGGTCAGGCGCGCTGACCGCGCCGCCTTCACCGCTCAGGCGCGCCAGAAGCTCGGCGGCCTGAATGGGACGGCCTTCGGGGCGGAACACCGCACGGTTGGCCGCGGCGGCTTCGGGAAACAGCGTCTCTGCGTTGACGCCGGGTTCAGACTGCACCGCGTTGATCAGGCGCGCGGCGCCGCCGGCGCCCAGAAAGTGCGCGGCGTAAAGCTCGCCGGAGCTGGGCTCGCGGCCTATTGCGTCGCGCAGACGCCCGGCGTTCTCCTCTGCAAGCTCGCCGGCCATGACGCTGGCCGCCTCCGGCTCGAAGCGCAGATCAAGCACGCGGGCGCGCATCTGGGGATCGGCGATGGAGAACCGCCCGCTGGCGTCCTGGCTGATCGCCGCCGCCATCTCGCCATAGCCGTGCTTTTCCCCATGGCGCGACACCATCGCCATCCAGGTCTGGTCAATAAACTGGAACAGGCCCGACGCGCTGGAGGTGCGCGCCCTGGCGCCGGCGTCAAAGCTGCTCTCGCGCTGGGCGGTACGCATCAGATAATCAAAATCCGCGCCGGTGCGCCTTGCCGCATCAGCGATTACCCGGCGCGGCGAGAAACTGGTCTGGGCGGCGGCTTCGATCTCGGACACGGCACACGCCTCGCTGACGACGAATCACGGGGACCCTTACCTTCGCAGGCCGCGCCATAAGCTTTCGTTAACATCACCGCCGGCCCCTCAGCGCAGCGTTGTCAGGCTTTCGAGGTCAGGTCCGCACTGAGACCGGCGCGATCCGGGCCGAAAGGTTCGGCGGCGCCGCGGATCGCTCCGGTCTCTGCGTAGGCTGCCGCCGCTTCGGCGATCGCCGGCGCCAGAAGCACCCCGTTTCGATACCCGCCGGCGGCCACCAGAAGGCCCGGCCCGGCCTCGCCGATCACCGGCATCAGATCGGCCGAGCGCGGACGCAGGCCCGCCCAGCGCTCGATCACTGGAACGGCTGCGAGCCCGGGCGCGGCGCGGCGCGCCGCCGCGACCAGGCGCTCGATCGCCTCGTCATCGGTCTCAAGCCCCGCCTCGCCCGGCTCGGACGTGGCGCCGGCCACAAGGCGCTGGCCGGGCTTGGCGGCGAGATAAATGGAGAAGCCGCGCACGATCCGGTTGGGCGCCAGCGGACGCGACGCGGCGAACGCGACCATCTGACCTTTCACGGGCTCGCTCACGGCCGCCGCCGGCCCGCCCCTCACCGCAAATGCGCCCGCGGCCAGCACGATCAGATCGGCCGGCACGCGGCGGGTTTCGTCCATCACCACTTCGCGCGCGCCGCCCGCCCCGGTCTCGATGCGCGCCTCACCGGTTTCAAAGACGCCGCCGGCGCGGCGCACCGCATCCACCAGCGCCTCGCGCAGGGCGCGATTGTCCAGCTGTCCATCGCCGGGAAACTCCACACCGCCAAGACAGGGCGCAAGACCGGGCTCGCTTCGGGCGATCATCTCGGCGTCAAGGCGGTTCGCCTCATAGCCCAGCGCCCGGGCGCGCTCCATCACAGCGCTGGCGCGCTCGCTCTCCTCGGCGGTGAAGGCGGGCAGAAGCGAGCCGCGCTGCTCATAGCCCAGCGCCAGGCCGGTCTCGGCCTGCAGGCGCTTGACCCAGTCCGGCCACAAGCCGGCGGCGCGCCGGGCCAGATCGGCGAACGCTCCGGCGAGCGGATGGCCTGGATCAAGTTCGGCGCCGGCTTCAAATCCGCCCGCCAGCATGCCCCCGGACGCCCACAGCGCGCTTCGGGCCGGGTCGCCGCGATCGCACACGGTGACAGCGTGTCCGGCGCGCGCCAGTTGCCAGGCGATCGCAAGCCCGGCGGCGCCCGCGCCGACCACGGCGATGCGCATGCCATCATTTCGCACTATATTATAAGCCATGCGTTCGAGCGAACCTTCGGGTCTGACGAGCGTTGACCCACAGATAGAGCCATTGAGAGGCCAATCCCATGGTCAAGACTGCACGCCTTACCGCCCTGACGACTGCAGCCGCAGCGGCGGCCGCGGCCCTTTTCGCCGGCGCCGGCGCGTTTGCGCAGGAGTCCGGAAACGAGACTGGAAACGAAGCCCGGAGCGAATGTGTCGATCTGCGCGGCGTGAACGGCTATCAGGTGATCGATGATCAGCACCTGGTGCTCACCGGCGGCGCCAGCCGCTATTACCTTGTGACCACCACCTCGCGCTGCTCCGGCCTGCGCTTCGGCGCCCAGATCGGCACCAGCTTCGGCGATAACGCCCGCCTGTGCCCCCCCATCGTGGAATATGTCATTCCCGATGACGGCTGGCGCTGCGCGATTGATACGGTGGAGGAGGTGGAAAGCCTGGAAGAGGCCGAGCAACGGGCCGCAGCTGAAAACGAAGGCTAGACCGGGATCGCTTCAGATCGAAGCGGTGAACCGAAATCCGCCGCACCTGATCACGCTCTAGGCGCGCACCGCCAGGTTCAGCGCCGGGATCGGCGGGGCGTCCACCGCCTCGCCGCGCTCCAGCACTGAACGGCAATCGGCCAGGAAGCGCTCGCCGCCCGCCTCGCCGGCTCCGGTCCACGGCCGGATAAGAACGCGCGTGTAAAACTCGGTCAGGCTGGCGCGCCACACTTCGCTAGCGTCCTCACCGCTGCGCGTGCAGGCGTCCAGCGCCGTTTCATACACCTCTGACAACCAGAACAGGGTGGCGCGGATTTCATCCAGGCGCGCCCCCGGCGCGGCGCCCGCGCCGGTGCGCCGTTCGCCCTCGCGAAGGGCCGAGAGATGGCATCGGCTTAACGACACGCTGCCCGTGTCGGCGCTGATCTGCCCGGCTTCGGGGGCCAGTTCGGCGAGCTGGGCGGCGAGCTGCCGACCCAGACGCAGATCCTGGCGAATGCGGGCGAGTTTGGCCGGTTGGGACTGCAGCCGGCGCTGATCGAGAAAGGCCCGGCCCGAAGATTCAAGCCGGCGCCACAGGGCGCTGCGATGACGCTCCTCCACGCCGTGGCGCTCACAGATCCGGTCGATATCCGCGGAGCCGTAAATCGGGTCCTCGTCGAGGATCACGAAATTCGCCCGGCCGTCTTCACACAAGCGCGACATCGCCATCGTCCTTTCACCGCGCAGTGTGCGCGCGAGCTACAAGATGAACGAGAATGACCGAGTCGTTAACCTTTGCGAACCGGCGCGACCCTCTCACCGGCGCGATCCTTGTGGATAAGCCCGCTCTTGCTCGCCCCGTCTGTGGAAAACGGGGGCGCCTGTCACAAAAGGCCCAGCGCCTTGAAGCTCGCCGTGCGCTCGCGGCCCACGATGATATGGTCGTGAACCACGATATCGAAGGGTTTCGCGGCGTCCTTGATGCGCCGGGTCATCTCGATATCAGCCTGGCTGGGCGTGGGATCGCCGCTGGGATGATTGTGCACCAAAATGAGCGCGCTTGAATCCAGCGCGATCGCCTTCTTGACGATTTCACGCGGATAGACAGGGGCGTGGTCCACCGTGCCGCGCGCCTGAAACTCGTCAGAAACCAGCCGGTTCTTCTTGTCCAGAAAGAGCACGCGAAACTCCTCGGTGGTGGCGTGCTGCAGTGAGGCGCGTAAATAATCCAGCAGCGCCGACCAGGACGAGATCACCGTGCGCCCCGTCACCTGCTCGCGCGCCATGCGCACGGCGGCCGCGTGCATGAGTTTCAGGTCCAGCGCTGTCTTCTCCGACACCCCCTTCACGCTGGTGAGTTGATCCAGATCCGCCGCGCAGACCCGGCCAAAATCGCCGAACCGCTTGATCAGATCCTTGGCCAGCGGCTTCACGTCGCGCCGGGGAATGGAGCGGAATAGAGTCAGCTCCAAAAGCTCGTAATCGGCCAGCGCGTCACCCCCCGCCTCGGCGAATCGCGCGCGCAGCCGGTCCCGGTGTCCATGATAATGCGGCGTGTCGGTCTTACTGTCCGCCATGGCCTCTCATCGCCTGAAGGCATGCTAGCGCTACAAGGCATAAGCCGCCTTTTCTCTCCTGTCAGCCGAAAACCGGGATGATTTTCCCTTAAAGAGACGGTGGGCCGGATGCGCGTCTGTGCACGCTTGGTGTGCACGAGCGCTTCATTTGTGGGCGCCGCCGCCGTGCTGCACCGCAAAATTTCTGCGCACGCCTGACTCCGCGGCGCGCCTGCCTAAGCTCCCGTCCAGTTCCGCCCGAGGAGAGCGCATCATGGACGAAACACAATTCGCCGGCGGCGATATCGCCTGGATCCTCACCGCGTGCGCCCTGGTGCTCATGATGACCCTGCCGGGGCTCGCCCTGTTCTATGGCGGCATGGTCCGGCGCACCAACGTGCTCTCCACCCTTATGCAGGCGCTGGGCGCCGCGGCGGTCGTCACCCTGGCCTGGGCCATCGCGGGGTATTCGTTCGCGTTCGGCGGCGAGGGCGCGCTGTTCGGCGGGTTTGACCGCATTTTCCTCAACGGGCTCACCGTCAACAGCGCTTCGGGCGATCTTCCCGAGAGCGCCTTCATCCTGTTCCAGCTCACCTTTGCGATCATCACCGTGGCGATCATCGCCGGCGCCGGCGCCGAGCGCATGAGCTTCAAGGCCTGGATGGTGTTCACGCCGATCTGGCTCTTGATCGTCTACGCCCCCATCGCCCACTGGGTCTGGGGAGGCGGCTTCCTGTACGAGGCGGGCGTGCTGGATTTCGCCGGCGGCGCTGTGGTGCATATCAATTCCGGCGTCGCCGGACTGGTCCTGGCGCTGAAGCTGGGCCCGCGTCGCGGCTATCCCAAGGACGGCCAGCCGCCGCACAATCTGGTGCTCACCGTGATCGGCGCCGGCCTTCTATGGGTGGGCTGGTTCGGCTTTAACGGCGGCTCGGCGCTGGGCGCCAACGCCATGGCGGCCCACGCCGCCCTTGTCACCCAGATCGCGGCGGCGACCGCGGCCCTCGTCTGGGCGCTGATGGAATGGATCACCCGCGGCAAGCCCAGCGTGCTGGGCGCCGCTTCCGGGGCTGTGGCGGGTCTTGTGGGCATCACGCCCGCCGCCGGCTTCGTGGAGCCGTACGCCGCCTTCATCATCGGCGCGCTGGCCGCGCTGGCGGCCTATTACGGCGTCACCCTGGTGAAGACGCTGGGCAAGTATGACGACAGCCTGGACGCCTTCGGCCTGCACGGCATTGGCGGCTTCGCCGGCGCCATCCTCACCGGTGTTTTCGCAAGCACCGCGGTGGGCGGGACCGGCGGCGCGGTGGAAGGAAACTGGATGCTGGTCTGGACCCAGACCTGGGGCGCGCTCGCCGCAGCCGTGTGGTGCGCCATCGCTACCTTCATCATCCTCTGGCTGCTGGAGCGGGTGATGAGCCTCAGGGTCGATCCCGAAGACGAAGTCACCGGCCTGGACGTGGCGCTGCACGGGGAAAGCGCCTGACGGGCCGTTTCGACGGGCGCGCGAGGGGGCGCGCCCGCCACACCTTACCTCCCTGACTGGCCCTGCCGGCACACGCCGGCGGGGCCATTTTTTTGGGAGGCAGCACGGGACGTGCGGACCAAAGACCGCTGGTCACCAGAAGAGTGTCACGACGTTCGCCGAAGAATGGCTGACCCAGAGCCCGTAGAACGTTACGCCAAGCCCGAAGCGAGGCCGCATCCACACCAGTTGCAGTCCAAAGCAGGCGAACGCCAGTGCCGCGACACCCGCCGGGCCGTACTGCCCGGCCGCCCCGCCATGGGTGAGAAACGCCAGTATCGCCGCGATCAGCGGAACTGCGATCCAGGGCTCACTAACATCCGCTCCGCGAACGCGCCGGCTGACGGCTTTCACCAACGCATAAACGCCGATCAGGATTGCACTTTCGACGACCGGTCCAAGTAAAAGGCGATCGACGGCCTGGAATACCGGGTTGTCCAATAGCGGGCTCAAGGCTGAACCCCGAGTAGCACCGCAACAATCGCTCCTAGAAGGACGCTTGCAATCCTCACCGCGACCCCGAAAGCCGCGCACGCAACCATCACCATTACGAAGCGCTTCAGGCCAAGCTCGTTCATCACCGCCCCTTTAGGCGCCGCGGGGCGAACAGAAAATTCATTTAATTTGACGGAACGCAGAGTGGCTCTGATGCCACTCCGCGTTCCAACAAACTTACGGTCCGGGTATCGAGCCAGCCATAGCATTGCCTTCAAGCCAAGCTGGAACCATCGTTTCAGACTGTTTTTCGGAGGCCGCGTCGAGAGTTTTCCCGGCTTCAGTGAAAGGATTATCCATCCACGAATCGATCACCCTGCCGATCGCCTCGAAAATTCCGCCGCCGGTAACGGCGTCTATTTCTTGCTCCGTCAAACTTTGCATTGTTGCACTCCTTCGAGAAGTTGAACATCACGGTTTGCGACATCAAGAAAAGCACACTAAGAGGTATAAGGTCAACCCCAAGGCGAAACGCTACCGCTTTCCGGGCGGCTATGGGCTATCGGCTGCGCCGCGCCGGCGCTACGCCCCCACAGCCGCCAGTGTCCGCACGAACGCCGTCAGCGCCCTTGGCGTCGTGCTTTCATTGTTTGAGTGGTAATTAAACGTCGGCACCTGCAGCGTGGCGCCGGTATAGCGCCCGTCTGAATCGCGCGCGATGCGGCCCAGCTCTGTCAGGCCCATGGATTTGGGTGTCTGGCCGCGGCGGGCGCGGGAGTCGTTCTCGCGCTCGATGAAGCTGTCCTTGAAGATGATCGGCGCGCCCCCGCCCGACGCCGCCGTCTCCAGCCGGCGCACCGCTTCTGGATCAAAGCGCGCCGTGGCGTCGCGCCGGCGCAGGATCACCGCGCCCGCAAGCGCCGCGGCGCCGTCGTCGAAGGGGGTGGTGTCCAGCACGACGAGATCACGCCCCGGCTTCACCCCGCCCGCATTCGCCCAGCCGAGGAAGTGTTCAGCGGAGCGGCCGATCTCTTCTTCCGCGGTGAAGACAATCGTGCCTTTCAGGCCGAACTCGGCGGCCACGCGCAGCGCAGCGGCGGAGACCGGATTATCCAGCTGCCCGGTGACATAACCCGCCTGGCTGCGATCAAGCTTGCGCGCAAAGGCGAGCGGCGTGCCCGGCGCCAGGGCCGGCATGTCCTTCAGCGTGAACACCAGCCGGTTGTCCGCGTCCAGCTTTGCGCCGGTGACGTCGCCATAGGCGATGCGCCCGCCCGTCTTGCGGTCATAGGCGAACATCTCCTCGCCGGCATACCGCCTGGAGACGGCCTCGGCGAAGTCCGCGCTCGGGCTGGAGGCGTCGCCATACTTGGTGTTTTTCACCGCGTGGGCGGCGTAAACCGCCGCGCCGTCGTCGGCCGTCACCGCGCCATGGCGATCCACATGGGCGAGGTAGACCGGGCCTTCACCCCCCGCTTGCGCGCCCAGGCGCACAGCGCACAGATTGCGCGGCCGCTCCACAGCGGCGCCCAGCGCCTCGAAATCACGCGCCAAGTGATCGAGATAGGGCGTTTCATGCCCGACCACGCTTGGAAAATCGAGATACTCGTTCGTCTTCGCAAGGATGCGGGCGAACAGGGCCGCGTCTGGAGGCAGACTCACAGCTTCTCCACAAATACCGTTCCGGCCGAATATCCGGCGCCGAACGAACAGATCACACCTTTGTCACCGGACGATAAATCGTCTGAGTGCTTGTGGAAGGCGATGATGGACCCCGCCGAGCTGGTGTTGGCGTAATCGTCCAGGATGGTGGGCGCGTCTTCGCCGCCGGCGTCGCGGCCGAACACCTTCTTGGCGATCATCAAATTCATGTTGATGTTGGCCTGGTGCAGCCAGACCCGGCGCATGTCGTCCGCCGCCAGCCCAAGCTCGTCCATATGGCCGCGGATCATCTCCGAGACCATGGGAACGACTTCCTTGAAGACCTTGCGGCCTTCCTGAACGAACAGCTTGTCGTCCTTGGGCCCGCCGTTCTGAATCGGCTTATTGTCGCCGGTGGGCTTTTCGGTCCGGTTCAGGAAGCCGAAATTATTGCGGATATTGTTGGAGAATTTGGTCTTCAACTTGGTGCCGAGGATCTTCCAGCCGCTTGTCCCCAGATCGTCGCGCTCCAGCAAGATCGCCGTGGCCACATCGCCGAAGATGAAATGGCTGTCGCGGTCGCGCCAGTTGAGATGGCCCGAACAGATCTCCGGATTGACCACCAGAATGGCGCGGGCGTGACCGCAGGCGATCTGGTCAGCGGCGGCCTGCAGGCCGAACGTGGCCGAGGAGCACGCCACATTCATGTCGAAGCCGAACCCGTCCTCAATGCCCAGCGCGTCCTGAATCTCCACCGCGATGGCGGGATAGCCGCGCTGCATGTTGGAGGCGGCCACGATCACCCCGTCCACATCCGCCGCGGTGCGCCCGGCGCGCGCGAGGGCGTCATGGCAGGCCTTCACCCCGATCTCGGCCAGGATCGAGATCTCGTCATTGGGGCGCTCGGGGATGAAGGGCGCCATCCGGTTGATGTCCAGGACGCCCTTTTTATCAACTACATAGCGGCTTTTGATACCGGACGCCTTTTCAATGAACTCCACCGAGCTGGGCGATAAAGGCTGGCGCTCGCCGGCGTCGATCTCAGGCGCGTGGTCGGCGTTGTACCTGGTCACGTAAGCGTTGAAGCTTTCGACCAGCTCTGCGTTGGAGATGGAATCTTCCGGCGTGAAAAGGCCGGTCGAGCGGATGACGGCGGCGGTCATGCGGTTACGCTCCGGGCGAATCTGGATTCGTTGATCGCGGCCAACTTAGCCCCCCGCGGGCGCCGCGCCAACCGGGGTGTTTCATTGTTCTGAAACAAGCGTTTGCCGGGCGTTTGCGCCCTGGCTGTCCCGGCGCGCCCGAAGGCCGGCTCACCGCCGGGCGGCGGCGGCGTAGAGGGCGTTTTTCGGCGCCGCGAAAACGCGCCTCACCATGGGCTCGAACACGTCCAGCGGCTCGCTGTCATAATCTGGATCAAAAGCGGCCTGGTCGTATTTTTCGCAGAATTCGGCGCAGGCCGCGAAATGGGGATGGCCGCGGAATTGCTCGCGCATATTCTTGTCCATGCCCAGATGCTCGAAGAAGTAATAGCCCTGGAATATCCCGTGATGGGCGACGATCCAGTGGTTCTGCTCGCTGATGAAGGGCTTCAGGATCGCGGCGGCGATATCGGGATGGTTATAGCTGCCCAGCGTGTCGCCGATATCGTGCAGCAGCGCCATCACCACATATTCCTCGTCGCGCCCGTCGCGATGGGCGCGCGTGGCGGTCTGGCGCGAATGCTCCAGCCGGTCGATGGGAAAGCCGCCATAATCGCCGTCCAGAAGTTCGAGATGGGTCAGAACCCGGTCCGGTAGGGCGCGTGCGAACGGACCAAAATGGCTTGCGATCCGGCTCCAGTCCTCCGGCGTGCCTTCGGTCATGGCGCGAAAGCGGGCGCGTTCGCTCGTCTGGTCGTCCATGGCGGGTCATCCCTGATCAGCGTCTCTCAGACGCGCTGACGTTAAGCGCCCCCGCCCCGCCCCGGCAAGACCTGCTGATCTTTGCTGATCCGGCGGGGCCGGGTTCTCGTAGGTAGGACCAGGCAATTCACGGGTCACCCCATGGCGTCCACACCGAACACCGGCCACAGGCGCTCCGCCCGCCTCAAAACCAATGTGCCGAGTTGAGCGGATCTGATTCAAGGCGCGGACGCGCCGTTCCCAAAGGCCGGCTGGAGCGCATGGCGCGCCTCACCGCGCTCGGGGCCGGCATGGCCGGCGGGACTGCGGCGAGCGCGTTCAGCGCCTGGACGAGGGGCGAGCGGGCGGATCTGGCGACCCACGCCTTCAGCCCGGCCAACGCCAGGCGCTTTGCTGAGGAATTGTCGCGTTTGCGCGGCGCGGCGCTGAAGCTCGGCCAGCTTGTCTCCATGGATATCGGCGCGGTGGCGCCGCCCGAATTCGCCGCCGCGGCCGAGCGCCTGCGCGCCGACGCGGACCCCATGGCGCCGGGCCAGCTACGCCGCGTGCTGGATCGCCGCTGGGGCAAGGGCTGGATGGCGCGCTTCCAGCGCTTTGAACCCCGCCCGGCCGCCGCCGCCTCCATCGGCCAGGTCCACAAGGCGGTGACGAAAGAGGGCCGCGTTCTGGCGGTGAAAATCCAGTATCCCGGCGTGCGCGCCAGCATCGATTCCGATCTTGATTCGGTGGGCCGCCTGGCGCGCCTGACCGGCGCCGTTCGCGCCGACTTCGACCTCGCCCCCTATCTGGACGCCGCCAAGACCGCCCTTCACCACGAAGCCGATTATGAGCGCGAGGCGGACAATCTGGCCCGGTACAAGGCCGCGCTTGGCGCCGACCCGAATTTTATAATCCCTGAGGTGGATCGCGACCTGTCCGGCCCGGACATCCTGGCGATGGACTGGCTGGAGGGGCGCGGGATCGAGCAGGCGGCTCAGGCAAGCGAGGCCGAGCGCATGCGGGTGTTCACCGCGCTTCTGGACCTGACCCTGCGCGAGTTGTTCGCCATGGGCCTGATGCAGAGCGATCCCAATTACGCGAATTTTCTGTACGCCGGCGACGGGCGACGCGTGGGCCTTATCGATTTCGGCGCGGTTATCGATATCGATCCGGCGATGACGACGGCCTGCCGCGCGGTGCTGGCCGCCGGGCTTTCCGGTGATGACGGCGCCATGGCGGCGGCCCTGGGCGCGCTGGGCGCGCTGAAGCCGGACACCGCGCCAGCCCACCGCGACGGGCTGGTGGCGCTGGCCGACCAGCTGTTCGCGGCGGTGCGGGCGAGCGGCGAGAGAGGCGGGTTTGATTTCACCGACACGGGCCGGCTCACAGCCTTGCGCGAAGGCGGGGTCGCGCTTCAGCGCGATGGTTTCGCGCCCGAGCCGGCGCCGCAATTGCTGTTCATTCAGCGCAAGTTTGCAGGGCTCTACCTGCTCGGCGCGGCGCTGAACATCCGCATGGATGTGCGCGAGATCCTGAAAGCCTGGGTCTAGGCGCGGCGCTCTCAGGCGGCGTCAGTCTGCTCAGACAGGAAAGCCTGCACCGGGGCAAGGCTGCGCTCGGGCGCTTCTTCCTGGGGCAGGTGACCCAGATCATCAAAGGTCTCAAGGCGCGCATCAGGCAGAAGGCCGAGATAATCCTGGGCGTTGGCCACCGGGATCAGCCCGTCCTTTTCGCCCCAAACCAGCAGGGTCGGCGCGGTGATGGCGGGCAGGCGCGGGCGCGGATCGCGCAGGATCGTCTGCTCCATGCGCGCGATCAGCGCCGAACGCGCACCTGGCGCACGCAGAAGATCGTAATAGCGCTGCACGGTCTGATCCTCGAGGCGCTCGGGATCGCCAAAGCTCTGCACCAGATTCATGCGCACCAGAAAGCGCGGCAGAATGAAGCGCATGATGTTGGTGACGGCGCCGACTTCGGGCGCCTGATCATACTCAAACCCGGTGCTGGCGAAGCCGTCCGGCGCCACCAGCACCAGCCGGTCGACGCGCGCCGGATGCTCGGCGGCGTAGGACCAGGCGATGCGCCCGCCCACCGAATTGCCCACCAGAGAGGCCTGCTCAAGCCCGTAATGGGCCATCAGGCCGTCAAGAAGTTCAAACGCGCGCGCATCGTCATAGCGGCCGGTGGGATCGGGCGGCGACAGGCCGGACCCCGGCAGATCAAACCGGATGACCTGAAACTGCGACTGCAGCCCCTGCGCCCAGCCCTCCCAGGTGTGAAGGCTTGATCCGAAGCCGTGAATCATAACCACCGCCGGCGCACCCGCCGGGCCGTCGGCGCGCACGTGAAGCGGCGCGCCCGCGATCTCGATCATGTCTGACGGGGCGCGCAGATAGGCGTTTTCAAGCCGCTGGCGGGACAGGTCCGGAGTCCAGAGCCAGGCCCCGGCGGCCACAATCAGGACGATGACCGCGACCGTGATGATAAGCACTTTTTGCATCTCCGCCCTTGTTCAGGAAAAGCCCGGCTTGCGCCCTTTCAGTCTTGAGCCTTTCGTAAAGATACGTTTACGTCCAGTCCAAACCAGATTGTTTACAAGGGGCTCGCAGTGGTTTCGACCAATATGCCGACAGCCATCGTCACCGGCGCGTCCTCGGGCGTCGGCCTTTACACCACAAGAGCGCTCACGAAGCGCGGCTGGCGGGTCGTCATGGCCTGCCGCGACATCGCCAAGACCGACAAGGCGATCCGCGAAACCGGCATCGCCCGCGACCGCACCCTGCCCATGCATCTGGATCTGGGCTCGCTGGAGAGCGTGCATAGCTTCGTCCACGACTTCCGCGCCACCGGTCACCCTCTGGATGCTCTGGTGTGCAACGCCGCAGTCTATCTGCCGCTGCTTAAAGAACCCAGACGCTCGCCCGAAGGCTACGAGATTTCAGTGGCCACCAATCATCTGGGCCATTTCCTGCTGGCGCTCACCCTGCTGGGCGACCTGGCCCGATCAAAGCGCGCGCCGCGGCTGATCACGCTGGGCACGGTGACGGCCAATTCTGAGGAGTTCGGCGGCCGCATCCCGATCCCCGCACCCGCCGATCTGGGCGAGCTTGAAGGCCTGGAGGCGGGCTTCAAGGAGCCGGTGGCGATGATAAACGGCGGGCCGTTCAAGGCCGGCAAGGCGTATAAGGACAGCAAGCTTTGCAACATGATCATCAGCCGTGAGCTGCACCGGCGCTATCACGACACCACCGGGATCGTGTTCAGCACGCTCTATCCCGGCTGCGTCGCCGACACCGCCCTGTTTCGCGCCACGCCGCCCGTGTTCCAGAAAGTGTTTCCCTGGTTTCAGAAGAATATCACCGGCGGCTATGTCAGCCAGGACCTCGCCGGAGAGCGCGTCGCCCAGGTGGTCGCCGATCGCGGGTTTGAAAACTCCGGCGTGCACTGGAGTTGGGGCAATCGCCAGAAAACCGGCCGCGAGGCGTTTCACCAGAAACTCTCCGCGAAGGCCGAAAACCAGGCCCGCGCCGAACGCCTCTGGGATCTCAGCGCGCAGCTGTGCGCGGTGAAGACCCCGGTGTTCAAATCCGCCGGCGATCGCGAACCGGCGTAGGGCGGGAGGCGTCGCCAAGGCGGTAGCATCCCGGCGCGCGCTCCAGTGTCTATCGGGACACACCCACGTCAGCACAACCAGGATCTATGCCCGGCCAGCCGAGGATGCGGTCTATGACGCGCTTCAGAAAATGGCGGCGGGTCCCCACAAATCCCCCCACAGTGAAGGGGATGAAAGCGAATGACCGGCCTCAAGTCTTTGGCTGTGATGGTACCGCCTCCCTGGTTTGAACAGGGGACCTCTAGATCCACAATCTAGCGCTCTAACCAACTGAGCTAAGGCGGCTCGCCATCAGGCAATCTGAACGAGGGGCGAGGCCACTCGACAGGGCGCGGAAACTAGCTTTGCTCTCGCCGCCTTGCAAGAGGCGCCATGCGGCGTTCGCAGATGGCGCGCAGGACAGCGCGGAGGACGGGGCGGAGGACGGGGCGCGGCATTGTCCGGCGGGTTTGCCGGCGGGGCGCCGGCGGCGGAGAATCCGCCCTCGCCGGCGCCCCTGACCGGCTGCGCAAAGGCGCGTGCTAGACCGCGTAACCCTTGGTGCGCAGGATCTGCGTCAACTGGCTGATGCGGGTGGAATCCGACGGGTGGGTGGAGGCGAATTCAGGCGGGCCGCCACGCGCCGCGCCGGCGCTGGCTTTGGACTGCCAGAAGCGCAGCGCCTCCAGGGGATCGTATCCGGCGCGCTCCATGTAATCGACGCCCAGCCGGTCGGCCTCCAGCTCGTGCTCGCGCGAATAGGGCAGGATCACGCCATAGGTGAGGCCCGTGCCCAGAATGCGCGACCAGGCGTCCGGGTTCTCCACCCCGGCGCCGCCCAGCGCGATATTGGCGATCCCCAGGCCCACCCCGGCGGTGGCCTGACGGCGCGCCCGGTCGGCGGCGTGATTTCGCGCCAGGTGCCCGACCTCGTGGCCCATCACCGCGGCCACCTGATCATCATTGGCCATGGTCTCCAGAATGCCGCGATAGAAGGCGACCTTGCCGCCCGGCAGGACCCAGGCGTTCTGGGTGTCGGAATCAAAGACCACGAACTCCCACTCATACTGGGTCATGCCGGAAGCCGGCACGATGCGCTGGCCGACGCGCTCCACGCGGCGGCGCAGGGCTGGATCGCGGCTGACGGGCTGCTGCGCGATCGCCTCCTGCCAGGCCATCTGGGAGGCCTGCAGGATCTGCTGATCGGAGACCAGCGCCTCGGCGAGCCCGCCGCTGGCGCAGCCGGCGGCCGTGAGCGGAAACACCGTGCCGGCGGCCAGTCCGCGCAGGATTTCGCGCCGGCCCATGGTCACGCGCGGCAGGTTGTCGATCTTGATCTCGGTCATGTCCTCATCCCCTCCAGCCCTCAATCCGGGTTCGTCGCGCCCGTGTTGGCGCGAGTGTAAGCGCGATGAACCCGGCGAGGTTCCAAAAAATCGCGGTCAGGTGCGCGATACAGGCCGGTTCCGCCATGGAATCGCCACGCCCTTTGCGAGAAGATAGTCTCACAAGTCGAGCGCGCCGTCACCGCTGCGCTCGGCCCGATCCACGCCCGCCTCTCAAAGGACTCGTCCATGCGCCGCCTCCTCGTCATTCTTCTGGTCCTCGCCTTCGCCGTCATCGGCGCCGCGTTCTTTTTGCCCAGCCTGATCCCCGGCGACGCGCTGCGCGGGCGGGTGGAGCAGGCGGCCAGCGAAGCGCTGGGCCGGCAAGTGACGCTGGAGGGCGATATCGGCCTGCGGCTTCTGCCCCGCGTTCAGGTGCGCGCCACACAGGCGAGCATCGCCAACGCCGAGGGCTTTTCCAGCGACCCCTTCGCGCAGATGAGCGAGATGCGTTTCGCCCTGGCGTTGGCGCCGCTCCTCTCGCGCAATATCGAGGTTCAGGAGTTCGTCCTGGTGGAGCCGACGATCCGGCTGGAGGCGCGCGGCGGCGCCAATAACTGGTCGCTGGGCGCGCCCTCGCCGAGCGCCGCCGCGGCGCCCGCGTCGAACACCGGGTTCGTGCGCCAGCCCGGCGCCCTGCCGTTTGAGGCGAGCTTCGGCGATGTGCGCGTCATCGACGGGCTGGTGATCTATTCCGATGAAAACCAGACCCGGCGCATCGAGGACTTCAATCTCCAGGTCGCCCTGCCCGGCGTGGACCAGCCCCTGCAGCTGTCGGGCGGTTTCAGCGCCGACGGGCGGCCCATGAGCTTTGACGCCGGTCTCGGCTCGCTGCGGGCCTTCTTCGAGGGCGGACGCACGCCGGTCAATCTGGAGATGACCGGCGCCCTGGCCGACATTTCGTTCGACGGAAACATTCTGGAAGGCGAGACGGTCGCGTTTGACGGCGAGGCCGAGATCCGCCTGCCCCTGCGGGCGCTGGCGCGCTATCTGGGAGCCGACCTGCCCGAGGGCGACATCTTCCAGACTTTCCGGGCCAGCACGATGCTCTCCGGCGCGCCGGGCCGCATCAGCCTGACCGGCGCCGAGATCGGCTTTGACTATATCAGCGCTGCGGGCGATCTACGGCTCGACTATGACCGGGTGCGCCCGCTGGTGTCGGGTACGCTGACAACGCCGCGCCTGGACCTGACGCCCTACATCCCCGCCGAATCGGCAAGCGGCGGCGCGCCCTCCGGCGGCGGCGGCGTCGGCCCCTGGAGCGAGGCGCCAATCGATCTGGCGCCGCTCACCACGATCGACGCCGACCTCACCGTGCGCGCCGACACCTTCATCGCCCGCGATATCCGGGCCGACAACGTCACCGTGGATCTGGACGTCACCAACGGGCGGGTCGTTGCAACCTTGTCGAACTTCCAGCTCTATGGCGGGCGCGGCCAGGTGATCGCGCGGGTGGACGCCAATGCGGCGACGCCGCGCTACGCGCTCACCGCCGACATCACCTCGCTGGAGGCCCTGCCCTTCCTCACCGCCGCGGCCGGGTTCGACCGGCTCGCCGGTGTCGGCGCGCTGAACCTGGACCTTGAAGCGACCGGAAACAGCCCGGCGGCGATCATGAACTCGCTTTCAGGGCAGGGGGGGTTCAATTTCGCCGACGGCGCCATTGTCGGCGTCAATCTCGCCCAGGTGATCCGCACCGTTCAGCAGGCGGTCCAGACCGGCTCGCTGCCCTCCGGCTTTGCAGAGAGCCAGCAGACCGACTTCACCGCCCTCACCGGCTCTTTGAACATCCAGAACGGCGTCGCCCGCAATCTTGATCTGGCGATGCTCAGCCCGCTTCTGCGGGTGGAAGGCGCCGGGCAGGTGGATCTGGGCGCCCAGGAAATCGAATACCGCATCACGCCGCGCGCCGTGCAGCAGCTCACCGGCCAGGGCGGCGATCTGGACCTGCAGGGTCTGGCCGTGCCGATCCGCATTCGCGGCGGCTTCAACAACGTCTCGGTGGGCGTCGACTTTGAAGCGGTGGCCCGCGACCTCGTTCGCGCCCGCGCCGGCACGTTGATCGGCGGCGATGTGGGCCGGGCGCTGGGGCAAGGCCAGTCGGTGGAGGACGCCGCACGGCGCGCCGCCGGCGACGCCCTGCGCAACGCTCTGGGCGGTGCAAGGCCGGCTGAAGGCGGCGCGGAAGGCGAGGCGCAACCGGACGATTCGCCGGCGGGCCTGCTGCGCGACCTTTTGAACCGCCGGCGTCCGCAGCCCGCTGAAGAGCCCGCCGAGGAGGAGCCGGCGGAGGAAGAGCCTCAGGACGGTTGAGAGACGGCTGACGCAGGCGGGGGCGACCGCGCGCCGGCGCCCCGTGACGCCTCGCGCCGCCGGTATCCCGCCCCCGGCCCGCTTCCTCCCCGCCGTCCAACGCCTTGATCCGTGACGCCCAGGCCTATCTACTCCCCGGGTGTTCAGCGCCCGCCTTTGGGGGCGCCCAACGGGGAGGTCTCATGTCACCAATCGCCAAAACCCTTATCGCAGGAGCCGCCGGCCTGATGGCGTTTTCCGAATTCGGCGCGCCGGCGGAGGCGCAGACCCGCTATCCCGGAGACCGGGTGAGCGGAGACCATTACGCCACCCGCTCACCGGTGGTCGCCACCGGCGGCATGGCCGCCACCGCCCATCCGCTGGCCAGCCAGATCGCGCTGGACGTGATGAAAGCCGGCGGCAACGCCGTGGACGCCGCCATCGCGGCCAACGCCGCCCTGGGCCTTATGGAGCCCACAGGCAACGGAATCGGCGGCGATCTGTTCGTGCTGATCTGGGACCCCGAAACCCGCGAGGTCTACGGCCTGAACGCCGCCGGGCGCTCGCCGCAAAACCTGTCCTATGAGCAGCTCATAGAGATCGTCGGCGAGGACGGCTCCATCCCGGCGCTGGGAACCCTGCCCGTCTCGGTGCCCGGCACGGTGGACGGCTGGTTCACCCTGCACGAGCGCTTCGGTTCCATGCCCATGGACCAGGTGCTGGCCCCGACGATTTCCTACGCCGAAAACGGGTTTCCGGTGCCCGAGACCATCGCCTATTACTGGAATCGCAACATGTCGATCTTCGCCGAGCGCTTCGCAAACGGCGAATTTGAAGAGTTCGATAACGCCCGCGCCACCTATCTCACCGAGGACGGGGACGCGCCGCGCGAAGGCGAGATCTTCCGCAACCCGGACCTCGCTAACACGCTGCGCCAGATCGCCGAGGGCGGCCGCGACGCGTTCTATGAGGGCGATATCGCGCGCACCATCGGCGCCTATATGGAGCGCATCGGCGGCTATCTCACCTATGAGGATTTCGCCAGCCACCGCTCCGAATGGGTCGAACCGGCCGGCGTGAATTATCGCGGCTATGACGTCTGGGAGATACCGCCCCAGGGCCAGGGCATCGCCGCCCTCCAGATGCTGCAGATCCTTGAAGGCTTCGATCTCGCCGCCATGGGCTTCATGAGCCCTGAATCCCTGCACGTGCAGATCGAAGCCAAGCGCCTGGCCTTCGAGGATCGCGCCAGATACTACGCCGACCCGGATTTCGCCGACATCCCGCTGGAAGAGCTTCTCAGTGAGGCCTACGCCGACCGGCGCCGCGCCCTGATCTCCATGGATGCGGCCATGGAAAGCGTCCCTGTGGGGGATCCGGCGGTCCTGGAGGACGGCGACACCACCTATCTCACCGTTGCAGACGGAGACGGCATGATGGTGAGCCTCATTCAATCAAACTATCGCGGCATGGGCTCGGGCCTGGTGCCGGACGGGCTCGGCTTCATGCTGCAGGATCGCGGCGAGATGTTCAGCCTCGATCCCGGCCACGCCAATGTCTACGCCCCCGGCAAGCGACCCTTCCACACCATCATCCCCGCCATGGTGACGAAAGACGGCGAGGCCTTCATGAGCTTTGGCCTGATGGGCGGCGGCATGCAGCCCCAGGGCCATGTCCAGATCATCGTCAACATGATCGATTACGGGCTGAACGTGCAGGAAGCCGGCGACGCGGCGCGCTGGCGCCATGAGGGCTCCACCGAGCCCACAGATCGCGTAACTGAGCAGGGCGGCAGGGGCGTTGTGCGCGTGGAGAGCGGCGTGCCGCAGGCCGTGCGCGAGGCGCTGGAGGCCCTTGGCCATGTGGTGGAGGACGGCGACGGCGCTTTTGGCGGCTATCAGGCGATCCGGCGCGATCCGCAAACCGGCGTCCTGTTCGGCGCCAGCGAAATGCGCAAGGACGGCGCGGCGCAGGGCTATTGAAGCTCATCTTTCAGCTGCGGTTCAGGCGCGCCGGGTTTATGCTGGGTGCGCCTGTTCCTTTTTTTGATCTGAGTTTGTCCATGCGCACGCTGCTCACTTTCGCCGTCCCGGCCCTCGCCGCCCTCGCCGCAGCCTGTTTCACCGCTGCAGCCGACGCCCAGCGCGGCGGCGCAGGCGGGGGAAATCCGACGATCACCCTGTTTGACCTGCCCGGATATCAGGGCCGGTCCATCACGCTGGACGGTGACGCGCCGGATCTGCGCTGGGTGCAGGCGAACGATATGGCCAGCTCGATCCGGTTTGACGGCGGCCAGTGGGAAGTCTGTGTGGAGCCTGATTTTCGCGGGAGCTGCCAGGTGCTCTCCACCGAGCTTCCCGACATGACACAGTGGTCCTTCAATGACCGCATCAGCTCGGTGCGCGCCATCCACCGCCCCCGCCGCGACCGGCTCGAAGGCGTGACGCTCTACGCCGGCGAAAACTATACTGGCCGGCAGGTGACCATAGTGCGCGGCACCAATGATCTGCGCCGTGACGGGTTCAATGACGACGCCCGGTCGATCCGCGTCCATTCGGGGACCTGGACCCTGTGCGAGGACACCAATTTCGGCGGCCGCTGTGTGGAGCTGTCGCGCGATTCCGCTGATCTCACGCTTTACCGCATGGAGGCGCGCCTCTCCTCCTTGGGACCGGACGGCGTGCAGCGGCCTGATCCGTCGACCGGCGCTACTCCGGGCTTTCCCGGCGATGGATATGGCGGCGGGTATGACGGGGGCTACGGCTCAGGCTATGGCGGCGGATCCGGCGACCGGCTCACCGGCGGCGTGCGCGGCGTGGACACGGTGTTTTTCGCCCGTCCTGAACTGAACGGCTATCCGCTGGCGGCCTGCGCCGACCGGTTCCAGCGCCAATGCGGCCGCGAAGCCGCCGATCTGGCTTGCCGCGCCGCCGGGCTTTCCCGCGCGGTGTGGAGCGGCGAGGCCCGCGCGCCCTACGGCCAGGCCTGGGCCATCGGCGACCGCTCGGCGGTCAATGCGCGCGCCGTGCTCGTGGATCTGGTCTGCGTGACCTGATCCGGGGCGCGCCGTCAGCCCTCGCGCTGGAACGGGTAGAAGTCCGAGCCCAGCCCCATGATCCCGGTCAGCGCGTCCAGCGCGGCGCGGCTTTCCTCCACCAGCGCCGGATCGCCCAGATCCGCAACGCCCAGCTCCTCGCGATAGTGGGTGTTGGCCCAGGCTGTGAGCGCGCCATGGAGATCGGCGTCCATCCAGACGCGCGGATTGACTGCGGCGCGCTGCGCATCGTCCAGCACCACGCGCAGGCGCAGACAGGCCGGCCCGCCGCCATTGCGCATGGACTGGCGCACGCCGGCGAACTTCACACTCCCGATGGGGCCGTTGCCTTTGACCATCCGGTCGCAAAAGGCGCTGGTGGAGGCGGTCTCTTCGGTTTCCTGGGGCGCCAGCAGCACCTGCCGGTCGGCGCCCGGCCAGATCAGAAGCTGGGAATTGAAGATATAGGCGGTGATGGCGTCGCCCAGCGGCACATCGGCCTCCGGGACCTCCACGAAGACCGGCTCGAACAGGCCCTCGGCCGCCCTGCGAATCGCGCTGAGCGCCGCGGCCTTGTCCTCAAACGCATGCTCGTGGAAGAACAGGACAGGCCCGGTCCCCACGCACACCACGTCATTGTGAAACGCCCCCGCCTCGATGGCCGCGCGCGACTGACGGACATGCACCGTGCGCGCCCCATCCAGCCCGTGCCGGCGCGCGATGGCCTCGCAGGCCTGGAGCGTCTGGCGGGCGGGAAACTTCCCCTGCCAGGGCTCGTAGGCGTCCCGGCCATGGACGAAAAGCTCCACGCCCGGCGCCCCATGCTCGGCGCACAGCCGCACATGGTTGGCCGCGCCCTCGTCAGCGAAATTGGCATGGTGGGGCAGCTCGTCATGGACGGCGAAGAGCGCCTTGTCGGGAAACACGCGCTCAAGGGCGCGCCTGGTCTGGAAACCCTCGATGGAGCGGTGGAGCGCGGTGATCAGATTGGCCGGCGTAAAGTGCACGCGCCCGTCTGACGTGTCCGCGCCCGGGCTCACAGTGGCGGCGTTGGCCGCCCACATGGAGCTGGCCGAGAGCATGTTCAGCGCCAGGGCGGGCTCGGCCTTGTAGGCCTTTTCCCAGACCTCGCCGTCTGTGCGACCGGAAAAGCCCAGCGCCTTCAGGCCAGGAATGAAGGGCCGCTCCTGGGGCGGCAGCAAGCCTTGCACAAGACCGGCATCGGCCAGGGATTTGGCCTTGGCCAGGCCCTCCAGCACTCCTTCGCGGGGGCTGGAGATCGAGCCCTGATTGTTGGCGCTGGCCAGATTGCCCGGAGCGAGACCGCCATAATTATGGGTCGGCCCGACCAGCCCGTCGAAATTGGCTTCCACCGCGCCCATCAGTCGAGCCCTTTGACGGCCATGCGCTCGGCTTTTGGAGAGGCCTGCGTGGCGACCGGATAGGCGCAGTAATCCGCCGCGTAGTAGGCGCTGGGCCGCAGATTGCCCGACTGGCCCGGGCCGCCGAACGGCATGGTGGACGCAGCCCCGGTGGTGGGCCGGTTGCGGTTCACGATGCCCGCGCGCGATCCCGCCCAGAACGCCTTCCACAGCGCGTCATCGTCGCTGACGAGCCCGGCCGCGAGGCCGTAGGCGGTGTTGTTGGCTTCTTTCAGGGCGTCCTCGAACGTCTTTGCGCGGCGCACCTGCAGGAGCGGGCCGAACACCTCTTCATCGGGCGCATTCACGCCGTCCACGTCCAGAAGGCCCGGGCTGACGAACGCTTCGCCCGCCTCATGCTGCGCAGCGGCGACGATGGGCCTCGCGCCGAGTTTTAAAAGGTTCTCCTGGGCGGCCAGAACGCCGCGCGCGGCGCGCGCATTGATCAGCGGGCCCATGAACGGCTCCGGGCTTGAATCGTACTTTCCCACGGGAAGTTTCGGGATCGCCGCGGCGATCGCCGCGATCACGGCGTCGCCCGCCTCGCCCGCCGGCACGATCAGACGGCGCGCGCACGAGCAGCGCTGCCCGGCGGTGATATAGGCGGACAGAACCGCCACGCGCGCCGCCGCTTCAGCGTCTTCAGCGCCCCACACCACAAGCGGATTATTTCCCCCCATCTCCAGCGCCAGCTGCACCCCGGTGCGCCCGGCGAACATCTTGTGGATCATGGCGCCGGTGGTCCAGCTGCCGGTGAACAGCACCCCGTCCAGCTCCGCGTCGCTCAAGGCGGCAGCGCCGGTTTCGCGCGCGCCCTGCACCAGGTTCAGCACGCCGGCGGGCAGACCCGCCTCCTCCCACAACTTCACCATGAGCTCGCCCACGGCCGGGGTGAGCTCGGAGGGTTTGAACACAAGCGTATTGCCCGCCAGAAGCGCCGGGATGATGTGTCCGTTGGGCAGATGGCCGGGAAAGTTATAGGGGCCCAAAACCGCCATGACGCCCAGCGGCTTGTGATCAAGCACCTGCTCGCCGAACTCGGTTTCGGTGCGGGTGCGCCCGGTGCGGTCCTCATAGGATTTGATGGAGACGCCCGCCTTGCCGGCCATGGCGCCGGCCTCGCCCCTGGCCTCCCAGAGCGGCTTGCCGGTTTCGCGCGCGATCAGCTCGCCGATCTCGTCAGCGCGGCTTTTGAGACGCTCGCCATAAGCTTCAACGATTTTCCTGCGGGCCTCAAACCCCGCCAGCGCCCAGTGCGAAAACGCGCCGCGGGCCGCCGCGAAGGCCTCGCGCACATCGCCGGCGCCGGACGCGGCGCCCTGCCAGATCGTTTCGCCGGAGGCTGGATCGGTGGAGGCGAACCTCTCTCCCGCACCGGCGCGCCAGGCGCCGGCGATAAAGGCCGAATTGGTCATGGTGTTAGTCCCTGGTCCAAATCCGGACGGTCTCACCAGACGTGACGTCGAGCGCACGCCGGGCTTCCTCATCAAGCGCGACATCACGCTCGCCGAGGCCGATTCCGGCCTGGACGCAGCGGAAATCGGCGAGCCGGTCGTTGGAGACCAGCGCGCGCACGCGCTCGCCTGCGCTTTCGCCGGCGACCGTCATCAGCCGGCTGTCACGCAGGGTGGCGACCTCGTCCATCCCGCAGGAGACGAGAGGGCCGCCGTCAAATATGTCCACATAGCGCTCATAGCGAAAGCCCTCGCTCATCAAAAGCTTGAGCGCGCCGGCGCCATGGGGATGGGTCTGGCCGATGACCTCGCGCACGCCCTTGGGCAAAAGGTCGAGATAAATAAGGTGGTTGGGCATCAGATCGAGGATGAACTGATTGTCCGTGGACGCCGACAGCCGGTCGGCCTCCTCGAACGTCATGCGGAAAAACGGCCGGGTTACGTGTTCGAAGAAGATCGAATCGCCGTGCTCGTCCACCACCCCGCGAAGTTCCGACAGGATGCGTTTGCCGAAGCGCGGCCGGTCCGCGCCCACCAGCATGTAGCGCGACTGCGCAGTCAGGCGCCCCGCCCCGGTGCCGCGCAGTCCATCGCGCACAAAGAGCGAGCCCACCTCGGTGGAGCCGGCGAAATCATTCACCAGCATCATGGCGTCCATGTCGAAACGCCTTGCGCCTTCCTTGGACGACTGGGCGAAGGTGAAGATCTTGAAGTCGAAATACGGCTTCTTCACGCCCACCATGGCCTTCACCGCGCTGGTGCCGAGCACCTGGCCGGTTTCAGAATCCTCAAGCATGAGCTGGTAGACACAGTCGGACGGGTCGTCGAACCGGCCCTCAAAGGCCTTTTCCGAGCGCAGAAGCTTCTCGTTCAGCGCCTCGTCCTCAAGCGCGAGCGAGGTGAAGCCGGGACCCGCCGCGCCGGCGAGTTCCACAAACGCGTCATGGTCGGCCGAACGGGCCGCTCGTACCACCAGCATGCTCTACTCCTCAGGACCGGGCGAGGGCGCGGGCTTCCCCGGCGTCGAAGCGTCCGCGAGCGAACGCCATCAACATTACCGCGGAAAGCCGGGCGCGCTCGGCGAAGCTGGACAGCTTCGCAATCTCGCGGTCGGAATGAATGTCGGCGCCGCACACGCCCAACGTATCCACATTGGGACAGCCCGACGCCCACAGATTATTACCTTCGCACACTCCGCCGGTGTCGTTCCAGCGAATGTCCAGGCCGATCGCCGAGCCGGCGGTGCGCGTCCATTCAAACATACGCTGATTGGCCGGGCTCATGGGTTTGGGCGGCCGGGTGAAGCCGCCATGCAGATCCGCCGTGATCCCGTCGCGGGTGTTGGCCGCCTGGACAAGCGCGTCGATCTCGGCCTTGGCCCAGGCCGCGTCCTCTTCGGTCTTCACCCGCACATTGAAGCGGCAAATCCCGAGATCAGGCACCACGTTGGGTGCGCCGCCGCCATCTATTCGCGAGACATTGAAGGTGACCTGCTCGCGCTTGGCGTTAAGCGCGTCCAGCCGGTTGGCGAACTCGGCCGCGGCGACGATGGCGTTCCGGCCCAGATGATGTTCGCGGCCGGCATGGGCGGCCTTGCCCAGGCAGCGCAGCGAGAAATTGCCAGAACCCTTGCGCGCCCCGGCCAGCGAGCCGTCGGCGAGCGCCGGCTCATAGGTCATGCCCACATGGGCTCTCGCCCCAAGCGCGGCGAGCACCGGGCCGGAGCCCAGCGAGCCGATCTCTTCATCCGGGCTGACCAGCACGTCATAGCCGATCTGGTCGCGCCACGGGCTGCGTTCCAGGGCCAGAAGTGCGTGCAGCATGACCAGCAGCCCGCCCTTCATGTCGGCGACGCCCGGGCCGTTTATCGTATCCGCGTCGGTGAGGCGCCAGTCTTCAAAGCCGCAGCCTTTGGGAAACACCGTGTCGTGGTGACCCGTGAGCACGATCCGCACCGGCGCATCGGGGCGCTTGGAGACCTTCATGGACGGGGTGTAAGGCACGTCGCGCACCTCCCCGTCGAGCTCGACCGTGGTGGAGGGTTCAAGCTCCACCGCGCTCACCTCGCCTTCAAGCTCGGCGAAAGCGTCGGACAGAACCTTGCGCATCGCTTCCAGCCCGTCCGCATTGCGGCTGCCGGAATTGATGCGAGACCAGTCCTTCACCGTCGCGATCATGTGATCGGCGCGCGACTCCACAAAGTCGAGGATCTTGCGCTCTTCGGCGTCGAGGCTCAGCTCGCTCATGAAGTGTCCTGCCTTGCAGCGGCCTATGCGTGGCCCAGCGCCTGGTCGAGATCGGCGATCAAGTCCTCGGGGTTTTCAATTCCCACCGAGATCCGCACCAGGCCGGGCTGGAAGCCGCAGCGCTCCTGCAGCTCCGGCGACACCGCCGCGTGGGTGGTGGAGCCGGGATGGCAGATCAGCGTCTCAGTGCCGCCCAGGCTCACCGCCAGCTTCAGCACTTTAAGCTCGTTGAGCATCCGGAAGGCGGCGTCGCGGCCGCCGGCCACGTCAAAAGCGAAGGTGGAGCCGTACGCGTCCTTGCCGGCCTGGCGATGGTGAACCTCGTAGTCGCGGCTGCCCTCTTCCAGGAAACCGAGATAGCGCACCTTCTCCACTTTGGGGTGGTCTTTGAGGAATTCAGCAACCTTGCGCGCGCCGGCGAAGGCCGCCTCCATGCGCAGCTTTACCGTCTCAAGCGAACGCGCCAGCATCCAGCACGTATTGGGGTCCAGATTGGTCCCCATGCCCGAGCGCAGCTTGCGCACCGGCGCCATCATGGCCTGGGAGCCCATGGCCGCGCCGCCGATGAGATCGGAGTGGCCGCCGATATATTTCGTCAGTGAATAAAGCGAGATATCGGCGCCGTGGGCCAGCGGAGTCTGGCCGATCGGGCCGAGTATCGTATTGTCCACCACCACGACGGGGCGCCGCCCCTGCTCCTGCTCAAGCTCGTCGGCGAGCTTTTTCATGAGCTGAAGATCGACCACCTCATTGGTCGGGTTGGTGGGCGTCTCAGTGTAGATCATCGCAATCGGCCCCTTCTTGCGGGCCTCGGTGATGGCGTCGCGGATCTCGCCCTCGCGGGCGCCGGCGAAGAAGTCGGCGCTGGCGATGCCGTATTGCGGCAGGATGGAGCGGATCAGCGTCTCGGTGCCGCCATAGAGCGGCGTGGACTGCAGCACCACGTCGCCGGAATGGCAGTGACCCATGATCACCGTGGAGATCGCGCCCATGCCCGAGGAGAAGACGAGGGCGTCTTCGGCGCCGTCAAACAAGGTGAGGCGGTCTTCAAGCACTTCCATATTCGGGTTGTTGAAGCGCGAATACAGAAGGCCGGCCTGGGCGGGATCGCCGGCCTGGGAGCGCCCGCCCATCACCCGGAAGAACGCTGCGCCCTCTTCGGCGGTGGCGAAGGCGAAGGTCGAGGTCTGGAAGATCGGCGGCTTGATCGAGCCTTCAGAAAGCTTGGCGTCGAAGCCGTAGCTCATCATCAGGGTTTCCGGGCTCAGGGCCCGCTCGCCGAGGGCGCGCTTGCGATACGGCGTGTCCGGCTTGCTCATGGCGCGATCCTTACTTGGAATGAAGTGCGGGCGCGCATTGCGCGAACATCCGCACCGGAAGAACGGGAATAGGCGCTTCTTGCGACGCCGGGCGATCCGGGTCAACCCGGCGGGCCGATCCGCGGGCGCCGCGGCGGCCACGTCCGGACAACGCTGTTTGGAAGTCCGGTGATCCTCACGATTTTCACAACGCGGATAAAAGGAAACGGCCCGGCGTGTCTCCACGCCGGACCGTCCCATTTGGTCCGAATGCTCGGATCAGAAAGACCTAGTTGAGGTCGATCATCACTTCCGAACGACGGTTCAGCGGCTCACGCACGCCGTCCGGCGTTGCAACGGCGGTCTGGCCTTCGCCGAACCCTTCCGTCGAGATCGCCGAACCGGGGACGCCCAGGCGGACCATCTCGTCACGAACCGCGCGAGCGCGGCGCTGGGAGAGACCCACGTTGTAGGCGGCGGCGCCGGAGCGGTCGGTGTGACCTTCGATTTCCACCGAAGCCACGCCGCAGTTCCGCGCCTGGTTCACAGCCGCGTTCACAGCAGACTGAGCCTGGGCGGTAAGGTTCGAGCGATCCCACTCGAAATACACCACGAAGCCAATGTCCTCGCAGTCAGCCGGAGGCGGCGGCGGGGGCGGAGGCGGCGGGGGCGGAGGCGGAGGCGGCGGGGGCGGCGGGGGCGGAGGCGGCGGGGGCGGAGGCGCGGCGAACAGATACCGCAGGCCTACCCAAGCCTCATGGCCGCCGACGCGATCAACCTCGAGACCCGGGGTGTAGTCCGTTTCGCCGAAGCCGAAATAGCGATATTCGGTGTCAAGCGTCAGGTTGCTCGTCAGAGCCCAGCCGATACCGGCGAAGAGCTGATAGGCGAGCGCATTATCGCTATCCTGAACGATGGTGTACCGCGGGTCGTTCGGACCGGTGGGCTGATTCGGAATCGTTCCGGTCATCCAGCCAGCGGCCGAGACATCGGACTGAACCCAGCCGATACCAGCGCCCACATAAGGCTCGAACCAGGAACCACGATCAAAGTCGTAGATCAGGTTCAGCATGCCGGACCACATCTGGAAGTCCGAGGAGCTGTTCTCGAAATTGCCGACCGCGCCGGTGTCGTTGAAGCGGTGAGCGAGCTCACCTTCCATGCGCCAGTTGCTCGGCCACTCGTAACCGAGAGCCAGCTTTTCGCGCAGATCGCCTTCACCCTGGACGATGCCGTTCAAGCTTCCGGTGAAATCTGTATCGCCGGGAGCGCCATAGCCGAGCGCGCCGCTGACATACCAGCCCTCATCCGCAACCGCCATGGACGGTGCGGCGAGAACGGCGCCAACGGCCGCGGCTGTGAGAAGCCGTTTCTTCATTCTTAATCCCCCTCCGGGCGTACGCCCTTCGTGTGAGCTTTGATGGACGCCTTGCTTAAGGCAGTGTCTTAACCAGACACGACGTTCCAAACGCTTCATTATCCGATTTGATCCATTGGCGCTACTGGAAGCGGACCGGTAACGAGGCTCAAGTCGTTAAAACACCACGTTCGACGAGGGTCGCGATCTGGTTTTCGGTCAGACCGAGGCGTTCTTGCAACACTTGTGAGGTGTGCTCGGCGAACCGCGGCGGTGCGCGCTCATAGCGCGGCGGCGTCGCCGACAGACGCATGGGGTTGGCCACCATGGCCGCAGGACCGGCGCCGGTCATAGGCAGGCTGAAAGAAAGCCCGCGCGCCTGCGCCTGAGGGTCGGCGAACACCTCGCCGACTGAACGAATCGGGCCGCTGGGAATCCCGGCCTGCTCGAGCACGCCGGCCCAGTGGGCGCTGGACTGGCGCGACATCTCCAGAATGATTTCGGCCACCAGCACCTCACGATTGGCCACCCGGGCGGCGTTGCGGGTGAAGCGCGGGTCAGCCGCCCAGTCGGGCCGGCCCAGCGCGCTGGCGAAGCTGGCGAACTGGCGGTCATTGCCCACCGCCACCGCAATGCGCCCGTCCGAGGTGGGGAAATCCTGATAGGGGACGATGTTGGGATGGGCGTTGCCGCCGCGTCCCGGCGTCTTGCCGGAAACGAAGTAGTTCGCGGCCTGGTTGGCCAGCATCGCCGCCTGCACGTCGAACAGCGCCATGTCGATATGCTGGCCGCCAAGGCCCTTATCCCGCGCGATCAGCGCCGCCATCACCGCGCCGGCAGCGTAAACGCCGGTGAACAGATCCACCGCCGGCACGCCCACCTTCATGGGCTTGTCCTCACCGGTGACGCTCATGAGCCCACCCATGGCCTGGATGAGGAAGTCATAGCCTGGTTGCGCGCTCAGGGGGCCAGTCTGGCCGAACCCGGTGATCGAGCAATAGACGATGTCCTCTCGCACGGTCTTGAGGCTCTCATAGTCCAGGCCGTATTTCTCCAGCCCGCCGGTTTTGTAGTTCTCGATCACCACATCGCTCTGGGCGGCGAGGTCGCGCACGAGCGTCCGGCCCTCCTGGGCGCGCAAATTTACAGCGATGGAGCGCTTGTTGCGGTTGGCGCAGGTGTAATAGGCCGCGTCGGCGTCGCCGCCGTCCTCGTTTTTAAGAAAGGGCGGGCCCCAGGTGCGCGTATCGTCGCCGCCGTCGGGATTCTCCACCTTGATCACGTCCGCCCCGAGATCGGCCAGGATCTGGGTGCACCAGGGCCCGGCGAGCACCCGGGAGAGGTCGAGCACCTTGATATGCGACAGGGCGGCGGGCGTATCGGTCATGACGGCGGCCGGTTTCCTTTTGAACGGACAAATCGAGGCTTGGCTACATCCGAGTAAGGCCCACGGCAAGCGGGCCCGCAAGGCGCGATTCTTTCACCTGCGAACGAATCGGAACACACTTTATTCATGGCACGTGTTCGCGCCGTCGACCGGCGGCTTTATCTTCTCGTCGAAATCGCCGCCCGGCGCCTTCACCGGGAGGCGGACGCGCGTCTGGCCGCAGCGGCCGGCGTGAGCGCCAGTCAGGCTGCGGTCCTGTTTTTGCTGCTGCGCCGAGGCGAGCGCCGCATGGGCGCCATCGGTGAAACGCTGGCGCTGGGCGCTCCCGCGGTCACCGGACTGGTGGGCCGCATGGAGAAGGCGGGACTGGTGACCAAGCGCATCGATTCCGGTGATCGGCGCGGGGCGCTCGTGGATCTCACCGAGGCCGGACGCCAGGCGGCTGAGCGCGCCGATCATGTGCTGCGAACCCTGAACGCCGACCTCGCCGCACGCCTGGGCGAGGACGACGCGGACATCGTCTATGACGCGCTCACCCGCCTTGCCGCCGAGGCCGACTGAAACGGGCGCACGAGGCTTAAGCCTTCTTTCACCTTGGTTATCAAAACGGCGTGCAAACGGCCCGGGTCACGCGCACTATCGTACTCATGAACGCGGTCAACGCATCCGGGCTCCAGGCCTTCCAGACCGCTGCGGCGCGTCTCGAGACCGCCGCAGCCCAGATCGCCCGCGCTCGCGTGCCGACCATCCCTGCAGCGTCACCCCCAGACGCTACATTCCCTCGCGCGGTCGCCGGACAATCCGTCGCCCCCCCACCACCCGCCGGACCCGGCGGCCGCGCGGCCTCTTTTGATGCGTCGATCATCTCCGCCCGCGTCGACATGATCCGCGCCAATCAGGAAGCCGCGCTCGCCGCCACCTCGATCCGCGCCGCCGACGACATGATCGGCGAAGTCCTCGACATGGGCGCCTAGCCGAGCTTCGCTGCGCGTCCGCTCTGCCCTATCATCGTTCATGGCTGATCGAACGCCGCGACGCATCCATTACCGCGAACTGGCCACCCGGGCGGACGCCTGGATGCGCTCCCGGCTATGGGCTCAAGTGCTCGCAAGACGATGCAGCTGACCCTGGTGGCCGCCTCCATCGGGGCGCCGGGCGCGCCGGGGGTCTCCATCGCCATCCTGTCAGGGCTGATCGCGACGTTTGGCATACCGCCCCGGGGTCTGGTCTTCGTGCTCGGGGTGGACCGGTTTCTCGACATGGCGCGCACCAGCGTGAACGTCACAGGAGATCTCGCCGCCACGCGCATCCTGACGCGAGAGCACGGGCCTGAATTGAGCGCCGAAGAGGCGCGCCACACCTGACCCCCCTTTCTCCGGCTTCGCTTGCGGGCTACCTTTTAGGCCATGAGCGTTGTTTCCGTTGATCTCGTCACCGATCCCGTCTGTCCCTGGTGCTGGCTGGGCCTGCGTTACTGGACGCAGGCGCGCGCCCTCACGCCCAAAATCGAGGTTGAAACCGTCCTTCGCCCCTTCCAGCTGGACGCCGCCGTGCCGAAAGCGGGCGTGGCGTACGCCGATTATATGAAGCAGAAATTCGGCGGCGGGCCGAGCGACCGGTTCAAGGCCATGCGCGCCCATCTGGAGGCCGCCGGTCCCGAGGCCGGCATCGTCTTCAATTTTGATGAAATCCCCATGCGCCCCAACACGCTGGACGCCCACCGCCTGGTGCGCTGGGCACAGGGGCAGGGCCTTGGCGAGCCGGTGCTGGACGCGGTCCACAAGGCGTTTTTTGACGAGCTCCGCGATATCGGCGACCCTCAGGTGCTCACCGAAATCGCGGTCGCCAACGGCATGGAGGAAGACATCGTCGCCGACCTCCTGGCCAGCGACAAGGATGCGGGCGCTGTGCTCACCGAGGAGCGCTTCTATCGCTCGCTCGGCGTCCAGGGCGTGCCCTGCTTCATCTTCAACGGCCGGTTCGCGGTGTCCGGGGCCGAAGTCCCGACCGTGCTCGCCGACGCCATAAAGAAAGCGGCGAGCCTGCCGCCGGCCGAGGACCAGTAAGCGTCCTCAAGGGAAAGATCCAGATGAACGATTTCACATCGCCCGACATCGCCGCCGCCGGTCTCTATATCGGCCTCAACCTCTTGCTCCTGCTTGTGGTGGGCATCAATGTGAGCCTGCAACGCAGAGCGTCCCAGACCAGCCTTGGCGAAGGCGAAGGCAAGCTGCAGCAGGCCTGCCGCGCGTTCGGCAACTCCACCGAATGGCTGCCGGGCGCCCTGCTCGGTCTTGTGGTCGCCGCCCATCTGGGCGCGCCGGCGCTGGCGATCCACGTGCTGGGCGTGATGCTGACGCTGGGCCGGGTCCTTCTGGTGTTCGGACTGCTCAGCAGTCCTGGCCCGAGCTTCGGACGCATCTCCGGCATGGTCCTGACCTATCTGGTTTATATCGCCCTCGGGCTGGGGCTGATCGCCCACGCCGTGATTTAATCGGCGCACGGTGATTGCCCGACCGGCGGGCGAGGCGTTAAGAGCGAGGGCATGACAGACACCCGCCCCTCCCCCGCCTCCTCCTCCCCTGCGCTCGGCGCGCCCGACACCGGCGCGCTGCTTGATCTCGCCCGCACGCTCATGGAGCGCGCGCGAAAGGCCGGCGCCGATCAGTGCGAAGCCGCCATCAGCGAAAGCCGTTCGATAGAGGCCGGCGTCCGCGAGGGCGCGCTGGAGACCGTGGAGCGCTCTGAAACCCGCGATGCGGGCCTGCGCGTCATCATCGGCAAGCGCCAGGCCGGCGTCGCCTTCTCCGATCTGTCCGAGGCCGGTCAGGCCATGGCGGTGGAGCGCGCGATCGCCATGGCGAAAGCCGCGCCCGAAGATCCCTATTGCGGTCTGGTCGATCCCGCACACTTGGCCCGAACCCTGCCTGATATTTCGCTTTATGAAGCCGCCACCATCGGCGAAGCGGAGCTTGAAGCCTACGCCCTGGCTCTTGAAGAGGCCGCGCTGAAAGTCCCCGGCGTCTCCACCACCAGCTCGGCCGGAGCCAGCATCGGCGCAGGCGGCTCGGCCTTCGTGACCTCCCACGGCTTTGAACGCGCGCGGCGCGGATCGCGCTGCGGGCTCGGCGTCGCGGCCATCGCAAAGAACGCCGACGGAATGGAGCGTGACTACGATTCCCACTCCTCGCGCCGGCTCTCCTCGCTCAAAAGCGCCCACGCGCTCGGGACCAGCGCCGGCGAGCGCGCCGTGGCGCGCCTGGGCGGTGAAAAGCTGAGCTCGGGCAAGATGCCGGTCGTGTTCGACAAGCGCGTCTCCACCACCTTCATCTCCTCGCTGCTAAGCGCGATTTCCGGGCCCGCCATCGCGCGCGGCACCAGCTTCCTGCGCGAAGACCTGGGCAAGAAGATTTTCGCCGACGGGATCGACATCATCGAAGATCCGCTGCGCGACTGGAGCTTCGGCGCGCGCGCCGCCGACGGGGAGGGCGTGGCCGCACGGCCGCGCGCTTTGGTCGAGGACGGGGTGCTGACCACCTTCCTGATGAACGCCGCCAGCGCCCGCCAGCTGAACATGGAGCTCACCGGCCACGCCGCGCGCCGTCTTGGCGGCCCGCCGGGCGTGTCGGCCGCCAATGTGCATCTGCAGCCGGGCGAATTGAGCCCTGAGGATCTGCTGGCCGAGGCCGGCGAAGGTCTTCTGGTCACCGAGATGTTCGGCCCCAGCCTGAACGCAAACACCGGCGACTGGTCGGTGGGCGTGGCCGGCTTCAAGATCACCGGCGGAAAGCGCGCCGGACCGGTGAGCGAAGTCACCGTGGCGGGCAACCTGAAAGAGATGTTCGCCCGGTTGATCCCCGGATCCGACCTGGAGTTCGAGCACGCGGTCAACGCGCCGAGCGTCCTGGTGGAGGGGCTCTCGGTTGGCGGACGATAGAGCCGACAGGGATCTGATTGCGGCCGCCGCGCGGGACGCCGGCAAGCTCGCCCTCGCCTTCCGGGCGCGCGGGCTGCGAAGTTGGGAGAAGTCCAAGGGCGATCCGGTGAGCGAGGCCGATCTGGCCGCCGACACCTTGCTGCAGGAGCGCCTGAAGCCCGCCCGCCCCGATTATGGCTGGCTGTCGGAAGAAACCGCCGACGACCGCTCACGACTGTCGGCAAGGCGAAGCTTCGTTGTCGATCCCATCGACGGCACGCGCGCGTTCTTGAAGAACCGCCCCGAATTCGTCGTCTCCATCGCCGTGATCGAGGACGGCGTCCCGGTGGCCGCAGCGCTCTACGACCCGTCCACCGAACGGCTATGGGACGCGGCGCTCGGCCAGGGCGCGCGCATGAACGGGCTGCCCATCTCGATTTCACAGCAGCGCGAGATCAAGGGCGCGCGCCTTCTGGGCGATCCGGGCCGGCTCAGCGATCTTCGAGCGCTGGGCGCGAAAGCAGAAACCGTGAACTCGGCGGCCCTGCGGCTGGCGCTTTGTGCGCAAGGCGTCCACGACGCGGTGGTGGCTGTGCGTGGAAAATGGGATTGGGATCTGGCCGCCGGCGCCCTCATCATCACCGAGGCCGGCGGCAAAATCACCGACCGGTCGGGCGCACCTTTACGCTTCAACGCAGAGCCGCCGCGTCAGCCGGCGCCCCTGGCGGCTGGTCCGGCGCTGCACGCCTTGCTAATAGAGCGTCTCAACAAGGGAGAGGACATATGAGCGACGAACGCCAGCTCCTGCACATCGTCATCGGCGGTGAACTCAAGGATGTCGGACCGAAGTCCGTTGAATTCAAAGACCTTTCCAAGGTCGAGTTCGTGGGCGCCTATCCCGACTACGGGTCGGCGAAACTGGCCTGGCGCTCGGCGGCCCAACAGAGCGTGGACAATGCGCACATGCGCTTTTTCATCATCCACGCCCACAAGCTGCTGGACCCTTCAAGCGGCGAGTCGCAGGGCTGACCCCTTGAGCGAAACCGCCCCGTCCGGGCCGTCGCCCGCCGACACGCCCGCCAGCCCGCCGCCCGCGCCGCCGCCAAAGCCCGGGCGAGCCAAGTCGCGCGCCCTGGCGAGACGGCTGTGGAAGGGCTGGCTGGCCGACCGGCCTCGCCTGATCGGCTGGGCGCTGCTGCTCTCGGCGATCACCGCCGGGGCGGCGTCGGGCTACGGTCTTGTTGTCCAGCAAGCCTCACAGCTTCTGGAAAGCCGCGACATGTCCGTTCTGTGGCTTGCGCCGGCGCTGATCCTGGCGATCGTCCTGACCCGCTCGATCAGCCTGTATTTCCAGACCCTTGCAACCAACCGGCTGGCGCTCTCTGTGATGCGCGATCTTCAGACCGCAATGTTCGACCGGCTGATCACGGCTGATTTCGCCCGCCTGTCGCGCGAGCCGGTGGGATCGATCATTTCGCGCTTCACCAACGACATCACCATGCTGCGCGAAGGGCTCATCCGTGCAGCCAACAATCTCATGCGCGACACGCTCACCGTGGCCGGTTGCATCGCAGTGATGTTGTATCTGGACTGGGCGCTGACGCTGGTGGTGCTGGTGGTCCTGCCGCTCGCCGCCCAGCCGGTGTTGAAGATCGGCAAGGTGATCCGCAAACGCGCCGACGCGGTCCAGACCCAGATGGGCGACGTCTCCAGCTTTCTGGAAGAAAGCTTTTCCGGCGCGCGCATGGTGAAGACGTTCTCGCTGGAGCCCTGGGCCAGGGGCCGGGCCAGAACCCGCTTCCTGGAGCGCTACAAGCTGGTCCTCTCCATGGTCGCCCAGCGCGCAAGGATCGAGCCGGTGATGGAGATCGCCGGCGGCCTCGCCCTGGCGGTGGTGTTCGGTTTCGCCGGCTGGCGCGCGGTGCAGGGCGCCACTGATCTCTCCGATCTTCTGGGCTTCATCGTCACGCTGCTGGTGCTCAGCCCGGCGGCGCGCGCGCTGGCCTCGCTGTCAGGCGTCTTGCAGGAAGGGTTTGCGGTGCTCGACCGGGTGTTCAACCTGCTCGACGAACAGCCCGGCCTCACCGAAGTGGAAAACGCCAAGCCTCTGAAGCTGAAGAAAGGCGCGATCACCGCCGAGGCCGTGACCTTTGGATATTCGACCGAGCAGAGCACCCTTGAAGACGTCACGATCGAGGCCGCGCCCGGCGAGACCATCGCTCTGGTCGGCCCGTCGGGGTCCGGCAAGTCGACGCTGCTGAACCTCTTCGCCCGGCTCTACGATCCAAGATCGGGCCGCGTCACCATCGACGGCCAGGACATCGCGCAGGCCACTCTGGCCTCGGTGCGCGGCTCCATGGCGCTGGTGAGCCAGGACGTCACCCTGTTTGACGACACGATCGCCGCCAATATCGCCCTTGGACGCCTTGACGCGTCACGGGGCGAGATCGAAGCCGCCGCGAAGGCCGCCGACGCCCATGAGTTCATCATGGCGCTGCCCGGCGGCTATGACGCTCCGGCGGGGCCCAAGGGCTCCAACCTCTCCGGCGGACAGCGCCAGCGGGTCGCCATTGCGCGCGCGATCCTCAAAGACGCGCCGATCCTGCTGCTGGATGAGGCCACCAGCGCGCTGGACGCAGCCTCGGAAGCGCGTGTGCAGAGCGCGCTGGAGCGCCTCAGCGAAGGCCGCACCACGATGGTGATCGCCCATCGCCTGTCCACCGTGCGCAAGGCCGACCGGATCTATGTGATGAAAGACGGTCGCGTTGTTGAATCAGGAACCCACGACGCGCTGATGGCACAGGGCGGGCTCTACGCCGAGCTGAGCAAGTTACAGCTGCGCGAATAACGGTGGATTTTAGTACGCCCAGAGGTCATCATTTCCGCCTTCTATGATCATAGAGGTGCGCGATGAAGACTTTAATCTACACCGCCGGGCTGGCTTTGGCCTCCCTTTCGAAGTTAGGCCTTTCAACGTCTGGCCTTGCTTCCGTGCATCCGATCAACCCGCCGAGCATCGAACTTCACGGAGAGATACACGGGGTGGCGAACAGTCTTGATGCTTTTATCGGCGCGGTGACCGAGGCTATGGCCGATTCAGGCACCGTAGTAGCCGCCTTCGAGCTTCCCGCAAATGGGCAGCCGATTTTCGATCAATGGTGGACCGGCTCCGCCGAGAGCTTGAGCCCGTCAGAAGTATACGCCATGGGCTGGTGCGACCTGTCGGACGGTCGTACTTCCGCCGACCTGGTCAACACGATGGCCAGCCTACGTGAATTGGCGGATCAGGGCGGACTTTCGGTCCGCTTTATCGACACCCGCTTCACACGACCGCCGCTGAGATCCTTGCGGGACACATCCTCACGCGGGTCCGCCGAATTGGCGATCGCCCTCGCCCGCACTGCGGCCGAAAATCCAGAGGCCCGTATCCTGGCCCTTATCGGCAACGCACATGCGCGCAGAACCCCGCTGACCATGCCGGACGCCATGGGCGGCGGGCAGATGATCACCGCCGGGCATTTACTTGCGCAGGACGTGGTGTCGGTGGCTTATCTTTACGAAGAGGGCGCGCGCCTTGGGTGTGACCTCGACGGATGCGGGATCAGCGAACTTGCTTCAAATCAAGCCAATCTGGAGCGGGCCGGCGACGCTTATGATCTTAGCCTTGCAGTGGGCCCCGCAAGGCCGGCGACATCGCTGGCTGAAGCCGGATATTGCAGCGAATAGCCGGACTATCGGCGCTTCAGGAGACGACCTATGGCATCCGTCACAATGGTTGCAAAGCTTGGAATAAACAACCACTGTCCCGCTGGATTGCACTCAAGAAACATAAAATCGCCTTCGGGCGTTACTATAAAGTCAAACATGCCAACATTTATCTTGGTCAGGTACATGAACCTCATTAAGCGATCTTTTATGTCAGAACTTAATTTAAAATCTGAAAACATCTCAGTTCGAGTCTGGTCGACCCGCCAATCTGTTCGAGTGCATTCTGAGGCTTGGGAATCAATTTTCACAGCGTAAATTTCATCTTCGACAACTGCCACCCTCAATTCAAATACTTTATTTAGGTAAGATTGCACTAAATTGGGCGAAAATTCGAAAGCATCGGCATTTTCGTAAATAAAATTTTTATCTATCTTTGAAGAATACAGCATCTTTGTCCTAGAGGGTAATATTGAGCTAAGGCGCTTGTAAATAATGGGGTTTGCAAGCTCGCCAATTTTTCGGATATTGTTGGTCAGAATCTGGTCAGGAACCGAAAATCCGACCGCTTTAGCTGCAAGCCGCCCTTGGACACGGCAGTTGGCCTGCATCGCATATCCGCGGAAGTCAACTTGCCGATCGGTGGGCGCTGCGATGTCTACATACCGATAAACCGCGTCCCATTGATCATGCCAATATGCAAGCTGGTCTGAGTCGGACAATCCGGTTCGCTGCTCGTACAAGAAGCGCTTATCCCGCCAATACAGTCGCGCTACATCATTTCGCAAGGAAATGCCCGAGACCACAACATCACCTTGGTCGTCGATATGGAAAGGTTGGCGTTCCAGCGGATCCCACACCAGGATTCTCTCTCCGCTGGAACTCAACCAGTTTGCGACACATTTTAAATGAGGGTCGGCTTCAGTCCCGATTAGAAGAACCCAATCGCGTGTCACGCGATGAGGGAAGCTACCGGTGTGGGAGAGGGGCAGCCAGGCCCGAAATCCCTCGAATCGTCGACCTGAATGTTATCGGATGGGCCCGATACAGTGGGGACATCATAAAGGCAAACCTCACCACCTGCGCCTTGCAACACTTCGGATGCGTCAAGAACGCGGACGGCGAAAAGCAGTTGATCGGATTAATCAGCGGACATGATTTTACCTTTCTGTCTGAGGCATCTGTATTGACTGTACCAAATTCGTTTTTTTCAATTATTTTGTATTTGAGTTGCAGCCAAGCTATCCGGCCCTGGCATATCGTCTGCACCTAGGCCCAGAGCCCCTGATCGCGAAGCGAGGCTTCCCGGCTCGGCGCGATATAGAACGTGTTCAGCTCGCCCCAGGCGTCGGCGCGCAAGCCCCGCCCGTTGAACGCCGCGCGCATCCAGGCAAGTTCGCCAGTGAGGTAGGCGTCGGCGCTGTCATTGTTTTCCATCATGACGATGGGGGCGGAGGCGCGAAGGGTCTGCTCGCCGCCTTTGAGCACCGCAGATTCAAAGCCCTGGACGTCAAGCTTGAGAAAGCCCACCGGCAGAGCCAGCTGATCCAGCGGGAACGCCTTCGCCTCGCACGTCATCACTTCCAGATGAGAGCGGTCGAAGCCGGCGATGGTCTCTTCATTGAGCCAGCCGCGGCACTCGGCCTCGTCAAAGCTGGCCAGCCCGTCATACACAAAGCCACGATAGACCGGCACGAACAGGCGGCGCGTCTCTTCGCACGCGGCGAGCCCGCAGCGGTAAACCGCCAGCGCCGGATCATCTTCGAACAGGCGGGCGAGCTGGACCGCGAGATTGGGGTTCGGCTCGAACGCGTGAATGAGTGCGTCAGGATGGTACAGCCGGATCGCGTCTATGCTCTGGCCCCGGTTGGCGCCCACGTCCAGAAAGACCTCGCCGGGCTCCGGCGCCCAGCGCGCCAGAAAGCGGAAATCAGCCTCGAAAGGCGTACGAAGCGTACGCCTGACAAACCGCTGCGCGCCCGCCTTGGCGTCCACAAGAGCGGGAAACCGGCTTTGCAGGGCGCGGATATGAGCAGAAACGTGCATGGCGGTCCTCCTTCAGGAAGACCCTGCTCTGCAAGCCGCATTCCAGTCAGGCCAGATACAGCCGCTCGCCCTCGAATTCGCTGGAGAGCCACGCCTCCGCCTCCGACGAGCTGGTGAAGACCTGAGCGTCGTGGCCGGTGTCGGCAAGAGCGCGCCGGTATATCCGCGCAAACTCGCCGTCCAGAGCGCGCGCCAGGATCGCGACCCGGCAGGGCGGCGTCGCCGCGCCGAACGTGCGTGCGCGATCCATAAGCCATTGGGGTTGGTCGGCGTTGGTGGCGAGCCTTGTGTCCATCAGGATGCGGCGCGTTCCGGCCCTTTCCAGGTGCGCCTTGAACGCGTCATACCCGCACTGGCCGGCCTTCTGATCGCGCGCTCCGCTCACCACCATGATCAGAACGCCGCCAATGATGCTGAATGCTTCTTTCGCGCTCATCGCTCGCGCTCCCTGGACCCGTGACAGGTCTAGCGTCGCGAGTTTACCAGAATCTTTACACGCGATCAGCGAATGCAGTCATTCGCGCTTAAGGAGGCCTTCGGTCAGCGCCGAACCCCACCAGCTGGCCATGAATCCGTCATGGCAGGCCTGGCGGTCGTACTCGGTGCGCACCCAGTCGAGAAAATCGATGGGGCTCTCTTGGTTGCGCTTGCGGTAGAGCTCGAAAAAATGATCGAGCATGCCGGTCTTGCCGTGCTTGATATGGCCATACTTCAAGGACAGCTGCTGGACGGCCTCCTCGAACGGCGCTTTTTCGTGCAGCAGCTTGTACATCACCGCGACGATGCCGGCCCGGTCCGCGCCGGACTTGCAGTGCATGAAGGCGGGATATTCGATGCTTTCGAAGACCTCGATCAGATGCTCGATCCGCTCCACGAACGGCGCCTCGCGAGAGCCCCAGGGCAGATCGACTATGTCCAGCCCCAGGGCTTTGCAGGCATGGTGCTCCAGATCGTAATAATGCCGGCCCGGCTGGGTTCCGCGCAGATTGAGGATCGTCTTGAATCCCATGTCGCGCAGCTGTTTCAGCCGCGCAGGGCTGGGCTGATTGCCGCGCCACATCTCGCCGCCCACGCGGTGCATGTTGGAAAAGCGCAGGCGCAGCACGCCATGGTCGCTCCACATCAGTCCGCGCATGGCCCGCTTGTATTCGGCCGGATCGTTCAGATCGATAGTCATGGGGCGGTGAAGTAAGGCGCTGCGCGCGAACGCGCAATGCATCACCCTGCGCCTTGTCGGGCTCAGGCGCTTGACGAACCGGCCTGCGGCGGCGAAGCACAGAACCGACCATGCTGAAAACCATCCTCCAATCCGCCCCGGTTCAGGCCGTGATCGCAGCGATGCTTGCGGGCTATGTCGCGTTCTGCCGCGCCACCACGCGCTGGTCACGCGTGGGTCTGGAGCATGTGGAGCCGGTCTGGGCGTCAGGATCGGGCGTGGTGGGCTGCATCTGGCACGGGCGCCTGACCATGTCGGTGGCGCTGTGGCCCAAATCGGCCCAGGCGCCCACCGTGCTCATCTCACGCTCGCGCGAAGGCGACCTGATCGCGCGCTTCGCCGCCTGGTTCGGCGTGGCGGCCGTGCGCGGCTCGTCGCGCAACGAGAAAAAGGCCAAGCAGAAGGGCGGCGTCTCGGCGTTCCGCGAAATGCTGCGCCAGGTGCAGGACGGCCGGATGATGTGCATCACGCCAGACGGCCCGCGCGGGCCGTGCATGCGTGCCGGCTCCGGCGCGATCAAGCTGGCCCGGGTCTCTCGCGCGCCCTGCCTGCCGGTGGCCTGGTCCATGTCCAACGCCCGCGTGATGAACTCCTGGGACCGGGCCATGATCCCGCTGCCGTTCGGAAAAGGCGCCATCGTTTATGGCGAACCGATCCATGTCCCCGGCGACGCCGACGCCGACACCGTCACCGCCTTGACCGCCGAGCTTGAGCGGCGCCTGATCGGGGTGACCGAGCAGGCCGACCGGATGTGCCGGCCTGAGCCGGTCCGCCCGGCAGCGGCGACGGAGACACGGTGAGCGCGCCCGGCCTTGCGCTCTACCGCGTGTTGACGCGTCTGGCCGGGCCGCTGGCCGGGCCGCTTCTGGCGCGACGCGTCCGGGCCGGCAAGGAAGATGCGAGCCGCCTTGGCGAGCGCCGCGGCCTCGCCGGCGCCGCCCGGCCTCAGGGCGAGCTGATCTGGCTGCACGCGGCCAGCGTCGGAGAGAGCATGATCGCGCTGTCCCTGGCCGAAGCGCTGGTCGAGCGCCGGCCGCGCGCCCATTGCCTGATCACGTCGGGCACGCTTACCTCCGCCTCTCTGGTGGCCCGACGAGCCCTGCCAAGGGTGATCCATCAATTTCCACCCGTGGACCGGCCGGACTGGGCGAAGCGCTTCATCGCCCACTGGCGACCCGATCTGGCGGTTTTCACCGAGAGCGAGCTCTGGCCCAACCTGATTGAAGCCACGCACGCCTCCGGCGCCAGGCTGGCTCTGGTCAATGCGCGCCTCAATGAAAAATCGCTGCGCAGCTGGCGGCGCTGGCCGGACACGGCGCGAACATTGCTGTCGCGCTTTGACTGGATCGGCGCCTCGGACCAGCGCACGGCTGAAGGCCTCTCGGATCTGGCGGGGCGCGAGATCGCCATGCTGGGCAGTCTGAAGCTGGAGACCGGCACGCCCGATCCGGACCCGGAGCGCCTGGCGGCGGCGCGCGCGGCGATCGCCGGGCGTCCGGTGTTTGTGGCGGCCAGCACTCACGCGGGCGAGGAGGCGATCCTGGCCGAGGCCCACCGCCAGATCCTGCAGGACCACCCGGCCGCGCTGATGATCCTGGCGCCCCGCCATCCTGAGCGCGCCGGCGAAGCCGAAGCGGCCCTCACCGGCGCCGGGCTCTCCCATGTGCGGCGCTCAAAAGCCGGGGCGCCCGGACCGGACACCCAGGTGTGGCTCGCCGATACGCTGGGCGAGATGGGGATATGGTTCGCCCTCGCCCCGGCGGCCGTGATCTGCGGCAGCTATATCGACGGCGTTGGCGGGCATAATCCCATCGAGGCCACCCGCGCCGGCGCCGCCGTGATCAGCGGGCCTTTCACCGCCAGCTTCGACGATGTCTTCGCCGCCTATGACCGCGAAAAGGCGCGCACGGTCTGCTCCGACGCCGCCGAGACCGCGCGCGCCGTGCAGGAGATCTGGGCCGGCGCCGGCCCCGCACCGGCCTCGGCCGAGCGCGCCCTCGCCAGCCTGACCGGCGGCGCCCTGACGGTGACGCTGGACGCGCTCACCACGCTTCTGGAGACGCGATCATGAGACCACCGGCGTTCTGGGATGCGGATGGGGAGCGGTCCTCCGGACGTCTGACGCGCGCCCTCCTCTCGCCGCTGGGGGCGCTCTACGCCGCCGCGACCGCGCGGCGCATCGCCCGCACGATACCCGCCCCGGCCCCGGCGCCGGTGATCTGCGTAGGAAACCTCACCCTTGGCGGGACCGGCAAGACGCCCGTGACCATCGCCCTGATGGAGGCCGCCCGCGCGCTGGGGCTTAAACCGGCCGGACTGAGCCGGGGTTGGGGCGGCGCTCTGAAGGGACCGCTGCGGGTCGATCCGGGCCTTCATGGCGCACGCGATGTGGGCGACGAACCGCTCCTCATCGCCCGGGCGGGACCCGCCTATATCGATGCGGGCCGCGTGGCGGGCGCGCGCCTGGCGGTCAGCGACGGCGCCGATCTCATCGTCATGGATGACGGCCACCAGAACCCCAGGCTTGAAAAGACGCGCTCCATCGTGGTGGTGGATGCGGTGGCGGGCTGGGGCGCGGGCCAGGTGTTTCCCGCAGGCCCCTTGCGCGAGCCTGTGGCCGCGGGGCTGGCGCGCGCCGATGCGGTGGTGGTGATGACGCCGGACGCCGCGTATGAGCCTGACTATTCAAGGCTCGGCCTTACCGAGCTGGCGATCCCCGTGCTGAAAGCCTGGCTGGAGCCGCAAGCCAGCCCGCCGCCGGAGAAACTTCTGGCGTTCGCCGGGATCGGCCGGCCCCAGAAATTCTTCGATGCGTTGACCGCCGCCGGCGCCGAGCTGGCCGACACCGCAAGCTTTCCCGACCACCACGCCTATACGCGCAGCGAGATCGCACAGCTGGCCGATCTCGCCAGCGCCCATGGCGCACGCCTCATCACCACCGAGAAGGACTGGGTGCGCCTGCCCGGCGACGTCCAGCACTCGGTGACGGCCTGGCCGGTGTCCGCGCGCTTTGAGCACCCGGCAAGGCTGGACGCCCTGGTTCAAGACGCGGTGGACGCGTTCAACGGGCGGGGGTAGCTAGACAGCATGACCTCGCTCACCCGAAAGATCAGTTTTGGTGCGGAGACCCTTGGCTGGAACGCCTATCAGGGGCTGTTCCGCTCCATGGGTCTGCAGCGCGCCAGCGATTTCGGCGCCGGCCTCTTGCGCAGAATCGGCCCCCTCGCCTCGGTCCAGCACGTGGCGCGCGTGAACATGCGCATCGCCTTTCCAGACGCCCATGAGCGCGAGCTGGATCAGCTGCTGGACGCCATGTGGGACAATTTCGGGCGGCTGCTGGGCGAGTTTCCCAACACGCACCGCTTCGATTTCTCCGGCGAAAGCGACCAGATCGAGGTGGAAGGCGCAGAGATTCTTGAAGCGCTCGACCGGGCGGGGCAGCCCGCCGTTCTGATCGGCGGGCATTTCGCCAACTGGGAGCTCATGGCGGCGGTCATCGTGCGGCGCATGAAGGATTGCCGCATCACCTATCGCCACGCCAACAACGCAGCCATCGACCGGGCTATCATCGACCAGCGCAAGGCTTATGGCGTCAACATCCTGGCGCCCAAGGGCGGGTCGGGCGCCAAGGAGCTGATGGCCGCGCTCAAGGGCGGCGCCTCGGTGGCGCTGATGAACGATCAGAAGATGAATGACGGAATCGCCGCGCCGTTTCTGGGCCGCGACGCGATGACCGCCTCAGGCCCCGCGCGCATGGCGCTGCGCTATGACTGCCCGCTGGTGCCCATGAGCATCGTCAGGAAGGACGGCGTGCGCTTCAAGGTGACCGTGCACGAGCCCCTGGAGAAACCCGAAGGCTCGGACGCGGCGGCGATCCTGGAGACCGTGACGCGCATCAACGCCCTCATCGAATCCTGGATCATGCGCGCGCCCGAGCAATGGTTCTGGGTGCATCGCCGCTTTGAAAAAAGCCTTTACCGCAAATACGAAGCCTGAACCTGCAGCACTTCGGCCGGGTCGATATAGCGGCCGCGCCATTTGATGCGCCAGTCCAGATGGGCGCCGGTGGAGCGTCCGCCCGCGCCGATGGCGCCGATGCGATCGCCGCGGGCCACCACATCGCCCACCGCCACGTCGACCTCGGACAGGTGCAAAAAGCCGCTGATGAAGCCCTGGCCGTGATCGATGAAGATCAGGCCGCCCTCGTAATACATATCCGCGTCCGCCAGCGTCACGACGCCCGGCGCCGGAGCCGTCACCGGCGTGCCGGCAGGCGCGGCGTAATCCAACCCGTAATGGGGACGGCGGGGCTCGCTGTTGAAATAGCGCTGGGAGCCGTAGACCCCGGTGATCCGGGCGTTCTCCACCGGCACGGTAAAGCCTTCCGCAAAGCCCGGCGTCTCCCACAGCGAGGTGTAGGCGGCCGCCTTGCGGCGTCCCTCGGCGCGGATGCGCTCCAGCGTTTCCGGCGGCGGGGACACATATTGCTGCGGAATGCCTTCGATGCGCTGGATGTCGTATTCGCGCTGTTCGACCGCGACCACCTGCTCCCAGACCGAACCACCTTCGCGCACCGACAGCGTCGTCTCGGCGGCGGCGTCACGGTCATGTCCGATGACGACCCAGCCCTCCGGCCCGGCGGTGACGGACACGTCGCCCAGCGCCACCTGAGCGCCCGGCGCGGCGCGGCAGATCAGGGCGGCGCCCTGACGATGAACGCCGGCGCACCGGATCGGCGCGGTTTCAGCCATGGCGTCTGCGCTGGTGTCGACAGCGGCTTCACCGTCGGCGTTGATGTCGGTGATGAGCTCGGCCACCGGATCGGCCTGAGACGCGGACATGCCTTGAGCCCCGGCGGTGAGGATCGCGGCGAGCACGGCGGCGAACACCAGATCGAGGATCATCGCGAAGCTCCCGGCTCGGGCGCGCCGGCGGGTCCGCCATTGAGCGACAGCCAGCGCTTGGTGGCCGCATAGGCGTCCACATAGGGCTCCTGCAGCTCCGCGCTCCAGTATTTCAGGGCCGGGATCTGGATCTTCTCTCCCGTAACGGCGCAGGTCACATAGGCGCCCGGCTTCAAGATGAGATAATCCGCATCCCCGTATTCGAGATGGGCTTCCCCGGTGAAGTCACGGTCAAAGGCGTTCATGGCGTCTCCAGTCATGGGCGCTAGCTTACCACGCCCGCCGGCGGGCGCGGAAGCCGAACACCGGCGTTCAGGCGCGATTTTTCAGCAGTCGCGCGCCCCCGCCTGCGGCCGCGCGCGCTTGACCGACTCGCCTGCGCGCCTGACCCTGCGCCCATGCCCGTCATTCGCCGCCTGTCACCGGAAACCGTCAACCGCATCGCCGCCGGCGAGGTGGTCGAGCGCCCCGCCAGCGCCGTCAAGGAGCTGGTGGAGAACGCCCTGGACGCCGGCGCCCATCGCATTGATGTGGGCATAGAAAACGGCGGCCTGACGCGCATCACGGTGGAAGATGACGGCTGCGGCATGGACGCGGAGAGCCTCGAGACCGCGATTTTGCGACATGCCACCTCGAAACTGCCGGTGGGCGCCGACGGGGAGGACGATCTTCTCAACATCGACTCCATGGGCTTTCGCGGCGAGGCGCTGCCCTCCATCGGCTCCATCGCGCGCCTGACGCTGACCAGCCAGGCGCAGGAGCTGGGGTCCTGCTTTGAGCTGAGCGTGGACGGCGGCCGCACCGACGGCCCCCGCCCCGCCCCGGCGCTCGGACGGCGCGGCACGCGTGTGGAGGTGGCCGATCTGTTCTACGCCACGCCCGCGCGGCTGAAATTCCTAAAGTCCGAACGCGCCGAGACCAGCGCGGTGGCCGATGCGCTCAAGCGCCTGGCGCTGGCGCGGGCCGATGTGGGCTTCTTCCTCACCAGCGACGGGCGCTCGCGCCTGTCGATCCCGGCGGAAACCGGGGACGACCCGGTGGAGGCGCGCCGCGCTCGCCTGTCCAGCGTTCTGGGGTCGGATTTCGGCGAGAACGCGCTCGCCATCGATCAGGAGCGCGAAGGCGTGCGCCTGACCGGCTTTGCGTCTCTGCCCACCTATAATCGCGGTTCGGCTCAGCACCAGTTCCTGTTCGTCAACGGGCGCCCGGTGAAGGACCGGCTGATCATCGGCGCGGTGCGCGGGGCGTATCAGGATTTTCTGGCGCGCGACCGCCATCCGGTGGTGGCCCTGTTCGTGGAGCTGTCCGGCGGACAGGTGGACGTCAACGTCCACCCGGCCAAGGCCGAGGTGCGGTTTCGCGACGCCGGTCTTGTACGCGGCCTGATCGTGGGCGCCCTGCGCCATGCGCTGGCCGGCGCCGGCCATCGCGCCTCTACGACGGTCGCCGGCTACGCGCTGGGCCGGGTCCAGCCCGGCGCCGGCGCGCCGCCGCTGGCGCGCGCGGGCGGCTGGTCAAGCCGTCCCTCGCCCGCCTATGAACGCCACCTGGATTATGAGCGCAGCCTGGCCGAGGCCGGATCGGGCGGCTACCAGCACGGCGACCCCTATGGCGGCGATTTCGCCCCCGGCATGAGCGCGCGGGTGGAGCCGAACGAAGACGATCAAGACGGCGCCCAGAACGGCGCCCATAACGGCGCATCGGGCGACGCTGCGCCCCGCCTGCCGCTGGGCGTGGCGCGCGCCCAGGTGCACGCCACCTATGTGATCGCCCAGACCGAAGACGGCCTTGTGATCGTGGACCAGCACGCCGCCCATGAGCGCCTGGTCTATGAGCGCATGAAAAAGCAGATGGCCGCCGCCGGCGTGGCGCGCCAGTCGTTGCTGACCCCGGAAATCGTCGATCTCGACGAAGCCGAGGCGCGCCGCGTGCTCGACCGCGCCGAGGAGCTGGCCGAGCTGGGCCTCGTCATCGAGCCCTTCGGCCACGGTGCGATCTGCGTGCGCGAGACGCCCGCCTTGCTTCGAAAACTCGATGTGCAAGGCCTCATACGCGACCTCGCCGATGAGCTGGCCGAATATGACGAGGCGCTCTCGCTGAAAGAAAAGCTCGAAGAGGTGGTGGGCACCATGGCCTGTCACGGCTCGGTGCGCGCCGGCCGGCGCCTGACGGCTGAGGAGATGAACGCCCTGCTGCGCGAGATGGAGGCGACGCCCCATTCAGGCCAGTGCAATCACGGCCGCCCCACCTATGTGGAGCTTAAGCTGGCTGATATCGAACGGCTTTTCGGGCGCCGCTGATCCTGCAAGGCGGGCCTGTCCGGCTCGCCACACCGATCAGCCGGCCGCCTCATAGGCCCGGCGAACAATATTGATCACTCCGGCGTCGATCTCGTCCACGCTGTGAAGCGCGATCACGTACTGGCACATGCCGCCGGGCTTCACCGCCTTCATGAAGGGATGCTCGGCCGCCTCCTTCAGGTTCACGCCAAGCTCGAACCGCTCCTTGGTCTTGGGACCCAGCATGGCGAACTGGCGCGCCCGTCGCAGGGCGACATAACCTTTCTTCGGGGCGATCTCGAACGGACCAAAGTCCTCGATCTGCGTCATGAGAGCGTCGTGGATCGCGCGCTGATGGGCCTTCGGCCCGACATAAATCTCATCGCGCGGATCGGCGGCGGGGGAGGCTTGCGACGCCTCCGCAGCCCGGCGCGTCACATGGACCAGGGCGTTCGCGTCGCCATGACCAAGGCCGAGATTATCCTTCACCCACTGGACCATCTGGCCATGCTTGGGCAGCCCCTGGGCCAGGATTTCGCGGCCAAGCGCGTCGCGCGACTTGCCGGTCTTCGCCTCGATATTGCAAAGCTGGGTCTCGCCAGCCTGGTCGATCGCATTCATACCGCCCTCCCCTTTTCGGGAAACGCTGAAACAATATCCTGAAAAAGACAATTGGTATTGCAAGACGGCTGGACGCGAGGCGCGCGCCCTCAGGGCGTGCGCCGGAAGAACCGCACGATCGTGTCGCCGGCCGCCAGCTGGTCAAGCTCGATCCAGCCCGGCGTCGGCTGCAGCGTCGCCCGCGCGCTGTCCTCCAGAACCACAAGCGCGTCATCGCAGAGCCACTCGCCGCGAGTGAGCGCCTCAAGGGCGCGCTCGCCCAGACCCTGGCCATAGGGCGGGTCCATGAAGGCCAGATCGAAGGGCGGGCCGACCTTTTCCGGCTTCCGGCCCAGATCGGTGGCGTCGCGCCGGTGCAGCTTGGTGCAGCCATAAAGCTGAAGCGCTTCGATATTGGTGCGGATGGCGCCGCGGGCGTTCGCCTCGGTCTCCACAAACAGGCAGAACTCGGCTCCCCGGCTGATCGCCTCAAGCCCCAGCGCGCCGGACCCGGCGAACAGATCGATCACCCGAGCGCCCTCAAGCTTTCGCGCCCAGGAGGCGTGAGCGAGCTTGTTGAACACGCTTTCGCGCACCCGGTCCGTGGTGGGACGCGTGGCGAGCCCTTTGGGGGCTGAAATGGCGCGGCCCTTATGGGCGCCGGCGACGATTCGCATTGTCTTTCATACTCGTCAGCTCGCCGCGCTTGGAGGCGTCGCGCCGGTCTTTTTGGGAGCCGGTCTTCGGGGCGCCAGCTTTCTGGGGCCCTGGCTTCTGGGACCCTGGCTTCTGAGAGGTCGGTTTCCGGGGTCCTGACTTCTGGGAGTCAGCAGTCTGGGAGCCGGCCCTCAGGGCGCCGGGTGTCTGGGCGCTGGTCTTGCGCGAAGGCCGGGTCTCGCCGGCCGCGGCCTTGGCCGCCTTTGCAGCCTTGCGCGCCTTGTGCCCCGGTTCGGTTTTCGGGCTGGCCTTCGCCCATCCCGCCCTGGAGCCCGTCTTCTTCGGCTTGAAGCCGGATTCCCCGGCCGTGGGGCGCGGCCTGGCCGTAGCGGTGCCGGTCTTTTCCGGCCCTGCCTGCACGCCTTCAGCCATGAGATTGCCGTCGCGGTCCAGCGGATAAAGCCGACCCAGCTGGTCGCGCAGGACCGAGAGCTTGACCTCCTCGGTGTCGCCGCGCTTCAAGGATCCCAGCTGAAACGGGCCGTAAGCGGTGCGCATGAGGCGGTTCACCGTGAGGCCGACGCTGGAAAGCACCTTTCTCACTTCGCGGTTCTTGCCCTCTTTCAGCCCGATGGTGAGCCAGACATTGGCGCCGGTGCGCCGGTCCACCGTGACCTCCACCGGGCCGTAGACGACGCCGTCCACCACCGCCCCGTCGGCGAGCTTTTTCAGCGCCGAATCGTCGGCGCGGCCATAGGCCCGCACACGGTAGCGACGGGTCCAGCCGGTGGCGGGAAGCTCCAGCACCCGCGCCAGCTCGCCGTCATTGGTGAGCAGAAGCAAGCCTTCGGAATTGAGATCCAGCCGTCCGACGCTGATCACCCGGCCCATATCCTCGGGCATCTGGCCAAAGACGGTCTCGCGCCCTTGCGGATCGTTATGGGTGGTCAAAAGCCCGGCAGGCTTGTGATAGCGCCAGACCTTGGTGGGCGGGCGCGGTCCGATCGACTGGCCGTCCAGGCGGATATCGTCGCCCGGCATGACGTTGAAGGCGGGACTTTTGAGCGTCTTGCCGTTGACGCTGATCCGGCCGGCCTCGATCAGGCGCTCGGCTTCACGCCGCGAAGCGACGCCGGAGTGCGCAAGCGCCTTGGCGATGCGCTCGCCCGGCGCTGCGCCGTCCGCCGCGCCCTCTGTAGGGGTGTCTTCGTCAGCCAAGGCTTTACGGATCGCTCCGGTCAGGACTAGAGGAACGGGCATGGAAACCCGCGAACACCGCTTTATGGGGCTGGCGCTGGCCCGAGCGCAAGCCGCCGCTGCGGCGGGCGAGACGCCTGTGGGCGCCGTGATCGTCGATCCGGGCGCCGATCTGGTCATCGCGCAAGGGTCCAACGCGCCCATAGCCGGCCATGATCCCACCTGCCACGCCGAGATCGCCGCCCTTCGCGCCGCCGGGGCGAAGCTCGGCAATTACCGCCTCACCGGCCTTGAGCTTTTCGTCACGCTGGAGCCCTGCGCCATGTGCGCGGGCGCCATCAGCCATGCCCGCATCGGCCGGGTGATCTACGCAGCGTCCGATCCCAAGGGCGGCGCGGTGGAGCACGGCCCGCGCTTCTTTGAGCAGCCCACCTGCCACTGGCGACCTCAAGTGACCGCCGGCGTGCGCGCCGGGGAAGCGTCGGCCCTGCTAAAGGCGTTCTTCAAGGACCGCCGCAAAAAACCCTAGCGCGCCGCCAGAATCGACCGCGCCGTGTCGCAATCGCGCGCGATCTGGGCGGTGAGCGCCTGCAACCCGTCGAACTTTGTCTCACCGCGGATAAACTCCAGCAGTTCGACCTCCAGCGTCTGGCCGTAAAGATCCTCAGCGAAATCGAACAGATGGGTTTCAAGGCGCGCCTCGGTCCCGTCCACGGTGGGGCGACGGCCAAGATTGGCGACGCCGGCCACCATGCGGCCGTCGGCCAGGCGGTTCTTCACTGCATAGACGCCGAAGGCCGGGCGCACATAGGCGCTCAAGCCGATGTTTGCGGTGGGAAATCCGATCGTGCGTCCGCGCTTGTCGCCCTCAGCCACCGCGCCCTCGATGGCGAAGGGCCGGCCCAGGAGCGTGGCTGCGGTCTGCGGCGCGCCCTCGCGCAGGGCCCGGCGCACATCGGAGCTGGAAATCTTGTGATCCACGCCCGGATCGCTCACAGCCTCCGCCACCCGCGCTTCGATCCCGAAGCGGGCCCCGATCTCTTTGAGCGCCGCGGCGTTCCCGGCGCGGTCCTTGCCGAAGCAGAAATCAGCGCCCGTGACGACGCCCTTCAGTCCGAGGCCGCGAGCGAGCACCTCCTCTACGAACGCGTCCGGCGTCATGGCCGCCAACGTCCGGTCAAAGGCGATATGAAGGATGATCTCCACGCCCTGCGCCTGCAGGGCGCGCACGCGCTGGGCCTCGCTCATCAGGGCGAAGGGCTCGGCGTCGGGCTGGAAGATGAGCCTTGGGTGGGGCGTGAACACCGCAGCCGCAGCCGGGGCGCGCAGCTCGGCCGCCAGCGCCGCCGCAGCATCGATGACGGCGGCGTGGCCGCGATGGACCCCGTCGAAATTTCCCAGCGCCGCAACCGCGCCGCGGGCGGTTTCAGGCAAGCCGGCATGGCCGTAATAGACGCTCATATGCCCCTAGGCCGCCGACTTGCGGCGTTTCCTGACGATCACTTCGGCCTCGGCCGCCATACAGGTCTCGCCGTCCACCTCGCACACGCAGGCCAATTTGACCCGGCGCGCCTTGACGTCAACATCGGTCACCGTCGCGCGGCAGATCACGGTGTCGCCGATGCGCACCGGGCGCTCGAACCGCATGCTCATGCCGGCGAACACGGCGCCGGGGCCGGGCAGATGATTGCCCAGCACGCACGAAATGTAGCTGGCCACCAGCGCGCCGTGGGCGATCCGGCCCCTGAACGCCGAGCGTGACGCATAGGCCTCGTCCATGTGCAGCGGATTGAAGTCCCCCGACACCTCGGCGAATTTCTGCACCGCCGCCTCATCCACCAGCCTCGTGATCTCGGCGGACTGCCCGATTTCCAGCTCGGTGATGGCGTAGCCTTCGAAATCGCTCATGTTTTTTGCGCTCCTGCGAGTCTCGCCGCGTGTTTAACCGATTTTTGACCGCAATTGTCTAGCGTCTCGTCTCAGCAGGGACGGCGGACGCAAGAAATCGCGGTCTCAGGTGGTGGAAAAACAGTACGGAGTTGGGGCGATGGCTGTCGAAATGTCGATGCCTATACTGGTGGTGGACGATTACAAGACGATGGTCCGCATCATCAAAAATCTGCTCAAGCAGATCGGATTCGAAAACGTGGACGAGGCGTCGGACGGCACCGAAGCCTTCGAGATGATGAAGAAGCGCAAGTATGGGCTTGTCATCTCCGACTGGAACATGGAGCCGATGACCGGCTACGAGTTGCTGCAAAAGGTTCGCGCCGACGAAGGGGTCAAGGCGACGCCGTTCATCATGGTGACCGCCGAATCCAAGACCGAGAACGTCATCGCGGCGAAGAAGGCCGGGGTGAACAATTATATCGTGAAGCCCTTCAATGCGGGAACCCTTAAAGCGAAGATGACAGCCGTCATCGGCGATTTTTAGTCCGGTTTTCATTTCGCCCAAGGACTGGCGCCCCGGCGGTTCAGCGCATTCAAGCGCAAACCAGCCCGGCCCCACAACCTGAGGGAAGGATACATAATGCCCGCCGCAGAAGTCGCCGCGCAGATTCGCGAGAGCCTTAAATCGGTCAAAGCCGCCGATCTCAAGGACCCCCAGCTGATCGAGGTGCTCCGCCTCGCCCAGCAACTCACCGACACGATGCAGATGTTTTTCGGCTCGCTGGACCGCTCGATCCACGACGAGTTCATCTCCATCGCCAATTATATCGCCCGCACCCGCGACGAGATCGCGCAGCTGCGTCCCAATGATATCCGCGAGCAGCGCATCCCCATCGCCGGCGCCGAGCTGGAGGCTGTCGTCACCGACACCGAAAAGGCCACCGAGGCGATCATGAGCGAGGCCGAGGCGCTGATGTCCGCCGAGCCCGACGATCTCGCCGCCTACAAGGACGAGGTCGACGCGGCCATGTGCCGGATCATCGAGAACTGCTCGTTCCAGGACCTCTCCGGTCAGCGAGTGTCCAAGGTCGTCGCCTCCCTCAAGCATATCGAGAACCGGGTGGCGCGTTTCGCCTCCACCATGGGCGTGCACGACGCCGAGGCCACCGAAGAAGAGCGCGCCGAATCCGAGCGCCAGACCAGGCTCCACCTCAACGGCCCGGCCAAGGGCGGTCCGGAAACCAAGCAGGACGATGTGGACAGCCTGATGGCCATGGATCAGGACGCCATCGATTCGCTGTTCGACTAAGCCGTCTTCAAAGTCCGGGGGACAGTAAAGCGCCTCGCCCTCATCGGCGGGGCGTTTGCTATTCCACCCGGCGATAGACGCCATGGACGACTATGTCCTGGCCCATCACGTCAAGATAATGGCCCATCAGGCGCTCGATCTGATCCAGGTCCTCCACCCGGCAATAGCCCTCCGGATCAAGGACGACGCCCGCCTCCTCCCGGATCGCATCAGCGAGCGCCGAGCAGTCGGGCTGGTGATAGCTGATGACCGCGCCGTCTTCATAGACCCAGGCGACGCCATAGCGGAACCCGTCCTCGCTCGGCAGCTGGGCGAGATAGATATTTGCGCTGATCTCGCGCAAACGCGCCCCCTCATGGGGAAAGTTCGGCGTCTGGGAGACATAGCGCCGGCGATCCGCCTCGACCCTGCCGCGCCAGGTTTCAAAATCCCACTCGGTCCCGTCCGGATGGGTGGGCCAGTGCGCGTACACGCCTTCCTGAAGCGGCGTGTCCGCCCCCCAATATCCGATCAGCTCACGCTGGCTGGTGAAGCAGGCCGAAAGCGCAAGCGCGACGGCGCTGACCGCTGCAAGGCGCAGCGCCGCCGTCAGCCTCACGGAGTCCGCCCGTAGAAGGGCTCGCAGGCCTTCGCCAGCCATTCCGCCGCCTCGCCGTCCACCAGCGGCGACACCTTTTCACGCACCTGCGCATGATAGGCGTCGAGCCAGGCGGTCTCCTCGGTTGTCAGCAGGGTGACATCCACCAGGCCGCGATGGATCGGCGCCATGGTCAGCGTCTCAAAGCCCATCATCTTGCGGTTTCCATGGGGCGGAACTTCCTCCGCCGGCGTGACGAACTGAAGGTTTTCAATCCGGATGCCGTAGGCCCCCACCTGGTAATAGCCGGGCTCGTTAGAGACGATCATGCCCGGTTTCAGCGCCACGGTGTTCGGCCGCTTGGAGATGTTCTGCGGGCCCTCATGGACGCCCAGATAGCTGCCCACGCCGTGGCCGGTGCCGTGATCATAGTCGTGACCGGCCATCCAGAGCGGCGCGCGCGCCAGCACATCCAGCGCCCCTCCCGTGGTGCCTTCGGGAAAGCGGATCATGGACAGGGCGATATGGCCCTTGAGCACCAGCGTGAAATGGCGGCGCTGGGCTTCGCTGGGCTGGCCGATGGGCACGGTGCGGGTGATGTCGGTGGTGCCGTCGGGATACTGCCCGCCGGAATCCACCAGATAGAGCGAGCCCGGCTCCAGCTTGCGCGTGGAGGCGGTGTTCACCCGGTAATGCGGAAACGCGCCGTTGGGCCCGGCCGCGCTGATCGTCTCAAAGCTGATATCCTTCAGCTCCGCCGAGCCGCGCCGGAACGCTTCAAGCTTCACGGCGGCGGCGATTTCATCCACATCGCCGGTCTGCGCCTGGGTATCGATCCAGTGCAGGAAGCGCACGATGGCGGCGCCGTCACGGATATGCGCCGCTTTCGAGCCCTCGATCTCCACCGCGTTCTTGCAGGCCTTGGGCAGGGACACAGGATCGGAGCCGCGCTTTACGATCGCGCCGCCGCTTTCCAACTGCTGGAACACCCAGACCGAGCTCACCGCCGGGTCCACCCGCACGGTCTTTCCCGACAGCGCCTTGAGCCCGTCGCCGAACGCGGTCTCGGGACGCACCGAAACTTCATTGCCCAGATGGGCGCGGGCGGCGTCGGTGAGCTTGGCCTCATTGATGAACAGCGTCGCCCGGCCGTCGCGCTCCAGCACGGCGGCCGAAAGCGGCAGCGGCGTGCACGCGACGTCCCCGCCGCGCAGATTGAACAGCCAGGCGATGGAGGCCGGATCAGTGATCACCGCCGCGTCCGCGCCGGACTCCTCAAGATCGCCGGCGATGCGCCGGCGCTTGTCGCCATGCTCTTCGCCCGAAAACGCCATGGGATGGGGATGGACGGCGGCGGCCGGCGCCGCCGGGCGATCCTCCCACGCCGCGTCGATGGGGTTCTGGTCCAGGCACACAAGCTCAGCGCCCGCGCGCTCGGCGGCGGCCTCAAGCCTCGCCAGCGCGTCGGGAGAATGGACCCTGGGGTCATAACCGAGCTTTTCGCCGCGCCTGGCGTTCAACCGGATCCAGCCGGCGAGCCCCTCGCCGGTCAGGTCGGCGTATTCAAAGAGCTCATTGTCGACCTGGTTCTTGACCTGCTCGGTATAGCGCCCGTCCACGAACACCGCGGCGCGGTCAAGCATGGCGATCGCCGCGCCGGCCGACCCGGTGAAGCCGGTCGCCCATGTGAGGCGCTCGGCGTTCGCGGGCAGATATTCGTTATTATACTCGTCCTCATGCGGGATGATGAACCCGTCGAGGCCGGAAGCCTTGAGGACTTTGCGAAGCTTGGGAAGGTTTTCGCGCCCGAACCCGGGCCCGCCCTTCACGTGGAAAGTCTGAATTTGCTGGGTCATGGGGAGAAGTTACGCCTGCGGCCCGCCGGTTTCAATCAAAGCTGTGAGGCGCCCGCAGTGGGCCCGGCCATAAAACCGGCGCGCCAAAACCGCCCGCCGCACATCGTGCGCGAGGCTATGGGGATGGCGAGGGCGGCGCGGGAGGATCCAGGCCGNNTCTCTTTRTGTRTTTGGAGGCCGGATACGACCCCCGCGCCGCTGAGGTGATTTTTCGGTCAGCGGGACTCAACGGAACCTCCCCGTCTACCCGTAACCCGCCGCTTTGCGGACCGGTGCGTTAGCCGGAACTCACTCGGGACACCCCGTCATTCCCGCCCGAACAGGACGCTCCGGAGCGGCCTCGCCTGCGAGATGACGGGGGTGATTATGGGGGAGGCGAGAGTNGGGGCGGATAAGTTCTACGCTGTCATCCCGGCCAAGCCCGCCCCGCGGGCGCAGAGCCGGGACCTCAAGCCGTTGAAACCCGGAAGCTTCATCTGCAATGTGTGAGGTCCCGGCTCTGCGCGCTGACGCGCTCCGGCCGGGATGACAGCGGCGGATAAAGCACCGGCGAGGCCGCACTGGGTCCCCGCTTTCGCGGGGATGACGAAAGGGGGGCGGTCTGGAGAGCCGTTGAAGCTGGATGCAGCCGCAAACCGACATCGCCGGTTCCCGGTTTCATCCCCGGCGCAAAGCCGGGGGGAAGACCGGGATCTGCGGCGCACAAGAGCGAAACGCAAAGCCAGCGGCGCCGCCTGCACAGCGCCAGACCCTCAACGCGCCGTAGATCCCGGTTCCGCCCCCGGCCTGAAGCCGGGGATCGGACCGGGAACCGGGCTGGGTCAGTCGCGCGAAAGAATGCGGCGGCGGCGCCCCCTACCCGCCTGGCGGAGGGCCGGACCAGCCGCAGGCGTCGCAATCAAGCTCGGCGCCGGTTTCGATGAGGGTGAAGTGGCCGCAATCGGGGCATGGCTCGCCGTGATAATCGCGCTTGGGGCTGGGCTCGGCCACGGCGCGGGCGCCGCCGGAGCGGCCCTCGCCGCCAGAGGACTTCGCCGGGCGTGAGCCCAGCATCACCACATTGTCGGGCAGCTGGCCGCGCGAAAAGCCCTTGGAGATCAGGCTGGACGCATCGGCTTCGGTGATGAATTTCTCTTTGGCGACACCGTCCCCGATGCCCGAAGGATCGTGGCGAGACGCCTCTGAATGGGCGAGATCGGCGCGGTCGAGATAGCTCACGCCCAGCTCGCGGAAGACATAGTCGAGGATCGAGCTGGCGTGCTTGATCGCCTCATTGCCCTCCACATCCCCGGCCGGCTCAAACCGGGTGAAGAGATAGGCGTCCACATACTCCTCCAGCGGCACGCCGTATTGCAGGCCGATGGAGATGGCGATGGCGAAATTATTCATCAGCGAGCGGAAGGCGGCGCCTTCCTTGTGCATGTCGATGAAGATCTCGCCCAGCTCGCCGTCTTCAAACTCGCCGGTGTGCAGATAGACCTTGTGGCCGCCCACGGTGGATTTCTGGATATAGCCCTTGCGCCGGTCGGGCAGCTTGCGGCGCTGGGCGCTGCGCTCGACGATGCGCTCCACCACCCGTTCCACCACGCGCTCCTCAGTGATGAAGTCGCGCCGGCCGTAATCGCCGCCCTCAAACTCGATCGTGTTGAGAAGGTCGTAGAGCGCCTCGCCCTCGCGGCGGATGACGATGGATTTGAGGCCGCGCCGCGCGGCGGACACCGCCAATGCGCCGGCCTCTTCAATCCCGGCCGATCCCGGCAGAGCGATCTCCAGTCCGCACGGCGCGCCGAGCGCCCCCTCCACCGCCTCGGCCATGGCCAGGCGCGCTTCGGGGCCGGGGTCGGCGAAGACGGCCCGGCGGGCAGGGTCGAGGCTCTGACAATCATCCAGACGCCCCGCCCCGTGCACGTGACGCTCCGCGGCGGCCACATCCAGCGGATCGACGCCGAGGCCTTCTAGAAGCCGCGGCCCCGCCTTGTCGAACTGATCCGGTGAAAGCCCGCAGCGCCGGGCGATTTCCGGCCCGAGGCTCCAGCGATTGATCGCAAAGCGCAGCGGCACGCCGTCGCCAAGGGCGGCGTCGATGCGCGCAAACGCCCCGTCGTCCACGCCCTGCTCTGAAAGCTGGGACAGCCATTCGGCGCTAAACCCTGACAGCGAGCGCGCGCCCAGAGCGTGGCGGCGCGCGGCCTCTTGCGCATCCGCGTCCAGATCGGCGAGCGCGGCGCGGATCGGCGCGGAGAGAGTCGCCCCGCCGGGCGCATCGAGAGCGGCGGGCGGGTGAACACCCACCGACTGGGCGTCGAGGAAGGCGAGCATCAGCTCTGTGGGCCGCTCCAGCGTCACCGGCGCCGGGCTCGCCTCGGCAGCCAGCGTCAGCATCCGCGCGGCGAGATCGCGCGCGCGGTCGCTATCATAGGCGAGCGCACAGGCGGTGAGCGCGGCGCCAAGCCCGGTGAGGGCCAGCGCGCCGCCTTCGGCTTCGCAGGCGCCGCCCCACAGGGCGCAGGCCTGAGCCAGCGCGGTACCGTCCAGGCGCTGATCCACGATGAAGCGGGAGAGATCAAGGGCCGCCCCGAGCGGCAGGGCCGGCGCGGGCGCTTCGAACACGAGCGCCGGGGCGCCATGGGTCCACAGCGCCTCGCCCAGGCGGGTCAGGAGCGTGCGGGCGGGGGCGCCGTCCTCCAGCGCGCCGTCGGCTTCGGCCAGATCAAAGAAGGAGGCGTCAAGATGCACCAGAGGCGTCTCCACCGGCGCCGGCGCGGCGTTGAGACCGGGTTCCGGCGCCGTGACCCCCTGGCGGGCGCGGGCTATGGCCCGCTCGATCATGGCGTCGGGCGCGCCGTCGCGGCGGGCGGCGCGCACCGCGCGGGCCAGGGCGCGATTGCGACGCGGATCAAAGCATTCCTCCGCCGAACCGTCGCAGTTCACACACGCAAGCGCCACCGCCTCCAGCCGCTCGGCGAGAACGCGCGCGCCCACCGCAGCGGCCGCCTCGCCCATGGCGGCGGCGTTCAGCTCATCAAGCACCGCGGACAAATCGTCCGCCCCAGCCGCGAACACCGGCGCCGGAGGGGCCAGCCCCTCGCCGCGCCACAGGGCGGGCGCGGGAACGGCCTCACGATGAACCAGGGAGGCTGTGAACTCGGCCCTGGCCGCGGCGGCGTCCTGAAACGGCGCAGACAGCGCCTGGGCCAGAGCCGCCAGCGTTTCGGCGGAGTCGATCTCGGTGTCGAAATCGGCCCCTGACAGCGCCGCAAAGGCGGCTGTGGCGCGCGCCGGCCAGTGGGCGGGAACGCGCGCGCGGGCGTCGCCCGCATCAAGCGCATCCGGGTCGGCGGGCAGCACCGCGCGGCTTTCAAACGCGATCCCGTCTGCGATATCGGCGTCGGGACGGGTCAAACGGCGATCGACCATGGCGAGGCTCCGCACGGAAGGGAAATCGAATCACCGTCAGGATACCGCGCGCCGGGCGATAGAGTCGAAGCCTCCCGCACAGATCTGGGGAAACTGAGGCCGAGGCCATGAAAAAAGGCCGCGCTCCTGTCGGTGCGCGGCCTCTTCCTCGTCTGTTTCTTAGTCGCGACTTTTGCGAGCCTAGTCCTCGCCGGCGGTGTCCAGCGCGGCTTCGCGGGCGCGATCAACGGCGCCTTTGGCTTCCGGATCGCGGTCCACCAGCTCGATCACGGCCATGGGCGCGTTGTCGCCATGGCGGAAACCGGCTTTCAGCACGCGGGTATAGCCGCCATTGCGCTCGGTGTAGCGCGGGCCGATCGTGTCAAACAACTTGACGACCTGATCCTTGTTGCGGATCTGGCTGATCGCCTGACGGCGCGCATGCAGATCGCCGCGCTTGGCCAGGGTCACGAGCTTGTCCATGATGGGTTTAAGCTCTTTGGCCTTGGGCAGGGTGGTGACGATCTGTTCGTGCTCGATCAGCGAGGCGGCCATGTTGGCGAACATGGCTTTGCGGTGGCTGGCCGTACGGTTCAGTTTGCGGTGGGCGACGCCGTGGCGCATGGGATGTCTCCTTCAGTCTATGAAGCGGGCCGTCTCGCGACGCTCCGTTCTAGATCTGGTCCTCGTATTTCTTGGCCAGGTCCTCGATGTTCTCGGGCGGCCAGTTCGGCGCGTCCATGCCCAGATGCAGGCCCATCTGGGCGAGAACTTCCTTGATCTCGTTAAGCGATTTACGACCGAAATTCGGCGTGCGCAGCATTTCCGCTTCGCTCTTCTGAATGAGGTCGCCGATATAGACGATATTGTCGTTCTTCAGGCAGTTGGCTGAGCGGACCGACAGCTCGAGCTCGTCGACCTTTTTCAGAAGCGCCGGGTTGAAGTCGAGCTCCGGCTTCTCGTCGTCGCCGACACGCGCCTGGTTGGGCTCGTCGAAATTCACGAAGATCTGGAACTGGTCCTGCAGGATGCGCGCGGCGTATGCCACCGAATCCTCAGGGGTCACGGCGCCGTTGGTCTCGATCTCCAGGATCAGCTTGTCATAGTCCAGCACCTGGCCCTCACGGGTGTTCTCCACCCGGTAGGCGACACGCTTGACCGGGCTGTAGAGGGCGTCGACGCCCACCAGGCCGATGGGCGCGTCTTCGGGACGGTTGCGCTCGGCGGGGACATAGCCCTTGCCGGTGTTCACCGTCAGGACCATGCGCACCTCGGCGTCCTCGTCGAGGGTGCAGATCACGTGGTTCTTATTGATGACCTCGATGTCGGCGGTCTCTTCGATATCGCCGGCGGTCACTTCGCCCGGGCCGCTCTTCTTCAGCGTCAGGCGCTTGGGCCCCTCGCCGTGCATGCGAAGAGCGACCTGCTTGAGGTTCAAGATGATGTCGGTGACGTCTTCGCGCACGCCCTTGATCGAGGAAAACTCGTGCAGGACGGAGTCGATCTGCACCGCGGTGATCGCGGCGCCCTGGAGCGAAGACAGAAGGATCCGGCGCAGCGCATTGCCCAGCGTCATGCCGAAGCCGCGCTCAAGCGGCTCGGCGATGATCTTGGCGTGGCGAGACGCATCATGGCCGGGCTGGATTTCCGGCTTCATCGGGCGGATCAGTTCCTGCCAGTTCTTCTCAATCACGGACATCACCCCTTCAGGCGAGCGGCGCGAACGTCGAGGGGGACGTTCACGCCGGCTGGAAATTCAAAATACGCGGCCGGCGGAAAACTCCGCCGCGCGTGCTAGACCCGGCGGCGTTTCGGCGGACGGCAACCATTGTGCGGGATCGTCGTCACGTCGTGGATCGTGGTGATCGTCAGACCGACCGACTGCAGGGCGCGCAGGGCGCTCTCACGGCCGGAACCGGGACCCGACACCTTCACCTCAAGCGTCTTCACGCCGTGCTCCTGGGCCTTGCGGCCCGCATCTTCAGCAGCGACCTGGGCGGCGTACGGGGTCGATTTGCGCGACCCTTTAAAGCCCATGGTGCCGGCCGAAGACCAGGAGATCGCGTTGCCCTGGGCGTCGGTGATGGTGATCATGGTGTTGTTGAAGCTGGCGTTCACATGCGCGACGCCGGCCGTAATATTCTTGCGTTCGCGACGGCGGACGCGGCTTGTCTCTTTGGCCATGGCCCTCGCTCCTTATTTCTTCTTGCCGGCGATCGGCTTGGCGGGACCCTTGCGGGTGCGCGCATTGGTGTGCGTGCGCTGGCCGCGAACGGGAAGGCCCCGGCGATGGCGCAGGCCGCGATAGCAGCCCAGATCCATCAGGCGCTTCACGTTCACCGCGACTTCACGGCGAAGGTCGCCCTCCACGGTGTAGCCCGCGTCGATCGTTTCACGGATCGACAGGATTTCCGCATCGGTGAGCTCGTTGACCCGCTTTTCAGCAGCGATGCCCACCTTTTCGCAGATTTCCGCAGCCTTGGTCTCGCCAATGCCATGGATATAGCGAAGCGCCACGGTGACGCGTTTGTTGGTCGGAATGTTGACGCCGGCGATCCGTGCCACGACGCTCTCCTTGTCCTCATCAGCCCCAGCACGCGAAACAGACCGAAAGCGCGGCCGATTGAGGCGGCGCCGGAACGATGTCTGCCCCATGCGAGCGAAGGGCGGTTCTTATAGTCACAGCCCCCGCCGCGTCAACCGCGTTGCGCGCCGGGGAAACGGTTTTTGCGCCGGACAGCTGTATCCGGTCGCGCGTGTCTCTAGCCGTCCACGGCGGAATCGATCCGCCGGGCGACCTCGTCAACGTCGCCCATGCCGTCCAGATCGGCCAGTTTACCACGGGCCTCATAGTACGGGATCAGCGGCGCGGTCTGGCTGTTATACGTCTCCAGACGGTTCTTGAAGGCTTCCACCGTGTCATCGGGGCGGCCCTCCTCTTTGGCGCGTTTCTCCATGCGCGCCACCAGTTCGTTCTGGTCAACAACAAGGCGGAGCACCTTGTCGATCTGCGCACCCCGGCCCTCAAGCAGGCGGTCTAACGCCTCGGCCTGGGCAACGGTGCGCGGAAATCCGTCGAAGATCGCGCCGCCGGCCGCTTCGGCCTCGGGCAGACGCTCTTCGATCAATGCGATCACGATCTCGTCGGACACCAGATCGCCGCGGTCCATGATGTCGGCGACGCGCCGTCCCAGCTCGGTCCCGGCGCTGCGCGCAGCGCGCAGCATGTCGCCGGTGGAGAGCTGAACCCAGCCGCGGTTTGCGACGAGGCGCTTGGCCTGGGTGCCCTTGCCGGCGCCCGGCGGTCCGAACAGAACCAGATTCATTTCTTCCGCCCCCGCAGTTTCGTCTTCTTGATCAGCCCCTCATACTGGTGAGCCAGCAGGTGTGACTGGATCTGGCCGACCGTATCAAGGGTCACCGAAACCACGATGAGGATGGCCGTGCCCCCGATATAGAAGGGGATCTGGCTGTACTGCGCCTTCAGGATCTCGGGCAGCAGACACACGATGGTCAGATACCCGGCGCCGATCACGGTGAGGCGCGACAGCACGTAGTCGAGATATTCCGCTGTGCGCTTGCCCGGACGGATGCCCGGCAGGAAGCCGCCATACTTCTTCAGGTTCTCCGCCGTGTCCTCCGGATTGAAGACGATGGAGGTGTAGAAGAAGGTGAAGAAGATGATCATCGAGCCGTAGAAGGCGATGAACAGCGGCTGGCCCGGGCCGAGCAGCGCCACGACCTGGCGCAGCCAGTCGGGGCCGGACTGGGCCGAGAAGCCCGCCACGGTGGCCGGCAGCAGCAGAAGCGAGCTGGCGAAGATCGCCGGGATCACGCCTGCGGTGTTCAGCTTCAGCGGCAGGAAGCTGGATTCCCCACCCGTCATCTTGTTGCCCACCTGGCGCTTGGGATACTGAATCAGAAGCCGGCGCTGGCTGCGCTCGATGAACACCACGAAGGTGAGCACTGCGATGATGCCCACCAGCATCGCTACGATGACGCCGCCCGGCAGCGTGCCCGAAGCGCCCTGCTCGAGCGCCTGGAACAGCGCACGGGGCATTTCCGCGATGATGCCGGCGAAGATGATCAGGGAGACGCCGTTGCCCACGCCGCGCGCGGTGATCTGCTCGCCGAGCCACAAAAGGAACATCGTGCCGCCCACCAGCGTCACGACCGTGGACGCCAGGAAGAAGGGCCCCGGGTTCATCGCGATCGAGGCGCCGCTATTGGGATCGACGGCCTGCATGCCGAGCGCGATGGCGAAGGCCTGAACCGTCGCCAGCACCACGGTGAGATAGCGCGAATACTGATTGATCTGCTTGCGGCCCTGCTCGCCGCCTTCCTTCTTCATGCGCTCCAGGCTCGGCACGGTGGCGGCCATGAGCTGCATGATGATCGAGGCGGAGATGTAGGGCATCACGTTCAGGGCGAAGATCGCCATGCGCTCCACGGCGCCGCCCGAGAACATGTTGAACACGCCGAGAATTCCGCCCTGCTGGCCTTCGAAGGCCAGGCGGAATTGCTCAAAATCGATCCCGGGGATCGGCACATAGGTGCCGACACGGTAAATCACGAGCACGAGCAGCGTGAAAAGAATGCGCTGCTGCAGCTCCTTGGCGCGGGCGAACGCCCCGAAATTCATGTTCGAAGCGAGCTGTTCGGCGGCTGACGCCATGTTGTCGTGTGCTCCTGAACTCGGGACGGACAAGCAAAACGGGGACCGGCAACACTTAGGGAGCCGGTCCCGCGAATGCGAGACTACTTGGCCTTTTTGGCCTTTTTGGCTTTATCCGTCTGCTCCGCCGGGTCGACCGCAGGCTTGGTCAGGGTGACCGTGCCGCCGGCTTTCTCAACAGAGGCGGCCGCCGGCTTGGAGGCGCCGGCCACGGTGAGGGTGAGCTTGGCTTTGAGCTCGCCGCCGCCGATGACGCGCACGCCGTCCTTGACGCGGCGGATGACGCCGGCCTTGACGAGAGCCTCCGCGGTGATCTCCGACTGGGCGTCCAGCTTGCCCGCGTCGATCGCGGCTTGCAGACGGCCAAGGGTGACCTCGGCGAATTTCGAGCGGTTGGGCTGGTTGAAGCCCCGCTTCGGCAGGCGCTGGTGAAGCGGCATCTGGCCGCCCTCAAAGCCCTTGATCGCCACGCCGGAGCGCGACTTCTGACCTTTGACGCCACGGCCGCCGGTCTTGCCTTTACCGGAACCGATGCCGCGCCCGACGCGCATGCGCGGCTTGGTCGAGCCGTCGTTATCGCGCAATTCGTTCAAGCGCATATTTGTCTCTCCTTGTCAGGAGCGCAGGGTTTCAAGCCCCGGCGCTACTCGACGATCTGGATCAGGTGGGCGACCTTGGCGATCATGCCGCGAACCGACGGCGTGTCTTCAAGCTCGCGCTCTTTGCCGATCCGGCCGAGGCCCAGACCGCGAAGCGTCGCGGACTGATCGGGCGGACGGCGTGTGCTGCTGCCGGTCTGGCGCACGCGTACGGTTTTCTTGCTAGCCATCACGCGCTCTCCTTACGATTCAATCGCTTCAGGGGCGCTGGCGCCGTCCTGGCGGCGGTCGACCAAGTCGGCCACTTTCATGCCGCGCTTGGCGGCGACCGAACGCGGCGAGTTCTGGGCCTTGAGGGCCTCGAACGTCGCACGCACCATGTTGTAGGGGTTCGACGAACCGGTGGACTTGGCCACCACGTCCTGGACGCCGAGGCTTTCCAGAACAGCGCGCATCGGACCGCCGGCGATCACGCCGGTGCCCGGAGGCGCAGCGCGAAGAACCACCTTGCCCGCGCCCCAACGTCCCTTGACGTCGTGGTGCAGGGTGCGGCCCTCGCGCAGCGGCACGCGGACCATCATCTTCTTGGCCTCTTCGGTCGACTTGCGGATGGCTTCGGGCACTTCACGCGCCTTGCCCTGTCCGAAACCGACGCGGCCTTTGCCGTCACCGACCACCGCAAGCGCGGCGAACTGGAAGTTCCGGCCGCCCTTCACGGTCTTGGCGACCCGGTTGATCTGAACGAGCTTGTCGATCAGTTCCGGTTCGTCATTGTCGTCCTTGCGACGCCGGTCGCGACCGCGATTGTCTTCTCGAGCCATGCGTTCGCTCCCTTAGAAACTCAGGCCGCCGTCGCGGGCGGCGTCGGCGAGCGCTTTGATGCGCCCGTGATAGATGTAGCCCCCGCGGTCAAACACGACCTCGGTGAGACCCTTCGCCTTGGCCCGTTCGGCGACCTTGCGGCCGACTTCCTGAGCGGCCGCGACCGTGGCGCCGGAGGCGTCGAGCCCCGGTTCGATCGTGGAGGCCGCCGCCACCGTGACGCCGTTGGCGTCGTCGATGATCTGGGCGTAGATGTGCTTGGAGGAGCGGTGGACCGACAGACGCGGCCGACCGGCTCCCAGTTTGCGAAGCCGGGCGCGGTTGCGAAGCGCGCGGCGGCGCATATGTTCTCGAGGCGTTTTCATAACCGACCCTACTTCTTCTTGCCTTCCTTGCGGCGGACATGCTCGCCGGCGTACTTCACACCCTTGCCCTTGTAAGGCTCGGGCGGACGATAGCCGCGGATCTCCGCTGCGGTCTGACCGACGGCCTGGGCGTCAGGCCCCTCGATCTTGATCTCGGTCGGCTTGGGCGTCGCCAGCGTCACCCCGGAGCGCGGTGTGTACACCACATCGTGGGAGAAGCCGAGCGACAGCTTGAGATCGGTTCCCTGCATCTGAGCGCGGTAACCCACGCCCACCAGCTCCAGGGATTTCTCGAAACCGTTCGTGACGCCGTGGACCATGTTCTTGATGCGCGCACGCGCGGTTCCGAACATCATCTTGGCGGTTTTGGAATTCTCTACCGGCTCGACGCGGATGGCGTTGTCTTCGTGAAGGATGCGCACGCTGGCGGGCGCGGCGAAGGAGAGTTCCCCCTTCGGACCTTTCACGGAAACAAGACCGCCGTTCACCGTCGCGGTGACGCCGGAGGGAATTTCGACAGGCAACTTGCCTAGACGGGACATGCGCCTTCCTTCCCTAACTGACGTGGCAGAGGATTTCCCCGCCGACATTCTTTGCACGGGCGGCGGCGTCGCTCATCACACCCTGGGGGGTGGAGATGATGGCGATGCCGAGCCCGTTCTGAACGAGCGGCAGGTCACGGACTTTACGGTATTCGCGGCGGCCGGGCTTGGAGACGCGCTTGATCTCGGAGATCACCGGCGCACCCTCATAATACTTCAGCTCGATGTCGAACTGCTTGAAGCCTTTGGTGTCGGCGCTTTCCGAATAACCACGGATATACCCTTCGTCGAGCAGCACCTCGAGCACGCGGCCGCGCAGCTTGGAAGCCGGCGTGGACACGGTGGTGCGCTTGCGCATCAGGGCGTTGCGGATGCGGGTCAGCATATCGCCGAGCGGATCGTTCACGGACATGGGTCCTCCTCCCTACCAGCTCGACTTGACCATGCCCGGGATAAGCCCGTGGCTGGCCAGTTGACGCAACGCGATGCGCGACATCTTGAGCTTGCGGTAATATGCGCGCGGGCGGCCGGTGATCAGGCACCGGTTGCGCACACGGGTCGGCGCGGAATTGCGCGGCAGGTCGGCCAGCTTAAGCTGGGCGCCGAAACGCTCTTCCACGGGCTTGGACGTATCGCGGGCGATCGCCTTCAGCGCGGCGCGCTTGGCGGAGTATTTCTCCGACAGGCGTTGACGCTTCAGGTTCCGCTCGACAGCGCTCTTCTTGGCCATTCAATCTTTCTCCTCGCGTGCGCAGCCACCCTGGCTGCGCGTTCCTGCCGCGTTAGCTCGTGAACGGAAAATCGAACTCGGCCAGCAGGGCCTTCGCTTCTTCGTTGGTTTTTGCGGTCGTGGTCACGATGATGTCCATGCCGCGGATGGTATCCACCTTGTCGTAGTCAATTTCGGGGAACACGATCTGTTCTTTCATGCCCATCGCGAAATTGCCCCGGCCGTCAAAGCTCTTGCCGTTGAGCCCGCGGAAGTCGCGCACTCGCGGCAGAGCGATCGTGACCAGGCGATCGATGAATTCGTACATGCGATCCTTGCGAAGGGTGACCTTCGCGCCGATCAGTTGTTCTTCGCGCAGCTTGAAGCCGGCGATCGACTTGGTGGCCTTGGTGGCGACCGGCTTCTGGCCGGAAATCGCCATCAGGTCCGCCAGAGCGCCCTGGATCTTCTTGGAATCCTGAGCGGCCTCGCCGACGCCCATATTGATCACGACCTTGTCCAGGCGCGGGATCTCCATGTCGTTCTTGTAGCCGAACTTCTCTTTCAGCTTCGCGCGGATTTCTTCACGGTACAGCGTCTTGAGGCGCGGTTCGTATGCAGCGACGTCAGCCATCGATCACCTCGCCGGATTTCCTGGAGATGCGAACCTTCTTGCCGTCCCGGACCTCGAAGCCGACACGGGTCGGTTCGCCAGACTTGGGATCGGCCAGCGCCACGTTGGAGACGTGGAGCGGCGCATCCTTCTCTTCAATGCCGCCGGCGTTCGTCTGCGTCGCGCGCTGGTGGCGCTTCACAGTGTTCACGCCGGAGACGACGACCTTGTCTTCCTTGGGCATGACGCGGATGACCTGACCGGTCTTTCCCTTGTCCTTGCCCGCCAGAATGACGACTTTGTCGCCCTTTTTGATCTTCGCAGCCATGGCTTACAGAACCTCCGGCGCGAGCGAGACGATTTTCATGTGCTGCTTGGCGCGCAGTTCACGCGGCACCGGACCGAAGATCCGCGTGCCGATCGGCTCGTTGTTGTTGTTAAGCAGAACGGCCGCGTTGGTGTCGAAGCGGATCACGCTGCCGTCGCGGCGCTTGATGTCGCGCGCAGTGCGCACGACGACCGCGCGGCGGACGTCACCCTTCTTCACACGGCCCTTGGGCGTGGCTTCCTTGACCGAGACGACAATGATGTCGCCAATGCCGGCGTACCGGCGCTTCGCGCCGCCGAGCACCTTGATGCACTGCACGCGGCGGGCCCCGGAATTGTCGGCCACGTCCAGATTGGATTGCATCTGGATCATCGCGGATCCTCCGTTATCAGCGGATCATCCCGAACAGAGCATCATGCTCCGGCCGGAACGACCTCCCACCGCTTGAGCTTCGACTTCGGCGCGCATTCCTGAATCTGGACGCGCTCGCCAACCTTGATCCCGCCAACTTCCGTATGGGCGTGATATTTCTTCGACCGGCGCACCGTCTTGCGAAGCAGGGGGTGAAGGAAGGTGCGCTCGACGCGCACGATCACAGTCTTTTCCTGCTTGTCGCTGACGACGACGCCTTGAAGGATGCGCTTCGGCATGGCCTCAGCTCCCCTGGGTTTGCAGCGCGCGGCGGCGCGAATCCGTTTTGATCCGGGCGATATCCCGGCGGATCTGCTTGAAGCGCGCTGTGTTTTCCAGCTGGCCGGTGGCCGCCTGGAAACGCAGATTGAATTGCTCTTTTTTCAGCTTGAGGAGCTCGTCTGCAAGCTGATCGTCGCTCATGGCGCGAACGTCTTCACCCTTCATCGAACTCTCTCCTACTCGCCCGGCCGGGTCACGACCTTGGTCTTGATCGGCAGCTTGGCGGCGCCGAGGCGCAGCGCTTCGCGCGCGACCTCGTCAGACACCCCGTCGATCTCGAACATGATCCGGCCCGGCTTGACTTTGGCCACCCAGAATTCGGGCGACCCCTTACCTTTACCCATCCGCACTTCGGTCGGTTTCTTGGAAACCGGCAGATCGGGGAAAATCCGAATCCAGACGCGGCCCGCACGCTTCATGTGACGGGTGATCGCGCGGCGCGTAGCTTCGATCTGGCGCGCGGTGACGCGCTCCGGCTCGACCGCCTTCAGGCCATAGGACCCGAAGTTCAGCGTGAAGCCGCCCTTGGCGTTGCCGTGGATCCGGCCCTTGTGCGCCTTGCGGAATTTGGTGCGCTTCGGTTGAAGCATTGTTCTTCTCCCTCGCCCCGCTTAAGCCGCTTGACGTCCCGAACGAGCGCGCTGCTCGCCGGAGTCCATCATGCGCTTCTCCTGCGCCATCGGATCGTGCTCCAGGATCTCGCCCTTGTAGATCCAGACCTTGATCCCGATGATGCCCATCGCGGTCTTGGCTTCGGCGAACCCGTAATCGATGTCGGCGCGCAGCGTGTGAAGCGGCACGGATCCGTCAGCGTACTTCTCAGTACGCGCGATTTCGGCGCCGCCGAGGCGGCCGCCGCACATGATCTTGCAGCCCAGAGCGCCCATGCGCATGGTGGTCTGGAGCGACCGCTTCATGGCGCGGCGGAACGCCACGCGGCGCTCCAGCTGCTGTGCGATCGACTCGGCCACCAGGGTCGCGTCCATCTCCGGCTTGCGGACTTCGACGAGGTTCAGGAACACTTCGCCGTCGACCATCTTGGAGACTTCACGGCGCAGCTTCTCGATATCGGCGCCCTTCTTGCCGATCACCACGCCCGGACGGGCGGTGTGGATGGTGATGCGGCACTTCTTGTGCGGACGCTCGATCACAATACGCGAAACCGAGGCGTTCTTGAGGCGCGCTTTGAGAAACTCGCGGATTTTGATGTCCGCGTGCAAAAGCTCGGCGTATTCCTCGCCCTTGGCGAACCAGCGGCTCTCCCAGGTGCGGTTGATCCCGACACGAAAGCCGATCGGATTAATCTTCTGACCCATTATGCGGCCTCCTCGACTTCACGCACCACGATCGTCAGCTCGGAGAACGGCTTGAGGATCTTGGCGCCACGGCCGCGAGCGCGGGCGCGGAAGCGCTTCATCACAAGGTTCTTGCCGACATAGGCTTCGGACACGACCAGCGAGTCGATGTCGAGGCCGTGATTGTTCTCGGCGTTCGCGATGGCGCTCTCGAGCACCTTCTTGACGTCCTTGGCCGAGCGCTTGCGCGAGAACTCGAGATCGTTCAGAGCGCGCTCGACCTTCTTGCCACGGATCATCGCCGCAACGAGGTTCAGCTTTTGCGGGCTGATGCGAAGCATGCGCAGCTTTGCGCGAGCCTCGTTCTCAGCGACGCGGCGGGGGTTCTTGACCTGGCCCATCGCTACTTCCTCTTGGCTTTCTTGTCCGCAGCGTGACCGTAATAGGTCCGCGTCGGGGCGAATTCACCCAGCTTGTGACCGACCATTTCTTCGGACACGAGCACGGGAATGAATTTGTTGCCGTTGTGAACCTGAAAAGTGAGGCCCACGAACTGCGGCATGACGGTGGACCGGCGCGACCAGGTTTTGATCGCCTGCTTGCGGCCCGCGTCATGCGCGGCGTCGGCTTTCTTCAGGAGGTATCCGTCCACAAACGGACCTTTCCAGACAGAACGAGGCATGAGCCGGTCCCTTAACGTTTCTTGCGCTCGTGGCGCGAGCGGATGATGAACTTATCGGTCGACTTGTTACGGCGGGTCTTGCGGCCCTTGGTGGGCTTGCCCCACGGCGTGACCGGGTGACGGCCGCCCGAGGTGCGGCCTTCGCCGCCGCCATGCGGGTGATCGACCGGGTTCATGGCGACGCCGCGAACCGCCGGGCGCTTGCCCAGGTGACGGGTGCGGCCGGCCTTGCCCAGATTGATGTTCATGTGGTCGGGGTTGGAAACCGCGCCCACAGTGGCCATGCAATCCTGGTGAACCATGCGAAGCTCCCCGCTCATCAGGCGCACCTGAGCGTAGCCGGCGTCGCGGCCGACCAGCTGAGCGTAGGAGCCGGCGGACCGCGCCACCTGGCCGCCTTTGAGAGGCTTCAGCTCGACATTATGCACGATCGTTCCGACCGGCATCGCCTTGAGCGGCATCGCGTTGCCCGGACGAACCTCGACGCGCTCGCCGGCCAGGATGGTGTCACCCACCGACAGGCGCTGCGGCGCGAGGATGTAGGCGATCTCGCCGTCTTCGTACTTCACCAGCGCGATGAACGCGGTCCGGTTCGGGTCGTACTCGAGACGCTCGACCGTCGCCGGCACGTCGAACTTGCGACGCTTGAAATCGATCTGGCGATAGAGGCGCTTGGCCCCGCCGCCGCGGCGACGCGCGGTGATGCGGCCGGTATTGTTGCGTCCGCCCTTCTTGCGAAGACCCTCGACGAGGGTCTTCTCGGGACGGCCGACATGCAGGTCCGAGCGGTCCACAAGGACCAGGCTGCGGCGGCCCGGCGAGGTCGGCTTGAAAGTCTTCAGAGCCATTATTGCTACTCCTCCTGGCCGCGCTAAAGGCCGGTGGTGACGTCGATGGAGTGGCCCTCTTCGAGGGTCACGACCGCCTTCTTGACGTCGTCACGCTTGCCCGCGATGCCGCGGAACCGCTTGGTTTTACCCTTGAGGCGCAGAGTGTTCACAGCCTTGACTTTGACCTTGAACAATTCCTCGACCGCCTCGGCGATGTCTTTCTTGTTCGCGCTCAGCGGCACACGGAAGACCACCTTGTTCTCCTCGGAGAGCAGGGTCGACTTCTCGGTGATGACCGGCGCGATCAGGGTGTCATAGTGCTTGGGCGAGGGCATCACGCGGCCTCCTGCGGCGCGAGCCGCTCGTTGATCTTTTCGATCGCCGCCCTGGTCAGGACCAGGGTGTCGCGGCGCAGAACGTCATAGACGTTCAGGCCTTGCGCCGGCAGCACGTCGATAAGCGGGATATTGCGCGCAGCGCGGGCGAAGTTTTCATCCAGCGTCTCGCCGTCGATGACCAGGGCGTTCTTCAGGCCGAGCTTTTCAAGCCTGGCGATGAGATCCTTGGTCTTCGGCGCGTCGAGGCGGGCCTCGTCGAGCACGATGAGCTGCTTGGCGGCCACCTTCGAAGACAGCGCGTGCATAAGCGCCAGCGCCCGGACCTTCTTGGGAAGCTCGGTGGCGTGGCTGCGAACGCGCGGGCCATGGGCCACGCCGCCGCCGACGAAGATCGGGGCCGAACGCGCACCATGGCGCGCGCCGCCCGTTCCCTTCTGGCGGTACATTTTCTTCTTGGTGCGCTTGATTTCCGAGCGCCCCTTGACCTTGTGCGTGCCGGTCTGGCGGCGAGCCAGCTGCCACTTCACCGCGCGCTGCAGGATGTCGGCGCGGATCTCTTCGATGCCGAAAATGGCGTCGTCGAGATCAACCGATCCGGCCTTGCCGGCGTCCAGCTTGATGACGTCGAGTTTCATTATTCGCTAGCCCCTTCGTTCTGGGCTTCAGCCGCATCGCCAGCCGGGGCGTCCGCGACGGGCGCCGCGTCAGCCGGCGTTTCGGCTTCAAGCAACTTGGCCGGATACGGCAGATCGTCGGCGCGCTTGATCTTCACCGCGTCGCGGATCTCGACCCAGCCGCCGGCCGAACCCGGTACGGCGCCCTTGATCCAGATCAGACCGCGCTCGGCGTCCACGCGCACCACTTCCAGGCTCTGGGTGGTGACGCGCTCGGAGCCGAGATGGCCGGCCATCTTCTTGCCCTTGAACACCTTGCCCGGGTCCTGGCACTGGCCGGTCGAACCATGGGCGCGGTGCGAGATGGACACGCCGTGCGAGGCGCGCATGCCGCCGAAATTCCAGCGCTTCATGGCGCCGGCGAAACCTTTACCGATGGACGTTCCCGCCACATCGACGCGCTGGCCGACGGCGAAGTGTTCCGCCGACAACGACGCGCCGGCCTCCACCAGGGCGTCTTCGCTGACGCGGAACTCCACAAGCTTGCGCTTGGGCTCCACAGAAGCTTTCGCGAAATGGCCGCGAAGCGCCTTCGTGGTGCGCTTGGCCTTCGCCTTGCCCGCGCCCAGCTGGAGCGCGGTGTAACCGTCTTTGTCCATCGTGCGCTGCGCGACGACCTGAAGGCCGTCCAGATGTAGCACGGTCACCGGGACATGGTTGCCGTCTTCAGAGAAGACGCGCGTCATGCCCAGCTTTTTGGCCAGAAGACCGGTGCGCAGTTTTTCAGCCTGTTGCATGGCCTTACGCTCCCAGCTTGATCTCGACGTCGACGCCGGCCGACAGGTCGAGCTTCATGAGCGCGTCCACCGTCTGCGGCGTCGGATCCACGATGTCGAGGACACGCTTGTGCGTGCGGATCTCGAATTGCTCGCGGGATTTCTTGTCAATGTGCGGACCGCGCAGCACCGTGAAGCGCTCGATGCGGGTCGGCAGCGGAATCGGCCCGCGTACATTCGCGCCCGTCCGCTTTGCGGTGGAAACGATCTCGGTCGCGGAGCTGTCAAGCACGCGGTGATCGAACGCCTTTAGGCGAATTCGGATGTTTTGTTGCGCCATCGGTCCGGTCCCAACATGCACAAGAGACGCGACAGGACGGGGACCGCCCCTCGCGAGCTCATGCGTTTTCAAAATATGTTCGCTTCAATGGACTGCGTTCGCACACGGCGCTGCCAGCCCTTCTGAGGTCGCGGTTGATACGCGCTTGGGCGCCGGGCGTCAACACCTTGTCACGCAAATGATAGAGAACAGGCAGCCTTTCCGCAGCGTGCGACCGTCATGGGCCCGCGATCCGACGGATCAGACCGGCACGCGCGCCGCGAACCGGCGGGCGCGGGGCTGAGACCGGCGGAAACCGGCTGCACCCTACCCAATCCTTTCGACGGGGCGGCGAATTCGGCGCTGTCGGCCCGGCTGCACCGGCTGGCGCACGCCCCGGGCGCCGGGACGCCGCGCGCCTGGCGGCGCTGAGCGGGCCCGCGCAGGCGATTCGCCCTCACCCTCCCCTTAAACGAAAACGGCCCGGAGCGTGAGCTCCGGGCCGTCCTGTCTAAAGTCGCCTGCGGTGAGGCGGCTGGCGTCTACTCGAGGATTTTCGAGACCACGCCGGCGCCCACGGTGCGGCCGCCTTCACGGATGGCGAAGCGCAGCTTCTCTTCCATCGCGATCGGGTTGATCAGCTCCACCACCACTTCAACATTGTCGCCCGGCATCACCATCTCGGTGCCCTCTTTCAAGGTCACAACGCCGGTCACGTCCGTCGTGCGGAAGTAGAACTGCGGACGATAGTTGGAGAAGAACGGCGTGTGACGGCCACCCTCTTCCTTCGTCAGGATGTAGGCCTCGGCCTCGAACTTCTTGTGCGGCTTGATCGTGCCCGGCTTGCAGAGAACCTGGCCGCGCTCCACGCCCTCGCGGTCCACGCCGCGAAGCAGCACGCCCACATTGTCGCCAGCCTGGCCCTGGTCGAGCAGCTTGCGGAACATCTCAACGCCCGTGCACGTCGTCTTCACGGTGTCGCGGATGCCCACGATCTCGATCTCTTCGCCCACCTTCACAATGCCGCGCTCGATCCGGCCCGTCACAACCGTGCCCCGGCCCGAGATCGAGAACACGTCCTCGATCGGCAAAAGGAAGTCACGGTCGATGGGACGCTCCGGCGTCGGGATGAACTCGTCCACAGCCGCCATCAGCTCGCGGATCTTCTCCTCGCCGATTTCAGGCTGGGTGCCGTTCATCGCATGCAGCGCAGAGCCGGCGATGATCGGAATGTCGTCGCCCGGAAAATCGTACGAAGACAGAAGTTCGCGAACCTCCATCTCCACAAGCTCCAGAAGCTCGGCGTCGTCCACCTGGTCGACCTTGTTGAGGAACACAACAAGCGCCGGCACGCCCACCTGGCGGGCCAGAAGAATGTGCTCGCGCGTCTGCGGCATGGGGCCGTCAGCCGCGTTCACCACAAGAATCGCGCCGTCCATCTGCGCCGCGCCCGTGATCATGTTCTTCACATAGTCGGCGTGGCCCGGGCAGTCCACGTGGGCGTAGTGACGGTTTTCCGTCTCATACTCCACGTGAGCCGTCGAGATCGTGATCCCGCGCGCCTTCTCTTCAGGCGCGCCGTCAATCTGGTCATACGCACGGAAATCGCCGAAATACTTCGTGATCGCAGCCGTCAGCGTCGTCTTGCCATGGTCCACGTGACCGATCGTGCCAATGTTGGCATGCGGCTTAGACCGTTGAAACTTTTCCTTACCCATCGTCTTATCCTGTCTATGCGCCGGCGCACGCCGGGATGTGGATGATGCTTACGCGATCTTGGCGATCACCTCGTCGGCGACCGCTTGCGGCACCGGCGAGTAGTGATCGAATTGCATGGTGAACTGGGCGCGGCCCTGAGTGCCGGACCGCAGATTGTTCACGTAGCCGAACATGTTGGCCAGCGGCACGAAGGCGTTCACGACCGTGGCGTTGCCGCGCATCTCCTGGTCGCGGATCTGACCGCGGCGGGAGTTGAGGTCGCCGATCACCGAGCCGGTGTATTCGTCCGGGGTGACCACTTCCACCTTCATGATCGGCTCGAGCAGCTTCATCTTGAGCTGGCTCTTGGCCTCTTTCATGGCGGCGCGCGACGCGATCTCAAACGCCAGCACGCTGGAGTCCACGTCGTGGAAGGCGCCGTCGATCAGAGTGGCCTTGAAGTCGATCACCGGGAAGTTGGCCAAAAGGCCGTTCTCGCGGACCGAATTGATGCCCTTCTCGACGCCCGGCACGTATTCCTTGGGAACGCTGCCGCCGACGATCTTGGACTCAAACACATAGCCTTCGCCGGGCTCGCTCGGTTCGAAACGGATCTTGACCCGCGCGAACTGACCGGTGCCGCCGGTTTGTTTCTTGTGCGTGTAGTCGATCTCGTAGGTGGCGCCGATCGTCTCGCGATACGCGACCTGCGGCTGACCCACATTGGCCTCGACCTTGAATTCGCGGCGCATGCGATCCACCAGGATGTCCAGGTGCAGCTCGCCCATGCCGGCGATGATGGTCTGGCCGGATTCCTCGTCGGTGAAGACGCGGAACGACGGGTCTTCGGCCGCCAGGCGCTGCAGCGCAACGCCGAGCTTTTCCTGGTCGCCCTTGGATTTCGGCTCGATGGCGATCTCGATCACAGGCTCGGGGAACTCCATGCGCTCCAGGATCACCGGATGGGCCGGATCACACAGCGTGTCGCCGGTGGTGGTGTCCTTGAGGCCTGCAATGGCGACGATGTCGCCGGCGAACGCTTCCTTGATGTCTTCGCGCGAATTGGAGTGCATGAGCAGCATACGACCCACGCGCTCCTTCTTGTCCTTCACCGTGTTCAGAACCGAGCTGCCGGTGTTGAGCATGCCCGAATAGACGCGGCAGAAGGTCAACGAGCCCACGAACGGATCGTTCATGATCTTGAAGGCCAGCATGGACAGCGGCGAAGCGTCGGACGACTGGCGCTCGACTTCCTTCTCGGACTTCGCATCGATGCCCTTGATGTTCAGCACGTCAGTCGGCGCCGGCAGGAAGTCCACGACGGCGTCGAGGAGCGGCTGCACGCCCTTGTTCTTGAATGCGGTTCCGCACAGGATCGGATTGAACGCCAGGGCGATCGTCCCCTTACGCACAAGTTCCTTGATCTTGGCTTCGGTGGGCTCGGTCCCGTCGAGATAGGCTTCCAGAGCCGCCTCGTCCTGCTCCACCGCGGCTTCGATCATGTACTCGCGATACTCGGCGGCCTTGTCGGCCAGCTCCGGGCGAATGTCCTGAATGCGCCATTCCGCGCCGAGATTCTCGGCTTCCCAGATCAGCTCTTTCATCGTGATCAGATCGATGCAGCCCTCATACTCGGTCTCCGAGCCGATGGGCAGCTGCATGCAGAGGGGCTTGGCGTTCAGGCGGTCCTTGATCATCTCCACGCAGCGGTAAAAGTCCGCGCCGAGCTTATCCATCTTGTTGATGAAGATCATGCGCGGGACTTTGTACTTGTCCGCCTGGCGCCACACGGTCTCGGTCTGGGGCTCCACGCCGGCGTTGGCGTCGAGCAGGGCGATGGCGCCGTCGAGCACGCGGAGCGAACGTTCGACTTCAATGGTGAAGTCCACGTGGCCGGGCGTGTCGATGATGTTGAGGCGCTTGCCCTTCCAGAAACAGGTCGTGGCCGCGGAGGTGATCGTGATCCCCCGCTCCTGCTCCTGCTCCATCCAGTCCATGGTCGCGGCGCCGTCGTGGACTTCGCCGATCTTGTGGGATTTGCCGGTGTAGTAGAGAATCCGCTCGGTCGTCGTGGTTTTTCCGGCGTCGATATGCGCCATGATGCCGAAGTTGCGGTAGTCCTCGATTGCGTAATCGCGGGCCATGGGGAGAGTCCTCGTCAGGAGCGGAATTCTAGCGGTGTCTTACCAGCGATAGTGCGCGAAGGCGCGGTTGGCTTCGGCCATCTTGTGCGTGTCTTCACGCTTCTTGACGGATGAGCCGCGATTGGCCGAGGCGTCCATCAGTTCAGCCGCCAGGCGTTCACGCATGGTGTTTTCGTTGCGCTTGCGGGCCGCGGCGGCGAGCCAGCGGATGGCCAGCGCCTTGCGGCGGTCGGGGCGAACCTCGACCGGGACCTGATAGGTCGCGCCACCGACGCGGCGCGAACGCACTTCGATCTCGGGCGCGACGTTTTCAAGCGCGTCATGGAAGACGCGGACAGGCTCGCGCTTGAGCTTGCCCTCGACGATCTCAAGCGCGCCGTAAATGATGCGCTCGGCCGCGGACTTCTTACCGTCGATCATGATGTAGTTCATGAACTTGGTGAGATCGCGATCGTGGTATTTCGCGTCGGGAAGAATCTCGCGCTTCTCTGCGCGGTGACGACGGGACATGAAGGCTGCTCCTTATTTCGGACGCTTGGCGCCGTATTTCGACCGGCGCTGACGGCGGTCCTTGACGCCCTGGGTGTCCAGAACGCCGCGCAGAATGTGGTAACGGACGCCAGGAAGGTCCTTCACGCGGCCCCCGCGGATGAGCACGACGGAGTGCTCCTGCAGGTTATGGCCTTCACCCGGGATGTAGCTCACGACTTCATACCCGTTGGTCAGACGCACCTTGGCCACCTTGCGAAGCGCCGAGTTCGGCTTCTTCGGCGTGGTGGTGTAGACGCGGGTGCAGACGCCGCGGCGCTGCGGGCAAGCCTGAAGGGCCGGCACTTTGTTGCGCTTGGGCTTGTCTTGCCGCGGCTTGCGGATGAGCTGGTTGATCGTAGGCATCAGGCCTCTGTCCGTTCCTGTTTCCCGTTGCGCGACCGACGCAGGTGTCGGAACGCGAAAGACCGACCGGGCGCGACGGCACAAGCCGTTCGTCCGCGGACGGTGTTCAAGGCGTTATGTCACTGTTCCGGGCGACGTCTAGCCATGCCGATACCGGCGAGGCTACGGCTCACCCCCGAAAACGAGCGCGGAACCTACTCATGTGACTCGGTTCCGTCAAGCGGGCTTGCAGAGGCGTTTGACTCAAAGGCCCGTCTGCACGCTTGACGAGCAGCGAGCGCCCATCCAGTCTTTAGAGGGGGCGGGTCCGTTCAGGGACGCGCCGGGCGACCGGGGGGTCAGAGACCATGTCACGTTCCGGCGATTGGCGCGATAGCGCCTTCGTCGACCGCGAGCGCGCGGTCGACGAAATCCATCTGCGCGCCAGCCATCCGATCCGCCCCTATGCACGCGTATCACACATGATCCGGGTTCTGCGCTCACCCTCTGATCTGTTTCGCGAGGAACTCTACGAGCGCTACTGGAGCGCCAAACAAGGACGCAGGAAAAAGCGGCGCGAGAAGGCTGAGGACTATTGCCCGGCGGACTGGCTTACACCGCCTGTTGATCTGGGGGACCATGACCTTGAGAAGATCAACACAGCGATCCGCCGCCGCCGGCGCGCCGCGCAATCGCGGCAGGATCTAGCTAAGAACGCGATGCGAGCCCTGCGCAGCCTGCCCTCCAGCGACAATCCACTGCTTGAGGCCTTCGCCCCTGGAAAGACCCTGGAGGCCGCGCAGGCCAAAGTCCTTTTAAAGTTCAAGGAATGCATGAGCGTCATCGGCGGCCCGGACCGGTATGGCGACTCGCTCGCCGGGCAAACCCGCACCGCCGTGGAAGAGATGGCGAAACTTGTCGCATTGTACGGGGACAACAAAATCCTCGACCCGAAAAGCTCTGTTCACGCCGCCCCGGCCGAGCCGCAGGCCGACGGACGAGAGCCGTTCAACAGGCTGTCTCCCTTTACGCCGGGAGCAGGGCCGATCGATCCTGCCGCGCGCCTCTCCACAAGGCGTCTGTTGCTCAACCTCTGGAAGCCAGACGGGGAGACCGAGAGCGACCGGCTGCGCTTGCAATGGGAACTTTACGACGCGAACCATAACTTCACGTTCTTTGAAGACTTTCACGACTCAGCAGAGGCTGAAAGCTGCGGCTTTTTCGCCCCTCATGACGATCCGCGAGTGGTGGATACCTCCAACACGGCGCTGCGCTCGGCGAACTCGGCGTTCACAGCCCTCATGGGCAAAGATCAGTTTGTCTGGCGCGGAGAACTGTTTGCGCTGTCACACTTCTTCGTCCTGCCCATCGACGCCGTGCTGCAGGCCCGCCTGCCGGATGAGGCGGCGGCGCAGGCCAGCCGGCGGCTGCAGGAGGCGTGCCTGACGGGCCGCCCGGAGACCGTGGCCGGCGACCCCGACTTCATCGCGCTTTTGGAGCGGGAGGCCAGGCGCTATTTGCGTTTTCCGGACAAGACGCGCGCCACCGGCGAACGGAGCGACTTCATCATGACCCTGGTCCATGGCGGCGCTGCGGTCTTGATCTCCGATCTGCGCCCGCACAGCCGGACCGAGTACCATCTGGAGCGCGCTGCGCGCACCTTGATCTTCGACATCGCGCTCACGAACGAGCAGCGCGGCCGCCTTTTGAAGACGTGCACCGACCTTGCGACATATCGCATGATGGGGGTGCGAAGCTACGCCAACTTCTTCCCTGCGACCGAAGTCTTTAACGACGCCGCCGAGGAACTGAGCGAGCGCACGTTCCAGCTCACAGGCAGCGATCTGAAGGACCGGCTCCGCGAAATCGCCAGCATTTCAGAACGCGTGGCGGCGATGAACTTCTTCGTGACGGACGGGGTCAACGGCGCGGCCAGCCAGGCCGCGAATTTCGCCAGGCTCGCGCAGGACAGGCTGTTAAGCCTCGACGAGACCCGCCTGCGGGGTTTTCAATCCGTCGCGGACGTGATCTCCCGCTTTCTCTCGTCGACGCTGAACGCCAGGCGTTTTGCGGAACGGTATGAGCAGGTCCGCCGCCGGATCGCGGAAGCCAACGATCTCATGCGCGCCGAGCTGGACTACGGGATTCAGAACCGGATCGGACACCTGACGCTGATCGCCGTATTCTTTGGCTCCATCGCCGCCCTTGCGAGCGCCGGCCCGCTGATCTGGCCCATCATTTTTCGGTAACGCCGCCTCATGAGAAACACCCGCCGGATCGCTCCAGCGGGCGTTCTCAGGTTGCGGGCCCCGAAGAACGGGTGGAGGGCTTAGCCCTCTCCGCTTTCAGCGCTTTCCGCTTCGGCGGCTTCGGCGATCTCGGCCGGGAGGGCCTCTGCGCCGGACGCTGCGGTGGCGGCTTCCTGTTCGGCGACGCGCTTGCGATCGCGCTCGTCGGCGACGGCCTGGTACTCGCGCATCAGGCCCCCGGTGCCGGCCGGAATGAGGCGGCCGACGATGACGTTCTCCTTGAGGCCCTCCAGCATGTCCACCTTGCCCTGGATGGCGGCTTCGGTGAGCACGCGGGTGGTCTCCTGGAAGGAGGCTGCGGAGATGAAGGAGCGGGTCTGCAGGCTCGCCTTGGTGATGCCCAGCAGAACCGGTTCGCCGCGCGCCGGCTTCTTCTTGCGCTTCTCAAGCCCCTCATTGGTTTCGAGGAATTCCAGCTTGTCGATATGTTCGCCGACCAGATAGCCGGAATCGCCGGAGTCCAGCACTTCCATCTTCTGCAGCATCTGACGCACGATCACTTCGATATGCTTGTCGTTGATCGGCACGCCCTGGAGCCGGTAGACCTCCTGAATCTCGTTGATCAGGTAGTCGGCCAGCGCCTCGACGCCGAGAATGCGCAGGATGTCGTGCGGCGCCGGGTTGCCGTCGAGCAGATACTCGCCGCGCTGGATGATGTCGCCTTCCTGCACGGTCAGGTGCTTGCCCTTGGGCACCAGGTATTCGACCGCTTCGGCGTCCTCGCCCTCGGGCACGATGGCGATGCGGCGCTTGTTCTTGTAGTCGCGGCCGAATTCCACGCGGCCCGTCATCTCGGCGATGACGGCGTGGTCCTTGGGACGGCGCGCTTCGAACAGTTCGGCCACGCGCGGCAGACCCCCGGTGATGTCGCGGGTCTTGGCGCCTTCGGTCGGCACGCGGGCGAGAATCTCGCCCGGCAGGACCTTGTCGCCGTCGGCGATGGAGAGAATCGCCCCCACCGACAGCATGTAGTTGGCCGTGGAGCCGTTGGGCAGGCGCACCGGCTCGCCCTGATCGTCGGAGATGATCACAGCAGGCTGGAGCGCGTTGGATTTCGCCCCCGTGCCGCGCCAGTCGATCACCACCTTTGAGGCGATGCCGGTGGCTTCGTCGGTTTCTTCGCGCACCGACACGCCTTCAACCAGGTCGACCAGCTTCACCTTGCCGCCCACCTCGGTGACGATCGGCATGGTGTACGGGTCCCACTCGGCCAGACGCGTGCCGCGCTTGATCTTGTCGCCGGCGTCCAGACGCACCCGGGCACCGTAGGGCAGCTTGTAGCTTTCCAGCTCCTTGCCGTCCTTGTCGGTGATCGCGACCTGCATGTTCCGGCTCATCACGATGAAGGAGCCGTCGGCCGTCTTCACGGTGGAGCGGTCGGTGAAGGCGACCTGGCCTTCATAGGTGGATTCATAGAAGGACTGCTCGGAGACCTGGGCTGTGCCGCCGATGTGGAAGGTCCGCATCGTCAGCTGGGTGCCCGGCTCGCCGATGGACTGGGCCGCGATCACGCCGATCGCCTCGCCCATGTTCACCTTCGTGCCGCGCGCCAGATCACGCCCGTAGCAGGTGGCGCACACGCCCACGCGCGTTTCGCACGTCAGCGGCGAGCGCACCTTGACGGTGGTCACGCCGGCATGGTCGAGGGCCAGCGCGAGATCTTCGTCCAGATAGGTGTCCACCGGAGCCAGCACGTCGCCGGAGGAGGGATCCTTGACCTCCTCGGCCGTGTAGCGGCCCAGGATGCGCTGATCCAGGCTCACCACCACATCGCCACCGTCCACGACCGCGCCGATGGTGATGCCGTCGGAGGTGCCGCAATCGGTTTCGGTGATGATGCAGTCCTGGGCCACGTCCACCAGACGACGGGTCAGATAGCCCGAGTTCGCCGTCTTCAGAGCCGTGTCGGCCAGGCCCTTGCGGGCGCCGTGGGTGGAGTTGAAGTATTCGAGAACCGTCAGGCCCTCTTTGAAGTTGGAGATGATCGGCGTCTCGATGATGGAGCCGTCCGGACGCGCCATCAGGCCGCGCATGCCGGCGAGCTGCTTCATCTGGTTCTTCGAACCGCGGGCGCCGGAGTGGGCCATCATGAAGACCGAATTCACTTCGCCTTCACGGCCGTCTTCCATGGCGATGGGCTTGGAGATCTCGTCCATCATGGCGTCGGCGACCTTGTCGGTGCACTTCGCCCAAGCGTCGACGACCTTGTTGTACTTCTCACCCTTGGTGATCAGGCCGTCCACATATTGCTGCTCGTAATCGGCCACCAGCGAGCGGGTCTCGCCCACCAGCACCGCCTTGGCGTCCGGGATCAGCATGTCGTCCTTGCCGAACGAAATGCCGGCGCGGGCCGCTTCGCGGAAACCGAGCGCCATGATCTTGTCGCAGAAGATCACCGTCGCCTTCTGACCGGTATGGCGGTAGACCTCGTCGATCATGCCGCCGATCGCCTTCTTGGTCAGAAGGGTGTCGAGCATTTTCGAGCCCAGCAGCGGGTGGTGCGGCATGTGCTCGAGGATTTTCATCCGGCCCGGCGTGGTGTCGATCACCTTGACGATGGGCTTGTTGTTCTCGTCCACGGTCTCGTAGCGCGCCTTGATCTTGGCATGCAGACCCACGACCCCGGCGTCCAGCGCGGCCTCAAGCTCGCTCATGGAGCCGAACGCCATGCCCTCGCCCGGCTCGCCGTCCTTGGCGATGGAGAGGTAGTAGAGACCCAGCACGATATCCTGCGACGGCACGATGATCGGCTTGCCGTTGGCGGGGCTGAGAATGTTGTTGGTCGACATCATCAGGACGCGCGCCTCCAGCTGGGCCTCAAGGCTCAGGGGGACGTGAACGGCCATCTGGTCGCCGTCGAAGTCGGCGTTGAACGCGGCGCAAACCAGCGGGTGAAGCTGGATCGCCTTGCCCTCGATGAGCTTGGGCTCGAACGCCTGGATACCCAGACGGTGCAGCGTCGGCGCACGGTTCAGAAGAACCGGGTGCTCGCGGATCACCTCGTCCAGCACGTCCCAGACTTCGGGGCGTTCTTTCTCGACCATCTTCTTGGACTGCTTGACGGTGCCCGAAAGGCCCTTGGCGTCAAGGCGCGCATAGATGAACGGCTTGAACAGCTCCAGCGCCATTTTCTTGGGCAGGCCGCACTCGTGCAGTTTCAGATCCGGACCCACCACGATGACCGAGCGACCCGAATAGTCCACGCGCTTGCCGAGCAGGTTCTGACGGAAGCGGCCCTGCTTGCCCTTGAGCATGTCGGCGAGCGATTTCAGCGGGCGCTTGTTGGCGCCCGTGATCACGCGGCCGCGGCGGCCGTTATCAAACAGCGCATCGACGGATTCCTGCAGCATCCGCTTTTCGTTGCGGATGATGATGTCCGGCGCGCGCAGCTCGATCAGGCGCTTCAGGCGGTTATTGCGGTTGATGACCCGGCGGTAGAGATCGTTCAGATCGGACGTGGCGAAGCGGCCGCCGTCCAGCGGCACCAGCGGGCGCAGCTCGGGCGGGATCACCGGCACCACGGTGAGGATCATCCATTCCGGCTTGTTCTTGGAGAACATGAAGCTTTCCATGAGCTTCACGCGCTTGGCCAGCTTCTTCAGCTTCAGCTCCGAGCCGGTCTCCTTCATGTCCTCGCGCATGCGCTCGACCTCTTTTTCGAGGTCCATGCTGATCATGATGTCGCGGATCGCTTCGGCGCCGATGCCGGCGGTGAAGGCGTCCTCGCCGTACTCGTCGACCGCTTCGTAGTACTCTTCTTCGGTGAGAAGCTGGGTCTGCTGCAGCGGGGTCAGGCCCGGCTCCATGACGATATAGGCCTCGAAATAGAGCACGCGCTCCACGTCTTTCAGGGCCATGTCCATCATCAGGGCGATGCGCGACGGCAGAGACTTCAGGAACCAGATATGCGCCACCGGGGCGGCCAGCTCGATATGGCCCATGCGTTCGCGCCGGACCCGGGCGAGCGTCACTTCAACGCCGCACTTCTCGCAGATGATGCCCTTGTACTTGATGCGCTTGTACTTGCCGCACAGGCACTCATAGTCCTTCGTCGGACCAAAGATCCGCGCGCAGAACAGACCGTCGCGTTCCGGTTTGAACGTGCGGTAGTTGATCGTTTCGGGCTTCTTCACCTCGCCGAAGGACCAGGAGAGAATTTTCTCCGGGCTGGCGAGCGAAATCCGGATCCGGTCGAAGGACGGGCCTTCGACGGAGGGATTGAAGATGTTCATGACCTCTTGGTTCATGGTCCGTCTCCTTGACGGTGGCGGCGGCGGGTCCGAGGGGACGGCCCGCCGCCTTTAGATATCCAAACGCGTCGGCTTATTCGGATCGCGAGCTATTGATTGGTCAGCTCGACATTGAGACCCAGCGAACGCATCTCCTTGACCAGCACGTTGAAGCTCTCGGGAATGCCGGCTTCGAACGCATTGTCGCCGCGCACGATGGCCTCATAGACCTTGGTGCGTCCGGCCACGTCGTCCGACTTCACGGTGAGCATCTCCTGCAGCGTATAGGCGGCGCCGTAGGCCTGCAGCGCCCACACTTCCATCTCGCCGAAGCGCTGGCCGCCGAACTGCGCCTTGCCGCCCAGCGGTTGCTGGGTGACGAGCGAGTACGGGCCGATGGAACGGGCGTGGATCTTGTCGTCCACCAGGTGGTGAAGCTTCAAGAGATACTTGATGCCCACGGTGACCGGACGGCGGAACTGCTCGCCGGTCAGGCCGTCATACAGGATCGACTGGCCGCTCTCGTCAAACCCGGCGAGCTTGAGGTGCTCGACGATGTCCGGCTCGCGCGCGCCGTCGAAGACGGGCGTGCCGATGGGAACGCCGTTGGCCAGGTTCTTGCCCAGCTCGGCGAGCTCCGCGTCGGTCTCCGGCAGCTCCTGGTCCTCGCCGTACGCCTTCTTGAGCGACAGCTTGAGCTCGTCGGACTTGCCGGTGCGCATATAGGCCTCGTAGGCCTCGCCGATCTGACGGCCCAGGCCCTTGCAGGCGAAGCCCAGATGGGTCTCGAGAATCTGGCCCACATTCATCCGCGAAGGCACGCCCAGCGGGTTGAGAACGATATCCACCGACGTGCCGTCTTCCAGGAAGGGCATGTCCTCGATGGGGTTGATCTTGGAGATCACGCCCTTGTTGCCGTGACGGCCGGCCATCTTGTCGCCCGGCTGAAGCTTGCGCTTCACCGCGACGAAGACCTTGACCATCTTCATCACGCCGGGCGGCATCTCGTCACCGCGCTGCAGCTTCTCGACCTTGTCCTCGAAGCGGCGGTCCAGGCGCGCCTTGCCCTCGTCGTGCTGGGCTTTCAGCGCCTCGACCTCGGCCATGGCCTTCTCGTCGTCGAGACCGATCTTCCACCACTGCGAGCGCGGCGTCTCGGCCAGCGACTCCTCGGTCACCTCGCCCTTCTTGAAGCCTTTCGGGCCGGCGACGGCCTTCTTGCCCAGAAGGATCTCCTTGAAGCGGCCGAAAATGTCGCGCTCGAGAATCGCGAGCTCGTCGTCGCGGTCTTCGCCAAGGCGCTCGATCTCGTCGCGCTCGATGGAGATGGCGCGCTCGTCCTTGTCCACACCGTGGCGGTTGAAGACGCGCACTTCCACGATCGTGCCGGTGGTGCCCGGCGGCAAGCGCAGCGAGGTGTCACGAACGTCGGACGCCTTTTCACCGAAGATGGCGCGCAGGAGTTTCTCCTCCGGCGTCATCGGGCTTTCGCCCTTGGGCGTGACCTTGCCCACCAGGATGTCGCCGGCTTCCACTTCGGCGCCGATCGCCACGATGCCCGCCTCGTCGAGATTGCGCAGGGCCTCCTCGCCGACATTGGGGATGTCGCGGGTGATCTCTTCCGGGCCGAGCTTGGTGTCGCGCGCCATCACTTCGAATTCCTCGAGGTGGATGGAGGTGAACACGTCATCGCGCACGATGCGCTCGGAGATGAGGATGGAGTCCTCGAAGTTATAGCCGTTCCAGGGCATGAACGCGACGAGCACGTTGCGCCCGAGCGCCAGATCGCCGAGATCGGTCGACGGGCCGTCGGCGATGATGTCGCCCTGATGGACCACGTCGCCCACCTTCACGATGGGACGCTGGTTGATCGCGGTGGACTGGTTGGAGCGCTGGAATTTGGCCAGGCGATAGATGTCGACGCCGCTTTCGGCCGCGCCGATATCTCCGGTCGCCCGGATCACGATCCGCTGGGCGTCCACCTGCTCGACCACGCCTTCACGGCGCGCCGCGATGGCGGCGCCGGAATCGCGGGCCACGACCGCTTCCATGCCGGTGCCCACGAGGGGCGCTTCGGCTTTGACCAGCGGAACGGCCTGACGCTGCATGTTCGAACCCATGAGGGCGCGGTTGGCGTCGTCGTTTTCCAGGAACGGGATCAGCGAGGCGGCGACCGAAACGACCTGTTTCGGCGACACGTCGATATAGTCCACGTCCTCTTTGGGGATCAGGGTCGCGTCACGGCCCGGACCGACGCGGCAGTTGACGAACTCGTTCGCCAGCATGCCGTTCTCGTCCACGGTGGCGTTGGCCTGGGCTATGGTGAAGCGCGCTTCCTGCATGGCGGAGAGATAGTCCACCTGGTCGGTGAGCTTGCTGTTCTCCACCTTGCGGTAGGGGCTCTCGATGAAGCCGTACTTGTTCACCCGCGCATAGGTCGAAAGCGAGTTGATCAGGCCGATATTCGGGCCTTCCGGCGTTTCGATCGGGCAGATCCGGCCATAGTGGGTCGGGTGCACGTCGCGCACTTCAAAGCCGGCTCGCTCGCGCGTCAGGCCGCCCGGGCCAAGCGCCGAGAGGCGGCGCTTGTGGGTGACTTCCGACAGCGGGTTGGTCTGGTCCATGAACTGGGACAGTTGCGAGGAGCCGAAGAATTCGCGCACCGCCGCCGCCGCCGGTTTGGCGTTGACCAGGTCGTGGGGCATGACGGTCTCGATATCCACCGAGCTCATGCGCTCCTTGATGGCGCGCTCCATGCGCAGAAGACCGACGCGGTACTGGTTCTCCATGAGCTCGCCGACCGAACGCACCCGGCGATTGCCGAGATTGTCGATATCGTCGATCTCGCCCTTGCCGTCGCGCAGGCCGAGAATGACCTTCAGGACGGCGATGATGTCTTCCTTGCGAAGCACGCGCACATTGTCCGGGCATTCCAGATCCAGGCGCATGTTCATCTTCACACGGCCGACCGGCGACAGGTCGTAGCGCTCGGAATCAAAGAACAGGCCGTTGAACAGCGCTTCGGCCGTTTCCGGCGTCGGCGGCTCACCCGGACGCATGACGCGGTAGATGTCCACCAGCGCCTGGTCGCGCGTGTCGTTCTTGTCGGCCGCCAGGGTCTGGCGCATGTAGCCGCCGACCGAGACGTTATCGATGTCGAGCACGTCCAGCGTGTCCACACCCGCTTCGGCGAGGACGGCCATCACTTCTTCGGTGAGCTCGTCGCCGGCCTCGGCGTAAACTTCGCCGGTCTCCATGTTGACGAGGTCCACCGCCGCGAAACGGCCCTGGAGCTCTTCGGCGCTCACCAGCAGCTTTTCAAGGCCGTCATCGGCGAGCTTGTTGGCGGCGCGCGCCGACAGCTTCTTGCCGGCCGGCGCGACCATCTCCCCGGTCTTGGCGTCGATCAGATCGCGCTGCGGCTTCACACCGCGCCAGCGATCCTTGAGGAACGGCATGGTCCAGCCGTTCTTGACCTGCTCGAACACGATCCGGTCGTAGAACGTGGCGAGGATCTCTTCCTTGTCGAGGCCGAGCGCGTAGAGAAGCGTCGTCGCCGGCAGCTTGCGGCGCCGGTCGATGCGGACGTGCAGGATGTCCTTGGCGTCGAATTCAAGATCCAGCCACGAGCCGCGATAGGGAATGATGCGCGCGGCGAACAGATACTTGCCCGATGCGTGGGTCTTGCCCTTGTCGTGATCGAAGAACACGCCGGGCGACCGGTGCATTTGGGAGACGATCACCCGCTCGGTGCCGTTGATGACGAAGGTGCCCTTGTCGGTCATGAGCGGGATATCGCCCATGTAGACGTCCTGCTCCTTGATGTCCTTGACCGAACGCGCCGCCGTTTCTTCATCCACATCGAAAACGATCAGACGCATCTTGACCTTCAGCGGAGCCGCATAGGTCATATCGCGCTGAATGCATTCCTCGACGTCGAATTTCGGTGGTTCGAACTCATAGGACACAAACTCGAGCACGGAGCGCTCGGAGAAGTCCTTGACCGGAAACACGGACTTGAAAACCGCCTGCAAACCCTCGTCGGGCCGGTCCGCGGTGGCTGTGTCCTTCAACAGGAACTGCTCATAGGAGTGCTTTTGAACCTCGATGAGGTTCGGCATCTCAACCGCTTCGGGAATTCGACCGAATGATTTGCGAATGCGCTTCTTGCCGGTGAACGACAGACCCATTTCCGCTCCCTTCGAAGGCTCAATAGCCTCGCGCTTGCATCGGGGTGCTCCGGCCCCGTCGGCCGTCCCGGAGAAGTCCAGGCGTCCGCCTGACAAGGGGCGGCGAACTGCCTGAAGCGCCGATCGGCCCCGGGACGGACGGACCAGTCGGCGAATTCTTTATTCGAACGCCCCGACGGGCGCGCAGAGATCCTGTCCCCGCGCACCCGCCGGATGTTCGAAAACCGTCAGGATCAGGCGCGAAGCGCCCTCACCTGAAGCGGCCTACTTAAGCTCGACTTTCGCACCAGCGTCTTCGAGCTTCTTCTTGATCGTTTCGGCCTCGGCCTTGTTGGCGCCTTCTTTGACGGCTTTGCCGCCGGCTTCCACCAGGTCCTTGGCTTCTTTGAGGCCCAGGCCGGTGATGGCGCGGACTTCCTTGATCACGTTGATCTTCTTGTCGCCTGCGGAGACGAGAATGACGTCGAATTCGTCTTTCTCTTCGACCGCTTCAGCGGCGGCGGCGGGACCAGCAACGGCCACGGCGGCGGCGGCCGGCTTGATGCCTTTTTCTTCCAGGATGTCGTTGAGTTCCTTGGCTTCCAGGATGGTGAGAGCCAGGAGGTCTTCGGCGAGTTTGGCGACGTCGGCCATGTGTTTGTTTCCTTGCGTGTGTCAGGTGTCGGTTCGAAGATGTGCGGAGACGACTTAGCTTTCGGCCTGCTCGCTGATCGTCTGGATCTGGGCGGACAGCGTGGCGCCCGGCGCGGTGAGGCGCGAGACGACTTCGCTGGCTTGACCCAGCAGACGGGCGACGACGGTGGCGATGAGTTCTTCGCGCGACGGCATCTTGGAGAGGGCGTCGACGCCTTTGGCGTCCATGACTTCCTCTTCCATGAACCCGCCCACGATCTCGAACTTGTCGTTCGATTTCGCAAACTCGACGGCCACTTTAGGCGCCGCGGTGAAATCGTCGGAATAGGCGATGGCGATCGGACCCTCGAACATCGAGGCCGCCGCTTCACCCTTCTGACCCTTCAACGCGATCTTCGCGAGACGGTTACGCACCACTTTGAGCGCGCCGCCCTGCTCGCGAAGCTGGCTGCGCAGCTTCGTCATTTCCGCAACGGTAAGGCCGGAGTAGTTGGCCAGAACGACGGATCCGGTGCTGGCGAAGATATCCGTCAGCTCCTGGACCGCCGTCTCTTTGGTCATACGATCCATTGCGGTCTCCCTAGTTGAGCCGTCCCCCGTGGACGGCTCGCTCAAGCCGCCGGACGACGTCTCCGCCCCAAGGAGCGAAACCGCCAACCGGCGATGCGCCTGCCCCAGGGCTCGAACCGACAACCCGGCGGATCCGCCGGATAAATCGATTGTCGCTCTGTCTCACCCAGGGCCGGATGAATTAAGAGGCGGCGCTGAACGCCCCCTCCCCCGGGATCTCGGACAGGTCGGACCGGAACAAGGCGAGCCTTCCCCCGGTCCTACACCCCCGCTCCGGCCAGGCCGGTGCGGGGTAACTCATACGCCGTGCTTACGCGGCCTCGGTGGTCACGCTTGCTTCGGCGGTGTCGATCTTCACGCCCGGGCCCATGGTGGAGCTCAGCGCGATGCGTTTCATGTACACGCCCTTGGCGCCGGCCGGCTTGGCCTTCATCAGGCCTTGCAGCAGCGCGCGGATGTTTTCCACCAGGGCGGCTTCAGAGAAGCTCGCCTTGCCCACGCCGGCGTGGACAATGCCGTTTTTCTCCACGCGGAACTCGACGGCGCCGCCCTTGGAGTTCTCCACGGCCTTGGCCACGTCCATGGTCACGGTGCCGACCTTGGGGTTCGGCATCATGCCGCGCGGGCCGAGCACTTTGCCCAGACGGCCGACCAGCGGCATCATGTCGGGGGTGGCGATCACCTTGTCGAAATTGATCTCGCCGCCCTGGACCTTTTCAACCAGGTCTTCGGCGCCCACCACGTCCGCGCCGGCTTTCAGGGCTTCTTCAGCCTTGGCGCCCTTGGCGAACACGGCCACGCGCACCGAACGGCCGGTGCCGTTGGGAAGCGTTGCGACGCCGCGAACCATCTGGTCGGCGTGACGCGGATCAACGCCCAGATTGACGGCGACTTCGATGGTTTCGTCGAACTTCGCTTTGGCGCGGTCCTTGACCATCTTCACCGCAGCGTCGAGCGCGTACATCTTGTCGCGGTCGATGCCTTCACGGGCGGCGGCGATGCGTTTTGCAATTTTGGCCATGATTAACCCACCACCTCAAAGCCCATGGAGCGCGCGGAGCCCTCGATGATTTTCTGCGCCGCGTCCAGATCGTTCGCGGACAGATCTTTCATCTTGGCTTCGGCGATCTCGCGGCATTGCGCCCTGGTCACCTGGGCGATCGGAGCCGCTTTGCCGGGCTCGACCGAGCCCTTCTGGACCTTGGCGGCCTTCTTCAAAAAGAACGCGGCGGGCGCGGTCTTGGTGATGAAGGTGAACGACTTGTCCTGATAGACCGTGATGGTCGTGGGGATCGGCATCCCCTTTTCCATCTCCTGGGTCTTGGCGTTGAACGCCTTGCAGAATTCCATGATGTTCACGCCGCGCTGACCCAGGGCCGGCCCGATGGGCGGGCTCGGGTTCGCCGCGCCGGCGGGAACCTGCAGGTTGATATAACCTGTGATCTTCTTCGCCATGTCCCTACCTTCTGTTCGCACCGCATCGGCGGCGCGTCAGTTGATGACGAACCGGACCCCATGGCCCGATCCTTGTTGGGCGGCGCGGTCACGGACCCGGAATGGACTTCCCGGACCCTCCCGCACCGATTTACGTCAGGTGGTCTTTTCCACCTGGCCGTATTCCAGCTCGACCGGGGTCGCCCGGCCGAAAATATTGATCGCCACCTTCAAAAGGCCCTTGGAATCGTCGACTTCCTCGACAATGCCGTTGAAGCTCTGGAAGTGGCCGTCGGTGACGCGCACGGTCTCGCCGATATCGTAGGTGACGGTGGGACGGGGCTTTTCAGCGTCGTCCTCCATCTGCCCCATGATGCGCTTGACCTCGCCCTCGGGCACCGCGAGCGGGCGCTTGCCCGAGCCCAGAAAGCCGGTGACCTTGGGGGTGTTCTTCACCAGGTGATAGGCGTCGTCGGTCATGTCCATCTTCACCAGGACATAGCCGGGAAAATACTTGCGCTCCGCGTTGATCTTGCGGCCGCGGCGCACCTCTACGACCTCTTCGGTCGGCACGAGGATTTCTTCAAACTTGTCCTGAAGACCCTTCATCGCCGCATCGGCGCGGATCGCCTCGGCCACCTTCTTTTCGAAGTTGGAGTAGGCGTGAACGATATACCACTTCGCCGACATGGTTCTAAGACGCTCCAAGACCGAGAAGGAAATCGATAATGACACCGATCAGCGAATCGACGGCGAAGAAGAAAATCGCCGCGATGGTCGCCATGACCAGCACCATGATGGTGGAGATGATTGTCTCGCGCCGGCTCGTCCAGGTGACCTTGCGGCCCTCCTGACGTACCTCGGAGAAAAACTTGAGCGGGTTCGTCGTTTTCTTGCGCGCAGGCGCGGAGGCGGCGGCGTTTGAAGACGCGCCGGCCTTGCCGCTGGATCCCGTCGATGCGGGCTGGCGGTTTTTCGTGTTTCTCGCCATGCTTAAAACGTTTCGTCCCTTCGGCTCGGCCGCTCGTATCGCGCCGGTGGCTGGTCGCCGGCGACTGGCAGGGGCGGAGGGGCTCGAACCCCCGACCTACGGTTTTGGAGACCGTCGCTCTACCAGCTGAGCTACACCCCTAGAACCGGCGGCCCGCACCACCCGGCTCGCTTTTGCGTCGCGCCGGATCGAACGGGCCGTTCATTCAGAAGCCGGTCTTTTAACCAGATACAGAGGCCATGGAAAGCCCTGATGTGAGAAAAGTGCGTCATCGCTCCGCGCGGCTCCGCACCACGGCCTCTCAAAAAAAGAAACGGCGGCGGGCATGGCCCGCCGCCGCAGTCTTCAACCAAGTCTTCAGACAGCCAGCACTTAGTACTGCAGGCTGATGCGTCCGAAGAGGTAACGACCCGCCTGGTCGTAGCCGGTGAGCGAGTTGGCGTTGTCAGCCAGCCCGGCGCCCACAAGCGGCGGCTCTTCGTCGAGGATGTTGTTCACACCCAGGGTCAGGCTCGCATTCTCACGAACGTCGAACTGACCAGTGACGTCAAAGTAGCTGATCGCGTCGAGCGTATTCCCGTTGTTGACGAGGATACGGTCGGTGGCGCCAGCCGTGCCGTTCTGGAGCGTGTAGTCCATTTCGCTGAAGTACCTCCAGCGAAGCGAGGCGGACCACCAGCTGCCGACATCGTAGCTCACACGAGCCGTGTGACGCCAATCAGACGTGGAGCAGGCCGGGTTGATGACGCCGGCGCAATCGTACTTCGCAGCATCGTTGACGCCGGGAAGCGGATCAACGGTCTGCTCGAGCGCGATCGAGCCGTTGAACACGGCGCTGAGATTGCCACCAACGCGGGGCAGTTCACCGGCCCATGCGAGGTTGAAGTCAACGCCGCGCCAGACCAGGTTGCCGAAGTTGGAGGTCAGGTTACGGACGACACCATTACCAGGCTCACCGGCCGTGCCGGACCAAAGGTCACCTGACCCCGCGTTACGCGAGATCAGCGAGCACAGGCCCGGATCTCCGGTCAGACCGCAACCGCGCACGATGTTCGAAGCGCCGACCGCCCCGATACGATCTGCGATGGTGATGTCGTAATAGTCGACGGTGAGGCTGACATTGCTCAGCGGGGTGAGCACCACGCCGAACGTCCAGGTGTCAGCCGATTCCGGATCAAGGCCGGGGTTGCCGCCCGTGATCTGGTTGTACTGAGACGCGGGGCTGGCGTTGATGTTGCCGTACTGAGCCGCAGACACGCCGGTCAGGGCGCACTGGGCGGCCGTGAACAGCGGAGTCGTGGTGGCGCAGGGATCTTCACCACCCCACAGGCCGCCAGCGGTCGGCTGGAACAGCTCTGAGACGTTCGCCGCACGGATCGCGCGGTTATACCCGCCACGAACACGAACGATGTCGTTGGGAGTCCACGACAGCAGCGTCTTGTAGGTCGAGGCGCCGCCGGACGTGTTGTAGTTGGAGTACCGGTAGCCAAGCTCGAGAACCAGCTCATCAGCGAACGGGGCGTCCTGCAGCAGCGGGACAAACGCCTCGCCGAACAGCTCCCACACATTGTACTCGCCACCGATAGGCGGCGTCTGACCGCCACGACCGGTGAAGTTGCCGGTCTGGATGTTGGTGTCAGCAATGGTGCGGTAGCTTTCACGCCGATACTCGGCGCCGGCCACGACCGAAACCGGGCTGGTGGCGGTGGGCAGCGACACCGGGATATCGCCGGTGACATAGCTGTTGGCCGTGATCAGCTCGGTCCGGCCGGTCAGAACACCGGTGCCGGCGAGTCCGGCCGCCGCCTCAGGCGTTACGCCGTTCGGGACAAACGGGTTGTAGGGAATGCAGCCGGCGAACGCGCCGGTCGGGCAACCCAGCAGGGCGTCTCGGGTCCGCGTGCGAAGGAAGTCGTTCTGGGTGATTTCGCTGGACGAGGTCGAAGCGAAGCTGAACGACGCGTCATAGGACCAGCTGCCGCCAAGGTCGCCCTCGGTGCCAGCAGTCCAGCGCCAGGCCGACGAATCGATGCTCGACACGCGGCCGCCGCCTTCGACGTTACGCTTGCCGACAGACAGCGAAATGTCCGCGCCGTTGGGGTTGGGAATGACGCCGATGTCCGTGCAAAGCGAGTTGATCAGAGGATCGTTGCACTCAAAACCAAGCGTATCGGTGAAGAACGTGCCTGACTCAGCGATCTGAACATCGGTGTTCGTGTTCGCGAACGAGAAGTCCAGATACGGCCGGAACATCGGGTTGACTTCGTAGTTGAAGAACGCGCCGAAGGTCCAACGCTCGTCCGGACGCTGGTAGAAGTTAACCGGCGCAAAGTTGTAGATCTGGCCCAGCGCGGCGCGCCACGTGCCTGTCTCGTCGAAGCTGATGAAGTCGCTGCTCAAAGCGCCGTTAGTGGTGTTACCGCTGGCGAGGAAGTTGGCGATGGGCGCAGTGGAGGATCCGCCGCACGCCGTACCGGCTGCGTTCAGGGCGCAGTTGGAGTAGTCGCGGTCGCCCTGGAACAGTTCTTCGTTCTTGCGATAGGTGATGTAGCCGCTGGCGCTGCCGCGGCCGTCCGCGAAGCTCGACCCCATCGTCATGTCGATGTCGTAAGCGCGGCCGTCAATGTCGCTGGCGCCGTCCGGGAATTCAAAGCCGGCGGCTTGCTGCAGGCCCTGCATGTAGGCGTTGCGGTTGTTGTGCTGATAGCCGGAAATGCCGGCGTTGATCTCAATGCCTTCGAAATCCCGGTTCACGATGAAGTTCACAACGCCGGCCACGGCGTCGGCGCCGTACACCGACGACGCGCCACCGGTCAGGATCTCAACACGCTCGACGAGCGCAGACGGAATCTGGTTGAGGTCAGGCGCCTGGGTGCGGATGCCGCCCGACTGAAGGCGACGGCCGTTCACCAGAACCAGGGTCCGGTTCGTGCCAAGACCGCGAAGGTCGACCGAAGCGGTGCCCGTGGACGGGTTCACCGAGAAGGAGTCCAGCGACGGGGTCACCTGCGGCAGGGTGCGCAGCAGGTCTTCAACCCGCGTCGTGCCAGACAGGGTGAATTCCGCAGCGTCCACCTGGGTCACCGGGCTGGTGGCGATCAGGTTCGCGTTACGAACACGCGAACCGGTGACCTGAATCACGTCCGTCGGTGAACCAGCTTCTTCTGCATCCGCGTCCTGTGCGAACGCCGGCGCCGACAAGCCGGCTCCGGACAGCAGCGTGGTGGCAAGGGCCCACGCCTTAAGTTGCTTGCTTTGCATCATAGTCTCCCCGATTGCAGCAATTACGGACCACAACAAATTTATGATCCGTATGTGACGAGCCTAAATGCTTTTTAATGAACACAGCAAACCCCACACGCGGCTAATGGATAACAAGCGCGCGTCTGTGACAAATTTGCTGCAAGCAGTTCGCCCACGGACGAAGAAAACAGCGTGATGTTGAATGGCTTTTGGGGCGCCCGGACACCGGTGCGCGGGCCGCACGTGTCAACGCTGAGCCCCTCACCCTCCCCTTAAACGAAAACGGCCCGGAGCGTGAGCTCCGGGCCGTCCTGTCTAAAGTCGCCTGCGGTGAGGCGGCTGGCGTCTACTCGAGGATTTTCGAGACCACGCCGGCGCCCACGGTGCGGCCGCCTTCACGGATGGCGAAGCGCAGCTTCTCTTCCATCGCGATCGGGTTGATCAGCTCCACCACCACTTCAACATTGTCGCCCGGCATCACCATCTCGGTGCCCTCTTTCAAGGTCACAACGCCGGTCACGTCCGTCGTGCGGAAGTAGAACTGCGGACGATAGTTGGAGAAGAACGGCGTGTGACGGCCACCCTCTTCCTTCGTCAGGATGTAGGCCTCGGCCTCGAACTTCTTGTGCGGCTTGATCGTGCCCGGCTTGCAGAGAACCTGGCCGCGCTCCACGCCCTCGCGGTCCACGCCGCGAAGCAGCACGCCCACATTGTCGCCAGCCTGGCCCTGGTCGAGCAGCTTGCGGAACATCTCAACGCCCGTGCACGTCGTCTTCACGGTGTCGCGGATGCCCACGATCTCGATCTCTTCGCCCACCTTCACAATGCCGCGCTCGATCCGGCCCGTCACAACCGTGCCCCGGCCCGAGATCGAGAACACGTCCTCGATCGGCAAAAGGAAGTCACGGTCGATGGGACGCTCCGGCGTCGGGATGAACTCGTCCACAGCCGCCATCAGCTCGCGGATCTTCTCCTCGCCGATTTCAGGCTGGGTGCCGTTCATCGCATGCAGCGCAGAGCCGGCGATGATCGGAATGTCGTCGCCCGGAAAATCGTACGAAGACAGAAGTTCGCGAACCTCCATCTCCACAAGCTCCAGAAGCTCGGCGTCGTCCACCTGGTCGACCTTGTTGAGGAACACAACAAGCGCCGGCACGCCCACCTGGCGGGCCAGAAGAATGTGCTCGCGCGTCTGCGGCATGGGGCCGTCAGCCGCGTTCACCACAAGAATCGCGCCGTCCATCTGCGCCGCGCCCGTGATCATGTTCTTCACATAGTCGGCGTGGCCCGGGCAGTCCACGTGGGCGTAGTGACGGTTTTCCGTCTCATACTCCACGTGAGCCGTCGAGATCGTGATCCCGCGCGCCTTCTCTTCAGGCGCGCCGTCAATCTGGTCATACGCACGGAAATCGCCGAAATACTTCGTGATCGCAGCCGTCAGCGTCGTCTTGCCATGGTCCACGTGACCGATCGTGCCAATGTTGGCATGCGGCTTAGACCGTTGAAACTTTTCCTTACCCATCGTCGTGATCCTCACGCTTCGGACTGCACACGGGCGGCGCGCGCGGCCGCCTCAAAAACTGAGCGCGGGGCATAACGCCCGATCCGTCCCATGGCAAGGCCCATTAGCCGAGATCGCGCGCCGCCCTCGCAGGGGTTCAGGCCGGGACGATGTCCATCGCCATGGTCAGACGGGCGGCTTCGCCGGAGAACGGCGCGGTCCCGTGCCACATATAAGAGGGAAAGAGCACCAGAAGCCCCGGCTCCGGACGCACCGCGTGCTCTGCGGCCAGGCGAGGCGACACAGGCACGCCGGGGCGTCCGAACTCGATCCAGCCTTGCCGGCCGGCCTCGTTCACGCAGGGCGGGACCTCCACGTAGAAGGCCGATGAGAGCCAGCCGCTGGGATGGACGTGGTCTGTGTGAAACCCGCCCGGCCGCAACCAGACAGACCAGACGCCGTGACGGCGCCAGCGCAAGGTGTTACGGCGGCGCACCGGATCTGCGCCCTCGCCAAGTTTGGCCATGAAGGTTTGGATCACAGGATCGGCCGCCTCTGCAAAGGCGCTGATCGCCGGCGTGCCCGCCTGCAGGATGTCCGGGCGCTGACTGCCATTGCGCACCGACTGGCCAAAGGGTGAGGCCGTGTAGGGATTGGCCGCCTTCAGTTCACCGGACAGATCGCCCAGATACGCCTCAAGCGTCGCCCAGCCGGCCGGCGGCGATATGACGCCGGCATGGACGAAGCTCTCATAGTCATAAAGCTCCGCCGCGCGCGGGTCGCCCGCCCCGCGCCACGCGGCGGCGAGAACCGCCAGTGCGAACTGATCGTCGAGGGACCGCGCCAGGGCCTGCCCGGCGAGGCTGGCCGCCTCGTCGGGCCGGCCATTGGCCAGTTGCGCGCAGGCGAGCGCCAGCAGCGCCTCGGACGATCCCGGCGCCAGGCGCAGCGCGCGCTCGGCGTAATGAATCGCCTCTTCGGGCCTGCCGGCCTCGGCGCTGAGATAGCTGGCGGTCAGGTGCGGCTGTAAATCACCGGGACGCGCGGCGCAAAGGCGCGCCATGGTCTCGCAGGCGGCGCCGGTTTCGCCGATGGATTCCAGCACCTTGGCGCGCACATAGAGAAGCCCCGGCGCGTCGGCGGACGATGTCAGAGCGGCCTCGATGGGCGCCAGGGCCTGCGCAGCGTCGCCGGTGTACATCCAGATCAGCTGACACAGCTCGTAATAGGCCGCCACCATGTCGGGCCGGCGCGCAATCACCGCCTCGAACGATTTGCGAGCCGGCTCGTAAAGGTCGAGATTCATCTGCGCACGCGCCAGCACGAGCCAGGTCTCCGCGGCGTCGAACCCGGTGGAGAGCACAGCTTCGGCGACCTTCGCCGCCTCTCCGAACGACCCCGCATCGCCAAGCGCGGCGGCGAGATTGTGCTGCGCGATCGGACTTTCCGGATGCTCAGTCACCGCCTGGCGGTACAGCTCCAGCGCCTCGCCCATCCTGCCGCTGGACTTCAGGGCGGTTGCACGCCGCAGCAGATCGGTGAACGCCGTATTCACCATGACATGGCGGCGGCGACAGGAGCAGGTTCAGGCCTCAGCAGCGGTGAACCTGGAGCGGGTAGCGAGAATCGAACTCGCGCGTTCAGCTTGGGAAGCTGACAGGCTACCATTACATCATACCCGCAAAAGCCAGCGCCGGTATGTATCAGACCGGCCGAGCGGTTGCCAAGCGCCGTACGCGGCGATCGCCCCGCTCTCGGCCTTGTGATGGGCCTTCGGCTTGGCGCCGCGTCGCTTCGCGTTATAGCTTTAAAAAATAACGCGAACGCAATGAAGGCCCCGGCTTGACCCCTGACGACCTCTCCCCCCAACGCACCCTCCTGAAATTTTCCGACCCCCAGGTCACCGCCCGCGGCGAGACCCGCGCCAGGGTGGATTTCCGGGCGCTGGAGACGCTGTGGTTCAACACCGGCACGCTGTGCAATATCGCGTGCGCCAATTGCTATATCGAAAGCTCGCCCACCAATGACCGGCTGGTGTATCTGACGCCGCAAGACGTGGCGCCGTATCTCGACGAGATCGACGCGCTGGGCCTGGGCCCGTGCGAAATCGGCTTCACCGGCGGCGAGCCCTTCATGAATCCCGACATGGCGCGCCTGGCCGAAATGGCGCTGGAGCGTGGCCACGAGGTGCTGATTCTCACCAACGCCATGAAGCCGATGATGCGCCCGAGGGTGCAGCAGGCGCTGCTGGCCCTGCAGGCGGCTTTCGGGAGCCGCCTCACCTTGCGCATCTCCATCGACCACCACAGCCGCGCCGCCCACGACGCCGAGCGCGGGGCGGGCAGTTTTGAGGCGACGCTCGAAGGCGTGCAATGGCTGGCGCGTCACGGCTTCAGGCTCTCCGCAGCCGGGCGGTCGGTGTTCGAAGAAGATGAGGCGGGCGCCCGCGCCGGCTTCGCCCGTTTGTTTGAAAGCCTCGGCGCGGACATCCCGGCTGAAGACCCCTCGCGCCTCGTGATATTCCCGGAGATGGACCCGGACGGCGATCCGCCCGAAATCACCACCGCGTGCTGGGATATCCTGGGCAAGGACCCCGCCTCGATCATGTGCGCGTCCAGCCGCATGGTGGTGAAGCGGCGCGGCGCGGACCGCCCGGTTGTGCTGGCCTGCACGCTGATCTCCTATGACGAGGCGTTTGAAATGGGCGCGACGCTCGCAGACGCCCTGCGGCCGGTGGCTCTGAACCACAAATTCTGCGCCCAGTTCTGCGTTCTGGGCGGAGCCAGCTGCTCCTGAAGCCGCGTTTCCACGGCAATACCGCCCATAATTGACACTTTATGACCGGCGCAAAGCCTCAAATCTAGGGCTGAATTCGCCCGATGTTGGGGATTTTACATATTTTGAATCAGGGCTTTAGAGTCTGTCGCATTCCTATTGCGACAGTTTTGTAAAATAGCGCTTTTCATCCGGGTCCGGAGGTATTACAGTTTTATGACTGTAGGGTGACAAACCCGTAACAAGAAACCGTCCGGACGGGTTACGCGGCGCCGATTCGCCGCCCCTCCTGACCACATCAACCCGCCACCCCTCCTGAAAGGAGACCCGACATGAAAGCTCTTTTCTCCTACGCCGCCCTGGCCGCCACGCTCGCAGCCGCGGCTCTGAGCGCTCCGGCGCTCGCCCAGCAGGCGCCGACCTTCGAATTCACCGTCGAGCGCGCCAGCCTCACCAGCGAAACCGATGTGCGCCGCGTCTATCAGCGCCTTGAGACCGAGGCCGGCCGTTACTGCCAGGCGCTGGATCTCACCGACCGGCGCGCAACCGCCCGCTGCCGCCTGGACGTGATCGCCAACGTGGTGGACGCCGTCGGCGATGAGCGCCTTGACGCCTATCACACCGATCAGACCGGCGATGACCGCATGGTCGCATCGGTCGGCGGACGCTAGAGGCCTCCCGGACTCGAAACGACCCGAAGTGAGACGAAACGGCCCGCCCGGCGCATCCGGGCGGGCCGTTTCTTTTGGACCTTCTCTTCACACCGGCGCATGATAGCGCGATGATCTTGATCCGATCCGCCGTGTTCATCGCCGCACTGTGCCTGACGGCTTGCGTCTCCGCGCCCCGGACCGATCCGGCCGAGCTTCCCGCCGGGGCCTGGACGCTGGATCCGGGCCACGCCAGCGTCACCTGGCGTATCCGGCATCTGGGCCTGTCCTGGTACACGGCGCGCTTCGACACGGCTGAAGCCAGCCTGGAGTTCGATCCGCAAAACCCCCAGGGCGCGCAGATCACCGCCATCGTGGACGCGCAGTCCATCTCCACCGGCGATCCGGATTTCGACGAGACCTTGCGCGGTTCATCCTGGTTCGCCGCCGAGCGCCACCCCGAGATCGTCTTTCGCTCCACACGCATCGAGCCCACAAGCGAGACCACGGGGCGCATCCACGGCGACCTCACCGTGAAGGGCGTCACGAGGCCGGTGGTCCTGGAGACCGAGTTTTATGGCGGGCTGTTCAATCCGCTGGAGGGCCGGCGCGCGCTGGGCTTTGGCGCGGATATGACGATTGACCGCACCGAATTCGGGATCGGAAACCTGCCGGGAAACTTTATCGGCGACGAGGTTCGGGTACGAATAGAAGCCGAGTTCCTTCAACGCGAGGATTAGAAGCCCATGTCTGACGCCGTCGCCCCCTCCCCCGCCACGCCTTCGGGCCGCTACACCGCGGTCGCCATCGCCTTGCACTGGATCATCGCCATCCTGCTTGTGGGGATGGTGTTCTATGGCTGGTGGATGGAGGATTTGCGCGACGCGCTGGGCGCCGGCGAGATCTCGATCGGGTTTTTGAGCGGCGCCTATAACTGGCACAAGACCGTGGGCATCACGATCCTCGTCCTGTCGCTGGCGCGGCTCGCCTGGCGGCTGTCGCACAAACCGCCCGCTCTGCCGTCTCACATGAAATCCTACGAGAAGATCCTCGCCCGCTTCACCCATGTGGGCTTTTATGCGGTGATGATCGGCGTGCCGCTGGGCGGCTATGTTGTGGCCTCCAGCTTCGGCGACATGTTTCCCATCCTGTTTCTCAACGAGGTCACGCTGCCCAAGCTCCCGGTGCCCCAGACCGAAGGCTTTCGCGAGTTTGCAGGCTCCGCCCATGGCGCAGGCGGCTGGGTGATCCTGGTGCTGCTGGCGCTCCACGCCGGCGCCGCGCTCAAGCACCATCTGGTGGACCGGGACGGCGTGTTGCTGCGCATGATCCCGGGTCTGAACATTCCAAAGCAGGACAAGGCGTAGGCGCGCCGCAGCACGTCATCAGCCGCACAGTCATTTCCTTGCCGGAAACATCGCGTTTGCGTGAGCGGTCTTGTTCGCGGCGCGCGCAGGCGTACCTAAGGTCATGACGCCGCCGACAGGAGATATCCATGCGCACCACCGTGCTCGCCGCTTGCACCGCCGCCTTGCTCGCCGCCTCCGCCTTCGCACAGGACCAGGGTCAGGCACACGACTGGGTCATGGACCGCGAGGCCAGCGCCGTCGGCTTTGAAGCCACCGCTTTCAACACACCCCTCTCCGGCGAGTTCGAAACCTTCTCGGCGCAGATCCGCCTGGACCCGGCGGATCTCTCCGATGCGCGCATCGAAGCGGTGGTGGACACTTCCAGCTTTGTTCTGTCCAACAGCGAGTACCGCTCGAGCCTTTCGGGCGGCTCCGGGCTCGCCGTTGAGGCCCACCCAGAGGCGCGCTTCGTCTCAGACGATATCCGCGCGGTGGACGACGGCTATGAGGCGGTGGGCGCGCTGACGATCAAGGGCGAGACCAACCCGCTCACCCTGCCCTTCACGCTTACGATCGACGGCGACCGCGCCGTGGCCGACGGCGCCTTCAGCCTCAACCGTTCCGCCTTCGGCGTGGGCGGCGGCGACTGGGGCGATGTGGGGCCTTCGGTGACCGTGACCGTGCATATCGAGGCGGACCGGGCCGAGGGATCCGAGACTAATTTCTACGGCGGTTGATCCATTTTCGCGCTGAGCCGTTATCGGCTCATGCTTCGCTTCATACCTGCGCTCTTTCTGCTTCTGACGCTTCCCGCCGGCCCGGCTTTCGCCCAGGCCGGCGACAGCCCCGGCGAGGCCGCGCCCGCCACCATCGCCGCCGAAAGCGCGCCGGAGGACGATGCGCGCATAACGCGGCGCATCGAGCAGCTCTTTTCTGAAATCGACGCTCTGTCCGGTGTCGCGGTGACGGTGGAGGCGGGCGTGGCGACGCTCTCCGGTGAAACCGCCAGCACCGAGGCCGCCCGCCGGGCCGAGACGCTCGCCGCCCGGGTGGAGGGCGTGGCCACGGTGGAGAACCAGATCCAGCGCGATGTCTCCCTGGGCGGCCGGGTGGACCCGGCGCTGGGCCAGGCCGCCGATCAGCTGGGCGCCGGCGTGCGCGCCCTGCCCCTGCTGGGTCTGGCGGTACTTGTCTTTCTGGCCATCGCCGGGCTCGGCTGGGTGATCACCGGGCGCAAGGCGCTGTGGCGCCGGGTCACGCCCAATCTCTTCGTCGCCGAGCTGGTGGCGGCCAGCGCCCGGGCGCTGTCGGTGGTGCTGGGCGTCGTGGCGGCGCTGAGCCTTCTGGACGCCACGGCGCTTCTGGGCGCGCTGCTCGGCCTGGCCGGCGTGGTGGGGCTGGCGCTGGGCTTTGCGGTGAAGGACACGATCGAGAACTACGTCGCCTCGGTGATGCTCTCGGTGCGCCAGCCGTTTCGCCCCAACGACCACGTGGTGATCGACGGCAAGGAAGGCCGGGTGATCCGGCTGACCTCGCGCGCCACGGTTCTGATGACGCTGGACGGCAATCATCTGCGCATCCCCAATGCGGCGGTCTTCAAGGCGGTGATCCTCAACTACACCCGCAACGCCGACCGGCGCTTCGACTTCAAGCTGGGCGTGGACGCGGCCGATGACGGCGAAGCCGCCGCGCGCGCCGGGGTCGAGACGCTTAAAGCGCTGCCCTTCGTGCTGGCTGACCCCGAACCCCTCGGCTTCATCGAGCAGGCGGGCGATTCCACCCTTGATCTGCGGTTCAGCGCCTGGATCAACCAGACGCAGTCCGACTTTGTGAAATCGCGCTCGGCCGGGCTCGCTGCGGTGAAGATGGCGCTGGAGCACGGCGGCTTCACCCTGCCCGAGCCCATCTACCGGCTGAGATTCGATCGGCCGGCCGCCCCGCCCTCGCCCAGGCCCGCTTCGGCGACCGGCGGAGCGGCGGACGCCCCGCGGCGCCAGGCGCCCGAGGCGAGGTCTGGAACGGGATCTGCACCTCAGTCCGGCGCCAGGCCCGCCATCGCCGCCGACACTAAGCCTGACGAGGCGATCAAGCGCCGGGTGGAGCGCGAACGGGCCGACGCCGGAGACCCCGATCTGCTGTCCGACGACGCACCCGGCGAGTGACGCATTTGCTCTTCGCAGCCGGGGCGCCTATTTCGGAGGCAAGCCTACCGGAGACCACTCATGCTGATTCTTCTTTCGCCGGCCAAGCAGCTCGATTTTTCAGAGCGCGGCCAGGCTCCGACCATGACCCGCCCGGCCCTGATGGAGCGGACGAAGGCGCTGTCAAAGACCACCGCCCGGCTCACCAGCCCGCAACTGGCCGATCTCATGGGGCTGTCGGACGACCTGGCGAAATTGAACCGGGAGCGGTTCAAGGCGTTCGATCCTGACAGCACGCAAGGGCGCCCGGCCGCTCTGGCGTTCGACGGCGAGGTCTATCGCGGCCTGGATGCGCCGGGCATGAGCGCGGAGGACCTGCAATACGCGCAAAGTCGCCTGCGCATCCTGTCGGGCCTCTATGGCGTGCTGCGCCCGCTGGACGCGATCCAGCCCTACCGTCTGGAGATGGGCACGCGGTTGAAGACCCGCAAAGGCGCCAATCTCTATGAGTTCTGGGGCGACGACATCGCAGACCAGCTCACCTCAGACCTTGAGGGCCACGCCTCGAAGACCATCGTCAATCTGGCCTCCCAGGAATATTCGAAGGCCGCGAAGCTGAAATCGCTGGGCGTTCGCGTGATCAGCGCCGACTTCAAGGAAGAAAAAGACGGCCAGCTGCGCGCGCTCATGGTCTACGCCAAGAAGGCGCGCGGCATGATGGCCCGCTGGATCATCGAGCACCGCATCGAGGACCCGGCCAGGCTGAAGGACTTCGATCTGGACGGCTATTCCTTCGACGCGGCCGGCTCCACCGGCGACACCCTGCTCTTCACCCGGCCGCAACCGGCCAAGAAGCGCTAGGCGGACCGCTGGAGCGGGCGGTCCACGCCCCTTGACCGGCGCCCCGGCTTGGGTGTTTCTGCACTGCAACAAAAGCAGTCAATCGGAGCAGGAAATGGGCGCGGTGCGCGTGGATCTTACCGGCCAGTCGGCCGTCATCACCGGCTCCACCTCCGGCATCGGGGCGGCGCTGGCCGAAGGGCTGGCGAGGAGCGGCGCGAACGTCGTGCTCAACGGGTTCGGCGACGCGGGCGAGATCGAGGCTCTGCGCGCGCGCCTTGAGTCCGAGCACGGCGTTAAGGCGCGCTATCACGGCGCCGACATGACCAGGCCGGCCGAGATCGCCGAGCTGATCGCCTTCGCAAGCGACGAGTTCGGGCGCCTCGACATCCTGGTGAACAATGCCGGCATCCAGCACGTGGCGCCGATCGCCGAGTTTCCGGACGGCAAATGGGACGCGATCATCGCCATCAACCTGTCCAGCGTGTTTCACGCCATGAAGGCCGCGATCCCCGTCATGACGAAGGCCGGGCGCGGGCGAATCGTCAATCTCGCTTCGGTTCACGGCGTGGTGGCGAGCCCTTTCAAGGCGGCCTATGTGGCCGCCAAGCACGGGGTGATCGGCCTGACCAAGACCGCAGCCCTGGAGCTGGCCGAAACCGGCGTAACGGTGAATGCGCTCAACCCCGGCTATGTCCAGACCCCGCTGGTGGAGAACCAGATCGCCGACACCGCCAGGGCGCGCGGCATCAGCAAGGAAGACGTGGTGCGCGACGTCATGCTGGCGGCCCAGCCCACCAAGCAGTTCGTCACCTATGACCAGCTCATCGGCGCGCTCCTCTACATGGTCAGCGATGACGGCGCGAACCTGAACGGGTCCGCGATCACCATCGACGGCGGCTGGACAGCGAAGTGACGGCCCCGGCGCCCCGGCCGGTCTCTCTCGCCCTGCAGGGCGGCGGCGCCCATGGCGCATTCACCTGGGGCGTGCTGGACGCGCTGCTGGAAGACGGCCGGCTGGATATTCGCGCCATCACCGCCACCAGCGCCGGCGCCATGAACGCCTGCGCGCTGGCCATGGGACGGGTGGAGGGCGGCGCCGAGGGCGCGCGCGCTGCGCTGGAGCGCTTCTGGCGCGCGGTGAACCGGGCCGGCGGCCCGTTCCGGCCTGCGGGGCTCGGCAAACTCTTCCCGCTGCTCGACGCGTTCACACGGATCACCAGTCCCTATAACATCAATCCGTTCGGCTATGATCCCTTGCGCGAGATCCTGGCCGAGCAGATCGATTTCGACGCGGTGCATGCGTGCAAGGACACGCGGCTCTTCATCTCGGCGACCTGCGTGGAGACCGGGCGGGCGCGGATCTTTTCCGGCGAGGAGGTCACGCTGGACTCCGTGCGCGCCAGCGCCACGCTTCCCTTCCTCCACCAGGCGGTGGAGATCGACGGCAGGGCGTTCTGGGACGGCGGCTTCACCGGCAATCCGGCGCTCTGGCCGATCTTCTACGACGACACGCCGGACGACCTTCTGATCGTTCACATCAACCCGATGCTTCGCGAAGGCACCCCGAAAACCGCCGCCGACATCATCGACCGGGCAAACGAGATCACCTTCAACGCCAGCCTTCTAGCCGAGCTGCGCGCGGTGGCCTTCGTCCAGAGGCTCCATGCGGACGATCTGCTGAAAGACGCGGGCAAAGCCAGGCTGCGCAATATCCGCGTCCACGCCGTCCGCGCCGACGACGCGCTGAGAGCCTTTCCCGCCAGCAGCAAGTACGACACCAGCTGGCGCTTTCTCACCGGCCTGCGCGATGCAGGCCGCGAGACCGGCTTTGCGTGGCTGGAGGCGAACGCCTCCAAGGTGGGCGAGGCCGGCACGGTGGATCTGAAGCGCGAGTTTCTGGAAGGGTAAGGCGCCGGCGCGCAACGGTGGCGCCGGTCGCATCGACGCCGCCAGGACCCGGCGAGCATGAAACCAGAACAAAATCGGGTCCCGGTTCGATTCCCGGCGAAAGCCGGGGGCGAGACCGGGATCTGCGGCGGTTGAAGCGTGAAACGCTGAGGCCGTGGCGGGGCTGGTATGGCGCTCAAGTCTTCGAACCCAATGGATCCCGGTCTTCCCCCCGGACCTTCGTCCGGGGATGAAACCGGGACCCGGCTGGACAACAAAAAACCCCGGCCGTTTCCGGCCGGGGTTTTTGCATCGAATGAGGTGTGATCCTAGCTGTCCAGGAAGCTGCGAAGTTTGCGGCTGCGGCTGGGGTGTTTCAGCTTGCGCAGGGCCTTGGCTTCGATCTGGCGGATGCGCTCGCGGGTGACCGAGAACTGCTGGCCCACCTCTTCCAGCGTGTGGTCGGTGTTCATGCCGATCCCGAAGCGCATGCGCAGCACGCGCTCTTCACGCGGGGTGAGGCTGGCGAGCACCAGCGTGGTGGTTTCGCGCAGATTTGAATGGATCGCCGCATCGATGGGCAGGACCGCGTTCTTGTCCTCGATGAAATCGCCCAGATGGCTGTCTTCCTCGTCGCCGATGGGCGTTTCAAGGGAGATCGGCTCCTTGGCGATTTTCATCACCTTGCGCACTTTTTCCAGCGGCATGGAGAGCTTTTCCGCCAGCTCCTCCGGTGTCGGCTCGCGGCCGATCTCGTGGAGCATCTGGCGGCTGGTACGCACGATCTTGTTGATCGTCTCGATCATGTGCACCGGGATGCGGATGGTGCGCGCCTGGTCGGCGATGGAGCGGGTGATCGCCTGGCGGATCCACCAGGTGGCGTAAGTGGAGAATTTGTAGCCGCGGCGGTATTCGAACTTATCCACCGCTTTCATCAGGCCGATATTGCCCTCCTGGATCAGATCCAGGAATTGCAGGCCGCGATTGGTGTATTTCTTGGCGATGGAGATCACCAGGCGCAGATTAGCCTCCACCATCTCCTTCTTGGCGACGCTGGCTTCGCGCGCGCCTTTCTGGACGGTGGCGACGATGCGGCGGAAATCATCCACCGGCACGCCGGCGTCCTGCGAAATCTGGGAAATTTCGTCACGCAGCGCGGTGGCGTCGCCCATCTCGCGATCAATGAAGCGATCCCAGGCCTTCGACGTGCCGGCCATGTTGGCGATCCAGTCGGGATCCAGCTCATGGCCCTGATAGTTTTTCAGGAAGTCGAGACGCGGCACGCCGTGTGCTTCGGCCATGCGCAATAGCTTGCCTTCAAGGCCCACAAGCTTCTTGTTGATGGCGTCCAGCTGCTCGACCAACGCCTCGATGCGGGCGTTGTTCAGGTGCAGCGAATTGAGGTTCGCCACGATGCGCTCGAACACGCCCTCATAGGTGTCGCGGTCCTTTTTGGAGAAGTCCTTGCCCGACAGGCGCAGGCCCACCAGCTTGTCCTGCAGACGGCGGAAAGCGTCGAAATCCACCGCAATGGCGTCCAGCGTCTCCATGACGCCTTCGCGCAGCTCGCCTTCCATGGCCGCCAGCGACATGTTGCCGGCCTCGTCGTCATCGTCATCGTCGGAGGAGGCGTTCTCGCCTTCGGACTCCTCACCATCGGAGTCCTCGTCAGAGCCGGATCTGGTCCCGGACTTCGCCTGGGCGCCGCCATCCTTGCCGTCGCCGGTCTTGCTCTCGCCGTCCTCGCTGTCGGCGCCGTCATCGCTGGCGGGCGCCGTGGCGTCCTCGCGCACGCCGCCATAGGTGGCGTCCAGATCGATGATGTCGCGCAAGAGGACCTGGCCTTCCTGCAGCTCCTCGCGCCACACCATGATGGCTTCGAAGGTCAGCGGGCTTTCGCACAGGCCGCGGATCATCGCGTTGCGGCCGGCCTCGATGCGTTTGGCGATGGCGATTTCGCCTTCGCGCGACAGAAGCTCCACCGAACCCATCTCGCGCAGATACATGCGCACGGGGTCGTCGGTGCGATCCTGGGCCGACGTGGTGTTCTGGCCGGCGACTTCGTTTTTCTTCTTGGCCGCCACCGCGCGCGGCTTGTCTTCGTCGTCCTCGTCATCGGTGGCGTCTGCGGCCGCCTGATCCTCGGCGTCCACGTCGTCCTCGTTGTCCACAACCGTGATGCCCTTTTCGGACAGCTGGGCGAGGATGTCCTCGATCTGTTCGGAGTTGAACTCCTCGCTCGGCAGAACCTTGTTGAGCTCGTCATGGGTGACATAGCCGCGTTTTTGCGCGGTCTTGATCATCGCCTTGACGGACTTGTCGGTCAGGTCCAGCAGCGGCCCGTCCTGGGTCTCGGCGGGCACTTCGGCGGTTTCAGCGGCTTTGCTCATACGGTGTTACGTGCTCCCGGAGGATGTGGCGGTCCCAGCGCGCGAATGCGGCGGCGCGCGCTTCAGCGGCGGTGTCGGCCCCGCCTCACGGCGGCGAGGAAGGAATTGAGTGCGTCGGAATCGCCCTTTTCGAATACGTCGGCTTGGCGGGCGCGTTCCTCGGCGATGCGGGCGTCTCGAGCGACTCGTTCCATATAGGAGGTCGAAAGCCTGCGCCAAGCCTCGCTACGGCTGTCGGCATCAGCTTCCTCACCCCCAAGGCTCGCGCGCATCGGAGCCATGTCCACCGAAAGCCGCGCAAGATCAGATCCATAACCCCGGCGAATCAAGGCCTCACGCAGCCCGCCGTCAAGTACGGATTCCCCAGCGGAGCACGCGTCTAGTATCGCGTCACGCAGGCTGTCAAGCGGCCCGCACGGTGTTTCGGCCAGTGATTCGGTTTCGGCCTCTGCTATTTCGGGAAATTCCACCGCCGCCAACAGCAGCTGGCGGGCCATGGGATCGGCATGGGCGGTGCGGCGCGCCTTGAGCAGTTCGCCGGTGGGCCGCGAGGGCGGCGCGAACTTGCCGCGCCCGTATCCGCCGCGGCCAAACCCGCCGCCCGAGCCGCCGCGCTGAAATCCGCCGGACTTAGCGCGCATGGGCTGGGCGCGGGCGAACAGCGTCTCCATGCGCGCCTCCAGCTCGGCGCGGTATTCGGTCTTCACGTCCGGATCCTCGATCTTCGCGGCCAGAGCGCGCAAGCGCTTACGAAAGCCGGCGCGCCGGTCAGGGTCGTCCAGCGGCTCGGCGGCGACCTCGCGCTCCCAGATCACGTCAATGAGCGGCCGGGCGCCGGAGATCGCGTCTTTGAGCGCTTCAGGTCCCTTGTCGCGCAACAGATCGTCCGGGTCCGCGCCGTCTTCCAGGAACACAAAGCGCAGCGTCCTGCCCGGTTCTAGAAGCGGCAGAGCCCGTTCAGCCGCCAGCGCCGCGGCGCGCACGCCCGCCGCGTCGCCGTCCAGGCACACCACAGGCTCCGGCCCGGCGCGCCACAACAGCTTGATCTGGTTTTCGGTGAGCGCGGTGCCCAGCGGCGCCACGGCGTGTCCCAGGCCTGCGCGCGCGAACGCGATCACGTCCATATAGCCTTCGGCCACGATCAGGCCCCTGGCCTTGACCTTGGGATCGGAGGCGAAGGCGCGGGCCTCGTGATAGCGATACAGGATCGAGCCCTTGTGGAAGAGCGGCGTCTCCGGGCTGTTGAGATATTTCGCCCGCGCCTCCCTGGAGACCGCCCGCCCGCCGAACGCCACCAGACGGCCGCGCGTGTCGGTGATGGGAAACATCACCCGGCCGCGAAACCGGTCATAGGGCTCGCCGCCGTCATCGGGCTGGATCACCAGCCCGGCCTCGGCGAGCTCGCCTGCGCTGGCGCCCTTCTGGCGCAGCACGTTTGTAAGGCCGCGCCGGCTGTCCGGCGCGAACCCCAGGCCGAAACGCTCCATGTCCTTGGCGGTGAGGCCGCGGCGCTCCAGATAGCCGCGCGCGCCTTCGCCGGCGGGGCTCTGCAGCTGGCGCACGAAGTAAGTCTGGGCCGCCTCGATCCATTCCAGCAGGGATTTGCGCTGGGCCTCAGCCTGGGGCGAGCGCTGCTCGTCCTTGGGCACGTCCAGCCCGGCTTCAGCGGCCAGCGCCTCCACGGCCTCCATGAAGCTCAGGCCTTGGGTCTTTTGCAGCCAGGTGAAGATGTCGCCATGCTCCTGGCTGGCGAAGCAATGGTAGAAACCCTTTTCGTCATTGACGAAAAAGCTGGGCGTGCGCTCTTTCTTGAACGGAGACAGCCCGGCGAACTCCCGGCCCTGACGCTTCAGCGCCACCGTCCGCCCGATCAGGTCGGACGGGCGGATTCGCGCCTTGATCTCGTCGATGAAGCCGTCTGGGATCGCCATGAACGCCCGCTCGCCATTGAAGCGGAAAAGCTTACCCGCGACGCCGCGCGGCGGCTAGCGCAGGGCTCACGCGCGGGTCTGGAGAAGCGATTTCACTTCCTTGCCGGCCTGGGAGAAGTCCATGCGGCCGGTATAGCGCTCTTTGAGCGCGCCCATGCACTTGCCCATATCCTTCAAGCCGGCCGCATCCAGCTCGTCGACCACGTCGCGGGCGGCGTCGGCGATGGCTTTATCATCCATGGGCTCAGGCAGGTATTCGCGCACGATACCCGCTTCGGCCCGCTCACGCTCGGCGAGGTCAAGCCGGCCGGCCTGCTCATAGGTGTCGGCGCTTTCCTCGCGCTGCTTCACCAGCTTCTGAAGCAGCGCCATGATCTCACCCTGGTCGCAGCCGTCGCAGCGATCCTCGGCGCGCGCGGCGATGTCGCGATCCTTCACCGCGGCCTGGATCAGGCGCAGCGTGGCCAGGCGCAGCTGGTCCTTGTTGCGCATCGCGTCTTTGAGATCAGCCTGTATTCTGTCGCGCAGCGACATGGGGCGCCTTTCATCAGCACCTGGCTTCCGCGTGGAGCCAAGTTATTGTAAGAACTCATTTTTTATTGCGCGCGGCTTGCTTGACCCTGACTGTGTTCGAGCCTAGGTTCCGCGCGTTTACCCGCCCGCCGCTTCTGAGCCTTCGCTCGCGGCCGGCCCCTGTTGGAGGCGAGCACGTATGCCGGAAGCGATCGAGAATCAAGAGCGGGCGCGGTCAACGTCGTCAGCCGGCCAAAATGACGCGGCGCCCGACTGGGCCACCGCGGTCCTGGCGCTGGCCGATGGAACACTGATCTACGGCTACGGCGCCGGGGCCTCGGGCATCGCCATCGGGGAGCTGTGTTTCAACACCGCCATGACCGGTCATCAGGAAATCCTGGCCGATCCCTCCTACGCCGGTCAGATCGTCTGCTTCACCTTTCCCCATGTGGGCAATACCGGCGCCAACCGCCAGGACGAGGAAGCCTCCAGCGAGCTGGCGCGCACCGCCGCCACCGCCATGGTGAGCCGGGCGCGCCTGACCGCGCCGGCCAGCTGGCGCGCCGAGCAGAGTTTTGAAGAATGGCTGGGCGCGCGCGGCATCGTGGCGATCACCGGCGTCGACACCCGCGCCATCACCCGCTCCATCCGCACGCACGGCATGCCCATGGCCGCCGTCCAGCACGCCCGCGACGGCAAGCTGGATCTTGACGCGGTGCGCAAGGCGGCCCGCGACGCAGCCTCCATGGAAGGCGCCGAGCTCGCCGGCGCGGTGTCGCGCACCACGGCTGGAAGCTGGGACGAAGGCGGCTGGGACTGGCCGGCCGGGTTCGCCACCGGGCCGGAAGACGGACCGCTCGTGGTGGTGCTCGATTACGGCGTGAAGTCGAACATTCTTCGCCGCCTCATATCGGCGGGCGCACGCGTCACGGTGGCGCCCGCGACCGCGACCTCGGCGGACGTCCTGGCGCTGAAACCGGCCGGCGTGCTGGTCTCCAACGGGCCGGGCGATCCGGCGGCGACGGGCGCCTATGCGCTGGAAACGATTCGCGGCGTTATCGACGCCGGCGTTCCGGTGCTGGGCATTTGCCTGGGCCATCAGATGCTCGCCCTGGCGATCGGCGCCAAGACGCTGAAGATGACCCAGGGCCATCACGGCGCGAACCATCCGGTGAAGAACATCGAGACCGGCCAGGTGGAGATCGTGTCCATGAATCACGGCTTCGCCGTGGATCGCAGCAGCCTGCCCGCCACCGCGATCGAAACTCATGTCTCGCTCTTCGACGGCACCAATTGCGGTTTTCGGCTGACCGACAAGAAAGTGTTCGCCGTACAGCACCACCCCGAAGCCAGCCCGGGCCCGCAAGACAGTTTCAACGTCTTCGCCAGCTTCGTTGCGGAACTGGCCTGATCTCCGGCGTCTGAAAAAAGGTGGGCGGTTAACATTCCTCGCGCTAGGTTTGAATCATCGTGTGACGCCGAGTGAACACCCGGCGCACATGGGATAAGACGGCGCGCGAGGGGAACGAGATGACGTTCAAGAAAGCTTTGATGACGGCGGTCTTCGTGGGCGCAGCCGTCGCGATGTCAGGCTGTGGCGGCGGCGGTGGAGGCTCCACCGGCGGGCCGGTCACGGCGCCCCCTCCGCCTCCACCGCCTCCGCCTCCTCCCCCTCCGCCGCCGCCGCCTCCGCCGCCTCCGCCGGCCACGTTTGAAACGGGCGAGTATCGTGAGCAGTACGGGCTGGGGCTGATCAACGCCTCCTTCGCATATTCCCGGGGCGCCACCGGCGCCGGGATCACCGTGGCGGTGGTCGACACCGGCATCGTGCTCGATCATCCAGAATTCGCGGGCCGCCTCGTGGAGGGTGTAGACGTGGTGGGGTCCCGCGGCGCGGGCGACACCGGCGACGGGCACGGCAGCGGCGTGGCAGGCGTGATCGCAGCCAATAAGGACGGCCGCGCCATGCACGGCGTGGCGTTTGAAAGCCTGATCCTGCCGATCCGCGCGGACACGGTCGGCTCATGCGAGTCCGACGGGGGCGAAGGCTGCAGTTTCTCCGACAGCAATGTGGCGCAGGCCATCGACACCGCCGTGGCGCGCGGCGCCCGGGTGATCAACCTCTCTTTGGGCCGCGGCTCCGATCTTCGCGACGGCTCGACCCTCACTTTTGAGGCGATGCGCCGCGCCGCCCAGGCGGGCGTCTTCCTGGTGGTCGCCTCGGGAAATCAGGACGAGGATGAGGACGCGCCGGACCCGACGCCCGGTTTCCCGGCCAATTTCGTCAATGACCCCGGGGCGGGCGGCTTCGCCGTCGCCGTGGGCGCGGTGGACGACAACAAGCTGATCGCCGGCTTCTCCAATCGCGCCGGAGGGGCGGAGAATTTCTTCCTCTCCGCGCCCGGCGTCCGGATCGTCTCTCCGGGGGAGGACAGCGATGACGGTGAGCCGCAATATTTCCGATGGTCGGGCACCAGCTTCGCGGCGCCCCATGTGGCCGGCGCCCTTGCCCTTCTGCTGCAGGCCTTCCCGGATCTGACCGGTAATGAGGCCCTGTCCATCCTGTTTGATTCGGCGGAAGATCTTGGCGATCCGGGCCCTGATGCGATCTACGGCGTCGGCCTTCTTGATCTTGAAGCCGCCTTCCGGCCGCTGGGGACCTCCACCGTGCAGGTGGGCGGATCGCGCGGCGACGCGGTGCTGATCACCGCCCTGACCACCGCGCCGTCCGGCGCGGCGGGCGACTGGGTCTGGCATTCGGGGCTTCTGGACGGCGCCATGATGAAGGACGGCTATCGCCGCGCCTTCGCCATTGACCCGCAGACGCCGCGCGCGCCGGCGCAGTCCTCCGGCCTCACCGCCATGGAGGCCGCAGCCGAGGGCGCTCTGGCGCGCACCTCGCGCACGCTCGCCGGGCCGGCCGAAATCAATCTGCGCTTTTCCGAGCCGCGCCCCCATGCGCTGAGAAATCTGCCGGCGGAGACCTATAACGACGCGCCGGACGTGCGTTTCGCCTTCCGCTCCGGCGGCTTCACGCTTTCGGCGGGCCGCGGCTTTGCAGCCGAGGCGCCCGGCGAAGCGGCGGGCGCAAGCGCCCTGTCTCCCGGCCTGTTCTCCGGCGCCGTCGCCGGGCTCACCAGCCAGCGCGAATGGGCCTCTCTGGGTTACCGGATCGGCGATGTCTCGGTGGGCGTCCGCGCGTCGGGCACGGACGGAGACGCCTTCTCGGCGGCCAGCGCGCTTTACCATGCCGGGGATCACGCCTTTGGTGTGGAGGCCGGCGCCGGGCGGGAATCAGACCGCGCCCTGGGCGGGCTGTTCGCGGCGCGTTTCGGCGCGCAGGATCAGACACGCTCCAGCTTCACTGCAGCGCTGTGGTCGGGTCCGCTGGGCGCGGGCTGGCGCGGCGCGGCGCGGTTTGAAGCCGCCGACGCCCAGATCTCCCTGCCTGAGTTTGTGGCGCTGAGCCAAAGCGTCACCGCCAGCGCATGGAGCCTCGGCGCAGAGCGCGGCTTCGCCGGCGGCGTGTTCGGCCTGACCCTGGCCCAGCCGCTGCGTGTGGAGACCGGTTCGATCTCGACGCGCATCCCGGTCTCGGTGGACGCGGACAACAGGCTCGGTTACGAGCTTCGGACAGCCTCGCTTGCGCCCTCGGGCCGGGAGATGTCGCTGGAAGCGGGCTGGCGTGTGGATTTGAACGAGCGAACCGCCGCCAATTTCGCCGCGCGCCTTACCCGGGACCCGGGCCATATCGCCGGCGCAGAGGATGAGGGACTTTTGTGGGCGGGACTTCGGACCACGTGGTAGGCAAGGCGGGCGCGCCGCCCTCATCGCTGGAAGAGCGGATCAAGCGCGCCCTGATACCCCCGCGCCTGGAACTCAAGCGCATCGTGGCGCGCGAAAAGCGCAAGGGCGAGGCGGGCCTTCGGCTCCTCCCCTTCCTGCTGGACCCCGCTCGGGCGGCGCTGGATATCGGCGCCAATCGCGGCATCTGGGCCCATGAGATGGCGCGCGCATGCCAGACCGTGTGGGCGTTTGAACCCAATCCCAAGCTCTACGCCGTCCTCGCGGCCGCCGCGGCCAAGTCGGTGATCTGCCGCGCCGAGGCGCTGTCGGACGCCGGCGGCGAAGCAGAGCTGCTGATTCCCGGCGAGGCGGGGCGCTATTCCAATCAGGGCGCCAGCCTCAATCCCGACAAGGTGGGGAGCCGCGCCCACATGCGCGTGACGGTCGCCACCGCACGCCTGGATGATCTTGATCCGCCGGCCACCGGCTTTCTCAAGATCGACGTGGAGGGCCATGAGCGCGCCGTGCTTGAAGGCGCGCGCGGCCTGATCACCCGCGACAAGCCCGCCATGATCGTCGAGATCGAGGAACGCCATACCGGACGCGATCTCGATGGTGAGCTGGATTTTGTGGAGAGCCTCGGCTACCGCACCCTGGCGATCAAGGACGGTCGCCTGATCGACCGCACGCGCCTGGATGTGGACCGCGACCACCGTGCGCTCGCCGGCAAGCCGGGCTATGTCAATAATTTCGTCTTCCTGGCGGTTTAGGCGATGGCCCGCACCTCCTCTCTTCCCGCGCTCGACCTGTCGCGCCGCAGCCTGATTGCGGGCGGAGCCGCCCTGTGGGCGGCGGCCTGTTCGGGCCGGTCCGCCGCGCCGGACGCGCTTTTGCGCGCAGCCATCGACGGCGAACCTGACAGCCTGGATCCGCTGAAAGGCCAGTTCGCGTCCAGCGCGCTTTTATACAAGCAGCTCCACGCCCCGCTCACCGAATATGCCCCGTCTGGCGGCCTCGCCCCCGGGCTGGCGCAGACCTGGCGCAGCCGCGATGCGCTGACCTGGCGCTTCACCCTGCGCGAAAACCTGGTCTGGTCAGACGGCGTCCCCCTCACCGCCGAGGACGTGGTGTGGACGGCGCGCCGGGCCGTGGATCCGCGCACGGGATTTGCTGATCTGGGCGACTTCTTCGCAGTGCGGGGCGCCGCCGCAGCGCTGCGCGGCGAGGCGTCGCCGGAGGATATCGGCGTCTCCGCCCCGGATGACCGCACGGTGATCTTCGAGCTGGACCGGCCGGTGGGCCTGTTCCCGGTGCTCATGCGCGAGTTTTATCCCCTGCCACGCCATGCCGTGGAGGCCAATCCCGATGACTGGATCGCACCGCAGAATTGGGTGAGCGCCGGGCCCTACCTGCTGGCCGATCAGGGCGCTCTGCGCTACCGGCTGACAAGAAACCCTCGCTTCGCCGCGGTGGACAGCGTCGCGGTCGAGGCCATTGAAGTGACCGTCATCGAGGACGGCGCGGCCCGTGCCCGGGCGTTTCGCGCCGGAGATCTTGATCTCGCCGACCGTCCGCCGGGCGATCAGATCGGCTTTCTGCGCGAGCGGCTGGGCGATCAGCTTCGCGCCTATGACGCGCCGATCCTGAGCTATGTGAAGGTCAATTGCGCGAGGCCGCAGCTGGCCGATGCGCGGGTGCGCCAGGCGCTCTCCCTGGCCATCGACCGGGACAGGCTGAACCGGCAATTCTTCAACGGCGAGGCCACCCCCACCGCGCGCGTGATCCCCGATCCCGAGGCGCCGCCCGCGACCGGCCCGCAGCCGGACGCGGCGCGGATGCTGCTGGCCGAGGCCGGGTTTGACGCGGCCAATCCGCTGACCCTCACCTTGCGCGCCACCGCCGGCGACCGCGACCGGCTGGCGGTGGCGATGATGGACGATCTCGCCGCCGCCGGCGTGCAAGCCGAGCTCCTGGCGAGCTATCCGCTCGATCTTTACCAGGCGGTGGACACCGGCGAGTACGATCTCGCCCTGGCCCGCTTCGACCGCGGCCTGAAATCCAATCCCGACTTCATGATCCAGCCCTTCACCCGCGGCGGGTTCGCCGACAACACCAACTGGACCGGCGAGCGCCGCGACGCCTTCGACGCCCTCATCGCCGCAGCCAACGCCGAGCCGGACGCGGCAGTCCGGGCAGGCCTTCTGGAGGAGGCTGAAGCCATCTTCCTGGGGGAGGCGAGCTCGATCCCCCTGCTGTTTGAAAAGGCATACTGGATGGTCGGCGCGCGCCTGCTCGTCCCCGACGACCTCCAGCCCCAGCTCTGGCGCGATCTGGAGATGGGGTGAGCGGGAGTCGACCGCCGCTTCGATGTCCGAGGACGAGCCCAGTAAAGCGAGCCGCGACGAGCCCCTTACGCCAGCCGCCCCGCCCCTGACTCTCCTCTCGCCAAACCCGCTCCCACGCGTTAGAGACGGGTTTCAGCGTTCATCGTCGTGCAGTCCCTGTCCGGAGCTTCTTCCTCCGGCCGGGCGTTTGCGCGCGCAAAGACAAGAGAGTCCGCCCCCATGCCCAAGCGCACCGACATCAAATCGATTCTGATCATCGGGGCGGGGCCCATCGTCATCGGGCAGGCCTGCGAGTTCGATTACTCCGGGGTGCAAGCGGTGAAGGCCCTCAAGGAAGAGGGCTACCGGGTGATCCTGGTGAACTCCAACCCGGCCACGATCATGACCGATCCGGATCTCGCCGACGCCACCTATGTGGAGCCGATCACGCCGGAAATGGTCGCCAAGGTGATCGAGAAGGAGCGCCCCGACGCGCTGCTTCCCACCATGGGCGGCCAGACCGCGCTCAATTGCGCGCTGGAGCTGGATCGCCGCGGCGTGCTGGACCTGTTCGGCGTGGAGATGATCGGCGCGCGCGCAGACGTCATCGACAAGGCGGAAAACCGCGAGCGCTTCCGCGTCGCCATGGACTCCATCGGGCTGGAGAGCCCGATCTCGCGTTCGGTGAACACCATGGCCGAGGCCGAGGCCGTGCTCACCGAGCTGGGCCTGCCGGCCGTGATCCGGCCCTCCTTCACCATGGGCGGCACCGGCGGCGGCATCGCCTATAATATCGAGGAATTCCGCGAGATCGTCGCCTCGGGCCTCTACAACTCGCCGGTCAACGAGGTGCTCATCGAGGAGAGCGTGCTCGGCTGGAAAGAATACGAGATGGAGGTGGTGCGCGACAAAAACGACAACTGCATCATCGTCTGCTCCATCGAGAATATCGACCCCATGGGCGTGCACACCGGCGACTCCATCACCGTGGCGCCCGCGCTCACCCTCACCGACAAGGAATATCAGCGCATGCGGTCAGCCTCGATCGCGGTCCTGCGCGAGATCGGGGTGGAGACCGGCGGCTCCAACGTGCAGTTCGCCGTGGACCCCACGGACGGGCGCATGGTGGTCATCGAGATGAACCCGCGCGTGTCGCGCTCCTCGGCGCTGGCGTCCAAGGCCACCGGTTTCCCCATCGCCAAGGTCGCGGCCAAGCTCGCCGTGGGCTACACGCTGGACGAAATCGACAACGACATCACCGGCGGCGCCACGCCGGCCAGCTTTGAACCGACCATTGATTACGTGGTCACCAAGATTCCGCGCTTTGCGTTTGAAAAATATCCCGGCGCCAAGGCGAGCCTCACCACCTCCATGAAGTCGGTGGGCGAGGCGATGGCCATGGGCCGCACCTTCCAGGAATCGGTCCAGAAGGCCCTGCGCAGCCTGGAGACCGGGCTTTCCGGCTTTGACGAAATCGCCATTGAAGGCCTTGACGCCGCCGAGGATCAGGCCGGGCGGCGCACCGCGGTGATGGCCTCGCTCTCCCAGCCGACGCCGGACCGTCTGCGCGTCATCGCCCAGGCCTTCCGCGAGGGCCTCACAGTGGAGGACGTGCACCAGGCGTGCTCTTACGAGCCCTGGTTCCTGCGCCAGATCGAAGAGATCGTGATCGCAGAAGAGCAGGTGCGCATGCTTGGGCTGCCCACCGATGCGAACGGCCTGTTCACGCTGAAGTCCATGGGCTTCTCCGACGCGCGCCTGGCCATGCTCTCCAACACCGACGAGGACGGGGTGCGCGCCCTGCGCTGGCGCCTCGGCGTGCGTCCGGTGTTCAAGCGCGTGGACACCTGCGCGGCGGAGTTCGAGGCGGCGACGCCCTACATGTACTCCACCTACGAGCCGGGCGGACACGACGAATCCATGCCCACGGGCCGCAAAAAGGCGATCATTCTGGGCGGCGGTCCCAACCGGATCGGCCAGGGCATCGAGTTTGACTATTGCTGCTGCCACGCCGCTTTCGCGTTCGCCGACATGGACATCGAGTCCATCATGGTGAACTGCAATCCCGAAACCGTCTCCACCGACTATGACACCGCCGACCGGCTGTATTTCGAGCCGCTGACCCTGGAGGACGTGCTGGAGCTCATCGAGGTCGAGCGCCGGTCCGGCGAGCTTCTTGGCGTGGTGGTGCAATATGGCGGACAGACGCCGCTGAAACTCGCCGCCGGTCTTGAGGCTGCGGGCGTTCCGATCCTGGGCACCGCGCCGGACGCCATCGATCTGGCCGAAGACCGCGAGCGCTTCAAGGCGCTGCTGGACGATCTGGGCCTGAAGCAACCGCCCAACGCCATCGCCCGCTCCGAGGCCGAGGCCGCGGTGGCCGCAAAACAGCTGGGCTTCCCGCTGGTGCTGCGCCCCAGCCACGTTCTGGGCGGGCGCGGCATGGAGATCGTGCGCGAGCAGGAAAGCTTCGAGCGCTATATCCGTGAGGCGGTCCATGTCTCCGGCAAGGCGCCGCTTCTGCTTGATCGCTATCTCTCCGACGCCGCGGAAGTGGACGTGGACGCGGTGTGCGACGGCGACGACGTCTGGATCGCAGGCGTGATGGAGCATATCGAGGAAGCCGGCGTGCATTCGGGCGACAGCGCGTGCTCGCTGCCGCCCCACTCGCTATCTCCGGCCATCGTGAACGAGCTGCGCAGCCAGACCGAAGCGCTGGCCAAGGCCATCGGCGTGAAGGGCCTGATGAACGTGCAGTTCGCGGTGAAGGGCGAGGACATCTACCTTCTTGAGGTGAACCCGCGCGCCAGCCGCACCGTGCCGTTCGTGGCCAAGGCCATCGGCGCGCCGGTGGCGAGAATCGCCGCTCAGGTCATGGCCGGCGCAAAGCTGGCCGATATCGAGACCCCGTCCGACGTGCCCGGCCATATCGCGGTGAAAGAGGCGGTCATGCCTTTCGCCAAATTCCCGGGCGTCGATCCCGTGCTCGGCCCGGAAATGCGCTCCACCGGCGAGGTGATGGGCATCGACACCCGGTTTGAAGCCGCCTTCGCCAAGGCCCAGCTGGGCGCCGGGGTGAATTTGCCGCGCACCGGCGCGGTGTTCGTGTCCCTGAAAGATTCCGACAAGGCCGCGATGATCGACTCCTGCCGCACGCTCACCGGCATGGGCCTTGAAATCCTGGCCACCGGCGGCACCGCAAAGACGCTGGAAGACGCCGGCGTGACCGTCCGCCGCGTCAACAAGGTGTTTGAAGGCCGGCCCCATATCGTGGACGCGATCAAGAACGGAGAGGTCCAGCTGGTGTTCAATACGACCGAGGGCGCACGCTCGCTTTCCGACAGCTATACGATCCGCAGAACGGCCCTGGAAATGCGGGTTCCGTGCTATACGACGGCCAGCGCCGCACGCGCCGCGGTGAAGTCTATTGCTGCAATCGACGCCGGCCAACTTGAACCGCGCTCGCTCCAGTCATATCGTAAGGACTCCGCGCCCGGCTGAAATGATTCAAACGGTCGGTCGTAAATGCGTGTTTAGGACGCGAGAACAGTACACCCATGCAGAAGATTCCCATGACCGCCGAGGGCCATCGAGCGCTCGACGAAGAATTCAGGCACTTGAAATCCGTGGAGCGTCCCGCCGTGATCCAGGCGATCTCGGAGGCGCGTGAGCACGGCGATTTGAGCGAGAACGCCGAATATCATGCGGCCAAGGACCGTCAGGGCTGGATTGAAGGCCGCCTGTCGGAGATCGAGGACAAGCTCGCAAGAGCCCAGGTGATCGACACCTCCAAGATGTCCGGCGACCAGGTCAAGTTCGGCGCCACGGTGACCATTATCGACGAGGACACCGAGACCGAGAGCACCTACAAGATCGTCGGCGACGATGAGGCGGACGTGCGTTCGGGCAAGATCTCCCTCTCCTCGCCCATCGCCCGCGCGATGATCAACAAGGAGCCCGGCGACGTGGTCGAGGTGACCGCCCCCGGCGGCACCAAGAGCTACGAGATCCTCAAGGTCGTCTGGATATAGGCGCACCGTGCGTCCGCCTCACGACATGGTTCGGCGCCGGAGCCTTGCTCCGGCGTTTTTGCTGGCGGAACGCCGCGCGCTCTTGACCCCGGCGCCCCCTCGCTCACCATGGCGGGCATGAGAGACCTCTCCTGTTTCGTGGTGTCCGACGGGCGGCGCGGCATCGAAAACCAGGCCCTGGGTCTGGCCGAGGCCGTGGCGCGCGTGCGCCCGGTGCGCGTCCTTGCGATCCATCTGGACAAGGGCGGCGATCCGCCGGACCCCGGACCCATCGCGCCGGATCTGTGGATCGGCTGCGGCCGCGCCGCAGTGAAGGCGGCGCCGGGCTTCCGGCGCGCCCATCCCAAAGCCGTGATGGTCTATGTTCAGGATCCGCGCACCCATCACGAGGTGTTCGACCTGATCGTGCCGCCGCGTCACGACAGGCTTTCCGGACGCAATGTGCTGCCCATTCTGGGCTCGCCGAACCGCATCCACGCCGACCGCCTGGGTGAGGCGAAGGACAGCTTCAGCGCCGAGCTCGCCCGCCTGCCCGGCCCGCGCGCCGCATTTCTCATCGGCGGCGACAGCAAGCACCACCGGTTTTCAACACCCGCCTGCGATTACCTGCTGGGCCGGATCGAGCAGGTGCGCCAGATGGGCCTGTCGCTCATGATCACCACAAGCCGGCGCACGCCGCCACGCCTCTCCCGCGCGCTTGCAGAGCGCTATGCGGGCCAAACCGATGTCTGGCTGCACCAGGGCGACGGCGCGAACCCGTATTTCGCCTTCCTCGCGGGCGCCGATTTCATCTTCGTCACCGAAGATTCCACCAACATGCTCACCGAGGCCGCGGCCACCGGTGCGCCGGTGTTCAAGCTTGGCGTCGACGGCAGCCCTGGCAAGTTCCGAGAGCTTTACGCCGGGCTGGAGGGTCATGGCGCACTGCGCCCCTGGCTTGGAACGCTGCGGAGCTGGGATTATCCCCGGCTTGACGAAACCGCGAGAGCCGCGTCACGCGTGCTTGAAATCCTCGCCTCGAAGACCGAGGTTTAGCGTCGGACCCGGCGCGGCTGCACGCGCGCCCGACTCACGTTTTGATGCGCGCACCTGCACGCTGCGCTTCGACCCATAAAGGACACACCATGGCCGAGACCCGCCACGCCAAGCTTGTCATCATCGGATCGGGCGCGGCCGGCTACACCGCCGCCATTTACGCCGCGCGCGCCATGCTGAAGCCGCTTCTGATCTCGGGCATGCAGCCCGGCGGTCAGCTGACCATCACCACCGATGTGGAGAATTATCCCGGCTTTGCCGACGTCATCCAGGGCCCCTGGCTGATGGAGCAGATGCGCGCTCAGGCCGGACATGTGGGCACCGATTTCGCCGACGATCTGGTGGTGGAGACCGATTTCTCCAAGCGCCCCTTCACGATGAAGGGTGATAGCGGGACGATCTACACCGCCGACGCGGTGGTCATCGCCACCGGCGCCAGCGCCAAATGGCTCGGCCTTGAAAGCGAGCAGGCCTATCAGGGCTTTGGCGTGTCGGCGTGCGCCACCTGCGACGGGTTTTTCTACCGCGAGAAAGAGGTCGTGGTGGTCGGCGGCGGCAACACCGCCGTGGAGGAGGCGCTCTTCCTCACCAATTTCGCCAGCAAGGTGACGCTGGTCCACCGCCGCGACGCGCTTCGCGCCGAGAAGATCATGCAGGACCGCCTGTTCAACCATCCCAAGATCGAAGTGGTCTGGGACAGCGCGCTGGAAGAGGTCACCGGCGAGGACAAGCCGGTGAAGGGCGTCACCGGCGTGCGCCTGAAGAATTTGAAGACCGGCGAGATTTCGCAGCGCCCCGCCGACGGCGTGTTCATCGCCATCGGCCATGCCCCGGCCACCGAATTGTTCAAGGACCAGCTGGAGACCAAGACGGGCGATTATCTCGTTACCCGGCCTGACTCCACCGCCACCTCCATCCCCGGCGTGTTCGCCGCCGGCGACGTCACCGACGACAAGTACCGCCAGGCCGTCACGGCGGCCGGAATGGGCTGCATGGCGGCGCTTGAGGCCGAGCGCTGGCTCGCCGAGCAGAGCGCGACGATGAACGGCCCCGACGAGAGCAAGACCGAAGGCGTGAAGGGGGAAGAAGACGCCGAGAAGGCCACCGACGCGGCGTAGGGCGGGCTTGGCCGCGACACCGGGCCGGAGTACATCGCTTCCATGACAGACGCTTCGACCGCTCTTGAGCTTGACGGTGTGCACTTCGCTTACGGCAAGGGTGCGGCGCCGGTCATAGACATCAGGCGTTTCGAGCTGAAACGCGGCGAGCGGGTGTTTCTCAAGGGCGCGAGCGGATCGGGCAAGTCGACGCTACTAGGCCTTATCGCCGGCGTGCTACAGCCGGACTCCGGCTCGCTTCACGTTCTGGGTACATCCCTCACCGATCTGTCGGCGCCGGACCGCGACCGGTTCCGCGCCGCCCATCTCGGCGTGATCTTCCAGATGTTCAACCTCCTGCCCTATCTGCCGGTGGGCGCCAACGTCACCCTGCCCTGCCGGTTCTCCGCCGCCCGCGCCACGGCGGCGCAGGCGGCCGGCGGCGCTGACACCGAAGCGCGCCGCCTTCTGTCCCGGCTGGGCCTGGACACCGCGGACGTCTGGAGCCGGCGCGCCGCCGAACTTTCAGTGGGCCAGCAACAGCGCGTCGCCGCAGCGCGCGCGCTTATCGGCGGGCCCGGGCTGATCCTGGCCGACGAGCCCACCAGCGCCCTGGACGCCGACAGCCGGGACAGCTTCATCGCCCTTTTGAAGGAAGAATGCGAAGCCAGCGGCGCCGCGCTCCTCTTTGTCAGTCATGACGGCGGGCTGGCGGGCCATTTTGACCGGGCGCTGGACCTGTCGGAGCTGAACACGGCGCGCGCCGGCGCCGCAGGAGCGCCGGCGTGAGTTCGCGTTTCCCAATCCTCTCCCTGGCGGTGCGCTCGATCTCCAACCGGGCGGGTACGGCGCTTTTGACCATCCTCACCGTGGCGATCTCGGTGACGCTGTTTCTGGGCGTGGAAAAAGTCCGCCATGGCGCGCGCGCCAGCTTTGAAAACACCATCTCCGGGGTGGACCTGATCGTCGGGGCGCGCTCCAGCCCGGTCAATCTCCTGCTCTACTCGGTGTTTCATATCGGCGACGCCACCAACAACATCACCTGGGACAGCTATCAGAGCGTGGCCGGCGCGCCCGGCGTGGCGTGGACCGTGCCGGTGAGCCTTGGCGATTCCCATCGCGGGTACCGCGTGGTGGGCACGACCCCGGCGTATTTCGAGCATTATCAGTATGGCGACGGGCGCCCGGTGCGCTTTGCCCAGGGCGGCCCGTTCGATGATCTGTTCGGCGCGGTGGCGGGCGCGGAAGTGGCGCGCGAGCTGGGCTATGAGGCGGGAGACGAGATCATCGTCGCCCATGGCATGGGCTCGGTGAGCTTTATCGAGCACGACAACAACCCCTTCACCCTCACCGGCGTGCTTGAGCCCACCGGCACGCCCCTGGACCGCTCGGTCTTTGTGGGCCTGGAAGCCATCGAGGCGATCCATCTTGAAGGCGCCACGGGCGCGGGAACCAGCCTCAGCCCGGAAGAGCTGCGGTCCCGCGACCTGTCGCCGGAGTCCATCACGGCCTTTTATGTGGGGCTGACGAGCCCGGTGGCCGCGCTGCGCCTGCAGCGTCAGGTGAACACCTATCCGGACGAACCGCTGCAGGCGGTTTTGCCGGGCGTGGCGCTGGCTCAGCTGTGGAGCGTGGTGGGCGCGGCGGAGCGCACGCTGTCGGCCGTGGCGGCCTTTGTGGTGCTGGTGGGGCTGGTGTCGATCCTCACCGCGATCCTCACCAGCCTGAATGAGCGCCGGCGCGAAATGGCGATCCTGCGCGCCCTTGGCGCTCGCCCGCACCAGATCTTCGTGCTTCTGGTGGCCGAAAGCGCGCTTCTGGCCCTGGCGGGCGCCGTGATCGGAACCGGGCTGACCTATGGCGGGCTCGCCGTCGGAGCGCCCCTGATCGAGGCGCGCTTCGGGCTGTTGCTGCCGGGCCTTGCGCCCGGTCTCTACGATCTGGCGATCATCGCGCTGGTCACCCTCGCCGCAGCCGTGCTGGGCCTGATCCCGGCCTGGCGCGCCTATCGCAACTCGCTGGCGGACGGGATGACCGTGCGGCTATAGCCCTCGGCTCTGAAACGCGCGTTCGCTTCAACCTCGCAATTTGCATCCGCCGCCCCCATACTGAAACCCATTGGTGGGCTTGGAACGGATTCGAATTCTTCATGGACTGGGACAAGCTGAAAACCTTCCACGCCGCCGCCGAGGCGGGATCGCTCACCGGCGCGGCGGAATTGCTGAACCTGTCCCAGTCTGCGGTGAGCCGGCAGATCTCGGCGCTGGAAGGTGAGCTGGGCGCCAAGCTGTTTCACCGCCATACCCGCGGGCTGTTGCTCACCGAGCCGGGCCGGGTACTGTTCACCGCTTCCGCCGAAGTCGCCGCCAAGATCGCCCTGGCTGAAGCCCATCTGCAGGACATTCGCGACGAGCCCACGGGCCTCCTGCGCGTCACCGCGCCGACGGCGCTGGGCGCCATCTGGCTGGCTCCGCGCCTGACCCGTTTTCGCGAGCAATTTCCCCAGATCCGCATCCGGCTTTTGCTGGTGGACCACGAGTTGGACATCGCCAATCTGGAGGCGGACCTGGCGATCCGGCCATGGGCGGCGACCCAAAATGACGTGATCCAGAAAAAGCTGATGCAGGTGGACCAGCACCTCTACGCCAGCCAGCCCTATCTGGCGCGCATGGGCGAACCGGCGGGCGTGACCGATCTGGGTCGCCATGACTTCGTCGCCTACGGCCCAAGGCACCTGGCGCCGATCCCCAATCTGAACTGGCCGCTCGTCCTGGGCCTGAAACCCGGCGACAAGCCGCGCGAGCCGGTGATCGAGGCGAACACGATCAACGGCATGATGAAGGCGTGCGAGGCCGGTCTTGGGATGGCCGGCCTGCCCGACTATGTGGCCCGCGAGAATGACCGGCTCCAGCGGGTCCTGCCCGATGAGGCCGGGCCCCCGTTCGAGGTCTACATGCTATACCCCCAGGAGCTGCGCGGCTCGCGCCGCATCGCGGCCTTCAGCGAGTTTTTGAGCGACGAAGTCAAGCGCTGGGAGGCGTGAGGGTCTAAAAGCTCTCTGCGAACCAGCGCAGGACGGCCCTGGGGCCGCGCTCACCCGGCAGGGTGGTGCGACGGCGCGGGCCGGTCTGGATGAAGCGCGGCGGACCGGAAATCGCCTCCACGGGGCCGCTGACGCAGCGATGGATCATCCCGGCGCACGCCGAGAAGCCGGGACCGGCCACCGCGTCGCCGAGACCTGACAGATGCTCGGGCCGGCCGATGCGCGCTGATTTGCCCAGAACCCGCGCAGCCAGCTCCGCCGTGCCGGGCAGCTGCGAGGCGCCGCCGGTGAGCACCAGGCGCCGGCCGGCGGCCCGGTCCGCACCGGCTGCTTCCAGGCGGTCGCGCAGAAGCTCGAAAATCTCTTCAAGGCGCGGGCGGATGATGGCGTTCAGGAGCGCGCGCGGCTGCTGGATCATCTGCTGGCCGCCGGCCACGGGCGGGGTCTCGATCATCACCTGATCGTCGTCGGGACTGTCCAGCGCGCAGCCATAGAGCGCCTTGATGCGCTCGGCGGCGGTGATCGGCGTCTGCAGCCCGCGGGCGATGTCGCTGGTCACATGGGCGCCGCCCACAGGCAGCGCGTCCACATGCTGCAACGCGCCCTCGGCGAACACCGACAGCGTCGTGGTGTGCGCGCCCATATCGATGAGCAGCGCGCCCAGCTCCATCTCGTCGGGCGACAGTGCGGCGAGACCCGAGGCGTAGGGCGTGGCGGCGACACCGGCCACCGAAAGCTGGCAGCGCTCCACGCAGGCGATGAGGTTCTGCAGCGGCTCGGACGCCGCGCTGACCACGTGCAGATCGACGCCCAAAGCCGTGCCGAACATGCCGCGCGGATCTTTCACGCCGCGATGGCCGTCCACCCGCCAGGACAGGGGCAGGGCGTGCAGGATCACCCGTCCTGGCTCGTAATGTTCACGCAGGGCCGAGCTCAAGATCTTGCGCAGATCGCGGTCTGTGACCTCGCTGTCGGCGATGTCCATGTCCACCGCGATGCGCGAGGACGCCGGCGCGCCGGCCGACGCGGCGAGCATCACCTCGGTTACGGTGTGCCCGGCCATGCGCTCGGCGTTCTCCACCGCCACGCGGATGCTTTCAGCCGCGGCCTCCATGTCCACCACTGCGCCGGCGCGCATGCCGCGAGTGGACTGATGGCCGACGCCGATGACGCGCGGGCGAAGCCCGGCGAGCGTCTGTTCGGTCTTGGCGATGAAGCAGATCGTCTTGGCCGCGCCGATATCCAGCGCCGCGAACACGCCGGGCTTGCGCGATGCGGCCGGCGCCTCGGCCTTGGACTTGAAAACGCTCATCATGCCCATGGGATCAGGCCCCTCGCCCGGCGGTGCGTTCGGCGTTTTGCGCGCGGTCCGGCCAGGGCCGGATCACTATCTCGCCGTCATTGCGTAAATCGAGAAACTGCACGTCATAGTCGAGCACCGCGCGCTCATCGTGGAGCGCGGCGAGCATGGCCAGCGCGCCGGCCGGATCGTCTTCGGGCAGCAGCACTTCGCCGCCCTGCTCAAGACGCAGCGACCAGCGCCGCTCACCCACCTTGATGACATGGGTGGTCCGCGAGGCGATTTCGGGGTGGCGGGCGATCAGCGCGGTGATGCGCGCGGCGCCGGTGTTGGCGCCGACGCCCACAACGCGCGGGAGCGTGGTGAACTCGGCCGGATCAGCCGCCTCGATCACCACCCCGTCGGCGTCGATGACCCGGTGCTCGCCGTCCAGCTGCCATAGCGCCGCGGGCGCACGCTCGGTGATCAGCACCGCGATCCGGTCCGGCCACAGGCGCAGCACCTCAGCCGATTTGATCCAGCTTTGCGATTCCAGAACGGCCTGGGCTTCAGTGAGATTGATCTCGGCCAGCCCGGCTCCGTCTTCGGCGCCGATGAGGCTGGCGATCGTGGCGGCGTCCAGGCGGTTCGCGCCGGAAACATCCAGCCAGGTGACGGTGTAGCCCGCCCGCGTGAGCTGGCGCTCGCCGGCGGCCATGACCGATCCTCCGGCATCATCGAGCCGGCCCAGCACCGCCAGCACGCCCAGCGCGAGCACGAACAGAAGACAGGCGGTCAGCGCACCCAGACGCAGGGCGTAGCTGGCGCGATTGCGCGCCGCGCGCACCTGCGCAGCCGCCCAGTTCGCCGCCTTGTTGGCGCCGGGTTGATTTTTCGGCTTTGCCTTGCGCCGGGAGCCTGCGCCTTTGGTAGAGTCGCGAACGCCGGCGCGCCCTACCTTAGACAAGACGCGTCCTCCGCCATCCACTCGACGAGATCCGCAAACGAGATCCCGCAATAAGCCGCCTGTTCAGGCGCGAGCGATGTCGGAGTCATGCCCGGTTGGGTATTAATTTCGAGTAACCAAACCTTGCCGGTTTCAGGATCATAGCGGAAATCAGACCGCGTCAGACCGCGGCAGCCGATGACCTGATGGGCTTTCAGCGCCGCATCCAGACAGTATTGCTCGATATCGCGGGGAATATCGGCGGGAATCTGGTGCACCGAGCCGCCGTCGGAATATTTGGATTCATAGTCGTAGAACGCAGTTTTCGGCGTGATCTCCGTCACGCCCAGCGCCCGATCGCCCAGCACCGCGGTGGTGAGCTCGCGGCCGGGGATGAAGGTCTCGATCAGGATCTCATCGCCATAGGGCCAGTCGTTCGACCCCAGCACCTCCGGCGGCCGGTTGGCGCCGGCCTTCACGATCAGCACCCCCACCGAGCTGCCTTCAGCATTGGGTTTGGCCACATAAGGCGGGTCCATGAGATGGGTCTTCGCCGCCTCGAACCGGTTGACGATAAGGCCCTTTGGGCAGCGCACTCCGGCGGACTCCAGCACGCCCTTGGCGCGCTGCTTGTCCATGGCCAGCGCCGAGGCCAGCACCCCGGAATGGGTGTAGGGCAGGCGCAGATATTCCAGCACGCCCTGAATGCGCCCGTCCTCGCCCCACTCGCCGTGGAGCGCGTTGAACGCCAGATCCGGCGCCGCCTTCTTGATCTGCTCGGGCCAATGCTCATGGGCGGGATCGATCTCCACCACCTCGTGACCTTTGGACCGCAGCGCCTCAGCACATTTGCGACCGGAGACCAGAGACACTTCCCGCTCGGAAGACAGTCCGCCTAAAAGAACGGCGATCTTTTTAGCCATGGACGGGCTCTCCCACGCGGCGCACTTCCCAGTGAAGGTCAACGCCGAATTTTTCTTTCACGTCCGCGCGCACGGCCTCGCCAAGCGTCTCCAGATCGGCGGCGGTGGCGCTGCCGTCATTGATCAGGAAATTGGAATGCTGCTCGGAAAACCGCGCGCCGCCCACCGGCTTGCCGCGCCAGCCCGCCGCATCCACCAGCTGCCAGGCCGAGCGGCCGCCGCTTACGGCAGGATCAGGGTTCTTGAAGGTGGACCCTGACGTCTTCTCGCGGATCGGCTGGGACGCTTCGCGGCGCTGCGTGATCTCGTCCATGCGGGCGGTGACGGCGGCGGGATCATCCGCCTCGCCCTGAAACAGAGCCTGCGTAAAAATCCAGTCTTCTTCGATGTCGCTGTGGCGGTAGGCATACCCAAAGCGCGCAAGCGGCACGATCTGGCGGCGCCCCTGACGGTCCAGCGCCACCGCTTCGATGAGCCGGTCGCAGGTCTCCGTCCCGTAGCACCCGGCGTTCATCACCAGCGCCCCGCCGATCGTGCCGGGCACGCCCACGAAGAACTCCAGCCCGCCGACCCCGGCTTTGGCCGCCTTGCGGGCGACCATCCTGTCCAGCGCGGCGGCGCCGGCGCGCACTTTCGCGCCGTCCTCGATCTCCACCTGCCCGAACGCGGGCGTCAGCTTGATCGTGACGCCGGGCAGCCCGCCGTCGCGCACCAGCGTGTTGGACACCGCGCCGATGACGCGCACCTCGATGTCGCGCGGCGTCTCGGCGAGAAAGCGCGCCAGATCCGCCTCGTCGGCGGGCATGTACAACACCTGCGCCGGGCCGCCCACGCGCAGCCAGGAGATCTCGCTCAGAAGCGCGTTCTCCAGATACTTGCCGCGAACATCGGGCAGGCGGTGGGTGAGTGAGGGGAAGGACATGGACGGCGAGGTCTTTCTCGAACTTCAGGGACTCTCCGGGGCCTTAAGCCCTCAGATTTTCCCCTCCAGGCGCCCGGGCAGGTCGGCGGCCCAGGCGGTGATGTCGCCGGCGCCAAGGCACAGCACCACGTCGCCGGGGGCCACCCGGCCCACCAGATCCTCCGGCGCGGTCTCGCGGGTGGTGGGAATCGCATCGCGGTGGCCGTGGCGGATAAGGCCATGGACGAGGCTCGCCTGATCGGCGCCCTCGATCGGGTCTTCCCCGGCCTCATAGACCGGCGCCACCAGCACGCTGTCGGCGTCGTTGAAACAGGTGCAGAACTCTTCAAACAGAGCGTGCAGGCGCGTGTAGCGGTGAGGCTGAACCACGGCGATCACCTTGCCGGCGCCGGCGCGCTGGCGCGCGGCTTTCAGCACTGCGGCGATCTCGACGGGATGGTGGCCGTAATCGTCCACCACCGTCACGCCGTTGGTGACGCCGGTGATGGTGAAGCGCCGCTTCACCCCGGAGAAGCCGGCCAGGCCCCGGCGGATCTCCGCCTCCTGCCCGCCCAGCGCCTCCACCACGGCGATCGCGCCGGCGGCGTTCAGCACGTTGTGCTCGCCCATCATGGGCAGGCCAAGGCCGCGCCAGACCTCCGGCTCTCCCTCGCGGTTCTGGAACATCAGATCAAAGCCGGCGCCGCCGGGGTCCATGGTGAGGCGCACGATGCGCACATCAGCCTGGGGCGAGACGCCATAGGTGATGACGCGCCGGTCCTCTATGCGCGCGGCCAGCGCCTGCACTTCGGGATGGTCGATGCACAAAACCGCAAAGCCGTAGAAAGGCAGGTTGTGCACGAACTGGTCGAAGGCGTCCTTCAGGGCGTCAAAGCTGCCGTAATGCTCCATGTGCTCGGGATCGATATTGGTGATGATCCCGACGCTGCCGCGCAATTTGAGGAAGGAGCCGTCGCTTTCGTCGGCCTCCACCACCATCCACTCGCCCTCGCCCATCTTGGCGTTGGAGCCATAGGCGGAGATGATGCCGCCATTGATCACCGTGGGGTCGAATCCGGCCGCATCCATCAGGGCGGCCACAAGGCTTGTGGTGGTGGTCTTGCCGTGGGTGCCGGCCACGGCGACGGCGTGTTTCAGACGCATGAGCTCGGCGAGCATTTCGGCGCGGCGCACCACGGGGATGCGGCGCTCGCGCGCCGCCACCAGCTCGGGATTGTCGCGCTTCACCGCGCTGGAGACCACCAGCGCGCCGACCCCGGTCACGTTCTGCGCCGTGTGACCGATATGAATGACCGCGCCCTTGTCGCGCAGGCGCTGGACATTGGGGCTGTCCTTGATGTCGGAGCCGGTGACCGAATAGCCCAGATTGAGCATCACTTCGGCGATGCCGCTCATGCCGATGCCGCCGATACCGACAAAATGAACAGGGGCGACGGACGCAGCGAGGTCGATGGGCGGCATGAAAGTCAGGTCTCCGAAACAGTTTCGATCAAATCGGCGAGGCGGTCATGGGCGTCGGGTTTTCCCAGCGCCCGCGTGGCTTCGGCGCGCTTCTGCAAAGCTTCGCCGTCGCTCAGCAGTCTTGCAAGATGCTCACACAGGCGCTCCGGCGTCAGGTCGCGCTCGGCCACGCTCTCCGCGGCGCCCTCTCGCATCAGCGCGTGGGCGTTGGCGGTCTGGTGATCATCCATGGCGATGGCCAGCGGCACGAAGATGGCCGGACGCCCCGTGGCGGCGATCTCGCTCACCGAGCTGGCGCCGGCGCGCGAGATCACGAGATGGGCGTCGGCGTAAAGCGCGCCCATGTCTTCAAAGAAGGGCGAAAGCGTCGCCTCGACGCCCGCCGCCTCATAGGTGGCGCGTACCTGATCGATATCCTCTTCGCGGGCCTGCTGGGTGATTTTGAGGCGGGCGCGCAGATCCTCAGGCAGCTTTGCGATCGCAGCCGGCACGACGGTGGACAGGATGCGCGCGCCCAGACTGCCGCCCAGCACCAGAAGCCGGATCTCACCGCTGGGCGCCGGCGCCAGGTATGGCGCCGCGCAGGCGCTGAGGATCGAGGCGCGCACCGGATTGCCGGTGACGATATGCAGGGCGCGCGGGCTCACCCGGTCCAGGCGCTCGAAACCCGACGCCACCGCCGCCGCGCCGCGCGCGAACACCCGGTTCACCCGGCCCAGCACCGCGTTCTGCTCGTGAATGACGAAGGGAATGCCGGCAAGGCGCGCCGCAGCCAGGGCCGGAAACGCGGGATAGCCGCCGAACCCGGCCACCACGTCGGGCTTGAACTCGTCCATGAGCTTGCGAGACTGGCCCAGGCCTGTTCCCAGCTTGATCAACGCGCCCGGCAGTTTCACCGGGTTCTTCCCGAATGGGCTGGAGGCCTCGATCACCTTCACCGGCGCGCCGGGAAAGCCGGCGGCGTGGCGCGCGCCGCGCGCATCTGTCACCAGCTGCACCTGCCATCCGCGGGCGATCAGGGCGTCAGCGGCGGCGCGCGCGGGAAACATATGCCCGCCGGTGCCTCCGGCGGCGATCAGCAAGCGCTTGGCCATGGTGGATCCTTCAGGCGGCGGCGGGGCGGGCCAGAGCGGTGTAGGCGCCCGGGCGGCGCCGGGTCAGCGCCAGCAGCAATCCTGCTGAGAACGCAAGAGCCATCATGGATGATCCGCCATAGGAGATGAAGGGCAGCGTCATGCCCGTCGGCGGGGCGATATCAAGATTCACCGCGATGTTCACCAGCGCCTGAAGCCCGAACAAGAGGGCGAGGCCCGCCGTGGCCATCTGCTGGAAGGGATCGGAGAGGCGCATGGCCAGCATCCAGGCGCGCGCGAACAGAAGCGCATATAGCCCGATAATCGCCAGCGAGGCGATGAGGCCGAATTCCTCGGCGGCCACCGAGAACACGAAGTCGGTGTTGGCCTCGGGCAGGATGTGCTTGATCTCGCCCTCGCCCGGCCCGGCGCCCCACACGCCGCCGCGCGCAATGGCGTCGATGGCGATGTCTGTCTGGGTGCGGGCGGCTTCGTTGGTGGGCGTCACAAAATCGATCAGGCGGTGGCGGATGTGGGGAAAGACCGCAATGGCGGCGCCGGCGCCGGCGGCGCCGATCCCGGCCAGCGCCGTGGTGTGCCGCCACGACAGCCCGCTCGCCCACAGCATCGCTCCGAACACCAGCGAGGTGAGCACGGTCTGTCCAAAATCGGGCTGCTTCATCATGAGGCCCGCGGCGATCACATAGAGGCCGAGGGCGATAAGGCGTCCGGGCGCCGGCGCGCCGCGACCCTCCTCGGCGAACAGCCAGGCGATGAACACCACGAAGGCCGGCTTGAAGATCTCGCTGGGCTGGATGGAGAAGCCTGCGACCCGGATCCAGCGCGTCGCGCCGTTCACTTCATGGCCGACGACCACCACCGCCATCAGCAAGACCAGGCTCGCCGCGAGCGCCAGGCCTGCCATGCGCCGCACCCCCGTTGGCGAGAGCGCCGCAGTGACTGCGATCACCAGGAGCGACAACACGGAAAACACGAGCTGCTTCTTCAGATAATGCCAGGGGTCCACGGCGCTGGACACCGCAGGGCTCGCCGCGAAAGACAGGACGATTCCGATCACCATCAAAAGGATCAGGATCACCAGGATCGGACGGTCGATCCCGCTCCAGAGGCTGGCGCGGCGGGCGGGACGGCTCATGCGGCGTCTCCTTTGAGCGCTCGAGACAACAGCGCGTTCGCCGCCGCTTCGAAGCTTTGCGAGCTTTCGCCTGAAACGCTTCCCGGAGCGTAAACGAGCGTGCAGCCGCCCGCCCGCTGTTTGAGTGCGTCAGGCTTCAAGGCGTCATGGGCGGCGTGGGCGATGGCGGCGGCCAGGGTGCGGTGGACCGTGCACGGGACCGATTTTTTCAGCGCGCGGGCGGCGCGTCCCCGGTCGGTGACCAGGTGGACCGCGCGCACTACGCCGCCCGCCTCGGCCAGAAGATCGCCGGCGTGGGCGTCCAGCGCCGGGCCCGCGACCCAGACCGAGGGCGCGGATGAGGACAGCACGTCCACGGCGCCGGCCGGGGTGCGCGCCGCGCTCCAGTCCACAAGGCTTACGGGGCCGAAATCCAGCACGCGGCGGCCAAAGCCCGGCGCGCCTGGCCAGTCCTTGAGCGCGCGCGCGGCGGCTTCGGCGCCGACGCCCAGACGGCGCGCCAGGGCGTAGCCGGCGGCGACAGCCTCCCTTGGTGCGAACGCCGCCACGGCGCCGGCCCGGACCGCTTTGGACCCAAGCGCGTCGAACACCGCCCCGCCCGATATATAGACGCCGCCGCCCAGCACGTGCCGGCCGGAAATCGCGGCGGTGTGGGCGCCGCGCCGATTGGCGATCAGGCGCGCGCAGGGGCGCGCCTCCGCAGACGCGATCAGCGCATGCCCGGCCCCGTCGGCCAGGCGTTCAAGGGTGTCGGACAGCGAGCCCCGACCTGTTTCGGGGCTGGCTCCAGCCCCGGCTCCGGCTCCGGCTCCGGGCGAGAGGGCGACGAAGGCGTCCGCCTGCACGACGCCCGGCAGGGTGGACAGTTCGTCGCTGGTCAGGGCGCCGATCACCCAGCCGCCGGCGGGCGCCTGGCCGGGGGCGAGAAGGTCATGGGCGCCAAGGCCCGCCGCATCCATGAGATGGAGCGCAAGATCAGCCGCGGCCTGGGCGTGGCGGCCGGTGATGAGGGCGAGTTTGACGTCCGGCTCGCGCGCCGCAGCGTCGGCCAGCAGGCCGCGGGCGGCCAGCACCGGAGCGCCCACGGCGCGCGCAAGATCAATCAGGCGCGGCGGCTCGTCCGTGGTGAGATGGCCCGCGTCCTCGATGATGAAGGCGGCCAGATCCCCCCAGTCGCGTTCGGTGGGGTCCTCCACCGTCAGCCCGCCGGCATGGGCGCCCAGGCGCGCCGGCCCGTCCGCGTCCCAGACGCGGACATCCGCGCCGCCGGCGGCAAGCGCGCGCGCCGCAGCCAGGCCGGGACCTTTCAGGCCCAGCACCGCGACGCGTCGGTCCGCGAAACCCCGGACCGGGACCATGGCGCATCTCCTTTTAGCGCAGCTTCAACGTCGACAGCCCGATCAGGGCGAGCACGAAGGCGATGATCCAGAAGCGGATCACGATGGTGGGCTCGGCCCAGCCCTGCTTTTCAAAGTGGTGGTGGATCGGCGCCATCTTGAAGACGCGCTTGCCGAACACCTTGAACGAGAAGACCTGGACGAAGACCGACACCGCCTCCAGCACGAACAGGCCGCCGATGATCACAAGCACGATCTCGTGCTTGACGGCGACCGCCATCGTCCCGATCGCACCGCCCAGAGAGAGCGAGCCGGTGTCGCCCATGAAGACCATGGCGGGCGGCGCGTTGAACCAGAGAAAGCCCAGCCCCGAGCCGATGATGGCGCCGCAGATGACCGCGAGCTCGCCGGTGCCGGGGGTGAAGTTCAAAAACAGATAGTCGGCGTAAACCGAGGAGCCGACGAAATAGGCGATGAAGCCGAACGAGCCCGCCGCAATCATCACCGGCACGATGGCCAGACCGTCCAGCCCGTCGGTGAGGTTGACCGCGTTCGACGCGCCCACGATCACCACCATGCCGAACAGGTAGAAGCCGAAGGAGAGCGGGATCAAGACATCCTTGAAGAAGGGCACCGCCACCGAAGTCGCGAAATTGTCCGGCGTGCCCGGCGCGCCGTCCAAGAGCTGCACCATCCAGATCACAGCCACGAAGGAAAGCGCGAACTGCAGGATCAGCTTGCCCTTGCCCGACAGCCCCTTGTGGGACTTCTCGCGGACCTTGCGCCAGTCGTCGATGAAGCCGATCCCGCCAAAGCCGGCGGTGACGAAGAGCACGACCCACAGATAGGGATTGGCCAGATCGCCCCACAGCAGAACGGACGCCAGAATCGAAACCAGGATGATGAATCCGCCCATGGTCGGCGTGCCGGCCTTGGTGAGGATATGACCCTCAGGACCGTCATCGCGGATCGGCTGGGACCCCTGTTTTCGAAGCCAGCCGATGAAGGGCTTGCCGATGATCAGCGCGATGACGAAGGCCGTCATCAGCGCAGCGCCGGTGCGAAATGTCAGATAGTTCAGCACGTTGAGGAGCTGAAACTGGTCGGCATAGGGTGACAGGAAAAGATAAAGCATGAAAGGTCCGGCTCCGGGTTCAAACGGTCTCGCGACCCTGTTTCAATGAGGCGGCGATTCTGTGAACGCCCGAAGCATTCGATCCCTTGATTAACACCACGTCGCCGTCCCGGCTGCGCGCGTTCAGCAGCGCCAGACCGGTCTCTGCATCCTTGCAGGCGGCCACTTCCAGATCATCGCCAAGCGCCTCGGCCAGCGGCGCTGCGCCGGCCCCTACCGTGACCACAAGCTCGGCGCCGGCGTCTTTCAGAGGACCGGCGAGATCGGCGTGCATCCGGGCGGATTTCGGCCCCAGCTCCAGCATCTCCCCGATCACCGCCACGCGGCGTCCGGTCCCGCGCGGGGGCCGCGCTCTCAGCGCCCCGAAAGCGGCGATCATGGAGGCGGGATTGGCGTTGTAGCTGTCGTCGATCACCGTGAGCATGCGCGCGTCCAGGCGGGTGTTGAACACCGCGCCGCGCCCGTCCGCCGGCTCCAGCGACGCCAGCACGTCCAGCGCCATCTCCGGGTCCACTCCGGCGGCGAAGGCGGCGGCGACGATCCCGGCGGCGTTCACCGGCTGATGGGCGCCGGGAAGCTTCAAGCGAAAGGAGAATTTGCGTCCGATGACGTCCATCTCTCCCACCCCGCCGTCGGGGCCTTCTTCATAGGAGAGGACGCGCACCGCGGCGTTCTTCGCGCGGCCGAACTCCAGCAGGAAGCCGGCGCCCGATTGCTCCACCGCCTTGATCAGACGCGGCGCGAACTCGTCATCGGCCGGGATCACCGCAACGCCGTCGGGTACAAGGCTTTCGAAGATCTCCGCCTTGGCGTCGGAGATGGCCTCCATGGAGCCCAGATTTTCAAGGTGGGCCGGGGCGATCTTGGTGATCATCGCGATATGGGGCCGCACCATGGAGACCAGATCGCGGATCTCGCCGGCATGGTTCATGCCCATCTCGAACACCGCGCGCTCGGTGTCTTCCGGCATGCGCGCCAGGGTCAGCGGCACGCCCCAGTGATTGTTGTAGCTCTTCTCGCTCCAGTGGGCCTTCCCGGCCGCGCGAAACACTGCGGCGAGCGCTTCCTTCACGCTGGTCTTGCCCACCGAGCCGGTGACGCCGACGCGGCAGGCGTCGCTGCGCTCGCGCGACGCCTCGCCCAGCGTTCGAAGGCTCGCCAGCACGTCGTCCACGACGAGCTTCGGCCCGTCGGCGCAATCAGGCTTTGACACCAGGATCGCCGCCGCGCCCTTGTTAAGCGCGGCTTGAGCAAAATCATGCCCGTCGCGCGAATCGGTCAGCGCCACGAACAGATCGCCCGGCGTCAAGCTGCGCGTATCGATGGAGACTCCGGTCGCCGTCCAGCCCTCGCCGCCCTCAAGGCGGCCGCTGACGGCGGACGCGGCCGCTTTAGCGGTCCAGAGAGGGGGCTTCGCGGTCATGGACCCACCTCTGCAAGATGGCTGCGGACGATCTCTGCTTCGTTGAACGGCAAGACCTTGTCGCCGACGATCTGGCCGGTCTCATGGCCCTTGCCGGAAATCAGCAGGGTGTCGCCGGCCTTCAGGGTCTGAATCGCGGTCTTGATGGCCTGCGACCGGTCGGCGATCTCCTCGGCGTCCGGGCAGCCCTCCATGACCTGGCTGCGGATCGCCGCCGGGTCTTCAGAGCGCGGATTGTCGTCGGTGACGAAGACGATGTCGGCGAGCCTTGCCGCGACGGCCCCCATCCTGGCGCGCTTGGACGGATCGCGGTCGCCGCCTGCGCCCACCACCAGGACGATGCGCCCCTGCGTATGGGGCCGCGCGGCGCGCAGCAGCTTGTCCAGCCCGTCGGGCGTATGGGCGTAGTCGATGAGGATCGGCGCGCCGGCTTTGGACTTGCCCACTTCTTCAAGGCGCCCGGCGACGCCGGTGAGGCGGGCCAGCGCCTCAAAGGCGTTCGCCGGCTCCACTCCGGTGACGATCGCCAGCGCGGCGGCGGTGAGCGCGTTGGCGGTTTGGAATTCGCCGATCAGCGGCAGCTCCACCTCGAACTCGTCGCCGCGCCAGGTGAAGCGCAGCGTCTGGCTTGCCGGGTGAGGCACGATCTCGGTGATCGCCAGATCGCGCCCGCGCCAGCCGATGGTGACGACATCGAGCCCGGCGCCCTTCGCGCCCTCAAGCATTTTGGCCGACCAGTCGGAATCCATATTGATCACCGCCGGCGCCCCTTCGGCGGTCACGCGGGTGAACAGGCCCAGCTTGGCCCTGAAATAATCCTCGAAGTCAGGGTGATAATCGAGGTGATCCTGGGTGAGATTGGTGAAGGCGGAGGCCGTCACCTTCGCCCCGTCCATGCGCTTTTGCTTCAGGCCGTGGCTGGAGGCCTCCATGGCAAGATGGGTCACGCCTTCAGCGCTCAGCGCGTCAATGGAGCGGTGCAGCGCGATGGCGTCGGGCGTGGTGTAGCCCACATCGGTGCGGCCCGACGCTCGGGTGACGCCGAGCGTTCCTAGCGCGGCGGCCTTGATCCCGGCCATGGCCCAGATCTGGCGCAGGAACTCCACCGTGGAGCTCTTGCCGTTGGTGCCGGTGACCGCCGCGATGACAGCCGGCTGGCCTGGATAAAACTTCGCCGCCATGGCCGACAGGGCCCCGGGGACGTCCTCGGCTTCGATCACCGGAACGCCCGCGCTGGCGCCCGGCGGCGCCAGCACGGCCACCGCGCCGCGCTCCACGGCGGCGTCGATGAATTTTCGCCCGTCGGTCTTCACCCCGGGCAGCGCGGCGAACAGCTCGCCGGGCGCCACCTTGCGGCTGTCCAGCGCCAGCCCGGTGATCGCAAGATCACCGGCGCCGTCCGGCGCGCGCATGTAAGGCGTGAGCAGATCTTTCAGCGGCGTGGTCATTGCGTGGCGTCCAGCGAGGCGCTTTGGAGCGGAACAGGAACCGGCTCTTCAGCCGGCACCACTGCGGGCGCCCTTGGCAGAAACATGTCGCGAACCAGATCGGCGCGCGCCAAGGGGTCGGCGTCACGGCGGTGAATGTCAAGAACGCCTGCAAGGTCGGTCAGGATCGCGCCGGCGGTGGGCATCGCCGTCCATCCTGCCGTGGCGAAGCCGTGGGTCGCCTCGGTGGGCTGGGGCCGGTCCAGCGTCACGGTCAGCACATATTGGGGATCGTCAAAGGGAAACACCGCCACGAAGGTGTTGAAGCGGTTGCCCTCCACATAGCTGCCGTTCACGACGCGCTCGGCGGTGCCGGTCTTGCCCGCCACGGCGAGGCCTGGAATATCCGCAGAGCCGGTCTGGGAGCGCACGATGTTCTCGCGCATCACCCCCAGCACCTGTGCGGCGATGGCCGGCGTGGTCACCGCCTCGCCCGCGACAGTCTCTCCCGGCGCCACAGGGCGCAGGGTGGGCGGGGTGTAGACGCCGCCATTGGCCAGCGCCGCGTAGGCGGCGGTGAGCGCCAGCGGGCTGACCTGCAGGCCGTGGCCATAGGCCGCCGTCATGGTCTGCACCCGGCCCCAGCGCTCGGGCAATCTTGGAGCCGCGGTCTCGGAAAGCTCGATGGGCGCAGCCTCGAACAGGCGCAGATCGCGGTAGAAGTCCGACAGGACCGGGCCGGTGATCTGGTCGGCCATGCGCGCCGCCGCGATATTGGATGAGAACAGGATCATCTCGCGCGCAGTCAGCACGCGGTTCTCGCCGCGATAATCGCGGATGGTGAAGCGTCCGATGCGCACCGGCTCGCCGGCGTCGAACGTGTCGTCAAGGGTCACCGTCCCGGCGTTGAGCCCGGCGGCCAGCGCCAGCGGCTTGAACACCGAGCCCAGCTCGTAAACGCCCCTGCTGGCCTGATTGAACAGGGGATCGATTTCGCCCTGCCGCGACCCGGCGGCCTCCTGATAGAGATTGGGATCGAAGTCAGGCAGCGAGGCCATGGCCAGAATTTCACCGGTGCCCACGCGCATCAGGACCGCCGAGGCGCCCTCGGCGCGGTAATAGGCCATGCGCTCGCGCAGAACGCTCTCCACCCGGTGCTGGGCGATCACGTCGATGGAAAGCGACACCCGCCCGTTGGGTTCGGTGAGCTCAGCGTCGAAGGCGAGCTCCGCGCCGGCCAGTCCCTGCAGATCACGCCCGGCATACCCGATGACATGGGCGGCTGCGCGCTGCTTGGGATAGATCCGCGTCGGCGTGGCGCGCGTGTACACGCCCGCCTGACCGGCCAGCAGAATGGCGCGCCGCGTGGCGGGGGAGATGTTGCGGGCGATCTCCACATAATGGGTGTTCGCCTGCAGCCGGCGCTCGAGGCGCTCGGTATCAAGATCGGGCAGGATCGCGCCCATCTGCGCGACCACTTCATCGGCGTCCCAGATCATGTAGGGATCGGCGTAGACGGTGTAGGTCTCGATGGTGGCCGCCAGAATTTCGCCGTTGCGGTCATAGATGCGGCCACGCGTCACCGGTTCGGCGGCGACGAAAGGACCCGCGCCCTCGCGCGTCTCGCTGAAGGCCGCCACGTCCACCGCCCGCACCGAGGTAATGACGAACCCGGCGGCGAGCACCAGACCCACCACGCGCAAGCGGCGCTGGGTCCGGCCCGGCGGCGTCACGGGGGTGGAGAGCTTCAGGCTGCGCGTCATCTGCGCAGGAGCGCCCTCGCCCGCAGCCGGCGAAGCCGGCGCGGCGGGCTCGGCCCGGCGCGAAATCGTGACCTTGCGAAGGAGGCGGCGCAAAAGCTTCATCGGCTCAGCGCTCCTGGCCGGGATAGCCCGCCCGCACCGCCCTCACCGGGTCTTCGGTCTGCGGGGCGCCGTCGCGGGGCGCGCGCGGCAAATCGGCCAGCGACCATTCCTGCTCCGGGCGCAGCGGCTCGAAGCCCAAATAAAGCCTTGCAAGGCGGCGCAGATTCTCCGGGTCTTCCTGCAGCGCCACTTCGGCCTGAAGATGGCCGATGCGGGCGCGCTCGCGGCCGATCTCGGCCTGTAGCTCGGCCAGGCGCTGCTGATCGCTGGCGGCGCCGGATTTGGCCAGATAGAGCGCGGCCAGCAGCGCGGCGGCGACGCAGGCGGCGATGAATTCAACGATGCGGATCATGGGGCGATCTCCACAAGGCGCTGATAGGAGGGCGCGCCGGGATAGGCGCTTTCCGGTTCGGGGAAGGCGGGCTCGTTCGTACGCACTGCGGCGCGCAGCTTGGCCGAGCGCGAGCGCGGATTTTCGCGCGCTTCGGCGTCGGAGGCGGCTTCAGCTTTCTTTGAGAGCAGCGAAAAGCTCGGCGCGTGCTCGGCCAGGACTTCGGGCTGGTGGCGTGATCCGCCGGGAACGAGCCCAGCGCGCTCGCGCAGGAAATTCTTCACGATCCGGTCTTCCAGCGAATGGAAGGTGACCACCACCAGCCGGCCCGCCGGCTTCAGGCGGCGCTCGGCGGCGGCCAGGGCCCTCATGAGCTCGCCCAGCTCGTCGTTGACGTAGATGCGCAGGCCCTGAAAGGCGCGCGTGGCCGGATGGATGCGGCCCGGCTTGCCGCCCACGGCCCTGGCGATGATTTCGGCCAGGCGCAGCGTGTCGGTGATCGGCTCCACCTCACGCTCGCGCACGATGGCTTGAGCGACGCGGCGCGCCTGGCGCTCCTCGCCATAGACCCGGAAGATCGCGGTCAGATCGCGTAAGTCCAGCCCGTTCACCGCATCCGCGGCGCTGGGACCCGACCGGCTCATGCGCATGTCCAGAGGTCCGGCCTTCTGGAACGAAAAGCCGCGCTCGGCCTGGTCGATCTGCATGGAGGAGACGCCCAGATCGAACACGATCCCGTCGGCGCCGGAGCTTTCCGCCTCCTCCATCACCGTGTCGAAGATGGAGAACGGCCCGAAGGCGAAGGCGAGCCGGCCGTCATAGGCGGGCTTCATCGCTTCGGCGATGGCTCGCGATTCAGGATCGCGGTCGACTCCCAGGACCCGGCACCGCGCCGCCTCCAGTATCGCGCGCGTATAGCCGCCCGCTCCGAAGGTGCAGTCGATATAGAGCCCGCCGTCGCGCGGCTCGAGCGCGCGCAGCACCGGATCCAGCATGACGGGGACATGGCTCATGAGTCCAGCTCCCGCTTGCGGCGCGTCGTGCGCAGGGCGCCCTTGTTGTCGCGGGCGAATTTCAGCGCGTGGGAGGCGCGGTCCTCATGGGCCTGCGGATCCCAGATCTCGAAGCGTTTGCCCATGCCGATGAAAAGGGCGGTCTTGGACAGGCCGGCGTGATCGAGGAAGGGGCGGGGCAGCGAGACCCGGCCCGTGGAATCAAACATCAGCGCCTTGGCGCCGCCGAAGATCACCCGCTCGAAAGACGTGCGCGCATCATCATAGGGGTCCATCTCCTCGATGGCGTCGGCGTAGGTTTCCAGAAGCCGCGATCCGCCGCCCTCCAGGAAATCGCCGTTGAAGGAGGGCCAGACATAGATCCCCGAGAACCCCTCAGCGGTCACCGTCGCGCGAAATTCGGCCGGGACCGAAACCCGCCCTTTCGCATCGATGCCGTTGGTGGTGGTGGAGACGAACATGGCGGCCAGCTTTTCCCCAAATCCGGCTCGCACCCCGCAAACCAGTTAACTATGGGATAACATGGGCCAGCGTGGGAAACAATGCCTTCACCCTCCACATTGCCGGGTTTTTCTGTGTGAATAAAGTCCAGATGATCGGATTTTCGCGTTAACGAATAGAACAGAGAAAGAACTCGAGACGGGCGTCCCAAGAAATCCCATTGAGTTGGGCGCCCCGCCGCCTCGGCGGCAACGCTGCCGCAAGGGCGACCGCCCGCCCGCAGCGAGCGGGGCTCGCCCCCGCGCAGCGAGGACCGACCGAGCAGAGCGAGGGAGGACCAGAAAAGAAGCGTCAGGCGGCCTGTAAGCCGGGTTCTGTACGGGGCGGACCCCGCGGCGACCATTCATCTGGGACGGCGCTTGCGCGCCGCCTCGTGCGACCTACCCGGATGCGAACGCGAAGGCGCGCCTGACGGACGAACCGCCTTTGCATCCCTATTCGGTCTTGCTCCGGGCGGGGCTTGCCGTGCCCCCTTCCTTGCGGTCGGGGCGGTGGGCTCTTACCCCACCGTTTCATCCTTGCCGGGGCCCGCAAGCGAGCAATCCCGGCGGTTTGTTTTCTGCGGCGCTATCCCTGAACCGGTAAACCGGCCCGCCGGGCTTTCCCCGGCGCCCTGCCTTCATGGAGCCCGGACTTTCCTCTCCTGCGGCCTTTCGGCGCTTGCAGGAGCGGCCGCCCAGCCGCCTGACGCGCCTTCACTCGCTCCGAACCCGGCCCCGGTCAAGCCTTCAGCGCGTCAGCCTGGCGACCGCGTCGATGAGGGTGGCGGTTTCGCCGTCGATCAGCCCGTCCACCTGGGCGGGGCGGAAGCGGCGCTGGAAGGCGGCGACGACCGCGCGGGTGCGCGGCGTGTACTCGCCCCGGCCCGGCTCGCCATAGCCGATGGCGCGAAGCGCCGCCTGCAGGTGCGCAAGCGTGTCGCCGGAGCCGCGGCCCGGCCCGTGGCGCACGGTGCGGTCGCCGGTGACGCCTGTTGGCCAGACGCCGACGCCCTCGCCCGCCAGAACGCGCCAGGGAAATCGCTCGCCGGGATCCAGCTTGCGCTCCGGCGCCAGATCGCTGTGGCCGATGACGCCGGACGGCGCGATGGCGTGGCGCGCCAGGATCGCCTTCGACAGCGCGACGACCGCCGAAATCTGCGCATCGGGAAAGGCCGGGAGGCCGTAGCAATGGCCGCCATTGACGATCTCAATCCCGATGGAAGCCGAGTTAACATCGCCCTCGCCGCGCCAGTCCCCGGCCCCGGCGTGCCAGGCCCGCCGGTCTTCGGCCACCAGCCGGCTCACCGCGCCGTCTTCGGCCACCACGTAATGGGCGCTGACCCCCGCGTCCGGATCGCACAGGCGCACAATCGCGGACTCAGCGTCGTCCATGCCGGTATAGTGCAGCACCAGCAGGGAAACCGCGCGCTTGCGCTCATTGAAATTGGGAGAGGGCCGCTCGGTGATCTGCATCAGCGCGGCTTTCCGAGGACATCCGCCGGAGACGCGGTGCGCGAGCGGCGGGCCGCCACAACGCCCACGCCCGCCAGCGCCAGAAGCCCGCCGAGCACCAGCTGCCAGGTCACCGGATCCCCCAGCAGCACGACGCCGCAGATCACCCCGATCAGGGGCGCCATGAGCGTCATGGGCGCGATCAGCGAGGCGTCGTAGCGGCGCAGGAGGAAATAGAAGCTGCCATGGCCGAACACGTTCACCAGCACCACGGTGAAGATCAACGTCCAGAAGAACGTCCAGCCCCCCGCAAACGACTGGGCGATCTGATCCTGCTCCAGCAAGAGCGAGCAAAGGAGCAGAGGCGGCCAGCTGATCAGCCCGATCCAGGCCTGCAGCGACAGGGCCGGCACGGCGGTGCGCTTGACGAAGATCGCGCCGGCCGCCGCTGCCAGAGCCGCGCCGACGCCGGCGAACAGGCCGATGGTGAAGGAGAATTCGGCCGGCTTTAGAACCACCAGCGCGGCGCCGGCGAAGGCGATGCCCATGCCGATCCCCCTCACCCACCCCACCCGCTCGGACAGGAACAGGATGGAGAGCACGGTGGTGAACGGCACAGAGAGCTGAACCACGATGGCGATGGCGGACGGGGTGGCGTAGCGCAAGCCGATGAAAAGGAGCGCAAACTGCACCGCGCCCATGGTGAGCGCGGCCCCGATCACCGGGCCCATCTGCTTTGGGATCGGGCGCAGGAAGGGCGCCAGGATCGCGTAGAGCAGGAGAAAGCGCAGGAAGGCGAAAAAGAGAGGCGGCGCGCCTGTGAAGCCGGGGACAATCTCCGGCGTTCCAGACAACGACCATTTCGCAATGACGAAATTGACGCCCCAGATCAGGCAGATGACGAAAAGAAGGGCGAAATGTCTAAGACTCATCAGACGGCTCTAACCCGCAAAGGGCCCAGCTTACAAGCGCTGGAGGCCGAAGCGGCGCTTATGCGCCGCGAGCCTGATCGCCGTCCACGGTCCACCCCTGCGGCCCCCGGCGCGCGACCAGAATGGTCGGTCCGTCCTGATCCTTGCGGCCGCGAACCTTGCGATAGAGCCAGTAAGCCGAAGCGCCCAACGCCGCGACCCCGGCGGCCACGAGGGCGGCCATGGTGAGGAAGGCGGCGAGCACGAAGACAAGACCCACCAGAGCAACAGCGATCACACCGGCGAGGACGGCGCGCACGCCGTTCATAACTGCGACATTTGAAAAGGCCTGGTGTTGCGTCATGGCGCTCTCCTGAAAAATTCCGGCTTCTTAGCCCCGGCCATACTCATAGTTGGGTGCGGCGCGCTTCGGGTCAATGGGCGCGCGCCTCAAACAACGTTACCATTGTTCAACCTTCACCAAGCAAGCCCTGTTCCAGCCCGCGCGCAGCCCCTTCGCCCGTCGTAGAAGCAAAGCTGCGCAAGGCCCCGGCCCGGCGACGCTTCAAACCGCCTCCACAGCCCTTCGCCGCGTCATGATTTCGCGATAGGCGCCGTTGATGGCGGCCATCTTTTCGTCGGCGATTTTCTGCATCTCGGCCGGGGCGCCGCGCGCGATCAAGCGGTCTGGATGGTTCTGCGCGGCGGCCCTGCGGTAAGCGCGCTTGATCTCGTCCTCGCTGGCGGTGGGTGAAACGCCAAGCAGCACAAAGGGATCGCCCTCCTCCGCGCCGAGATGAGCCACCTTGATGCGCTCGTATTCCAGCGCCGCGAAGCCGAAAATGCCGGCCACGCGCGACAAATAGTCCTCCTCGTCGGACGTGACGCGTCCATCGGCCTTGGCGATGTGGAACAACCCGTCGAGCACGTCCTCTAGCACAGCCGGGTGATGGCGGAATTTCTTCGCCAGGCGTCTGGCGTAGCCGTCAAAGCCCAGCGTGGTCTGTTTGGCCAGATCAAATGCGCGCTGCAGCGGCTTCTCAAAGCCGGGCGGCGCGCGGAAGACCTGGGCGAAGGCGGCGACCTCGTCGGTGGTGACTTCGCCGTCGGCCTTGGCCATTTTCGCGCCGAGCCCGATCAGCGCCATGGCGTAATCGGCGTCGTCCACCCGCCGGCCTGGCGGGCAGTCCTCGTCTTCGCTGTCGAACGGATCGCGCGGCCCCATGATGAGGTCTGCGAGTCTTCGCCAGAAGCTCATGGTCGAGTCTCACGCGCCAAACCGGACCCGTCTTGGTCCTGTGCTCAGACTCCCGCCGCCTCACTGCCGCGTCAAGGCGATGAGTCGCCGCACGAGCATTCGCGAACACGGCCCGGCGCTTGAAGCGGCGCCGCCATCTGTGCTGCATAGCGCGTACCGCCCGGATAAGGAGCCGCCCGTGACCGACACCGCGACCGCCAAGACCGATTTCGAGTTCTGGATTGATCGCGGCGGCACGTTCACCGACATCATCGGGCGCGCACCGGACGGCGCCCTCAACGCGCTGAAACTCCTGTCCAATTCCGACGCCTATAAAGACGCCGCCACCGAAGGCGTGCGCCGCGTGCTGGGCCTTGAAGCCGGCGCGCCGATTCCCGACGGCGCCCTGACGGCGGTGAAGATGGGCACCACCGTGGCCACCAATGCGCTTTTGGAGCTCGACGGCGCCAGGACGCTGTTTCTCACCACAACCGGCTTTGGCGACATTCTGCAGATCGGCGATCAAACGCGCCCGGACATCTTTGCGCTGGCCATCGAACGCGCCGCGCCCCTGGCCCGCAGCGTCGAGATCGACGGACGCATGGCCTTTGACGGCGCTGAAATCGAGCCGCTGAACGAGACGCGCGCGCGCGCCGCGCTTGAGAAAGCCCGGGCCGAAGGGTTTGAGAGCGTCGCGATCGCGCTTCTCAATTCTCACGTGAACGACGCCCATGAGCGCCGCCTGGGCGAACTGGCGCACGAGGCGGGGTTTGAGCATGTGACCCTGTCCAGCGAGGCCAGCCCGCTGATCAAGCTGGTCCCGCGCGCCTCCACCGCGGTGATCGACGCCTATCTGCAGCCGGTACTGCGCGATTATGTGGGCCGGGTGGACCGGGGGCTGGCCGGCGCGCCGCTGTATTTCATGCAGTCGGGCGGCGGCCTTGCCCACGCCAGCCGCTTCAATGCGCGCAACGCGGTCCTGTCCGGCCCGGCCGGCGGCGTGGTGGGCATGGCCATCACTGCGGGAAAGGCCGGCTTTGACGCGGTGATCGGCTTTGACATGGGCGGCACCTCCACCGACGTGTCGCGCTTTGACGGCGAAAGCTATGCGCGCACCGACATGGCGCGCCTGGACGGCCGCATTCTGCGCGCGCCCATGCTCAGCGTGCATACGGTGGCGGCCGGCGGCGGCTCTGTCCTGGCCTTTGACGGCGAACGCGCGCGCGTCGGCCCGAAAAGCGCCGGCGCCGATCCCGGCCCCGCCTGTTACGGGCGCGGCGGACCGCCCGCGGTGACCGACGCCAATGTCGTGCTGGGCCGCATTCAGGCCGAATGGTTTCCAAGCGTTTTCGGGCCGGATCATGACGGGCCGCTGGACGCCGAAGCGTCGCGCAAAGCCCTGTCTTCGCTGGCGACCGACATGGGTCTGGACAGCGCCGAGGCCGCCGCCGAGGGCTTTCTGGCGGTGGCCGTCGAGGCCATGGCCGACGCCATCAAGCAGATCTCCACCGCGCAAGGGGTGGATCCGCGCGCCTATGCGCTCAACGCCTTTGGCGGCGCGGGCGGGCAGCACGCCTGCAAGGTGGCCGAGGCGCTGGGTATGACCACCGCCCTGATCCACCCCCAGGCGGGCCTTCTGTCGGCCTACGGCATCGGCCTGGCGCCGATCCGCGACGCGCGAGAGCTCGGCCTTGAGATCGCCTTTGACGACGCAGGGCTCGCCCGCGCGGCGCGCGCGCTTGAGACGCTGGAGGCCGAGGCCTCGGGTAGCGTCGAGCGCCAGGGCGGCGCCCGCCTGCGCACGGCGCGCGAGATCCGCCTGCGCGCAGACGGCTCTGACACCGCGATCCCGGTCGCGTGGGGCGAGGAGGCGGAGATCCGCGCGCGCTTCGCCGACGCCCATGCCCGCCTGTTCGGATTCGCGCCGGAGAGCGGCGGGCTGATCATCGACAGCGTCGCCGCCGAAGCCGAGGGCGAGCCGGCCGGCGCCGGCGGTGCTGAAGACACGCTGGCGGCCCACGACGGAGACGTGAAACCAGCCGGCGAGGCGCAGCTGTGGACCGGGCGCGGGTTTGAGCCTGCGCCAGTCTTCACCCTGCCGGAGCTGGGCGCCGGCGCGCGGATCGACGGTCCGGCCCTGATCATGGACGCCAACCAGACCATCGTGGTGGACTCCGGCTGGCGCGCGGAGCGCGGCGCCACCGGCATGCTGGTCCTCATCCGCAGCGAAGCCGCCACGAGCGCCGGTGCCTCCAGCGCGGCGCTGGACCCGATCACGCTGGAGCTGTTCAACCGGCGCTTCATGAGCGTAGCAGAGCAGATGGGCGTGGTGCTGGAACGCACCGCCCACTCGGTCAACATCAAGGAGCGGCTGGATTTTTCCTGCGCCGTCTTCGACACCGCCGGCGATCTTGTCGCCAATGCGCCGCATATGCCGGTGCATCTGGGGTCCATGTCGGCCAGCGTGAAAGCGGCGCTGGAGGCCCACCCGGATCTTGGACCCGGCGACGCGGTGGCGCTTAACGCACCCTATAACGGCGGCACGCACCTGCCCGACGTCACGGTGATCCAGCCGGTGTGCGCAGACGACGGCGAGCGGCTTTTCTTCGTTGCTGCGCGGGGTCACCACGCCGATATCGGCGGGATCGCGCCGGGCTCCATGCCGCCGTTTTCAAAGACCATCGACGAAGAAGGAGTGGTGTTCGACGCGGTGAGGATTCTCACTGGCGGACGCTTCCAGACCGACGCGGTCCGGCGAGTGCTCGCCAGCGGCGCCCATCCGGCGCGGCGGCCCGACCAGAACATCGCCGACCTCAAGGCTCAGCTCGCCGCCTGCGCGCGCGGCGCCCGCGATCTCCACGCCATGCTGGAGAGCGAGGGGCTGGACGTGGTGCGCGCCTATATGGGCCATGTGCAAGCCAACGCCGAAGCGGCGGTCCGCCGAGTGATCGGCGCGCTGCACGACGGCGAGGCGGAGATGAAGCTGGACGATCGAGCGGTGATCCGCGTGAAGATCAGCGTGGACCAGGCGGCGCGCACCGCCTGCATCGACTTCACCGGCACCAGCGCCCAGCTCGGCGATAATTTCAACGCCCCCAGCGCCGTGGCGCGGGCCGCCGTGCTGTATGTGCTGCGCTGCCTGGTGGATGACGCCATTCCCCTCAATGAAGGCTGCCTGAAGCCCATCGATCTGATCATCCCGCCCGGCTCCATGCTGGATCCCCGCCCACCCGGCGCGGTGGTGGCGGGCAATGTGGAGACCAGCCAGCTTGTGGTGGACGCCCTGTTCGCCGCCACGGGCCGCATGGCTGCCGCCCAAGGGACGATGAACAATTTCACCTTCGGCGATGCGACCCGCCAGTATTACGAGACGATATGCGGCGGCGCCGGGGCGGGCGAGCGCCTGGACGGGCGCGGCTTTGACGGCGCCAGCGCGGTGCACACCCACATGACGAACTCGCGCCTCACCGATCCTGAAGTGCTGGAGCTGCGCTATCCGGTGCGTATCCTGGAGCATAAGGTGCGCCACGGGTCAGGCGGGGCCGGCGCGTTTTGCGGCGGCGACGGCTCGGTGCGCCGCATCGAGTTTCTGGAACCCATGGAGGCCGCGCTTTTGTCCGGGCGCCGCCGGATCGCACCGCCGGGCCTCAACGGCGGCGCGGACGGTGCGCCTGGCCGTCAGCGCGTGGTGCGCGCGAACGGAAAGGCCGAACCGCTGGAGGCGCGTTTCAGACTCGATCTGCAACCGGGCGACCGCATCGAGATTGAAACCCCCGGCGGCGGCGGCTTCGGGACAGGCCGGACGACTTGACGCTCACGCCGCGCCCTCCCGAGACTTGATCCTGAACGTGTTTATTGAGTAAATGCATTCAGCATAGACTTATTCGTTTTATTACTCGCCGAGTTTGAACCAAAGCTGAACAGGCTCGGTCGGGATGGAAACATGTTTCGTGTTGCATATCGCTCCACGCTTGATAGCGGCGTCGGAGAAGCAGAAATTGAAAGTATCGTCGCCCGGGCCGCGCAAAAGAACGCGCAGGCCGGCATCGCCGGCGTGTGGCTGCTCGCCGGCCGGCGCATCCTGTCCGCCATCGAGGGGGATCCGCGCGAGGTTCGCGAAGTGGTGGAAAAAATCTGGGACGATCCGCGCCACGACGCCTTCACCCTGCTGGACATGGGCGCCAGTGAGGTCGCCCTGTTCAACGCGCCCTTCCAGCTGATCCGTACTCGAAACGTTGCGGACGATCCGTCCCTTCTGGAGCATCCAGGCGTCCGCTGGCTGTGCGATTTCGCAGGCGGCGCCGACGCGTTCTTCTTCGACGCGTCAGCGCAGTCGCAGTCCGACACCAAAGCTTAAGTTTTGTTAATGTTCACAGGGCCGGTGATCCAACCTTCGCGGCGCCCCGTAAACTGGCATGTTCTATAGACGATAGAACACGGGCGACGTTCGCGCCGTCCTTCAAACCGTGCCAGCTGAATTGGAGCTGACTTCATGCGTTTCACAACCCTTCTCGCTTCCTCCGCGCTCGCCTTCGCCGGCGCCGCCGCACCCGCCCTCGCCGACCACCATGGTGGTTCGGAGCAGTACAGCGAGCCCCAGACGATCGTCGAGATCGCCGCGGGCAACGAGAACTTCTCCACCCTCGTCGCCGCCGTTCAGGCCGCCGGCCTGGCCGAGGCCCTTTCGGGTGAAGGCCCCTTCACCGTGTTCGCGCCGGTCAACGACGCCTTCGCCGCGCTGCCCGCCGGCACCGTCGACTCGCTGCTGATGGAAGAGAACAAGGATCAGCTGACCTCGATCCTCACCTATCACGTGGTGGCCGGCGAGTATCTCGCCGCCGAAACCCCGGCCGGCGAGTACGAGCTGGAAACACTTCAGGGCGAGACCGTCACCGTCGTCGTCGGTGAAGACGGAACCGTCACCGTTGACGGCGCCACCGTGGTCATCGCCGACGTGGACGCCTCCAACGGCGTCATCCACGCCATCGACGCCGTGATCATGCCCGGCATGTAAGACCGATCAAAAGCGCGCCAGGCTCACCTGTCCCGGCGCGCTCCGGTCTTATCGACCCCCGTCGCCCGTCCCCCTGGGCGGCGGGGGTTTTTGTTTTACGGGTGCATAAAATTCTTTTGGCACATATTCCAGACGCTCCCTAACGTCTCCAAAGAGGCGGAGGGAGCATCTCAACGCCTGAACGCTGGGGGTATCAGATCTCGCGACGGCTTGAATCTCCTTGATCGTCTGCTCTCGCTCCTGATCCTAAGCACTCTGTTGCTCCAGAGCCTAAGTCCATAGATTGCAGATATATCCCTTTTTCTGATAATCGCTGTATCTGGAAATTGTCTGAGGTGCGGCCCGATGCGGGCGATCCTACTCCTCGTGATGCTGTTTGGAATGCGTGCGGGCGAACCTACGGGCGACGTGACATGCGCCGTACCGGGCTTTGAGAATCTCATAGACGAGCGCGGGCGCGGCGTCATTTTGGTGGGGGAATTGCACGGCACGCAGGAGGGTCCTGCGGCGATCGAGCGCCTCGCCTGCGCCGCCCGTCAGCGCGGCCTCGACACCGCCGTTCTTTTTGAAACGCCAGGTCAGTTCGATGCGGTTTTGAACGCGGCGCCGACGGACCGCAAGGCGGCCCGTGCGCATTTGTGCGAGACCATGGAGGACTTCTGGGCCTGGTCGCGGGACGGGCGCGGCACAATTGCCATGCTAGAGACCTGGATTGATTTAAGCCAGGCGTCCCTGACAGGGCCGCAGCTCACGCTCGGAGCCCACGATACGAATTGGAACGAAAACGAGCGATCGAGCGGAATCGTCGCACGCAGGGCCGACGCCATGGCGGCCCGCACGCTTGAGGCCTTGTCGCGGCATGACGTGGTGATCGTCAATGTCGGCAAGGCCCATCCGACCCGCATACGAAATCGCATGCTGGATCATCCCCTTTATGACGACCGCCCCGTCACGCGGATCGTGCAGCGGTTTTCCGGCGGCGAGGCCTGGTATTGCTACCTTTCACGATGCGCGGTGCGTCCTGTCCTCACAAGCTATGTCATGGAGGAGGGCGAGCGGGGAGCAATCATGTTCACCGACACGATCACCAATTTTGAAGCGTATATGTTCCTGGGTCAGGCGAGCGCCTCTCCGCCCGTACGAGAAACCGAGATTTGCGGCCCGATCGAACCCTATTGGCATTTTGGCGACGATCGCGGCTAACCCGCCCCCTCGCCGCCGACGCGCTTTACGCCGCTGCGCCGCGCCGGCGGGCGGTGTACGGTGCGCACGTGGGCTTCGATGTGCTCCAGGATCAGCCCGGCCACGTCCTTGCCGCTGGTGGCTTCGATGCCTTCAAGGCCCGGTGAGGAATTCACCTCCAGCACCTTGGGGCCGCTTTCAGAGCGCAGCAGATCCACCCCGGCGACCCCCAGCCCCATGGCGCGGGCGGCGCGTACGGCGGCCTGGCGCTCCTCCTTGGTGATGCGGACCTTCACGGCTTCGCCGCCGCGGTGAAGGTTGGAGCGAAACTCGCCGGCCTGGGCCTGGCGCTTCATGGCGGCGACCACCTTGCCGCCCACCACAAAGCAGCGAATGTCGGCGCCGCCGGCCTCCTTGACGAATTCCTGGACGATGAAGTTCGCGTCCAGGCCGCGGAAGGCGTCGATGACGCTTTCAGCCGCCTTCTTGGTCTCGGCCAGCACCACGCCGCGCCCCTGCGTGCTCTCCAGAAGCTTCACCACCAGAGGCGCGCCGCCCACGTGTTCGATGAGGTTTCCGGTATCCTTGGGCGAGTGGGCGAAGGCGGTGGTGGGCATGCCGATGCCGGCGCGCGCCAGCACCTGGTGGGCGTAAAGCTTGTCGCGGCTGGCGCCGATGGCTTCGGCGGAGTTGAGGATATAGGCGCCGGTGAGCTGGAACTGGCGGATCACCGCCATGCCGTAATTGGTCATGGAGGCGCCGACGCGCGGGATCACCGCGTCATAGCGCGCCAGCTTGCGGCCGTCATAATACACCGCCGGATTCATGGCGTTGATCGCCATGGTGCAGCGCGCCGTATTAACCATCTCGGCCACATGGCCGCGCGCCTCGGCGGCTTCCTTCAGGCGCAGCGAGGAATAATTCTTCGGCTCGCGGGTCAGGATCGCGATGCGCAGCGGGCGCTTCACCGGCTTCTTGGCCGGCACGTTGGCGTAGAGATCATAGCTCAGCTGACCCTGGACGCAGGACTGGGTGGGATTGACCACCATGTCCTCGCGGATGGCGGTGCGGCCCAGCAGCATGCGGTACTGCATGGTCTCGCGATTGGTCAGCGACACCTCGATGGGCCAGTCGCGCTCGCCTATTCGCACCCTCGCCTCGATCACCCAGCGCAGCTCGGTCTCGCCGTTGGAGCTGGTGACCTCGCGCCGGTCCACGGCCGGGGCGGCGCACACCACCTCCACCTCGGGCCGCTCGGGGATCGGGTGCATGACGAAACGGACCTGGGGTTTGCTCTCCGGGCCGAAGGGCTCCACGGCCACCGCATGCAGCGCGCTGGTGCGCGCGCCGGTGTCCACCTTGGCCTTGATGGCCGGCAGGCCGAGGCCTTGAAAGCTCGCCCACTCTTCCCAGCCCAGGACGAAAGGTTCGTCGGTCATTACGTCTCTATCCTCATGCGGCGCCGCGAAGGCCTAGCCTGCGCGGCGCGAAAGGTCCACGGGGGACACGCCCATGGGCGGGCCGTTTCCACTCGGGAAACACAAAGCCTCCACCGCCGCCCCTGTTCAAAACGGCGCTCAGGCCCGATCTTTAACGCGTGAGCCAAGGAGACCGCCATGAGCACCACCGAACGTCCCATCGTGAAGATCACACGCGGCCATCCCGCCAGCGACGGCGCAGGGGTGAAGCTCACCCGGCTTCTGGGGACGCCGGACCTGCGCGTGCTGGACCCGTTCCTGATGCTGGACAAGTTTCATTCAGACCGTCCGGAAGACTATCTCGCCGGCTTTCCGCCGCACCCGCACAGGGGCTTTGAAACCGTGACCTACATGGTCGAGGGCCGCATGCGCCACAAGGACAATAAGGGCCATGAAGGCGTCATCGAGCCCGGCGGCGTGCAGTGGATGACGGCCGCCGGCGGCATCATCCATTCTGAAATGCCAGAGCAGGACAACGGGCTGATGAGCGGCTTTCAGCTCTGGGTGAATCTGCCCCGCGCCGAGAAGATGAAGCCGGCGGCGTATCAGGAGTACGACGCCGCCAGCGTGGCGCAGGACAACCGCCCCGGCGTCGCTGCGAAAATCGTTGCGGGGCGCACCTCCACCGGCGTTGAAGGGCCGGTGACCGGGGTGACCGTGGAGCCGCTCTACGCCGAGCTGGTGATGGAGCCGGGCGCCGTGTTTGAAGAGCCGGTGAGCGACGCGAAGACCGCCTTCGCCGCCGTGCATTCAGGCGCGGTGGAAACCGGCGGCGCACGCTTGGGCGAGGCGATGCTGGGCGTGTTCGGCGCCGGCGACGTGATCCGCGTCACCGCCGGCCCAACAGGCGCCCGCGCGATCCTGGCCGCCGCCAAGCCCATCGGCGAGCCCATCGTTTGGGGCGGTCCCTTCGTGATGACCACCGAGGGCGAAGTGCGCCAGGCCATGCTGGATTATCAGCAGGGCCGCTTTTAGGCCGCGCTCCGCCCGCCTTTTCTTCAGATCAAAACAAAGGAGCGACCCATGGGCTTGCTCATCGACGGCGTCTGGCATGACAAATGGTATGACACCAAATCCACCGGAGGCCGGTTCAAACGTCAGGACAGCGCGTTCCGCAACTGGGTGACCGCCGATGGATCGCCCGGCCCTTCAGGCGAGGGCGGCTTCAAGGCCGAGCCGGGCCGTTATCATCTCTATGTCTCGCTCGCCTGCCCGTGGGCGCACCGCACCCTGGTCTTTCGCCGCCTGAAAGGCCTGGAGGAGATGATCTCCCTGTCGGTGGTGCACTGGCGCATGAAAGAGAACGGCTGGGAATTCCGCGACGGCCCCGGCGTGATCCCCGATCCGCTGCACGGCGCGCACTTCATGCATCAGGTCTACACCGCCGCCAAACCCGACTACACCGGCCGCGTGACGGTGCCGGTTCTGTGGGACAAGGACAAAGGGACGATCGTCTCAAACGAGAGCGCGGACCTCATCCGCATGTTCAACAGCGCTTTCGACGATGTCGGCGCGGCGCCCGGCGACTATTATCCAGAAGCCCTTCGAAGCGAGATCGACGCGGTCAACGCCGACGTCTACGCCCATGTGAACAACGGCGTGTACAAATCCGGCTTCGCGACGTCGCAGGACGTGTACGCGCAGGAGGTCACACAGCTGTTCGACGCGCTGGACCGGCTGGAGCAGCGCCTGAGCGACGGGCGGCGCTATCTGACCGGCGACACGGTCACGGAAGCCGACTGGAGGCTCTACACCACGCTGGTGCGCTTCGATCCCGTCTATCACGGCCATTTCAAATGCAATCTGCGCCGGCTGACCGAGTATCCGGCCTTGTCGGCCTACGCCCGCCGGCTGCAGACCGGGCACGGTGTGGGCGATCTGTTCGATCTGGACCACGCCCGGCGCCACTACTATGAGAGCCATGACATGATCAATCCCAGCGGCGTCGTCCCGCTGGGTCCGGTGGATCACGTCGCGGACGGGCACGGCGAGTAGAGCAAGCGCAAGCGGCGCACGCAAAAAGCGCCGCCCGGTGGCGACCGGCGGCGCGCTGCTGCGCCAGACGATGCTGGATTATCAGCAGGGCCGTTTTTAGGCCTCTATCGCCTGATTATGTGGCACAACGATCCGGCTGACGTGTTGTGAATTCAACGCGCTACGCCGCGCGCGGCCAATCATTGAGGGGACCATGACCAATCGTATTTTGCTCGCCTGCGCCTTCGCCCTGCCGCTCCTGGCCGCCTGCGGCGGTGCGGGAGGGAGCGCGGAAGACACTGCAGACGGTGATGGGACAGAGCGCGCCGCGCCTGAAGGCAGCAGCGCCGCCCCTGCGCCGACGCTCAGCGACGGCCTGCTGGGCGGCCCGCAGACCGTCGAGGCGGGCGGCGCGCCTGCGTTTGCGCGCGCGATCATCCCCCTCACCGCCCGCGGAAACGAGCCGGGCTGGGTGCTGGAGATCGGCGAAGAAACCCTGTCTTTTCAGTATGATTACGGCGAGCAGAGCCTCACCGCCGACAGCTACGCCGTGCGCGAGATGGAGGGCGGCGCCCGCTTCACTACGCCCGGCTCCGCCTCACCGGACGCGGACCTGCGCGTACGGGTGAGCGATGAGCGCTGCCTCGCCGCGTCGGGCATGCCCTATCCCTACGCCGTGGAGGTGCGCCTGGGCGTGCGCAGCTTCACCGGGTGCGGCGGGGATACGCGAGACCTGCTCACCGGAGAGGTCTGGACCGTCACCGCAATCAACGGCGCGCCGATAACCGGCGCCGAGGCCCCGCCCACGCTAAGCTTTACGCAAGGCGAGGTCGGCGGCTCCACCGGGTGCAACACCTACGCCGCCGCCTACACCCTCACCGGTGAGACCATCGATATCCGCCCCGGACGCAGCACGCGCATGGCCTGCGCCGACGCGCTGATGGCGGGCGAGGCGCAGTTCCTCGCCGCGCTGGACGGCGTGACCCGGCTGAGCCTGGAGGGCGACGACTCCCTTGTTCTTGAAGGCGAGGTCCACCGGATCGAGCTTGCACGCGGCGGCTAAGCCCATCGCATGGGACCACGCATGCTAAACGCGCCGCCCGGCGAAGCCGCCGGCGGGGAATAAATGGCGGGGTGCGCGCGGGCGGCCCAAAGGACCAGACGCGGCTAAGGCTCCTGGCGAGGCCAGGCGAAGGCCGGCATGTCCATCATGGACAGCCCGCGCGCGACGGCGTTATCCAGGCTCGGCCCCGGCGGATTATCCCCGCCAGGCGTGAGCCGGACCGAAGGGCGTGGACGGGGTCGATCGAGCCCCGTTTGTCCACGCTCGGGTCCGCCGGCGACGTTTGGTCTTAACACCTCCCTTCCCGCGGCGCAGTCGCTTGGCGGGATGGATCGAGGTCGAGGGCCATCCGTACGAACGCAGCCGGCGCCCGCCCCTTCTGACCGGACCGTGGGAACGCGGCCTAGCGTCCCCGCCCGCTCTTTTGCGCCCGGCGCGACCCGGGACGCTCGAGGCGCCGCCCTCCCCCCGCTCAAAACCCGGACGCCTCCGGACAGCGCCCCCGCCTGCGGGGCGAGGTGGAGGAGTATGCGGGCAAGCGTGAGGGGCGGGGATAAGTTTTGCTTCAGCGCGCCGCAGACCCGTGTCCTGCAGGCGCAAAATCCCGGATACGCGGTTTATCGGGTGTGGTATAATAACACCGTTGCAGGCGACCAGCCCGCAAGACGCGGAGGGCGTCCCACCCTCTTCAAAGGACGATCCCCATGGCCAAAGGCCAACAAAAACAAGGCCGCGAGGCGAAAAAGCCCAAAGCCGAAAAGAACATGAAGAAAAAACACAACGCCTCCGAGCCCTCCCAGAAGACCGGCCAGGTCGGCGGCCTCGAGCACATGCGCAACACCAAGGCCAAAACCAAATAAGCGCCGGATAGACAGCGGCGCGCGCCCGTCTGGGCGGCGCTTAGCGCGCCCTTTAGAGACGCGCACCCATCAAGCCTTTAAAGGACCCGCGAAATATGCGCGGCACGTCCTTTAAAGGCTTTTTGTTTTGGGGGTGGGGTGCGGCTTACAGGCTCGGAGCAAACGCCAAGCCCCTCTCCTACACCCTCATCCTGAGGTGCGAGCCCCGGACTTGATCCGGGGCGAGCCTCGAAGGACCCGCAGGATCAAGCGCGGTGCGTCCTTCGAGGCTTTTTGCTTTGCAAAAAGACTCCTCAGGATGAGGTAGGGTGGGTGCTTGGATGGAGACTGGAAGCTGGGAAGTGGCCGCATAACACTTTCCCTACACCCTCATCCTGAGGTGCGAGCCCGCAGGGCGAGCCTCGAAGGACCCTCAGGATCAAGCGCGGTGCGTCCTTCGAGGCTTTTTGCATCGCAAAAAGACTCCTCAGGATGAGGTAGGTTGGATGTGCGGTCTGGGGCTGTTTGGTGGGGCTGGAAAGCTGGGCTCAAGCCCAATATCCACTCCCCACACCCTCATCCTGAGGTGCGACCCCGGACCTGATCCGGCGGAGCCTCGAAGGACCCGCAGGATCAAGCGCGGTGCGTCCTTCTAGGCTTTTTGCTTTGCAAAAAGACTCCTCAGGATGAGGGAGGGTGGGCGGGTGCAGGCAGGTGCCGGGAGTTGAGGCCTTGCCGCATAACACTTTCCCCACACCCTCATCCTGAGGTGCGAGCCTATGGCGAGCCTCGAAGGACCCGCAGGATCAAGCGCGGTGCGTCCTTCGAGGCTTTTTGCATCGCAAAAAGACTCCTCAGGATGAGGGAGGTTGGGGGTGTTTTACTGGGGCTGGAAGCTGGGAACTGGCCGCAAAAAATCCCCTCCCCCACACCCTCATCCTGAGGTGCGACCCCGGACTTGATCCGGGGGAGCCTTTAAAGGACCCGGCAGTACCAAGCGCCTTCAGCGCGGCTTGCCGCCCCGGCGCTTTGCCAGCGCCTGCACCGAGGTCCAGTCTCCCTTGATCAGCGCCTTTTTCTTGGCGCGCGACCAGCCCTTGATCCGGCGCTCGGCGGCGACGGCGTCGGTGATCAGGGTGAACCATTCGCTGTAGACACACTCCACCGGCAGGCGGCGGCGCGTGTAGTCACCGCCCCGCCCGGCCTGATGATCAGCCACCCGCATTCCCACATCCTCACCGCGATGGGAGCCGACATAATACGACCCGTCCCGGCAGCGCAGGATGTAGATGAACCCCGAATACATGGTTGCAGGATATCCGTATATTCTCCTGTGGAGAAGGCTGTGCATCCGTTAAAGGTTTTTTGCTGACGCAAAATGACTCCTCAGGATCAGGTAGGGTGGGTGCTTGGATGGAGACTGGAAGCTCGCCACCAAACCACCGCACCCGAAACCCTCATCCTGAGGTGCGAGCCCGCAGGGCGAGCCTTTAAAGGACCCGGCAGGATCGAACGCGGTGCGTCCTTCGAGGCTTTTTGCTGACGCAAAAAGACTCCTCAGGATGAGGGAGGTTGGATGTGCGGGCTAAAGGCAAGCGCCAATGCCCTACCCCCTCATCTGTGAGGTGCGAAACCGAAGGGCGAGCCTTTAAAGGACCCGGCACGACGAAGCGCCCCTCACTCCTTCAAATAAATCTCGCTCCCCAGCGCTTTGAACTCCTCCGCCTTCTGCTCCATCCCCTCTTCGGCCTCCGCGCTGAAATTCGGCGCTCTTGCGGTCCCGAACTCGTCGCGGATTTCGCGGGTGATCTGCATGGAGCAGAATTTGGGGCCGCACATGGAGCAGAAATGGGCGGTCTTGTGGGCGTCCTTGGGCAGGGTCTGGTCATGGAAGTCGCGGGCCGTGTCGGGGTCGAGGGAGAGGTTGAACTGGTCTTCCCAGCGGAACTCGAAGCGGGCGCGGGAGAGCGCGTCGTCGCGCAGTTTCGCGGCCGGGTGGCCCTTGGCCAGATCGGCGGCGTGGGCGGCGATCTTGTAGGTGATGACGCCGGTCTTCACGTCGTCGCGGTCGGGCAGGCCCAGATGCTCCTTGGGGGTGACATAGCAGAGCATGGCGCACCCGAACCAGCCGATCATCGCCGCGCCGATGCCTGAGGTGATGTGGTCGTATCCCGGCGCGATGTCGGTGGTGAGGGGCCCGAGCGTGTAGAAGGGCGCCTCGCCGCAGGTCTCCAGCTGTTTGTCCATATTGGCCTTGATCTTGTGCATGGGCACGTGGCCCGGGCCTTCGATCATGACCTGGCAGCCGTGCTTCCACGCCACCTGGGTGAGCTCGCCAAGCGTCTCCAGCTCTGCAAATTGCGCGCGGTCATTGGCGTCGGCCACCGAGCCGGGGCGCAGGCCGTCGCCGAGGCTGAACGTCACGTCATAGGCGCGCATGATCTCGCAGATCTCGTCAAAGCGCTCGTAGAGGAAGCTTTCCTTGTGGTGGGCCAGGCACCATTTCGCCATGATCGAGCCGCCGCGCGAAACGATCCCGGTGACCCGGTCTGCGGTGAGCGGCACGTAAGGCAGGCGCACGCCGGCGTGGATGGTGAAATAGTCCACGCCCTGCTCGGCCTGCTCGATGAGGGTGTCGGCGAAAATCTCCCAGGTGAGGTCTTCAGCGACGCCCCCCACCTTCTCCAGCGCCTGATAGATGGGCACGGTGCCGATGGGGACGGGGGAGTTTCGCAAGATCCATTCGCGGGTGTTGTGGATGTTCTTGCCCGTAGAGAGATCCATCACCGTGTCGGCGCCCCAGCGGATCGCCCAGACCATCTTGTCCACCTCCTCCTCCACCGAGGAGGCGACGGCGGAATTGCCGATATTGGCGTTGATCTTCACCAGGAAATTGCGCCCGATCACCATGGGTTCCAGCTCGCCATGATTGATGTTGGCGGGCAGCACGGCGCGGCCTCGCGCAATCTCGTCGCGGACAAATTCCGGCGTCACGAACTCGGGCAGCTCCGCGCCGAAGCGCTCTCCGTCGGCGTGGCGGATGTGCGCATCGTGGAGCGCCTGGCGGCGGCCGAGATTTTCGCGCTCGGCGGCGTAGATCATCTCGTCGGTGATGATCCCCTTCCGGGCGAACTCCATCTGCGTGACCGGGGCCGAGCCGACGCCGCGCAAAGGCTGGCGGCGCACGGGAAACTCGCGGGCGAGATACTTGCCGGTGGCGTTGCCGTTATCCAGCGGGGTCGGCTCGCGGCCCTCATAGGCCTCGACGCCGCCCCGGGCGCGCACCCAGGCGTCGCGGGCGCGGGAGAGCCCCGCCTCCACATCGATGGTCACGGCCGTGTCGGTGTAGGGCCCAGAACAGTCATAGACGCGCACCGCCGGCTCCAGCGCCGTGGGGTGCAGCTCCACCTCGCGGTGGGGCACGGCCAGGTGCGGCGCCGCGGCCGGGTGCGAATACACCCGCCGCGACCCCGCCAGCGGGCCGGTGGTGACTTCGGGCGTCGGAAACTCGGCCTGGTTGGCGGGCTTGTTCATGGCGGGTCTTTCTGTGTGGCGGGCGAAGGGACGGGCAAGGGGGCCGGGTGCGGGTGCGGGAAAGATCTAGCCCTGGACCGCCCAGCGGACATTCGGGCTCAGCAGGGTGAACTCGCCCTCGGCGGTCTCCTGCACGGTGAAGCGATAGCGGGCGGTGACCGGCCTCTCCTCGGCGCCCTCTTCGGGAATCGACACGAAGGTCAGCGTGCACTCTTGGGCGCGTTCCAGTTCGGCCATCGGCGCGCACGCGGCGGAGCGCTCGGCGTTCACATCGATCTCGGGCAGCATCCAGTAGGCGAGCGCCGTGTCCGGCGCCGGCTCGCCGGTGCGCCAGACCGACGGGACGATATCATCGCTATTGGCGAGCAGCAGCGCGTGGAGGGCGGCGTCGTCCGCGGGAACCCCGCCGGAGAGGTCGTCAGAGGCGGGCGCCGGCGCCGTGTCCGTGGACGGGGCCTGCGCGCCGGACGCGGCGGCGACCTCTGTCTCCTCGGCGGACGGTTCCGAGCCGCAGGCGGCGAGGACGGCGGAGAGCGCCGTAAGGGCCAGAATACGCATGGGGGTCATCGGTCAGTCTCCATCAGCTCCCGGCCGCCCCCTTTGGGGACGGGCCATACGCGGAATGACGGCGGTCATTCCAGACGGATCTGCAGACGGGGACACAGAAGGCGGGCGCGGCGGCCCTCTTTGCTGCTCCATCCCGACGCCGGCATGATCCGGATCCGGTCCTTAAGGGTAAGCTCTCAGCCCCGCAATGACGCGCGGGACACCCCTTGGAACGTGTGTCACGACCATGACGCGGGCGGCGGCGCGATGCAAGGGGGCTATCGTGCGCCGGACGGCCGCAGCGCCCCTTGGAACCGGGCGGTGTGGGGGACGTTTTGTCTGCGTGAAGAGGCCGGCCTGGAGCCGATATCCCTCCCCCTCCCCGATGACGCATCGGGCCGGTCTCTTCCGCTTCATTCCTTAAGCGTCGGACGATTTCACTCTGCGGGCGCCGCCGCGGCCTCCACCGCGCGCATCACGCGCAGGAGATTGCCGCCCCAGATTTTCGCGATGTCGTCTTCGCTATAGCCGCGCTCGATCAATTCAGCGGTGACCGCCGGGGTCTGGCTTGCGTCGTCCCAGCCGCCGACGCCGCCGCCGCCGTCAAAGTCGGACGCGATGCCCACATGGTCGATGCCGGCCACCTGGACGGCGTGGTCGATATGGTCGGCGAGATGCTCGAGCGTGACATCGTACATGGAGGCGCGCAGCGCGCGCAGGCGGTCGTTAAAGGCGTCGCGCACCGCCTGGTCCGCGCCGGCGCGCGCCTCACGGGTCCCCAGCCCCATCTCCTCAGCCAGCGCCTGTTCGGCGGCGGCGAGCTCGGGATCGATTTCGGCGATGTAGCGGCGGAAGGCCACCATCTGGGCGACGCCGCCATTATCGCGGATCGCGCGCAGCTGCTCGTCATCCAGATTGCGCGGATGGTCATAGACGGCGCGGGCGCCCGAATGGCTGGCGATCACCGGCGCGCGAGAGAGCGCGATCGCCTCCAGCATGGTGGTCTTGCCCACATGGGAGACGTCCACCATCACGCCTTCATCGTTTAGCGCGGCCACCAGCTCACGCCCCAGATCGGTGAGGCCCGGATCTTCGGCCGGATCGCCCTGGGCGAGATTGGGATTGGAGCTGCCGCCAAACTGGTTATTGCCAAAGTGCGTGATGGAGACATAGCGCACGCCCCTGTCGGCCCACAGGGCCACATTGGAAATGTCGGTGCCCAGCGGCCAGGAATTCTCCATGCCGATGAGCGCGACGAGCTTTCCGGACGCGTGGATCGCCTCCACCTGATCGGCGGTGACGGCCAGGGCGATCTGATCTGGATAGGCGCGGATCATGCGCAGGATCGCCTCATACTTGTCGTCGGCGATGGCGGCGGCCTCTTCATAGCCCATGGGGCTGATCAGGCCCTGACCCACATAGACGATGAAGAACCCCGCATCGAGCCCGCCCGCGCGCATGGAGGGCAGATCCACCTGGGCGCGGTTGAACACGCCGGGATCAAGCCGGTAGCTGGCGTAGCCCGCATCAATGTCGATATGGGTGTCCATGGTGAGCACCCGGTCATGGAGCGCGGTCGCGTCCACCGGCAGAGCGTCGTCGCCGCGCGGGACCTGGACGGCGGCCTCGGTCACGCGTCCGTCGCGCCCGGGCCTGTCCAGCTCGAGTCCTCCGTTCATCGAGACGCTCTCGCAGCCCGAAACCAGAATTGCGGCCGACGCGGCCATAACCATCATGCGCATGAATTGTCTCCCGATCCGTTGGCGGGAGGCTAGGCGGCGGAGGACGAAAGGGCAAATGGTGCGCGGCGGGGCCTTGCGCATTGCGAAGAACGGCGAGGGTGAGACCGCAGCCGCGTCCTTCGAGGCTTTTGCTGCGCAAAAGACTCCTCAGGATGAGGGTCTATATATGTGTTCCAATTATATAAAATCGCACACACCCCTCTCCTCATCCTGAGGTGCGAGCCGCAGGCGAGCTTCGAAGGACGACAGCGATTTGCGACCGCTCCCCTCACGATCACACCGCCCCCTCGATCCGTGCTGGAAGAAGCCGCAAGAGCGGCTGGCCGACACCGCGCGGGAAAATCCCTTATCAGCCGCCGCTCATGGCTGCAGTGAGCTGATCGGAATTGTTGGTCCACATGCCGCCATTGCCGCCGCCCAGCACGCTTATCGCACTGACGATCACCAGGGCGATCATTCCGGCGATAAGGCCGTACTCAATGGCGGTGGCGCCGCTCTCATCGGCCAGGAAGCGCTTCAGACCCGCGCTCCGGTCAGCCGGTCGCGAAGCTCCGCCGCCAGCGGCCGGTCGGCGGGAAGAAGCGTGTAGCTGGAGAGCTTGTCCGGTCTCACCCATTCGATCTCCTGTCCTTCCTTCGGGTCCACAAACCCGTCCCAGCGCCGGCAGACGAAAAGCGGCATGAGCAGCGCGCGCCCGTCCTCGATAGGCTGCGAGGCGAAGGCGAAAGGCTGAAGGCACTGTTCGCATGGTTCGATTCCCAACTCTTCGCGCAGTTCGCGGATCAGGGCCTGTTCAGGGCTCTCTCCCGCTTCAATCTTGCCGCCTGGAAACTCCCAGAAGCCGGCATGGGCCTTGCCCTCGGGACGCCGCGCGATCAGCACGCGACCGTCCGCGTCAAGCAGGGCGCACGCCGCAACGAGGAGCAGGCGATCAGTAGAGTGTGCCATGAAACAGGGTCCTGTTTGAAGCGAAGCCGCCGGTCAGGGTGAAGGAAACGCTAACGCCTAGGGCGTCTCGTCCCCGTCATCGCCGTCATCGCCCCCATCTTCCTCTCCGGCCTCACCGCCGCCCGCCTGGGCGTCAACCGGGGCGTCGGGCTCGCCGGGTTCAGATCCCGCCTCCGCGTCACTTTCCGCGACCAGCTCCGCAGCCGGGGCGCGAAGGCCGGCGGGGGCGGCGCCCGCGGTGATGGTCACCGGATAGGTCTCGCGAATGTCCGCCAGCAGCGTATCGATCCCCTGCAGGGTCAGAAACCGCACGATGCTGGGCCGCATGGTTTCAAGGCCGGGGCGCGGCTGGCTGCGCCGGTCGGTGACGGTGACCACGTGCCAGCCATATTCGGTCTCGAACGGCGCGCTGACCCCGCCCACCGGCGTGGCGAAGGCGATTCGGGCGAAAGCCGGCAGGATGCCCTCGCGAGTGAAATAGCCCAGATCCCCGCCTTCAAAGCGCGTGGCCGGATCCTGGCTGACGCTTGCGGCCAGCTGGGCGAAATCGGTCCCTTCAGCCAGCAGCCGCGCGACCTCTTCGGCCTCCTCGCGGTCGCTCACCAGAATATGGCGCGCTCGTATCTCCTCGGCCGGCGGAGCCAGGCGCGATTGCTCCTCATAGACGCGCGCAATCGCCTCTTCCGACACGGCGTCGGAGACCGCCTGCTCCACCAGCACATTGCCCAGAATGCGCTCTTCGGCGGCGGCCAGGCGCCGGCGCGCCTCGGGCTCGTCCTGCAGATCGCGGCGCGCGGCCTCCAGCGCCAGAAGCCGCTGATCGATGAGCTCGTCCAGCGCCTCGCGGAAAACAGGATCGGCAGGCGTCAACGCGTCGGCGTCGTCCACCAGCTCGCGCACCGCGGCTTCGCGCCGCACGTCGGCGAAGGTGATCGAGGTGCCGCCCACACGCGCCGCGACGCGGGCGCCGGGCGGGGCGTCGGCCTCCAGAAAGCGCAGCCCGGACGGCGCGGGCGCATCGGCCTGAGCGCCGCTCCCGGCGCCGGGATCGCGCTCGCCGCAGGCGCCGAGAACCATCAGGCTTGCAAGGGCGAACGCCACGGTCGACAGGCGGGCTTGATTGACAGTCAAACAGGGCCTCCTTAAGTCACGAGCATCATTGTCGCGCGTGGGGGTTAAGGCCCCCTTCGCGCTCGCGCCGCCAGGCCAGGCGCCAGGGCGGCGCGCCGGTTTCTTCATTGTGCGCCCGCCAAGGCTGATACGTCATGCTGAACATCGCCCGCAAGCTCTTCGGATCCTCCAACGACCGCATCGTCAAGCGAATGCGCCCCACCGTGGAGCGCATCAATGCGCTGGAGCCGGAGTTTGAAGCCCTCGACGACGCGCAGCTCACGGCCAAGACCGCCGAGTTCCGCCAGCGCCTGGAGGGCGGCGAGACCCTGGACAAGCTTCTGCCCGAAGCCTTCGCGGCGGTGCGCGAAGCGGCCAAGCGCGCGCTGGGCCAGCGCCATTACGATGTCCAGCTCATGGGCGGCATCGTGCTGCACGAAGGCAATATCGCCGAAATGAAGACCGGCGAAGGCAAGACGCTGGTCTCCACGCTGGCGGCCTATCTCAACGCGCTTCCGGGCAAGGGCGTGCATATCGTCACGGTGAACGACTACCTGGCCAAGCGCGACTCTGACTGGATGGGCCGGGTGTTCGCCAAGCTTGGCATGACCACCGGCGTGATCATGCACGGCCTGTTCGACGACCAGCGCCGCGCCGCCTACGCCTGCGACATCACGTACGGCACCAATAACGAGCTCGGCTTCGACTATCTGCGCGACAACATGAAGTACTCGCTGGGCGAGATGACCCAGTTCGGCGGCCGGCCCCAGGAAAAGGCGACCCACCACTACGCCATCGTCGACGAGGTGGACTCCATCCTGGTGGATGAGGCGCGCACGCCGCTGATCATTTCCGGGCGCACCGAAGACCGCACCGATTTCTACAAGACCATCGACGCGATCATTCCGCTTTTGAACGAGGACGATTACGTCGTCGACGAGAAGTCGCGCTCGGTCACCTTCACCGAAGACGGCAACGAGCATATCGAGGCGCTGCTCAAAGAGCGCGAGCTGATCGAGAACGGCGATCTGTACGATGTGGAGAACATCTCCGTCGTCCACCACCTCAATCAGGGCCTGAAAGCCCACAAGGTCTTCAACAGGGACAAGGACTATATCGTCCGCGAGGACAAGGTCGTCCTGATTGATGAATTCACCGGGCGCATGATGCCGGGCCGGCGCCTGTCGGACGGCCTGCACCAGGCCATCGAGGCCAAGGAAGGCGTCGAAGTCCAGCCGGAAAACCAGACGCTGGCCTCCATCACCTTCCAGAATTACTTCCGCCTTTATGACAAGCTGGCGGGCATGACCGGCACCGCGGCCACCGAGGCCGAGGAATTCGCCGGCATTTACGGCCTCGGCGTCATGGAGATCCCCACCAACAGGCCGGTGGCGCGCATCGACGAAGAAGACGAGCTCTACCGCACGATGGACGAGAAAAACGACGCCATCGTCGCCGCGATCGAGGCCGCCAACGCCAAGAACCAGCCGATCCTCGTGGGCACGGTCTCCATCGAGCGCTCTGAAACCCTCTCCGAGGTGCTCAAGAAGAAGAAGATCCCCCACCAGGTGCTCAACGCCCGCTATCACGAGCAGGAGGCCGGGATCATCGCCCAGGCCGGCGTGCCGGGCTCGGTGACCATCGCCACCAACATGGCCGGGCGCGGCACCGACATTCAGCTGGGCGGCAACGTGGATTTCCGCGTCAACGCCTGGCTGGACGCGCAGAGGGAGGCCGGCAAGGAGCCCACCGAGGCGGAAATCGCCGCCGAGCGCGAAACAATCGCCGCCGACGTGGCCGACAAGAAGCAGAAGGCGCTCGACGCCGGCGGCCTCTTCGTCATCGGCACCGAGCGCCATGAAAGCCGCCGGATCGACAACCAGCTGCGCGGCCGTTCAGGCCGTCAGGGCGATCCGGGCCGTTCAGCCTTCTTCCTGTCGGTGGAGGACGATCTGTTGCGCATCTTCGCGCCGGAGCGTCTGGACACCATCATGCGCACGCTGGGCATGAAGCCCGGCGAGGCGATCCAGCACTCCTGGATGACGAAAGCGGTGGAGACCAGCCAGAAGAAGGTCGAACAGCGCAATTTCGACATCCGCAAGAATATCCTGAAATACGACGACGTGATGAACGATCAGCGCAAGGCGATCTTCGAGCAGCGTATCGATTTCATGACGTCCGAAGACGTCTCCGACGTGATCAAGGACATGCGCGCCGACGCGGTGGAAAGCCTGGTGGAGCGCCATATCCCGCCCAAGGCCTATGCCGACCAGTGGGATGTGGAGGGCCTGGACGAGGCGGTGAAGAAGTATTTCGCCCTCGAGCTTCCGGTGAAGGACTGGGCCGCAGAGGAAGGCATCGCCGACGAGGAGATCAAGGAGCGCCTGCAAAAGACGGTCGACGAGGCCTACGCGGAGAAGGCCGCCGATATCGGTCCGGAGCTGATGCGCCGCATCGAGAAGCAGCTCCTCTTGCAGACCATCGACACCAACTGGCGCGACCATCTGCAACAGCTGGACGCGCTGCGCTCTGTGGTGGGCCTGCGCGGCTACGCCCAGCGTGACCCCTTGAACGAGTTCAAGACCGAGGCCTTCGCGCTGTTTGAACACCTGCTGGACGAGCTCAGGTTTGAAACCACGCGCACCCTGTTCAACATGCGCCTGGCGCCCAGCCGCGCCGCCCCGGCCATGCCCGAACCGCCCAGGGACATGCAGGCGCGCCATATCGATCCGGTGACCGGACGCAACGAAATGGCCGGCGATCCGAACGCCCCGGTCTCCGGGCGCACCGCCTCGGCCATGGCAACCCGCCAGGCCACCGCCGACGTCAGCCCCGACGATCCCACCACCTGGGGCCGCGTCCAGCGCAACGCCCCCTGCCCCTGCGGCTCCGGCAAGAAATACAAGCATTGCCACGGCGCGGTGGACGCGGCTTAAAGCGAGACAGGGGCCGGGCGGGGGATCCGCCGGGGTGTCAGCTCCGGCCGGCGTGGGCGAGGACCGCGTCCACAAGGCCGTCGGTTTCACCGCAATCGTTCGGATTCCAGAACCGGATCACCGACCAGCCCTGCGCCTGCAGCCACCGGGTTCTGCGCTCGTCATAGGCCTGTGTGACCGGGTCGGCGTGTCCCGATCCGTCCAGCTCAATGATCAACCAGACCTCCGGGCACGCGAAATCGGCGATGAACCGGCCCACCGGATGCTGACGCCGAAACTTCAGCCCACCCGGCCGCTGGCGCAGAGCCGCCCAGACGATGCGCTCTGACCGCGTCGCGTCCCGCCGGAGCCGGCGCGCTTTGGCGATGGGTTTGCGCTGAGCCATGAGGTCTTCATAGCGTTCATTCCCGTAATGGGCGAGTCTTTCGACGAGCGCACCCTCTCACCTTGACGTTCGGCCGTTCAATCGATCCCCCGGATCGATCTCGGCGGCCTCACCCCCCATGTCCATGGGGGAGAGGAGGCGCAGACGCTGTGGTCTGATCCGCCAGGGCGGCGCGGCGCTGATACGTGGAATGGCGTTCCAATCTTTCCCCAACGCCGCCGTCCCCCTCTCCCCGCCCCGAGGGGAGAGGGTAAGGGTGAGGGGTGGGCGCGGCGTTGCGCAGTACGAAGCGCTTTCTCCGGCCATGCTTGCGGTTTTCTGCGGGCGCACCCCCTCACCTTACCTCTCCCCCCATGTCCATGGGGGAGAGGGGGCGGAAAGGCTGCGGTTTGATCCGCCAGGATCGTGCTGACGCCAGGCGCGACGTTCCAGACCTTTCCCGCAACGCCGCCGTCCCCCTCTCTCCTCCCCGAGGGGAGAGGGTAAGGGTGAGGGGTGAGGGGTGAGCGCTGCGTTGCGCTTTTGCGGTAAAGCGCTCACAACAAGGGCCATGACCGACCTCGTCCTCCGCGCTGCGCGGCCCGAACATGCCGACGCGTTGAATCAGCTGATCCTGCGGTCGAAGGCCCATTGGGGTTATGACGCGGAGATGCTGAACATCATGGCGCGGGTGCTTCAGCTGGATCCCGACGCCATGATTGCGGGGCGCGCCATGGCCGGATGGCGCCGCGAGGAGCCGCTGGGCGTGGCGCAGATTTCTGAACCCCTGAACGATGCAAAGGGCCGGGTGATGGATCTGGACCTGCTCTTCATCGGGCCCGAGGCCATCGGGACCGGGCTGGGGCGCATCCTTTATGAGTGGGCGGTTCACCAGGCGCGGGCGGCCGACTGCGAGCGCCTGGTGATCCTGTCTGATCCCAACGCCGCCGCCTTCTACATCGCCATGGGCGCGGTGCTGGTGGAGGAGCGGGCGAGCAAGCTGGTGCCCGGCCGCATGCTGCCCGTTCTGGAGCACCGCCTCGGCTGAGTTATCCGCCCCCCGCAAAGCGCCTGCTATTTTAGCGGCTGAGCCTGCGCGACATCGATCGCCGGGCCTCAGTCCCAAAAATAGCGGAGCCGGCGATGAAACATCTGATCGTATGCTGTGACGGCACCTGGCAGACCCTGCGCCAGAAGACGCCCACCAATATCGCCCTGCTGGCCATGTATCTCAGCGGCGCCAACACGGCCGCCGACTCTGCACGCGGCGCCCACCAGATCGTCTATTACGACAGCGGGGTCGGGGCGGCGTTCGACGCCGACGACGATAATTTCATGGACGGGGTGAAGGACAAGCTCACCCGCATGCTCGGCGGCGCCATCGGCGACGGGCTGGAGGAGAAGATCTTCGACGCCTATCGCTTTCTGGCGTGCAATTACGAGCCCGGCGACAAGATCTATGTCTTCGGGTTTTCCCGCGGCGCTTTCACGGCGCGCTCGCTGTGCGGGCTGATCTACGCCTCGGGCCTTGTCAGCCGCAACCGGCTGGACTGGATTGATGAAGCCTATGAGATGTACCGCTCTGAAGCGGTGAAGCCGGACGACAAGGAAGCGCGCGATTTTCGCGCCTCCCATGGCGCGCGCGTGCCGGTGGAGATGCTGGGCTGCTTTGACACGGTGGGCATGAACGGCATGCCGAACCTGTTTGATAATCTGCCGTTTGACCGCTTCTTCAATCGCTCGCACGGGTTTCACGACTGCAAGATCAACCACACCGTCAAGCGCGCCCGCCACGCCTGCGCCCTGGACGAGGACCGCAAGCTGTTTCCGCTGACCGCCATGCGGCCCTCGGGCAAGGCGCCGGACGATCAGGTGGTGGAGATGTGGTTTCCCGGCCACCATGGAGGGGTCGGCGGCGGCGAGCGCGAGGCCCGCCCCTTCGCCGATGCGGCGCTGTTGTGGATGGTGCGCGAGGCTGAAGCGGCAGGCCTGACCTTCAACCCCGACCTCGCCGACATCGCCCGGCCCAATCCGCTGGCCGCGATGCCCAGGCCCAAAGGCCTGCAGAGGCCCGGAAATCGAAGCCGCACCCTGCCCAAGCCGGTGGCGAAAGTGCGCCTGCACCAGAGCGTCAAGGCGCGCTATTTCGCCATGCAGGACTGGCGCCCCGAGAGCCTGGCGCCGCTTTTTCAGGCGCTGGACGAGGAGCGCGACACCTGGCTGGAGGCGTCAATCTCGCCCGACCTGCGCAAGGCGGCGGGCTGAGGCGCAAGGGGCGCCCTCGCCCTTCCCCTCTGTCGTCACCCCGTGCGCTTCGTGCGCATCAGGAACAGCGCCGCGGCGGCCGCGCAGAACAGCGACGCCATGATGAAGGGCGCGCCGGGAAAGTTCAGCTGCGAGCCCCCGCCCGCAAAGGCGAAGAAGAGCTGCGTGTATAGAAGCGGACTGACGATGAGCACCACGCCGCCCAGCGCCGCCAGCCCGCCCTGCAACTCGCCTTGCGCGTCCTCTGAGACCCGCTCGGTCATCACCTTTTGAAGGGCCGGGCCCTCCATGCCGGTGATCAGCGCGAAGCTTAAAAACACATAGACCCAGAAGCCGGTGGGGGCGAAGGCCATGCCCAGAAGCGCGAACGCCTCGATGGACAGCGCGATCCAGATCGCGCGCCGCTCGCCGATGCGCTTGAGCAGGAAGGGCGTCACCACCGCCTGGGACAGGACGAAGATGACGCCGAACACCGCCAGGGAAATCCCGATCTGGGCTTCGCTCCAGGAAAATTTGGCGATCGCCACATAGGCCCAAACCGCCGGATAGACAAAGCCGGAGAGCTGGGAGAACAGATAGACCAGCGCCAGCACGCCGACGCCTTCAGCCTTGCGCAGGCGGGCCAGCGTGCCGAACGGGTTGGCGCGCTTCCACGAAAACGCGCGGCGGCGTTCGAGTTTCAGGCTTTCAGGCACCACGAACCAGCCATAGAGCGCGTTGGCGCCGGCGAGCGCCGCGGCCGCAAAGAAGGGCGCGCGCGGGCTCAGCTCACCCAGAAGCCCGCCCAGCGCCGGGCCGAACACGAAGCCCGCCCCCATGGCCGCGCCAAGCATGGCGTACTGGTTTGACCGTTTTTCCGGCGGATGCACGTCGGCGATATAGGCGTTGGCGGTGGAGTGGGTCGCCGCAAAAATACCCGACAGAAGCCGCGCGGCGAAGAAGACATAGAGCGCGTGCGCCAGGCCCATGATCAGAAAATCGAGCGCCAGCGCGGTGAGCGAAAGCAGCAGGACCGGCCGGCGCCCGAACCTGTCCGACAGCCCCCCGATCACCGGCGAGCAGAAGAACTGCGCCAGGGCGAAAACGAAGGTCGCGATCCCGCCCCAGCGCGCGGCTTCGGCGACGCCCTCGCCGGTGAGCGCCATGAGGAGCGCAGGCAGCACCGGCATGATCAGCGCGAACGCCAGCGCGTCGATCAGAACCGTGGCGGTGACGAAGATCGTCGCCGCCGGGCGCGCGGCTTTCACAGGCAGGGAGGGCGGAGCGTCGGTCATGGCCGAGCGTGTACGCCCGCCCTGTGACGCCTGCAAGCGCGGCGGCGGTCAGAGGCATGCGGTGAGGACGCGAGGGGGCGCCTAGTCCTGCTGCTCGCGCCATCTCGCGATGAGGTCGATCTCGTAGCCGGCGAGCCGGCCGGCGACCGCCTCGCTTATATCAACGCCCGGATCGGCGCCCAGCGCGTCAAGATCGGCGCGGTCGGCGGCGGCGTAGTCCATGTCGCGCGCCACCCGGCCCATCGACAGGCGCGCCATGGAGATCGCCATGCCGTCGGCATAGGCGCGCGCGTCGGCGCGCCTGCCTTCGGGCAGGTCGTCCAGCTGCTCCAACGCGCTCAGATAGCTCGGCCAGCTTTCAGCGATGGCGGTGAGATCGGCCGACGCCTCGGCGGTGACGGGCGCGGCGCCGGCGCGGGAATGACGAGCGAAATACGCCGCCAGATCGGCGGTCCCCGCGTCGTATGCCGTACGCCAGGCGTGGACGCTCTGGGCCGCCACTGGCCTCCCGTCGCCATCCACAATCACCGGGGTCGGCGTGCCGTAGACGGCGTCCACGCCGAAGCGCGCCAGCTGATCCAGATTGCGATCGCGCTCGCCGATATCGACGAAGACGATCTCATAGGTCTCGTCCATGAAGGCGGCGAGCGCCGGGTCCTCGCTTAAATGGGCGGCGAGGCCGCGGCTGTCATGGCACCAGTCGGCGCCAAAGACCACAAGCGCCGGCGCGCCGCGCATCCGCGCCGCCGCAAGCGCGGCGTCGATCCCGGCGCCTGCGTCGGCGGCGGGGTCATAAACCGCCCCCGGCCGGTCATCGGCGCGGGCCGGCGCGGCAAGGAGCAGGAGCGCCGCCGCCGCGCCAATGAGCGTGCCAAGCTCCTCCATCACCCCTCGCCGCCCTCCACCAGCATTTCCTCGAGGAACTCAGCTTCGCGGCGGTAGTAGAAGAGCTGGTTTTCCAGCTTGCGCCAGCCATGGCCCTCGTCGGGGATGCGGATGAAATCGGCGCGTACGCCGTTTTCGCGCAGGGTCTCAACCATCACCTCGGTCTCGTAGATGTCGATGCGCGGATCCATCACCCCGTGGGAATACAGCACCGGAACTGCGATTCTGTCAGCCTGCCGGATCGGCGAATTCTCGGTATAGAAGTCGCGCCAGCGCTGCTGCGTGATGTCGCCGTATTCAATGCGGTCGGAGGCCTTCAGGCCCGGCGAGGCCACCTCCAGGGCGGTGACCCAGTCGGCGACGCCGAACAGGGATACGCCGGCGTCGAAGGCGCCGGGATAGGCCGCCAGCACCGCGTTGACCATGTAGCCGCCATAGGAGCCGCCACGCACCGCCGCGCGCGAGGCGTCGATGCGCGGGTCGTCTTCAAAGTACTCCAGCATGTCGACGAGATCGCGCACCGAATCCAGGCGCCGTTCCTGGTCGTCCAGGGTAACATAGGCGCGCCCGAATCCGGTGGAACCGCGCACATTGGGCTGGAACACCGCGATCCCGCGATCCAGCAGATACTGCATGGACGGGTTCCAGGTCGCCATGGACTGGGCCGTAGGGCCGCCATGGACGTCGAACACCACCGGAGCGGGGCCGTCGCCAGCGCGCGAGCTCTCATCGGGGATGTACAAAAGGCCCTGCAGCTCCACCCCGTCGCGGGCGGTGATGCGGATGCTTTCCGGGCGGATGAGGCGGTCCGGGTCAAGCCCGGCGAGATTGGCGTCGAACACCTTCGTCGTCGTGCCGGTGGCGAGATCGAGCGTGTACACCTCGCCCGGCGTCGCCCAGCCGTTCACGCCGATGGCCATGCGGTCGGTGTCGGCGCCGCAGGAGAGGCCGTACACCCCTTCTGGCAGGTCCGGCGCAGCCACCGCTTCGCCGGTGGAAAGATCGCGGATATTCAGCTTGTAGAAGCCGTCCCGGTTGACCGTCCAGGCGAGGTAGCCGCCATCGGCCCCGCAAAGCTCCAGCGACGCGATGTCGGCCTCCGCCTCCACCACGACCCGGCTTTCACCGCTTTCAAGGTCATAAAATTCCAGCGCCGCAAACTCGCGTCCGCGATTGGTGGCGTAATAAAAGCCGGACCCGTCATGCGCCCACTCAAACCCGGCGCCGGAATGATTGGCCCGCGGGTCCGGGCTCGACACGGTGGACAGCGCCGCCGTTTCGAGATCGAGCAGGTAGAGATTGTCGCTGTCCTCGCCCACGGTTTCAGCCACCAGCGCATAGCGCGCGTCCGGGCTCACCGAGCGGGCGAAATACCCGAACGTCCCTTCATAGACGAGGGAGGTCTCGCCGGAGAGATCGGCGCGCCAGATATCGAAATCGAGCCCGTTGCGCTCGGTGGAGGAGAAGACGAAGTCGCCGCCGTCGGCAAAGTCGCCGAACACCCTGAAGCCGCCCTCGGCGGCGGGCAGGACGACGGACTCTTCTGTGCCGTCCAGGCTGATGCGGAAGAAGGCAGGCTGTTCATCGCCGTCATTATCGGCGCCGTAAAGCAGGCCCGACCTGCCCGGAAGCCAGCGATAGAAGGTGACGCCCGAGCCGAAGGTGAGGCGCTTTGGCTGACCGCCCAGCGCCGGCATGACCCAGAGCTGGGGCTCGCCGGTGATCGACCAGGAGAACGCGATCGTCTGGCCGTCCGGCGACAGCGACGCGCCGCGGGCGCCGGACGCAAGAAGATAGCGCGCGATGTCGGCCGGATCTTCGCCGGCCGTGCCCACCCGCACCGCTTCGCTTGTCGGCTCGATGGCCTCGATGTCCAGATTGGCGCCGCCCTGGCCGCCGAAACTGCTGGTGGTGTCGCTGTCCTGCGCGAGCACCGAACCGCCAAACACGCAAAGCCCGAAGCCCGCCAGCAGGCTCGCCGTCATCAAGATGCGCTTCATCGCCGTATCCTTCCCATCTCGCAGAGACCGGAAGTCTAATGCGGCCGCCCCGGTTCGAACAGGGCGGCCGCAAACCGATAATCGCGCTTCGCCAGGCGGGGGCTACTCCGCCGCCTCCACCGCGGCTTTTTCTTCCACCTCGGGCTCATAGCCGAGGATCGGGCCGAGTTCCTTTTCCGCGCGCCGCAGGGTCCAGCCCTTGCGGTTCGCGTAGTCCTCGACCTGGTCCCTGGCGATCCGGCCGACCGCGAAATAGGCGCTCTTGGGGTGAGCGAAATACATGCCGGACACGCTGGCCGGCGGGTTCATGGCCCAGCTTTCGGTGAGCGCGATGCCGGTGCGCTTCGTGGCTTCCAGAAGCTTGAAGAGCAGGTCTTTTTCGGTGTGGTCGGGCTGGGCGGGATAGCCCGGCGCCGGGCGCACGCCCTGATATTCTTCCTTGATCAGCTCTTCGGCCGACAGCTTCTCGTCGGGGGCGTAGCCCCACAGCTCGCGGCGGACGCGGGCGTGGAGATATTCGGCGAAGGCCTCCGCAAAGCGGTCGGCGAGCGCCTTGAACATGATCTCCGAATAGTCGTCGTTGGCGTCCTTGAACTTCTGGATGAACGCCTCTTCCGCCTCGCCGGCGGTGACTGCAAAGCCGCCAATATAATCGTTCTGCGTCGGCGAGACATAGTCGCAGATCGTGAAATGCGGCTTGTCGGAGTCTTTCTTGGTCTGCTGGCGGATGCCGTGGAAGCGTCCGACCGCCGTCTTGCGGCTCTCGTCGCTGTAGATCTCCACATCATCGCCCTTGCGCTGGGCCGGCCAGAGACCGACCACGCCCCTGGGCTGGAGCCAGTTTTCCTCGACCATCTGTTTCAGCATCGCCTGGGCGTCGTCGAACAGGGATTTGGCCGCCTCGCCGCGATTGGGATCGGAGAAGATCTTGGGATATGTCCCCTTCATGTCCCAGGCGAAGAAGAACGGCGTCCAGTCGATATACGGCTCCAGATCGCGAAGGGTCACATCGTCGATCGTGGTGAGGCCGAGCTTTTTCGGCGTCACCGGGCGATAGCCGTCCACATCGGCGTCGAACGCCTTCTGGCGGGCGGCCTCCAGCGACAGCCGGTCGCGATTGCCTTGCGTGCGGGCGCGGGTCTCGCGGATCTTGGCGTATTTCTCCTGCAACTCGTCCCAGTAGGGCTGGCGCTGATCCTCGGCCAGAAGCTTGGAGACCACGCCCACCGCCCGGCTGGCGTCATGGACATGGACCACCGGCGCGTTGGAATAGGCCGGCTCGATCTTCACCGCGGTGTGGGCGGGGCTGGTCGTGGCGCCGCCGATCAGCAGCGGAATCTTGAAGCCCTCGCGTTGCATCTCCAGCGCCACGGTGACCATTTCATCCAGCGACGGCGTGATCAGGCCGGACAGACCGATGACGTCGGCCTTCTCGTCCCTGGCCACCTGCAGGATCTTCTCCGGCGGGACCATGACGCCCAGATCCACCACGTCATAGCCGTTGCACTGCAGCACGACGCCGACGATGTTCTTGCCGATATCGTGGACATCACCCTTCACGGTGGCCATGACGATCTTGCCGGCGGCCTGCTTGTCCAGGCCCATCTCCTCGCGCTCCGCCTCCATGTAGGGGAAGAGGTGGGCGACGGCCTTCTTCATGACGCGCGCGGATTTGACGACCTGGGGCAGGAACATCTTGCCCTCGCCGAACAGGTCGCCGACCACGTTCATCCCGTCCATGAGCGGACCTTCGATGACGTGCAGCGGACGCTCGGCGGCCTGGCGGGCCTCCTCGGTGTCGTTCACCACATAGTCATCGATGCCCTTGATGAGAGCGTGCTTCAGGCGCTCGGCCACCGGGCGCGAACGCCATTCGGCGTCTTCCTTCTTCGCCACCACGCCGTCGCCCTTGAAGCGGTCGGCGGCCTGCAGAAGGCGCTCGGTGCTGTCGTCGCGGCGGTTGAGGATCACGTCTTCACACAGCTCGCGCAGCTCGGGATCGATCTCGTCATAGATGTCGAGCTGGCCGGCGTTGACGATCCCCATATTCATGCCCTGCTTGATGGCGTGATAGAGGAAGACCGAGTGCATGGCCCGGCGCACCGGCTCATTGCCGCGGAAAGAGAACGAAATGTTCGACACGCCGCCGGAGATATGGGCGCCCGGCAGATTCTTGCGGATCCAGCCCGTCGCCTCGATGAAGTCCACGGCGTAATTATTGTGCTCCTCGATCCCGGTCGCCACGGCGAAGATGTTGGGATCAAAGATGATGTCGCTGGGATCAAAGCCGACCTTGTCCACCAGCAGGCGATAGGCGCGCTCGCTGATCTCGGTCTTGCGCTTGGCGGTGTCGGCCTGGCCCTCTTCATCAAACGCCATTACGACGACCGCAGCGCCGTAATCGCGGCAGGCGCGGGCGTGCGCGAGAAATTCCTCCTCGCCTTCCTTCATGGAGATCGAGTTCACGATCGCCTTGCCCTGCACGCATTTCAGGCCGGCCTCGATGACCTCCCATTTGGAGGAGTCGATCATGATCGGCACGCGCGAAATGTCCGGCTCGGCCGCGATCAGGTTGAGGAAGGTGACCATGGCCTCTTTTGAGTCCAAAAGTCCCTCATCCATGTTCACGTCGATGATCTGCGCGCCGTTCTCCACCTGCTGGCGGGCGACCTCCAGGGCGGTGACGTAATCGCCGTCCTTGATGAGCGTCCTGAAGCGCGCCGATCCGGTCACGTTGGTGCGCTCGCCCACATTGACGAAGATCGCGCGCGACTTGGGGGTCTCTTCGGTCTCTGTCTCGTCGGTCATAACGATCCTTAAGCCAGCTCGAACGGTTCAAGCCCGGACAGGCGCATGGCCTTGGGGCGGTCGATGGGTTGGCGTGGCGTGCCGGCGTGGGCGGCCTTGGCGATCGCGGCGATGTGCGCAGGCGTGGTGCCGCAGCAGCCGCCGAGAATGTTCACCAGCCCGTCCTCGGCCCATTCGGCCACGAAGGCGGCGGTTTCTTCGGGCGTCTCGTCATATTCGCCGAACGCGTTGGGAAGCCCTGCGTTGGGATAGGCGAGCACCTTGCACTCGGCGATGCGGTTGAGTTCTTTCACATAGGGGCGCAGCTCCTTGGCCCCAAGGGCGCAATTGAGCCCCACCGCCCAGGGCTGGGCGTGCCGGATCGAATTGTAGAACGCCTCGGTGGTCTGGCCCGACAGGGTGCGGCCGGACGCATCGGTGATGGTGCCAGACAGGATGATGGGAATGTCGCCCGGGATCAGGCCGTCGCGGCGGCACTCCAGGATCGCCTTGATCGCGGCCTTGGCGTTAAGCGTGTCGAAGATCGTCTCGATCAGGAAGAAGTCCACATGCTCGGCCATGGCGCGGGCCTGCTCGGCGTAGGTGTCGCGCACCTGATCGAAGGTCACGGCGCGAAAGCCGGGATCCTCCACGTCAGGCGACAGGGACAGGGTCTTGTTGGTGGGCCCGATGGCGCCCAGAACGGCCTTGGGCTCGCCGGTCTCCGTCTCGCACCTGTCGGCGGCGGCGCGCGCGATCCGCGCGCCCTCGGCGGCGATCTCGGCGGCCAGGCTCTCCATCTTGTAGTCGGCCTGAGCGATCTGGGTGGCCGAGAAGGTGTTGGTCTCGATCATGTCCGCGCCCGCCTTGAAGAAGGCGGTGTGGATCTCGTCGATCAGCTCGGGCCGGGACAGGTTCAGCGTCTCGTTATTGCCCTGAATCGAGCACGACCAGTCGGCGAAACGCGTCCCGCGATAGTCCTCTTCCTTCAGCTTATAGGTCTGGATCTGGGTGCCCATGGCCCCGTCCAACACCAGAATTCGCTCGCGGCCCAGGGCCTCGAGCGCTTCAATCCGTTCACGTCGAGTCATCATGTCTCGCTTCGCCGCGCCTAAGCTGCGGCTTGTTCCGATTCAGGTTTCACACCGAGCAGCGCGCAGGTGGACAGCGCCAGATCAGCCCGGTTCAGCGTATAGAGGTGGAACTGGTCGGCTCCGCCTTCGGCGAGTTTCGACGCCAGCTCGGCCGCCACATGGGCGGTCACCAGCTCGCGGGTCTTGGGGTCGTTGTCGAGCCCGTCATAAAGGTCGTCCATCCATTGCGGCATGGAGGAGCCGCACATGCCGGCCATGCGCTTGAGCCCCTTGAAGTTGGGCTGCAACATGATGCCGGGCACGATGGGGATGTCGATTCCCGCTTTGCGCACCCGCTCCAGATAGCGGAAATAGGTCTCCGCCTCGAAGAAGAACTGGGTGATCGCGCGCGTGGCGCCATTGTCGATCTTGCGCTTAAGCAGGTCGATATCGTACTCGAAATCACGGCTTTCAGGGTGCTTTTCAGGATAGCAGCCCACCGAGATCTCGAAATCGCCGATTCTCTTGATGCCGGCGGCCAGATCGGAGGCGTTCACGTACCCGCTTTCATGGGGCACGTAGGCCTCGCCGATCCCCTCGGGCGGATCGCCGCGCAGCGCCACGATATGGCGCACGCCGGCGTCCCAATAGTCCTTTATGACGCTGTCGATCTCGTCCTTGCTGGCCGACACGCAGGTCAGGTGCGCGGCCGGCTTCATCCCGGTCTCGGTCACGATGCGGTGCACCGTGCGATGGGTGCGGTCGCGGGTGGACCCGCCCGCGCCATAGGTCACGGACACAAAGTGAGGGCTCAGCGGCTCCAGGCGTCCGATGGACTCCCAGAGGCGCTCCTCCATATCCTCGTTCTTCGGCGGGAAGAACTCGAAGGAGACTTTCATGTCCCGGCTTTGACCGGGCGCGCTGCGAGCGGCGATCGTCATGAAACACCTTTGACCGGCTACGCGGCGGGTGGGTCCGCCGCACGATATAAAGATATCTTTATGCGATTATCCGCTCCTGTTCAATGCGGCATTTACGGCACACACAAGTGCAACGAAGCGGGAACAGGTTCGGCGCCGTTGACGTTTGGGCGTCTCGACCTGATTTAGATAAGCGCACCGACGACGATGCTCAGGAGAATTTTCAATCACCCGATCTTCAACCGCCTCCTTCAGATCGCTGATCTGCGCCCTCCTGCTCGCTCCGCTGGCGGCCTGCGCCTCGACACCGGAGGCGCGCGAGGCCAACGACCCGTTCGAGCCGGTCAACCGCACGATCTTTAGTATCAACACCGCGGTGGACGGCGCCGTGATCGAACCGGCCGCCAACGCCTACACCGCCGTCACGCCAGGCTTTGCGCGCACCGGGGTGCGCAATGTCTTCCACAATCTCAACCGGCCGGTGGTGTTCGCCAACACCGTGCTCCAGGGCGAGATGCAGTCCGCCGGCCATGTGCTGACAAGCTTCGCCTTTGACACCGTGTTCGGGCTGGGCGGGCTCTTCGCCGTGGCCGAGGCCAACGGCGTGCCGCAGGCCAGTGAAGATTTCGGCCAGACGCTGGCGGTGTGGGGCGTGCCCGACGGCCCCTATCTGATGCTGCCTCTGCTGGGTCCCAGCAATGTGCGCGACGGCGCCGGGCGTTTCATCGACCGTTATCCCCACCCGTTCAACTGGAACGAGGAGTTTTCAGGCTCCGATGAAGCGTGGGCCCTGCGCGCCCTGAACGGTCTTGACCAGCGCGCCCGGGCGCAGAACGCCATGGACACGCTGGATCGCACCGCCATCGACCCTTATGCGCAGCTGCGCTCGGCCTGGCGGCAGAACCGCGAACGCGAGATTCGAAACGGCGCGGGCGGTGGGGACGCTTACGAGGACCTGCCCGATTTTGATTGATCGTTTCACATCCAGGTGAGCCGCCCTCGAAACGCCGCACTGGGCCTCCCAGATGTGTGAGTAGAGACCCGAGGGCCCGCCGCCCACGCGCGGCGCGGCCAGGAAAGAAGATGCTTATGTTTGATTTTGTGAAAACCGCCGCATTGACCGCTTTCGCCGTTCTGGGCCTGTGGAGCGCTCCGGTCCTGGCCCAGAGCGCCGCCGCCCAGGATGCGGAATCCTTTGTCTCCGAGAACGCTCAGGAGGTGATCTCCTCGCTGCAGGAGCTGGAGTCCGGCGAGGTTCAGCTGGACACCGTGCGCGAAGACTTCCGCGAGCGAATTCAGCGGCTTGCAGATCTGGAGCGGATCACCAATTTCGTCCTCGGCCGCTATCGGCGCACCGCCAGCGAGGAGCAGCTGACCGAGTTTCGCGACACGTTTCGCGAATACGCCTTCTCGGTCTACGAGAACGAGCTCAACAATTACGCCGGCCAGACGCTTGAGGTGACCCGGACGATCACCCGCCGCGACGGCGATTACATCGTGGAGAGCGACGTGACCGGCGGTCCCGACGGTCGCACCTATGAAGTGAACTGGCGCGTGCTGAGAAACGAGTCTGGAGATCTGCAGGTCGTGGACGTGCAGGTCATGGGCATCTGGCTCGCCCAGACCCAGCGCGACCAGATCATTTCGGTGATCGGCAATAATCGCGGTGACGTGTCTGCGGCCACAGAGCTGTTGCGCTCCAAGCTGGACAGCGGCGATCTGCCCAGCGCGGAAGATCTGTCGGACTCCGAGTAAGCCGGCGCTCCCAGTCTTCCTTTATCGGAACGGCTTCGCGCCAAAATCTGTCATTTTGACCGGAGCGCGTCAGCGCGCAGAGCCGGGACCTGAGACGGTGCGAGGTTCCGCGCGCGCCCTGCCCGGCGCCGGGTCTCGGATATCGCTTCGCGATTCCGGGATGACAAAAATTGCGGGCCCGGGCGGCTTACGCCCCCTTCGCGATCTCCCAGGCGTATTCGGCCATGGGCTCCACCAGGGCGCCCAGCTCCTTGGCCCGCTCGTTGGACGCATTGCCCTGCACCGAGCGGGCGTAAACGCCCTGGGCGATGCCGGCGAGGCGGAAGATGTTGTAGGCGATATAGAAATCGAGCTTGGGAATGCCGTCCCGGCCGGTGCGCTTGCAATAGGCGGCGACGTAGTCCTCCTCGGTGGGGATGCCGAGCGCTTTAAGATCAACGCCCAGAAAGCCGGAGCGGATATCCTTGGGCGTGCGCCACTGCATCAGCTGATAGGTGAAGTCGGCCAGCGGATCGCCCAGCGTCGAGAGCTCCCAGTCCAGCACCGCGATGACGCGCGGCTCGGTGGGGTGGAAGATCATGTTGTCGAGGCGGAAATCGCCGTGGACGACGCTGGTGCGCTCCTGCTCGGGCGCGTGGGCGGGCAGCCAGTCGATCAGGGCGTCCATGGCCTTGATCTCATGGGTTTCAGCCGCCTTGTACTGCTTGGTCCAGCGGCCGATCTGGCGGTCGAAATAATTGCCCGGCTTGCCATATTCGCCAAGCCCCGCCGCCTGGTAGTTCACGCTGTGCAGCAAGGCGAGCGCAGCGTTGGAGGCGTCATAGATCGCCGCGCGCTCCTCGGGCGCCAGATCGGGCAGGTAGGGGTCCCAGAAGATCCGCCCCTCGACGAAATCCATCACGTAGAACGCCGTGCCGAGCACGCTTTCGTCCTCGCACAGCCCGTGCATTTTCGGGGCGGGAAAGCCGCGCGCGCCAAGCGCGGCCATCACCTTGAACTCGCGGTCCACCGCATGGGCGCTCGGCAGAAGCTTGCCCGGCGGCTTGCGGCGCAGCACATAGCGCCCGCTCTTTGCATCCAGCTTGTAGGTCGGGTTCGACTGCCCGCCCTTGAACTGGGTGATGGCGAGCGGGCCTTCAAACCCGTCCACGTGATCGGCGAGCCAGCGCTCCAGCGCCGCCTCATCGAATTTCAGGGCGTCGGCGACCGGCTTGGTGCCGGAGAAGGCGTCGTCGAGTTGGGACATGGGGTCTCTTTATCAAAACCTATGAATTCCCGGACAAGCGAAGCGCCGATCCGGGACCTTGTCCCGATACTGACGCATGTGCTTCATCCGGCACAAGGTCCCGGGTCGCCCGTAGGGCGCCCGGGAATTCAATCTCTATTGGACCGCTCGTGAGCCCCTACCCCTCGTGCTTCACCACCGCGCCGCGGGCCATGACGAAGTCCACGTCGGTGAGCTCGGAGATGCTCTGAAGCGGATCGCCGTCCACGGCGACGATGTCGGCGGAGAAGCCCGGCGCGATGCGGCCGATCTCATTCTCCAGGCGCACATGGCGGGCGCCGATCGTGGTGGCGGTGGCGATCGCCTCCATGGGGGTCATGCCGGCCTCCACATAGAGCTCGAACTCGCGGGCGTTGTCGCCGTGGGCCGAGACGCCGGAATCGGTGCCGAAGGCGATGGTCACCCCGCCCTCATGGGCGCGGCGGACCATGTCCAGCATCTGAGGCCCCACCATGCGGGCCTTGGCCGCCTGGAAGGGCGTCATCCAGCCGGAATCCGCCTGATTGGCCACCCATTCGCCCGCCATGGCGGTGGGGACCAGAACCGCGTCATTCTCGCGGAATAGGCGCATGGACTCCCGGTCGAAATAGGTGCCGTGCTCGATGGAATCGCCGCCGGCGCGCAGGAAGCTGTTGATGCCGGTGACGCCGTGGGCGTGGGCGGTGACGCGCCGGCCCATCATGTGGGCGGTCTCCACGATGGCGTTCAGCTCTTCCTGAAAGAATTGCTGTTCCACCCCGGCGCCGGTGGAGGAGAGCACGCCGCCGGTGGCGGTGATCTTGATGACGTCGGCGCCTTCCTGAACCAGCTGACGCACCGCGCGCGAACAATCAGCCGCGCCGTTGCAGGCATAGGGGCTGCCGTTTTCGCGCAGCACCTGCACCGCCCATCCGTTTATGTCGCCATGGCCGCCCGTGGGCGTCACCGAGCCGCCGGCGATGCGCAGGCGCGGTCCCATGAAATCGCCCGCCTCGACCCCGTCGCGCAGCGCCCTCACCGCTTCGATGTTTCCGCCCACGTCCTGCACGGTGGTGAAGCCGGCCTGCAGGGTGCGTCCGGCGTAGAGCACGCCGTCAATGGTGCGGTCGGCCACGCCTTCGGAGAACGCGGCGATGCGCCGGCCCGGCCCCTGCTCATTGGTGATGTGCACATGGGCGTCGATGAAGCCCGGCATCACATAATCATCGGAAAGATCGATGATCACGGCGCCCTCCGGCGTCAGATAACCGCTTTGAATCGCCTCAATGGTATCGCCGCGCACCAGAATCGACATCTCGGTTTGCGGTCGGTCTTCGCCCGGCGCCGCCATCAGCACGCCGGCGTGGGTCACGGTGAGCGGCTCGGCCGCCTCGTCCTGAGCGAACGTCGACGCAGCTGACAGCGCGGCGAACAGGGCGGCGGCGCAGGCGCCGGCCAGAGCAGTGCGGACCATGAATCCTCCCGATTTTTTTTCTTAAAACCATTCATCCGCACGCCGCCCGGCGCTGTCAAATCGCGGGCCGACACGAAAACAGCCCGGGCGGGCGCCCGGGCTGTCTGAAAATCTCAAAATGACTGCAGGTGCTTAAAGGCCGGGCAGCTTGGATTGAGCGCTGCGGCGCCGCGTGATCTCCACATCGCCGCCGCCGGTTATGCGCTCCATGCGGGCCCGCTCTTCGGCCGGATCCAGCGGCTCTCCCTGATCGTTCACAAGGCGCTCGTTGTCGCGCCAGAACATCACGCGGTCAGACAGGCTCTCGCGCTTGCGCACGATGCCGGCGGTCTCCCCGTCGATCAGGGCGCGCACGTCAGGATTGGCGTCCGCTGCGCCGGCCCGGGCGGCGAACAGGATCTCGCCGTCGGTGGCGCGTGAGGAGTCCAGATCCCCGAACAGCGCGCGGCGCGCCTGGCGATCCTGGAAGATGTCTTCAGCGCGCAGCTCGCCGGGCTGGGGCGGACGCAGATTATACTCGGGCGGCACGGTGAGCGGGGCGATGGTCACGACGCGAAACTCGTCGGGCGTGCTGCGCTCGGACCCCAGGGCCTGGCGCACGCCGGAACTGCACGCGCTGGCGCCGACCAAGGCTGCCGCGGCGACAATGAGCAGGGACCGGATTTCCATGGGTCGGAGCCTTCCGCTTCAAAATACTTGGTGACCATCTAACAGAGGCGGGCGGTAAAAGGCCAGCCTTCTCGGCGCCCTGCACGCGGCCCGCTTAACCGTCCCTGTCGCCGTGAAGCACCAGATCAAGGATCAGCACCGCCACGCCCACGCTGATGCCCGCGTCGGCGATGTTGAACACCCACGGAAAATACAGCCCGGAAAAGTCCAGAAAATCGGCCACGGCGCCATAGAAGATGCGGTCGAGCACATTGCCCAGCGCGCCGCCGATGATCATCCCGAAAGCCAGCGCCTGAAGCCGGCGCCTGGCGGAGAACATCCACACCGCCAGAAGCCCGGAGATCACGAGCGACACCGCGATCAGAAGCCCGCGCTGCCACCAGCTGTCGGCGGGAAACAGGCCGAAGCTGACGCCGCGATTCCACACCATGGTGAGCTTGAAGATCGGATCGATGAGGATGATCGAATCGCCGGGCGCGCGCGCATCCAGATCAAGGCCGTTGAGAATCCACAACTTGGTGGCCTGATCGGCGGCGAAAACGATCAACGCCACGGCGAATCCGAACAGCACGATGGAGGCGGCCGGCCGGCGTCGTGAAAACATGCGTTTCATCGGGACTCCCTCAAGACGTCTGAGCCGATACCAGCCCTCCTTGAGGAAATCCAGAAGAAGCCGCGCCTAGCCACCGATATGCGACAGGAAAGGCAGGCCCAGCGCCAGCGCCATGACCAGCTCGAAGCCCACCCCGGCGACATTGTAGCTGGTGGCGGTCTCTTTTTCCCGGTCGGCCACAATCGACACGACCCGGCCGATCGCCATGCCCAGCCAGTAGCAGGCGGCGGCGAAGCTTGACCCCATCACCGCTCCGGCGCCGGCCTGAAAACTCATGGCCAGGGTGAGCAGAACCGCCGCATGCAGAAACATCAGCGCGCCGCCATAGCTGGCGCGAAACTCCGCCCAGCCGCCCTTCCAGCGCGGATCCGGCGCAAGGCGCACCACGCTCTGGCCCCAGCGCGGATTGATCAGGCTCAAGAGACCCATGACCGATCCCGCAAGGGCGGCGAGTCCGGCGATGATCCACGTGATCGGCAAGCCCTCGCCCATGGCGTGCTCCATTATTCAAGTGCGTTGGAAAGGTATGTCTTCGAGTCGCTTGGAAGGTAGTCCGCCCTGTGACGAAAGAAAGCGCAAGAACCCATCAGGCTCGCTGAACCCGGTCAACCGCGGCGTAGAGCGCGCACAGCCCGGCCACGCACCCGGCGAACAGGACCGGGACGGCTGCGCTGGGCCCTTGCGCCGCCGCGAGCCCCGCGCCGCAAATCAGCGCGGTGAGCCCGCCATAGACCACGGCCACGCGCCGGTGACTCCAGCCAGCTGCGATGAGGCGCTGATAGGCGTGCTCGCGGTGCGCGCTGAGTGAAAAGCGGCCATGACGCGCCCGGCGTAAGAGCGTCAAAAGCACGTCCGCCAGAAACACCAGGACAAAGAGCGGCGCCAGCCACAGCGAGCCGGAAAACCCCTGCCCGGCCATGGTCAGCGCGCCGGCGGCGTAGGCCGCGCCGGCGGCCAGCGCGCCGCAATCGCCGGCGAAGACGCGGGCGGGCGGGCGGTTGAAGACGATGAACCCGGCCAGTCCCGCCGCCAGCGCCGCGCCGATGAGGCTGGCGTTGAGCGCGCCCGCCACCAGCCCGGCGACCGCCAGCGCCAGGCCCGCCGGAATCAGCACTGCGGCGAGCATGCCATCCGAGCCGTCCATGAAATTGGCGGCATTGACCACCACGAAGACGAACAGGCCCGACCCCGCCAGCCCCGCCCACAGGGGCAAAGAGACGGCGATATCAGGGGTGAGACCGATCCAGTCCACCGGGCCGGCGACCCAGGCCAGCGCCAAAGAGAGTGTGACGAAGACGGCGAACTTGGCGCGCTCGTTCAGGGTGAGAAGATCGTCGGCGAGCCCCAGGGCGCAGAACAGGGCGATGACGGCCAGAACGGGGGCCAGCGCCGCGCTTCCCACCGGGAAGGCGCTTGCAGCGGCGAGCCCGGCGCCCAGCCCGGCGGCGATCCCAAGCCCGCCGGCGCGCGGCGTCGGCGTCTTGTGGCTGGAGCGCTCATTGGGCTGATCGATCACCCCGGCCTTCATGGCGAGCATCGTGACCAGAAGGCTCACGAGAAGGCTGCAAAGCCCGGCGGTGAGAAACACAGCGCTCACGCCGCACCGCCCAGACTCACGGCGCGCACCGTCCATCCGGCGTGCTCGGCGGCGAGCATGCCGGCGCCGGCCCTGGCGGCGTCTTCGGTCTCAAACAGCGCGAAGGCGCTGGCGCCCGATCCCGACATGCGCGCCAGGCGCGCGCCGGGCAGCGCGGCCAGCGCATCAATCGTCTCGCCGGCCTGCGGCTCCAGAATGCGGGCGGGCACCTCAAGATCGTTCGTCCCGGCCTGGACGACCGAAAGCGCGCCTTCGAAATTTCCGGCGGCCGGAACGCGCGCCGGCGCAAGCGGCGCGGGGTCGCCGGCGTCGAACGCCTTGAACACGGCGCCGGTGCCCAAGGCTGCGCCGGGATTGGCGATCACCGCGTGAAGGGCGGGCCAGGCCACCAGCGGCGCGATGCGCTCGCCGATTCCCGTCATCAGGAGCGGGCGCGCATGGACGCAGGCCGGAATGTCCGCGCCCACGGCCGAGCCGATTTCAGCCAGCGCCTTTGTGGAAAATCCAAGATCCCAGATCCGATTCAGCACTCTCAGCGCCGCCGCCGCGTCGGCCGAGCCGCCGCCGAGACCGGCGGCCACCGGTAAATGCTTGTCCAGGGTCAGCGCCGCCCCCAGCTCCGGCTTGCCGGCCGCAGCGCGCAGGGCGTAGGCGGCTTTCAGAACCAGGTTCTGCGGCTCAGCCAGGAGCGCCTCGCCTCCCGGTCCGGAGAGGGTGAGGGAGAGAGCCTGCGCCGGCTCGGCGGTCACAGTGTCGGCCCAGTCGGCGAACACCACAAGCGAGGCGAGCGGGTGATACCCGTCCGCCTGCGCGCGGCCCACATGCAAGGTGAGGTTCACCTTGGCGGGCGCAGCCTCCGTGGCGCCATGACTCATTCCAGATCGTCCGGTCCCGCGGCGACGCCCAGCTCGAGGCGGCGATCCAGCAAGGCCTGTTCACGCGGATCGGGATCAAGCTCCAGCGCCCGGCGCCACTGGAAGCGCGCCTCCAGCTCACGGCCCACGGCGGCGTAGGCGTCGCCCAGATGCCAGTTGATGGTGGGGTCCGACGGGCTGCGCTCCACCGCGCGCTCCAGCCAGGTCACCGCCTCCTCTGGCCGACCCTGCTTGAAATGGCCCCAGCCCAGCGAGTCCAGGATCGCGCCGTTGTCCGGGGCCAGCCGGGCGGCCCGCGAGACCAGCTCGAAGCCTTCATCGACCCGCTCGCCCAGCACGATCCAGTTATAGCCCACATGGTTGAGCACGCGCGGCTCGTCGGGCGCGATCTCCAGCGCGTCGAGATAATAGCGCTCGGCCACCGCCCAGCCGTCGCGGGTCTGGCGGCAGACCCCGGCGTAGTAGATCGGGCGCCAGTCCAGCGGCTCGCCGGCCTCGCGGCGCGCGGCGGTCACCTCGTCATAGAGCACCGCCGCCTCGTCGCACCGGCCGGAGGCGCGCAGCATGTCGGCCAGCAGGAGCCTGGGCGCCTCGCGCCGGGTTTCGCCCACCAGCGCGCGCGCCTCGTCCAGCGCCTCGTCCCTGGCGCCGGAGCGAAACTCCAGCCAGGCCGCGTTCACCGACGCCTCGGGGCTGAACGGGCCTCCTGAGATGGTGCGGTAGGCGCGCGCCGCCCCGTCATTGAGGCTCAGCTCCTCCAGCATCTGCGCCAGAGCCATGGTGTTGCGCTGAAACGTGTCGTCCAGGCGCTGAACGACGCGCAGATAGAGCGCCGAGTAGTCCACCGGCGCCTGGGAGGTCAAAAGCGCGGACGGCGCATAAAGCGCGCGCGCCGCCGCCTCGGCGGGGCGCGGGAAGCGCGGGGCGCGGCGCTGCGCGATCACCCGCTGAAGGCTTTGCGAGACCTCAGGGTCCTCGCGGCGCGGCGACTGAGCCAGACGGCGCTCATAAACCGCCGCCGCTTCATCACGGCGCCCGCGCCGCTCCAGAAATTCGCCCAGCAGAACCGTGGTGAAATCATCAAGGCCCAGCGTGGTGTCCGCGGCCCGGTAGGCGCGCTCGGCCGCGCCGAAATCGCCGACGGCCTCAAGGATCAGCGCGCGATGAACCAGAAGATGGCCCGTCGCCGAAAACGGCGTATCGGAGCCGGCGGCGAGCGCGCGCGCTTCATCGCGCCGGCCCTCGTCCACCAGCGCCCAGGCGCGCAGCATCTCCTCGATCATCGCCGAGAACGGATCGGGTGCGGGATCGCGCGCGGGCGCATCCAGCCTCGCGCCGGCGAGGACGGCCGCCGATACGTACAGCCGCGCCAGGCGAGAAGCGCCCTGATCGCCGGCGGCCGCCACGGCGACGGCGTCGGCATGGTCAAAATCACCCGCCAGCAGGGCGGCCAGAAAGGCTCGTTCGGAAATCAGTTCAGAACCCGGCTCGAAGGCCAGCGCCTCGGCGTAAAGGCGCGCCGACGCATCCACATCGCGCGTGGCGCCGGCGTAGCGCGCCGCGAGGAACGCGCCATAGGCCGACTGGGACCGGGCGTCCGGCTCCATGAAGCCGGCCGGCCCTGCGGTGCAAGCGCTCAAACTCAAGCCCAGACACAGAATCGCGCCGGCGCGCGCCATGGCGATCGCAGGGATGGTGATCGCCACCCCGCGCCCCCTACATGTTCGGATAATTGGGACCGCCCCCGCCTTCGGGCGTGGTCCAGTTGATGTTCTGGTTCGGGTCCTTGATGTCGCAGGTTTTGCAGTGGACGCAGTTCTGCGCGTTGATCACGAATTTCTGCTCGCCCGAGCCGTCGGCCTCGGTCCATTCATACACGGCCGCCGGGCAATAGCGCGCCGACGGGCCGCCAAAGACCTTCAGCTCGCTCTCCTTCTGCAGCTGGGCGTCGGAGAGCCTGAGGTGAACCGGCTGGTCCTCCTCGTGATTGGTGTTGGAGATGAACACCGAGGACAGGCGGTCGAAAGTGAGCACGTTGTCGGGCTTGGGATAATCTTTCGGCTTGCACTTGTCGGCCGGCTTGGTGGCCTCGTAGTCGGCGCCGCCATGGCCCAGCGTGCCGAAGATGGAGAAGCCGAACAGCTGGTTGGTCCACATGTCCAGACCGCCGAGGGCGACCCCTACAAGGGTGCCGTACTTGGTCCAGAGCGGCTTGACGTTGCGGACCTTTTTCAGCTCCGCCTTCACCCAGGATTGGTCATAGGCCGCCGCATAGGCGTCCAGGCGGTCATGCTGGCGCTCGGACGCCAGGGCGTCGAACGCGGCTTCGGCGGCCATCATGCCGGTCTTCATGGCGTTGTGGCTGCCCTTGATGCGCGGCACGTTCACAAAGCCGGCCGAGCAGCCGATCAGCGCGCCGCCGGGGAAGACCAGCTCTGGAACCGACTGATAGCCGCCCTCGGTGATGGCGCGCGCGCCATAGGACAGTCGCTCGGCGCCCTCGAAGATCTCGGCGATGTCGGGATGGGTCTTGAACTTCTGGAACTCGCCGAACGGGAACAGGTTCGGGTTCTTGTAATTGAGGTGCACCACGAAGCCGACAGACACCAGATTGTCGCCGAAATGGTACATCCAGCTGCCGCCGCCGGTCTCGTTGTCCAGCGGCCAGCCCATGGTGTGCTGCACCAGGCCCTTCTTGAACTTCTCCGGCTTGACGCGCCACAGCTCCTTCATGCCAAGCCCGTATTTCTGGGGCTCGCGGTCTTTGGAGAGGTCGAATTCGGAAATCAGCTTTTTCGACAGCGAGCCGCGCGCACCCTCGGCGATCAGGGTGTACTTGCCGCGCAGCTCCATGCCGGGCTGGTACATGTCCTTGTGAGAGCCGTCCTTTGCGACGCCCAGATCGCCGGTGACGACGCCCTTCACCACCCCGTCCTCGACGATGTAGTCGGCGGCCGGAAAGCCGGGATAGATCTCCACGCCCATGGCCTCGGCCTTTGCGCCGAGCCAGCGGCACAGATTGGCCAGCGAGCCCACATAGCAGCCCTTGTTGTGCATGAAGGCCGGCATGCCGAAGCCGGGAAGCGTCGCCGAGCCCGCTTCGCCCAGGGCGACGAACTTGTCCTCGCTCACTTGAGTATCAAAGGGCTGGGTCTCGTCATTGCGCCAGTCGGGGAAGAGCTCGTCGAGCGCCTTGGGGTCGAACACCACGCCGGAGAGAATATGCGCGCCGACTTCGGAGCCTTTCTCCAGAACCGCGACAGAGAGATCCGTACCAGTCTCCTCGCATTTCTGCTTCAGCCGGATCGCCGCGGCCAGGCCCGCCGGGCCGGCGCCTGCGATCACGACGTCATAGTCCATGGATTCGCGCTCGATCGCCTCTTCAGCCATGTCGTCTCCTGTCTCTTTCAGCCAATAGCGCCGCTGGCGCTGGCGCAGCCGTTTCGCCTGTCTTAGCCTAGGCTTTCCCCATGAGCTAGGGCGCCGCGCGGGCGAAGGCCAGCGCGCCCGGCCGCGACAGACAGGTGCACGCCCGACAATGAGCGCTGAGTTAAACCAGGCCGATTTGCGCGCGCTGCAAAGTCTTATCGACTGGTGGGACCAGGCGGGCGTGGAGACTGCGCCGATCCCCTTGAGCGAGGTGCGCGCCCGGGCGCCGGCGCCGCAGGCGGACCCCACGCGTCCCCTGTCGGAGCGAGCCGGCGGCCCGGCCTCACGCTCACGCCCCGGTGCAGGCGAAGGTTCAGGTTCAAATTCAGACGACGCCGCGCCTCCGCCGCGCGCCACCGCTGCGGCGGCGCGCGCGGCCGGCTATGGCGGCGCGGCAGGCGAAAACGCAAAAGCGATCGCCGCCGCTTGCGCGACGCTGGACGATCTCAAGGCCGCAATTGACGCCTTTGACGGCTGCCCGTTGAAAGCCACCGCCACCAGGGCCGCGTTCGCCCGGGGAAACCCGCAGGCGCGCGTCATGGTGATCGGCGAAGCGCCGGGCCGCGAGGAGGACCGCGAGGGCGAGCCCTTCGTGGGCGAGGCCGGCCAGCTTCTGAATCGCATGCTCGCCGCCATCGGGCTGGACGAGACCAGCGCCTACATCACCAATATCGTGTTCTGGCGCCCGCCGGGAAACCGCAAGCCCACCGACGCCGAGATCGAAGCCTGCCGCCCCTTCACCGAGCGCCATATCGAACTGGTCAAACCCGACTTCATCCTGCTGGCCGGCGGGATGAGCGCCCAGACACTGCTTCGCCAGCGCGCCGGCATCACCCAGCTGCGCGGCAAATGGGCGGAGCTGAAAGCCGGCGACGCGGTGATCCCGGCGCTTGCCACCTTCCACCCGGCCTTCCTGCTCCGGCGCCCCCAGGAAAAGGCGAAAGCCTGGTCCGATCTGTTGAGCCTGAAGGCGCGGCTTCAGCCGCCGCCGCGGTGACTGCGCGTCAGTCTCCCCGGCGCGGAAAAAATTTCGACCGGAGCCAGCCAAGCGTGGAATTACCCTGCAGAACCTCGCGGTAGGCCGCGCTCATGAAGGCATCAAGGCCTTCAGGGTCGCCCATCAATTCCATTCGGGTCTTGAAGGGGCCGCCGGGATCCAGCGTCTTCACCGGGCGCGCCGGACTGCCTGCGGCGACGGTGTTGGCGGGGACGTCCTTGGTGACGACGCTGCGCGCGCCGATGACGGCGTTGTCGCCGATGCGCACGCCCTTGGAGATGAAGGCGCCGTCGCCGATCCAGACATTGTCGCCGATCACCACCGGCTCGGCCTGGGGCGCCGGATCAATACGGTTATAAAGCCCGTGCCAGTCTGAATCGGTGATGGTCACGCTCTTGGCCATGAGCGCGCCGTGGCCGATGCGGATGGATTTCGCCGCCAGGATACGGATCCCACCCGCGAAGAAGCAGCAATCGCCGATCTCGATCTCGCCGGGCGCGTCCTTTGGCGACCAGACCGTGAAGCTCACCGGCTGGTCGGCCCGGCTGACGATGTGGATCGCCCGGCCGGCGCGCACATTGGGGCCGAACACCTCCACATTCCAGGGCCGCACGATCTTGGCGTGATCGCCCAGCGCCTCGAAATGGGGCGCCAGGAAGCGCGCGGCCCAGGCGTTTTCAAAGCGCTCCCACGCTGCGTGCATCCAGTAAGGGCGGTGGTCACGGCGCATGGAAGCGATTATCTCGAAGCTATGAGCGAAGATCGTATCGAGACCGCGATTCTCACCCTTGTCGAACAGCGCGGGATGGGAAAATCCATTTGTCCGTCAGAAGCCGCGCGCGAAGCGTTCGGCGATGACTGGAACGCCCACATGCGCCATGTGCGCTCCACGGCGGTGCATCTGGCGCGCCAGGGGCGCATCGCGATCCTGCGCAAGGGCAAGCCGGCCGACCCGGAAAACTTCAAGGGCGTGTATCGCCTGGCGTTGCCGCAGGCCGGCGCTGACGGCGAAAGCTGATCCGTTCATCGCATTCAGGCTCGACGCCGCGTCTTGCTGAAGCGATCATTGCGTCCGCGCCCCCTCACGCCGGATGGAGACAGCCCCATGTTTGACGCAACCCTGAAAGAGATCGCCCAAGAGCTCGTGGACGCCAATCGCAGCGGCGATACGGCGACCCTGCTCGCCACGCGCTATTCACCGGACTGCGTGTCGGTGGAGGCCGCCCAGATGGGCGACATGCCGCGCGCCGCCGAGGGGCTGGAGGCCATTCGCGGCAAGCACGCCTGGTGGGAGGCGAACATGGAGTTTCATGGCGGCGAGGTGGACGGCCCGTTCCTGTTTGATCCCGACCGTTTCGGCGTGCGCTTCACCATGGACGTCACCGATAAAAACACCGGCGAACGCACCCAGAGCTCCGAAATCGCGCTCTACACGGTGAAGGACGCAAAAATCGTCCGCGAAGAATTCTTCTACATCGCCTGAGGCGCCGTCCGGCGGCGAGAGAGCCATTCCCCAGACTTTCGAAGCGTTTGCGAGGGACGCCCGCGCCTGCCGGGTGTGCCAGCCTCACCTGTCCCACCCGGTGCGCCCGGTGGTGCGCGGATCGGCGAGCGCCGTGATCCGCATCATCGGCCAGGCGCCGGGCACGCGGGTGCAGGCGTCCGGAAAGCCCTTCACCGATCCCAGCGGCGAGCGCCTGCGCGACTGGCTGCAGATGAATGAGTCGGAGTTCTATGACGAGCGCCGCGTCGCGATCACGCCCATGGGCTTCTGCTTTCCCGGCCTCGACGCCAAGGGCGGCGATCTGCCGCCGCGCAAGGAATGCGCTCCGCTCTGGCAGCCCCGCGCCGACGCCGCCCTGCCCCATGTGAAACTCACCGTGCTCATCGGCGCTCACGCCCAGCGCTGGCGTCTGGGCGGGACCGCCGCGAAGACGCTCACAGGGACCGTCGCCGACTGGCGCCGCTTTGCGCCGGACATCTTCCCCACCCCCCATCCCAGCTGGCGCAATAACGCCTGGCTGAAAAAACACCCCTGGTTCGAGGCCGAGCTTTTGCCCGTGCTGCGCGCCCAGGTGCGCGCGCTGCTTGATGGGTGACACCTCAAACCCCGGCGTGGAGACCTTTTGCAGTGGCGAAGGCGCCGCCGGCGTCTTGCTGCGCCGCCGCACCTGAAGGGATGCGGACCGGATCGGCGCCCGCGTAACCCGTGGTTTGAGAACGATGTTTTTCCAGCCTTGCGCAAACGCATCCGCAGCATCCTTGAGACTGCAGATTGACCGGACAAAGCCTTAGAAAAAACCGGGACTTGCGCCGCTGAGCCCGGAGCGGTAGACCGCGCCCGCGTTCCGCTGAGCGCTTGGCGAGCACACCCCGGCTATCGTGACCGGGCGGCGCGCCGCACTCTTTGCGGACGGCGACATTTAGGTCATCCGCATCAGAGGACTTCCCGCCCATGAGCGTGTTCGAACATCAGGCGTTCGACGACCACGAGAAGGTTTTGTTCGCCACAGACCCGGCGACGGGCCTCAAGGCGATCATCGCCGTTCACTCCACCGTTCGCGGCCCCGCCGTGGGCGGGTGCCGCATGTGGAGCTATGAAAGCTCCGCCGAGGCGCTGACCGACGTGCTGCGTCTGTCCCAGGGCATGAGCTACAAGAACATCATGGCCGACCTGCCCATCGGCGGCGGCAAATCGGTGATCATGCGCCCCGAGGGCGATTTTGACCGCCAGGCGCTGTTTGAAGCCTTCGGCCGCGCGCTGGAAGGTCTGGGCGGCGCCTATATCTCGGCCGAGGACGTGGGCGTCTCGCCCGACGACATGGTCGCGGCGCGGCGCAGCACCCGCCACGTGGTGGGCCTGCCCGACGGCACCGGCGATCCCTCGCCGGTCACCGCCAAGGGCGTGTTCCTGGGCATTCAGGCCTGCGCAAAGCGCGGCTTCGGTTCGGAAGATCTGGCCGGCCGGAAAATCGCCGTTCAGGGCGCCACCGGCCATGTGGGGGCCTATCTGGTGCGCCATCTGGCCAAGGCCGGCGCGGAGCTGTTCCTGGCGGATATCCGCCTGCCCGAGCTGAAAGCCCTGGCCGAAGAGACCGGCGCCACGATCGTTGAGGATCCAAAAGCGATCTATGACGTGGAGGCGGACATCTTCACGCCCTGCGCGCTGGGCGCGGTGATCAATCCCGACACGATCGACCGGCTGAAGGTGAAGATCGTCGCCGGCGCGGCGAACAATCAGCTGCTCACCCGCGACATGGGCGCCGAGCTGCAAAAGCGCGGCATCCTTTACGCCCCCGACTATGTCATCAACGCCGGCGGCATCATCAACGTCATGGGCGAGATCGATTCGCGCTTCAACGGCCAATGGGTCGAGGGCAAGCTCGTCGCGCTTAAATCGACCCTCGGGGAGATCCTGGACAAGGCGGAGAATGAAGGCCGTCCGGCCAATATCGTCTCCGACCAGATCGCCCGCGAGCGCATCGCCGAAGCGGCCGCCCAGAAGAAAGCGGCTGCGTAAGCTTCAGCGCTCTGGCAGACACGACAAGCCCGCGCTGAAAAGCGCGGGCTTTTTTGCGCGCGAAGCACGGCGGCCCCAAAGGACGCCGCGAGACGTCGCCGGGCGTCCCTACCCCGCCACGACGTTCGCAAAGTGGGGATCGAGGGTCAGGCGCACCGCGTCACCGGCGCGCAGCGGATCGGCGAGCGAGGCTCGAGCCTCCACCTGGCGGCCGCTCTCCAGCCGGCAGATCAGCCGGGCGTACCCGGCCGCGGCGCGGCGTGTCACGACATCGGCCAGGGCGCCGTCAGCGTCGGCTCGCGCCACGGTCACACCTTCTGGCCGCACCAGAACCTTAACCAGGGCGCCGGTGTCAAAGCCGGGAGCCTCCACCGCGCCGATGGGCGTGTCCGCCCGGCCCGCCGCAATGCGCGCGTCGAACACCTCCACCGCGCCCAGAAGCCGCGCGGCCGCCACCGAGGCGGGTTTGAGGTAGAGCTGGTCCGGCGCGCCGTGCTGGATGATCCGCCCCTCACTCATGAGCGCGATGGAATCGGCCAGCGCCAGCGCCTCCTCGGCGTCATGGGTGACGATGAGGGTCGCGGCCTCGCTGTTTCGAAGTGCGTCGGCGGTGGTCTCGCGAAGGCTTGCGCGCAGGCGCCGATCCAGGCCGGAGAACGGCTCGTCCAGCAGCATCACATCCGGTCCCGGCGCCAGCGCACGCGCCAGGGCGATGCGCTGCTGCTCGCCGCCCGACAGCTCATGGGGATAGGCGCCGGCGCGGTGGGCCAGCTCCACCGTTTCAAGCCGGGCGAGCGCCATCTCGCGCTTTTGCAAGCGTGTGACGCCGCGCAGGCCGAAGGCGACATTGCCCAGCGCCGTGAGGTGGGGAAACAGGGCGTAATCCTGAAACACCACGCCGCAGCGCCGGTTTTCCGGCGGCAGGTGCACGCCCTCGCCCGACCAGAGCCGGCCTTCAAAGCGGACCGCGCCCTCATCAAGCTTTTCAAGCCCGGCGATGGCGCGCAAAAGCGTCGACTTGCCCGAGCCCGACGGGCCCAGAAGCGCGGTGACGCGGCCGCAGGTGAGCGTCAGATCCGCGCCGTCCACGGCCGGGCGGCCGGGCGCGAAGCGCACCAGGGCGGCGTCCACCGCAAGGCGGCGATCATTGAGCGCGCCGGGCTTCACTTGGTGGTCTCCCGACCGCTCGCGCCGCCGGTGATGCGCCTTGCGATCCAGATCATGGGCGGCAGGGCGATGAGCACGATGAGCAAGGCCGGCGCGGCCGCCTCGCCCAGGCGCTCGTCGCTGGCGTAATTGTGGGCGGCCACCGCCAGGGTTTCAAAATTGAACGGGCGCAGGATCATGGTGGCGGGAAGTTCTTTCAGAACCTCCACAAAAACAAGCAGGGCCGCCAGCAACGCGCCCGAGCTGATCAGCGGACGGTGCACCCGCCAGGCGGTTTCGCCCGGCCCGGCGCCCAGCGTCCGGCTTGCGGCGTCAAGCGTGGGCGTGACCCGCGCGAGCGCGCTTTCGGCCGGGCTGATGGCGGCGGCGGCGAAGCGCGACTGGTAGGCGAAGACCAGCGCGAAGATCGAGCCGGTCAGAAGCGCCGGGAACACGCCGCCGAACAAGACAGTCCAGCCGGCGTCCAGCCAGCCTTGCGCCAGCCCGAACAGCGCCAGAACCCCCAGCGCCGCCACCGAGCCGGGCACCGCATAGCCAAGGCCCGCCAGCCGCGCGGCGAACACCGCCCGCTTGCGCCCGCTTCGAAGCGCATAGGCCGCCGCGAGCCCCAGCACCGCAGCGACCGCGCCGGAAATGCTGGCCAGAAACAGGGAATTGCCGGCAGACTCCAGAAGGTCGCCGGCCAGCGGCGCGCTGAGGGCGCGCGCGCCCAGCCGGCCCATGGGAATCACAAGACCCAGGAGGACCGGGGCGGCGCAGGCGAGGATCGCCAGCGCTGCAGCCGGCGCCGCCAGCTTCACCCGGCGCGAGGGCCGGCGCTTGCCGCTGGGCGCGCTCTGGCGCGCGCGGCGGCGCTGGCTGCGCTCCACGGCGAACAGCACGAAGGCGATTGCAACAAGGATCATGGCGAGGCGCGCGGCGTCTGCGGTGGCGCCCTCGCCGGCCCAGGCGCGGATCAGACCCACAGACAATGTCGGCGCGCCCAGATGCACCACCGCGCCGTAATCGGCCAGGCTCTCCATCACCACCAGCGCCAGACCCGCCGCGATGGCCGGCCGCGCCAGCGGCAGGGCGGCGCGAAGGAAAGCCCCGCGCGGCGATTCGCCGAGGGTCCGCGCCGCGTCATAGGCGTCGGCGGACTGGCCCGCAAAGGCCTCGCGCGCCAGAAGATAGACATAAGGATAGAGCGTCATCGCAAAGATGATCCCGGCGCCCACCGGTCCACGCACGGTGGGCACATAGCCGCCCAGCGGGCCGAAGCCCTGGGTGAGATCATACCAGGCGTAGGCCGCCGCATAGGCCGGCATGGCCAGCGGCAGGGCCACCAGCCATTCAAACACGCCGCGCCCTGGAAAGGCGTAGCGCGCCACCAGCCAGGCCAGCGGCGCGCCGATCACGCCGGCGAGCCCGGCGGCGATGATCGTCACCAGCGCGGTGTTTCCCAGATAGGCCGGCAGCCGGGTCTGTACCAGATGGACCATATAGTCGGTCCAGGGTCCGAAAACGGCGAGCGCCGCAACCGCCAGAAGCGGTGCGGCGCAGACCAGAGCCGCAAAGGCGGCGGGCCAGACCGGATCGAACCGGCGTCGCGGCGCGCTTACGGCCATCCGACGCGGTCAAAAATGCGTTGGGCCTCGGCGGCGTTTTCACCCAGCGCGTTGACGTTCACCGGATCGGCCCGGGGCGTGCCATAGCCGTCCAGAACCGGATTGTCGTAGGCGACGCCATCCACAGCCGGATACTCGTTTGTCAGCTCGGCGAAGGCGCGCTGGGACGTTTCGGAGAGGAGATAATGCAGGAACACCACCGCATTGTCGCGATTGGGCGCGCCCGCGGCGAGCCCGGCGCCGGAAATGTTCACATGGGCGCCCCGGCCCGCCAGATCCGGCATGATGAAGTCCACCGCCTGCGCGACCTGGCGATCCGCCGCGTCTTCGGAGCGCTCAAGACGCGCCACATAATAATGGTTCACGATGGCGACATCGCACTGGCCGTCGGCCACGGCGCGCACCTGATCGGTGTCGCCGCCCTGGGGCGGGCGGGCGAGATTGCGCACCACGCCCCGGGCCCAGGCTTCAGCCGCCTCGGCGCCCTCGGCTGCGATCAGCGCGGCCAGGAGCGACTGGTTGTACACATTGTTCGACGAGCGCACGCAGATCCGCCCGCGCCATTGCTCACCGGCCAGATCGGCGAAATCGGCGATCTCGTCCAGGGTCACACGGTCCGGGGCGTAGGCGATGCCGCGCACCCTGGTGGCGAAGCCGAACCAGTCGTTTTGCGGATGCACCAGATTGTCCGGCACGGCCGCCAACGCATCTTCAAGCTCGGGCACGGGCTGGAACAAGCCGGCCTGCTCGGCGCGCCAGAGGCGGCCGGCGTCCACGGTGATCACCACGTCGGCGGGGCTGCGGTCGCCGTCCGTGCGCACCCGCTCGATCAGAAGATCGCCGCCGGCCTCAACCACATTGACCGCAATGCCGGTCTCTTCTGTAAACGCGGCGTAGACCGCCTGATCAGAGGAATAGTGACGCGCGGAGAAGACGTTCACCTCGCCGGGCGAGCCCGCATCGTCTGCGCCGCCGGCGCCGTCCTCGGGCGCGCCGCAGGCCGACAGAGCGAAAAGCGCAGCGCCGGCCAGAAGCGCCAGGCGATGGATCGGGGTGCGAAAAGAAGTCATGCCGTCTCCGCTTGATTTGCGCGCCGAGGCCCGGCTGCGCGATTTCCTGATCCGTCTTGTCACCTTTGAGAATGTTTCGCAAGTGCGGCGGTGCGCCGCGCGCGCGCCCAGAGCCGGTAGCGGCGGGCGGCGCCGGCCGGGGCTTGCAGCCGGCGCTGCTGCGGCTAGCCTGTGTCGCAACAGTTCTTGGGAGAAGTGACATGTCTGGACGGACACGGTTTTTGGTGAGCGCGGCCCTTGCCGCGCTTGTGACAGGCTTTAGCGCGCAAGGCGTCGTGCACGCCCAGGAGGCGCCGATCGTGCAGCCCGGCGCCCCCGGTCAGGCGGCGCGCCAGCTCAGCGCGGAAGAAGCCTCGCGAATCGCCTCCAACCGCTATTCCGAAGACGATGTGCGCTTCATGCAGGACATGATCGTGCACCATCACCAGGCTGTGGAGATGGCCGCCCTGGTGGGCGAGCGCACCGGTACGCAGGCCCTGGTGGACATCGCCGGGCGCATCGACGCCTCCCAGGCCGACGAGATCAGCTTCATGCAGACCTGGCTGCGCCAGCGCGGCGAAACCGCGCCCGACCCGGCCTCAGACCCCCACGCCATGCATGACATGCACGCCATGGCCGGCGCCGGCCACGGCGCATCCGATCACACCACCATGGCCGGCATGGCCAGCTCGCAGCAGATGGAGGCGCTGGCCGCCGCATCCGGGTCCGAGTTCGACATGCAGTTTCTCAACCTGATGATCGCGCACCATGAAGGCGCCGTCACAATGGTGGACACGCTGCTGGGCCAGCGCGGCACGGCTTACGATCCGATCCTGTTTGATTTCGCCAATGACGTGCGCAGCGAACAGCGCGCCGAGATCCGGCGCATGGCCGCGATCCTGACCGAGCTGTCCGACGATCCGCGCGCCGGCCTGGCGGCGGGGTTCCGCGACGCCGGAGAGGCGATTTTGAACCTTGAACTGATCGCGAGCCTTGGCAAGCCCACCGGCTTTTTCGATCCGGAAAACCCGGCCGGCTTCCCGCCCGAGCTGGGCGGAGAAGACGACGGTGAGGACGCCGGTGAAGACGGCGGTGAGGACGGTGAGCGGTCTGCACGCCGCTTCGGCGAGCGCTCGCCCTTCCTGAGCTTTTCCAACACCGACATGGCCTTCGCCGGCGATTTGCTGGCGGCGGGCAATTATCACGGCTTCAACCTGTATCGCCTGGGCGGTGACGCGCCGCAGCTGATCAGCTCGGTGGTGTGCCCCGGCGGTCAGGGCGACGTGTCCATTGTGGGCGATCTTCTGCTGGTCTCGGTCCAGGACACCCGGGCGCGCATCGATTGCGGGCGCCAGGGCGTCAGCGAAGAGGTCAGCCGGGAGCGCTTCCGGGGCCTGCGCATCTTCGACATCTCCGATCCGGTCGCGCCGCAGCAGGTGGGCCTTGTGCAGACCTGCCGTGGATCGCACACCCACTCGGTGGTCACCAGCGATGACGACACCATCATCGTCTATAATTCCGGCACCAGCTCGGTACGCCCGGCCGAAGAGCTTGAAGGGTGCGTGGAAGGCCTGCCGGGGGATGAAGACACGGCGCTGTTCAGCATCGACGTGATCGAGATACCCGTCAGCAATCCCGCCGGCGCAGCCATCGTGGCGCGCCCGCGCGTGTTCGCCGACGACGAGACCGGGCGCATCGCGGGGCTTTGGGGCGGCGGCGATCACGGGCAAGGCACGCAGAGCACCTCGCGCACCGACGAATGCCACGACATCACGGTGTTCCCATCGCTCAATCTCGCCGCAGGCGCCTGTTCGGGCAACGGGATCATCTTCGACATCTCCGATCCCCGCGCGCCCACGCGCATTGATGCGGTCACCGATACCGGGTTCGCCTACTGGCACTCGGCGACGTTCAACAATGACGGGACGAAAGTCCTGTTCACCGATGAGTGGGGCGGCGGCGGCCGGCCGCGCTGCCGGGCGCAGGACCCCGACACCTGGGGCGCCGACGCGATCTATGAAATCCAGAACGGAAGGCTGGAATTCGCCAGCTATTTCAAAATCCCCACCGCCCAGTCCGAAGTGGAGAACTGCGTCGCCCACAACGGCTCCATCATACCGGTGCCGGGCCGCGACATCTTCGTGCAGTCCTGGTACCAGGGCGGGATCACGGTGATGGACTTCACCGATGCGAGCAATCCTTACGAGATCGGCTTCTTCGACCGCGGCCCGGTGCATCCCGACATTCTGACGTCGGCCGGATACTGGTCGAGCTACTGGTATGACGGGCGCATCTACGCCACCGAGATCGCGCGCGGGCTGGACGTGTTTGAACTGGTGGAGAGCGAGTTCCTGACAGCCAACGAGATCGCCGCCGCCCGGCTCGCCGACCAGGGCGAGGCGTTCAATCCCCAGCAGCAAACCCCGGTGACCTGGCCGGACCATCCGGTCGTGGCTCTGGCCTATGTGGACCAGATGGTGCGCAGCGACGCCCTGAGCGCCGATGCGGCCGAAGCGTTGTCGGGCGCGCTGCAGCAGGCTGTCGCCCCCGTGGAGGCCGGCGCGCAGGACGCCGACCTGGCGTCGAGCCTGCGCAGTCTGGCTGGCGATCTCGCCGGCGACGCCGGCTCCCACGGCGCAGCGCTTCGCGCCGTCATCGAGGGTGTGGCCGAAGCGCTGAGCTAGCGCCTTTTCAGCGAAAGTGGGTACCGGTTTTGCGGTTCGAAAAGGCGACAAATCAAAGATCTAGCGCCAGGCCGTGACTGAAAGGGGAAGGCCGCGGTCATCACAGGACCGCGGCTTTTTTCGTGGCGGGCGGCGCTGTTAGGCGTTCGCATTCACGGCGCCGGCGGCGCCAGCACCAGCTCGGACCGGGCTGCGGCGGCGATCGCCTCGTCGCTGAACCACCAATAGGTCTCCGGCTCTTCCAGGGCCCAGTGCGCGGTTTGATCAGCAAGGTTTGGATGGAAGGTCCGCCCCACCGCGCCGCCGGGCAGAACGGCGCGCACCTTGTCCGGGTCGTTGAGGTCGGCGGTCATGCGCAGCGAGGCCGACCATTGGGGGTCGAACGGCCGATCAAAGGGATAGAGCGCGCGTAAAAGCGTCTCGCCGGAGCCGGACATCGCCACGTCCCGATTTCCGGTGAGCCGGCCCACCAGTCCCTCGCGCCGCAACGGCCCCTGAAAGCGCATGCGATGCACCTCGCCCCAGCGCCAGGCAGCGCGGTTGGTCCCGTAGGTCTCGGTCAGCCTGTCCAGCGCCGCCGCCCCGGCGCGCCGGATCAGCACGGGCAGGGTCTCCGTCTGCGGCGTGGCGGTGTCGTCAAACCAGCGCGACTCGCCGGCCTGCACCATGGCGTCAAAGCGCTGCTGCCAGACATACCAGCTATCAAGGTAATCGGCCGTGAGCTCAGGCCCCAGCTCGTCCTCGAACGTCAGGCGCGCCAATTGCCGGATCGTCTCCTGAAACAGGGTGGTTTCAACCCCGTCCTGATCGTCATGGTGATCCCAGGCGCCCAGCGTCTCGCCCATCTCACGCAGATCCGGATCATCGGCGCCCTGAAGCGCGCGCGACAGGATCGGCGCAAGATCGCGCGCGAACAGGTTCAGCGTGTCGTACTGCGCCGCCCAGGAGTCTTCGGCCGTGACGCGCGGCGCATCGAACAGCGCCTGCATGCGCCGGTAGCGATAGTCGGGCGAGGCGTAGCTTGTGTAGACATAAGGGTAGTCGGCGGGCGCCGTCATATGGTTGGCGGTGCCGGTCCAGCCGCGCGCCGGATCGATTTCGCCCGGCATCTCTTCCGGCGGGATCGGGCCGGCCCAGTTGTCGACATCGTCAGTGACGGGAAACGGCGCCATGCCGTCGCCGCGAAGGCGAATCGGCGCGACCCCGCTGGCGTGGCGGGCGATGCGGCCTTCAGTGTCGCCGACCACAAAGTTCAGCGAGACGATGCGCACGTCCTGAATCCCCGCGACGGCCTCCTCCACGCTTCGCGCGCTTATCAACGACTCGATGCCCAGTTGCGGCGACATGTATTCCGCCGTCGCCCAGCGAAGGCTCAGCACATGGCCCGCAGCGCGGCCCGGGTCATGATCGGTAATCACCGGACCCCGGCGGGTGAAACGAATCGTCAGGGCCTCTTCACGCATGCCGTTCGGTGCGGTCTCGTCCGCGATGCGAATGGTCTCCACGACCGTTTCGAAGCGGAGCGAGCGCCCGCCCTCCAGATAGCGGTCCGGATCGGCCGGATCGATCGTCTCCACATACAGATCCACCGCATCGGCGTAGGCGTTGGTGACGCCAAGGGCGATGTGCTCAGTGCGCCCGATCACCACGCCGAGCATTCCCGCGCTGACCCCGACGACGCGCAGGTCCGGCGTGATCAGCCCCACCGGATGCCAGAGCCCCGGCAGGATGCGGCTATCAAGATGGGGATCATTGGTGACGACCGCCGCCGGCGCGCCGGCCTTGTCGCCGCTCATCGCCCAGTTATTGCTGCCGCCGGCCCCGCTGGCGCTCCAGCCGCCCTGCGCCCACGCCGGCGCAGGGGCGGACGCGCCGCCCCAGCGCGCAGCCGGACCCGCCGCAGCCTCGGTGGCGCCTCCGGCTCCGCCGCCCCTGGGGGCGTCAGCGTCATCGGGGTTCACGGTGAGCGGCGCAATCTCTTCAAAGACATCCGCGCCGACGCCGTCAATCAGGCGCTGGGCCACCAGCTCGGCGTCGAAATTGGCCGAGCTCGACCATCCTGCGAAAAACAGGATCGCAAGCATGTCGGCCTGGCTCCACACCTCCGGCTCGAACCCGGCCAGCTGAAATTCCAGCGGGTGGGTCTCGGCGCGGGTCTCGATATAGGCGTTCAGCCCGTCCACATAGGCTTGAAGGTTTTCTCGCGGGCGCCGCGCAAGCAGATCGGCCTGGCGCCGTCCCAGCCGGTGAAAGCCGATGACGCGCGCTTCCCGGTCAAGGTTCAGCACCACATCGTCCGGCCCCGCGCCGAACACCTCGGCCAGCCGCCCGGTCGCCGCGCGCTTGGCGGTCTCCAGCTGGAAGAGGCGGTCCTGCCCGGCCACGAAGCCCTGGGCGCGCACCGCGTCCTGAAAGGTATCGGCGTAGATATAGGGCGTCCCGCTTGCATCGCGCACCACCCGGACCTCAGCGCTGAGACCCGGCAGGCTGAGCGTTCCGCTGGTCTGGCGGTCATTGATGTGCGGCAGGACGGCCCAAAGCGCCGCGCCGCCAAGGATTGCGAGCGCCGCCGCGCCCAGTGTCACGCCTGTAAGAATGCGCACGCGCCGCCCTCCTGATCATCGGTGACTTTCAAGTATGGAGCCTGCGGATCAAAAGCCCGCTTGGCAACGCCCGGCGTGGCGCGGCGCCGCCGCGACGGTCCTGGGATGACATCAATATTGCGGCGCATCGCCACAGCAAAACCCCCGCTCGGAGGAACCGGCGGGGGTCTGAACGGCGTGAAAGCCGGAAAAATGGTGGGCGGCACAAGGATCGAACTTGTGACCCCTTCGGTGTGAACGAAGTGCTCTACCGCTGAGCTAGCCGCCCGAAAGAGGAGGGGTCGTTTACGCCACGGGACCTGCAGGGTCAAGCCGTTACGGCGCCGGGACTCGTCCGCGAACAGCGCCGGCGGAGCGCCGCGACTCTGCCGGTCAGGGCTAATTTCTGCGAGTTCACTGCGAGCCTACTGTTGGCGTACGCAGAACTCGCGGCGAACGCGCAAATATATAATCTCAGACGCGGGGTAATAATTTTTTTCGGCTGATAGGCTTCGTCACACTTTCGTCAAACAAAAATATCACCTATACCCCTATCGAACGCTTGGAACTTAGTCGTGTGAGCGTCCGTTTCCAAACCATAACAAGCCCCGCACGGTCGCCCTGGCAGCGCGCGTGACGAAGGAGGTCCTCCCCATGGCCAGTAATGACTTTTGTACTCGTGAAGGCGCGCTTCGTTTGAAAGAACGGATCGAAGCCTACTGGAAAGAACGCGGTTTCGATGTATCCATCGAGCTGCACGAGGCCGGCTTCATGCCCGCCATGCGTTCGGCGCGCACCGATGTGCGCTCCAACATGATCAACGGCATGCCTGGTCACGCCAATGATCGCGGCGCCGAGCGCCGCAGCGCGTAAGCGCAAACACCTTTGCTTACTTGGGTTCGAGCAGATCCGCGATCAGCGCGGGCAGCTCGTTCCAGTGTTTGAAAAGCCGGTCGGCGCCGAGGGCGCGGGCCGGCTTTTCACTATAGCCGTCCTCGAAAATCACGCACCACGCTCCGGCTGCGCGGGCCGCATCTGCGTCCGGTGCGGAATCGCCCACCAGCACGGTGCGCCGATCCGCCTTGCCGCCGATGGCCGATTCCAGATGGCGCGGGTCGGGCTTTTTCGCCGGCGCGTCCTCGGGCCCGATGATTCGCACGAATCGATCCGCCATGCCCAGCGCCTCCAGAAGCGCGCGCGCCAGGCTTGTGGGCTTGTTGGTGCACACTGAGAGCTCAGCCCCGCCGGCGGCGAACAGATCCAGCGCGTCCAGCACGCCGTCAAACGGGCGCGACTGATCGGCGATGCCGGCGCGGTAGCTGTCCATGAAAACATCCAGCCGGCGCTCAAGGGCCGCCTCCGAGAGGGCGGCTGCGCCGGCGCGCTCATAGGCGCGCTGGATAAGCGCCCGCGCGCCGCGGCCCACCATCGCCCGCACCGCCGCGACGGGCACGGGATCCAGCCCCTCGGAAACCACGGCGGCGTTGAGCGCGCGCACAAGATCGGGCGCGGTGTCCACCAGCGTGCCGTCCAGATCAAAGGCGAGGCGCGCCCCGTTCAGGCGGGAGAAATCAGACGCCATGGCCAGTCCTTGCTTAAAATTCTCATGGCGCATGGTCGCGCGCCGATGGGTGATAGGCTATAGCCGCTGCAGTCGCGTTCAACCGGCTCAACGCACCTTGCCCCAGCTTGTGGAGCCCCGTCATGCCGCATAAGCCCCGCGCCGCCGTCATCCTCGCCGCCGGACACGGCACGCGGATGAAATCGAGCCGCGCCAAGCCGCTTCACCCGGTCGCCGGGCGCTCCATGCTGGACTGGTCGCTTGATCTGGCGGACAGAAGCGGCGCGGCGCGCAAGATCGTCGTCTGGGGCGCCCACTCGCCCGCGATTCGCGGCGCCGCCGAGGCCGCCGGCGCCATCCCCGCTCTGCAGGATCCGCCCCGCGGAACTGGCGACGCGGTGAAGCAGGCCGCCGACGCCTTGAAGGGTTTCGACGGCGACGTGATCGTGCTTTACGCCGACACGCCCCTGATCCGGCCTGAAACCGTGGAGCGGGTCTTCGACGCATTGGCCGGCGGGGCGAGCGTGGCGGTGCTGGGCTTTGAGCCGGACGAGCCGGGCCAGTACGGCCGCCTCATCGAAACCGGGCAAGGCGATCTGGACGCCATCGTCGAGGCTGCAGAGGCCAGCCCCGAACAGCTTCAGGTGCGCCTGTGCAATTCCGGCGTACTGGCGTGCGACAGCAAGATCCTGTTCGAGCTTTTGTCGCAGATCACCAACGACAACGCCAAGGGCGAATATTATCTCACCGATCTCGTTGGCCTGGCCCGCGCCCGCGGGCTCACCGCCAGGGCCGTGCGCGCGCCCGAAGCCGAAGTGCTGGGCGTCAATTCCCGCCTGGATCTGAGCCAGGCCGAAGCCGCGTGGCAGGACCGGCGCCGGCGCGAGGCCATGGAGGCGGGCGTGACCCTGATCGCGCCGCAATCGGTGGTGTTCAGCCATGACACGGTCATCGAGGCCGATGTCACCATCGAGCCCAATGTGGTGTTCGGCCCCGGCGTGACGGTTCGGTCCGGCGCTTTGATCCGCGCGTTTTCGCATCTGGCAGGGGCTGATGTGGCCGGCGGCTGCGAAGTGGGTCCCTACGCCCGCCTGCGCCCCGGCGCAGTGCTGGAGACGGGCGCCAAGGTGGGGAATTTTGTTGAAGTGAAGAAGGCCCGTCTTGGCGAAGGGGCCAAGGCGAACCATCTGTCTTATATCGGCGACGGTGATGTCGGCGCGCACGCCAATATCGGCGCAGGCGCGATCTTTTGTAATTATGACGGCTTCTTCAAGAACAAGACGATCGTCGGCGAGGGCGCCTTCATCGGCTCCAACTCGTCGCTGGTGGCGCCGGTCACCATCGGCAAGGGCGCCATGACGGCGTCCGGCACGGTCGTCACCGATGACGTGCCCGACGGCGCCCTGGCGCTGGGCCGCGCCAAGCAGGTCGTCAAGGACGGATGGGCCGCGCGTTTCCGCAAGGCGATGCAGGCCCGCAAAGACAAGCTGAAGAAGGATTAGGCGGATATGAAAGACGGGCTGATGACGCTGGAAAACCGCCTGAAGGACAAGAGCCTTCTGAAAACCGAGAGCTTCATCGACGGCCAATGGACCGGTGGTGACACGACCTTCGAGGTGACGTCTCCAGGCGACCGCTCCCTGGTGGCCCGGGTCGCCGATGTGGGCGAGGCCGGCGCGAGACAGGCCGTGGACGCCGCCGAGCGCGCCTTTGAAAAATGGAAAAAGACCAGCGTCTATGAGCGCGCGCGCCTGGTGCAGCGCTGGCACGATCTGATCCTGGAGAACGTCGCGGATTTAGGAGCCATCATCACCGCCGAGATGGGCAAGCCGCTCACCGAAGCGCGCGGTGAGGTGGCCTATGGCGCCGGCTTTGTGAGCTGGTCGGCCGAAGAGGCAAAGCGCATCCACGGCGAAACGCTGGCCACGCCGTTTCCCGGATCGCGCGGCTGGACGATCCACCAGCCCATCGGGGTTGTCGCCTGCATCACGCCCTGGAATTTCCCCTCCGCCATGATCACCCGCAAATGCGCCCCGGCCATCGCCGCGGGCTGCACGGTGGTGGTCAAGCCCGCGCCGGAAACGCCCCTCTCCGCCCTGGCGCTGGCCGAGCTGGCGCGGCGCGCGGGCATACCGGACGGCGTGTTCAACGTGGTGTGCGGCGCAGCCGACAAGATCGGCCCGGTCCTCACCGACTCGGACGCCGTACGCATGGTGGGCTTCACCGGCTCCACGGCGGTGGGCAAGCTGTTGATGCGCCAGGCCGCCGACGGGGTGAAGCGCGTGGCGCTGGAGCTGGGCGGCAACGCGCCCTTCCTGGTCATGGACGACGCCGACATCGAGGCCGCCGCCGACGGCGTCATCGCCAGCAAGTTCCGCGCGGCCGGCCAGACCTGTGTTTCGGCCAACCGCATCATCGCCCACGCCCCCATCGCCGATAAGCTCATCGAAGCCATCAAGACCCGCATGGAAAAGCTCAAAGTCGGCTCCGGCTTTGAGGACGGGGTGAATTTCGGCCCCCTCATCCATGACGACGCGGTGGCGCGCGTGGACGCGCTGGTGCAGGACGCGCGGTCCAAAGGCGCGAAAATCCATCTGGGCGGAACCCCGCTTGTGGAAGAGCTGGGCGGGTCGTTTTACGCGCCGACCCTCATCGAAGGCGGCGAGGATTTCGAGCTGGCCCTGTTCAGAAACGAGATCTTCGGCCCCGTGGCCTCGGTCTATCGCGCGCATGACGAGGCGGAGATGATCCGCCTCGCCAACGACACGCCCTACGGCCTGGCCGCCTATGTCTACACGCGCGACGTGAACCGGGTGCACCGCCTGTCCGAAGGGCTTGATTTCGGCATGATCGGGATCAACGCGCCCATGGTCGGCTCGCCGGCCACCCCGTTCGGCGGGGTCAAGGAGTCCGGCATCGGCCGCGAAGGCGGCAAGTGGGGCGTTGAGGAGTTCACCGAGCTGAAATTCGTCCTGCTGGGCGGGGTGGACCAGTGAGCGGCGCCACCGAGCAGAAAGCCTTCGCCGCCGCCGCCGCGCTGGAGCTTGTGGAGTCCGGCATGACGCTGGGCCTGGGGTCCGGCTCCACGGCGGAGATCTTCATCAAGCAGCTCGGCGCCCGGATCACGGCCGGCGAGCTGGACCGCATCGTCGCGGTCCCCACCAGCCAGGCCAGCGCCGAGGCCGCGCGCCTGGCCGGCGTGCCGCTCATTGATGTGGACCATGTGGTGCGCATCGATCTCACCGTGGACGGCGCCGACGAGGTGGACGGCCGCTTCCGCCTGATCAAGGGCGGGGGCGCCTGCCTCCTGCGTGAAAAGATCATCGCCCACGCCTCAGACCTCATGGCCGTGGTGGTGGACGAGAGCAAGCTGGTGGAGACGCTGGGCGCCTTTCCCCTGCCGGTGGAGGTGGACCCGTTCGCCTTCACCATCACCGCCAAGAAGGTGTTCGACGTGCTGCGCGCCTGCGGCGTCCCCCGGCCGGAAGTGTCGCTGCGCCGGCTCGCCGACGGCGGCGATCCCCTGCTCACCGACGGCGGCCACTACATCCTGGACTGCGCCTGCGGCGAGATTCCCGACCCCGAAGAAGCCGCCTTGGCGCTGAACACCGTGCCCGGCGTCATCGAAAACGGCCTCTTCATCAATCTCGCCCGCATGGTGATCGTCGGCGAAGACGGCGGCGCGCAGGTGCTGGAGCTTTAGGGGGCGACTCGCCCTTGATGGGGCGGAAAGTAGCGGCCCCCGTGTCTTACTCCTCCCCCTTTACGGGGGAGGTGCGCCGCGAGAAGCGCAGGGCGGAGGGGGTGGTTGCGCCAACCTCTCGAGGGTTGCGCCTCCGGCCTCACCCCACCCGACCCGAGGCTTCGCCTCGGCCCATCCTCCCCATCCGGGGAGGGAGTAAGCACCCAAAATACTTCATCCTGAGGAGTCTTTTTCGTAACAAAAGCCTTTAAAGGACGCACCGCGCTTGATCCTGCGGGTCCTTCGAGGCTCCCCCGGATCAAGTCCGGGGTCGCACCTGGCAGATGAGGGTGGAAGGGATGAGCCGACCGCGGCTCCTCCGGGGCCTGCCGGCCCGTTCGCTGCCTTGAATCGCCCCACCGGGGCGATTCATTCGCTCTGCGAACCGGCGCTCACCCAGCCGCGTTCAGCGCATATCCCGCTGAGCGCACGGTGCGGATGGGGTCGCCGTCGCCGGCTTTGCTGAGCGCTTTGCGCAGACGGCCGATATGCACGTCCACGGTGCGCGCCTCCACATAGACGTCCGAGCCCCATACTGCGTCCAGAAGCTGCTCGCGCGAGAACACGCGGCCGGGATGCTGCATGAGATAGTCCAGCAGGCGAAACTCGGTGGGGCCCAGATGCACCTCCTCGCCCGAGCGCGAGACCCGGTGGGCGACGCGGTCGATGGAGAGATCGCCCACCACCACCCGGTCTTCGGCGAGACCCGGACGGATGCGGCGCAGCACCGCGCGCAGGCGCGCGAACAGCTCCTTCATCAGGAAGGGTTTGACGATGTAGTCGTCGGCCCCGGTGTCGAGCCCGCGAATCCGGTCGGCCTCCTCGCCGCGCGCTGTCAGCATGATGATGGGCAGGTTGCGGGTCTCCTGCTTCGAGCGCAGGCGCCGGCACACCTCGATGCCGGAGATTTTCGGCAGCATCCAGTCGAGCACCACCACGTCGGGCTGGCGCTCCTCCACGAGCATCATGGCCTCCTCTCCGTCGGCGGCGACGGAGACCCGGAAGCCTTCCTTTTTCAGGTTGTACTGGAGAAGTTCGGACAGGGCGTCCTCATCCTCAACGACCAAGACGTGCGGCTGCATGTGCTCTCAAAGCCCCCTAAGACGTCTCCGGGCGGGGGCCGCGCGGACGTTCCGACGCGATCTCCCGTCCGGTCACCAGATAATGGATGACCTCGGCGATATTCGTGGCGTGGTCGCCGATGCGTTCCAGATTCTTCGCCACGAAAAGAAGGTGCGCCCCGGGCCCGATCATCTGGCTATCGTCGGCCATGGCCTGAACCAGCTCACGAAACAGGGCGTTGTAGTGTTCGTCCACATCGTCGTCGCGCTCCCACACGCCCACCGCCCGGCTGGTTTCGCCGGTGGCGTAGGCGTCGAGCACCTGATGGAGATGGCTGAGCACCAGCTTGCCCATCCGGTCCACCGATCCGGCGAACGCGGTGGGCTCGCTTTCGTTCAGGGTCGGCACGCGCCGGGCGATGGATTTGGCCAGATCCCCGACGCGTTCAAGATCGGCGACGATCTTCAGCGCCGCGATGCACACGCGCAAATCCTGGGCGATGGGCTGGCGCAGGGCGAGCAGGCGGATGATCTTCTTCTCGATATCGCGCTGCATGTCGTCCACCTGGACGTCACGCGCCACCACCTCGCCGGCGAGATCGCCGTCACGGGTCGTGGCCGCTTCGATGGCGTCGGCCACCATGGCTTCGGCCATGCCGCCCATGGCGGACACGTCCGCGGAGAGCTGTTCCAGCTCTTCGGAGAAGGCCTTGACGATGTGCGGCGCCTTGACCGGTCCGGTCATCTGCTTCGCCTTTCACGCCCCGAAAGGGATACGCGCTTCGAGGGGGCTCACCCGAAGCGTCCGGTAATATAATCCTGAGTCCGCTGGTCGCGGGGATTTGTGAAGATCTCTTCGGTGGGCCCGTATTCCACCAGCGATCCCAGGTGGAAGAAGGCGGTCATCTGGCTCACGCGCGCGGCCTGGGCCATGGAGTGGGTGACGATGATCAGCGCGTAGTTCTCGCGCAGCTCGTCGATCAATTCCTCCACCCGCGCCGTGGCGATGGGGTCCAGCGCCGAGCACGGCTCGTCCATGAGGATCACTTCGGGATTGACCGCAATGGCGCGCGCGATGACCAGGCGCTGCTGCTGGCCGCCGGAGAGCGAGGTGCCCGGCGCGTTCAGCCGGTCGGCCACCTCGGCCCACAGGCCGGCCTTCTTCAGGCTGGTCTCCACGATCTGGTCGAGCTCGTCGCGGTTGGCGGCCAGGCCGTGAATGCGCGGGCCGTAGGCGATGTTCTCATAGATCGTCTTGGGAAACGGGTTGGGTTTCTGGAACACCATGCCCACGCGCGCCCGCAACACCACCGGATCGACGGCGCGGTCATTGACCTCCTGGCCGTCGATGCGGATCGAGCCGGTCACGCGCGCATTGTCGATGGTGTCGTTCATGCGGTTGATGCAGCGCAGGAAGGTGGACTTGCCGCACCCCGAAGGCCCGATGCAGGCGGTCACCGACCGGTCGGGAATCTCCATCCCCACCTTGTAAAGCGCCGCCTTGCCGCCATAGGTCACGGCGACGTCCTTCACCGAGACCTTCACCGTCTGTCCCGCCGGCGCGGGGTGATAGACGGTGGCGGCCGGCGTCTCGAGGGCGTCGCTGTCCAGATTGGCGTCGTATCTCACTACCATCTCCGTTCGAAGCGGCGGCGCAGATAGATCGCGACCGCATTGAAAAGGATCATCACGAATAGAAGGATCAGGATCGCCGCCGCCGTGCGCGCCTCGAACGCGCGCTCGGCGCCGCTGGACCACAGGAAGATCTGTACCGGCATCACGGTCGCCGGCTCGGTGAAGCCGGACAGGCTAAGGCTCGGAGGATCGGCGATGAAGGCCACCATGCCGATCATCAGAAGCGGCGCCGTCTCGCCCAGCGCCTGGGCCAGGCCGATGATGGAGCCAGTGAGAATCCCGGGCGCGGCCAGGGGTAGAACGTGGTGGAACACCGCCTGGGTCTTGGACGCGCCCACCCCCAGCGCCGCCTCGCGGATGGAAGGCGGCACGGCTTTCAGCGCCGCGCGCGAGGCGATGATCACCGTGGGCAGCGTCATCAGGGCGAGCACCATGCCGCCCACCAGCGGCGCTGAGCGCGGCAGGCCGAACAGATTGATGAACACGGCAAGGCCCAGCAGGCCGAACACAATCGAGGGTACGGCGGCCAGATTGTTGATGTTCACCTCGATGAAGTCCGTGAACCTGTTCTTCGGCGCGAATTCTTCCAGATAGATCGCCGCGCCCACCCCGATGGGAACCGCCAGGAACATGGTCACGATCATAGTCAGGATCGAACCGATGAGCGCGCCCAGGATGCCTGCGAGCTCCGGCTCGCGGCTGTCGGCGCTGGTGAAGAGCCAGTGATTGAAGCCGTTCTCGATCAGGCCGCGCGCCTCCAGCGTGCGGGTCCAGGCGATCTGGCGATCGGTGATCAGGCGCGCCGCAGGCGGAGTTTCCAGCTCCCATAGCGTCCAGTCGCTCACCGGTCCGGTGAGCGCGGCGTCCGGCGCCACGATCACCGAGGCGCGCGCGGAGGCTGCGCCGGGCGCGATCTGCTCCACCGCAAAGACGCCGCCGGCCGCGCGCACCAGAAGGCTCGGCGTCTGGGGGCTCAGCATCAGGCCGGTCGTCCCGTAGGCGCGAGATTCCAGCGTGGCGGCGAAGACGCGGGATCGCTCTGCTTCGGCCAGCAGGATCTCGCGCTCGTCGGCGTCGATGAGCGTCGCCGCCTCGGCCTCTGCGGCGGCGGCGCGGGCCAGCGCGGTGTCGATGCGCGCCCCGGCGACTTGGCGCACGTTGTCGGCGAAATCGCCAAACACCGCCGCGTCCGCGGACAGGCGGGCGCCGCCGTCTTCAAGCACGATGGAGAGTGGGGCTGGACCGCGCCGCAGCGTCTCTTCCACCGTGGCGCCCTTGAGATAGAGATCTGCGTCGTCGCCCAGCGGCAGGGTGAAGTCCACCGTTGCGCCCACAAGGCCCGGATCATCGACCACGGTGTTGAGCAGACGCGCCGCATTGACTGCGCTGTAAAGACCGAACAGCTCACGCAGGGCCGGACGATCCTCCGCGCCGGGAAATTGCTGGCGCAGGGCGTTCTGTATGGCCGTGTTGTACTGACCCGCGCGCAGGCTCGCTTCGCTGGAATCGCCGGCCGGATCAACCAGTCCCGCCTCCAGCGTCACCGGCAGGGTGAGGCGGTGCGCGGAAAACGCCGTGACCGACTGGCCGATGATGGAGATCAAAAGAAGCGCGAGGAAACCCACGGCCACCGCGATCGCAGCGAGGCCGTAGAACTGGAACCGCTTTTCGGCGCGATGGCGCTTGGCCAGCCGCGCCTCCACGGCGTCGCGGATGGAGCGGGCGTCTCTACTCATAGCGTTCACGGAAGCGTTGCACCACGCTGAGCGCGATGATGTTCAGGATCAGCGTCAGGCCGAACAGGACCAGGCCCAGCGCGAAGGCGGACAGGGTCTTGGAGCTGTCGAACTCCTGGTCGCCGGTGAGCAGCATGACGATCTGCACGGTGATGGTGGTGACGCTCTCCAGCGGATTGGCGGTGAGGTTCGCGCCCTGGCCGGCGGCCATGACCACGATCATGGTCTCGCCCACCGCCCGGCTGACGGCCAGCAGCACCGCGCCGACAATGCCCGGCAGCGCCGCCGGCAAAAGCACCCGGCGCACGGTCTCCGACTTGGTGGCGCCCATGGCGTAGGAGCCGTCGCGCAGCGATTGGGGCACGGCGTTGATGACGTCGTCCGACAAAGAGGAGACAAAGGGGATGATCATCACCCCCATCACCAGGCCCGCCGACAGCGCGCTCTGGGTCACCGCGTCTTCATAGCCCAGAAACAGCGCCACATCGCGCAGGAACGGCCCCACCGTCAAAAGGGCGAAAAAGCCGTAGACCACGGTGGGCACGCCGGCGAGAATCTCCAGCATGGGCTTGGCCCAGGCGCGAAAGCGCGGACCGGCGTATTCAGACAGGTATATCGCGGCGAACAGGCCCACCGGCACCGCGACCGACATGGCGATCAGGGTGATTAGCGCCGTACCGGCGAACAGGGGCACCGCCCCGAACGCTCCCGACTGGCCCACCTGATCGGCGCGGATCGCGGTCTGCGGGCTCCACTGGGTGCCGAACAGGAACTCGTGGACCAGCCAGTCGATGGAGGCGAAGAAGCGGATCGATTCAAACAGAAGCGAGAAGATGATCCCCAGCGTGGTGAGGATCGCGATCCCCGACGCCAGCGCCAGAACCGCGCCCAGCGCGCCCTCCACCCGGTTGCGGGCGCGAAAGCCGGCATGGACGCGCGAGCGGCCCCAGGTCAGGCCCGCCACCGCGATGGCGGCGGCCGCCGCCGCGATGGACCAGCGGAAGATATCCTCCCACGGGCGCAGGGCGCGGGCCGCGGCGCGCAGGGGAAGCGTGTCCCGGCTGGCGAGGCCTTCGTTGAAGGCGATGGCGCGCGCATCGGCCAGGAACAGCTCGCGCTCCTCCGCCGGCGCACGCCAGTATTCAAAGCCCGCCCGGGCGCGATAGCCCGCCTCGGTGCGCGGCGCGCGCGCGGCGGTGGAGGCGGCCACGGCGTCGCGGCGTTCTGTGATGGCGGCGTTCAGCCGGTTTCGCGCATCGGTGGCTGCAGCCAGCTCGCGCGCCCAGCGCCCGGTGTCGCCGCCTTCAGACCGGGCGCGCGCCAGTTCGTCTCGGGCGGCGCGCATCTCGGCGGCGGCCTGGTTCGCTTCATCAAGGCGCACCTGCAGCTGGGGATCGTCCGCCAGCGCCGCTTCATAGGCGCGCACCAGCGGCGCCGCCTCGCGCTCCAGCGCCGACATGGTGACGCCGTTTACAAGGCCCGCGCCCAGCACCGAATACACACACCAGCAAGAGCGCCGGCGCGCCGGTCCACAGGGCGATATAGTATCCATAGTAATTCGGCAGCGAATGCAGCGACGCCGGCGCCCCGCCCGCCGCTGACACAGCCCGGCGCCGTCCGACCAGAAAGCCGAATGCGGTCAGGACCAGAAGCGTCAGCGTCACAAGGACGGAAAGCTGCATCAAAGCACTCTATCGGCGCCCTCGCCCGGCGGTCGGATGCGGGCGGGCGCTCTCGGCTGAATTGGTGGGCGAACATGGGTGCGATCAGTCAATTGAATATGACAGTCGCACAACGGTTTTATGACAACGTCAACGGTGCTTGTGGAGCGCGCTATTCGGCGGCGTCGCCGGGGACGGCCGGCAGCCTGTCGGGCGGGCGGATTTCGCTGCGCGGCGCGATGACCGGGAAGAAGACCGTGAAAACCGAGCCCTTGCCCGGCGCGCTTTCTACAGTGAAGCCGCCGCGGTGACGGCTGACGATGTGCTTGACGATCGCCAGCCCCAGACCGGTGCCCGAGGTGGGGCCGCTTTTCTGACCGTCGACGCGGAAGAAGCGCTCCGACAGACGCGGCAGATAGCGACGCTGGATGCCGGCGCCCTTGTCGATGACCCGCACCACGCCGTATCGCGCATCGGGATCAAGGGCCGGCGCCGCGATGGTCAGACGCCCCGATTCAGGATCCAGGCGCTCCGGCAGATGCTCGGAGCCGTCGCGGGTGCGGGCGTAATGGACGCACAGGCTGATCGTCGCGTCGTCGCCGGAATACTTCACGGCGTTCTCCACGAGATTTTCCACCACCTCGTAGATCTGGTCGCGATCGCCCTTCACCGAGGCGTCGCCGTCATGGAGATCGAGGGTCAGGGTCAGGCCGCGCGCCTCGATGACCGGATGCAGCGCCTCGGCCACCTCGCCCACAAGCTGGTTGAGGTCCACTGCGCCTGTGGGCGCCATGTGCTCGTTCATCTCCACGCGCGACAGCGACAACAGATCGTCGATCAGCCGGCGCATGCGCTCGGTCTGGACGCGCATGATGGTGAGGAAGCGGTCGCGCGCCTCTTCATCATCGCGGGCCGGGCCGGTGAGCGTCTCGATGAAGCCCGACAGCGAAGCCAGCGGGGTGCGCAGCTCGTGGCTGGCGTTGGCGAGGAAGTCGGCGCGCATGCGCTCGGCGCGCTTGGAGCTGGTGTCGTCGGACAGAACCAGCATGGCGCGAAAAGGCATGGGACCCGTCACCGGCAGGCGGATCGGCTCCACGAAGGCGCGCACATGGCTCTCCAGCGGCGCCAGGGTGGAATACTCCACCGTGGCGCCTTTCTCTCCGCGCAGCGCCGCGCTCACCGCTTCCAGAACCCGCGGCTGGCGCAGCACGGTGGACAGCAGGCCCCGCTCCGCGCCCAGCCCCAGAAAGGCCCGCGCGGCCGGATTGGCGCGCTCGATTCGCCCACCCGGACCGATCAGCAGCACCGGTATGGACAGGCGCTCCAGCATCGCTTCGCTGGCCTCACCCTCCACATCGCGCGTGGCGAGCGCCGCGCTGGGCCGCGGCGCGGGTTCGGTGGCGCTCAGGGCGGTGAAATAATACACTGCGGCAAGGGCCGAGACGGCCAGGGCGCTGGCGAAGAACGCCGTCGCGGACAGCTCTCCCGACAGGCCGAGCACGGCCAGCACCGCCACGCCAAGCCCGGCGGTCAGAGCAATGTCGCGCCGGCGCGGACGGTCAGCGGCAGCGGATTTCGATGCACGTCTCAAATCGGCCATTCACCTTTGATACCACACGATTGTGACACTGCGCAGACCACAATGTGCACCGCCGCCTGGCCAGGCCAGGCCGGACCCCGACCCGGCCGCGCACACCTATGCAGGACGCGCAACACCCCGAAGCAAAAAAGGGCTATTCGCCAGGCGCCGTGCTGCATCCAGTCACCGGCCGGGGTGCATCTGGTCATGAAACCCGCGCCGCCCCGCCACGCCGCCCGCAACATTACGGCTAGCCAAACGTTGGATGAATTTTTCGTAATTCGAGAAATATTTGTCGTTTTTCGATAAACTTTGATTGACTTTCGCGAAGCCCTGCTTAGGGTGCCGATTGTCACGCAGACCCCACCAAGCCCTTAGGAGGCTGATTTGCTTCGCGCCTTTCCGCCCGCCCTCGCCGCTCTTGCTCTCGCCGCCTGCGCGGGCGGGCCGGACTATGATCTTTCGGCTCCGGTCGCCGCGCGCGACTCCTACGCGGCTTCGCCCCAGGCGTTCGCCCCGGCCAGTGACGACTGGATCGCCGCGTTCGACGACGCCCGGCTGACCGAGCTCGTGGATCTGGCGCTTCAGCGCAATCCCAGTGTCGAAATCGCCCGCGCCGGGCTCGACGCGGCGCGCGCCCAGGCCCGCATCGCCGGCTCCGGCCGGCTGCCCACCCTGGACGCCAGCCTGCGCGCCAGCGAAAGCGACGGCGGGGTCCAGTCCGGCTCGAATTTTTCGCTGGGTGCTGAAGCGGGCTGGCAGGCCGATGTCTGGGGCCGGCTCTCCGATCAGGCCCGCGCCGGCTATCTCAACGCTGAAGCCGCTGAAGCCGACTGGAACGGCGCCCGCCTGTCCATCGCCGCGGCCACCGCCCGCGCCTGGTATTCGCTGGCCGAAAGCGCGCTGCAGACTGCGCTGTCCCAGCGCGATGTCGACACCCGCGAGCGCCAGTTGAACATCGTCGAGCGGCGTTTCCAGCGCGGCGTCTCGCGCTCCTCCGACGTGCGCACCGCGCGCTCGGCCCTGGCGTCCAGTCGCGCGGCCCTGGCCTCGCGCGAACGCACAGAGGCGGCCGCGGCCCGGCGTCTGGAAATCCTGATTGCGGAGTATCCCGCCAACGCCCTGGCCGCCGCCGGCGCCCTGCCGCAGCTCAGCGCCCTGCCCGATCCGGGGACGCCGGAAAGTCTGCTCACACGCCGTCCCGACATCGTCGCCGCCGAAGCGCGCCTTGAAGCCGCCGGCTTCTCCGCCGACGCGGCGCGCAAGGCGCTGTATCCCGGGCTCTCGCTCTCCGCCTCGCTCAGCGACAGCGGGCGCAATCTGGAAGACGTGCTGGATTTTGATGATCTGGTGAGCCAGGTCGCCGCCTCCATCCTGGCGCCGGTCTTCCGCGGCGGTCAGCTGCGCGCCCAGCGCGACCAGGCCCAGGCCCAAGCGCGCCAGCAGGCCGCGCGCTATGTGGACACCGTGCTCACCGCCCTGCGCGAAGCCGAAGACGCCATCGACGCGGACATGCGCCTTGATCAGCGCGTGGTCGCGCTGGCCGAAGCCGTCACCGAGGGCGAAGCCGCCCTCGAGCTGGTGGAGCGCCAGTACGCCTCCGGCGTGGCCACGATTTTTGAACTCATCGACGCCCAGACCCGCCTGATCAACGCCGACAGCCAGCTCATCGCGGCGCGCGCGGCGCGGGTGGACAACCGCATCGGCCTTCACCTTGCCGTGGCGGGCGATTTTCAGGCCGGCGGCGGCTACGCCCCGGCGCTCGACGACTAGACACCAAACGCCGGGCGCGAAGACCCGGGTTTTTTTAACGGATATACAAGAGGTTGGTCATGAACAAGCCGGTCGGAATCATACTCGCGATAGGAGCGCCGATAGGTCTGGTCCTCCTGTTCACGCTCGCCTACATCACGCTCTTCGCCACCCGGCCGACGCCGGAGGAGACCGAAACGGTCAGCCGTCCGGCGGCGGTCTTCTTCGCCACGGCTGAGGCCGAGCCGGTGCGGCTCAGCGTCAACACCCAGGGCGAAGTGCGCCCCACCATCGAGATCGACCTCACCGCCCAGGTCTCCGGGCGCATCGCCTACGTCAATCCGGCCTTCGTGGAGGGCGGGTTCTTTGAAGCGAATGAAGTGCTGGTCCAGCTTGAAGACGCCGATTATCGCCTGGCGGTGACCCGGGCCGAAGCCCAGGTGGCCCAGATGCGCCAGATGCTGGTGCGCGAGGAGGCCGAAGCCGAGCTGGCGAGAGAGGAATGGGACGCTCTGGGCGAAGGCGAAGCCAGCCCGCTGACCCTGCGCCAGCCGCAAATGGCTGAAGCCCAGGCCCGCCTCGCGGGCGCGCAGGCGAGCCTCGCCGAAGCGCGCCTGAACCTGTCGCGCACCCGCATCTCGGCGCCGTTCTCGGGCCGTGTGCGCAGCAAGGCCGCCGATCTGGGCCAGTTCGTGGGCCCGGGCGCGCGTCTGGGCCGGGTGTTCTCCACCGACACCGCCGAAATCAGCCTGCCCTTGAGCGATCGCGAGCTGTCCCTGTTGGGCATGCCGCTGGCGTTCGAGGCCGCAGGCCCCGGTGAGGGCCCGCCGGTGCGGCTTTCGGCGGTGGTGTCCGGCGAGCGGCGCATCTGGGACGCCTATATCGTGCGCACCGCCAGCGCCATCGATCCCCAGACCCGCACCCTGCAAGCCATCGTCCAGGTCGAAGATCCCTACGGCGCCGCAGCGCTCGCGGCCGGCGCGCCGCTGGTCATGGGCCTGTTCGTGGAGGCGCTTATCGAGGGCCGCAACGTGGAGACCGCGTTTTCGCTTCCGCGCAGCGCCCTTCGCGGCGCCGACGAGGCCTATGTGATCCGCGACGACAACACGCTGGACATCCGCCGCGTCACCGTCGCCGACACCAGCTCGGAGCGCGTCGTGATCACCGCAGGCCTGGAGGGCGGGGACAGAGTGATCACCTCGCCCTTGCGCGCCGCCGCCACCGGCATGTCGGTCACGCCGCTCAATCCCGACGGCGAGCCCATCGAACCCGAAGGCGAACCGTCGGACGCGACCCAGTCTGACTCCGTCGTGGCCGCAGACGCCGGCGCTTCGCGCTAGGCCCTGAAATTCAAGGAGAGCGTCCCATGGTGGAACGTCACGACGAACAGACCCACACCGGCTTTCTGGCCTGGTGGGCGCGCAATTCGGTCGCCGCGAACCTTCTGATGATCATCGCCGTCATCGGCGGAATCATCGGCTTCACCTCGATGCAGCGCGAGAACAACCCGGCCGCGGTCTTCCCCGGCGCCTCGATCTCCGTGAGCTGGCCCGGCGCCAGCCCCCGCGACGTGGAGGAGCAGATCATCGTGCGCATCGAGGAGGCCCTGTCCGATCTTGACGGGGTGGATGAACTGACCGCCATCGCCCGCGAAGGCTCCGGCTCGGTCTTCGTCTCCGGTCAACCGAACCAGGACGCCGCCGAGTTCATTGACGAGATCAAGCTGCGCGTGGACTCCGTCAACAATCTGCCGCGCGACAGCTACCGGCCCATGGTCAATCGCTGGCAGAATTCCGAGCAGGTGGCCGGCTTCGCCCTCCACGGCCAGGTCGACCGGCGCGAGTTGCAGCGCCTTGGCCGGGAGATCCGCGACGAGATCTCCTCCACCGTCCCTGAGGCCACGCTGGTGGAAGTGGACGCGGTGCTGGGCGAGGAGGTCTCAATCGAGGTCAGCGAAGAAAGCATGCGCCGCTATGGCGTGACGTTCTCGGAGATCTCGCGTGCCATCTCCAACGCCTCCATCAATGCGTCAGCCGGCTCGGTGCGCACCGATCTGGGCGATGTGCGCATCACCTCGCGCCAGCTGGCCGACACCGCCGAAGAGTTTGAAAACATCGTCCTGCGCCAGACTTCCGAGGGCGGCGTGGTGCGGGTGGGCGACGTGGCGCGCGTCATCGACGGTCTCTCCGACGCCAATCTGAACGCCACCTTCAACGGCGAGCCCATGGTGCTGATTTCGATCCGCTCCACCGGCAATTCGGACATCGTGACCTTGTCGCAGGGCCTGCAGGCCTACGCCGAGCGCAAGAACCAGGAACTGCCCGAAACGGTGCGATTGTCCGAATGGTGGGACGGCGCCGACCAGTACAACTCCCAGCTCACCGTGATCGGCAGTTCGGCCCTGATCGGTCTGGTGCTGGTGCTGGCGGTGCTGATCCTGTTCCTGCGTCCCATCGTGGCGTTCTGGGTGACGGTGGGCATCGCCACCGCCTTCGCCGGCGCCTTCCTGATCCTGCCCTTCCTGGGCGTGACGCTGAACTTCCTGTCCCTGTTCGCCTTCCTCATCGTAATCGGGGTGATCGTGGACGATGCGATCATTGTCGGCGAAAACATCCACAACAGGACCGAGCGCGGCGAGACCGGACTCACGGCCGCCGTGGTGGGCGTGCAGATGGTGGCCAAGCCGGTCGTTTTTGCGGTGATCACCACGATGATGGCGTTCGGCCCCTGGATGCTCCTGTCCGGGCCGGAGCGTCAGTTCACCAGCCAGATCTCGCTGGTGGTCTGCGCGGCGCTGTTCTTCTCGCTGGTCGAGGCGCTCCTGATTCTTCCGGCGCACCTGGCGCACCTGAAGCCGCCGCGCGAGACCGGCTTTTTCGCGCCGCTGCTGCGCCTGCAGGGCCGGATCGCCGACAGCCTGACCACGTTCTCGCGCAAGGTTTACGGACCGAGCCTGGAGATGGCGATCCGCCTGCGATACGCCACGCTGACGCTCTTCGTCGGCCTGTTTGTTCTGGCCATCGTGCTGATGGCCAGCGGCCGGGTACCCATGCGCTTCATGCCGGAGATCGAATCCGACATGATCCGGGTGAGCATCCAGCTGGCCGAAGGCACGCCCTGGAGCCGCACGAGCGCAATCCGCGACCGGCTCGACAGCGTCGAAGCCCAGGTGCAGGCCCACTATCGCGAGGAATTCGACGGCGAGGAGATGATCCTGTCGCGCGCCACCATGGCGTTCGACGGCTCGGTGCGGGCCTGGATCACCATCGCCCCGCCGGAAAGCCGGCCGGGCCTGACCCCGACGGCGGACGTGGCCCAGCGCCTGCGCGATGCGCTTGGCCCGGTGCCGGACGCGGAGGAGATCCGTTTTGACGCGACGTTGAACCAGACCGGGCCGGAGATTCAGTTCGCGCTCAATCATCCGGATCTGGAAATCCTGCGCGCCGCCGCCGCCGAGCTGAAAGAGCAATTGCGCAGCTATGAGACCACCTATGACGTGGTGGACAATCTGCAGGCCTCCGCCGACGAGGTGCGCCTGGCCCTGCGGCCCGACGCCCAGGCTCTGGGCCTTAACCTGGCCGACGTCACCAGCCAGGTGCGGCAGGCCTTTTACGGCCTGGAGGTCCAGCGCCTGCCGCGCAACGGCGAGGACGTGCGCGTCATGGTGCGCTATCCCCGCGAGGCGCGTGAGGATCTGGACGCCATCAATAATCTGCGGATCCGCACAGCAGACGGCCGCGAAGTGCCTCTGGCCGCAGTGGCCGAGGTGAGCTTCGCGCCCGGCATCGACAGGATCCGGCGGCGCGAGCGCCAGCGCACCGTGTCGGTCAGCGCCGAGCTCAGCGATCCGGACGTGGCCGGCGAGATTCGCCGCGAACTGGAGGCCGATTTCTTCCCGCAATGGAAGGAGCGCTATCCGGGCCTGACCACCGGGGCCATTGGCGGGGCGCAGGACGAGCAGGAGTTCATGAGTGAAATCATGGGCCTGCAGCTGATCATGATCGGGCTGATGTACGCCCTGCTCGCGGTCGCCTTCCGGTCCTACGCCCAGCCCTTGCTGATCATGACCGCCATCCCCTTCGCCTTCGCAGGCGCGGTGTTCGGGCACATGATCATGGGCACGCCCATGGCGCTGTTCTCCTTCTTCGGGATCGGGGCCGCGGCGGGGATCGTGATCAACGACAACCTGGTCCTTGTGGACTTCGTCAATCGCCTGCGCGAGCGCGGCGTGGGGGCGATGCAGGCGCTGGTGGACGCCGGCGTGCAGCGCTTCCGCCCGATTCTCCTGACCACGGTGACCACCTTCCTGGGCGTGATGCCGATGATCGCGGAACGCTCCACCGCGGCGCAATTCCTCAAGCCCATGGTGATCGCGCTGGGGTTTGCGGTGATCTTCGCGCTGTTCCTGACGCTGTTCCTGGTGCCCTCGCTCTACGCCATCGGGGTGGACATGAAGCGGACGGCCATAAACCTGTTCACCGGCCGCAAGCTGGGCGGGATCGGAACCGACTATGTCGGCTCCGACCATCAGGGCGGCGTCGATGTGGGCCATACCGCCGAAGAGGACGAGGCGGCCCGCAAGGCTCGTGAGGATCAGCGCGGAGACAGCCGAGGCGGTCCCGCTCCGGCTCCGGCTGAATGAGTCTTATGTCCACACTGAAAAAAATGTAATTTGCGCCAGCGGGGCGGACCGAGGACGGTCCGCCCCGGATCAATCAAGACGGGGAATTTAATGAAACGCATCCTTCTGCTCGCGGCTTCGGCCCTTGTGCTCGGCGCCTGCTCGCCGAGCGGTCCGGACGCCGGGTCCACCGGGTCATCCAGCACCAGCACCTCGCCCGACACCGCGCAAACCGAGACCGCCCAAGCCGCCGCGCCGCGATTCGGCAGTTTCGGCTTCGACGTCGCCGGTATGGACCCGGACGCCACCGCAGGGGACGATTTTGATCGCTTCGCCAACGGCGCGTGGCTTGACGCCACCGAAATCCCGTCCGACCGCTCGCGCTACGGCATGTTCACGCTGCTCTCCGAAGAAGCCGAAGAGCAGGTCCAGGCGATCATCGACGACGCCGCCGCCGAAGCCGGAGCGCCTGGGTCGAACGCTCAACTCGTGGGCGATCTCTACGCCAGCTGGATGAACGCCGACGCCATCGAGGCCGCCGGTCTCGAGCCGGCCCGGCCCTATCTGGCTGAAATCGACGCCATCGACAGCCATGACGACGCGGCGGCCCTGTTCGCCACGATCCACCAGAACAGCCCCTACGGCTTCGCCGTGTGGGCCGATCCGGCCAATCCGGACGTCAACGCCCTTCGCCTGTTCCAGGGCGGGCTCGGCATGCCGGAGCGCAGCTATTACCTCGACGACTCCGAACGCTTTGCGGCCTACCGCACCGCCTATCTCGCCTATATCAACCAGATCTTCGATCTGGCCGGGCTGGAGTACGGCGAGGATGCGGCCGAGGCGATCCTGGCGTTCGAAACCGCCATTGCTGAGGCCCACTGGACCCGCGAGCGTTCGCGCCAGGTCACCGAAACCTACAACGTGATGACCGTGGCGGAGATCGACGCGCTGGCCCCGGCGTTCAATCTGCCCGAAGGCATGGCTGCGCTGGGCCTCGACGTGGACGAGCTGATCGTGGTGCAGCCCAGCGCCGTGGAAGGCGCGGCGGCGGCCTTCGCCGACACCGACATCGAAACCGTCAAGGCGTGGATGGCGTTTCACTTCTTGTCCGACCGGGCGAGCTGGCTGCCGGCGGCCTTTGACGAGGCGAGATTCGACTTCTTCAACCGCACCCTGAGCGGCCAGGCCGAGCAGCGCAGCCGCGACAAGCGCGGCGTGCAGCTGGTGGGTGGCGCGCTGGGACACGCCGTGGGTCAGATCTACGTGGAGCGTCACTTCCCGCCGAGCTCGAAAGAGCAGATGGACGGCCTGGTGCAGAGCCTCACCACCGCCTTCCAAGGCCGGCTGGAGCAACTGGACTGGATGGATGCGGAAACCCGCGAGCGGGCCCTGCGCAAGCTCTCCACCTTCGAGCCGCGCATCGGCTATCCGGAAATCTGGGACGAGTATGACGGGCTGGAAATCAGCGCCGACGCATACTTCGCCAACCGCATCGCCATGAGTGAATTCAGCTGGGCGGAGACGCTGGAGGATCTCGCCTCTCCGGTGGACCCGCGTGAATGGGGCTGGCCGCCGCAGATCGTCAACGCCAGCTATTCGCCGCTGCAGAACCAGATCACCTTCCCTGCGGGCATCCTGCAGGCGCCCTTCTTTGATCCGAACGCCGATCCAGCGGTCAATTACGGCGCCATTGGCGGCGTCATCGGCCACGAGATCGGCCACGGCTTCGACGATCAGGGCCGGCGCTACGATTATGACGGCACGCTCAACGATTGGTGGACCGAAGAGACGAACACCCGCTTCGTGGAGCGCTCCACGCGGCTTGGCGAGCAGTATGACACCTTCTGCCCCATCGACGACATGTGCGTGAACGGCCGCCTGGCCATGGGCGAGAATATCGGCGATCTGGGCGGTTTGCAGATGGCCTACACCGCCTGGCGCCAGTACGTGGACGCCAATTATGACGGCGAGGCGCCGGTGATCGACGGCTTCACCGGCGACCAGCGCTTCTTCCTGGCCTGGGCCCAGGTCTGGCGCAACAAATACACCGACGACGCCCTGCGCTCGCAGCTGGTGAACGGACCGCACTCGCCGCCGCAATATCGCATCAACGGCGTCGTGCGGAACCTGGACGCCTGGTACGACGCGTTCGGCGTCACCGAAGAGCATGAGCTCTACCTGCCGCCGGAACAGCGCGTGCGCATCTGGTAGGCTTCGGCCGCATCTGGCGAAGAGCCCGGCGCGAGACCTCGCGCCGGGCTTTTTGTATTCACGGCGACGCGCAAAGCGCGCTTATCCCGCCTTGTCGCCGGCGGACCGCTCTGCAACGCCCAGCGCGTCGGCCAGGCGCGCCTGCGCCGAGCCGGGGCGTTTGGGTTTCGGCTGATCTGGATGGGGCGCCCAGCCGGCGAAATGGATGATCTCGAAGGTGGCGGGGATTTTCCCGTCTTCCTGGGCGAAGGCTTCAGAATAGGCCTGCGCGGTCTTGACGAACAGCGCCCTGGTTCCAGGCGTTCGCGGGCGATCGGTGAGCACGCTGGTCTCGCCCATCTTGCGCAGATCGCGCATGAGCACGAAGGCGTTTCCATAACGCGCCGTCACCCGGTCCACATCAGAGACCGGCATGGCGAACCCGGCGCGCGACAACAGCCCGGCCATGTCGATGGCGTCAGCAAATGGCGACACCCGCGCCGCCGCCTCGCGGCCAAGGGCGGTCTCGGCCTCCTTCATGGACTGGCGCAGCTCGGTGAGCGTGGCGCCGCCGAAGATCGCGCCGGCCAGAAACCCGTCCGGCTTCAGCGCGTAATTGAGCTGGATCAGCGCGCCCACAACATCATTGGTCCAGTGAAGCGACAGGCAACACAGCACCAGATCCACGCTGCGCTCGGCGATAGGACTATATTCCTCGTCCAGCACAAGCCCTGCATGGCCCGACAATTTGACCATTCCCGGGGACGTATCGGCCTCGATCAGCGTGCCGATCTTCTTCGCCGCCGCCGGCCGGTTTTTCAGGGCGCGGCCCAGCGCGCCGCCCCCGCCGATCACCAGGCAGGTTTCAAAATCGCGGCTCACCGACTCCACCCGGTCAAGAAGCTCATCGGCGACTCGCGCATGGAGGAAGTCAAATGCTAGAAACTCTCCTGCGGCGCGATCCTTGCGCGCGCGGAGCAGCGCCCGGTCGAACAGGCGCGGCGGACCATCTTCAGGGGGCGGGGCGGGCTTTGCCGAGATCAAGTTCTTCGCCATGGGGCCGATATGGCCGGTTCGGGCTGGAAAGCAAAGCCCGTCGGGCGTTCAAGGTCATGGCCGATCTGATCTGGCCGCCGGTTTCGCCCCTGTCTGGCGAGCCGGTGGACCGGGCGGGCGCCCTTACCGGGGCGGATTTCGCAAAGCTGCATTTCATCGCCCGGCCCCTGTGCGAGCTGTGCGGCGCGCCCTTCGACTATCCCGCCTATGAAGGCATGGCCTGCGCGCCCTGCTCGGCCAAGGCGCCGATCTGGGGCAAGGCGCGCTCGGTGCTGGTCTATGACGACGCCAGCCGGAGCCTGGCGCTGACTCTCAAGCACGCCGGGCGCACCGACATGCTGGCCGCCTATGGCCGCTGGATGGCGAGGGCGGGCGCGGACCTGCTGAACGGCGCCGATGCGCTGATCCCGGTTCCGCTGCACGCCTCGCGGCTGCGCGCCCGGCGCTTCAACCAGTCGCTATTGCTGGCGCTCGCCGTCTCCAGGGTCAGCGGCGTGCCGGTGGACGCCCACGCCCTGGCGCGCACACGGCGCACCGGGACCCAAGGCGGGCTCAGCGCCAAAAGCCGCAAGCGCAATGTCGCCGGCGCGTTTTCGGTGCGCGCCAGGGCCAGGGCGCGGGTGAGCGGACGCAGCCTGGTGGTGATCGATGACGTGCACACCACCGGAGCCACGCTGTCGGCCTGTGTGCGGGCGCTGAAGCGATCGGGCGCCGCAAACGTGAACGCCCTGACCCTGGCGCGCGTTGTTAAACCGGTTTCAACGCTTAAATAATCTGTGATGATTGCAGCGCCAGACTCGCGCCGCCACCCTGCCGCCAATGACCCGAATCGACAAGGAGCCCCATTCATGGCCGCCGTCACCATCTATACCCGCCCCATGTGCCCCTACTGCGTACGCGCGGTGTCGCTTCTCAAAAAGAAGGGCGTGGATTTTGAAGAAATCGACGCCGGGTTCGACATGGGCAAGAAGAAAGAAATGATGGAGCGCGCCAACGGCGCACGCACTTTCCCGCAAATCTTCATCGGCGATGAGCATATCGGCGGCTGCGACGAGATGCTGTCGCTGGACCGGGCCGGCAAGCTGGATCCCATGCTGTCGGACGCCGCATGAGCAAGCTGAAGCTCGCCCTGGTGCAGATGCGCTCCGGGACCGACCCGGCGCGCAATATCGACGACGCCGAAGCGATGATCCGCGAGGCGGCGGCCAACGGCGCGCGCCTGATCGCCACGCCGGAAACCACCCATTTGATGCAGCGCGACACCGAGCAGCTCTTCGCCACGCTCTGCACGCCGGCGGAAGAGCCCGCCCTGGTGCGTTTTTCCGATCTGGCCGACGCGCTGAACGTGACGCTGGTGATCGGCTCGTTGGCGCTGAAAGGCGACGACGGCCGGGCGGTGAACCGCCAGCATGTGTTCGGGCCGGACGGGTCGCTTCTGGCGGTCTACGACAAGGCGCACATGTTCGATGTGCAGATCGGCCCCGGCGAGCATTACCGCGAAAGCGCCAACTACGCCCCCGGCGACAAGGCCGTGACGGTGAAGGCGGCGGGTACGATTCTGGGCCTTTCGGTCTGTTATGACGTGCGCTTCGCCTATCTCTACCGCAAGCTGGCGAAAGCCGGCGCGACGATCCTGACCGTGCCCAGCGCCTTCACCAAACCCACCGGCCGCGCCCACTGGGAGGTGCTGCTTCGCGCCCGCGCCATCGAGACGGGCAGCTTCGTCATCGCCCCCGCCCAGGGCGGCAAGCACGAGGACGGGCGCAAGACCTGGGGTCATTCGCTGGTCATCGGCCCCTGGGGCGAAGTGATCGCCGAGCTCGACAATGACGAGCCGGGCCTGCTCTACGCTGAAGTCGACCCGGACGACGCCAGGGAGGCCCGCGCGCGCATCCCGGCGCTCTCCGGCGACCGCGAGATCACCGGTCCATGATCCGCTACGCCCTCGTCTGCGAAGAGGAGCACGGCTTTGAGGCCTGGTTCTCCACCTCGGGCGATTATGACAATCAGGTCGAGCGCGGCTTGGTGGAATGCCCCCAGTGCGGCTCCACCGCGGTGAAAAAACAGATCATGGCGCCGGCGGTCTCCACCGCAAGGCGCAAGGAGGCGCGCCAGACGACGCTAGGCGGCGCCGGCAAGGACGGCGCCCAGGACCTCGCCGCCCTCGCGCGCAAGGTGCAGGCCCATATCCGGTCCAATTACGACTATGTGGGCGAGAACTTCGCGAAAGAGGCCCGCGCCATCCATGAGGGCGAAAAGCCCGAGCGCCTGATCTATGGCGAGACCACCCCGGCCGAGAGCGAAAAGCTCATGGAAGACGGCGTCCCCTGCGCGCCGCTGCCCGCCCCCTTCGCGCCGACGCCTGCGAAGAAAGCGAATTAGGCGCGCAGGCTCGCAAGCCAGGTCAATCAAGGCGTCATCATCCCTCATCCTGAGGAGTCTTTTTGCGGACGCAAAAAGCCTCGAAGGACGCACCGCGCTCGATCCTGCTTGTCCATCACGGCTCCCCCGGATCAAGTCCGGGCTCGCACCTCGCAGATAAGGGTGACAGGGATGCACGGGATGAGGGTAACGCGGGGCGGAGGGGGCGGCGCAAACCCGTAAAACCCTAAGGCCTCAACCCCGCCACCACATGGCGCTGCATCAGCGCCAGAGTCTCCTCATCGACGCGTTTGAGCCTTCGGGTGTCCAGATCCATCAGGCAGCCCACCGCCTCCATGGACCAGAGGCCCTTGCCGGTTTCGGGGTCGCAGACCCAGTGGGTGAGCGTGCGCACTTTGTCATTCACCTGTGAGATACCCGAGCGGATCACATAGCCTGCGCCCGCGGGCGGGAAGCGGCGGAAGATGAGGCGCGCCTCCAGCACCGCGCTGGCGGCGGTGAGCGGCGCGCCGGTGCGGTAGGCCGCCCATTGCTCGGCGAAGCCGCTCTGCAGATGAATCACCGAGCTGGAGATCTTGCCGAAGGCGAACTCAAGACGCATGCGGCCGAACACATCAGTTTCGTCCGGATTGATCATGCCCCGGCTCAGAAGCTCCAGACCCAGCGCGTCCGCCCGCTCCAGTGACAGCGTCTCAGGCGGGCCGGACGAGAGGGACCGTGTCTCGCACGCGGCGGGTTTTTCCATGCGCAGCGCCTCCAGCGCTGCGCGCGTGCGCTTTGCAAAGGCGAACACCGCGCCGGTGAGCGGGTCCACATGGTCCAGGCGCACGGTGAAGGCCGCTGCCGGCCCGTCCAGCGCGCATTGGTGGAGGATCAGGGCGGCGGTGAAGCCGGTCTCGTCATGGTCGATGACGCCGCCGCGCACCTCCAGCGGGACGCCGGGGCGGGCTTCGGCGAGGAAACGCACGCTCATCTCGCGCGCGATGAGCGTCGCGGCGGCGCCGGCGCGGACCGCGCCGCGCATGCCGATGATCTGGGAGAGCACGCCCATCGCCTCGGCCGCCTTGGCCAGGTAGAAGCGCACATTCATGTGCCCGAGCTCGTCGCACTCCCAGGCGTTCGCATTGCCGCGCCAGAGCAATTCCATGACAGCCCCCCTTTTTTTTCAGTCGCGCGAGCCTAGGCCGCTTCGCGCCGATATGTCAGGGGGCTGACGGCGCTTGCCTGGAGCTTAGGTCACACATGCGGCGCAGAGGCCGTAATGCTCCACCACCGAGCGCGCGACGGCGAAGCCCTGGGGCGTGTTGCGCGGTTCGGCGTGGGTGTGGCGCTCTTCCACCGCGCCGCACGATTCGCAGATGAAGAACTGCGCCGCGCCGTCATCCGCCCCGTGCAGGCAGGCGGTGTAGGCGTTGAGCGCCTCCACCTTGTGGGCGAGACCGGCGGTGGTGAGAAACTCCAGCGCCCGGTAGATGGTGGGCGGCTGCGCGCCGCCATTGGGTTTCAGCGCGGCGAGAAGGTCATAGGCCTTCACCGGCCCGCCCGCCTCGATCAGAAGCTCGAGCACGCGCCGGCGCACAGGCGTCAGAGACAGCTTGCGCCGGGCGCAGAAGCGCTCTGCGGTGGCCAGGGCGTCGGGCGTGTGAGTCGCTGAAGTCATGGACAGCAAGATAATGCGCCGGGGGCGGCTGCGCGAGCCCCGCTTTGCACGGCGCGACGGCGTGGCGCGATGTGATTGAACCGTCACGTGAACGCGCTAGAACCTTTCTTAAACCCGCCGCCTCACGCCGGAGTCTGATGATGACCTTTCGCGCCCTTCTCGCCGCCGCCTCGGGGCTGAGCCTCGCCGCCTGCTCCACCCTGGCCACGACGCCCGCCCCGGACCGCCAAGCGCCGATGCGCAGCGCCGCACTTGAGCCGGTCAACCATGAGGGCCAGGGCGCGGACTGGCGCATCCTCGCCGACGCCGAGCTGACCCAGCGCCTCAACCGTCCGCAGCGCGAAGGCCGGGCGAAGAACGTCATCCTGTTCATCGTGGACGGGCTGAACCTTCCGACGATCACCGCGGCGCGGATCCTGGAAGGTCAGCTGCGCGGCGAGACGGGTGAGGAGAACTACCTGCCGTTCGAGACCTGGGGCCATTCGGCGCTGATCAAGACCTATAACGAAAACGCCCAGGTGCCCGACAGCGCCGGCACGGCGACGGCGATGCTGGCCGGGGTGAAGACCCATATCGGCGCCATCAGCGTCTATGCCCGCCAGACGGTCGAAAGCTGCGGCCCGGACGCCGACGTGCCGATGACGACGCTGGAAGCCGCCGAGGCGCGCGGCCTGTCCACCGGCCTCGTCTCCACCGCGCGCATCACCCACGCCACGCCGGCGGCCGCCTACGCCCACGCGCCCAGCCGCGACTGGGAAGTGGATGCGGTGGTGCCCGCCGAAGCCGCTGCGGCCGGCTGCACCGACATCGCCTCCCAGCTCCTCGCCACGCTGGACGGCCGCCATGGCGACGGGCCCGAAGTCGTGCTCGGCGGCGGATACGGCGCGTTTCTCACCGCCGATCAGGGCGGCCAGCGCCAGGACGGGCGCGACCTCACCGCCGAATGGGTTCAAGCCGGCGGCGCTTACGTGAACGACGCGGCGGGATTGCGCGCGCTGCCCGTGAACGGACCGCGCGCACTGGGGCTCTTTTCGCGCAGCCACATGGACTATGACCATGACCGCGTCGACGCCGAGCAGCCCTCCATCGAGGAAATGACGCGCTTCGCAATTGAACGCCTCTCCACCAACGAAAACGGCTATTTCCTGTTGGTGGAAGGCGGCCGGGTCGACCACGCCCACCACGGGACCAACGCTCACCGCGCCCTCACCGACGCCCTCGCGGCGGCGCGCGCGGTGGCGGCGGCGGCCGAGATGACCGATCCGGACGACACGCTGATCCTGGTCACCGCCGACCATGGCCACGTGTTCAACATCGCCGGCTATCCGCGCCGCGGCAATCCGATCCTGGGCCTTGTGCACCCGCCGGCGCCGGACCTGTCCGACGATCCCACCCCGCCTTCGCCTGCGCGCGACGGCCGCCCCTACACGACGCTGGGCTATTATAACGGCCCGTCCCTGCGCGATCCGGACGCCGGGCCGCTGACCCAGGCCCAGGTCCTCGACCCGGACTTCCGCCAGGAGGCCGCGGTGCCCATGGGCAGCGAGACTCATTCGGGCGAGGACATCATCGCCTATGCCCGCGGGCCCTGGGCGCATCTGGTGGACGGCGTGATGGAGCAGCATACGCTGAACCGCATCATCACCTTTGCGTACGGTTGGCCGGGCAACACCGCGCCGGAGGACGCCGCGTCCGCCGAGTAAGCGCATCGCCGCAAACGAATTTCGCTGACTTTGTCCGCGGAGATTAATACTTTAAGGGCCGGCGCCGGGATATCCTCGACGTCGGCCCTTTTTGCATCAGGACCCCCGCCATGAAATCCATCCTCACCGTTCTCCTCGCCGGGCTCAGCCTTCTGGCTCTGACCGCCTGCAATACGATCCAGGGCGTCGGCCGCGACATCACGCGCACCGGCGAGGTGATCGAAGACGCGGTCGACGGGTAGCCATGGCGCACGCGTCCACCCTGCCCAGCTGGGAGGACGAGACCGCCTGGCGTGCGATCTACGCCGCCTTGCCAAAAGGTCTGGCGCCGCCACGCCCCTATGCGGTGCAGGAGGAATGGCGCCGGATCGCCGGGTTCGACGTGCATATCGACCGCTGGATCGCGCCCTCGGCGCGCGCCCGCATCATCCTGTTGCACGGCGGCGGCCATGGCCGGCTGCTGGGCCCCTACGCCTGGGCGCTGGCGCTGCACGGGTTTGAATGCATCTGCCCGGACCTGCCCGGCTACGGCCTGACCCGCACGCCGAAAAAGACACAGCTCGTCTACGATCACTGGCGCGAGGTCGCCGCGGGACTGGTGGAGTCCGAGCGCCGGCGCGGCGGCGCGCTATTCGTGTTCGGCCTCTCCATGGGCGGCATGCTGGCCTATGATGCGTGCGCGCTCACCGGCGCCGTGGACGGGCTGATCGCCACCTGCTTTCTCGATCCCACCCGCAGGGCGGTGCGACGCGCTTTGGTGCGAAAGCCCTGGATGGCGGGCCTGATCGAGCCGGCCCTGACCCGGCTGCCGCGCGCGCTCAACGGCGCCATGATCCCCATGTCGCGGCTGGGAAACATGGCTGCAGTGGCCAATGATCCAGCCCTTGCAAGCGCCATCACCGCGGACCGGCGCGCCGGCGGCGCGAAAATGCCGCTGGGCTTCCTGCGCTCCTGGCTGGAAAGCCCGCCGATAGCGCCGCCGGAGAGCTTTGATCAATGCCCGGTCCTCATGGTCCATCCCGAAGCCGATCACTGGACCGACGTGGAGGTGAGCGACGGCTTCTTCGAGCTGTTGCCGGTGGTGAAGCGCCGGGTGATCCTGCAGGGCGCGGGGCATTTTCCTGTGGAGCGGCCTGGCGTGGAAGAGATGGATCTGGCCATCGCCGGTTTCGTCGCGGCGATCGTGGAAAACCGCCCCATGCCGGACCAGCTGATCTAGCCGCGCCCACGCTCGCAATCATGCGCCCGAGCGCCTAAATCAGGGTCATGATCAAACCCGAACAGCTGCTGCGAGAAACCGATCAGGGCCTGTGGTGCGAGCCGGGCGGCTTCTTCATCGATCCCATGCGCGCAAGCGACCGGGCGGTGGTCACCCACGGCCACGCCGACCACGCCCGCGCCGGACACGCGAAGGTGGCCGCCACGCCGCCGACCCTGGCGATCATGCACGCGCGCTATGGCGAGGACTTCACCGCCAGCCGCCAGCCCCTGGCCTATGGCGAAAAAGTACGCATCGGCGAGGTGGACGTCTCGCTTCATCCGGCGGGCCATGTGCTGGGCTCGGCCCAGGCGCGCCTTGAATGGAAGGGGCTCACCATCGTGGTCTCCGGCGATTACAAGCGCCGCCGCGACCCCACCTGCACGCCGTTCGAGGTGGTGCCCGCCCATATCTATGTGAGCGAGGCCACCTTCGCCCTGCCGGTGTTTCGTCACCCCGACGATTCCGGCGAAATCGCCAACCTTCTGGCCAGCGTGAAGCGCTTTCCCGACCGCGCCCATCTTGTGGGCGCCTATGCGCTGGGAAAAGCCCAGCGCGTCATCATGCTGCTGCGCGAGGCCGGCTATCACGACCCGATCTATATCCACGGCGCCCTGAAACAACTGTGCGATCTCTATCGCGAGCACGGCGTTCCCCTGGGCGAGCTTCGAAACGCGACGCTGAAAGACGAGGACGGCGCGAAGACAGACTTCGCCGGCAAGATCATTCTGGGCCCGCCCTCCAGCTTCCAGACGGCTTGGGCGCGGCGCTTTCCCGATCCGGTGATCTGTTTCGCCTCCGGCTGGATGCGGGTTCGTGCAAGGGCGCGCCAGCGCGGCGTGGAACTGCCGCTCATCCTCTCCGACCACTCAGACTGGGACGAGCTGACCCAGACCATAGCCGACGTGAACCCGGACGAGCTGTGGATCACCCACGGCCGCGAAGACGCGCTCGCCCGCTGGGCCGAGCTCAACGGCTACAAGGCCCGCCCGCTGTCGCTGGTGGGTTATGAGGACGAGGATAGCTAGCGCCGGCCTCTCCCCAATTTTGTCATCCCGGCCAAGCCCGCTCCTGCGGGCGCCGAGCCGGGACCTCAGGAGCCGCCAAACCCTGAAGTCTGGGGTCCCGGCGCTGCGCGCTCACGCGCTCCGGCCGGGATGACAAACTCTCCGGGCTTCAGCATTCCGCGTTCGGACCGGGATGGTGAGCGGGCCGTAAACACCCTATTTCGTCCCCATGCACCCCCCTCACCTCCCCGCCCTGCCCGACATCTTCGAGGCCTGGTTTCACAGCCGGGGCTGGGCGCCGCGCGCGCATCAGCGCGAGATGGTGGCGGCGGCCAGCGCCAGTGAGGATGCGCTGCTGATCGCGCCCACGGGCGGGGGCAAGACGCTGGGCGGGTTTCTGCCGAGCCTTGTGGATCTCGAACGCATCGCGCGCGAGGGCGGCAAGGCGCGGCCTCACCGGCTGCACACGCTTTATATCTCGCCGCTGAAGGCGCTCTCCCAGGACGTGGCGCGCAATCTTCTCACCCCCGTCACCGAGATGGGGCTTGATCTGCGCATCGAGACGCGCACCGGCGACACGCCCCAGTCCAAGCGCGCGCGCCAGCGCCAGAGCCCGCCGGACATATTGCTCACCACGCCCGAACAGCTGGCCCTGTTCTGCGCCCAGGCCAATGGCGCGGCGTTTTTTGAGCATGTGCAGGCGGTGATCGTGGACGAGGTGCACGCCCTGGCGCCGGGCAAGCGCGGCGATTTGCTGTCTCTGGGCCTGGCCACCATCGGCCGCTATGCGCCGCAGGCCCGCCGCATCGGGCTGTCGGCCACGGTGAAGGATGTGGACGGCCATGCGCGCTGGCTGTCGGCGCAGGCGGGCGACGCGGGCCGGTTCGCACGGGTCGTGCGCGGCGAGGGCGGGGCCGAGCCGGACGTGTCCATCCTCACCCCTGAAGACCGCATCCCCTGGTCGGGCCATAGCGGGCGCCATGCGATTGCGTCAGTTTATGAGCTGATCAAGACGGCGAAAATGGCGCTGGTCTTCGTCAACACGCGAAGCCAGGCCGAAGCGACGTTTCAGATGCTGTGGGGCGTCAATGAAGACGCGCTGCCCATCGCCCTCCACCATGGCTCGCTGGCCGCCGAGCAGCGCCGCAAGGTGGAGGCGGCCATGGCGGCGGGATCGTTGAAGGCGGTGGTGTGCACCTCCACCCTGGATCTGGGGATCGACTGGGGCGATGTAGATCTGGTGATCCAGATGGGCGCGCCCAAGGGCTCGGCCCGGCTGATCCAGCGCCTGGGGCGCGCCAATCACCAGCTTGATGCGGTGAGCCGGGCGGTGCTTGCGCCCACCAACCGGTTCGAGCATCTGGAGTGCCAGGCGGCGCGCGAGGCGGTGGCGGAAAAGGCGCTGGACGGCGAGCCGCTGCGCGCCGGCGCGCTGGACGCCCTGGCCCAGCATGTCATGGGCCGGGCGTGCGGCGAGCCCTTCGCCGAGGACGATCTCTACGCAGAAATCACCAGCGCCGCGCCCTATGCCGAGCTGACGCGCGAGACCTTTGACCGGGTGCTCGCCTTTGTCTCTGACGGCGGATATTCGCTGGGCTCCTATGACCGGTTCAAGCGCATCGCGAAGGGCCGCGACGGGCTGTGGCGGGCGCGCACAAGCGACGCCGCCCAGCGCCACCGCATGAATGTCGGCGTCATCGTGGAAAGCCCCATGCTGGACGTGCGCCTGGTGCGCGGCGGCGCCAAGGCGACCGCGGACGCAGGCGCAACCTCAACCCTTGCGAGCGCTGGGGCGTCCGTCGGCGCCACAGGGGGGCGTAGCGCGAAGAAGAAACAGATCCGCGCCGGCGGGCCGAAGCTGGGTCAGGTGGAGGAATGGTTCGCCGATCAGCTGAGCCCCGGCGACACCTTCCTGTTCGCCGGCCAGATGCTGCGCTTTGAAGGCGCGCAGGAAGCCGATTGTCTGGTCAGCCGCTCCACAGCGGAAAACCCCAAAATCCCGAGCTATAACGGCGGCAAATTTCCCTTGAGCACCTATCTCGCCGAGCGGGTGCGCAAGATGGTCCATGACCCCGAAAGCTGGGCCGCTCTGCCCGGTCAGGTGCAGGACTGGCTCAAAGTGCAACAGCAAAAATCACAGCTGCCCGCCCCCAACCGGCTTCTGGTGGAGACGTTTCCGCGCGGCGGGAAACACTATCTGGTCTGCTATCCCTTTGAAGGCCGGCTCGCCCACCAGACGCTCGGCATGCTGTTGACCCGCCGGCTGGAGCGGGCGGGGCTGCGGCCGCTGGGCTTTGTGGCCAACGAGTATGCGCTGTCGGTCTGGGGGCTGAAGGATCTGGGCGCGGCGGACATGGCGGCGCTGTTTTCAGAGGACATGATGGGCGACGATCTGGACGCGTGGCTCGCCGAGAGCGACCTGATGAAGCGCACGTTTCGAAACTGCGCGGTGATCGCCGGCCTGATCGAGCGCCGGCTGCCCGGACAGGAGAAGACCGGGCGTCAGGTCACGTTCTCCGCCGACCTGATCTACAACGTGCTGCGCGATCACGAGCCGGACCATATCCTTTTACAGGCGGCCTGGCAGGACGCCGCCAAGGGCCTGCTGGACGTGCGCCGCCTGGCCGACGCGCTGTCGCGGGTGGCGGGCCGAGTTGATCACGTGGCGCTCGCCCGCGTCTCGCCGCTGGCCGTGCCGGTGATGCTGGAGATCGGCCGCGAAGCCGTCCACGGCGAAGCCGGCGACGCGCTTCTGGAAGAAGCCAGCGGCGATCTCATCGCTGAAGCCATGGGAATCGGTTAGCATGCACTACTTCAAATAGGCGGAGTGTCGAATGCTAATTGATGATGATGATTTCAGCTCGATGCCATCTAGTCCAGAACTCGCTTTCGTACAATTGGTTCAAATTGCCCGACAAAGAACCGACGATAAAATAAATGAAGAAAAAAAGTTATTTAACGGCGTGGTAGACGGGTACGCGCGCTGGAGCGAATTTGCTTCGACTGTAGATGGCCTAATTGATGCATTGGGGCTAAATTATGATCTAGACACTACAGCGCCTTACGATGATGAGGCATTTACATTTTGGGTTCATCGGCTACTTAGCGACATTAATCGTATTTCTACCAGCGTCCGCCTTTCCGCCGCGCGGTCGACTGAGCTAGAAGGCGATCCAAGCCTTCGGTTTTCTGCAGTCGACCTAGAAAATTATAAGGATGAAATCCGAAAACTAACTGATAAGATTAGAAAAATTGTCAATCAAGTTGCGATTCCAGAGAATTTAAGGGAAGTTCTGTTTTCTAAGCTCAACGCTTTTGAAAAAGACCTAAACCGAAACCGCACAAGATGGGAAAGCTGGCTGTCTTTATTAAGGTCGACGACTCGCGCGGTCGGGGATGGGGCCGAGGAACTTGAGCCAGCAGTGCGGCTAATTGAACGCGTGGGCGCAACAATGGACAAAGCCGCCACCAAACAAAGCAGCCTCGAGTATGAAAAGCGCAAGTTATTGAGCGCGCCCGAGAAAACTCAGGATGACATTCCATTCTGAGATCGGATCCAACCGCGCAGAATCGAAAACTCAAACAGGCCGCGCCTAGTCGGCCGTCGTGACCCGGCGCATGGCATGCCAGCCGGGCCTGTCCTGAATGCGCTTGAGCCAGGTCTTCACCGGGCTGTCCTGATCGATACCGCCGCGCTTGTCCGCGCTCTCCAGCTGGAAGCCCATCATGATGTCGGCGGCGGTGAAGGTGTCGCCGGCGAAGAAGGCGTTCTCGGTGAGATGCGCCTCCACAGCGGCCAGCGCCTTGGCGCGCTCGGCGCCCATGTATCCGGCCAGCAGCGAATCCGTAAGGCCGGTGGCCTCCAGATAGGTGTTCATCAGGAAAGGCAGGAAGACCGCGCCCTCGGCGGCGTGAAGCCATTCCAGAAACACCGCGCGATTGGCCGCGCCGGGCGCCGGATGGAGCTTGTGATCGGGGTCGAACTTTTCCAGCAAGTATTGGGCGATCGCGCCGCTTTCGGCGATCACCTGGCCGTCATCTTCCAGCAGCGGCGCCTTGCCCAGCGGGTGCAGCCGGGTCAGCGCCTCGGGCGCCAGCCGGGTCTGCACGTCGCGCGAATGACGCTGCAGCTGGTACTCAACGTCCAGCTCCTCCAGGAGCCAGACGATGCGCTCGGAGCGCGACAGGTTAAGATGGTGAAGGGTGAGGCTCATGGTGGGCTCCGGTGCGGCTCAGGTCAGAGCGACCCTAGACCGGAGCGCACCGGCTGACCAATCCCGCGTCAGGGGGCGCAGGTCCCGCCGATCAGCGTCCGTCGCCGGAGCCGGGCGGATCCACAGGCGCCACGCGGTCGGTCGGATCGATTTCCGGATCGTCGCGGGGTTCCTCCTCGTCGGTGGCGTCGAGATCGGGGTCCATGCCCAGCCCCTCGCCCGCATCGGCGGGATCCACGCCCGCCGGCTCGGGATCAAGCTGGTTGCCCTCGACCCGGTCGGTCCCCGGCGCCACGGACATCTGGTCGGCGCCCGGCGTTTCGCCGCTTGCGCTCCGGGACTGCTCCATGCCGGCGTCAGCGAGCATGGAGCTGGAGCGATCCGCCGGCCAGAACGCCCAGACAAGGCCGACCGCGCAAACCGCCACCACGGCGCCCAGCATGGCGCGTGCGCCGGTCTGGCCCGAGCCGTAGGCGGCTCCGCTGGTTCCATCTACGACCGTATCGGTCTTGGCGCCGGCGGTCTGATCGATGTTGTCTGGTCGCTCCGTCATGGCGGATCTCCCTTGGCTGCTGACTAAGCAACAAGGGAAACCGCAGCGGCCCGGCGTCAGTTCCACCCCTGTTCCAGACCGTCGCCGAGGTCCATATTGGGCCCATGGTCAAGATCACCACAGACGATTCCGCCCTCACCCCGCCCGGCGTCTCCGACATGGGCCAGGCCGACTTTACGCTGGACGAGCGCGTGCCCGGCGCCGACATCAAGGATCCGCTGTCCCTGCCGGCCAACTGGACGCCCCACCGCCCCGAGCGCCCGGAGAAAAGCGAAGGCGGGAAGAAGTTCCAGGTGGTGTCCGAATACGAACCCACCGGAGATCAGCCCGCTGCGATCAAGGAGCTGGTGGAGTCGGCCGGGTCGGAAAGGGACCAGGTTCTCCTCGGAGTGACCGGCTCGGGTAAAACCTTCACGATGGCGAAGGTGATTGAAAAGCTTCAGAGACCCGCCCTGGTTCTGGCGCCGAACAAGACTTTGGCGGCGCAGTTATACGGCGAATTCAAGAGTTTTTTTCCATATAATTCGGTGGAATATTTCGTTTCTTATTACGATTATTACCAGCCTGAGGCCTATGTCCCGCGCACCGACACGTATATTGAGAAAGAGTCCTCCATCAACGAGGCCATCGACCGGATGCGCCACGCCGCCACGCGCGCGATCCTGGAGCGTGACGACGTCATCATCGTGGCCTCGGTGAGCTGCATTTACGGCATCGGCTCGGTTGAGACCTACACCGCCATGGTATTCGATCTTGCGGTGGGGGAGGAGAAAGATCCGCGCGAGGTGATGCGCAATCTCGTGGCCCTGCAGTACCAGCGCAACGACGCGGCGTTCCAGCGCGGCACGTTCCGGGTGCGCGGCGACACCATCGAGATCTTCCCCGCCCACCATGACGAATTCGCCTGGCGCGTCAGCTTCTTCGGCGACGAGATCGAGTCCATCACCGAGTTCGAGGTCCTCACCGGCAAGCCCAGCAGCGACCTCACCAAGGTGCGCGTCTACGCCAACTCCCACTATGTCACCCCGCGCCCGACGCTGAACCAGGCCATCAAGTCCATCAAACAAGAGCTGAACGAGCGCCTCACCTGGATGGAGGCCAACGGCAAGCTTCTGGAGGCCCAGCGCCTGCAACAGCGCACCGAGTTTGATCTGGAGATGCTGGAGGCCACCGGCTCCTGCAACGGCATCGAGAACTATTCGCGCTATCTCACGGGCCGAAAGCCCGGCGAGCCGGCGCCCACCATGTTCGAATACCTGCCCGACAACGCCCTGGTGTTCGTGGACGAGAGCCACGTCACCATCCCGCAGCTGGGCGCCATGTTCAAAGGCGATTTCAGCCGCAAGCGGACCCTCGCCGAGCACGGCTTCCGCCTGCCCTCCTGCATGGATAACCGCCCCCTCAAATTCGAGGAATGGGAGGCCATGCGCCCCAACACGATCCACGTCTCCGCCACGCCGGGAAAGTGGGAGCTGAACCAGACCGGCGGCGTCTTCACCGAACAGGTGATCCGCCCCACCGGCCTCATCGACCCGCCGGTGGAGGTGCGCCCGGTCCAGTCCGACCAGTTCAGCCAGGTGGACGACATCATCGAGGAGGCCCGCACCACCGCCGCCAGGGGCTATCGCACCCTGGTGACCACGCTGACCAAGCGCATGGCCGAAGACCTCACCGAATACATGCACGAGCAGGGCCTGCGCGTGCGCTACATGCACTCCGATGTGGATACGGTGGAGCGCATCGAGCTGATCCGCGATCTGCGCCTGGGGCAGTACGACGTGCTGGTGGGCATCAACCTCCTGCGCGAAGGCCTCGATATCCCCGAATGCGGCCTCGTAGGCATTCTCGACGCCGACAAGGAAGGCTTCCTGCGAAGCGAAACCAGCCTGGTGCAAACCATCGGCCGCGCCGCGCGCAACGCCGACGCCCGGGTCATCCTCTACGCCGACCGCATCACCGGCTCCATGCAGCGCGCCATGGACGAGACCGAACGCCGCCGCAACCGCCAGATCGCCCACAACGAAGCCCACGGCATCACCCCCACGACCATCGTGCGCGGCGTCTCCGACGTCCTCGAAGGCGTCATGGAAAAAACCGCCAAGGGCAGAGGCCGCCAACGCAGCCAGAAACGCGCCGCCGTCGAGGAAGGCCAAACCCCCTTCGAACCCAATAATCTCAAAGCCGCCATCGTGGACCTGGAAAAGCGCATGCGCGAAGCCGCGGCGAATCTGGAGTTCGAGGAGGCGGGGCGGCTGCGCGACGAGATCAAGCGGTTGGAGCGCGAGGCTGAGGGGTGGTGATGGGGGGCATTCGGCCGCGGGAGGTTTTGGCCGCGTGGGAAAGGCTGCGCCGGGCTAGATCCAGGGCATGGGGGAGCCGCTGGAGTATGAGGCAGGGTGAGGCTAAACGGACGCCTGAGCGACGCCTGGACTTAAAAAGTGCATCCTGAACAAAGCGACCGCACCACGCGCTCACGGTGATGCAGGGAATCGCCCCATGCTGACGAATGTCCTCACAATGACGAGAGCGTGCGAGCTTAGCGAACATGACGAACGACAACCTTGAAATAAGAGATGAAATTATCGAGCTAAGTTACGTCGCGAAAGCAATTGAGCGCGGAATAATTGAGCTCTCTAAAAACCGCATCACTTACAAGCTTGCAAGAAAGCAATCCTACCTATGGACGGACCCGGAAGAATGGGTTCGAGCGCGCACGATCTCCTATCTCATAATTGAATGTGGCTACCCCCCAAATCGCATAAGGACAGAAGTTCAGGTCCCAAGGCGAACGCCAAGTGACATCGCAGACATTGTGGTTTACCGCGATGATCTAAAGCGCGACCCCTATCTCGTCTGTGAAAACAAAGCTTCCGGCCTCTCATCAAAAGAGCGCACTCAGGCTATCGAGCAGACATTCGGCAACGCCAACTCTCTACGAGCACCATTTGCACTTTACGACGATTTTGACGAGTCAATCCTATTTGACGTAGCGAATTTCCCCGCGATGGAACGGGAGAGCAATAGAATTGGCGCAATTGAAAGCGTCCCTCCGCTTTACGGCGAGGCACCAGAGTTTGCGATATTGGCTGGGGGCGACCGTGACATTTCGCCTGCGAAAGCCACATTTATAGAAACCAAAATTCGTCGAGCACACTCGATCATTTGGTCAGGCGGGAAGCGGGATCCGCTTACCGCGTTTGACGAGTGGAGTAAGCTTCTATTTGCGAAGGTTGCCGATGAGCGCGGCACACCGACCGGGAGCCCTCGGAAATTTCAGATTGGGACAAAGGAGACAACTGCCGCTGTCGCAACCCGCGTCCACGCCCTCTTTTCTGATGCATGCAGAGCCGATCCAACAATATTTCCCGACGGAATCAAGATAAATCTACCTGACAAAAAAATATTCGATATCGTGCATTCACTTCAGCTTATTAGCTTTACCGGCACAGATGTTGATCACATTGGAGTCGCATTCGAAAGCTTCTTTGGTTCTGTTTTTCGGGGCGAGCTTGGACAATATTTTACGATGCGCCAACTCGCCCGTTTTTCTGTCGCGATGCTAGAAATCAGTTCGAACGATTATGTGCTAGACCCGACAGCTGGCTCTGGGGGCTTCTTGCTGGAAGTTCTCCTACAAGTTTGGCATCAAATTGACCGCGATTACTCCGGACAATCCAGTGAGCACATATCTCGAATTAAGAATGACTTTGCCCTACAGAAGGTGTTTGGAATTGAAATCCACGAGATACTCGCACGCATATGTAAGATAAACTTGCTACTCCACCACGATGGGCACACGAACATTGAAGGAGATCGAAGCTGCCTCGACTCTACGTTCGCTAAGCCTAGACTTAATCCAAACGTTGGCCGATTCCAGAAAATAGTAGGAAATCCACCTTTCGGTGACGAGGTGCCTGAGGGCGATGAAGACCATTTAGGCACAAATACCCTGAGAAACTTTGAACTTGCAGAGAACCGTGACGCAATTGCTTCTGAACACGCGATCGTAGAGCGATCGATTGCATTCCTTGAGCCAGGTGGCGAGCTTGCATTTATTCTTCCAGATGGATTCTTTAATAATCAGGGAGAAATGTCCAACTGTCCGCGCGCCAGAAGGTTTCTTGCGAGAAACGGATTTATTGACGCAATTGTTTCTTTGCCCGATCACGCATTTCGAAAATCTGGCGCTCAGAATAAAACATCCATCCTATTTTTTAGAAAGTTTGATAGTGCATCAAAGAGAAAATTTGACCAAACTTTTAGGAAGGAAATTATTGCTGACGGCGACGAGGTTGGAGCAATCGCAAAGGCGTGGCAAAAGTTTGATCATTATACATTTTTAGCTGAAGCCAACCATATTGGTTATAATTCGACGGGTGCTTCAGCGAAAGAGAATGACTTATATATCGGCTCCGAAGGAGGAAACCTTTCTGAAGATCAATCAGGCACAATCTTGGGTGCCTACAAAAAATTTAAGACTAACCGCGAGAATTATTCTGGATCGAACGATCCCGATACAATGTCGGTGAAATTTAGCGAGCTATGGGCATCCCACAAAAGCAACCGACTTGATCCGAAGTACTTTCTTTTCAAAAGAGAGGAGATGACTGAAGCGCCGGAGGGTTGGATTACATTACCAATTTCAAGTGTAATGAGGCGTAGAGAAGAACTTGTAGACCCATCTCAAAACCCGACTGAAGCGGTTGTAGTGATGACCCTAGGCCAGGACGGTGAGATTCGCGCTCGTGAGGCCGGAAAAGGGAAAAGTCCGCCAGAGTGGATCGGTATGTATTTCGAAGATTCCCCGTCGCAGTGGTATAGGGCCAAAGAAAATGATGTGGTTTTTTCTTCTATAGATTTGTGGAAAGGCTGCATATCTGTGACACCGGAGGAGTTCAACGGGGCGTTGGTTACGAAAGAGTTTCCGATATATGCAGTCACTGACAACCGGCTGAGCCCGCAATTTCTATCCTATCTCCTGCGAAGCCACTATTATCAAAGAGCTTTCCGCGCGATCACAACAGGGCACAGCAACCGGCGCCGTACGCAGCAAGAAGATTTCGAAGCGCTTGAAATAAGCTTTCCCGAAACACTCGAGGCACAGAACGAGTTAATTGCCGACATCATTCAGGCGCGTCGTGAGGCAAAGCAGGCAAGAGATTCTTTGCTGGATCGTGTTGCTGAATTCAGCCGTAAGATCGACGGCAAGGCACCGGAAGGTCAGACAGGGTCTGACTCGGATTAAAGCGAAGCAGGGTCCGTTGCGCATATCGGGGCATACACCTGTTTTCGGTTCCCCCTCCCCTTAACCCCCACGCAGAGTCTTCCGCAGCTTAAGCCGGACGCGTCAAGGCCGCGCCCTGAAGGGCGCGCCGCTCCGCGGCGACCGGGCGGAGCCCGGTCGGCCTTAACCCGGCCGTCGCGCTGCGAGAATGGGCGGCTGTGGGGTAAAGGCGGATTAGCGGACGCCGTTATGGTTGGGGGGCTCGTACTTAACGCAGAACCAGACCAGCGCGATGAATTGGAACCAGGTCAGATTGCTGGAGCGCGTATTGAAAGCGCCTCTGGGCAGCCGGATCCATTCGCGGATCTTGGTGTCGCCCGTGCGCTCGTTCTTTATGGGTAGATCAAGATGAGCGTTTTGCTCACTCCACTTTTTTAACGCCTCGTAAAGCTCGGCGTAGGGCCCCAACCGGATGTCGTCTTTAACAAAGCTCCTGAGATCAGTCGGACGCTCGGCCACTTCTACACGCGGCAAAGCCTTGAACCGCGGTAGATGATCATCGGCCCAATAAAGCCGCATCTCGTCCACAGCATCCCACTCAATCACGAAATCGCGCTGCTCGGCTTCAATCCGCAAGCCGCTCTTTCCAGGCCGGAACCGGGTCTGCCCAAGGCTCGTCACCAGATAGCGGTCCACATTCATTTCGCGCGTGCGCTCGGTAAAACGCTTGGCGGTCGTTCGTATCCGGCCCATCCGGTAGGCATGAACGCCGAGATGTCCGGCAAGACCGAGCGCGAAGCCCGCTGTGGCGACGACCCATTCCATGGCGGTCAGCACCGTCAGGCCCGCAGTGATCACGCACGCATCCCCCGGACAGATGAGACTGCCTTCGGCGAAGGTGGGATCAATCTGGATGTTGAATACGGACAGAAGCTCCGATCCCAGCGCCAGGAGGGCGCCGGTTACGCCGGCCCAGCTCGTCACTGAAACCGCCCCGAGAAAGATCTCGGCGATCACCGAGTTATCCTCGATCTTGAGGCTGGAGGTGCTCTGTCCGACATCCTCCGGTTCCAGCTGAATAAGAGCGCTGGCGAAGAGGCCGTAATCGCCCTCCGCAAACTGCGCGCCTTGCGCGCCAGGCGCAAAGCGGGCGCCGCTCGTCTCGATCCTGTCAGGCATCGTATTTCCCCTCTTCCCCTGCGCCCATGTTAGCGATCGGTTAACGCTCGCTCAAGCTGCGCCAAAGCGCCAACTTATCCCCCTCCCCCGGCGGCGGGGGTAGGGTGGCGGGTATGGGAAACACGATACGAACTGCGGCGATGCGCGCCCGGCTGGGGGGTGAGGCTCGCGCCTTGCGGGTGGAGGGGGTCCCCATGCCCGAGGTGGCGCTGCGCGTCGGGGTGCCGGCGCCGACGCTGCATCAATGGGCGGCCGCCGGGCGCTGGCGCGCCTGCGACCTGGCCGAGCAGGCGGCGCAGGCGGCCATGGCCGAGGCGGAGGCTGGCGGTGATGCAGGGCGTGATGCGGGCGGTCATGCGGCGGGTGATCCGGACGCGAGGGCGGAGGGCGCGGCGGGCGGCGCCCCTGCTGCGCCGCTTCCGGGGGAGGCCCCTTCTGACGCATCCTCTCCTGTGGAGGCCGGGCCGCTGACCGCTGAACAGCTGCGGGCGGAGGCCGACCGCTGTGCGCGCGCGGCCATGGCGCTGTCGCGCGGCGGGCGGCTGAAGGAGGCGGAGGCCGCGCTGAAGCTGGCCGAGCGCTATCGCGAAACCGCCAACGCCGGGACTTGTGCAGGGGGCGGCGCGGGGAGTAGTGACGGAAGCGGTGACGGCTTATGGGAGGCGCGGGTGAGCCTGGAGCTGGAGGCGCGCATCCTGGCCGAGCGCGACGGCCTGTTCGAGCGCTGCCAGAGCTGGGTGCGCCTGGCGCTGGAGGGCAAGATCACCGCGCTGCCCGGCTGGGCCACCACCAGGGCGTTTCTCCAAGGCACGCCCTATGCCGACCAGTATTACCGCTGCGGCGGCGTGGGAACCGGGATCGCGGGGCATTTCGGGCCGGGGCCGGCCGATCGCCTGTCTGAGGAGGATGAGGCGGAGGCGGAGGAGGAGGAGGACGGGGACGCGGTGGACGAGGCCGGGCCGTCCTAGCCCAGCGCGCCCCAGGCCAGAAAGCCGATATAGGCGAGATAGCTGGCGAAGAAGATCGCGCCCACCAGGCGGCCCACCGGCTTCTTCGCGAACACCAGGATGCTGGCCGCCAGCATGGCGCCGGCCATGACCCAGAAGTCAAAACGGATGAATTCCGCGTCGATGGGGGCGGGCTGGCCGGTGGCCGCCGTGGCGGCGATGCCGGTGATGCCGCCCACCGCGCAGATATTGAAGATGTTGGACCCGATGACATTGCCGATGGCCATCTCGGCCTGTTTCTTCAGGGCGGCGACCATGGCGGTGGCGAGCTCCGGCAGGCTGGTGCCCAGGGCCAGAATGGTCAGGCCGATGATCGATTCGGGCACGCCCAGCGTCGCGGCGATCCCTGTAGCTCCGCGCACGATGAGCTCGGCGCCCACGGGCAGAAGGACGAGGCCCAGAAGCGTGTAGCCGGCGATGGCGAGGCGCCCCTTGGGCAGGCCCTCCATGTGGTCCACGTCGGTGAGCTCGGCGATCACCGGATCGTCCGGCGCGTTGCGGGCGCTGATCCCGAGATAGGCGATGTAGACCGCGATGAGGGCGGCCAGGATATAGCCCTCGATGAGGGTGAGCGCGCCGTCCAGGCCCATGGCGATGAACACGCCGGTGAGCACCAGCGCGATGGCGGCGTTGCGCTTCACCCCCGTCGTGTGGGTGGCCATGGGCGCCAGGATCGCCGGCAGGCCGAGGACCAGCAGGATGTTGGCGATGTTGGAGCCGACGATATTGCCGATGGCGAGGCCCGGCGCGTCGCGGATCGCCGCGGCGGCGCTCACCACCATCTCCGGCGCGCTGGTGCCGAAGGCGACGATGGTCAGGCCGACGATGAGCGCGGGAATGCCCAGCGCCCGCGCCAGCGCCGTGGCGCCGCGCACCAGAAACTCCCCACCGGTGAGAAGGACCACGACGCCGCCCAGCACCAAGAGCAACAATATCACTAGTTCGGGCATGGCGGGGCCTGTCCGTTCGCTAAGGGCTCAAGGGTTGGGATCTTTGAAGCGGCGCGGGGCCGGCTTTGCTTAGTCGAGGCGCTTGGTGTCGATGAGGTTGAGCAGCGCAAAGGCGCCAAAGCAGAGGCCGAGGGCGATGATGGCGGCCATGGGATGTCTCCTTCAGTGTAAACGCGCACGCGGCGCAGCGATGTCGATCCGCATATAGCGCGCCTTTTGCCGATGCGAAAGCGGGGTGACGGCGCACTCCCCTTTACGTGACCTTAAGCGCCGACTCGTCACACTGTGAGCACTGACTTTAACCGCGGGACGCAAGAGCACGATGAGCAGGCGCGACGAGGCTGACCACAAGGCCGATGACAGCGCCCGTGAAAGCGCCGGGGCCCGGCGTGGCCGCATCCTGGAGGCGATCACGCGGCTGCAGTCGGCGGTCATCGCCGGCGAGTCTGATCTGCGCTCCGGCTTCGCCCGGGCGCTGGACGTGCTGCTGGACGCCACCGCCTCCACGTCCGGCTTCATCGCCGAAACCCGCACCGGCAAGGACGGCGCCGCCGCTCTCAACACACTGGCGGTGATTGGTATGAGCGACGACGCCGCCGCGCACGGGCAGGCGGCGCTGGAGCTGACGCTGCGCTATGGCGGCGAGACGATCGGGCTTGCAGGCCTGTCCGGGCGGGACGACGGATACACGCCGTCGCTGGTGGACGAGCTGGAGCCGCTGGCCGCAACGCTGGCCGCCATGGTGGTCGCCGAACGCGCCAAGGTCGAGCGCGACCGCCTGGCCGAACGCGCCGAACTTGCGCTCACCGGCAGCGACGCAGCGGTCTGGGACTGGGACATCGCCACCGGCGCGCTGTGGTGGAGCGACTCGCTGAAGACGATGCTGGGCCTTCCCTTGTCCACCGTGCCCGATTTCGAGCTGTTTCGCAGCCGCATCCACAACGATGATCGCGACGCCGTGCTCCCCGCCGTGGAAGCGGCGCTTGCGGGCCGCGAGCCCTATCACTGCGTGTTCCGCCTGCAGCGCGAAGACGGCGGCTACGCCACGATCCGCTCCACCGGACAGGTGATCCGGGACGCCGACGGCGCCCCGCAGCGCATGGTGGGCGTGCAGATCGACATCAGCCGCGAAATCGAGCGCGAAGCCCAGGTCCGCGAGGCCGGCGAATTTTCCGGCGTGGCTCTGGCCGCGGCCGGGCTGGCGGCCTGGCGCTGGGACAGCGAGACCGAAATCATCACCCTGGACGCCCGCTTCGCCGCGCTTTTAGAGCAGCCCGAGCTGGAGGGCGTCCCGCTCTCCCGCAAGAGGGTGCTTGGCGCAGTCCACCCCGAGGACCGCGCCCTGGTGGAGCGGGAGATGGACGCGGTGCTGGAAAACCGCACGCATATTTTCCGGTCCGATCACCGCCTGCGGGTTCCATCAGGGCGCACAGTCTGGGTGCGCGCTCACGCCGGCGTGCGCGAGCACAAAAGCAGCGGCGCGCCGGTCATTGTCGGCGTGGTCGTGGACCGCACCGAAGCCAAGCAGACCGAACTGGCGCTCGCCGAAGCCAAGGAGCGCTATGAGCTGGCGGTGAACGGGTCGGGGATCGCGATCTGGGACTGGAATATCGAGACCGACGAGCTGGTCTGGTCGGACGCGTTGTTCTGCATGCTCGGCCTTGAGAAGGTGAATTTTTTCGAGCGGCGCACATTCTTCACAGAGCGGCTCCACCCGGAAGACAAGGCGCGGGTCCAGGCGGGGCTGGGGAAGCATATGAAGACCGGCGCGACCTATGATCTCAAATTCCGGTTGCGCCACAGCTCGGGGCGATGGGTCCCTGTCCATTCGCGCGGCGCCAGCGTGCGCGACGCGTCGGGCCGCGCGGTCCGCATGGCCGGATCGATTCTGGATCTGACTGCAGAGCAGACCGCCGAACGCACCGCCGCCGAGGCGGTGGCGAAGATAAGCCTGGCCGCCCGCCATGCCGGAATCGGTCCGGTGGAGCTCGATCTTGTGGCGCGAAGCATGCGCGGCGATGAAAACTTCGCCCGTTTGATCGGCGAGCCGGACCGGCACGAGATCAGTTTTGATCACGCCATGGGACTGGTTCATCATGAGGACCGGATCGCCCTGGAAGCCCGCCAGCGCACCCTGATCGAAAGCGGCGCAGACCGCTTTGAGGCGGAATTCCGCATGGTGCGCCAGGACGGTTCGACGGTATGGGCGGAAATGGTGGCGGTCGTGACGCGGCGCGATGAATACGGCGTTCCCACCCTTATGTCCGGCGTGATGATCGACCACACGGCGCGCAAGCAGGTGGAGCGCGATCTCGCCCGCGCCAATGAGCGCTATGATCTGGCCGTGGGCGCGTCGCACACGGCGATCTGGGAGCAAAATCTGACCAACGGCGCAGTATACTGGTCGGCTCGCATGGGGGAAATCCTGGGGCTCGGCCTGAAAGAGGGTCATGAGGACGCAGAGACCTTCGTCGCCCGCATTCACCCCGACGATCGCGAGACGATCGCACAGGCGTTCTGGGCGCTGGTGAATGACGACGCCCCGTATGATCAGATTACGCGCCTGCGCCGCGCTGACGGCGGCTACGCCACCGTACGCTCACGCGGCGGCGTGCTGCGCGACGACAGCGGCGCGCCGGTGCGCGTATGCGGATCGCTCAGCGATATCAGCGGCGAAGTCATGGCCGGCGCCCGTGCGGACACCGCCCTGGAAGCAGCCCGCCTGGGGATCTGGGACTGGGATCTGGCGTCCGGCGTGATGACGGCGGATGCGCGGTACGCCGAAATCCTAGGGCGGCCGTGGCTGGCCAAAGCGCCAGGGCCCTCTTCCAATCGGGTTCGCTACGTCCACGAAGAGGATCGGGCCATGTCCGAAGCCAAGGTCTGCGACCTGGAGACCGGCCGGATCGAAAGGACGGAGTTCGAACACCGCGCAGTGCGTCCCGACGGCTCAATCATCTGGGTGGGCGGCTGCATCAGCGTCGTCGAGAGCGGGGCGGACGGCAAACCGCGCCGTATCATAGGCGTGTTTGAAGACCGTACTGAACGCAAGACCGCTGAAATGGAGTTGTTCGAAGCCAAGCAACGCTATGACCTGGCCGTCTCCGGCGCCCTGACCGCGATCTGGGACCAGAATCTGGATACCGGCGACCTCTACTGGTCGGCTCCGCTGGGCGACATGCTCGGCCTCGGCGCCGCCGAGCGGACAGAACATCTGAACGACTTTCTGGCGCGCATTCACCCAGAGGATCGCGACGCCTCACTGGCCCAGACCCACACCGCCATTGAAACCGGTGCGCCGCTGGACATGGTGATGCGGGTGCGCCACGCCGATGGGGGCTATCGTCATCTGCGCTCGCGCGCCGGCGTGTTGCGCGACCCGGCAGGCCGGCCCGTCCGCCTGTGCGGTTCGGTTATCGACGTCACAGAGGAGTTCGCGACCGAGGCCAAGGCGCGCCTCGCCGGCCAGCGCGCCCAGCTTGCACTGGAGGCGGCCCATCTGGGCGTCTGGGAGTATGACGCGGCCTCGGGCACTGTCAGTATTGATCCCACCCTGGCTGATCTGCTCGGCGCGCCCGATCTCGCCGGGCGGCCGCGGCCGTTCGAGGACATAAAGGGCTTCGCCCATCGCGAGGACGCGGCCCGCGTGAATGCGGATCTTGCAAAGCTGCACAAGGGCGAGCGCACCACGGTGCGCAATGAGCACCGCATCGTGCGTCCGGACGGCGCCAGCGTGTGGGTGCGCGCCGATGTGGGGGTGGCCGAGCGCGCCCCCGACGGATCCGTTCTGAGGATGATCGGGATCGTTCAGGATCTGAGCGGCGTGAAAGCCACAGAAGCGCTGCTGCGCAAGTCCGCCGAAGCGGCCGGCAAGGCCAATGAAGCCAAATCGCAGTTTCTGGCCACCATGAGCCATGAAATCCGCACGCCGCTGAACGGGGTTCTGGGCGTGGTTCAATTGCTGGAGCGCACCGAGCTGGACCCGCGCCAGCAGCGCTATGTGAAGACCATCAAGGCCTCGGGCCGCTCGCTCAGCGATGTGATCGAGGACGTGCTGGACATTTCGCGCATCGAAGCGGGCAAGCTTGCGCTGAAGGCCGAGCCGGCGCTTGTGGCGGATATTCTTGAACAGGCCGCCGCGCCCTCGCGCGCTCTTGCGGCGGAAAAGCAGGTGGACCTGAGCCTGACCATAAGCGGCGATCTGGCGAAGCCGGTGCGCCTCGATCCGCGCCGGGTGGCGCAGATGGCGGCCAATCTCATCGGCAATGCGGTGAAATTCACCGAGAGCGGCGGCGTGCGGGTCACCGCCACGCGCCCGTCCCACGGCGTCCTGCGCATTGAAGTGGATGATGACGGTCCCGGCGTTCCCGAAGACATGCATGAGGCGGTGTTTGAACGCTTCACCCAGGCGGACATGTCGGCGAGCCGCACCCATCAGGGCACGGGGCTGGGGCTGGCGATCGTGCGCGATCTGGCCAAGCTGGCCGGAGGCGTCGCCGGCGTGCGCTCGCGGCCCGGCCAGGGCGCGTGCTTCTGGATCGAACTGCCCGCCCCCACGGTGGCGCGTGACGCCGGCTCATCCGCTGGGGAGACAACGGATTGGACGCCGGACCCGAACGCGCCTCCCCTGCGCGTGCTGGTGGTGGAGGACCACCCGGTCAATCGCGCGGTGACCGCCGAGTTGGTGACCCAGGCGGGCCACGGGTGCGAGACCGCAGAGACCGGCGAGGCCGCGCTGGCCGCGCTGCGCGCCCGGCCGGTGGACGTGGTGCTGATGGACCTTCACATGCCCGGCATGGACGGCAAGGAGACGCTGGCGCGCATTCGCGGCGGCGAGGCTGGCGCGCACGATCTTCCCATCTACATTGTGTCCGCCGACGCCACGCCGGACGCTTTTGAAGAGACACGGGCGCTGGGTGCGAACGGGTTCTTCGTAAAGCCCATCGACGCGGAAAACCTGCGGCGAACCCTCGCCAGCCTCGCCCGGCGATCAAGAGAGGCTTCCTGATGGCTCGAATCGCCCTGATTGACGACGACGCCACCGAGGCGATGATCCTGGGCGACATGCTGGAGCTCGGCCGGGACGGTCACACGCTGGTGCATTCACGCAGCCTCGCCGTCTTCGGCGCCGCCATGCCGGACGCCGATCTGGTGATGCTGGATCGCCGCCTCCCGCCCCATGACAGCTTCGCCGAAGGCGTGCCGGCGCTGGCCGCCACGGGCTGGCGTGGGCCGGTGGTGCTGATCAGCGCCTACACCGAGGAGGCGCCGCCGCCTTCGCCGCCGGGCGTCGTATTGTTCGGACCGGTGAGCAAGAGCGACCTGCTGACGCCCGAAGCCCTCGAAGCGGTGCTCGCGCGCGCCCTCGCCTGACGAGGGGCAAACGCGCCGCCCGCCTCGCGCCCATGGACGGCTGCGTGAGGCGATGGCGGACCGGGAGACGCGTGAAGCGGCCTGGAAGGCCTGTTGAGCTGGAGGCGCCGTTCAGCCGCCCGCGTCGGCGCTTTCGGCGCGCAGGGAGGCGATTACGAATTCAGCCGCAGAAATATTGTCCACCGCCACGCCGGGCTCGCCAAGGGCGCCCAGCGCCCGGCCGCCCGCGCGCACCAGAACTGCGCCGGCGTCGGAGGTGGACACCGTCAGGCCGGGCTCGTCAGGGGCGCGATACACCTCGCCGGCGTCCAGATCGCGGGCGATGAGGATGCGGCCCGAAGCGTCGCGCACCTCCAGATAGGCCGGGGTGGCCGCTTCCAGAACCAGGCCGCCCGCGCTGTTGGTGCTGGGCAGGCCCGACCAGATGCGCTCAAGACGCGGCGCCGGGCGCTGGTTCATGGCGACCAGCGGCGCTTCGGCGGCCATGAGCGTATCCAGGGGCGCGCTGACCGTGCTGCTCACGTCGCTGCGCGAGATGTAATTGCCGTACCAGCCGGCCGCGGCGATCACCCCGCCCAGGATCAACACCGCGCCGAACGCGCCGCGCGGCAGGCGAAGCTCGCTGCGTTCCTGGGGCGCGGTGGGGGTGGCGCGGCCCGCGTCCACTTCCATTTCCGCCTTGAACCTGGCGACGCAGGAATCCGCGTCGAGCTCGAGAAACCGGGCATAGGTGCGCAGATATCCCACCGCATAGGTGCGCGAAGGCAGCGCACGCGGGTCCATGAATTCCAGACCCTCAAGATAATCGCGCTTGATCCTTGTGCGCGCCGACGCCGAATCAAGGGTCAGGCCGGCGCGGGTGCGCGCCTTGCGCAGGCGCTCGCCCAGCGACAGGTCGGCGTCGTCGGCGGACCGGGACGCAGCGTCAGAAAGCACTGCGTCTACAGGCACATAATCCTCGTCCGTCCGGTCGTGTTCCGGCTTGCTCGTCGTCATATGGGTCAAGCTTCAAGCGCCTCACGGGCGCTTCCTCAGTGAGTGTGGCCGCCCTGCCGCACTGCAACATCATTCAATCAAATGCTTTTGATTTTATCAACACATTCCGGCGGTAACCCGGTTTTTTCGCCAGCCTCAATGAGGCGCGCCCGCAATCCGGGGCCGCGCGGATCGTCGCCCTTTGCCATGGCGTCTTCGAGGAAGGGGCCGAGTTTCGACAGATCGCACCCCGAAAGGGCGCGCTTGACCGGACCGATGGAGCCGGCCGCCATGGACAGGGTGCGATAGCCCAGCGCCGCCAGGACGCAGGCCTCCATGGGCCGCCCGGCCAGCTCGCCGCAGACATTGATCGGCTTGCCGTGACGGTCGCAGGCTTCGCGCACCTGCTTGAACATTTTCAGCGACGGCGTGCTGATGGGATCATAGCGGTCGGAGACCTTGGGGTTCTGCCGGTCGGCGGCGAAGAAGTACTGCATCAGGTCATTGGCGCCGAGCGACACGAAGTCGGCCATCTCAAGACAGGCGTCCGGCGAAAACGCGATCGCCGGCGTCTCCAGCATGAAGCCCAGCCGCACGCTTGCGGGCCGGCCATGGCCGTGAGCCTGCGCATACTCCACCTCGTGCTCGAGCATGTCCTTGGCGCGGGCGAGCTCTGAGGGGCAGGTCACAAGCGGGAACAGCACGTTGAGATAACGGTCGCGGCCCGCGCGCACCAGGGCGCGCAGCTGATAGCGGGTGAGGCCGGGGCGATCGAGCCCCATGCGCAAGGCCCGCCAGCCCAGCGCCGGGTTCGCCTCGCGCATGGAGGGGGTGTAGGGCGTCACCTTGTCGCCGCCCAGATCCAGGGTTCGAAACACCACCGGCCGGTCGCCGGCCGCCTCGAACACCGCGTTGTAGAGATCGCACTGGGCCTGCAGGCGCGGCAGGGTGTCGGCGACCATGAACTGGAACTCGGTGCGAAACAGCCCCACGCCTTCCGCGCCGCTGTCCTGCAGGTGGGAGAGCTCCACCAAGAGGCCGGCGTTCATGGACAGGTGCATGCGCACGCCGTCCCTGGTGGTCGCCGGCGCGGCGCTGAGATCGGCGTAGGCGCGCCGGCGCGCGGCCAGGCTCTCGATGCGCTCGTCATAGGTGTCGGCGACGTCGGCGGTGGGGCGGGCGTGCAGAAGGCCGAACTCTGCGTCCAGGATCACCGGATCGCCATCCTCGATTCGGTCCAGCGCACCCTCCACCCGGCCCACCATGGGGATGCCCAGCGCCTTGGCGACGATGGCGGCGTGGCTTGTGGAGCTGCCCTCCTCCAGCGCCACGCCCTTCAGCTTGGAGCGGTCGAAATCAAGAAGCTCGGCCGGACCGACGCTGCGCGCGATGAGGATCGCGTTCTCCGGCAGGGGATTGGCGCCGGCGTCTTCAGAGCGCGCCAGATGGCGCAAGAGACGGTTGGCGAGATCCTCCAGATCGTGCAGGCGCTCGCGGAAATGCACGTCGCGGGCCTTCATCAGGCGGGCGCGGTGCTCGTTGCGCACCCGCTCCACGGCGGCCTCGGCGGTGAGGCCGGCTCGCACCGCTTCGCGCAGGCTGTCGATCCAGCCGCGATCATGGGCGAACATGCGATAGGCTTCCAGAACCTCCCGCGAGGGCGTGCCGGCGGGCACGCGCCCTGAATCCAGCAGCATGTCCACCGACCGGCGAAGGCGCGCCACCGCGTCGGACAGGCGCGTCTCCTCGACCTCGGCGTCTTCAGCGACCATGCGCGTGGCGCGCACATGGGGCTCGTGCTTGACCGCGACCCCCTTGGCCAGGCCCCCCGACAGCGCCAGACCCTGGAAGCGCTCCGGTTTCGACAGGCGCAGCTCGAGCCCGGAAAACGCCGCCGCGCCCACAAGATCGCCCGACACCACGATCTCGGCCAGCAGCATGGCCACGGTCTGCAGCGTCTCCAGCTCCTCCTCGGTGGAGGGGCGCATGGCCATGGTCTGGGCGGTGAGCACGCCCACAAGCCGCCCGCCGCGCAGAATCGGCACGCCGACAAAGCTCTTGAACGGCTCCTCGCCGGTTTCAGGCCGGTAGGAGAAATTGGGATGGGACGGCGCGTCCTCGGCGGCGAACGGCCGCGCGCGCCGCGCCACCAGACCCACCAGACCCTCGCCGGCGCGCAGGCGCACGGTGTGCACCGCTTCGGCCTTCAGACCGTGGGTCGCCGACAGCTCCAGCGCGCCGGACGGGCGCACCAGATAGATCGAACACACGTCCGAGCCGGTCTCCTCGGCGATGATGTCGGTGAGCTTGTCCAGGCGCGCCTGCGCGTCCTCCTGCATCGCCATGAGATCGCGGATGCGCGAAAGCAGGCGGCGCGGACCGCGCACGGCGGGAGACAGGGTGTCAGGCGGCGTCATGGAGCGGCTCGAGATCCTTACAAGGGGGGCTGATCAGGGCCGGTGAACAAGTCGTCGAACCTGCATTGTAACCGGCGCAGAGAGCGCGCGCGAGCGCGCCGGCGTCAAGCCCTGGAATTGACCGCAGTCAGCCGGTAGGCGCCGTGGAGCGCCCTCACCGCGCGTTCCAGAAGGTCGCCGTCCACCAGAACCGAGATCTTGATCTCGCTGGTGGCCACCATGCGCACCGCCACGCCCTCGCGCGCCAGCACGCCGTAAAGCGTGCGCGCCACGTCGGCCCGGCCGCGAAGGCCGGTGCCCACCACCGAGACTTTCGCCAGCCCGGTCTCAGAGCGGATCATCACCCCCGGCGCGCCCAGATCCTCGGCCACATGAAGCGCGCGCGGCAGATCCTTGCCGGCCACCGAGCACTCCACCACGTCGCCCCCGGCCGCCGTGCGCGCCTGAACGATCATGTCCACCGCCACGCCGGCGCCGGCCAGCGCCCCGAACAGGGCTTCCGCCGGCGCCGCGCCCTCGCCGCCATTGAGCGACAGGCGCGCCTGATCGCGCACATAGGCCACGCCGGAGACCACGCGGCGCTCGGCGATGGCGGCGTCTTCGACCACTTCGGTGCCGGCGCTCATTCCCGGCGCCTCAAAGCTGGAGCGCACCCGCAGGCGCACCCGCTTGGCCTTGGCGTACTCCACCGAGCGCGTCTGCAGGACTTTCGCTCCCATGGCGGCGAGCTCCAGCATCACGTCATGACTGATGCGCTCCACGCGCACAGCCTCCGGCGCCAGGCGCGGATCGGTGGTGAAGACCCCGTCCACATCGGTGTATATGTCGCATTCGCCGCGTATCGCCGCGGCCACCGCCACCGCCGTGAGGTCGGTGCCGCCCCGGCCCAGCGTGGCGAGGCGCCCGTCGGAATTGACGCCCTGATAGCCGGCGACCACAGGGATGATCGACCCGGCCAGCATGGCTTCCAGCGGCTCGGCGTTGATGGCGCAGATGCGCGCTGATCCCGGCGGCCCCTCCACATGGATGGGCAGCGCCCAGCCCATGACGGCCTGGGCGTCCAGGCCCTCTTTCTTCAGCGCCAGCGCCATCAGGGCGGCGCTCGCCTGCTCGCCGGCGGCCAGAACCGTGTCGGTCTCCATCTCGCCAAGCCCGCCGCCCAGCGCCTCGGCCAGCTTTAAAAGCCGGTCGGTCTCGCCGGCCATGGCGCTGACGACGACCGCGACCTTGCGGCCCGCGCGCGCCTCACGCGCCACGATGGCCGCGCTGTGGGCGATGCGCGCAGGGTCGCCCATGGAGGTGCCGCCGAATTTCAGCACCAGCGGCACGCCGCCGCGCGCCTTGTCGCCCGCCATATCGCCCGACGTCTCGCTCAAACTCTCACCGCTTGCGCTTTCAAGGCTCGCCTCAAGCCGACCTTGAGACCATATTGCGCTGCGTTAGTTAGAGAACTGGCGCGCGCCACGCAAACGCGCCGCACCCTCAAGGAGCGCCCCATGGCCCAGGCCGCCGCACCGCAACGCCTCTCCACCCCGTCCATCGACCCGGCCGAGGTGGAGAAATTCTCCAAAATGGCCGCCGACTGGTGGGATCCGGACAGCAAGTTCGCGCCGCTGCACAAATTCAATCCGTCGCGCCTGACCTATATCCGCGAGACGCTGGCCGCGCACTTCCGCACCGACGGTCCAGAGCCGCTCAAGGGCCTGAAACTTCTCGATATCGGTTGCGGCGGCGGGCTCGTCTCCGAGCCCATGGCGCGCCTTGGCGCCTCGGTCACCGGCGTCGACGCCGCCGAGCCCAACATCAAGACCGCTTTGGTGCACGCCGAGGAATGCGGCCTCACCATCGATTACCGCCACGGCACCGCCGAGCAGCTTCTGGAAGCCGGCGGGCCGGGCCAGTTCGACGTGGTGCTCAATCTGGAAGTGGTGGAGCATGTGGCCGACCCGCAGGCCTTCCTGCGCGACTGCGCCAAGCTCGCCAAGCCCGGCGGCATGATGATCGTGGGCACGATCAACCGCACGGCCCGCGCCTTCGCCACGGCGATTTTCGGCGCCGAATACGTGCTGGGCTGGCTGCCGCGCGGCACCCACCAGTTTGAAAAACTGGTGAAACCCGAAGAGGCCCGCGCCGCCCTGGAAGCCGAAGGCCTCAGCGTGCGCGCCCCCGTGGGCGTCAGCTACAACCCTTTGAAAGACCGCTTCTTCATCTCCGGAGACGCCGGCGTGAACTATCTCATGGCGGCGGCGAAGTAGGCGGGGGTGGGTGTTCGCTGGTTCGATCCAGCGCCATTCAGCTATCCCACACCCTCATCCTGAGGTGCGAGCCCCGGACTTGATCCGGGGCGAGCCTCGAAGGACCCGCAGGATCAAGCGCGGTGCGTCCTTCGAGGCTTTTTGCATCGCAAAAAGACTCCTCAGGATGAGGGGGGTTGAGGGCGTGATCGATCTCGGCAGGCTCTCGCCACCAAGGGGCGTATCAGCCCCCTCACCGCCGCCAGAAGCCCGGGGCGAGCATCACAAGCATGACCATGATCTCCAGCCGGCCGATGAGCATGTTGGCGGTCATCACCCATTTGGCGGCTTCGGGCAGGGGCTGGAAGGTGCCCGCCGGGCCGATGACGGGGCCCAGGCCCGGGCCCACATTGGCCAGCGTCGTGGCCGCGCCGGACACGGCCGTGACCGTGTCCAGGCCCAGAAAAGACAAGAGTGAAGCGGACACCGCGAAGGTGGCGAAGAACAGAAAGAAAAAGCCCAGCACCGAGCGCACCGTCTCGTCGGGCACGACCTGATTGCGGTAGCGCACAGGTTTGACAGCATGGGGCCGGGCGTACTGGGCGATATAGGCTTTCATCGCCGAGGCCGCGATCTGGTAGCGGAAGATCTTCACCGAGCAGGTGGTGGAGCCCGCGCACCCGCCGATGAACATCAGCACGAAGAAGATCGCCGCCGCGCCGCCGCCCCAGGCGTAAAAATCGGTGGAGGCGTATCCCGTGCCGGTGAGCACCGACACCGCGTTCACCGCGGCCAGGCGCCAGGCCGGCAATCCGCCGGCGGCGTGGGGATCGCTGGTCACCAGATAGAGCGTCAGCAGGGTCGCCGCGGCCAGCGCCACCAGCAGGAAGGTGCGCGCCTGGCTGTCCAGAAGCAGGAGATCGGGGCGCCCCTGCGCAGCGCGCACATAGAGCATGAAGGGAAGGCCCGCGAGCACCATGAAGACCAGCGCCACCAGATCCGCGCCCCCCGCCGTGAAGGCGCCCAGCGAGGCGTCGCGGGTGGAGAAGCCGCCGGTGGCCACCGTGGTCATGGCGTGGTTGACGGCGTCGAAGGCCGTCATGTCGGCCGCGAGATACGCCATGAAGCAGGCGAAGGTGAGCGCCAGATAGATCAGCCCCACCGCGCCCGCGATCTGGCCCGCGCGCGGCAGCGCCTTCTCACTGGTGTCGGAGCTTTCCAGGCGGAAAAGCTGCATGCCGCCAATGCCCAGAAGCGGCCAGATCGCCATGGCCGTGACGATGATCCCCACCCCGCCGATCCATTGCAGGATGGAGCGCCACAACAGCACCCCCGCCGGCAGCTCGGAGAGGCCGGTGAGCACGGTGGCGCCGGTGGTGGTGATGCCGGAGGTCGCCTCGAACAGGGCGTCGGTCCAGCTGAGCCAGGGCAAAGCGAGTTTCAGCGGCACCGCGGCCACCAGCGCCAGCACCGCCCAGCTGCCGCCGGTGAGGATGATGGCGCCGCGCGCGGTGAGCCGGTTGCCCGAGCCCCGCCCGGACAGGGCCATCACACCGCCCACCGCCAGCGCCGCCAGCGCCGAGCCGAAAAAGGCATGGGCGGCGCGGCTGTCGTCCTGCAGGTCGGCGATCGCCGGGACGAGCATGGCCGCCCCCAGCGAGGCGACCAGAACGCCCAGCACGAACAGGACGGTGCGCGCAGATTCGCTCAAACCGTTCGGCCCGGCCGGGTCAGTGGACCGCGCCGGAGGCCCGGGGGCCGCCGCCGGGGGTGTCCAGGGCGAAGGCGGGCACCGCCGCATCAAAGCGCACCCCGTCGGCGCGCTCCATGAGATAGGCGCCGGTCATGAAGCCCGACGGCGTCGTCAGCGGCGCGCCGGAGGTATAGCTGAAACGCTCGCCCGGCTCCAGGTGAGGCTGCTCGCCCACGACGCCGTCGCCGCGCACGATCTCGGTGCGGTTCATGGCGTCGGTGATGCGCCATTCGCGCGACAGGAGCCGCACAGCCTGCTCGCCGGTGTTCTCGATCTCCACGGTGTAGGCCCACACATAGCGGCCCTCATCGGGGTCGGAATCCTCAGCCAGAAACGAGGGCTGGACGCGGATCACCACGCCTTGGGTCTCTTCCACATACATGATCGCTCTCCGCCGAGCCTTGCCGAGTCTTGGTGTCAGCGCCCCACCTTCACACTGAGCCGGGTCGGCGCTCAAGGAAAACAGGCGCCCCGCGCTGGACTCCGCGGGCGCCGCGCTGGAAAAGTCACAGCCGCATCTGACCGCGATTCCCTCAAAGGCTTTCATGACTGGCTCCACCGGCATTCTTCCCGACCGCGCATTGCAGGAGGCGGCCGCTTCCGGATGGATCGGGACAAGGCGGGGGCTGGCGCCGGGCCAGATCCAGCCGGCGAGCCTGGATCTGCGGCTGGGCCGGCGGGTCTGGCGGATGCGCGCCAGCTTCCTTCCCGGGCCGGGCCGCACCGTGGCCGAGCGGCTGACCAGCGATCTTGTGATGCACGAGCTCGATCTCGACGGCGGGGCTGTGCTGGAGACCGGCTGCGTGTATCTCGCGGAGATGGAGGAGCATCTGGATCTGCCGGGCGGGATTTCGGCGCTGGCCAATCCCAAAAGCTCCACCGGGCGCCTTGATGTCTTCACCCGCGTCATCGGCGACGGATCCACCGCCTTTGACCAGCTGCCCGAGGGCTATCGCGGGCCGCTTTATGTGGAGATCGCGCCGCGCACGTTTTCGGTGCTGGCGCGCCCCGGCGACCGGCTGGTGCAGGTGCGCCTGCGCGCCGGCGCTCACCAGGCGCTGCGGGCGATCACGCTGTCGGTGGATCTTCAGACCGAAGGCGGGATCGCCGGCTACCGCGCCAAGCGCCATTCGCCGCTGGTGGATCTGGCCGGGACCGGCGCCCATGATCCGGCGCAGTTCTGGGAGCCTCTGCCGGCGCTGGGCCGCATGGTTCTGGATCCGGGCGAATTCTACATCCTGGCCAGCCGCGAGGCGGTGAGCGTGCCGATGACCGAGGCCGCAGAAATGGCGCCCATCGCGCCGGAAATCGGCGAGTTTCGCGCCCATTACGCCGGGTTTTTCGATCCGGGATTCGGCGTCGAGGCCGCCGGCGGCGCCGGATCGCGCGCCGTGCTGGAGGTGCGCGGGCGCGACGTGCCGTTTATCCTGGAGCACGGACAGGCGGTGGCGCGCCTGGTCTACGAACCCATGGCCGGCCCGGTGGAGACGCCCTATGGCGCGGCCGGATCCAATTATCAGGCCCAGGGCCTGAAACTCGCCAAGCATTTCAAGCGCGGCTGACGCGCACAAAAAATCCGGGCCCCGCGATGGAGCCCGGATTCTTTTTTATGGTGGTCTGCGCGCGCCCTAGTGGCGGCTGTCGTGACCGTCGGTGTCGGCGACGATGGCGCGCAGCATCCAGGCGTTCTGCTCGTGCACCTGCATGCGCTCGATGAGCATGTCCTCGCTCACCTTGTCGCCCAGTTCCTCGGCCACGTCGCTGGCGGCCTTCAGGCGCCGGGCGACCAGCTCGTTATCATGGGCGAGCGCCTCGACCATGGCCTTGGCGCTCTTGGGCTCGCCGTCATCTTCGTCGACGGCGGAGAGCTCGGCAAAGCGCTTGTAGGAGCCCGGCGACGCTTCGCCCAGGGCGCGGATGCGCTCGGCGAGGTCGTCGGCCGCCTCGAACAGATCCTGGTACTGCGTTTCGGTGAGCTCGTGGATCGAGACGAAGAGCGGGCCGGTGACATTCCAGTGATAGCCTTGGGTCTTGGCCAGCAGGATGTAGGTGTCGGCGGTGGCCGCAGCCATTCGGGCCGCAAGCTTCTTGCGCGAATCAGCATTCGCCACGGAGATGTGGGGGTTTTCTTCGGATCGAAGATCGGAATTGAGTGCGTCACTCATGGTGAGCCTCCTTGGGTAAGCGCTCGTAAATGGACGATGGAGGGCCGAAGGTCAGGCGCCGCAGGATGCGCGCCCGGCCGACGGCCTGGGCCGCGCCGGTCGGCGGACGGCCGTTAGAAGGGGCGCAGGATCATCACCGCGGCGGTGACGCCGCCCAGCGAGATCACACCTATAATGATGGACCAGGCGAAGACTTTCTCCTGATCGAAACGACGTTCGCCCCCGCGGGCCTTGTTCTTGCGGACCTTGACGGTCATGCAAATCCTCCCTGTTGCTCGCCAGGCCGCTCAGGCCCGGCTTTCCCCACAACAACGAGGCGCCCCCGCTCCAGGTTCCCCGCCCCGCTCGGCTTTGCAGCGCCGGATGCAGGCGCGGGCGCGGCGACCCCGGGAAAATTCGCAATTCGTTAACCAAGGCCTACTTTCGCCGCTTTTCCTGCGCTATGGTTAACAGGTGACGGGCCGATTCCACGGGCCTGCGCCGGAGCGCCGGGGACAGGGGCGCTTCAACCGGCGAAGGCGGTCAGGCCTGTTTGAAGGGGTTTTAAGAGGGACTCATCATGTCTTGGACAGCAGCCGTGCGCATCACCGCCATCGCCGCCGTGTTCGCCGCCGCGCCGGCCATCGCGGACAATTCGCAATGGGACTCCCAGTGGGACCCGTTCAATTCGCGCTGGTCGGGCTATTACGCGGAGACGCCGCTGGAGGAGTGCCAGACCGGCACCCAGGGCGATCTGGAATTGCGCGCCTGTCTGTCGCGCCTGCTGCTTGAGGCGGAAAGCGCCTACGAGGTCTCCATCGACGTGCTTGACGATCTGGTGCGCAACCGGGCCGACGCCTTCGTGCAGGCCGAAGAGGCCGAGGCGCTGCGCTTTGCGCGCGAGACCTGGCGCTCCTACATCGATTTCCAGTGCGATTTTGAAGGCGCCATGCTGGGCCGCAGCTATTCCTCCAGCGCGCTTCAGGCCACCAGCTGCCGGGTCTCGCTCCTGCGCCAGCAGACCGCGCGCCTGACCGAGCTGGCCACCCAGATCGATCCCAACGCCGGCCCCACCGGACCGGGCGAGCCCTGCGTCGGCCGCTTCTGCGCGGTGGAGACGGAAACCTTCCGCGACTGGACCGCCCAGTGCCGGCGCGCGGGCCTTTGCGGCGCCTACACCACCGCCGGCTCTCAGGGCAGCGCCAGCCATCGTCTGGACGTGGTCACGCGGCCGGCCGGCGGGGGCTACAACGTCCTCTTCACCTCCAATCAGTGGCCGGTGAACGCCGCGCGCGCCATTGCGGTGCGGGTGGACGGCCGCAACCCGGTCGTGTTCCGCCCCTATTCGGGCTACAGCGCCGACGGCGAAGGCGTGTTCGTGCTGTCGGACGCCACCGCCACACAGGCGCTGATCCGCGACATGCGCCGCGGCGGCCGCCTGACCGTGCAGTATGTGGACACGAGCGGCGTGGATCGCCTGGCGACCTTCTCGCTCTACGGCGTCATGGACTCGCTGGCCTTCATCGAGGCGCGCCTGCGTCCCACACGCTACTAGGACGATTATGGTCGTCTGGGGGCGGGGTTCGGGTCAGCGAGCCGGGATCGAACCCGAAGAAGGCCGCAAGGACGCCCGCCTCACCTGCCCGCCCGCCGGCGCCCGGGACACGGGTAAGGGGGCGGATCGGCAGAGCGGACGCGAGGACGAACAGAAAAATTACGCCTCAGCTCTTCTTTTCCAGGCAGCGAAAATCGGCCTCCAGCCGGCGGCCCTCAAAATCCACATGGCAGACATTCAAATCGTGGCGCCGGCACCAGATCTGCAGGCCGCGCGATGTGAATCCCGCCTCCAGCGCGGTGTAGTCGCGAAGGCTCGCCGCATCGGAGCGTCCGGCCATATGCTCGGCCTCGCACTTTGTGCAGACCACCGGATGGGTGATCTGGCGAAACAGATGATCAAGGCTCATGGGCCATTGAGTTAGGCCCGCGCCCCGCCCCGTCCAGACCCGCCGGATCCGGCGCTGATGCAGGCGCACGCAAACCACCCCGCACCGCCCGGCGATTTTGCATCCCCGCCCTGCGCGCACGGGCTCGCCGCAACGCTTGCCCGGCCCGGCGCACGCGCCTAAACGGGCCGCAAGGCCGCATGGGCGGCCTAATTTCCGGACTTAAGCGCCATGGACGTCGAATTCTTCTACCGGTTTCTGGCCGCCTTCTTTGCGATGCTGAACCCGATCGCGGCCATGCCGGTGTTCCTCTCCCTCACTGAAGGCGAGAGCGAAGCCTCGCGCCGGCGCACCGCGATCACCGCGGTGATCGCCACCCTGGTGGCCTGCGTCGCGGTGGCGCTGGTGGGCCGCCATGTGCTGGGCCTGTTCGGCATCTCCATCGACAGCTTCCGCATCGCCGGCGGCATCCTGCTGTTCAGCATCGCCCTGACCATGATCGGCGGCGCGCGCCACACCTCCAGCGCCGGCACCGAGCGCGAGCGCGGCCAGATGGAGCGCGTGGACAATCCGGGAATCTACCCCTTCACCATCCCCATGACGGTGGGCCCCGGCACCATCGCCACGCTGATCATCTTCTCCGAACAGGTCACAACGCCGGTGCGCGCCGGGTTTTTCGGGGCCGTGCTCTTGATCGTGGTCGGGCTGTTGTTCATGGCGTTGATGATCGCGCCCCTCATCGACCGGGTGATCAGCCAGAGCGCGCGCACGGTCTCCATCCGCATCATGGGCATCATCCTGGCCGCCCTGGCGGTGGAGTTCGTGATCACCGGCCTGCGCAATTCGGGGCTCATCGGCGCGGCGGTGGGGGGAATTTAGGGGGGCGGCGCCCAGCCCCAGCCGAAACTCTCACTCTCCCTCATCCTGAGGAGTCTTTTTGCGTCAGCAAAAAAGCCTCGAAGGACGCACCGCGCTTGATCCTGCCGGGTCCTTTAAAGGCTCCCCCGGATCAAGTCCGGGGTCGCACCTCAGGATGAGGGTGTCGGAAACGAAATGAGGGCGCGGCGCCTGTCCTCCCCCTTGATGGGGGGTGAGCCTGCCGAGATCGATCCGGGGGATCGATCGAACAGGCGAACGCGCCGCGCGAAGCGCGAGGCGGAAGGGTGTGGCGGCGCCACGCCTCCGCCTAAACAACCAACATCCCTCATCCTGAGGAGTCTTTTTGCGTCAGCAAAAAGCCTCGAAGGACGCACCGCGCTTGATCCTGCGGGGTCCTTCGAGGCTCGCCCCGGATCAAGTCCGGGGCTCACACCTCAGGATGAGGGGGAATAAATGGATTGGATGGCGACGGCGGCGCTTGAAACCTCGACCTTGAGGAGGCCGAACGAAAAGCGCCCCTACTCCGCCGCGCTCGCTTCAGCCGCCGCGCTCGCTTCAGCCGCTTCGCGCTCCGCCTTCATGCGGGCGGCTTTGTCTTCCACCGCTTCGACGATGCGTTCGACCATGGTTTCGTTGGAGATTTTTTCTTCGGCCTTGCCGGCGAAATACATCATGCCGGAGCCGGCGCCGCCGCCGGTGAAGCCCATATCGGTGTAGGCCGCCTCGCCGGGGCCGTTCACGACGCAGCCGATGATCGACAGCGAGATCGGCTCGGAGATGTGCTCCAGGCGCTCTTCCAGGGCCTCCACCGTCTTGATGACGTCAAAGCCCTGACGCGCGCAGGAGGGGCAAGAGATGATGTTGACGCCGCGGGTGCGCAGGCCAAGAGACTTGAGGATGTCGTAGCCGACCTTGATCTCCTGCACCGGATCGGCGGAGAGGCTGACGCGGATCGTGTCGCCGATGCCGGCCCACAACAATGAGCCCAGACCGATGGCGCTCTTGATGCCGCCGGTGCGCAGGCCCCCGGCTTCGGTGACGCCCAGATGCAGCGGCGCGTCGGTGGCTTCGGCCAGCGCCTGATAGGCGGCGACGGTGAGAAACACGTCAGAGGCCTTCACCGAGATCTTGTAGTCGTGAAAATCGAGATCTTCCAGGATGCGCACATGCTCCAGCGCGCTCTCCACCATGGCTTCGGGGCACGGCTCGCCGTATTTTTCCAGAAGATGGCGCTCCAGCGAGCCGGCGTTGACGCCGATGCGGATGGAGCAGCCATGATCCTTGGCCGCCTGCACCACGTCCCGCACCCGGTCCATTGAGCCGATATTGCCCGGATTGATGCGCAGGCACGCCGCGCCGGCCTCGGCGGCCTCGATGCCGCGCTTGTAGTGGAAATGAATGTCGGCCACGAGCGGGACGTTCGCTTCGCGCGCGATGGTCTTGAAGGCTGCGGTGCTGTCGGTGTCCGGACAGGAGACGCGCACGATGTCGGCGCCCGCCTCTTCCAGCTCGCGGATCTGGTTCAGCGTCGCGCGCGCGTCGCTGGTGAGGGTGTTGGTCATGGACTGGACGCTGATCGGCGCGTCGCCGCCGACCTCCACCGACCCGACACGGATCTTGCGGCTGGTCCGCCGGTCGATCATCCGCCAGGGGCGTACCCGGGTGTGGTCTTCGATACCCATAACGGCCTCGTCTCAAGCGCTTGTGTCTGGATATAGAACGGATGGCGGCGCGACGCGAGGGGGAAGGATGAAACCGGCCTCTGAATGGGAGAAGCCCGCGTGGAAAAAAAGGCCCCGCGGCCCGCGAGGGGGCGGGCGGCGGGGCCTTCAAGTCCGGCGGCTTTGGGGCGCCGCCGGGCCGTCATTCGGGGAACGATCGAAGGACGGACTGATCCGTGCGCTAGCGGCGCGAGTCGGCGAGCTGGATGCGGCCGTCGCGCTCGGCGGCGGCGACGTTCTGCGCGAAGGTGCGCTCGGCGTCCGCCATGGCGTCGGCGATGCAGATCCGCTGCAAGCGACGCATCTCGAGGGACGTCCGGGACGGGACCTGGCAGACCCGCCGCGAGGCGGCTTCAAGGCGCTGGAGGACCGCAGTGCGGCCGGCTTCGGTGGTGAGTTCGCTCATCTTGTAATGCACGGCGCTCTGCGGTGCGTCTTGCGCGACGGCGGAGACCGAGGCGCCCAGCGCCGCAGCGGCGGCGATCGGCAGAATCAGGGCGTTGATGCGTTTCATGGCGGTGACCTCTCTTTAGTTCGACCAAAGGGTCCGCCCGGGAGCGATTCAGCGCCGCGCCTCTTGCTGCGAACCCATGGATGAGAGAGTGGCGCGCGCCACATTGCCGTACGCTGTCCCGCCCGTGTCGAAACGGCAATCTTACGGTAAATGTGCGGCGAGTTGGCGGAGCCCGCCAGGCGCTAGGCGCCGCCGCAGCGCTTTGAGCAGTACTTCACCTGGTCCCAGTCGCGCGCCCATTTCTTGCGCCAGGAGAACGGCCGACCGCAGGCGGCGCAGATTTTCTCCGGCAGGTCGGCCTTGGCGATCTTGCGCCCGCGATTGACGTTCTTGGCCATCTAAAAATCAAACCGCGTCTGGGCCGGATCGGCGGCCTTCGCCTTGCGCCGGCTGGCGGCGGAGCCGGTGGCCTTCAGTCCCGATTTGCGGCTGCCGTGCTTTTGCTGGATGGCGTCGGCGGCGGCCTTGTGATCCTCGCCTTTTCGGATCGCGCCGATGCGGGCGCGGGCCTGGCGGGCGGCCATCTCATGGTCCGCCAGGCGATGGGGATAGGTGTTCCCCAGCGTCACGCCGGCGCGCTCCAGCACACCCTCCGGCGCGCGCCAGGGCTCATGGATGAAGCTGTCGGGAAGCGCTTTGAGCTCCGGGATCCAGCGGCGGATGAAGACGCCGGACGGGTCCTGATCATGGCCCTGCTTCACCGGATTATAGATGCGCGGCGTGTTCACGCCGGTGACGCCCGACTGCATCTGCATCTGGGGGTAATGAATGCCCGGCTCGAAATCGGTGAAGCGGGCGGCCAGCCTCTGCGCCGGCTGTTTCCAGTGGGTCCAGAAATGATAGCTCGACACCGAAGCCGCCATGGCGCGCATGCGGAAATTGAGCCATCCCGTGTGGGCCAGCGCACGCATGCAGGCGTCCAGAAACGGCAGGCCGGTGCGCCCCTCGATCCAGGCCTCAAGGCTCGCCGGGTCCGGATCGGGCCGCGCGCCGCGATAGGCGGGATGCAGATCGGCCGTCTCCATGAAGGGCGCGTCCTCAAATTTCTGGATGAAATGGCAGTGCCAGTGCAGGCGCGAGATGAAGCTGTCGATGGACTGGGCGTAGGCGGTCTCACCCGCCGCCCGCTTGTCGATCAGCGCCCGGCCCGCCGCCTGATAGGCCTCACGCATGGAGAGCGCGCCCAGCGCCAGAGGGGCGCTGAGGCGCGAGCAGGCGTCAAAGGCGGTGAGCGGTGAGGACATGGCCCGGCGATAGCCGGCGCCGCGCGTGGTGAGAAAGCTGCGCAGATCCTCCACCGCGGCCGTGCGTCCGCCTTGCTGGCGGCCCGGACAGGGGTCGCTCGCAAGGCCCAGCGCCCCCGGCTCGGGGATCGCCTCGCCGGTGAGACTTGCGCAGGCGATGCGCGAGGGCGCGGGCGCGGCGGGTTCGGCCATGAAGGCGTCCCAGCGCTTCGCCCAGCCATTGCGGCTCTTTAGTCCCCGGATCACGCCGTGTTGGGGATGCTCGATAAAGGCGACGTCGTTGGCTTTCGCCCAGCGCGCCACCGCCTTGTCGCGCTCAAACGTGAAGGCGAGCCCGGTCTCCTCATGGGCGCGTAACGCGCTGACGGGCCCTGTGCGGTGGAGCGCGTCCAGCACGTCCACCACCTCGCCCACGCGCACGGTGAGGCGGGCGCCGCGCTTTTTCAGGGCCGTGTCGAGGCTCTCCAGCGTCTCACAAAGGAAGGCGTACTGGCGCGCGGAATATTCGGGCAGCGCCCAGAGCTGCGGCTCGATCACGTAAAGACAGATGACCGGGCGCCCGGTCGCCGCCGCCTCGGCCAGGGGGCGGTGATCATGGACGCGCAGATCGCGCTTGAACCAGACGATTTCGGCGGACATCAATTCGCCCTGGCGCGCACCAGATGCTGGATGGAGGGCCGGATCAGCAGAAAGACGCGGTAGAGCCCCTCGCCGATCCAGACAAAGGGCGGCAGCGCGGCCACATGGCCCAGCGGACGCCAGAACCCCGGCGTCGCCTTCCACAGCTCGGCGAACGCAGCCGCGCCGGAGAGCAGCGCCCCGTCAGCGCGGCGCACATGGAAGCGCTTCATGGCTGCGGCGCAGCCGATTTCCTCCGGCGCGCCCTCGCCATTGGAGATGTCGACGAACGCGGCTTGCGCGTTGAGGCGTTGATAAAGCCCGATCTCGGCCCGGCACAGCGGGCAGGACCCGTCGTAAAACACGGTGGGGCCGTCTTGCCCGCCCGGTTCATCGCGCGTTAGCTGTTCTTGTTCAGTCGTTTTTTGCATTTTCGACTCCATATGGAGAGACTTAGAGCGGGCGGGGGCCATCGCACAGGGGCGAAAGAGCACATGCGCGCAGCGGTGATCGGAGCGGGACTGGCGGGCGCGGCGGCGGCGCGCCGCCTCAAGGCGGGCGGGGCCGAGCCGGTCTTGTTCGACAAGGGGCGCGGGCCGGGCGGGCGCATGTCCACCAAGCGCGTGCAGACCCCGCTGGGCGAGGTGCGCTTTGATCACGGCGCGCAGTTCGTCACCGCCCAGACGCAAAGCTTTGAGACCTTCCTGGAGAACGCCGAGCAACAGGGCCACGCGGCGCTGTGGACCGGGCGCCTGGTCTCCATTGATCGCTACGCCAATCTGGAGCTTCTGCGCGACAAGCCGCGCTGGGTCGGCGCGCCGGCCATGAACACGCTGGTTCGCGCGGCGCTTGAAGGTCTGGAGCCGCAGTTCGGCCGCCGGGCGCGCAAGCTGAAGGGCCGGCCCGGCGCCTGGACGGTGGTGTTCGAGGACGGCCGCACCGAAGGCCCGTTCGAGCGGGTCGCCCTTACCCTGCCGCCGGAGCAGCTGATTGAGTTTCTCGCCCTTTCCGACGGTGATTTTCCAGAGATCATCACCGCCGCCCACGCCGTGGAGATCACGCCGTGCTGGACGGTGATGGCGCTGCTGGACGCACCGTTCGAGCCGGGGTTCGACGGCGCGCAGATCTATGGCGGCGGGATCCGATGGATGACGCGCATGGCCAGCCGTCCGGGGCGCGACGAGCAAGAAGCCATCGTGATCCAGGCCTCGCCCGACTGGTCGGCGGGGCTCCTGGAGGACGATCCGGACACGGTGGCGCGCCTGCTGTGCGAGGAGGCGTTCGTGCGCTTCGCCATGCCGGCGCCGGTTTACAGCGCCGCCCATCGCTGGCGCTACGCCCAGGTGAAGACAGCGGCCGGCTCGGCAATGATCCTGGATGAAACCGGCACGGTGGGCGCCGGCGGCGACTGGCGCCTTGGCGGCCGCGCCGAGCACGCCTGGACGTCCGGCGAAGCTCTGGGTGAGGCGCTCGCGGGGGACTGAGCTATCGCCAGCCCCCGCAGACAAACCGCGCCGGGCGCGCTAAGTCCGCGCCATGACCGACCCCGCCTCCCCTCCCAGCCCCTCCCCCGGCCCCCCGCGTGCGCCCATGCCCGGCCTCACCCGCATGGCGCTTCTAAAGCGCGCGGCGCCGATCATGGGCGCCAATATCGCCACGCCGGTGGTGGGGCTGGTGGATCTTGCGGTCATCGGCAATACCGGCTCGGCGCAGGCCATCGCGGCGGTGGCGCTGGGCACGCTGATCTTCAACGCGCTTTACTGGTCGCTGGGCTTTCTGCGCATGGGCACCACGGCGCTCGCCGCCCAGGCCGACGGGTCGGGCGAGCCGGGCGAGACCGCCGCTGTGCTGTGGCGCGGCGCAGGCGTGGGCGCGGCGCTGGGCCTGATCCTGCTGATGCTGCAAGGCGTGCTGGCGCCGGTGATCCTTATGGCCTTCTCCGGCGGGCCGGAGGTGGAGGCCGGGGCGCGCGCCTATTTCGACGCCCGCATCTGGGGCGCGCCGGCGGCGCTTGCCGGATTCGCCCTCTATGGCTGGCTCATCGGGCTGGGCCTCACCGGCCGCGCGCTGGTGCTGCAGATCGTGCTCAATGCAGCCAACGCCGGCTTCTCGCTCTGGTTTGTTCTGGGCCTGGATCTCGGCGTCGCGGGCGTCGGCGCGGCCAGCGCGCTGGCCCAGTGGATCCAGCTCGCCGCCGGCGCCGTCATCGCGTTCGGCGTTCTCAAAGCGCGCTCAAGGCCGGGGCGCGCCCAGCTTCTGGACCGCGGACGCCTGATCCGCCTGTTCGCGGTCAATCGCGACATCTTCCTGCGCACGCTCGCACTCCTTGCAGGCTTCTACTGGTTTAACGAGGCCAGCCTGCGCGAAGGCGCGGACGTGCTGGCGGGCAATGCGATCCTTCTGCAGTTCATCTCGGTCTCGGCCTTCTTTCTGGACGCCTTCGCCCATGTGGCCGAGGCCGAAACCGGCCGGGCCGCCGGCGCGAAAGACTGGCCGCGCCTGAAACGCGCCTTCCGGCTCACCAGCGAGCTCGCCGCCGCGTGCGCGCTGCTGCTGGGGCTGGGCTTTCTCCTGGCCGGGCAGAGCTTCATCGCCGCCATGACCGACGATCCGGCGGCGCGCGCCGCCGCCGAAGCGGCGATTATCTGGTGCGCGCTGGTGCCCATCGTGGGCTGGCCCAGCTGGCAGCTGGACGGGCTGATGATCGGCACGACGCAAGGGGCCCTGATGCGCAACGCCATGGTGGCTGCGCTTGCGATCTATCTGGCGCTGGATTTCACCCTGCGGCCCCTGCTGGGCGTCAGCGGGCTCTGGCTCGCTTTCCTGCTCTACTATGCGGCGCGCGCGCTCACGCTTGCGGTGGGCTTGCCGGGCCTGAAGCGGGACATGATCAAAGCGGATTGAGCAGCGACTCGTCGTTCTCCGCGACCTTGTTGACGCGGGTGGAGACCTTGCGCGCGGTGAGCGTCCCATCGGCGGGCGGGACCAGAAAGGGCTGCGGGTCGGTGTCCGGGTCCAGCCAGTCTGCAAATCCCTCGCGCGCGATCATCACCGGGCAGCGATGGTGCAGGTGAGAAATGTCGGCGTTGGCCGCGGCGGTGAGAATCGCAAAGCTGTCCACCGTCTCATCGCCCTCCCCCCAGCGCTCCCACAGCCCCGCGAACACCAAAGGCGCGCCGTCGGTGCGGGTGATGAAGTAAGGCTGCTTGCCGTCATCGGTTTTCGCCCATTCATAAAACCCGTCCGCCGGGACCAGCGCGCGCCGCCGCTTCAGGGCCTGACGGAAGGTGGGCTTCTCGGCGGCGGTTTCGGCGCGGGCGTTGATCAGGGGTTTTGAGCTGTCCGGCCCGGTCTTCGACCAGTGGGGGACCAGCCCCCAGCGCACCTGGGACAGGCGCATGTCTCCCTCTCGCCCCCGGCGCACGATGGGAAGCGCCTGCGTCGGCGCGGCGTTCCAGTTGGCGGCCAGATTGATCCGGCCATTGATGGACTCCGGGATCTCGAACAGGCCGGAGAGCTGGTCGAGGGTGAGGGAAATGACGTAGCGTCCGCACATGACACCGACTCTCCCCCGCCCCGTCCGCGCGTCAAGCCGGTGACCGGTTCAAACGCCGCCCCCGCGCCCAAAATCACGCTGGGCGTCGGCCTCGTCGTGTGGCGCGGCGAGGAGGTGCTGCTGATCCGGCGCGGCAAACCGCCCTTTGAAGGCCAGTGGTCGGTGCCCGGCGGCCGCGTGGAGCCCGGCGAGGCGTTGCAGGCGGCGGCCCATCGCGAATTGCTGGAGGAGACCGGAACCACCGCCGGGATCGTCGGCCTCATCGACGTGTTCGAAAACATCAGCGAGCACGGTCATTTCGTCATGGTCGACTACGCCGCGCGCTGGCTCGCCGGCGAGCCGCGCGCCGGCGATGACGCACGCGACGCCCGCTTCATGGGGTATGACGACGCGCTGAAAGCGCTGAACTGGGACAAGACCCGCCAGGCGCTGGACGCGTCGCGCGCGGTGCTTGGTCAAAATCCCGCCGCGAAGCAGAGCTAGATCGTCAGCCATGGCCCTGATCCGATCCGCAAAATCCGCCCTCGCCGCCCTCGCCCTGTCCGTCTGCGCGGCGCCCGCGCTCGCCCAGAGCGCCGATCCCTATCCGGTGGAGGCGCTGGCCGGCGTGATCGGCGAGCTGCACTATATCGACTACACGTGCTCGGGCCGCGACGCCCAGGTCTGGCGCGACACCATGCTGGAGCTGCTGCAACACGAAGCGCCCACCCGCGGCGGCCACCGCGACCGGCTGATCGCCAGCTTCAATGAAGGCTTCCAGTCCCAGCAGAGAAGCCGCACCCGCTGCGGCGCCGAAGCCGAGCTGGCCGAACGCCGCCTCGCCACCCGCGGCGCCGCCCTGAGCGAGCAGCTCCGCCGCCAGTATCTGGATTAAGGCGGGTCCCGGTTCGATCCCCGGCGTCTGCCGGGGGCGAGACCGGGATCTACGGCGCTTGACGGGTGAAACGCTGAGCCGGCGGCGGGGCTGGTCCAGCGTTTAATTCTTTGAGCGCTGTAGATCCCGGTCTTCCCCCCGGACCTTCGTCCGGGGATGAAACCGGGAMCCGGTGANGGTGAAAAACATCAGAGACATCGGGTCCCGGTTCGATCCCCGGCGTCTGCCGGGGGCGAGACCGGGATCTGCGGCGCTCGACCCGTGAAACGCTGAGCCGGCGGCGGGGCTGGTCMAGCGTTTAATTCTTTGAGCGCTGTAGATCCCGGTCTTCCCCCCGGACCTTCGTCCGGGGATGAAACCGGGAMCCGGTGANGGTGAAAAACATCAGAGACATCGGGTCCCGGTTCGATCCCCGGCGTCTGCCGGGGGCGAGACCGGGATCTGCGGCGCTCGACCCGTGAAACGCTGAGCCGGCGGCGGGGCTGGTCMAGCGTTTAATTCTTTGAGCGCTGTAGATCCCGGTCTTCCCCCCGGACCTTCGTCCGGGGATGAAACCGGGAMCCGGTGAGGTGAAAAACATCAGAGACATCGGGTCCCGGTTCGATCCCCGGCGTCTGCCGGGGGCGAGACCGGGATCTRCGGCGCTYGACSSGTGAAACGCTGAGCCGGCGGCGGGGCTGGTCMAGCGTTTAATTCTTTGAGCGCTGTAGATCCCGGTCTTCCCCCCGGACCTTCGTCCGGGGATGAAACCGGGAMCCGGTGANGGTGAAAAACATCAGAGACATCGGGTCCCGGTTCGATCCCCGGCGTCTGCCGGGGGCGAGACCGGGATCTGCGGCGCTCGACCCGTGAAACGCYGAGCCGGCGGCGGGGCTGGTCMAGCGTTTAATTCTTTGAGCGCTGTAGATCCCGGTCTTCCCCCCGGACCTTTGTCCGGGGATGAAACCGGGACCCGACTAGCTAGACGGAATCGGCAATTCAGTGGTGTTCTTGATGGCCTCCATGGCGAAGGCTGCGGAGACGTCGGCCAGGGGGGCCACGGCGATCAGGCGTTTATAGACCGCGTCATAGGCGCTGATTTCCGGCAGGACGATTTTCAACAGGTAATCGATCTCGCCGCCCATGCGGTAGAATTCCACCACTTCGGGCATGCGCGCGACGCCTTGCGAGAATTGCTTCAGCCAGGCTTCGTCATGGCGGCTGGTGCGCACGAAGATGAACAGTGTGGTGCGAAGGCCCAAAGCCTGCGCGCTTAACAGGCTCACCGTCTTTTCGATCAGCCCGCGCTCGGCCAGCAGTTTCAGACGCCGGGCGGTGGGCGTCGCCGACAGGCCGATGGCGTCGGCGAGCTCCTGGACCGTGCGGTCAGCGTCGGTTTGAATCGCCCTCAATAGGGCGCGGTCATAGTCATCCATATTTTCCTCCAGCATTAATCGTGGTGAAAATCACCAGAAACTGACCAGAAGTCCATGAAAATTGGCGACACTCTCCCCATCGGCCATGGCAGGATGGCGATCACGCCAGAGAGAGACCGCCATGACCTCGCCCGCCGCCATCTCGCCCATCGCATCGGATACTGCGCGCCTGACCGTGGAGGCGGTGCGCACGGCGATTCGCGGGCAGGATGCGGTCATCGAGACGGGGTTTGGCGCGCGCCCGCTGATCTATGCCGATTACGGCGCGTCGGGCCGGCCCTGCGCGCTGGTGGACGATGCGGTGGACGCGCAGCTGGCGCTTTACGCCAACCCCCATAACGAAGACAGCGCCACCGGGTGCGCGGCGACGGCGGCGCTGCACGGCGCGTGTGCGCGGATCAAGCGGGCGGTGAACGCCGGCGCGGAGCACGCGCTGATCCTGGACGGCGCCGGCGCCACCGGGGCGATTGCGCGCCTGCAGGCGATTCTGGGCGTGGCCCTGCCCCCGGCGACGCGGGCGTTTCTGGAAGAGACGCTGGACCCGGCCCTTAGAGACGCCGTGCGGGAAAGCCTCATGGCGGCGCGGCCGGTGGTGTTTGTCGGGCCTTATGAGCACCATTCCAACGAACTGGGCTGGCGTGAAAGCTTGGCGGAGACCGTCTCCATCGGTCTTGGCGAGGACGGCGGGATTGATCTTGAGGACCTGGCGGGAAAGCTCGCCGAGCCCCGCTTTGAGGGGCGGCGCAAGATCGGCGCGTTCTCGGCGGCCTCCAACGTCACGGGGGTGAAGACCGATGTGGCGGCGCTTGCGCGCCTGCTCCACGCGAACGGCGCCATATTATGCCTCGATGCGGCGGCGAGCGCGCCCTATCTGCCCGTCGACATGAGCCCTGAGGACCCGGACGCGGCGCCGGATGCGGTGTCGTTCTCACCCCACAAGATGATCGGCGGGCCGGGCGCGGGCGGCGTGCTGGTGATCGCCAAGGCGCTCTATCGCGGCGATCTCGCCCCGTCGGTGAGCGGCGGCGGCACGGTGCGCTATGTTACGCCGGACAGCCATGATTTCATCGCCGACATGGAGGCGCGCGAGCGGGCCGGGACGCCGGGCCTGCCCCAGGCGCTGCGAACCGCCGAAGCGCTGGATCTCCTGCGCCGTGTCGGCTGGGACGAGATTGAAGCGCGCGAGCACGCCCATCTGGAGGCGGCCTTAAGCGCCTGGTCGAGCCTTGAGGGCGTGGAGATTCTGGGCTCGCCCGATCCGCTGCGGCGAATCGGGCTGGTGAGCCTGATCCTGCGGCCTGGCGGCGGTGATCCGCTCCACCCCAAGCTCGCCGCGCGCCTGCTCAATGATCTCTACGGGATTCAGGCAAGGGCGGGCTGTTCCTGCGCCGGGCCCTATGGACACCATATATTGGGGCTTACCGGCGACGAGACGCAGGCGCACCGGGCCGCCGTGCTGGACGGATATGCGGGGCTGCGCCCCGGCTGGGTGCGGGTCAGCCTGCACTGGTCCATGAGCGCGGCCGAGCGCGAGTATCTCATCGAGGCGGTGGCGCAGCTGGCGCGGTTCGGCGATCGGCTGGCCTCGCTCTACCGATTCGAACCACGCACCGGCGCCTGGACCCGCCCCGGCTGCGACACGCGGCTGGTGAGCGATAGCGGCGGCGCGAGGCTCATGGCCGACTCGCTCATCGCGGCGAAATCGCTGGCCGAGGCGCGGGCCTTCGAGCCGGTGCGGGCCGTCATTGCCAGCCGCCATGCGGGTCTCGCCCGCTACGCCGCGCTTGAGGTGAGCAACGCGCCCGATCGCGCGTAAAACGGTTCGTAAAAGACGCTGCAGTCCGGCCGTCATCTATCCACAGGAAAAGCAGGTTTACCCATCGTCCAGAGTCCTTAACGACTCCGGGCGCGGACGGTTTTGAGGTAAGACTTTCTTTACCAAAAAAGCGCGTTTGAGCGGGTTTGGGGCGTTGACGGCCCGGACCACCGCGAGCACTATATGTTGCGGTTCCTCGGGGGCCGTGCACCACAAATAGGTTTTCTCACGCCGCGCGCGGGGGTTAGCGCCACCGCAGACACCCAAGCTGTGCGCAGCTGGAAGGACGAAGACATGACGCCTTTTGATAACGCCCATTCGACGAGCCCGGCCGGCGCCCGCCCTGCAGAGGGGCCGCGCGGCAAGCCGAAAGCGGTCAATCTGCGCCTTGTCGAAAAGGTGGTCACGGATCCTTCGCGCGACGATCTTCTGACCGATTTCGGCAAGAAGACCCTGGTCGATCGCTATCTTCTGCCCGGCGAGTCCTATCAGGACATGTTCGCCCGCGCCGCCACGGCCTACGCCGACGATATCGAGCACGCCCAGCGCCTGTACGATTACATGTCGCGCCTGTGGTTCATGCCGGCCACCCCGGTGCTGTCCAATGGCGGCGCCGAGCGCGGCCTGCCGATCTCGTGCTTTTTGAACTCGGTGGCCGATTCCCTGGACGACATCGTGGGCACCTGGACGGAAAACGTCTGGCTGGCCTCCAATGGCGGCGGCATCGGCACATATTGGGGCGGCGTGCGCTCCATCGGCGAGAAAGTCGGCCAGAACGGTCAGACCTCGGGCATCATCCCCTTCATCCGGGTGATGGACTCCCTCACCCTGGCGATCTCGCAAGGCTCGCTGCGCCGCGGTTCGGCTGCGGCGTATCTGGACGTGCACCACCCGGAAATCGAAGAGTTTCTGGAAATCCGCAAGCCGTCGGGCGATTTCAACCGCAAGAGCCTGAACCTGCACCACGGCGTGAACATCACCGACGCCTTCATGGAGGCGGTGCGCGCCGACGAGGACTTCGATCTGCGTTCGCCGAAATCGGGCGAAGTGGTCAAGGCCATCAGCGCGCGCAAGCTGTGGCAGAAAATCCTGGAGCTGCGCCTGCAGACCGGCGAGCCCTACATCATCTTCTCCGACACGGTGAACAACAATCTGCCCGCCCACCAGCGCAAGCTGGGCCTGAAGGTGCGCCAGTCCAATCTGTGCTCGGAAATCATGCTGCCCACCGGCGTCGACCATATGGGCATCGACCGCACCGCGGTGTGCTGCCTGTCCTCGCTCAACGCCGAGAAATATCTCGAGTGGAAGGATGACGAGCGCTTCATCGAGGACATTTTCCGTTTCCTCGACAACGTGCTGCAGGACTTCATCGACCGCGCGCCCGACGAGATGGAGCGCGCCAAATACTCCGCCTTCCGCGAGCGCTCGGTGGGTCTGGGCCTGATGGGCTTCCACTCCTTCCTGCAGCAGATGAACGTGCCGTTTGAAAGCGCCATGGCCCAGGCCTGGAACAAGCGCCTGTTCCAGCATATCCGCCAGGAAGCCGACAAAGCCTCGGTGAAGCTGGCCGAAGAGCGCGGCGCCTGCCCGGACGCGGCCGAGAACGGGGTGAAGGCGCGCTTCTCCCACAAGCTGGCCATTGCGCCCACCGCCTCGATCTCGATCATTTGCGGCGGCACCAGCGCGGGCATCGAGCCGATCCCGGCCAATGTCTACACGCACAAGACCCTGTCGGGCTCCTTCACCGTGAAGAACCCGTATCTGGAAAAAGTGCTGGACGAGAAGGGCGAGAACACCGCGGAGCTGTGGTCCTCCATCCTGGAGCATGAGGGCTCGGTGCAGCATCTGGAGTGCCTGGACGAGCACGAGAAGGCGCTGTTCAAGACCGCGTTTGAACTGGACCAGCGCTGGGTGATCGAGCACGCCGCCGACCGCACGCCCTATGTCTGCCAGTCCCAGTCGCTGAACATCTTCCTGCCCGGCGACGTGAATAAGTGGGATCTGCACATGCTGCACTGGACGGCGTGGGAGCGCGGCGTGAAGTCGCTGTATTACTGCCGCTCCAAATCAATCCAGCGCGCCGCCTACGCCGGCTCCAGCGACAAGTCCGACATCGTGACCAGCATGGAGCAGGCCGCGCCCACCGATTACGACGAATGCCTCGCCTGCCAATAGGCGGCGCGGCGCGGACAAGACGAGCCCCGGCTGGAAACGGCCGGGGCTTTTTCTTATACCGCGCCCACAGACGGTGAGGCGGACGGGCGCGGCCTGGCCGGTTGCACTTGGAAAAACCGCAAGCATTCAAAAGAGGACGGCGGATGCAGGGACGCCAGGCTGACGCAGCCGAGCAGATGTGGGCGGTGGTGACCACTGGAACCGGCGGCTATGACAAGCTTGAATACAGGCTGGCGCCCCGGCCGGTCCCCGGCCCGGGCGAGGTGCTCTTGAAAGTGCTCGCCGCCGGCGTGAACAACACCGAGATCAACACACGGCTCGGCTGGTATTCCTCATCGGTCACACAAGGCACGCAGGCCACAAGCGATGACGGCGAGCGGCCCGATGGCGGCTGGAACGCGGCGACGCCCTTTCCTTTCATTCAAGGGACCGATTGCTGCGGCGAAGTGGTGAGCGTCGGCGAAAGTGTCGATGGGGGCGGCCAAAGCCTGATCGGCCGGCGCGTTCTGGTGCGCGCCTGCATGCGCGAACACGGCTTTGCGCGGATGGACACGGTGTGGATGGGCTCGGATTTTGACGGCGCGTTTGCGCAATTCGTCAAAGTCCCTGCGGACGAAGTCTTCGCCGTGGACTGTGACTGGAGCGACGCCGAGCTGGCGACGATCCCATGCGCCTATGGCACCGCGGAGAACATGCTTCACCGCGCCGGCGTCGAGGCCGGCAGGCGTGTTCTGGTGCAGGGCGCATCCGGGGGCGTGGGATCAGCCACCGTTCAGCTGGCCAAGCGGCGCGGCGCTCAAGTGATCGCCGTCACCAGCGCGTCAAAGCGCGAGGATTTGTCGAACCTTGGCGCAGACACGGTGCTCACCCGCGACGATGATCTGCTGCGCGCGCTCGGCCCGGACAGTGTGGATGTCGTCATCGACAATGTGGCGGGCCCCGGCTTTCCCACGATGCTGAAACTGCTGCGGCGCGGCGGGCGCTACGCCTCGTCCGGGGCCATCGCCGGACCCATCGTCGATCTGGACATGCGCGATCTCTATCTCAAAGACATCACGCTGATCGGCTGCACCGCCTGGGACGAGCCGGTCTTTCCAAACCTGATCGCCTATATCGAAGCTGGCGAGATCCGGCCTTTGCTGGCGGCCGCCTATCGCCTTGACCAGATCGCCGAGGCCCAGACAGCGTTTCAGGAAAAACACCATATGGGAAAGTTCGTGCTGATCCCGCCGTGAGGCGAGCACGCTCCGACCCAAGCGCGCCCTTGAGGCTTCCCGCCAGCCGCCCCCTCCAGAGACCCCGATCTTACTCGGAGTCCGCCATGGGAGCTGCGCTTTTTTGATAAATCCACACGCCGGGTGCAGAAATCGAATCATCTATCCACAGGTGCGCGCTGGGAACACCTTGTGCGCGGAAGCCAGTTGGATACTCTATCTTGTGTCGCGCCCCAAGATGTTGGGTTCCAGGAAGAACCCGACACTAGGGCTGGCGGTCAGATTTCGCAGATTCGACCGCTTTTTTGTGGATGGACAGCGTAGCAGGCGAGGAGCGCACCGCCATGGCTTGGACCGACGAGCGTGTGGAAACACTGAAGAAATTGTGGGCTGACGGTCTGAGCGCGAGCCAGATCGCCAAGCACCTGGGCGGAGTCACCCGCAATGCGGTGATCGGCAAGGTGCACCGGCTGGGGCTTTCGGGCCGCGCCGCGCCCTCGCGCCCGGCCCGCCGCCCGGCGGCCCGTCCGGCGACGCCGCGTGCGGCCAAGCCCGCCATGGCAAAAGCGGCTCAGGGCGAGGCGAAACCCGCCGCCGCCGCTGCGCAAGCCCCGTCGCGCGAGGTTCAGGCCGCCGCGCCCTTGACGGCGCCGGCCGAAGCCAAGCGCATGGCCAACGGCGAATACGCCACCGTGCTGACCCTGCGCGAGGGCATGTGCAAATGGCCCATCGGCGACCCGTCCGACAATGAGTTCCGCTTCTGTGGCCGGCGTTCGGGCCTGGGGACCGCCTATTGCGAAGCCCACGCCCAGCTCGCCTACCAGCCGCAGAACAAGCGCAAGCGCAAGCCCGCCGACGATGCGCGCGCCGTGCTTGACGGTCTGCAGACCGCCCGGCGGGTGAACTTCTAGGGCCCGCCGCCTTCGACATGGAAAGCCCTCGTGCGCGCAGGCGTGCGAGGGCTTTTCTTTGAGGGGTTTAACTTGAGGCTTTAACTCTGGCTTCGGCCATCTAAGTTCGCCTCCATGCTCCCCATCATCCACCATCCCGCCTATGTGGCGCGCGACGTTCCGGCCACGCACCGCTTTCCCATGGGAAAATTTCGCGCGGTGGCCGAGCGGTGCGTGGCGCTGGGGCTGGTGGCCGATTTTGACGGATTTCATCAGCCCGCCCCGGCGCCGGAGACCTGGCTGCAGCTGGCCCATTCGCCTGAGTATGTGAGCCAGGTGCTCACCAATAGCGTGCCGGCGGCGCTGGAGCGGGTGATCGGGTTTAAAATGACCGCGCCGGTGGCCATGCGCTCGCGCTGCGCGGTGGCCGGAACTGCGCTTGCGGCGCGCCTGGCGCTGGAGCATGGCGCGGCCTGCAACACCGCCGGCGGCAGCCACCATGCAGGCCGCGACGGCGGGGCGGGATTTTGCGTCTTCAACGATGTGGCCGTGGCCGCACGGCTGATCCAGGCCGAAGGGCTCGCCCGGCGCATCGCGGTGATTGATCTCGACGTTCACCAGGGCGACGGCACCGCGCGGATCTTTGAAGACGATGCAAGCGTCTTCACCCTCTCGGTCCATTGCGAGCAGAACTGGCCACGCCGAAAGGCGATGTCCGACCTGGATGTGGGCGTGGAGCGCGGGACCGGCGACGCGGCCTATCTGAAGATCGCCCGCGAGGCGGTGGACGATGCGCTGGAGGCGAGCCGCCCCGATCTTGTTTTCTTCAACGCCGGGGTGGACCCGCACCAGGACGACCGGCTGGGCCTTCTTGACCTCACCGATGAGGGCCTGCGCGCCCGCGAAGCCATGGTGTTCGACGCGGTGATGAAGCGCGGAATTCCAGTGGTGGGCGTTCTGGGCGGCGGCTATTCACGCGATCTGGACGCCCTGGCCCGCCGCCACGCCTTCCTGCACGAGGCGGCGGCTGAGGCGCTGCAAGCCTGGGCGTGAGGCGCTACAGCGCCGGCGCCGGCGTTTGCGGCGCGGCCGGCTTGCCTTTCAGAAGGCGCGGCCAGCTTCCATAGGTTCCGGCGCGCCACAGATACTCCACCGGTCCCATGGCGAAGACGGAGAGCCAGGCCATGGAGAAAACGATGTTCACCACCCACATGGCGGCCACCACCATATACAGCTCGTTGCGCGCCAGCTCGCCATACCAGCCCATGGCGATGAACAGGATCGCGGCCATGAGCGAGTGCCCCAGATAATTGGTCAGCGCCATGCGGCCCACGGCGCCGACGCTGGCTTTGAGAAGCGCGAAGAGCGGGCTCTTGCACAAAAGCAGGAAGGCTCCGAGCCAGGCCAGAGCCATGGAGACGCGGCCCAGATCATAGGTGGCAAGCGAGTTGAAAATCGCCTCCGGGCTGTAGCCGCCGTCCTGGATCATCAGCGTCTCGCGCAGATTCACCGGGACCGCGATCACCAGCGCCCCCACGGTGAGGGCCAGCACCGGCTTCCACCCCCAGGCGCCCTGCAGAAGCCCGATGCGGAAGGCGATCATGCCAAGCAGCATCGCCGCCAGCGGATCAAACAGGTGAAACGGCGCATAGAAAGCCAGCGACTCGCCAAAATACTCGCCCATATTGCTGGCGCCCACTGCGAGCCAGCCGTCCGCATAGGTCTCGTAAGTCTCCGCGATCACTTCCGGATCGGCGCTGAAGTAGGCGGTCATGTCTTCATAGGCCTCAATGGCCGATTCCTGGTCCTCGCTCAGGGTTTCCCCGGCCTCGCGGGCTGCGACGGCGGCTTCATAGGGCGCGGTGAGCTGGCCCAGCTTGTAGCCCCCGCCCGCATTCATGAGCGTCGTCGCTGCAAAGAAGATCGCCGCCCAGACGATGAGACCGCGCAACCTGGCGCGCCAGAACACCAGCAGGAAAACGCCGCACAGCCCGTAGGCGAAGACGATGTCGCCATACCAGGCCAGAAGGCCGATATTGATGAGGCCGAAAACCATCAGGAGCAGCATGCGGCGCATGTAGATCTTGGCGCCGGCCATCCCGAGGCCCTTGGCGTCGAGCCGGTCGAGCAAAAGCACGAAGCCCGCCCCGAACAGCATGGAGAACAGGGTGCGCATCGTGCCTTCGAAAAAGCTGTGCGTGATGAACCAGGTGGTGGTTTCCGCCGCCGTCGGCTCGCCAAGCGCGGCCGGGTTGAAATAGGCCTGGCCGGGCAAGCCCATGGCCACGATATTCATGAGCAAGATGCCGAACAGCGCAAACCCGCGTACGATATCTAGCGTATCGATGCGCTCGGCCCGCCCTGTCGGTGAAGCCGCCGCCGCCGGTGAGGCCGGATTGTCGCTCATGGAAGTCCCCCGTCCTGTCGGACGAAGCCTAGCACGAGCGGCGCGCGCGCCGGTATGAAATTATGCGACGGCGCGGCGTGATCTGAGCGCCAGGGCCCGCCCTAGGTTTTGAACGGGTCCTGCATCAGGATGACGTCGTCGCGTTCGGGGCTGGTGGAGACGAGGGCGACGGGGCATTCGATGAGCTCTTCGATGCGGCGCACGTATTTCACCGCCTGGGCGGGCAGGTCGGCCCAGCTGCGGGCGCCGGCGGTGGAGCCCTGCCAGCCTTCAAACGTCTCATAGACCGGCTGGACGCTCGCCTGGGCGGTGACGCCGGCGGGCAGGCGGTCATACATCTCGCCATTGAGCTTGTAGCCGACGCAGACCTTCAGCTCGTCAAACCCGTCCAGCACATCGAGCTTGGTGAGGGCGACGCCGTTGATTCCGTTGATCTTGGCGCTCTGGCGCACCAGCACGGCGTCAAACCAGCCGCAGCGGCGCTGGCGGCTGGTGACGGTGCCGAACTCGCGCCCGCGCTCGCCGATTCTCTTGCCCACCTCGTCGGTGAGCTCGGTGGGAAACGGTCCCTCGCCCACGCGGGTGGTGTAGGCTTTCACGATGCCCAGCACATAGCCGACGCGGCCCGGACCCACGCCGGAGCCGGCCGAGGCCTGACCGGCCACGGTGTTGGAGCTGGTGACGAAGGGATAGGTGCCGTGGTCCACGTCCAGGAAGGCGCCCTGGGCGCCCTCGAACAGGACTTTCTTGCCGTCATTGATGGCCGTATCCAGCGTCTTCCAGACCGGATCGGCATAGGGCAGGATTTTCGGCGCGATCTCGATGAGCTGGGCCATGAGCTCGTCGGCGCTCGCCTCCTCCACGCCGAAGCCGCGGCGCAGGGCGTTATGGTGATGGAGAAGCTCGGTGACGCGGCTTTTCAGGCGGGTCTCGTCGGCCAGGTCGATGACCCGGATGGCGCGCCGTCCCACCTTGTCTTCATAGGCCGGGCCGATGCCGCGCCGCGTGGTGCCGATCTTCATGCCGTCGTCGCGGTTCTCGCGCAGGGCGTCGAGCTCGCGGTGCACCGGCAGGATCAGCGCAGCGGTTTCAGCCAGGCGCACCAGCTTGGGGGTCACGTCCACGCCCTGGGCGCGCACGGTCTCGATCTCGGAGATGAACGCCCAGGGGTCCACCACCACGCCGTTGCCGATGAGGGAGAGCTTTTTCTGCACCACGCCCGAGGGCATCAGGGAGAGCTTGTAGGTCACCCCGTCCACCACCAGCGTATGGCCGGCGTTGTGGCCGCCCTGGAAGCGCACGACCAGGTCGGCGCGGTGGGACAGCCAGTCCACGATCTTGCCCTTGCCCTCGTCGCCCCACTGGGCGCCGACGACCACCACGTTCGACATGTGCGGATGCTCCGTACGACGGTGAAAACCGGAGGCGAGGCTTAAGGCGTCGCGCCGCCGCTATCAAGAGCGTGCGGCTGACACGTCGCGCGGCCGGAGGGGTTTCGTTGAGGTCTGCGCCGACGAAAATCCTCCGGCTCGCTGGCTTGTCGTATTTTCGAACCGTGCGCCTAGCTCTGCTCGCGCACCTGTTTGCGGGCTTCTTCCAGGAGCTGGTCCATCTTGTGGCGGATCTGGTGGTCGGTCTGCTCGATCCCGCGGGCGTCGAAATCGCCGCGGATCTTGCGGAACACGTCTTCGTGGCCGGCTTCTTCAAAATCGGCCTTCACCACCGCCTTGGCGTATTCGGCGGCCTCGGCGTCATCAAGACCCATCAGCTGGGCGGCCCATAGCCCCAGAAGCTTGTTGCGGCGCGCGGCCGCCTTGAACTCCAGCTCCTGCTCGTGGGCGTATTTATTCTCGTAAGCCTTCTCGCGATCGTCAAAACTCGGCATGGCGGACCCTCCTGAATCTGCGGTTTCTTCGTCCAGACGTACTGCTCCAGATGCGGGCGTTCAAATGAAACTGCAAGGCGCGCCGCAGAAGACTCCCGCCCGCTCACATGCGCGGTTGCCGCGACTTGGGGCGAGGGAGTATCATGTGTGCTTGTAGCGGCCCGTGATGCGGGCCGTTTCGCATTTCTCGACGGGGCGCCCGCAACGATTGACCGGCGCGGCCCCGAGACCGGAGCAAGCATGTCCCGCCGCAAAAAGCTCTACGAAGGCAAGGCCAAGATCCTTTATGAGGGCCCGGAACCGGGCACCATCGTCCAGTATTTCAAGGACGACGCCACCGCCTTCAACAATCAGAAGAAAGCGGTGCTGGAGGGCAAGGGCGTCCTGAACAACCGCATCAGCGAATTCATCATGGAGCACCTGAACCGCATCGGGGTGCCCACCCATTTCATCAAGCGGCTGAACATGCGCGAGCAGCTTGTGCGCGAGGTGGAGATCATCCCCCTCGAAGTGGTGGTGCGCAACGTGGCGGCCGGCTCCATCGCGAAGCGATTCGGCCTGACCGAGGGCGATCCGCTGCCCCGCTCCATCGTGGAGTTCTATTACAAAGACGACGCGCTGGAGGACCCCATGGTGTCCGAAGAGCACATCACGGCGTTCAACTGGGCCACCACCCAGGACATTGACGACATGCTGGCCATGTCGTTGCGGGTGAATGATTTCGTCTCCGGCCTGTTCTCGGCGGTGGGCATCCGTCTGGTGGACTTCAAGCTGGAGTTCGGCCGGGTCTACGACCAGAACGACGAGCCGCGCATCATCCTGGCCGACGAGATCAGCCCGGACAGCTGCCGCCTCTGGGACATGGACACGAACGAAAAAATGGATAAGGACCGGTTCCGCCGCGACCTTGGCAATGTCACCGAGGCCTACGCCGAAGTGGCGCGGCGCCTCGGCATCATGCGCGAGGCCGGCCAGAACGCAAACGACGAGCAGGTGTCATGAAAGCGCGCGTCCACGTCTATCTCAAACCCGGCGTCCTTGATCCCCAGGGCCAGGCCGTCGCCGGCTCTTTAACCCATCTGGGCTTTGACGAAGTCGCCGCGGTTCGCCAGGGCAAGCTGATCGAGATCGATCTCAACACCGCCGACGCCGAAGAGGCCCACAAGCGCGTCGCCCAGATGTGCGACAAGCTCTTGGCCAACCCGGTGATCGAAACCTACGACATCGAGCTGAGCGCTTAAGGGAACAGCTGCGCTGTCTCGCCGCTTGCGCCGCGATGCGTGTTCGGCGCCGACGGGCGGCGCTTTCAGCGGCGCCCGATCTATGGCAATATCTGCCATAGATCGAAGGAACGCCGCCATGGCCACGATGAACGGCTCCCTGCCCCAAGCCCTGAAGTCCGTGGTCGACGACCGCGTGGCGTCGGGCGAGTACGCCAGCGCCAGCGACTATGTCCGCGACTTGATCCGCAAGGACGCCGACGCCAAGCGCAAATGGGCCGAGTTCGACCGGCTGATCCAGGAAGGCCTGGACAGCCCGATCAGCGAAAAGACGTTCGAGGAGGTCATGGAAGGGGCCCTCGATGAGGCGAAGCGCCTTGGCGCTCCGGATTGAATACGCCGCCGCCGCCCTGGCGGACCTCAACCAGCTCACCCGGTACGGCGCGCAGGAATTCGGTGTCGCCGGGGCACGGCGTTACGCTCAGACAATCCAGTCCGCGGTGAGGCTCGCCGCCGAGTTTCCGCTGGCGGGCACGCTCGCCGAGGGTGGATCGGTTCGGGTGATCACCTCAAAAGCCACCGCATCTTCTATCGCGCCGACGACGTCACGTTGACCGTGGTGCGCATTCTTCATGCGCGCCAGCTTCCACCGGGTTTTGATGAGCGCTGAATGCTTGTATCGCCGGGTGGCCCGGCCCCTCCTGCGTCGCCGCGCTTAAACACTCGGCGCGCCGGGCATGCGCGGCGGGATGAGCAGGGCGAACGCCCCGCACCCCGCCGCCAGGGTGGTGAACAACGCGGTGAACCCGAACGCGTCCGCGCCGTAGCCCGCCAGAAGCGGACCCAGCACCGCGCCGCAGGCGGCGGCCAGAAGCGCGGCGGTGAAGCTCATGGACGGCAGATCGTAAAACAGGCGCTCCGACCAGAAGGCGAGCGTGGCGCTGATCATCATCACGAACGCGCCCTGCAGGGCGGCTGAGGCGAGCACCGCAGCCAGCGAGCCCGGGGCGAGTGCGATCAGCGCGAACGACGCCGCGCAGCCGGCGAACAGGACCCGCAACAGCCAGCTGACCCCAAGCTGCTTGCCCAAGCGCCCGGTGATCAGACCGGCCAGTCCCGCAATTCCGAAAATGGCGAACAGCACGCCGGAGGCGGCGGCGTCCGGCGCGCCTGGAACGCCGCCCGCACGCGCGATCCGGTCTGCGGCGAAGGACATGTAGACCGTGCTCGCCGCGCCGAAGGCGAGCGCCACAAGGTAAAGCGGCCCGGCCCGCCGCGAAACCAGGCGGCGCGGCGCGCCGGCCTGCGCGCGCGGCCCGCACTCGGCGCCGCTCAGCAACACGACAGCCGCCGCCATGGCCAGCGCCGCAGCCAGCGCGAATCCCGCCCATGCGATGCGCCAGGACAGGCCTGCGGCGGCGAGCCCCAGCGCGGCCAGCGCCGCGGTCACGATCCCGGCGCTGGTCCCGGTGCTGATAATGGAGAGGGCGTCGGGGCGCTCGGTGTCGCCCAGATGGCGGTGGGCGGCGGCGTTGAACGGCGTCCAGGAAAATCCGGCGCTGGACATGGCCAGCACCGCGCCTGCGGTGAGCATCACAACGCCCTGCGCCGCGGCGATCACGCCCATCCCGGCCGCCGCGAAAGCGAGCCCGATGACGACCGGCGTCCGCGGTCCCGCCCGCGCCGCCAGGACATAGCCGGCGGGCAAAGCCAGCAGGAAGCCGGAAAACCCCAGAGCGGAGATCAGGCCGGCGGTCCCGGCGTCCATCTGGAAATGCGCGCGCAGAGAATTGAGAAACAGCCCAAAGCCCATGCGCGCCGGACCATAGGTCATCGCCGTCGCGGCGAAGCCGGCGCTGGTGATTGATCCGAATGCGTTCATGACGCACCTCATGGCGCCGCGTCATCCGGGCAACGGCTCGCGGCGGGGCGAAGCTCCATATCAGGCTCAGCGCGGTGATCAGAGGGGATGACGCCCCAGCCTTTCCTGCTGGCGCGATTGATGGCAATATTTGCCAACTATTGAAGGAAATGCGCCATGGCCACCATGAATGTCTCCGTGCCCCGCGCGCTAAAAGCCATCGGCGATGACCGCGTGAGGTCCGGCTTTGAGCCGTCCTACACCGTCCGCGTCATGCAATAGCTGAAGGTATCTTCCTTATACTGACCGAACGCCGGGCAGGCTTCAAAGCCCATGGCTTCATAGAGCCGGCGCGACGGCGCGAAGCCGTCCGAGCGTCCGGTTTCAAGGCTGAGACGGGTGAGGCCGTCCTGTCTGGCGTGCTCCACAAGGGTGGTGATCAGCGCCGTCCCGACGCCGCACCCGCGCGCTTCGGCGGCGCAGTGCAGGCTCTTGATCTCGCCGTGATCTGGCTCCAGATGGCCCGCCTTCACGGCGATGCAGCCGAGCACGGCGCCGTCCTGGCGCGCCGTCCAGAAGGTGACGCCGCCCGCTTTCAGGCCCTCCACGTCCAGCGCAAAACAGGTCCCCTCTGGCGAGGCTTGCGCGGTGAAGGCGAGATGGCGCCTTAGAAGCGCGGTCACGTCGGGCGCCGCCGGGTCATCTTCGGCGATGTCAAAGCTGGTCAGCGCCAGAAGCCGAGCGTCCAGCCGGTCGCGCACGCCGGGCCATTCATCGGCCAGGATAGAATAGAAGACGCTGTCGCGGCGCGCGCCGGTCCAGGTGCGGGTGTGGCTGCGCAACACGCCGTCGCGCACGGCGCCAAGCTTTTCCATGGCGCCTTGGGAGCGCAAATTCTGGTCGCCCGTCTTCAGCTCCACCCGCGCGGCGCCGGCGGCAAAGGCGTGGGCCAGAAGCAGGCGTTTGGCCGCCGGGTTCACATGGCTTTGATGAAACGCCGCCCCGTACCAGGTCCAGCCGATCTCCACCCGGTCATGGTCCGGCGCGATCGCCAGAAATCCGGTATGGCCGGCATAGGCGACCCGGCGCCTGTCGAAGACCGCAAAGCTGATCTGCGCACCGCTGGCGCTGGCGGCCAGCATGGCTTCGAACCAGGGATCAAAATGCATGCTGGCGTTCAGGCTGGTCTGCACCCAGAGCGAGGTATCAGCCGCCAGCAGGCGCAGCGGCTCGCGGTGGCGCTGCTCCAGCGGTTCAAGCCGCACGAACGCGTTGGAGAGAGTGGCGGAGGTCAGGTCCATGTCAGCTCCCGGTCAGGCGCAAAGCCCTCTTAAGCCACGCACCGCGCGCTCGCCCGTCACGATCTGTTTCGAGGCGTTTCGACGGCTTTCGCCGTCGGGCGCCCGGCCGTGACCTCAGCGCAGGGCGCGTGAGCATTCAAAGGAGTTGAAGCGGCTTTCATCAAGGCCCGCATAAGTGTCGTTGATCACCTGGCGGGCCATGCAGCGCTCGCTTTGCACCTCGCCCTCGGCGGTGCGGACAAAGTTATAGACGCGGATCGTATGGCCGCCCGGCGCGGTCACACTGGTCACAGAAACATGGGGCGCGCCGGCCGCCACCATGGCGTAGGGGCGGATGGAGCCGGTGATCGCGGGAATTCCCACGCTGTCCCAGGCGGTCACCAGGGCGGGCCAGTCCTCGCGCACCACCACCACGATGTCGGACTGGCCGATGGAGCGGTCCGGCGGCGGGAAGCCGTAGCTGAACAGATCGGCGACATCGCGGTCCTGCAGCTCGAACAGGAAGTCCTGGCCGATGCCGTCATAGAACATGCGGATGCGCGCGCCTTGAAGCGCGGTGACGAAGGCGTCCGGCGTGACGATTTCGGTGGGCATGGAATCGGACGCCGCCAGCTCTGACGACATGGGCTCGGCCTGGGCCATCTCCGAGGCGCCGATCTGGGCGCAGGCCGGCGCGGCGAGCGGGGCCGTCAGAACGGCCAGCGCCGCCACGAGTTGGAAAGCTTTCATTGCGTATCCCCTCACCGTCCAGAGCATCGTCCTGCGCCGCCCGGGCCCGGGCGATGATCGTCCTGTTCTAGCAAGGCCTGCCTTGATCCCCGTCTGACAATCGCCGTCATACGTTATCCGCTTGCCAGCAGAAGCAGGCCTCTGAGGACATAGACCGCGCCCACGCCGGTCACGATCCATTTCGTCCAGGCGCGGAAACGCCCGTCGCTCATCCGCTCCAGCACGCGCGCGCCGATCGTCGTGCCGGCGATGGAGAGCGGGACGGCGAGCGCCAGCATCCAGAGCGGCGGCGCGTCAGCAAGGGAAAACGCTGCGCCGGCATAATAGGCGATCTTCACCGCGTGGGAGAGAACCTGTGTGGCGGCCTTGGTGGCCACGACAGAGCGCCGGTCGGCGTCCACCTGCTGGAAAAACACGTCCAGCAATGGACCCGACACGCCGGCCACCACATTAAGGCCGGTGACCAGTACGCCGCCGGCGATCCCGTCCACCACCCGCCGGGCGTCCAGCGCGAACCGGTCCTTGGGAATCCAGACCAGAAGCGGGACCAGGCCCAGCACAACAAACAGCACCGGCTTTTCCAGCGTGACCGAAACAAACGCCAGCGCCGCCGCCGCAACAGCCGACCCGGCGGCGAACAGCGCGACGGTCCGCCATAGGATGAAACGGCGAAGCAGCACCGCCCGCCAGCCGTTGGAGACGCTCTGGATCAGGCCATGGGCGACCATGGCGCCGGCCACCGGATAGAGCGCGGCGAGCACGCCCATGAGGATGAGCCCGCCGGCCATCCCGAACACCGCCGAGATCAGGGCGGTGAAAAAAACCGCAGCGAAAAACAGGAATGGCGTCATGTCACGGGTGGAATTTTCACTGTGTTCGTTATGGTGGGGCGCAAGTCAGACCGAGCGCGGCGATCAAGCTGCGCCCCAAGGGGAGGAGCCTTCCGCTCATGAACTTCGAATATTCCGACCTGTGCAAGGACTACCTCGCCAGGGTCCGCGCCTTCATGGACGCCCATGTCTATCCCAATGAGAAGACCTATCACGCGCAGCTGAAGGGCTTTGGGGAGAATCGCTGGCAGGTCCTGCCCATCGTCGAAGAGCTGAAAGCCAAGGCCAAGGACGCCGGCCTGTGGAACCTCTTCCTGCCGGACTCAGAAGAAGGCGCCGGGCTTTCAAATCAGGATTACGCCCCGCTGGCCGAAGAGATGGGCCGCGTGCTCTGGGCCTCGGAAGTGTTCAATTGCTCCGCGCCCGACACCGGCAATATGGAAGTGCTCACCCGCTACGGCACGCCGGAGCATCAGGAAAAGTGGCTCAAACCCCTGCTGGCCGGCGAGATCCGCTCCGCCTTCCTGATGACCGAGCCGGCGGTGGCCAGCTCCGACGCCACCAATATCGAATGCTCGATTCAGCGCGACGGCGAAGAGTATGTGATCAACGGCCGCAAATGGTGGAGCTCGGGCGCCGGCGATCCGCGCTGCAAGATCTTCATCCTCATGGGCAAGACCAATCCCGACGCCGACACCCATAGCCAGCAATCCATGATCCTGGTCCCGTCCGACGCCAAGGGCGTGACCATCGAGCGCCACTTGCCGGTGTTCGGCTATGACGACGCGCCCCACGGCCATATGGAAGTGAAGCTGGAGAATGTGCGCGTGCCCGCCTCCAACATCCTTCTGGGCGAGGGCCGGGGCTTCGAGATCGCTCAAGGCCGCCTCGGCCCGGGCCGCATCCACCACTGCATGCGCACGATCGGGGCCGCCGAACGCGCCCTGGAGCTGCTGGTGAAGCGGGCCATGAGCCGGGAAGCCTTCGGCAAGCCGGTGATCAAGCATTCCATCTGGGACCACCGCATCGCGCGCGCCCGCATCGACATCGAGCAGACGCGGCTTTTGTGCCTGAAGGCGGCGTGGATGATGGACACCGTGGGCAACAAGGTCGCCCGCGGCGAGATCGCCATGATCAAGGTGGCCGGTCCGCGCGCCGCGCTGGCCGTCATCGACGATGCGATCCAGGTCCATGGCGGCGGCGGGGTGTCCGACGACTTCCCGCTGGCGGCCATGTACGCCGGCATCCGCACGCTTCGCCTGGCCGACGGTCCCGACGAGGTGCACGAACGCACCATCGCGCGGCTGGAAGCCAAGCGCTGGCTCAACGCGGCGGAATAAATGTCGCTTGAAGGCAAGACCGTCTTCGTCACCGGCGCCTCCAGGGGCGCCGGGGCGGGGATCGCAAAGGAAGTCGCCCGCGCCGGCGCGCGGGTGATCCTGGGCTATGCCCGCAATATCGACGCGGCCGAGGCCGTCGCCGCCGAGCTGGGCGACCGCACCGCCGGGCTCGTGCGGGCTGATTTCGCAAAGCCCGGATCGGCGGGGTCCGCCTACGCCGAGGCGAGCCGCATCGCCGGCGGGCCGATTCACGGCCTGGTCCTCAATCACGGCGTCTTTGAAGCGGCCAGCGTCCATGACGACGACGACGCCTGGGCCGACAACTGGACGCGCACGCTGCAGATCAACTTGCAAAGCGCGACGGATCTCGCCCGCCTGTTCGCCCGCGACCGGGTGGATTCAGGGACCGAGGGCGCCGTCGTGGCCATCGCCAGCAGAGCGGCCAATCGCGGCGACGACGCCGACCATCCCGCCTACGCCGCGTCAAAGGCCGGGCTGATCGCCGCCATGAAGACGCTGGCGCGCGCCTATTCCGGGCGCGGGCTGCTGGCCTACGCCCTGGCGCCGGGCTGGATCGACACCGAAATGGCGCCCCAGGAGCCGGCGGCGCGCAAGGCGGCCCTGGCCGAGGTGCCGCTGGGCGAAATGGCCAGCCCCGCCGAGCTGGGCGCGCTCTGCGCATTCCTGCTGTCAGGCGCTTGCCGCAGCGCCACCGGATCGGTGATCGATGTGAACGGCGCCAGCCATGTGCGCTGACATGCCGGCCTGAATAAGCGGTTCGCACCGGCTTTTTTCGGGAACGCGGAGCCCGGTTGGCGCATTGTCCGGACGAGCGGGATGCAAGATCCCGGACACCGAACAAGGAGACTTTTCATGGCTCATTCCGATAATGTGACCGGCGGCGGGTTCACCGGCGGCGATATTCTTCGCCTGATCCTGGCGGTTCTGCTGCCGCCGCTGGGCGTTTTCACGCAGGTGGGCTTCGGCCTGCATTTCTGGCTGAACATCCTGCTGACGCTGCTGGGCTATATCCCCGGCATCATCCACGCAGTCTGGATCATCGCCACACGCCGCTAGAGCGGCTCATCCCCACACACCAATGCTTAACGCAGCCGACACGGAGGCATAGCGCTCCATGACCGATATCGCAGCGTTCAAAACCCATCCCCAGGACGCCATATTCAAGGCCGCCGAGGACGCGGTGGCCGTCATGCTGGGTAATCCCAAGCAGGGCCGCACCTTTCAGCCCATGAGCCCGAAAGTGGACCGTCAGGCGCAGGTGCTGCGCTTCTTCGCGGCGTCCGACAGCGATCTTTGCAAGGGTCTCGGCGGCGCGAGCAGCGTCGCCGACGTGACCTGCATCGTCACCGCGAAGGATTTCGACCTGTTCGCCTCCATCGAGGGCGAGCTGGCGGACGTCACCTCCGGCGCCCTGATCGAGAAGCACTGGGACACCGTCGCCGCCGCCTGGTTTGAAAAGGGCAAGGACGACCCAAAGCTCCGGCTTCTGGAGTTTCGCCCCGCGCAGGCCGCCGTGTGGGCCTCCAGTGACGACCAGTCCTGCTTTTCCTGGGAGATCGATCGCGCCGCCGGCCAGACCGACACGCCCGATGTGGGCGTCCGCCTGACCACGGACTTCACCGACCACAAGGCGGCCTGAACCCGGGGGCCGGCGCAGTCCCGCGATGACGGATTGATGAAATTGCATAGGGGCGCGGCCGGTTTCACTTCACCCGGCCGCGCTCGCTTGCTATCCGGGCTGCCTGTGCGCGCACTTGGCGCGCGGGGGCTCGGAGCTTTCCATGACCGATATCGCGGTTTTCGGCGTACCGCTGCTGGCGCTGGTGGGGTTTTGCATCGCCGCCTACGCCATCGTCGCCAACGACGTGATCCAGACCCTTGGGACATTTCTGGCGTCGAACGCGAAACGGCCATGGGTCGTGCTCTGGGCCTTCGCCAGCACCATCATCGTTGCGGTGATGCTCTATGGCTGGTTCGGCTATGACGAGGACATCGCCTTCGGCCGCCTGAACTCCATTCCCTATCCCGAAGGCGGAATTCAGTGGTGGCACGTGCTGCCGCCGCTGGTGCTGCTGGTCCTGACCCGGTTCGGCGTGCCGGTCTCCACCACCTTTTTGGTGCTCACCATCTTCACCCTCACCGGCGGCGCGGCCACGGCCGGCGTTCTGGGCTCCATGATGGTGAAGTCCCTGCTGGGCTATCTTGTGGCCTTCGTCTCCGGCGCCGTGGTGTTCGCGGTCATCTCGCGCAGTTTCGAGAAATGGGTGTTCAAGACCGAGGTCGAGGACCATGGCGGCGCATGGTGGAGCATTCCCGCAATCGCGGTTGCGATCTGCGTGCTGGTCTACCTGCTGACGCAAGGGCCGAGCCTGCCGGACCTTGACGCCATCGGCTGGCCCGCCATCGTAATCACGCTGCTCTGCGCCACGGCCGTGGGGGTTCTCACCCGGCGGCTGAACACATGGTTCGTGCTGCAATGGCTGTCCACCGGCTTTTTATGGTCGCAATGGCTGATCCAGGATCTGGCGAATATTTTCGTTTACCTGCCGCGCGAGACCGTGGTGACGGCCGACGGCGACATCCAGACGACCTTCTCAATCGGACTTTTGATCTTCGCCACCCTTTTGATGGTGGGCCTGCATGCGGTCATCTTCGCCATCCGCGGCGGTGAGATCCAGAAGATCGTGCTGTCCAAGACCAATACGGTGGATGTGCGCTCGGCCACGATCGTCGATTTCATCTACGGCCTGATCCTGATGTATTTCAAGGAGATCAACGACATTCCCATGAGCACGACCTATGTGTTCCTCGGCCTTCTGGCCGGGCGGGAGCTGGCGATCTCCATCGTCGCCAATCTGCGCGGCAAGGGTGAAGCGGCGTTCGACGTCGCCACCGACGTCGTGCGCGCCGGCATCGGACTTGTGATCTCGGTGGCCATGGCGCTGTCGCTGCCCTTCCTGGCCACCGGCGAATGGCCCGATATCGGCCAGGCCCTGTTCGGCGGCGACGAGCCGGCGGCGGAAGCGGCGCCCGCCGAAGACGCGCCGGCGCCTCTAGATGGCGGGCGTTAAAGTTCCGGCTTGAACGTGCCCACCATGCCGATCACCAGAAGCAGGACGTAAAGCCCCAGCACCCAGATCCGGGTGAAGTTCATGGCTTTGAGAAGCGGCAGTTCAGTGGCGTCGCTGGAGCCCTCGGCGATGAGCCGGGCCAACAGCGGGCCCACCGGCTTATAGGCCACGTCGATCATGATCGCCGCGGCGAAGATCAGCGCGAACAGGCCCGCCTTCAGCCAGAGCCAGAAAGGCGCGGCCCACACATCCAGCGCTCCGGCGATCGCCAGCCCCGTGTAGAACAGGCACAGGGCGACGGTGAGCTGGAACTGGATCATCTTTAGGATGGGCGCGCGCGGGCCCTGGCCCTCGGCCCAGGTCCACCACACCAGCGTGAGCCAGATCAGCCCCAGCGCCCAGCTCAGCCCCACGACCCAGCCTGGCATCATCGCCCAGCCGCCCGCGGCCACCATGGAGAGCGAGACCGGCACCATGAGCGCCCAGGCGGTGCGCGGCGCCATGTCGTTGAGCACGAGAAGCCTCAGAAACTGCAGGCGCGTTTCCAGCGGATAGACGTCGCGCTTGCGAAAATGCTGGCCCAGGATGAACACGCCGATATCACCGCCGAGCCACGCCACGAACAACAGGATATGAAGAAAGAGAAGCCCGGTATAAAGCGTCTGGCTGTCCATGGCGCCTTTCCAAGAAAAAGGGCGGACACCGCAAAAGCGTCCGCCCCAAAAGGAGGAACCGGCGCGAACGCCGGAGAGCTGCAAGCAATCACCGCAATCAAATAACGGCACAGAAAGCTTAGCCGCCCAAATCGCCGCCCGTCAATTGTTCGGACAAATTTCTCAATCGCCGCCGCTGCGTTGCAGCGTGGTGACGGCGCCGTCCTCATCGCGGGGCGCCTGAGGGATGATCTCGCCCTCGGCCGCGTCTTCCAGCACCGCGTCGCCGGGCTCGGCCTCCACCTGTTCGCCGCGCCGGAAGCCGAAGATGTTCAGCCGGTCGAAATCGAACAGGCCGCCCTCGCCGAACGGGTCATCGTCATACTCGGTGCGCCAGCTCAGCGCGACGCCGGCCTGGCCGTCCGACGACAGGCGCGAGAGCAGGGTGAAGCGCCGCGTCAGCTCCCATTCGATATTGGTGGAGGGCGCCGCGGACGATCCCGCGCTTTCCAGCTCCAGATAGACGGTGTCGGTGAGATAGCGCCCGCCGGACACCACCGTGCCGCCGCCCGCATCCTGGCGCACGCCCAGCTGATCAAGGCCTGACGCCTGACGCAGCGCGCCCAGCGGATCAAACCCGCCCCCGCCGGAAAGCGACGCCAGCGACGCGGCGAGCTGGGCCGCCTGCAGACCGGAGAGATTGGCCGCACCCTCGCCGAACAGAATGCGGCTGGCCACCTCGTCCGGCGGCAGGCTGGGCGAGGAACGCAGATCGATGGTGGGGCTGGTGACCGGGCCCTCCACGATGATGCGCGCGGTGATGTCGCGCTCCTCGCGCACGGCGGTGAGCCGAAGGCGGGCCTCTCGTGGATCACCGGTGAGGCGCACCTCGCCGCTTTCAATATCGAACACCCGGCCCAGAAGGTCGGCGCGGCCGCGCGCCACGCGCGCCACGCCGTAGACTTCAGGATTATTCGTCGTGCCGGTGACCTGGAGATTCATCCCCCACTCGGTGTCGAAATTGGAGCCGCGCACGAAGATGCGGCGCGGCGCGTCGATGGTGTAATCGAGCGAAATGACAGGCCCCCCGTCGCCGGGCGCCGCGTCGGGGGTGCGCACGCCGCCGGGCAGATTGATCTGGGTTTCCTGGATGTCGGGGATCGACGGACGCCCGGAATCCGGCGGGCTCACTTCTGCGCTTTCGATGGTCGCCGCGCCGGTGATCGAGCCCTCCCCGCCTGACAGATTGAACGCCACATCGCCGCTGGCCACCGCCGACACATCCCTGCGGTCGATGATCTGGAAGCTCTCAAACACCGCGTTCGCCCGGGCGCTCAGGCCGCCTGCAAACTCCACCGCGCCTTCGCCCGAGAGTTCACCTCCCTGACCGTCCACCGCGGACAACTCTGTGATCTCGGCGCGGCTCTGGGTGAAGCTTGCGCGCACCACAAGCTCCTCCAGCGACAGACCGGCGCGGCTGTCGGAGAACCGCGCGCCGGTGAGCGCCGCGTCGCCCACCAGATCGGGCGCGCCCACGCTTCCAGACACCTGGGCGTCCAGCTGAAGATCGCCGGACAGGCGCTGGCCGGACGCCACGTGGAAGGCGGCGAACGCCCCGATGCGGCCGCTGACCTGAATATCGGCGCTGACGGCGTTGGCGGGATCTGTGACATCGCCGGGGCCGGACACCGGGCCGGTGACCACCGACGCATCGGCCAGCGCCATGAACTCCGGCCCGTCGGCACGCACGCCCACTTCCAGCCGCTCGGAATTGAGATCCAGCGTCACCGCGCCGTCCAGCGCACGATCCTGATCCACGTCGGCAGGGCGCAGGCCGTCGCCCTGAACCATGGCCTGGCCGGTCCACACACCATTGCTGCGCGACAGGTTCAAATCGCCCGACAGTGCGCCCTGTAACGGTTCGCGCGCCCGGCGCAGCGCCAGAATGGCGGCCGGGACATCGCGCAGGCTGGCGGTGACGCGCTCGGCCTCGCCGCCCTGATACGCCAGCGTCACAAAGCCATCGCCCACCGACAGATCGGCGCTGGCGGTCAGGGGGTCGCCGGCGGTCACGCTCAGTGGCGCGCGCGAGCGAATCGGAATCCCGCCGTATTCGCCGTTCAGCGAGGCGGTCGCCTGAAACGGCCCGCCGGCGAGCTGGAGCCGGCCTTGCGAGGTGACGTTGAACGGCGCGCCATAGGCGCCGTCGGCCACCAGCGTGAAAGCGGCGTCTTCGGGCGGCCCGGTGAGGGTGAACTCAAAGACGTCGAAATAATTCAAATCCCCGGCCACGAGGTCTTCAGCCGAAGCCCTGACGTCCAGCGCGCCGTCCTGAAGGCGCGCTTGCAGCGAGAGCGCGCCGAAGCCTTCCTCCGGCGCAATGTCGAGATCGGCCTGCAGGGCGCCCGGCCCGGCCTCAGCCGAGCCCTCTACATTGAGGCCGCCGGCGCGCCCGGACAGCCCGGTGACGCTGACCCTGTCGCCGTCGCGCGCGAAGTTCGCGGCCAGATCCACCGGCCCGCGTGGGCTCTCACCGGTGAGGCGCGCCTCGCCGGACAGCGCGTCCAGAGCGCCGGAGACGGCAAGGCGCACGCGCGCCTCGTTGATCTCCAGCGGACCGCCGGAGACCTGGCCGGCGCTGGCGTCGATGCGCGCCTCCAGGCCGCCCGGGCCATAGCGCGCCTCGAACGCGGCCTGCACCGTGCCGGCCACCCCGACGCCCGCCACCGGCGACTGGCCGGAATACACCGCCTCGCCGGAAAAATTGAAAACCTCGCCGTCCTGGCGACCGGCGGCGTCCACCACCAGATCGGGGCTCTGCACCTGCAGCCGGTCGAAGGTCAGCGCGCCTTCCGCTGTGCGGCGGCCTTCCGCCTCGGCGCTGACAGGACCGGAGAGCTGGTCGGCCAGACCGCCGGCGGGCTGAAAACCCGACGCCGACGCGTCAAAAGCCACCGCGCCGTCAAAGCCGCCTTGAACCGACGCCTCCACCGCGCCGCGCCCCGACATCGAATCGGTAAGCCGGGCGATGTCGAAATCCGCGCTGGCGATGTCCAGATCAAAGCGCTCCGCCCCCAGATCCACCACTCCTGAGGCCGACACCCGGCCCAGCGGGGCCTGCAAGAATGCGCGCTCGATGGAGAGGCGTTGCGCCTCGCCGTCATAGAGAACCGCCGCGTTAACACCCGGTGATGCGCCCAGGAGATCGGTGAGCGCCTCCACGCCGTAGCGCGCGCCCTGCGTCATGAGATCCGCCTCCACGCGCACCTGCTGCACGGGCCCTGACACGGTGACGGGACCCGAAAGGCGCGCGAATGCGAAATCGCCGGGCAGGCCCAGGCTCTGCGCCGTCACGTCGCCGGAGAAGACCCAGTCCTCGCCAGACAGATCCACCCGGCCGTTTTCGATGCTCAACACGTCGGCGGCGACCTGGCCGCCGGTGGCCTCGGCCACAAGGCCCGGCCCCGCCCGTCCCTCGATGGCGAAGACCCGGCCCGGCTGCGGGCGCACGGTGAGCGCCGCCTCGGGGGCGTCAAGCTGGATCGACGCCTCCTCCAGACGCGGATCAGAGAGGCCGCCGTCCAGAGGCAGGTTCAAGGAAAAGTCCGCCGGTCCGCCCAGCAGGGTCTGCAAGCGTTCAAAATCGGGCCAGCGCGCGGGCTGGGCGCGGCCCTCGACGCTGAGCGCCTGGGGCGTCCAGCTGGCGGTGAAGCGCAGAGCGCCCTCGCCGCCCACATCCAGCACCGCCTCGCCGGACCCCTCATCGACCCCGCCGCGCGCGTCCACCCGGGCGCTGGCGCCCAGCTCGCCGGCGCGCAACAGCTGCGCCAGCGGACCGCCGGGGGCGGCCTCGATGCGCGCATCCACCGAAATCGCGTCGCCATATTCAAAGCGCGCGTCGACCATGTCGCCCGGCGCGTCCAGACGGTTCGCCTGCAGCCGGCCGTCCCAGTCGCCCGCCACCCGGCCGAACCCGGCCGTGACCGAATACTCCGCCTGCGGCCCGGCGACGCCCTCGGCCAGAGACAGCGTCGCGATGTCGAAGGTGGATAGATCGATGTCCCAGTCAAACGATCCGCCGCCAGCGCCGCCTTGCGTCGGCGCACGCTGAGGCCGGCGCAACAGCTCCAGCCGGTCAATCCTGACGGCGTTGACCTCGATGCGCCGGGTCAAAAGCGCGGCGACATCCCAGGAGACAGTGACGTCCCCGGCGCGCAGCCAGGCGCCGTCTTCAGTCTCCAGCGCCAGAGAGGAGAGCTTGAACTCGCCCAGCAGATTGCCGTCGATATCGCCCACCTTAAGCGCGCCATAGCCGGCGATCTCGCGGTCGTTCATGAGCTCGCGCGCCCATTCGCGCCCCAACGGACCGGTGAGCGTGAGCGCCGCGCTGACCACGATCAGAGCGATGAGCGCGACCACCCCGGCCAGCCAGGCGGCGAGCGTGCGGACCCAGCGCCAGGGGCGCGGCCGGGATTGCGTGTCTTCGCTCAAAACGCCTGCCCGATGGAGATGTAGACCTGGATGATGTCGTCGCGCTCACGCGGATCCAGCGGCGTGGCGATGTCGATGCGCAGCGGCCCGAAGCCCGGATAATAGCGCACGCCCACCCCGGCGCCGTAGCGCATGGCGCCGAAATCAGGCTGGGAGCCGGTGGTGGCCGCCCCGCCGTCCACAAAGCCGACAAAGCCCAGACTGTCCGAATAACGCCAGCGCGCCTCCGCGCTCACTTCGGCCAGCGAGGCGCCGCCGAAGGGCTCCAGCGCGGTGGTGTTGAAGCCCTCAAGCAGCGGCGACAAGCTTTGATAGGCGTAGCCGCGCACCGACCCGCCGCCGCCGGCGTAAAAGCGCTCGTCGACGCCCACCCGAAGGGCCGACGCGCCCTGCAGCGAGCCCACACGCACGCGCCCGGCCATCACCAGCTTTTCGCCCACCGCCTGATAGCCGCGAAGGCCCGCCTCCAGGCGCACGAAGCGCACATCATTATCGCCGAACGACCAGCCGGGCTGCACCGCGATATCGGCGGCGATCCCGCGGCTGGGATCCAGCACGTCGTCGCGGCCGTCATAGGCGACGCCCAGCGGCGCGGAAACGGTGTTGACCCGGCGCTCCCCGCGCGCGTCGCGGACCTGTGCGGTGGAGACCTCCACGCCGGCGGACGCGTTGATCCGCTCGGTGACCCGGCGCGCCACAATGGCGCTGGCGCGGATCACGTCCTGATCAAAGGCGTCGGTGCGCTCCTGGGCGGCCTCGGTGAACAGGGTGAGGTCCTGGCCGTACCGGCGCCAGTGAGGCGCAACGAACTCGGCCGAGACCGAGCGTTCCAGCTCCGCGACCGTGCCCGACAGGGTGAGCAGCTCGGCCTTGCCGAACAGGTTGCGGCGCGTCCAGGCTATCTCGGTCCCGACGCCTTCATCGGTGGAGAAGGATACAAGGCCTTCCAGCCGGTGCTTCGGCGCCGGATCGGCGCGCACGTCCACCAGCCGGTTGCCGGCCTCGTCGGTGACGCCGGGCGGCGCCAGACGCGCATCGGCCACCGAAATCGCCTCCAGCCCCTGCAGGCGGCTGGCGAATTCAGACAAGGCGGGCCAGCTCGCCGGATCGCCGATCCCATAGGGCGCCAGGCGGTCGATATAATTGGCGTCCAGCTCGGCCAGGCCGCCGGCGAATTCAGGATCGCCGAAGGTGATGTAATCGCCGGTGCGATAAACGAAATCAGCCCGGGCCGCGTCCACGGCGTGATCGACGATGATCTCATGCTCGCCTTCCACCGCTTCGGGAAAACCCGACCGGCGCAGCTCCGCCAGCACCCGCGCGCGTGCATCGATGACCCCGCGCGCCGTGATCGGATCGCCCACGTCCAGGCCCAGCGCGTCGCGCGCGGCCGGGTCAGGCTCTGGCATGCCGGGCGCCTGGTCGAAGATCACCCGGGCGGTCTGGAAGGTGAATCGGGCGCCGGGGCGCACCCGGATGACCGGCGCGCCGTCATCGGTGAGGCGCGGATCAACGACCGCGCCGTAATAGCCCTGGCTCTCCAGCCAGCGCCGGGCCCGGTCGGCGGCGTCGCGGGCCTGTTCCCGCGCGCGCCAGCGATCCTCCGGCGGGGTCTCGGCTTCACCCAGCGCAGCGCGCAGCTCCTCGCGCAGGCGCGGATCCTCCAGCCCCTCGATGGGCGCCAGCGGCGCGGCGGCGGCGGCCGACAGCGCAGAGGCGGCGAGCGTGAGAAGCAGCGCCGCCGCGACGCAGCGCAGCGTGAAACCGTTGATGATAAAGCGGACGGCGATCGTCTTCCTCGTTATGCTTCGAGCCTCAAGGCCCGGTGGTCTAACACCCGGAGCGGCAAATCGTGACATGGAAGTCAGACGAGCCCGGAAAAATTTCAGCCGGCTGGATCGCCGCCATGGCAAACAGCGTTCACCGGGCCTAGTTTGCATCCGGGTTGGTTTCCGCGACCGTGTGGCCGGGCCTGGATCATTCAATGACCAAGGACACTTCGAGATTGCGCCAAGATAATGACGGCGGGGCCGGCTCGGCTGAGCAAGGCGACCAGGACGAGGATCGCGGCGCCTGGGTGGGGTGGCTGCAGATCGCAGGCGTCGTTCTGGTCATTCTGGCCGCCGCCGGCGTGACCATCTGGCTGTCCGCCGGCGGCGAGGAGCCCGGCGGCGCCCCGCCGGAAAGCCCCGATGTTCCGGTGCGTGTCACCGAGCCGGTCACCGCCGATCATCAGGTCATCGTAGCGCTGACCGGCACGGTGAACGTCACCGCCTATGTGGACCTCACCCCCCAGGTGAGCGGCCGGGTCGTGTCGGTGTCGGATTCGGTGCGCGCCGGCGCTTCGTTCCAGGCGGGCGAAACGCTGTTCCAGATTGATCCGCGCGACTACGAAGTCGCCGTCACCCGCGCCCGCTCGGCGCTGGCCCAGGCCCGCTCCAATTTCGCGCAGGTCCAGGCCGAGGCCGACGTGTCGCGCGAGGAATGGGAGCGGCTTTATCCAGGCCAGCCCATCACGCCGCTGGCCGCGCGCGAACCCCAGCAGGAGGCGGCGCGAAGCCAGCTTTTGTCGGCGCAGGCCGATCTGCAGCAGGCCCAGCTCAATCTGGAGCGCACCACGGTGTCGCTGCCCTTCGCCGGCCGCGTCACCCAGAGCCGGCTGGAGGCGGGAACCCTTGTGAGCGCCGGTCAGCCCTATGGCCAGGCGTATGATTACGAAGCGGTGGAGATCGTCGCGCCGATTTCGCCGTCAGATCTGGCGCGCGTGGGTCAGGCCGAGGGCGCGTCGGTGCGCCTGTCGCTGGAGGCTGGCGGTCCTGACTTTGCCGGCCGGATCGAGCGCATCGGCGCGCGCCTTGATGAGCGCACGCGCTTCATCGATCTGTTCATCAATCCCGAGCGCGAGGGCGAGGCCATGCAGCCGGGCCTGTTCGCCGAAGTGCGGATCGAAGGCCCGCGTCTTGAAAACGTGATGATCCTGCCAGGCGCGGCGGTGGCGGGCCTCAACGAGGTGCGCCTGGTGGAAGACGGCGTCATCGTCTCAGAGCGCATCGAGGTCCTTGATCGCCCGCGCGGCCGCATCATCGCCCGGGCTTTTGATGTTCATGAGGGCCTGATCGTCTCGCCCCTGCCCGAGGGCGCGGTGGGCCGCGAGGCCGACATCGCAGACCGCGTGGCGCCGCCGGCGGCCGCCTCGGATCAAGCTCGGTCCGGTTCTGGAAACGACGCCGGCGTCTCGGGCGCCCGCCCGGGAGCGGGCGGATGAGCAGCGACGACAAAGACGGCGCTCCGCAAAGCGGCGGCGACAGGACCGAGGACGGCCGGACCGGAGATCTGAACGGCGCCGCCAACTGGCCGGGGGCCGGCCTGGTCGGCTGGTTTGTGAACAATCCGGTGGCCGCCAATCTCTTGATGGTGCTGTTCCTGATCGGCGGGCTGGTCACCGCGTTTGTCACCATCCCCACCGAAGTCTTCCCCACCCAGTCGCCCAGCCAGGTGCAGGTGAGCGTGATCTATCCCGGCGCCACGCCCGGCGACGTGGAGGAAAGCGTCACACGGCGCATCGAGGAGGCGGTGCTGGGCATTGACGGGGTGGACCGGGTACGCTCGATCGCGTCTGAAGGACGTGGAACGGTGACGGTGGAGCTGCGCCGTTTTGCGGACGCGCAAGTGGTCAAGGACGATGTGGAGACGGCGGTGGATTCCATCGCCAATTTCCCGCCAGCCGAGGCCGAGCAGGTTCAGGTGCGCGTGCCCCAGCCGGTGAGCACGGTGCTGACCCTGGCCCTCACGGGACCCGTATCCGAGCGCACCCTGCGCGAAGCCGGCGAGCGGGTGGAGCGTGATCTTCTGTCGCGCGACGCCATCTCCACCGTTCAGCTTCGCGGCGTGCGTCAGTACGAAATCGCCATCGCCGTCTCCGAGGACGCCCTGCGCAGCTACGGCCTGAGCTTCAACGAAGTGAGCCAGGCGGTGCGCGCGGCCTCGCTGGACCTGTCAGGCGGCGAAATCCGCACCGCCGGCGGCGACATTCTTCTGCGAACCAACGCCAGGCGAGAAACCGGGGATGCGTTTGAAGACATCATCCTGCGCTCCTCGTCCACCGGCGCCAGGGTCCGCCTGGGCGACGTGGCCGAGATCCGTGACGGCTTTCAGGAGGAGCCGCTGATCTCCACCTATAACGGCGAGCCGGCGGTGTTCGTGGACGTGCAGATCCAGGGCTCGGAAGATCTTCTGGACGTGCGCAACAGCAGCGTGGCCTGGCTTCAGACAGAGGCGTCCCTGCCGGACGGGATCACCGCCACCATCGTGTCCGACCAATCCACCGTGTTTTCTGAGCGGATCGCACTTCTGGCGCGCAACGCGATCATCGGCTTCACGCTGGTCTTCCTGCTCCTGGTGCTCATGCTGGATCTGCGCCTGGCCTTCTGGGTCTCCATGGGCGTGCCGATCGCGTTTCTAGGCGGGTTCGCGCTGTTCGGCATGGTGGGGGTGACGCTGAACTTCATCACCACGTTCGGGCTCATCGTGGTGCTCGGCATCGTGGTGGACGACGCCATCGTGGTGGGCGAGAACACCGACCGTGAACGCACCAAGGGGCGATCGCCCAGAGAGGCCGCCATCGCAGGCGTCACCGGCGTCGCCGCGCCGGTTCTGGTGGGCGTGCTGACCACCATGGCCGCCTTCGGTCCGCTGATCTTCTCCGGCGGGGATTTCGGCGAGATCGTGCGGCCGATTCCCATCGTGGTGATCTGCATTCTCGCGATCTCGCTGGTGGAGGCGTTCCTGATCCTGCCCTCCCACCTGTCGCACGGTTCGGACTGGTCGCGCGGGCCGCTGAAACGCATCCAGAAGGCGGTCGCCAGGGCGCTGGCGCGCTTCGCCGACGGGCCGGTGCAGAGCTGGGCCCGCTTCGCCGCGCGCACGCGCTGGCTCACAGCGCTTGGCGGGATCGCCGTGCTGGTCATGGTCATGTCGCTGGCCGCCACCGGCGTGGTGCGCTTTGTCTTCTTCCCCGCCATCGAAGCCGAACAGATCACCGCCAGCCTGACCCTGCCCGAGGGCGCCCCGTTTGAAGAAACCCGCGCGGCGGCCGAACGCATGATCGAGGCGGCCGAGGCGCTGCAGGAGGACTACGCGGCGCAGGGCCAGCCGGTCATCGAGTCCGTCGTCGCCACCATTGGCGGGCGCACCAGCCTGTTCGGCGGCCCCGGCTCCACCCAGACCACCACGATCAGCTCCAATCTCGCCCAGATCCAGCTGCAACTCACCAGCGCCTCCCAGCGCTCGGTGGGCTCGTCCCAGCTGGAGAGCGAATGGCGCGAGCGCATCGGGCGCATTCCCGGCGTGGAGCGGCTGAACATCGTGTCCTCCGCCGGCCCCCAGAGCGCCGACATCGCCTACGAGCTGACCCATCCAGATAATGACGTGCTGGAGCAGGCCGTGCGCCGCTTCGCCGACGCGCTGGACCGCATCGAGGGCACGACGGAAATCAATGACGGCTTTGATCTCGGCAAGCGCCAGCTGAACTTTGAGCTCACCCCCGCCGGCGAGGCCGCCGGGCTCACCCCCAGCGACATCGCCCGCCAGGTGCGCCAGGCCTTCTTCGGCGAAGAAGTCCAGCGCATCCAGCGCGGGCGCGAGGAAGTGCGCGTCTTCGTGCGCTATCCGGAACGCCTGCGCGACGACATCGCCAACCTCTCCCAGCTGCGCATCCGCACGCCCGATGGCGAAGCGCTGCCCCTTTCGGTGGCCGCCAGCATCACCGAGACGCGCAGCTACACCCAGATCGAGCGCATCGACGGACGACGCATCATCGAAACCACGGCGGACGTGAACGACAGCGTCATAACGCCCGGCGACGCGCGCACCCAGGCTGAAGCCATCCTGCAGGATCTGGTGGCCGAGTATGACGGGCTGGATTACCGCCTCTCCGGCGCCGGGCGCGAGCAGTCCCAGGATCTCGCCTCCCTGGGTCAGGGCCTGCTGGTGGCGCTGCTGGTCATGTACACGCTCCTGGCCACCCAGCTTCGCAGCTATCTGCAGCCGCTCATCATCCTCATCGCCATTCCTTTCGGGATCGGCGGCGTGGTGCTGGGCCATTTCATTCTGGGCTACGATCTGTCCTTCCCGTCCATCTTCGGGACGGTGGCGCTGTCAGGCGTGGTGGTGAACGCCTCGATCGTGCTGATCGACCGCTACAACATCAATATAAACCAGCGCGGCCTGTCCCCGGTGGACGCGGTGGCCGAAGCGACGGGGCGGCGCTTTCGCCCGGTGCTGATCACCACGCTCACCACGGCGCTGGGACTGTTGCCGATCATCTCCGAGCAAAGCCCGCAGGCCCAGTTCCTGATCCCCATGGCGGTGTCGCTGGGCGCCGGGCTGGTCTTCGCCTCGATCTCGATCCTGATGCTGCTGCCGGCCTTCGTGGTGATCGTCGAGGACATTCGCGAGCACTGGTTCACGGCCCTGATCGTCACAGGGCTGGCGAGCGCCGTGCTGCTGGCCGGCGCGCTTCTTGGCGCCGTGTTCGGGCTTGTCGCCCTGGTGATCGCCGCGCCGCTCATCGTCTGGCGGCTACGCGCCCAGACCCATGTGGACGCCCCGCGTTCGGCGTAGAAGGCGTCAACCGGCCTGAAGTTCAGCACGCGCGCCTGATGCGCGGCTAACCGCCGGACGCGCTGCAGAACCCGGCTTGCGAGACGGGTGGCGACGGTGTCAACGGGCCGGTGTGGACACTGCCGTGAAACCTTGGGCGCCGATCGTTCAGCTCAATCGCAAAGACAGCCTCATCTGCGTCGCGCGGATACCCGTCAAACGGGTTGGCGCCGCAAGACGGAGCGCAATTCCAGGCTTCACCAGCCCCATAGCGCTGGCGCAGCGTGACGATCCGGGCGTTCGGCATTTCCGGTAAGGCCTCAATGCGCCGCGCAAGGCCGGGAGGATGCAGATTACCAATCAGGATGAGCGTCACGTCGTGAGCGGCCACCGCCTGGCGCACGATTTCGAGTGTTGTCCCGTACCGCACCTCGAGGATTTCGCTCCCATCCAGCCCGCGCGGAATGTCCGAGGCGTCCGATCCCGCCACGGTTACAGGACGTCCCTGCGCACGAAGGTTGGCAAGGCCGAGCATAAGCTCGGCTGTGGCGACCGTCCCTCTGCCATCGCGCGTCCAGCTCCAGAAATGGCCGATACGGCCCTGGCAAAGCTTTTCGCGATCCGTTGTGCGATCGCCGGACAGGGCTGAAAGATCACGGTTCACATCCGCGGGTATTTCAAGCAGCACCGCGGTGCTCAGGCCCGCCTCCGCATAGGTGCAGGCCAGATCATATATGAATGCTGGCGCCTCACTTGACCCGTGCAGCTCGCCCAGGATCACCACAAGATTTTCTGAGCCATCGGGCGCCAGCTCCAAGGCGCCCGGCGTGGCGCAGCCGGCCGGGCGCTCGGGCGCGGCGGCTGATGCTGCGGCGGCGGAGGAATCCCACACGACCGCAAGCGCTACGGCGACGCCAAGCCGCACCCTAAGATAATTTTTTCGTTGACTTAAAATCATAGGATGCACAATTTAAAATCCACTCGACATTCTTTGAATGCGCTTTAATGGAGTATGAAATGCACCTCGAAAAGTCAATCGCGCAGGATGGACTGCGCGACCTCACCGTTGATGAAGTGAATTTGATCGCCGGTGGCAACATCACCGTGACGCTGTCCTCGACGGAGCCTCAACAGCATGGTGAGTACGAAATCATTCTAGACGGCATCCCCGACGATACTGAATAGCAGGTGGATGCTTGCTGGCGAATCTTACCCGTCGGAACGACGCCCACGCCGATGCCACGGCGTGGGCGTTGCGCCGCTGGGTGATGAAGGCGGACAGGCGCAGCGCCTCGTGCTGGTCTACATGGGGCCGCCCAGCCTTCACCAGCGTGGTGATCAGCGTTCATGGATCGATGAAGCCCATCCGGTGGTGCGCTACCAGCTTCGGCAAACGCGCCGGAAACTACCTTGCGGAACTCGCCTCGGGACCAGAGCTTATGGGGCCGCGCCCTAATCCAAGGCGCCGACGCTGCCGATGCGCGCGGGGCCGAGAAACAGCCCGCCGTCCTGCAGGCGGAACGGCAGGGCGATCCCAGTGTCGCGCCGCGGCGCCATGAGCGCGAACAGGCGCAGCGCCTGACCTTGCTCGTCATAGACCAGGCCGGCCGCCTCCAGCGCCCCGATCAGCGTGTCGGGATCGGTCACCACCAGAGACAATCGCCCGGTGGGCCGCATCAGGGGATCCAGCGTGATCTCGCCGGAGCCGTTGATATCCGCCGGCCCCCAGACCAGCTGCGCCGCGGCGATCTCCAGCCGCCCGCCATCGCCGGTCCAGACATAGGGATCCACCGCCGCGATCAGCGTGCTCCAGTGGGTCAACGCCCCGCTCAGGCGCACCCGCCGGGCGGTTGATCCAAAGGCGCTGATCACCTCTGGCTCCAGCTGCGACTGCGCCAGGCGCACGTCCAGCGCCTCCACCGCGAAGCTCAGCCGGTCCTGTTCATCCAGAAAGCCGGAAAGGCGCACTTGTCCCACATGCTCCACCAGCGCCGCTGGGCCGGACTCCGCGCGCAGGGTGAAACCGTCCAGATCCGCGCCCACGCGCCTGGTGGCTCCAGACGACGCCGCCAGCGAGATGCGCGCCGCGTCGGCGTTCAACAGATACACCGCCGCCTCGCCGTCCACCTGGGTGGCCAGGCGCGCCGGAGCGCCCAGCGTCACGATCCAGTGGTCGAGATTGTAGAACTGCGCCGTGGCGTCCAGCCGCTCAAACTCGGCGCGCCAGCCTCCGTCGCTGGCGGGCGCGTTGATCACCGGCGCGGCGACGCGCACCGAAAACCGGAACGGATAGCCGCCCACGTTCAGGCCCTGATGCTCGATCTCATAGCCGGCCCGCTCCTGAGCGGAGATCCAGGCTTTAGCGCGCTGATCCACCCCGCCGGCGACCGTCACCCAGTAGACGGCGTGAATTCCCACTGCGAGAAGCAGCAAGGCGAAGGGCAGGAACAGACCCAGGCGAAACCGTTTGAACTGACCGCCCATCATGCCGCCTCCGACTCGGGCGCGTGAAAATCAGCCGGCAAAAGGGCGTTGGAGGCGGTCTCGATGCGGCGCTCCAGCTCGGCAAGAAACGCCTTCTTATCAAGGCCGGGCTCGATGGGCGCCAGGAACTCGATGACGATGCGGCCCGGCGTGCGCGTCATCCCGGTGGCGGGCCAGTGCAGGCCTGAATTGAGCGCCACGGGCACGCACGGCGCCTTCATGGCCGAATACAGCCCCACCACGCCGGGCTTGTAGGTGTCGGCCGCGCCCGGTTTCAGGCGCGTGCCTTGCGGAAAGATCACCACCTGGCGGCCCTCCTGCGCCCGGTCGCGGGCCTGTTTGAGCATGTCGCGCAGGGCTTTCGAGCCGGCGGCGCGGTCCACCTTGATATTCCTCAGCTTCATGGCGTACCAGCCGAAAAAGGGCAGATAGCTCAGCTCTTTCTTGAGGATGATGGCGGGGTCTTCGAGGATCGCCCAGAAAGCCAGCGTTTCGAACATGGACTGGTGCTTTGAGGCGACCAGCGCCCCGCCGGACGGCACGTGCTCGCGCCCGCGCACCTCGTAATCCACGCCGCAAATGAGCTTAAGCCCGCCCAGCACCAGCCCCAGCCAGACCTTGAACACCGCCCGGACCCAGTTGCGCGGCCCCAGAAGGCTCGGCGCGCAGATCACGCCCATCACGACCATCAGGCCGTACATCCAGATCATGAAGACGATCGATCGCAGCGTGTTCAAACCCCGGCCCTTCCCTTGCGCTCACCCGGTGTGCGCGCCTTAAAGGGCGGTGCGCTGACGGGCGTAGACGGCGGCGTACTTGGCGTATTCCTGCATCCAGCGTCGCGCTTCGCCCGGACTTGACCAGGGGCTCGGCGCGCGCACCGGATAGGCGATGAGCCGGGTATCGGGCATGGCGGCCTGTAGTTCAAGCAGCGCGCGGGGCAGATGGTAGTCACTGGTGACGATGATCAGCGAGGCGTAGCCGTTGCGCGCCGCCCACGCGGCGGTCTCGGTGGCGTTGCTTCGGGTGTCCACCGCCTGGGCGCCAGTGTCGATGCAGCACTCAAAAAGGGCCGACGGCGCCCCGGCTGCGCGGGCGATGTCCTGCGGCGGGCTACCCGGATTAACCCCTGAAATCAAAAGCCTGCGCCCGCGTCCGGCTTTCAGGAGATCCACCCCGGTGACCACCCGCCCCTCGCCGCCGGTGAGCACGACGATCGCATCGGCGCGCCCATCGCCGTCCGTGGTCAGCGCGCGCGCCTCGCGAATGAACAGCGCGAACCCGGTCACGAAGGCCACCACGACGATGAAGGCGAGCGCGCGCAGAAGCAGGGTGAAACGGCTCATGACCAGCGCGCCTTCAGCTCGGCGGAGACCGCCAGACGCGCCGACAGCGCGGCGACCGCCGCCGACATCAGCGCCGCGACGGCGGGGATCGCCGCCGAGCTCCATCCAAGGTCCAGGCTGGGCAGGAAGAACACCGTCCCCGCAGCCCCGCCGGCGAGCGACAGCCCCGCCGCAGCCAGCGCCGCCAGGATCGCGCCGGCGAGCCCGGCTTTGAGCCCGAGCCAGAAGAAGCGGCCCTGAAACAGGGCGGTGACGTAGTGATCGGGCGCGCCCACCAGATGCAGCGCCTCGGCCACATCCCAGCGCGCGGCCAGCGAGGCGCGCGCCGCGAACGCGACAACCGCCGAGGCCGCCACGGTGAGAAGGGCCACAAGCCCCAGCGCGAAATAGCGCACCGCCGCCGCAGCGCGGCGCACCGCGCCCTCCCAGCGGCCATGATCATCCACGGCCAGCTCATAGGGTTGATCGGAGAGCAACGCCTCGATGGCGCCCGGCGCCGGCGGCTCGAGGGCGCTCACCGTCACAGCGATCAGGCGTGGAACAGGGAGATCCTCGGGCAGACCGGCAGAGCCCAGCCACGGCTCCAGCAGGGCTTCCGACTGGGCGCGGGTGCGCGCCTGCGCGTTCGTGACGCCGGGCAGATTGGCGATCAGGCGTGCGGCCGAGCGCGCGTCTTCGTCGGCGTCGCGGTCCTCGCCGGGCAGGATCTGGACGGTGATCTGATCGGTGAGCTGGGCGGTCCAGCCTTCCGCGGCCCGCCACGCGCCGGCGGCGCCCAGCGCCGACAGGCAGGCGAGAAACACCAGGATCGCGGCCACCGCAAACAGCGGCCTGTCCCGGCCTGCGTCCGGGGGCAGAAGCGGGGCGGATCGCGGCGCCTTGCTCATGCCGCCCGCCGGCCGCCGGAGACCAGCCGCCCGTCGGCGAGCTCCAGCACCGGCGCGTCCAGCGAGCGCACCAGGGCGATGTCGTGACTGGCCACCAGAACCGTGGTCCCCAGCTTGTTCAGCTCCGCCAGCAGACGCAATATCCGCCGCGCCATGGCCGGGTCCACATTGCCCGTGGGTTCGTCGGCGATCAGAAGATCGGGCTTGGAGATCACCGCGCGCGCAATGGCCGCGCGCTGCTGCTCGCCGCCGGACAGGGTGGGCGGATAGGCCTCGATCCGGTCGCCGAGCCCCACCCAGGTGAGAAGCTCGTTCACATCGTCGGCGTAGCTGGCGCGCGCCTGACCGGCCACGCGCAGCGGCAGGGCGACGTTTTCAAACACGGTGAGATGATTGAGCAGGCGGAAATCCTGAAACACCACGCCGATTCGCCGGCGAATCTCGGGCAGCGCAGTGCGCTCAAGCGTGGCCGTATCGCGCCCGAAGAGGGTTATGAGGCCGCGTGACTGGCGTTCAGCGAGATAAATAAGCCGCAGCAGCGAGGATTTTCCAGCACCGCTCGGTCCGGTGAGGAAATGGAAACTTCCGCTTGGTAACTGAAAGCTTAGGTCACTGAGCACTTCAGGCCCGCGCCCGTAGCGCATGCCCACCGCGTCAAACCGTACGGCTCGGGCGTCGCGTGTCTCACTTGAGGCGTCGGCCATGGGGTGCAAAGCAAATCCTGCTTGAGCGAAAGCGGCTCGAGCCCAACTATGCAGGAAGAACGAGGCGCGCGTAAATGATCGTCACCTGTCCCAGCTGCGAGGCGAAATATCGCGTCGAGCAAAGCGCCCTTGAAGTGCGCCGCGGCCGGGTGAAGTGCGCCTCCTGCGCCCATGTCTGGACCGTGGCCGAGGCCGCGCCCAAACCCGCCCCCGCACCGCAAGCCGCCCCCGCCCCCCGCGCGCAGAGCGAACCCGAGCCTGCGCCGGCCATTCATGAGAAGCCCCACGCCGCGATTCGCGCCCGCGCCGCCACGCGCGCCAAACGCAATCGCCTGGCCGTGGAAGGCGCCGGGTGGGCCGGCGTCGCCGCCTGCCTGGTCGCGGTACTGGGCGCCGCCTTCGTGTTCCGCGTCGATGTGGTGGACGCCTTTCCGCGCGCCGCCGGCGCCTACGCTGCGGTCGGCGTGAACGTCGATCCGGTGGGCCTCGCCGTGGAAGACCTTCAGGCCGAATTGATCGAGGAGAACGGCGCGCCGGTGCTCGTGGTGGAGGGCTTTGTACGCAATGTGGCGCGCTCGGTCCGCGACACCGCGCCGCTCACCGCCGTGGTGCGCGACGCCTCGGGCGCGGTGCTGGCGGAATGGTCGCTGGCGCTGGAGAGCCCGCAGCTGGATCCGGACACGGCCGAGCGCTTCCGCACCACCTTCCCGGCCCCGCCCGAAGGCGGCGCCCGGGTGGACGTGGTGATCGGCCACCGCACGCCGGTCTTACCCGGTCACAGCGCCCGGACCGGCCAGGCCCACGCGGACCCGGCCGCGCTTTAAAACCGCTCCAGAAGCCGGTCGATATAGTCCAGCTCGTCCTGGGAGCGTCCGCGCTCGGCGGCGCGGCGTCGCAATTCTTCAAGGATTTCACGGGCGCGCTGACGCTCCAGCGCGTCGGGCACGCCGGTTTCGGTCCCCGGACCGCCGGCGCCGGACCCGCCGCCCTCGCGGCCCAGCGGATCGGTCTGGCCACGCTGACCGCCCGAGCGCACCTCTTGGTACCGCTCTGACGCCTCACGGGCCGCCTCGCGAAGGGCCTCCAGCGCCTGGTCCTGAGCGCTCAGCGCAGCCTCGCCGTCGCCAGCTTCCAGTGCACGCTGAGCCGATTCCATGGCTTCGCGGGCCGCATCAAGGGCGGCGCGGCCCGCATCGCCGGCCTCGCCGCTCTCCATCTGTCCGGCGAGCCCGTCCAGGCCTTCTGCCAGAGCCCGCTGGCGCTCGCCGAGCCCGCCGCCGATGTCTCCGGTTTCGCCCCCCGGCTCGCCGCCGCCCTCACCCTGGGCCCGACCCTGGAGCGGACCTTCCGGCTGATCTTGTCCGCCGGAACCCTGTCCGGACTGACCTGGCTGGCCTGGCTGGCCCTGACCAGGCTGGCCCTGCTCACCCTCGCCCGGCTGACCTTCGCCCTGCTGATTAAACGTATCCTCCATCACCGAGCGCTGCTCGCCGATGGTTTCGCCCAGTTCTTCCAGCGCCTCGCGCAGGGCTTCGGCGATTTCACCTTCCTCGCCCTCGCCGCCCTGCCCGCCCTGGGACAGGGTGATCTGCATGTTCTCCAATAGCTCCTGCAGCTGGGCCAGCGCCCGGCGCGAGCCTTCCGCATCGCCGAGCTCCGCCGCCTCGCGCAGGGCGTCGATGAGCGCCTGCAGGCTGTCGGCGTTCATGCCGCCGCCCCCGCCGCCGCCCTCGGCCATCCGCCCGGCCTCGGCGGCCTCGCGCATAAGAAGCTGCATGTAGCGCGACACCGCCTGCTCATAGGCGTCCATGAGGGCGGACAGCTCCATGGCGTCGGCGCCGCGCGCCAGCGCGTCCTGCATGGCGCGTTCGGCCGCGCGCAAGGCCGCCTCGGCGTCGGCCAGGCTGCCCAGCTCGGCGCGCAGGGCGATTTGCCAGAGATCCTCGTCGAGATGGGCCAAAGCCTCGATCTCGCGCGCGCGCCGGGTCTCGTTGAGCGCGGCGCGAAGGCCCATCCAGACCAGCGGATCGTCAAAATACACCGGCGGGGCGTCGGAGAAGGCGTCCAGCGCCAGCGCCAGGCGCTGCACCCGCGCCGGCGCCCGCTCGATGCGGCGTTCCGGCTCGTCGCCCATGAAGCCTCCGCTGACCGCCGAAGACGGACCTTCGGGCATGGGCGCATACCCTTCGCCGCCCGCCAGGACGAAGCGGCGGCGCTCGTCCGCGACGCCCTTGGCCAGCGGATCCAGAAAAACACGCTGGGGCAAAGTGATCGCCATGGGTCCCGACGCGCCGCGCTGGCCGGCGCCGTCCAGAGCCGCCATGCGGATCAACACCCGCTCGCCCGCCAGCGGCGAGCGCGCCACGTCGATGGTGGCGGTGCGCAGATCATCGCTGTCCGGCGCGCTCACCTCGCCGGGGCTCAAAGCCCTTGCGGTGAAATCGTCCGGGAAAGCAGCCAGAGGGTCGCCAGGCGCGGCGGCGTATTCGAAGACGAACGTCTCCAGCGCGTAATCGTCCTCGGCGGTGAATTCCAGGATCAGCCGGCCTTGCGCGTCGCCCTCAGGTTCTGACGCAAGGCGCACGCGCGGCGGCGTATCGGCCAGCAGCGTCACCGCCAGACGCTCTCGCAGGGCGCCGGACCGGACGACGATCTCGCTGTTTTCAGTGGGGGAGAACGTGATCTGGCGCACATCGCGCGACAGGGTTTCGATCTCGGCCGGGGCGCCGGCCACCGCGGGATCGCGCTCAATGCCGGTGACGCGCGCGGAGATGACGGAACCCGCCGGCGCCTCGACGCTGCGCCGGTCGCGCAGATAGATCACCGGCCGGCCGGTATATTCGGGCGGCTCCACCCAGAACTCCACGCTCGCCTGCACGCCGCCGCCGGACAGGGCACGCGGGGCGAAGGCGTCGGCCAGGCGCAGCGGCGCCAGATCGCCGGCGAGGAACACGCCCGCGCCCAGCACCACCACCAGGGAGACGCGAGCGCCATAGGCGTCAAGGCGCGCCCAGGCGGCCTTGGGGCGGCGCGCACGGGCCGTGCCCAGACGCGCCGCCATGCGGGCGCGGTGCGCGGCCCAGAGCCCGGCGTCACCACTGGCGGGCGCATCACGCAGGGCTTCATAGGGCCGCCCTGATATGGCGCTGTCGGCTTCCACCCGGCGCTCGGCCTCGCGAAGCGTGGGAGCGTTGAAGTGTGGCAGGGAAACCCGCAGCGAGATAAACGCCGCGATCAGCATGGCCGCCAGCGCCAGCGCCCGGACCGGATCGCCGGTGCGTTCAAACACGCCGAACAGCGCCAGGACGAGAAATACGCCCAGCGCCAGCAAAGGCCCGGCGAGCACGGGCGCGGCGCGCTCCCACAGGAGCGCGGCGAAAGCCAGGCGCACCGGCGTGCGGCGGATCGGATCAGGACGTGTCATCAGGGATGAAGATAGTCGCGAATACCGAGATTGGCACGGGGGCCGGCGCAGCCCGGCCTACGGTGTGGTTTCGGGCATATCTGCGGGGTCGCGCTCATAGTCGATCAGCTCGCCCGGATCGCAGTCAAGCACGAAGCAAAGCTTGGCCAGAGTGTCGAACCGCATCCCCTTCACCTTGCCGGTGCGCAAAAGGCTCATCTGGGTCTCCGAGAGGCCGACCCTCTCGGCGAGATCGCGCGCCCGCATCTTCCGGCGCGCCAGCATGATGTCGAGCGTCATCACGACCGGCATCAGACGAAGGCTTCAAGATCGGATTTGAGCGCGGCGCCCGCCCGCGCCAGGACCAGCAGAAGCAGGCCGATCGCCGCCAGGGTGAGCGCCTCCATGGAATAGGCGAAGCGCACGCCGGTCATGGCGGTGAAGCTGTTTGCGCCAAGATGGTGAAGCGCAGGAGCGACGATCACCCCGGCGAACGCCCCTAACATCAGGGCCGCGCCGGCCCGCCTCACCCCGCCCACCATGGCCGGACCATAGCGATCGCCTTTGCGCGCCTGAACGATCAGCCGCGCGCCTTCAAACAACGCCCAGAGAAAGAACGCCGGAGCAATCAGATCCACCGCGATGGCGAAGCGCGAAGCGCCCGGCCCGGCGGCGAGAACCCGGTCCAGCACAAAGATGGCGCCGACCCCTGCGGGAACGGCCAACAGGGCGATATCGCCGACGGAAAATTTGGTGACGGACATGACAGAGAGCCTCAAAGATTTAACCTTGGAGATAAAAACTTTATATAAGACTTAAAGTCAAGGAGTGTTCGCGGGACCTCCCTCAGTCGCGTTCGCCCGGCTCCGCGTCGTCGTCCTCGTCTTCTTCGCTGGCGGGCGCGTCGGCGGCGGCTTCAGGGCGATTATCCTCGCCCCAGAGCGGCGGCGGGCGTTCAAGATCGCCACGGATCCCGCACCCGGACAGGACAAGGGCGGCGGCGGCGGCGAGGAAGGCGATGGCGAGGCGGGTCATGGCGGCGTCCTTTAAAGATCACGAGGGCCTTGGATTACAGGCCGAGGCGGGTTTTCCAGGCGGCGACTTGCTCTTTCACGCGCACCGGCGCGGTTCCGCCGAAACTGGTGCGGCTTTCCATGGAGGCGCGCGCAGACAGGACCGCGTAGACGCCCCCATGAATGCGCGCGTCGATGGATTGGTAGCGCTCCAGCGACAGATCCTTCAAGGCGCAGGCTTCCTTTTCAGCGAGCTTCACCGCCGAGCCGGCCACGTGGTGGGCGTCGCGGAACGGCATGTCCAGCTCGCGCACGCACCAGTCAGCGAGATCCGTGGCGTCCGAATAGGCCTCCCCCGCCGCCTCTTCCATGGCGGCCTGGTGAAAGGTGAGATCGCCGGCCATGCCGGTCATGGCGGCCAGCGCCAGCGCCAGATCGTCAAAGGCGGTGAAGACCAGCGCCTTGTCCTCCTGCAGATCCTTTGAATAGGCCAGCGGCAGGCCCTTGCAGACGATGATCAACCCCTGCAGCGCGCCGGCGATGCGGCCCGGCTTGGCGCGCACGAGCTCGGCGGCGTCGGGATTGCGCTTTTGCGGCATGATCGACGAACCGGTGGAGTAGGCGTCCGAGAGGCTGGCGAACCCGAAACGGCGCGAGCTCCACAGCACGATCTCTTCAGCAAAGCGCGAGAGATTCACCGCGCAGATCGTGGCGGCGGACAGGGCCTCCAGCGCAAAATCGCGCGAACTCACCGCGTCCAGAGAATTGGCCATGGGGCGGTCAAAGCCCAGCGCCCTGGCGGTCTGGTCGCGGTCGATGGGAAAGGCCGTGCCCGCCAGCGCCGCAGCGCCGAGCGGACTTTCATTGAGGCGCTTGCGGCAGTCTTCAAAGCGGGCCTTGTCGCGCTCGGCGGCCTCCACCCAGCACAGAAGATGATGACCCAGGCTCACCGGCTGGGCGGTCTGCAGGTGGGTGAATCCGGGCATCACCCAGTCGGCGTGGATGTCAGCCTGTCTCACCAGAGCGGCCTGATAGGCGGCGAGACTTTCGGCGGCGGCGTCCAGCGCCTCGCGAAGCCAGAGCCGGAAATCGGTGGCCACCTGGTCATTGCGCGAGCGCGCGGTATGCAGACGGCCCGCCGGCGCGCCGATCCTGGCCTTCAACGCCGCCTCGATATTCATGTGCACGTCTTCAAGCGCCGGGTCCCAGGTGAAGCGCCCGGCGCGGATGTCTTGGGCTATGGCGGTCAATCCGTCGCGGATCGCCTGTTCATCTTCGCTTGAAATCACGCCCGTAGCAGCCAACATCGCAGCATGAGCGAGGGAGCCGGCGATATCCTGTTCAAACAGGCGCTGGTCTACGTCCACCGAGGCGTTGATCGCCTGCATCACGGCGGAGGGGCCGGCGTCGAAACGCCCGCCCCAGACGCCGCTCGGGGCGGGTTGATCGGCGGTGTCCTCGGTCATGGGCGGTCCTTATACTTGACGGCGGGCGCGCGCGGCGCGCCATCATCATGGAGACTTGAGCGGGCGATGACATCACTGCTGACAGTCAAGAACGGCATCATCGCAGCGCTCCTTATCGGGTTTGCGACCATTGTATACGTCATCGGGGCGGCCCTCGTCAGTTCCGAAAGCGGACCTTTGGACACCTTCGCCGTCGGCGCCATGAGCAAGTTCCGCACGGTGTCCGACGCGCCCGACCAGCCTCTGACCACCCTGCTTACCGGAGACGGGCGCGAGATTTCGCTGGCGGACAAGCGCGGCAAGGTGGTGCTGGTGAATTTCTGGGCCACCTGGTGCGCGCCGTGCGTGGTGGAGATGCCCTATCTGGACACGCTGCAGGCGCGCTACGGCTCGAGCGATTTTGAAGTCATCGCCATCTCCATGGACCGCACGATCGAGGAGGCCGAGGACTTCTACCGCGAGCGGGAGCTCAACAATCTGGCGCTCTATCACGACCAGTCCTTCGGCGCGGCCATGGTGGCCGGCGCGCGCGGCCTGCCCCTCACCGTGCTTTACGACCGGAACGGCGGCGAGATCGGACGCCTGGACGGCGACGCCGATTGGGCCAGCGACGAGGCGTTCGCGCTGATCGAGGCGGTGCTGGAGCGCTACTGAGGACGTCGGGCGCGCCCTTCGGGCGAAGCCGAAAGACCGCCTGCGGGCGCATTGGCCGGTATGCGGCGGGCTCAAGCCGGTGAAGACCCACCGCTCACCACACGGAACGAAGCCCCGGGCAGAACGGTTGGCGGCGGGTCACTCACTTCAAGGAGACCCGCCATGAACGTGCTCGTCGCCGGCGCCCACGGCGCTGTTGGATCAAAGCTGGTCAGCGCGCTTCAGGCCCGCGGCCATGACGTCACCGCCGGGGTCCGAAAGGAAAACCAGTTCGCGGAAATGACGGCGCTGGGCGCCCATTCGGTCATGCTGGACCTCTCGCGCCCCGAACACTTCGACGCCGCGCTGTCGGGCGCCGACGCGGTGGTGTTCGCCGCCGGGTCTGCGGGCGAGGCGGTGGAGGATGTGGACCGCGACGGCGCCATTCACCTGACCGACCATGCGCAGAAAAGCGGACCTCGCCGCTTTGTCATGCTCAGCTCCATCGGCGTCGACCGGCCCGAGAAAGGCCCGGAAAAGCTGCAGCCTTACTTGCGCGCCAAGAAGGCGGCCGACGAGCATCTGGCGGCCAGCGATCTGGACTGGACCATCGTGCGCCCCGGCGGGCTGACCGATGACGGCGCCACGGGGCGCATCCGGACGGGAACGCAATTTAAAGGCGACAACGCCGTGATCAGCCGCGCCGACGTGGCCGAAACCCTGGCCGAGGTGCTGGAGCACCCCGGCACGGTGGGCAAGACCTTCGAGATCATCAAGGGGGATACGCCGATCAAGGAGGCGGTGGCGGGGATGTAGGGGTCCCATCCCCGAGCAGGCCCAAGAAAAAGCCCCGGAGCATCGCGCTCCGGGGCTTTGTCGTTTCAGGCTGTGGGGCGGCCTAGTAGCCGACCTTGCCCAGTTCTTCTTCCAGTTCCGGCACCGCCTTGAACAGGTCGGCGACGAGGCCGTAATCGGCGACCGAGAAGATCGGCGCCTCTTCGTCCTTGTTGATCGCGACGATCACCTTGGAGTCCTTCATGCCGGCCAGGTGCTGGATGGCGCCTGAAATGCCCACGGCGATGTAGAGCTGGGGCGCCACGACCTTGCCGGTCTGGCCGACCTGGTAGTCGTTGGGCACGAAGCCCGCGTCCACCGCGGCGCGGCTGGCGCCCACGGCGGCGTTCAGCTTGTCGGCGACCTTTTCCAGAATGGCGAAGTTTTCGCCATTGCCCATGCCGCGGCCGCCGGAGATGACGATCTTGGCGCTGGCCAGGTCTGGACGATCGGATTTCGACAGCTCTTCGGAGACAAATTCAGACGACGCGGTCGGGGCCGGCGCGTCGATGGTCTCGACACTGGCCGAGCCGCCGTCGCCGGCTTTCTCGAACGTGGTCGGACGCACGGTGATGACCTTCGTCGCATCAGACGATTTGACGGTCATCATGGCGTTACCGGCATAGATCGGGCGCACGAAGGTGTCCGCGCTCTCCACCGAGGTGATGTCGGAAATCTGCGCCACGTCCAGACGGGCGGCCACGCGGGGCATGAAGTTCTTGCCCACGGTGGTGGCCGGCGACAGGATCGCGTCATAGCCGTCGGCGATGGAGACCACGAGGGCTTCCAGCGCTTCGGCCAGCTTGTTCTTCAGCGCCGGCGATTCGGCGTGGAACACCTTGGAGACGCCGTCCAGCTTGGAGGCGGCTTCGGCCACGGCGGCGCAGTCTTCACCGCCCACCAGCACATGAATATCGCCGCCGATGGCCTTGGCCGCCGTAACGGCGGCCCGCGTGGCTTCGTTCAGCGTCTTGTTGTCGTGTTCTGCAATGACGAGAACGGACATCAGATCACCCCCGCTTCGTTTTTCAGCTTGGAGACCAGCTCCTGAACGCTCTCCACCTTCACGCCCGCTTCACGCTTGGGCGGCTCGGAGACCTTGATCACCTCAAGACGCGGCGCGATGTCGACGCCGTAATCGTCGGGCGTCTTGGCGTCGATGGGCTTGCGCTTGGCCTTCATGATGTTGGGCAGCGAGGCGTAACGCGGCTCATTGAGGCGCAGATCGGTGGTGACGATGCCCGGCAGCGAAATCCTGATCGTCTGCAGGCCGCCATCAACCTCGCGTGTGACCTTGAGGCCGTCGCCGTCTTTCTCGACTTGCGAGGCGAAGGTCGCCTGCGGCCAGCCCAGAAGCGCGGCCAGCATCTGGCCGGTGGCGTTGGAATCGTCGTCGATCGCCTGCTTGCCCAGGATGACGAGCTCAGGGCTTTCAGCCTCGATCACGCCCTTGAGGATTTTGGCGACCGCGAGCGGTTCGACGGCCGCGTCAGTGGTGACGTGAACGCCGCGATCGGCGCCCATGGCGAGGGCGGTGCGGATCGTTTCCTGAGCCTGGGCCGGGCCGATGGAGACCACGATGATCTCCTCCGCCACGCCCTTTTCCTTCAGGCGAATGGCCTCTTCCACGGCGATTTCGCAGAAGGGATTCATGCTCATCTTAACGTTGGCCAGGTCAACGCCGGTCTGATCGGGCTTGACCCGGACCTTGACGTTATAATCGACCACCCGTTTGACGGGGACGAGGATCTTCATCAACGGCTCCGGATTGGTGTTTGTGTTGAACAAGCGTGCCTGGACGGAGCCCAAGGCGCGCCGGACGAATAGCAGCCTCTTAAACTAGGCGCGGAACGTGCCCCCGACACCCCGGTAAGTCAACGCGTCGCACGCGCCCGGCCCGCTTCATAGCAGGCCGCGGCTCGCTGCAACGTCGCCACAGCGCGGCTTGCACCCGCCCTGCTGACGGCGCGAGGGCACGCAAAGTCGCATAAAAAAGCCGGCGCAGGGTATTCGCCCCGCGCCGGTCTTGTGTGCTGGATGGTGGAAGAGGACTTACTCGGCGCCGTCTTCAGCCATGTCTTCGTCGGTGATCAGCGCAAGCTCGGTGTCGATGTCCAGCGTGATCTCGTCGGAAACCGCCGGAACCGCATAGTCGAGACCCCACTGGGAGCGCATCAGCGTGCCCGTGGCCGAGAAGCCGGCGACCATGTCGCCGCTCATGGGGTGGGGGCCTTTCTGGTTCAGCGTCACATCAAGGCTCACCGGATGGGTCTGGCCCAGCAGGGTGAGATCGCCGGTCATCACGCCGGTTTCTCCGTCTTCAGTTTCAAAGCCGGTGGAGACGAAGCGGGCGCTGGGATATTCGGCGGTGTTGAACAGATCGCCGCTGTTGAGGTGACCTTCAAAGCGCTCCTGATTGGCGCCGACCCAGAACCCGCCGGGCAGGTTGAAGGTGATGTCGACGGTGGAGTTTTCCGGCTCTTCAAAGTCGAGCAGCAGAACGCCGTCATAGTCGGTGAAATGAATCGCCTGCTCAGACAGACCCAGATGCATCCAGCTTGCGCGGATCGTGGTGTGCGACTTGTCGAACTCATAGGCGGCCGGTTCGGCGAACGCAGCGCTGGTCATGGCGGGGGCGGCGAGGAAGGCCGCCAGCGAGGCGGCGGCATAGGCGGTCTTCATGGGGGAGTCCCTCCAGCTTTGGATTCGATGCGGCTCAGCGCCGCACCCCCTATTTGGGCGCCGCAGCGGCGTTGCGCCACCCTCCTGCGCGAAAAATCAGATTTCCGTCATGGAAAGAACGAGCGCTGTCCGGGCCGCGCTCACCGGCTTGCGCCCGGTTTCCATTTCACGTCGCCGTCCGGGTTGGCGATGCGCGCCGCCACGAACAAAAGATCCGACAGCCGGTTGAGATAAGTGATCACCGTGGGGCTCACAGATTCGCCCGTGGAGGCGAGCGCCACCACCCGGCGCTCGGCCCTGCGTGTGATGGTGCGCGCCAGATGCAGACGGGCCGACGCCTCGCCGCCGCCGGGAAGGATGAAGCTGTCCAGCGGTTCAAGCCGGGCGTTGAGCACGTCGAGCTCGTTTTCCAGCCGCAGGGTCTGCTCGGCCGTCATGCGCAGAGGCTCGAACTCCAGCTTCTCGCCCCGATCGGGCACGCATAGATCGGCGCCCAGATCGAACAGATCATTCTGCACCCGCGTCAAAAGCCTGGTGAGCTCGTGATCTTGTCCCAGCGCGGCCATGGCCAGGCCGATCGCGGCGTTGGCCTCGTCCACCGTGCCGTAGGATTCCACACGCGGATCATGCTTGTCCGTCTCGCTCATATCGCCGAGCCGCGTGCGCCCGGAATCGCCAGCCTTGGTGTAGATCGTCGTCAGTCGAACCATGAGAACTCCCTGATGCGCCAGACGCTATCGACGCGCGCGCGCCGGCGCAACGCCGCCGCCGCGAAAGCCGCAGGCGGTTGGACGCGCGGCGCACGCCGATGTAACGTGAAGGTTACTCTTGACGGATCATTTCGGGTCTGCCATTTCAATGTAACTCAAAGGTTACTTAAGGAGTGAGCCATGATCAATCTTTCAACCCTCACCGCCGCAACCCTCGCCCCGCTTCTGGCGCCCCTTCTGGCGGCCGGCGCTTTGCAATCGGCGGGCGGCGATAGGCTGCAGGCGGTGGCCGAAACCCTGGTGGAGGCCTCGGGCGCACCCGGCGGCGCGGTGGCGCTGAGCTGCGACGAAATGCGCAGCGAGGCGGCGGCCGGACTGCGCATCCAGGGCGGCGCGGCGGCGGTTCAGCGCGGCGACCTGTGGCATGTGGGATCAAACACCAAGGCGATGACCGCGACGCTGGCCGCCCGGCTGGTGGAGCAGGGCGTGATCGCATGGGACGCCACGCTGGGAGAGACGCTGGCCGGGCTTGATGTGGAGATCCACCCAGACCTGGCCGAGGTCACCCTGCTGGAGCTGCTCTCCCACCGATCCGGGATCATGGCGAATGCAGGCGTCGTGACCATGCTCCGTCTGGCCGGCGCCGATGACGACCGCGACTATTCTGCGGATCGTCTCACCCTGGCGCGCGCGCTGTTCGGCGAGCCGCCGGCGGGTCCGCGCGGCGCCTTTCTCTATTCCAACGCCGGCTACGCCGCCGCGGGTCTGATGCTGGAGACGGCGGCGGGCCAGTCCTATGAGACGCTGATGGAACGCGAGGTCTTCACCCCGCTGGGGATGGAGGATGTCGGCTGGGGCGCGCCAGGCGAAGCCGGCGCCGAGGATCAGCCGCGCGGCCACACGGCGGGCCTGTTCGGCCTTTCGGCCCGCGAACCGGGCGCGCGCGCCGACAATCCGCCCGCCTATAACTCGGCCGGGCGGGCCCACATGCCGCTGGACGATCTTCTGGACTTTCTGGACGCCCATCTGGACCAGCCGCAAGAGTATCTCTCCGTGCAAAGCTGGACGCGCTTGCATACGGCGCCGGACGGCGGCGATTATGCGCTGGGATGGGGCGTGCAACCGGACGGGACGCTGCTCCACGCCGGTTCGAACACGATGTGGTTCATGCGCATGGTGGTGTCGCCGCAGTCCGGCTGCACGGCCGTCTCAGCGGTTAATTCCGGCGTCGCCGAGGCCGTGGCCGGCCCCACCAACACCGCGCTGCTGGCGATGCTTCACCCGTAGGTCAGGCGCCCAGGTGCTGTTTCAGCCAGAAGCCGGCGACCACCACGAGCACCGCGATGAACTGGAACAGCACCCGCGCGCGCATCAGCTTGTTCGACCAGGTCCGGCCGAACTCACCGCCGCGAAACAGCGCAAAGATGCCAGCAGCGAGGACGGCGAAGACCACGGCTAGCAGTAGGTAAAGAATGATGTCGAGAAACTGGATCATGGCGCCGAGATAAGCGCGCGGCGCGCGTCTGGCAATCGCCCTGCGGCGGCCGGCCGCGCCACGCGCCGATCATGGCGCAGCCGCGACATCCGGACCTGCCGGGAAAAGTAGAGCCCGGTCTGGAAGCTCAAGATTTTTAAAGCCATATTGTCTCCATTCGTCTAGATTGTTAGACAGGGCGCGGGCTCGTTTGGCGAGAACAGGGAAGATGCGTGATTCGGGATATGGACGGGTGACGCGGCGCGACATGCGCCGTGAGGCCACGAAAGCGGCGGTGCTCGACGCCGCGCGCGAGGTTTTCCTCACCCAGGGCTTTGACGGCGCCACCATCAAGGCGATCGCAGACAAGGCGGGCGTCTCGCCCGGCACGGTGCTGAACGCCGAGCCGTCGAAGGCGGCGTTGCTGGTCTCGATCCTGCGCAATGAGTACGAGGCCATGGCCGAGGCCTGCGAGCAGATGGAAGGGGCCCTTTCCGGCCCTGCGCCCGAGCGTCTGAGCACGCTGCTGCACATGCTGCTGGACGCCCATGCGCGCCATGGCGAGCTGTTCGCGGCGGCCATCGGCCATTCCTGGCTGGTGTCCGACCCCACCTATCAGGCCGCGTTCGAAAGCATGGAGTTCGCCTGGGCCTCGGTGCGGCGCACGCTGCGCTCTGGCGTAAAGGCGGGGGAGTTGCGCGCCGATCTCGAAGAAGACGCCGCTCACAGCGTGCTGAGCGATCTTTTGCTCGGCGCCCTTCGCGAAACCCGCAAAGAACCCGGCGCCGATCCGCGCGAGGCGCTCTCGTCGCGGCTCGAAGTCGTTCTTAATGGTTTTCGCGCGCGCTAACGCCTTTTCAGCGAAAGCGGGAGCCGGTTTCACCGGTCGAAAAGGCCGCAAGTCAAAAACCTAGAGCGATATTGGTCGATCAGACTCGACCGAAAATGCTCTAGGTGCGGTAGCGCAGAACCTTCTCGCTCACCGGATTGTCGAAGGCGCGGCCCTCTTCGCGCGATTTCGCCCATTCGCGCTTCAAGCGGCGATACCAGACCATCAGCGTGTCCGCGTCGGGGATCTGCATGAGCGGCGGGTTGTGGGCCAGCCCCTCGCCCTGCAGTCGCATGATCCGGGCGTCCTGCTCCAGAAAGGTCTTGGTGAAGGGCCGCGCGAACGGCTTGATGAGATCCAGCGTCGGCGCGTTCCAGTACATGATCTCGCGAATCTCGCACAGATCGTCGCGGATCGGCGTGATCACGGCGAGTCCCAGAAAGGAATGGCGCCCGGTGGAGATGCTCTCGGCGCGAAGACCCGGCAGCAGGAACTGGATCTCCACCTTCACACCGGGCCCGAGAAGCCAGGTGTAGAGCGGCGAATTGACCGGTTCGTGAGACAGCATGGTGAAGCCCATTTCGCTGGGCGCGTAATGCTTCTCTTTTTCCTTCAGCGTCTTGGAGCTGCGCCAGAGCGGGCTTTTGTGAACAAACGGGGTATGGGCCGGATCGATCAGCCCAATCACCGCGTGGTCCATGTGGCAGGCGAGCTCGGCGGTCTCCACATAGGAGACCCGGCCCTCGCTCGCGCCGCTTTTCAGCACCATGCGATCAAAGCGCGGAGGTGGGCCGGCCGGCGTTCCACCCGGCTGCGACGGCATGTAGATCCAGATCAGACCGTCCTGCTCGGCCAGGGTGTAGGCGCGCGCGGCGATGTTGGAGATGTCAAAGCCCTGCCCTTCCACAAGCGAGGGGATATGCTTGCAAACGCCGTCAGCCGCACCAAAGCGCCAGCCGTGATAGGCGCACTCCACCGTGTCGGTCCCGTCGCTCTCGCGGGTCAGCTGACCGGCTGAAAGCGGCACCGCGCGGTGGGGGCAGATATCGCGCAGGGCGAACGGCGCTCCGTCGCCGCGCCGGCCCATCACCACCGGCTCTCCCAGATACATCTTCTTGTGCAACTTGCCCGGTTTGAGCTCTCGCGCGGTCATGGCGACATACCAGATGTCGCGCAGGAACGGCCCGCCCTCGGCGCGGAACGGATCGTCGCCGGTCTTACTCACCGGCGTTTTGATCAGGGGCGTCTTGCCGGCGGGCGGTGTGGCGCGTTCATCGGTCATGAACCTCGTTTAGCCGCGCCCGGCGCAGGCGTCGAGAGTGCAGGCCGCGCGCGCTGTGCGGCGTAGACGCCCAGAAGCACAAGGGCCGCGCCCGCCCACTGAACCGGAACCAGCGCTTCGGCGAACAGCCACCAGCCCGCCGCCGCCGCGACCACGGGCTGGACCAGGATGATCAGCGAGGCGAGCGCGGCCGGCGTGCGCCCCAGCCCGAACGCCACCCCGCCCTGCCCGGCGCAGTGCACGATCAGTCCCAGCGCGATGAGCGGCGCCCACCCTGAAAGACTTGAAGGCGCCAGCGCCTCGCCGGAGACCAGCGCCACGCCCAGCGTCAGCGGGGTCGCGATGAGGGTGGACCAGAACATCACCTGCACCGTGGCCGCCCCGGCCCGGCGCGCCGCACGCACCGCCAGAAGATAGGCCGCATACCAGCACGAGGTCAGCGCGCTGAGCACGTCGCCGGGAATGCGCTCGGGCGCGAACTGGAAGCTGGCCACCGACAAGAGCCCTGCGCCGCCCAGCGCCAGAGCCCCGGCGATGATGAAGCGCGGCGTGATGCGCTCGCCGAACAGGAACAGCGCCGCGATGGTGACGGGGATCGGCGTGAGATTGGCCAGCAGCGTCGCATTGGCCGCCGTGGTGAGCTTGATCCCGGCGTGCCAGAAAGCGAGATCGCCGGCGAAGAACAGCCCCGCCAGCAGCAGCATCCGGGCCGCGGCCGGCCGGGCCGGCGCCGGAATTTCACTCCCGACCGCCCTCTCGCTCCTGCGGCGCTCGCGGCGGCGCTCCACAAGCAGCCAGACGCCCAGCACAGGCAGGGCGAAGGCCAGGCGCCAGAACGCGATCGCCTGGGGCCCAAGCTCGGACGCCTTCACAAGGATCGGCGCAAATCCCAGCACGCAGGCCGCCGCCAGAAGCACCAGAACGCCGGTCAGGGCGGCGCGTGCGTCGGTTGCGCTGTCGATCGCGGCGGCTGGTGATTGCGCCATGGGGTCTCCGCCAAAGCCCGCTAGAAATACAAGGGCTTTCCCCGCCCCTATCTCAAAGCTGCGGCGGCGGCGCAATGGCCGGCATGCGTGAAGCGGGCGTCAGGCGCGCTTCTGGGCCAGCGTCGCGATGTAGAGCGGGGTAAGAACGTCCACCGCCACATCGGCGCCCGGCCAGCGGTCTTCGTAAAGATCGATCAGATGCAGGCCGGCTTGCAGCTGACCGCCCAGCAAGGTCTCCAGCGAATGGCTGAACTGCATCGGCTCGCCGGCCGCCTCGGCGCGGGCGCGGTGCTCGGGCGCATCGCCGCGATAGGGCAGAGCAAAGCGCGCCAGACGAGCGGCCTCGCCCGGGGCGTCATGGTCGAACAGGAAGAAGGCCGGGTTGATCACGCCGGTCATCAGCCGCCCGCCGGGGCGCAACACCCGCGCCGCCTCGCGCCAGACGGGTTCAAGATCCGGCGCGAAGCCCACCGAGCAGGGATTGACGATCAGATCAAAGCTGGCGTCTTCAAAGCGCGACAGATCAGCCATGTCGCCCTGCTCCAGCACCAGGCGCAGACCGTCTCGCGCCGCGACCTCGCGGTCGCGCGCCAGCTGTTCGGCAGACAGATCAAACACCGTGACCGAGGCGCCGGCGGCCGCCAGCACCGGCGCCTGCTGTCCGCCCGATCCCGCGAGCGCCAGCAGTTTCACGCCGCTCAGATCTTCTGGAAACCAGCTTCGCGGCACGGCCTTTTCAGGGGTGAGGATGATCGACCAGTCGCCGCGCCGCGCGCGCTCGATTCTGGCGGAGTCCACCGCCCGCGACCACGCCCCGCCAGCCGCCGACTCCCGGTCCCAGGCGGCCTGATTGAAGGCGAGAATTTCGTCGGTCATGACCCGTCTCCAGAAACCCGGCCGCCGATCCGCCCGGCTCAGGCCCCGCTTGTCTCAGGCCTTGCCTCTCTCAGGCCCTGCCTGCCGCAAGCCAGACCTATCTCAGGAACGGCAGCAGGCTCACCTGGCTGAGGCTGGCGAAGGTGCGGGCCGAGACCTCCACCGCGGTCTGGGATTGCTGGAAGCGGGTGGCGGCTTCGGCCATGTCGGCGTCTTCAAGACCGGCGATCATCTGGGCGAGATAGTCATTGCGGTCCTTGTGCGACTGGATCGAGGAGTCGATGCGCGACTGCCTTGATCCGTTTTCGCCCATGGCGTCGTTGATCGTCTCGAACGCGGTGATGATGTTGGCCAGCTCGGTACGCAGGAAGGTTTGCTGGTTGGCGGTGATCGGCCCGTCCAGCGGCCCGTCCACGCCGGCGTTGAAATCGGCGATGCGCTCGAACACGCCCATGAGCCCGCCGACCACTTCCTCGGCGGTGCGATTGACGTCGATCGTAGTGTCCTCGTCGATGCGCGCGGTCTGGCGCCGGCTTGGATCGGTGAACACCGCCGAGGTGTCGGGAACCGCCGCCTGCAGATCGGCCAGGCTGTCCGCGGTGATCGGCGCCACGTCGGTACGCGCGCCGGAAAACACGAAGCTGCCGGAGAATTTGGTGTTCAGGGCGCCGGTCACCCGGTCAAAGGACTCGCGCACCTGGGTCATCATGGCGGTGCCGTCGGCGGTGGTCAGCGCGGTGCGCAGCTGATCGACAGCATCGGACATCTCGCGATAGGCGAGATCCTGCACCTCCAGCCGGTTGGCCAGGCGCTCATTGGCCTTCACGAAGCTTTCCCCGCGCACCTGAGCGGCGCGGGCGGTGAGGATGGTCTCCGAGGTGTTGCCATAGCCCTTGAGATCAGGCGCTTTTTTACCGGTGGCGAGCTGCTCGCGGGCGTCAAAGCTGTCGCGCTGGGCCTTCATCAGGTCCATGAGCGCGGACTGGGAGGCGGCCTGTGTGGAGATGCGCATGGGTCGCGGTCCTTAGATGTTGAGCAGCGTATCGGTCATTTCCTTGGCCGCCTGGAGAAGGCGGGCCGAGGCGTTGTAGGCCTGCTGGTAAAGGGTCATACGCGCCAGCTCTTCATCCAGATTGACGCCCTCCACGTCCGCACGTTTCTGATCGGCGGCGGCTCTCACCGAGTTGGCGGCGGTCCCCGCGCGTTCAGCGCGCGCGGCGCGTCCACCGACATCGCCGGCCAGGCGCGCGGCGTACTCGCCCAGCGTCGCCTGCCCCCCCGCCAGCCCGCCGGCGGCGCTGAAGCCACGCTTGGCGCTGAGCGCCGAGAACAGCTCCTGACCGCCGCGATTATCGCCCTGGGCGAGAACGAAATCGCCGGGCGCCGCCCCGTCAAGATCGACCTTGGCGAAGGCCAGGCGCGAAGAATCAGCGCGAAGCGTGGAGTTCACCTCAAAGCTTTCCGCCCGGTTCAGGCGCGCCGCCTCGCCAAAGCCGAACAGCTGGGTGAACGAGAGCCCGGTAGCGCCGCGCGTGGTGGAATCCGAGGTCACCGAGACTTCGTACTCGCCATAGCCGGGCGCCGCAGTGAAGGTGAGCGCGCCTTCAGCGTTCAGTGAGAAGCTGCCGTAGCGCCCGAGGCCGGTGGCGGCGTTGTTCAGGGCGGTGAGCTGGTCGGCCATGCTGGTTCCGGTGACCGGAACCGTCACGTCCATGGCGCGCACACCCTGGGGGGTCTCCACCTTGAAGCCGATGGCGCCGGTCGCGTTCAGCCCGTGGGCGCTGGCGGCGGTGAGCCCGGTCTCGAAAAAGCCGGGCCGGGCGCTGTCGATGACGTCGTTCAGCCCGAAGAAGTGCGCAAAGCCGCGCCCGCCAATGGACGACGGGCTGGCGGGATCCTGCGCCGTGGCGATCCCCTGAGAGGGGTCGGTCGCCGAGATGGAGAGCTGGCCGTTGGTGAAGCTCGCCGTCGCGGCGCCGCCGAACGCGGCGTTCAGCTGGGTCACCAGATCGCCGATCGTGTTGGCCGCCCCGCCGTTCACGGTGAAGCCGGCGGCGGTGACGCCCACGTCCACGCTTTGCACCAGTGCGCCGTCGGCGCCCGTGATCGCCACGCGCGCCAAACCCGATCCGGACAGCGTGTCGCCGGCCAGAAGCCCGGTATTGCGCCCCTCCAGCGCATTGGGCGCGGGATAGGCCGAAGCGTCGTTGTGGGCGGCGTTCAGGGCGTCGGCGGCGCCGGCGGCGAACTCAGCCAGCCCGCCGGCGAGGGCCGGCAGCTCGGTGTCGCGCAGATTCATGAAGCCGCGGATCTCGCCCGACCGAATGGACGGGGTGACGTCCACCAGGGCGCCGGAGGAGGAGACGGTGGCGGTGATCTGGCCGTAATCGACGCCATAGGCGCCGGTGCCCGCCGGCGTGTAGCTCAGCTTGAGGCGGGCGTTGTCCAGAAGCCCCACACCGTTTTCAGTGCGGATGAACAGGCGGCCGTCGCCCTGGATCTCGGTCTTCACATCCATGAGCGAGGACAATTCATCCAGCAATTCGGCCTGGCGGTTCTGGGCGCCGGTGGTGTCGGAGGCGTTGGCGTTCAGCGACTGCACTTCGGAGTTGAGGCTTTGCAGCTCCACCAGGATTTCATTGGCGCGCCCGACCCCGGCGCCGATCCGCTTGTCGGCCTCGTCGCGCAGGGCGCGCACTTCCACCGACAGCCGCTGGGCTTCATCGAAAAAGCTCTGAAGATCACTGGCGGCGGACAGGCGCGAGACGCGCTCGGCGCTGTCGGCGGCGGCTGCGCCGATGGAGGCGAAGGCCTGGTTCAGACGGCCGAAGAGCGAGCCTTCATCATCAGTGGAGCCAAACTGGGCCTGCAGCCGGTCCAGCGCCTCGGCCATGACGGTGGCCGCAGCCGAATCAGAGCTTGCGCGCATGGAGGCGGCCTGGAGATAGCGGTCGGAGACGCGCTGGATCCCGGTGATCTCCACGCCCATACCCTGACCGCCGGCGTTGCGCGCGGTCTGCTTGACCTCGGTGCGGGCATAGCCCTCGGTATTGACGTTGGCGACATTGTTGGAGGCGGTGCGCATGCCCAGCTGGGCGGCCTGCAGCCCCGACAGGGCGTTGCCGATGACTCCGTTGAGCGACATTACACCCTCCCGCGCGCAGCCGGAGCGGCAGTTATCGCCGCAGTCCGGGCAAGACTTGCCGGGCGGGGCGGCGCCGAATGCGCTGCGCCTGAACCGGCTAAATTCATACAAGCTTTTATTTTATATTCGCTTTTTGCCACATCAGATCCTCGGCGGCGTGTCGCCGGCTGGTTGATTGTGACTCCTCATGCGCAAGGGCCGGGCCAAAGCTTGGCGCGCCCGCTTGCGGCCTGAAACCCGGGCTCCCAAGGCGTGGGCCAGGGCGCGGGCGAGCACACGTGAGGTGTTTGAACGCCCCGGCGGCAGACTCTGCCGCGCCCAGCCCGGCAGAGTCTGCCGCACGGCGCTGAATTACTTCGTTAAATGCTTATTAATCACTGATTTATATATCTTTTTCGAGATCGAGACTGTGGCGCGTCCCTTGCAGACCGCTCTCTCGCACCGGCGTCCAAAATGGGCGGCGCTTCTCGAAGACGCAGCAAAATGCGCGCACCCAACCTCACAAGGACAAGCCCGCGCGCATGCTCTCGTTTCCGCCCTCCATGGCCGGCGTTCCCGCCGAGGCCCAGCCGAGCGCGCCGCGCATGGGCGGCGCGGCGGGTGCGGCGACGCCAGCGGAAGGCGCTGCACCCAGCGCGTTTGACGCCGAGCTCAGGGCCGCCGGCCAGCCCGCCCAGGTCCGCGAGGCGCTGTCGCGGCGCAGCGATAACGCCAAGCCCACGACCCAATCCGCATTCCAGCCGGAAGACACGGGCCAGCTGACGAACGCGCCGTCTGCGCCGCCGCCCACATCCAAGGCAGCCGATCGCGAGTTGGGCCCGGACGCGCTCGCCGCAGGCGCCGGCGGCGCTCAGGCGGACCCGCAGACCCCCGAACGTCAGGGCGGCGGGCCGATCGCTTCCGCGCCTGCAGAAGCGGACGCAGCCGGGTCTTCTGCGCCTGGGGCGGCCGCTGCTGCGCGCTCTTCCGATGATGGCGCCGCGCCGCGCGCAGCGACACAGACAAAGCCGGAAGCAAGGTCAGGCGCCCCGGCGAAACCGGCGGGCCAGGACACGCCGCTGACCGCCGGACTGCAGAGCGCGCAGTCAAGGCCGGATGACACGCTGATCCAGGCGGCGTGGGCGGATACGGGACCGAACACCGGCGCCGGCGCCAAGCCGGGCGCCGAAGCAAAATCCGATGACGTGACGCCCGCGATCGCAGCGCAGGCGCAGGCCGGCGCGGCGTCCGCCAGACCGTCAGCCGACCTGATGGATCCAAGCCGGTCCGCATCCAAGCCCGCGAGCCAGGCAGGACCTCAGGCTGCAGCACAGCCCGCAGGTCAGGCCGAAGATCAGCCGTCGGCGCAGGCCGCAAGTCAGCCTGACGCCAAGGCGGCTACGGAAACTGCGGCCGGCAAGACAGCTCAGCCGTCCGGCGAGGCCGACACCGCCGCGACGCCCACCCCGGACATGCGCAAGCAGAACGCCAGGACGCTCGCCGAACCATCTTCTCAGGGGCTGTCAGGTCTGAAATCCGACGCGAAGGCCGGCGCTGGCGAGGCCCGCCTGGATGTGCGCCCCGATGCGCCGACGGCCCAGCGCGCGGCCTTGGGTCAATCGCGCGGTGACGGCGCGCGCCGAGAAGGCGGCCAGCCGTCGAGCGGCTCTGCGGCCGAAGTCCGGCCCGGCGCGTCGGCCTCGGCTCCGGCGTCCGCTCCGGCGTCAGCGGGACCGGTCCCGGCGGCCAGCCGTCCGCTGGCCGAGCTGATCGCCATGCAGCTTCAACCCCTGGCCCAGGGCGCGCCACTTGCGTCCGACAGTCAGACAGCGAGCCTTGATCCGCTTTTGTCCGGCGAGGCCGACGCCGTGATGGACCCCGGCCAGATGCGCGCGGAAAGTCGCGCCGACGCCCTGCGCACGCCCGGCCAGGCTGGTCAGGCGGCGCGTTTCACCCCGCACACCATCCAGCATCTGGCGGCGCGCGTCGCCCACACGGCGGCTGATGGCGGGCGCAGGTTTGATATTCGCCTTGATCCGGCCGAACTGGGCCGCGTGCGCGTGCGCCTTGAGATGGGCGCGGACAATTCGGTGCGTGCGGTGCTCAGCGCCGAACGCGCCGACACGCTGGCCGAGCTGCAGCGCACCTCCCGCGATCTGGTCCGGGCGCTGGAGGACGCCGGCCTGGACCTGGCCGAGAACGGACTTGAATTCTCTCTCTCCCAGGGCGGCGAGGATCAGGAGCGCGGCTCCAGCCCCTTCACGCCCGTATTCGTCGACACTGAAACCCTAACCGGCGAGGCCGCCGCGAGCAGCACCTCGCCGGGCCCGGCAACCCTTTACGGCTTCGCGCTGCACGCGCGCGCGCGCCTGGATGTGAGGATCTGAAATGAGTGAACTGAACCCGATCGGCCTGGCGCTGCCCAGCACCGCAAGCCTGGCCCGGCAGTCTGGCCAGACGACCGACGCCGCAGCGGCGCTGACGGAGAATTTCGACACCTTCCTGACGCTCCTGACCGAGCAGCTGCAGAACCAGGATCCGCTCGATCCCATGGACTCCCAGCAATTCGTTCAGCAGCTGACCCAGTTCTCCAGCGTCGAGCAGCTGATCAACTCCAATCAGAGCCTGGAGACGCTGCTGGCGTTGCAAACCGCCGACGCGCGCATGAGCGCCACCGATTATATCGGGCGCGACGTGACGGTCTCGTCCAGCGAAGCCCCGCTGCAGGACGGCGCGGCGGAATGGACCTATGCGCTGCCCCGTCAGGCCGCCACCAACGAACTCATGATCAGCGATTCAGCCGGGCGGGTGGTCGCCACCTTCCAGAACCAGGAGACCGGCCAGGGCGCCCACACCTTCACCTGGAACGGCAAGGACCCGGCGGGCAATCAGCTTCCGGCCGGAATCTACACGATGGAGGTCGTGGCCAAGGACAGTGACGGCCGGCGCCTGGATGCGCCGGTGCGCGTCACCGGCCGGGCCACCGGCGTGGACATGAGCGGCGAAGACGTCGTGGTGGAGATCGGCGCGCTGCGCGTGCCGGCGGGCCGCGTCATCGGCGTGAGAGACGCGGGCGTCTAGGCGCCCGGCCAGACAAGGACCGCACAAGACGGTCCGGCGGCGCGCGCATAAAGCCGCGTCGCGACACAACAAAACAGCTCCTTCGCCAAAACGGCGGTGCGGGCTCACCTTTTGGACACTGGGAGCAGACCCATGAGCATCAATTCGGCCCTGGCCGCCGGCGCGTCCGGACTTCTGGCCAACTCGTCCGCTCTGGCGGCGATTTCGGACAATATCGCGAACGTGAACACGGTGGGCTACAAGCGCGTCGAGACCCTGTTCACCCCCAACTACAAGGTCAGCGGCGGCGGCGAGGCGCGCTACGCCTCCTCCGGCGTGACGTCCAATTCGCGCCTGGACGTCTCTTCGCCCGGACTTCTGAACCCCGGCTCCTCGCCCACCGATCTTGCGGTCGATGGTCAGGGCTTCTTCGTGGTCCGGCCGAGCCCGGCCAACGCCACCGGATCGGACCCGGTCCTGTTCACTCGCTCGGGCGGTTTCCAGACCGACGATGCGGGCTTCCTGCGCAATGACGCCGACCAGTATCTGTTCGCCTGGCCCGTGCGGGCCGACGGGACGGTGGCCCAGAACCCCTCCAATCTGAATGAGCTTGAGGCCATCAACCTGTCCAATATCGGCGGCACCGCCAGCGCCACGGGCTCGGTGCGCGTCAACGCCAATCTGCGCGCCAGCCAGGCCGTCTCCCCGGACGCGGCGACCTATGACGCCGCGGTTCCGGCGAACAACATGGCTTCGGGCACGGTCACTCCGGACTTCCAGCGCACCATCCAGATCTACGACACCCAGGGCGGCGTGCGCTCAGTGACCCTGTCGGTGCTCAAATCGGCCACCGCAGCCAATCAGTGGCACGCCGAACTGCATGTGGAGCCGGCCTCCGACGTGACGACGGGCGCGGGCCTCAATAACGGCCAGATCGCCACCGGGATCATCGCCTTCGACACCAATGGCGAGATCGACGGCGCCAACACCACGCTGGACACCAATCTCAGCTTCCTGGGATCGGATAACGCCGCGGCTCTGGGCGCCACCGACGTTCAATGGTCCGCCGCCACGGGGATCGGCGCCCAGGAGATCGACCTTGATCTGGGCAATGCCGGCAGCCCTGGCGGCATCACCCAGTTCGACAGCCCCTCGACGCTGGACTCCACCGTGGTGGACGGCGCGATCTTCGGTGATTTCGCCGGCGTGGAAGTGAGCGCCTCCGGCTTCGTCTCGGCCCGGTTCACCAACGGCGTGGTCCGTCAGATCTATCAGATTCCGGTAGCCACGGTGTTCAACCCGAACGGCCTGGCCTCGGTGGGCGGCGCGAGCTTCCAGATCACCAAAGATTCCGGCGCCTTCACCCTGAACGCGCCGGGCGTTGGCTCGTCGGGCACGATCTCGTCCTCGACGCTGGAGAACTCCAATGTCGATATCGCCACCGAATTCTCCAACCTGATCATCACCCAGCGCGCCTATTCAGCCAGCTCGCGGATCATCACCACGGCGGACGAGATGCTCGCCGAGGCGATCCAGATGAAGCGGTAAACGCTGACCCCTTGCCACCGTCCCACCGGTGATCCTGAAGGCCCCGGCGCAACGCGCGCCGGGGCTCTTTTTTCTTAAGGCGCGGTAAACTCCTGATTCAGGAGGGATTCACCGTGCGCCTTAGAGGTTCTGAAAGGCCCGTCAGATATAAAAGCCCCCATCAAGGGCTTGCGTCAGACAGGCTCGTTACTACGGATGGGTCGGATGGAACGTCGAGCGAAGAAGGAAAACTATGTGATCGGACCGGACGGCAGCCCGCTGACCGTCGCCGATCTTCCCAGCCCCGGCACCCAGCGATGGGTGATCCGGCGCAAGGCCGAAGTGGTCGCCGCCGTGCGCGGCGGGCTGCTCAGCCTTGACGAGGCGTGCGACCGATATCGGTTGACGGTGGAGGAGTTCCTCTCCTGGCAGCGCGCGATCGAGCGCCACGGCCTGGCCGGACTGCGCACCACGCGGATCCAGCACTACCGGCAATAAGCGCCGCACAAGAGCTGTAAATCGTGAGTTTTCGACAGGCGCGCGCCGCTCGGCGTGCGCCTTTCGTGCATTCTGAATCAATCTGTTAAGGCCTCGTTTACGCGGACGGTGGGAAAAACTTGCCTAGCCGCCGCGCAAAACACGCTCCGTGCGGCGAATCACGAGGGGCCGTTTCGCCGTGGAAGCCTTGCAGCAACAGCTCGCCCGATTCGGAATCGGCCGCCTCACGGCGATTCTCGGTCTCACCGCCGGGGCGGCCGCCGCGCTTGTGATCTTCACCATGAGCATGAATTCCAACGGCGAGGCCCTGCTCTATTCGGGCCTGCAGCCCAATGACGCCGCGGCGGTGACCGAGCGCCTGGATGCGGCGGGCCTGAACTATGAGCTGCGCGAGGGCGGCACCGCCGTCTATGTGGATTCAAGCGCGGTGGACGAGGCGCGCATGCGCGTTGCGTCCGGCGGCGCGCTGGGCTTCGGCTCGGTGGGCTATGAGATCTTCGACGAGACCGACGCGCTGGGCACCACGAGCTTTGTTCAGAACGTCAATGCACGGCGCGCCCTGGAAGGCGAGCTGGCGCGCTCCATCAACACGCTGGCCGGCGTCTCCGGCACCCGCGTGCATCTGGTTCTGCCCGAGCGCCGCCTGTTCTCGCGCGATCAGCAGGAGCCGTCCGCCTCGGTGGTGATCAACGTCACCGGCGAGCTGCGCAACGGCCAGGTGGAGACGATCCGCAATCTGGTGGCGACGGCCGTTGCAGGCCTCGCGCCCACGCGCATCACCATCGCCGACGATTCAGGCCGGCTTCTGGCCAGCCCCAATGACGCCGACTCCCTGGGCGGCGCGGCGCTGGAGGACCGGCGCGCGGGCGTCGAAGAGAGCCTGCGCCGCAAGATCCTGGACGTGGTGGAAGGCGTGGTGGGCTCCGGCGCGGCGCGCGTGGTGGTCACCGCCGAGCTTGACCGGGAAAGCGTCACCGAGACCGAGCTGCTGTACAATCCCGAACGCCAGGTTGAGGTGAGCCGGCGGTCCGAGGAGGAATCCAGCGAAGAGCCGCTTAATGACGGCGCGGTGTCGGTGTCGGAAAACCAGCCCGACGCCGAGGCGGGGCCGGCGGAAGCCCGCCTGGCGCGCACCCAGCGCGAGGTCACCGAGCGCAATTTTGAAAACTCCTCCACCCAGACCACCCGTGTGCGCGAAGCGGGCGGCGTTGAGCGCCTGGCCGTCTCGGTGGTGGTCGACGAACTCACCAGCCGGGCCGAAGACGGCACGCTGGTGTTCGAGCCGCGCAGCCAGGCGGAGATGGACCAGATCCGCGCCCTGGTGGCCGCAGCGGCCGGAATCTCTGCGAGCGCCGAGAACATGGACGGCACGCGTATCCTGGAAGTTCAACAGATGCGCTTCTCGCGCCCTGACCTGAACGCAGGAACGCCGGCGCCCGCCGGATTTTCGATCGCCGATCTGGATATCATGCGGATCGCCGAGATCGCCGTGCTGTTCATCACCGCCCTGCTGATCATCATCCTTGTGGCCCGCCCGCTGGTGAAGGGCGCGATCTCCGGTCCGGCCGCGCTTGAAGATCAGCGCAGCGGCGCCGCCCTGCCGGGCAATTCCGGCCAGGCGCGTCTGACCGGCGCGAGCGCGGGCGGCGACGAGGGACAGATGCTGTTGCCGGAGGATGCAACAGACGAGGAGCGCATCAATGTCGCCCAGATCGACGGCCAGGTGAAAAAGTCGTCGGTGCGCAAGGTGGCTGCACTGGTGGAGCAGCACCCCGACGAGACCATGGCGATCCTGCGCAGCTGGATGCATGAGAACGCTTGATGGTTGCGAGCAAAACCCGCCGCATCGAAGACCCCAGCGATCTGGGAGGCCCTGAAAAGGCCGCCGTGATCCTGCTGGCGCTTGGCGACGAGCAGCGCAAGCTGTGGGAGCAGATGGACGACGAGGAGATCCGCGTCGTCTCCCAGGCCATGGTCCGCCTTGGCAATGTCACCGCCGCCGCGGTGGAGAAGCTGATCCTGGAATTCGTCGGCTCCATGAGCTCCACCGGCTCCATCGTCGGCTCGGTGGAGCAGACCCATCGCCTGCTCGCCTCGTTTCTGCCAAGCGACAAGGTCGAGCAGATCATGGAGGAGCTGCGCGGACCGGCCGGGCGGACCATGTGGGACAAGCTGGCCAATGTGAACGAAGCCGTCCTCGCCAACTATCTCAAGAACGAATACCCCCAGACCGTCGCCGTGGTGCTGTCGAAGGTGAAGCCTGACCACGCCGCCCGTGTGCTCGCCTCGCTGCCGGAGGATTTCGCGCTGGAAGTGGTGATGCGCATGCTGCGCATGGAGCCGGTGCAGCGTGAGATCATCGAGAAGATCGAGGAGACGCTGCGCATCGAGTTCATGAGCAATCTGGCGCGCACCTCCAAGCAGGACAGCCATGAGCTCATGGCCGACATCTTCAACAATTTCGACCGCCAGACGGAGAATCGTTTCCTGGCCACCCTGGAAGAGCGCAATCGCGACAGCGCCGAGAAGATCCGCTCGCTGATGTTCGTCTTCGAAGATCTCGGCAAGCTGGATCCGCAAGGGGTTCAGACGCTGCTGCGGCAGGTGGCCAAGGATCAGCTGGGTCTGGCGCTGAAAGGCGCCTCGGACACGCTGCGCGATCTGTTCTTCTCCAACATGTCCGAACGCGCCGCCAAGATCATGCGCGAAGACATGGCCGCCCTGGGTCCGGTGCGCCTGAAAGACGTCGATCAGGCCCAGCAGGCCATGGTCAACCTGGCCAAAGATCTCGCCGCCAAGGGCGAAATCCTCATCGCCGACGGCGGCGGCGAAGACGAGCTGATTTACTAGGGAGGATGCGGGCATGACCGACAGTTTCAAACGCTTCGCCTTCGACCGGGAATACGCCTCGGACGGCACGGTTCTGCGCGATGGCGACAAGATCAGACGCGTGCTCACCGAAGCCGAGGCGCAGGCCATGGCCGACCACGCCGCCAGCGAGGCGCGCAACGGCGAAGAGGCCCGCGCCGCCCAGGAGGCCGCCGACGCGCTCAAGCAAGTGGCGGGAAAGCTGCAGACCATGATCGCGCGCCTGGACGCGGAGAGCGAAGCCCTGCGCCATGACGCGGCGCGCCTCGCCATCGCCGCAGCGCGCGCCGTGGCCGGCGCGGCGCTTGATCAATACGGCGCCGACACCATCGAGCAGTGCGTGCGCGAAGCGCTGACTGATCTGCGCGCCGAGCCGCGCATCGCCATCCGCGTCGCGCCCCATCTGGCCGACGCGCTGGGCGAGCGGATCTACGAGTACGCCCGGCGCGAAGGATTCGAGGGCGCGGTGGTGGTGCGCGCCGATGAAGAAGCGGCGGCCGGAGACTGCGTCATCGAATGGCGCGCCGGCGCGGTGGAGCGCACCGCAGCCGAGATCGAACAGCGCATCGCCGATGCGGTGAAGACCTGGCTTGCACGGCCCGACGAAGACCGCGACGCGGCCCGGCCCGGGGCTGAGTCCGGGGCCGCCGGCGGCGACGCAGCAGCCTGAACCGGCCGAAGGAGAAACTGATGAGCGACGAAATGAACCTGCCAGACCTTGCAGGCGGCGCCCCGGAAGCCGAGGAGTCCGAACCGGTCGCCGACAACGGCGCCACGCGTCAGTCCCTCATCGATCAGGAGGTGCGCACCGCGGTGGATCTCGCCCCGGTCTTCGACGTGCCGGTGAACATCTCCGCGGTGCTGGGCAAGGCCCATGTGGACGTGAATTCGCTATTGCGGCTGACCTCCGGCTCGGTGCTGGAGCTGGACCGCAAGGTTGGCGAGGCCATCGACATCTATGTGAACAACCGCCTGGTGGCGCGCGGCGAAGTCGTCGTCGTCGACGACCGCTTGGGCGTCACCATGACCGAAATCATCAAAGACGGGGATACGGGATGACCCGCCCGGCCGCTGGAGGAGCAGAAACATGCGCGTTCTGATCGTAGGAAGCCTCGGCGGGCAATTGTCCACCGCCACCAAGATCGCCATGGACCGCGGGGCGAAGGTCGCCCATGTGGACACGATCGACCAGGCCACGGCCTATCTGCGCGCCGGACGGGGCGCGGACATCCTTCTGGTGGACGTCAATCTGGACGTTCGCGCCCTGATCGACGCCAACGAGGCCGAGCGCATCTCGGTGCCGGTGGTGGCGTGCGGGGTGAGCGTGAAGCCCGAGGCCGCCGCAGGCGCGATCCGCGCCGGCGCCAAGGAATTCATCCATCTGCCGCCCGATCCCGACCTGATCGCCGCCGTGCTGGCCGCCGTCGCCGACGACGAGCGCCCGCTGGTGGCGCGCGATCCCTCCATGCTGGAAGTGGTTCGCCTGGCCGAGCGCATCGCCCCGTCGGACGCCAGCGTCCTGATCACCGGCGAAAGCGGCGTCGGTAAGGAAGTCATGGCGCGCTTCGTCCACAAGAATTCGAAACGCGCCGACAAGCCCTTCGTCTCGGTCAACTGCGCCGCAATCCCCGAAAACCTTCTAGAGTCCGAACTCTTCGGCCACGAGAAGGGCGCCTTCACCGGCGCCGTGGCCCGCCGGGTCGGCAAGTTTGAAGAAGCCGACGGCGGCACGCTTCTCCTGGACGAAATTTCGGAAATGGACGTGCGCCTGCAGGCGAAGCTGCTGCGCGCGCTGCAGGAGCGCGAGATCGACCGTGTGGGCGGCTCAAAGCCGGTAAAGGTCAATATCCGCGTGCTGGCGACCTCCAACCGCGATCTGAACAAGGCGGTGCGCGACGGCAGTTTCCGCGAAGACCTTCTGTTCCGCCTCAACGTCGTGAACCTGGCGGTGCCGGCCCTGCGCGAGCGGCCCGAGGACGGGCTGGCGCTGGCCGATCACTTCCTGAAGAAATACGCCAAAGCCAACGGGGTGGAGTTCCGCCCCCTCTCCGAAGCCGCCAAGGTGCAGATCACCAGCCGTGACTGGCCCGGCAATGTGCGCGAACTGGAAAACGCCATGCACCGCGCCGTGCTTCTGGGCGCCGGCGCCGAGATCACGCCCGAAGCCATCCGCATGCCCGACGGCCGCCCCTTCTCCGGCGGCGGCTCGGTGGCCCAGAAGGCGCGCGAAGCCGCCGACGAAGCGGTTCATCTGGTGGGCAAGACGGTGGCCGAAGTGGAGCAGGATCTGATCCTGGACACGCTGGATCACTGCCTGGGCAACCGCACCCATGCGGCGAACATTCTCGGCATCTCGATCCGCACTCTGCGCAACAAGCTGAAGCTCTACTCCGAACACGGCGCGGCCATCCCCGCCCCCGGCGAAAGCCGGGCGGCCGGGTGATGCTCGCGGCCCGCTCCTTGTTCCTCCCAGCAGCTTTGAGATCTCTGAAAGCACCTGATGGCTGACGCACCCGCCTCCTCCGGTATTGGATTCAGCCTGATCGGCATTGGCCGGCGCGCCCTCCGCGGCGACGTGGCCATGGGCGTCGGCGTGCTCGCGCTTCTGGTGATGCTGCTTCTGCCGCTGCCGAAATTCCTGCTGGACGGGGCGTTGGCGATCTCGATCTGTTTTTCGGTGCTGATCCTGATGACGGCGCTGTTCATCAAGAGCCCGCTGGAATTCACGGCGTTTCCGGCGATCCTGCTGATCGCGACCATGCTGCGGCTGGGCCTCAACGTCGCCTCCACGCGCCTGATCCTGTCGGAAGGCTCCAGCGGCACCGAGGCGGCCGGGGAGATCATCGAAGCCTTCGGCAATTTCGTGATGCAGGGCAATTTCGTCATCGGCATCATCGTCTTCATCATCCTGGTGATCGTGAACTTCGTGGTGATCACCAAGGGTTCGGGCCGGATCGCGGAAGTCGCGGCGCGCTTCACCCTGGACGCCATGCCGGGCAAGCAGATGGCCATCGACGCCGATCTGTCGTCCGGTCTGATCACCGAGCAGGAGGCCAAGACCCGCCGCAAGGATCTGGAGGACCAATCCAACTTCTTCGGGGCAATGGACGGCGCCAGCAAATTCGTGCGCGGCGACGCCATCGCCGGCATCCTGATCACCTCGATCAACCTGATCGGCGGCATGATCATCGGGGTCGCGCAGTCGGGCATGGAATTCGGCGACGCGGCCAACACCTATTCCACCCTGACCATCGGCGACGGGCTGGTGTCGCAAATCCCCGCCCTCATCGTGTCGCTGGCCGCGGGCCTGCTGGTCTCCAAGGCCGGCGTCGAAGGCCAGGCGGACAAGGCGGTGTTCGGTCAACTCTCCGCCAACCCCGCCGCCATGGCCATGGTGTCGGGCACGGCGATCGCCGTGGGCCTTCTGCCGGGCATGCCGTTCCTGCCCTTCGCCGCCCTGGCCGCGGGGGCCGGCGCGATCGCCTTCTTCGGCGGGCGCGACCGGACACGCGCCGCTGAACACGTGGCGCGCGAAGCCGCTGATCTCGCCGACAACGAGGCCCAGGAAGCTGCGAGCACGGAACCGCCCATCGAGGACACGCTACATATTGACGAGCTGAAGATCGAGCTCGGCTATGCGCTTCTGCCGCTGATCAATGATGTGGAGGGCCGCCGCCTCACCGACCAGATCAAGGCGCTGCGGCGCAATCTGGCCCAGGAAACCGGCTTCATCCTGCCCAGCGTGCGGATCGTCGACAACATGCAGATGTCGGGCGAGGACTACGCCATCAAGGTCAAGGAGATGGACGCCGGCCACGGCCAGCTGAAAATGCATCACCTTCTGTCCATGGACCCCACTGGGCGCCAGGTGGATTTGCCCGGGACCCATGTGAAGGAGCCGGCCTTCGGCCTGCCCGCCACCTGGATCGAGGAGACCCTGCGCGAGGAGGCCACCTTCCGCGGCTACACGCTGGTGGATCCGGCCGCGGTTCTGGTCACCCACCTTACCGAGATCCTGCGCGACAACATGGCCGATCTCCTGTCCTACGCCGAGACCGAGAAGCTGCTGGACGCCCTGTCGAAGGAGCACAAGAAGCTGCTGGAGGACATCACCCCCGGCCAGGTCACCCGCGCGGGCATCCAGCGCGTGCTGCAGAACCTCCTAAAAGAGCGCGTCTCGATCCGCGATCTGGCGGCCATCGTGGAAGGGATCGCGGAAGCGTCCGGCGCGTCGCAGAATCTCGACGCCATCACCGAGCATGTGCGCACACGCCTGTCGCGCCAGCTCTGCTACGCCAATCGCGGACCGGACGGCGCCCTTCCGGTCGTCTCGCTGACCCCTCAATGGGAGCAGGCCTTCGCCGAGGCTCTTGTGGGAGACGGCGAACGCCGTCAGCTTGCTCTGGCCCCCTCCCGCCTGAGGGATTTTGTGGCCCAGGTGCGCGACGCGTTCGACCGCGCCGGCGCCACGGGCGACGTGCCGGTCCTGCTCACCAGTCCGCAGATCCGGCCCTATGTGCGCTCGCTCGCCGAACGGTTCCGGCCGCAGACGGTGGTGATGAGCCAGAACGAGATCCATCCCGGTGCGCGGCTGAAAACCGTGGGCCAGGTCTAGCGAAAGTAGAGCCCGATGCGCCTTCGCACCTTCTCCGGAGCCTCGCTGAGCCAGGTCATGTCACAGGTGCGCCGCGAGCTGGGGCCAGATGCGGTGATCGTCACCACCGCCGACGCGCCCGGCGGCGGGGTTGAAGTGCGCGCCGCCGCCGAGCGCGGCGCGGTCACGGTGTCGGGTGAAACCGCAGACGCCAATCTGAAACGCCGCGACGCCGAGCGGCTCAAAGGCCGCGGCGACGCCGCAGAGGGCCTGAACCGCATCGCCCGCGCGCTGGTCTGGCACCAGGTGAGCGAGCGCGCCGCCGAAGCGATCATGGACGCGGCGGTGCAGATGGAGGACGGCGAGGCCACCGCCACGCTGGCGCGCGCCCTGGACCATCGCTACGGCGTGCACCCGGCCGAAATCGACCATGACCGCCCCCTGCTCATCGCCGGGCCGCCGGGGGCGGGCAAGTCCTCTGCGCTGGCCAAGCTCGCCGCTCGCGCCGTCACCTCGGGCGGGGCGCCCTATATCATTTCCGCCGATGCGCGCGCCGGCGCGCGCGAGCAGATGGCCGCCTACGCCCACGCGCTGGGCTGCCAGTTTGAAAGCGTCGCCGGACCGCGAGAGCTGCAGACCCTGCTCACCCGCCTGCCGGACGGGCCGGTGCTCATCGATTCTCCCGGCGTGAACCCGTTCGAGCTGGATGATCTTGAAGAGCTCTCAGACCTGGCTGAAGCCAGCGATGCGGAGATTCTTGCGGTGATGGAGGCCGGCATCGCGCCCGGCGACGGCGAGGACGCGGCGAGCCTCTTCGCCAGCATCGGCGCCGGGCGGATCATCGCCACCAAGATCGACGCGGCGCGCCGGCTGGGCGCCCTGCTCAGCTTTGGCGAGGCCGGTCTCGCCTACGCGCATATCTCCGCCTCGCCCTATATCGGCGCCGGGCTGGCGCCGGCCACCGCCCTGCGCCTGGCGCGCGCGCTTCTGGAAGACACCGGCTGGGAGGACGAGATATGAGTGTGCTCGCCTTCGAGGCCGAGACCGCCAGCCGCGCGCCCCGGCGCGCCGGGCCGGTCATCGCCGTGGCGTCCGGTAAGGGCGGCGTGGGAAAGACTGCGCTCGCCGCCGCGCTCGCCCAGGCGTTCTCGCGCCGCAAGCAGCGCACGCTGCTGGTGGACGCCGATCTGGGCATGGCCAATGTGGACGTGCAGCTGGGCCTCAACACGAGGGGTGATATCGGCGGAGTCGTCGCCGGCCGTCTATCCATCGAGGAAGCTGTCAGCCCGGCCTGCGGCGGTGCGGACAAGCGCGGCGGGTTCGACGTCATCGCCGGACCGTCCGGATCGGCCGCGCTGGCGGGCCTGGACATCAACTCGGTGGGACGGCTCGCCGCCGGCATGGCCGCGGCGAGCCTTGATTATGACCGCATGCTCATCGATCTGGCCGCCGGCGCGGAGCGCTCCACGGTGCGCCTGGCGGCTGCGGCGGACGACGTCATCATCGTCATCAATGACGAGCCCACCGCGCTCACCGACGCCTACGCCTTTGTGAAGACGCTGCGCCTGCGCGATGAAGGCGCCGCGCCCTTCGTGGTGGTCAACAACGCGCCCAACACAGAGGCCGCGAAAAAGGCCTATGCGATTTTCTCGCGGACCTGCCGCAGTTTTCTCGGGTTCACGCCGCCGCTGGCCGGCATCATCCGCCGCGATCCCCATGTGGGCGAGGCGATTCGCGCCCAGACCGCCCTCGCGGCGCGCTTTCCCGGATGCGACGCCGCCAAGGACGTCGCCGCCCTCGCTGCGGCGCTGGAGCGCGGCGTCGAACCGGGATAATCTTTCCGACTGATCTGCGTAAAAAAGGGGGGCGTTACATGGGCCAGAGCGCGCTGGGCATGGTGCTGGCGGGATTCACCGCGTTCGACATCCTGTTCATGACCTGCGCCAGCCTGATCACGGCGCTGGCCATGCGAAGCTGGTCGCAGCTTCTGGCCGCCACGCTGATCGCCTACAGCATCGACGTGGTCCTGCGCTTCGCCATGGAGTTCTTAAGCGCCGGCGACATGCCCGCCAATTTCGCCGTCGATCTGGCGTTCGCCCGCATGGACATGCACGCCCTGGCGGCCACGGCGCGCCCCTTCATCTATTTCGCCGCCGTCGCCCTGCTCTTCATGGTGAAGCGCCGCTATTCGCGATAAGGAGCCGGCCCCGGTTCATCTTGCCCCCGCCTTCGAACCCGGCTTCACTTCCCTCGTCACGGGGAGGGCGAACACGATGAGCGAGACGGGCGCGGCGCCTACGCAGCCGGACCGGACGAAGACGATCGGCTTCTGGACCGGCGTGGTGCTGGCGGTGGGACTCCAACTCATTCCGCTGCCCGAAGGCCTGACGCGCGAAGCCTGGCTTCTGGCCTCGCTGGCCTTGCTGATGGCCAGTTGGTGGGCCACCGAAGCAATTCCCATCGCCGCCACCGCCCTTGTGCCGCTGGCCCTGTTTCCAGTGTTCGGCATCATCTCCATGCGCGCCGCCAGCGCGCCTTACGCTGATCCCATCGTCATGCTTTTGCTGGGTGGATTTGTGGTTGCGCTGGCCATCGAGCGGTGGAATTTGCATGCTCGCATTGCGCTGAACGTGGTGGCCGCCTTCGGCTCACGCCCGGCCGGGATGGTGCTTGGCTTCATGGCCGCCAGCGCGATTCTGTCCATGTGGATCTCCAACACCGCCACCACGCTGATGATGATCCCCATCGCCCTGAAGGTCGCCGATGCGGTCAAGGATGAAGGCGTGGACCCGAAAATGTTCGCGCCGGCGCTGGCGCTGGCTGTCGCCTACGCCGCGTCGGTGGGCGGGATCATGACGCCGGTGGGCACGCCGACGAACCTGATCGCCATGGGATTTCTCGACCGCGAGTTCGGCGGCGTGATCAGCTTTCCCCAGTGGATGATCGTCGGCGTTCCCTGCGCCCTGCTGATCATCCCCGCCATGTGGCTGATCCTGACCCGCTTCGCCTTCAAGGTCGCCGGCAAGGCGCCCAGCGAGGCCGGACGAGCGGTGATCATGGAGCAAAGGCGCGCCCTTGGATCCATGACCACGCCGGAGATCCGCGTGGCGCTCGCCTTTGGCGCCGTGGCGCTGTTGTGGATGGGGCGCGAGCTGCCGGGTTTTCTCATAGGTCTGGACGGAATAACATTTGGATGGAATCCCCTGCTGGCCTGGGCGTCGGCGCAGATCGGCCTGCCTGTGACGCCGCAGCTGGGCAACGCCCAGATCGCCATGGCCGGCGCGCTGGCCGTGTTCCTGATCCCGGCCGGCGGCGCGGCCGGAAACGAAGCGCTAATGAACTGGGAGACCGCCAAACGCCTGCCCTGGGAGGTGATTCTCCTGTTCGGCGGCGGACTGTCGCTGGCCGCGGCGATCCAGGCGACGGGGCTCGCCGAATGGATCGGCTCGCATCTTTTATGGGTCGCGGCCCTGCCCACCCCGCTCACCGTCTTGATCCTCGCTTTGATCGTGGTGTTTCTCACCGAGCTCACCAGCAATGTGGCCACCGTTTCCGGCTTTCTGCCCGTGCTTGGCGCGCTGGCGGTGCAGGCCGGCGTACCGCCCGAACACCTCATTGTTCCTGTGGCCATTGCGGCGAGCTGCGCCTTCATGCTGCCGGTGGCCACAGCGCCCAACGCCATCGTCTATGCGTCCGGCGCCGCCAGCATGAAGCAAATGATCAAGGCGGGCTTCCGGATAAACCTCGTCGCCGCGCCGATCATCGCCCTGGTGTCCAGCGCGCTCAGCGGCGTGGCGTTTCCAGGTTAGGGTTAATTTTTGATTGCCGGACGCGGCCCCCTGCCCCATGCTGACCTAGTCGGGGGGCGATGGGGGGGAGGGCATGCACACCACGATAAGCGCCGCCTGCCTGGTGATCAGCTTGCTGCTGGTGTTTCTCGGCGCGCGCGCGGCGAGCATCATGCCTTCGGAATACGACTTCGCGATCGCCAACTGGCTGGTGCGCCCGTCAAGCCTGCCGTTTCTGGTTGAAGATGCGCGCCTCGCGCGCATCGCCCGCGACACGCTTGCCTGGAAACTCGCCTTGCCTTCCGGTGCGGGCTTGGTCAGCTACGTGGCCAGCCGGATTGTCTATCGCGCACCCCATGACGGCGATCCGCACGCCAGCTTGACCGCCGGCGCGTTCACCGGCGCATTCGCCGCCGCGCTCATGCTTGCCTGGCCGTCGATCAGCGAATGGGCTGCGCTGAGCCCGCCGGCCTACGCGCCGCACCGTCCTGTGTTCATGGCGGTCTACATTGCTCAGATGATGGCCGTCGCCTGCCTTGCCCGTTTTGGCGCAGGTGTGGCGAGTTTCGCGCTCTATCCCGCCACCCAGAGCCCGTTCGCACGTTCCGCCGCGCGCCGCGCCGGGGTGGCGGTTGTCGATCTCGCTGTCGGCGCGGGCCTGATCTTCGCCGCCTGCACAGCAACAAGCGTATGGGGGCCGCCGTGATCGCGCGGCTGGTCTTCGGTGCAGGCCTCGCCGCAACGCTGGCGATCTTGCTGGCGATCCCCGACTTCGCGCCGTTAAAGCGCGTAGAGCCTGCGCCAGAGACACAGCATAGGCTCGCCTTCGCGGGATTGTGGCGCATTGGCATGGCGGGCGCGCCGGACCGCGCCGGAGCGGCGCCGGTTCTGAACCGCGATGCAATCGACCAGGCGCGCGTGTGCGCGTCTTACGGGATGAAACGGTGGCGCGATGTCGACGAGGTGGATGTCGCCCGCCTTTCCATCGCGGTGATGGCCGCCGAGGCCGTCAGCCGGCCGGGCTGGCGCCAGATTGGGGAGTTCGTCATCGCCGAGGGGCTCGGCGCGATCAGCGGACAGACGCCCGACATGACGTACGGCCCGCTCCAGATCCGCGCCAGCCGCGTGCCCCAGCACGACCCGGGCTCGGCCAATGCGTCACGCGACCAAGTGTTGCGCCGGCTTGAAGACCCGTGCTTCAGCCTCGCCGTCGCCGCGAGCCTTTTGGTCAAGGCGTTGCAGGACAGCGAAGGCCTTCCCGAAGAGGCGCGAGTTCTGGCTGCGGCGGCGGAGTATTCCGGCTATCGCGGCGCGCCGGACAATTACGCCTACTCCGCGATGGCGCTTTCAGCCTATCGCTTGCTGGCCGACCAAGCCCGCCGCCTCTAGCCCAGCAGCATCTTTTCCAGCGCGTCGACGCTGTCCGCATAGGCCGGGGCCTTGGCGCGGACCGGCGCGCGGTCGGCGATGACGCCAAAGCCGATGAAACTGTCGGCGGCGCCTTTGGCGAAGGCTTCGTAATCAGTCATGCCGTCGCCGATCATCACCGCCAACGCCTTGCCGGTGAGGGTTTTGAGGCCCTTGACCACGCCGGCCTTGCCGCCCGAGCGCGACAGCGGATTGGCGCGGTCAAACCCGGCCACCCGGTCTTCCTCGTCATAAACAAAGCGGTTGGCGCGCATTTCGCCAGGAGACAGGCCCATATCCTTCAGCGTGGGTTCGACGAGATCGATAAACCCGCCCGACACCGCCGCGACGTCGCAGTTTTTCTGGCGCAGGCGCGCAATCAGGTCGGCCATGCCGGCGGTCTGGTGGGAGCGCAGCGCTTGGCTGGCCTCCTCCACCTGGCTGCGCGCCAGCGAGGCGATCGCCAGGCGCTGCTCCAGCGAGGCGCGAAAATCCAGCGCGCCGGCCATGCCGCGATCGGTTATGTCCTTCAAGTCACGCGTGCGTTTCGGTCCGTCAGGCGCGGCCTCAAGGGCGCGCTCCACGGCGAAATCAAGGCTCTCCACCGCCAGAAGCGTGGAGTCCACGTCGAAGATGATGAGGCGGCTCATGGATCGGTTCACTCTAAGCGAGGGCTGGCGGGTATAGCCGCGCCGCGCCCGCTTGGCCACAGCGCGATGCGCCTTCGGCTCAGCTTTCAATTGGCTTCATGTTGAAAACGCCGTACCGCCGCGCCCGTTGCAGCGGGCGAGGGCTTTTCGCGCTAGAACTCCACCCCCGGCGGGACGGTCTCGCGCATGAGGCGGCGCAGGCGTTTATGGTCCGGCGACACCGTGGCCATGAGCGCGTGAAAGCGCGGCGAGTGGTCCATCACCAGAAGGTGGCAGGCCTCGTGGGCGCAGACATAATCGATCAACGCCTCATCAAAATGGATCAGCCGCGCATTCATGCGGATCGAGCCGTCGCTGGAGCAGCTGCCCCAGCGCGCCGCTTGTTCGCGCACAAAGACTTTCGGGCGCTTCGCGCCCAGCTTTGCGGCGTAGTGCTCCAGCTTTGGCGTCATCAGCGCCAGCGCCTCGTCCTTGCGCCATCGATGCAAGGCCCGGCGCACGGTGGAGGCGGCCATGTCAGGCTCCAGGCGCTCGTCGATACACACTTCAAGCCTCGACGGTCCGCGCTCCACCACGGTGCGCGCCTTGGCGTGGGAGGTCACGGTAAGCACCAGCTCACCCCCCAGCCAGCCCACCGCCTCACCGTCCACACCGCGCAGCTTGGCGCGGGCGCGCAGGGCCGCACGTTCAAGGCGGTCCAGGATCCAGCCTTCCTTCTCGCGCGCCGCGCGCTCTGCATGGTGCAGCCCAAGGCTCGACGGCAGGGTGATCACCAGACCCTCATCACCAATGCGCAGCCCGATCGTACGCCGGCGCCTGGAGCGGGCGACCGTGTAGGCGATTTCGTGATCGCCAAGCTGGATGGAACGACGGGTCATCGGATCAGTATAGACACAAGGCCCGGCGATTCGCCTTGCGGCGTTGCGCCCTGGCGTGTGCGGCCTCCGCCGTCAGCCGGCCGGGCCGGTTCCAGGGCGCAGGAACGTGAACATGTGGGGCACAAAATCCACCTTGCCGAGCGCCACGCCCTGATTTCGCAGAATCGTGTAGGCCACCATGATGTGAAAATAGAACTGCGGCAGCGCCCAGTCGCGCGCGTACTGCTCGCCTTGCAAATCAAACGCGATACCCACCGGAAGCTCGAGCGCGAGCGGCTGTCCAGCGCCAGCGTCCATGGCGTCGCCGGGCTGGCTTTCAAGAAAGGCTAGCGTCGCGTCGATATGGGCCACCGCGTCCGCGATCGTGCCGGGCTCCTCATCTTCGCCCGTGGCTTCGCGGCGAAGCACATCCACGATTTGCGGGAGCGGCTCGTGGCGCAGGCGGTGAACGCCTTCATAGGCCTGGATGCAGGCGAATCGGACCTGAGTCGCCAGCGGAAACATGTCATCGGCCAATCGCGCGGCCATAAGCGCGTCAGCGTCCGCGGCCCGCTCGCCGGCCGCTTTCGAGAGCCAGGCGGAAAGCGCCTTGAGAGTCTGGATATAGCTGGGAAGCAGCAGGTCTGTGAGAGTCATCGGATCGTCCTTTTGATGCTGTCGCGCACCCGACCCCGGAGCGGCTGAAAAGGCAAGTGGAAACCAGCAGGATTGAGCCGCCCCGCCGCCGTTTCACGCCCTGTCTGACCCCCGGTCTCGCCGCGGCCTCGGCGCAGCCTCACCCTGATAATCCAGCCTAGCCGGCGGTGGCGCTGATCCAGCCGCCGCCCAGCACCCGGTCATGGCCGGGCGCGTCGTAGAAGACGCAGGCCTGACCCGGCGCGACGCCCTCCTCGCCCTGATCCAGCAGCACGTGAACCGCGCCGTCGGACGTGATCTCCAGCACCGCCGGGCTCGGGGGCCGTGTGGAGCGCACCTTCACGCCCACCGCCAGACCGTCAGCGTCCGCAAGGTCGCCGTCGCCGAGCCAGTTCACGTCCTTCAGGGCGATGCGGCGCACGTCCAGCGCCTCGCGCGGGCCGACGACGACCTGGGCCGCCGCCGCGTCCAGGCGCACCACAAACAGCGGCTCGCCCACCGAGACGCCGAGGCCCCGGCGCTGACCCACCGTGTAGCGGATCACGCCCTCATGGGTCCCGAGCACGCGGCCGTCAACATGGACGATCTCGCCGGGGCGGCTGGCGCCCGGGCGCACTTTTTCGACCACGGCGGCGTAATCGCCGTCGGGCACAAAGCAGATATCCTGGCTGTCGGGCTTGGCCGCCACCACAAGGCCCATGGCGGCGGCGAGTTCGCGGGTCTGGTCCTTTTCAAGATGGCCCAGCGGGAAGCGCAGATAGTCCAGCTGCTCAGGCGTGGTGGCGAACAGGAAATAGGACTGGTCTTTTCCCGCATCGGCGGCGCGGCGCAGCTCGGCGCGATTTCCGGTCATGGCCCGGCGGATGTAGTGGCCGGTCGCCAGCGCGTCGGCGCCCAACTGCTTCGACGTCGCCAGCAAGTCGGCGAACTTCACCGACTGATTGCAGCGAACGCAGGGGATCGGCGTCGCGCCGGCCAGATAGGTGTCGGCGAAATCCTCGATCACGGCCTCGCGGAACCGGGTCTCGTAGTCGAGCACATAGTGGGGAAAGCCCATGGCCTCGGCCACGCGGCGCGCATCGTGGATGTCCTGGCCCGCGCAGCACGCGCCCTTGCGATGGATCGCTTCGCCGTGGTCGTAGAGCTGCAGCGTCATGCCCACCACGTCATAGCCGGCCCGGTGCAGCACCGCCGCCACCACGCTGGAATCCACACCGCCGGACATGGCCGCCACAACGCGATGGCTGGACGGCTCGCCGCCAAGATTGAGAAAATCACCCACAAGGCCGAACCGCGCCATCAGCGCATCGACTTTATCCGCATCGAAGGCGGACACCCCCGGCGGGGCGGGCGCCCGCGCCGGAACGTTCGAGATCAAGCTCGCCATCTTACCTCTCCCCCGCCGGTTCAAGGCCGGCGGCGAATGAATATCAGAAGGCGCATATAAGCGAAGATGGGCGCAAACGCGAGGGGCCTTGCCGTGGCCCGCCGCGTTGGGGACACTGGCGTATGGAGGCGCCATGACCCTGTCCGCCGTTATCTTCACCGCCTTGGCCATGCTGACCGCGCAGGACACGGCGGCAGCTGAAGAGCATGTGTTGCCGGCCGAGATGTGCCGCGGATTCTGGATGCTGCCGGTGGACCTGGCGCCGGGCGAGGACGGTGCGGTGCGCCGACTCTGGTTTCTGCACGACACCGGCGCCTCGCAGACCTTCGTCGATCCGGAGTCGCTGGAACGGCTGACCGGGCGGCGGTTTTCAAGCGGCCAGCGCGTGAACCTTACGAACGCGACCTCCGGCCCGTTGCGCATCAATGCGCTCGGCGTGCGCATCCGAGATCTCGATCACTTGTCCACGACGCTCGGGCGGGAGATCGACGGCGTCATGTCCGTAGAGGCCCTAAGCGCCTTCCTCTTGATCCTGGATTACCCGCGCGAGGAGATGCGCATCCGGCAAGGCGCCCTGCCGCGTCCGGACCGGACCCGGATCTTCTCCACGCGTGGTCCGGACCGGCGGCCCTGGCTGGAGGTGGATATGGCGGGGCGGACCGAACGCCTGCTGATCGATAGCGGCGCGGGCGGGCTCAGCTTTGCGGTGAACGGGCTGGACCGGCTGGCGCTGATGGAGCCGCCGCAGACCTTCAGCGCCGCGACGCGCTTTGATCGGATCGAATACCGGCCCGCCGCCCGGCTGGACGGTGCCGTCCATGTAGCCGGCCTGGCCTTCGAGACCCCGGTCATCGAACAGGTGGAACGCGCCGAGTTGCTGGGCGGCGAGGTGTTGTCGCGCTTTGTCGTGACCCTTGATCAGGCGAACCGCCGCGTGCGTCTGGACCCGGCCGTGGCCGGTCCGGTCGGCGCCTCGGACCAGCATGAGCTTGGCGCCGCGCTGCTGCCCGACGCCGAAGGGTTCGACGTTCTGGAAGTCTTCGACGCCACGCCGGCGGCGCGCGCGGGCCTTCGCGCGGGTGACCGGATCACCCATTTCGGCGGCAGGCCCGCGCCGGTGCGCGGCTGCGAGCCGCTGAGCCCGGGACCCAATGGCGGCGACTCGCTCACGGTTTTGCGCGGCGGCGAGGCGATCACCCTGAATCTGGACGCGATCCCGGTCCTGCCCGCGCCTACTTCACCCGGCGCTCCTTGATCAGGGTGCGCTTATAGAGCGCGTCGTCCTGGAACCAGTGCCAGGTGCGCCCGCGATCATCGCCGTTCTGGCTGATCTGGATCATCTCGTAGAGATACTCGCCCGGCAGATCCTTGCGCACCCAGGTCAGGCACACCGTGCGCGCATCGATCTCCCAGGCGCAGCCCTCGATCCGCTCGGTGTCCCACCAGATGCGCGCTTCAGCGTACTTGCCGGGAAAGTCGAAGCTCTCCTCGCGCCCGTCCGCCCAGGTGTAGCGATTGGTCTGGTGATAGTCCCACTCGCCGTCCTCGGGAAAGCCGCAGATCAGATAGCTCTTGTGGCGGTCGATCTCCTTATTGTCGGCGTCCACATGGATGTATTCGCCTTCCCACTCGCCTTCATGGCGGGCCAGAACCGGCATGCGCCAGCGGATCAGTTTCATGGCGTTCCCCTTCATCACGCTTGGAAAATCACTGCGCCTGCGGCAGGTTGACGGGCGCGTCGCGGCAAAAGATATATCATTTGGATCGCGTGGCCAGAGGGGTGGAGACTTTCATGAGCAAAGAGGCTGTGTATCTGGAGCGCTCCGGCGCGGCGGCGCATCTGGTGCTGAACAAGCCGGAGAAGAAGAACGCCCTGTCCCACGCCATGTGGAGCGCGATTCCGCGCCTCCTGAGCGAGGCCGAGGCCGACACACGCGTGCGCGTGCTCGTGGTGCGCGGGGCCGGCGGCGCGTTCGCCGCCGGCGCCGATATCTCCGAGTTTGAAGAGGTGTACGCCACGCCGCAGCGGGCAGAGGCCTATTCAGCCGCCATCGCCGCGGCGCTGGACGGGCTGGCGGCGTTTCGAAAGCCGACGCTGGCGGCCATCGAGGGCGCCTGCGTGGGCGGAGGCTGCGGCCTGGCGCTGGCGTGCGATCTGCGATTCGCCGCCGATGGGTCCAAATTCGGCATCACGCCGGGCAAGCTCGGGCTGGTCTACACCCTCAACGACACAAAGCGCCTGATTGACGCGGTGGGCGTGTCTGCGGCGCGCGACATCCTGTTCACCGGCCGCATCCTGGACGCGCCTGAGGCGCGCGCCCTGCGCCTTATCGACCGGCTGGTGGAGCCCGCCGCCCTGACAAGCGCGGTGGAGGGCTGGGTGGCGCTGGCGGCGAAAGCCAGCGGGCGCTCAGCCGCCGTGACGAAGCAGATCATCGCCCGCATCCTCGCCGGCCAGGCCACAGACGACGCGGCCACCAAAAAGCTCTTCCTTGAAGCCTTTCAGGGCCCTGATTTTCAGGAGGGCTACCGCGCCTTTCTGGAGAAACGCGCGCCGCAATTTCCGGAGTAAGCCATGCCCATCCCTGCTCTAATCGGCTTACCCCCCTGCGGTGCGTGCACCAAATCGAAAGGGCGCTGAATGCATCGAATGTCGTCTCTCGAAGGCGCCGCCGGCGACTTCGCCTAAGCGCCAATGGCGCCATTAGATGGAAAAATGAAACCCGCCTCGAGGGCGACACCTGCCATCACTCCGCCGCCTCACGCCCCTCGGCGTCATACCTGTCCCCATCGGCCTTCATCTCTTCGATGCCCAGAAGGGTGTTGAGCTGGCCGAAGTCGAGCATGCGGTTGCGGTAGCCGGCGGTGGCGCCGTGGGTTTTCAGCTCGGTGAGGAATTCGTCGGCCATGAAGGCGAGCGCGCGCACCAGGGCGCCGGGGGTGATGACGAGCTGGAAGCCGGCGCGGCCCAGATCGCCGGCGCCACGCAGCGGCGTGCGGCCGCCCTCCACCATATTGGCCAGTAGCGGCGCGCGGCCTTTGAACCGGGCGGCGATGGCCGTCATCTGATCAAGATCGGCCGGCGCCTCCACGAACAATATGTCGGCGCCCGCGGCGAGATAGGCCTCGGCGCGCTCCAGCGCCCGGTCGAAGCCCTCTACGGCGATGGCGTCCGTGCGCGCGATGATGAGGGTGTCTTCAGACATGCGCGCATCCACGGCGGCGCGCACCTTGCCGGCCATTTCCCCGGCGCTCACCAGCGACTTGCCGGAGAGATGGCCGCATCTTTTTGGCAATTGCTGGTCTTCCAGCTGGATCGCGGCGGCGCCGGCGCGCTCGAACGTCTTCACCGTGCGGATGACGTTGAGCGCATTGCCGAAGCCGGTGTCGGCGTCGACGATGAGGGGCAGGTCCACCCGCTCGGTGATGCGCGCAATGGTGTCGGCCACCTCCTTGGCGCTCATGAGCCCGAGATCAGGACGGCCGAGCTGGGTGTAGGCGATGGAGGCGCCGGAGAGATAGGCGGCCTCGAACCCGGCGCGCTCCACCATCAGGGCGGAGAAAGCGTCATAGACGCCGGGCGCCAGAACCGGGCCGAGGTCGCTTCTGTCGGCGCCGCTCGCCTGGCTGTTCAGGCGGGCTTTCAGCGCGCTCTTACCGCTGGCGTTGGATGACGTCATGACGCGCTCCCTGGCGGCGTTGCGGCGGTGTTCGCGAACCGCTCTTTAAGATGGGCCATGAGCCCGCCCGCCTCGATCATCGCCATGAGATGGGGCGGGATGGCCGTGACGGCGTAGCTGGCGCTGGTGGTGAGATTGTCCAGCCGCCCCGCGGCGAGATCGAGCCGGAGCCGGTCGCCGGCCGAGATGCGCCCCGCCGGATCAAAGGAGATCGCCGGCAGGCCGATATTGATGGCGTTGCGATAGAAGATGCGCGCAAAGCTTTTCGCGATCACCGCCGAGACGCCCAGCGTCTTCAATGAGATCGCCGCCTGCTCGCGGCTGGAGCCGATACCGAAATCGGCGCCCGCCACCACCATGTCGCCGGGCCGCACGGACGCGGCGAAGCCAGGGTCCACCGCCTCCAGCGTATGCCGGGCGAGCGCTTCAGGGCCCTTCTTCATGGCGTAGCCGGGCGCCAGCAGATCGGTGTCGATCCGGTCGCCATAGAGAAAGGCGTGTCCCTCGCGAGCACTCATGCCGCTTTCCTGCTCGTCGTCAGGAAGGGGCGCGGATCGGTGATCTCGCCCGCCACCGCGCCGGCGGCCACAGCATAGGGCGAGCCCAGATAAACCTGCGCGTCCTTGTGGCCCATGCGGCCTTGAAAATTTCGGTTGGTGGAGGAGAGGCACACCTCCCCCTCGGCCAGAAGCCCCGCGCCCAGCCCCGCGCAGGCGCCGCAGCCCGACGGAAGCATCACCGCGCCGGCTTCGGCGAGGATCGCCAGCGTTCCGTCCTTGGCGGCGGCCTCGGTCACCTTCGCCGACGCCGGGGCGACCAGAAGCCTTGTGCGAGGCGACACGGTGCGGCCCTTCAGCACCGTGGCGGCCATGTGCAGATCGGAGAGCTTCGCGCCGACGCAGGCGCCGATATAGGCCTGGTCGATGGCGATCCCGGCATGAACCGACACCGGCGCGGCGTTGGCCGGGCTGTGGGGCGCGGCGATCTGGGGCTCCAGCGCGCCGGCGTCCAGATGATGGGTGTGGGCGTAGGTGCAGCCCGGATCAGAGCGCCACAGGGTCAACGCCGCCTCGTCCACCACGCCGCCATGGCCGCGGATATGGGCGAGCGTCACCGCGTCGGGTTCGATGATCCCGGTTTCACCGCCCAGCTCGGCGGCCATGTTGGACAGCACTGTGCGCTGCTCCATGTCCAGGGCGCGCACCGCCTCGCCGCCATACTCGATGGCCCTGAAATGATTGCCCATGCCCAGATCCCGGCACAAAGCGAGCATGACGTCCTTGGCGGTGACGCCGTGGGACAGGGCGCCGGACATCTGAACGCGCACGGTCTCTGGAACCACCGTCCAGGTCTCTCCGGTGGCCACGATGGCGGTCATGTCGGTGGCGCCGAACCCGGCCGCATAACAGCCATAGGCGCCGGCGTTGGTGGAATGGCTGTCGCCGCCGGCGATGAACAGGCCCGGCCGTGCGTGACCATTCTCGGCCAGCATGACGTGGCAAATGCCGCGCATGTCGTAAAAATTCTTCACGCCGTAATCGCGCGCGAACTCGCGGGTGAGCTTCAGGATGGCGGCGCTGTCGGCGTCCACGGCCGGCACATAATGGTCGGACACCAGCACCACCCTTGAAGGGTCCCAAAGTCCTGTTCCCAAAGCTTCCAGGCGGGCTTTCCAGCGGCGCGGACCGGAACTGTCATGGGCCATGGCCAGATCCACCTTTACGGTGATCATTTCGCCCGGCGACACTGCGTCACGCCCGCTGGCGCGGGCCAGGATCTTTTCAGTAAGGGTTGCGGGCATATCTCCGCCTCCGCTAACACCGATGGAACAGACCGGCTCTATAACAAATTACCGGTTCGACAGGTTACGTGCAAAAGATATATCTTTATATCATTCACTGTGAACCCGGCCTGTGGCGCCCGATAGGAAATCGGTGCGCCCGGGCCTGACAAGAAGGACGACCGCCATGGCCGCGCTGGACGCTGCAGACGAACAAGGGCTCAGCTTTTCCTGGGAGGATCCGCTTCACCTGGACCATCAGCTCAGCGAAGACGAGCGGATGATCTCCGACACGGCGCGTCAGTATTGCCGCGAAAAGCTGCTGCCGCGCGTGGTGGCGGCCTATCGCGAGGAAAACTTCGACCGCGCGATCATGACGGAGATGGGCGAGCTGGGCCTACTGGGCGCCACGGTGTCCGAGCAATATGGTGGTGCAGGGCTCTCGAACGTCTCCTACGGGCTGATCGCGCGCGAAGTGGAGGCGGTGGATTCAGGCTATCGCTCGGCCATGAGCGTGCAGTCCTCGCTGGTCATGTACCCCATCGAGGCGTTCGGCTCCGAAGCCCAGAAGCAGAAATACCTGCCCAAGCTCGCCAGCGGCGAATGGGTGGGGTGTTTCGGCCTGACCGAGCCGGATGGCGGCTCCGATCCGGGCGCCATGCGCACCAACGCCAAGAAGGTCGATGGCGGCTATGTCCTCAACGGCGCGAAGATGTGGATCACCAACTCGCCGATTTCAGATCTGGCGGTGGTGTGGGCCAAGCTCGACGGCAAGATCCGCGGCTTCATCGTGGACAAGGGAACCGACGGCTTTGACTGCCCGAAGATCGAGGGCAAGCTCAGCCTGCGCGCCTCGGTGACCGGGTCGATCTCGCTCAATGACGCCTTCGTGCCGGAAGAAAACCTGCTGCCCAACGTGTCGGGCCTGCGCGGTCCGTTCTCCTGCCTGAACAAGGCGCGCTACGGCATCGCCTGGGGCGCCATGGGCGCGGCGGAGTTCTGCTGGCGCGCAAGCCGCGACTACGCCATGGAGCGGATGGTCTTCAACAAACCCATCGCCGGCACCCAGCTGGTGCAGAAAAAACTCGCCGACATGCAGACTGAGATCGCGCTGGGCTATCAGGGCGCACTGCGCCTGGGCCGGCTGATGGATGACGGCGCCTGGGTGCCCGAAGCCATCTCCATGATGAAGCGCAATAATTGCGGCAAGGCCCTGGATATCGCGCGCCAGGCCCGCGACATCCATGGCGGCAACGGCATCGCGGAGGAATATCACATCCTGCGCCACGCCATTAATCTGGAGACGGTGAACACCTATGAAGGCACCCACGACGTGCACGCCCTGATCCTGGGCCGTGCGCAGACGGGCATTCAGGCGTTCAGCTAGACCCAAATGGCGGAAACGCCCTGCCCCACCGTCAGGCATCCCGAGACGCCCTGTTTTCTGGTCCTCGCACATGACGGGGAGGATGAGGATCGGGCGGCGTGACTGCGCGCCGAACATCTGGAGGGGCATCTGGCGCACGTGGAGGCCTGCTGGCGGCGCTATGTCACAGCCGGGCCGATCCGGGCCCCGGGCGCGGCGCGGATCATTGGATCAAGTTTTCTGGTGCTGGCCGAAACCGAGGCGGACGCGCGCGCTAATGGACGGCGATCCGTATTTCGCATGCGGTCTGTATGGCCGGATCGAGGTCTACGCCCAGACACTCGCCATCGGCGAGTATCTGGGCGGGAAGATCTGGGACAGCGCTGATGCGCTGCGTCCTGTGGTGGCCGGCGGCAAGCGCCGAAGCCAGGATGCGCCCTAGCGCATTTCCCACCACGGCCGGCGGCCAGTGAGGCTCAGCGACAGCGGATCGGGCCGCGACACATGACCGGTGAGCGCCAGAACCACAAGCGTGGCGGCGATGCCGGCGAGCGTAAGCAGCACGGTCATGTCACCGGTCAGGGCGCGCGGCGCCACATAGGCGAAAGCGAGCCAGGCGACGATGAGGGCGGCGGGTACAAACAAACGAGTCATGACAAACCCCTTTCTTCTCAGGTTTGCGAGGGATGTTATATTTCTGTCATGGAAAGCGCCGGAACGCAAGTTTTTGTTCCGCGTCCGGATATTTTATTGCAGCTGCGTTGCCAGATTTTTTAATCCGGGTTCGGAAAGTTTAATGCTGCGCATGGGTTGCTTCTGGGGAGGGCGAACGTGCCTGCACCCCACTCTTGTGACCAGCGCTCAAGCGGGACACTGCACGTCATTGGGGGCGCCGGCAGGCCTCGGTCCGCCGCGACACGCAAGACCCGGGGCTAGCCACCCTGCGTCGTGCTCTGCGCGACGGGAAGCGTATCGGTGGTCACCGCCTGCGCGGCCGGCGCGGCGTCGCCGGGCGCCGAAGGGGCGACGACATCCGGAAAGCCGCCGGCCACAGGCGCGATCGGGCGTGCGGGCTCGGCGGTCAGGTGTGCACGCACCGCCTCGGCGATTTCGACCAGCGCTTCGCGCGGGACCGCGCCCGTCACGCCGATGGAGAGCGGACCGTCGGTCCAGTGCACCACATCGCGCCCGCGATAGGCGGCGATGTCAATGGCGCTGTCGGCGCGGCGGGTTTTCCGGCGCAGGACAATGCTCACCGGTTGACCGTCGCGCGTGACGTACTGCATGCGCTGGATCGCGCCGGAGCGGGCGCGGCGGGTCTCGGTGCTGGACAGCACCAGGCCCATCTCGGTGAGCGGGACCGGAGAGACCGCGCCGTCCGACAGATCGGCGAAGGTCACAAGGTCGCGATCCAGATCCCAGTCGCGCTCGGTCTCCATCAGTTCGGCCACGCTTTGCGGCGCTGAATTTGTCCCACGCGACAAGAGGCTGCTGGAGGACCAGCCGGCGGCGAAGACAAGCACAGCCGCCGCGACGCCGGAAAAGGTTTTGAGGACGTTGTCGCGACGCCGTGCCCGGGCCGCCATCGTGGAAAGTCCCGGCGGGCCGGACTCGTCGGCGTATAGGTCAAGGGCCTCGGCGACGCGGCGGTCCAGCGCGCGCGTCTCGTCGTCGCCCGATTCAGCATGAGTGTGATGAACAGTCATCTCAAAGCGCCTTTCTGCCGGCGGCGTCCGTATCGATCTGCGCAAGGCCGACCTCGTCTAGACCATCCTCACCAAGCACCGTGCGGAGCTGCTCGCGGGTGCGCGACACCCGCGCGCGGACGCTGCCGGCATTGATGTTCAGCAGGTCCGCCGCCTCCTGGCTCGACCAGCCTTCGACGCCGACGAGGACCAGAGCGGCGCGCTGATCGGCGGGCAGCGTCTCCAGGGCGTCGACCACCCGCACCGCGGTCAGCTTCAACGCCGTGGAGGAGCCGGCGCCCGGTTCGGGCAGCGCTTCGGACGCAGCTTCACGGCGGCGCGCCCTCGCCCGGCGATCGGACAGGAAGCGGCGATACATGATGGTCATCAGCCAAGAGTCGGCCTTTTCCGGACGCCTCAGGCCGCGCCGTTTTCGGAACGCCGTCTCGCAGGTCGATTGAAACAGATCGTCGGCGTCGTTCGGACCGGCAAGGCTGACCGAAAACCGGCGCAACTTGCGGGCGTTTTGCATGATGGCGTGTTCGATCTCACCAGATTTCATCAATAATCACCCTGCTTTTCGAGCCCGGCCGGCGGAAGCTTTTAATGTAAGACGCGGCAAATACCGGTTTCGCTGCAGAAAATTTAAAACTTCGCAACAGTTTTCAATCAGGCGGCGTCTCACTTAAGTCATCGCATCGGCATGACGTTACGAAAAGGTTGACATCATGATTTCCACGCTTCTTCGCAGCGCCTCTGTCGCTCTCCTCATCGCCGGCAGCGCCGGCGCTGGCGCCCACGCGCTTCAGGCTCAACAGCAGCAGCAGCAGCAACCCTATGGTCAGCAGCAGGCGCCGCAGATCGAGCCTGTGAGCGAAGCCGAGGTGGAGTCCTTTGTGGTGGCGATGAACAGCGCCACTGAAGTGTTCGAGGAATATCGCCCGCAATTGCAGGGCGCCACGGACGAACAGCAGGCCGCCGCGGTGCAGGAGGAGGCCAATGAGGCGATGACCGAGGCGGTTATCCGGGCTGGGATCCAGCCGCAGCGGTATAGCGAAATCATGGCTGCGGCGCGCACCGACCCGGAGCTGACCCAGCGCATCACCGAAAAGGCCGAGGAGATGGAAGAGGAATAGGCCGCACCGCCGTTTCGAACCTCCGGGGCGCCGCGCACCCCGCCCCCAAGAGCGGCGCACCGGAGACAGCCCCGCCCCTTCCCCTTTTTCGGGGGGCGGGGCTTTTCTTTGCGCGCTTGCCCGGTCCGCCGGCGCGCGCGCCTACCCCTCTTCGCGGTAGGCGCTGAGCGGGAGCGGCGCGCCGGTGTTGGCGATCAGGGCCTTGCGGCGGAAGAAGCGGGTGAGGCCGGCGGCGCCCATGCGAGACGGGCCGAGACCGGACTCCTTGAAGCTCTGCTTTTCCGCTTCATAAAACAGGGCGGTGAGGGCTGCGTCATTGAGGCTGACCGCCCCGGCTTCCAGCCGCCGGCCGATCGCTTCGGCCTCCTCCAGCGTGCCGGCGAAGACGGCGGCCGAGAGCCCGAACTGCGTATCGTTGGCCAGGCGCACCGCCTCGTCGATATCGTGAAACGCCATGACCGGCAGGACCGGGCCGAAGGTCTCCTCCACCATCACGGTCATGGAATGATCCACGTTGGAAAGCACGGTGGGGCGGATCCAGACGCCGCCGCCATGGGTCTCGATCTCGCCGCCGGTATGAACGCGCGCGCCTTTGGCCTTGGCGTCCTTGATCTGGCCGGCGATGGTCTCGGCCTGTCGGTCAAAGATCAGCGGACCCAGCTCGCCGGACGTGATGTCAGGCTGGTTCAGGCGCACCGCGCTCGCCGCCGCCGCAAGCTTTTCCAGGAAGGCGTCATGGATGGCGGCGTCCACATAGATCCGCTCGATGGACTGGCAGGCCTGGCCGGTGGAGAGCACCGAACCGCGAAGCGCCGCGGTGACGGCGAGGTCAAGATCAGCGGTTTTCGTGATGATGAGCGGGTCTTTGCCCCCGAGCTCCAGAAAAGCCGGGATCAGGCGCGCCGCGGCGCCGGCGGCGACCTTGCGGCCGGTGGGCACGCTGCCGGTAAAGCAGATGAGGTCGCAGCGCTCGATCAGGCCCTGACCGGTCTCTCCGGCGCCCGGCGTGAACGCCAGCAGATCTTCAAGGCCCGCCGCAGCGATGGTGGCGCGTAGCGGCGCCACGAAGCGGGGCGTCACCTCGCTGGGCTTTACGATCACCGCGCACCCGGCCGCGAGGGCCGGAATGGCGTCGATGAGCGACAGCGTCAGCGGGAAATTCCATGGGCTGATAACACCGACAAGAGCATAGGGCACATACTGACCGCTATGCTTCAGACTGGGATTGGAGCGGCCCTCAAGCCAGCCGGCCTTGGGGGCCAGCAGGGGCGCGGAGACCGCCCAGCCGCGGATCGAGGCGATGGCGCCCTGTACTTCCAGGCGCGCCACACGGCGGCGTCCCGTGTCGATCTCCAGCGCCGCGGCGACCGCGTCCAGATGCGCCTCGATGACGTCGGCCCAGACCGACAGCCTCGCCATGCGGTCTTCGATAGTGAGCGCGGCCCAGGCGGCTTGTGCGCCGCGCAGGCGGGCGGCCATGGCGTCAAGCTCCGCAGGGGACGGCGGCGTAATCTGATAATCGTGCCGGCCGGTGCGGGGATTTCGGACCTGGATCGTCATGGATCGCCTTCTTAAAGCCCCAGCGCGCCGGGATTGATCAGGGAGTGCGGATCGAGATGGGTTTTCAGCGCCTTTAAAAGCGCCAGCGCCGGCCCCGATCGGGTTTGCGAGAGCGGATAGGTGCGGCCCACCTGAAAATGCGCCGCGCCATGGCGCGCAAAGATCTCCACCACGCCGCTGCGCGCCTGCGCCACCAGCTCGGTTGCGGCGGGGTCTGCGGGCTTGCGCTTGAGACTCTTGAGATAGCCCGCCTCGACGCTTTTCTCGTGCAGTGCAAACAGATCATCGGGCCATAAAAAGACCGGTTCGATGAGAAAGCCGGTGGTTCCAAGCGTCGTGATCAGCGTACCGGTGGTGACGTCGTGGGCGCTAAAGCGCTCTTTCAGCGTCTGGAAATATGCGTCGATCTCGCTCCAGCAGGCCGCGCCGTCGCCCATGGCCACAACGCCGTGAACCGGCACCCAGCGCTCGGCGTTGGGGCCGATCATGTTGTTGAGCGGGGTGAAGGGGTTCGCGCGGATCACCTTGGGAATGGTGGGCTCGACGCTTCTTCCGCCCTCGGCCTCGCACAGGGCCGTAAGCTGGCGGTGGGCGTCGTCCACGCCCGCCTTCGAGGCGCCCTCGGTGACGAAGTGGAGATTGAAATCCGCCTGGCCGATGAAGGACCGGCCGGCCAGCGCCATCTTCGCGCCCTCGGCCACGCCCTTGAACAGGTTTTTCTGACCTGTGACGACCTTGCCCAGCGTCTTTGCATCGCTCATCAGACTGGCCCGCTTCATCCGCACGGCGGTGAGGCCCGGATCAAATCCGAACACTTCGCAGGCGAGATTTGCGCGCCCCAGCGCGGCCATGGCGCGCGCGCAGGCTTCGCGGTCTGAAAACGAAAAACTGCCCCAGCGCTCATGGGCGGGCGCGGGAATAAGCTTTAAAGTGATTTCGGTCTTCACCCCGAGCGCCCCGGCATCGCCGCAGAACAATCCGGTCAGGTCGGGGCCGTAATGGCGAAAGAAGGGCTTGGCGGGGCCCGCTCGGGTCTCGCCAGACGCTGTGCCGGTGCGCAGGATCGACCCGTCAGGCAACGCCACGCTCACCGACAGCACGCTCTCTGCGGTGGGGCCGTGGGTCCCAGCGCCGAAGAAGGCGTTGTTCTGGCTCACCCCGCCGCCGATGGTGGACGAAATCCCCGAAAGCGGCCCCCAGAAGGGCGGGCGCAGCCCCGTGGGCGCCAGCGCCTCGTGCAGGGCCTTCCATGTACAGCCCGCCTCCACCTGCACGTACATGTCGGCCGTGTTGATCTCCAGCACCCGGTCCATGCGCGCGGTGTCCAGGCTCACCCCGCCGGGCTCGGATGCAAGATAGCCGGCGGTGTAGCTCATACCTCCGCCGCGTGGATAAATGCGCTCGCCCGCCGCGCCGCAGGCGGCCACCACTGCGGCGCACTGGGCGGCGTCGGCGGGGCTGACCACCAGATCGATCTCGGCGCCCTTGCTCCAGACATCCTGGGAGTAGAGCGCACGCGCATCGGCGGCGGCGGCCACATGGTCGCGGCCCACGATCCGGGCGAGGCTTTCATAAAGCGCAGGGTCGGCGAGGCGGGACTGGGCCATGGCGGACCTCCAGGTCAGGCGGGCGTGTAAACGCCCAGCGCGGCCGCGGCGAGAAGCGCGGCCCAGATGGTGAGAACATAGATTTTGGCATGGGCGAGGCTTGCCCGGATGGCGGCGTTCTCAGCCGGTCCGGCGTCGCCCTTGGCGAGCTGTGCGAAGGCCGGCCCGAACGGGCCGAGCGCGCGGCGGATCAACAGGCCGCAGGCGATCGCCAGCGCCAGCAGGAAGAGCTTTGCGGCCAGAAACAGCGGCGCGTCGATCCACCCGGCGAGCATGCCCGCCCCGGCGCCGAGAAGGCCGCCCAGGGCGATGAGGCGGATCGCCATGTCCAGACCGCGCACCACGGCCAGCGGACCGGCTTTGAGATGCACCAGCCAGGCGAGCATCGCCCAGACCGCCGCCACGGCGAAGGCGAGCCACACCCATTCAAAATCCAGCTCCAGCCAGCCGCGCGAGACGGACAGCGCAAGCCCCGTGGGAAAGGCGAAGATCAGCGCCATGCGCGGCGCCATGTCCACATTCATCAGGATGCTTGCGGCCGCCAGGCGCCCGGCGGCGGGGCGCGCCTCGTCCACCACCAGGCGGCTGGCGTAGAAGGCGCCGAGATCGCCGCCCAGCCAGTAGACCAGCACCAGAATGTGCAAAAGGATCCAGACTGGATCGCCCATAACCGCTCCCAGCAACGCGTCCCTCGCCCGCCGGGGTCCTGAAAACTGAGGTGTTTCCACCGCGCCGGGCTTGCCTGCGGCTCAGCGCCGCCTACAAATGATATAGTTATATATCTTTTGACGGGAGGCCAAGGGCGTGAGAGGCGATGCGGGGGAGAGATCAGGCGAGTTCTGCGTCGCCCCAGCTGGTGTCGCCGGGCTCCTTGCGCACAAGGCGCATATGATAGCGGAAGCGCTCGGGCCGGTAATAGGCGATGATATGCTGGACCGCGCGCCCGTCGCGCCCGCGCATGATTCGCTTGATCTTCAACAGCGGCGCGCCGGGGCTGACTTTCAGGGCGGCTGCGATCTGGGGTTCGGCGGCCACGGCGGTGAGCGTCTGGTCGGCCTCCACAGCCTCGGCGCCGGCGCGCTTGAGCAGTTCGAGCATGGGCTCGGTCTTCAGCTCGTCCTGGGTGTAGCGCTCGGCGATCTCGCCGGGCACATGGGTGATGAGATAGGAGAAGGTGTCGTTCTCCAGGCTTCTCAGACGGACCGCGCGCTGCAGCGGCGCGCCGGGCTCAAGCGCCATTTCCGCGGCGAGGTCGTCGTCCGCCTTCACGAAGTCAGCTTCAAGAAGCTGGACCTGGGTCTCCAGACCCATGCGTTTCAGCGCGTCGAACAAGGTGTCGAACCGCCCCTCCACCACCGGCGCGCCGGCGTTGTGGGTGACCACCGTGCCGCGCCCGCGATGGCGGGTGACGAAGCCGTGGGCGGCCAGCTCGTTCATGGCCCGCTTCACCGTGATGCGCGACACATCGAACAGCCGGGTCAGTTCCTGCTCGCCGGGCAGGATCACGCCGGCGGCGAACCCGCCGTCACGAATCCGGTCGCGCAGCACCAGGAAGATCTGGTGATACAGCGGCGTCGGCAGGCTCTCGTCGATCATGTCGGGCGAGAGAACCGGGCCAGGAGCGGGGCGAGACGTCATCAGCACTCATATATTATCTTCAAGCCGGCCATGTGTAGCCGATTTGCCTGCACAAACCAGCATCGTGAAAGGACGCCGTTCTCGTGACACCTGACCTGGAGGCGCCCGTCTACACCGCCCTCGCCCTGCAAAGCCTGTGCGAAACCGTCAATTCCTACGCCGCGCCCGAGCATGCGCGCGCCGCGATGCTGCGCTCGATCCAGCGTATGCGCGCCGAAATCGCGGGCTCCATCGCCTTCATCGGCCCGGAGGTGAAGCTGGTGGTGCTGCCCGAATACGCGCTCACCGGCTTTCCCATGCGCGAGACGGCGCAGGAATGGCGCGCCAAGGCGGCGGTGGACCCGGCCGGCCCGGAGTTTGAGGCGCTGGCGAAGATCGCGTCGGATTTCGGGATCTTCCTGGCCTGGAACGGCTATGAGACCGATCCACACTTTCCAGAGCTGTACTTCCAGGCCTGCGTGGTGATCGACCCGGCGGGCGACCAGGTGCTGCGCTATCGCCGGCTGATCTCCATGTATGCGCCGAGCCCCTATGATGTGCTGGATCCGTATCTGGACGCCTATGGCGAGGACGCGCTGTTTCCCGTCGCCGACACCGCCATCGGGCGCCTGGCCGCCATCGCCTCGGAAGAGATCCTCTATCCCGAGATCGCCCGGCTTCACGCCGTGAAGGGCGCGGAGGTCTTCGTGCATTCCAGCTCGGAAGTCTCCAGCCCTCAAGGAACGCCGAAGAATATCGCCAAGCAGGCCCGCGCCATCGAGAATCTCGCCTATGTGGTCTCGGCCAATACCGGCGGCATGACCGGCACGCCGATCCCTGTGGCCAGCGCCGACCGAGGCTCCAAGATCGTCGATCCCAGAGGCCTGATCATCGCCGAAGCCGCCACCGGCCCCTCCATGTGCGCGTTCGGCGAGGTGGATGTGGGCCAGGTCCGCCGCCTGCGCCGCAAGACCGCCATGGGCAATCTTCTCGCACGCCAGCCCATGACGCTCTATGCGCGCGAATACGCCAGGGCGAACATCCACCCCGAAGGCTCGCTGCTGGATGAAGCCGGCGCGGTGAAGACGCCGGACAAAAGCTTCTACCGCGACCGGCAGACTTCCGTGATCGACGCGCTGGCCAAGCGCGGCGTGATCTAGTCGCGCAGCACGCCGTCCGCCCGCATTCGGTCGATCACCGCGCGCTGGCGGGCGAGCGCTTCGTCCTGGCTGAGCATGCCGCGGTCGGCCATGGAATTGGGCAGTGCGCGCTCGGTTTCAGAATACGCCGGGGCGAAGGCGGCCAGCGGCAGGCGGCTTGTCAGATTGGCCATGCCGCTGCGCTGGCGCACGGCGCGCAGCTCGGGCAGGTCGATCGTCGCGTTGGCGTTCAGGCTTTCGCCGCTTTCGGCTTCTGCCAGCACTGATCCGTTCCAGTCCACGATCTTGCTCATGGCGTCGGTGGAGGCGGCCGGCACCGGCGTGCCGATGATTTCAGCCGAATTGGCCGAGACCACATAGGCCATGGACTCGATCGCCCGGGCGCGCTTGGCGATGTCCTTCACGGTGAGGCGCGGACTGCCCACCTCGCTGGTGGGGTGGATCAGGATCTCCGCGCCTTTGAGCGCATGGGCCCGCGCGATCTCGGGATAGAGGATCTCCTCGCTGGCCACCGAGCCGATCAGGCCGATCTCGGTGTCGGCGACGGGAAACACCGCGTCATAGCCGTAGATATCCAGATACTCGTCCCAGACGTCGTAAGGCGTCGGGGTGTAGAGCGAGATCATCCGGCGATAGCGCAGCACCGTCTCGCCATTGGGCGCGATGAGGACATTCGCCTGGAAATACAGCGCCGGAAAATTCGGGTCGTTTTCGTAGAGATTGCCGCCCAGATACACCCCGAAGCGCTGGGCGATCTCCGCCAGCGCCTCGTATTCCGGCCCGTCAATGTCGACGCTGGCTTTCGCCTTCCACTCCTCGCGGCTTTCGCGCAAGGGGAAACCGGTGAGGAAGTATTCGGGCAGCACCACAAGCTTCAGCTCGGTGCCATTGAAAGTGCGCAGGAACGCCTTGGTGGTGGCCACCTGGCGACCGGACCGGGCGATGCTCGCCATCATGCGCGCGCGGGCGGCCTCGACTCCGGTGTCCTGATTGACCGCGTCGCACACCACCTGCAGCGCGCACGCCGAATAGCGCGGATCGGGCGCCTGAGCGCTCGCCTGCCCCAGTGTTCCGGCCAGCGTTCCGGCGGCCGCCAGCGCCCCGGCTCCAGTGATCAGCTCACGGCGTGTGGTCATGGCGTTCCCCCTTGGCTTGGAGATCCACCATATGTCCGGACAAGCGCCAGCGGAAGGGTCTGCAGAACTTGCGGGAGAGACGCGAACTCTCGCTCGCAAATTCAACGAACGGCGAAGTTTCATTCGCGCTTGCAGCATGTTCACGCGGCGGCCCGGCGCTTGCAAAAGCGGCCCCGTGGGGCTAGGTCGCGGCGCGCACCCCGCCTTGCTGGCTTGGCAATAACGTACGGACAAATCATGGCTGACGCTGATCCGCGCTTCCACGTGCCCACCCCGCCCTTCCGGCCGGGAGACGAGCCTGACTTTGCACATTTGAAGCTGCAAAAGGCTGGCGACGCCAGGAAGCCGGCGGTGGACGTGGCCGGGATCGACACCCTGGCTCTGGCCACCGGGCTTGTCGGCGTGCTGGACCATAATCACCAGGCGGTGGGCGAATGGGATCCGCGCCTGAGTCCCGAGGTGCTGCGCGAGGGGCTCTCGCACATGGTGCTCACGCGCATCTATGATGAGCGCATGTTGAAGCTCCAGCGCCAGGGCAAGATGAGCTTCTACATGAAGTGCACCGGCGAAGAGGCTGTCGCCGTCGCCGCCGCCATGGCGCTGGACAAGGCAGACATGATCTTTCCCAGCTATCGCCAGCAGGGGATGCTCTTTGCGCGCGGACGCAACATCGTGGACATGATGTGCCACTGCATCTCCAACAGCCGCGACAATCTCAAAGGCCGCCAGCTGCCGGTTCACTACACCTGGGCGGAGGGCAATTTTTTCACGATCTCGGGCAATCTGGGCACGCAGTTTCCCCAGTCGGTGGGCTACGCCATGGCCTGCGCCTACAAGGGCGACGAGCGCGTGGCGGCGAGCTGGATCGGCGACGGCACCACCGCCGAGGGCGATTTCCACGGCGCGCTGACGCTGGCCTCGACCTATCGCGCGCCGGTGATCCTGAACGTGGTGAACAATCAGTGGGCCATCTCCAGCCACCAGAGCATCGCGCTGGGCGACGGGCCGACCTTCGCCTCCAAGGGGCTGGGCTACGGGATCGCGTCCCTGCGCGTGGACGGCAATGACTTCCTCGCGGTTTACGCGGCGACGCAGTGGGCGCGCGAACGGGCGCGTTCGGGCGCCGGCGCCACGCTCATCGAGCTGTTCACCTATCGCAGCGACGCGCACTCCACCTCGGATGATCCCAGCAAGTACCGGCCGAAGAGCGAATCGGCCGCCTGGCCCCTGGGCGATCCCATCGAGCGCCTGAAACAGCACCTGATCGGGCGCGGCGAGTGGGACGAAAAACGCCAGACCAAGCTGGAGGAGGAGATGACCAAGCTCGTGGTCAAATCCTACAAGGAGGCCGAAAGCTACGGCACGCTCCATGACGGCCCGCTTTCGCCCACGGAGTCGATCTTCGAGGACGTCTACAAGGAGCAAGACTGGCGCCTGAAACGCCAGCGCCAGGATCTGGGGGTCTAAACGACATGGCTGCGAAAAACATGATCCAGGCGCTCAATGACGCCATGGACGTCCTTTTGGGCAGCGATCCCGACGTGGTGATTTTCGGCGAGGATGCGGGCTATTTCGGCGGCGTGTTCAAGACCACCGACACGCTGCAGGAAAAATACGGCGCGGACCGGGTGTTCGACACGCCGATCAACGAAGCCGCCATTGCGGCCATGGCCATCGGCATGGCCGCGCGGGGCCTGAAACCCATCGCGGAGATCCAGTTCGCCGACTACATCTTCCCGGCCTTTGACCAGATCGTCTCGGAGATGAGCCGTATCCGCTATCGCTCGGCGGGTCAGTTCACCTCGGGCTGCGTCGTGCGCACCCCCTGGGGCGGCGGCATTCGCGGCGGCCAGACCCACTCCATGAGTCCCGAAGCCTTCTTCACCCATGTGCCGGGCGTGCAGGTGGTGGTCCCCTCCAACCCCCACGACGCCAAGGGCCTTTTGATCGCCTCGCTGGAAAGCGGCGATCCGGTGATCTTCTTCGAACCCAAGCGGATCTATAACGGCCCCTATGACGGCGTGCCTGACCGTCCGCTCCTGTCCTGGGCCAAGCACGCCAAGGGCGAGGTGCCGGACGGCCATTACACCGTGCCGCTGGGCAAGGCCGACATCGTGCGCGAGGGCGAGGCCTGCACCGTTGTGACCTACGGCACGCTGGTCCATGTGGCCGAAGCCGCCGCGCAGGCCTCCGGCATCGACGCGGAGATCATCGATCTGCGCACGCTGGTCCCCTACGATATCGAGACGATCGCCAAGTCCGTGAACAAGACCGGCCGCGTGGTGGTCGCCCACGAAGCGCCGCGTACATCCGGCTTCGGCGCTGAGCTCGCCGCGCAGATCCAGGAAGAGTGCTTCTACGCGCTGGAGGCCCCGATCTTCCGCCTGACGGGATGGGACACCCCCTATCCCCACGCCCATGAATGGGCCTACTTCCCCACCCGCGACCGCTTCGTGCGCGCCCTGCAGACCGTGACGGAGGCCTGACCATGAGCGAATACAAGTACAAGCTCCCCGATGTGGGCGAAGGCGTGGTCGAGGCGGAAATCGTCGAATGGCACGTCAAGGAGGGCGACCGGGTCGAGGAAGACCAGCACATCCTGGATGTGATGACCGACAAGGCGACCGTGGAAATCCCCTGCGCCGTGAACGGCGTGGTGAAGAAGATCGTGGGCGAGCCCGGCGACGTGCTGGCGGTGGGCACCGAGATCCTGTTCATCGAGGTGGACGGCGAGATTCCCGACGATGTGGAGGACGCCAAGCCGGTGGAGACCGAAGACACGGCTGTCGCCGACAAGGCTGAGGCTGAAGAGCCGGCGAAGGACGAGGCGAAATCCGAGCCTGAGCCCAAGCCTGAGCCGAAAGAAGACAAGCCCGCGCCCGAAAAGCCCAAGGCCAAGCCGGCGCCCGCACCCGCTGCGGCCCGTCCCGCCGGCGAGCGCGCCCTGGCGAGCCCCGCGGTGCGCAAGCGCGCGCTGGAGGCCGACATAGAGCTCTCCGCCGTGCCCGGCACCGGCCCGGCGGGACGCATCAGCCACGAAGATCTTGACGACTTCATCGCGTGCGGAGGCCGCCTGGCCTCCAAGGCCGGCGGCGGTGCGGGCGCCGGCAGGCAGCCGCGCACCGGCGTTCATGAGGAAAAGGTCGTCGGCCTGCGCCGCAGAATCGCCGAGAACATGGCGCTGTCCAAGCGCACCATTCCGCACATCACCTATGTGGACGAGATCGATCTCACCGCGCTGGAAGACCTGCGCGCCCACATGAACGCCACGCGCGGCGAGGATCAGCCCAAGCTCACCCTGATCCCCTTCCTGGTGCTGGCGCTGACGAAGGCGCTGCCGAAATTTCCGCAAGCCAACGCCCATTTCGACACCGAGGCGAGCCTTCTGACCCGCTATGACGGGATCCATTGCGGCATCGCCGCGGCGACGCCCAAGGGCCTCATGGTTCCTGTGGTCAGGCACGCGGAAAGCCTGGATATCTGGGAGATCGCCGCCGAGGTGAAACGCCTCGCCGACGCCGCCCGCGACGGCAAGGCGAGCCGCGAGGAGCTGTCGGGCTCCACCATCACTATCACCTCGCTGGGCGCCATTGGCGGGATCGTCACCACCCCGGTGATCAACCATCCCGAGACCGCCATCATCGGCGTCAACAAGCTGCAGACCCTGCCGCGCTACGACACCGAAGGCCGCGTGGTGCCGCGCAAGATCATGAACCTCTCCTCCAGCTTCGATCACCGCATCGTGGACGGTTATGAAGCCGCAAGGCTCATCCAGGAGATGAAGGCGCTGCTGGAAAACCCGGCGACGCTGTTCATGTAGGCGGAGCATGGAAAGTGAACAGGTCGCAGTCCTGCATTCTGCTCAGAAAGCCTTGGGTGCGTTCGTACTCGCTTGGGGTCCAGCGGAATGGCACCTGGCCGCTCTGGTAAACGTGATTTGGGCGCTCGACAGCGAGCGTGCTCCGCATAGGCTTCCAACGGGTTTTGATGCGGCAAACCGTTTTTGTATGGAATATTATGAGACCCTCGGTCGCATTGAAGCCAAACAAATATTTATTGCTCTAAATACACTTGCTGATTACCGCGCGCATCTTCTAAAAGGCATTCTGAACACACGGCACATGACGGAGAAAAACCTTGTATTCCGCAAGGTGGACTTCAGGCCAAATCGCGAATTAAAAAGTGAAATCGTGACATCACTGCAGGAAATAAACGAAAATTCAGCCGCGCTATTTAGGATAGATCGAGAGATAAACGGCCTGATTGGGGAGTTTCATATACCCCAAAATGAAGATATAAAATAAAGCAATTTCCGTCCATTAGCCGCCCAGCTGGTACAAAAAGATGAAGGCCCTGCTGGAATGCCCCGCGACGCTATTCATGTGAGTACGGCCCGGCAAGACCGGGTCCGCTGACCTCTATGGTGTTGTCATCCCGGAAGCGCGACAGCGCTATCCGGGACCCCAGAAGCTGCAGCGCCGCCTTGGGGTCCCGGCTCTACGCCCGGATCAGGTCCGGGCTCCGGCCGGGATGACAGGTTTTTTTTGGAAAGCCAAAAAAAAGCCCGGCGCGTAAGCGCCGGGCGAATTAGATTGGTTGGTCGATTAAGAGACATCTCCTCCCCAGAGACACCGCTTAAGAGACAAGACGGTCAGGCCTCGTCATGACGGGACGATGACTCACAGGTAATACTTGCGTCAACCCCCTGACGCAGGACGGTTATGCGGCCCACGCATGACGGGCGGGCGTGGAGGGGGCTGACAGCGCCGGGCCTGCGCGGGGCCTGTCACCGGCGAGCGGCCTTGCGTGGACAGGCGCGGACAAAGGTCCTAAATCGGGCGTTCGCGTGTGCAACGGGTGCACGTTCGAAGCCCACAGCCTTTGAAGAAGACCCATGTCTCAATCTGAATTCAACGCCGACACGCGCCGCCACTCTGCGGCCCACCTCATGGCCGCCGCCGTGAAGGACCTCTATCCGAACGCCCAGTTCGGCGTGGGGCCGGCGACAGAGACCGGGTTCTTCTACGACATCAAGCTGGACGAGGCCCTGACGGTCGAGGACCTGCAGAAGATCGAAAAGCGGATGAAGGAGATGCGCAAGAAAAAGCATCGCTTCGAGCGCGAGGATCTGAATGTGGACGACGCGATCGCCTACATGGAGCGCGAAAACCAGCCGTTCAAAGTCGAGCTCCTCAAGCTGCTGCGCGACAAGGGCTCCACGGCCATCGCCAAGGAGACCGGCGATGAGAGCGTCGTGGGCGAAGGCGTCGATACGATCAGCTTCTACCGCACCGGCGATTTTGTTGATCTGTGCCGCGGGCCCCACGTGGACAATTCCGGCGAGGTGGGACACTTCAAGCTGCGCTCCATCGCCGGCGCCTATTGGCGCGGCGACCAGAGCAACGCCCAGCTCCAGCGCATTCACGCCATCGCCTTTCCCACCAAGGAAGAGTTAGAGGCCGAGCTTGTCCGTCTTGAAGAGCAGGCCAAGCGCGACCACCGCAAGATCGGCCGGGAGCTCGGGCTCTTCACGCTGGTCGAAGAAGTCGGCTCAGGCCTGCCGCTCTGGCTTCCCGCCGGCAATGTGATCCGCGACGAGCTGGAGCGCCTGGCGCGCAACACCGAACACAAGGCGGGCTACAGCCGCGTCTCCACGCCCCACATCACCAAGGGCGATCTCTATGTGAAGTCGGGCCATCTGCCCTACTACGCCGACGACATGTACGCGCCGATCATCATCGATGAGCAGGAATACTATCTGCGGCCCATGAACTGCCCGCACCATCACATGATCTACGCCCACGACCAGTGGAGCTATCGCGACATGCCGGTGCGCCTGTCCGAATACGGCCAGGTCTATCGCCACGAGGCGTCCGGAGGGCTTAGCGGCCTGATGCGGGTGCGCGGCTTCTGTCAGAACGACGCGCACATCTATTGCCGCGAGGACCAGGCCAAGGACGAGTTCCTGGCCGTGATGCACATGCACGCCGACTATTACCGCCTGTTCGGCATTCAGGATTTCTGGATGCGCCTGTCGCTTCCCGATTTCGAGAATCTGGAGAAATACGTCGACGACGTGGAGGGCTGGAAGAAGGCGCTGGGCATCCTGAAATCAGCCATGGATGAGTCCGGCTATCCCTACAAGGAAGTCGAGGGCGAGGCGGCGTTCTACGGCCCGAAGGTCGACTTCATGGTGAAATCGGTTGTGGGCACCGAATACGCCATCTCCACCAACCAGCTCGACTTCATGGCCACCAAGCGATTCGATCTTGGCTACACGGCCGCCGACGGCGAGAAAAAGCCGGTCTATGTCATCCACCGCGCCCCGCTGGGCAGTCATGAGCGCTTCACAGCGTTCCTGATCGAGCACTATGCGGGCAAGTTTCCCACCTGGATCTCGCCGGTGCAGGCCATCGTGATCCCCATCGCCGACCGCCATGAGGACTACGCGGGCGAGGTGAAGAAACGCCTGTTCGACGCCGAGGTGGACACCGTCCATGGCGGCGTGCGGGTGGAGGCCGACATGGCCGCAGAGCGGATGCAGAAGAAGATCCGCAACGCCCAGAACCGCCAGATCCCCTACATGCTGGTGGTGGGCGACGCCGAGGCTGAGGCCGGCGCCGTCGCCGTACGCCATCGCGATCTCGGCGATCTGGGAACCATGCCGGTGGACCAGCTCATCAAGCGCATCGCCAAGGAACAAAAGAGCCGCGCCGATCTGCCCAAGCCGGACGCGGCCGAATAGGGGCGGGCGGGCGTGTTGCACGCGTTCCCGCGCCCGGCCTGTCCGCGCCGGGCTTCGGGGGGCCTGCATTCTGCGCGCACTCTGTTAGATTAATCGCTGCGATTCGCTTCGGTCGCGCGCTAGTTTTTCGGGAGCCTTCCCATGTCCGACGCCGCCCCTCCTCTGGGTTCCAAAGCCAATCCCAGCCAGTATGACTGTCTGCCCGATCTCGGCGATGACGAGCCCTATTTCGTGATCCGCGCCGATGATCCGCTGTCCAGCGCGCTGGTCGAGCTGCACGCCTATATCGGCGCCGGCCAGGCGGGCTCGGCCCACAACAAGCTGGCCGAGATCATGGAGCTGACGCGCGAGCGCGCGCCGCGCCCCGGCGGCAGCCCGAAATACCGGGAAACCTTCGCCATCTCCCAGTCCATGGAGAAATGGCGCAACGCCCACGGCAAGTAGCGTTAAAGCGCAAGCCGTCTGCGCGGAACCTCAGGCGTCAGCCTCAGACCAGGTGCTCCTGAAAGAAAGCGAGCGTGCGCCGCCAGGAGAGCGCTGCGGCGGCCTCGTCAAAGCGCGGCGTTGAATCATTGTGGAAGCCGTGGCTGGCGCCCTCATAAAAATGGGCGGTGTAGGCCTTGTTGTTCGCGTCCAGCGCGTCGCGATAGGCCGGCCAGCCTTCATTGATCCGCTCATCAAGCTCGGCATAGTGCAAAAGGAGCGGCGCCTGGATCGCGGGAACCTGCTCCACACTCGCCTGACGGCCATAGAAGGGGACCGAGGCGGCTAGATCCGGGAACGCCACAGCCATGGCGTTGCACACCCCGCCGCCATAGCAGAACCCGACGCAGCCCACCTTACCATTGACGGCCGGGTCAGCCTGCAAATGGTCCTTGGCGGCGAAGAAATCGTTCAAGAGCTTTTCCTGATCCACCGAGCGCTGAAGCGTGCGGCCCTCATCGTCATTGCCGGGATACCCGCCGACGCTTGTAAGCCCGTCCGGCGCCAGCGCGATGAAGCCGGCTTTGGCGACGCGGCGCGCCACGTCCTCGATATAGGGATTGAGCCCGCGATTTTCGTGCACCACCACGACGCCGCCCACCGGCGCTTCAAGCCCGGCCGGCGCCACCCGGTAGGCGCGCACCTCGCCATGGCCGTCCGGCGAGGGATAGGTGACGTATTCAGGCAGGATGTCCGGATCGGTGAACTGAACCTGCTGGGCCAGCGCATAATCCGGGCTCATGGCCGCGATCAGCGCCGCGCCGGTGAGGCCCGCCACCGTGTATCCCGACGCCCGGACCAGGAAATCGCGTTTTGAAATCCGGTCATGGGCGTAGAAATCATAAAGCTCCAGCAACTCTGGCGGGAAGTCCTTGGCGGTCAGACGGGTCATGGCGCGCTCCTCTTCTATGGGAAGAAGGATAGCGCGCCGCGCCCGTCTTGCCAGAGCGGACCGCCAAATCGTCCAAAGCCACGTCCTGGTTGCGCTTAGGCGGTGTCTTGCGGCGCGTCTTGGGTCGCCACCTTGACGCCGTTGCGCACGGTCACCACGCCGATCACCAGCGCGGCGGCGCCGGCCAGCGCCTCGGCTGCAGTGATGGCGGAAAGCGGCGCGTGGGCGAGACTGAGGACGCCCCACACCGCGGCGCCGATCAGGAGAAAGAGGGTTACGGATAAGAACGCGCCGCCCGCAAGGGCCGACGCAATATCCAGCGCCGAAGCGCGTCTACGAAAGGCCATGGCCCGACGAATCCACCCCTCCCGCGCCGCACCCTGCGGCGTGTTCTGCGGGGCGGCGATATACTTGGCGCCGGACAGGGCGTTTGAAAAGAGCCCTCTGCTGCGACTAGAAACCCGCCGGCGAGCGCCGGCGGGTTTTGTCTTTTCAGCGCGTTGGCTCTCGCCTTAACCGGCGGTGGCGCGCAGCATCCAGGCGAATTTTTCGTGGGCGGTGACGCGCGGCGCCACCAGATCCGAGGTCGCCTCGTCTCCGTGCTCGCCGGCGAGGGTGAGCGCCTTGCGGGCGGTGCGCACCACCTGCTCATGACCCTCGATGAGATTGGTGAGCATGGTGTTGGCGTCCGGCGTCGACGTATCGCTCTTCACCGACGCCTGCTCGGCCATCTGGGCGTATGAGATCGGCGCGGGGAATCCAAGCGCGCGGATACGCTCGGCGATGTCGTCTGTCGCCGCCCAGAGCTCCTGATACTGCTCTTCGAACATGGCGTGTAGATCGTGAAAGCGCGGCCCCGTCACATTCCAGTGATAGGCGTGAGTCTTGAAATACAGCGCGTAAGTGTCGGCCAGCAGCGCGCCGACGGCCTTCGCCATCGCTTCGCGCTGCTCTTTGGTCAGGCCCATATTGATATCCATGATCGTCTCCTTTGACATCGCTTTCCAATCATATGGGAAGCCGCGACATAAAACCAATTGGTAATAACGCTCGATTTTATAGATCGGGCCTATATCTACTGCACACCATCGCAGAAGCGCACGATCCGCTTGCCCGCCTCCTCCAGCGCAGCGTCGTCGGTGGCGTAGGACAGGCGAAAGCCCGGCGCCGCGCCGAAGGCCTCACCGGGCACCACCGCCACGGCTTCCTCGGTGAGAAGGGCCGCACTGACGTCGAGATCTGTCTTCAGCGCGGCCCCGCCGGCGCTGGTCTTGCCGATCAGGCCGGAGCAATCGGCGAAGATGTAAAACGCGCCCTCCGGCGTCGGCGCCGTCAGACCCGGCGCGGCGGCGATCTTCTCCAGCATGGCGTCGCGCCGCGTCTTGAAGGCGGCGTTGCGCGGCTTCAGGAAATCGTGCTCGCCGTTGAGCGCCGCGACCGAGGCCCACTGGCTGATGGAGCAGGGATTGGAAGTGGTCTGGCTCATCACCTTGGCCATCGCCTTGATGAGCTTTTCCGGGCCCGCTGCATAACCGATGCGCCAGCCGGTCATGGCGTAGGCCTTCGACACCCCGTTCATGGTGAGCGTGCGGTCGTAAAGCTCCGGCGCGACCTCGGCGATCGTCGCGAATTTGAAGTCGTCATAGACAATGTGCTCATACATGTCGTCGGTGAGGATGAGCACCTGGGGATGGCGGATCAGCACCTCGGCCAGCGCCCTGATCTCGTCGGCGGTGTAGGCCGCCCCCGTCGGATTGGACGGCGAATTGAGGATCACCCAGCGCGTCTTTGCACTGATCGCCCTCTCCAGCGTTTCCGGCTTCAGCTTGAACCCGTCCTCGACACCCGCCGGCGCAAACACCGGCTCGGCGCCCACAAGGCGCGCCATTTCCGGATAGCTCACCCAGTAGGGCGTCGGGATCACCACCTCGTCGCCCGGATTCAGCGTGGCGGCGAAGGCGTTGTAGATCACCGGCTTGCCGCCCGGCGACACGTTCACCTGGGACGGCGTGTAGGAGAGCGCGTTGTCGCGCTTGAACTTGGCGCAGATAGCCTCCTTCAGCTCCGGCAGGCCGTCAATATTGGTGTATTTGGTCTCGCCGCGCCGGATCGCATCGATGGCCGCCTCCTTGATATGGTCGGGCGTATCGAAATCCGGCTCTCCGGCGCCCAGCCCGATCACATCGACGCCCTGGGCTTTCAACTCGCGCGCCTTCTGGCTCACCGCAATGGTGGCCGAGGGCTGCACGCGCGACAGCGCGTCGGAGGTGCGGATCGGATCGCTGGCGGACTGGGACATGGGCGGTTTCCTTTCATGCGCGTCGGCGCGGGCGAGCAGAACGAAGACGGTCTCGTTGCGCGCCGGACTTTCCAGCGCCCGGGCCACGACTTCAAGAGCGAACTGCGCAGCAAGACCCGGCGGCCCCGCCGCGCCCCATCCCGGCCGGTCTTCATCGCGCACTCTGGCGAGGCCGGCGGTATTGGAGGCGAGCGCTTCCCCCGTCACCGCCCGGGCCGTCATCCAGGGAGCGATCTGGGCCAGCGCCTTTTCATGGCCATAGACGCCGACGAGCGGGCCGTCATCGCCGGGCCGCCGATAAAGGTCAAAGCTCACAGGGATCGCGGTGCGCGCCCGCTCCACCGCCCAGCCGTCGTTGAGGGCCGCGCGCGTGGCGGCGATCTCGCCGGCGCCGCTGTCCAGCGCGGCGCAGGCGAGGTCCGCCTCGCCGCCTTTCAGCGCCGCGAGCACGGCGTCCAGATCGGCCATGGGCGCAAAGGCGCAGTCGCCGGCCAGCGCCAGCGCCGCCTGGTGGGTGAAGGTTCCTTGCGGGCCGAGATATGCCAGTCGCGCTGTCGTCATGGCTTCAGCTTAGCGGGACGCGCCGGATCTGGGAAAGGCGAGAGCCATAGCGCGGTTCAGGCCCCGCTCCGGCCCCTCCGCCCGCAAATGGCCTTAATTCACCTTCCCGGCGCCGTTTTTGCGACGCGGACCCGCCACGCGACGGGCGTTTCCTGTTCATGGCGGGTTCAGAAACCCACCCCTTTTTAAAACGGCGAACGGGAGGCCGGATATGAAGCGTTCAACGTCAGCAGCCGGCCTGGCCAGCCTTGTCATGGCGCTGGTTTGCTTTGCCGCCGCCGCCGCCCTGTTCCATGGCGATAATGCGCGCGGCCAGAGCCCGCTCTTCATCGCCGACAGCGCCTATATCGATTAGGCCTCACCGCGACAGGTGAAGCACGATCTCGCGCCGGTGCGGCGCATCTCGGTGCTCAAACAGATACAGACCCTGCCAGGTCCCCAGCGCCATGGCGCCGCCCGAAACCGGCACACCGATGGACACGGCGGTGAGCGCCGCCCGGATATGGGCGGGCATGTCGTCCGGCCCTTCGGTGGTGTGGCGCAGCCAGCCCATGGATGCATCATCGCCGGGCGGAACCAGCCGTCTGAAGAAGTCCTGCAGATCGCGTCGCACGTCGGGATCGGCGTTTTCCTGAATCACCAGAGAGCAGGAGGTGTGGCGCACGAAGCAGGTGAGCAGGCCCTCGTCTGCGCCCCCCTCCGCCCCGCCAGTTTCGACGACGCCGCGCACGAATCGCTCGGCCTCGAATGTGAACGCGTAGAGGCCCGGACCGGTGGTTTCCACGATGATGCGGCTCTGCGCCATGGCGCCTCCTCACGGCTCTGTCATTGGACGCAGTCTGCGCACTCTGGACCGGTCCGCGTCCAGACACCAGCCGGAGCGACCCATGTCCATGCGCGACAGCGTCAACGCCTATTCCGGCGACACCCTGCAATCCACGGCCGATCTGAAATCGCACGCGTGCTGCGAAATCGCCGCGCCCTCGCCAAGCCCCGGCTGCTGCTGAGCCGGGGATACAGGGCGGTGCGGACGGAAGAGCGGGGTAAACGAGAAAGGCGGGCTTGATCGGAACCACCAGGCCGTCCGCCCGTCTCCGGCTGCGGGGGCCGGATGGCGGGCGGGCGAGCCCATGTGGGAGAACCGCGCGCGCACTGATGGCGTCTCTACTGCGGCGTCCCGGCCCCGGGTTTCAATCCGGGGCGGCTCCCCTGCTTGGCAGGGGCGTCATACGGGCGCGTTGCGGTGAATACTTCACGCGCGCCCGGTCCCAAAGCGACCGGGCGCCGCCTCTCCAAAAGGAGATAGCGGCGGATCGCAATCTGTTAACTAAAGAATAACATGATAATTGGGTCTGGCCAAATAGAAACGGAAGCCGGGCCATGCCAGCTTCCGTTTCAATTGCTTACGCGATTTGCATACCACCTGCCTTGCGCTATTCGCCGGGCCGGATCGGCGGCGGGTCGGAGGCTGGGAAGCTCTCTTTCATCGCCTCGTCAAGGCGATCATCCTCGTCCATCCCGCCGTCCTTTTTCCTGGGCGCGGTCTGGCCAGGGGTATGCTTCACATCAGTGTCGGTAGGCTTGCGCGGACGTTTCTGCGCCGGTCCATTGGGCTGGATCAGATCGTCCTCGCCCGCCTCTTCGGCGCCGCTCCGCCGGCGATCTTCATCTTCGTCGATTTCCTCGCTGCGACCGGGCGCATCGCCTTCGGCGCGCACGGTCTCGCCGAAGCGTTCGCCGCGAGCGCCGGTCATACCCTGATCCACCGGCTGGACGCGGCTGTCTTCCTTGTCGCGGTCCGGCCGCCCGATCTCGGCCTCGGTGGCGGTCTTGTCCTCGTCAAAGGCTTCCGCAAACGCCTGATCATCGGCGGGTGCGGCGTCGGTGCTGCGATGAGACGCCATCGTGTGCTCCTCCTGGTAACTGCTGCATGAACAACAAGCTCAACCGGGGCGGAGTTCCGTCGTGAAAGGGACGGTGCAGGGGACCCTTTAGGCGGCGCCTTGACGATCCGCCAACAAAAAACCCCGGCGCAATCCCTCGCGCCGGGGTTCTTTATCGAGCGGAGAAAGCGGGGCTTACGCCGCTTTGGCCGGCTTGAAGCGGCCGTAGAAGGTCTCGTTCTTGCCCGCCATGTCACGGAGCAATTGGGGGACCTCGAACGGCTTGCCGTACTTGGCCTTCAGATCGTCGGCGCGCTTGACAAAAGCGTCCGCGCCGATCGTGTCGATGTAGGACAGGACCCCGCCGGTATAGGGCGCAAAGCCCCACGCCAGGATCGAGCCGACATCGGCTTCACGCGGATCGGCGACGATGTTCTCCTCCATGGTGCGCGCGGCCTCGATGGCCTGGGCGTAGAGGATGCGGTCCTTGATCTCCGCGACGCTGGGCTGCTCGTCCAGCAGCTTGCCGCCCGGCGCGAACTGACCGAGCTCGTCCCAGAGGCGCTTGCCGTCGTCGGAGTAAACGTAGAAGCCCTTCTTGTTTTTCCGCCCATAGCGGCCAAGCTCATACATCTTCTCGATGACTTCGGCGTTCGGCGTGTCCTCGAAGGCGTCGCCGAGATCCTTCTTGGTCTGCTGCAGCACCTTGTAGCCGAGATCGATGGCGACCTCGTCCTGCAGGCTGAGCGGACCGACCGGCATGCCGGCCATCTTGGCGGCGTTCTCGATCAGGGCCGGCTTCACGCCTTCGGTGAGCATGTACATGCCCTGCTCGATATAGCGCATGACGCAGCGATTGGCGTAGAAGCCGCGGGTGTCGGACACCACGATCGGGGTCTTCTTGATCTTGGCCACGAAGTCCAGCGCAAGCGAGATCGCCTTGTCACCGGTCTTGTCGCCGACGATGAGCTCCACCAGCATCATCTTCTCGACCGGCGAGAAGAAGTGCACGCCAATGAAGTTCTCCGGCCGCGAGGAGGCTTCCGCCAGCGAGGAGATCGGGATGGTTGAGGTGTTGGAGCCGAAGATGGCGTCCTTGGGCATATGCTCCTCGGCCATCTTGGTGATCTTGTGCTTCAGCTCGGAGTTCTCGAACACCGCTTCCACGACCAGATCGACATCCTTCAGGAGCGAATAGTCGGTCGTGGCGGTGACGAGATTGGTCTTCTCGTCGGCGGAGTCCTGGGTGAGCTTGCCGCGCTTGACGCCTTTGGCGAAGTGATCGGCGACATGCTTCTTGCCGCGATCGGCGCCTTCCTGGTCGGCGTCGATGAGGATCACCTCGATGCCGGCCTGGGCCGACACCGTGGCGACGCCTGCGCCCATGAAGCCGGCGCCGATGACGGCGATCTTCTTGACCTCGCCCTTGGTCTGGCCGGCGGGGCGGCGCGCGCCCTTCTCCAGCGCCTGCTTGGACAGGAAGAGCGAGCGGATCATGTTCCGCGACTCCGGCCGCATCAGGAGCCTGGTGAAGTAGCGGCTTTCGATGCGAAGCGCGGCGTCCATGGGCACCTGCAGGCCCTCATAGACGCAGGACAGGATGTAGCGCTGGGCCGGATAGTTGCCGTAGGTCTCCTTGAGCAGCATCGGCGAGGCGGCGGCGAACACCTGCATGCCGGCGGGATGATAGGGACCACCGCCGGGGAGCTTGAACTTGTCCTGGTCCCAGGGCTGCTTGGCGCCCATGGGATCGGCTTTCACCAGCGCCTTGGCCTTGTCGATGATCTCGGCCAGCGGCGCGATCTCGTGGACGACGCCTTGCGCCTTGGCGCTCTCGGCGTCGAATTGCTTGCCCTGCAGCATGATCGGCGCGGCGTTCATCACGCCGACGAGGCGCGGAAGACGCTGGGTGCCGCCGCCGCCGGGCAGAACGCCCACGAGGCTTTCCGGCAGGCCCAGCTTGGCGCCGACATCGCTGGCCATGACGCGGTAATGGCAGGCCAGCGTCACCTCGAAGCCGCCGCCCAGCGCCAGGCCGCTGATCGCCGCGGCGATCGGCTTGCCGCAGGTCTCCAGCGCGCGAAGCGACTGGTTCAGCCGGTAGGCGGTCTCAAACAGCTTGGTCTTGGCTTCGTCCTCGGAGAGGCCGTCCAGCTCGGCCATGCCGCCGCCCAGCTCGGACAGGTCGGCGCCGGCGCAGAAGGCTTTCTTGCCCGACGTGATCACCGCGCCCTTGATGGAGTCGTCACCGGAGATTTTGCCGACGATCTCGTCGATCTCGCCCATGACGGCGCCCGAGAGCACGTTCATGGAGACATTAGGGGAGTCGAAGGTGATCAGGGCGATCCCGTCGCCGTCGACGTCGAATTTGAAGTGGGTGTAGGTCATGTCAGTGTCCCTTTCGCCGATCCTTCGAGGCTTTCGCTTCGCGAAAGACTCCTCAGGATGAGGTGATTGTTTTTCCTCACCCTGAGGAGCCCGCGAAGCGGGCCTCGAAGGGCGATGCCAAGTGTCTAGATCCGCTCGATGATCGTCGCCGTGCCCATGCCGCCGCCAACGCAGAGCGTGGCGAGGCCGGTGCCTTTGCCGGTGCGCTCCAACTCGTCGAGGATGGTGCCCAGGATCATCGCGCCGGTGGCCCCCAGCGGGTGGCCCATGGCGATGGCGCCGCCATTGACGTTGGTCTTCGAATGATCGACGCCCAGATCCTCCATGAAGCGCAGCACCACGGCGGCGAACGCCTCGTTCATCTCGTAAAGATCAATGTCGTCGGGGCTCATGCCGGCTTTTTTGAGCGCCTTGCGCGCCGACGGGGCCGGGCCGGTGAGCATGATGGTGGGTTCAGAGCCGATGGAGGCCATGGCGCGGATGCGCGCACGGGGCTTCAGGCCCAGCTTCTCGCCCATCTCCTTGGTGCCGACCAGGATGGCGGCCGCGCCGTCCACGATGCCCGAGGAGTTGCCGGCGTGGTGCACGAAGTTGATGCGCTCCAGGTCCGGATATCTCTGGATGGCGACCTTATCCAGGCCGATCATCGCCGACAGCGCCTCGAAGGCCGGCTTGAGGCTGGCCAGCGACTGCATGTCGGTGCCCGGGCGCATGTACTCGTCGTGATCCAGCTGCATCAGGCCCAGCTGGTTCTTCACCGGCACGATTGACTTGTCGAAGCGGCGCTCCTCCCAGGCCTTGGCGGCGCGGTTCTGGGACTCCACGGCGTAGGCGTCCACATCGTCGCGGCTATAGCCGTATTTCGACGCGATGAGATCAGCCGAGACGCCCTGGGGCACGAAGTAATGGTCGAACGCCATTTCAGGATCGACCACCATGGCGCCGCCGTCAGAGCCCATGGGCACGCGGCTCATGGCCTCCACGCCGCCGCCAATGGCCATGTCGGCTTCACCGGACATGACCTTCGCAGCCGCCAGATTGGTGGCTTCCAGGCCGGAGGCGCAGAAGCGGTTCACCTGAAACCCGGACACGGTCTCTGCGTAACCGGCGTTCAGCGCGGCGGCGCGGGCGATGTCGGCGCCCTGCTCGCCCACCGGCGAGACGCAGCCCAGGACCACGTCGTCGATGAAGGACGTGTCGAGATTGTTACGATCCCGGATCGCTTCAAGCTGCTGGGTGGCCAGCTGCAGCGCGGTGATCTCGTGCAGCGTGCCGTTCTTCTTGCCCTTGCCGCGCGGGGTGCGCACGGAATCGTAGATGTAAGCGTCGGTCATTGGGGGTTCCTCCCTCAAAGGGGTCAAACTATTAAAGCGTCCGAGCAATCAGGAGCTTCATGATTTCGTTGGTTCCGCCATAGATCCGCTGGACGCGGGCGTCGCGGAACATGCGCGCAATTGGGTACTCGTTCATGTAGCCGTAGCCGCCATGGAGCTGGACGCATTCGTCGATCAGCTCGCACTGGATGTCGGTGACCCAGTATTTCGCCATGGACGCGGTGGCCGCGTCCAGCTGGCCCTTGATCAGAAGATCCGAGCAGTGCTGGACGAACACCTCGGCGATGGTCGCCTTGGTCTTCAGCTCGGCCAGCTTGAACTGGGTGTTCTGGAATTCGATGATCGATTTTCCGAACGCCTTGCGTTCCTTGACATAGGCGATGGTCTCGTGGAGCGCGCGCTTCATCATGCCGACGCCCTGAACCGCGATCTGCAGGCGCTCCTGGGGCAGCTGCTCCATGAGCTGGATGAAGCCCTGGCCTTCTTCCTGGCCCAGGCGCGCCTCGGCGGGCACCCACATATCTTCAAAGAACAGCTCGGCGGTGTCCTGGGACTTCATGCCGACCTTGTCGAGATTGCGCCCACGGCGGAAGCCTTCCGCCCCGTCGGTCTCCACCATGAACAACGTGGTGCCCTTGGCGCCGGCCTTGGGGTCGGTCTTGGCCACGACGATAATGAAGTTCGCCGTGCCGCCATTGGTGATGAAGGTCTTCGAACCGTTGATGCGGTAGCCGTTGCCGTCCTTCACCGCGGTGGTCTTCACCCCCTGCAGGTCGGATCCGGCGCCCGGTTCGGACATGGCGATGGCGCCGACATATTCACCGGACACCAGCTTGGGCAGAATTTTCTTCTTCTGCTCCTCCGAGCCGTAATGCCAGACATAGGGACCCACGATGGAGTTGTGCAGGCTTGCGCCCCAGCCTTCCACGCCGGCCTCGGTGGTGGCCATGTGGAACACGTAGTCATGGCGCCAGTCGCCGCCCGCTCCGCCGTACTCCTCGGGGCAGGCCGGGCACAGAAGGCCGGCTTCACCCGCCTTGGTCCAGACATCGCGGTCGACGACGCCTTCCTTCTCCCAGCGTTCGGTGTGGGGCAGGCATTCCTTGGCCACGAAGCCGCGCACGGCGTCTTCGAATATGTTGACGTCTTCCTGGTCCAGCCATTCGGGCCGCGGGACGTTGAGCACTTGAGCGGTCATATGGGTCTCCTCCGGTATAGTCTTGCGAAAACCCCGCCCGCGCAGGGCGCGGACGGGGTTTTCGGTCAGTCTCAGAACGCTTCAGCGGGCAGCGCCATCATCGTCTCTGCGCCGCTCTGGACGCGCGCCAGATGGGCGTCAGCCAGCGGAAGCCAGCGCTCGACGAAGTATTTCGCGCAGACCTGCTTGGACGCGTAGATCGGATCGGACGCGCCTTCCTTGATCTTGGCGTTGGCGGTCTTGTGCATCTTCGCCCACATGTAGGACATGCAGGTCAGACCGAAGAGGTGCATGTAGTCGGTCGAGGCCGCACCGGCGTTGTCGAAATTCTCCAGGCCCTTCTCCACCAGCCAGCTGGTGGCTTTTTGAAGCTTGGCCTTCACGCTCTTCAAGCCTTCGATGGAGACCTTCAGATCGGCGTCGCCCTCGTTCTCGGCGATGAACTCATCCAGCTCGCCGAAGAAGGTGTTGATCGGCCGCATGCCGGCCATGGCGAGCTTGCGGCCCACCAGGTCCAGCGCCTGAATGCCGTTCGTGCCTTCATAGATGAGGGTGATGCGCGCATCGCGCAGGGTCTGTTCGATGCCCCACTCAGCGGTGAAGCCCGAGCCGCCATGGACCTGCAGGCCTTCGGACACGCAGTCATAGCCCTTATCGGTGAGATAGCCTTTGATCACCGGAGTGAGCAGCGCCATGTAATCGCCGGACTTTTCGCGCGTGGCGTCGTCTTCGGACTTGTGCTCCAGATCGCCGTGCAGCGCGGTCCAGAGCGCCAGAGCGCGAGCGCCTTCCACGAAGACTTTCTGGTTCATCAGCATCCGGCGAACATCGGGGTGCACGATGATCGGATCGGCCTGGTCTTCGGGGTTCTTCGGACCCGTCAGGGAGCGGCCCTGGATGCGGTCCTTGGCGAAGGCCAGCGAGTACTGGTAGGCGATTTCGGCCAGGCCCAGCCCCTGCAGGCCGACGCCTAAGCGCGCCTCGTTCATCATGATGAACATGGTGCGCAGGCCCTTGTTCTCTTCGCCCACAAGCCAGCCCTTGGCGCCGTCATAGTTCATGACGCAGGTGGCGTTGCCGTGGATGCCCATCTTCTCTTCCAGGCCGCCGCACTGGAGCGTGTTGCGCGTCCCCGGCTCGCCGTTCTCGTCGGGAAGGAATTTCGGCACCACGAAGAGCGAGATGCCCTTCACACCGGCCGGCGCGCCTTCGATACGCGCGAGCACCAGGTGGATGATGTTGCCGGACATGTCGTGCTCGCCCGCCGAGATCCAGATCTTCTGGCCGGTGACGGCGTAGGAGCCGTCGCCATTGGGGACCGCCTTGGTGCGCAGCATGCCAAGATCGGTGCCGCAATGGGGCTCGGTCAGGTTCATGGTGCCCGACCACTCGCCCGAAATCATCTTGGGCAGATACATCTCTTTCTGCTCGTCGGACCCGCCGATATGGATCGCGTGGGCGGCCCCGCCGGTGAGGCCCGGATACATGCCGAACGCCATGTTGGAGCTGGTGACCATCTCGTTGAACGCCAGGTTCAGATAGGCCGGCAGACCCTGCCCGCCGTATTTGGGATCACCGGACAGCGCGGTCCAGCCGCCCTCGGTCATCTGCTTGTAGGCGTTCTTGAAGCCGGCCGGGGTCGTGACCTCGCCGTCCTTCAGCGAGCAGCCTTCCCGGTCGCCGGTCTTGTTGAGCGGATAGAGCACGTTCTCACAGAACTTGCCCCCTTCCTCGAGCACGGCGCTCACGATGTCGGACGTGGCGTCGGCGAAGCCGGGCACATTGTTGTATTGCTGAACGTTCAGAACGTCATTCAGGACGAAAAGCTGGTCTTTGACCGGGGCGGTATAGGAGGGCATGGATCAAGCTCCGTGGAGGGTCCGGGATCAGGCCGGGATCAGGAAAGAAGCAAACCGTGCAAATCGGTCTGCGTCGAGGAAAACAGGCGGGGGTTTGCAAAAGCGTCACGCATTACTCGCTCGCCCCTTCAGTCCAGTCATTGAGGCGCGCCGCGGCCAGCGCCTCGAAGGCGCGGGCGCGGCGCTTAATGTCTTCGGGCGGATCTCGGTCGGCGATGCGTTCTTCAAGCCAGGAGCACCCCGCCTTGAGCTCAGCCAGGGCGTGTTCGATGTCCGCGCGCTGGCGCTCCAGCGTCGCGATGCGGTCATTGAAGCGGTGGAGCGTGGCCTCCATGTGCAGGCGCGAGCCCTCATCAAGGCGCTCAAGCTCCTGCATCTCCTTGATTTCTTCCAGCGTGAAGCCGACCCGGCGGCCACGCAGAATCAGGTCCAGGCGGGCGACGTCGGCGGCGCTGTAGATGCGCGTAGCGCCGCGCCGCTTCGGGTTCAGCAGGCCTTTTTGCTCATAAAAGCGCAGGGTTCGCGCGGTTACGTCGAACCGGTCTGCGAGTTCGCGGATCGTATGCTCCGCCGGCGCCTGCCTGGTGATGTTCGTCATGGGCGCGAAACTAGCGAAGTTGACGTTCACGTCAACGTCAATTTTGGGCGCGCGCGTCGGCGCTCTCTCAAAACCGCTGAGAGAGCGCCGTCAGATCAGGCTAGAAGGCGGCCCGGATAGCCACGCGGATATTGCGGCCGGGCAGCGGGATCTGGTCTTTCAGGAAGCTGGAATGCACCCGCGCCTCTTCGTCGGTGATGTTGCGCACGCCCAGGATCAGCGACACGTCGCGCGCGTCGAACGGCGTCACCACCAGATCGGCGTTGAGCAGGGCGTAGCCGCCCGTTGCGGTTTCAAAATCGGCGGTGTCGTCCTGCTCGGCCACAAGCCGGGTCTCGGCGCGCGCCGACCAGATCCCGCGCTCGGCGATCAAGGCCAGATTGGCCGAAAGCGGCGGGATGCGCGGCAGGTTTCCGGCCGCATCCGTTTCGGCGCGGACATAGTCGATCCCGGCCTCGGCGATGAGCTGGACCCCGGCGATCTCGGCGATCTCGGATTCGCCGTAAAGCTCGAAACCGTAAAGCCTTGCGTCTTCCTGGCGGTATTCGAACACATCAAACCCGTCTTCTTCGGCGCCGGTGGGGAAGAGGCCGATAAAGCCGTCATAATCGGCGTAGAACACGTCCAGCTCAGCAAAAAAGCGGGCGATCTCATAGCGGGCGCGGCCCTCGACCGACCAGGCGGTCTCCGTGTCGAGGTCAAGATTCCCGATCTCGAAGCTCTGCGTGGCGGCGTGGGGGCCGAAGGCGAACACCTCCACATCGCTGGGCGCGCGCTCGGTGCGCGAAAGGCTGGCGGCCACAAACCAGGGCTCGGCCGGACGCGCGAACAGCGAGCCGGACGCCGACACCGTGTCATAGCGGCGCTCGGCGCGAAGGCCGTTGAGTTTGCGGGTCTCAAGGCGCGCACCGGCTTCAAAGCCCCAGGAGTCGTAATCCCAGCGCTCGGTGGCGAAGGCGCCCCAGTCCTGGGTCGTCACCGGTTCGATATAGGCTTCCTCGCCGATGGCCTCAAAGTCGCGGGCGAAGGCGTTGACCCCCCAGGCGCCCTGGCGAACGCCGCCATGGTCATGGGCCAGTTCCACCCGGCCCTCCACGCCCTCCACATCGAACAGCGTGCCGATTTCATCGCCTTCCAGCTCGGCGTGTCCATAGTCGGAATGGGCGAAGCCGAAGCGGACACGATTGAGGAAGCCGTCCCGCGCGATCTCGCCACGCAGATCAATCCGGGTCTGTTCCATGAGGAGGATCGGCACGCCCTCCTCTTCATCATGGCCGTGATCCTCGTCGTGATCATGATCGCCGCCATGATCCTCGCCGTGTTCTTCCTCATGGGCGTGGGAATGGCCCGGAAGTCCATATTCAGCGTCGAGATTTTTCACCGACAGCCCGACATAGCCCCAATCCTGAACCAGCGAGGCGCCGGCCGAGGCGCTCTCGAAGGTATAAAAGCCGCCCTCCACCGAGCCGAACTCCGGCTCCTCGTCCTCGTGCCCCTCATGGTCGTCGTGATGGTCTTCGTCGTGATCGTCGTCGCCGTGGTGTTCGGCGCGCTCGGCTTCAGACTCTGCAAAGCCGGGGATCTCGAACCCGCCACCGTGGCGGCGCACATAATCGCCCTGCAGCACGACGGCGCCGACCGATCCGGTCAGGCGGCCGGCGACCTGCGAGCCGTCATCGACGCTTGTTCCGCCCAGGTACACGAAACCATCGAACAAGCCGTCCACCGGTGCGGTGGGAACCCGGCCGTCCAGGATATTGACCACGCCGCCGACGGCGCCGCCGCCGAACGCGATCGCAGCCGGTCCACGCAGCACCTCGATCGCTTGCGCCCCCAGCACTTCGCTGGACACCGCATGGTCGGGGCTGGACGCCGAGGCGTCGAGACCGCCCAGCCCGTTGATCAGCACGCGCACCCGCTCCGCTCCCAGGCCACGCACGATGGGGCGACCTGAGGCGGGACCGAAATAGGTCGTCGTTACTCCCGGCGTACGCTCCAGCGTGTCGGCGAGATTGCCGTTGAGATCGCGCACCAGCTGGTCTTCGCCGATCACCGTGACCGCCCCGGCGCTGGAACGATTATCCACCTGGATCGGGCTGGACGTCACCGTAATGACATCGGGATGCGCTTCAGCGAAGGCCGGGGCGGACACCAGCGCCAGAAGGCTGGCGGCGCCCAGAAGGCGAAGGCGGCGGGCGGACGGCGAAGCAGCGCAACGGGTCATGGGGGACAGGTCCTGTTATGTTATAATATAGCGTATTGAGTGTTACTCTATAACCCCGTGATTTCGGCCTTGCAAGACGCCTCGTGGCGCGGTGTCACCTGTCCGCACGCCGCACACGGGCGACGCCAGGCGTGCAAACACCGTGACGTTTCATCCGATCGCGGTTAATCAGAACATTCAGGACTATCTGCAGGGTTGTGCTTTATGGACCGCATCGACGCGTTTCGCCTCTTTACGGCCGTCGCCGAGCTGGAAAGCTTTACGCGCGCCGCGGACCGGCTGGGCCTCACCCCCGGCGCGGCGTCCAAGCAGATCGCCGCCCTTGAAGACCGCGTGCAGGCCCGGCTTCTGGAACGCACCACACGATCCGTCCGCCTGACCGACGCCGGGCGCGCTTTGCTGGACCGGGTGCGTCCCTGGATCGCCGAATACGAGGCGATCGAAAACGGGCTGGCGGCCGATCAGGCCGCCGCGGCGGGCGTGCTGCGCATTTCCGCGCCGGTGGATTTCGGCGCCAATCGCCTGGTGGAGCCGGTGACCGCCTTCATGGAGCGCTGGCCCCATGTGGAAGTGCGCCTGGAGCTGGCCGACCGCATGGTGGATCTGGTGGATGAGGGGTATGACCTGGCCGTGCGCCTGGGCCATCTCACCGATTCCAGCCTGATCGCGAAACGCCTGGCCGATGCGCCCATGAGCGTTGTGGCGAGCCCGGCCTATCTGGAGCGCCATGGCGAGCCGCAGCATCCCAGCGAGCTGGCTCGCCACGCCTGCATCATCGACCGCAACAAGCCGGCGCCCAATCTGTGGAAATTCACCCGCGGCGAGGAGAGCGTCGAGGCCAAGATCGCCGGTCGGCTGAGCCTGAACGGAGCACGCGCCTCGGTCGCAGCGGCCTGCGCGGGGGCCGGGATCGCCTGCTCGCCGGCCTGGGCGGCCAAGGAAGCGTTGGCGGACGGGCGATGCCGGGAAATCCTCGCCGGATGGGCCCCCGACCATCGTGATCTGTGGGCGGTGTTTCCCTCCAACCGCTATCTCGCCCACCGGGTGCGTTTGTTCGTCGACCATCTGGCCGACTGGTTCAGTGACGGGCTCTAGCGCAAGGCGCCTAGAGACCCTGCTCCTCCTCAGGCGGGGCGCCGGTGTGTTGGGACTTCAGGCCGACAATCCCCACCGCAAGCGCAACTTGGGCGCCGTAATAGGTGATCCAAACCAGCGCGCCGTCGATATCCACCACCCAGCTTACGTCCAGCCCGCGAAACCAGCCCGCCGCCAGGATGGAATCCGACACCACGAACAGAAGCGCGCCCAGCGTGATCAGGCGCGGCCCGTTCACCAGCGCGGCCAAAGCGGCCATGATAAGGATCACGCCCAGATAGCCGCTGGCCAGCGCGGTGAGATCGCCCATGCCGGGGCTGAGCCACAGCCACATGGCGACACCGTAGGCGGCGAGCGCCAGGGTCAGGATCAGCCCGTCCTTGCGAACCCCGTGCCGGGCCAGCGCCACGGCGAAAATGGCCATGTAGACAAGGTGAGCGCCCGCAAAGAAGCCGATCCCGGCCTCAGTGCGCGCAGGCTCCATGGCCAGAGCATAATCGCCGCAGGTGGATAAAATCAGCGCCAGAGCCAGCGCCGGCGCCCGCGAAAACGCGGCGTAGGCGGCCAGCAGCCCGATGCCCAACGCCTTTGTGAGCGCAAGACCGGGCAAGGCGGCGAACACCATATCAAGTCCCAGATAAATCAGGGCTGCAATGGCGGACACGGCCAGGTAGACCGGCGCGGCCCAATCGGGGATTAGCGGATCGGTGTCGGCGTAACGGTCATAGGCGGGTTCGCTCATTGTCTACTCCGGGTTATACGCCCTCAGCGTGGAGCGATCTGCTCCGCTTTTCAGCCCTTGCATGCGACGCGACGCGGGAAAAATCAAATGCGCCTGATCTTCATCATCATCACCCTAACGCTCTTCAGCCCGTCTGCGTTCGCGCAAGGCGTTCTGCCCGAGCCGCTGTCCGCCCTTTTGTCGGCCGCCCATGACAGCCAGAGCGAGGACGACTTTTCCGATGCGGTGCGCGTCATCGCACTGACCCGCGATCCTGCGGACGTGGCCGCCGCAGCGGCGGCGATCAGCGCCGAGCGCGGCGCCCAGGCGCGCGCGGTTCTGGGACTGCCCGCCGGTGACGCCATGACTAATCCAGTAACTGGTCCCGTCGCTGACGCCGGCGCCGCAGACGCGGCGCGCGCCGAGGCCGAAGCGGCGAGCCTGGCCGAGCGTGCGGCCGCCGCGCCGCTGGCCGTGGCGCGCAATATCGCATCGGGAGAGAGCGAGCTGTGGGAGGGCCGCGCAGAGCTGGGCGTTCGCTTCGACAGCGGCAATTCAGATCGCCAGGACTACACGGTGGGGCTCTCGGTGGAGCGCGCGCTGGCCCGCTGGGGCTTTGAGGGCGCGGTGTCCTACGCCTATTCCGAAGTCGACGGAGCTGTGGGCCGCGACGAGCTTGATCTGGAGGCGCGCGGCGAACGCGAGGCGGGCGAGCGCTGGACCTTCTATGTCAACGGCGATTACACCAAGGACGCCCTGTCCGGTTATGACTTCACGGCCTTTGTGGGAGCGGGCGCGGGCTACCGCATTCTGGACCGGCCCGAACGCGCCTGGGTGCTGCGCGCCGGCCCCGGCGCGCGCATCGTGCAGGACACCGCCGGCGAGACGATGACCGATCCCGCCCTTGAGCTGTCCTCCGATTTCGAGTGGCAGCTTTCAGAGCCGATCCGCTTCACCTCTGACACCAGCGCGCTGTTCTCGGAAAACTCGCGCGCCGAACAGATGTTCAAGCTGGAGACCGCGCTAGGCGAGCTGTGGTCGCTGGCCCTGAGCTATCGCTATAGCTACGAATTCGAGCCCGAGCCCGGCTTTGAGAACGAGGACAGCCGCACCGACATCTCCATCGTCCGGCTGTTCTAGAGCGTGATCCGGAACGCGGTGCGAAGGCTCAGGGACAGATCACGCTCCAGCCCCCAGGGCCGGAGCGCAAGCCTCTGTAGCGCGTGCAGCTACTCTTGCGTCTTCACCGGGGTCAGCGGGCCGGGCTTGCCCGGTCCGGGCGGGCGCACGCCGCCGGCGCCGAGATCGCCGCGCGCGAACGCGGGCAGATCGTCGATCCAGCGATCAGAACGCGCCGCAATATAGATGAACGGGCCGTCCGGATTGGAGCGGAAATTGGAATCGGTGGCCACCACCGCATAGCCGCCCTCGGTCTCGATCATGAAGGGCGAGCCGGAATCCCCGCGCGTCGTGTCGCAGTCATGGGCCAGCGTGTTGTCGCGCGCCAACTCCACCACGCCGCAGTCCAGATTGCCGGAAAGATTATCCCCGGTGTCCCAGGAATAGCCCGCCTGAAGCAGGCGCGCCCGGCCCGCCGCGCGCTGATCGGCGCCCAGCGCGAACACACCCAGATGACCCAGTTCTTCGCCCAGCGGCCGGTCGATGCGCAGAAGCGCCCAGTCGGTCCCGTCCAGATCGTCGCCATCGCTGAAGCCCGCCTCGTTCCAGTCGCGGTCCATGTAAAAATCGATCACCTGGGCGCGGCGGGTTCCGCCCGGCAGCGCGTCTCCGGTGAGAAACTCGCCGGCGGCGTTAATGACCCCGTCTTCGGAGATGCAGTGGGCCGCCGTGATCAGCACGTCACGCGCCACCAGGCTGGCGGTGCAGCTGCCGCCGGTCTCAAAATTCACCCGCCCGATCACGCGCCAGGGAAAGGCCGCGGTGTCCATGAGCACCCGGTCGTCGCGGCCGAAGAAATGGTCGTTGATGGTCAGAGGCCGATCGCGGCCGCCGCAATCGGACCGGTCGGTGCGCGCCTCACAGCGGCCCGTACCCTCGCCGGGCTGGTCGCAAACACCGTTGAAGGCCAGCGTGCAGCTGTCGTTCTGGAAGCGCATATGGCTGACGTCGCCGCAATCGGTGAGGTCGGTTCCTTGCGTGCAGGCGCCGGTGCCGAAACCGGGCTCGTCGCACTCATTGTCGCGCGCCCATTGACAGCTATCGTCCTCCTGGCCGGAGAGAATACGCCAGCAATCGGAATAGTCGGTCCCGGCCCGGCAGGCGCCGGTGCCCGAACCCGGCTCGTCGCATTCACCGTCATTGGCGTACTGGCAGCTGTCGTCGCCGCCGATTCCGACGGGGCCGTCAGGCTTCTTGATCGCCTGAAGAAGGCGGGCGTAATCGCGCGCGCCGGGCTCGGCGTCAAAGCCGGCCGGCAAAGCAAACCGGGCGTCCTGGGCATGGACGGCGCCGGCGGCGCAGGCCAGCAGGAGCGCAGCGAGAATGGAATTGAAGAAACGGTGCATTATGGTTCTCCCCCGAGTTCCCGAACGCTAGCGCGGTGCGCGCGGCCGCGCCAGACCCCGGCGCCTTCACCAAGGCGACGAGCCGCTGCTTGTGAAAGGCCGCGACTCGCCGCATATTAATATTCCGCAGTCGGAGTTTCCCCTCATTCGACGATTGCGGGTTGCGCCTCGCCGGATACGGCATGCATCCTCACCTCAAGAGGCGCATACGAACGCCGCCGGCCCCCTCGCCGGCGGCGTTTTCTTTTGTGCATTCACCAAGCTGAACCCCGGATGAAGCCGCCGCCCAGCACGCGTTCAGGCGCGGTCCTGCAAGGTGGCGGGCATAAAGGCGCAGAACGTCTGCGCCGCCATCTGGAGGACGCCATGTCCCTGCTTGCAAAACTGGCGGCGGCCGCCGGCCTCGCCGCTCTCACGCTCACCATGCTGCCCACCGGCGCCGAAGCTCAGCACCATGGCCAGCATCGCGCCCAGTCCCATGACTGGTATCAGTATGGACGCGGAAACCGCTGGACCGGACCGGAAGGGTATTTCGTGGTTTACGCCGCCGCTTGCCCGGATCTGCGCGAAGACCGGCGAGGGGCGCGCGGCCACCAGGGGCGCCGTGACCGGTTTGAGGATCGCCGCGACCGCCAGGTGCTCGACTGCCCGCCCCGCGCCTGGGAGTACGTCCCCAGCCGCCGTGAAGCGGTCGCGGGCCGCACCGGCGACCGGCTGCGCCCGGACGTCGCCTACTGGGATCACCGCTCAAACCGCTACTACGCCCAGACCCGCTGGGGCGCTGTTCCGGTCCACGTGGAGTATGGCGGACGCGGATACGGCCATGACCGCCGCAGCTATCAGGGCCACTCCGGCGTCCGCTTCGAGTTCCGGTTCTAGGGTTTTAGTCGTCTCCGACTTCATCCGCGCCGAGGGCGCGGGCGGGGTCGGGGACGGCGATGGCCGCAGTGGCGAAAGCGCGCGGGGCGCCGCCGGGCCGGTATGAGGTGTAGGACACCACCGCGATGATCGCCCAGCCCGGTCCCCGCCGCACCAGCAGCGGCGAGCCGGAATCTCCATTGGCGATGTCGCAATCATGCTCGATCAGCCCAGAGGGCCGAAACCGCAGGATATTGCAGGTCTCCACCCCGGTGAGCGCCGAGCCGGTGTCCACCGAATAGCCGGCCTGCGTCACCGGGACAGCCCGCCAGTTGGTGGCGACCGCCATGCGCACGCCGAAGGCGATCAGGATCACCACGCCCAGCCCCGCAAGCCCCGCCAGCACAAGGCGGGAGCGACCGCTGCTGGCGGCCGCGGCGATGGCGGCCACCAGCACCATGGCCAGCGCGCCGATGAAATCTGGCCGGCGCGGTCGATTGTCCACCGCCGCCTCCACCGCCAGATATCCAAGCTCCGCGCCCAACGGCCGGTCCAGCCGCACCAGCGCCCAGTCGCCGTTTCGCACGAGCGTCGCGGCCACATCGCCGCCGCGCTCGACCCCATCGAGGACGCGGGCCTCCACAAGCCGCGCCTCCAACGGGCCGCCGGGAAGATCGCGCCCGGTGAGAAAGCGACCGGAGACGTTCAAATCGCCGCCCACGATGACGCAATGGGCGGCGGTGAGCACCACGTCCTCGGCGATGAGCGCGCCCGAACATCCCGCCCCGCCGTCAAAGCGCAGCTCGCCGATGACGCTCCAGGGAAACACGCTGGTGTCCCTGACCTTGCGGTCGTCGGCGCCGAAAATCGCCGGCGTCCAGCCCGGTCCGATAGGCTGGGCCGCAGCAGCAGACGCAAAGCCGCTCAGGCACGACAGCGCCATGGCCGCAAGCCCGGTCAGCCGGAGGGTGGTGGTCAAGGCGATCAAGGCGCGCACTCTCAGATGCTGGCCTGCAAGGCCGGAACGGCGAGCGTCGAGCCGCACAGCTACAGCCGGATCACGCCGTCGAGATAGCGCTTGGCCGCGCCCAGAAGCGTGACGCGGTTCTCCGCCTCGGCGCGCATGACCAGGGCGCCGGGGCGCGGGCCGATCTGGCGGGCGGACAGCTCGGCGCGGCCCAGGCGTTCGGCCCAGAACGGCGCGAGCGTACAATGGGCCGAGCCGGTGACCGGATCCTCGTCGATCCCGGCGTCCGGACAGAAAAAGCGCGAGACCACATCCGCGCTTTTACCTCTTGCGGTGGCGAGCACATTCACGCCGGTGCGCTTCAGCGCCGAGAAATCCGGGTTGAGCCCGGCGATCCCCGCCTCTCCGCTGTAGACGAACATCTGATAGCGCGCGCCATGAATGGGGTCGATTTCGAAGACTTCGGCGGGCGCGGCGCCTACGGCCTCCACCACCCCCGGCGCAGCCTCGCCGGGACGGGCGGGCACGGCGGGAAAGTTCACCGCGTAGCGCCCCGCCATCTCGCGGCGCACCTCAAGGCGGCCCGAGCGCGTATCAAAGCGCGCGACATCGCCGGCGACCCGGTCGTCCTCGAACAGATAGGCGCCGGCGGCCAGTGTCGCATGGCCGCAGAGATCCACTTCGCAGCCGGGGGTGAACCAGCGCAGGGTCCAGACGTCTTTCTCCGCCCCGGCCGTCACAAAAGCGGTCTCCGACAGATTATTGGACTGGGCGATCCCCAGAAGATCAGCGTCGTCCAGAAACACATCCATGGGGCACACCCCCGCCGGATTGCCGCTATGGGGGCGATCCCCGTCAGGAAAGGCGTGCAGTTCGCTGTAGGCGAGCGTCGTCATTGCGGGGCTCCACTTGTGGGCACGGTGTCGGCGGGATCGGGCGCGGCGCGGGACAGCGCGTCCAGGGCCAGCGCCAGCTCGCTGGGCCGTCTGGTGCGCGCAGTGCGCCAAGCGTACATGTCGGCGCGGTCCACCGCTTCGCCCTTAGCTGTGAACACCAGCACCGCCGGAGCGCCGGTGAGCGGCATGGCGCCCAGACGCTTCACGCTGTCAAGATTCCTGTCATAGCGGCCGATTGAGAATTTCACCGTCTCGAACCGCTCAGCGAGCACGGGGGCCACGGCGTCCGCGCCCATCATGGCGTCGAGCACTCGGCAATCCGGACACCAGGCGCCGCCCATCACCACAAGGACGCGCGTCTCCTGTTTAGCGGCGCGGGCGAAGGCCGCGTCCAGGGCGGCCGGAACGTCAAGGTCTTCATCATAGGGCGAGGCGTCGGTCATGGCGGGCTCCGGGCGGCTTTAACGCCGGGCTAGCGCGGCGGACGGCGCGCGTCCAGCACGTCCGGTGCGATATCCATGGGCGCGGCCTCCCAGTGCGCCTTCAACAGATCGGCGGTAAGCTCGGCGCGTTCATAGGGCCACCAGTGACCGCAGTCCTCAAACAGGTGAAAGCGCGCGCTGGTGCGCGACGCCAGGCGCTCACCCACCGCCGGATCGGCGTAAGGGTCATGCTCGCCCCACAGCACAAGGCCAGGCCCGGCCTGCTTCAGCCCGATGAGCGCATCACCCCAGTGTGCGCCAATGGTCACGGCGGAGCGATAAAGTTTTAAAATGCAGTCGCGCATGAGCGCGTCGCCGTGACGGGCCGTCTCTTCAGCGTGAGCGGCGGGGACGCGCTCGGCGGCCAGCGCCTGTGCGAAGGCGGCCTCGTCCATGGCCTCCATCAGCGCCTCGCCCTCGCCCGGCGTCTGCCAGATTTGCGCGACGGGGTGCCAGACATAAGCCTCGTCGATGGCCACGCCCCCGGCGCACCAGGATTTCACCAAGCCTGGATGAAGGCCCGCGACCCGTTGGACTAGCAGCCCGCCCCAGTCATGGCCCACCAGATGGACCGGCCCGCCGGCCGCATCGCAGGCCGCCTCGAGTTCGCCCGCCAGCCAGCGCGCGTAGGCGTCCATGGAGGCGTCAAAACCAGCCGGAATCTCGCGCCCGAATCCCGGCAGGTCCGGGCAGGCGTAATCGCCCGCAGGCAGGTGTTCAAGAACCGGCCCCCAGAGCCGATGCGTGTCAGGAACGCCGTGGATGAAGAGCACTGTCATGGGCGCAGAGTGGCGCGGCGCGCGGCGGAAGGAAAGACGTGCAGGCCCTCTTTCCCCCGTGTATGTGGGCCGTGCTAAACCGCCTTGCCCAGCACCCAGTCTTGATAGGTGACGCCGCCCACGTCGAATGCGCGCTCGCCGACGCTCTCAAACCCCATGCGGCCATAAAAGCCGAGCGCGCGATGGTTCTGCTTATATACGCCCAGCAGCAGGGTGCGGGCGCCGCGCCGCCGGGCGTAATCCTCGGCCATCCCGAGCAGTTTGCGCCCGAGCCCGGTACCGTGCAGGCGGCTGAGCACGTAGATGCGCTTGATCTCCAGATCGCCGTCTTGCGTCGGCACAGGCAGGTCCGGCACGGTGAGGTGGAGATACCCCACCGGCGCGCCGTCCATCAAGGCGAGCCAGAGCCGCTGGGCGGGATCGGCGATGGCCGCCGCGTAAACCGCCTCGGTCTGCTTTTCGGCGCAATGGCGCACCAGAGCAGCGCCGTCGATCACCCCGGCATAGCTTTCCAGAAACGTCGCCGCACCCACCAGCGCGATCGCGGCGGCATCCTCGGTGCTGGCGGGTTGGACGGTGATCATTGTCATGGCGCGCCCTTACCCCCTCTCCCCTGCGCCAGGCAAGCCCGCCCATCGCAATCCACCCTGCCTAGGCCACAGGTCGCGCTCCGCCCTCGGCGCGCAGGAAGCCAGATTTCAGGAGTTTCTCTTTTTGTTGATTTTCCGCGATGCCCAAAGCAGTTTCAGCCGGAAAGGCGGCGTTGAGATGTGGCCGCCCTGTACTTCAGCGCTCACATGCAAGGCCAGGCGCGCGTCGCCGAAATGGACGGCCCTGCAGCGAATGAGGCGGAGCGGAGCGATACTGCGGAGAGGACGCCATGATCAAGTTCGTCGTCAAAGGTGACCCCAAGGTTGGCGAAACCATATTGCTCAGGGCGGCCCTGATCGGCGCCGTTGTGGGCGGTGCAGCCATGATCGCCTGGCTGACGCTCGCCTGACCGGCGGCGCGTTGTCTTTATTTGCAGAGGTCCCACGGAAACATACCCGACCCGTATGTGTTTTATAGGAGCATGCCCCTGGAGCTGCGTGAAAGCGGCTCACATCGCTTCACCGCCGCTTCACCGGGATGTGACGGGCTTTAACAGCCGGAATAGAGTACCTACATGGGTCTGCCGCATCGCTACGTTTGGCTATGCGGCGGCGCCGAACAGGGGAGATGGACGCCATGGCCAATGCACCGATGCCAGCAATCACGCCGGAAGGCGGTCTGTCGCGCTATCTCGCGGAGATCCGCAAGTTTCCCATGCTTGAAAAGGAAGAGGAATTCATGCTCGCCCGGCGCTGGCAGGAGCACGAAGACACAGAAGCCGCCCACAAGATGGTCACCTCCCATCTGCGCCTGGTGGCCAAGATCGCCATGGGGTATCGCGGCTACGGCCTGCCGGTCGCCGAGGTGATCAGCGAAGGCAATGTGGGCCTGATGCAGGCGGTGAAGAAATTCGATCCCGACAAGGGCTTCCGGCTGGCCACTTACGCCATGTGGTGGATCCGCGCCTCGATCCAGGAATACATCCTGCGCTCGTGGTCGCTGGTGAAGATGGGCACCACCGCCGCCCAGAAGAAGCTGTTCTTCAATCTGCGCCGCATGAAGAGCCAGATGCGCGCCCTGGAGGAGGGCGATCTGCGCCCCGAGCAGGTGGAGCAGATCGCCACCAAGCTGGGCGTCACCGATGACGAGGTGATCTCCATGAACCGGCGCCTGTCCGGCCCGGACGCCTCTCTGAACGCCCCGCTGCGCAGCGAGAGTGAAAGCGAGTGGCAGGACTGGCTGACCGATGACGGCGCCGAAAGCGCCGAGGACGAGCTGGCCACGTCTGATGAGTTCGACATCCGCATGTCCCTGCTGCAGCAGGCAATGGGCGATCTCAACGAGCGTGAGAAGCACATCATCCAGGAACGCCGCCTCACTGAGGAACCCAAGACCCTGGAGGATCTGGCGCAGGTCTATGGCGTCAGCCGAGAGCGTATCCGCCAGATCGAGGTGCGCGCCTTCGACAAGCTGCAAAAGGCGATGAAGCGCCTTGCCGGCGAGCGCGGGATGTCGCCCGCTGAGGAAGAAGAAAACGCCTAAAGCGCGCCGCGCGCCCCGATTCAGCCAGACTTGTCACCCGGCCTCGACTGTTCGAGACTGATCTCCTGTGTCGTGGAGGGGCCTTGGTATGAATCGTCGCGATTTCTTCGCCAGTATGGCGGCGACGTCTGTCGCTCCCTACGCGCTCGGCGGCGGCGCCGCAAAAGCTGCGACGGCTCAGGCCCCGCAGGGCCGCCACAGCTTCCCGCCCGAGTGGGCGCCGCACGACGCGGTGTGGATGGGCTGGCCTGACCACGTCTCCGCATCGCCGGAGCATACGCGGCTGCGCCTTGAGATGCTGGCCGCCCTGACCCCGCACGTGCCGGTGCGCATGGTGGTCGAGGATGAGCAAAGGGCGTCCACGATCCACGGACTGATGACACAGGCCGGCGTTTCGCCGGACGCGGTCTCCTTTCACGTTCAGCCTGTCGTTGACACCTGGCTGCGCGATAACGGCCCGCTATTCATATCGGACGGTTCGACGCTTGAGCTGGCCGCCTTCGCCTGGAATAATTACGGCTTTCCCTGGCCGTTCACCGGACCGTCCTCAATCGAGCGCGGCGCGCTTGACCAGCAGATCGGTGCGCGGCTCGATTTTACTCAACGAGCCTCGGACATCGTGGCCGAAGGCGGCGGCATCGACGTCAATTCGCGTTCTCTCGTAACATATCGCGACGCGGCCATGCACCGAAACCCCGGTCGGACGCTGGGCGAAATCGAGGACGAACTGAAACGCCTCTACGGCAAGGAGCAGGTGATCTGGCTGGACCGCGCGCCAATCACCGACCGCATTTTCGCCGGCCCCAAGGTCGCCAATTTCTTCGGGTGGGGCGCGAACGGACACGTCGACGAATATGTCCGTTTCGTCGACGAAGAGACCATTCTCGTCGCCCAGGTCGGGGAACGCGAACGCGATCGCGACGCCTTGATGCGCCTGGATCACGAGATCCTCACTGAGAACCGCCGCCAGCTGGAGGCTGCGCGCGATCCAGACGGCCGGCGCTTCAACGTCATTCCCGTTCCGGTCCCCGATGTCGGGCCGTTCCTGCGCCCCCGCACGCTCACCGAAGCGGATTTCACCGCCTCCGAGAGCGGCCAGGACATGCGCTCGGTCTATCGCGATTTCAGCATCGGCGATGAAATCATCGAGGTTCCCGCTGTCAGCTATCTAAATTTCTTCGTGACGAACGGCGTCATCCTGTCCGCGCGCTACGGCGGGGCGGGTCGTCCGGAGCATTTGCGAGAAAGCGACGAGGCATTCGAAACGATCTTGAAAACTCGTTTTCCCGACCGTGAGATCGCTGGAATTCATCCGCTTGCCGCCAACTGGGACGGCGGCGGCATGCACTGTCTCACCCAGCAGCAGCCGCGGATCGACCCAGCCTGAGCCGGGGGCGCACGGCGCAGCCGTGGCGCGCCTAGTCTTTTCTTGCCAGTGGATGGGCGTCATTCACCAGGGCGGTGAGGCGCTCCTCCAGCACATGGGTGTAGATCTGGGTCGTCGACACGTCGGCATGACCTAGAAGCATCTGCACGCTGCGCAAATCCGCGCCATGGGCCAGAAGATGCGTGGCGAATGCATGGCGCACCACGTGCGGGCTTACCCGGTTGGGATCAAGTCCCCCGGCGATGGCGAGGTCCTTTAAAATCTGTGCAAAGCGCTCGCGGGTGAGATGGCCCGCCCTGGCCGTGCGCGAGGGAAACAGGGCGCGCTCGGCCGCCTTGCGGGAAGCTGCGTCCTTGGGCGGCAGATGCGCATCACGCACAGTCTTGTATCGCGCCACCGCCTCCATCGCCGCATCGGTGAGCGGGACCAAGCGTTCCTTGCCGCCCTTGCCCTTTACGATGAGGCAGCGTTCGGCGCGCGCAAACGCGGCGAGCGGCAGGGTGACGAGCTCGCTCACCCTGAGGCCGCCGGCGTAGAGCACCTCAAGAAGCGCGCGGGCGCGAAGCCCGGCTTCCGCCTCCATCAGGTCTGCAGCCGAAAACAGCGCGTCCACATCGGCTTCGCTGAGGACTTTGGGAAGGGGGCGCGGCTTGGCCGGACCCGAGAGCGGCGCGGCGGGATCATCGGCGCGCAGACCCTCTTTGAGAAGGAACCGGTAGAAGCGCTTCAGCGCTGAAAGCCGGCGCGCCGAGGTGGCCGGCGACAGGCCGTCGCGGGCGATCCCCGCCATCATCGCTTCAAGATCGCGCGTTGCGGCGGCGTCGAGTTCCGCGCCCAGCGAGGCCAGACGCTGCGACGCGTCCTCCAGATCGCGGGCATAGGCGGCGAGCGTGTTAGGCGCTGCGCCGCGCTCGGCCGCCATCATGTCAAGAAACAGCGAGACGCTGCGTCCGCTCACGCCGCCTCCGCCAGGATCTGCTCCAGGATCAGTCTAAGCGCCTCGCCGCGCAGACCCGCCCGGTCCAGAGACAGAGCCGCCGCGGCGCACACTTCGGCGCTGTCGGGCGCCTGCTCCAGGGCGTTGGCGGCCAGAAGCTGGGTCTCGCCCAGCGCCTGCGCTGAAGCAGCCAGCAGCATCGGCCCGAGCACCGGCGCCGGGGCGCCGTTTTCACGCGCAAGGCCCGTCATGGCGGCCCGGATCGCGCCGTCATCTTCGGCGCCCAGCGCTGCCAGACCCGCCGCCTGACACAGACGGGCGGGCGTGGCGCCTTCAATGCGCGCGCCCATGAGCGCGGCGAAGCCGTCGCCCTCGATCTGGCCCTCAGCCACGGCGCGGGCGAAATCGATCGCCACCATCCGCCCCGCCGCTGGCGGCGTCCAAGGAGGCTCGTCGACCACGAGGTCGGAGTAGGCGGGCGGCTGGGTCATGTCGGAGGGGCCGTCCGACGTAGGCTCCGACAGGGGCGCGCCAGGCTGCACTCCCATCTCGCGCACCAGCCGGGGCGGGCCGTCGATGAGCGCCTCGCGCCAGGCTCCCGCGGCCACGACGTCGTCGGCGGCCAGCGCCGCAAAGGTGAAGATCACCCCGTGGGCCAGCGTGTCCCCTGTGATCGGAAGGCGCGCGACCTCGGACCCATAAGCCGAGGCGACATCGAGAAACTCGCCGGCCTCGCGGGCGTCGGCGAGGCGGATGGCCAGCGCTTCGGCGGCGATCTCGCGATCAAGATCCTGACCGATCAGCGCGCCCAGCGCTGCGGCGCGGTCCGCGCCTTCCAGACTCACCGCCGCTTCCAGCGCTTCGGGCAGGGTGTCAGGCAGCGAAATGCGCGGGCCGGTGCGCGATGCGACACGCGCCAGCCAGGACGGCGCCGCGGCGCCCGCCTCGATGCGGGTCTCCGGCGCGATGCGGGCTGCGATGGCCAGCTGAAGGCCGGATACAGGTTTCAGGTTTGGAAGCGAGTCGCCGAAGACCAACGCCTCGAAAAGGGCGTCAAACTCCGGGTTCGGGGCCTGGGCGCGGGCGAGCTCGGCGGTGAGCTCAGCTGCGGGCATATTGCCGTCGAACGCCAGACACGCCGCCCGCGCGCGCAGCCAGTAGGGCGTGTCTCGGCCTTCAAGCAAAGCGTCGGCGGCGCGGCACGCCTCGCTAATTTCACCCAGCGCAAAGCTGGTTTCGGCCAGAAGGCGCGACAAAGCCGTGCTTTGATTGGTTGCAGGCGTGCGCACCAAAAGGCGCTGCACTTGCTGGGCGCGTCCTGCCGAGAGGGCGCGACCGGCGCGCATGGCGGCCATATCGTAGGCGCCTTCAGCCCCCTCCGGCGGCTCGCCGGCGGACAAAAGCGCGCGCAAAGCCAGCCGCGCGGCAGGTCCATTGGACCAGCCGGCCCCGTTACTTTCGGGAAGGCTGGTGAGCGCGGCGCGCAGCGCCGCAGCCTCTCCCGACGACCAAACCGTCGAGGGCAACGCGCCCCCACCGTCCACCTCGAACGGATCCACCGCGCCCAGCTGGCGCACCTCGATACCCTGCTGCGCCATCGCCGATTGCGCCCCGAGCGCCAGACAGGCGCCCGCCGCGGCGGCGAGCGCGCTAAGTTTGCCCGCGAAGCTCATCGCCCACCTCGATCCGGATTTCCTGAGGGTCCGGCGCGCCGGATTCGGCCATCATCAGAAGAGCCGTGAACCCGCCGCCGACAATCAGCAACAGGACCACAAGCCCGATAAAAAATCCTCGCATATTGCGTCGCTCCCAAGCGCAGCCCGCCGATCACCCGAATTAAGCAGGCGAATGCGGCGTTTTCCAGACGTTGAAGCCGTTGTAACGCGTTCGATTGCCCGTTTGAGCCATGATGCGTATAGCTTGATCCAGGCCATGACCACGAACATTCCCTTCCGCGCGCCAGAACGCCCCATCGCCCTCGTCGGTTTGATGGGTGTGGGCAAGACCACGATCGGCCGGCGCATCGCAAGCCGGCTCAAACGTCCCTTTGTGGACGCCGACGAGGCCGTGGCTGAAGCGGCGGGGCGGTCGGTGCCCGACATCTTTTCAGATTTTGGCGAGGCGGCCTTTCGCGACGGCGAGCGCCGGGTGATCTCGCGCCTTGTCGAGGAGAAGCGCCCCATGGTGCTGGCGCTCGGCGGAGGCGCGTTCGTCGATCCCGAAACCCGCGCGCTGCTGAAGAAAAAAGCGGTCACCGTATGGCTGAAGGCCGATCTGGATACGCTGATGGAGCGCGTAAGCCGCAAGCCCGGCCAGCGCCCCCTCCTGGACGATCCAGACCCGCGCGCGGTGATGGCCCGGCTGATGGCGAGCCGCGAGCCCGCCTATGCAGAGGCCGACATCGCGGTGGACAGCGAGACTGGCAGCCATGACGCCACGGTGGAGAAAGTCCTCTCCGCTTTGGCCGATCTGGAGGCCGAGACGCGATGATCACCGTTCCCGTCGAGCTTGGCGCGCGCAGCTATGACGTGCTGATCGGCGCCGGCGCGCTGGAGGCGGGCGCTGAGCGCCTGCCCGTATTGTGCCGGCGCGGACGCGCGCTTGTCGCCGCAGACCGCACCGCCCTCGCCCACCACGGTGAGCGCCTGCGGGCCGCTTTGGGCCAGGCGAAGCTGGAGCCGGTGATCTTCGAGATCGAGGGCGGCGAGGCGGCCAAAAGCTGGGCCGGGCTGGAAGCGCTGTGCGACCAGCTGCTGGACGCCAATATGGAGCGCGGCGAGAGCCTGATCGCGTTCGGCGGCGGCACGGTGGGCGATCTGGCGGGCTTCGCCAGCGCGGTCACCAAGCGCGGCGCCGGGTTCGTGCAGATCCCCACCACCTTGCTGGCCCAGGTGGACAGCTCGGTCGGCGGCAAGACCGGAATCAATACGCGCGCCGGCAAGAATCTCGCCGGCGCCTTCCATCAGCCGGGCCTGGTCATCGCTGACACAGGCTTTCTGGCCACCTTGCCCCAGCGCGAGGTGCGCGCCGGCTACGCCGAGATCGTCAAGGCCGGGCTTATCGCAGACGGGAACCTGTTCGACCGGCTGGAAGCACTGGGCGCGGACGCGCTGACCGGCCAGGCGCTGGACCAGGCCATCGCGTCAGCCGTGGCGTTCAAGGCGCGCATCGTCGCCGAGGATGAGCGCGAGGGCGGTGTGCGCGCGCTTTTGAACCTGGGCCACACCTTTGGGCACGCCTTTGAAGCCGAAGCACAAAAAGGCGCGCTGGTGCACGGTGAAGCGGTGGCGGCGGGGCTCGCCCTCGCCTTTGCATATTCGCAACGTCTCGGCGTCTGCCCGTCTGGCGCTGCGCAGCGTGTGCGTGATCACCTTCGCGCCGTGGGTCTGCCGGCCAGCGGACGCGAGCTTGCAGGCGGCCCCTATGACGCGTCCCGCCTGGTGGCGCGCATGGGATCGGACAAGAAGAACAGTGGCGGCGCGATTACACTGATACTAGCGAAAGGCATTGGTAACGCTTACATCGCTCGAGGTGCCGATACGCGCGATCTTGAAGATTTTTTAAGTGAGGACCTGACATCGAAATGAACCTCGAACCCTGGATGGGATGGGCGGCCCTGACGGTCCTGGGGCTTCTGGCCTTTTCCGCCTTCTTTTCCGGTTCGGAGACGGCGCTGACCGCGACATCGAAAGCGCGCATGCTCTCGCTGGAGAAAGACAAAGACGAGCGCGCCAAGCGGGTCAATCATTTGATTTCAGACCGCGAAAGCCTGATCGGCGCAATCCTTCTGGGCAATAATCTGGTCAACATCCTGGCCTCCTCCATCGCTGCGGCGGTGTTCCTGGCCATGTTCGGCGAGGCCGGCGTGCCCATCGCCACCCTGGTGATGACGCTGCTGGTGCTGATCTTCGCCGAGGTGATGCCCAAGACCTACGCCCTGTCCAATCCGGACCGGCTCGCTCTGGCGGTGTCTCTGCCGATACGCTTTTTCGTGACGATCTTCGCGCCGGTGGTGGCTGCGGTGCAGGCGGTTGTGCGCCTGGCCCTGCGCGTGCTGGGGGCCAATGTGGAAGGGCCGGTCTTATCCGCCCATGAGGAGATCCGGGGCCAGATCGACCTGCACCACCAGGAAGGCGGCGTGGTCAAAAGCGACCGCGACATGCTGGGCGGCGTGCTGGATCTGCGCGAGCTCACCGTCGACGACGTCATGGTTCACCGCAAGAATCTGGTGATGCTCGACATCGAACAGCCCGCCGGCGAGCTGGTGGAGACCGCGCTGACGAGCCCGCACACGCGCCTGCCGCTGTACAAGGACGATGCGGAGAACATCGTCGGGGTGCTCCATGTGCGCGATCTCGCCCGCGCCCTGCACCAGGCCGGCGGCGACGCCGAGAAGGTGGATATAGACGCGATCCGGCGCGAGCCCTGGTTTGTGCCCGAAACCACGCCGCTGCAGGAGCAGCTGACCAATTTCCGGGTCAAACGCGAGCACTTCGCCCTGGTCGTGGACGAATATGGCGGGCTGATGGGCGTCATAACGCTGGAAGATATTCTGGAAGAGATCGTCGGTGATATCGAAGACGAGCACGACGTGGCCGTGGCCGGCGTCGCGCCTCTTCCCGACGGCTTCGTCATGGTCGAAGGCGCCACGCCCATCCGCGACGTCAATCGCGCGCTGGATTGGGACCTGCCTGACGACGAGGCGGTGACAATCGCCGGTCTGGTGATCCACGAAGCCCAGACAATTCCCGAAGCCGGCCAGGTCTTCCGGTTTCACGGCGTCCAGTTCGAGATCCTCGACCGCAAGCGCAACCAGATCACGCAGATGCGCCTGAAAGCCGAGCCCAGGCCGGAAGCTTGACCAAAGAGCATACGTAACGCCTCTGTCCGCTCAGCCATATGGGGAGTCGTGCCACGCAGCGCTTGCCATGTCAGGTGACGCGAACGACTTCGCCCCAGGCGCTCAGGGCCGGCGCACGCCTTAGCCCGCCGCGAGCGACCGCCCGGGAACCGGAGCGCCGATCATGCGGGCGGCTTCTTCGAAACAGCGACCGCATTTGGGCTTGGCTCCGCAGGCCTTGAACACGCCGGGCACATCCACCGCACCATTGGCGGCGGCGGCCTTCACGTCGCGGCAGCGGATAACATTGCAAACACAGACGATCATGGGCGGCGGGCCTTGGACCTGGATCGGGGCGGGCGCACCCGCAACTCATTCGCAGCACCATATGAAGGAGAATGCGAATGATTGTCAATTGTGAAACGTGCCTGCGGTCCTGAGCGGGCTGCGACAGGTTCGCGCAGATAAGTCGCGCGCCGGACGAAGCGCGTTTGCAGCGGCCGAGTTGCTTGCCAGACAGGCCCGGAGCGCGGCCCACATGTGCCCCCCGTCGCCGCAGAGCGCGTGTCTTGCGCGAGGACCGTGCTATATGGTGCAATGCAATAAAGTCCGGACAAAAGATATATCAGCCGACCGGGCCGGCGAGCCGACGGTGAGGAGACCGCCTGTGCTCAAGTTCATCAATGTCGACCAGCGCTATCCCGACAAACGGTCGCCGGAAGAGCGCAAGGCCGATTTCGACGAGATCTACGCGCCCTTCGACATGGCGCGCGGGGAGGAGCAGGCTGAGCGCTGCTCCCAGTGCGGCGTGCCGTTCTGCCAGTCCGGCTGCCCGTTGCATAATGACATCCCCGACTGGCTGATGCTGGCCGCAGAGGGGCGCATGGAGGAGGCCTATGAGCGCTCCAGCGCCACCTCCACCATGCCCGAAGTGTGCGGCCGCATCTGCCCGCAAGACCGTCTGTGTGAAGGCGCATGCGTGATCGAACAGTCGGGGCATGGCTCGGTGACCATCGGTACGGTGGAGAGCTTCATCACCGAGACCGCGTGGAAGGAAGGCTGGGTGAAACCGGTCCGCACCAAGCCCGACACCGGGTTTTCGGTGGGGATTATCGGCGCCGGGCCTGCGGGCCTGTCGGCGGCCGAGCGCCTGCGCGAGCGCGGCCATGCGGTGACGGTCTATGACCGCCATGACCGCGCCGGCGGCTTGCTGATCTACGGCATCCCGAACTTCAAGCTGGACAAGCATGTGGTCACGCGCCGCGTGGAGCGCCTCCAGGAGAGCGGCGTCGACTTCAAGCTCAATTTTGAGGTCGGCCGCGACGCCACGCTGGACGATCTGCGCACCCGCCATGACGCGGTCTATATCGGCGCCGGCGCCTATGCGGCGCGCGCGCTGACCTGCCCCGGCGGCGGCGGACGCGGGCTGGTGGCGGCGCTGGATTACCTGACCGCCTCCAACCGGCGCGGCTTCGGCGAGACCATCGAAGACAACAACCGCCTGAACGCCGCCGGCAAGCGCGTCGTCGTGATCGGCGGCGGCGACACCGCCATGGACTGCGTGCGCACCGCGATCCGTCAGGGCGCCAGGGACGTGGCGTGCCTGTATCGCCGCGACCGCACCAACATGCCCGGCTCGGCGCGCGAAGTGGTCCACGCCGAGGAGGAAGGCGTGGTGTTCAACTGGCTCAGCGCTCCGGCTGCGATTCTCGGCGACGCCGAAACCGCCTCGGGCGTGAAAGTGCAGAAGATGGCGCTGGGCGCGCCCGACGCCTCCGGGCGCCGGCGCCCCGTGCCTCAGCCTGGCGAGGAAAGCGATTTTCCCGCCGACATGGTGATCGCCGCGCTGGGCTTTGAACCGGAAGACTTCCCCACCGCCTGGGCCGCCGCCGAGCTGGAGCTCAATGCGCGCGGCGCGGTGCGCGTCACCAAGGGCTGCCGCACCAATATCGACGGTGTTTACGCCGGCGGCGACGCGGTGCGCGGCGCCTCGCTTGTGGTCTGGGCGATTAAGGACGGCCAGGACGCGGCGAAAGCCATCCACGAAGACCTTATGGCGAAAGCCGAAACTGAGCGCCATGTCGCGCTCGCGGAGCCCGCCGAATGAGCGATTACGTCACCAAGTATGAAACCGAGCGCAACCGCCTGATCGAAGCGCACGCCTATAATCCTGAATCCGAGCGCTCATCGTGCGGCGTCGGGCTTGTGGCCGACACCTCGGGCAAGGCGCGCCGGGAAACCGTGCAGCTGGCCATCGACGCGCTGAAAGCCGTCTGGCACCGCGGCGCGGTGGACGCGGACGGGCGCACCGGCGACGGCGCCGGGCTGCGCGTCGGGATCCCCCAGGACTTCTTCAAGGCGCAGGTGGAGCGCACCGGGCACAAGCCCGGCGAGGCGCCCATCGGCGTGGGCATGGTGTTCCTGCCGCGTACCGACTTCGCCGCGCAGGAGCGCGGCCGCACCATCGTCGAGACCGAAGTCCTGCGCGCAGGCCTGCGCCTCTACGGCTGGCGTCAGGTGCCCATCGACCCCTCCTGCCTGGGCGAGAAGGCCGCCGCGACGCGCCCCGCCATCGAGCAGATCCTGTTCTGTGATCCCAAGAAGCGCTCGGCGAGCGTTCTGGAGCGCACGCTTTACCTCACCCGCCGGCGCATCGAGGCGCGCGCCCGCGCAGACGCCCTGCCCGGCTTTTACGTGTGCTCTCTGTCGGCGCGCGACGTGGTCTATAAGGGCATGTTCCTGGCCGAGGCCATCGACCAGTTCTATCCCGACCTGAAGGACGAGCGCTTCATCTCGCCCTTCGCCATGTTCCACCAGCGCTATTCCACCAACACCTTCCCCGAATGGAAGCTGGCCCAGCCCTTCCGCATGCTCGCCCATAACGGCGAGATCAACACGCTGAAGGGCAATCGCAACTGGATGAAGAGCCATGAGATCCTCATGGCCAGCAAGGCGTTCAAGGACGCCGAGAACGAGGTCAAGCCGGTGATCAGTCCCGGCGCGTCGGACTCTGCCGCGCTGGACGAAGTGTTCGAGATTCTGGTGCGCGCGGGCCGGTCTGCGCCCATGGCCAAGACGCTGCTTATCCCCGAGGCCTGGTCGAAGCGCTCCGAGCTGATGCCCGGCGCCTGGCGCGGCCTTTACGAGTACTGCAACTCGGTGATGGAGCCCTGGGACGGGCCGGCGGCCGTGGTGGCCTGCGACGGCCGCTGGGCGATCGCCGGGCTGGACCGCAACGGGCTGCGTCCGCTGCGCTGGAGCCTGTCAGACGACGGGCTTCTGGCCGTGGGTTCGGAAACCGGCATGGCCGAGATCCCCGTGGAGCGCGTGATCGAACGCGGCGCGGTGACGCCCGGGCGCATGATCGCGGTGGACCTGCAGGACGGGGGCTTCAAGCGCGAAACCGAGATGCTCGATTTCCTCAGCCAGAAGCACCCCTATGAAGGTTGGCTGAAGAATGTGCGCGAAATCGAATCCGATATCGGCCCCGGCCCAGAAGAGCCCCTGTTCGGCGAGGCCGAACGCGCGCGCCGTCAGGCGGCCGCCGGCCTCACCCTGGAAGAGATCGAGCTGATCCTGTCTCCCATGGCCGAAGGCGGCAAGGAGGCCATCGGGTCCATGGGAGATGACAGCCCGCTGGCGGTCCTGTCCAACCGCTACCGGCCGATCTCGCACTATTTCCGCCAGAACTTCTCCCAGGTCACCAATCCGCCCATCGATCCGCTGCGCGAAGGCCGGGTGATGAGCCTGAAGACGAGGTTCAAGAACCTCGGCAACATCCTGGCCGAGGATGAGACCCAGACCAATGTCTACGTGCTTGAAAGCCCCTGCCTGACCAATGGCATGTACGCCCGCCTGATCGCCATGCTGGGCGAGCGCGTGACCGTTATCGACGCCACCTTCCCCGCTGAAGCCGCGACCGGGACCGGCGCCGGCCTGATGGCCGCGCTGGACCGCATGCGCGAGGAAGCCGCCGAGGCGGTGAAGAACGGCGCCGAGCACCTGGTCCTCACCGACGAGGCGCAGGGAGTCGATCGCTGCGCGGCGCCCATGGCGCTGGCGGTGGGCGCGGTGCACACCCACCTCACCCGCAAGGGCCTGCGCACTTACACATCGCTTAATGCGCGCGCGTCCGACGTCACCGATCCCCACGGCCTGGCCGTGCTGATCGGTCTGGGTGCGACCACGGTCAATCCCTACATCGCCTTTGAAACCGTCTCCACGCGCACCCAGCGGGGCCTCAAATCCATGAGCGCGGAGACAAAGGCCGACAACATGCAGAAGGCCTTCGACGCGGGTCTCCTCAAGATCATGTCCAAGATGGGCATCTCAGTGGTCAGCTCCTATCGCGGCGGGTGCAATTTTGAAGTCCTGGGCCTCTCGCGCGCCGTAGCGAGCGAGTATCTGGGCGGCGTCACCAGCCGGATTTCCGGCATCGGGCTTGCCGGTCTTGAAAGCAAGCTGGCCGAGCTGCACCGCTGGGCGTGGTCGAACGAGGACGCGGTGCGCCTGCCCATCGGCGGGTTCTACCGCCAGCGCTCCTCGGGCGAGGTTCATGCAGTGGAGGCGAAATCCGTCTCCGCCCTGCAAAAGGCCGTGCGCGAGGAGGATTATGAGTCCTTCCGCGAATACGTTCGCCTGCAGGCACGTGACGAGCAGCCGATCCAGCTGCGCGATCTTCTGGAGCCGCGCCCGCTGGGCCCCTCGATCGACGTCTCAAAATGCGAAAGCGTCAATGAGATCCGTCAGCGCTTCGTGACGCCGGGCATGAGCCTGGGCGCGCTGTCGCCTGAAGCCCATGGCGCCCTCAATGTCGCCATGAACCGGATCGGCGCAAAGTCCGTGTCGGGCGAAGGCGGCGAAGACCCCTCGCGCTACACCCCGCTGCCCAGCGGAGACAACATGAACTCGGCGGTCAAGCAGGTGGCCTCGGGGCGCTTCGGAGTCACGGCCGAATACCTCAACCAGTGCCGCGAGATCGAGATCAAGGTGGCCCAGGGCGCCAAGCCCGGCGAAGGCGGTCAGCTGCCCGGCTTCAAGGTCACCGAGTTCATCGCCAAGCTGCGTCACGCCACGCCCGGCACGACGCTGATCAGCCCGCCGCCGCACCACGATATCTACTCAATCGAGGATCTGGCCCAGCTGATCTATGACCTCAAACAGATCAATCCGGAGGCGCGCGTCTGCGTGAAGCTGGTGAGCGCCGACGGCGTCGGCGCGGTGGCGGCGGGAGTCGCCAAGGCCCATGCCGACATCATCCTGATCTCCGGCAATGTGGGCGGCACAGGCGCCAGCCCGCAAACCTCCATCAAGTTCGCCGGCGCGCCGCTGGAGCTGGGCTTGTCTGAAGCCCATCAGGTGCTTTCGCTCAACGGTCTGCGCGAGCGGGTGACGCTGCGCGCCGACGGCGGAATCCGCACCGGGCGCGACGTGGTGATCGCGGCGATGCTGGGCGCGGAAGAGTTCGGCATCGGTACGACGAGCCTCATCGCGCTCGGCTGCCTGATGGTGCGCCAGTGCCATTCCAACACCTGCCCCGTGGGCGTGTGCACCCAGGACGACGCGTTGCGCAAGCGCTTCACCGGGCTTGCCGACCATGTGGTCAATCTGATGACCTTCATCGCCCGCGACACCCGCGAGATCCTTGCAAAGCTCGGCGCCTCCAGCCTGGAGGACGTCATCGGCCGGGCCGATCTTCTTGATCAGGTGAGCCGCGGCTCCACCCATCTTGATGATCTGGATCTCAACCCGCTTCTGGTGCGCGTGGACCCGCAGGCGCGGCCGCCCCGCTCCACCCGCCAGCAGCGCAACGCCGTGGCGCCCAGCCTGGACGAGCAGATCCTCAAGGACGCCGCGCCGGTGTTCAGCCGCCGCGAGAAGATGCAGCTGGTCTATGACGTGAAGAACACCGACCGGGCTGTCGGCACGCGCACCAGCTCGAAAATCGTGCGCACCTTCGGCAAGGACGGGCTGGAAGACGGCCAGCTGACCCTGCGTCTGCGTGGTTCAGCCGGGCAGAGCCTCGGCGCGTTCGCCGCCAAGGGCCTGCGAATCGAGCTTGAGGGCGACGCCAACGACTATGTGGGCAAGGGGCTCTCCGGGGCCACCATCGCGATCCGGCCGTTCGGCGGCGCCAAAGCCCACAAGCCCGGCGACGCCATCATCGGCAACACGGTGCTGTACGGCGCGACATCCGGCCGGCTGTTCGCCGCCGGCGGCGCCGGCCAGCGCTTCGCGGTGCGCAATTCCGGCGTGGAAGTGGTCGTGGAAGGCTGCGGCGCCAACGGGTGCGAGTACATGACCGGCGGCGTCGCGGTGATCCTGGGCAAGGTGGGCGACAATTTCGCCGCCGGCATGACCGGGGGCGAAGCTTTTGTGCTGGATGAGGACGAACGTCTGGAGCCGCGGCTCAATCCCGACAGCGTCTTCATCAGCGATCTCAAAGGCGAATCCGAGAAGCGCTGCCGCGCGCTGATCGAGGCCCATTACGCCAGCACCGGCAGCCTGCACGCCGCAGCGATCCTCAATGACTGGGAGCTGCGCAAGGCACACATTCGCCATGTGGTTCCATTTGAAGCGGCCCGGCTGGAGGCTGGAGGCGAGAAGCGGGCCTAGCGCCCGCCTTTCGCCTCCGGCCCCGGTCCTTGGTCACGACGCTGGCTCTCAGCCTGGCGCGCCAAGGCCTTCTCGATCGTGTTCAGGCTTTTCTTGTGCGCCTTGAACAGGAAGTCGGCGATGTCGCCCACCACCGGGACCGAGCCGATCAGGGCGTCCAACACCGTGTAGGCGACGATGCGCGCCTTCACAGCGTTGGACAGGCGGAGATTGTGGGCGCTGGTGACCATCACCGCGCCGCCAGCCAGCGTCACCAAGCCGCCCACGCCAGGTATAAGGCCCAGCACACCGTCAAGGCCGAACCGGAAGCCGAAAATGCTGAACCGCTCGTCAAGAAGGCGCGCCCAGCCGCGCGCTCGCGCCAGGGGGCGAGGCAGGGCGCTGTCAGAACTGGCGTTGTCACGGGGCATGGGTGTCGAACGCGCCGGCCCGACGGGCGTTCCCGCCGGCGCTCCCGCCGGCACAACGCCCTGACCGGCGGTCCGCATCACGGCCTTTGAAACCTCGCTCGCACTTGCGTCTGACATGCAAAGATTCCTTTCCATGCTTGCTTGGCGCGGGGCGCCGGGGCGGGTAAAGCAAGGGTGAAATCAGAATCGAAAGGACGCGCACCATGAAGGGCGACCCCAAGGTCATCGAGCACCTGAACAAGGCGCTGAAGCTGGAGCTGACCACCGTCAACCAGTACTTCCTGCACGCACGAATGTTCCGCGACTGGGGCTTCCAGCGCCTGGCGAAGATGGAGTATGAGGAATCCATCGACGAGATGAAGCACGCCGATGTGCTCATCGAGCGGATCCTGTTCCTGGAAGGTCTGCCCAATGTGCAGGATCTGGGCAAGGTGCTCATCGGCGAGACGATCAAGGAATGCCTTGAATGCGATCTTGAAGCCGAGCGGCGCGCCCATCCGGTCTATAAGGACGCGGTCGCCTATTGCGAAAGTGTCGGCGACTACGTCACCCGCCAGATCTTCGATGCGATCCTCAAGAGCGAGGAAGAGCATATCGACTTCCTGGAGACCCAGCTCTCCCTCATCGAGAAGATCGGTGAGGAGCGCTACATGCATTCGCAGATGGGCGATTACGACAAGAGCTAGGCCTGCCCCGCCTGCTTGAACGCCTGTTTCAACACGATCTGCGCCGCCGGCGACTCACGTCATCGGCGGCGCTGCTGTGTCCGGCTCAGGCCTGCGTCATCGCCAGCCACGTCATGTAGCCCGCATAGGCCAGGAGAAGCAGGACGCCCTCGCGCCGATCCACCCGCCAGCCGGTGATGGAAAAGGCGATGAGCGCGCCGGCCGAGGCGAGCATCACCAGCACGTCGACCCCAAAGGCGCCCGGCGCCAGATCAAACGGCCGGGCGAGCGCCGCCGCGCCCAGAATGCCCAGCGCATTAAAAATATTGGAGCCGATGATATTACCGAAGGCGAGATCGGACTCCCCCTTGCGCGCGGCCGAAAGCGACGCGGCCAGCTCCGGCAGCGAGGTGCCCACCGCTACGATGGTCAGGCCGATCACCGCCTCTGAAATCCCGGCCGCGGCGGCCAGCACCGTGGCGCCGTTCACCAATAGCCCCGCGCCGCCCACGACGCCCACCAGCCCGGCCAGCAAAAACAGGGTGGAGACAAGCGGCCCGCCGGGCGCCGTCACGGTCTCCGCCTCACCGGCATGGAGCGCCGCGCCGGCGTCCTTGGTGCGCTGGTCGATGAGATAGCTCGCCACCACATAGACAATGAGCAGGGCGAACAGAATCGCGCCTGTGAGCCGTGAAAACGGCAGGAAGAGTGTCACCGCGGCTGCGGCCATCGTCGCCAGAATCAACGCCGGTCCGTCGCGGCGAAACGCGCTGGCCTGAACGCTCATGGGCGCGATCACCGCAGTGACGGCCAGGATCAGCAGGATATTGGCGATGTTCGAGCCGATGACATTGCCCACCGCCACAGCCGGCGATCCGGACAGGCTGGCGGTCACCGAAGTGGTCATCTCAGGCATGGATGTGCCGAAGCCCACGACCACCAGCCCGATCAGGAGCGGCGACACGCCCAGCGCCTTGGCGAGCCCGGTCGCGCCGCGCACAAGCGCGTCGCCGCCGGCGACCAGCAGGACCAGACCGGCGAGAATAAAGGCGAAACTCATGAAACTTCCCACCAGCTGAACCGCTTGCAAATGGCCCCGCCCGGATCACCACGCAAGGCCGTCGCCGGGCCGAGTCTTGACGCTTCGCAGCGCCGTCGCGGCGGCTGGACGATGACGCGGACGCGGCGCCGCCCTATGTTAGGGTCAACAAACACCACGCCGGGCCGCATACGCCCGCCAGACACTGGAGAATGGACGCTATGCGCTTTCGTTCCGACACCGAGTACAAGACCAGCCTCATCCCCGCCGACAAGGCCCTGCCAGGGCGCATCCAGGCTCTCCCCACCGCCGCGACTCATTCGGTCTTCGGCCGGGCGCTGAAGGAGGACGTCCCCGCCGGCGCGGAAAGCATCGTGTTCGCCATGGGGTGCTTCTGGGGCGTGGAGCGGATCTTCTGGCGGATCGAGGGCGTGCTGAACACCGCCGTTGGATACGCCGGCGGCATCACCCCGAACCCCACCTATGAGGAAGTGTGCTCGGGACGCACCGGCCACACCGAGGTGGTGCGCGTGGTGTTCGACCCGGCCAAAGTCAGCTTCGACGCGCTGCTTAAAGCCTTCTGGGAGGGCCATGACCCCACTCAGGGCATGCGCCAGGGCAATGATATCGGCACTCAGTACCGCTCGGCGATCTACTGGAACACGCCGGCTCAGGCGCAGGCCGCCGAAGCCAGCGCCAAGGCCTATGACGCCGCGCTGGACGCCGCAGGCAAGGGATCGGTCACCACCGAAATCCGCGAAGCCGGCCCGTTCTACTTCGCCGAGGGTTATCACCAGCAATACCTGGCGAAAAACCCCGGCGGCTATTGTGGCATCGGCGGCACCGGCGTCGCCTGCCCCATCGGCGTCGGCGTTCAGGCGGAGTAGAGGGCGCGCGCTGAGCTGGAGCGGACCGGGTCGGGCGCAATGGCGCCCGCTATCTTCCGGGACGTTTGCGCAACCACCCCCTCCGTCCGGCTCCGCCGGACGTTCGCCTGTTCGATCGATCCCCCGTATCGATCTCGGCAGGCTCAGCCCGCTCATTTCGGGGCGGGCGTCTTGTCCTTGAACTTGCACAGATCGGCGATGGCGCAGCGCCAGCATTCGGGCTTTCGCGCCTTGCAGACATAGCGCCCGTGCAGGATCAGCCAGTGATGGGCGCCCTTGAGATAGGCCTGCGGCACGATGCGCGTCAGGCGGTCCTCCACCTCGTCGGGCGTCTTGCCGGGCGCGAGGCGCGTACGGTTGCCGACCCGGAAAATATGGGTGTCCACCGCGATGGTGGGCTGGCCGAAGGCTTCGTTGAGCACGACGTTGGCGGTCTTGCGCCCGACACCGGGGAGTTTGACCAGCTCGTCGCGGGTCTGCGGCACCTCGCCGTCAAATTCGTCCAGGATCATCTGTGAGAGCGCGATGACGTTCTTGGCCTTGTTGCGGAACAGGCCGATCGTCTTGATGTGCTCGCGCACGGCGTCCTCGCCCAGCGCGACCATCTTCGCCGGCGTGTCGGCATCGGCGAAAAGGCGGCGAGACGCCTTGTTCACCCCCACATCAGTGGCCTGAGCCGAGAGCGCCACGGCCACCACCAGCGTGAACGGCGAGTGGTAGTCCAGCTCGGTTTTCGGATCGGGCAAAATCTCCGACAGGCGCGCGAAAATCTCCTCGGCCTGTTCGCGGGTGAGGCCGGGCGGGCGGCGTTTTGCGGCCCTCTTCTTCGCTGGCTTCTGCGCCTCAGCCATCGGAGCGCTCCAGCCCCTCCACCGCGAACACCGCCCAGGGCCATTGATTATCGCTCAGGTCGGCGAGCGCCGCGTCTGTGTCGCGCGGCCAGATGAGGATGGCCGGCCCCAGCCCGCCGATGGCCAATGGCTCGCCGTCGCGGCGCAGCGCGAGGATGGGCTCGTGGGCGGCGAGGTCTTCAGCTGTCACCTCGACCTGATAGCCGTCCACGGCGGTGAGACGCGCGCCGGCGCCCGGCGCGCCGATCTCGTGCAGCAGAAGCGAAAGCCGCGGGCCGGACCAGCGCGACGCGTCAGCGCCAAGAGGATAGCCGGTTTCGATCACGCTCTGCGGCAGGGCGGCGAGGTCTGCGGCGGTAAGCGCGGTGGCCGGCCCGGCCAGGCTCCAGGTGTTGTAAAGCCCCAGCGGCTCCGGCGTCATTTCGCCGTCTCCATGAAACACGGTGATGAGGACGGGGCCCGAGACGGGTTCAGCCGGAGGCGTGCACGCGGCGAGCAGGGCGATAATCGGCGCGGCGATCACGAACAGGCGCATGGAAAGCTCCGCTCCTAAGGGCGACAAGGCTTAGCCCGCGCGCCGGGTTGGCTCAAGATGATCGGCGGCGGTGTGGAGCTCAGGCGATGCGGGCCGAGCCGGCATAATTAAAGCTGGCGAATTTCGGAGATTTAGGCAGATAGTCCATCTCCAGCCGCTCCATTGCGAGCCCAGCTCCGGTGATCAGATCGTCGATTCTGCGCGTCAGGTGACAGCCGCCGGCGATGGGCTTCCACACCGGCTCGATACGCCTTTGCCATTTATAGACGCCGGCGTCCGGCGACCGGCCATGCTCGGAGAACAAAAGCCGCCCGCCGGGTTTGAGCACTCGGCGCATTTCGGCGAGCGCGGCGTTCACATCGGGGATGGTGCAGGCGGTGTAGGTGAGCACCACCGTGTCCATGCTGGCGTCCTCCAGCGGGATCGCCTCGGCGGAAAGATCGATCACCTCCACGGGCACCGGCGCGGCGGCGATCGCGCCGGCGGCCTTGCGGCGCATGCCCTCGCTGGGCTCCAGCGCGAACAGGCGCGAGACCTTCGAAGGATCATAAAAGTCCAGATTCGGCCCGGCGCCGAAGCCCACCTCCAGCACGCGGCCTTCAGCGGCCGGCACGATCTGGGAGCGCTTTTTCATGATCTGCGGGGCGCCGCAGGCGAGCCCGATCAGATGGGGCAGGATTTGGTTTTCGTAAAATGACATGCGCGGAGTCTAGCAGAGCCGGAGCCGGTGCGCGCTCAGCTTTTGCGCCGCGCCGCAGCCAGTTCGGGGCGGCCGTTCTCTTCGGGCACTATCGGGTCCACCACGCTCATCTCGCCCTGGGCTCTGGGATCGCCGCCGGCGCGCGCTGCGGCTTCCGCGAAGAAGCGGATATGCTGGTTGAAGACCTGCTGGGTGTAGATTCCGAAATGGTTCGCGCCCCTTACCAGCGCCGCATATTTCGGTCCCGTGGCGGCGTCATAGAGCCTGCGCCCGCGGCCCATCGGGATCACCCGGTCATGGTCGCCATGAATCCACAGGATCGGCGCGGTCACACGCTGGATCTGGCGGATGGAGTCGTAGCGCTCGCGAAAGATCATGCGAGGCAGAAGCCAGGCGGTGCGCGAGCGCACGATGTCGCGCAAGGAATCGTATGGCGCATGGAGGACAACGCCGCCCACGCTCCGGCCCGCGCCCAGCTGCACCGCCGTGCCCGAGCCCAGGCTCTCGCCGTAGACCACGATGGAGTGGGCGGGAACGCCCGCCTTCACCAGCCCATCAAACACGTGCTGCGCGTCGGCCACATTATGCTTTTCGCTGGGCCTCCCGGTGGACCCGTTGAAACCGCGATGGGCGAGCGCTGTGAAGCCCCAGCCGGCCGCCAGAAACATGCGAAAAAAGCGCGCCCGGCGCCACAGGGCCCGCCGGTTGCCGTGCAGATAGAGAATATGGGGCGCGCCCTCCCACACCGGATCGGCGCGCCACAGCACCAGCGTCTGCCCATCGGGGGTCTTCGTCTCGTCTTCGTGGGCGCGCTCCAGGCCCAGATCAGCCGGATCCATCCTCGTGGGGTCGGTGAGATATAGAATGCGGCCCTGGAGGACGAACAGGATGGCCCAGATGAGATACAAGCCTCCCAGCCCGGCGAGCCCATAGAGCAGCCAGTCCGGAGTCGCCTCCCACGCGCCTAGCCCAAGCACGCGCGCTCGGTTCAGAAAATCATCCAGCCCCAACGCCTGGTCCCCTCTGGCGTTTCAAGCCGGCCATGGAAGACCCAAGGGGCGCTGAAGTCCATGGGGGCGCGGCTGATTAGAGGTGAGGTGCGGCGCATAGGACCCAGGCTCGCGCTCCGGGATAGTGCGGCCGGATGTTGGTCAGGGCCGCCCCGGAAAACTTTCCACGTACTCGATCTTGAAGTCGGCAAAGCTCTCCACGAACCGGACGGTGAAATCTGGAAAACTGTCCACGAATTTCCATTCACCGCAGGAATCCGCGAAGGACTCCACCGATTTCACCTTCAGGTCGGCAAAACTCTCCACGATTTCAACGGTGAAGTCGGGAAAGCTGTCCACCACTTGCACCTCTCCATAAAGCGGGACGCCGTCCAGCGTGCAGTCAGCTTTGATCTCGGGATCAGCGGCGAGGAGCATGAGAGCGATCATGGGCCAAGAATGTACGGCGTCGTCTGAACGGTGGATGAGCGCGCCTTCAGCGCGGCGGCGAAGAATGCGCCCGATCAGCCGCCGCGCTGCACCCCGCCCTCTCGCCATCGCGGACCATCGCCGCTAGGTTCTGGCGCAATGTAAATAAGCCATACGGGAGGATATCCATGGCCGAGAAGGATCTGTCGCTGGAGGGCAAAGTGGCCCTGGTCGCAGGCGCAAGCCGCGGCATCGGGGAAGCGACCGCCAAGCGTCTGGCGCGCAACGGCGCCAACGTCATCTGCTCCAGCCGCAAGATCGCCGACTGCGACCGCGTCGCCAAGGAGATCGAGGCCGAAGGCGGCAAGGCGCGCGCCATGGTGCTGCACCTGGGCGAATCCGAACACCGCGAAGCGGCCATGGCTGACATCAAGGCCAAGGAAGGCCGGCTGGACATCCTTGTGAATAACGGCGCGACCTCGCCCCATTTCGGTGAGGCGATCGAGTGTCCGGAATCGGCCTGGGACAAGACCTTCGACGTCAATGTGAAAGGCGTGTTCTACCTGTCGGCGCTGGCGATCCAGGAATTCATGAAGCCGCAAATGTCGGGCTCCATCGTCAACGTGGCCTCCATCAACGGCATGCGCCCGGGCTTCTTTCAGGGCGTGTACTCCATCACCAAGGCTTCGGTGATCTCCGTGACCCAGGTGCTCGCCCAGGAATGCGGCGCCTTTGGCGTGCGCGTGAACGCGCTGTGCCCGGGCCTGACGGAGACAAAGCTCGCCAGCGCCCTCACCTCCAACCCCGAGCTCGCCGACATGATGAAGCGTAACTTCTCCATCCAGCGTGTCGGACAGCCCGAGGACATGGCGGCGGCGATTCACTATCTCGCCAGCGACGCGTCCAGCTACATGACCGGCCAGTGCCACATCGTGGACGGCGGCATCACCGCGCGCGGACCGCTTTAAGAGCGTGCCCGGCCTGATCGACATCTCTCCGGCGGTCTCGCCGGCGACGCCGGTCTGGCCGGGCGACACGCCCGTCTCATTTGACCGAACCTGGGACATGGCCGGCGGCTCGCCGGTCAATGTCTCCAGAACGGTGATGAGCACTCATACCGGAGCCCACGCAGACGCGCCCCTGCACTATGCCGAAGACGGCGCGGACATCGCCTCGGTGAGCCTTGAACCCTATATCGGGGCGGCCACCGTCATCCACGCCATCGGCGCTCGCGGGCGGGTGAGCCTCGCGCAAGCCCTCGCCGGGCTCGCAGACGCCGGCGTGACCAAGCCCGACCCGCGGCTTTTGATCCGCACCTATCTCAGCGCGCCGCAAGCAGTCTGGGACGACGCCTTCTGCGCGGTGGAGCCGACGCTGATCGACTGGTTTGCAGACCAGGGCGGGTTACTTATCGGGATCGATACGCCGTCGCTCGATCCCCAGGACAGCAAGACCATGGACGCCCACATCCGCGTCGCCGCCCGCGACTTACGCATTCTGGAAGGCCTGGTGCTCGATCACGCCGCGCCCGGACGCTATGAGCTGATCGCCCCGCCGCTTAAACTTTCAGGGCTCGACGCCGCGCCGGTGCGCGCGATTCTAAGGGAGCTCTGAATGCCCGATATCGCCGTCACCAACCGCGCAGACGCGAAGGCGCTCGACCGCGACGATCCGCTGGGCGCCAAGCGCGACGCCTTCGATATTCCGGACGGGGTCGTCTATCTCGACGGCAATTCGCTGGGCCCCCTTCCCAAGGCGGCGCGCGAGGCGCTGCACCACGCCATCGAAACCGAATGGCGCACCGATCTCATCAAGAGCTGGAACACCGCGGGCTGGATTGATCTGCCCACGCGCACCGGCGACCGCATCGCGGCGCTTATCGGCGCGCCGGCCGGCAGCGTGATCTGTGCGGACAGCGTCTCGGTCAATCTTTTCAAGCTCGCTGCGAGCCTCGTCACCAGAGGGGCAGGCCTGGTGGCGGTGGAGCGCGGCGATTTTCCCACCGACGGCTATATCCTTGAAGGCCTCGCGCGGCTGTCCGGCGCCGGGTTTTCGCTCATCGATCCGGGCGCAGGCGTCGCCGGCCTTCCTGAGGCGAGCGGCGTTCTGGTGCGAAGCGCGGTGCACTACAAGACCGCCGAAATCGTCGACATCGAAGCCGAGGAAGCCGAGGCGGCCCGTCTGGGCGCCACAATCATCTGGGATCTCTCCCACGCGGTGGGTCTGGTGGACACCCGGCTTGAAGACTGCGGCGCGCGCTATGCGGTGGGCTGCGGGTATAAATATCTCAATGGCGGACCGGGCGCGCCCGGCTTCGTCTACGCCCACCCCAGCGTCGCCGGCGATCTCGCCCAGCCGCTGTCAGGCTGGATGGGTCATGTCAGCCCGTTCGAATTCACCGACGGTTACCGCCCCGCAGACGGGATCAAGCGCTTTGCGGCCGGAACGCCGCCCATATTGTCCATGACCGCGCTTCACGCCTCGCTTGGGCTCTATGAAGGGCTCAATCTGTCGGCGCTGGAGGCCAAGGCCCGCGCGCTTGGCGATCTGTTCCTGTCGCGCATCGCGCCGCTGGAGTTGGACTGCGTGTCGCCAGGGATCGGCGCCAGGCGCGGCGGCCATGTGAGCGTGCGCCATGAAGACGGCTACGCCATCGTTCAGGCGCTCATCGCGCGCGGGATCATCGGTGACTTTCGCGCGCCCGACCTGATGCGCTTCGGATTCTCGCCGCTGATCCTGTCCTATGCCGACGTGTTCGACGCCGCCGAGGCGCTGGTGGACGTGGTGGAGAGCGGCGCGTTCAAGGCCGACCAATTCAGCCGGCGCGGCGCTGTTACCTAGCCGGGGCCCAGCCTGGACCTGGCCGGGACCTATTGCCAGCGGATGTCCGCGTCCGGCGTCACCGCGTCAAACGAGGGGCGGGCGAAGAAATAGCCCTGGTAGAGATAGACGCCGACATCAGTGAGCGCTTTCAGCTCGGCGGCCTCTTCGACGCCCTCGGCGATCACCCCGATCCCGAATTTCGAGCACATATCCACCATATTGCCCACAATCACCTTCTGAATGCGGCTCTTGTGGATGCCCGCGATCAGTTTGGCGTCCAGCTTGACGATGTCCGGCATGACCGAGGCGAACAGGGTCAGGCCCGAGCTTCCCGCCCCGAAATCGTCAATGGCGGTGATGAACCCCATCTCCTTGTAGGATTCCACGATGGTGGTGAAGTGATCAATGTCCGCGATGGCTTCATGCTCGGTCATTTCGAACATGACGCGCTCGATGGGAAAATTCGCCGCCTGGGCCGCCGCGATGGTGGTGCGCAGGCAGGTCTCCGGATCATAGACCGAGTTGGGCATGGTGTTCAGCGACAGCATCTCGCGCCGGGCGCCCAGATGGTGCGCGGCCGCCTTCACAGCCGCGATGCGGCATTTGCGGTCAAACGCATGAACATTGAGACTGTCCACAGCGGCGAGAATCTCGCCTGCGCTTTGTCCTTCCGGACCGCGCACCAGAGCCTCCTGCGCGAACACCGAGCGGTCCCGAATGTCCACGATGGGCTGGAAGGCGAATTTGAGATCCACTGGCACCGGTTGTGCGCAGGCACAATTTTCAGTCCCTTCAAGCGCGGGCGCACAGGGTTTGGATTTGGGGGTCATTTCGCATCCTCGTTTCTTGCCCAACACACTGACAAAGAACGATTGATACTGAGTTAAGCACGATGCTTGTGAGTACGCTCCAAAAGCGTCGCGACGGGCGCCGCGAACGCTTCCCCGCGAGCCGCGCCCTGATAAGCTCGCGCTGCGCCAAGGTTTGGGGAGGCTCTCATGGTCAAATGGTTGATACGCGCCGGGTTCGCCCTGGCGGCTCTGGTTCTGATTCTGACGCTTGCGGCCGCCGCCTTCCTTGTGGAGCGCTTCAACGCCTCCAAGCCGGTGGAGAGCGGCGAGATCGCACTGCCGGGCTTTGACGGCGAGGCGCAGGTTGTGCGCGACGACAACGGCGTCGCGCATATCTTCGCCGGAAGCGACGCCGAGGTCTTCTTTGCGCTGGGCTTCACCCACGCCTCAGAGCGCTTCTTCCAGATGGATCTGACCCGCCGCTATATGCGCGGACGCCTCGCAGAGCTGTTCGGCGCCGACTATGTGCGCGTCGATGCGCGCACCCACACGCTGGGCTATCCGGAACTGGCCCTGAGCCTTGTCAACGAAATGGGCGATCAGACGCGTAGCGTGGTTGAGGCCTATGTGGCCGGGGTCAACGCCCGCCTCGCCCGGGGCTCGGTGGCGCCGGAATACGTCATCGTCCGCGCGACACCTCAGCCCTGGAGCGTGGAGGACACCGCTGCGGTGCTGCTCTCATTCGCCGACAATCTCGCTGCGGGCGAGGGCGAGGATATTGATCGGGCGCGGCTGTCCGACATTCTTTCGCGCGACCAGCTGGACGCTTTTCTCGCCAGGTTTCCCGACTGGGCGCCGACGACGCTGAAGGAGTCCGATGTGCGCGCAGCCCTGGACGGGGTGACCGTTCGAGAGCTCGGTCCCCCGCCCGAAGCCCGGCCCAATACTCAATCTGCGGCCCAACCCGACAATCTTCCCGGATCAAACGCCTGGATCATCGCCGGCCGGCGCTCCGCCACCGGCCGCCCGATCCTGGCCAACGATCCCCATCTGGGCCTCTCCAGCCCGGCGATCTGGTATTTCGCTCGCCTCAATCTTGAATCCGGCCCGGTGATCGGCGCCACGGCGCCTGGCGCGCCCTTCGTGCTTCTGGGGCGGAACGCCTCGGGCGCGTGGGGCTTCACAAACACCGGGTTCGACGTCATCGACCATGTGGAGCGCGATCCCGCCCGGACCGAGACCACGCAGCGCACCGTGGAGATCGCCGTGCGCGGCCGGCGCGAGCCCGAGCAGATCACCCTGACACAAACCGGCGAGGGGCCGGTCCTGTCTTCAGCCTGGTTCGACCTCTCCGCCTTTGACCCCGACGCGCTTGTGGTGCGCCGCTCAACCCTGGACGATCCGGGCAATCGCGGCGCCGATGCGGCGCTCGGCATTATGCTGAGCCGGGACTGGGAGAGCTTTGTAGAGGCAGGTCGCGGCTTCACCGCGCCCATGCAGAACATGCACTATGCCGGCGTTGACGGGACGATCGGCTACACGACCGCCGGCCTATTGCCGATCCGCGATCCCGAGACCGGCGACTGGACCGGCTTCACACCCTTCGAGCAATTGCCCCGCGTCGCCAATCCGTCCGTCGGATACATCGCCTCCGGCAACAATCTGGTGGCCGGAGACGCCTATCCCCGCCCCCTGCCCGGCAGTTACAGCGTCTATCGCGCGCCGCGCATCGAAGCGATGCTCGAGCAAACCGAGCGCCATGATCTGGACAGCTTCGCCGCCATGCAGATGGACGTCACCAGCGAGCATGTCCGCCGGATCATGCCGGCGCTTCTGGGTTCGGAACCGGAAAGTCAGCTTGGCGCACAGGCCCTGGCCATGCTGGAAAGCTGGGACGGAGCTCTGGACGTGGATGCGCCGGAGGGCCTCATCGTCTCGGCCTGGCTACGCGTGCTTTCCAGCACGATCTGGAACGACGAGCTGGGCGCCGCAGCGCGTTTTTACAACCAGCCCCGGCGGGCCTTTCTTGAATCCGTGCTCATGGGCGATAAGGTCGGCTGGTGCGATGATGTACGCACCGGCGGCGTGGAGAGCTGCGCCGTCACCGCCGGTCTCGCGCTGGACGCCGCCATGAGCGAAACCGCGCGCCGCTACGGAGATAATCTATCCGCCTGGCGCTGGGGCGACGCCCACCACGCAGTCTTCAGCCATCCGCTGGGCGCGATTCCGGTGCTCGGCTCCATGTTTGAAAATCACGTCCCGGTCCCCGGCGACGGCTCCACGGTGAACGTCTCACATTTCCGATATGAATCCGGTAATTACGACGCCGTCCATGCGGCCAGCCTGCGCGCGATCTATGACCTCGCCGATTTGAACCGCTCGCGCTTCATGTTCGCTCCAGGACAGAGCGGGCATCCGCTCTCGCCCCACCACGGCGACCTGACCGAACGCTGGGCGGCCGGAGAGTATTTTGAAATCCGAGATGACTGGGACCCGCAAACGGCGCCTGATGGTTCGAGGACGCTGTTTTTGTCGGGGGAGTGAGTCGCGCACGGCTGAAACAGCAGCTCTGTGCGTCGGCGATCGCCGGCACAAGGCTTAAGACGTCCTGCTGCCGGCGGCGGGCGCCTAAGCCGCGCTGATCTTGGCCGGGCTCACCACTTCGTTGGCCTCGTCCAGAAGCACCACTTCCGGCTTCCAGTTGCGGGCCGTCTCAGCGTCCATCATGGCGTACGACACCACGATGATACGATCGCCGGGCTGGGCCAGGCGCGCAGCCGCGCCATTGATCCCGAACACTTTCGAGCCGCGCGGCGCGGTGATGGCGTAGGTGGTGAAGCGCTCGCCGTTATTGATGTTGAGCACATCCACCTGCTCGTTCGGCAGGATGCCCGCGGCCTCCAGCAGATCGGCGTCGATGGAGATCGAGCCTTCATAGTGCAGGTCGGCCTGCGTCACCACGGCGCGGTGGAGCTTGGCCTTCATCATGGTCAGCTGCATGGCGTCCTTCCCGAACCGCGCGAGAGCGGCGTCAGCGGTCATGTTGCGGCGCGGTATAGCCTATCTTTACGCAGGTTTTAAGAGGCTTGCGTGCTGATCCGACATATGGACGTCGTCAGGCCTGAATGAAAGGGGGGTGCAGATGACCCGGTTCGCCATCGCGCAGACCATCGCCACGAACGATATCGAGACCAATATTGCGCGCGCCGAAACGCTGATAGCGCAGGCCGGCGCAGGCGGCGCGCGCCTGCTCGTGTTTCCCGAGATCCACCTCACCCCGTTCTTCCCCAAGCATAAAGGCCGCGACGCCAGCGCCTGGGCCATGCGCGAAGACGGCGCGGAAATCGCCCGCCTGGCCGCAGCGGCGAAGGCGGCCGATATCGTTGTGGTTTCAAACCTCTATATCGAAAACAGCGCCGGCGAGCGCCATGACTCCAGCCCGGTGATCGACGCCGATGGCACAGTGCTGGGACTGTCGCGCATGAACGAGATCTCCCAGTTCGACGGGTTCTGGGAGCAGGACTATTACGCCCCGGGCGACGGCTGGCCGGTCTATGACACTGCCGCCGGGCGGATCGGGGTCGTGATCTGCTATGACCGGCACTTCCCCGAGAGCTATCGGGCCTGCGCCAAGGCCGGCGCCGAGCTGATCGTCACGCCAACCTGTATTGAGGCGGACGAACCGCTGGATTTGTTCGAAGCGGAGATGCGCACGCTCGCCTATCAAAACTGCGTCTACGCCGCGCTGGCCAATCGGTGCGGACCAGAAGAGACACGGCGCTACGCCGGCGCCTCGCTGATCACCGGGCCGGACGGCGCGGTGCTGGCGAAAGCCGGTGGCGGCGAGCAGCTCCTCTACGCCGAGATGGACCTTGGCGCCCGGCGCGCGCGGGCAGAGGCGCTGGGCTGGCTGAGCAGCCGTACCGCGCGCGGCGGCGAACGCGCCTTATCGCGCTCAATTCGCTAAGGGTCTTGACCGCTACGCCCAACACATCGCGATACCGGTTCCTTGTTTTTTCTGGGTGTTCACTCTTGATGAACAGCCCCCCAAGGGCCAGAACCGCCATATCCGCCTCCCTGTCTGGAACCTGAAGGGTCCGCCATGAGCGCCACGCCGTCCAATCACTTCACCCATCTTGAATGCGCCATGACCGGCGAACGGGTGGAGAAAGATCAGCCGCAGAACCTGTCCCCGAAGGGCTGGCCGCTGCTGGCGCGCTATGATCTGGACACCCTGAAGGTCTCGGCTGACCGCGACGCCATTGCGGCGCGCAACGCGGTCTGCTTTCCAGGCTTCTGGAAATGGCGCGAGCTTCTGCCCGTGGCGCGCGACGAGGATGTGGTGAGCCTTGGCGAGGTCGATACGCCGCTGGTGGAAACACCTGTCAGCGCGCGCGAAATCGGTCTCACCGGCCCGCTTCTTGTGAAGGATGAAGGCCGGCTTCCCACCGGCAGCTTCAAGGCGCGCGGCCTCGCGCTGGCGGTGTCCATGGCCAAATCCTACGCCATTACGCGCATGGCGATGCCCACCAACGGCAACGCAGGCGCAGCGCTGTCGGCCTATGGGGCGCGCGCAGGCATGGAGACCTATTCCTTCTGTCCCGAAGACACGCCGGATGTGAATGTGCGCGAGATCGCCGCTCAGGGCGGCCATGTCTACCGCGTCAACGGGTTGATCCATCAGTGCGGCGCGCTCGCCGCCTCCTTGAAGGAGGAGATGGGCTGGTTCGACGTTTCAACCTTGAAGGAGCCCTACCGGATCGAGGGCAAGAAAACGATGGGGATCGAACTCGCCTTCCAGCTTGGCTGGACCCTGCCCGACGCAATCTTCTACCCCACGGGCGGCGGCACCGGCTTGATCGGCATGTGGAAGGCCTTCGACGAGATGGAAAAACTGGGATGGATCGGCTCGGAGCGTCCCAAGATGTTCGCGGTCCAGGCCGAGGGCTGCGCGCCCATCGTCAAGGCGTTTGAGGCCGGCGAGGAGCACGCGCCGGAATGGCTGGACGCCCACACATTCGCCGCCGGCATCCGCGTGCCCAAAGCGATCGGCGATTTCCTGATCCTGCGGGCGGTTCGCGAGAGCGGCGGCGCGGCGCTTGCCGTCAGCGACACCCAGATCGAAGCGGCCCGCGATCTGTGCGGGCGCGGCGACGGCCTGCTTTTATGCCCTGAAGGCGCGGCGACCCTGGCGGCGGCGAAGCGCGCCATTGAAGAGCGCATGATCGAGCGAGACGCCCGGGTAATGTTGTTCAATTGCGGCTCGGGGCTGAAATACCCGCTGCCGGACCGCTCGCGCTTCATCGACCGTAGCCAAGCGGTTAGCGCGGCGTCATTGTCCTAGCCGTCCGTATGCGGCTGTGGCTTGTCGCGGCCCGTACGGCGGATATGGCTTCATGCGTCCGCGCCAGTCCCGACACCCCAGCCGCCCCCGCCGGAGGCTCTTTGTAAATGCCCGACACCCCGCGACCCGGCGGCCCCGCCAAAGCCAGCTTAGCGCGTGCGGCGTCGGGGGCGTGGGTCGCGCTGCCGGTCCTCATGGTGGTCTATCTGGTCAACTTCATGGACCGCCAGCTCTTTGCGGTGCTGCAGGAGCAGATCAAGGTCGATCTCGCCCTCAGCGACAGCCAGCTGGCGCTTCTGGGCGGAACCATGTTCGCGGTGTTCTACGCCACGCTGGGCCTGCCGCTGGCCTGGCTGGCTGACCGCACCAACCGGGTGCGTCTGGTGGCGCTGGCGTGCGCGGTGTGGAGCATTTTCACCGTCCTGTCAGGGATGGCGACCAACTTTGTGACCATGGCGCTGGCGCGCATCGGCGTGGCGTCGGGCGAGGCGGGCGGGGTGTCACCCTCCTATTCGGTGCTGTCGGATTATTTCCCGCCCGAACGGCGCGGCTTCGCCATCGGCCTGTTCTCCATCGGCGCGCCGCTCGGGCTCATGGCCGGCTCCTATCTGGGAGCCGCAATCGCGGGCGCGCTGGGCTGGCGCTGGGCCTTTATTCTGCTGGGCGCGCCGGGCCTGCTGCTGGCGTTGGGGCTGTTTCTGGCCGTACGCGAGCCGGTACGCGGGCGCTTTGATCCGGGCGTCGAGGCGCCCCGCGAGCCGGCACGTCCGCTGGACGCCATCCGCGCGGTTCTCACTACGCCCAGCCTGATGTTGCTGACGCTGGCCGCTGCAGCCACCAGCTTCGCCGGCTATGGGCTGTATCAGTGGATCCCGAGCTTTCTCCAACGCGCGCAGGGCCTGGAGCTGGAAGCGGTGGGCCGGTTCCTGTCGCCGATCTTTGCGCTGGGCGTGTTCGGCGCGCTGGCCGGCGGCTGGATCGCCGACCGGCTCGGCAAGACGCGCCCGGCCGCCTACGCCCTCGTGCCGGCCGCCACGCTGACCGTCTCGGCGCCGTTCTTCTTCGCCGCCCTGATCACGACCGACGGCCGTCTCTCCTTGCTGCTGCTCACCTTGCCCACCCTGCTCAGCTACGCCTGGATCGGGCCCACCCTGGCTGCCAGCCAGACCCTGTCCAGCCCGGCGGTCCGCGCTTTGGTGGCGGCGATCATGGGCTTTTTCAATAATCTCATCGGCTTTGGCCTCGGCCCGCTTCTGGTGGGCGTGCTCTCCGATACGCTGCAGGGTGCAGGCGCCGCGCCTGGTGAGGCCCTTCGCACTGCGCTGATCGTCGGCGCGGGCGGATATGTGGCCGCCATCACCTTGTTTGTAGCCGCCGGGTTCACTATCCCGCGTGACCTGGCCCGCCGCAATCCGCCCGGCGGCGCCGCAAGCCGGGAGAGCCCGGAGCCAGGCCCGCCAGCGCCGCGCGAACCTTGACAGGCGGGGCCCCGCAGCGCTTGTTGCGCGTCTTTCCCGACCCGCCTTCGTCGCGAGGAGGCCGACCATGACCGCATTCGCCCGAGTCTTTCCCGCCGCGCTCATTACGCTGGTGCTGGCCGCTTGTGGCGCAGATGCGCCGCACGCCGAACCCTCTGCGCCCGCGCGCCCCGCTTTGACTTTGGCCACCGACGCGCTCGGCCCTCACGCCCCAAGCCGCGCCTTTGACGGCGAGACCGTGGCGATCAGCCAGGTGCTGGCGCCCGCTGGAGACGACGGCGTGATCAGTGGTGATGTGGAGAGCCAGACCGGCGCCGCGCTGCGCGTCCTCTCCGACCGGCTGGAAGCGGACGGGCTGACCCTGGCCGATATTGTCCAGCTCACCGTTCATGTGGCTGTGGCCCCGGACGGCTCGCTTGACGCCGATGGCGTGTCGCGCGCCTGGCGGCGCAGCTTCGGCAATCGCATGCAGCCCGCCGCCCCGGCCCGCACCGTTGTGGGCGTCGCCGCCCTGCCCGCGCCCGGCGCGCGGGTCTCGCTTTCCGCGCTGGCCGCCAGGCCGGTTCCCGTTTCCGCCGCCTTCGAGACCGAGACGCCATGATCCCCCGCTACGCCCGCCCTCAAATGACTGAAGTCTGGTCGCAGGAGACCAAGTACCGCATCTGGTTCGAGATCGAGGCCCACGCCACCGACCAGCTCGCCGAGTTGGGCGTCGTGCCCAAGGCCGCCGCCAAATCGGTGTGGAAAGCCAAAGATATGGACTTCGACGTCGCGCGAATCGACGAGATCGAGCGCGAGGTGAAGCACGACGTCATCGCCTTTCTCACACACCTGTCCGAGCTGGTCGGCGAGGACGCGCGCTTTGTGCACCAGGGGCTCACCAGCTCTGATGTCCTGGACACCTGCCTGGCCGTTCAGCTGACCCGCAGCGCGGATCTACTGCTGGAGGGGCTCGACCGGCTTCTGGCGGCGCTGAAGACTCGCGCCCTCGAGCACAAAATGACGGTCTGCATCGGCCGCTCCCACGGCATCCACGCCGAGCCGACCACGATGGGCCTGAAATTCGCGCGCTTTTACGCCGAGTTCGCCCGCGGCCGCGAGCGACTGGTGCGGGCCCGCGAAGCGGTCGCCACCTGCGCCATCTCCGGCGCGGTGGGCACGTTCGCCAACGTCGACCCCAGCATTGAGGCGCATGTGGCCAAAATGCTCGGCCTCACCCCGGAGCCGGTCTCCACCCAGGTGATCCCGCGCGACCGCCATGCCGAGTATTTCTCGGCGCTGGCGATCATCGCCTCCTCGATCGAGAATCTGGCCGTGGAGGTGCGCCATCTGCAGCGCTCCGAAGTGCGTGAGGCGCAGGAATATTTCTCCAAGGGGCAGAAGGGCTCCTCGGCCATGCCCCACAAGCGCAACCCGATCCTGACCGAGAACCTCACCGGCCTTGCGCGCCTCGTGCGCTCGGCCGCGGCGCCGGCGCTGGAGAATGTCGCCCTCTGGCATGAGCGCGACATCTCCCATTCCAGCGTGGAGCGCGGCATCGGCCCGGACGCCAACATCCATCTCGATTTCGCCCTGCACCGCGCCGCGGGCATGATTGAAGGCCTGATCGTGCATGCCGATCGCTGCCGCGAGAATCTGCAGGCCTATGGCGGTATTCACAATTCCCAACGCGTCCTGCTGGCCCTGACCCAGGCCGGCGCCAGCCGCGAGCAGAGCTATACGCTGGTGCAGCGCAACGGCATGAAAACCTGGGACGAGGGCGGCCAGCTTGTGGAGCATCTAAAAGCGGATGACGGCGTCACGGCCCTGCTCTCCAACGAACAGATCGAAGCCTGCTTTGACGAGGCCTATCACCTCAAGCATGTGGACACGATCTTCGCGCGGGTGTTCACGGGCGGCTGATGCCTGGCAGGCGAGGTCGCTCCCAAAGCCGCCCGCCTTGACGGCGCCGCATTCGCAAGGCGCCCTTGGCCGGCCCAGCAAATCGGAGCCGTTCATGCGCTTTTCCGCTCGCCTCGCCGCAAGTTTCGCCCTTTGCGTCCTCGCCGCTCCCGCTCTCGCCCAGAGCCCGGCCACCGCGCCGTCTGAGTATGAGGACGCGCGCGGGGCGCCTTTCGGCGCCTACGAATCGGTGGCGTTCGAGATCTTGCAGACGCCCCTGGACGCCGTGGGCGGTGGGCTGGCGATGCGGATCGAGGCGCGCCTGGGCGAAGACTGGGCGGCGTGGCGCAGCGGCGCCGAAGGCGACTACATTCTGGTGGATATGGCCGCCAGGCGCCGCCTCACCTTTCCCTTCGGAACCGACGCGGTGGAGAGCACCAGTCTCTACGCCGAGGCGCGGCGGCGCCTGGATATCTATGCCGGCCTGTCGCGGGGCGGGCAGGCGGAGATGATCCGATTTGGCGACGCCGGCGAATTTGATCGGACCTGGCTGGAGGCCGCCATGGGCCTGGCCGCCAATGCGGACGTGCTCGACATTACCGAAACCGAGACGGGCTTTGAAGCCAGCCTGAAGGGCGAGAAGGTGTTCTCGGCGGATTATGGCCCGGTCGATGAGGTCGAAGGCGCTGAGGGAGAAAGCGGCGCAAGCGCCTGCGACACCGCGCCCCTGACTGGAGACGCCGCGGCGTCGGCGCGCACCCTGGTGCGCCACGTTGCGCCGCTGCATCCAGACATCATGGCGCGCCTGGCCCAGGAAGAGCGCTTTCCCTGCGCCTTTGATTTTCTGGTCTATAGCCCCGAAAGCCCGAACGGACGGCGCGAGGCGTGGGTGCTTGAAGAGTTTGAGTCCGGCGGTCCGGTGCTACCCGGCGATCTGGACGCCGTCCCGCCGCAGGCGGCGCTGATCGGCGCGGCGGGCGAGGCGGCTATGGCCGCGGTGCGCGCCGGCTCCGAGGACGCCGCGCCCGATTCGGTCTCGTTCTTTGAGGTCGCCGCCGATTTGCGCCGTCAGGGCGATTTCGCCGGCGCGTTTTTGACCACCACACAGGAAAACCACCATTTCGGCCCCTGCCCGGCCGAAGCGGTTGGAAGCGGGCGTCTCGCCTGCCAGGAAGTGCGGGCGCTCACCGCCGCCGGCATCGGCGATGCGGACTTTGAACGAGTCCTGGAAGGAACCGCCGCTGTGCGCGAGGGCGACCACGCCACCGCGGTGGGGCGCCTCTCCGCCTTCATTGATCGCGACGACGCCGCCGGCGCCGCGGCGCGCATCCTTGTGGCCAACGAGTTGGTCGCCTGGGGCCGGGAAGGCCTTGAAAGCCGGCCCGATCTGGATCCGGCGGCGCTCTTGTCGGAAGCCATCGTGCTGGACCCCTATGCGCCGGACGCCTACTGGCATCTGGCCCGACGCTATCTGGAAGCCGGCGCGCCCCACGCCGCCTGGGTTTTCTTTGATCTTGGCCGTGCGCTTCCGGGCCGCGATCCGACGCCGCTGCTAACCCAGGCCGACGCTCTGGAGCAGCGCCTGGCCGCCCTTGCGCCTGACTGGACAGGGCAAGCCGACATCGGGCTCGAATCGGACCAGCAATAAAGCTTTCTGTTTAGACAGTTTTACGAGGCGTTAACCGCATCACCGGCTCTTGATCATTGAGCAAAGGCATGATGGGAGCGCTCGGAGTCTGATTCCTTGTGGATATACTAGATGTAGGGCCACATCGTCTGGTTTACACAAGATTAACGACTCCGCTACCCTCGGCCAAACCGTTGGAGAGTGAGTCGGCATGCCGTCCGGGGCGCCTTGGAGTGTAAAAGGGATCGATCCACGCGCCCGCGCGACCGCAAAGACGGCCGCGCGCCGGCAAGGCATGACTCTGGGCGAATGGCTCAACCGCGTGATCCTTGATGATGGCGAAATGGCTCCGTCCGGCGACTGGGAGGGCCAGCTCGACAGCTATCCGGGCTTCGGGTCGGGCGGCGGCGACGATGACGATGCCCTGCGCGATGTCGTGCGGCGGCTCACCGACCGCCTTGAAGCGGCTGAACATCGCTCCACGCTAGCCCTGACCGGGGTGGACCAGTCGGTGCTCGCCCTGTCGCGACGTCTTGATTCGATCGAGGACGCCGCCGAGGCGGACGAGGACGCCGCCACCACCGCCCTCACCCGGCTGCGCGCCCAGCATGACGAGCTGATCGAACGGATCCGCAAGCTGGAGCGCCAGGGTCCTGCGCTGGGCGGCGTCGATCCACAGGCGGTGAAGGCGCTGGAGGGCACGATCGGCAAGCTGGCCGGGCGCCTCTACGAGACCGAGCGCGACGTTCGCACCGAGCTCGACAATCTCGCCCGCAAGGACGAACGCCGCCAGGGCCAGGCAGACCGCGCCATGAAGACCCTCACCGAGCGCGTGGAAGAGGCTGAACGACGCGCCCGCCAGGACGGGGAGGATCTGCGCGCGAGAGCCGACAATCAGGACACGCGCGTCGGCGAGGTGCTGTCGGGGCTGCAGGACGCCGCGCGCAATCTGCAGAGCCGCATCATCGCCGCGGAAAACGCCACCCATCGCGCCGCGGAAGCCCTCACCGGCAGCCAGGAGCGCCTGGATGCACGCCTGCGCGAGCTGGAGGCCCGGACCGGCGACGCGGTGGACTCCGATGAAATCCAGCGCCGCTTTGACAGCCTGGGCCGCGAGCTGGCGGACCTGATCCGCGAGACCCGCGCCGACTGCGCCCGCCAGGTGGCGGCGATTTCGGGCAAGAGCGGCGATGCGGGACGCCTTGAGCACGCGCTCACGGCGGCTGAATCGCGCCTGTCCCAGGCTGAAACCCGCCAGAGCGCCGCGCTCACCCGCATCGCAGAAGAGGTCGGGCGCCTCTCGCGCGCGGTGGACGGGCGCATCGCCGAGGCCGAGCGCCGGCTGGAAAGCAAGTTCTCCGAGACCGAAGCCCGGCGCGACACCCGCGAGACCCGCTCCGAGATCGAGGCGCGCCTGGACCGGGTGCGCCAGGAAAACGCCTCTGCGGTTCGCAAGATCGGCGAGCAGGTCGCAAAGCTCGGCGAAAGCCTTTCCGATCGCGTGCACCAGGCTGAACAGCGCAGCGCCCAGGCCGTCGAGGCCGCCGGCGAGCGCATGGCCGAAGTGGTGGAGAAGCTGGAAACCCGGCGCGGCGCGTCTGAGGCCGATCTGGAGGGGCGCATCCGGGCCAGTGAAGAACGCACAGCCCAGCGCATAGAAGACGCCATGAAGGGCGTGCACACCCGCCTGGATCAGGCGCGCGGGGAAACCGCCGACGCCCTGTCGCCGGTGCAGCGCGCCATGACCGCCCTCGCTGAACGGCTTGAAGCGATCGAGACGTCCCGCCACGCGCCGGCGGGCGACGACCAGGCCGCGCCTGATGCGCCGAAAAGACGCCGAAGCGGCGGCGGTGGTGATGACGGCGTTGATGGGGACGGCGATGGCCACAGCCGGTCACAAGCGCCCGACTATTCACAGCCCCTGCCCCAGCCGCCCGGCCTGGCCATGGACGCCTTTGAAGAGGCCGCCGCCGACCCCGGCACGGCGCGCGACGCCTTTGTGGTGGACGCGGAGGCGCCGCGCTCGCAGGCGCCCCGGCGCAAGGCCGCTGCCGCCGCAGCTGAGGACTGGGCGTTCGAAACCAAGGCCGAGCCTGTTGAAGACCCCAAGCCGCAGCGCCGCCCCGCGCGCCTTGGCGCATCGGCGGACGCGGACTTTCTGGAAAACGCCCGCAAAACCGTGCGCGCCAATCGCGGCGCGGTGCAGTGGGACGAGCCGCACGCCGAGCCCGGCGTCGGGCGCGGCCGCATGCTGCTGATAGGCGCGGGCGTGCTGGGCTTCGCGGCTGTGGCGGCGGCGGCCGGCATGCTGGCCCTCGAGGCGTTCAGCGGCCCTGGCCCCGAGACCCGGCGCGCCGCCGATCCGGCCGACGCGCTCTCCAGCCTGTTCGCCGAAGAGACGGGCGCATCGCCGGCTGTGCGCGAAGCGTCGGGCTCTGAGCCCGCTCCTGAAGACGGCTCTGAAACCGCGCCGCAGGACAGCCTGCGCGCCGCGTCACCGGCGAGCGCAGCCGCGGCGGGTGAAAGCGCGCTGAGCGCCGGCATCGAACCGGAGGCCGGAACCAGCCCACCGGCGCCGGCGGAGCAGGACGCCCCTTTTTCTGAAGCCGGCTTGATCCGTGTCGAGCCGGCGACGCTGGAGGCAGCGGCGCGCGCCGGCGATCCGGTGGCGCGCTATCAGCTGGCGGTGCAGCAGCTTGAAGCCGGCGCCGTTCAGGACGCCGCCCGCCTGATGGCACGCGCCGCCGAGCAAGGCGTGCCCGCCGCCATGCGCCGCTATGCCCTGATGCTCCAGGCAGGCGACGGCGTGACGGTCGACCGGGAGGCCTCGCGCGCCTGGATGGTTCAGGCCGCCGAGGCCGGAAACGTTCAGGCGATGCATGACGCAGGCGGCATGTTCATCAACGCAGGCGACACGCCCGACAATCAGGCCACCGCCGCGCGCTGGTTCGAACAGGGCGCGCTGCACGGCGTGCGCGACAGCCAGTTCAACATGGCGCTGCTCTATCAGGAAGGTTTCGGTGTCCCCGTCAGCCCCGCCGACGCCTACGCCTGGTTCACCATCGCCGCTGACGCCGGCGACGCCGACGCAGCCGCGCGCGCCCAGGCCCTGCGCCCCGAACTCACCCCCGAAGCGCGCCGTCAGGCCCAGGCCGCCGCCGCCGGATTCACCGCGCGCGAGAGCGATCCGTCGGCCCAGGGCGTCTATCCGGCCCAGCCCTGGGATCTTGGTGCGAGCGATCTTGCTGCACGCGCACAAGCCTTGTTGGGCGAACTTGGTTATGATCCCGGCCCGGCCGACGGCGTTCTGGGTGACCAGACCCGCCGGGCGCTGGTCCGCTTTCAGCGGGACGCAGGGATCGAACCCGGCGCGCCGTTGACTGCGGATCTGATCGCCCGGTTGGAACGCGCCGCCGCCAGCTAGCGCAAGCCAGGGCGATCGACGTGCAAATCTACCTACCGATCGCAGAAGTCAGCCTGAACCTCTACCTCCTGCTGGGCCTCGGCCTTGGGGTGGGATTTCTGTCGGGCATGTTCGGCGTCGGCGGCGGATTTTTGATGACGCCGATCCTGATCTTTCTGGGCGTGCCGCCGGCGGTGGCGGTGTCCACCCAGGCCAACCAGATCGTCGCCAGCTCAGTCTCCGGCGCGCTCGCCCACTGGCGCCGGCGAAGTCTCGACGTGAAGATGGGCCTGGTGCTCATCGCCGGCGGGGTATTCGGCTCGGTTTCGGGCGTTCAACTGTTCTCGATCCTGCAGGCCATGGGCCAGATCGATCTGGTGATTTCGCTTTGCTATGTGGGCTTTCTGGGCGTCATCGGCGCCCTGATGTTCGTGGAGAGCGCCGGCGCGATCCGGCGGCGCTATTCCAAGACCCCGCGTCCGAAGAAGAAACGCCGCAAGCGCGGGATCATCGATGCCCTGCCGTTGAAAACCCGCTTTCCGGTGTCCGGGCTTTACATGAGCGTGATCCCGCCGCTGGCCATCGGGTTTCTGGTGGGGGCGCTTGCTGCGCTCATGGGCGTCGGCGGCGGCTTCGTCATGGTGCCGGCGATGATCTATATCCTGCGCATGCCCACCAATGTCGTCATCGGCACCAGCCTGTTCCAGATCCTGTTCGTCACGGCCCTCACCACCATTCTGCAGGCGGCGCAGAACCAGACCGTGGACGTGATGCTGGCCGGTCTTCTGATCGTCGGCGGGGTGATCGGCGCCCAGATCGGCGCCCGCGTCGGCGCGAAGGTGCGCGCCGAGGAATTGCGCGCCGCGCTGGCGCTGATCGTGCTTCTGGTGTGCGGCAAGCTCGCCTGGGATCTCGGTGCGACGCCGCAGGACCTCTTTGTCCTCATGGATACGCGGGAGGGCTCATGATCGCGCGCATCTTCGCCGGGCGTTCAGTGTTTGCAGCCGTTATGGCGGCCTGCCTTACGCTCGCTGCGCCGTCCATGGCCGGAGCTCAGGCCGAGGCGCCGGTTCCGGCGCAGGAGGGCGGCCAGAGCGTGGCGCGCATCTCCGCGGCCCTGACTCAGGACGTGGTGGAGATCCGCTCCAATTTCGCCGGCGCCGAGCTGACACTTTTCGGCGCCGCGGCCGGCCTTGAGGACGGCGACGACATCGTGATGATCGTGCGCGGTCCCCAGCGCGACATGCGCGTGATGCGCAAGCGGCGCGTCCTTGGTATCTGGGTCAACGCCGCACCGGTGAGGTTTGAGGCGGTCCCGAGCTTTTACGCCATCGCCTCCACCCGCCCGCTGGACGAGTTCGCCACCTTCTCCGCTCTGCGCCGCAACTCCATGGGTATGGAGCATCTGCGCCTGTCCGCGCCGGAGACCGAGCGCACCGAGACCCGTTTCGGGGTCACCGACATGCGGGTCTCCGATCTGGGCGCGGACATCATCGACTACCGCGCAGCCGTGGTGCGCAACAAGGCGCGTCAGGATCTCTACGCAGAGGCGCCGGGCGGGGTGGAGATCATCGATAACGGGCTGTTCTCCGCCCGGCTCTTCCTGCCGCCGGTGACGCCCACGGGCGTTTACGACACCGAGGTCTATCTTTTCCGGGACGGCGCGCCCATCGCGCGCTGGTCGGATACGCTGGAAGTGGTCAAGGCCGGCGCCGAGCGGGCCATCTATGACCTTGCGCACCAGCACCCCCTTGTCTACGGCGTCCTAGCGGTGATCATGGCGGTGCTGGCCGGATGGATCGCCGCCGCATTCGGCCGCAGGAAGTAAAAAGGCCCGATACCGATGAAATCACTCAGCGACGCCCCCCTCGCTCCGGTCCTGCTCGGCTTCGCCGGGATCCTCCCCTTCATCGCCGGAGCGCTGGGACTGGCGCTGGGCGGTCAGGCCGCGCTGCAGGCGGCCAACGCGCTGCCGGTCTACGCCGCGGTGATCCTCGCCTTCATGGCCGGCGGGCGATGGGCGAGCGAACTGGTCATCCATGGCGACCAGCCGCGCACCGGGGTCCTGGTGCTGGCGATCCTCATCGCGCTGGCCGGCTGGATCGCAGTGCCGCTCCAGGTGTGGAGCCGGCCCGGCTCAGCGGTGAATTTCGAACTGATCGGCTGGGGCGTCCTGATCGCCGGCTTCGTGATCCAGTTTCTCTGGGATCGCTCTGCGATCCGAGACGCGCTGTTTCCCGGCTGGTATCTGCCGCTGCGGCTCTATTGCACGCTGGGCGCGGTGATCAGCCTGTCGCTGGCCGCCTTCATCCGCTGGTCGCCCACCTTCAGTCTCTAGACCTCAAGCAGGCGGACATTCGAAAGCGTCGCCAGGCGCCGGTCGAAGGTGACAAGTTCGCTGGCGCCGGACCGCTCGGCGGCGGCGGCGATCATGGCGTCGGCGAAATCGAGCTTTCCGGTTTCGTAGGCGAGGATGGCGCTCTGAACGTCGAGACGGTCCTCAATCTCGAACATGTCGGCGAGCGCCACCCGCTTGAGGGCCTGCGCGACCACTTCTCGGGGAAGCTTCAAGGAGCGCCGCAGAACCCAAGTCAGCTCGATCATCACCTCTCGCGAGATGAAAGCCTTTCGGGCCTTTGAACAGCCCGCGATCAGATCATGGGCCAGCACGTATTGCGCCTCGTCATCGCGCGCGATGAATCGAGCCAGGATGTTGGTGTCCAGCGCGATCAATCGTCGGACTCGCCGCGCGCCCAGCCGTCGGCGATCGCCTCGTTCATCGCGTCGATCGATACGGGCTTGCGGTCAGGGTCGTGGAGCATTCCGCCCAGGTCCATGACCGAGCAGACGCGCGCCATGCGCACTTCGCCGCCGTGGATGAAATACCTGACCTGGTCCCCGCCATGCAGGCTCAAGGCCTCCCGCACCGCCTTGGGCAGCGTGGTCTGGCCCTTCTCCGAGATCGTCGAGTCGACAGGTTTCTGCGCGGTCATAGGTAAGGCGCTCCTTGGAAACGCCTTACCTTACCGCGAACCGCCTTACTTTTCCAGATTTACCCGTACTTGCCAGAGTTACTCGTACTTGAACGTAAGGCCCGCATGAGCGCTCAAGCGGTCGATGAGGGCGTTGCCCAGCGCCGGCGCCGGCGTCCACACGCCGCCGGGCGTGGTCTCCATCGCGATGTCGCGGGCCAGAGCGATGGCGCTTTCGGCGATCATTTTCGAGGTGGAGCCATAGCCGGGATCCCGGTCGCCGGCGACGCTGGCGGTGAGGTGCTCGCCGTTGACCATCTCGCCAGTGAACATGATCTCGTAATAGCCGGTCTCGCGCTCCTCCTTGGAGGGGCCTTCACCGGGCTTGGGCGGGTTTTCCGACATGGATTTGTCGGCCGCCACGTGATTGGCGATCTTCTCGCCCTTCTCGCCGTCACCGGTGAGCATCATCTCGTCATACTGGAAGTCCTCGCCATAGCGATGACCCATGAGGAAGTTGGAGCGGTGTATGTTCTTGCTGTTGATGGTGGCCATCATGAAGGGGGCGGACCAGGATTTCAGGTCCTCCTCATAGATCGGCTTGGACCCCGAAGGCTGTTTCGGCCCGTCAAAGCCCGGCGTCAGGGAAAACGGATCCTTGAGCCAGTTGATGATGTCAGGCTCTCGCCCGGCGCGCTTCATGGTTTCTGCAAAGCTCGCCGCGGTGCCGCCGGAGAAGGTGCCCTTCATGGAGCGTACCCGGCCCTTGACGCGCTGGATCGGCGCGCCCGAGCGCCGGATCGCCTCTTCCTGCAGGAACAAAACGCCAAGATCGAAGGGGATTGAGTCAAAACCGCAAGACAAAACGATGCGCGCGCCGGTCTCGCGCGCCTTCGCATCGTACTTTTCGATCATGTCCTTCATCCAGGCGGGCTCGCCGCACAGATCCACATAATTGGTGGCGTTCTGCACGCAGGCGCTCAGAAGCGGTTCGCCATAAAGCTGGTACGGCCCCACCGTGCTGATCACCGCCTCAGTCCGTCCGCTCATCGCCAGAAGCGAGGCGGGATCATCGCTGTCGGCCACGATGAGCGGCGTGTCGGCCGGCGCCTTGATCTCGTCGCGCACGGCCTTCAGCTTGTCTTCGGACCGGCCGGCCATCGCAAAGCGCACGCCAGGATGGGCGGAGGCGAGATACTCTGCGACCAGGCGCCCGGTGAAACCGGTGGCTCCGTAAACGACGATCTCGAACTCGCGACGGCTCATAGTGGTGGTCCTTTTTTCTGCCCTTGGGTCAAATCTACGCGGAAGGTCGTCGCTTCGCCTCGCCATGGCAAGGGGGGCGGGCCGGTTTTCCCTCAGCTGCGCCGTCAGTCGCCGCGCAGCTTGGCGCCGGCCACCGGATAAACCCGCTCGCGCCCGATCATCCAGGCGGTGGGGCGATCGGCGAAAATTTGCGCCCAGGCGGTGTCGCACACATTGAGCCCGCCGGTGAACGCGCCGAAGGCCGGCATCACCAGCCGCGTCCCGTCGGTGGCGAAGCAGCGCCGGCGCATGGCCCGCCCACGCACCGTGACGCGCGCGCACGGGTGAAGGTGTCCGGCCACCTCGCCAACCTGCGCGCCGGCCTGGGGTTCATGGCGCAGGGTGAGCGGGCCAAGCCGCGCCTCATGGGCGGTGCGGCCGCCAAAGCGGGCGGGCGGCTCCGGATCGTGATTGCCCTCGATCCACAGCCAGTCCTCTACAGAAGCCACGAGCCCCGCCAGCATGCGTGCGTCATCTCCGTGTATGCGCCCGTCCGCGCCCAGATCATGAAAGCTGTCGCCCAGCGCCACCACGCGCGCCGGTTTCAGGCGCGTGATGGCATCGGCGAGGGTCTTCAAGGTCGCGCGCGTGTCATAGGGCGGCAGGAAGCGGCCCTTCGCCGCGAAGGCGCTGCCCTTTTCAAAATGCAGATCCGCCACTAGCAGCGCGCCCGTTTCAAGCGCCAGCGCTGCGCCGGAAATGTCGGCGGCCAGGCGCGCGCCGTTCACAGTCATCACGGCGTCGGGACAGTGCGGCAGGGTCTGGAGCATGACACCCACTTAGGCGCACGAAGCGTGAACGGGCAAGGGCGCGGCGCCGCCATGCGTCAGGCCGACGCGCGCGCGTGCGCAGGCGGGTTCACCTTTCACCCTGCCCGGCCTAGGTTGCACGCGCAGTATGAACCCCTGGGAGACCCGCCCATGCGCCTTGCCCGCTCCACAGCAGCGTTCGCCGCGTCAATCATGTCGGCCGCCATTCTCGCTGCATGCTCGCAGCCCGTGGATGATGAATCGCCCGCCGCACCGGAAACCGGGGAGACCGGCCAGATCGCCGCGCCGGACTATCCTGCGACCCGGACGGTGGATCAGGTGGACGTCTATCAAAGCGCGGCGCAGGGCCAGGTGGCGGTGGCGGACCCCTATCGCTGGCTAGAAACCGATGTGCGCGTGTCGGATGAGGTCGCCGACTGGGTGATGGCGCAGAACGCCGTCACCAACGCCTATCTGGCAGAGCTGCCCGGCCGCGAGATCATCGCCAATCGCCTGGCCGAGCTCTGGAATTACGAGCGCTTCGGCCTTCCAAGCGTGCAGGGCGGCCGCTATTTCTTCACCCGCAATGACGGCCTGCAGGATCAAAGCGTGCTTTTGGTCCAGGACGGGGTGAACGGCGATTCGCGCGTCCTCATCGATCCCAACACCTGGTCAGACGACGGAACCACGGCGCTCGCCGGCTATCAGGCGAGCCCGGACGGATCAAAGCTGGCCTATTTCGTTCAGGAAGGCGGCTCGGACTGGCGCACGATCCGTGTGCTGGACGTGGCCACCGGCGAGGTTTCCTCCGAGCAGATCGACTGGGTGAAGTTTTCGCCCCTGTCCTGGGCCAAGGACGGCTCGGGCTTTTACTACTCGCGTTATCCCGCGCCCGGGGACGGCGAGGCGTTCACCGCGCTCAATCTCAACCAGGCGATCTATTTTCATGAGATCGGAACCGGGCAGAGCACAGACCGCGAGATCATCGCCGATCCACAAAACCCCGAAACCGGCTGGCGCGGCAGCGTCAGCGATGACGGCCGCTATCTGATCGTGCGCTCCTCCACAGGGACCGACGGCAATGGAATCGCCATCCTTGACCTGGAAACGCCAGACGCCGAGCCGGTGTCAATCTTTGAGGGCTTTGCGAACAATCATCTCTATGTGGGCAATTTGGGCGAGACCTTTCTGTTCCACACCGATCTGGGCGCGCCGAACGGGCGCATCGTCGCGGTGAACCTGTCAGATCCCGCCACCCTCACCGATATGGTTGCCGAGACCGGCGACGTGATCACCGGCGCCGACCATGTAGGCGGCCATATCATCGTGGAGCGCATGAAGGACGTGGCCAGCAGGGTGGATGTCTACACCGAGGCCGGTGATCTGGTACGCTCGGTGGCGCTGCCCGGCCTTGGCGTGGCGTCGGGCTTTTCCGGCTCGCCGGACCGCGCGGAGACGTTCTACGCCTATGAAAGCCTCACCCAGGCGCCGACCCTCTACCGTTATGACGTCCAGAGCGGCGAGAGCGAGATCTTCCGCGCGCCGGAGCTGACCTATGATCCGGCGGACTATGTGGTTGAGCAGGTGTTTTATGAGAGCACCGGAGGGGCGCGCATCCCGATGTTTATCGCCCACCACCGCGGTGTGGAGCCGAACGGCGAGCAGCCGACCCTCATCTACGGCTATGGCGGGTTCGCCATCACGCGGAGGCCCGATTTCGACGTGCGCCGCCTGCAGTGGATGGAGATGGGCGGGGTCTACGCCATCGCAAATATTCGCGGCGGCTCGGCCTATGGCCGCGACTGGCACGACGCAGGGCGGCTGGCCAACAAGCAGAACGTGTTCGACGACTTCATCAACGCCGGGCGCGCCATGATTGACCTGGGCTGGACCAGCCCCGCCAACCTGGCGATCCATGGCCGCTCAAACGGCGGTCTGCTGGTCGGTGCGGTGGCCAATCAGGCGCCGGGCCTGTTCGCAGCGGCCCTGCCGGCGGTGGGCGTGATGGACATGCTGCGCTTTAATCAGTTCACCGCCGGGCGCTTCTGGGTGGATGATTACGGCAGCCCTCAGGATCCCGAGCTGTTCGACGTGCTCCACGCCTACTCGCCTTATCACAATATCCCCGAGGGCGAAGATTATCCGGCGACACTGATAACCACCGGCGACACCGATGACCGGGTGGTGCCGGGCCATTCGTTCAAATACGCCGCTGCGCTTCAGGCGGCCGAGACCGGCGACGCACCCACCCTCATCCGCGTCGAGACCAGCGCCGGCCATGGCTCGGGCACCCCGGTCTCCAAACTCATCAACGAGGCCGCCGATCGCTGGGCCTTCATCGCCCACCACACCGGGCTTTCTGTGGAAGCAGACGAGAACTCGCGGTAAACATATCGCCAAAGCTGTCTGAACGGACGGATCTCGCCCATGACGTTTAACGGCAAGCTTGAGCGTCTTCAGGCGCTGCATGAAGCCCTGCGGGAAGGCCGGCCGCGCCCGGACTCCACCGCCGGCTGGTTCTCGGCAAGCGCCCTTTTGCCCGCTGACGGGACGCCCGAAACGCTCGCGGCCGACACTCGCGCGCACCATGACGCCCTGAAGGACCGGCTTGGCCGGAGCGCCGCGCCCACAGGCTCCCTGCGCTGGGCCTATGCCGCGATCCAGATCCGCAACGGCGTCGCCGCGGACCGGTTCGCGGCGCTGCGTGACGGCCTTCGCGATGTGCGCAAGTCCTCCCGCACAGGCGCCCTGCACGCCGGCGGATCCCGCGCCGCCCTGGTCCTCACCGCCGGCGATCTCGACCCCGCCGAAGCCGTCCGCCGCTTCTTCGCGCTGAAGCAGGCGCTGAACCCGCCCTGGTGGCGGCGCGACGCCTCGGTGACCGACACATTTTGCGCCGCCCATGCGGTGCGCGGCGACGATCCGCGCAGCGTCTTTCAGGTGCGAAACCGGGCCGAAGCAGTGTTCAAGGAAGACCGCAACGCAAGGGGGCACAAGCGCACCGGCGCCCGGGCCTGCGCCCTTCACGAGGCCGAGCCGCGCACGGTCCTGAAGCGCTTCCTGGCGCTGGACGCAATGCGAAGGCATGAGCGCACCCTGCGCCACCGGGTAAGCCGCGGGATGCTGATGGATTGGGCCGCCGAGGGGCTGGAGGAATCCGATCTCGGCGTGATTTCGCAAATCCTCGACACCTTGCCCCGGCGTTGCGCCGCCACGGGCGAAGGCCGCGCGCGCCTCGCCTATCTTGTGCACACCAGCGACCGGCAGAACCTGACCGCTGGCGCCGTGACTGCGCTGGCCGCCATCATCGCCGCCCAGACCGCCGCCATCGTGGCCGCCACCACGGCGGCGACGGTGGCGACGACATCGGCGACCAGCTGACCCGGCCCCCGCCTCCGCACACTCGCCCATTGAGCGTGACCCGCCCTGCGCGCCGGCCCCCGCCCATCTGCAGGGAGCACCCTTGCAGCGGAGCCTTCCCGCTGAAGCGCAACCCGAAACCGGGACCCGGCGTTCGGACAAATTGCGCTCAAGATCAAAAAGACAGAGCACGTGACCTGACACAGTCAGGTCGGATCGCGCCTTAGTCGCGCAAAAGCGCGTTGATGCTGGTTTTCGACCGGGTCTGGGCGTCCACACGCTTGACGATGACGGCGCAGTAGAGGCTGGGACCGCCGTCCTTGCCGGGCAGCGCGCCGGGCACGACCACCGAATAGCTGGGCACTTCGCCGCGTAGCACTTCGCCCGTCTCCCGGTTCACGATCTTGGTGGAAGCGCCCAGATACACGCCCATGGACAGCACCGCGCCCTCGCGCACGATCACGCCTTCGGCCACCTCGGCGCGGGCGCCGATGAAGCACCCGTCCTCGATGATCACCGGATTGGCCTGCAGCGGCTCCAGAACGCCGCCGATCCCGGCGCCGCCGGAGATGTGCACGTTCTTCCCGATCTGGGCGCAGGAGCCCACCGTGGCCCAGGTGTCCACCATCGTGCCCTCGTCCACATAGGCGCCGATATTGACGAAGGACGGCATCAGCACCGCGCCCTTTGCGATAAAGGCGCCCCGGCGCACGGCGGCGGGCGGCACGGCGCGGAAGCCGGCCGCCTTGAACTCGGTCTCGCCCCAGCCGTCAAACTTAGACGGGACCTTGTCCCACCATGGCCCGCCGTCCACGCCGCCGGACATCAGCCGGTTGGGGTTGAGGCGAAAGGACAGCAGCACCGCCTTCTTGAGCCATTCATGGACCACCCAGTCGCCATTACCCTCGCGCGAGGCGATGCGCGCCTCGCCGCTGTCCAGCGCGGACAGCACCGCCTCCACTGCGTCGCGAACCTCGCCGCCGGTGTCGGCGCCGATCTGGTCGCGGATTTCAAAGGCGGCGTCGATGATGGGGCGAAGCGTGGTGTCGAAAGACATGGGTGTTATCCGTTCTTCTTAATCGCTGAAGTCCGCCAGTCACCCAGGAAGGTGCGCAGGCAGTCGGCGGTGTAATGCACATGGGGCGGCGCCGCGTTCGGGCCGGCGCTCTCCCCGCCCGGGATCTCGCGCGCGGCGCGCACGAGCACGGTGGTGTAGCCCATGGCTGCTGCGGTTTCGAGATTGCGCGCACTGTCTTCAAACATCACCGCGCCCTTGGGATCAAAGCCGAACTTACTGGTGAACCGTTCAAAGCTCTCGCGTTCGGGCTTGGGCGTATAGCCGCCGGCCTTGATGTCGTAGAGGTCGTCAAACAGGCCATTGAGACCCAGCCGGTCGATCACCTTCTCGGCGTGCTTTTGGCTGCCGTTTGTAAAAACCAGGCGCTTGCCCTGGATCGCGGCCACATGATCGGCGAGCACCGGATCTGGCGTGATGGCGTCATGGTCGACATCATGCACGAAGTCGAGAAATTCAGCCATGTCCACATCGTGGTTGGCCATCAACCCGGTGAGCGTAGCGCCGTAGCTGTGCCAGTATTTTTTCTGGACCGCGCGCGCGGCGTCGTGGTCGAGATCCAGAAGCTTCATGACAAACTGCGTCATGCGCTTGTCCACCTGGACCATGATGTCGGCGTCGGCCGGGTAGAGCGTGTTGTCCAGATCGAACACCCAGGTGTCCACATGGTCGAGCTTGACCGGTTTCATCGCGGCGCCGCCTCTTCAAAATCGCGCTCGGTCAGGCGCAGGGTCGCGCCGCCGTCTTGAGGGTCCGGCGCAGGGCGGAAGCCGGCCGTCTCGAACCCGGTGTCGCCGCACGCCTCGCGCAGCTCGGTGGAGAATCGGGCCGGCGCCACACAGAATTCTTCCCGCGCCATGGACAAAGGCCGCATGGCAGCGCCGGTGATCAGCCGGGCGTGCACGAACGTCTCTCCAGCGGTCAGGCGTTCGGCGAGCGGCTTGGCGCAGGCGCCCGGCTCGACGCGCCACCAGCCGCGCGTGATATAGGCGTCGCCTTCAGCCCGCGACACCGCCGCAGCGATCGGCAGATCCGCGTTGTTACAGATTTGCAGGCCCGCAATTTCATTGCGGGCGAGGGCGCGTTCATGCAGGGCGGTGATCAGCGCGGCCCGGTCGGAGCCGAAAGACCGGCCGGTATCGGTTTCGAAAACCTCCACCTGGCGGCGGGTGCGCCGGCCGGCATAGCCGTCGATGACGCGGATATCATAGCCCGCCGACTGCAGCAGGCGTTGCAGGCCGGCCTCCTCGGCGCGGTCGCGATAATCAGCAAGCTCTATCAGAACGGCGCGGCTGCGCTCGGTCTCTGAGAGTTGGCGGAACTGTCGGGTTTCAAGGCCCAGCGCGTCGCAATCGGCGACACCCTCGATCTGGAAGTCCGTGACGTCGACGCAGACATCCAGCCCGCCGCGCCATTCGCGCACCCCGCCCAGATAGGCCGGAGTGGAGCGCGCATAGAGATATTGGTCGGTCTCCGGGCCCGGCCCGATCTCGCCGCATCCGCCCGGCGCGAGACGCACCCAGCCCTCGGCGGCGAGCCCGGAGGGCGTGCGCCAGGCCTTGGCCACATCCACCATGAAGCTGGTTTCGTTGCACACCTCGGCCCCGCGCGCCGGGGCGGTGAAGGCCAGCCCGGTGACAAGGACGGCCAGGAGCGCGAGCGCGCGCATCAGCTGTGTCCGAACGCCGCGATCTCGGCGCGCAATTCGGCCAGGCCCTCGCCTTTGGAAGAACTAGTCAGCGCCACGACAGGAAAGGCTGCGGGGCGCCGGCGGATCTTCTCTTCAGTCTCCACGCGCCGGGCCTCGGCCTCGGCGGGTTTCAGCTTGTCGATCTTGGTCAGCGCGATCTGATAGACCACGGCCGCTTCATCCAGCGCCTTCATGATCGCCTCGTCGGTGGGCTTGATGCCGTGGCGGGAGTCGATGAGCAGGATGACCCGCTTCAAATTCACCCGCCCTCTAAGATAATCCTTGGTCAGCGCCGTCCAGCGGTCGACCACTTTCTTGGGCGCCTTTGCAAAACCATAGCCTGGCAGGTCGACAATTCTGAGGCGCCCGCCGAGATCAAAGAAGTTCAGCTCGCGCGTGCGCCCCGGCTCGTTGGAGGCGCGCGCGATATTGCGCCGCCCGGTCAGGGCGTTGATCAGCGAGGACTTTCCCACATTGGAGCGGCCCGCAAACGCCACTTCCGGCGCGGTGGGTTCAGGCAGGGTGGATAGGCTCACCACCCCCAGCATGAAGTCGCAATCGCCTGCGAACAGCTTGCGGCCGTCCTCAAGCCAGGCCTGACGCTCAGGATCGTCGCCGTCGGACGGCCCGGTCATGGCGCTTATGACCTCGGCTTCTTCTTGGGCGCGGGACGCTTCCTCTTCGCCGCCGGATTGGAGCGGGTGCGTCCGGCCTCAGGCGCGGAAGCGGCGGGCTTGGATGCGGCCCGCTTTGCCGGGGCGCGCTTTGCGGCGGAGGCGGGCTTGGCGTCGCCCTCATCCGCTTCAGCGCCATCGGTCTCATCACCAGGATCGGCGGCGTTGGCGGCCGTATCGGCGTCAATGCCGTCGCCGGCGGTCTGGGCGGCCGCGCCGTCGCCCGTGGCGGGATCGGGGGTCGCCTGGGCGTCGTCACGGGCCCCATCGGTGAGCACGCCGGCTTCGACGCTGGAGACTTTTTCGGTGAGCGTGGCGCCCGCCGTGTCGCTGGCCGCGTCGCTCTCGAACACTGGCTTGGGCTTGCCTTGCAGGCGCGCCTTGATCCGGATGATGTTCTTGTCCAACTCCGTCTCCACGCCCTGACGGCGCATGATCAGGTATTGCTGGCCCACCGTCAGGGTGTTGTTCCACGACCAGTAGATGATCAGGGCGGCCGGGAACGGCGCCATCACGATGGTGAAGACGATGGGCAGGAAGGCGAAGATCTGACGCTGGATCTTGTCGGGCGGGGGCGGGTTCAGCGATTGCTGGGCCCACATGGTCAGACCCATGATGAGCGGCCAGACGCCCAGCGCCAGCGTCGAGCCGATGATCGGCACTCCGGACGGGTCATAGGGCAGCAGCCCGAACAGATTCCACATGGTGGTGGGGTCGGCCACCGACATGTCCTGGATCCACCCGAAAAACGGCGCGTGGCGCGCATCCAGCGAGATGAACACGGTCTTGTAGAGCGCAAAGAAGATCGGGATCTGCGGCAGGATCGGCAGACAGCCGGCCACCGGATTGATCTTCTCCTTTTTGTAGAGATCCATCATGGCCTTCTGCTGGGCCTGGGGATCGTTCTTATGACGCTCGCGAATCTCGGTCATTTTCGGACCGGCTGAACGCATCTTCGCCATGGAGGCGAAGGCCTTGTTGTTGAGCGGGAAAAGCAGGGCCTTCAGCACCAGCACCAGCGCCATGATGGCCAGGCCGTAATTGCCCATGATCCCGTAGAAGAAATGCAGAATGGAGAAGAAGGGCCGGGTGAAGAACCAGAACATGCCCCAGTCGATAGCCATGGTCAGGCGCTCGATGCCGATTTCTTCTTCATAGCGCGCCAGAAGCGGCTGGGATTTGGCGCCGGCGAACACATGGGAGACGTTGGTGATCGCCTCGCCGGGAGGAATGGTCACCGCCTCAGCGAGATAGTTGGATTCAAACACCGGGTTGCCGGGCCGGTCGAGAACGCGGAACTGGCCGCGCACCTGGGGCGCGCCCTCCGGCGCCACGGCGGCGAGCCAGTATTTCGAAGTCAGACCCATCCAGCCGCCCTGCCCGGTGCGTTCGGTCAGGTCGCCGCGGCCCTCGTTCTCCATCTTGCCGAACTTGCGATCGAACATCTCCTCACCGACGACGCCGACAGCGCCTTCGTGCAGTATGAAGAAGTTCTGCAGGTCAGCCGGAACCCCCTCCTGGCGCACCAGGGCGTAGGGGCGCAGCGCCACCGCCGACATGGACTGGTTGGACACCTGGTCTGTGACGGTGAACAGATAATCCTCGTCCACCTCGATGGTGCGGCGGAACACCAGATCACCGGCGGCGTACTGCAGTACGACAGGGCTTGTGGGGGTGAGCACCTCGCCCTGCACCAGGCTCCATTGCGCCGAGAGGCCCGGCAGGCCGTCCACCTGGCCAAGCCAGCCTGCGGCGGCGTAATGGCCGCCAGGCGAGCCTTCAGGGGTCAGCAGAGTGACGGGGATGCCGCTGTCCGGCTCGGTGTCGTAGCGTAGAAGGTCGAGATCATCAAAGCGCGCGCCGGTGAGATTGATGGAGCCGGAGACCGCATCGGTGCGCACCGGAATGCGCTGGGAACTGGCGAGCGCCTGCTCGCGCGAGACCGGGACGGCGGCGTCGGCGGCGCCAAAACTGTCAGGCGCGGCGGTGGGCGCGTCATCTCCTTGGGCCGTGACTTCGCCGGCGGCGGCCCGTTCGGACTGGCGGCGCTCGGCCATGGGATCCAGAACGAAGGCCTGATAGCCCAGCATGAACACCATCAGTACGACGACTGCGATGATCAGATTGCGATATTCACCCACGAAAGCGGTCCTTACCTGCCGGGCGCGCCAGGCGCAGCCTTTATTGTGTCGGGTGCGCGCTGGCGTGTGCGCGGCGCGCGAGGCTTACCAATGCGCTTTCCACATCGTCAAGCAAGGCCGCCCAGGCGCGCTCCGGCGTCGCAGCCCGTGCGATGAACACATAATCGGTTCCAGCCCGCCCGTGGAGGGGTAAAAGCAGGCGGGCCGCCTCACGCAGGCGGCGCTTGGCGCGGTTTCGGACAACCGCATTTCCGATCTTCTTGGTGGCGGTGAAACCCGCGCGCGCCGGACCGTCGCTATCGTCGGCCCGCGCGCGCATCTGGATGACCACGCCGGGGCGGGCCTGGCGCGGGGCTTCGCGCGCACGTAAAAAATCGCGCCGCAGCGTGATCCGCGCGGCGCGATTCGGGTAGGCGGTCAGGATGCCGGTCAGCCCTTAGGCCGAAAGACGGCTGCGGCCTTTGGAACGGCGACGCGCGACGATCTGACGGCCGGCTTTGGTGGCCATGCGCGAACGGAAACCGTGGCGGCGGGCGCGAACCAGTTTCGAAGGCTGGAATGTACGTTTCACGGTGGTTCTCCCATCGGGATCAGCGGCCGGTCCCCCGGCGGCTCAAATTAGAGGCGCGGTTTGTACGGGACGGGCTCCGTCCAGTCAAGCACGGCGAGTGAGTCCGGAGGCCGCCTCCGGGCCGGTTATCCCGGAGATGTCCCGCCGCTTGGGACCGGCGGCGCCGCGCGAGACCCGTGGAAACCCGGCTCGCGGTCCTGAACCCGTTCATATTGCGCGCCCACACCACGCGCCGGGCGTTAATGCGTTACGCCCGTTCACGCGTTGGTGACACCGCGTGCGCGGGTCGTGACTATCGCTATCGCCGCGTAAGGCTATATGCCAGCCTGACAGGATCGAGACCGAGAAGGACGACAGACATGAGCGCCAAAAACGACGCGCCGGACGGCGGCGAAGGGAAATCGACACCGCTCTGGAAACGCCTGCTTCCGCTGGCCGCACTCGGCGCCGGCCTGGCGCTGTTCTTCGCGCTGGGCGGTCAGCAATATCTGAACCCGGAGGCCGCGTCGGCCCTTCTGCGCGATCTCACCGGCTATGTGGAGGCCAATCTCTGGCTGGCGGCGCTGGCGTATCTCGCCTTTTACGCCCTCGCCGTCTCGGTCTCGGTGCCGGGTGCGATCTGGTTCACGCTGGGCGCGGGCTTCCTTTTCGGGCCCTGGCTGGGCGCCGGGGTGGCGCTTCTCGGGGCCACGATCGGCGCGACGATCCTGTTCCTGGCCGCCCGCTACGCGTTTGCAGACTGGGTGCGAAACAAGTTTCCAGGCTATGTGAAGAAGCTTCAGGACGGGTTTTCCCAGGACGCGTTCACCTATGTGATGATCCTGCGCCTGATCCCGGTCTTTCCTTTCTTCGTGATCAATCTGGCGACTGCGCTCTTGAATGTGCCGCTGCGCGCCTTCGTGCTCGCCTCGCTCATCGGCATGGCGCCGGGCGCCTATGTCTACGCCACCGTGGGCGGCAAGCTCTCCAGCGTGGTGGACGAGGGCATCCCCTCCTTCACAGAGCTTTTGGATCTGGAGCTTATCCTGGCCCTTATCGTGTTCGCCCTGCTCGCCGTGCTGCCGGCGGTCTACAAGCGGGTGACCGGCAAGACATCGCCGGCCAAGCCGGCTGAAGGAGACGCATAAATGAGCCGCGAACGCATCAAGGCCGATCTCGCCGTGATCGGCGCAGGCTCAGGCGGGCTGGTGACCAGCGCCGGGGCCGCCATGCTGGGCCGCAAGGTCGTCCTGTTTGAAGCGAACAAGATGGGCGGCGACTGCCTGAACTATGGCTGCGTGCCGTCCAAGGCGATCCTCACCGCCGCCCACAAGGCCCATGCGGTGCGTCACGCCGGCCGGTACGGAATCTCCACCGGCGAGGTCAGCGTCGACTTCGCCAAGGTGCGCGAGAATATCGCCAAGTCCATCCGCGCCATCGAGCCCAATGACAGCCAGGAGCGCTTTGAAGGCATGGGCGTTAAGGTGGTGCGCGAGCGCGCCCGCTTCATCGACGAGAAGACCGTCGCCTCCGCCAGCGTGGAGGTGCAGGCCAGGCGCATCGTGCTGGCGTCCGGCACCCGCGCACGCATTCCCGGCATCTCCGGCATCGAGGATACGCCCTATCTGACCAATGAGACGATCTGGTCGGTGGAGACGCTGCCTGAGCATCTGATCATCATGGGCGGCGGTCCGATCGGGACCGAGCTGGGCCAGGCGTTCGCGCGGCTGGGCTCCAGGGTGACGCTGCTGGAGGCCGGGCGCATCCTGTCACGCTTTGAGCCGGACCACGCCGCGATAGCCGCACAATCACTGGCCGCCGACGGTGTGGACGTGAAGGTGGGCGTGCGCGCCACCGGCGTGCGCCGCAGCGACGATGGCGGGGTGGAGGTCGCCACCTCTCTGCGCGAGATCATTCGCGGCTCCCACTTGCTGGTGGCCATCGGGCGCGAGCCGGTGTTCGACGGGCTCAATCTGGAGGCCGCCGGAATCGAGACCGACGCCAACGGCGTGGTCTGCGACGACAAGCTTCGAACCGCCAACAAGCGCGTCTTCGCCGCCGGCGACATCGCGGGCAAGGGCGCCCTCACCCATCTGGCCGGCTGGCATGGCTCGGTGATCGTGCGAAATCTTTATTTCGGCGTGCCCACAAAGCAATCAAGCCAGCTCATCCCTCAGGCGGTCTACACCGATCCGCCGCTGGCCGGCATCGGGCTCACCGAGGCCGAGGCGCGCGAGCAGCATGGCGACAAGGTGACGGTCAAGAGCTTCCCCTTCGCCGAGAATGACCGCGCGATCGCCGAGCTGGACACGGTGGGCGACGGGCGTCTGGTGATCGGCAAGGGCGGCAAAATCCTGGGCGCCCACGCCGCCGGAGCGCGCGCCGATGACCTCATCCAGATCGCGCAGGCGGTGATGGCCACCGGGGGCTCGGTGCGCGACCTCACCAGCCCTGTCGCGCCCTATCCCACACGCGGTGAAGTGTTCAAACGCGCCGCTAGCAAGTATTACGAGCCCACAGTGTTCGGCCCGCTGGCGAAAACCTGGGCCGGGCTTTTGACGCAATTCCACTAGCCGCAAGACGGCGGGGGAGCGAACGGCGGGGGCATGACGAACGGGCCGCAGGACAGCCACGCCGGCACGCCGCCTGGCACCACTGGGCGCGTGCGGCGCGTCACGGCGGGCGTGCGGGCCTGGGCGTTGTCCCTGCCCGGCAAGCTTCTGGCGCTGTCGGTGGCCTTCGTCCTGCTGGCCGAGATTTTGATCTTCTTTCCCAGCGCCGCGAGCTTTCGCACCGGCTGGCTGATGGACCGGGCCGATTCCGCGCATCTCGCCGCCCTCGCCGCTGAAAGCGCCGGCGGCATGCAGCTGGGCGAGGACATGGTGCGCGAGCTTCTCGCCGGCGCCGAAGTGGTCGCGGTGTCCCGCGTGACGCAAGGCGTCAACGAGCTGGTGCTGGGCGGCGCCATCGGGGAGGCAGAACTCGTCACCGCCGATCTGACCCAGGAGGGCTTTTTCGACGCTCTGGTGGCGGTGTGCCACACCCTGTTCGCGCCGGAGGGCCGGTTTCTCAGAATCATCGCCGAGCCGCGCACCCGAAGCGACGAGCGCATCAGCGTCATCGTGCCCGAAGCCGGGCTGAAAGCCGATTTACTTGTGTTTTCGCGCAATATCGCGCTGCTCTCGCTGTTCATCGCGGCGGTGACCGGCGGCCTTCTTTATGTGGTGCTCCTCTACATGCTGGTGCGGCCCATGCGCAGCCTGGCGCGGGCGATGACCGCTTTTGCAGAAGATCCGCTCGATCCCGCCCGGCGCGCCCCCGGGCCGCAGCGCTCCGATGAGCTGGGGGAGGCTCAGGCCGCCCTCGCCTCCATGCAGGACGAGGTGCGCGCCGCCTTCGCCCAGAGGGAGCGCCTGGCCGCGCTGGGCGGCGCGGTGGCGCGCATCAATCACGATCTTCGAAACGTGCTGGCCAGCGCCCAGCTTGTTTCTGACCGGCTCGCCATGAACGCCGACGAGCGGGTGGCGGGCATGGGCGCGCGCCTTCTGCGCGCCGTTGATCGCGGGGTGCGCCTTTGCGAGGAGACGCTGGAATACGGCCGCGCCAAGGAGCGCGAACCCGAGCTGCGCCGCGTGAGCTTGAAAGACGCGGTGGACGACGCCGCCGGCGACGCCTTCGCCGCCACGGGGGCGGCCGACTGGTCGAACGCCATTGATGAGACCGCCAGCGTTCTCGCCGATCGCGACCACCTGCACCGCATCGCGCTGAATCTGGTGCGCAACGCCGTACAGGCCATGCCCGACGGCGGCGCGATCCACGCCGATTGCCGGCGCGAGGGCGAGGCCCTCATCCTCAGCCTTGCCGACACCGGACCCGGCGTGCCCGACCGGATCGCGGAAACCCTGTTTGAGCCTTTCGGGCGCTCCGGCTCTGCGGGCGGAACCGGGCTTGGCCTCTCCATCGCGCGCGAACTCGCCCGCACTATGGGCGGCGACGTGACGCTGGCTGCAACCGGGCCCGAAGGCAGCGTATTTGAAGTGCGGCTGAAACCGGCCGGCCCGGACGCCGCCTGAGGCCTTAAGCTGAACGCAAGCGCACCACCGGCGCCGCCGACCGCGCCTTCATGGTGGCCGCGTCCAGCAACGCTGGGCGACCCAGAAGGAAGCCCTGGGCCTCGTCGCAGGATTCCTCGCGCAAGGCGTCAAGCTGGCGCTCGGTCTCGATACCTTCGGCCAGAACCGGGATCGACAGCGTGCGCGCCATGGACAGGACCGCACGGATCACCGCACGGGTGCGCTCGTCATCGGTGAGCGCGTCGGTGAAGGTCTTGTCCAGCTTGATCTTGTCGAACGGGAACGCCCGCAGAGTGTCCAGAGAGGAATAGCCGGTGCCGAAATCATCCAGCGCCACGGCCACGCCCAGCGCCTTGATCTGACGCATGACGTGAAGCGACTGGGCCTTGTCCTTGATGAGCGCGGTTTCGGTGAGCTCAATCTCCAGCCGCTCCGGGGGCAGGCCCGTGTCGATGAGGATCTGATGGATCTGATGGGGCAGCCCGGCGTGGGTGAGCTGGATCGCGGAAAGATTCACCGCCACTTTGAGCGGATCGCGCCATTCCATCGCCTCGGCGCAGGCCCGGCGCAGCACCCATTCGCCCAGGGGCAGGATCAGCCCGTTGGCTTCGGCGAGTGGAATGAACGTGGCCGGCGGCACCGAGCCGCGTTCGGGATGGGTCCAGCGCAGCAGCGCTTCATACCCGATCACCTCACCGGTGCGGATCGAGGTCTGGATCTGGTAATGGAGCGCCAGCTCGTTACGGGCGATGGCGTTTCTGAGATCGCTGGCGAGCACCCGGCGCTCGCGCACCTTCTCGCCCAGGGCGGGATCGTAGAAGCACACCGTCTCCAGCGGATCGAGCTTGGCCTTGTACATGGCCAGATCCGCGTTGCGCACCAGCGTTTGCGGATCGGCCCCGTCACGCGGATGCACCGCCACGCCCAGGCTCGCCCCCGTGCACACCTCCACATGATCAAACCGGATGGTGTCGTTGAACGCCCGCTCGATGCGCGCGGTCAGGTCCTGCAGCGCCTCCTCGCCGTCGAATGCGGCGATCAGGGCGAACTCGTCGCCGCCGAACCGGGCGGGGAAGTGGCGCTCGCCGCAAACCGCGCGCAGGCGCCGGGACAGCTCGCACAAGACCTGGTCGCCGGCTTCATGGCCCCAGGCGTCGTTGATCTCTTTGAACCGGTTCAAGTCGATGCCGATCACCGCCAGCGACCGCCCGCGCGCGATACGCGCGCTGAGCTCGTCGTTGAACGCCGTCCGGTTCGGCAGGCCGGTGAGGGAATCATGCAGAGCCATGTGGCGCAGCTGCTCGTCGCTCTGCTCGATGCGGCGCGAGTCGATGAGATAGCTCGACACCCCGGTGCCGATGATGATGAGGCCGGCCACCGCCACCGCCAGCGCCATGGCCCGGAACGCCGCCGCGTCCGCCCCGGCGCTGACGCCGTCCATGGGGATGACCTCAAACGCGGCCATTCCCGTGAAGTGAAGCGCCACGATTCCCGTGACCAGCAGCGCGGCGGGACTGACAGCCTGAAGCAGCGTTGCGGCGCGCGCTTTCACCGCGCCCAGCGCCAGCGCGGCGAATACGCACGACAGCACAAGTGAAGCGGCGATATAGGGCGCGCTCCAGCTCACCAGCCCGTCGACGCGATAGGCGAACATTCCGACAAAGTGCATCGCCGCGATCGCCAGACCCAGCAGAGCGCCGCCCACATACGGGCCCATGCGCCCGGGCAGGCTGGACGCCGCCTGCAGGGCGATGGCCGCACCGCCGATGGCGATAAGGCCGGAGACAAGCGTCAGAACCGGGTCAAAGCTCACCGGCGCCGGCGGCTGATAGCCCAGCATCGCCACGAAATGCGTCGTCCAGATCGCTGCGCCGGCGCTCACCGATGTGAGGAAAAGCCAGCCATGGCGGCTGGCGCCCTCGCTTCGCAAGACGCCGCGATAGAGCCGGATCGTAACCGCTGATCCCAGCACGCATACGAGGCCGGCGAGAAGGACAAGCCACAGATTATGCTCGAGAACGAGACAGGAAATAACACGCATGAACCACCCGCTGATGCTGTCATCGGATGTAGCGCGAAGAGTCTTAAAGCTAAGTGCCCGGCAGGGTCAGCCTTGGGTAACCATAGGCCCGAGTAGGGAATTTCCGGTCAGGCGTGGAGATCCTCTCCGGCCAGCGCCCGCTCGATCAGCGTAATGGTTTCCGGCACGCCGTAGAGCGCGGCGAGCCCGCCGAAGCGCGGCCCCTGGCTCTGGCCCAGAAGCACCTCGTAGAGCGCCGTGAACCAGTCGCGCAACGGTTCAAACCCGTGATCCTTTCCGGCGGCGAAGACTTCGGTCTGGATCACTTCAGGATCAGTCTCGGCCGGATCCAGAGCTTTGAACCGCGCCACCAGATTCTCCATGGCCGCGCGCTCTGTCTCGCTGGGCGCGCGGTAGGATTTGAACGGCTTCACGAAGTCCTCGTAATAGGCGATCGCATAGCCCGCCAGCCGGTCCACAAAGGGCTCGGTCTCCGGCGTGGCGCCGGGCGAATAGCGCTCGATGAAGCCCCATAGCTGCTCGCTTGTCTGAACATTGGCGGCCGAGACCAGGTTCAGAATCAGCGAAAAACCGATCGACGAGCCTGAGTCCGGCGGATGCCCGTCATGGATGTGCCAGACCGGGTTTTCGATCTGCTTGTCCGGCTCCTGCCCCGGATAGGCGGCCAGGTGCTGGCGATACTCGTCCACGGCCTTGGGGATGACGTCGAAATGCAGCCGCTTGGCGGTTCTGGGCTTCGTGAACATGTAGAGCGACAGGCTCTCCTGGGGCGCGTAGCGCAGCCACTCCTCCACCGACAGGCCGTTGCCCTTGGACTTGGAGATTTTCTCGCCCTGGTCATCCAGAAAGAGCTCGTAGACGAACTGCACCGGCGGCTCGACGCCCAGGATCTTGCAGATTTTCGAGTAGATCGGGGCGTTGGCCTGGTGGTCCTTGCCGAACATTTCAAAATCAACGCCCAGCGCCGCCCAGCGCATGCCGAAATCGGGCTTCCACTGCAGCTTGGTGTTCCCGCCGGTGACCGGCAGGGTGACGTCGGTCCCGTCCTCGTCCTCAAATGTGATCTCGCCGGACTTGGCGTCCACCTTCTTCATGGGCACGTACAGCACCCGGCCTGTTGTGGGCGAGATCGGCAGGAAGGGCGAGTAGGTCGCCTGACGCTCCGCGCCCAGCGTCGGGAGCATCACCTCCATGATGGCGTCGAACTTCTCCAGCGCGCGTAAAAGCGCGTCGTCAAAGGCGCCCGAGCGATACTGCTGCGTGGCGGAGAAGAACTCGTAATCGAACCCGAAACTGTCCAGGAAACCGCGCAGGCGGGCGTTGTTGTGCTGCGCAAAGCCCTCATGGGTTTCAAACGGATCGGGCACGTCGGTGAGCGGCTTGCCCATGTTGGCGTGCAGCATTTCCTGATTGGGCAGATTGCCCGGGATCTTGCGCATGCCGTCCATGTCGTCGGAGAAGCAGATCAGCCGGGTCGGGATCTGGTCATCGGTGAGCACGCGAAAGGCGTGGCGCACCATGGAGGTGCGCGCCACTTCGCCGAACGTGCCGATATGAGGAAGCCCCGACGGCCCGTAGCCGGTCTCGAAGATCACCGCCTCGCCCGTCTTGCCCGCCTTCTCCACCCGTTTCAGGACGGCGCGCGCCTGTTCGAACGGCCAGGCCTTGGCGGATTGGGCGATCGGGACGAGATCGGTCATGGGGGCGGGTCGCTTCTTGATGACGGGAATGCAGAGCGGCTGAAGTATGCCCGCCGCGCGAGGCGGTCAACACCGGGGCCTCCGCCAAAGGTCGCCCTTGCGCGCAGGCCGCCGGGCGCGCGAAGGTCCCGGAGACGGCATACGCCCAGACACTCATGCGAGGAGACCGCCATGGCCCAGGACGTTTATCCGGTTCCTGAAAGCTTCGCCAATGCGCGCATAACCCCTGAAATCTACGCGCAGAAATACAAGCAATCCATCGAGGAGCCCGACGCGTTCTGGCGCGAGGAGCTGAAGCGGCTGGACTGGTTCACGCGGCCCGAGCAGATCTCCGATGTGAGCTTTGACCAGGATGATCTCCATGTCCGCTGGTTCGAGGACGGGGTCATTAACGCCAGTTATGAATGCATCGACCGGCACTTGAAGACCCGCGCCAACAAGGTGGCGCTGATCTGGGAGGGCGATAACCCGGCCTATCACCACGCCGTCACCTACGCCCAGCTGCACAACCATGTGTGCCGCTTCGCCAACGAGCTGAAGAAGATCGGCGTGAAGAAGGGCGACCGCGTCACGCTCTATATGCCGATGATCCTGGAGGCCGCCTACGCCATGCTGGCGTGCGCGCGCATCGGTGCGGTCCACTCGGTGGTGTTCGGCGGGTTCAGTCCCGAGGCGCTCGCGGGCCGGATCGAGGATTGCGGCAGCGAATTCGTCGTCACCGCCGACCAGGGCGTGCGCGGCGGGCGCGGCGTGCCGCTCAAGGACAATGTCGATAAGGCGATCGAGATCTGCGGCGGGGTGAAGGCGGTGCTGTGCGTGCGCCATACCGGCGCAGCCGTGGCCTGGGTGGAGGGCCGCGACCACTGGCACCACGAGCTGGGCCTGGAGGTGGACTCCAAGTGCGAGCCGGAACCCATGAAAGCGGAGGATCCGCTGTTCATCCTCTACACCTCAGGCTCCACGGGGAAGCCCAAGGGCGTTCTGCACACCACCGGCGGCTATCTTCTGTGGACCGCCATGACCCACGCCTACACGTTCGATCATCGCGAGGAGGACGTGTTCTGGTGCACCGCCGATGTGGGCTGGGTGACCGGGCACAGCTATATCGTCTACGGACCCCTGGCCAACGGCGCCACATCGGTGATGTTCGAGGGCGTGCCCACCTGGCCGGGACCGGACCGGGCCTGGCGCGTGGTGGCCAAGCACAAGGTGTCGGTGATCTACACCGCCCCCACGGCCATCCGCGCGATCATGCGCATGGGCGACGAGCCGGTGAAGCAGCATGACCGCTCGTCCCTGCGCCTGCTGGGCAGTGTCGGCGAGCCGATCAATCCCGAGGCCTGGCGCTGGTATCACGAGGTTGTCGGCGACGGGCGCTGCCCCATCGTGGACACCTGGTGGCAGACCGAAACCGGCGGCCACCTCATCACCGCCCTGCCCGGCGCCCATGCGCTGAAGCCCGGTGCGGCGAGTTTTCCCATGTTCGGGGTGAAGCCCGCCCTCATGGACGCGGAAGGAAACCGCCTCTCAGACACCGGCGCCCAGGAAGGCAATCTGGTGCTGGAAGGGTCATGGCCGGGACAGATGCGCACGGTGTATGGCGACCATCAGCGCTTCTTCGAGACCTATTTCTCCGCCTATCCCGGCGTCTATTTCACCGGCGACGGGGCGCGGCGCGACGCCGACGGATACTGGTGGATCACCGGCCGGGTGGACGACGTGCTCAACGTCTCCGGCCATCGCCTGGGCACGGCCGAAATCGAAAGCGCCCTTGTGCTCCACGCGCTCGTCGCCGAAGCCGCGGTAGTGGGCTATCCCCATGATCTGAAGGGCCAGGGCATCTATTGCTATGTCACCCTCATCGACGGGGTGGAGCCCACCAAGGACACTGAAAAGGCCCTCAAGGACCATGTGAGAAAGGAGATCGGCCCGGTGGCGAGCCCGGACGTGATCCAGTTCACCCCGGCTTTGCCGAAAACCCGCTCGGGCAAGATCATGCGCCGCATCCTGCGAAAGATCGCCGAGGGCGAGTTCGACAAGCTGGGCGACACCTCCACCCTCGCAGATCCCGGCGTCGTCGATGACCTGATGGAGGGACGAAAAGCGGCTCTGGGGTGAGGCGCTGGACGGCCGCATATCTGCGATTGTTTGCATGGGGACGCTAAAAACCCCACTTACAGTAAGCGCTTTTGGGTCGCATCGATCTTTATTGTGCGGCGCAGCAGAGCCCTTAAATCAGGCCTGGTCACTGGCTTGAGAGGGTTTCATGCGCTTCATCCCCTACGCTCTTGGCGGCTTCATGCTGCTGCCTTTCGCCCTCTGGGCGGGTCTGTTCACGGTGTTTCCAGGCCCCAAGCCGGGGTTTTTCGACAGCCCCACGGCGTTCGCGCTTGTGGCCGTATCGATCCCGCTAGTGGTGTTTCACTACATTGCGGGGCTGGCCTTCGTGGCCAACTCCATGGCCGGTCAGGCCGGCGAGGCGCTTCCTGTGTGGCGTCCGGCGCGCGCAGTGCAGCGCGCCATGGCGCCGGTGACCGCGATTCTGGCGGCGGCGGGCTTTGTCTGGGTCTACAGCGTGGGAGAGGGCCTCGCGGCGGCGGCGGCGGTGGCTGGAGCCGGGATCGCGATGGCGTTGATCATGGCCGGAGCGCGGCGCGCGCGCTCCATCGACGCCCTGCTGGTGCATCCGGCGGGCCTGGCGCGGCGCGCAGCCGGCCTTGTCGGCCGGGCGGCTCTGGCCACGCCGGTCTTTGGTCACATGCTGCGTGAAGTGGCGAACGACCCGCATGCTGCAGGGCCGCTTTTCATGCTCAACATCGCCCTGTTCATGGCGTTGATGGTGGCGCTGTTCGGATTTGCAGTCCTGGTCATCCCGGCGATGCTTGCAGTCCCGGTGATGGCGTATCTGCTTCTGTCTCTGGGCGCGGATTAAACCGCCGATGCAACCGGCCCGCGCCAGTCTGAGCGGCGCGCGGGCGGTTGCAGAGGTCTATCCTAGACCTTGATGCGGCGCACTTTCTTGGCAACGGGCTTTGCAGGCTTGGCCGGTTCAGCAGCGGCTTCCTTGGCTTCCTTGGCTTCTTTTTTCAGACGCGCCGCACGCAGGCGGTCAGTCTTGGCCTGACGCGCATCGTCTTCAGCGCCGATGATGGCTCGCGCCACCTCATTGGTCTGGCTGATCTTGTCTTTGCGCACCGGTGCGCTCATCGGGGTGTCGGTGGTCGCCATGACAGGCTCCTTGGTAAGTAAGCTCGAACATCAAAGGCCGGCGGCGCGCGGCTCCGCCCTGCTTGCGCGTATTTCACGACGTAGAAGCGGCGACGCACGGCGCTCAAAGCCTTGTCCGCCGCAGTCCAGAACACCGGCCGACGACCCCTGTGTCATCGGTCGGTCAAACCCCCGGCTGGAAAATCGACCGGGGCGCGCCGCACTTGCAAGGCGCGCTTCGCACATGCCGCACAGTATAAGGGAAAAGCCCTGAACGGCAACGCCATGCCTGCCCGACCCTTGAGAGTCAGGCCATTGCGCCATCCGCGCAGCGCCTGATCGGCTTTGGGCTTCAGTCCGCCTGCGGGCGCGCAAAGGGCGCCGGACCCGGCTAAAACGCGCAAACCAGCCCCGCTTCGAGACGCCGGCTTTTCAAATCAGGAAGCATGGTAGCTGGGGGGAGACTTGAACTCCCGACCTCACGATTATGAGTCGTGCGCTCTAACCAGCTGAGCTACCCAGCCATGCCCTGCGCGGCGACCAGCGGTCGGCGCGGCGGAGGGAGGCGTATAGCGTCGCGCGCGCGGCGGCGCAAGCGCTTGCGGCGGCCTTGCCTGCGCGAGTTTCAGTGGCGGGGTAAAGCGCCCTGATGCGAAAACGGGCGCAGCTGACGCCGCGCCCGCTCCCGCTCCGATCTGGCCGGCCCTCCTGGCCGCGCGCTATGCCGCTCGCACGCCGGCGAGGAATTGCTTCACCGCCTTTTCCAGCCCCTCCGCTTCGGTGTTCAGCGCTCCCGAAGCGCTGGAGACCTGGGCGGCGCATTGGCCTGTTTCGCTGGCTGCGGCGTCCACCTTTGCGATCGAGCCGGACACGTCGCGCGTTCCGGTGGCGGCCTCCTGAGCCGCCCTTGTGATCTCGCTGGCGGCGGCGCGCTGCTCTTCCATGGCTGCGGCGATGGCCGAGGCGATGGTGTTCATCTCCCCGATCACTTGGGAGATGGAGCTCATGGCCTCCACCGCCTTGCCGGTGGCNGAATCCCGCCGATCTGGTCAGAGATCGAGCTGGTCGCCTTGCTGGTCTGTTCGGCGAGCGCTTTCACTTCGCTGGCCACCACCGCAAATCCCTTGCCCGCTTCGCCGGCCCGCGCCGCTTCGATGGTGGCGTTCAGGGCCAGCAAATTGGTCTGCTCGGCGATGGCGTTGATCAGGTTGACGATGTCGCCGATCCTGGCGGCCGCGTCGTTCAGCGCCGCAACGTCGCCATTGGTCTGCTGCACCTGATCGGAGGCGTCCTGGGCGATCTCGGTGGAGCGCGCGATCTGCTGGGCGATCTCGGCGATGCAGCTGGTCATCTCCTCGGCGGCGGCGGCCACGGTGTCCACATTCTCGGCGGCGCGCGTGCTGGAAGCGTTCACCTGAGCCGTGGTCTCGCTGGCGCCGCGCGAAGACTGGTCCAGCGCCAAGGCGGCCGAGTCCATCTCTTTGGCGGCGTCGCCAACCTTGGAGAGCGCCCGGCTGGAGACCTCCTCGAAGCTGGCGATCAACGCCTCAATGGCTCGGGTGCGCTCGGCGCGGGCGGCTTCGTCCTCGCCGCGTTCGGCCTCGAGACGCCGGCGTTCGATGGCGTTTTGGCGGAACACGTTGACGGCGCGCGCCATGTCGGAGAGCTCATCGCTGCCGTCCGACGCAAGTTCTTCACCGATCGTCCCGCCGGCGAGCGATTTCATGGCGTCGGTGAGACCGATAAGGCGCGCCAAGAGGTTGCGGCTCACATAGAGCCAGATAATCGCCACGCCGGCGGCGACGGAAAGCAGAGCAAAGACGATCATCGTGATCTGGCCCGCGGCGATCGCCGCCTGGCCCGACGCGCTGGCGCCGGCCTGATCCTCGAGCGCGGACACGCGCGTGGCGTCCACTAGCTGAGCCAGGGCCGCGTCCATGATGCGCGCCTCCTCCACCAGCAGATCCACTTCTGCGATGCGCGCCAACTCGGCGCGGCGCAGGGCGAACAGGCCCTGATCGCCCTGGGCGCGCGCCAACAGCCGTTCGGACGGCGTGCGGATCGCGTCGGTCACCACACCGCCCAGAATGGCCAGATTGATGGACAGCTCGTCGGCGGCGAAATCGAACGCCTCGCGCGCGGCGTCCACCTCGTCCTGACTGGCCGCGCCGGACAGCTCGGCATAACGGGCGACCGCCAGATTCAGCGCCATGTTGGCGCGCAGCAATGTTTCGATATCGGCCGGGTCGGTGGTTTCATCCAGCGTGGCCTCCAGCGCCAGGGACGCTTCGGCCCGGTCGCGCAGCGCGCCGCGCATACCAGCCTCGCGCACGTCGGTGGCCGACAACTTCGCCTCCACAGGGCCAGCGGCGGCCTCAACCGCGTCGGCGACTTCGCCCACGGCTGCTTCCAGCTCGGCCACCCGCGCCGGCGCCATGCCGCTTTCGCGAAGACCGGCGACCGCCGTGGAAGCGTCCTCCATCAGCGTATCCAGGCGCGAGGCGGAGACCTGCATGTCCACTGCGTCGCGCGAGCGGGAAAACGCGGCGAGTTCACCGGCGATGGCGCTCGAGGCGGCGTTGAGCGCCTGGGCCGCGGCGGTGCGCGGCGCGGTCTCTTCCACCACCACGTCCAGAGCACCCTTGGCGCCCATGAACGCGAAAACGCCGGCGGCGACGCCGGCGAGGGACAGGGCGATGATCCCGGCGAAGGCCGCGATCAATCTTGTACGTACGGATTGTAGCTGGACGGCCATGGCCTGAATCCCCCGGTATGGTTAATAACTCAAGGCCTGAAAAAGCGGCGCGGGCTTCTTTGTGTCCCGCGCCGCCTCGTCAGACCGAAATCTTACTCTGCGAAGGCGAAGTCGAAGCGGCGTTCGACCCCTTCGGTGGGCTCCGCTGCGGCGACATAGCGCCAGCTTTCAAGGGCGCGCATCACCGCGCGCTCGAAGATGCCGGCCGGGGTCGCTTCAACGACTTCCACGTCGGAAACGACACCCTCCGGGCTCACATTGTAACGAACGACCACATGGCCCTCGATCGACCGACGCTCTGCGGCGCGGGGAAACTCAGGCGCTTCCGCTTCGACCAGTTCACGCTCCTGCGCGAAGGCAGGCGCCGCCTGCAGACCCGCCAGCATGGACACGGCGGCGAAGACACCAGCAAACTTTTTCATGGCTCACACCCAACCCTATTCTAACGCCCGCTCTTTCGAGAACAGGACTCCAACACCCAATCACCTGCACCGTACGGGGCGTAGTCCGCCCTCGCCTGCGCAGTGGGTATCGTTATGGGCGAGATTGCTTGCCGTCAGCTTAACGAAGCGGCGAACCGTTGAAGAAAGTCGATATTCGCCTGTTTTAATTCAGGAAAATTCGTTCAAGATCAGCATTCAATCTGGTCCGCGCACACGCCGGTTTCAATTTCCACGGTTACATGGTTGAGCCCGAATTCCTGCGTGAGGCGACGCTTCACGGCGCTGAGCGTTTCGCTCACGTCTGCGGTCTCATGGACGCGCACGTGCAGGGTCGCCATGGGCCGCTCCGGAGTGAGGCACCAGACGTGGAGATGATGCACGTCTTCCACCCCGGCCACCTGCGCCATGAGATCGGCGCGGATCGCCTCGGGGTCGACGCCGCGCGGCGCGGCCTCCAGCAGCACCCGGCCTGAGTCGCGCAGGAGCCGCACCGCGCTCACCGCGATCAGGCAGGCGATGAGCAGGGACAGGAGCGGATCGATGGGCGTCCAGCCGGTGGCGAGGATCACTCCGGCGGCGATCAGCGCCGCCACCGAACCCAGAAGATCGCCCATCACATGGGCCAGCGCGCCGCGGATATTGAGATTCTCCCGGTCGGCGCCGTGCAGGACGGCAAAGGCGGCGATATTAACCGCCAGACCCAGCGCCGCCACCACCAGCATGCCCGAGGCGAGCACGGGCTCGGGGTCCAGCAGCCGCATGACCGCCTCCGCGCCGATCCAGATCACCAACACGATGAGCGTTACGGCGTTGGCGAAAGCGGCCAGGATCTGCAGCCGGTCAAAGCCATAGGTGCGCGACGCGTCGGCGGGCCGGCGCGACAGGCGGAAGGCCAGCCAGGCCAGGAACAGCGCCGCGAAATCAGTGAGCATGTGAGCCGCGTCGGCCAGCAGCGCCAGCGATCCGGTGATCAGCCCGCCCATGAGCTCCACCAGCATGAACCCGCCGGTCAGGACCGCCGCGATCAGCACGCGCCGCTCATTGGTTTCGCTCACCGCGGCGTGGTGGTGGTGAGCCTCGCCGTGCCCGTGGGAGTGATCGTGGTCGTGCGCCATGATTTCGTTTTTAGCCTGCGCCTGGCGGTCCGGGAAAGGGCTCGCCCGCCTTCCAGACCACCACCACGGCCCAGTGCACGAACACCGCCGTCCACACACTCCCCGAGCGATGCACCAGTGCGGTGCAAACCAGACCCAGCACCCCCGCCATGGCCAGGAAGGCCGGGTCCAGGAACACCGCCTGCGCGCTTGGCAGGCCGAGCTGGGCCTGCACCGGATGCCACGCGACGAAAGCGGCGAGGCTCAGGCCCGATCGCACGACCGTCCGCGCCCCGTCCATGCGCGAGGGCTGCAGCACCCCGCGAAACACCAGCTCCTCGCCCAAGGCCGGAACGATCAGGGCGATCAGCGCGATGAGGGCTGTTCGTCCTGGCTCGGCGCGAGCCGCGGGGAAGGAAACGTCAATGTGAAGCACCGGCGACCCATGAGCGAGGACCACGGCGCAAACCCCCAGAACCCCCAACCCGGCAAGGGCCTCCGCCCCGTCGCGCAGGTGCGGCCGAGGCCTCAGCCTTGATATTGCGGATGCGAGCGGACTTGACGCGCTGCGGGGTAAAGGTCTCATTTGGCGCCAAATTCCAAGGGGGCCTGACGGCCTTGAACAAGAAGTCTTGAGGAGACGGACCATGGCATCTGAAGATCCGATCGTCATCGTCGGCATGGCGCGCACCCCCATGGGCGGCCTGCTGGGCGAGCTTTCCGCGCTGTCGGCCAACGAGCTGGGCGCCGAGGCGGTGAAGGCCGCCCTGGCCGAAGCCGGCGTGGCGGGCGAGGACGTGGACATGATCTTGATGGGCAACGTGCTCGGCGCCGGCCAGGGCCAGGCCCCGGCCCGCCAGTCGGCCATCAAGGCGGGCCTGCCCAAATCGGTGGAGGCCACCACCCTGAACAAGATGTGCGGTTCAGGGATGCAGGCGGCGATTCTCGGCCGTTCGGCCATCGCGGCGGGCGACGCCAGCGTCATCGTGGCCGGCGGCATGGAGTCCATGACCAACGCCCCGCATCTGCTGCCCAATCACCGCACCGGCTTTAAGTACGGCCATGACGTGATCAAGGACCACATGGCCCAGGACGGGCTTGAAGACGCCTATGAAAAGAAGGCCATGGGCGTCTACGCCGACATGATCGCTCGGGAGAACCAGTTCACCCGCGAGGACCAGGACGCTTACGCTCTGGAGACCCTGGCGCGGGCCATCAAGGCCACCGAGAGCGGCGCCTTCAAGCGCGAGATCACGCCGATCACCATCAAGGACCGCAAGGGCGAAACGGTCGTCGACACCGACGAGCTGCCCCGCCGCGCGCGCCCGGACAAAATCCCGAGCCTGAAGCCCGCCTTCAGCCCCGACGGCACGGTGACGGCGGCCAACGCCTCGGCGATCTCCGACGGCGCGGCGGCCCTTGTGATGATGCGTCTGTCCGAGGCCGAGCGCCGCGGCCTGAAACCGCTGGCCAAGATCACCGCCACCGCCGCCCACGCCCACGAGCCGGCCTATTTCACCACCGCCCCGGTGCCCGCCATGCGCAAGGTGCTGGAGAAAGCCGGCTGGCAGGTGAACGACGTGGATCTGTGGGAGATCAACGAAGCCTTCGCCGTGGTGCCGATGATCGCGATGAAGGAGCTGGGAATCGCCCATGACATCATCAACATCCATGGCGGCGCCTGCGCCCTGGGTCACCCGATCGGGGCCTCCGGCGCGCGGATCATGACCACGCTGATCTCCGCCATGGAGCAGAAGGACGTGAAAAAAGGCGTCGCCTCACTGTGCATCGGCGGCGGCGAAGCCACAGCGGTGGCCATCGAACGCTTCTAGACTGCGCTGACATAGACCCATGAAGAGCCCCGCCGGTGAAAGCCGGCGGGGTTTTTGTTTGGTCAACTCAGGAGCGTAGCCTCAGATCAGCACATACAAGCATGCCCAACCCTGTCATCCCGGAAGCGCTGTGCGCTATCCGGGATCTCCAGAGATTCAGGATCGGGCTTAATTGTGTGACGCCTGAGATCCCGTAGCCATGCCGGTCAGGAATTCCCGTCACCTGCCTCAAAGCTGAAATCATCCAGCGAGTTGATCGCGGTGTTCAGCGCGTCGCCCCAGCCGCGCGACAGATAGCTGAAATAGGGGTCATCCGGCTCGAACCGCTTTTCGCGCCAGCCATCAAATGCGCCCTCGCGATAGGTCTGAAGGTCGAGCGGCATGCCGACGGAGAGATTGGCTTTGAGCGTGGAGTCGAAGGACAGAAGCAGCAGCTTCACCGCCGCCTCGAAACTCATGTCCTTTCGATACCCCCGCAGAAGAATCGGCCGGCCATACTTGGTCTCGCCGATCTGGAAGAACGGGTTTTCATCGCTGGCCTCGATGAAATTACCTTCGGGATAGACCAGGAAAAGGCGCGGCGCGGAGCCGGCGATCTGGCCGCCCACGATCACCGTGGCGCTGAAGGTGGAATCGCTTTCGGGGCCTTTTTCGCTCTGGCTCTGCACCACTTCGCGCAGCACCTCGCCGATCAGCTTGGCGACCTGAAACATGGTCCCGGCGTGCAGTACGGTGGGTTGGCGGTCCTCCGGCGCTTTCATGCGCTCGTTGAGGATGCTGACCACGGCCTGGGTGGTGGCCAGATTGCCCGCCGTCATCAAGGTGATGATGCGCTCGCCCGGATTGGTCCAGGTGAACATCTTGCGGAATGTGAAAATATTATCGACGCCGGCATTGGTGCGGGTGTCGGACATGAAGACCAGGCCCTGGTCCAGGCGAAGGCCGACGCAATAGGTCATGAATGAAGGTCCGCAGCGGCGGGGTTTCAGTTGAGGTCAGTGCGATACGCCTGATCAAGGCGTCACGCAAACGCTCTATGCCGGGCCGGGCTGAGAACCGCGCGGCATGCGCACCCGCCATGGAGGCCCCGGACGGAGCGATCCGGCGGCGGGGTTTTTCTTGCGCTCTGCGCAGATGCGGCGACACTCCGGGTCTAAGGGGGAGCGCCATGACCGATTTTGAAAAGGGGATTTTGTTCGTTGAGTTTCTCGGAGCCGCGAACTTTATCTTCGCCAATTACATGACCCTGCTGTTCGCCACGATTACGGCCAGCTGGTTTCTCGCAGCGCGCATGAGCCGCGCGGTCGCCGCGATGTTTCTGATCCTGTTCACGCTGGGCGCAATGGGCGTGGGATCCGGCGTCGTGTTCGCTTTCGCCGATTTCGGCCATCTTGGCCGTCACATCGCCCAGACCAGCGCACCCGGCGGCGACCTCGCCTGGCTCGGGCCCATGCGCGGCCCGGGCGAGCAGGCCGCCAACCTGGGCGTGGTCGCCGGCGTTCTGGTGGTCGGCGGCTATCTGGGCGCCCTGGCCTTCTTTTTCATCTCGCGCTACGGACGCGGACGCGCCGACGCCAGAGCCGATGTGCCGGTGGGCGACGACAGCTAGGCCGCCGCCTTCACCCGCGCCACCCGCTCCGCCACGCGCTCGGCGAACGCCATGGTCCCGGCGCTTCCGCCAAGATCCGCCGTGCGTTCGCCGGATTTCAGCTCGGCTTCCAGCGCCGCGTCGAGGCGGTCGGCGGCGGCGTCTTCGCCCAGGCCGTGGCGCAGGAGCATGGCGGCGCTGGCTATGGCGCCTGACGGATTGGCGATTCCCTTGCCGGCGATGTCCGGGGCGGACCCGTGGATCGGTTCGAACAGGCCAGGGCCTTCGAGCCCGAGGCTCGCGCTGCCGAGAAGGCCTATGGAGCCGGCGATCACCGCGGCCTCGTCGGAGAGGATGTCGCCGAACAGGTTTTCGGTGACGATGACGTCGAACCGCGCCGGCCCCGTCACCAGCGCCATGGCGGCCGCGTCCACATAGAGATGGTCCAGCGCCACGCCGGGAAAGTCGCCCGCGAGTGCAGTCACCGTGCGCCGCCAGAGCCTTGAGGTCGCCAGCACGTTGGCCTTGTCCACACTGGTCAAGCGCCCCTTGCGCCCTGCGGCGGCGCGAAACGCGATGCGGGCGATGCGCGCCACCTCGTCTCGTGAATAGGCGCAGCCGTCGAAGGCTTCGTCCTCGCCCTCGCGCTTTTCGCCGAAATACAGCCCGCCGGTGAGCTCGCGTACGATCAGAACGTCGGCGCCGCGCACAAGGTCGGCTTTCAGCGGTGAAAGATCCTCCAGCCCTTCAAACACCTTCACCGGACGCAAGTTTGCAAACAACCCCAGCGCCTTGCGAATGCCCAGCAAGCCTTTCTCGGGCCGCTCGGGCGCATCGTCCCAGGCCGGTCCGCCCACAGCGCCCAGAAAGATCGCATCGGCGGCCTTGGCCTTGGACAGGGTCTCATCGGGCAGAGGCGTTCCGGCCTGATCGATGGCGGCGCCGCCGAACGGCGCGTCGTCAAAGGCGAGATCGAGGCCTTCGGCAGACGCTGCGGCTTCAAGGCAGAGCTTTGCGGCCTTAGCGACTTCCGGACCGATCCCGTCGCCGGGCAGCATCAGTATCTTATGGCTCATTGGGCGCGCGCCTCGAAGGCGGCGATGGCGTCTGATTGGCCCAGTATGAAGCCCAGCGGATCGACGCCCTCCAGAAGGCAGGTGCGCGCGAACGGCTCCAGCGTGAAGCGGGCGGAGATGTCGCCGGCGGTGACGGTCTGCGCCTCCACGTCGATCTCCACCTGCGCGCCCGGCCGGTCCAGCAGGGCGGCGTGGGCGGCCTCGTCGATCTCGCAAACCAGAAGACCGTTGCGCCAGGCGTTGGACTTGAAGATGTCGGCGGCACGGCTGGTGATCACGGCCTTAAAGCCGAAATCCTTCAGCGCCCAGGGCGCATGCTCACGCGAGGAGCCGCAGCCGAAATTATCGCCGGCCACGAGGATGGCGCTGTGGGCGGTGTCCAGCGTCGCCAGCGGATGGTTCGCGGGATTTCCGGACTCGGTGCGCCGCCAGTCGGCGAAGCAGGCGTCGGCCAGCGACTCCCGCCCGGTGGTGGTCAGAAACCGCGCAGGAATAATCTGGTCGGTGTCGATATTGGCCTCGCGCAGGACGAAGGTCCGGCTCTTTATGGTCTTGATCGGTTCACTGAGCATGGCTCGCCTCCAGGATGCGGCGCGGATCGGCGATGGCGCCGGCGACGGCGGACGCCGCCGCAGTGGCGGGGCTCGCCAGGACGGTGCGGACACCCTTGCCCTGGCGGCCGGCGAAATTGCGGTTGGAGGTGGAGACGATGCGCTCGCCCGGCCGGCCGGAATCGCCGTTCATGGCGATGCACATGGAACAGCCCGGCTCGCGCCATTGCGCGCCAGCGGTGGTGAAGATGGCGTCGAGCCCCTCCGCCTCGGCGGCCCGCTTGACCGCTTCTGATCCCGGCACCACCAGCATGCGCACGCCCGCCTTCACGTGCCGGCCGGCCATGACGGCGGCCGCCTCGCGCAGATCGGACAGGCGGGCGTTGGTGCATGAGCCGATGAAGACCGCGTCGATGGCTTCGCCCAGCAGCGCTTCGCCCGGCTTGAAGCCGATATACTCAAGAGCACGCTCGGTCTCCGGCCCGCTCGGCTTGGGAACGGTGGCGTCCACCGGCGCGGCCATGTCCGGGCTGTCGCCCCAGGTGACCATGGGAGAGATCTTCGTTCCGTCCATGCGGACCTCGGCGTTGAACAGGGCGCCCGGATCGGATTTCAGCCGCGCCCAGCGCGTCCGCGCGGCTTCAAAGGCGGCGCCCTTGGGGGCGTATTTGCGGCCGCGCAGATAATCAATGGTGGTCTCGTCCGGCGCGATCAGCCCGGCGCGGGCGCCGGCTTCGATGGACATGTTGCACACCGTCATGCGCTCCTCCATGGAGAGCGCCTCGATGCCCGAACCGGCGTATTCGATGACATGGCCGGAGGCGCCGCCCGCGCCCAGCTCGGCGATGATGGCCAGGATCAAGTCCTTGGCCGAGACGCCGGCGCGCAGCTCGCCGTCCACGGTGACGCGCATGGTCTTGGGGCGGCGCTGCAACAGGCACTGGGTGGCCAGCACATGGCCCACCTCGGTAGTGCCGATGCCGAAGGCGAGCGCGCCGAACGCGCCGTGGGTGGCGGTATGGCTGTCGCCGCAGACGATGGTCTGGCCCGGCTGGGTCAGGCCCAACTCCGGCCCGATGACGTGGACGATGCCGCGGTCCTCGCTGTCCCATCCGGCCAGCCGCACGCCGTGCCGGCGGCAATTATCCTCCAGCCGGCGCACCTGGCTTTCAGCGGCCTTGGTGGCGTAGATCGGCTTGGCGCCCGGCGCGCGCGGCGTGGTGGGCGTGGCGTGATCCAGCGTCGCAAAGGTCAGCTCTGGACGGCGCACGGTGAGGCCGCGATCCTCGATCGCCTTGAAGGCCTGGGGGCTCGTCACCTCGTGGATCAGGTGCAGGTCGATATACAGAACGCCCGGCGCCGCCTGGGTTTCGGCGACCGCCTGGTGGGCGTCCCAGATCTTTTCAAACAGGGTCTTGGCCATAAGATCAGCTCGCTTTGCGGCGCGGCGTGGAGGGGGGTGTCGGGGCGGCGCCGGGAATCGCCGGCGCCGAGGCGGGCTTGATATGATCCAGCCAGCCCCAGCGATCTTCAGTGGTCCCGTCAAACAGGCCGAAGAACTTGTCCATGATCAGCTTGGTGACCGGCCCGGCGCCCCTGGCGCGGGTGGGCTTGTCGTCCACCGACCGGATCGGCGTGACTTCCGCCGCGGTGCCGGTGAAGAAGGCCTCGTCGCATAAATACAGCATCTCGCGCGGCAGAGCCTGCTCGACCACTTCGATGCCTTCTGCTTTCGCCAGCTTGATGACGCTGTCGCGGGTGATGCCCTGCAGGATCGAACTCGCCGCCGGCGGGGTCATCAGCCGGCCGTTATGGACCAGGAACAGATTCTCGCCCGCGCCTTCGGACAGGCGCCCGTCCACGTCCAGCCCGATCCCTTCAGCGTAGCCGCGCGACTTGGCTTCACGGCTGATCAGATAGCTGGAGAGGTAATTGCCGCCCGCCTTGGCGCCGGTGGGCGCGGTGTTGGGCGCCAGCCGGTTCCAGCTGGACACGCACACGTCCACGCCTTCGGCCCGCGCGCTCTCGCCCAGATAGGCGCCCCAGGGAAAGGCCGCGATCATCACCTCGATGGGCGTATCGGCGGCGGGCACCACGCCGATCGATCCATAGCCGATGAAGGCGATGGGCCGGATATAGGCCGAGGCCAGATCATTGGCCGTGGTGATCTCCTTGCACGCCGCGATCAGCGTCTCTTCGTCGAACGGCAGCTCCAGCGAATAGATGCGCGCGCTGTCGATCATCCGGCGCACATGTTCGGCCAGGCGAAACACCGCCGGGCCGTCCGGCGTCTCATAGACACGGATGCCCTCGAACATGGAGGTGCCGTAGTGCAAGGCGTGGCTGAGCACGTGCACCTGGGCGTCGGCCCAGGGAATGATCTCGCCGTTTCGCCAGATGTATTTTGCTTCATTGATGGCCATGCGCGTCTCCTTCAGGCCGCAGCGGTGTGTTCGCGGGCGCGGCGGCGGCGCACGGCGAGAGCGTTGTTGAGCGCGTCGACATAGGCCGAGGCGCAGGCGGGGATGATGTCGCGGGCGCGGGCGCGGCCGGTGAAGATCTCGCCGAACACCTCGGCTTTCAGCTCCACCAGGACGTCGGCGGCCTGTTCGGCGGCGCCGCTCGCGTCGGGCTCGGCGGCGACATATTGCATGTCGATGTCCTCGACCCGGCCCGGCGCCTCCATGATCTGGCTGATCGCGGTGTAGGCGGCGTCCATGGCGCCCGGCGCGCTGGCCAGGTCGCTCATGCGCCCACGGGTGCGGTGCTCCAGCTCCACCCGGGCGACCGGGTGGGCGTTGGCGGCGGCCAGCGAGCGGATCTCCATCCGGTTAAGGCGCCAGTCGGGCTCTCCGCCGGTTTCGTCCGACAGGATCGAGGTCAGGCGCGCGGCGTCCACCAGTCCTACCTCGTCGGCGACGGTCTTGAAGCGGATGAAGGCGGCGTTCAACGTTTCGGCGTCCAGCTCATAGCCCAGCTCCGCAGCGCGCGCCTTCAGGGCGTGCTTGCCCGAATGCTTGCCCAGAATGAGCTGATTGGAGGCCAGCCCCACATCTTCGGCGCGCATGATCTCGTAAGTCTCCCGGTTCTGCAGCACTCCGTGCTGGTGAATGCCGCTTTCATGGGCGAAGGCGTTGGCCCCGACGATGGCCTTGTTGCGCGGCGTGTGGGTGTTGGTGACCTGGGACAGGGTTCGGCTGGCGGCCATGATTCGTGTCGTGTCGATATTGGTGGTCAGGCCGAAGGCGTCGCGGCGGGTGCGCAGGGCCATTACCGCGTCCTCCAGGGCGCAGTTGCCCGCCCGCTCGCCGATGCCGTTGACCGCGCACTCGATCTGGCGCGCGCCGCCGCGCACGGCGGCCAGCGAGTTGGCCACCGCCATGCCCAGATCATCGTGGCAATGGGCCGAGAAGATCACTTCGCCGGCCTTGCTGACCTTCTTGGTCAGCATCTGGAACAGGGAGAAGATCTCCTCCGGCGTCGCGTAACCCACCGTGTCGGGGACGTTCAGGGTCTGCGCGCCGGCCTCGGCCGCCACCGACAGCGCCTCGACAAGGAAGCCCTTCTCGGTGCGGATCGCATCTTCGGTGGAGAATTCCACATCGTCGGAGAAGGTGCGCGCCAGAGTGACCATGTCCTTGATCCGGGTCAGGATCTCAGCCGGGGTCATGTTCAGCTTGTGCTCGCGGTGCAGCGGGCTGGTGCCCAGAAACACGTGGATGCGCTTGTTTTTCGCCGGCGCCAGCGCCTTGGCCGCCGCCTCGATATCGCCAGGCGTGGCGCGCGCCAGCGAACAGATGGCGGGGCCCTCGATCTCGGACGCGATGCGGTGGATGGCGGCGCTGTCGCCCGGGCTCGCCGCGGCGAAGCCGGCTTCGATCACGTCGACCTTCAGGGCGGCCAGCGCCCTCGCCATTTTCAGCTTGCCCAATTCGGTCATGGAAAAGCCGGGCGCCTGTTCACCGTCGCGCAGCGTGGTGTCGAATATGGTGACGTTGCGGGTCATGATGCGGCCTCCAGACTCTGGGCCAGATGCGGCGAATGGATTTCATGGCGCTGCACTGCGGTGACGCCGTAGACTTTCTCCACATGGCGGGAGAGCACCTCGATGCGCCGCCCTGAATCGCGCGCGTTCACCGACAGCGACAGCCGCGCCGGGCCGTCGCCGGTCTCGGCCATGTCGATGGCGCAGACCTCAAAGCCCTTGCGCTCGACAAGCCCGATGAGGCGCAGGACCGCGCCTTCGGCGCGCGCGAAATCAATGTCCAGGCGGTGGGTCATGGTCAGGCCTCCATCATGTCGGCGTTGGACGCGCCCGGCGGCACCAGCGGCCAGACGTTCTCTTTGGGGTCGATGCGCACATGCATCAGGATCGGACCCTTGGCGGCGAGCAGGCGGTCGATCGCGCCGTCGACCTCGTCGCGGCGGTCGATGGTGAACGCTTCCAGCCCAAAGGACCGGGCGAGCTCGGCGAAATCGGGATTGTCGTACAGATCGATCTCGGAGAAATTCTCTTCAAAGAACAGCTCCTGCCACTGGCGCACCATGCCCAGCTGGGCGTTGTCCAGCAGCACGATCTTCAGCGGCACGCGGTAGCGGATCAGGGTCGCCAGCTCGTGGATATTCATCATGATCGAGCCGTCGCCGGTGACCGTGACCACGGTGGAGTCCGGCTCGGCGAACAGGGCGCCGATACCGGCGGGAACGCCGTATCCCATGGTGCCGAGACCGGCGCTGGTCAGGTGGGCCTGGGGCCGCGAGAACCGGCAATGCTGAGCCACCCACATCTGGTGCTGCCCCACATCGCAGGCCGCGATGAACTTGTCGCCCGCCCGCTCTGAGATTTCCTTCAGCAACGCGGGCGCGAACACGCCCTTGCCTGGCGCGTCATAGTCCATCGCCCATTTCACAGCGTTGGCGCGGCAGGTCTCGCGCCAGGCCTTGATGGCGGGCGCGGCCGGCTGCAGCGCGTCCAGGATCGCGGCCATGTCGCCGGCCAGCGGCGCGTCAGCGTTGCGCAGCTTGGAGATCTCGCTGGCGTCGGCGTCTATGTGGATGATCTTTGCGCCCGGCGCGAAGGTGTCCAGCTTGCCGGTCGCCCGGTCGTCAAAGCGCGCGCCGGCGCAGATCAAGAGATCGCTGTCATGCACCGCATGGTTGGCCGCGCGCGTGCCGTGCATCCCCAGCATGCCCAGAAAATCAGGATGATCGGTGGGGATCGCGCCCAGACCCTTCAGCGTCGCCACAGCCGGGATCGCGGTCCGCTTCTGGAAGCTGCGCAGCGCCGCTTCGGCCCGGGCGATGCCCACCCCGCCGCCGATATAGAGCACCGGGCGTTCGGCCCGCTCGATCAACGCCATGGCGTGCTCGATCATGGCCTGCGCCGGCAGCGGGACGGGGGATCCGGCCACGGCTTGCATGGACCGGTGCGCCGGGAAGGCGCCTTGCGTGACGTCCTTGGGCAGGTCGATCAGCACCGGGCCCGGACGCCCGCTTGTGGCCAGATCGAAAGCCTCGGCGAAGATACGCGGAATGTCGGCCGGATCGCGCACCACGAAGGAGTGCTTGGTGATCGGCATGGTGATGCCGAACGTGTCGATCTCCTGAAACGCGTCGGTGCCCATGAGCGGCGTCGGGGTCTGGCCGGTGATGGCGATCAGGGGCACTGAATCCATGAAGGCGTTGGCGATGCCGGTCACCAGATTGGTCGCCCCCGGCCCCGAGGTCGCCAGGCACACCCCCGCCTTGCCGGTGACGCGCGCATAGGCGTCGGCGGCAAGCGCCGCCGCCTGTTCATGGCGCACCAGGACATGGCGGATCTTCGAGCCCGGCAGGGCGTCGTAGACCGGCATGATGGCGCCGCCGGGATAGCCGAAGATCGTGTCGGTCCCGGCGTCTTCCAGCGCGCGCACCACCGCGGCGGCGCCCGTCATGGGCGTCGATGCGGAGGCGGCGGACCTTGGGGCGAAGGCGGTCATCATTTACTCCGCCGCGGCCTTGCCGCTATTTGCGCCGGGGTTCAGCCAGGCCATGCGGGCGCGCAGCCGCGCTCCGGTTTTCTCGATCTCCTGCTCCATGTCGGCGCGCAGCAGGGCTTCGTATTGCGGCTTGCCGGCCTGGTTCTCCAGGATCCAGTCGCGGGCGAAGGCGCCCGACTGGATGTCGGTGAGCACCTCCTTCATGCGCGCGCGGGTCTCGGCGTTGATGACGCGCGGACCGGAGACCAGATCGCCGTACTTGGCGGTCTCGGAGATGAAGTCATGCATGCGCGTGATGCCACCCTCATACATCAGGTCGACGATCAGCTTCAGCTCGTGCAGGCATTCGAAGTAAGCGATTTCAGGCTGATAACCGGCCTCCACCAGGGTTTCATAGCCGGCGGTCACCAGCTCGGTCGCGCCCCCGCACAGCACGGCCTGCTCGCCGAACAGATCGGTCTCGGTCTCCTCGGCGATGGTGGTTTCGATGGCGCCGCCGGCGGTGCCGCCATTGCCCTTGCAATAGGCCAGCGCGGTCTCGCGCGCCTTGCCGCTTTGGTCTTGATGCACCGCGAAGAGGCTGGGCACGCCGCGCCCGATTTCAAATTCGCGCCGCACCAGATCGCCGGGACCCTTGGGCGCCACCAGGATCACGTCGATATCCTCGCGCGGGCGGATCTGGCCGTAATGGATCGAGAAGCCGTGAGCCACCATCAGCGTGGCGCCGGCCGCCATATTCGGCGCAATGTCCTGCTCGTAGACCGCCTTGTGGCTCATGTCCGGGGTCAGAAGCGCAATTGTGCCCGCCTTTCTTGCAGCCTCGGCCGGGGTGAAGGTGTCAAACCCGTCGGCGGCGGCGCGCTTTTCCGCCTTGCCGCCCGGACGGGCCCCGACGATCACCGTATGGCCGGAATCGCGCAGGTTTCGGGCGTGGGCCCGGCCCTGGCTGCCATAGCCGATGATTGCGACGGGACCGGTCAGGTGCTCGGCGCTGGCGTCGTCGTCGGTGTAGATCGTGGTGGGCATTGTTCTGGTCTCCGTGGCGATGTGAGGATCCTCCGGGGACGCAAAGAAAAACCCCCGCTCCGGGCTGGAGCGGGGGTCCTTGGCGTCTTGGAGGATTTTGTTATCCGTCAGACAGGGGCCGCCGCTCCGGGTATGGAGAGAATAAGGACGAGGACGGTAAGAAGGACGAGCGAGCTCACAGCGACGACCACCCGGTCGTCACGCTGCTTGGTCTTCGCAATGGTGTTCGCGTTACGCATGCTCTTGTCCCTTCGGCGGGCCGAACTTTTACGCCGGGACGCCCTTGCGGCGGCTCGACGACGACCCGAGAACGTTACGGGGGAAAGCGGTTCGCCGTAAACCCGCTATTTGTCCGGACGTATGAAAAAAATTTTCGGCTATATATTTCAATGTTTTGACTCTGTGTTTTCGCAGCTGCAGCGCAAAAATGATGCATTTGCGCAACAGGTATGGTGTTGACGCGGCGTCCGGGCCAACGTCACTCTGCCCCATCAGCGCAGGAACAGCGCGCCTCGCATGTGGAGAGTGACATGGCCGCTTCGGCGACCCAGCTTGATGTGATGACCGCCGCAGCTCCGGCCGCGACCGTGATCGCGCGCGTCACCGTCACGACCATTATCACCACCGACATCATCACCACTCTCCTTACCGGGGGAGCGGGACGGCGCGGGCTGAGGTAGACCACCTCCACACCAACCCGATCCAACCCGCTCCCGGCTCCGGAAGCGGGTTTTTTCTTGTGCAAAATCCAGACCCTGATCACGCAAATTCAAGACTGACCCCAAGGCGACCGAAGGATCTCCCGCCATGAATTCCGCCCCGAATGATCTCGCCCAGAACCGGCGCCTGTGCGTCCTCAAATTCGGCGGATCGGTGCTGACGACCGAGACCTCCTACGCCGAGGCAGGTGCGGAGATTTATCGTCATGTGCGGGCGGGCGAGAAGGCGATCGTGATCGTCTCCGCCCTGTTCGGCGAGACCGATCAATTGCTGGCCCAGGCCGAAAAGCTGGGTTCGGACGCAAGCGCCGCGATGACCGCCAAGCTGGCGCGCCTGGGCGAGTACCGCTCCGCGGCGATGATGGGTCTGGTTCTGGCGCGCATGGGCGTTCGCGCCCGGGTGCTCGACCCCCATGAGATCGGGCTGGAGGCCGAAGGCGACCCTCTGGACGCCGACCTTGCGCGCCTTGACGAGGACGCCCTGGCCGAAGCGCTTGAGCAAAACGAGGTGGTGGTGGTGCCGGGCTTCACCGCAGGCCACGCACAGTACGGCGCAGCGACGCTGGGCCGCGGCGGCACCGATCTTACCGCCGTGTTCTTCGCCGCGAGGGCGGGCGCCCAGCGCGCCCGGCTGATCAAGGACGTGGACGGGGTCTATACCGACGACCCGGCCAAAGACCCGTCGGCGAAACGCTATGACCGGCTGGATTACGACACGGCGCTCGCCTGCTCCCACGGGCTGATCCAGCCCAAGGCCATCGAAGCGGCCCGCGCCGCCGGCGTGCAGCTGGAGGTCGCCGCCATGGGCGCCGGCGAAGCCAGCTGCGTCAGCGCCGGGCCGGCCGTCCTGGGCCGGGCGCGGGTGCAGCCGCCTTTGCGCGTCGCGCTTCTGGGCTGCGGCTCGGTGGGGTCGGGGGTGCTCGACCATATGAAGGCGCGCCCCGATCTGTTTGAACTCAACCCGGTTCTGGTGCGCCGCCCTGAAAAACGCGAGGGCGACGAGCGGGCTCTGTTCACCGCCGATATCGGCCGCGCGCTTTCGGGCGGCCCCGATCTTGTGGTGGAGGTCATGGGCGGCGCCGATGATCCCGCCGCCATCATGCAGGGCGCCCTGGAAGCCGGCGCCGACGTGGTCACCGCCAACAAGGCCGCGGTGGCCAAGCATTACGCGGCCCTTCACGCCAGCGCCTCGAAGGGCTCCTCACGCCTTGAGTACGCGGCAGCCGTAGGTGGCGGCGTCGTCATGGTGGAGACGGTGAGACGACTTAAACACGGCGGCATCGCCGCGGTGGAGGGCGTGATGAACGGCACGGCGAATTTCATCCTGTCGCGCCTTGAATCCGGCGCTGATTTTGAGTCCGCCCTGATCGAAGCCCAGGCCAAGGGCTTCGCCGAAGCTGATCCCAGCGCCGACGTGGACGGCCACGACGCCGCCGACAAGCTGTCCATCCTGATCCGCGAAGCCTTCGGCGCCGATCTGCCCCCCGGCCGCATCCCCAAGGCCAGCCTGTCCCGGATCACCGCCGAGATGAGCGCGGCGGCGCTGAAAGACGGCAAGGTGTACAAGCAGATCGCCCGCGCCCGGCGCACCGCCGGCGGCGGCGTCGACGCCGAGATCGTGATCGAGCCGGTGAGCCGCAACCACGCCTTCGCCGGGGCGGTGAACGAGGAAAACCGCTGCCTCATCACCGCCAGCTCCGGCCGCGTCCACGCGCTTTACGGCAAGGGCGCCGGGCGCTGGCCGACGGCTGCAGCGGTCTTCGCCGACATCATGGACATCGCAAGACACCGGGCGTCAGATGGCGCGATGTCCGGCAGGCCGGCCGCCGCGAGCGTGTCCCCTCGCCTCGCGGCGGCCGCGCTGAACCGGGCGTAGGGCCATGAAGGAGTTCGCGATGATCGCCCGTGCGCGCGCCAGCGCCCCCGCTTCCATCGGCAATGTCGCGGTGGGTTTTGATGTGCTTGGACAAGCCTTCGACGCCCTGCGCGACACCGTCACCGCCACCCGCGAAGACGCCCCCGGCGTGCGCCTGGGCGCGGTGACCGGCATTGTCTCGTCGCTCCCCGGTGAGGTGAGCCGCAACACCGCGCTGGCCGCCGCCCACGCCGTGCTGGAGGCCGCGGGCGCCGGCTTCGGCGCGCGTCTGGACATCGACAAGCAGATCCCGCTCTCGGCGGGCATGGGCGGCTCGGCGGCCTCGGCGGTCGCCGGTGCGGCGGCGGCCAATGCGCTTCTGGACACGCCCTTCGATACTGCGGCGCTTCTGCCCTTCGCGCTTGCCGGAGAAACCGTGAGCGCCGACCCGCCGCCCTGGGACAATGTCATGGCGAGCCTGCACGGCGGCCTGGTGATCGCCGCGCGGCTGGAGACCGCCCTTATTCGCAAGCTTCCCGTGCCCGCCGGGCTGCAGGCCGTGCTCATCCACCCCGAGGCCGAGATCGAGACCCGCGCCGCGCGCGGCGTGCTCAAGCCGCAGATTCCTTTGTCGACCGCCGTGGAGCACTCGCGCCGGATCGCCGCCTTCACCCTGGGCTGCGCCACCGGCGACCGCGACCTGCTACGGGCGGGCCTGGAAGACATATTGATCGAGCCCCAGCGCCGTTTCCTGCTGCCGGAGCTTCCTGCGGTGAAGCGCGCCGCGCTCAGCGCCGGCGCCCTTGGCTGCTCCTTCTCCGGCTCCGGCCCGTCAGTGTTCGCCTGGAGCGAGGACGCGGACGCGGACGCGGTGGAGGCCGCCATGCTCGCCGCCTTCAAGGCCGCCGGGCGCAGCGCCAAGGCCTACCGCGCGCCGCCCGACAGCGCGGGCGTGCGCCTTGAAGAGCCGGTCGTCGAGGCAGCCCCGTCATGAAACTCCAGTCCACGCGGGGCGGAAACCCCGTCTCCCTGTCAGAGGCGATCATGCGCGGCCAAGCCGGCGATGGCGGGCTTTTCATGCCCGAGCGCCTGCCCCGGACTTCACTGGACACCCTGCCCGACCGCGCCGGACTGGCGGAGACGGCGGCGGCGTTCCTGGCCCCCTTCTTTGACGACGACGCGCTGGCCGGCGCCCTGCCGGATCTGTGCGCGGATGCATTCAGCATCGATGTGCCGCTGATCCAGCCGGATTCAGGAAAGCCCGGCCTTCACGTGCTGGAGCTGTTTCACGGCCCCACCGGCGCGTTCAAGGATTTTGGCGCCCGCTTCCTCATGGGCTGCCTGGACCGTCTGGGGAATCGCGACCAGCCCTTCACCGTGCTCGCCGCCACCTCCGGCGACACCGGCGGCGCGGTGGGATGCGCGGCGGAGGGCCGCGACGGGGTGCGCGCGGTCATCCTCTATCCTCAGGGCCGGGTTTCGGCGTTTCAGGAGCGCCAGCTCACCTGCTGGGGCGCGCCGGTGGAGGCGTTGACGATCAGCGCCGATTTCGACGCGTGCCAGCGCCTGGTGAAGGAGGCGTTCAGCAACACGGCCCTGAACCGGCGCCATCGCCTCACCAGCGCCAACTCCATCAATATCGCCCGCCTGCTGCCCCAGGCCGCCTATCTGACCTGGGCGGCGCGGCGGGTGTTCGGCAGGACCGGGCGGCGGCCCGGCCTGATCCTTCCCACCGGAAATCTCGGCCACGGCGTCGCGGCGACGCTGGCGCGCACCTGCGGCGCGCCCATCGGCGAGATCGTTCTGGCCACCAACGCCAACGCGACCCTCGCCGACTGGGCCGCCACCGGCCGCTATGATCCGCGCGCCTCGGTGCAGACCATCGCCAACGCCATGGATGTGGGCGCGCCCAGCAATTTTGAACGCCTGGACGAGATGGTGGACGCGCCGCCGCGGGTGATGCGCGTGGATGACGAGGCGATCCGCGCGCGCATCGCCGCCGAGCACGCCCAAAGCGGGTATGTGGCCTGCCCCCACACCGCTTGCGCGCTTGAGGCCCACGCCCGTCTGAGCGAGGCCGACCGGCGCGCGCCCTGGATTGTGGCGGCCACCGCCCATGCCTATAAGTTCGCCGACATCGTCGAGCCGATCATCGGCGGGACAATCGCGCCGAGCCCCGCCCTTGAAAGCGTGCTGTCGCGCGCCACCCGCTCGCACCCCTGCAATCCGGACCTGGCGGCGCTGGCCGCCGCACTGGATCAGTTCATGAAAGCCGACGCATGACCCGCCGCCCCTCCCGCACCCTGATCGAAGGTCCCTCGCGCGCCCCGGCCCGCGCCATGCTGCGCGCGGCGGGCTATGACGATGATAGGATGGCCAGACCCATGGTGGCGATCGTCAACACCTGGACCAACGTCACCCCCTGCAACATGCATTTGAAGGACCTGGCCGTCGAGGCCGCCCGAGGCATCGAGGCGGCCGGCGGCACGGCGGTGGAGTTCAACACCATCGTGGTGACCGACGGCATCGCCATGGGCACTGAAGGCATGCGCGCCAGCCTGATGAGCCGCGACTGCGTGGCCGATTCCGCCGAACTGGCCGTGCGCGGCCATTGCCTCGATGCGGTCCTGTTTCTGGTGGGCTGCGACAAGACGCTGCCCGGCGCGGCCATGGCGGCGGCGCGCATGAACCTGCCCAGCGTCGTGCTTTATGGCGGCTCCATCATGCCGGGCAAGCTCGGCGACAAGGCGCTCACCGTGCAGGACGTGTTCGAGGCTGTGGGCGCGTGCGCGGCCGGCAAGATCAGCGAAGACGAACTTCACAAGGTGGAAAAAGCCGCCTGCCCCGGCGCCGGCGCGTGCGGCGGCCAGTTCACCGCCAACACCATGGCGCTGGCGCTGTCCACGCTGGGGCTCTCGCCAATGGGCCTCAACGACGTGCCCGCCGTCCATCCCGATAAACCCGCCACCGCTTATGAGGCCGGACAGATCCTGATGGCTGCGCTTCAGGCGGATATCCGCCCGCGCGATCTGGTCACAGCAAAGTCGCTGAAAAACGCCGCCGCGGCGGTGACGGCCACCGCTGGCTCGACCAATGCGGTGCTTCACCTTCTGGCCATTGCGCGCGAGGCGGGGCTCTCCAGGGCCGAGTTTGATCTTGACCAGTTCGACGCCATCTCGCGCGCGACGCCGGTGATCGCGGATCTCAAACCCGGCGGCCGCTACATGGCGCCGGACATGAGCGCGGCCGGCGGCACGCGGCTTCTGATCCAGCGCCTGCAGGCGGGCGGCCTGATTGAGGATGCGCCCACGGTTACCGGCAAATCCCTGTTTGAAGAAGCCGCCAGCGCAACCGAAACCGCCGGTCAGGACGTCATCCTTTCCGCCGACAAGCCGCTCAAAAGCCGCGGCGGGTTCGGCGTGCTCTACGGCGATCTGGCGCCTCTGGGCTGCGTGGCGAAGCTCGCCGGCCATGACCGGTTGAAATTTGAAGGCCCGGCCAAGGTCTATGATGGCGAGGAGGCGTGCTTCGCCGCCATCAACGCCGGCGAGATCGAGAAGGGCGACGTGGTGGTGATCCGCGGCGAAGGCCCGGCGGGCGGGCCCGGCATGCGCGAAATGCTCGCCGTCACCGCCGCCATTCAGGGCGCCGGGCTGGGCGACGACACGGCGCTTATCACCGACGGCCGCTTTTCCGGCGCGACCTATGGCTTCATGGTCGGCCATGTGGCCCCGGAGGCCGCGCGCGGCGGCCCCATCGCCTTTATCCAGACCGGAGACGTGATCACCATCGACGTGGACGGGCGCCGCATCGACGTGGCGGCCGACCTGAAAGCGCGCATGGCGAAGGGCTTCACCCCGCCGGAGCCGCGGTATCGCTCGGGCGCGTTTGCGAAATACGCAGCCCTTGTGGGCTCGGCCAGCGAAGGTGCGGTGACGAGCTTCCCGTTTGACCGGGACGAGGCCTGAGACCATGGGCGAGACGACAAGCCCGACCGGCGACATCATTCGCGCCCGCGCGGGCGCTGAAACCCTTGCGACGCTGGAGGCGCTGGAGCGTCAGGTGTTGTGGCTGGCCAGCTGGACGATCCACAACGCCAACCATGTCCGCCCCAGCCGCGACGGGCTCAAGGTCGGCGGCCATCAGGCGAGCTCGGCCTCGCTGGCGACGATTCTCACCGCGCTCTACTTCCATGTCCTGCGCCCGGAGGACCGCGTGGCGGTGAAGCCGCACGCCAGCCCGGTGTTCCACGCCATCCAGTATCTCATGGGCCGCCAGACGCAGGAAAATCTGGAGCGGTTTCGCGGCTTCGGCGGCGCGCAGTCCTATCCCTCGCGCACCAAGGACTATCCGGAAGTTGATTTCTCCACCGGCTCGGTGGGGCTCGGCGTCGCGGCGACGCTCTTCGCCTCGCTGGTGCAGGATTACGTCCACGCCCACGGGCGCGGTGATCCCGGCGCGCGCAAGGGCCGCATGATCGCGCTGGTGGGCGACGCGGAGCTTGATGAAGGCAATGTCTACGAGGCGCTGCTGGACGGCTGGAAGCACGACATCCAGAACACCTGGTGGATCATCGACTATAACCGCCAGAGCCTCGACGGCGTCGTGAACGACGCCCTGTTCAAGAAGATCTCCGGCATGTTCGACACGCTGGGCTGGAACGTCACCACGCTGAAATACGGCAAGCGGCTGGAGGCGATCCGCGGCGCGCCCGGCGGCGAGGCGGTGCTGGACTGGATCGATAAATGCGAAAACCAGCTCTACTCCGCCCTCACCTTCAAGGGCGGCCCGGCCTGGCGCGAGCGCCTGAAAGCCGAGATCGGCGAGGCGTCGGGCGTCAAGGCGCTTCTGGACGACCATGACGATGCGTCGCTGCACGCGCTCATGACAAATCTCGCCGGTCACGACATGGAAACGCTGGTGGACGCGTTCGCCGCCATCGGCGACGACCCCGATCCGCAATGCGTCATCGCCTACACCGTAAAAGGGTTCGGCCTGCCGCTGGCGGGCCACAAGGACAATCACGCAGGTCTCCTTACGCCTGCCCAGATGGAGACCTTCAAGACCGGCGTGGGCGTCGCCGAGGGGTCTGAATGGGAGCCCTTCTCCACGTTCTATGATACGGCGAAAGCGCCGGGTCGCTCCGCCGGCGACACCACCAGCGCGGAGGCCGCACGCCACTTCATCAAGTCGGCGCCCTTCATGGGCCGGCCCGAAGACCGGCCCGCCCCGCCCACCGTGTCGGTCCCGCCTCTGCCGGTTCCGCCGGGCGCGCACATGTCCACCCAGGAAGCGTTCGGCAAGATCCTTCTCAACGTGGCGCGCCAGGGCGGCGCCTTCGCCGACGCCATCGTCACCACCTCGCCGGACGTCACCGTGTCCACCAATCTGGGCGGCTGGGTGAACAAGCGCCGGCTGTTTCACCGCAATATCGCCGAGGACATCTTCAAGGCGGAGAAAATCCCCTCCGCCCAGATCTGGCGGCGGGGCCCGGACGGCCAGCATATCGAGCTGGGCATCGCCGAGCACAATCTGTTCCTCTTACTGGGTCAGCTGGGCCTCGCCCATGACTTCTTCGGAGAGCGGCTTCTGCCCATCGGCACGCTCTACGATCCCTTCATCAATCGCGGCCTCGATGCGCTGAATTACGCCTGCTATCAGGATGCGCGCTTCATGGTGGTGGCGACCCCGTCAGGCGTCACGCTGGGCCCCGAAGGCGGTGCGCACCAGTCCATCCACCCGCCCGTCATCGCCATGGCCCAGCCGGGGCTCACCTACTTTGAGCCCATCTACGCCGACGAACTCGCCGCCGCCATGAAATGGGGCTTTGAGCATATGCAGGCGCTAGACGGCGGCGCGGTGTATCTGCGCCTGTCCACCCGGGCGATTTCCCAGGAAAAGCGCGACACGGTTCCAGACGGCGCCATCCGCGACGGCGCCTATTGGCTGCGCGAACCTGCGCAGGGTTCAAGGCTCGCCATCTGCTTCACCGGCGTCATGGCGCCGGAGGCGCTGGAGGCCTGGGAGGAGGCGAAGGCGATCGATCCCGGCGCCGGGCTTCTGGCCGTCACCTCGCCCGACCGCGCCCATCGCGGCTGGACGGCCGGACGCAAATCGCGTGTGCGCGATGAATGGACCCGCCCCAGCGCCATCGATCATCTCCTGTCCCCGCTCGCCCCGGACGCAAAGCTCGTCACCGTCATCGACGGCGCGCCGCAGGCGCTGTCCTGGCTCGGCGGCGTGAAAGGGCACCAGACCACGGCCCTGGGCGTGGAGACGTTCGGTCAGACCGGAGATCTGCCTGATCTCTACGACGCGTACGGCATCAGCGCCGCGCGCATCGCTCAGGCCTGCGAGGATGCGTTTCTACCCTGAAGTAGCAGGCGGATCACGTGGTCACGCATGACGGCCTCTTCTTGACGACGCGCCCGCTGGGGACAAACGGCGGGACTCTGAGCCTGAGCAGCCTCGCGCTGGACAGAGCTTCGCGTGACGGGCGATAAACGGATCACGCTTCAGGATCGCGCCCATGCTCGCCCGCCTGCCGGCCCGCTTCGGGCTCGCCCTGCTCACTGGTTATAAATACGCGATCTCGCCGGTGTTCTATGCGCTCGGCGTGCGCTGCCGCCATGCGCCGACCTGTTCTGTTTACGCCGCCGACTGCGTGCGCGATCAGGGGCTTTGGCGCGGAAGCTGGCTAGCTCTGGGGCGGATCCTGCGCTGCCGGCCCGGCGGCACCCATGGCTATGACCCTGCACGCCCGAGGACCGATGCTCCGAGCTGGAAGATCTGGGCCTTCCGGGAGCGGCCCGCCCGCCCCGTCGAGCAGCAGGAGGCGGATGCATGAGCGTGTCGGTGATCATGGTCAGCTATCGCACCGGGCCGGTCCTGTTTGATGCGATCGACGCGGTGCTGGACGCGCCGGACGTGGACGAGCTGGTGGTGGTCAATCACGACAACCCGCCCGCCGACGAAGCGCGCCTCACCGCCCTGGCTGCGGCCGAAGACTCGGTCAAGCTGGTCAACACCCGCGCCAATCTTGGCTTTTCAAAGGGCTGCAATATCGGCGCGAAGGCGGGCAGCGGCGATTATCTCCTGTTTCTCAATCCTGACGCCATGCTTAGCCCCGGCGTCGCGGCCCGGCTGGTTAAAACCCATGGCGGGCTGGTGGAGCCGGCGATCGTCGGCGCCTTGATCATGGAGGCCGACGGCTCCGAGCAGCCCGGCTCGCGCCGCGGCGAGCTGAGCGTGCGCGCGGCGATCCAGAGCTTTCTGGGCGGGCCCGGCTTTCGCCGCGACCATGAACCCATGCCTTGCACCGCAACGCCCATGGAGACGATCTCGGGCGCGGCGCTGCTGATGTCACGCAGCGGATTTGAAGCGCTCGGCGGATTTGACGAAGGCTATTTCCTCCATGTGGAGGATATCGATCTATGCAAGCGCGCCCGCAGCGCCGGCGGACAGGTCATGTTCGAGCCGCGCGCCGCAGTGCGCCATATCGGCTCCACCAGTGCGGCGAGCCGGCTGAAGATCGAGCGCCACAAGGCCGCCGGGCTGGTGCGCTACTTCTCCCGGCACGGCGGACCGCTGGGGCCGCTGAAGGCGGCGCTCACGGCGCCGGTGATCTATGCGGCGGTGTATGCGCGCGCGGTGCGCCGCTTTGCTTCGTCCCAGGCGAAAGCTCAGGAGGTCGCCTAAGCCGCTGGTGGGAACCCGCCCGCCTTGGCGAGCGCCGAGTAGGTCTTGTGCTTTAACGCGACCTCCTCCAGCCAGATCGCCGTTTCGATGAGCCTGTCCAGATCAAGGCCCGTGTCGTAGCCGCCGCGTTCCAGCAGATACACCACGTCCTCGGTGGCGACATTGCCGGTGGCTTTTGGCGCGAACGGGCAGCCGCCAATTCCGCCGGTGGAGGCGTCGATGACGTCGACGCCCGCCTCCACCGCCGCGTAGACATTGGCGATGGCGGTGTTGCGCGTATTGTGAAAATGCAGGCGAAGGCGCGATTTCGGCGCGGCGGCGCGTACCGCTTCCACGGCCTTTGTCACATGCCAGGGCGTCGCCACCCCGATCGTGTCGCCAAGGGCGATCTCCCGCGCCCCGGCGGCCTCGGCCCGGCGGGCCAACTCTGCGACGCGCGCAATATCCACCTCGCCGTCGAAGGGATCGCCGAACGCCACCGAGATTGTCGCCGACAGCGGGATACCTGCGTCATGGGCGAGCACGGCGATACGGTCCAGAAGGTCGGCGGTGTCCTCCGGCGTGGCGTTCTGATTGCGCTTGCCGAAGCCTTCGCTCGCCACCATCACGAAATTGATCTCATCGCATTTGGCCTCAATGGCGGCGCGCATGCCACGCTCATTGAGCGCCAGACCGATATAGGCGCACTCGCCACGCGGCACGCGCGCCATGATCTCAGCGCTATCGGCCATGGCGGGGACGAGCTTGGGGTTCACGAAGCTCGCCGCCTCCATCCTCGAGACCCCGGCGCCGATCAGGCGGTCGATAAAGTCCAGCTTCACGCCGGTGTCCAGAAGGACCGGGTCGTTCTGAAGCCCGTCACGCGGGCCGACTTCGACGATCTCGATGCGCCGCGTCATGGGGCGTCTCCTTCGGTCTGAGTCTCACGCGGACAGCCGGTGAGGATCACGATCAGCGTGGTCTCGGCGCCGCGCGAATAATTTATCCCGTCCACCGTTTCGAACGCGCAGGCCGCATTCACCAGGGTCTGGAACTGCGCCGCGCGGACCTCTTCGTCTCCGAGACTTTCGGAGCCTTCATACCAGCGCGCGACGTCCAGCACATAGATCGCCGCTGCGGACGGGTCGGGGGCGAGCGCCACGATCTCCTCCGGACTGGAGAGGGTGAGATCGCCGCCGGTGAGGAAGGCGAAGCTCGGCTCGCTGTAGCTGGAGATCAACGGCGCAGGCGCGCCCCCGCGCTGAAGGGCCGCCACGGCGCCGGCGGCCGGCGCAGAGAGGAACAGATCCTGCGCCCCCGGCGCCACGACGCCGCGCGCTGCGACGTGCCAGATCAGCCCGGTCATCAGCAGGCCGGCGAGCGCAGCCAGGGCGCGGCGTCGCCATACCATCACCGCCCCGGCGGCGGCGGCGACAATCAGAACCGCGCCGAATATGTAGGCCAAGGCTTCCGGACCGCCGAAGTTCACCGCCACATAGCGCATGGCCGCCGCGTAGATGAACGCGCTCAGGACCAGAAGCCCCGTTCCCACGACAATCCAGACCCGCGCCGTCTCCCGCAGCCGCTCGAATCCCAGACCCGCCAGAACCGCCAGCGCCGGGTACGCCGGAAGCACGTAATGGGGCAGCTTGGTGGGCAAAATCTCGAACAGAATCCAGGTGGGCAAGGCGAAACAGGCGATCAGCTTCGCCGCCAGGCCCGCGGAACGGGCGATGGGCAGCGACGACGCGCGCCAGTCCTTCACCGCCGCACGGAGTCCAGCCGGTAGAAGCGCGATCCCTGGAAAGAAAAGCAACGGTAAAAGAACAAGATGGAGCCCCGGAGCCCCCCCGTGCCCTTCATCGCCGGAAACCAGTTTCGGTCCCAGATCGCCACCCAGCGCCTCAGCCAGGAAGCCGCCGCCGGTGGCGATCTGCACCGCGATCAGCCAGGGCAGCGCCAAGAGCACGGCCAGAAGCGGTCCCGGCCAGAAGGCGAGCGGAAGCGCCCATTTGATCCGTCGCTCCAGCGCGCACAAGACGACAACGGCGAGGCCCGCGCACAGCGGCGCCACCGGCCCTTTCACCAGCGCGCCGGCGCCCAGCGCCGCCCACCAGATCACCGCCCATAACCGTGCTGAATTGCGCCGCCTGGCCGGATCCGCGATCTCAGCACTTTGGCGCAGTGCAATGAAGGCGAGAAAGGCGAGCCCCACTGTGGCGGTGAGCATGGCGTCGGTCTTGGCGATCCCCGCCTCGACGCCCAGAAGCACGCTAACGCCGAGCAATCCGCCGGCGGCCAGACCCGCCCCGCTTGAATACAGCCGCGCACCGGCGAGCGCGGTGAAAGCCGCCGCCAGCATGGCGCCCAGCACCGATGGCAGGCGATAGGCCCAGATCTCGCGCGCCGCCTCGCTGGAGACCGCAGCCACCGACGCCGCCTGAAGCCAGTGGATACCTGCCGGCTTCTTGTTGCGGGCGGTGTCCAGAAAGCGGATCTCCACATAATTTCCGCTCTCCAGCATCTGAGCGGTGGCCTGCGCGTAGCGGGCCTCGTCGCGGTCGATCACCGGCAAAGTGAAAACGCCCGCAAGCCCGGCGGCCAGCGCCAGAAAAGCCGCAGCAAGGGCGGCTCTGAAGGGCGTGAACCAGCTGTCGAGCGGCGACATGTGTGGGAGAAGCCTTTCGCGCCAGCGGAAAAAAATGCGTGCTTGCTCTTGCGATATGGGTATGAAACGGCCCAAGCCATTGCGCAAGCGCACCAGGTAAGCCGTTGGCGCGCAGAATGAGACGCCATGACCAACACTGCAACCGCCGACCTTCACCTTGCCCGCTCTCCGATCCTTTCGGTGGTCGCCCCCATGCACAATGAGGCCGGCAACGCAGCGCGCCTGGCCGAGGAGATCTACGCGGTCCTCAAAGACCGCGATCACGAGATCATTCTGGTCAATGACGCCAGCACCGACACCACGCTGACCGAATTGATGGACGCCAAGATCCGCGTGCCCACCCTGCGTGTGGTCAGCCACCGCGCCAACGCCGGCCAGTCGCGCGCGGTGCGCACCGGGGTGATCTGCGCGCGCGGCCAGGTGGTGTGCACCCTGGACGGCGACGGTCAGAACCCGCCTGAATTCATTCCGGCCCTGGTTGACAAGCTTCTGCGCGAGAACGCCCCGGCCGCGCTGGGCATGGTCGCCGGCAGCAGGGTCGGGCGCCAGGACAGCGCAACCAAGAAATTCGCCTCACGCCTGGGCAACGGCGTGCGCAAGCAACTCCTGAACGATGACGCCGACGACACCGGCTGCGGGCTCAAGGCGTTCAAGCGCGAAGCCTATCTGCTGCTCCCCTTCTTCGACCACCAGCACCGATTCCTGCCCGCCCTGATGAAGCGCGAAGGCTTTCTGGTGGAGTTTGAAAGCGTCGGTCACCGCGCCCGAGTCGCAGGTCGGTCAAAATATACCAATCTGGGCCGCCTTTTCGCCTCACTCAGCGATATGCTAGGTATTATGTGGCTCAACAGCCGGTCCAGACGGCCTGGCGGTTGGGACGAGACGTGAAACCCGCCGCCTCGTTGCGGCGTTGATATGGTCTCAACGGGGGAAGGAGACATCCATGGCTGGTCCAATGGGGAGCGGCGTCGCAGTGGGGCTTGCGAGCGCTGATCAAGGCAACAAACAAGGCGGGGGGCTTAACGTGTTCAATATTTTCCCATTAATGCTCATTCCGGTGCTGATCTATGTGGTCGTCGCCTTCACCACGGCGATCGCCGGCGGGGATGCGTCGGCCTTCATCGGCTCCATGACCGAATTCCAGTCCGGGCTTTGCCAGGGCATGGCCAACGCAGGGCCCGACGCGGCGGCCTGCCGGGTCGGCGCGCTGCACGGCACGCTGGTCTCCATCCCGCTGCCTAGCGGGAACTGGGCGATCTCCACCGGCGACATCATCCTGATCGTCAGCCTGCTCTTTCTCTTCGTGGAGATGATCAAGTCAGCCGGTTCGGGCACCTCCACCCTGCTCAATCACGGGCTTTCGGTGGCGACCTTCCTGATCTGCCTGCTGCTTTTCCTTCTGGTGGGCGTGTTTGCGACCTCGGTGTTCTTCCTGCTGACGCTGATGACGCTGGTCGACGTGGTCGCCGGCTTCTCCATCACAGCGATCGCCGCGCGCCGCGACCTCGGCACGTAAGGCCGGGCGATCACCGCACCTGAAAAAGGCCGGCTCCCACGAGCCGGCCTTTTTTATCACCAGGCGATAGGTTTGCGGTCGCGGAAGAAGCCGCCCGTAGGGCCGTCATCGGCGAGCATCGCCAGCCAGACCGGCGTGTCGGCCGCCTCTTGGGGCGTGCGCGGCGCATCCTCTCCACCCATGCGCGTGCGCACCCATCCCGGACAGCAGCAATTGACCTTCACCTGCGGGCCCAGCGCGCGGGCGAACTGGACCGTCACGGCGTTCAGCGCCGCCTTTGAGATCGCATAGGCCGCCGGTCCGTCCAGACCTTGAGCAAAGCTTCCGATCCCCGACGAGATATTGACCACCCGGCCCCAGCCGCGCCGCTTCATGGCCGCGCCGAAAATCCGCGTCAGGGCGTAGGGCGCGGCCGCATTGACGCGCATGGCGGTGTTGAACTCGCGCAAATCCGCTTCGAGAGCATCGCCCGGCGCCATGACGCCGGCATTGTTCACAAGGATGTCAACCGGTCCATGGCGCACCTCGATCTCCACCGCCCGGGCCTCGGCGGCCTGGGGATCGGAGAGGTCCAGCGCCACGCCGATCACGGCGGCGCCCTCTACGCCGGACAGGGCGTGCGCGGCCTCGGACGCCGTGCGGGCGCTGCGACCACCCACAAGAACGCGCATCCCCGGCTCAGCGGCCAGGCGGCGCGCGATTTCAAAGCCGATGCCGCGATTGGCGCCGGTGACGAGGGCGGTGCGTGGCTGGATCATGAGCGCGACTAAAGCCCAAAGCCGCGCAAAGAAAAAGCCCGGACGGGCGAACCGTCCGGGCTTCCTCGTTTCAGGCGTGAGAGACGAGCCTACTGGACCTGGCGATAGGCGTCGCAGGTCAGGCAGGCGGCGTAGAGACCGCGCGGATCGTTCATCATGTTGATCGCCTGCAACTCGCCGGCGGCCGAACGCGCGGCCTGGGCGAACAGGCCCGTGCCGAACAGGCCGTTGGGTCCGGCGACATGGGCGGCCGCATCCGCGCCGAGGGCCTCAAGCAGCTCCTTCAGCGGGTCGGTCTCCTCTTTCACCACGACCACCTGATAGTCCTCAATGCCGGCCATCTCGGCGGCGATGCGGATGGCGTCGTCATAATCGCCGAGCTCGTCCACCAGGCCGCGCTCCAGCGCCTGGGCGCCGGTCCAGATTCGGCCTTGCGCCACGGCGTCGACCTGTTCCAGCGTCATGCCGCGGGCCTCGGCCACCAGGCCGATGAATTGCTGATAGCCGTGCTCGATGCCCGATTGCAGCACGGAATCCCACTCACTGGTGACGCCGCCGGTGAACGAGGGCTGGCGCGCCATGGCCGTGGTGCCAAAACCGTCTTCGGTGACTCCGATTTCGGCCAGCGCGTTCTCGAAGGTGGGAATGAAACCGAAAATGCCGATCGAGCCGGTGATCGTGGTGGGCTCGGCGATAATGCGGTTGGCCGGCGCGGCGATCCAGTAGCCGCCCGACGCGGCGACGCCGCCCATGGAGGCGATGACCGGTTTGCCTTCAAGGCGGGCCATCTCAAGCTCCTCGCGGATCAGCTCCGAAGCGAAGGCTGAACCGCCTCCAGAGTCGATGCGCAGCACGATGGCGCGGACGTTCTCGTCAAGACGGGCCTGGCGGATCAGGCGGGCGTGGATGTCGCCACCGATGGCGCCGCCATCGGCCTCGCCGTCGATGATGGTCCCCACCGCATAGATCACCGCGATGCGGTCGCCGTTCCCGCGGGGCGCGTCGGGCCGGTTGGCCTCCACATACTCCAGAAAGTCGGACGCCTGGACCGCGGCGTTGTCTTCATCAAGGCCGAAGCGATCACCCAGAAGGGTCATGTACTCGCCCCGGCCCACAAGATGATCCACCAGTCCGGTGTCTAGCGCGACAGCGGCGGCGTCTCCGCCGGCGTCGGCCATCAGCCGGGGCAGTTCGTCGCCATAGGCCTGGATGGCGCCCGGCGCGATCCCGCGCGCCTCGCCGGCGACGGCCTTATAGCTTTCCCAGATCTCGCCGAAGACCAGACGGTTGGCTTCTTCGGCGGCTTCGCTCATCTCGTTGCCGAGGAAAGGCTCCAGCGCGGACTTGAACGTGCCGACCCGGTAGACGTTCACGGTCACGTTCAGCCGCTCCAGAAGGCCGGCGAAATAGGTGCGGAAGCTCGCAAACCCGCTGACGTCGGCGGCGCCCATTTCATGCAAGTAGACCTCGTCGGCCTGGGCGGAGAGGAACCAGGAGCCGTTGAAATAGGCGTCGGCGTAGGAGACGATTTGCTTGCCGCTGGCGCGGAACGCGGCCATTTCCGCGGCGATGGCGTGCAGCGCCGCAGGGGTGGCGCCAGTGAGCCCGTCAAAGCGCACGAGAAGCGCCGTAACGTCCTCGTCGGCGGCGGCGATGCGCAGGCCCTCGATCACGTCACGAAGAAGGATCTGATTGGCCTGCCCTCCGCCCAGAAGCGCCGCAGTGAAGGCGTCACCGGGCGAGACCTGCACGGTCTCTTCAACGATGGCGCCCTCGGGCTCGAATTTCAGGACACCGTTATCGGCGAGCTTGAACTCGTCGCCGTCGCCGCTGAAGGCGCCGGAGAGAGACAGGAGCACGATGAAAATCAAGATCAGCCCGAAGACACGAAGAATGCCGTGCTGGACCAGGCCGATCCAGCGCCAGATTGCGGCCGGCACGGATTCGTTGCGAACGTCGGACATGAAGCCCCCTCCAAGACAGAAATTATCCCCGCCCGAAGGTGGACGCACGTTTTCTCCGTGTCCAGCACGGGATGCGTTAATTCTTCGCCATGCTTAAGGCCGGGTCGCCGTTACGCGATCCGCTCGACGCCTTGAACCTCGCCGTCGATCGCCGGCGTGAGCCGCCACACGCTGTCGGAATAGGCGTTGAACTCCCGGCTCTTGCAGGTGTCCACGACCATCAGCTCGGCGCGCGCCTCGCCCGGCGTCAGCGTCAGGTGAAGATAGCCGCGATCATAGGCGTTATGACGCAGAACCTCCGGCGCGGCCGCTTCGGTATAGACCCCGAAATCCACACCGGGCAGGTTGAGCCGCTCAAAGCGCGAGGGCGAGGAAACGCTGGTGACGCCAAACTCGGTCCCCACCCGCGCGCCGGCCTGGTCGTGCAGGTCCAGCACCCAGGCGTTATGGGTGTCGCCGGTCAGCGTAATGAAATCGGCGTTCACCGCCCGCGCCGCGGCATAGAGGCGCTCGCGCTCGGCCGGGAAGCCGTCCCATGCGTCCAGGTTGAACGGGGTGCCGAAAGCGAACCGCTTGATGAAGCCCCAGGCGAGCGGGTCGTTGGCCTGGATCGCCCAGCGCAGCCAGAACGGCATCACCTTGGGATAGTTGGGCGCCGGGACGCGGCCCATGATCACCTGATTGGCGAAGATCCGCCACGGCCGCCCCGCCTCCACTGAGCTTGCCAGCGCCGCAGTCACGTCGGCGAGCTGGCGCTCGCCCAGAAGGGTGCGGCGGTCATCACCGGCCGTGCGCTCCAGCCAGGCGGCGACTTCGGCGCGCGCCTCGGGATCGTCGGGATCGGCGGTGTCGGGATCCACCGGGAAGGGCTCCATGATGATCTCTTCAGAGCGCGCGGTGAGGCGGGTCTCCAGGAAGATCAACGTCGCCAGATCGCCGATCTGAAGGGCGCCCCAGCGCTCATGCATGGGCTCGTGATCGCGCGACGGCGTCCAGGCGCGCCAGGCGCGCAGGGCCGCGTCGCGGCGCTCGATCCAGTCGCCCTCGCCCGGTTGATGGTTCTCCGCGCCGTCCATCCAGGCGTTGTTGGCGGTCTCGTGATCGTCCCAGACCATCACCAGCGGCGCCGCGGCTTTCAGCGCCTGCAGGTCAGGATCAGCCGAGTACTGGGCGTGGCGCCGCGCGTAATCGTCATAGCTGAGGATTTCGTGGGCCGGATCGGGCATGCGCGACAGGCGCTCGGCGTCCTCGGTCGCGTATTCGCCCGGGCCGTATTCGTAGAAATAGTCGCCCAGATGCACCGCCAGATCCACATCGCCGCGCTGGGCGGCGTGGGCGTAGGCGTTGAAGAAGCCGGCCGGGTAGTTGGAGCAGGAGAACGCGGCAATGCGGAACGCCTCCACCGGTCCGGCAGGCAGCGGCTTCGCCGTCCCGGCCGGCGAGAGATGCTCGCGGAAGCGGAAGCGGTACCAGACCGGACGGCCGGGCTCGAGCCCGGTGGCGAGGATCTTGTAGGGCGTCGCTCCGGCGGTAGCGGGGCCTGCGGGCTGAACCGCTTCGGTGAAGACCAGGCGGGCGAAGTCTGGGGTGTCGGAGACTTCAACGCTCATAGGCGCGCCGTCATTACTGGTCACGGCGGTCCAAAGCATGAGCGAAGTCTGATCGGGATCGCCGCTGGCGACGCCGTGCTTGAACGGGCCTTCTCGCGCAGGGAGCGGCTCGAAGCGCTGTTCAGAGCAGGCCGCCAGGCTCAGGCCGGCCCCGCCGAGCAGCGCGCCGCGGCGCGTCAGCTTCATCTCGTTTTTCATGGACACATCCTCCCCGATGCGACCGTAGCAGCCGCGCCGCGCCAGTCTTGAAAACAAAAGGGCCGGCGCGCAAGGGCCCCTCTCCCCTGCGCGCCGGCGGCCGGCCCCGTCTCCCCTCAGGCGGAACCTGCGTTGCTTCCAGTCTAGAACTGGGCCCCGACGCGCAGGCCGATCATGCGCGGAGAGCCCGCGATGAAGGTCGGGATTCCGAACGCGTCGCCGGTATTGCCCGCATCGATGATGTACTCTTCGTCCAGCAGGTTATCGACGAAGGCCACCGCGTAATACGCGTCGCCCGGCGCGTCGTAACGCACTTTCAGATCGATGATCCCGTAATCGCCCTGGCGCTCGTCCTGAACCGCGTCGGTGAGGTCGTTGTCGTTATCGAAGAAGACTTCCGACTGCCAGGTCCAGGTGGGAATGATCGAGAGACGGCCCACGGGCAGCTCGAACTCGCTCAGCAGGCCCAGCGACACCGCGTGGTCAGGCGACAGGCGGAAGGTGTTGCCGGCGAACTCCTGGGTGTTGCCCTGGTCGTCGGTGTCGTCGAACTCGGAGAAGTTATAGGCGTAGGTCGCAAACAGCGTCGCGAACTCGTTGATCGTGTGATCAAGCTGGGCCTCGAACCCGTACTGCGTCGCGGCGCCGGCGTTGTCGGTGACGAAGTTGGCGGTCTGCGGTTCGAAGCGGCCGGTCTGGAAGTTCTGGTACTCGGAATAGAAGACCGAGGCCTGCAGCGTGGTGGCCTCATAGGTCCAGAACCCCCCCACTTCGTAGCTGTCCACCAGCTCGGCGGGAACTTCGACAAAGAGGCTCGGCACGGTGGAGTCGAATGAGATCACGTCCGGGCGGCGGCCGCGGGCATAGCTCGCCCAAACGTTCAGCACGTCGGAGACGTCGTACTGAGCGGCGAAGCGCCAGGTGAAGTCGTCAAACTCGCGCGTGCCGGACGACACCACCTGGCCGTTCGGCGTGGACGGCAGGAAGAGCGTATTGGAGAAGGTCACGTTGTTGGGGCCAAAGGCGTTCCAGCCATAGAGCGACGCCTCTTTCTCTTCGCGCGTCCAGCGCAGGCCCGCGGTGAGGTCCAGCCGATCGGTCAGTGCGTAAGTGATGTCGCCGAAGATATCGAACGCGGTGGTTTCGCCCCGATTGGCGGTCTCTTCCAGATAGAAGCTGCGCAGGGGCACGATCTGGCCAAATTGCAGGAAGGCCGGGACCGAGATCGTCAACGGGTTGAACGGATTGTCAAAGCCAGCCGCATTGGGCACGCCGTTCAACGCCAGCAGGCCTTCGACCGTGGCGACGCCGAAGGCGCCCGCGATCTGCGGCGCCAGGAAGGCCTGGGCGACAGCTTCATTGCTGGCCAGCGGAATGCGCTGGGAGCCGCTTTCGTAGAAATAGGACCCGCCGACGAAACCGGTCAGGGGGCCGCCATTGTCAAAATTGAAGCGAACCTCCTGGCTCCACTGGCGGCCCGAAGCGTCCTCTCCGACCACCAGAAGCGGTGCTGCGAAGCCGTCCGGATCGAAGATCTCGACCGACTCGAATGCACGCCAGCCTGAGATCGAGCTCAGCGACCAGGCGTCGTTGATGACGTAGTCGGCCAGCGCCGTGACCCCGTAGACTTGGCGGTCGATGCCCAGCGGCGCGCCGCCTTCAAAACCGCCGAACGTATTCAGCGCGGCCGGGTCCCAAGGCGCGATCGACGCGCCCGGGGCGGGCGGGATGACGCCGGACTTGAAGCTGGTTCCGCCTTCAGGAGTGTCGGTCTGGTAGTTGGCGATGACGTCCAGGGTGAAGCTGGAGGTCGGCTCCCAGCGCGCGGCGCCGCGGACGGCGGACAGCTCAACCCCGTTCATGGCCTCGCCGCCCAGAAGGTTTTCCACATAGCCGTCACGCTGCTTGTGGGCGCCGGCGAAGCGCAGCGCGAAAGTGTCGGTGATCGGCAGGTTCACATGGCCGCGTGCTTCGTAACGATTGTAGTCGCCGACCACGCCTTCAATGGAGGCCGTATAAGCTTCGGTGTCGGCCTTGTTCTGGATCACATTGATGCCGCCGATGAGCGCGCCGCGGCCGAACAATGTGGCTTGCGGGCCCTTGGCGACTTCCACGCGCTCGATGTCGAACAGCTCGATATAGGCGCTGCGGGCGCGCGAGATCGACACGCCGTCCTGAAACACCGCGACGCGCGCTTCACCGGTGGCCGCGCCGTCGTCGGAAGTGATCCCGCGGATAACGAAGCCGGGATTGTTCGGGCTTTGCTCCTGTACTTCCAGGCCCGGCACGAAGTCGGACAGCTCGTCGAACTGCTCCACGCCCAGAAGGTTCAGGCGATCCTGACCATAGGCGGTCAGGTTGATGGGCACGTCAGCGAGCGATTGTTCACGCTTCTGGGCGGTGACGACGATCACGTCGGTCGCCACGCGCGCCGTATCGGACACAGCGTCCTGGGCGTGGGCGGGGACGGCGGCGAGCGCCACAAGCGCGGCGCAAGCGGACAGGCGGGCCTTGAAGGTCATGAGCGGATTTCCCCTTGAGTCTTTGAAAAGACGATTCCCCCGCGCGCCGGGAAAGCCATCACACTGGCCATACCCGCGGGTAGTGACGCTTCCTTTTCGAAGCGATGACAGGTATTTGACGCAGGTGCAGCAAAGCCCGGCCCGTGGCCGTGCAGACACAGGATGACCCGCCCCGTGAGCGAACCGGCTGAAATCTTCGAGCTTGTCGCCGGTCCTGAAGCCGCCGGCGAACGCATGGACCGCTATCTGGCGGAGTCCCTCGAGTCGCTGTCGCGCTCGCGCTGCAAGGCGCTGATCGAGGGCGGCCATCTGAGCCTGGACGGCGCGGCGATCACAGATCCCAAAACCAAGGTGCGCGAGGGCGCACGCTATCGCCTGGCTCCCCCGGCGCCGGATCCTGCGACGCCGCAAGCCGAGGACATTCCACTCGACATCCTGTTCGAAGACGCCGATCTGATCGTGGTGAACAAGGCGGCCGGCATGACCGTGCACCCGGCGGCGGGCAACTGGACCGGCACACTGGTGAACGCGCTTCTGCACCATTGCGCCGACAGTCTTTCAGGCATTGGCGGCGTGCAGCGGCCGGGCATCGTGCATCGCCTGGACAAGGACACGTCCGGCGTCATGGTGGTGGCGAAATCAGATCGCGCCCACCAGGCCTTGTCGGAGCGCTTCGCCGCCCATGACGTGGAGCGCGCCTATCTCGCCGTGGTGCGCACCGCGCCCAAGCCGCGCGCAGGCCGGCTGGAGACCCGGCTGATCCGATCCAGCCATGACCGCAAGAAGTTCGCCGTGGTGGACGACCCGGCCAGCAAAGCGGGCCGCCACGCCGTCACCAATTTTGAAACGCTGGCCGGTTACGGCCAGGAGCCCGGCCGCGGCGTCGGCACGCCCATCGCCAGCCTTGTGGAATGCAGGCTCGAGACCGGGCGCACCCATCAGATCCGCATCCACATGGCCCATCTGGGCTGCCCGCTGCTGGGAGACCCGGTATACGGTCACGGCCGCGCGTCCGTTCTTTTGCGCCTTGATAAGGACCGGATTTTCCAGGACTTCCGGCGCCAGGCGCTGCACGCGGCAGTGCTGGGATTCGACCATCCGGTGACCGGGGAGACCTTGCGCTTTGAAACCATGCCGCCGCAGGACATGCAGCGCCTGATCGGGTTCCTCGAGACACTCTAGACGGAGCCGCGCGCTGCGCCCGCACGGGAACAAGCGGTCTGCTGGCTCGTTCGGGCTCTGTTATCAACACGTCAGCGTAAGGGGGCGCCCCAATGCGGGCCTTCATCATCTTTCTGGTCGGCACGGCCATTGCGGTCGCCGGCGTCAGCTACGGCATGATCCGCATGGGCGTGCCCACAGTCTGGATTGGCGTTCTGGTCGCCGTCATCGTCGGGGTCGCCATCGCCTCGGGCGCCAAACTCGCCCTCAAGGACACGAGGACGGGACAAGACGGCGGCTCCGCCCGGACCGACTCTGCAAACAACGAGTAGACCCGCCGCATTCCAGCCGCGCTCTTCCCCTTTCAAACGCCAGCGTCTAAACCGCGCGCCAGTCAGATGCGCTTAAGAGACGCTGGAGTTCTACATGGCCAAGACCCGTAAATGTCAGGTGCTCGTCGTCGGCGGCGGTCCCGGCGGTTATCCCGCCGCAATCCGTGCGGGCCAGCTGGGCCTCGACACGGTGATCGTGGACAAGCACGGCTTGGGCGGCGCCTGCCTCAATCGCGGCTGCATCCCCTCGAAGGCCTTCATCCACGCCGCCTCGCGCTATGAAGAAATGGTCCACACCGCAGAGAAGGGCGAGATGGGCATCTCGCTGGCCAAGCCGCCCGAACTGGATATGGCCGGCCTCACCGCCTGGAAGGACGGCGTCGTGGGCAAGCTCACACGGGGCGTGGCGCAGCTTCTGAAAGCCGCCAAGGTCGAGGCCGTGTCAGGCTGGGCGACATTCTCCAACGCCAAGACCTGCACGGTGGAGCTGGAAGACGGAGAAACCCTCACCATCGAGGCGCAAAACGTGATCCTCGCCACCGGCGCCAAGGAGGCCGAGCTTCCGTTCATGCCGTTCGGCGGGCCCGTCATCGGCTCCACCGGCGCATTGGACCTCACCGAGCGGCCTGAAAGCCTGGTGGTGGTCGGCGGCGGCTATATCGGCCTGGAGCTGGGAATCGCTTTTCGCAAGATGGGCTCACAGGTCGCCGTGGTTGAAGCCATGGACCGGATCCTGCCCTCCTATGACAAGGACCTGATCCGCCCCGTCGAGATGTGGCTGAAGAAGAACAAGGTCGCCCTGCACCTGCAATCAAAAGCCAAGGGCGTGGTTGAGGAGGGCGGCCAGACTTTCCTGGAATACGAGGACAAGGACGGCGAAAACCAGCGCCTGAAGGCCGACCGGATTCTGGTGGCTGTCGGCCGCAAGCCGGTCACGCAGGGCTGGGGCCTTGAAGCCATGGGCCTTGATATGGACGGCGCCTTCGTGAAGATCGACGACCAGTGCCGCACCGGCATGCGCGGCGTGTACGCCATCGGCGATCTGGTGGGCGAGCCGCTGCTGGCCCACAAGGCCACCGCCCAGGGCGAGCTGGTCGCCGAAATCATCGCCGGCCACAAGCGCCGCTTTGATCCCATGTCCATTGCGGCCGTCTGCTTCACCGAGCCTGAGCTGGTGGGCGTAGGCATGAGCCCCGACGACGCCAAGGCCCGCGGCATCGAGACGATCGTGGGCAAGTTCCCGCTGGCCGCTTCAGGCCGCGCGCTCACCATGGACGGCGGCAAGGACGCGGGCTTCGTACGCGTCACCGCGCGCAAACAAGACCATGTGGTCCTGGGCATCCACGCGGTGGGGCTGCACGTCTCCGAGCTGTCGGGCGAGTTCGCCCTGGCCGTGGAGATGGGCGCGAGGCTTGAGGACATCGCCGGCACCATCCACGTCCACCCGACGCTCACCGAAGCCTTCGCCGAAAGCGCGCTGGCGGCCCTGGGCCATCCGATCCATATCTCGGCCTAGGCGGGACCTGGCGCCTGGTCGCCGCCGAAAGACCGGCCGGAGCGCGACGTGCCGCCTTTACTCCGGCGCGCCCATGGGTTCCAGATTGCGTGCGCTGTTCCGCGTCGCCTCGCGCCGCGCATCAGGCAGCGCGATCAGGCCGCGCCCGGCGAGATAGCCGAACGGTCCGAAGGCTTCGTCGCTGGTGAGTTCCTCAATGAACGGGACCAGGCCCGGCGCCACGCCCTGATGCTGGTTCTTGGCGTAGACGAACATGGACCGTGAGATCGGGTATTCGCCGCTGGAAATGCTCTCGTAAGTAGGCGTCACGCCGTTCACGGTGGAGGCGTGGATGCGGTCGCCATTCTGTTCCAGGAAGGAATACCCGAACGCGCCGAAGGCGCTGGGCGAGCTGGCCAGGGTCTGGACGATGGCGTTGTCGTTTTCGCCGGAATCCACCCAGGCGCCGTCCTCCCGGATGCGGCTGGCCAGCTGTTCGAACCGATTTTCATCGCTCGCGTAAATATCGTCCAGGCAAGGGATCGCCCGCGCGCCGGCATGCATGCCGAGCTCGACGAAGGCGTCGCGGGTTCCCGACGTCGGCGGCGGACCGAACAGTTCGATGCGGGACGTCGGCAGGTTGGAATCCAAATCCGCCCAGCGCCGGAAAGGATTGTCGATAAAGGTCTCGCACGAATAGCCCCGAACGTCGGAAAAGCTGCGCCCCTCGAGCAGGGCGCCGTCCTCGTTGAGGATCGGTTCGCCATCGGCGTTGAGCGGCATGGGCGTGACGGCGGCCAGAGCAAGAAACAGGTCCTTCATGTCGATGGACATGGCCTCGGCATCCACCGAATTGCCCAGGACGATCCCGTCGAACCCGATGGGTATCTCCGTGATGGCGGTGACGCCGTTATCCTGGCAGAGCTGATACTCGCTCGCCTTCATGGGCCGCGAGGCGCCGGTGAGGTCGGGATAGCTGAGCCCAACGCCGGCGCAGAACAGATTCATGCCGCCGCCAGTCCCTGTTCCCTCCACCACGGGGGTGGGGAAGCTGGTCTTGGCGCCGAAACTCTCCGCTACCGCCGTAGTGAAAGGAAACACCGTCGAGGAGCCCACGATGCGAAGGCCCTGGCGCCCGCCCGAACCGGTCGCCGCGGTTGCCCCCGCAGACGTCTCCACACTGTCTTGCGCGGTGTCGCCGCCTGCGTCCTGGCTGGTGTCGGCGTCGTCCAGAGCAATTTCGTCGCGCGGCTCTCCACACGCGGCGAGAAGGGCGACGGCCGCGGAGGCGGCGAAGAGGCTGAAACGACGGGACATGAGGGCTCCTGCAGATGAACGGACAACGAGTCTGGAGCAAACCAGACCTTCGCGTCATGCGTATGACAAGACCGTTGTGGGAAAATATGTGACTGCACGAAACCTCGGGGATCACCGCGGCGGAAGCCTGATCGCGCCCCGCGAACCTTCGAAGCAAAACCGGAGCGGACGAACCAGCACTCCACGGCCTCGTCGAAAAGAATTTTCGCTTTACACAGGGGCCGCGAAATCCTATCCCGCGCGTCCCGGCGGAGGTGACGATGCCGGATTGGGTTAACAAAAAGCAGGGGGTCACGTGAGTTGTCTCAGTACGATACGCCCCTGGACCTGGTCCGCTCTCGGCCTGTTGAAGGCCCGGTCGCCTGCGCGCGGCCCGATCGACTGACGATCGCAGCGAACTGGTTCCAGAAAAACTTTCCCGGCGAGGTTCTTTACGCCGTCAAAGCCAACCCGTCGCCGTGGGTGATCGACACCCTGTACGCGGCCGGCATACGCTTTTTCGACGTCGCCTCGCTTCCTGAAGTCGAACTCGTCGCGGCGCGCTGCCCCGAGGCGAGGATGGCGTTCATGCATCCGGTCAAAAGCCGGCATGCGATCCGCCGCGCCTATTTCGATCATGGCGTGCGCATCTTCGTGCTCGACTGCGAAGCCGAGCTGGAGAAGATTCTCGCCGAGACCGGCTACGCGGCAGATCTCACCCTGGTGGTGCGCCTGGCCGTCTCCAATGACGGCGCCACTCTGCCGCTGGCCGGCAAGTTCGGCGCAGGCGAGGCCGAGGCGCCGGAGCTGATCCGCAAGGCGCGAAACTACGCCCAGGAGCTCGGCGTGAGCTTCCATGTGGGCAGCCAGTGCATGGCGCCGAGCGCCTATCGCTCGGCGATGATGGAGGCGAGCCGGCTGATCGTGAAGGCCGGAGTCACCGTGGACATCGTGGATGTGGGCGGCGGATTTCCGTCGGTCTATCCCGGCATGACCCCGCCGCCCATGGACGAGTACATGAACGCTGTGCGCGCCGCCTTTGAAGAAATGATGGTGCTGGAGAACGCCGATCTGTGGTGCGAGCCCGGACGCGCGCTGATCGCGGAATCGGTCTCGATCCTCACCCGTGTGGAACTGGTCAAGGGCGACTCGGTTTACATGAATGACGGTTCCTATGGCTGTCTGTTCGACATCGTGCACGCCAAGTGGCCGTTCCCGATCCGGGTTCACCGTGCTGACGGCTTGGTGAGCGAGGAGACCGCGCCGTTCAAGCTTTACGGGCCGACCTGCGACTCCATCGATTCCATGCCTGGCCCGTATCATCTGCCAGCGGACCTGGCTGAAGGCGACGTGCTGGAGTTTGGAATGCTGGGCGCCTACGGCACGGCCATGGCGACCCGCTTCAACGGCTTTGGCGACGTGCAGACCGAGACCGTCCAGGACTTTCCCTGGACCAGCCTTTACACCGACGCCGCGCAGAGCCTGCCCGATACGGGCGGGCGCGTGGTGCCCTTTGCGCGCGGGCTTCGCCGGCGCCGAACCCGATTGATGAAGAGACGCGGATGACCGACACCTCAAATCGCAAGGCCGAGCTGCTCGCCAACCCGGTGGAGCATATCGACATCGCCAGCTTCGATGGTCGCGTGATCATTGATGCCTGGGAGAAGATGAGCTTCTCCAGCCGTGACGCCGCGCGCGCCGCCCGCATCCTGCAGCAGGCGGTGGCCGATCCCGATTGCGCCGTGATCCTCACCCTCGCCGGGTCCACCAGCGCGGGTGGCTGCATGCATGTCTGGCGCGACATGGTGCGCAACAACATGGTCGATTGCATCGTGGCCACTGGCGCGTCCATCGTGGACATGGACTTCTTCGAGGCGCTCGGCTTCAAGCACTATCAGGCCAGCGACACCGTCGATGACCGTGACTTACGCGATCTGTATATCGACCGGATCTACGACACTTATATTGACGAAGAAGAGCTGCAGACCTGCGACCATGTCATCGGCGACATCGCGGACTCCCTGCCCGCCGGCCCCATGTCCAGCCGCGCCTTCATCAAGGCCATGGGCAAATGGCTGGCCGACGGCAACGCCAAGAAAGAAGGCTCCCTCATCGAGGAGTGCTACAAGCACGGCGTTCCGATCTTTGTGCCGGCCTTCTCCGACTGCTCGGCCGGGTTCGGCCTGGTGAAGCACCAGGTGGAGCGCATGAAGAAGAGCGAGGCCTATCTCTCCATCGATTCCGTCGCCGATTTTCGCGAATGCACCGATGTGAAGATCAAAGCGGGCAAGACCGGCCTGTTCATGGTCGGCGGCGGCGTGCCGAAGAACTTCGCCCAGGACACCGTCGTGTGCGCCGAGATTCTCGGCCATGAAAACGTGTCCATGCACGCCTATGCTGTGCAGATCACCGTGGCCGACGTGCGCGACGGCGCCTGCTCGTCCTCGACGCTCAAAGAAGCCTGCAGCTGGGGCAAGGTGGACGTGGCCCTGGAGCAGATGGTGTTCGCCGAAGCCACCACCGTGGCTCCGGTCATCGTGTCAGACGTGTTCCACCGTGGCGCCTGGAAACAGCGCCCGCGCCACCGCTTCGCGGACATGTTTGAAGATTAGGGGTTGTCTGACCTGGTGAAAAAGGGCGGTCCTTCGGAGCCGCCCTTTTTTCGTTGCGCCGGCGTTCGGGGACGGCCTTGATGGCGCCATGGTCAGACCGGCCGGCCGCCGGCCCAGGTCAGCAGCGCGTCAACGGCCGGGCAAAGCGCCTGCCCCCATTGCGTCAGTCCGTATTCCACCCTCGGCGGGACCTCGGGATAGACGACCCGCTTTACAATGCCGTCGCGCTCCATCTGACGAAGCTGCTGGATCAGCATTTTCTGCGAGACCTCCGGGATCGCCCGCTCGAGCTCCGAAAACCGCAGCACTCGGCCGCCGAACAGATGAAACAGGATCACCAGCTTCCAACGGCCCTCGATCATTTTCAGGGCCGCCTCGACGCCGGCCGTCGCCGTTTCGCGCGTATATGTCGCCTGCGATTTTGTAGAACTATCCAATCGCTAACCTCGAGGTAAGTACCAAACCTTTTCGTGCGTTCTTGCCGAAATCACAGGTGAAGCGCAAGTAGCCGCAGACTTAACTTTTATGGAGACAAGGCTATGACGAATACCGTTCCGTTCGCCGTCGCGCGCTACTTCGCCGCGCGGTCGCCCGAGGCTATTGCAGACTGCTTCACCGAAGACGGAATCGCCGTGGACGAAGGCCGCACCCATCGCGGCCGCGCGCAGATCCGCAACTGGCGCGCCGAGGCGGACCGCATCAGCTATCGGCTCGACATCCTGTCCGTCGAATCCGAAAATGGTCGAACGACAGTGCATTGCCGCATCACCGGCGACTTCAAGGGCAGTACGGCTCGGCTGGAGTTTCGTTTCGATCTTTCCGGCGATCTGGTCGCGAAGCTGGAGATTGTGTGATGGCGCTCGATCTCGACCTTGCGGAGAAGCGTGTTCTTGTAACCGGCGGAACCCGCGGAGCCGGCGCGGCGACCGCAAAATTTTTCGTCGAGCAGGGCGCGCGGGTCATGGTGACGGCGCGCAGCGACGCGCCGGGACGCCCGGACGGTACGAAATTCGTCATGGCGGACGTCACCAGCCCGGCGGGAGCCGACACCGTCGCAGCAGCGGTCTTTAAACAGTTCGACGGCCTCGACGTGCTCGTAAACATGCTGGGCGGTTCCAAGGCGCAGGGTGGCGGCTTTGCAGCACTTGACGACACGGACTGGGAATATGAACTGTCTCTCAACCTCATGGCGGCCGTCAGGCTCGACCGGCGAATTCTACCGAGGATGATCTCCCAGGGCGGCGGCGTCGTGGTCCATGTCACGTCCATCCAGAACCGAATGCCTCTGCCGGACGCGACTACGGCCTACGCCGCGGCCAAAGCCGCGCTGTCGACCTACTCAAAGAGTCTCTCAAAGGAGGTCGGCCCGAAGGGTGTTCGTGTCGTGCGCGTTTCGCCCGGGTGGATCGAGACCGATGCGGCGATCGCCCTTGCTGATCGGCTGGCCGCCGACGCCGGGATTGACCGCGAGGGCGGTAAGGCGATCATTATGCAATCGCTTGGCGGCATTCCATTGGGTCGTCCGGCCCGGCCCCAGGAAGTCGCTGAGTTGGTCGGCTTCCTGTCCTCGGCGCGCGCGGCGTCGATCACCGGCAGCGAGCATGTGATCGACGGCGGGACATTGCCTGTTGCATAAGCCGCACCGAGGCGCCTCGCGGCCCGAGGAAAAGAGCGCGCTGTGAGTTTGTAGGCGCCACCGCGTTTGCGCGGACTTTTCTCCCCTGACCTCCCCTCCTCTTCGCTGTGTTAAGGCCCCCATGGACAAAAGTGCGACGATCCTCAGCTACGCCGTGCGCCCGCGCGTGGTGGCGCATATCGGCGCGCTGGCCTTGCTGGCGTTGATCCCGCTGCCGCTGGTCCCCGGCGCGCTGGCGCTGATCGACGGAGACTGGCCTTTCGCGGTGCGCTGCGGCGTGGTGCTTTTGGTGTTCGCCGCCATCGGCGCGTTCGGACGCATGAAGCGGCCTCGGGCGCCGCGGCTGAACGAGGCTCTGGTGGTGATGGCGGCGGTGTTCATCGGGCCGCCCATCGCCATGGGATGGGCCATGACCGCCTACGGCGTTCCGTTGAACGCCGCCCTGTTTGAGTCGGTCTCCGCGCTCACCACCACCGGAATGTCGGTCCTGCCCGCGCCGGAGGAGCTTGACTCCACGCTGGTGTTCACCCGCGCCTGGATGCAGTGGATTGGCGGGCTCGGCTTTGCGGTGCTGGTGCTGGGCCTGATGGGCGGCGCCGGGGCCAGCGCCGCCCATCGGCTGAACGAGGCCCAGCCCATGGGCGAGGACCCCATGGCGCCCCTGCGCACCCGCGCCCGGCGCACGCTGCAGGTCTATGTCCTGCTCACCGCTGCGTGTTTCCTGGCGCTCTGGGCGACGGGGCCGGACGCCTGGACCAGTCTTCAATTCGCCATGACCGCGCTGGCCACGGGCGGGTTCGCGCCCCATTCAGCGAGCGCAGCGATCCTGGAGGGATGGGCGCCGAAGCTGGTCCTGATCGGGTTCTCCATCGTCGGCGCGATCAGCTTTTCATTCTACGTGCAAATCCTGCGCAAGAGGCCGCCGAGCGAAGCGCTGTGGTCGGACGTCCTCTCCCTGTTCAGCTTCGCCACCCTGGCGATCCTGGGGCTCGCCGTTTTCATGGTGCTGGACGGCGTCGCGCTGCGCGACGTGCTGGCCCAGGCGCCGTTCATGGCGCTGGCGGCCCAGACCAATGCGGGCTTCACCACCATGGAGGTGAGCAGTCTGCCGCCGGCGGGGCTCGCCGTGCTGATGATCGCCATGTGGATCGGCGGCAATTCGGGGTCCACCGCCGGCGGGATCAAGACCTTCCGCGTGCGCACCCTCATCGCCATGGTGCGCCTGACCCTGCAGCGCACCAGCCTGCCGCCGGACGCGGTGACCCGCCTGTCCGTCGCCGGGCGGCTGGTGCGCCGGGATCAGCTGGAAAGCGTCCTTACCATCGCCATTCTGTCGGTGGCGACCATCTTCATCGCCTGGATCCCGTTCCTGGTGGCCGGTTACGGGGCGGACTCCCTGTTTGAAGTGGCCAGCGCAGTGACCACAACCGGATTGTCCATCGGGATTGTGGGGCATGAGCTGGAACCGGGCCTGAAAGCCGTGCTCACCGTGGCCATGATCCTGGGCCGGGTGGAGTTCATCGCCCTGCTTATCATGATCTGGCCGCCGACCTGGGTCGGCGGCGCCGCTAAAGAGAGCTGAGCCATGCGTATCGTCATCACCGGCCTGACCGCCATGAGCCTTGAAGCCGCCCGCGCCTTCGCCAAGCGCGGCGACGACGTCATCCTCATCGACCCCGATCAGGAGACGTTCGAGGACGCCGCCGACGATCTGGACGTGGCGTTCATCAAGGGTGACGGCGCGCGGCCCGACGTCTTGTCGCAAGCCAATCCTGAAAAGGTGGATGTGATGTACTGCCTGAACAACGACGACAAGGACAACATCATCGCCGCCCTCGTGGGCAAGGCGGCGGGCGTCAAGCGGGTGATCCTGAAGGTCGAGGACCGCGCCTACCAGCCGATCTGCGACAAGATCGGCCTTGATGAACGCGTCGATCCCGCCCACGCCATGGCCCGGGCTCTGGTGCACATGGGCACGCAGGACGCCGGCGGCTTCGATGAAGGCGCGGTGGAGCGCGACGCCCGGCACGATGGCGGGAAAGAAGATCCCGCCGCCCGCACCCGCGGCGGAGAGAACGGCGATACCGGCGCCTGAGGGGAGCGCGGGCGGGCGCGGCCCTATGCGCATGCGCCGCCTTGACCGGACCCCTCGCCATGCCCACTTTGCGCGCCCATGACCGCCCCTGTGGATAACCCTGAAGCGTCGGCCGAAGCGGCCGGGCGCGACGACGTAGAGATCGTCACTTTCGGCTGCCGGCTGAACGCCTGGGAGTCGGAAGTGATGCGCGACCATGCGCGCGCGGGCGGGGTTAAGAACACCATTCTTGTAAACACCTGCGCGGTGACCAGCGAGGCCGTGCGCCAGGCGCGTCAGACCATTCGCCGCCTCAAGCGCGAGCGCCCCGATGCAGAAGTGATCGTCACCGGCTGCGCCGCCCAGATCGACCCGGACATGTTCGCGAAAATGCCCCAGGTATCGCGCGTCATCGGCAACGCCGAGAAGATGCGCGCGGAAACCTTCAGCGCGAAAACCGTCTCGGGCGCCGGCCGGGTCGAGGTGGGCGACATCATGGCGGTGCGCGATCTCGCTTCGCACATGGTGGACGGGCTGGACGGAAAGGCGCGCGCCTTTGTTCAGGTGCAGACCGGGTGCGACCATCGCTGCACGTTCTGCATCATCCCCTATGGCCGTGGAAACGCCCGCTCGGCGCCCGCCGGCGAGGTGGTCGATCATGTGCGCCGCCTTGTTGAGACCGGCCATAGCGAGGTCGTGCTCACCGGCGTCGATCTCACAAGCTGGGGCCAGGACCTGCCCGGCGCGCCGCAGCTCGGACGCCTGGTGCGCGCGATCCTGAAACAGGTCCCCGACCTGCAGCGCTTGCGCCTGTCGTCCATTGACCCCATCGAGATCGACGAGGATCTGTTCCGCGCCGTCGCCGAGGAAGAGCGGCTGTGCCCCTACATGCACCTCTCGCTTCAGGCCGGCGACGACATGATTTTAAAGCGCATGAAGCGCCGCCATTCGCGCGATGACGCCATCGCGCTGACCCGGCGGCTGCGCAGCGTGCGCCCGGACATCGCGTTCGGCGCGGATCTGATCGCTGGCTTTCCCACCGAGACCGAGGCGATGTTTGAAAACTCCATGGCGCTTGTGGACGAGTGCGATCTCGCCTTCCTGCATGTCTTCCCCTATTCGCCGCGCCCCGGCACGCCGGCCGCGCGCATGCCCCAGGTGAACGGGACCGTCATCAAGGAGCGCGCCGCGCGCCTGCGCGAGAAGGGCGACGAGGCGCTGCGCCGCCATCTCCAGCGCCGCGTCGGCGCCACCCTGACGGTGATCATGGAAAAGCCCGGCTTTGCGCGCGCTGATGATTTCTCGCCTGTTCTTCTGGACGCCCCGGCCCGGCCCGGCGCGCTGTTGCAGGCGCGGATCACCGGCCATGACGGCGAGCGCCTGATAGGCCAGGCGGTGGAGGCGGTGTCTTGAGCTGGTTCAAGTTCGGCTTCGGCAAGAAGAAACAGGACGCGGCCCGAGATGCGGAGCCCGCCGAGGAGGGCGTTGAAGAGACGGTTGTCGAGACCACGGGCGGCGAAGAGGCGGGTGTCAAGACCACGGGCGGCGAAGCCGCGCCGGTGAACGAGGCCGCGCCGCCAGACGTCCAGGAGCCTGCGACGCCCGAGCCTGACCTTCCCGACCCGGTCGCCCCGGCCGATCCGCCTGCGAGCGACCCCGACGCGCCGGTTGAGCCGGAAGACATTGCGCCCGATCCCGCCGCCGCCCCAGAGCCAGAGCCTGCCCCGCCGGTTGCCGACGTCCCGCCCGGGGAAGCTGCTCAACCAGAGCCCGCACCCGCCGACGGCGTGTCTGACGCGGGCGACCGCACCGGCTTCTTCGCCCGCCTCGCCTCGGGCCTGAAGAAATCCTCCTCGCGGTTTTCCGAGTCGGTCTCGGCGGTGTTCACCCAGAGGAAGCTCGATGACGAGGCGCTGGAGGAGTTAGAGGATCTGCTCATCGCGGCCGATCTGGGCGCCAAGGCGGCCGGGCGCGTCACGGCGCGGCTGGCGCGCGACAAGTTCGACAAGGATGTGACCCCTCAAGAGATCAAGGAAGCCCTGGCCGAAGTGGTCACTGAAATCCTGGCGCCCTACGCCCAGCCGCTGGACATGTCGGGAGACAGCCCGCGCGTCGTGCTTTTCGTGGGGGTGAACGGCTCGGGAAAGACAACCACGCTGGGCAAGATTGCGGTGAAGATGACGCGCGAGGGCGCCGACGTGATCGCCGCCGCCGGAGACACCTTCCGCGCCGCCGCCGTGGAACAGCTGGAAGTCTGGTCACAGCGCGCGGGCGCCACCTTCATGTCGCGACCTCTGGGCGCGGATGCGGCCGGGCTCGCCTTCGACGCTCTCGAAGCAGGCAAGCGCCGCGGCGCCGACGCCGTGCTCATCGACACCGCCGGCCGGCTGCAGAACAAGGCCGAGCTCATGGACGAGCTCAGGAAGATCGTCCGTGTTTTGAAGAAGCAGGATTCAAGCGCGCCGCACCACGTGATCCTGGTGCTTGACGGCACGGTGGGCTCCAACGCCATCTCCCAGGCCGAAGCCTTCATGGAGGCCGCCAACGTCACCGGCGTCATCATGACCAAGCTGGACGGCACCGCCAAAGGCGGCGCGCTGGTTCAGGTCGCGGAGAAATTCAAACTGCCCATCCACTTCATCGGAGTCGGCGAAGGCGAAGCCGACCTCACCGCCTTTGATGCAAGGGCGTTTGCGCGCGCTTTGGCGGGGCTTGAGGGCTGAGGCGGGTCTGAGCGACACTGGAGCGCCTTACTCCTCCCCCTTTACGGGGGAGGTGCGCCGCGCGAAGCGCGGGGCGGAGGGGGCGCGGCTCCAGATCTTCATAGCTTGGCGCCTGGGACCTCACCCGACCCGAGGCTTCGCCTCGGCCCACCCTCCCCGTAAAGGGGAGGGAGTTGCGCGGATGCTGATGTGCGCGCTTCAAAGCTGGACTGCAGAGAACAGCCCCTAACCCTCCATCTCCTCGCGGAGCATTTCCAGTTCCAGCCAGCGCTCTTCCTTGCGCGCCTTGTCGGCGCCCAGGGCCGCATGCTCCAGCGACAGGGCGTTGAAACGCTCAGGATCGCGGGAGAACAGGCCGGCGTCGGCGAGCTGTTTTTCGATTGCAGCCATGCGCGCCCCGATCTTCTCGATCTCGCCGGGCAGGGTCTCCAGCGCATGCTTGTCCTTGAAGCTCATTTTCGCGGCGCGCGGCTTGGACGCGCCAGCCCCGCCGCCGGCCCCCGCCTTCGAGCCGGACTGCGCCCCGGCCTTCTCGCGCGCCCGCACCCCCTCGCCGCGCTGATCGACCATGTCAGAATAGCCGCCGGCGTAGACGCGCCAAACGCCGTCGGTTTCCCAGGCGATGGTGGCGGTGGCGGTGCGATCGATGAAATCGCGGTCGTGGCTGACCAGGATACAGGTGCCGTCATACTCGCTGATCAGCTCTTCGAGCAGATCCAGCGTCTCCAGATCAAGATCGTTGGTGGGTTCGTCCAGCACCAGAAGGTTGGAGGGCAGCGCCAGGGCGCGCGCAAGCATCAGGCGCGCCCGCTCACCGCCGGAGAGCGCTTTGACCGGAGTGCGCACCTGTTCGGAAGAGAACAGGAAATCCTTCATGTATGCGGCCACGTGCTTGACCTGGCCGCCCACGACCACGCGCTCGCCGCCGCCCGGCGCGATGGCTTCGCTCACCGTCCACTCGGGTTTCAGCGCGGCGCGCTTCTGATCAAGGCTCGCGATCTCCAGATTGGCGCCCAGGCGCACGGTTCCCGCGTCGGCCTCGATCTCTTTGGTCAGAAGCTTGATCAGCGTCGTCTTGCCCGCTCCGTTGGGACCCACCAGGGCGACGCGGTCGCCGCGCGCAATCTTGATGGAGAGGTCCTCCACGATGGGCCGGCCGTCATAGGACTTGGCCACATGTTCGGCCTCGATCACCAGCTTGCCCGAGCGCTCGGCTTCCGAAAGGGACAAGTTCGCGGCGCCTTGCGGGCCGCGCCAGGTCTTCAGCTTCGACTTCATGTCCACCAGCTCGCCCACGCGGCGCACATTGCGCTTGCGCCTCGCGGTGACGCCGTAGCGCATCCAGTCTTCCTCGCGGGCGATCTGGCGCGCCAGCTTGTGGCGCTCGGTTTCCTCGGCCTCGAACACCTCGTCGCGCCAGGCTTCAAAATGGGCGAACCCCTTGTCCAGTCGACGCGTCACGCCGCGATCAATCCAGACCACCTGACGGGTGAGGTTTTCCAGAAAGCGCCGGTCGTGGCTGATCAGAACCAGCGCGCCTCTATAGGCCTTCAGCTCGCCTTCCAGCCATTCGATAGCGGGCAGGTCGAGATGGTTTGTCGGCTCGTCCAGCAACAGGATGTCGGGCTGCGGCGCCAGCGTGCGCGCCAGCGCCGCGCGGCGCGCCTCACCGCCGGACAGCGTGTCCGGCGAGGCGGCCGGATCAACGCCCAGATGCTCCACCAGATAATCGGCTCGGTAATCCTCATCGCCCGGCGCCAGCCCCGCGCGGACATAGTCGATCACGCTGTCATAGCCGGCCAGATCCGGCTCCTGGGGCAGATAGCGCAGCGTCGAGCCGGGATGCACGAAACGATCACCGGAATCCGCCTCGATGATCCCGGCCGCGATCTTGAGAAACGAACTCTTGCCCGAGCCGTTACGGCCCACCAGCCCGATGCGGTCGCCCTGACCGACAATAATCTCGGCATTGGTGAGAAGCGGCGTGGCGCCGAAGGTGAGCGCGGTGTCGGCGAGGGTGAGAAGCGGCGGGGCCATGAACGTCCTCGGCAGGGCGGCGGGACCCCTGCGTTAGCGCAAGGCCGCCCGCCTGTCATGGCCGATCCGCAATAAAGCCTGGAACCGGCAGGCTGGATCGACGTTTTCTTTTCATGTGCGTGCGTTCGAATATTCAATTAATTATATGACAGTAAATTGAAATATTCGCACCAATTTTGCACTCCCACGAAAAGCCGTTATGATGAAAACTAAAGTTTTTTAGACAAGGGAGCGCCGACCGTGGCAGCGACGTCCAAAAATCCAATCCTAGAACGCATCTATAACCTTGATGGCGGGCCTGAGGAAACGCGTGACGCTTATAAGGACTGGGCCAAGTCCTATGATGAGGATACGGTCGAGGGCATGGGCTATGTCGCGCCGTCCGTGGCGGCGGACAAGGTGAAGAGCCTTGTGAAGCCCGACGCGGTGATTCTCGACGCCGGCTGCGGCACCGGCCTGGCGGGCGTCGAACTGGCCGAGCGCGGGTTCAAGACCATTGACGGCATGGATCTGTCGCCGGAGATGCTGGACGTGGCGCGCGACAAGGGCGCCTACCGCACTCTTCAACCCGAAGACATGACCAAGCCGCTCTCCTACGAGACCGACAGCTATGACGCCATAGTGTGCGTGGGCACCTTCACGCACGCCCATGTGGGACCGAAAGGCTTCAACGAGCTGGTGCGCATCACTCGCAAGGGCGGGCCGATCGTGGCCACGGTTCACGAGGAGGTCTGGAGCGACGGCTATGAGGCCCACTTCGCCAAGCTGGAAGAGGACGGCAAGGCGAAGATCGTCTCCATCGAGGAAGCGCCCTACCATCTGAACAACTGCAAGCTGGTGACGCTGGAGGTGCTTTAGGCGCTTTCCTCCCCTTCAAGCTCAAAGCCCCGCCCGGCGCACGCCGCGGCGGGGTTTTTTGTAGCTGAGACTATGGCGCGGGGCCCCAACCCCTACCGATTACGCCCAAGCGTTTCGTGGCTTTCAACCCAGTCGCCGGCGACGACGGCGCCGGCAAGGCTCACCTCGCCCGCAAGCACGGTGGCGGCGCAGATCTCGATGAAGCGGCCCACCTTGCCCTTGCCCTGACAGCCCAGCAGCTGCAGGCATTCGCTTTGCGTGGGCAGGCCGGTCCCGCCGCCGAAGGTCGCTACGATCAGCGCCGGCAGGGTGATGGACCAGTAATAGACCGGCTCGCCGGTTTCAGGATCGTCCTCGATACGCACATAGGTCATCGCCGCGTGGCTTTCGGCGACATTGGCCGCGTCCTGGCCGCAGGCGATGAACAGGGCCGCCAGCGCGTTGGCGGCGTGCATGCCGTTATTGGCCGAGCCCGCCAGCACTGACCCGGCGAACGAGTTGAGCCGCGCCCGGAACAACTCGGCGGCGCTTACGCCCACCCGCTCGCGCAAGACGGCGTCGGGAATGCGCGCCTCGGCGATCACCCGCGCGCCGCGCGAATTGAGCATATTGAGCTGGGAGTGCTTTTTGTCGGTGTCCATGGCGCCTGACAGCGTGTAGCGGACGCCGCCGGGATGGGCCGAGGCGATCCAGCGGCAGGCGGCGTCGGCGGCCTTGCCCGACATGTTCTGGCCGGCCGCGTCGCCGGTGGTGAAATTGAAGCGCGCATGGAGCATGGGCCCGATGGCGTAGGTCTCCACATGGGAGAGCCTGGCCACCGAGGACGAGCTTTCGGCGGCCGCGCGCACGCCGTCCATATTGGCCTCAAGCCAGTCCTTGAAGGCCCGCGCGCCGCGGGCGTCATCGAAGTGAAACACCGGCGCGCGCTGCATGAAGCGCTCATGGATCGTGGTCTTCACCCCGCCGGCTTCGGACAGGATGCGCATCCCGCGGTTATAGCTGGCCACAAGCGTGCCCTCGGTGGTGGCCAGCGGGACATAGACGTCTTCGTCGTCGATATGCTCGCCGCGCACGCGCAGGGGTCCCGCCACGCCGATGGGGATCTGCGCGGCGCCGATATAATTCTCGATATTGCCCTTAGTAACCGCCGGATCGATGGAGGTTGACGCCACGTGCGTGAGCTCGGCGCCGGTGCGGTCTTTCAGAAAATCCAGCCGCTCCTGCGCCGCCTCGCGCGAATGGTCATCGTCGGGGCGACGCGGAATGCGGGCGCGGACGTCGTTTCTGCGAGATTCGTCGGTCATGGGCGAAACCCTATCCGGGCTCACGCACAGCGTCGAGTTCGCCAGCACCATGTCCCTCTGCGCCTTCCACGCAAGCTCAAAATCGTCTAAACCGCGCGCTCCTTCCCGCCAGACACGACCGGACGCGCGACGATGAAAGCCTTCCCCGACAGTTACGACGCCAAGGCCTCCGAAGAGGCGCTGAAAACCCGCTGGGCGGAGGAGAAGGCGTTTCAGTGGGACCCGAGCGCGTCGGCGGACAGCGACTATGTCATCGACACCCCGCCGCCGACGGTGTCCGGCGCACTGCATATCGGGCACGTGTATTCCTACACCCAGGCCGACATCACGGCCCGCTACATGCGCATGAGCGGGCGCAACGTGCTCTATCCCATCGGCTGGGACGATAACGGCCTGCCCACCGAGCGCCTGGTGGAGAAGGTGAAGAAGGTGCGCGGCGGGACCATGCCGCGCGACGAGTTCGTCGCCCTGTGCCGCGAGGTGATCCCCGAGTACGAGCAGCAATTCCGCGATCTTTTCACGCGGCTCGCCCTGTCGGTGGACTGGAGCCGGGAATACCAGACGATCTCCGATGAAAGCCGGACGATCTCGCAGATGAGCTTTCTGGACCTCTATCATAAAGGCCTGCTGGAGCGCCGGCTGGAGCCGTCCCTGTGGGATCCGGCCGACCGCACCGCGCTTGCCCAGGCCGAAGTCGAAGAGATCGAGCGCGAAGGCAAGCTGAACGAGATCCCGTTCCAGATCGAAGGCGGCGGCGAGCCGGCGGTGATCGCCACCACGCGCCCCGAGCTGATCGGCGGCTGCGGCGCGCTGATGATCCATCCAGAGCACCCGCGCGCCAAGGAGCTGATCGGCAAGCGCGCGATCAGCCCGCTCTATCATGTGCCGGTGCCGATCATCGCCGACGAGGCCGTGGACCCTGAAAAGGGCACCGGCATGGTGATGTGCTGCACTTTCGGCGATATCCAGGACATCAATTGGTGGCGCACCCACAAACTGCCCCTGCGCATCGTCATCGACCGCGCCGGCAAGATGATCGAGGACCTGCCCATCGGGACTGACGACTGGCCGAGCCTCGAGCTCGAAAGCGCCCGCGAGACCATCGCCGCGCTGGCGGGGCTGAAGGCCGAAAAGGCCAAGGCGGCGATCCTTGATATCCTGCGCGAGAAGGGCTTGCTGCTGGCCCAGAAGACCACCCATCAGGTGGTGCCCGTGGCGGAGCGCTCCGGCGCGCCGCTGGAGATCATCGTCACCCCGCAATGGTTCATCAAGACGCTGGAGTTCAAGGACCAGATCCTTGAAAAGGCCAACGAGATCACCTGGCGCCCCGCCTATATGAAGCAGCGCCTGGAAAGCTGGGTGGAGGGGCTGAAATGGGACTGGCTGATCAGCCGCCAGCGCCATTTCGGCGTGCCGCTTCCGGTCTGGTATTCCAAGCGCGCGGGCGAGGAGGGCAAGCTCATCGTGCCGACCGCCGACGAGTTGCCCATTGATCCCACCACTCACACGCCCAAGGGCTATGAGGCCCACGAGGTGGAGCCGGAACGCGACGTGATGGACACGTGGGCCACAAGCTCGGTGAGCCCGCAGCTGAACACCCGCGCCATCAACGAGGACTACGCCCTCGATATCGAAAGCCACCGGCGCCAGTTTCCTATGGCGCTACGCCCGCAGGCCCATGAGATAATCCGCACCTGGGCTTTCTACACCATCGTGAAGGCGCTCCATCACCAGAACACCGTGCCGTGGACCAATATCGCCATCTCCGGCTGGTGCCTGGCGGGTGACGGCTCGAAGATGAGCAAGTCCAAGGGCAATGTGGTCGACCCCATCAAGCTGTTGGACCAGTACGGCGTCGACGCCGTGCGCTTCTGGACAGGCACCTCGCGCCTGGGCCAGGACACCGCGCTGAGCGAAAACACCCTCAAGCAGGGCAAGCGCGTGGTGAACAAGCTGTGGAACGCCGCAAAGCTCGCCCACATGGCGCTCAAAGCCGCCGAGGACGCCGGCGCCCTTGATCCGAAAACCGTGCGGGAAGACATCGCGTCCGGCGCCGTCTCCCATCCGCTGGACCAGTGGCTTCTGGGCCGTCTGGCCGAGACGGTGAAGACTGCGACCGAGAACTTTGAAAACTACGAGTACGCCGCCGCCCAGCGGGGGATCGAGGACTTCTTCTGGCGGACCTATTGTGACAACTATCTGGAGATCGTGAAGCGGCGCACCCGCTTTGAAGGCGCCCCGAGCCCGGCGGAGATCTCGGCCTGCCTGACGCTCTGGCACGCCACCGACACGATCATCCGGCTCTACGCCCCGTTCACGCCCTATGTCACCGACGCGCTCTACGACATCCTGCATGGCGACCGCGACGGCGCGCCGGCGACGGTCCACGCGCGCGGCCAGTGGCCGAAGGGCGAGGATCAGGCCGAGCCGGGCCTGAACAGCGCCCAGGGAGAGGCGTTCACTGCGATCCTCTCGGCCGCGCGCAAGGTGAAGTCGGAAGCTCAGGTCTCCATGAAGACGCCGGCCTCCACCCTCACCGTGGTGGGCGAGAGCGATCTCGCCGCGCTGATCGGCGACACGCTGGACGACCTCCTGGCCGTCACCAATTCTGAGGCCGCCCGCGCCGGCGACGCGCCGGACGATGCGAAATCGGCGGCCTCGCCGGATGAGCGCTTCACCGTGGCGCTGCAGCTTCAGCCCCAGGAGAAATGAGCGGTTGAGCGTCACGCGCTGGATCATTCGGGCCCACAAATGGCTCGCTTTGGTGGTCGGCATCCAGATTTTCCTCTGGGTGCTCGGGGGCCTGGCCATGAGCCTCATGCCCATCGAGCAGGTGCGCGCAGAGCATACGATCGCGCCGGCGCCGGACTATCCGCTGCCGCTGGATCAGGTGCTGACGCCCGAGCGCGCCGCGGCGATCGCGGGCCTTGTGGATGTGGAAACCGCGACGCTGACGCGCTGGCATGACGGGCCGGTCTGGCGCTTTGACGCCGGTGGTCAGAGGATCGTCGTGGACGCCCTCTCCGGCTTTCGCAGAACACCCCTGGACGCCCAGTCAGCCCGCGACATCGCCGCCGCTGGATACGCCGGCGAGGCGGAAATCACCAATGTGGAGTATTTCGCCGAGCCCACCTTCGAGTATCGCCGCAACCACGCCGCCTGGCGGGTGAGCTTTAACGACGGCGAAGGCACGCGGCTTTATGTCGACGCCGCCACCGGCGTCATCGACGCCCGGCGCAACGACATGTGGCGGGTCTTCGACGTCTTCTGGATGCTGCACATCATGGATTATCGCGAGCGCGAGAATTTCAATCACCCGCTTCTGATCATCATGGCGGGCCTCGCCCTGTTCACCGTGCTGGCGGGGCTGGGCCTTCTAGTGGTTCGGATGCGCCGGATCGTGCTTGTGGAGCTTCGCCGCCGCCGGCGGCCGCTCTTCACCCCGAGGGATTAGGCGGCGCCGTCTTCCCTTTCTCCGTTCGTGCTCTCGCCGTGCTCGGCTCGGATTCCAGTTTCAGCGTCTAACACCGGCTCCGCCTCTCCGGCCGGCAAGGTGATGAGGAAACGCGCGCCTTCATCGGGGGCGCTCTCCACCCAGATCCGCCCGCCCTGGCGCTCCACCGCCTGCTGACAGATCGCCAGGCCGATGCCGGTCCCGGCGAACTCGTCGCGCCCGTGCAGCCGCGCGAACGGCTCGAACACTTTCGCGGCGAAGCGCGGATCAAAGCCGATGCCGTCATCGGCAAAGCTCAGGCAGACCTCGCCACGCTGCGTGAATCCTTTCACCGCGATGCGCACGCCGGGTCCCTTGCGGTATTTCAGGGCGTTGGAAAGAAGATTGGCGAGCAGAAGCTTCATCAGCACCGGGTCGGCGCGCAGGGACGGCAGATCGCCGGTCTCCAGCACTGCTTCGGCCTCCGCGATCTGCAGGTCGTGGTCTTTGGCGACCTTATCCCAGAGCGCGCCGAGATTCACGAGTTCAGGCTCGATCGTTCGGCTGGAGGCGCGGGTGTAGGCCAACAGATCATCGATCAGCGTGCGCATCCGCCCGGCGGCGTCCACCAGGAATTCAAGGCTGCGGTCGGCGTCCGCGTCGATCGTGCCCGCATAGCGGCGGCGCAAGAGGCTGGCGAAGGCGGAAATCTTGCGCAGGGGTTCCTGCAGGTCGTGGGAGGCGATGGTGGTGAAGCGGTTGAGCTCGCGATTGACCCGCTCAAGCTCCTGATTGCGGCTCTCCATATCGCGGCGGACCTGATTGAGATCACCGACCTCGTCCAGCACGCCGTGCGCGCGGACCGGCCGCCCGGCCTCGTCGCGCTCCCAGAACGCCGACAGCCGCACCTCGATGCGCTCGCCGGACTTGGTGACCTGAGTAAGCGGGACCGTCCGGATCACACCCTCACGCATGGAGCGCGGGATGATGTCGCCGCGCAGGCGGGCCTGGTCGGCGGGGGCGAAGAAGGACCAACCCGGCGCGCCGAGGGCCTCCTCGCGGCTATAGCCCATGCGGGCCACCCAGTAATCTGAGACCATGATGGTGCGGCCCTGCACATCAATCGAATGCATGAGGGCAGGCGTGTTTTGATACACGGTCTCGAAGCGGCGCTTTTCGGCTTTCAGAGCCCGCGCGAAGGCCCGCTCGGCCGAGATGTCGATGACCACCCCGGCGGCCCGCAAGGCTCGGCCCGCCGGATCGTGCTCGACAATGCGCCCGGTGGTGCGCGCCCAGCGCCAGCCCTGCGGTGCGCGAAGCCGGTATTCGAACGCACCAAAATGATGACCGGCGGCGACATTCTCGAACGCCTGATAGGCGTTTTGAAAATCATCCTCGTGAATCACTCTGCGCCAGGTCTCGGCGAGGACCTCGCCGTCCGGACCGGCGTTCATCCAGCTCGCCAGACGGCCCTGAACCGTCTGGCGGCCGGTCAGAAGGTCGATCGACCAGATCCCGATCAGTCCGGCCTCCACCGCTTCAGAAAGCTGGCGTTCGCGCTCGGCGAGTTTTTGCTCGAGTTGCTTGCGCGGGCCGATCTCGGCGAGAAATCCCGAATAGCGCAGCACCGCGCCAGACTCATCCTGCTCGCTCACCCCGCCGCGAAGCGACAGCCAAACAAGCTCGCCGTCCTCCGCGCGCACCCGGTACTCCACCTCGGTGACGCCGTCGCGGGCCAGCTCGCGCGTCGCCCGGTCGATCTGGGACTGATCCGCCTCGGGCACGCGGGCGCGCCAATCGGCCATGCTCATCTCGAATGCAGGCGCCGGCAGGCCCAGCCGTTCAAGCACCGCCCCGGTCAGGCGCAGGCGCGCGGCGTTAAGCTCATAGGTCCAGGCGCTCATCTGAGCGGACGCGGCCGCCTCTGCGGTATCGGTCTCCGCGTCCCCTCCTGCGACTCCCAGCTCGCGCAGAAAGCCGGACGCGCGCCGCGCGCCGCGGCCGAAGCCGGGCTCCCGCACGCCGCTGGCGTGGTGAATCCGCCAGAGCCCGCCCGGCGCACGCACCCGGAAGCGCTGATCCAGCCGGCCGCCGAACTCCATGGCCAGGAACGCCGCATTCAGCGAAGGAAGGTCGTCAGGATGGACCCGACCGCGCCAACCGCCGGGGCCGAACCCCGCCGGCGCGGGATACTCCTCGCCAAGCGCCCCCTCCACCCAGCCTTCGCCGATGTCGAAGTCATGACGCCACGGGCTCAGGCCGCCATAGCGCAGCGCCAGATCAAGGCGGGTCTGGGCGAGCGAAATCCCCGGCTCACCCCCCGGCTCGCTTACGGGTGCGGCGACCAGCGTCGCCAGGAAGGCGTCCTGCGAGGCGCGCCGCACAGTAATGCGCGCGTCCATCGCCTCACCGTCAGGCAGGCGCACACGCATCAAGGCGGGACCGGAAGACGCAGACGACGCGGCGAGCCGCCACGGCGCCGCGTGCAGGTCCAGCGGATCGATGAGCAGGGTGTCCAGGCTGCGTTCCGCCCACGGGCCGGGACCGAAGCGCGCGGTGAAGGCGCGGTTCACCCGCTGGATCCGGCCGCCCGGGCCCACCAGGGCGGCGGCTTCGGCGAACGCGTCCAGAAGCGCGTCCGTCTCCGGGCCATGTGGGCGCGAAGCGGGGGCGGAATGGGGCAAGCGGGACACCGGGGCCGGAGGGCGAATCACAGGGTGAAGCGACACCATATCAGCGCAGGGCGCCCCGTGCTCTGGCCTTGACACGCTTAGCCGGTATGCTGCGCCTTACTTGAAGGGATCGTTTCTCAAACAGACGATCAAAAGCTTTTTTCGAGGGCCGCCGCCTTGACCGACGCCACCACGCCGATTTTCCAGGTCTCAGATCTTAATGTTCGCTTCAGCACGCCGGACGGCGAAGTTCACGCCGTTCGCGGGATCAATCTGGAGATACGCGCCGGCGAATGCCTGGCGGTGGTCGGTGAATCCGGATCGGGCAAGAGCCAGACCTTCCTGGCGGCGATGGGACTTCTGGCCTCCAACGGCAAGGCTGAGGGCTCTATCAAGTACGCCGGCGAGGAAATCCTCGGCCTGTCGCCGCGCAAGCTGAACCGGGTGCGCGGCAAGTCCATGACCATGATCTTCCAGGATCCGCTCACCTCGCTGACGCCCCACATGAAGGTGGGCGACCAGCTGAAGGAAGTTCTGGGCGTCCATATGAAGCTTCACGGCGCGGCCGCCGAGCAGCGCTGCGTCGACTGGCTAGAGCGCGTGCGCATTCCCGAGGCCCGGCGCCGGCTGGATCAGTTTCCCCACGAGCTTTCCGGCGGCATGCGCCAGCGCGTCATGATCGCCATGGCGATGCTGTGCGAGCCTGATCTTCTGATCGCCGACGAGCCCACCACCGCGCTGGACGTCACAGTCCAGGCCCAGGTGCTGGATATCATGGACGATCTGAAGGACGAGACGGGCGCGGCGATCGCGCTGATCACTCACGATATGGGCGTGGTGGCGCGCATGGCCGATCGCGTTCAGGTCATGAAGCACGGCGAATATGTCGAAACCGGCGATGTCTGGTCGGTCTTTAAGAACCCAACCCACGCCTACACCCAGATGCTGCTGGACGCGATGCCGCGCATCGACCAGCCCGACAAGCCCGGCCATGAAGGCCTGCCGACGCGCCAGGCGGACGGCCCGGACGAGCCGCTGCTGGTGGCCGACAATGTTCAGGTGCACTTCCCGGTGAACGTGTCCGGCGGTCTGTTCCCAAGGACCAAGCCGCTGAAGGCCGTCGACGGGGTGAGCTTCGAGCTTCACAAGGGTGAGACGCTCGGCATTGTCGGCGAGTCCGGCTGCGGCAAGTCCACGCTGGCGCGCGCCGTGCTGCGCCTTGTGGAGTCCACCGGCGGCGCGGTGAGCTGGATCGGCAAGGATCTTCTTTCCCTGAGCCCGAACAAGCTGCGGGCGCAGCGCGAAGACCTGCAGATCGTTTTCCAGGACCCGCTCGCTTCGCTCAATCCGCGCATGACGATCGGAGCCTCGATCTCGGAGCCCATGCTCACCTTCCGCAAGTCCATGACCGCCAGGGAGCGTGAGGCTGAGGTGAAGGCGATGATGGAGCGGGTCGGGCTCGATCCCAACATGATCAACCGCTATCCCCACGAGCTGTCCGGCGGCCAGAACCAGCGCGTGGGCATCGCCCGCGCGATGATCCTGAAGCCCAAGCTGGTGATCTGCGACGAGGCGGTGAGCGCGCTCGACGTGTCGATCCAGGCCCAGATCATCGATCTTCTGATCGGACTGCAGAAGGATTTCGGCCTGTCCATGCTGTTCATCTCCCACGACCTGTCAGTCGTGCGCGAGGTCAGCCACCGTGTCATGGTGCTTTATCTCGGACGTATCGTGGAACTCGCCGACCGGGTCTCAATCTATGACGATGCGCGCCATCCCTACACCAAGGCGCTGATCAGCGCCGTGCCGATCCCCGATCCCGAGGTGGAGAAAAAGCGCGCGCGCCTGAAACTCGACGGCGATCTTCCCAGCCCGCTCGACAGCCGCGCCCAGCTGCGCTTCATGAAGTCAAAACTGATCGACGACCCCGAAGCCGAGCAGTACCGCCCGAAGCTTATCGAGGTGGCCCCCGGCCACTTTGTAGCCGAGCACGATCCCATCGAAACCGTTCTGGAGGTGGATGCCGGCGAGTTGGTCTAGACGGCGCCTCCACTTCCTGTGGCGCATATCCGGCCTTCGGAGGAGCCTTTTGCGGGCATGTGACGCTTCTTTCATTTGAACGGATTCGCGCCGGCGTTATCGTTCACGCCGATACAGGCGTTCTGCGCATCTTACGCCGGGAATTGAAGGGGCTTGCATGTTCAGCCATCGCTGTTTTCGCGTCCTAACCATCGCCTTGATCGCCGGGCTCGCCTCGGCGTGCGGGCCTGGCGGCGACGACCGGGCCGCATCCGGCGCAGAGCGGCGCGCAGCCTTTGACCGCGCGGACTTTCCCCATGAGGCCAGCGACATTCCCGCCGATGAGGGGGTGCGCTACGGCGTCCTCGATAACGGTATGCGCTTCGCGATCATGGAGAACGGCACCCCCACCGGGACCGCCTCCATGCGCCTGGTTCTGAATGTGGGCTCGCTGGCCGAGGCTGAGGATCAGCGCGGCCTGGCCCACTTCATCGAGCATATGGCGTTCAACGGCACCACCAACGTGCCTGAAGACGAGATGGTGCCGCTGCTGGAGCGCTACGGCCTCGCCTTCGGCGCCGATTCCAACGCCTTCACCGGGCGCGAAGTGGTGGGCTACACGCTGGATCTGCCGTCCACCGACGCGCAGGTCATCGATGTGGGCCTGTTTTTGTTGCGAGAGACGGTCTCGGAAATGCTGTTCGACGCCGGCGCCATTGATCGCGAGCGCGGGATCATCGCCGGCGAAGAGCGCTTCCGGAACACGCCGGTCAGCCGGTTTTTTAACGCCTATTACGAATTTCTCTATCCCGACACTCTGATCCCGGATCGCGATCCGATCGGGCTGTCGGACGTGATCCAGAACGCGCCGCGCGAAGCCTTCGTCGCCTATTACGAAAAATTCTACACGCCCGAACGCGCCCTTCTCGTGGTCACCGGCGATTTCGACGCGGACGCCATCGAGAGCCGGATACGCGACGGATTCGCCATCCAGGTGCCCGGCCTTGATGTTGAGCGTGTGGAGGGCTTCTCCACCTGGGTCCAGCCCGAGCCGGCCGCCCCGGACCCTGATCTGGGCCTGGTCTCGGCCTTTAGCGAGCCGGCGTTCGGCTTTCACTATGATCCGGACGTCTTCACCCTCATCACCGTCGATGTGATCGAGCCGGGGCCGGGCGATGTGGACACACGCGAAACCCGCCTTGAAGATCTGAAGCGCAACCTGGCCAACGCCATTGTGCAGCGACGCATCCAGAACCAGATCAATCGCGGCGACAGCCCGCTGGTGCAGGCCAATCTCAGCTATTCCAATGATTTCGGCCTGGTGGACCGGGCCGGCGTGCTGGGCGTCTCCTCGCCCGAGCGCTGGCGCGAGGGCGTGGCGGTTCTGGAGAACGAGCTGCGCCGGGCGCTGGAGTACGGCTTCACCCAGGGGGAGCTGGACGAACAGCTGGCCAATGTACGCACCTCCCTGCGCAACGCCGCCGACCAGGCCGACACCCGCCAGACCGGCGATCTGGCCGATGCGATCTGGCGCGCCTGGATCAATGGCGACGTGTTCGCCGATCCCAGATACGCCCTGGACTGGTTCTCGCGGATAGAGGAAGAGCTGACCCTCGCCGCCGTCGACGAGGCCTTCACCGGGATGTGGACCGCGGGACCGCCGCAGGTTTTCCTCGGCCATAATCAAGAACTTCAGGATGGCCCGGCCGCCGTGCGTGAAGCCTGGCGCGCGGCCAGCGCCGAGCCGGTGGACGCCCCCGTGGACGAGGTCGCGCAGGCCTTCGCCTACACCGATTTCGGCGATCAGGGCGCGGTGGTCAGCCGCGACACGCTTGACGAGTTCGGCGTCACCCGCGTGGTTTTCGATAACGGCGTGCGCCTGAACGTCAAACCCACCAATTTTGAAGACAATGTCATCCGCTTGCGCGTGGACTTCGGCGCCGGCGATCTGACGCCCCAGCCTGCGGCGGCCGCCGGGTCGATCCTGGGCGCGGTGTTCGGCGGCGGCGGACTGGAAGCCCATGACCGCAACGCCCTGCAGCGCCTGCTGGCGGGACGCTCGGTGGGCTACGGTGTCGGCGTGGGCGACGACACCTTCTTCTTCTCCAACGCCACCACCCCCACAGATTTCGAGCTGCAGATGCAGGTGCTCGCCGCGTTCATGACGGCGCCGGGCTGGCGCGAGGACGGGCTGAACCAGTTCCGCGCCATCGCCGAAGAGGTTCGCCGCGGCCAGAACGCGCAAGCCGTTCAAGTGGCGATCAACCAGGTGTCGCGCATGTTGCGATCGGGCGATCCGCGCTGGGGCTTTCCCACCCAGGAGGAGCTGAACGCTTTCACCATGGAGGACGCCCGCGCCATGCTGGAACCGGCGCTGACGCGCGCCCCGGTCGAAATCACCGTGGTGGGCGACATCACGGTGGACACCGCGGTCAACACGGTCGCGAGCACCTTCGCCGCTCTGCCCCCACGCGATGAAAGCTGGCCCGATTACGCCGGCAATGCAGAGGTCGCGTTTCCCGAGCCGACACCCGATCCGGTGGTGGTGCGCTTTAACGGCCAGCCCGATCAGGGCATGGCCAATATCTACTATCCTGCCGGCGACGGGATTGATCCGCTGCGCCGGCGCGCGCTCACTTTGCTGAGCGAAATCTACAATCTCAAGGCCAATGACCGCTTCCGCGAGCGCGAAGGCGCGACCTATTCGGCCATCGTCTCCGGCCAGTTCTCCGAAACCTTTGAGGACTTCGGCTTCATCTGGGTCGGCCTTGATGTGGACGTCAGCGATGTGGAGCGGATGTACGCGGTGGCCGACGAGATCGCGTCGGCCATGGCCGCCGGCGAGATCTCCGAAGACGAGCTGCAGCGCGCCCGCCAGCCGCTGCTAGAGCAGCTGGAAGAGCAGCGTGAGCGCAACGCCTTCTGGGTGAACGCCCTGTCGCGCTCCCAGCAGGAGCCCGAACGCCTGGCCCAGATCCGCACCGCCGAAGATGATTATCGCAGCATCACTGTGGAGGCGCTCACCGCGCTGGCCGGCGAGGTCTTGCGGCCCGAGGCCGCATACAGGGTTTCCATCCTGCCGCGCCCTGTGCAAGAATAAAATACAATCTACCGGCAGGTCCGCCGGACCAAAAATCCGCAAGCCTTAAGGGGAGAGGTAATGATCTCGATGATTTGTTTGCGCGCGAGCGCCGCGCTGGCGCTGATCCTGGCGACAGCCGTCCATCCGGGCCAGAGCGCCGCAGCAGCCGTCTTTCAGGAGCAGGCGGCGGAGCCCGCCTTCGCCCACGAGATCAGCGACATCCCGCCTGATCCCGGCGTACGCTACGGCGTTCTGGAGAATGGATTGCGCTATGCGATCATGGAGAACGACACCCCGTCCGATCAGGCGGTGATCAACATGGTCTTCAATGTGGGAGAGCTGGCCCAGGACGAAGATCAGATGGAAGTGGCGCACTTCCTCGAGCACATGAATTTCAACGGCACCACCAATGTGCCCGAAGGCGAGATGGTGCGCCTGCTTGAGCGCTACGGGCTGGCCTTTGGGCCTGACACCAACGCCTTCACCGGCGCCGAAGCCACCGGCTATCTTCTGAATCTTCCCAGCACGACCGAAGAGATCGTCAACGCCGGCCTGTTCCTGATGCGCGAGACCGCCAGCGAGATGACCTTCGACGCAGACGCGCTTGATCGCGAACGCGGCGTCATCATCGGCGAGAGCCGCGCCCGCAACACGCCGCAACGGCGCTATTTCGAGGCCCGGAGCGCCTTCCTCTATGAGGGGACGCGTCCCGCACGCCCGCTAAGCCCGTCGGACGACTATATCCAGTCGGTGCCGCGCGATGAGTTCGTGCGTTTCTACACCGATTTTTACGTGCCCGAGCGGGCCCTGCTCGTGGTGGTCGGCGATATCGACGCCGACGAGATCGAAGCGAAGATCCGCGACGGGTTCGAACTCACCATCCCCGGTCTGGAGGTCGAACGCGCGGAGTCCTTCGCCAGCTGGGACCAGCCGGACGACGCGCCGGACACCATCGATCTTGGCGAGTTTCCTGACTTCTCACAGGCCCGCGAAGGCTATTTCCACGATCCCAACCTGTTCACGGTCGTGAGCGCCCATGTTTACACCGAGGCCGAGAACAAGCCGGACACCCTCCAGACGCGCGGTGAAGCCCTCCTGCTGCAGCTAGGCTCCAGCATCGTCGAGCGGCGCATCCAGTCGGAGATCTCGGCGGGAACCTCTCCTTTCCTTCAGTTCACACTGGCCAATGGCGAAAGCTTTGATCTGTTCGACACCTCCAGCGTGCTCGCCGTGATGTCGGAAGGGCGCTGGGAGGAAGGCGCAGCCCGCATGGAGCAGGCGATCCGGCGCGGTGTGGAGGAAGGCTTCACCCAGGCTGAGCTCGACGAGCAACTAGCCAATGTTGAGACCAATCTGCGCAACGCCGTGCAGGCCGCCGGCACCCGCGAGAGCGGCGGACTCGCTCGCGGCCTCTGGGGCTCGTGGCTGGGCGACCAGGTGTTCAACCATCCCGAGGTCAGCCTCGCCGCCTTCAACGCGCGCCGCGACGAAATCACTGTGGAGGCCGTCGAGGCCGCCTTCGCCCAGCGCTGGACCGCCAACCCGGTGCAGCTTTTCCTGGCCACCAATGTGGAGGTGGAGAACGGCGCCGACGCGATCCGGAGCGTCTGGAACGCGTCCCGCGAGACCGCGGTGGAACCTGTGGAGGACACCGGCCCGCTGGAGTTCGCCTACACCGATTTCGGCGCGCCGGGCGTCGTCGCCTCGCAGGGCCGGATCGAGGATCTGGACGTCTTCACCTATGTGTTTGAAAACGGCGTTCGGCTGAACGTCAAGCAGACCGATTTTGAGGACAATGTGATCCGCATGCGCGCCGATTTCGGCGCCGGCCATCTGACGCCCGCACCGACGAACGGCGACACCGCACTTCTTACGTCGGTGTTCACCCAGGGCGGGCTTGAGGCCCATAGCGAGGACGAGCTGAACCGCATCCTCGCGGGCAAGGCTGTCTCCACGGCGTTCGGAGTTTACGACCGCACCTTCACCGTGTTCGGCTCGACGACGCCGCAGGACGCCCAGCTCACCGCCCAGGTCATGACCGCCTTCATGACAGCGCCGGGCTGGCGCGAAGACGGCCTCTTGCGCCTACGCTCAGCCGAGCCTGAGGCGCGGCGCAATCTCTACGCCTCCACCGGCGGCGTCTTGAGCGCGGAAATCAATCCAATGCTGCGCGGCGGCGATCAGCGCTGGACCCTTCCGGACAACGAGGTGATCGAGGCTTTCTCCATGCAAATCGCCCGGAATATCCTGGAGCCGGCCCTGCAGCGCTCGCCCATCGAGCTGACGATCGTGGGCGACATCACGCCGGAAGACGCGGTGGCGCTCGCCGCCTCGACCTTCGGGGCCCTGCCTGCGCGCGACCCCGGCTTCTCCCTGCCCGCCACAAGCGATGCGCTCACCTTCCCGGCGGCCACAGAGACGCCGGAAATCGTGCGCTTCAACGGGGAACCCAACCAGGCCTACGCCTTGACCGTCTGGCCCACCACCGACGGCATGGACCAGGCCGAGGAACGCAAGCTCAGCCTTTTGCGCGCGGTGTTCCGCCTGAAAGCCACCGATGTCCTGCGCGAGGAGTTGGGCGCCACCTACAGCCCAAGCGTTTCAAGCAATAACTCGGAAGTCTTTGAGGGCTGGGGCTATCACTGGTCGGGCGTCGACGTGGAGCCGGCCAATATCCCCGTGGTGTTCGAGGCGGTTGACGGCATCGCCGCCGAAATCGCCGAAGGCGGGGTCAGCGAGGACGAGATCCAGCGCGCGCGCCAGCCCATCCTTGAATCCATCCGGGAGAATCTTGAACGCAATAATTACTGGCTCGGCCTTCTGGGCCTGTCGCAGACCTATCCGGCTCAGCTCGACGAGCATCGCAGTGCGATGCAGGACTATGAAGCCCTCACCCCGGCCGACATCTCGGCGAGCGCCGCACAATATCTCCAGCCCGATCGGGCCTGGCGTGCGGTTATTCTCGCCGAAGGCGTCGAGGCGCCCTAAACTCTCATCCGCGTAAACACAGCCGCGCCCGCCCCTTCAAGGGGGCGGGCGACGGCGACACGGGGAGAGACCATGCTGAGAACCGCCGCCCTCGCCGGCGCGAGCCTTCTGGCCGCCGCCGCTTCGACGATCACCGCATCATCCGCCTTCGCCCAGCACGCCGCGCCGGAGCGCGTGACGCGGGGCAATCTGGTGATGGAGAACATCGCCGAGATCCCCGCAAGCGTGGGCGAGCGCCTGCAGCAATACTCCAATATCCGCTCGGCGAGCTTTTCCGACTTCAACCCGGACGGGGGGATCTACATCACCACCCGCTTTGGCGAGACCACACAGATCCACGCCGTGGACGCGCCAATGGGCATGCGCCGGCAAGTGACCTTCTTTGACGAGCGAACCAGCGGCGCCAACGTACGGCCCGACGGCTCGGGCCAGTTCGTGTTCACCAAGGATATCGGCGGCGACGAGTTCTATCAGGGCTTTATCCACGATCCTGCAACCGCGCAAACCACCCGCTTCACCGAGCCTAGGACCCGCAACGGCGGGGTCACCTGGACCGATGACGGCGCGCTCGCAGCCTGGGCGCGCACGCAGGACGGCGACCCTGACGCCGACATTCTGACGGCCGACCCGTCCGATCCTTCAAGCCTGCGCGTAGTGCTGGAAGGCGAAGGCGCAATATCTCCCAGAGACTGGTCACCCAACGGGCGCGATCTGCTGGTGGGGCGCTATTACTCCATCACCCACGCCGACCTGTTCGTACTGAACACCGAGACCGGCGAGATGAGCGAGATCCTGCCTGGCGAGGACATCGCCTATGGCGGCGCCGAGTTCGCCGCCGACGGCCGGAGTGTTTACGTGGTGACGGATCTGGACAGCGAATTTCGCCGGATCCTCGAGGTCGATCTCGCTGACATGTCCAGCCGCGTCGTAACGCCCGAGCACGGCTGGGACGTGGAGGCCATGGACCTGGCGCCGGACGGCTCCAAGCTGGTCTACTCGATCAATAATGGCGGCAATGGCGAGCTATTGATGATCGATCCTGAAACCGGCGAAAGCCTCACCGTCCCCGACCTGCCGCTGGGCCTCATCGGCTCGCTGCAGTTCGATTCCGCCGGGGAGCGGCTGGGCTTCACCCATGTGAGCGCGCGCTCACCGGGTGACGCCTGGACCTATAATCTGGCGTCGCAGGAGCTTGTGCGATGGACCCGGAGCGAGGTCGGCGGGCTGGACACCGAGCGCTTCGCCGAGCCCGAGCTGATCCGCTATGAAAGCTTTGACGGGCTTGAGGTCCCGGCGTTCTATTACCGCTCGCAGGGTGAAGGCCCGCGCCCGGTCATCATCGACATCCACGGCGGCCCGGAAAGCCAGGAGCGCCCCGGCTTCAACACCTCCATCCAGTACTGGGTCAATGAGCTGGGCGTCTCGGTGATCACACCCAACGTGCGCGGTTCGGCCGGGTATGGCCGCGAATACGTGATGATGGACAACGGCTTCAATCGTGAGGACAGCGTGCGCGATATCGGCGCGCTGCTGGACTGGGTCGCCGCACAGCCTGAGCTCGATGCAGACCGGGTCGTGGTCTATGGCGGCTCCTACGGCGGTTACATGGTGCTTGCCTCCATGGTCCATTATTCAGACCGGCTCGCCGGCGGGATCGACATTGTCGGCATATCCAATTTCGTCACCTTCCTGGAAAACACCAACGGCTATCGCCGCGACCTGCGCCGGGCTGAATACGGCGACGAGCGCGATCCGGAAATGCGCGCCCATCTGGAAGCGATCAGTCCGGCCAATCAGGCCGATCAGATCACCGCGCCGCTCTTCATCATCCAGGGCGCCAACGACCCGCGGGTTCCCGCCTCCGAGGCCGAGCAGATCCTGGCGGCCGTGCGCACGGCCGGCGGCGATCCCTGGTATCTCCTGGCGCTGGACGAGGGTCACGGCTTTGCGAAGAAATCCAATCGCGATTTCCAACGCCAGGCCGAGACCATGTTCCTTAACGACGTGCTCGAACTCGATTGACACTGAAGCCGTAAGGTCCGAACCCTTCGCCCAGAAGCAACCGAGCGCCCGATACCGGCGTTCCCGGGGGGAGCGAACGGTTTCGGTTCACGCGCGCGCCTCACGCAGGTAGACCAGCTCTGCGCGCCGACCCGGCGCGCGCCATTGTAAGGATACGCCATGTTACGCCTCCGCCTGACAGCCTCCGCCGCGGTTCTGGCCCTTGGACTGGCCGCTTGCGGTTCACAGAGCGAGGACGCTCAAACCGGTATGGACGGCGAAGCGGCGGAAAGCGGCCAGAGCAGCGACGCCGCCAACGCAGGCGACGCCGACCAGACCGACGCTGAAACCACCCAGACCGCGAGCGAGCCCATGGCGACCGGCCCCCAGCCCAGCACAGAGATCATGCAGATCGTCGCCCAGGCGCGCGCCTGCGCCACTGACCAGAACGCGATGAACTTCACCGCTCCCGATCAGGGCGAAGGCGTCAATCAGGCGAGCTATAACGCCGAGGTTTCGCGCAGCTATCTGGAACAGAACGCCGGACGCGACTGCGTGTTCGAACTGCCCAGCGGGCTGCAGTTCACCATCGTCACCGCCGTGGAAGACGCACCCTCGCCCAATCCCGGCGAGTTGGTGCGCGTGGATTACGAAGGCCGGCTGGTGTCCGGCGATGTCTTTGACAGCTCCTATGAGCGCGGCCAGCCGGCGGTGTTCCCGTCCAACCGGCTGATCTCCGGCTGGGTTGAGGCGCTGGCGCTGATGCATGTAGGCGAGGAGTGGACGTTGTTCATTCCGCCCGAGCTCGGCTACGGCCAGCGCGGCACGCCCGGCGGCCCCATCGGCCCCAACCAGGCGCTGGTGTTCAAGATCGAACTGCTCGGCCTGCCGGGCCGCGAGCAGAGCGGTCTCGCCGGGCAAGGCGGATAGGTCTGCTATGATTGAACGCACGTCGCGCGACTGGCTCAGTGAGCTGGTCGCGTTCGACACCACGTCCCGCACGTCCAATCTGGCGTTCATCGCCCATGTTGAGGCGTTCCTGGAAAGCCTTGGCGCGCGGTGCGAGCGCAGCTACAGCGATGACGGCTCGAAATCCAATCTCCACGCCGTGCTCGGACCGGACGCCGATGGCGGCGTGGTGCTGTCCGGCCATAGCGACGTGGTGCCGGTGGACGGTCAGGCCTGGACCAGTGATCCCTTCATCCTGGTCGAGCGCGAAGGCAAGCTTTACGGACGCGGCTCGTGCGACATGAAGGGCTTCATCGCCTGCGCCCTCGCCGCGGCGCCCGATTTCGCCAAAGCGCCGCTGAAGCGCCCGGTCCATTTCGCCTTCTCCTATGACGAGGAGATCGGCTGTATCGGCGCGCCGCGCATGATCGAGATGATGGCGGCCAAGACCCCGCGCCCCTCCTGCGTCATCGTGGGCGAGCCTACCCTTATGCAAGTGGTGACCGGCCATAAAGGGCTTTACTCGGTGCGCGTGGAGGTTCACGGCAAAGAGGCCCATTCAAGCCTTGTGGAAAGCGGCGCCTGCGCCACCACGGCGGCGGTTCGCCTCATGAACCAGCTGGTTGAGGAATCCCAAGCCCTGAAAGCCGCTGCGCCCGCCGACAGCCCGTTTGATCCGCCCTACGGCACGCTCACAATCGGACAGATGGGCGGCGGCACCGCGATCAATATCCTCGCGCGCCACGCCTGGTTCGAAGCGTTGATGCGCCCTGCGCCCTGGGATGACGGGCCGGGCCTGGGCCGCCGCCTGATGGAAAGCGCAGCCGCGCTGCAGGCCGAGCTGCGAGTGCGCGCGCCCGAGGCGCGGGTGGAGGTGTCGATCCTCAGCAATGTCCCGCCGCTAAAGCCTGAAATCGACGGCGAGGCGGAACAACTCGCCCGCCAGCTTACCGGCGACAATTCCCCGCGTGTGGTGGCCTATGGCACCGAAGGCGGACAGTTTCAGGAGGCGGGTTTCTCCACCATCGTGTGCGGCCCCGGCTCCATCGAACAGGCCCACCAGGCCGACGAATTCGTCGCCATCGAGCAGCTGGCCAAATGCGACACCTTTCTGGCCAGGCTCAAGGACCGGCTTTGCGCCTGAGGCCGACCATCGGCGCTCGTGCGCAAGCGCCAAGAGTATGTCACCATCGCTGCGCCTTTCCTGGAGCATCCCATGAGCGTCTACCGAGTGATCTACACGTCACGTCCCTACGGCTTCGACTCCGGCATGTTGAACGGCATCTTGATGGACGCCCGGCGCGCCAACGCCCGCGACGACATCACCGGTGCGCTGATCTGCCGCGAAGACATCTACATTCAATGGCTTGAAGGCCCGGAGCCGGCCGTCAGAGCCGCCGTTGACAGAATCCGGCGCGACGACCGCCATCTGGAAGTGACCATGCATGTGGAGAAGGGCGGCTGCGAGCGCATGTTCGGTGAGTGGACGATGCTCCATGATCCGGCTGTGACGTGGATCTGGCCCCAGGCGGCGGTCGCCGCCGGCGCCGTGGAGCGAGCCACCGCCGATGAGGTGGAGCACTTTTTCAAGCAGCTTCGCGACAAGCACGAAACGCCCAGCACGGCGTGAACGCCAGGATACCCGATGCCTGCCTGACGGGCGCGGGACACTCGTCAGGCTCCTTCCCGGGCCAGGGCGACGCCCACCGTACATGGACGACGGAGCGCCAGTGGCTACGGGCGCGCGACAGGAGTTTTCAGCCTGAATGTCGCCAAGCGGGAGATGCGCTCTATTTGGAATCGCTGGCAGTTCTCCGGGATAACCATGAGCCAGACGTCCAAACGCGAAGACTCCGCCCGCTATGACGTGTCCGGCGAATGGGGCGAGGATAATCAGGCCTGGTGGGACTGGTATGTCTCGCTCGCCCATAATCCCGACGAGGCGCGCGAGCGCATCCCCGCGACGCTCTCTGGTGCGGCGCCGGCGAGTGACGAAGCGCTGGCGACCGAACTCGCCGAGCCCTACCCGATTCAACCCGAACAGATTAAGGCGTTTCGCCGGGACGGCTCGGTCAAGCTGCCGGAAATGATCTCGCCCAACGCTGCGGCACGCCTGCGCCTTGTCATGGCGCAGCGACTCGGCGAGGCTTTCTCCACCACGCTGGACGGTGGCGCGGACGGGCGCTTTCTAAGCCTTGAAATGGTCTGGCTCACTGACACGGTGCTGCGCGCCTTCACCCTGAGCCCGCGCATCGCAGGCGTTTGCGCCGCGCTTCTGGGTGTACCGGCGGTGCGGCTCTACCACGACAATGTCCTGTCCAAAGAGCCGGGCTGCGGGCGCACGCCCTGGCATTTTGACGCCCACCATTTTCCACTGGCCACAAACGACGTAGTCACCGCCTGGATCCCCGCCCAGGCGATCCGGCGCGAAATGGGACCCCTCGCCTTCGCCAGCCCCATCGATGCCTGGCGCCTGGTGGAGAATATCCGCTTCGACAAAACCGATGACAGCTATGACCGGCGTGTGGCGGAGACCTTCCGCGAACACGGGACGCAAGTGGACGATAGCGGATTTGACGAGGGCACGGTCAGCTTCCACCATAATCTCAGCTTTCACACCGCCGGCGGCAATTTCACGACTCTAAGCCGGCTGGTTCTGGCCAACACCTATTTTGCCGACGGGGCGCGCGTCGTCGACGCACCAACGCTGGTCTCCGGCGACTGGCGCAAATTCATTCCTGACACCGAACCGGGCGAGATCGCCGCGAGCGCGCTGAACCCGATTTGCTGGCCCAACCCCACGGAGCGCTGATGTCCGACACCGTCACTCGAAGCCTGGCCCACTGGAGCGAGGCCCGCCGGTCCGGCATGGAGGCGTTCTACCGCCTGGCCACCAAGGATTACCGGCATCTGGCCGAATCCGCCGACTGGAAAGCCTGGCTCTCAGACCGCGCGGACAAGGCCGGAGACCGGGCGCTTCGGCTGCTGGACGTGGCCTGCGGCTCGGGCAAGTTTCCGGGCGCCCTCATCGAGCACGCCGGGATCGCCGAGGCCGGCCTTGGGCGCATCGAATATGATCTGCTGGACCCGGCGGCGTTTTCGGTGGCCGAAGCCAAGGCCGCCCTGAAGCCGCCCTTCTTTCCGGCTGGCGAGCATGTCTGCACCCTGCAGGACTTTGGCGGCGCAGACGGGTCCTACGACATCGTGTGGGCCACACACGCCCTCTACGCCCTGCCCCGCGACGAGCTGGAAGCCGGATTGACGCGCTTTGTGGAGGCCATGGGCGCGGATGGATGCGGCTTCATCGCCCATGCCTCGGAAGCATCCCACTATCTCACCTTCTACCGGGCTTATCTAGACGGCTTTGGAGTCACCGACAGCGAGCCCTACACCTCCGGCGAGGATCTGGTGACGGTGCTCACAAAGCTCGGCGTGAGGTTCACGGCGCACGAGATCACCTATGAAAACGGCGCGCCGGATTCAGAACGCGCTGCAGTAGAAGGCTATCTGCAGCGCTGCGTCTTTGACGATTCGGTGACCCTGGATGCCCTTTTGGCCAATCGCGTGACGGGGCCGTATCTGGAGAAATGCCTGCAGGGCGATGATTGGCGGTTCGCCCAGACCGTGACGCTCATAACGATCCAGTGAGCCGGCCATGATGCGCACTGTCCCCTCCGCGCCGGCGGCGACGCGGGCGACCCTCGCGTTTGTCAGCCGGTTCTGGGCGGCGCTGGCGTTCGGCTTCCTGCTGGCCTTCGGTTCCAGCGTCGGACAGAGCTATTTCATCGGCCTGTTCGGCGCGAATATCCGCGCCGATCTCGGCCTCACCCATGGCGCATTCGGTGGAATCTATTCCGCCGCGACGCTCGCCAGCGCCGGGTCGCTTCTGTTCGTGGGCAAGCTGACTGACCATCTGTCGGCCCGCGCCGCCGCCCTGGTGACCACGATCTGGCTGGCCGGCGCGGCGACCCTCATGGCGTTCGCCGTCAACGCCCTGATGCTCGGCGCGGCGCTGTTCGCCCTGCGCCTGGGTGGTCAGGGCATGATGAGCCATATCGCGCTCACCACGCTGGGCCGCTGGTTCCAGCGTGAACGCGGCCGGGCGGTGGCGCTGGCGACGCTGGGATTTCCCACCGCCGAAGCCCTGCTGCCGCCGCTGGTGGCCATCGCCCTTGTCAAGCTGGGCGCGATGTCAGTCTGGCTCATCGCCGCGGGGCTGATGATCGCTCTGGTCGCGCCGGCCCTGTTCATTCTCGCGACCCTCGCCGGCCGCGCACAAATCCGCGCCGCGGCTGCGGCGGACCCGAGCGGACCCGGCGATGAGACGCAATCCTGGACCCGCGCCCAAGTGCTTAAAGACCCGCGATTCTATGCCATCTGCCCAGGCCTTCTGGCCGCGCCGTTCATCGTCACCGGCCTGCTCTTTCATCAAAGCCGGCTGGTGGAGATCAACGCCTGGACCCTGTCCGGCTTTGCCGCGCTCTTCCCACTCTTCGCCGGCGCCGCGGTCGCGTCCGGGCTCCTGACCGGCGCGCTCGCGGACCGCTACGGCTCGCGCCGTGTCCTGCCCGCCTATCTGGCGCCGCTGGGCGTGGCGCTCTTGCTGTTCAGCGTTACAGACAGCCTGGTGGTCGCTGCTTTTTGCATGGCGCTCGTCGGCGTGACGGCCGGCGGCGCCACAGTGCTGTTCGGCACGGTCTGGGCTGAGCTTTACGGCCTGGCCCATCTGGGCTCCATCCGTGCCCTTGCGGTGTCTCTCATGGTGTTCGCAACCGCGCTCGGCCCCGGCGCCATGGGCCTCCTGATCGATCTGGGCGTCGGCCTGGACGCGCAGTTTCAGGGTCTGGCGGGCTACGTAGCGGCCTGCATTGCAGCGCTTTTCTGGCTGCAACCGCGCCTCATCGCCAAACCGCCCCCAATTCCAGCCAACGGAGCCGCAAGACAATGAAATCAGACGCGCCCCTCCCGTCCGGCTCTACGCCCATAGCTCCGGGCCTCCCAGGCGATCGCGGCGCGCGCCTTCGCGCCCACCTTAACGCCGTACATGAACGGGCGGCAGGCTTCACCGAGGCCTGCGCCACAAACTGCCGCAACGCCTCAGGCGTCAACAGCTATGAATGGCTGAGCCAGGCGATAAATCCGCCCCAAGGCGGGCATGTGCTGGATCTCGCCTGTGGCAGCGGCGTACTGCTGGAGGAGTGCAGGGACCGGTACGGCGCCGACATCGCCCTGTCCGGCGTCGATATGAGCCCAGATGAGCTGGTCCTGGCGCGGAGCCGGCTCATCGATGCGGACGTGACGCTGCATGAAGGGCTCGCGCAGTCGCTTGGCTTCGCCGGCGACGCGGCGTTCGACGCCGTCCTGTGTCACTGGGCGCTCACTTTGATGGATCCTCTGGAGCCGGCGCTCGCCGAGATCGCGCGGGTGCTGAAATCCGGCGGCGTGTTCGCCGCCATCGTGGACGGGCCGAGCGAGGCGGCGCGCGGATATGGCGAGATCTGCGCCCTCATTGATTCCCATGTGAGCGCCGCCCGGCCGGATTACGCCGAGCTGGGCGACCCGCGGGCGCGCGACGGCGCCGCGCTGGCGGATCTGGTCCGCAGCATCTTTCCAGGTGCAAGCGTAACGGTGGAAACCGACGTCTTCGCCATGGAAGATCCACCGAAGCGCCTTGCGGCGGAAACAGCCGGGTTTTTCTACTCAAGCTTCGTGCTGAACGAAGTCCAGCGCTGCGCCATGCTGGAGGATCTCGCCAGCTTCTTCGCCACCACCGGCGCCGGGCGCTATGAAATGCCGGTCAATCGCCTGCGGGTGGTCTGCGGGTGAAAGCTCCATCCGCAGGCGCTCGGCCAGGCGACGCGTGAGCGCTTAGCTTGCAGCGATCCGCGCCGGCGCCGCCGCCTTCGCCGCGGCGTGGGCCAGCAAGGCCGGCGACAGGAGCACCGCTATGCGTTCCGCCGGGCTGAGCCAGGCGCAGGCTTCGGCCAGCGTATGGCTGCGGCCAAGCTTTTCGCGGGCGATGATCTCAGCCTCGTCGAAGGCCGACTCCGCTTTGTCCAGCTGGGCGATATGGAAGGCCAGAAGGTCTGGATCAGCGACCAGATCCTCGATCGTGCCGGCGACAGCCCGTGCGCGCCACGAGGTGAGGCGCGCGGCCATTGCTTTTATCGCCGGCGCCGCGCCCGCCTGCTCCTCGGGGGTGCGGAGGACGGCCACCCGCTTCAAGGCCAGCCCGATGCTGCGCATGCCGCTGATCCAGGACAAGAATGGCGAGAGCAGAAGCCCCGCAGTCACCGGCAGCGTCCAGAAGAACAGGCCCGGCTCGATGGCGGCGGTCAGGGCGGCCAGCGCCAGCCCGGTGACGAAATGCCAGGCGTGGGCGCGCCAGGCCGCTGCAAAGCTGATCGGCCCGTCATCGCGCCGCTGGGGCTTCCACCCGGCGTCGCGGCCGAGAATGATGTCAAGGATGATATTGGCCTGAGCCAGCATCATCACCGGCGCGTAAAGCGCGCTCAAGACGGTCTCCAGCAACACTGAGAGCGTGAATGCGACCGGGCCGCCATACTGCATCAGCCGGCGCGGCCGCAGCATCACCGACAACCAGCCCAGGACTTTGGGTGTGAGGACCACCGCCATGGCCACGATGAACAGCTGAATAGCGCGCTCGGAATCAAAAACCGGCCAAGTGGGAAACAGGCCGGGCGCAGCGAAATAATCCGGCTCGGTCAGCCCCGCCTGGACCGCAATGACGAGGCCGGTGGCGATCAGCGCAAGCCAGACCAGCGCGCTGACATAGCTCATGATCCCCATGAGAAGGTGCATTCGGCTGACAAGCGTCAGGCCGTCGGCGAACGCGAACCGGATATGCTGAAGATTGCCCTGGCACCAGCGCCGGTCACGGATAATTACGTCGGACAGAGCAGGCGGAGCCTCTTCATAAGTTTCCACCAGATCGGTCGCCAGCTCCACCCGCCAGCCAGCCCGCCGGATCAGGGCGGCCTCGATGAAGTCATGGCTCATCACCGGTCCGCCGAAGGGCGGCTTGCCGGAAAGCAGCGGCAGCTTGGCGCTCTGGGCGAAGGCCTGTGTGCGGATAATCGCGTTATGGCCCCAGTAATTGGCTTCAGGCCCGTGCCAGAAGCCGAGCCCAGCGGCGAAGACCGGGCCGTAGCACCGGTTGGCGAATTGCTGCAGGCGGCCAAACAGGGTGCGCGCCCTGACGATACGCGGAATGGTCTGGAGCAGTCCCAGCCCCGGATCGCCGGCCATGCGCCGCGCAAGCTCTCGAATGACGCCGGTTCCCATCACCGAATCCGCGTCCAGCACCAGCATGGCGTCATAGGCGCCGCCCCAGCGCTCGACCCAGTTGGCGATGTTTCCGGCCTTCTTCTCGGTGTTGGCGCGGCGGCGCCGGTAATAGACCGGGCAGCCGTCGCCGGCCTGCTCCACCAGCTTTGAAAACACGCCCTCTTCGCTGATCCACGCCTCGGCGCGATTGGTGTCGGCGAGCAGGAAAACCGCAAACCGCCCCGGCTCGGCGGCGGCGAGTTCGGCCGCCATGGCCTCCACCGCCGCGGCGATGCGCGTGGGTTCCTCGTTATAGACCGGGATGAGAATGGCGGTCCGGGCCGGGGGCTCTGCGCTACGGCGCTGGCGGCGCGTGCGCAGAACCGCGGCGGGAAAGCCGAGCACCACCTGGGCGGCGGAAAACGCGACCCATCCAAAGCTTATGGCGAAGAGGACCAGAAACACCCATTGCAGGATCGTCAGACCCGCATCGCCATTCATCACTTCATAGGCTTCATACACGCCATAGCCGGTGATCGCGGCGGTCAGCACGGTGAGCACCAAGCGGCTGATGAACAAATCAATCCGGGCCATCGCCCCCAGCGACTGCACGCGTCGCCGCACGCCGCCGACGCTCTGGCGCGGCATGTCCAGCGGGCTTTCCGGCGGCAACGCGCTGGCCGGCTCAGCCACGCTGGATATACCTGTAGAGCCAGGTCTCCCCGATTGCGGTGTCGCCTGCAAAGGGGCGCACGCGCACTTCGGTGGCGGCGGCGTTGACAGAAACAAGCGTGAGATAGGCCCGGTAGCCGCCACCTGCCGGATTCTCGACCACATGGGTTTCGTACTCGGCGTCTCCCGACAGCGCGGCGTCCAGGCGTATGTCCTGCACGCGTGCGCCTCGCGGGTTTGACCAGTCGATCACGATCTGCGGACGCCCATCCACAAGCCGGCGTCCGAACGCGCTGCGAGTCACCGCGCCCAGGCCCCCATCCGGGGTTACATCGTCCGGCCAGGTGAGCCGGTAGCCGAAACTGTGAGTCTGGCCGGCGGCCAGCCCGCCGGCCGGGCGCCAATAAGCGACGATATTGTCGTTGCCTTCAAAGTCGGACGGGATCTCCACCAGCTGGACATGGCCCTCGCCCCAATCGCCCTGCGGGGTGACCCAGGCCGACGGGCGCCGGTCATAGCGGGCCTCGAGGTCCTCGTAGTCGGAGAAGCTGCGATCGCGCTGGCCAAGGCCGAAGCCGCGCGGATTACGGTCCATGAAAGCCGACATCTGCAAGGCTCGCGGATTGAACAAAGGCCGCCACAGCCGCTCGCCGCCGCCGGTGTGCATCGCAAGGCCAAGGGAGTCGTGAACCGCCGGGCGATAATCCGGCGCGTCCGGCGCATCCATGGACCCGTGCATGAACATGGAGGTCAGGCAGCCAAGGCCCACATGGGAGATGGCGGCGCGCGGAAAAAGCGTGACCTGCACGTCCATGGCCGTCGGAGAGCCCGGCCAGATGGCGAAGCGATAGGCGCCGGACACGCGCCGGCTTTCCAGCAGCGCATGGACGACGATGGCGTCCATGTCCGGGGACGGGCGCTCGATCCAGAAGCGGCGGAAGGTCGGAAATTCCTCCCCGCCCGGCTCGCCGGTATCGATGGAGAGCCCGCGCGCCGACAGGCCGTAGACCTGGCCCCGGCTGACGGCGCGAAAATAGCTCGCTCCCTGAAACACCACGAACTCTTCGGCTTCGCCGGCCCTGTTGATGGGGTGGTGCAGGCGAAACCCGGCATACCGGCCGACCTGGGCGATCAGTTCGGCGATCTCGGCGCTCGGTGTCTGAAACGCATCTGCCGCCAGCGCTACGGGGCGCGCTACGCCGCTTTCCACAAGCAGCACGTCCACCGGCTCGCGATACACCGAGCCTGGGGCGAACATCTGGACCGAAAACTGTGACGCTGTATTCGCCCAGACCGCACGCGAGCGCTGGAACTGGATGGCGCGATAGGTGTCGTAATCCAGCGCACTGAGGCCTTCGGGCAAGGCCGGCGGCGGCGTGAACGCAACCTGGCTCAGGGCCCGCGCCTGCGCGATGACGTCGTCGTGGGAAAAGCGCTGCGCCTGGCCCTGAAACCTGGCGCCGGACGCAGGCGCGAACGCCGCCGCGGCAAGCGTCGCCAGCCCGCTGGACAGGACGCCGCGGCGCGAAAGCACGGTCATTGGCGCGCGACTCGCGGCGTCGGGACCGGAGGCGGCGCCGGCTGTTCGAAATTTAGGTCGGACTTAAAAATAATGTCACCTTCAAACGCAAAACGCGTGAAACGAGGGCGTGTGCCCACGTTTGGCGATTATATCTGCGATTCAGGCAAGCATACGACGAAACCGCAACCGTGCCGTGACATGCATCGACTCGCAAACAGGGCGAGGCCGGTGGCGTGCGGCGCGGCGACCAAAGCGACTTACAGGCGTTTTTCCACCAGTAAAGCGTCCGCCATCAAGGCGGCCTTGAATCGGAGACGGGTGAGATGAGACGATCATTCTGGCAGACTGAAGGTCATCTGGTCGCCCGCATCGGCTGGATGCGCGCCGCGGTTCTGGGCGCCAATGACGGCATCATCTCCACCGCAAGCCTCATAGTCGGTGTCGCCGCGGCCGGCGCGACCAAGGGCGATATCCTGATCGCTGCCGTAGCCGGCCTCGTGGCCGGAGCCATGTCCATGGCGGCGGGCGAGTTCGTGTCGGTAAGCTCGCAGTCGGATACCGAGCAGGCCGATCTCGAACGCGAGCGCGCCGAACTGCGCGACGATCCGGAGGCGGAACAGCGCGAACTGGCGGACATCTATGCAGCCAGGGGCCTGGACTCCGATCTGGCCCGGCAGGTGGCCGCCCAGCTCACGGTGAAGGACGCTCTGGGCGCGCACGCGCGCGACGAGCTGGGAATTTCGGACACCACCAAGGCGCGCCCGGTCCAGGCGGCTCTGGCGTCCGCGGCCATGTTTTCGATCGGCGCCCTGCTTCCCGTCCTAATCGTCCTTCTCGCGCCGGTCCCGGCTCTGGTCCCGGCTGTCGGCGTCTCCACGCTGGGATTTCTCGCGCTGCTGGGCGCGGGCAGCGCGCGTGTGGGCGGGGCCGGAATGGTGAAGCCTGTCATTCGCGTTGTGTTCTGGGGGGCCGTGGCGCTGGGAGTCACCGCCGGCATCGGCGCGCTGTTTGGAACCATCGTCTAAGCCGGGCGCAGGCGAGCCGAAACCGAGACATGGCTAAATCTATTCAGGGCGCTCCAACTCGACCCAAACTTCATTGCGCCGCATGAACCAGGGCGTCCATGGCGGATCGTAGCGCGCCAGCGAAGGGGCGCCGGTCGCCTGAAGCTCGTGGTGCTCCATGAACGCCGTCAACGCAGCGGTTTGACGCTCCACTTCGGCCGGTCTCGCCAATCCGGAAAAGCGCGCCACGGCGTAGCGCCGGACCGGAACCTCCACAAGGCGCACCCTCGAATTATCCGGGGTGGGCAAGGTCTCCATCGTATATTCGGCCGGCATGATGAAGCGCACAGTCCAGGCGTCACCCTCGCCCGACTGGGTCACCGGCGCCGTCATGGCGATGGTCTCACCCCGCGGCCGCCCCTGCACCACGGGCGTAGTCATCGCGATGCTCTCTTTGCGGGTATTGCCGCCGAAGATATAGCCGGCCAGCATCCGGAACCCCTCGCTGGACGCCTCGTCGCGGCTTCCCGAAACGGCGACCTCGGCGGCGATCAGCGCAGGGTAGTCGCGCACCTCAAAACCGTCCTTCGCCATCACGACGGTGAAGTCAGGCTCCTCGCTGGCCATGGCGGACCCTCCTGTCAGTATTGCAGCGCACACAACGCCGATCCATAACGTTTCAAGCAGGCGCCCGAGGCTCAAAAACGGTGTCATGATCGATTTTCCAAGGCCCATTCGACCAAGTGATATAGGGCGCTGGCGCGCAAAAGCCGTTGGCGCGCCGCCACCTATGACCGCCGGACCGAATTTCCGCCTGCGATGATCTTGCGGATAAGTGCTGCGACCTGAAGATGCACTTCAATCTCGGCTTCGGTACCGGCTGCGTTTTCATGGGTTGACGCAGCGTCGGAAAGGACTCCCACGATGTCCGCCTCGGGCAGTATATTCTTATCGTTGAGGGCGAGAAGAAGCGACTCGCAAATTGTGAGCGCGGCCATTCCCGAGTAATTGTTTTGATCTGTCATGGCTGCATACTTTCTTTTGAAAGCTATAGCCTTCACTAAAGTTCAGGCCTCTTATGAATTCCTGCAAGAGTTTCACGGAGCACGGTTCGATGAACTGATCGATAGCAGTTAGGGCTGGGAATTTCTCGATCGTGTTCAGGCAATTCGGGAGGGCGCCGTGAAGACACTTCATAATCCTTCTCTAGCCCGATAACTCACAGCCTTCGTCGCCTTGTCTCCAGCCGAACTGGCGGTTCTGGACCGGCTGAATCAGCGCCGCCGAACCTTCCGCGCCGGGCGTGATATGGTGCTGCAGAAACAGCGCAGCAAAGCAGCCTGTATCGTCGCGTCGCGTTGGGCGTGTTCCTACAAGATTCTGCCCAACGGGCTGCTCCAGATCGCCAATATTCAGCTTTCGGGCGATTTTATCGGCCTTCGCAGCGTCCTCCTCTGAGCCTCCGATCACTGCAGCGAGCCGGTCACCGATTTGAAGGCCTCCAGAATACTGGGTTAGGAGCGGTTGGACGCTTTTTCTCAGACACCAAGGCTCGCCACCACGGTCTTGTGGGCCGCGTCACGCGATGAAGCGATGAAGGTCTAGCACCTGGTTGATATCGGCAGGCGCACCGCAGTGGACCGGGTCGGACATTTTCTGCTGGAGTCCGGGTCAAGGCTTACAGTTGCGGGACCAGGGACGATACCGGCTATGCCTGTCTTGTGACCCAGTATCATCGGGTCGACTCTCTTGGTTTGAGCGCGGTTCATGTGAACCGCGTCCTGCAGACCCTTCACGAAAACGAGACCGTCACCCTCCAGGAGGGAAAGATGAATCTCGGCGACCGACCCCGCCTTATCGCGCTTGCGGAGTTCGATCCGGCCTATCTTGATCAGCACAGCTCGCTCCTGGCCTGACCCGCCGGCGCGGCGTCCGTCTGGATCAAATATAGCCCAGGACCAGCAGCACGATGACAATGACCAGAAGTGTGCCGAGCAGGCCCATGCCTCCGTGTCCGAAACCGTATCCATAGCCTCTGAAGCGCCCGCTGACTCCGCCCAGAAGGAAGAGGACCAGGAGCACGATCAATATGAGTCCTATCATGACTTCTGATGACTTTCTGTGCTTGAGGCGCTCCTCAAGACCCGCCCTGCGGCGCGCTTTTGAAACGGCGCGTTGAAAGAAAGCAGTGCGGCGGAACCCGTGTTTAAGCCTCTCGCCCAGTGGGGCGCTGTTTGAGAGGCGAGACAGATCCCGCGCACGCCAGAGTGTCCGTTGAAACTCCGCGCCCGCCCTTGCCCTAGCGCCGGTGCAAGCGGTGTCTCAAGCCAGGCTAGGCGAGGGCTTTGGTTGCTTGATCAAGCTCGCGAATAGCCTCGTCGTCATGCTTTTCCTTGTGAGCCTTTTCGGCCGCCTGATAATGCTTAAGGGCGGAGTCTTTTTTCGGGCCGGCGGGCGCTTTGTCCCAGGCGGCTTTGACGGTCTTCATCTTTTCGGCTGCATTGGTCTGGGGAGTCATGGGGCTGTCCTTTCAAGAACGCCCCGAGACGAGGAAGACACTGAAGACACATCGTCTTAGCGGAGCGATGGGGCTCCAGCGGCCTGACGCCGTTCGGGGGCATGTCCGGCGAACCGTCGCCGGAACATATCGCAGGATCGCACCGCGCGCCGTCGCCGGCCCTGATCCATGTTGGCGTGGCGAAGCTTTATGCCGATGACCTGGTCGCACGCGGTGCAGCGTCCCGTCGACCGTTTCCAGCCGGCCTCGGACCGTAAGAACAAGGCTAAAGGCCAGGATCGCGCTGGCGGCCAGCCGCCGGAGGCGGGACGCCCCGGATCAGATCGCATGAACGGCTTTGGCCAGAAGATCACGCACCTGCGCCGCAACAACGGCGAGCTCAGCATTGTCGATCGCCTGCATGGATGCGGTCGGATCAACGGCGCTGACTTCAATCCCGCCCTCGACCTCGCGCAGGATAACATTGCAAGGCAGCATCGCCCCGACGCGCGGCTCAATCTGGATCGCCTGATACGCCATCATGGGATTGCAGGCCCCGAGGATGCGGTAGGGCGCCAGATCCACATCAAGCTTCCTTTTTATCGTCGCCGCCACGTCGATTTCGGTGAGAACGCCGAACCCCTGCCCGGTCAAAGCAGCGCGCGTGCGGGCGTCCACCGCGTCGAAATCAGCGTCGGCAATCAGGCGGTTGATCGTGTAATCCATAGCGAATTATTCCTTTTGATTTGTAGCTTTATTTCATCAGATGAGCGCCACTCCGTCAGTATGAAAATTACTGACAGCAAAACAGGCCTCTCCGCCACCTGCATCAGCGCCCATCACTTTGACAGCCTTCAACGCGCGGCTGCGGAATTCTATGTCTCGGGTATAGCAGAGCACAGACGACGCGCCGGCGCCGCTCGACCAGTGCTGCGCGTCGGCTAATGCACGCCCTTGCCTTCGCCGCATGTCATTTTTATCCGTATGCGGGTATGCATTGGTCGAGAGCGAACGGTCAGGCCCTGATGGGGCTGCGGTCGGCCTGAAGGACGAGCTTTCTGTAATCGTTCAGATCGCCGTCATAGCGCGTGGCCTTGCCGTCCTTCACCAGCCAGAGCTGGTCCGCGGTGCCTTCGGCCAGATAGACGTCGTGAGTAATCAGAACGACGGCGCCCTCATACTCGTTGAGCGCGTAGATCAGCGCTTCACGGCTATCGATATCCAGGTGAGAGGTGGGTTCGTCCAGGATCAGGATATGGGGCTTTTCAATCGACATCAGACCCAGGAGAAGCCGGACTTTCTCGCCCCCTGACAGCTTTTCGATGGCGGTCTCAACCTTCTCGTGGGGGAAGCCCATGGCCGCTGCCGCAGCGCGATGTTTCGACTGGGGCGTGCCTTCCGGCAGAGCGTCGCGAACGTGATCGAGCACCGTTTCGCCCGGCCTCAATTCATCCATCTGGTCCTGGGAAAAATACCCGATGCGCAGGGCGCGCGGCGCGACGCGCTCGCCCGAGATGAGCGTCAGGCGCTCGGCGATGGATTTGACCAGCGTGGTCTTGCCCTGGCCGTTGGCGCCGACGATGGCGATGCGGTCTTCAGGATCCAGGCGCAGATCAATGCCTGACAGGATCACCGCGTCATCGCCATAGCCCACCGACGCATCGCGCAGCTGAAGAAGCGGCGGAGCGAGCTTGTCGGTGGAGGTGGGAAAGGAGAACGGGGTGGTGCGCTCGGCGATCGGAACAGTGATCTCCTGCATCTTCTCCAGCATCTTGACCCGCGATTGGGCCTGGCGGGCCTTGGACGCCTTGGCGCGGAAGCGATCGACGAAGGCCTGCAGGTGGGCCTTGCTCGCCTCCTGCTTGGCGCGCTCGCTCTCCAGAAGCGCCGTCTTGGCCGCGCGCAGCCGCAGCCATGCGTCATAGCCACCCGGCGAGATGGACAGCTGCTTGTGCTCCAGCGCCAGCGTGTGGGTGACGCAACGGTTCAGCATCTCGCGGTCGTGAGAGACGATCAGTACGGTGTGGGGGTACTTCTTCAGATAGCTTTCAAGCCAGGCCGCGCCCTCAAGGTCGAGATAGTTGGTCGGCTCGTCCAGAAGCAGAAGGTCGGGCTGGGAGAACAATACCCCGGCGATGGCCGCGCGCATGCGCCAGCCGCCGGAAAACTCCCGCGTGGGGCGGTACAGATCGGCGTCGGTGAAACCCAGACCCATGAGCACTTCGGCGGCGCGCGCCTCAGCCGACCAGGCGTCGATATCAGCAAGGCGCATGTGGATCTCGCCGATCCGGTCGGGATCGGTGGCGGTTTCCGATTCCTGCATCAAGGCGTGGCGCTCGGCGTCGGTGGCCAGAACCACTTCCAGGATCGTCTCGTCGGAGGCCTCGACCTCCTGGGCGACCCAGCCCATGCGCGCGCCCTTGTTCATGCGGATCGAGCCGTCCGGGGAAGGATGCTCGATCTCTTCACGGATCAGTTTCAGCAGGGTGGACTTGCCGGTCCCGTTGCGGCCGATCAGGCCGACCTTCCAGCCGGACGAGATCTGCGCGGAGGCTTTCTCGAACAGAGAGCGGGCGCCGATGCGGTAGTCGAGATTTGAAATCGTGAGCATGGGGTGGGGTGTAACCAAGCCAGCGCGCGACGCAATGGGCAGACGCCGATCGCAACATCGTGCGCGCGCGTAGGGTGGCGCCAAAGACAGCCTTGAGGCCGCAGTGACGGGCCGGGCGCCGCGTGTTCAAACCAGCCGTGCGGGCTTTCGCCGCACGCGCTACACGCCGGCCTCGCTTACTTAGAGCCAGTCTTCGAAGCGAACCGTGTCTGAGCCAGACGGCAGAGTGACCGCAGTCCCGTCCTCGGCGATCTCAAGGCGTCCGGAAAACCGCGAGCGCGCATCGCCCAAGAACGCCGAGTGCAGGAGTTTTGACGGCAGCGCCGGCACGATATGGGTCAGCACCACAGCGTCCGCGCCGGCCGCCTCAGCCGCGTCGGCGGCGGCTTCCGGCGTCGTGTGGTAGTCCAGAATATCCACGGTGATCTGGGCCAGATCATCGCGCCCGGAAGCGCGGGCCTGCTGCGTGATCAGATCGACCAGGCGCGGCTGCAGCGCCTCCACCACCAGAAGGTCGGCGCCTTGTGCGAACGCCGCGAAAGCGTCGGAGCGCTCGACAATCAGATCGCCGCTGATCACCGTAGAGCGGCCGCCATAGTCGAACCGGTAGGCCACCGCCGGCGCGGCCGGTGCGTGATCCACCAGAACCGCTGTTATGGTGAGCCCCGCTTCATCCAGCACGGTGATCACCGCGCCCGGTTCTGCATCAAAGCTGATCGCGGCCAGCCCGGCGCCGGAGGGCGGCGCGATGTCCACCCCGTGGTGGCCGGTGCGATAGCCATGATCGAGCGTGTAGGCCGTGTTGAACCCGGCGACGATTTGCTCAACGCCCTGCGGGCCGTAGACCGGCAAGGGCTCGGTCTGCGCGTTATCGACCCAGCGCAGCAGCGCCACGCCGGGCACGTCCGCGATATGGTCGGAGTGAAAATGCGTCAGGAGAACGCCTTCAACGGCGCGGCCGGGCACACCCATGAAGGCCAGGTTGCGCGCGGAGCCAGAGCCGGCGTCCACCACGAACACACGGCTCCCGGAGATCACGGCGGTGCAGCTTTGCACCCGCGTCGTGTCAGGCAGCGGAGACCCGGTGCCGCAAAACGCGACCGTGAGCCCCTCCGGCAGGCTGGCGAGGCGATCCGCCCCGAGCCGGGCTTCGGCCTGGCGCGCGAAAAGCCGCATGGCCACCGGTTCAGAGCCCAGAACCCATGAGCCGAGACCGGCCAGCGCCACGATCGTCAGAGCAGCGGCGAGGACAATAATCAGTATACGGTTCATAAGCGGACTCCCGCGATGCGTTGAAGTTCGGCTTCCACCAGAAAGAGCCGATCCTGACCCCAGACTGCGAGATCGCCGACCCTGAAGCTGGGCACGCCCCACAGGCCCAGCCCTGTGAGCCGGGCGCGGTTCGCCTCAACCCGGGCGCGCCAGCTGTCGTCCTTGAGCGCGGCCTGCGCCTGCGCCCAGGGCACGCCGGCGCGCGCGCAAATCTCTTTGAGGCCGCGATCGCTTCCCGCGTTGATCGCTTCCGACCAGGCGGCTTTAAGAAACGCCGTCAGGAACGCCTCACCCCGCCCTGAATCCATGGCGGCGAGCAAAACCGCCAAACCGCGCTCGGTCGGCGCGCCCACCGGATCGGAGATGGTTCCAAACGGCATGCCAAGCCGCTCCGCCTCGCGGGCGCAGTCTTTGAGGAAATACATCGCCTTGCGCTGAGGCACGGGCAGCTTGCGCATGACCATGGGCAGAACCGGGCGCAGCTCGACGCGCGCATTCCAGCGCCGCGCGAGGGCGTAGATCCGGTCCATGGCGAGATAGGTGTAGGGGCTGCGCAGGGAGGGATAAACCTCGATCACCGCGCCGCCGCAATCGCCGCGCGCTTCGCTCTCCAGAATCGGCGGCGCGAGGAAACCGTCGCCGGATTGTCGCGCGCCGTCATCTTTAAGGCGGGCCTCCAGATAATGAAGCCGGTCGGCGCCCCAATACCATTCGCCCTCGAACTCCACTGCGCCCGACTGGAAATGGCCCAGTGTGTCGCGAGCGGCCGTTCCGGTTTTCAGCGCCTTGTCGCGGTCGCCGGAACCGTCGGCGACGGGAAAGGCAGCGCCAGACCACAAGGCGGCGTCGATCTCTTTGATTTGCGCCAGTGCGTCATCATCGCTCAGGGCGGCGGCGGCCAGGCGTTCGGCCTCGATGATCCGCGCCTGGGCCGGCGACGCGCCAGGGTCGACAAAGGAGAGGCCGTACACCTTCGCCAGGCGCGCGGTGTCGGCGCGCGCGTACGCCTCCAGCTGTTCAGGTTCGGGCGCCACCGCCGCCTCGGGACGCCCGGTGAGGCGGGTGTTGACCGTGACGTCGACGCGCCGCGAGAGTTCCAGCAGCAACGGCGCCATGAGCGCGCTGGCCGGATCGCCGAAGCGGTGGAAGTAATTGAGCACCCGCGGCGCACCGGCGCTCATACGACGGGCCCGGGCGCGGGCGCGGGCCCGGTTACGGCGGTCCAGATCGGTGGCCCGGCCCATGATCTGGCGCTTGATCCAGAGCTTCATGTCGCGCGCCTAGTTGGGCCAGTGGACGTATATGTCCTCGGGCAGCCGCTCCTGCAGGAGATGCTTGTCCACATAGATCGGCGGCTCCACCAGGCTGGGCCAGATCGGGTCGGCCTGTTCGGCGTTGATCGCGTCCAGCTGCGCGCGCATGGCGGCGGCGCGGGCCGGCTCTGCGGTGAGGAGATCGGTTTGCTCGGTGGGATCGGTGTTGAGATCAAACAGCCAGGTCTGCGGCGGATGCTCGCTCACCTGAAGCTTCCAGCCATCGTCCAGTAGAACCCGGTAATGCCCGGACCGCCAGAACAGCGCCCGCGGCGCCGGGCTCTCCGCCTGCGACAGCGCCACCAGATCCACCCCGTCGATGACGCGGTCGCCCGGCAGGGCCGCGCCGCTGGCCGCAGCCGCCGTGGCGAAGAGGTCCACATGGGCCGCCGGCGCGCTCACCCGCGTGCCCGCCGCGATGCGGTCCGGCCATTCCACCAGCATCGGCACGCGGATGCCGCCTTCGAAAAAGTTCGCCTTCCAGCCACGATAGGGTGCATTGAGATCAGGAAAGCCGATATAGCCCGGCGCGCCGTTATCGCTGGAGAAGACCACGATGGTGTTATCGGCGATTCCTTGCGCCTCTAGCGCCTCGCGCACCCGGCCGACGGCCCGGTCCACCGCCAGCACCATGGCCGCGTACACGCGAAGACGCTCATCCTCAATGAAGCTCAGCGCCTCCATATCGGAGCGGTGGGCCTGAATCGGCGTATGGGGCGCATTCAGCGCCAAGTACATGAAGAAGGGCCGCTCGGCGTTGGCCTCGATGGCCGCCACCGCCTGATCGGCGAAATAATCGGTCATATAGCCCTGCGGCGGGAAGCGTTCCGAGCCGTTCCAGCGCACGGCGTAGTTCAGATTCGCCCACAGGAAGGGATCGATGGGATCAAAATCCTGACGCAGATTGACCGCGTCCGGATCATCCACCGGCAGGAACAGAGCGGCGCCGGGATAGAAGCCCACCCATTCATCAAAGCCCTGGTTTTGCGGCTGGAAGGGCTCAGCCGCGCCCAGATGCCACTTGCCGATGAACAGGGTCTGGTAGTCCTGCTCCTGCAACATCTCGGCCATGGTGATTTCGCTGGGCGGCAGGCCCTGGTCCTCCAACGGGATCACCTGATCCAGGCGATCATCATGGAAGATCGCCTCGCGGGGGGAATAATCAAACGAGCCCAGAAGCCTGTGAAACGCCACCGGGGCGGGCGTGAATTCAAACCCGAAGCGTGTGGCGAACCGGCCGGTCATGATGGCGGCGCGCGAGGGCGCACAGGTGGCGTTGCCCGAATACCCGTTTTCGAACACCGCGCCATTGGCGGCGATGGCGTCGATATTGGGGGTCTGCAAGAGGCCGCCGGCGATGCCGCCGCCAAAGGCGGAAATGTCGTTGATCCCCAGATCGTCGACCAGAATGACGACGATATTGGGCGGGCGCTCGTCTGCGGATCGCGCGCGCGGATCGGCGCCGCCGGTCCAAACGATCTCGCGCGGCGCTCCGATGGGATCGCGCAACCGGTCGATCACGCCGGGAATGGCGATGCGATGGGGCCAGGCGAACGCCAGTGCGCCAGCGAGGACGGCGAAGATCAGACCCGCGATAATCAGGATGCGCATGTCAGGTCTCCTTGCCGGTGTTGACCAGGGTGCGCGCTTTCTCGGCGAAAGTTTCCGCCGCGCTTTTCTTCTCGCCCGAACCAGTCAGCAGCTCGGTGATGTCGAAAGGGATCTTCACGCCTTTGAGGGCCGCCGGCCGGGCGTCGATATTGGCGATCCAGCGGTTCATGTGGGGGAAAGGCGCGGTGTCCACGCCCGACCAGAACGCCGTGCGCGCCCAGCACCAGTTGGCCATATCGGCGATCGAATAATCGCCCGCAAGGTATTCGTGATCAGCGAGGCGCCGGTCGAGCACGCCGAACAGCCGGCTCACCTCGCCCTGATAGCGATTGATCGCCACATCGATTTTTTCCGGCATATAGCGGAAGAAGACGTTCGCCTGACCCATCATCGGCCCGAGCCCGCCCATCTGGAACATCAACCACTGCATGACCACAGAGCGGGACTTGGCGTCGGCGGGCAGGAATTTTCCAGTCTTCTCGGCGAGATAGATAAGGATCGCGCCAGACTCAAAGACGGTGAAATCGTGCGCGTCGCGGTCCACGATGACCGGGATGCGGCCATTGGGATTGAGCTTGAGAAAGCTCTCGGCCTTTTGCTCACCCTTCATCAGGTCGATGGTGTGGACCTTGTAGGGCAGGCCGCACTCCTCCAGCATCACCGAGGCTTTCCAGCCGTTGGGCGTGGGCGCTGTATAAAGATCGATCATGCCTTATCCTCCCCTGCGAACGGCCCTGCGAAACGGCCTTGCGAGCCTTTAAGACAGCCCGTCTGTTTGACGAGACGCTAGATTATGGCAGTTTGAACGTCAATTGTTGGGCGTCTGCAAGGAGAGTCATGCCCGAAGCTGAAATCACAGACGGCCGGCGCGCCCGGCGCAGCGCCAGCCGGGACAAGATCGTCACCGCGTTTCTGGCGCTGGTGCGCGAGGGCGCGCTGGACCCGGGCGCGCGCGCGGTGGCCGAGAAGGCCGGCGTCAGTCCGCGCACGGTGTTCCGGTGCTTTGAGGATCTCGAAGCGCTCTATCGCGAGCTCACCTCAATTGTGCATGCGGAGTTCCTTCCGCGCGCCAAGCTGGACCTTAACACGTCGGACCGGGCCGAGCGGCTGGACCGCCTGCTGAAAAACCGCGCGGCGATGTTTTCCGACATGGAGCCCTTCCGGCTGGCTACCGAGCGCCTCCGCCATCGCTTCGCCTCGCTCGAGGAGGACAGCGCCTTTCTTGTGACGATGGAGCGCAAGCGGCTGGCGATCGTGCTGAACCCAGACGACGCCATGGAGGCGGATTTCTTTGAGGCTTTGAACGCGGTGACCAGCTTTGATTTCTGGCGCCGCCTGCGCATCGAGCAGGGTCTGAGCAAGCCCCGGGCGGCCCGGGTGATGACGGCGGCGGCGCGGGCGATCTACGCTGCGGCGCCGGATCCAGGACCCGTACACGACGAGGGCGGCGTGCGATGAGCGAGACCTATTATCTCTATGGCGTTCCGGCGTCCTACTATACCGCGAAAGCCCGCGCCTTCATGCGCAAGCAGGGCCTCGCCTTCGAGGAGCGCTCCAGCGCCCACGCGCAATTCGGGGCCGTTGTCTTCCCGGCCACGTCGCGCATGTTCCTGCCCTGCCTGCAGGCGCCGGACGGGACCATTATTCAGGACTCTGACGATATCCTCGCTTATCTCGAAGCCGCCGCGCCGATCCGCCTGAGCGCTACGCCGCCGGGCCCGGTCCAGGCCGTGCTGTCCCACCTTTTCAACCTCTTCGGCTCTGAGGGACTGACGCGCATGGCGATGCATTATCGCTGGAGCATGCTGGATCAGCAGGACAGCTTCATCGCCGCCGGCTTCATCCACGGCCTGGCGCCGGAAAGCCCGCCGGACGAGGCCGATGCGCTGGCCCGGCCGATGATGAACAAGCTCGCCAGCTATCTCGTCGCCCTGGGCGTCACGCAAGCGACGATCCCCAAGGTGGAGGCGGCCTATGATGCGCTGCTGGATGCGCTGCAGGCCCATTTCACCGGGCATCCCTGCCTGTTCGGCGCCTGGCCGAGCCTTGGCGATTACGGGCTCTACGGGCCGCTCTTCGCCCATCTGGGCCGCGATCCCGTGCCGGCGTTTCATATGAAGCAGCGCGCCGACAAGGTGTTCCGATGGACCGAACGGGTCTCGGCCCCCAATCTGGATATCCCGGAATATCCCAGTTATCCGCACAGTGAGTTCCTTCCAGACGACGCCGTGCCGGAGACGCTGCTGGCTGTCGGGCGGGTCGCAGCGGGCGAGATGGTCCCAGAGCTCCCCGATCAGGTCGCCGCGTTCAACGCCTGGGCCGCCGGTCAGAACCGCAAGGCCGGCGCTCCCCTTCTGGACAAGCCGCACAAGCGCGCCGTTGGGACGGTGGAGACTCACTATCGCGGCGAGCCGGTCCGCACCGGGGTCTCGCCCTATCGCATCTATCTGCTGCAGAAAGTTCAGGCCGCCTTCGACACGCTGGACGGCGAGGCGAAAACCCGGACGCAAGCCTGGTTCGACGCCGCCGGCCTGGCGCCGCTGCTGGATGCGCGTCCGGACCATCGCGTGGCCCGCAAGGACAATCTGGAGGTCTGGGCCTATTAAGCCCTGCGCCTGAACACAAGCCGGGCCAGCGCCGCCAGAACCAGCAGACCGCCGAGCCCCCATGGCGCATATTTGCGCGCCTGCCTTGCATAAGTGCGCTGCGCCAACAGACCGGCCGGGGTGTAATCCGCCGCCACGGGCTGTATCGCATGGAGCGCGGCGAAGGTGCGCCAGGCCTCGCTCATTCGCTGAAACTCTTCAGGCCGTGCCTGGGCGAGATCGTTCGTCTCGCCGGGATCGACCGTCCAGTCGTACAGCCGCCAGGCGCCGTCGCCATAGGGCGCAATGCTTCTCGCCAGTTTCAACGGCCCAAGGAAGAGCGCGGCGTGGCCGCCCGCCTCCATGCCCACTGGCGTTTCGGGTAGCCGCGGCGCCGCGCCCGGCCCGGCGAGGATCGGCGCCAGACTGCGCCCCGCCGGAGCGATGTCGGCCGGAACCGGCGCAGCGCCGGCGATCTCAAGCACGGTAGGCACAAGGTCGGTGGCGAAGGCGAAATCGCGCGACACGCCGCGGCGCGACACGCCCGGCCCCGAGACGATGAGCGGCACATTCATGCCGCCCGAACCTGCGTGCATCTTGAAAAAAGCTCCGTGACCGGCGGCGGCCTTCGCCCACTCGGTCCCGATCCAGGCGTAAGTGTCCGGGCCGCCCAGCGTCTGCGGGTCGCGCGAATAGCCCACCATGTCCAGCCAGAACTCCGTGCCCCGGTGCAGCTCGGGCCGGTTATGCTCCGGCCCGTTATCGGAAACGATCAGGAACAGCGTGTTGTCGAAAGCGCCCTCCTCGCGCAGGTTCGCTACAAGGCGTTCGATCTCGCGGTCGGTGGCGTCCAGCATGGCGGCGTTAACCTCCATGGACGCGGTGACGAAGGCGCGTGTCTCATCGTCGAGCCCTTCCCAGTCGCGCAGGCCTTCCGGCGTGGCCGGCGTGGCGGCGCTCGCCGGGATCAGGCCGCGCGCAGCCGCGCCGGCGTGGCGGCGGGCCGCCAGCACATCCCAGCCTGAATCATAAACGCCGTCATAGGCCTCCACGATTTCACGCGGCGCCTGGAGGGGAATGTGCACCGCCTGGAACCCGATAACGGCGAAGAAGGGCCGACTTGCATCGCGGGTCCCCAGATAGTCCAGCATCTGATCAACCAGGAAGGTGGAAGAGAATTCACCGTCCGGGCGCCGCGCCGGAGCGCCGTCCGCCCACCATTCGGCCCGGTCGTAATAGGCCAGATACGGCCGGTCCCGCCAGTTGTCCGCGCCCGAGGCGTCCAGCACGAAGCTGCGGTCAAAGCCGCGCGCGGTCGGCAGGCTGTCGGCGTCATGGCCCAGATGCCACTTGCCCGTGATGTAGGTCTGATAACCCGCCGGGCGCAGATGCTCGGCAAGCGTCGCGGCGCGGCGCGTCAGGCGGCCTTCATAGCCGCGCAAGCCCGTCAGAGCGTCCGGCGTGGTTTCAGGAAGGTTCGCCACCCCCGCATCATGGCTCACCACGCCTGTCAGCATCATGGCGCGTGAAGGCGCGCACATGGGCGCGGTGTTGAAATTGGCGAACAAGACGCCTTCGCCCGCCAGCGCGTCCATGGCCGGCGTCGCCGCCTCGCCGCCTGTGACACCCAGATCGGTCAGGCCCACATCATCCAGAATGATCAAAACGATATTGGGACGCCTAGGACCTGACTGCTCAGGACCGGACTGCTCATGCGCATCCTGCGCGATCGCCGGCGCGCCCGAACCAGTCACGGCAAGGCAAGCCGTTGCAAGCCCCGCCGCCATAATTGAAATCCGGATCATCGCCGCCTCATCCTCCACGGGGATAGGAGAACTTTTGACGCAGCCAATGTCAATTTTTTAGCGGCTCGGCGCACGCGGCGGGCTGATGGGGCGGGCTCAGGCCCAGCGGCGCCGGGCTTACGGCCACCGTGAGACCAGACGGGCTGACGTCTTCGAGCGCAAACCGGCGATCCACCATAATGCCCAGCGTGTTGCAACGCGGCGCAGGAGACCGCTGAGAGCCGCATCAAGGGCGGGCGCCTTTTGAGCTACCGATCCAGCGCGGTGGGGATCGCCGTTTCAAACTTGGTGCGCCGGTAGACCACATGGGTGGTGGAGCGTGAAATCGCCGGATTGGTGAGCAGCCGTTCGTTCACCCATTGATCGTAGGAGGCCATGTCAGGGAAGTGACCGACGAGGATGAAGTCCTCATCGCCGGTAACCGTGTAGCACTGGGCGATCTGTGGGGTGCCGCGCATTTCTTTTTTGAAGGTGTCATACGTAGCCTGGCTCTCTTTTTCAAAGCGCACCAGAACGACCACAGTGATGCCCAGGCGGCCCGGATCAATGAGGCTGACATCAGCGATGATGTGGCCGTCCTTGCGCAAACGATGGATGCGTCGACGAACTGACCTGCTTCCCGTTTTCTCGGCCACGGAAAAGTGGAAAATTCTCGTTTAGCGGCTTGGGCTGCTGGTACGAGGAGAAGGCCGATGAAACGGTCAAAATTCACTGAGGCGCAGATCGCGTTCATTCTGCGCCAAGCCGAAGAAGGCACGCGTGTGGAAGAGGTCTGCCGCAAAGCGGGGATCAGCCAAGCCACTTTCTACAACTGGAAAAAGAAGTATGGCGGTCTGATGCCGTCGGAGATGAAGCGCTTGAAGCAGCTTGAGGAAGAGAACGGTCGCCTGAAGCGGATCGTGGCGGATCTCTCGCTGGACAAGGAGATGCTTCAGGATGTTCTGCGCCGAAAGCTCTGAGGCCCGCGCGCCGGCGAGAGCTGGTGGATCATCTGCGTGCGGCCTGGCGGGTCAGCGTTCGACGCGCCTGCCAGGTTCTCAGGGCCGATCGTTCGACCTACCAGTACAAGTCCCAGCGCGGCTCCCAGGAAGAGCTTCGCCAGCGCATCCGGGAGATCGCTGAGACCCGGGTTCGCTACGGCTACCGGCGTATCCACGTCCTGCTTCAGCGGGAAGGCTGGGCGGTGAACGCCAAGCGGGTCTATCGCCTTTATCGCGAGATGGGACTGCAGCTGAGGAATAAGACGCCGAAGCGGAAGGTGAAGGCGAAGCTCCGAGAGGGGCGATCGGATCCGGTGACGGCCAACGAGGTCTGGGCGATGGACTTCGTTCATGACCAACTCTACGACGGCCGCCGGCTGCGGATCCTCACCGTGATCGATGCGTATACCCGGTATGTCCCGGCGATCGAACCTCGCGAGCGGTTCACCGGCGCGGACGTCGTCGGCGTGCTCGAGCGCATCTGCGCCAGCCACGGGCATCCCAAGTCCATCCGCGTCGATCAGGGTCCCGAGTTCATCTCGCGCGATCTGGATCTATGGGCTTATGCGAATGGGGTGGAGCTCGACTTCTCCCGGCCCGGCAAGCCTACGGATAACGCGTTCATCGAGAGCCTGAACGGCAAGTTTCGCGCGGAATGCCTTAATGCCCACTGGTTCATGAATCTTGCCGACGCCCGCGGAAAATGCGAGCGATGGCGTAGAGACTACAACACCGAGCGTCCGCACAGCGCCATCGGCTACCGAACGCCTGCGGAGGCACGAAAAGCGTCAGGGCTCACGCAGCCCGCCCTGGCGCCATGACACGGGGATCTTCCAACTCCCCGTGGCCCGAAAACGGGGTCAAGCTCAGCTGAGCATGACCTGCACGTGGCTCGTGGCATTCGCCAGCCGCTTCCATTCGATGAACTCTTCAACCGCATGACCGATTGTGTGGACGTCGCCGACCGGCGTGTAGAGGAGTGTCCGTGACGGCCCGAGTTCGCGCCGATCGGCGCTTGCGGCCGAGATGTCCAGGCGGGCGAACCACCGCTCCGCATGTTTCAGCGCCTCGGCATGGGAGAGCGTCTCTACACCATCAGATTTTTGGCTGTCGTCGGCTTAGCCTAGACGACACTGCCGGAATTGACCCTGGCGGTTCTTCAGCCGGGCGACCCAGTATGCGGCGCCGGGCCTCTTCTTCTCGTAACCGAGATGCCGGTTAAGGGCGATCAGGTTCCAGTACGGATTATTTCGGCAGGCAAGTCGCCGGCAAACAGCCGGACTCTCGACACGCTCCCTGGGAAAACGAGAGTAGGCGTGAAGGGCTTCAGCGCCGTCCGCCATTACTCGCGGTCAGAGGCGGCGACAGCCTCCCCGAGCTCACTTTGGCGCCTCGCAATGAGCCTATGGCCGTCAGATGTGTCGTTCGCCGCGGCCAGCTCTTCAATGGAGTATGGCGAACCGCATCCTTCGCAGCAAAGTGAGAAGAGCGCTTCTAGGATGTCTTCTCGCTGCGTGCCTGGTGCAGAGAGCCATTCCGACGGCGGCCCTCCGCACCGATCGCAACTCACTTTGAATTTTAGTGCGGTGGAGGTCGCGGCCATTCGGAAAGCCCCCTGACAAACTCTCTAGAACCTCTATTCTGGCGCCATCGGGCCGGACTTATAAGCCCACCAGCGGAAAGACCCGCATCTGAGGCATGGAGAACATAATGCGCTACAAAACCCTGGCGGCTTTACTGGCGTGCCCGCTAATCGTCGGGTGCCAGAGCTTCGCTCAAAACGTCTATGACGAGCAGGCTGAGCAGGAATGCTACGAGATCATGAACGCTGAAGCGCAACGCGCGTGCTTGAACGAGCTTGCCGATGAGCAGCAGCGGCGCGATTAGCGGCCGCGGGACACCCTGTGTGAACCGGCACGGAATTTGACCCCTTGATCGGGGCGATCGGGGTGAAAAATAACTCCCTGATCTTGATGACCCTGCTGAACCTCAAACTATCCGGCACAGGCCGGCCCAACGTGTTCGGCGACGCCAAGATGATCGCGCTACTCGACCGCCTCACTCTTCACTGCAACACCGTCGAGAGGCTGCTGGCAGACGAACTATAAAAGGTCTCCGATTGCGAGGCGGGCTCGGAGGCGGATCGTGGCGGACGGGATCTCATTCAAGCGACATCGGTTTCCGCCGGAGGTTATCCGCCATGCGGTGTGGCTCTATCTGCGCTTCACGCTGAGCCTTCGTGACGTGGAGGAGATCCTCGCCGAGCGCGGCATCGAAGCGAGCCGGGAGGCGGTGCGCTATTGGGTCGCCAAGTTTGGGCCGAAGATCGCCGCGAGCACGCGCCGACCGGCCGCTGGCATCTCGACGAGATGGTCGTGAAGATCGGCGGGAAGCGCATGTGGCTATGGCGGGCGGTCGATGACGAAGGCGTCGTGCTCGACATACTCGTTCAGAAGCGACGGAACGCTGACGCTGCGAAGAAACTTCTCCGCAAGCTGCTGAAGAATTCCGGCGTCGCGCCTGAGCGGATCGTCACGGACAAGCTCTCCTCGTATCGGAAGGCGATGCGGGAGACCGGCCTCACAGATCGCCACGCCCCAGGCGGACTGCAGGCCAACAACCGCGCCGAGAACTCCCATCTCCCGATGCGGCGACGAGAGCGAAAGCAGCAGAAGTTCAAGTCGCAAGGTTCAGCCCAGCGCTTCCTCGCCTCCCACGCCGCGGTCTACAACTGCTTCAACGTCGACGCCCACCTCGTCTCCCGCCGGGCCTTGCGGGCGCTCCGCACCCGTGCGTTCGGGGCGTGGGCAGAGGCGACGAAGGCCGCGTGATCCGGTAGGTGGGAGGGGCGCTTCGCAGCCGCCTCTATTTAACTTGTCAGCACCCGGCACGCAGACTTCCTGTTCGGCACTCCCAGATTCCCTGATAGCTGGTGAAAATTCCCTGCGTGAATGCGTAGGGAATTTTAGATTAAGTCATTGATACATAATTCTCTATAAGCCTGCCGATCAACCAGGATAGGGTCGTTTTCGTTGGAAAACCCTGTTTATTGGCCCAAAGCAGGGTAAAGGGACCGCGCCAATACCGCGACTGAGACTTCGCCGGATTTGGGCCCGGAATGCTCGTTCTGGAGAGGTCTCGGTTCCGTCTACGGTTTTCCAACCGGCTGAAAGTACGCAGGTATTCCGCCCGTTCCGGGACAGAGACTGTCTATCGGGAAAATCCTGGCGGTGAGGGTGGGATTCGAACCCACGAGACGGTCTCCCGCCTACACACTTTCCAGGCGTGCGCCTTCGACCACTCGGCCACCTCACCTCAAGGCGGCGCAAACTAGCGAAAACCGGGGTCTGGTCAAGCATGGGCGGCGGCCCGCCGGGTTCCCTGCGCAGCGCGGCGTCCACCGATGGCGGACGGGGCCGCCGGGCCCGGAGAAAATCGGTGCGGCGCGTCTTGTTCGGGCTGCTCGGAGCGCCCACCTAGGAGCGAACCAAAGCGCCGTCCGGCCCTGAGACGAGGACCTGCCATGTTCGACGTGAACAAAATTCTCCACGCCCTTCAAAACGATCCTGGCGCCCAGCGCACGGCCATGGCCGGCGGCGGCGGGTTCGCGGCTGGGCTCGCCACCTCCATGCTGATGGGCGGCAAAGGTCGCAAGATGATGGGCAAGGCCGCCAAATATGGCGCCGTCGCGGCGCTGGGCGGGCTCGCCTATCACGCCTGGCAGAACCGCAGCAAGGCCGACGGGGCGCCGGCTTCCGGCGCGCAGGCGGCGTCTGGATCGGTTCCCGCTTTAGAGGATCAGTCCGGCGGCTACGCCGCGGCGCCGGCCTCCAGCGCCTTCCTGCCCGCCCCGAGCGATGAAGCGGCCCAGGACGCGCTGGGCAAGGCGCTGGTGCGCGCCATGATCGCGGCGGCGAAATCCGACGGCAAGATTGATTCCGAGGAGAAGGACGCGATCTTCGCGCGTCTGAACACCATGGATCTCGACAGCGACTCCAAGGCCTTCGTGTTTGACGAGCTGTCGGCGCCACTGGACATCAACGCGGTGATCGCTCCGGCGACAACGCCTGAGATCGCCGCCGAAATCTACGCGGCGAGCCTTGTGGCCATCGAAGCCGACACGCCGGCCGAGCGGGCCTATCTTCAGATGCTCGCCGCACGTCTGGAGCTGGAGCCGGGGCTGGTGGAGGAGATCCACCGCACCGCCGACGCGGCGTAGGCCCCGGCCCTAGGTGTTCAGTCCAGGGCGGCGTCGAGGCTGATCTGGGCCTTCAGCAGCTTGGAGACGGGACAGCCGGTCTTTGCGGCGTCCGCGGCCTTCTGAAAGTCGTGATCGTTCATGTCACTGATGCGGGCGCGAACCTTCAGGTCCACGGCGGTGATTTCAAACCCGCCCACGACCTCGTCCAGATGCACGTCGGCCTGGGTGCGGATTTCATCGGCGACGACACCCTGCTCGCCAAGGATCATCGACAGAGCCATGGAATAGCAGCCGGCGTGGGCTGCGCCGATCAGCTCTTCCGGGTTGGTGCCGGGCTCGTCCTCAAAGCGGGTCTTGAAGCCGTATCTGGTGTCCTTCAGGACGCCCGAGCCGGTGGTGAGCGCGCCCTTGCCGGTCTTCAGATCGCCGTTCCAGACGGCGTGGCCGATACGTTTCATGGTCGAATCTCTTTGATTGCTTGCAAAAGCTCAACGATGTCGACGATGGAGGTGTTCCGTGCAGCGCCAGGGCGACGCTCAGCACCGAATGCGCTTGCGCCGGTGATCTCAGACTAAAGCTCTCCAGCAAATTCGCCACGCGCCGCCGCCCGGGCGCGAAGCAGCTCCGCCAGCGCCGCCGACGGCGCGGTGAGGCGCAGGCCCGGCGCGATGATCAGGTGATAGCCCGCCGCCACGCTCCAGTCCCCGTCCGGGAAGACCGGAACCAGGCGGCCGGTGCGGATCTGCTCGAAGGCCAGGGCTTTTCGCGCCAGCACGACGCCGCGCCCCGCCTCGGCCAGAGCCAGCGCCATGGCGGGACCGGAGGCGCGCACCGCCGGGCGATTATCAAGGCCATAGCCGCCGCGCGCCGCCAGCCAGCCCGCCCAGCTGCCCGGCGCCGAGGCGTCCTCGATGAGCGCGGCGCCCTCCAGGCGATCGAGACCCGCCCCCTCGCCAAGCGCGCCCGGCGCAGCCAGCGGCGCCAGGGTTTCGCCCATGAGCGGCTCCGCGCCCGCCGCCTCGAACCGGCCATGGGCGTAAACCAGCGCCAGATCCGCCTCGCCGGTCCCGGCTTCGATGACGGTGAGCCGCACTGCGCGGTCCCAGCCTGCGAGGTCTTCGGCGAGCCAGGTGGCGGCCAGATCAGGGCTGGCGGCAAGCGTCACCGCATCCACGCTGTCCGCCTCGCGCAGGGCCGCGCTCGCCTCGCCCATGAGCTGGAAGGCGCGGCGCAGGGGCTCCACCGCCGCCGCGCCGCGGGCGGAGAGGACGAGGCGGCGCCCTTCGCGGTCAAAAAGCGACGATCCCACAAGCGCTTCCAGCTGGCGAACCTGCTGGCCTACGGCCGCCGGCGTGACGTTTAGCTCTTCGGCTGCGGCGGCGAATCCGCCAGTGCGGGCGGCGGCTTCAAAGGCGCGCAGGGCGTTCAGAGGCGGCAGAGCGGACATGGGCGGGCCTTTGACAAAGATTTTCTTTCTTATAAGCGCAAATATTCTGATTTGTAAAAAGCTTTACTGACGACGATTGTCTCGGCTTCTCAGTCGTGAAGGTCGTCTCCATGGATCAGTTCATGCCCGCCATTCCCCTCGCCGGGGCGCGCATCGTCGTCATCGGCGCAGGCGAGGCCGCGCTTAACAAGCTGCGTCTGTTTCGCACCGCGCCGTGCGAGCTGGTCTGGTGCACGCTGGGCGAAGCTATTGAAACGCCGAATGATCTAAAGCCCGGCACGTTGATCCACACCGGCGCGAAAGCCGATGCGCAGCTCAAAGGGGCGCGCCTTGTGTTCATCGGGGTGGAGGACAAGCGCCTCGCCCGGCGCTATGTGCGCAAGGCCAAGCGGGCCGGCGCGCTGGTCAATGTGGTTGATGATCTGCCCCTGTGCGACTTCTACACCCCCGCCCTCATCGATCGCGGATCGGTGACAGTGGCCTTCTCCACCGGGGGCTCGGCGCCTGTGCTGGCAAGGGATCTGAGGAGTGCGCTGGAAAGCGTGGTGCCGCCGGGGATCGGGCGTCTGGCCGATGCGGCGGCGTCCCTGCGCGATGCGGTGAAGGAGCGTTTCCCGACGGTGGATACGCGCCGGCGGTTCTGGGAGCGGGCCTTGCGGGGGCAAGCGGCCCGCCGGGCGGACGCCGGCGACGGTCAGGGCGCGCGCGACGCCATCGCCGCCGCGCTTCGTGGAAACCAGCCGGACAGTCCTGGGATCGTTCATCTTGTGGGCGCCGGGCCCGGCGATCCCGAGCTTCTGACGGTGAAAGCCGCGCGCCTGATCCGCGACGCCGAGGTGATCGTCCATGACCGGCTGGTGTCGCCGGAGATCATCGACCGCGCCCGCCGCGACGCGATCCGCATCGATGTGGGCAAGACGGCCGGCCATCATCCGGTGTCCCAGGCCCGCATCTGCGAAATCCTGATCGAGCAGGCCAGGCTTGGCCGCCGCGTCGTGCGTCTTAAAGGCGGCGACAGCTTCATCTTCGGCCGCGGCGGCGAAGAAGCCGAAGCGGTGCGCGCCGCCGGTATCGAGGTTCAGGTCACGCCCGGCGTCTCCGCTGCGCTGGCCGCCGGCGCCAACGCCCAGATCCCGCTCACCCATCGCGACGCCGCCCAGGCGGTGACGTTCGTGACGGGCCGGCCGAAAACCGGCGGTCCGGCGCTGGACTATGACGCGCTGGCCGCCGTCACCCACACGCTGGTGGTCTATATGGGCGTCGCCACGGCGGCGACCCTGTCGCGCCGGCTGATCGAGGCGGGCCGGCCGGCAGCGACCCCGGTGGCCATCGTGGAAAACGCCAGCCTTGCGGTGGAGCGCACGGTGTTCACGACGCTGGACGATCTCGCCGGCGCCCTCGCCCGGGAGCAGATCGCCGGACCGGCGGCCATCGTCATCGGCGAGGTGGTCACCCACGCGCCCGGCGCCCTGGCCGCCCTCTCCGCGCGCGCCGAGCTGGAGGCCGCGGCATGAAGGCCCTCACCGCCAACCGCCTCACCGACGGCAAGGTCGTCTATCGCACCGCCGACGGGCTCTGGAGCGTCGATCCCGGCAGGGCCGAACGCTTGACCGGCGACGCCGAGGAGGCGGCCCTGAGCGCCGCCTCCCGCGACAGCCTCACCGTGGTGGGTCCCTATCTGATGGAGATCGAGGCTGGCGAGGGGTTCACCCCCGGCGGGCGCAAGCATGTGCGCGAGACGATCCGGCTTTCCGGGCCCACCACCGGCTCCACGAAACTCCTGCCGGGAACGCGCCATGTATCAGTATGACGTCATCGACCGCGAGCTGGTGAACGCGCGCACGGCCGAGTTTCGCGAGCAGGTGAGCGCGCGGCTTTCCGGCGCCCTCACCGAAGACGAGTTCAAGCCGCTGCGCCTGATGAACGGGGTGTATCTGCAGCTGCACGCCTACATGCTGCGCGTGGCGATCCCCTATGGCGTGCTGTCGTCAGATCAGCTGCGCATGCTGGCGCGGGTCGCGCGCGAATATGACAAGGGCTACGGCCATTTCACCACGCGCCAGAACATCCAGTATAACTGGCCGGCGCTGGTGGACATCCCTGAGATCCTGGACCTTCTGGCGGGCGTGGAGATGCACGCGATCCAGACCTCGGGCAATACGATCCGAAACACCACGACAGACCCGTTCGCCGGCGCCGCACAGGACGAGATCGCCGATCCGCGCCCCTGGTGCGAGCTGATCCGGCAATGGTCGACCTTCCATCCCGAATTCACCTGGCTGCCGCGCAAGTTCAAGATCGCCGTCACCGGCTCGCCCGCCGACCGGGCCGCCATCGGCGTCCACGATATCGGGCTGAAGCTGGTGCAGGACGAGGCCGGCGCCACAGGCTTTGAAGTGCATGTGGGCGGCGGGCAGGGCCGCACGCCGCGCATCGCCGCAAAGATCCGCGACTATCTGCCGGCGCGCGAGCTGTTGGCCTATCTCACCGCGATTTTGCGCGTCTATAATCTCGCCGGACGGCGGGACAATCTTTACAAGGCGCGCATCAAGATCCTGGTGGAGGATATGGGCCCGGAGACCTTCGCCGCCGAGGTCGAAAAAACCTATGAGGCGATCCGCGGCCGTGATCTCGCCGTGCCGGCTGAAGAGATCGAGCGGGTCTCAAGCTTCTTCACCCCGCCCGCGCCGGGCCGTGCCCTTATCGACGCCCCTGCCGATCCCGCCTTCGCCCGCTGGCGGCGGGTGAACGTGAAGCCGCACAAGGTCCACGGCCGCGCCGTCGTGGTGATCGCGCTCAAAGCCTATGGCCAGGCCCCGGGCGATGCGAGCGCGGCGCAGATGGAGCTGATCGCCGATCTCGCCGAGCGCCATGGCGAGACCGAGATCCGGGTCACCAAGGAGCAGAATCTGGTCCTGCCCCATGTGGAGGAAGCGGCGCTGCCGGTCCTCTTCGAGGCGCTGAAAGACGCCGGGCTCGCCACCGCCAATGCGGGCCGCGCCAGCGACATCGTCGCCTGCCCGGGGCTTGATTACTGCAATCTCGCCAACGCCCGCTCCATCCCCATCGCGCAAGCCATCTCCATGGGTCTTGAAGACGCCGGTCTCGATGAGGCCGCCGGCGAGGTCACGGTGAAAATCTCCGGCTGCATCAATGCCTGCGGCCATCACCATGTGGCCGAGATCGGGCTTCTGGGCGTCGATAAGAAGGGTGAGGAGGTCTACCAGCTCACCCTTGGCGGGGTCGCCGACGGCGAGGCCGCCATCGGCAAGATCCTCGGCCCCGGCCTGTCCGCCGACGACGCGGTGAGCGCCGTGATCGCCTGCGTGCGCGTCTTCGCCGACCACGGCGCAGACGGCGAGCGCTTTTCCCAAACCCTCGCCCGTATCGGGACCGACCCGTTCAAGGAGGCCGTCTATGGCGCTTGATTCCGCCCGTCAGATCGCGCGCACCGCTCTGGAGCTGCCCGCCGACATCGCGCCCGCCGAAGCGTTCGCAGCGGCCGCCCACGCCGACCGCATCGATGTGCGGTTCGCCACCTTCAAGGACGGGCGCGGCTTCTCGCTCGCCGCGATGCTCCGCCAGAATGGATATGAGGGCGGGCTTCGCGCGGTGGGACATCTTTTGCCCGACCAGAAGGACGCGCTGCTGCGCTCCGGCTTTGATACGGTTCAGGCCGATGATCAGAGCGCGCCCGCACGCTGGGCCCGAGACGGCGCAGCCCATACCTATCAGCCCGATCCCGGTGCGCCGCAGGGCCGCCACACCGCCCTGCACCGGCGCGCCCTCTCCGCGCGCAAGGCCCGCGCCGAGGCGCTCGCGCAGGAGCTGGAAGGCGCGGATCCTGAAACCATTCTGACGCGCGCTCTGGAAGTCTATGCCGGGCGCATCGCGCTTCTGTCGAGCTTTGGCGCCGAGGCGGCCCTGGGCCTGCACCTCATCGCCGGCGCCGATCCTGAAACGCCGGTCCTGTTTCTGGAGACCCAGCGCCATTTCGCCCAGACCCTGACCTACAAGGACAAGCTTGTTGCGGCGCTGGGCCTGAAGGATGTGCGGGTGCTGGAGCCTGACGCCGGCGAGGCCGCGCAAGAGGATAGCGACGGCAAGCTCTATGAGCGCGACGGTCAGGCCTGCTGCGCGCTTCGAAAGGTGCGCCCGCTGGCGCGCGGCCTTGAGGATTTCGACGCGGTGATCACCGGCCGCAAGCGCTATCACGGCGGCGCGCGCGGCGCCCTTCGGGCCGTCGAGTTCGACGGCGAGCGGGTGAAGATCAATCCGCTGGCCTTCCTGTCGCCGGAGGACGTCACCGCGCGCTTCAAGGCGCTGGATCTGCCGAGCCATCCCTTGACCGAGGCCGGCTACGCCTCCATCGGGTGCTGGCCCTGCACCGTGCCGGCGTCGCAGCCCGGATCCCGCGACGGGCGCTGGGCCGGCGAGGACCGCGAGGAATGCGGCATTTTCGATCCGGCGAAGAGCGCCCGCGCCGAGCGCGCTGGATCGGTCCGCCTGATCTGATAGACAGCACGCATGTCCGTCATCGACCTCATCGGAAACACGCCCCTGATCAAGCTGGAGGTCGCCTCGCGCGCCACCGGATGCGAGATCTACGGCAAGGCGGAATTCCTCAATCCGGGCGGCTCGGTGAAGGACCGTACGGCGCTGGGCCTGGTGCGCGCGGCGATCGCCGACGGCTCGCTGAAACCCGGCGGGACCATCGTGGAGGGCACGGCGGGAAACACCGGCGTCGGCCTGGCGCTGGTGGCCGGGGCTTTGGGCTTCAAGACGCTCATCGTCATGCCGCGCGGGCAGAGCCCGGCCAAGCGCGAGGCGCTGAACGCCGCCGGCGCGCGGGTGGTGGAGGTGGATCCCGCCCCCTATTCGAGCGAGCATCATTTCGTCCATGTCTCGCGACGGCTCAGCCAGTCCATCCCCGGCGCGGTATGGGCGAACCAGTTCGACAACCCGGCCAATAAGGCGTTTCACGCCGCGACCACCGGCGCGGAAATCCTGCAGCAGACCGGCGGCCGGATCGACGGCTTCATCTGCGCCGCGGGCACCGGCGGCTCGCTGGCCGGCGTCTCTCAGGCGCTGCGCGCGGCCAGGCCCGATATAAAGATCGGCCTGGCCGATCCCTCCGGCGGCGCGCTCTATTCCTGGTTCACCGCCGGGGTTCTGGAATCCGGCGCCGGCTCGATCACCGAAGGCATCGGGGTGGGCCGTATCACCGGCCAGCTTGAAGGGCTCAGTGTCGATTACGCCTACCGGATCGAGGACTCAGAGTTTCTACCCATCCTGTTTGATCTCATCGAACAGGAAGGCCTGTCTCTGGGCGGATCGGCGGGGGTGAACATCGCCGGGGCCCTGCGGCTGGCGAAAGATCTGGGGCCGGGCAAGACGATCGTCACGCTCCTGTGCGACACCGGCGCGCGCTATGCCGGACGATTGTTCAATCCCGACTACCTGAAAGCCCGCGGCCTGCCCGTCCCGCCCTGGAGCGAGGACGCGCCCGCCCTCGCCTCCCACGCTGAATAAGAAGGTCAGGCCATGCTTGATAGTCCCGACACCTCTATGCCGGATGTCATCGACGAAGGCGCATTCTTCTCCTGCCGTGTCAGCGAGGTTCAGCACTATACCGAGACGCTGTTCCGGTTTCGCACCGCGCGCCCCGGCACGCTGAGATTCCGGCCCGGCGAGTTTTTGATGATAGCCCTGCCGGGCGAGAAAAAGCCGGTGCTGCGCGCCTATTCGGTGGCGAGTCCGAGCTGGGACGAGACGCTGGAGTTTTACTCCATCAAGGTGGAGGGCGGCGCGCTCACCTCGCGCCTGCGTCATATCAAGCCCGGCGACCGGGTCCTGGTGGGCCGAAAGCCGGTGGGCACGCTGGTGACCGATGCGCTGAAACCCGGCAAGCGGCTCTACATGCTCTCCACCGGCACCGGCGCCGCGCCGTTCGCCAGCCTCATCCGTGAGCCATCCGTCTACGAACAGTTCGACGAGGTGATCTTCACCCATACCTGCCGCACCGCCGCCGAACTCGCCTATACGCGGGAGCTGGTGGAGCAGGTCAGATCCGATCCGCTGGTGGGCGAGTTCGCCGCTGAAAATCTCATCTATTTCAAATCGGTGACCCGCGAAGAGGGACCGCGCACGGGCCGCATCACCACGCTCATCGAGACCGGCGCCCTGGCCGAAGCGATCGGGCGCCCGCTCCTGAACCCGGCAGAGGACCGGGTGATGATCTGCGGCTCCATGGCGATGCTGGCCGAGCTCAAAACCATGCTGGAAGCGCGCGGCTTTGAAGAGGGATCCAACGCCAAGCCCGGCGATTTCGTCGTGGAGAAGGCCTTCGCCGGCGACGGCGTGTGAGGCAGAGCCGGCGCCCCTATTAAGGGGGAGGAATCGGTGTGCGCCGGAGCGCAACTCCCTCCCCCTCGCGGGGAGGGTGGCCGCGCCGCAGGCGCGGTCGGGTGGGGGGAGGTTCCGCACGAAAGACGGACCGACGAGGCTCCCACACCCCCACCGCCCCGCGCGTGCCGCGCGGCGCACCTCCCCCGTGAAGGGGGAGGAGTAGCGAAGGGGCGCTCTGAGCAGAGAAGCCAACCACCCGCCATATACTTTCGCCGGCGGGCCCGGTATCAGCTCGGCCCATGACCCTCACCCTCTTCGCCGTCTGTCCGCCCGGCCTTGAAACCCTCCTCGCCGCCGAACTGACCGAGCGCGGCTTTGCCGGCGTGACTCCGCAGGCGGGCGGCGCGGCGTTCAGCGGCGGCTGGCCGGACGTGTGGCGGGCCTGCCTTGAGCTGCGTGGCGCGGTGCGCGTGCTGGTGCAGCTGGCCGAGTTTCGCGTCGTGCATCTCTCTCAGCTGGACAAGAAATCGCGCCAGGTGAACTGGGCCGGCGCGCTGAAGCCCGGTACGCCGGTGCGCGTGGAGGCGAGCTGCCGCCGCTCGAAAATCTACCATGACGGCGCCGCGGCCCAGCGCGTGGAGACCGCCCTTGCAGCCGCCGGCATGGTGCTGGACCGGGAGGCAGGGCTCACCATCCGTGTGCGGATTGATGACAATGTCTGCACGATCAGCCTCGACGCGGCCGGCGAGCCCTTGTTCAAGCGCGGCCACAAGCAGGCGGTGATGAAGGCGCCCCTCCGCGAAACTCTCGCCGCACTGTTCCTGCGCGCCTGCGCCTATGACGGCGTGGAGCCTGTGCTCGATCCCATGTGCGGATCGGGAACCTTCATCATCGAAGCCGCCGAGATCGCAGCCGGCCTGCAGGCCGGGCGCGCCCGCGGCTTTGCGTTTGAAGCGCTGGAAACCTTCGATGCGGAGCGCTTCGCGGCGCTGAAAAAAGAAGGCGGCGCGGCGCCCGCCTGGCGCGGCTTCGGGTTTGACCGGGACACGGCCGCGATCAAGGCCGCCGGGGACAACGCCGAGCGCGCCGGCGTCTCCGGCTTCATGCATTTTGAAGCGCGCCCGGTCGCCGAGCTGGAGCGTCCCTCAGGGCCGCCCGGGCTGGTGATCGTCAACCCGCCCTATGGCGCGCGGATCGGCGATCCGGCGGCGCTGCGCTCGCTCTATTCCACGCTGGGCCGGCGACTGAAAGCCTCGTTTGAGGGCTGGCGCGTGGGACTCGTCACGTCGGACGCGACCCTCGCCAAAGCCACCCGCCTGCCCTTCGAGGCGCCCGGCCCGGTGGTGGATCATGGCGGGCTGAAAATCCGGCTGTGGACGACGAAGGCGCTTTAGCCGCTGGACGCCTCGCTGAGCGCCGCGATGCGGCCCTGGCGCTTGAACAGGCCGCGCTCGCAAGTGGTGTAGGCGCGCTCCACATTCATCAGCTGACCCTCGGACGCCTGGCCGCTCATCACAGCGTAGACGCCAAAGTCCGGATGGTACCAGACCCGCGTCGCCCAGCCGGTTTCGTTCGCGCCTTCAACCAGATAGGCCCGGCGCGTGCGGCCGCAGAAATTACGCTCGGTTTCGGCCACGATCCTGAAATCATATCCCGCCGCCTGCCAGCCGCCGGACGGCGGATCGCCCTCGTCCGGGAAAGAAAACACGAACGGCCACTGCATGCAGGCATAGCCGCGCCGCTCACACGACACGATGGCTTCGGTGCGTCCAAAATCGATGAACACGCCCTGGTCCGGCGCCACGAAAAGATCGCCGTAAGGATCAGACAGGCTGGTGAGACGGTAGACCGGATGGCGCTCTTCGCCGATCTCGATCCTGTCCGGCGCGCGGCCTTCAGGCGCGCAAGCGGTGAGCGCAAAGACCGCCCCCGCCGCAATCGCTGATCTGAGCCGCGCCCGCAACGCCATCTCCGCCATCCCCTCGCCGCCTGCCCCCCTTGAAACCGGGCGCCGCGATGTGTGCGGACTAGCCCTGCTCCTCCGGCATGCGCACGATCAGGCCGTCCAGCGCGCCGGAAACCTTAATCTGGCATGAAAGACGCGAATTGTCCCGCACGTCCGAGGCGAAATCGAGCATGCTCTCCTCCATGGAGGAGCGCTCGCCGGTTTTCGCCGTCCAGGCCTCATCCACAAAGACATGGCAGGTGGCGCAGGCGCACGCGCCGCCGCAATCGGCATCGATGCCCGGCACCATGTTGCGGACGGCGCCCTCCATGACGGTCATGCCGTCCTCCACGTCGACGCGGTGTTCGGTTCCGTCATGTTCGATATAGGTGATCTTCGCCATGGGCTCGCTTGCTCTGCTCAACGCGGGACTATCCGGGCGCTTTGGCGCGCCGGTTCGCAGGCGTATTTAGGACAGGAAGTCCTTCATCGCCACACTCTGATCACGAAGCCTCTCCGGATCGGGCCGCGCGCCGGCGGCGATCATGCGCTGGGCGGCCATGAATTCGGGCGCGCAGTTCACCGCCTCGCAGGCGATGAGCGCGCCATCCCTCAGGTGAAACAGTGCAAACCGTCCCTCTTCGGGATCGCCGCGGCGCACCATTGTGTCGGCGCCCTCGATCAGCCCGGCGATCTGCAGTTTCAGCTCATACTGGTCCGACCAGAACCAGGGCACCGGATCATAGGGCTCGCCCTCGCCCAGGATCGACCGCGCGGCGGCCTTGGCCTGTTCGATGGCGTTGTGGACGCTCTCAAGGCGCACGCTGGCGCCATAGCGCGGCAGGGTGAAGCGGGCGACATCGCCCACCGCATAGATGTGCGGATCGGATGTGCGTGCGTGCGCGTCCACCTCGATCCCGTCGCTCACGGCCAGGCCCGCCGCTTCAGCCAGCGCCACATTGGGGGTGAGCCCGGCGGCGATAAGCACCAGATCAGCCTCGATCGCCTCCTCGCCGACCGCGACGCCGGTGACGCGGGTTTCGCCCAGGATGCGATCGACCGCCGCGCCCACGCGCAGATCCACGCCATAGCCGCGATGGATGGCGCCGAACCAGCCCGACAGGAGCGGGCTCGCCGTGCGCGACATGGGCCGGTCGGCCGCCTCCAGCACCACGACCTCCTTGCCGCGCTTGCGAGACGAGGCCGCCACCTCAAGTCCGATATAGCCCGCCCCGATGATCACCAGCGTTTTCGCCTGCTCCAGCGCCGCCGACAGCGCGTCGGCCTCCGCCAGCGTGCGCAGGACATGGACGCCCTCAAGCCCGGCGCCGGGGATGGGCGGGCGGCGCGCCTCACCGCCGGTGGCGAGAATCAGATCGTCATAGCCGAGGCGCGCACCGTCCTCGCAGATCACCTCGCCGCTTGCGCGGTCGATGGCGTGCGCGCGCACGCCGGTGCGTAGATCGATCCCGGCCTTGGCGTAGAACGCCTCCGGCTTCAGCCAGAGCCGGTCCAGCGGCATCTCGCCGGAGAGATAGGTCTTCGACAGAGGCGGACGCTGATAGGGAAGCGCATCCTCACCGGCCAGCAGGGTCACCGGCCCAGCGTATTTGCGCTTTCTCAGCTCGGCCGCGGCGGAGAGCCCCGCCTGGCCGCCCCCGATGATCACAATACCCTTGGCCAAGCGCCGCTGCTCCTTCGTCATTCCTGTGTGGCGTCCATGGCGCCGCGCCCGCCCGGTTTAGTCAAGCATGCGAGGCTGCGAACAGGGCTGTGGATGAGCCACGCGGCGCGCTTGTAAGCGGCGCGGCCCCGTCCTAGACCAGACGCCATGGGCAGGCTGGCTTTAACGCTTCCAGGCACGGCTGCGGCGGCGCGCTTCGGCGCCCGTCTGGCGGCGGCGTTGAAGGTGGGCGACGCGGTCTTGCTGTTCGGTGAGCTGGGCGCGGGCAAGACCACGCTGGCGCGCGCCGTCATCGAGGCGCTCACCGGCGAGACCGACGCGCCCAGCCCCACCTTCACCCTGGTGCAGAGCTATGAGACCGGCGCCGGCTTTTTATTGCTGCACGCCGATCTTTACCGGCTGACCGATGAGGGCGAGCTTGACGAGCTGGGCCTGGATGAGGCGCTGGACCATGGCGCGGCGCTCATCGAATGGCCCGACCGGGCGCCGGGCTGGCGGCCGCCGGACAGGCTGGAGATCCAGCTCGATGAAACAGAAGACGGCGGACGGCGCGCGCGCCTGACCGCCTTCGGGGCCTGGGAGGACCGGCTTGGCCAACTCGCCGACTGAGCGTGACAGAGCGCGCGCCGATTTCATCGCCGCCTGCGGCCTTGCCGGGGCGCGCCTGGAGCCGTTTCCCGGCGACGCCTCGACGCGGCGCTATGCGCGCCTGCACCGCGGCGACGGGACGACCGCTCTGGTGATGGACGCGCCCGGCGGCTCTGAAGCGCCCGCCTGCCCCGCCGACGCCTCGCCGCAGGACCGCGCAAAGCTTGGCTACAATGCTCTGGCGCGCCTGGCCGGCAACAACACCGCCGCCTTCGCCGCCATCGCCCAGGCGCTCACCGCGCGGGGCTTTTCAGCGCCGAAGATTTTCGAGGCCGACGTGCCGGCGGGCTTTTTGCTGCTGGAAGATCTCGGCGATGACCTGTTCGCCCGCGCGATCCCCGCCCGCGCCCATGAAGGCACGCTCTACGCCCACGCGGTGGAGACGCTCGCGGCCATCCAGCGATCCTCCATCGAGCGCACGCCGCAGGCTTTCGGTCATTCGTGGACGATCCAGGACTATGACGCGACCGCGCTGCTCACCGAGGCTGATCTGTTCCTGGACTGGTACGTGGTGCGTCGCTGCGGCGTGGCGGTGACGCCCGAGCTGCGCGCCGACTGGCATGGCGCCTGGGGCGAGGTCCTGCCGGCGCTCACCGCCCATGCGCCGGGCCTGAACCTTCGCGATTATCACGCCGAAAACCTGATCTGGCTGCCTGAGCGAGAGGCCGAGGCGCGGGTCGGCTTGCTGGACTTTCAGGACGCACTGTTCGGCCATCCCGCCTATGATCTGGTCTCGCTTCTGGAAGACGCCCGCCGCGACGTGCCGGCCGATCTGCACCGGCCGCTGGCCGACCGGTTCTTCTACAAGGCGATGCTTTCGAACCGCGCCGCCTTCGACGCCGCCTACGCCGTGCTCGCCGCCCAGCGCAACGCCAAGATTTTAGGGATTTTCGTGCGCCTGGTGGAGCGCGACGGCAAGCCCCGCTACGCTGACTTCATGCCGCGCGTGGCGCGCCATTTCGTCAGGGACATCGCCAACCCCGCGCTCGCCCCGGTTCAGAGGATTGTGCGCGAGATCGCCCCCGGCGTGTTCAAGGAGGCCGGACTTTGAAAATCACCACAGCCATGGCCATGGCCGCCGGGCGAGGCACGCGTATGCGCCCGCTTACGGACTCCTGCTGCAAGGCCATGGTGGAGGTGTGCGGCAAATCCCTCATCGACTGGATGCTGGACAAGTTCGAAGACGCCGGGGTGACGCGCGCGGTGGTCAATGTCCATCATTACGCCGACGCGCTGGAAGCCCATATCAAGGACCGCAAAAGTCCGAAGATCGCCATTTCCGATGAACGCGACATGCTGCTGGAGACTGGCGGCGGGCTGGTGAAAGCCGCGCCGCTGCTGGGAGCCGATCCGGTGTTCGTGGCCAATTCAGACTCGGTCTGGGTCGATGAAGGCGAGATGGCCGAGCTGTCGCGCCTGGCCGCCGCGTTCGATCCGGAGACCATGGATTTTCTGCTGCTGCTGGCCCCGCTCGAACGCCAGCTGGGTTATTCCGGCGACGGTGATTTCCTGCTCCACGAAGACGGCCGGATCGAGCGGCGCGGCGACCATGACAGCGCGCCCTTCGCCTATGCCGGCGTGCAGGTGATGCATCCGCGCGTGCTGCAGGGCGAACCCGAAGAAATCTTCTCCACCAACCGGCTCTGGGACAAGGCGCTGGCGTCATCGCGCGTCTTCGGCCTTCCCATGGACAGCTACTGGATGCATGTGGGCGATCCGGACGCCCGCGACGAGGCGGAGAATCGGCTAGGCTGCAGGTCATGACGCTGTTTGACGGCCCGGCTCCGCGCCTTTTCACCATCCCGCCCTCTTCCGGGTTCGTGGACGCTCTGGCGCGCGGGCTTCACGCGGCGTTTCCCGATCCTGAAAGCTTGAGCGCGGTCACCGTGCTTCTGCCCACACGCCGGGCCGGGCGGGCGCTCGCAGACGCCTTCACCCGCCTTGAGGACGCGCCCGGCGCGGCGCTCCTGCCCATGATCCGGCCCATCGGCGATGTGGACGCGGACGATCCGCCGTTTGAACCCGGCGAGCTCGCCGGCGCCGCGCCTGAGGCGATCTCCATCGGGCGGCGCCGGTTTGAGCTGGCGCACCTGATCCTGGCGCGCGAGAGCGCGTCGGGCCGCTCCATGGGCGCCGGCGGGGCGCTGGCGCTGGCAGATGATCTGGCGCGGCTCCTTGATGACCTCGCCACTGAAGAAGTGGACGATCTCTCCGCCCTCACCGCCGACGTGCGCGCCAATCTGCCGGCCCATATGGGCGAGGCGGCGATGTTTCTGGACATCGTGATGGAGGCCTGGCCGGCAAGGCTGGCCGAGCTTGGCCACGTGGACCCCGCCGAGCGGCGCTCGCGGCTTCTGCGCGCACTGGCCCGGCGGTGGACCGAGCAGCCGCCGGACGCGCCGGTCATCGCCGCCGGCTCCACCGGATCGATCCCGGCGGCGGCCGATCTTCTGAACGTGGTCGCCCGCCTGCCGCGGGGTGCGGTGGTGCTGCCCGGCTTCCAGTCGGACATGGATGCCCGCGCCTGGGAGGCTGTCGACGATTCCCATCCGCAACGCGCCATGAAGACCCTGATCGAGACCATGGAGATCGCGCGAGAAGACGTGGCGGTCTGGCCCGGCGCCGGCGAAGGCGAGGATGAGGCGCGGCGCGTTCGCGTCATCGCAGAAGCCCTTCGCCCGGCTGAAGCCACCTCCGACTGGCTGGCGCGGGTGGAGGACCTGAAAGAGGGCTGGGGCCCAGACGTGTTCGAGCGCGCGCTGAACGGGCTTTCGGTGATTGAGGCGCCCACGCCCGGCGAAGAGGCGCGCGCCATCGCCTTGGCCTTGCGTGAAACCCTGGAGACGCCGGGCGCGCGCGCCGTGCTGGTGACGCCCGACCGGGCGCTGGCCCGCCGGGTGAGCGTTGAGATGAACCGGTTTGAAATCACGCTGGACGACAGCGCCGGCACGCCGCTCTCCGACACCGCGCCGGGCGCCTTTCTGATGCGGGTGCTCGACTGCGCGCTGGCCCCGGGTTCGGCGCTGGCGTTTACGGCGCTGGCCAATTCACCGCTGCTGGCGCTGGGCCGGGATCGGGCGCGTTTGAAGCCGGAAATCGGCGCCCTGGAGCGCGCGGCCCTGCGCGGGCGCCGGCCCGGCCTCACGCCTCAGTCCATCGCCGATCTCATTCGCGGCCATGAGCGCCTGAAGGACGAGGAGAAAGAGCGCTGGGCCGCGATCGCGGACGCCTTCGCCGATGCGCTTGCGCCGCTCTACGCGCTCACCGGCGAGCACCGCGCCAAGGACTGGGCGCGGGCGCTGGCGATCTCGGCCGAGGCGCTGGCGGCCACCGACGCGCAGCCCGGCGCCGACCGGGTCTGGGCGGGCGATTATGGCGAGGCCGCCGCCGGCCTGGTGCGCGAATTTCTTACCGAGGCCGAAGCCCTGCCGCCGCTGTCCTTGCGCGATTTCGCCCGCGCGTTGCTGGAGACGGCGCGCGCGCGGCTGGTGCGCCCCACCTATGGCGCCCATCCGCGCTTGCAGATTCTTGGGCCGCTGGAGGCCCGGCTGGTCAACGCCGAGCGGGTGATCCTGGGCGGGCTGAACGAGGGCGTCTGGCCGGCCTCACCCAAAGCCGATCCATTTCTGTCACGCGGCATGCGCAAGGCCGCAGGGCTCGCCGCGCCGGAACAGCGCTTCGGGCTCGCCGCCCATGACTTTGCGCAACTGGCCGCCACACGCGACGTGATCCTGACGCGCGCCAGCAAGCAGGACGGCGCGCCCACCGTCGCCTCGCGCTGGCTGTGGCGGCTGCAGACCCTGGCGCGCGGCGCGCTGGGCGAGGCTGAGGCCGACGCCCGGCTGTCGCCGCCGCTGGACTATCTCGCCCTGGCCCGCGCCCTGGACGATCCCGGCGAGCAGCGCTCTTCGATCCAGGCGCCCGAACCCGCACCGCCGGTGGAGGCGCGTCCGCGCCAGCTTTCAGTGACGAAGATCGAGACCTGGATCCGCGATCCCTATGCGATCTTCGCCCGCAACATACTGCACCTGAAAAAGCTTGATGATCTCGATCGCGAGCCCGGCCCGGCTGAGCGCGGCAAGGCCTATCACGCGGCGATCGAGCGGTGGACGCGCTCGCTGCCCGACACCGACACCCTGCCGCGCGACGCGCTGGAGCGCCTTAAGCGCCTCGGCCGTGAGCAGCTGGAGGCCGCAGGCTTTCCAGAAGCGCGCCTGGGCGTGGAGATGCCCCGCTTTGCGCGCATGGCGGCCTTCCTTCTGGACTGGGAGTCCAATCGCCGCCGTCTGGGCTTTCGCCCGGTGGCCATCGAGAGCGATGGAGAGATGGTGCTGGACATGCCCGCCGGCCCGTTCACCCTCACCGGCCGGGCCGACCGCATCGATCTGCGCCCGGACGGGGCGCTGGACATCATCGACTACAAGACCGGACGCGCGGCCACCAAGAAGGAGGTCGCCGCGGGCTTCGCGCCCCAGCTTCCCCTCACCGCGGCCATGGCGGCGCGCGGCGGGTTTGACGATTGCCCCAGCCATGAGCCGGGCGATCTCATCTATGTGCGCGTCTCCGGCGGCAAATCGCCCGGCGAGGAAGTCTCGGTGGTGAAGAAGCCGGGCACTGAAGAACCCTCTGATCTCGCAGAAGACGCTCGCGACGAGCTCGCCCGCTGGATCGAAATCTTCGACGACCCGCAGCGCACCTATCTCAGCCAGCCGCGGGCCAAATACACCAATCAATGGGGCGATTACGACCATCTCGCCCGGCGCAAGGAATGGGCGAGCGCGGCTGAAGACGGCGGCGAGCCCGCAGGCGGATCATGACGAAACCCGGCTTTGATCCCGCCATCGTGGAGAGCGCCAGCGCCGCCCAGCGCGACGCCGCCGATCCGGCCAGCACCGTGTTTGTCGAGGCCAACGCCGGCTCGGGCAAGACCCGCGTCCTGGTGGACCGGGTGGCGCGCCTGCTCTTGGCCGGGGCGGAGCCGGAGCGGATCCTCTGCGTCACCTTCACCAAGGCCGCCGCGGGCGAGATGCAGACCCGCCTGTTCAAGAAGCTGGGAGGCTGGTCGACCCTGTCCGACGACGTGCTGTCGAAAAAGCTCGACGAGCTCTCCGGCGGCGGCGTGCGGCCCGATCTGGCGCAGGCGCGGCGCCTGTTCGCGCGCGCTTTGGAGACGCCTGGCGGGCTGAAGATCCAGACCCTGCACGCGTTCTGTGAAAGCCTTTTGCGCCGCTTCCCGCTGGAGGCCGGCCTGCCGCCGGGCTTTGAGGTTCAGGACGACGCCGCCGGCGCGGCGCTGAAATCCGAGGCGCTGGATGCGGTCACCAGGGCGGCGCTGCAGGACCCCGCCGGTGAGAGCGCGCGAGCGATCGCGAGCCTGCTGGCCGGCTGCGGGCCGGACGCGCTGAACACGCTGACCGCCTTCGCCGCCAACAAGCGCCACCGGCTGGAGGCGCTGCTGGACGAGGCGGGCTCGGCCGAGGCGCTCATGGACCGGGCGAGCCTGGCGCTGGGCGTGGAGCCGGAAACCGACGAAGCCCATGCCCTTGAGGTGGTCTGGGCGGAAACCGAGACCGACGATCTGGAAGCGGCCTTGAGCGCGCTGCAGTCTGGATCAGGCGCCACCTGCGAGAACAGCGCGGCGGAGTTGCACGAGGTGCTTGGCGTCGGCGTCGACGATCCAGCCATGGCCGCCCGGCTCTATATCGACTGGATCACCACCGCCAAGGGCGAGCTGAAAAAGCCCGGCTCGATCTTCACCAAGAAGCTCGGCGAGACCTATCGCATCCTGGTGACGCTCTATGGCGAGGACGGCTCGGAGCGCCATCGCATCGCTGACGAGGCGATTCCCTTCGTGGCCGCGGGCAAGGCCAATGAGGTGAGCCGCGCGGCCCTGCATCTGGCCTCGCGATTCCTTGAGGAATACGGCGCGCGCCTGAGACGGCGCCGGGTGCTGGACTTCTCCGATCTGGTGGACCGCGCCCGCGCGCTCCTCACCGACAGCGAGGCGCGGGTGTGGGCGCTCTACAAGCTCGATCAGGGGCTGGAGCACGTGCTGGTGGATGAGGCCCAGGACACCGCGCCGGAGCAATGGTCGGTGATCAACGCCGTCACCGAAGAGTTCTTCGCCGGCGAGGGCGCGCGCGAAGCTGTGCAGGGAGCACTGGCCCGCTCGGTGTTCTGCGTCGGCGATGAGAAGCAGTCGATCTACTCGTTCCAGAACGCCGACCCAAAAGAATTCCTCGCCCAACGCAAGCGGCTGCAGGCCGAGGCCGCCGGCGCCGGGCTCATCTTCCGCTCGCCGCCGCTGGACGTGTCCTTTCGCTCCACCCGCGAAGTGCTCGAAGCGGTGGACCGCGCCTTCACTGCGGAAGCAACCGCGCTATCGGCGCCGGAAACCAAGGACGCCGCGCTGGCGCTGGAGACCAAGCTTCTCATGGCCGATCCGGAAACGGAGACGGCGCGCGATTCCCTGGCCTTCCACCGCTATGAGGGCCACCGCGCGGCGCGCGCGAACATGCCCGGCTGCGTAGAGGTCTGGCCGGCCGTGCCCAAGCCCGACATGCCCGACGATGAAGAGCTGGAGCTGCGCCCGGTGGACGCGGAACGCAAGGACAGCGCCCGCAATCAACTCGCCGAGGCCGTAGCGAGCGAGATCGCGGCGGTCCTGGAGCGCGGCGACGCGGTTTGGGAGGAAGAGCCGAGCTGGGTTCAAAGGCCCGCAACCCCCGGCGACATCCTGGTGCTGGTGCGCCGGCGCGGCGGGCTTTTCGAAGAGATCATACGGCGGCTAAAGCTGAAGCGCGTGCCGGTGGCGGGCGCCGACCGGATGACCCTGCCCGACCAGCTGGTGGTGGAGGATCTCCTGTCGCTGGCCAAATTCGCGCTGCTGCCCGAAGACGATTTGTCCCTGGCCGAAGTGCTGAAAAGCCCGTTCTTTCAGCCCATGGGCACGCCTGCGCCGATCATCGGCGACGACGCGCTGTTTGATCTGTCCAGGCGCCCTGGCCGGCGCCTGTGGGAAAAGCTGCGCGGGTTTGAAGACCCCCGCTTCACCGAGGCGCGCGCCGCGCTGGAGGCGGCCCGTGCGCGCGTCGACGCCGATGCGCCCTACGCATTTTTCGCCCGCTTTTTAAACCAGGCGTCCAGCAGCGGCGAAAGCCGCCTCGCCCGGCTCTACGCGCGCCTGGGCGAAGAGGCCCGCGATCCGGCGGAAGAATTCCTCTCCCGAGCCCTCGCCCATGAGCGCGACGGCGCGCCGTCGCTTTCGCGCTTCGTCGCCGAGATGAGCGTGGACGCCGCCGAGGTGAAGCGCGAGATGGAGGCCGGGCGCGGCGAAGTGCGGGTGATGACGGTGCACGGCGCCAAGGGTCTTGAAGCGCCCATCGTCTTCCTGCCGGACACCACGCAGATCCCGAAAGACCGCTCTGGCGGGCTGCATTTCCACGCCGCTTCGGGCCTGGTCTGGGCGCCGGATTCCTCCAATCTTCCAAGACTTGTACAAAGCCTGAAGGACACAGCCCAGCTCGCCGCCGACGGCGAGTATCAGCGCCTTTTGTATGTGGCGATGACGCGGGCGCGCGACCGCCTTGTCGTGTGCGGCCACACCCACGGAAACGGCGGCAAAATCGATGAGGGCAGCTGGCTCGACCGCTGCGAACGGGCGTTTCAGGGCGAGGGCTGGCGCGAGGTCCGCACGACGCTGGACGCGGTCGCCGAAGAAAACGGCTGGGAGGCCCCGCCGGGCCGGCGCTTTGGTCCTGATCCCGCCCCGCTGGGCCGCGCGGGCGGGCTGACCCGCCCGGCGCCGGACCTTCCCGACTGGGCGACCCGCGCCCCAGGACCGGAGCCGGCTGCGCCGCGCGCCGCCGCGCCGTCGCGCCTTCTGGGCGAGGAAGAGAGTGGGTTTGAGCCGGCGTCGCTGTCGCCGCTGGCCAAGGGGGGCGAGCAGCGCTTCCGGCGCGGCGGACTGATCCACAAGCTGCTGCAGACCCTGCCCGATCTGGCGCCGGAGCGCCGGGCGGACTCAGCGATGAAGTATCTCGCCGCCCAGAAAGACCTGAGCGAGGCCCAGCGCGGCGAGATTGCAGCGGAAACCCTGCGTGTGCTGAACGATCCGGAGTTCGCGGCTCTGTTCGCGCCCGGCTCGCGCGCTGAAGCCGCCGTGTCGGGCCGTGCGCCGGGTCTGCCGGACAATATGGTGGTGAACGGCCAGATCGACCGGCTGGTGGTCACCGATCACGAGGTTCTGATCGTGGACTACAAGACCAACCGCCCGCCGCCGGAAGCGGTTGAAGACGTGCCCGACGCTTATTTCGCGCAGATGGCGGCCTATCGCGCGCTGTTGCAGGCGCTGCATCCGGGAAAACCGGTGCGCTGCGCGCTGCTGTGGACCGACGCGCCGCGGCTCATGGCTTTGCCTGAAGCGCGCCTTGACGATGTCTTGAAGCGCGCCCGGGCGCGGTCAAGCGGCGCATCATCGCTTGACCGGGGCGCGCCGCGTTCTTAGGTCTTCAGCTATACCGCGACCCGCACGAAAGACGCGCGAGTCGCTTTGAACGGTTTTAATCAAGGAGCATGGCCCATGGCGACCAAAGCGGTTTCCGACGACAGCTTCGAGGCCGACGTCCTTAAGGCGACCGGCCCCGTCCTGGTGGATTTCTGGGCGGAGTGGTGCGGCCCCTGCAAGCAGATCGGGCCGGCGCTTGAAGAGATCGCCAAGGAGCAATCCGGCAAGATCACGGTGGCCAAGGTCAATATCGACCAGAACCCCATGGCCCCGTCGAAGTATGGCGTGCGCGGGATCCCGACGCTCTTGATCTTCAAGGACGGCGAGGAAGTCAGCCGCCAGGTCGGCGCCATGGCCAAGTCCAAGATCGAGCAGTGGATCCAGAGCGCGATCTGACACGCCTTGGCCTTGCTGAAATGAACAAACCCCGGCGCCGACGCGCCGGGGTTTGTCTTTGCGCCTAGGCCGTGGCGGGCGCTTCGTCCTTCGCCTCGCGCCGTCCAGCCCGGATCTTGAAGAACAGGGCGTAGATCACCGGGGTTGCGATGAGGGTCAGGACCGTGGCGAAGGCGAGGCCGGAGATGATGGTCACGGCCATGCCCTGGAAGAAGGCGTCGAAGATCAGGGGCGTCATGCCCAGGATCGTCGTGCCGGCCGCCAGCATCACCGGCCGCAGGCGGCTCACCGAGCCGTCGCGCACGGCGTCGAAGCGATCGTCGCCCCGCCGTATGCGCTGATCAAGCTCGTCCACCAGAACGATGGCGTTCTTGATCAACATGCCCGACAACGACAAAAGGCCCAGAAGCGCGGTGAACGAGAAGGCGACATTGGTGATCAGGAGCCCCGCCGTCACGCCGATGAGGCTCATGGGCACGATCAGCCAGATGATCAGCGGCTGACGTACGGTCTGGAACAACAGGATCGAGGTCACGACCATCACCAGGAAGGAGAAGGGCAGAACGCCGCCCAGGCTCTCATTGGCCTGGATATTGGCTTCGTGCTCGCCGCCCCATTCCAGCGTGTAGCCGCGCGGACGCTCGATATCCTCCACGATCGCCGAGAAGCGCTCGAACGCCTCCGCCGCGGTTTCACCCGGCGCCGGATTGGCCTGGACGGTGAGGGTGCGCACCCGGTTTCGACGCTGGATCAGCGTGTCCTGAGCGGTCAGTTCAAACCCGTCCACCACCTGGCTCATGGGGATGTAAGCGTTCTGCGCCGGGCTCCAGATCAGGCGGTCGGAGAGGTTTTCCGGCTGTATCCGCTCGGCGTCCGGCGCGCGGGCGATGATGGGGATGAGATCATCACCCTCGCGGTAAACGCCCACCTGCTGGCCCTGCGTGGCGAAACGCAGGGAGTCGCCGATATCGGCGCGGGTCAGGCCGATGGAGCGGGCCCGGTCCTCCACAAGGCGCGGCTCCAGCGCCAGCTCGCGATTGCGCCAGTCGACCCTCAGATCGCGCACGTCGCCGCTGGCGCGCAGCTCGGCCATGGCGCTTTCACCCAGCCGGCGCAGCACGTCGGCGTCGGGACCCTGGAAGCGGGCTTCCAGCTGGGCGCCGCCGGGCGGACCGAAGACGATGCGTTCAGAGCGCACCTCGATGTCTGGATGGGTTTCGCGGGCATAGTCGACGATACGCCGGGCGAGATCCGGGATGTCTTCCAGATTGTCGGTGCGCACCACCAGCTGGCCGTAGGCGGTGTTGGGCTGTTCGCTGGAATAGGTGAGCATGAAGCGCGTCGCGCCCCGGCCCACAAACGCGTCCACCGTCACGGCTTCAGGCTGGGCGGCGGCGAAGCGCGAAATGTCGCGCACCGTGGCGTCGGTCTCCAGAATGTCGGAGCCCTGGGGCTCGGAGATGTTCACATAGAACATCGGCGTGTTGGAGTTTGGAAAGAAGCTGTTCTTCACAAACCCGAAGCCCCAGAAGCTGGCGATGGTGATAACGATCAACGCCGCCACGGTGATCCAGCGCGCCTTCAGCGCTCCGGTCAGGACGCCGCGATAGGCGGTGTAGATCGGCCCGCCATAGGGGTTGGCGCCCGTCCCTTTTTCCGACTTGAACAAATGATAGGCGATCATCGGAGCCACGGTGATGGCCAGAAGCCAGCTCAGCATGAGCGAAATCCCGATCACCGCGAACAGTGAGAACAGAAACTCGCCGGTGGAATCGGGCGACAGGCCGATGCCGGAAAACGCCATGATCCCGATGATCGTCGCGCCCAGGAGCGGCCACTGGGTGGCGCTCACGGCGTCTTCGGCGGCCTTCAGGCGGCGCTCGCCCTTCTGCACGGCGATCTGCATGCCCTCGGTCACGACGATGGCGTTGTCCACCAGCATGCCCATGGCGATGATCAGCGCGCCCAGCGAGATGCGCTGCATGGTGATATCGAAGATCGCCATGAAGCCCAGCGTGCCCGAAATGGTCAAAAGCAGGACCGCGCCCACCACGATACCGGCGCGCCAGCCCATGAAGACGCACAAGACGCCGATCACGATGGCCAGCGACATGAGCAAATTGATCAGGAAGCCGTTGATGGATTCGTCCACCACCACGTGCTGCTCATAGATCGGCCTCAGCTCCACGCCCACGGGCAGCTCGGCGTCCAGCAGCGCCAGGCGCGCCTCCACGGCGACGCCCACGTCCACGATATTGGCGTCGGCCAGACCCGACACGCCGATCGTGAAGGCGCGCTGATTGCTGTGATAGATGTACTGGTCGGCGCGCTCCACCGGGGCGCGGCGCACCTCGGCGATGTCGGACAGGCGCAGCGTTCCGCCCGCATCGCCGGGATTGATCAAAAGGTTCTCGATCGCGTCCACCCCGCCCAGGCGCTGGGGTATATCGATGCGCAAAAGCCGCCCGCCGGCGGGGGTTTCGCCGGCCTGCACCACGGCGTTCTCGGTGGACAGGGTTTCCAGAACGGAGGTCACCGGCAGGCCGAGGCGGGCGAGGTTCTCCTGGGGGATCTCGACATAGATGCGCTCTTCGGGCACGCCGCCGGTCTCCACCTTGGAGACCCCCTCCACCACCAGAAGCTCGCGGCGCAGATATTCGGCGATGTCGCGCACTTCAGCGTCGGAATAGCCCGGCGCCACGACGGCGTAGAGAATGCCGTAAACGTCGCCGAAATCGTCAAACACCGTTGAAGAACCGACACCGGGCGGCAGGCTCGCCTGGGCGTCGCGGACGCGTTTTCTCAGCGCGTCCCACACCTGGGGCAGTTCGGAGCCGTCGAATTCATCGCGCACGCGCACGCGGATCTCGCTGACCCCCGGCGCGGATTCAGAAAACAGCTCGTCCAGCTCGCCCATCTGCTGGATGGCGGTCTCCAGGCGCTCTGTGACCTCGGCCTCAACCTCCTCGGCGCTGGCGCCGGGATAGGGGGTGAAGACGATGGCCTCCTTGATGGTGAAGGAGGGATCCTCCAGCCGGCCCACCGTGTCGAAGCCCCAAAGCCCGCCCAGAAGGCAGGCGACCACCACCAGCCAGGCCAGAACCGGGCGCTGGATGGACAGGCGGGCGAGATTGAACCCCGCACCGTCGGACGGCGCGCTTTGAGTGTCGGTGCTCATGAGCTCTGGTCCTAACGCAGTCCGGACGCGGTGCGCGAGCGCTCCAGCGGGCGCACGCGCATGCCGTCATGAAGGGCGGTGACTCCGGCGGTGACGATCTGCTCGCCGGCGGCTAGTCCGGTCTCGATGAGCACGGTCTCTCCGGTGACAGGTCCCACGCCCACCCGGCGCGAGGTCACTTCGCCGCTGGACGGATTATAGACAAAGACCAGAAAGCCCCCGTCCGGCGCCGCCGTGAGCGCGCTCACCGGCGCGTTGACCGCATCCAGATTCGCGTCCTGGTCCGGCTCGGTGATGATGCGGACATTGGCCGTCATGCCCGGCAGGATATTGGCCGGGATGTCACCCGGCAGGGCGAACAGGGCGGTGTAGGTCTGGCTCGCCTGGCTCGGCTCGGCCACCAGCTCGCGAAATTCCAGCGAGAAGGACTGGTCGGGCAGGAAGGGAAAGCGGGCGGTCATCTCGCGCGGGTCGCTCTCATTCACCATGGCCAGCACGGCTTCCGGCACCTGAATGGCCACGCGCAGCTCGCTGACATCCTGCAGCCTTGCGATGGGCTGGCCGGCCGCCACGGTGGAGAAATTGTCCACCAGGCGCCGGCTCACCAGGCCCTGAAAGGGCGCGGACACGGTCGCGTATTCAAGGCTCTGGCGCATATTATCAAGGCCCACGGCGCGCAAGTCATAGGCGGTCTGGGCGTCTTCCAGCGCCGCGTCCGATGCGATGCCGCGCTCATGCAGGGTCTGCTGGCGCTCAAGGTTCTGGCGGGCCTGCTGGAGCTGCACGCGCGCCTCACGCAAGGCGCGCTCGAAATCCTGGGTCTCCAGACGGGCCACAAGGGCGCCCTCGTCCAGGATTTCACCCTCGCTCACGGGAAAGTCGGCGAGCCGACCGCCCACCTGGGGCGCCAGATCCACGGTGAGCCGGGCCTCCACCCGGCCGACAAATTCGCGCACCGCAGCATTTTGCGCCGGGCTAACCATCTCGATACGCGCGGCGCGCACCTCGGGCTCGGCTTCCGGCGGCGGCGGCGAGCAGGCGGCGGCGAGCAGCGCCGCAAGGGGGAGGAGACGTAAGATCGATGTCATCAGGAAGGCTCCGTGACCAACGCGAGGAGGCGGGCTTCTACGGCGCCGCGCTCCGTTTCGGAGAGGATGTCGAGGCCGAGAATATGGGAGAAGTGCAGCCCGTCGGCGGCGAGCAGCACGATATTGGCGAGTTCCGGATCGCGCGCATGGGCGAGGATGTCGGCGCGCATGAGGGCGATGGCGTCGCGGACCGGGTCGATCAGTTCGGGATTTTCGGCAATGGCGGCCAGAAGGCCCATGGAAACCGAGCGGTCCAGCTCCGGCTCCTTGCAGACCAGCGCCTCGACCATGGCGCGCAAGGGCGCGGTTCCGTCGGCTTCAGCCTGGCGCACGGCGGCGTGATGGCGCGCGGTGAAGCTCTCCACCATGCGCGTGACCATGCCCTTGATCAGATCCAGCTTGGACGGAAAATTATAAAGCACGCCGCCCTTGGAGAAGCCGCTCTCGCGCACCACCGCATCTATGGTGAGCTTGCGCGCACCGTCGCGCGCCACCACCCGCTCGGCCGCATCCAGGATGAGGTCGGGCGTGGTCGGCTTGGCGTCTTCGGACTGGAGGGCCATGGAGGCTCCGGGAGCAGCTATAATGCTGCACTGCATCTATACCGTCTGGACGGTTTTACAAGTCCAAACCGTCCAGACGGTATAGTCGCCCTTCAAGCTGTGGCTTTTCGGTCGCTGCGCAACGGCGGCGGCGGCCTAGTCGCGCCGCTTGGACCGCCGGTTTTCGCCCTGGACCCGCTTGTGCAGCTTGCCGGTGGCCTTGCCCGACGCCCGGCGTTGCGCCAGCGTCGCGTCATTGCGGGCCGCCTCGCGCTTGAGCTTTTCAAACCGGCGCCAGCGCTCCTCGTCCAGCACGCCGGCTTGCATGGCCTCGGCCACCGCGCAGCCCGGCTCGCCGCCATGGGCGCAGTCGGAAAACCGGCACCGGGCCTCCAGCGCGGCGAGATCGTCAAAGGTCGCCGCCAGGCCTTCATCCACATCCGCCAGCGCCAGCTCGCGCACGCCCGGCGTGTCGATGATCCAGCCGCCGGTCTTCAGCCGGTGGAGCGTGCGGGCGCGGGTGGTGTGGCGGCCCTTGCCGTCATCCTCGCGGACGCCGCCGGTATCGCCGTGCTCGCCGGTGAGCGTATTGACCAGAGTGGTCTTGCCCACGCCGGACGAGCCGATGAGCACCGCGGTCTGGCCCGCCGCCGTCCAGGGCGCCAGCACCTCGAGGCTTGCGGCGTTGAGGGCGTTCACCGCCTCCACATGAGCCGATCCGGCGATGGCGCGCGCATCGGCGAGATACGGCGCCGACCGGGCGAGATCGGCCCGGGTGAGAAGAATCACCGGCTCGGCGCCGGCCTCGCGCACCATGGCCAGATAGCGCTCCAGCCTCGCCGGCGAAAAATCGGCGTTGCAGGAGCTGACGATGAAGCCGGTGTCCACATTGGCGGCGATGAGCTGGGTCTTCACCTCGTGGCCGGCGGCCTTGCGCTTGAACAGGCTGGTGCGCGGCAGGACGCGGGCCGGGCGCTGCAGCGACCAGTCGATCAGCACGAAATCGCCCACGGTGGGACGGTCTTCAGGTTCGGTGATCGAAGCAGGATGCAGGCGCGCCGGACCGTCGACGGTGATCACCTCAAGGGCGTCACGGTGGACGGTGGAGACACGGGCGATATCGTGGGCGCTCTCGGTCTCGGGGTCGATATCAGCGAGCATGGCCGGGCGCAATCCCAGCTCGGTAAGATCAAAAGTCATCAAGGGTCTATCCGTCAGGCCTGCGTACGCCGCAAGCTCGGTTTCACGCCGCATCGGCGCGAACCGGTGCGTTTCAGGCGATCAGGGCTGACGAAAGGGGGCTTCGCCGCGCGTCAGGCGCGAAGGCGAAGACCGGCGACGCCGGCCCGAAGGGCGAACACAATGGCCATGTCGATCACTCTCCTCCACCAGCGCTTTTAACGGATGCAATCATGCGCCCGCGACGCCGGGCGCGCAAGCGCCCGCTCGCCGCAGCAGGCGCGACGGCCCTCAGCCCACTTCGGTGAGTTCCTCGGTGGGCGCGTCCCAGGGCAGATGGTGCTCCTTGAGGATCGCCATGTTCTCCGCCGAGATGATCCGCGGCGTCGCTTCAAAGCCCAGCAATTCTCTCACCTTGCGGTCCAGATTGCGCGCCAGCAGAAGCGTCTCTGCGCTGGAGAAATTGGACATGCCGCGCGCCAGTTCCTCGCCGTTCTCGTCATAGACGTGGAGCACGTCGCCCTTATTGAAATCACCCTGAACCGAAATGATGTCCGCACGGCAGATTTCAGACTTTTCAGTCCCCAGGCGCTCGGCGGCTTCGGCGCTGACCACCAGGCCGCCGGCGTGTTGCAGCCGGTCGGTGAGCCAGATGCGCCAGCTGGAATCCGGATCGCCGATGGCCACGCACCGGGTGTGCTTGCGCTCACCTGACAGGATCGCCGACAGCGGCCGGTCCACCTCGCCCTTGCCGATCAGCGTGTGGCAGCCGGCGTTCTGGGCCATGTTGGCGGCGCGCATCTTGGTGAGCATGCCCCCCGTTCCAAGCTCGGAAACCGATGTGGTGACCTCCAGATAGCCCGACACGTCCTCGACGACGGGCACGTGCTGGGCCTCGGGATCTTCGGGATCGCGGTCGTAAAGACCGTCCACGCTGGTGAGGATCACCAGCTCCTTGGCCTGGATCATCTGGGCGACCTTGGCGGCGAGGCGGTCATTATCGCCCACCTTGATCTCCTGGGTGGTCACCGAGTCGTTCTCGTTCACGATGGGCAGCACGCCGTGCTCGATCAGGCGCGTGATCGTGTTCTTGGTGTTCAGGAAACGCCGGCGATCTTCAAGATCCTCCAACGTCACCAACACCTGGGCGATGTCGAAGCCGTATTCCAGAGCGATCTGCTTGTAGGCGTTCATCAGGAGCGGCTGACCGCAGGCGGCGGCGGCCTGCTTGTCCAGAATGCCGGCCTCCTCGGGCGAAACGCCCATGGTCGACAGGCCGATCGCCACGGCGCCCGAGCTGGTCAGGATCACATCGATCCCCTCTTCGCGCAGCCGGGCGATATCCTCCATCACGCCATGCATGAAGGCGTAACGCAGAGTCAGGTGCTCGGAATTGGCGAGAAGTGAAGAACCGATTTTGAGAACGACGCGTTTACGCTCGGACAAACTATGCCTCCAAAAGTGGGCGACCGGCCACACCCGGTCTGTTTTTCGGCGCTCAAAGTACTTTCAAGGCGAACTTTTACAAGGGGCGAGCTGCTCACACCGTAAGAAAAGTGCAATCAACTTGTTTACGTCCCATTTAGGTCACGCCTGCGACTCGACGCGCCAAACCTGTTGAATCAGAATCCTTCGTGCACTAAGTGTCTACTCGGATCGCGCTGACGAAAGCCTCGTCGGCGCTGTTTTTTATGACCGGCCAGACGCATTCTGGCGGTCCGCGATAAAAAGGAGCACGCGTGTCGAACTCGGTCCTGATGGTCGGATGTGGAAACATGGGCGGCGCCTTGCTGGCGCAGTGGGCGAAGCTGGACGGCGTGACGGTCACCGTCATTGACCCGGCCGGCCCGGACGTTCCCGACGGCGTAAAAGTCGTCGCCTCCGCCGATGCTCTGTCCGGCCAGACTTTCGACGCGCTGATCGTAGCGGTGAAGCCCCAGCTCATCGACAAGGCGATCCCCCAGGCCGCCGGCCTTCTGAAAAATGACGGCTTCGGGCTTTCCATCGCCGCCGGCACCAGTGCGGCCACGATTTCCAAGGCCGTGGGCGGCCGCCCGGCGGTGCGCCTGATGCCGAACATGCCGGCGCGCATCGCGCAGGGCGTGTCGGGCCTTTTCGCCCAGGATGGCATCACCCCGGAGCAGAAAAAGCTCGCCGACCGCATGGGCGAAGCCGTGGGAACCGCGATCTGGCTCGCCGACGAGGACCAGATTGACCGCATCACCGCCGCGGCCGGCTCCGGTCCGGGCTATGTCTATGAATTCGCACGCACCTATCAGCAGGCCGCCCAAGATCTCGGCTTCGACGAAGCGCAGAGCCGGGCGCTGGTCCTGCAGACCATCGCGGGCTGCATGGCGCTGGCTGAAGAAACCGGCGAGACGTTCGAGGCGTTACGGGACTCCATCATGAGCAAGGGCGGCACGACGGCCGCCGGGGTTTCGAAACTCAATGAGAACGATGTGCTCACCCACCATGTAAAGGGCGCGCTTCAAGCCGCCTACGACCGCGCCTGCGAGCTGCGCGCCGGATAGGCGCCGCACCGCACGGAGCTTCCCCACAGATTTGAAGAGGACGACATCATGACCGCCGAGACCACCACCCAGTTCGACGCCAAAGCGTACGTGAACGGCCTCGCCGCCGAAGCGAAGAAAGCCTCGCGCGCCCTCGCCTCGGCCACGACCGAGCAGAAGAACACCGCGCTGACCAAGGCCGCCGAGGCCCTGCGCGCCAATATGGCCCGCCTAGTCGAGGCCAACGCCAAGGACGTCGCCAGCGTGAAGGACAAGGGCAAGCCCGCCTCTTTCGTGGATCGTCTGGAGCTGAACGAAGACCGCATCAACGCCATGGCCGACGCGCTGGACCAGATCGTCGCCCTGCCCGATCCGGTGGGCCGCGTCCTGCACCGCACCGAGCGCCCCAACGGCCTGGTGATCGAGCGCACCGCGACGCCCATCGGCGTCATCGGCATGATCTATGAGAGCCGCCCGAACGTGGGTGCGGACGCCGGCGCGCTGTGCCTGAAATCGGGCAACGCCGTCATCCTGCGCGGCGGTTCGGAAAGCCTGAACTCCAGCCGCGTGATCGTGGAATGCCTGGCCGAGGGTCTGAAAGCCGCCGGCCTTCCCGCAGCCTGCGTGACCATGATCGACACCACCGACCGCGAAGCCGTGGGCGCGCTGCTGGAATGCGTCGAGTCCGTGGACCTGGTGATCCCGCGCGGCGGCAAGTCGCTTGTGGAGCGCGTGCGCGATCAGGCCCGGGTGCCGACGCTTCTGCACCTGGACGGCAATTGCCACACCTATGTTCACGCCAGCGCCGACCTGGACAAAGCCGCCGCGGTGCTCGCCAACGCCAAACTGCGCCGCACCGGCGTGTGCGGCGCCACCGAGAGCCTGGTGGTGGACCGCGCTGTCGCGGGCGACTTCCTGCCCAAGGCGCTTGATGCGCTGGAGGCCAAGGGCGCCTTCGAGATGCGCGGCGAAGCCGACGCCATCGCGCTGGATTCGCGGATCAAGCCGCTGGCGGCCAATGATTTCGGCACCGAGTTCCTCGACGCCGTCCTTTCAGTGAAGATCGTCGACGGCCTTGATGAAGGCATCGCCTTCGTCTCCGAGCACAGCTCCAATCACACAGACGCGATCCTGGCCGAGGACGCTGCGGCGGCCGAGCGCTTCCTCACCGAGGTCGACAGCGCGGTGGTGATGCACAACGCCTCCACCCAGTTCTCCGACGGCGGGGAATTCGGCATGGGCGCGGAGATCGGCATCGCCACCGGCAAGATGCATGCGCGCGGGCCGGTGGGCCTGGAACAGCTCACCAGCTTTAAATACCGCGTGCGCGGCGCCGGCCAGACGCGGCCGTAGACGCGCAGCCACATCGCAGGCGCGCCGGCGGGCGGTCCCCGCCGACGCGCTTTTTTACGTCTGAACGGAGGGGTCAAAATCCATGCAGATTGAAGCGATCATCTCGCTTATGGGCTATTTCGCCTTGATGCTCGGCATCGGGTTTTACGCCTATAAGACATCCACCGACGACGTGTCGGGCTACATGCTCGGCGGACGCAAGCTCCACCCGGCCGTGGGCGCGCTGTCGGCCGGCGCCTCGGACATGTCCGGCTGGATGCTCATGGGCCTTCCCGGCGCGATTTACGTCTCGGGTCTGGGCGCGGCGTGGATCGCGGTGGGCCTCGTGATCGGGGCCTATTTCAACTATCTGCTGGTGGCGCCGCGCCTTCGGGTCTTCACCGAAGTGGCCGACGACGCGATCACCATCCCCGACTATTTTGAAAAGCGCTTCGACGACAAGACCCGCATATTGCGCGTCATCTCGGCGGTGGTGATCGTGATCTTCTTCACGCTCTACACCTCGTCCGGCGTTGTGGCCGGCGGCAAGCTGTTTGAAGCCAGCTTCGGGCTGGACTACCGCATCGGCCTGTTCGTCACGGCCGGCGTGGTGATCGCCTACACCCTGGTGGGCGGATTCCTGGCGGTGAGCCTGACAGACTTCGTGCAGGGCGTGATCATGTTCGTGGCGCTGATCATGGTGCCCATCGTGGCCTACATGCAGCTTGGAAATCTCGGTGAAATCGCCGACATCACCCGCGGCGCCACCGACGCGCCCAACTATCTGTCCATGCTGCCCGAGACCCTCACCGCCGTGAGCATTCTGGGCGTCATCTCCGCCATGAGCTGGGGCCTTGGCTATTTCGGTCAGCCGCACATCATCGTGCGCTTCATGGCAATCCGGTCGCTGAAAGACATCGCCGCGGCGCGCTATATCGGCATGACCTGGATGGTCATCACCGTCATCGGCGCTGTGCTCACCGGCATTCTTGGCCTGGCCTTCCTCACCGTCAATGAAGGCGCGATCGCCGAGGCGGGCGTGGAGTTCAGCGATCCTGAAACGATCTTCATCGTGATGAGCCAGATCCTGTTCCACCCGCTGGTGGGCGGCTTCCTTCTGGCGGCGATCCTGGCGGCGATCATGTCGACGATCTCGTCCCAGCTTCTGGTCTCCTCCAGCTCGCTGACGGAGGATTTCTACAAGACCTTCGTGCGCCGCTCAGCCAGCCAGAAGGAGCTGGTGCTCATCGGCCGGCTGTCGGTGCTGGGCGTGTCTCTGGTGGCGATCGCGCTGGCCTTCGACCGGTCCAGCAATATCCTCACCCTGGTCTCCAACGCCTGGGCCGGGTTCGGCTCGGCCTTCGGTCCGCTGATCCTGTTCAGCCTCTACCGCAAGTCCATGAGCCGGGCCGCGGCGATCGCGGGCATGGTCACCGGCGCCGTGGTGGTCCTGTTCTGGCTCTATGCGCCCATCACCGTGATGTGGGACGGGTCGCAGACCAATCTCTCCGGCATGGTCTACGAGCTGATCCCGGGCTTCATCGCCTCGTGCATCGCGATCCTCGTGGTGGACGCCGTCACCGCCGCGCCTGAAGGCAAGGTGAAGGAGACGTTCGAGACGATGGAAAAAGAGATGGTGAAGCAGGGCTAGACACTCCGGCTTTCACCGCGGTCAACCCGTCCTCTCCCGGTCCGCCGGGGGAGGACGGGTTTCACCACCGAATAAAAAAACGCCGGCCCTCACAGGCCGGCGTTTTTTCACGTCTGACATCAAGCAAACGCCCCCGATGGTGCTGCCCGCACGCGCCGGAGAGCCGTCAGCAACGCCGCGAAAAGCGGGTTCGCGCCCATATAACCATGCATAGCGCGCCGGCGGCCGCCGGCAATGAACCCGAGGCCTGGGGTGAACCGAGCGCGTCAAGCACATTTGGGCAACGCGGCGTTAAGTAAACTGGTGAGAGGAACAATTCAGATCACCAAGCTCCCAAAGGTTCAGATCCATGAAACTGCTGTCTGTGAAGTCCCTTTCCATTGGCGGTCGGCTAACGCTTCTGGTCGCCGTGTCGCTCGGTCTGATGCTGAGCTATATGGGGGTTCAGTTCGCCTTCGGCTACGCGACCGATCAGGCGGAAACCAAGAGCCGCGACGCGAGCACCGCGCTGATCACCGCCTCCGGCCTGGAAAAAGACCTGACCTCGCTGCTGCGCGACACCTATCTCATGGTCGGCGCACCGAACCCGGAGCGGATCGACGCCGCCATGGAAAATCTCGCCGATTTCGGGACGGCTCTGGCTGACGCGGACGTTCTGATCGACGCCGATCATCATGAGCGCCAGCTCGCTTTGATCGCTGAGGAATACCAGACCCTAATCGACGTGATCGAAGAAGCCGCCGCCCAGGCCGGTTCCTGGGACTCGGCGCGCCTCGACGGTCTTTTTGCGACCCTGTCGGTCTATGACAACACCATGGACACGGCCATCGAGGTTGTCCGCGACGGCGCCGCCGAAGAACTTGCCTCGGCCCGCGCAGAGCGCGACCAGTTGAAGGCCATCTCAAACTGGGTCGGCCTTGTCGCCATCGTGATCACGGCGATCGGCATGATCGCCGCCTCGCACTTTATCGGACGCACGATCTCGGAAGCGGTGGTTTCGGTCCGCGACCAGCTTGTGCATCTGTCAGAGGGTCGCCGCGATCTTGCGATCGACGGCACCGAGCGCAGCGACGCGCTGGGCGATCTGGCGCGCAGCCTCGCCTCGCTCCAGACCGCCCTGGCCGAAGCCGACACCTTGCAGGCGCGTGAAGCGGCCGAGGCGAAGGCGGCCGTGGAGCGCAAGTCCATCATGGACGCGGCGGTGAACCGCTTCCAGGACGCTTCGGAAACGCTGGTCTCCAGCGTCATGAGCGCCGCCGAGCAGCTGAACGCCTCCGCCAGCCAGCTTCAGACCAGCTCCGCCACCGGCGCCGAGCAGGCTGAAGCCGTGCGCGGCGCCGCCGAAGGGTCCGCAGCCAGCGTGGAATCAGTTGCCGCAGCGTCCGAGGAACTCGCCTCCTCCATCGCCGAAGTGGCCGGACAGGTCAGCCGCACCAGCCAGCTCTCCGAAGACGCCGGCGCGCAAGCGCGCAAGAGCGCCGCGGTCAACGAGGAACTGGGCAGAGTGGCCGAATCCATCGGCGCCATCATCGACCTGATCGAGCAGATCGCCGAGCAGACCAATTTGCTCTCGCTCAACGCGACCATCGAAGCCGCCCGCGCCGGTGAAGCCGGCAAGGGGTTTGCGGTCGTGGCCAGCGAGGTCAAGCAGCTGGCCGAGCCGACCAGCCGGGCGACCCAGCAAATCTCCGAACAGATCAACGCCATCCAGAACGCCTCCAACGAGTCTCGCGAATCCACCGACGGCGCGCTTAAGGCCGTGACCGAACTGCGCGAACTGGCCATCGCGGCCGCTTCGGCGGTGGAGCAGCAGCGTGCGGCCACACAGGAAATCGCCGGCTCGGCCGCCCGCGCCCAGGACTCCAGCCGCAACGCCGCTGAAGGCATCGAGGAAGTGGCCTCGCTGAATCGCCAGACACGTGACGCCAGCAAATCGATCTTCCAGGCGGCGTCGGAAATGTCCGAACGCCAGGCGGCCTGGAAGGCGGAATTTGATCAGTTCATTTCCACGCTGCGTTCAGCGGCCTAGCCAACCCACGTCTCAGGCGCCGTCGCGGCGATCTTCCGCGGCGGCGCCGATGACGCAATTATCACCGGTTTCGCCTAGGGCCCGGCGGACAGAACCTCCAGCGCCCGCGCCTCGTTGAGCGCAAACCCGCGGAAATAATGCGGCAGGGCCGCGCCGCAGTTCAGCTCATGGGGCTCGTCACCAAGGCTCAGTGTGAGCGGCCCGCCCGGTCCGCACGACGCCGCCAGAGCGTCCAGCGCCCTCTGCGGCTCCGCCATCGGGTCCACGCCGTCGATGGCGGTGAGCTCGCTGGTGCCCGCCGGGCCGTGACAGGCCGGAGCAAGCTCCAGCACCACCCCTGAATCGATCCGGAAGCGTCCACCGCCGTCGGGGCAAAGCTGCGTCAGCACATGGCGCGCGGCGACCGAGGCGAGATAGCCGGGGTCGCCGGCGCCGCCGCGGCGGCTCTCTTCACCGAGATCCGCATCTCTCAGCGCCGTCAGCATGCGGGCGCGCTTATCCAGGACCGGGGCGAGGAAAACCTGATGCAGTGCGCGCGCCTCGGCGCGGCCCATGTGCGCGCCAAGGCCTGCGGCGTAGTCCAGCCCGCTCGCCTGAGCGCGCGTGAACACCGGATCGGCGATCATGTCGGCCAGGGCGGCCTCAAAGCTGGAGCCGGCCGCCTGCGCCGCGCGGTCGGCGAAGACAGCGATGAGCGTTCCGCAATTATAGGGAAAGGCGCCCTCTTGCGTGGAGCCGTTGAGCAAAAGCCGCGCTTCGCCGATCACCAACAGGCAGGCGCTGATATGGCGCGAAAGCTGATCCAGCACGAAGCGCTGCGAGGCCATGTCGGTGCGCAGAAGCTGTTTGAGCGACAGGTATTCCGCCGCGCCTTCGGTGATCCAGGCCTGTTCAAACTGGGGATGCAGGCGGGCGCGCCTCCCGATCCATAAATGCGCCATTTCATGGGACAGGACAGCCAGCGCCGTATCAAGCGGCGGCGCCTCGCCCGGTTCGGTGAACAAGAAGATCAGATCATCACCGGCCGCCGCGCCGCGCACCCCGCGCACGCCCTCATCCAGCGCGCCGGCCGGCGCCATGACGATTTGCGGCGCGCCGGGCGCCAAGGGGCCGAAGATCACGCCGTAGTCGGCCGCCATGCGCGCCGCGCTGGCGCCCAGTCGGTCCTCGGCCATGACGCCCGCCTCGTCACACACCGGCGTCCGCTCCGGCGCGCGAACCGCCACATAGCTTGGGTGCTCGTCGGTGACCGCGATCTCACGTCCGCTCACGGTGATCGCGCCCGCAAGCGCCTCGCCGGTCTGCGGGTCCAGCGGCACAAAGGCGGGGACATCCGCCCAGACGCCGCAGGCGCCTGCGTCGATGTAATCAGGATAGCCGCGCACAACCGGCGCCATGCGCGTCAGCTCGGCTTCAGTAAAGCGGCACTCGGCGCCGCAATGGGCGATCCCGGCCTCAAAGCGCGCCGGCTCGCCATCGAGCCTTAGCCGGTCCACCGCCTCGCTCAGGGGCGCGCCCAGATACAGCCGCTCCGCCGGCTCGGTAAAGCGGTAGCGCGCGATGAGCCCGTCCTCGCCCAGGTACAGCTCCGCCACCACTGGCGCGGGCTGGGACACTGAAGCATCGGCCCGCCTTGTATCAGCGGCTCCCGAAGCGGCGGCGACAATGCTGGCGAAGGCGGCAAGCAACACGGTGGACGGACTCTCATGGCGGCGGCGGGCCTGATCATAACGCCTGGCGACGCGAATTGGCCTTTTGCCGGAGAGCCTTGACGAGAATGGGGCGGCGGCTGTGATCGGACCGTCGGTTTCTTTCGCGCGCGGTGTGATGACCTGTACGGCGTGGCGCGCTAGAGTCCTGTCCAAACACGACCATCCTGGGGAGGATCACCATGAAAGCACGTCTCGCAGCAGCTCTAGCGATAGGCCTTTTCGCCAGCGCCTGCGCCATCCAGCTTGGCGGCGCCGACGGAGCCCCCGGGGCGAGTCCCGCCGCCGCCCCCTCCGCTGAGACCAGCGGGGGTCGCTATTCGGCCGAACTGATCCGCAGCGCCTACGGCGTGCCCCATGTGATCGCGTCCGACTATGGCGGCGTCGGCTACGGGCTCGGCTACGCGGCGGCTGAAGACAACGCCTGCATGATCTTTGACCGTGATCTGACCCTGCGCGGCGAACGCGCGAAATATCTCGGCGCCGGCGAGAACGACGCCAATATCGCATCCGATCTCTACCACCGCGCCCTTCTGGATGACGGGATCGTACAGGCGCTCCTGAACGGGCCGGAGGGCGATGTCGATACGCCCGGCGGCGAGGCGCGCGCCTTCATCGAGGGCTACGCCGCCGGGGTCAATCGCTGGCTGGCCGACACCGGCGCGGCGAATATTCCAGACCCGCGCTGCGCCGGCGCGGCGCATATCCAGCCGCTGACGGCGAACAGCGTCTGGTCCGGCGTGCTGATCCTGCCTTTTGGTCAGCTCATCGAGCCGGTGATCTCGGCCGCCCCGCCCGAAGCCGGCGGTCCGGTCGTGGAAGCGCGCCTTGATCTTACCGACGAGGCGCCGGTGATGGGCTCCAACGCCTACGCCATCGGGGCTGAGGCCAGCCGCAACCGTCGCGGCGTATTGCTGGGCAATCCGCACTATCCCTGGGACGGCATGTTGCGGTTTTACCGCTCCCATCTGATCATCCCCGGCGAGCTGAACGTGGTGGGCGCCGGGCTCGTCACCACGCCCTTCGTGGGCATCGGCCATACCGAGCATCTGGCCTGGAGCCACACCGTCTCCACCGCCCGGCGCTACGGGTTTTTTGAACTGACCCTCGATCCTGAAGACGCCACACGCTACCTGGTGGACGGCGAAAGCCGGCCCATGCGAGCCCGCGACATCACGATCGAGGTGGCCGGCGAGGACGGCGCGACAGCGCAGCTCACCCGCACGCTTTACGAGACCGAGTTTGGACCCCTGGTGGAGACCGATCGCATGGCCTGGACGGCCGAGCGAGCCTTCGCCGTCGCCGCGCCCAGCCAGGGACTGCGCTTCATCGACCAGTATCTGGCCATGTACCGGGCCGGCAATGTGCGCGAGCTGCACGACGCGCTCAGCCGCTATCAGGCGACCGCCTTCAACACCATCGCCGCGGACTCCGGGGGCGAGGCGTACTTGGGCGATATGGGCCTGACGCCGGCGGTGGACGACGCCCTGATCGCCGCATGCGCCGCGTCCGACCTGGCCCGCGGCTTCTGGATCCAGGCGCGCACGCCGGTGCTGGACGCGTCGCGGTCTGAATGCCGCTGGTATTCCGACCGCCCCGGCGCCACGCGCGTCAGCGCGGCCGGAGGCGTGTTCGGGCCGGCCGACGCCCCGTCAATCTTCCGCGATGATTTCACCGCCAACTCCAATGACAGCCCCTGGCTCTCCAATCCGGAGGCGCCGCTGACCGCTTACAGCGCGATCTATGGCGATCAGGGCACGCAGCGTTCCCTGCGTACGCGCCTGGGCGTCGACCAGATCGAGCAGCGCCTGGCGGGAACCGACGGGCTGGGCGAGCCCGGCTTTGATCTGGAGACCATCACCCAGGTGATGTTCTCCAACCGCCACCACGGAGGCGAGCTGGTGCGCGACGACCTCGTCACCCTGTGCCGCGAGGACGGCGGGCCTGAGCTTCAGCCGGCCTGCGAGGCTCTGGCGAGCTGGGATCTCAAAGTCGATACAGACAGCCGCGGCGCCCTGCTGTTCAACGCCTTCGCCGGCGCCGGCGGCCTGCAATGGGCGGTCCCCTATGATCCAGCCCAGCCGCTCACCACGCCCCATACGCTGGACGTTTCCAATCCAGCGGTGCTGACGGCGCTGCGCACCGGCGCCGGCCAGCTGGCCGCGCTCTCCATCCCCCTGGACGCCCCGCTGGGCGAGTTTCAGACCGAGCCGCGCGGCGACGCGCGCATCCCGATCCATGGCGGGCCGGGCCATCTGGGCGTGTTCAACATGATCTACGGGACGCAGCCCCAGCCCGAACTGGGGATCGCCAAGATCGTCCACGGCTCCAGCTGGATCATGGCGGTGGAGTTCACCGAGGACGGCCCCTTCGCCCAAGGCATCTTGAGCTATTCCCAGTCCACCAACCCGAACTCCCCCCACTTCGCTGACCAGACCCGCGCCTATTCCGCGAAGACGTGGATCGGCATGCCCTATTACGAAGCCGAAGTGCGCGCCGAGGCGGTAAGCCGGATTGAGCTGGAGGAGTAGGAGCGCTCCTCTCCGCTCTCTAAATTGGGGTGAGCCTGCCAGGATTGATCCGGGGGATCGATCGAACAGGCCTGCGCGCCGCGCTATTGCGCGGGGCGAACCAGGTGCGGCGCCGCGGTGATTTTCATCCGCACACAGGGCGCGCTAAGTATGAGTGCTAGGTCCACCGTTCGAATCGCGGCGCGAAGGAGCCTCGCCCATGACCGCTTCCGGCCCGGAAATCGAACGTCTCATCCAGCTGCTGGCGAAGCTTCCTGGCCTCGGTCCGCGTTCGGCGCGGCGTGCGGCGTTGCAGCTGTTTCAAAAGCGCGAGGCGGTGATGATCCCGCTGGCCGAAGCGCTGAGCGAGGCGGCTCAGAAGATCTCCGCATGCTCGCGCTGTCATAATCTGGACGTCACTGATCCGTGCGCCCTCTGCCGCGATCCGCGCCGTGACGACAGCATTATCTGTGTGGTGGAGACCGTGGGCGATCTCTGGGCGCTGGAGCGCGCGTCCGCCTTCCGGGGCCGCTATCACGTGCTGGGCGGCGTGCTGTCCGCGCTGGACGGGATCGGACCGGAAGAGCTGAACGTCGCCGGCCTGATCGAGCGCGCCCACGCCGAGGACGCCAAGGAAATCATCCTGGCGCTGAACGCCACGGTGGACGGGCAGACCACCGCCCACTTCCTGGCCGACAAGCTGGCCGGCGCCGGCGTGGAGGTGACCAGCCTGGCGCGCGGCGTGCCGGTGGGCGGGGAGCTGGATTATCTAGACGACGGCACGCTGACCGCCGCCTTCCGGAGCCGGCGCCCGGCCTGACGCCGGTGTGAACCCAACATCTCCGGTCCGAAGAAAAAGCGGAGTGCGGGCGGAGCACCGCTGGGAGAGGCCGCGCTTGCGCGCTCGGCGAGCAGGGGGTAAAGACCCGAATGTAACATTATAACGCTCGACCAAGCCGAGGTCCCCGTGTCTCCCATCGCCGCCACGATTCTCTTTGGAGTGCTCGCCGCCCTGGTGGCCGGGGCGGCGCTGACGCTGGTGCGCACCGCATCGGGGTTCACCCGCGCCAATGCGCCCATACTGGCTGCGTTCGCCGGCGGCATCGTCATCACCATGGCGCTGGTCATGCTGCTGCCCGAAGCGCTGGTTTTAAGCGACAGCGCACCTTGGCTGGTGCTCGCCGGGTTTGCCGGCGGGTTCGTGCTGCACGGCCTGGCCAGCGTGGCGGGGCATTCGCACAGTCCGGCGCCCCATGCGGATCTCCACACGGATCATGGTCATGATCACCGCGCCGCTCTGGCGCGGCGGGCGAGCCTTGCGCCGGTCTTTGCGATCGCGCTGCATTCGGCGCTGGACGGGCTTGTCTATGCGGTGAGTTTCGAGGTCGATCCCGTTATCGGGCTCAGCGCGGCCAGCGGACTCGTCCTCCATGAATTTCCCGAGGCGCTGATCTGTTTCGTGCTGTTGCAGCGCGCCGGGCTCAGCGATCGCGGTGCGGCCATCGCCGCCTTCCTGGCCTCGGGCGTCACGACGCTGGTCTCCGCCGCCATCGCCGCGCCCTACGCCAGCGGGCTGGATCCGGCGACGCTGGGCGCGCTGTTCGCCATCGTGGCGGGCCTGCTGCTGCACACCGGCGCGGCCCACCTGCTCCACGAAGCGGAATCAGCCGGCGCGGTGAAGGGCGGCGCGGCGGTGTTCGCCGGCGCCGGGGTGGCGGCGGCGCTCACCTTCTTCCACGCGCCCCATATCCACACGCCCGACCCGCTCCACCGTCCAGACTTCGCCATACCTGGCGGCTATCAACACGATCACACCCACTAACGGGTGCGTTGCGTCCAGTCCCGCCAAGGTCTCCAGGGAGGTTTTCATGATCTATCGTCACTTGCTTTCCGCGGCAGCATCGTGCGCCCTGGGCGCCTTAGGCTCAGGAGCCGCGTGGGCTCACCCGCCCCAGTCCGGTGACGGCCCGCGCCAACTTGGCGCCCATGTTCACGGCGCCGCGCAGTTGATCGCCGCCGCCGATGCGGACGGTCTGGTGGTGGCCGAGCTCATGAGCGCGGCCTGGAATATCTATGGATTTGAAAGCGCCCCGGAGACCGACGCGCAGCGGGCCGTCATCGCGGACGCCGACGCGCGCCTTATAGCGCCCGGCCTTGTCACCTTCGCCGACACTGCACGGTGCACCCTTGCCGACACCGATATGTCGGGCGGCCCGGGCATGGACGCGGACAGCCCCGCGCCCGCCGATCACGAGGGCGGCCATCGCGATGAGCACGATCACGCTCACGGGGATGAACACGATCATGACCATGACGGCGACGCGCCGGGCCATGGCGATCTGGTGGTGAGCTGGACCTTCCAGTGCGACCGACCTGAGCGGCTCGGCTCTCTCGACCTGTCCGGCCTGTTCGCCGCGTTCGAACGCCTGGAGCGGGTGGAGGTGCAGTATCTCGACGCCAGCCGCGCCGAGGCCCGGACGCTGACGCCTGACGCCGCAGCGCTGCGCCTGAACTAGGCCGGCCCGGTGAGCCGGAGGGCGGGGCTGCGCCGCAGCCTCACCGCATCGCTGACTTGAATGCGCCGCTTTGCGGGCGCATCTTGCCGGCCATGATGAAATATCTTCTTTCCGCCCTCCTTCTCGCCGCCGCGCCGGCTTTTGCGATTGGGTTCTGCGCCCCGGCGCTGGCCCAAGACGGCCCGTCGAGCCCGGATTTTCTGGATCTGTCCTGGTCGGACCTGCTGCCCGAAGGCGAAGCGCAGCGCATCGCCGAGCTGCAGCAGATGCAGGCGGTGGCGTCCGGCATGGATCATTTCGGCGTCGAGAGCATGCCGCAGATTCAGACCTTCAACACGGTGGAGGCCCTCGACGGACAGCGCGTGCGCATCGGTGGATACGTGCTGCCGTTTGATTTCAACGGCGGCGAGATTTCCCGCTTCCTGCTGGTGCCCTATGTGGGCGCGTGCATCCACGTGCCGCCGCCCCCGCCCAACCAGCTGGTCTATGTCACCACCTCTGAACCGATCGAAATCGATGGGCTGTGGGACCCGGTCTACGTCGAAGGCGTCATGCGAACCACCCGCCAGGACAATGATCTGGGCGACACCGCCTATACGCTGGAGCTGGACGGGATCCGCCCCTACGCGCCGTGATCTTGGCCCGAGGCCTGAACCCAAGGTGAATGGGTCGAACGCAAAGCCGCCCCACACGGGGCGGCTTTTTCATGTTTACGAACCAATGCCGCCCTGTTGCCCGGCCATAACAAAGGCCGTGGCGGCGAGACCTCCCGCTCCCGCTACGGTCTGCAACACCGGCGTCGCTTCAGCCTTACGCCTCCCAAGCCGGCTGAGGCGGCGCCGGCCCGGGCCGGAACGCCAGTCTTCCTCCCCCCGTGCGCTTCCGGTCCGGGTCTGCAGACGCCCTGTCATTCCAGGCTCGCTTCCGGCGCGGGGCCGGAAGACCGGAGCGCCGCCTTGCGCGGCATTAGCACGCGCCTTGCGGTCTTCGGTCCGGGGCTCGCCCTGTCTGTGTCAGCGCGGCACACAAATCGTCAGAGGGGGGCGATGGAGAGCCGGCGCGACCGTAGGGCGGGTCCCACCCGCGCCCGGCTCGGAAGGGGCGAGCCGGGCGCACCTCTTTTTCCTGTGCTCCCTCGCGTCCGCTCGGTCGATCCTCCCCCGGATCCAGTCCGGGGTGCGGACGGCCAGTCGGCCTTGCCCGCCTGCGGCGCGGTTGGTCTGGGCCTCCCTCGCCTCCGCTCGGAGAGAAAGGCCCGAACGGGCCTGAGCACAGACTAAAAAGGCTTCACACTGGCGAAGAAGCAGGTGGCGGAGATGAGCACCCAGTAGACATAGGCGACACTGCGCCCGATCCCGATGGAGCGCTTCAGGGCGGCCTCCACCGGCGCGTTCGGCCCCTCGGCGAGAATTTTGAACTTGCCCTGCCACTCATGCATGATCAGGCGCAGGATCACGCCGATGATCAGCGCGAGGCCGTAGGTGAGCACCTTGGCCGAATACCAGTTCTGGCCGGGACCGGACTCAAACGGTCCATACCCGGCCAGCGAAGTGACGGCGGTGAGGATCAGCGTCGGGATCAGAAGATAGCGCGACCAGTCCTCGATGCCGGAGAGCACGGCCCAGATCGGCTTTCCACGCGTCACGAACGCGCCCCAGGTCACGCCCATCCAGCCCGCCCAGACCAGCCACATCGCGGCAAGCCAGGCGCCGCCCAGCGGCTGCAGCCCCCAGATATGGCCCATGTGAAGGCCCAGCGGCAGAAGCGTGATGATGCCGGTGCGCGCCAGTATGTCGATGCGGTAAGCGGTGTCCATGTGGCGCATGCGCTCGTCAAAGGAGAGCTTTGGGTTGACCACCTTGTAGCTGGTCTGAAACACGCCCCACTCGCCGCCCAGCCAGTACACCATGGCCAGAATATGCAGCCAGCGCAGGATCTCCAGCTCGTACTGGGTGATGAAATCCGCCATGAAACCCTCCCCTGCCCGGCCGCCAACGCGCCGGACATCTCCCGACTTCGCCTAAATGATATATCATTTAAAATTCAGGCGGAGGCAAGCGGGACCCGGCGGGACCTACCGCCGCACGTTCGACAGGGCGAGGTCGCGCTGTTCACGCAGTTCTGGGTCGGACGTGTTCTCCAGGACGAACTGATCGACGCTCACCGACAGTCCCAGTGCGTGGATCGCGGCTGACTGGGCCTCCCACTGACCGCCCACCGGCCAGGCGGACCCGGTGGAGCGAAACGCCGAGACCAGAAGCGGCAAATGCCCGGTGAGGCAGGCATAGGCCTCGAACGGGCGCGTCACCGCCTCGGGCACGTGCGCCGGCGCGATGGGCACGCCGTCATAAATGTCACCGCGATCCTCGGTGGCGTTCATGACCTCATAGTCGCGATCGGAGAGAAGCGTCGCCCACACCGTCACCGACCCGCCCTCATGGGGGGTCAGCGTGGCGGGCACCGAGCCATAGACCGCGATCCGGTTGGCGTAGGCCACCACGTGGCCGGGGATCTCGATCTGGATGACCGGGATCAGCACATCGCCCAGATAATCTCGGAACTTGCGCCGCAGCTGCGCGGGCGCGGCGTTGGAACCCACCGCCGCCACCGCGTGATAGCGACCCTCTTCCAGCGGAGCCAGGCGCCGGGCGCCGGCGGCGTCCTTCAGCCTCGTCTCGCCGCCGGGCTTGGCGATGGTCCAGTCAGAAAACGCGCCTTGCGTCCGCAAAAGCGGCCATGTGGCGCCGTCCAGAAACACGAACGGCGTCTGCGGCCGCGGAAACGGATAGCTCAGCGCCCATTGCAGGTGCAGCGTGTCGGTGTCGATCATGGTGACGGCTCCCCTTCTGTCAGCGCCTCCGGCCTATCCTGTCCTCCCCCTTGATGGGGGAGGTGTCCGGCACAGCCGGACGGAGGGGGTGACGGCGCAAAGCTTTGATAGGAAAGCGCCCGCCATCGCACCCCACCCGGCCGCGCCTCGCGGCGCGCCCACCCTCCCCATCGAGGGGAGGGACAGGGGTGTGAAGCATCGAGTACCTCAGTCGGCTTTGCCCGCCACCTTCGCCTCGACCCAGTCGGCCAGAAGCGCCGAAACGTCGATACCGGAGAATCGGCGCAGCTCCTGGATTCCCGTGGGCGAGGTGACGTTGATTTCGGTGAGATAGTCGCCGATCACGTCGATGCCGACGAAGACCAGGCCGCGGCGTTTCAGCTCCGGTCCGATGATCGCGCAGAGCTCCAGATCGCGCTTGGTGAGCGAGGACTCCGTGGCCACGCCGCCCACATGCATGTTGGCGCGCACCTCGCCCTCGGCCGGAACGCGGTTGATGGCGCCCACCGGCTCGCCGTCCACCAGAATCACGCGCTTGTCGCCATTGCGCACATCGGGAACAAAGGCCTGCGCCATGAGCGGATCGCGGCTGACCTGCTGGAACAGCTCAATGAGCGAAGCGATGTTCTCGGCGCTGTCGCGGATGCGGAACACGCCGGCGCCGCCGTTGCCGAACAGGGGTTTGACCACGATGTCGCGCTTGTGGCGTTCGAAGAAGGCGCGGATTTCCTTTTCGTCGGACGTGATCAGCGTCGGCGGCATGACGCCCTCAAAATGGGTGACGAAGAGCTTTTCCGGTGCGTCGCGCACATGGCGCGGGTCGTTCACCACCAGCACGCCGGGCTGCAGATGTTCAAGAATGTGGGTGGAGGTGATGTAGCTCATGTCGAACGGCGGATCCTGGCGCAGGAAGACCACGTCCACCCCGTGCAGATCCAGCGTTTCGGGGTCGGTCAGCGTCACATGCTCGCCCTGCACCCGCTGCATCTGCGTCACCCGCCGCGCTTTGGCGCGGACCTTGCCGGCTTCGAAGACCAGATGTTTCGGCTCGTAGACCCAGATCTCGTGCCCCCTCGCGTGACATTCCAGGGCGATGTCGAACGTGGAATCCCCGTTCACATTGACCGCGGTGATCGGGTCCATCTGGAAAGCGATTTTGAGCATGGAGGTCCTTTCGCGGGCGTTCAGAGGCCCTTAGGTAGGCCTTTGCGCAGACGAAAGAAAGCCGCAGGGGACGCGCCGACCTCTGAACCAGCCCTGAACTCGCCGTCTGACCTAACCCAGGAACAGGAAAGACGGCGTATCGCTGACGCTGACGCCGCGCGCCTTCATGAAGGCCGCGAACGCGCCGGGCTCGCCGGCGGCGCGCCACGCCTCCAGCCCGTCCAGCAGCGCCGCAAAAAGATCTGCGTCGGCCAGATGCGGCGCGCTCCACGCCGGATCTTCCAGCCGGGCGGCCAGCATGCGCAACTCGGCCAGCGCCGCACGTATCGCGCCGGGATCGCCGCTCAGTCGTGCGTCTTCAATCTGGTGCAGGGCGTCGCCGACAAGGCTTAGAAGCCGTACGATCTGGGCTTTCAGCGCGCGTGGACTGGACGGCTCGCGGCGCAGCGCTTCGGGGATTAGGGACGTGTCGCCCTGAAACCCGGCGCGGATCAGAAGCGGCTCGGCGCGCTCCGGCTCGGCCATCTCCCAGCGCCGGCAAATGTCAGCCGCCGCCCTGGCCGCCGCATAGGGTATCAGGCCCGGTGCATCACCGAACGCGGCGCGGACATGGCTGAGCGCCCGCACCCGCTCGATCGCCACCTCCAGCGGCGCAGCGCGCAAGGCGGCGGCGAAGGCTTCGGCGAACCGGTTCGCGTCGCGCTTGAGCCCCTTGTCCTTGGCGGCGAGATAGACCGCATAGGCCTCAAAGCCCTCAAGCGCGGCGACATGGGCGTGGGCGCGGGCCAGCGCGCCGGCGAAGGGATCCCGGTTCATGGCTTAAGCGAACTCCGGGCGGAAGGCCCGTGCAAGCGTTCAGACCGCGTCATCGAAAATCGCCTCGATGGGAAGGGCGAACACCCGCGCAATTTTGAACGCCAGCGGCAGGGACGGATCATACTTGCCGGTCTCGATGGAGATGATGGTCTGGCGCGAGACCTCCAGCCGCTCGGCCAGCGCCGCCTGGCTCCAGCCGTGCTCGGCGCGCAGATCCTTGATCTTGTTCTTCATGTGAAGCGGCGCGCCACAAAGATCAGCGCAGCATAATAAGCGGCGACGAAGGCCGGCCCGGCGAACACGGCGTTCGGCGTCGAGATCTCGAACATCTGGGCTGCGAGCCCCCAGAGGGTCGCGAAACTGGTGACGAGACCGCCCGCCAGAGCCAGAGCGCTGGTGTGAATGCGCTGCTGCATCTCATCCAGCGCCAGAATCAGGCGGGCGAATTCGTAAGCGCCGGCCAGCAATCCGGCCGCGAGCAAGGCGAAGGCGGGACCGTGCAAGGCGGGCGGGACCCAGGCCTCCAGCAGCGCGATCAGGCTGATCGCCACGACCCCGCTGCAGATCAGGCTGCGCCAGAAATAGCGACGGCGCGCGGCGGGCGGCGCCGTCGCAGATTCCGGCAGAATGTTGAAGCTCACGCGGCTCCGCCCCCCGTGAGGCGCCGCCAGATCGCCGCCCGGCTTTCAAACACTTTCCACCCCAGAAGACCGGCGCCCACCCACATCAGGGCTTCGGTGGAAAGAGCCGCGGCGATGGCGGCGGCGATGAGCAAGGGACGGTCAACGTCAAAAAGAAAGGCTGCGCCTAAAAGCGCCCAGGCGGTGAGCGCCGCGAGAAACAGGACCAGCGCGGCGGTGCGGCGGATGAAAACGGAACGGGTCATGGTGATCTCCTATGTCATGATCAGGGCCCTTTTGTAAAGGGACCTTGACCTTCTGAAGCAAAGGACGCTTTACGTCAAGCACCCTTTACCACCCATCTTTTTTCGGCGCTCGCAAACCCATGTCGTGTCGCCGAACCGGCCCTGTCCGAGATCCTCCGGCTGCGGGCCTCGGGCATATTGCCTGCTTGGCCGAGCGGCCTATTTCAGCCGCGGCAGATAGGGGCGATCAATGACCCACCATCCATCCGATTTCGACTGTGACCGCGGACCGGAAGATATTTTGGACTGCGCCGTGGCGCTGTTTGTGGAGCAGGGGTTTGAGCGCCCGTCATTCGCCGACATCGCAGCCCGGGCTGACGCGCCTGAAAGCTATGTGCGGCTATTGTTTCCAACCAAGGAAAAGATGATCGAGGGGCTCGTGGAACTGACCTCCGCGCGAATAGCGGACGCCGTCGCCCGCCTGACCCACGCCGCAGCGGACCGCGACCCGGAAGCGGGTCTCAGGGCGATCTTCACGCTCCTTTTCAAAACCATCGCAGACAAGGATCTTTCAGCCGCCACACGGGTCGTGATGGCCGAAGGCGCGCGCTTTCCTGCGCTCGCCAGTCATTACAGACGGCGCGTCATCGACATCGCCCATGCCGCATTGACCGACCTGCTCGAGGCGGGCGCGCGCCGCGGCGTGTTCCGCCAGGTCGATGCCGACGCGGCCAACAGGGTTCTGATTGGTCCGGCGGTGACAGAACTTTTCATGACGACAGTCTTTGCAGACGTCGGCGACCAAGAGCGCGACCCGACCGCCTACGCCGAAGACATCGCGGACATTATCTTCAACGGTCTGAAAGCCTAATATTCCGCCTCTTCCCATTCGGGATAGAGCGCCGGATCGGCGCTGAGTCGGTCGAGATAGGCCGTCACCAGAGACGAATAGGGCGGCACGCGCATGGAAGCGGCGGTGTCGCCGTCAGGGCTTACCGTGTCGTGGATCTCAAAATGAAGATGCTCGGTGGTGGCGCGCCAGACGCAGCGATTGCGGTCGGCGTCCCAGCCGATCCCGAACCAGTTGGAGACCTCTCCGATGGGATCGCCGGCGGACACCGCGTCGCCCACCTCCACCTCCAGCGCATTACCCGAACAGATCGAGGCGATGCCGCTGGAATTGCACTGGGCCTGGCTCAACGTCGCCGGATCGCCGCAACTGTCCCAGTGATTGAGGTGCATGTACCAATAGGTCCGCCCGCTCTCCTCATCGCGCAGCCAGACGGAGATCGAGCCGATATTGGAGATGTATCCGTCGGCGGCGGCCACCGCCATGTGAGCGCCGCCGGTCACAGGCGGGCAGCTGGCGGGCCGGATATCCTGACCCTGATGGCCCTGCCCGCCCTGGCAGAAGGCGTTGCCGTGTCCGCGGGTCTCGCAAAAATTATCCTGCCACGGATAATCGTAATTGGACGCGTCGCACTGGCCGCCCGCGGACTGATAGCCGCCCGGGCGATAGACCTGGGAATTGGGAAAGCCGCGCTCGTCCAGGGGCCAGTCCATGTCCGGCGCGAAGACGTAATTGCGATCAAAATTCGCCGTGCCCTGGAAACCGGTTCCTGAGAAACCTTCCTCCTCGGCGCCGTCACGAAAATCGTATTCGGTCAATTCACCGGGCGGGTCATAGCTGAACGGCGATCCGGTTTCGTCCACCGCCGCCGGCGGTTCGGGATCCTCGACCGGCGGGTCTTCAGTGGGCGGGTCTTCAACCGGCGGATCTGCGGGTTCCTCCTCCGGCGGGTCTTCAGGGGTCTCTTCAGGCAGACCTCCCGGCTCTTCGGGACCCTCCTCCGGAGTGTCGCCCGGCTGCTCCATCGGCGGCCCTGGCGGGTCGCCGGCATCGCCTGCGGGGTAGAAGATCAGCGCCGCGCCGCCCAGGACGGCGATAATGGCGGCCAGGACTGCGTCGCGCTGATAGCTCATGACTCAGCCCTCCTCGTCCGGATTGCCGCCCGCGACGATCAGCCTGTCCAGAAGCCCTCTGAGATAGGTCTCGTCGGCGCAGCGCGGGTCCGTCCCCGAACCGCATTCGATCGTTACGGTGTAGGCGCCGCCGTAGCGCGAGAAATCGGCCGTCAGCCCGCTCTCATTGGTGACGACCCGGTAGCCGTCGCCGTCGCGTCCGCGGTTGAGATCGGCCGCGCGCGCAACCGCGTTTCCGCGGTGATTGATCAGGCGCGTGCCGTTCACCTGCACGCTCATCCCGTCGATATTCCAGGCGGCGTCGTAGAAATACGCCCGGGTGAGAAGCATCATCCCCGGCTCACCGCCGGCGCGCGTGGTGATCGCCTCGGCGACCGCCGCAGCGGGCAGCAGGACAGGCATGTGGACCGGCTGGATGCGCTCGCGCGAGCCCCTTGAGATCTGAGGCAGGAAACCCTGGTTCGGCGCGGCGTTCGTTGAGTCCTGATTGGGAGACTGATTAGGGGACTCGCGCAGGGCGGCGATCTGACGCTCGCGATCGGAAAACGCGGCGGTCCAGTCGATCACCGCCAGGCGCGGGTCCCGCTCGCGCGTTTCCGGCTGCACAGGGCGCAGCTGCGAGAAGTCCTGAATCTGGAACTGGCTTCGATCAACCGGTTGAAACCGGCGGGGGTCGATCTGGAGGCGCTGGGGCGGTTCGTCGGGCGGCGGCGCCGACTGCTGCGCGAAGCCCGGCGCGGCGCCTGCCACGGAAAGGCCAAACGCAAGCGCCAGAGCGGCGGCAAGACCGGTGAAAGCGGCGGTCATGACGGCGCTGAAAGATACGGTCGTCAGATCGGGTCGCACCGGCATGTCCCCTCCTCACGCCACACAAGACGCTTAAAAGTTAACACACGCCGGCGCGCCCGTCAGCGATTTTCAGATCAGGCGAGACCGGGCGCGGCGAGAAAGACCGGCTGAGCCGTCCGCAGGACCGGTATCGGGCTGAGACGGTCGAGGGCGCTTTTCAGGCTGCGCTCCACCAGCACCACCGGCATTTTCAGGATCGCGCCGGCTTCGGCGGGCGTGAAGCCCTCCACCGTGACCAGACCCAGAACGGCCCGCTCTACAAAAGGCAGGGCGCAGGCCGCCGCCGCCAGCGCGCCATCGGAACGCAGCGCGCCGCGCGAGTTCGAGGCCAGGGCCGAAGACACGGTTTGCGCATGAAGCGCCAGCGCGCCGGTGTGGGCGCGGTAGAGTTTCAAGCGGAACACAGGTCCCCCGCTTGGCGCCGGTCTCACCTCGGCGAGCATGCGGAGCAGAACCTTGTCGGCGATCGTCGTATCGCCAGTCATGAGACGCCCGTAGCGACGCAGGGGCGCAATCAGATCTCTCAATTGATAACGAGTCATCGGCCCACCTTCCTTGCTTAGCTCCGGGAAGGATGCGCGCCTTGGCGCCGGCGGGCGCTAACATGGGTCACTCCCGCTTCGAATTTTCAAAAGCGGGGCGGCGGTTGTTCTGATGCGCCGGGCGGAGCGGGGTTAAAGACGGCCGATCACAGCCGGACCAAGGGGAGCCTGGCCGAGGTCACGGGGAGAACGCCGGTCTCGGCCCATGGTTCAATCCGTTATAAATTTAGTACAGCGCGTGCGGTCAAGGGCGGCGCTCCCATGAAACGCGCCCGCCCTCGACACCATGAACGCTGTTCGTTTATCCTTACCCTCAAACAAGGCGGGCGCCAGGTCCGCCACAGGGAGGAGGCTTTCCATGGGAGCCGTCAGAACACTCGCGCCGCTGCTCGCCGGCTTTTTGGCGTGCGCCTGCTCGGGCGAGGAGGCCGCGCGCGACACCTCGGCCTTTGATCGCGAGTATCAGACCACGCTGATGACCGCCCTTCTGGACGCCGAGCCCGGAGATGTGATCGAAATCCCGGCAGGGCGTTTCATCATCGAGCGCGGCCTTTCGCTCACCGTGGACAATGTCACGATCCGCGGTCAGGGCATGGACGCCACGGTGCTCTCCTTCGCCGAGCAGCGCCAGGGCGCGGAGGGCCTGCTGGTCTCCGGCGCGGACAATTTCACGCTGGAGAATCTCGCCATCGAGGACACGGTGGGCGACGCGGTGAAGATCACCGACGGCGACAATGTCGTGATCCGCGGCGTGCGCGTGGAGTGGACAGGCGGATATTCCACCGAGAACGGGGCCTACGGGCTCTATCCGGTCCAGTCCACCGACGTGCTGATCGAGGACTCCGTCGCCATCGGCGCGTCTGACGCCGGCATCTATGTGGGCCAGTCCGACCGCATCGTGGTGCGCAATAATCGCGCCGAGTTCAACGTCGCCGGCATCGAGATCGAAAACTCCAACCACGCCGACGTGTACGGCAATGTCGCCACCAACAATACCGGCGGCATCCTGGTGTTCAACATGCCCAACCTGCCCCGGCCCGGCGCCGGCACCCGGGTCTATGACAATGACGTGTTCGAGAACAACACCCGCAATTTCGGCCATGCCGGCACGCCGGTGGCCGGCGTGCCCGCCGGCACGGGCATCCTGATCAATTCCAACGACGCGGTGGAGATCTTCAACAACCGGCTCAGAGACAACCGCACCGGTCATGTGATCATCTCCAGCTTCTATTCCTCCGGGTTTGAAAACCTCGAGCTGGCCGACGATTTCAACCCCTATCCCGAAGCGATCTGGGTGTACGAGAACACCTATGAGGGCGGCGGCGGCAATCCCGACGCCCTGATCCTGCAGGCGGCGCGCGTGGCGCTGTTCGGGCCCATGGGCGCCCTGCCCCCGGTGATCTGGGACGGCTATATGGACGCGGCCTACGCCGACGGCCTCCCCGACGACAAGCGCATCTGCGTCACGGACGCCGAGGTGATGTGGGTGGACGAGCCGCGCGGCGCCGAAACGCCGCGCCACGGGAGCGAGCCCTTCGATTGTACGCTCGCCCCGCTCGCCCCGGTGGCGCTGGAGCTCTAGATGCGCCCCGCCCGTCTGATCGCCCCCCTGATGCTCGCGGCGGGGCTGGCGCTGTCGGCCTGTGACGGTGCGCAAGACGCCTCGGCGACGCAGGCGTCCGGCGCCGTGCCCGACGCCCCGGCGCCGCGATACATCGATGCGGGCCGCCCCGATCTGTTGTCGGACTGGGGCCAGCTCATCGCCGGCGGCGGATCGCTGGTGCTGGGCGCGGGCGTGACGCCCTATGATCTGAACACCGCTTTGTTCTCCGACTACGCGCTGAAACTGCGCACGGTCTGGATCCCCGGCGAGGCGGGACCGGCCGCCTATGACGCCCGCGACACGTTCGACTTTCCCGTCGGCACGGTGATCACCAAGACCTTCTTTTATCCCGCCGCCTCGGGCGGGTTTGAACGGGTGAGCCGGAACGGCGCTCTGGAAGACCATTTCAACGGCGCCAGCCTGGACATGAGCGAGGTGCGCCTGATCGAAACGCGGGTTCTGGTCCACCGCGAAGCCGGATGGGAAGCCTTGCCCTATGTCTGGGACGCCGACCAGAGCGAGGCCCGGCTGGCGCGCGCCGGGGCTTTCGTGGATCTCACGCTCATCAGCCAGGCAGGGGGTGAACAGCGCCTCGACTATCTCGTGCCCAACGTCAATCAGTGCGCCAACTGCCATGTCACCGACACCACGGACGGGCGCGGCGTGCGCCCCATCGGGCCGAAGGCGCGCCATCTCAACGGCCCGTTCGATTATGGCGGCGACCATGCCGGAGCTTCTGGCGGAGACCCGGTGAACCAGCTTGAGCGCTGGAGCGATCTGGGTCTGCTCACCGGTGCGCCGGAGCCTGAAGACGCGCCGATCACCGCCGCCTGGCGGTCGGGTATTCCCCTGGCGGACGCCGCGCTCACCGACGCGGCGCGCGGCTATATCGACATCAACTGCGCCCATTGCCATTCGCGCACCGGACAGGCCGACACGTCGGGCCTGTATCTGGAGCCGTGGGAGCCGGTGGCCGCCAATTTCGGTATCTGCAAACCGCCCATCGCCGCCGGGCGCGGCACGGGCGGGCGGCTCTACGGCATTGTTCCTGGCGATTCAGGCGCCTCGATCCTGACTCATCGCATGGAAAGCGGCCGGCCCGACATCATGATGCCGGAGCTGGGCCGCGCGGTGGCCCATGACGACGGCGTGGCGCTCGTCGCGGCCTGGATCGACGCCATGGCGGGAGGATGCGGTTAAGCAAAATCGCATTGGCGTATTGGCGCCCGGCGCGGGCGGGGGCATTGTCCCAAAACCCCCGCAAAGCGGACTTTCAGAGAGGACTTCCATGAACGCCCGCACCTCCCGCCTGACGCTCGGCGCGCTGCTCGCCGCCGCCGGTCTTTCCGCCTGCGCCACAACGCCCGCCCCCATCGCCTGCCGCGACGCGACCCCGGCCGAACGCGATTTGTTCGGCGCCATGGTCGCCCATGACGAGGCGCGCGTCGCCGACCTCATGGCCGAAGGACCGCAGGCCGCGCGCGTGCGCAATCTGGATCCCGCCATCGAAGCCCAGGTCTTCGGCTTCCGCATGGGTGATCGCAGTGTGCGCACCGTCCTGATGCAGCCCCCGCTCTGCCTGTGGGACGAGGCGGTCTCGGACACCCAGCGCTATACCTACGTGTTCCCTCAGGGCCGCTTCGAAAGCCTTCAGAACGAAACCCTCCTCGGCGCCGAGCTTGGAACGCCGGCGGTGGATCATGCGCGTTGCACCTTCGTGCAGGAAAACGGCCAGTGGGTGCTTGAAGACGCCTGCACCGGCACGTTCGCGCCCCTCACGCCCTCAAGCTGACGCCCGCCAGCTAGGGCTCGCCGCCCAAAGCGCAGCGATGCAGACACCGGCCGCGCAACACTGGGCGGCCGGGGCGCGTTTATGTCCTCCAAGGCACAGTATTTATGGAGGATCGCCCATGCGCCCCGAAGCTGATCAGATCACCTGGGTGGCCGTCTTTGACGGCGGCAAGGCGCTGGTGTTTGAAAACAAGGGATTTGACGACGCGGTGAATCTCGACCTGCTCAACCGCTTCGACAACGACAATCCGCCCGACCGCGAGCAGACCACAGACCGCGCCGGCCGCTTTCAGGACGCCGGCTCCGGCGCCAAGGGGAAAGGCGTGGACGCCCAGGCCGGCCATGGCCGCTCCGGCGTGCAGCAGACCGACCGCCATGCGCTGGAGAAAATCCGCTTCACCGACCGGCTGATGGACCGCCTGGCCAGGGACGCCGAACACAAGCGCTTCGACCGCCTGGTGCTCATCGCCCCCGGCAAGACGCTGGGCGAGGCGCGCGAGCATCTCACCCACCGGCTGGAAAAGCGCATCATCATCGAAGAGCCCAAGGACGTGGTGAATGAGCCCTCCGGCGATATCGAGAAGCGCGTCCAGACCCTGCTCAGCGATCACGCCGCCAAGACCCCGGCGAAATCGCATCTGGGGCTTTCCGGTCCTGAAAGCTGATACTGGGCGCAGCCGCTCTAGCGGCAGAACCTCCAGCGGCCCATGTCGAGATGGAAATGATCGGCGTGGGCCGCATCGCCGTCCGGGCCGATGACGCCCCGGAACAGCCCGCACGCCCCACCATGAACCTCTCGCAGGAAGGCCGCTTCAGCCCGCGCGGCCTCATCAACGGTTTCGTCTGCTTCGCCGCCGCCCCAGCCAGACCGCACGCTGATCACACGTCCGTCCTCCAGCACGAAGCCGGAAACGTCGATGGCGTTGGCTTTTGCGTGCTCGCTCAGGCGCGCGCCGTCGCGATTGTTCACCGGACGGCAGCTATAGATTCCGTACTGGCGAATCTCCGCCACGCCCTGACCGAAATGGGCCTCGGCGGCCGGCGCCACGACACGGCGCTCCCAGAGATAAACGGCCGCCGCCAGCGGGCAGCGCATCACCATGGGCTGCGGCGCCGACCAGGCATGGCCTGAGCGCTCCAGCACCACCGCCTCGTCATAGCCGCATCCGTTAGGCCCCTCGCGCGGATCGGCGAGGCGGGTGAGGGCGCTGCTTTCCTCCAGCGCCTCCATGCAGGCGGCAAACCCGCCGAGCTGGACCCGCTTCACGGCGTCGAAGGGTCCTTCCGGTTCATCCAGATGAAGGTCAGTCCACGCCTTGTAGCGATCGGGAAAGGCGTCCAGAGCGCGCATGCCCGCCAGCACCACGACGCTCACCACAAGCGTCACGGCGAACCTGGCGGTCCAGCGCAGAAAACGGGCGCGGGCGGCGAGCGTGGGTTCGTCCATAAGATCAAAGATAGACTTGGAACCTGGCTGCGGCGCGGCGACGGCAAGACTATTTCGCGGCGCCGTTTCAAAGCGCCAAAATATCTCTCTAGATCACGCCGCGCGCCTTCATGGCGCGCACGGTCTGCAGGTCGAAACCGGCCTCCAGCGCCAGGGCTTCGGAATGCTCGCCGAACGCCGGCGCCGCGAAGTTGGGCACGCCGGGCTCGCGGGCGAAATGAAACGGAGAGCCGATATGGCGCGCGCCCTGCTTGTCCTCGAACACAAGCCCCCTTGCGCGGGTGTGGGGATCGTCGAACGCGTCCTTCAAAGTGCGCACCGGCGCCCAGCAGACATCAAGCGCGCCCAGAAACGTTTCCCAGTGAGAGAGGCTTTCGCTGGCGAAGGTGTCTTTGAGAAAGGCGCGCAAGCCAGCTTGGGCCGGGCCGGGCTCGGCTTTCGCCTCATCGATCAGATCCTCGCGGCCAAGGGCGGTGAGAAGGTTTGTAGCGAACTTCACCTCCGACCCGCCCAGCACCAGGTGCTTTTGATCGCGCGTCTCATAGACATGGTACATCGCCGCTCCGCCGAAGCTGCGCATGTCCTTGACCGGCGGGTGGGCGTCTTCGGCGAACACCGGCCCGGTGACATTGGGCGTCCAGGCGAGCGCAGCGTCATACATGGCCATGTCGATGAAATCGCCTTCGCCGGTCTCACAGCGGCGATAGAGCGCCATGAGGATCGCCGAGAGCGCCATGAGCGAAGCCGCCATGTCGGCCACCGGCATGTTGGGGCTCGCCGGCTTTTGGTCCTCCAGCCCGCGATTAAGATCCACCAGCCCGGCGAGCGCCTGAACCGTGAGGTCGTGGGCGGGTTTCTGTGCGTAATCGCCGTCCTGGCCGAAGGCGGAGATGGAGCAATACACAAGGCGTGGATTTATTCCCGACAGGGTCGCGTAGTCGGCGCCCAGGCGCGCCGCGACGCCGGGTCGGAACGCCTCCACCACCACGTCGGCGGTCTCCACCAGCTTGTGCAGGAGCTTGCGGCCGTCCTCGTCCTTCAGGTTCAGCTTCAAGGAGCGCTTGCCGCGCGCAATATTTCGAAACCAGACCGAAACGCCGTCGGCGTGCCTCCAGCCGATCTCGCGCGTGGGCTCGCCCACCCCGTTGGCGGGCTCCACCATCACCACGTCGGCGCCCTGATCGGCCATCATCATGGTCAGATGGGGACCGGGCAGAAAGGCGGAGAGATCAATGACTTTGAGGCCGGTGAGTTTCATGACGCCTCGTCGCCGTCGATCAGCGCATCGAGCACTTCGCGCGTATGCTCGCCGAGCTTGGGGGCGCGGGCGCCGGCGGGACGTTCGCCGTTCAGCGCGATGGGTTCGCGCAGGAGCTTGAGCCCGTCCGGCGCGTCGGGATGATCCACGGTTTCGATCATGTGCTGCGCGGTGGGCGCGGTGAGCGCTTCCGCCACCGTATAGACCGGCGCCACGGGAACCTTGCCGCCCAGCATCGCCACCCAGTCGGCCGTGGGCCGCGTGGAGAAGAAAGCGTCGAGATCGACCTGCAGCGCGGCGCGGTTTTGCCGGCGCGCGACGGTGTCGGCGTAATCGGGGTGGGAGAGCAGGTCGCCGCGCCCGACGGTCTCGCAGAACACGGTCCAGAATTTGGGCATCTGGCACATCAGGAAAATCCAGCCGTCCTGCGTCTTGAAGAGCTGGCTTGGCGCCACTGTGGGGTGCGCTGAGCGCTCGATTCGCGTTGTCTCTTCGCCCTCATTGAGAAACCAGGTGGCCGGGTAGGAGAGCTGGTGCAGGGCGGTGTCCAGAAGCGCAGTGTCCACGTCGCAGCCCTTGCCGGTGCGCTGGGCGCCCAGGATCGCGCTGACGAGGCCGGTGGCCATGATCGTGCCGGTCATGAAATCGACCATGGAAAGCCCGAAGCGCGCCGGCGGGCCGTCCGGCTCCCCGGTGAGGGAGAGAAAGCCGGCTTCGGCCTGCATCAGATAATCATAGCCCGGCCAGGCCTCGCGTTCATGGCCGCGCCCATAGGCCGACAGATGCGCGCAGACAATCTGCGGCTTGATGGCGCCGAGGGCGGCGTAGTCCACCTTCAGCTTGGCCGGCAGATCGCCGCGCAGATTGTTGGCGACGGCGTCGGCGGTCTTTACCAGGCGCTCGAAAATGCGCCGGTCGCCGGCCTCCTTGAGATCCAGCGCCACCGATTTCTTGCCGCGATTGAAGGTCTGGAAGAACTGGCTGTCATCCTCGCCAAGAAAATGCGGCCCCGCGGCACGCGCGCTGTCGCCGCCCACCGCCGGGTTCTCGATCTTGATCACCTCCGCGCCCAGGGACGCCAGAAGCTGGGTGCCGTAAGGGCCCGCGCCGTATTGCTCAATGGCGAGAATGCGCAGGCCGGAAAGCGGTTTATGCATGGGTCGCCTCAACGCGTTTTATTCTGATGGTGCTTCGAGGCTCGCCCCGGATCAGGTCCGGGGCTCGCACCTCAGGATGAGGGTGTAAAAAGCTCAAACAGTCCTCATCCTGAGGAGTCTTTTTCGCAGAAAAAGCCTCGAAGGACGCACAGGCCCGCGCCCCCTAGACCGGGTTCCGCTTCACAAGCTGCTTGGCGATGATGATGCGCTGCATCTCATTGGTGCCTTCGCCGATGCACATGAGCGGGGCGTCGCGATAGAGGCGCTCGATCACGTACTCCTTGGAATAGCCGTAGCCGCCATGGATGCGCATGGCTTCGGTGGCGACCTCCACCGCGGTCTCGCTGGCGAAATACTTCGCCATGCCGGCCTCCATGTCGATGCGCGCGCCGGTGTCGTAGGCACGCGCCGCGTCCTCCACCAGAAGCTCCGCGGCGCGGGTGCGCGCGGCCATGTCGCCCAGCTTCAGCTGGATCGCCTGATGCTCGCAGATCGGCTTGCCCATGGTCCGCCGTGTCTGGGAATAGGCGACGCTCTCGCGCAGGGCCCGCTTGGCGATGCCCACAGAGCGCGCGGCGATATTGATGCGCCCGATCTCCAGCCCCCCGGTGGCCATGAAGAAGCCCTTGCCCTCCTCGCCGCCCACAAGGCTCAGCTCGGCGTCGCATTCATAATCGGTGAACACGAACTCGCCCGAATCGATGCCCTTATAGCCCAGCTTCTCCAGCTTCTTGCCGTTGCGGATGCCGTCCTTCGCCTCGCCCGTCTCCGGATCGATCTTGCATACGATGAGCATGGACATGCCGGTATAGCGCGGCTCGGCGGACGCATCGGTCTTCACCAGAAGGGCGCAGGCATGGCCCTGAATGGCGTTGGAGATCCAGGTCTTGGCGCCGTTGACAACATACGTGTCGCCGACGCGTTTGGCCGTGGTCCGGATCGCCTGCAGATCGGTGCCCGCGTCCGGTTCGGTGAGGCCCAGCCCGCCGCGGATTTCACCGCTGGCGAATTTGGGCAGCCAGTATTCCTTCTGCTTCTGCGTGCCGAATTTCTGGACGATCTGGGCCATCATCAGATGGGAGTTGAAGATGCCGGTCAGGCTCATCCACTCTTCCGCGATCATCATGACGATCTTCGAATACGTGGCCGCCGACAGGCCCAGACCGCCATACTCCGGCTCGATCAGCGCGCCGAACAGGCCCAGCTCCTTCATGTCCTCCACAAGCTCCGCCGGCCACTCGTCGGCGTGCTCAAGCTCCATGGCCACGGGCGCGACCTTCTTCTCGATCCACTTTTGAATCGCGTCGAGCATCTGGCGCTCGTCAGCCTCGGTCATCTGGTAGGTTTCGGCGACAGCCATGTCCGGGTCTCCACCTTGGTGCGTTCATGAATTCCCGGACGAGCCCGAGAGGGCGAAGATCCGGGACCTGTTCAAAGCGTTCACGCCATTCCGAGTGAGGTCCCGGCTCTTCGACCGGGAATTCAGGCCTTGAACGGCGCGGCCCGCCTAGTAGTTGCCCACCGTGTCTTCCACCGCGTGGCCTTGTTTGGGGATCAGCATGTTGCGCTTGAAGGTGATCACCTGCTCCCCCTTCTGGTTGAACGCGCGGGTCAGCACGGTGACGATGCCCTGGGTGGGCCGGCTCTTGCTCTCGCGTTTTCCCAGCACCTCGCTCTCGGCGTAGATCGTGTCGCCGGCGAAGACCGGGGCGGTGAACTTCACCTCGTCCATCCCCAGATTGGCGACGGCCTTCTGGGAGACGTCGGTGACGCTCATGCCGATCACCAGCGCCAGGGTGTAGGGGCTGACCACCAGATTCTTTCCAAACTCGGACGCCTTGGCGAACTCGGCGTCGAAATGCATGGGATGGGTGTTCATGGTCAGAAGCGTGAACAGGTGATTGTCGTACTCGGTCACCGTCTTGCCGGGCCGGTGCTCATAGATATCGCCCTCGTGGAAATCATCGAAATACCGCCCGAAGGTCTCCCGATAGCGCTGGGGGCCCACTTGCTTGACGTTCTGAACCATCTGTTTTTCCTAGTGTTTTCGCGACGCCCGCGCGGTCTCGAGGACCCGCCGCGCGCGCCTTATGATGGGCGCTTCAATAAGCTTGCCGTCCAGAAGCGCCGCGCCGCCGCCAGCCTCGTCCAGCGCCGCGATCACGCGTTCGGCGTGGCTCAAATCCGCCTCGCTGGGGGTGAAGACGTGATTGACCGCTAAAACTTGAGCGGGATGGATGCAGGCCTTGGCGGTGAAGCCCAGCGCTTTCGCGCGCCCGGTTTCGGCGCGCAGCCCCGCCTCGTCCTTCACATCCAGATACGGCACGTCGATGGCCGGCACGTTCGCCGCGGCGCAGGCGGCGACCACCTGGCTTCGCGCAAACAGAAGCGGCTCCCAGTCCATGGCGACGCCCAGATCGGCGGCCATGTCGCCGCCGCCGAACAGCACCGCCCTCACCCCAGGCGCGGCGCAGATCGCCCACGCCTCGCGCAGGCCCGCCGCGCTTTCGATGATCGGCACGATCCCCCCTTCGCCCGCATCGCCGAGCGCAGCCGCCAGAATCTCGATCTGCCCCGCGCTTTCCGCCTTGGGCAACATCACGAAGGCGGCACGGCTTGAATGCCCCCCCAGCGCGTCTGCGTCCTCGCGCCCCCATTCAGTCTCCAGCGGATTGACGCGCACGGCGAAGCGGTCGTCTTCGTTCAGCTCGGCCAGCACGGATTTGCGCGCCTCGTCCTTGGCGGCGGGCGCCACCGCGTCTTCCAGATCAACGCACACGGCGTCGGCCCCGGCGGAGAGCGCCTTGGCTATGCGGTCGGGCCGCGATCCAGGAACGAAGAGCAGGCTGCGCATGGGAAAATCCAGGACAAATCGTATTGTCCGGACAAATAGCCTGCGTATGGGAGCGGGTCAACTCGACGCGCGCGCGATCCGGCGCCTATGCTGGCCGCCTTGAAACCCGATCGGAGCCCGCCATGACCCCGCTTCTTCTCGCCCTCGCACTCGCCGCCGCCGGACCAGGTGATTTCGCGCCGGGCCCGGTGATCACCGGCTACGGCCCCGTCGCCGAAGTGCCCGGCATGAGCGCCATCAATCCAGACATTCAGTTCAAGGTGAGCTTTGATTTTCGCGACGCCGGCGAGGACGGCGCGCCGATCCCGGGCCTCGTCACCGCAGCGCGCTTCCTGAACATGCATGCGCGCGCCGGCGTAGCCGCCGACCATATGGATCTCGCCATCGTCATCCATGGCGGCGCCGTTTCGGCGCTCGCCGCAGCGCGTAGCGATCCGGAAAGCGCCGACGCCGCGCTGATCGCCCAGCTTATCGGCGCTGGTCATAGCATCATCGTGTGCGGACAGTCGGCGATGTATTACGACGTCGCCGCCGAGGACCTTCCCGAGGGGGTTGAGCTGATGCTCTCGGCCATGACCGCCCATGCTCTCCTGCAGCAGGACGGCTATACGCTGAACCCTTTCTAGGCTCCGGCCGCTAATCCCACTCCAGCGGCGGGCTGAGGCGGTTGTTCAGCTCGACGATATGGCCGTCGGGATCGCGCAGCATCGACACCATGACCTCATAGGTGACCCCGTCGCCTGGATATTCGCGATAGGTGGGCGGGCTGATTACTGTCGCCCCTTCGCTGGCGGCGGCGGCCGGGAACACCGTGTCGAGCTCTGAGGTGTTGAAGAGCAGCACGATCTCGCCGGCGGTGAGGTCGCTTCCGGTCACCGGCGCGGGCGCCTGATCAGCGTCCTCCAGCTCCCACAGACCCAGAACGCCGATATTGGGATCATTGGCGCGTAAAAGCACCAGATGGCTCTGGCTGGTCCCGTCCCGGCTGGTGATGATCTGGTCGTAATACTTCTCCAGACCCAGCGCGCCCTCATAGAAGGCGAGCGAGCGATCCATGTCGCGCACCAGCAAGGTGGTGCGGCGAAGATCGATGGGGCCGCGCCGGGCCGTCTCAGCCTCGGCCGGGGCCGAAGCCGGGGCGGTGGCGCGCGGCGTTGCGGCGGTCTCGTTGACGATCAGGCAGCCGGCCAGAAGCGGCGCGGCCAGCAAGGCGATGAAGACGGCTTTCATTGACTCTCTCCCGTTGCGCCTCGTCCTGATGGTCCTTCGAGGCTCGCCCCCGGACCGTGTCCGGGGCCTCACAGCTCAGGATGAGGCTGATATCAAACACATTTATCCCTCATCCTGAGGAGTCTTTTCGCAAACCGAAAAGCCTCGAAAGGACGCACACTTTCACTCCACCCGCTTGAACACATAGCCGCTCTCGCTCGGCCCCCACACGACGCCACCCTCGGCGTCGAAGCCGCGATCCCAGTTGGCGAAGCTGTCAGGGGTGTGGATAGAGCGCGAATGGGTGCGCACCGCGCCCCGCAGCCCGCCGGGGCAGGTGGGAAAGTCTGCATACCAGTAGCCTGCGGCGATGCGCTCCACCACGCCGGAGCAATTGGCGTCGGCGACCTGCTCATGACTCAGCACTGACACATCGGCGTATGCGCCTGCGGAGCTTGCCGGATCGGTCATCGAGTAAACCGTGCGCACCACACGGCCCTCACCGGCCGAAACCAGACGCACGAAACGCTGGAAATAGGGGCGCTCTTTGGCGGCCGGATCGGCGCTGCCGGGATCATCGCCCAGCCAGGCGTTCTCCTGATAGAGCCAGACCCCGTCCTCGCGCTCGGGCCAGACCCGCACGATCTCGCTCTCCACACAGCCCCAGCCTTCAATGGCGCATTGCTCCATGGAGGTGAAGGAGCCGGCATAGATCGCCGCCAGCTCTTCAGCAGCAGTCGAGGCCGAATCCTCGGCGATGGCCGCGCCGGTGAGCGAGGCGCTTAACGCGGCCAGGGTGATAAGGGCCTTCATGGGCATGGGCCTTCCTTCAAAAATCTGATGTCCTCCCCCGTGAGTGGGGGGAGACATCGCTGTGCGCTCGGCTCCATCATCACGCCACCGGCGCCGGAACCGCCGCGGCGAACGCGTCGGCGATCTGCTCGCGCGTCGCGCACCAGACATTCGGCTTGCTCTTGATGTAGGCGAGCACCTCGTCCAGCGCGCCGATGCGGCCCGGCCGGCCGATAATGCGAAGATGCAGGCCCAGGCTCATCATGCGCGCGCCGTCCTCCTCGGCCTCGGCAAGAAGCCAGTCGAACGTGTCCTTGGCGTATTGCACCCAGTCTTTCGCCGTGAAGCTTGGGGCCAGCCAGAATTTCATATCGTTGGAATCGATCGCATAGGGCAGAACGATGATCGGCTTGCGCCCGCCGCCGGGCGTCTCGACGACGTCCCAGAAGGGAAAATCGTCGGAGTAATCGTCCATGTGATAGCGATAGCCTTCTTCGGCGAGGATCGCGCGAAGCTTGTCGGAATGCAGATAGCGCGACAGATACCCCGCCGGCCGGCGCCCACAGGTCGCTTCAAGGCTGTCGGCGCCCTTGCGCACGAAGTCGCGCTCGGCGGCCTCGTCCATGAAAGCGGTGAATTTCCAGCGCCAGCCATGGCAGCACGGCTCGTCGCCGCGCGCCATTAACGCTTTGGCCAGCCAGGGCGCCCGCTCCAGCGCGAGGCTCGCCGCGGTCCAGGTGGCGGGCATCTGGTGCTTGTCCAGAAGTATGAGAACCCGCGGCGCGCCGCGATTGATCCCGTACTGATAATTGGTCTCGTTGCCGTGCACGCGGATCGCCGCCTTGGCCGGAACCGCGCCGAGCTCGTCCACCGGTTCCGGCCCCTTGTCGCCGTCGCGAATATTCTTCTCCGCCCCCTCCTCCACATTGACGACGAGGGAGAAGGCGAGCTTCGCGCCGTTGGGCCAGGTGAAGCCGGGAGGGGGTGTGGCGGGCATGGAAACTCCAGTCTTCCGATCATGAATTCCCGGACGAGCCGGAGGCGAAGATCCGGGACCTCGTCCCGATTGACGCCTTGCTTGAGAAAGGTCCCGGCTCGGCGCGCTTCGCGCTTGGCCGGGAATTCAATTTTTTTGTGGCGTCACTGTCTAATGCGGCTCCTCGCCGCCGGAGACGTTCATGCTTTCCGCGGTGATGTATTCGGCCTCGTCGCTGGCCAGGAACGCCACCGCGTTGGCGGTGTCGCTCGCCTTGCCGGGGCGCTTCATGGGGATGCGGTTCGCCATGGCTTTAAGATACGCCTCGACGCTTTCGGCGCCGACGACCTTGGCGAAATACTCGTTCTGCCAGGCGCCGAGCCCGGTGGTGACATGGTTGGGGCAAACATTGTTGACGGTGATCTTGTGCTCGCCCAGCTCCACCGCCGCCGAGCGCACAAGGCCCACAAGCCCGTGCTTTGAAGACGTATAGGCCTGGGCGTGGGGAAAGCCGGATTTGGCGGCCTGGCTGGCGATATTGATGATCCGCCCGCCAGTCCCCGCCTTCACCATCACTTCTGCCGCGGCCTTGATGCCGAAGAAGCAGCCGGTGAGATTGACGTCGATCACCGCGCGCCAGTCCTCTTCGGTGACGTCCAGCAGCGGCTTCATGATATAGCCGATGCCGGCATTGTTCACCCAGATGTCCAGAGAGCCGTGCTCTGACACCGCGTGCGCGGCCAGCGCGCGCATCTGCGAGAGATCGCGCACATCGCAAACCTTGGTGCTGGCTCTTCCGCCGGCGCTGCGGATCTCTTCGGCGATTCTCTCCATCTCATCGGTGGCGCCGATATGTTCGTCCGGCGTTGACGGATCAGCCGCCGCGCCGATATCGGAGATCACCACCGCAGCGCCTTCACCGGCGAGCGTTTTCGCGATGGCTTCGCCGAGGCCGCCCTTGCGGCCCGAGCCTGTGATGACGGCTGCCTTGCCGGAAAATCGCGCCATTCGCGCCTCCTTCGAGTGTCTGGCGGGTGTCTCGCTAGCCCAGCTTGTCGGTCAGGATGAACACCAGATCGTCGGCCATGGCCTGAAATTCGCCGGCGATTTTCTGCATGGTTTCGGTTGCGACCTCGCCTCCGAACCCGCCCATATCGTTCACGTCGATGATCTCCACATAGGCGTAGGGCGGCTCGGCGTCGGAGCCGAGCACGCCGACGGACTTGAACACTTCGAATTTATCCACCGAAGCCAGCCCGTTGACGGTGGGGATGTCGGTGGCCCTGGCCCAGGCCTCATAGTCGGCGGCGCTGACGCCAGGCTTTAAATTGAACAGGGCGACGATACGGGTGGTCATGGCGGTCGGCTCCTCCCATCTTGTGCGTCGCGCCGCGTCATTGCGGCGCACGGCGCTGAACGCGGCTTGGCGTTGGCGCGCTACAAATGGTATATCATTTGAAAATAGACGCCTTGCCAAGCCCGCAGGCGTTAAAAAGCCATAAGGCCGCCGATCGCGCGACCCCGAGTGTTGAGGAGATGTGCGCCATGCCCGACGATAAAGCCGCCGCCATAACGGCCGCGTCCCGCGCCTATGACGGGCCGCCGGACTATCGCCTGGTGGGCCGGCATGGCCTGTTTCCACAAGTCAGCCATGACGAGGCCGAGCGCTTCAATTTCCTGGCGCACATGAACCGCCATCTGGCGAGCAAGGTGTTGCCCGGCGTGAAGACCGCGTTTGAACAGCGCGTGGAGCCGGCCTTTAACAAAGACAACGGCGCGTTCACGCACCGCAACGAGGTGCGCAAGGCGCTCCTCAAAGACCCCGCCTTCCAGATCTGGTCCGCGCTTCGCCGCGCCACCATGGAGCAGCGCCAGCAGGCGGGCCGCTGGGTGACGCTGCGCCAGGCTGAGGCCCTGAACGCCAAGGCTCTCGCACTCACCGAGGGTGATGACCGGCTGGAGCTGACGCCCGGCTTTGACGTGCCGCGCTATCTCACGGCTGTGGACCATCACTGCATGCCCGGCAGCTATCACACCGAGCTTGCGCCCGGCGACGTGACCGGCCCGGCCAATTACGATTGCGGCCTGTTCGCCACCACCGGCGGGGCGCTGGGCCGGTTCAATGACGGCGGCGGCCAGGCTGTGGCCCAATGGGTGAAGGAGAATTTACCGGGGTTTGCGCCCAGGGCGATCCTCGATCTGGGCTGTGGACTGGGCCACAACGTCCTGCCGCTGGCGCAGGCCTTCCCCGACGCCGACGTGGTGGGCGTGGACGCAGGCGGACCCATGCTGCGCTACGGCCTGGCGCGCGCCAAGGCTCTCGGGATCGGCAATGTCCGCTTCATCCAGGCCGACGCCGAGGACCTCTCGCGTTTTGAGGATGAGAGCTTCGACTGGGTGCAGACCACCATGTTCCTGCACGAGACCAGCAAAACCGCCATGGAGCGCATCTTCGCCGAGACCCGGCGCGTGCTGAAGCCCGGCGGAATCGTCCTCCATGTGGAGCAGCCTCAGTACACAGATGATATGCCGCTCTATGAGCAGTGCATCCGCGACTGGGACGCCTTCTACAATAACGAGCCTTTCTGGACGACCATGCACGAGATCGATCTGGATGATCTCATGATCAAGGCCGGCTTCAAGAAGGACGGCGTGATCCATGGCGGCGTCGCGGCGGTGGTGGACGCCACGCTTTTCCCCAGAACCGCCGACGACACCGTCGAGGATTACGGGCGCAAGGCCGCCTGGCACGTCATCGGCGCGAAAAAGCAAGCGGAGGCCGCGTAATGGCGTTCGACCCCCTGGCCCAGGCCGGCGAAAAGGCCCGCGGCAAGCGCCCCTGGTTTCTGGAAGACAAGGACTCCGAGCGCGTCCTCACCATCGTCATGGCGCTGGCCCAGGAGGTGAGCGTCATGCGCCAGCGACTGGACACGGTGGAGCGGCTTCTGGAGACCAAGGACGTCATCACCCGCGCCGATATCGAAGCCTTTGCGCCGTCCAAGGATGAAGCCGCCGAGCGCGGCGCCTGGAACCAGGAATTCATCGCCCGGATCCTGCGCATCGTGCAGCAGGAGAACGAGGCGGTTCAGCGCGGCGACGAGATCAGCTCTGAACAGGCCGGCCAGGATTTCCAGAACGCCTGACGGCGCGCGGCGCGTCCGACCCTTCGACCACACCCGCGCACAGGGCCGCGAAGGGGTTGCCAAAGCCCCCCTTTATCGCTCATCCTATTTTGTGAACGCCGTTCACGACTTCATCAAAAGAAGCGGGCCGGCGCGGCGGGCCGGCGCGCCCGCACTCCCAGGGGCGCGCATTGGGCCTTCCGCACACCTTTGTGGAGGACAGCCATGACCGCGCTGCGCGATCTTTACCCCATGCCCGACATCGACAAACACTGGCATGTGCCCAACGCGTTCGACACGGTGTTCGACTGGCGCTTCGACGAGGGCCGCACCACGCTGATGCACCTCTACCAGAAGGGTAAGGACATGCAGTGGGATGCGCTCAAGCGCATCGACTGGGAGCTGGAGCTGGACCCGGAAAACCCCATGGAGATGCCCGACGAGGCGGTTCCCATCTGGGGCTCCGACATCTGGGCGAAGATGACGCCGAAGGAAAAGGCCGATCTGCGCCGCCACACCCAGGCCTGGAACATCTCCCAGTTTCTCCAGGGCGAGCAGGGCGCGCTTCTGGCCGCCTCGAAAATCGTCCAGGCGGTGCCGGATCTTGATTCCAAATTCTACGCCGCCACCCAGGTGATGGACGAGGCCCGCCATGTGGAGGCCTATCGAAACCTCCTCACCAAGTTCGGCGTCGCCTATCCCATGACCGATCCGCTGCAGGTGCTGATCAATCAGGCCTTGAGCGACAGCCGCTGGGACGTGACCTATCTGGCCATGCAGGTGGTGATCGAAGGTCTGGCGCTGGCCGCCTTCGGCACGATCCGCGACATCGCCCAGAACCCGCTGGCGCGCCAGGTGAACGCCTATGTCATGGAGGATGAAAGCCGCCACGTGGCCTTCGGCCGGATCAGCCTGCGCGACTACTACCCCCAGCTCACCCAGAAAGAGCGCGACGAGCGCGAGGAGTTCCTTGTAGAGGCCTGCTATCTCATGCGCGACCGCATGACGCGCGGCACCGTCGTCTACGAAATGCTGGGCCTGCCGGCGAAGGCCTGCGACGACTACGCCCAGAACTCCGAGATCGTGAAGATGTACCGCACCATGCTGTTCCAGCGCATCGTGCCCATCGTCAAGGATATCGGCCTGTGGGGCCCGAAAATCCGCAAATGCTATGAAGACATGGGCGTGCTGCACTACGCCGACGTCGACCCGCAGAGCTTGCAGGATGATGATGAGCGGGTGGCCCGCGAAATCGACGCCAACAAGGCGCGCAACGATTACATCTCCGCCGTCGCCGCCGAAGGCGCTGCGGCTCACGCCGCCGGACACGCGGAATAAACCCCTTCGGCTCGCACCCCTCGCGACGCCGCCTGACGCCCCGCCCGGCTCTCGTCCTGGCGGGGCTTTCCTTTTTTCCTAAACCTCCACCGGGCGGCGGGCGCCACGCTCGACTACGAATTGCTTCTGGTTTGCAGGCGTATAGCCGTCGCGGCGCTTCACCTCGCCCACAGTGCGCAGGGAGATGAGGGCGCGCTCCTTTGTGAGGTCCATGAGGCCGTAGCCGCGCTCGCGCGCATCAAAATGCTTGATGTGCGGGAAATTCGCGGCGGTCTGCGCAAAGGCGTCGTGATTGGTGTGGTGGCTGGTGACGGCTGTGGTGACGAATTCCGAGGCGACGCTGGGGCTGGCCGGATCGTCGTAATCGGTCTTCACCTCAGCTACCCAGTAGCAATGCGTGTCCCCGCCCAGAACGATCGGATCAGCGTCCTCGCGCGAGGCGAACATGTCGATCAAGCGCTGGCGCGCCGCCGGATAGCCGTCCCAGCCGTCCGACCAGGCGTTGGGCGCGCCGGTCTCCGGGTTCGTTCCGTGAAACTGCGAGAACAGCGTGGGCTGGACCAGGATGCTCCACGCCGCGCCGGAGCGGGCGAAGGAGGACCGCAGCCAGCGCTCCTGCGCCTCGCCCAGATAGGTGCGCGCGGGGTCCAGACGCTCGGCGCAGTCGCGCGCGATCAGATTGCCGCCGCGATCTTCCGGCGTCGGGCAGGCCATGGGCGTCTTGAACTGGCGCCCGTCGGTCATGTTGATCTCGGCGAGCTCGCCGAACACGCTCTGACCCCAGATGCGCATGCGGCCCGAGGCGCGCTCAAGCATGGAGCGGCGGCGCAGCGGCATGTTCTCCCAATACGACTGATAGGACGCCAGCCGCCGGGCGCGGAAGGCCTCAAGGCTGACGCCCGGCTCTTCGGAAACGTCACCGGCATAGTCATTATCCACCTCGTGATCGTCCCAGGTCACCAGCCAGGGCGCGATGGCCGCGGCCGCCTGAAGATCGGGGTCGAGGCGGTAGAGCGCATGGACCATCCGGTAGTCTTCAAGCGTGTAGGGCTCGGGAACCACGTGGCGGCGCACCTGCGGGCCCCAGCTTGATTCGTAGATATAGTCGCCGGTGTGGATGATCAGGTCGACCTCTTCGGCGGCCATGTCGCGATAGGCGTGGAAGAAGCCCTGCTCGTAATGGGCGCAGGTGGCCCAGGCGATCTTCATGGCGTCCAGACCCGCGCCATAGGCCGGCGCGGTCCTGGCGCGGCCCACCGGGCTTGTGACCCCGCCGGCGTGGAAGCGGTAAAACCAGGTCCGGCCCGCCGGCAGGCCGTGGATCTCGACGTGGACACTGTGGCCGTGGCCCGGCAAGGCGCGCTCCACGCCCGAGCGCAGCCCGGTGGTGAACGCCTCGTCCTCGGCGAGCTCCCAGGCGACATCCACCGGCTCTTGCGCCATGCCGCCGTCGGGATCCAGCGGATTGGGCGGAAGACCGGGCTGGCGCCTTCAAGGCCTGCGACCCGGCAGCCCGACGCGAGCGAGGCCGCAGCGCCGGCGGCCGCAGAACCGAGAATGAATCGCCGTGAGACCGGTGAAAAATGTGTCATGCCGCTCGCCCCTTCGTGTCGCAGAGCCCGGAGTCTATCGCGCCGGCTTGACGGTTTCGCGACACCGGGCCCGGGTGCTTCTCTTTGATTTCATGTAAAGAAAGGGCGGCCCGGCGTTCGCCGGACCGCCCCTCTTTTCACGTCACCTGATCGGTGATCCGCATACGGTTCTAGAATTCGTAGCGGATGCCGATGCGGGCGCGCCAGACGCTGGCGGAGAAGTTCTCGGAGATGATGTCCTCACCCGAGGCGTCGGTCTCCAGGAACTGGTAGTCATACACGCAGCTCGTATCGACGCCGCAGACCGGCTCGCCGGCGTTCCCGCGCAGCGTGTTGCCGGTGGCGGTGTCGACGAGGTTCACCCGCGCCGCGGTTACGCCGGCGTTGCTCGGACCGTTCAGACGCTGACCCCAGTCGTCGCTGATCAGGTTCAGGACATTCTGGATGTCGACGGTGAGCTTCAGATTGTTGTCGCCCACGTAGCGCGCGGCTCCCGGAATGCCTGGAAGCTCCTGCTCGAAGCCGAAGTCCCAACGCTGGGTCCAGGCGCTGCGGTCTTCGCCCGGCTGGACGAAGTCGCCCTGATAGCCCTCAAGACCGCGGGCCTCGATGAACTCCAGCAGATCGGCTTCCACATCGGCGTCGGCGAAGGTCGCGTTGGGATCGTCGAACCCGTCGCCGGCCGCGTTGATCGTCGGCACGTAGAGCGGATCGTTGTTTCCGTACGCGAATTCACCATCGGCCGGGTTGCCGAAGAGGTGGTTGAACGACCGCATGCCGTAGCTGATCGGACGGCCCGAATCGATCCGGCCGAAGAGCGTGAAGCTTGAGGTCAGGTCGCGGACGAAGTCGTTCTCATAGCGCAGGAACACATTGAAGGCGTGCTCCGACGCGCTGGCCACCGGGATGGCCGATCCGTTCTGGCGATCCGGGCCTGACTGGCCGCGGAAGTTGGAGACCGCCCGGCTGGAGCCGAGATCGTTGACCGCTTCGACTTCCTGCCAGGTGTAGGCCACGTCGAAGGTGACGCCGAAATCGTAGCTCTTGGCCACACGCGCCGAGAACTGGGTGGCGAAGCCTTCATCCGTGTTGGTCAAAAGAATCGGCGCACCGGCGATGCCGAGAGCGTCGATATTGGCGTAGATCGGACGCCCGTCGGGCGCGACGCCGGTCTGCGGGATGTCGTCACGAAGCCCCGACCACAGGAGGTTCTGCTGAAGCGCGGCGTTGTTCGCCTCGCTTCGCAGCGCCTGCAGGGTGATGCGGTAGTCGTCGCCGAGGCCGTAACGGGTCAGGTCCAGGCTGTAATCCGCCGCCAGCGCGAAGCGCAGCTGGGAGGGGATCTCAAAGTCCGGATCGAACACGCCGAACGCCGGCACCGCGTCGCCATTGGCGTTGGCCGCAGCGTCGGCGATCTGGTCGAGAGCCGACTGCGGAATCTGACTGCCGTTGAAGTTGGCGATATCGTCCAGCGAGCCGCGGAAGGTGTTCGGCACGAACTGGTTGGCCAGCAGAACCTGCGGGTTGCCGCCGGCGTAGAGGCCGAAGCCGCCGCGGATCGTGAGGTCGTCATTGACCGAATAGTTGAACCCGAAGCGCGGGAGGAAGATGTCGGCGCCGTCCAGGGTGTCGCGGCCGGAGATGCCGTACGCGTCCTGGAACGAGGTGGTCACGCCGTTGATGGTCACGGGCAGACGCTCGGGCGCCTGGCCGTCCTGGATGAAGCGCTCGTAGCGGACGCCGCCGGTGAGCTCCAGGGACGGCGTGACCGTCCAGCTGTCCTGCACGAAAAGCGAGAGCAGCTTGTATTCCAGGCTCGTGATGGCGTCAGCCACATCGCCGCTTTCCGGCAGGTCGACGAAGTATTCGTTCACGAAGCCGTCGGCGAAGGTCTGCAGACCCTCCACGGTCGCCACGCCGGCGGAGCCGGGCACGAACACGTTCTGGACCGAGTAGTCTTCCCACTGACCGCCGACCGAGATCGTGTGGTCGCCGAGCACGTAGTCGCCCTGGGCGTAGAGGGTGAACAGCTCGTCATTGATCGCATTGGCCTGGTCGAACCGGTCCGGACCCAGATTGATCGAAATCGGCGAGGATCCGACGAGGGCGGCGCCGTCGAGGCCGTTGGCCGCGAAGTACGGATCGTCCGCCGCGATGTCACGGATCTGGATGGCCGAGAAGTTCGAGCCCGCAGCGCCGCCGGCCTGGCCGATCGGGGTGCGGGTGAAGTCGGTCTTCTTCAGGCCGACGCGGACGATGGTGGAGAAATTGTCCGTCCAGTCGGAAAACAGCTCGCCGGAATACTGGTTGGTGGACAGGTCTTCAGTGCGCGCGGCGCTGGGCAGGTCGAACGTGCCGAAGCTGCCGACCTGGGTCTCTTCCAGGTTCAGATAGGTGAAGGTGGCGCGGTGGTTGTCGGTGATCACCCAGTCGAACTTGGTCAGCAGGCGATCGGTCTGGTTGGCGGCGTTGACCGAGCCCTTTTCACCGGGATCATAGCCGAACACGTCCTGGGACAAGTCGCGGACGATGTTGAAGATTTCCGGATCGGTGTCGCCGAAATTGAAGTTCAGCGGGGTTTCGCGCTGGAACTCGGAATAATTGACGAAGAAGAACAGACGGTCACGGATGATCGGGCCGCCGATATTGATGGACACTTCCTCTTCAGAGAAGTCGCCGGAGTCGATTTCACGGCCGAAAGCGTTCTCGCCGACCATGGAATCGTCGGTGGTGTAAAAGCCCAGCACGCCGTCGAACTCGTTCGTGCCCGACTTGGTGACGACGTTCACCAGGCCGCCCTGGAAGCCGGAGTTCAGCACCGAGAAGTCGGCCACGGACACCGAAACCGCCTCGATGGCGTCAATGTCGATCGGAGGGCGCTGGGACGGGAAGACGCCGCTTGAGTTGATGCCGAATTCTTCCTGCACCGCGATCCCGTCCACGGTCAGGCTGTTCAGCTTGGAGGAGAGGCCGCCGATATTGAGCTCGCCGCCGCCATTGGAGCTCACCAACGGGTCGCGGGCGAGCACGTCGGTGAAGTCGCGGTTGAGCGAAGGCTGGCTCGCCAGTTCGCGGGCGGAAAACACCGAACCGACGCCGTTGTCGATCGATAGGCTGTCCAGGCGCTGACCGCGCACCATGATGGTGTCGGTCTGGGTTTCCGTGCGCAGGGTGATGCGCAGCGGGTTCTGGGAGCCGGGCTGGAGGTAAATGTCCTCGAGAATCTCAGGCTCGAAGCCGGCCCGCTCAACCGTGATCCGGTACGGGCCGCCGACGCGCAGATTGGATTGCGAGAACGTACCGCCCTGATTGGTCGTCGCCGTGCTCACCGATGCGGTGGGCGTGTGGATGAGCGTGACGCTCGCCCCATCCAGCGCAGCGCCGGAGCCGTCGGTGATGGAGCCGCGCACAGACGCCGAGGTCTGTTGGGCTTCGACGGCGGCGACGGGCGCCAGCGCCATCAACGCGGCGATGGAGGCGCCGTAGCTGAGCTTGGTGAAGATGGTCATGGTGGGAAGTCCCCCTCAATCGATCGCAGGTCATGCGGCGGCCCCATGCCTCCGCGTTAAGCGGCGCTTAGTGGTCCGGACTGACGGTTCGGTGACGGGTAAATGACGAAAAAATAACGCTCCAACACGAAGGAAATCCGGGGGCAGATGATCTGAATATTCTTTATTTTCTTTATGTATGCGGCCGAGCGGCGGTCGAAAAATCTATCGTGTACGTAAGAATCGGGAGTCGCCCGGTTGATAATCGCTTCCCGCTGCAGCAGCGCGGAGGCGCAGGTCAGCCAGGGGCGTTGCCGAATGGCAACAGAAGTTGGGGGGTACGCCGGTCCTGAAAAACCGCCTCCCCCCCGAAGGCCTGCGCCGCGCGTGAGTCGTATTGGGGCCAAAGTCGCGACTGCCTCTCATCGCGGACCGCAAGCGCTCAGGCCGGGGCTCGCGCAAAAAAAGGGGCGGCTCCGAAGAGCCGCCCCCAATGCTGTCCAATCGGACGGTTACGGGTCGTCTAGAACTCGTAACGCAGGCCGATGCGGATCTGATACAGCGAGCTGAAGTTGCTGACGCTGTCGATGTCGTTCTGATCGAACTCGTTATAGCGGTACACGCAAGCGCCGGCCGTTTGGCAAGCGGTGCGCATGGAGTCGCCTTCCAGAGCCGGAGCGTTGTCGACGCCAAGAGCGGCGACGTCCGCGGCGCGAACCAGGTCGGCGTCCACGATGGCGGCCTGGCCGTTGCTGGGACCGTTGGTCTGAACACCCCAGTCAGAGTTGAGCAGGTTCGGGAAGTTGATCACGTCCAGGACAAGCTGGAAGTTGTTGTCACCCACGAAGCGGGAGACCCCCGGGATGCCCGGAAGTTCCTGGCTGAAGCGCATGTCCCACTGCTGGTTCCAGGCCGAGTTGGCGCTGTAAGCCGGCATGATCTGGCCTTCCGAGGCGCCCGCGCGAGCAACCTGATCGTAGAAGCGGTTCACGTCGAAGCCCGTCGCGAACACGACATTGGCGTCGCCGCCGCGGGTCGGAACGTAGATCGGGTTGTTGTCGAACGGACCCTCGCCCTGACCGGCGCGGCCGAACAGCGAGTTGTTGTTGTTGATGTCGTACGACAGGAAGTACGGAACGCCCGACCGGATTTCGGCGAAGACGTCGACGCGCGAGGTCAGGTCGCTGATGAAATCACGCTCGTAGGACAGGCCGAGCTTGAAGGCGTGCTCGATTTCCCAGAACGAGGTGCGCACTTCAGGGAAGTTGCGATCGATGGCCGACGTTCCACGCCAGCTGGAGATGCCGCGCGACGAGCTGCCTTCCGACACCCACTCCACGTCCTGATAGGCGTAGGCGGCGTAGAAGCCGAAGCCGTTGTCGTAGTCTTTCTGAGCGCTGAGCGAGAAGACATGGCCTTCCGAGCCGTCTTCATTGGTCAGCTGGGTCAGGTTGCGGATGCCGAGCGCCTGAAGGTCGGCGTAGATCGGACGGCCGTCCGGAGCGACGCCCGTGGGCAGCGCCGCGGCGAGGTTGGTCTGGGCCAGGTTGCGCCACAGGAAGGCGTCCTGCGCCTGCGTGTAGAGGTACTGGGCCGACAGAAGGTAGCCGTCACCAAGACCGAAGCGGTCGAGGTTCAGCTCGTGATCGACCCGCAGCGAGGCTTTGAGATCGGACGGGATCTCGAAGCCTTCGGCGATGGAGTCGATGATCTGGCCTGACTGACCGCCGACATTGGTAAGCAGCGTCTGGGGCACGTTGAAGCCGCCAGCGACATTCAGATTGTTGCCCGAGGCGAAACCGAGGGCCGGCGTGAAGGCGTTGGAGATCCACACTTTCGGCTCGCCGCCGGCGAAGATGCCGAGGCCGCCGGTGACCGTGGTCCGGTCGCTCGGCTCGTAGCGGAAGCTCAAGCGCGGCATGAACAGGTCTTTGCCGTTCAGGTTCTGGCCCGACGTGTCGGCGCCGTAGAGGCCGTCAACGACCGGGTCGAACGGCGGCGTGTCGTCCTGGCGGAAGAACTCCCAGCGGAAGCCGAAGCCGAGCTCGAGATCGTTGCGGATCTGCCAGGTGTCCTGGGCGAAGAGGGTGAACTTCTCCAGGCCCCAGGCCGCAGCGCCGTCATTGACGTTGTTGGACGGGGCGTTCTGGTACTCGACCCGCGCCGTGCCGTTGCGGATATCGTCCAGATTATTGAAGATGAAACGACCGTTCGCCGAGGAGACGAAGAGGTTGAAGAGCGAGTAGTCTTCATACTCCAGGCCGGCGGTGATCAGGTGGTCTCCCAGGGTGTAGTCGCCCGAGGCGAACAGCTGAAGGCGTTCGTCTTCAAACACGTTGGCGTGACGGAAACGGTCGCAGCCGCCCACGAAGAACTCGTCGCTGCCCGACGACCCGCCGATCAGGCCGGCGAACTGGGAGCCCGCCAGATCGTTCGGCGACAGGCGGAATTCCAGGTGCGGCTGGTCGGAACCGGCGCGGCAGTTCTGGCCGCGGGAGAATTCCTTGGAGTTGAAGCGCAGCGTGGTGGAGAAATTATCGGTCCAGTCGGAGAAGAGCTGGCCGGTATAGGCGGTCAGCTCCACCGGAATGTCGTACCAGGCGGTCTGGAAGTTCTGACGGCTGGTGCTGGTGCCGCCCTCTTCGGTGGACTGGTAGGTGAACGAGGCGCGGTGCTGGTCGTTGATGTTCCAGTCGACCTTGGCGAGAAGGCGCTCGGAGGTCACCGGTAGCGCGCCGACGGCGGGACGTCCGCCCATGTCGAAGCCGAGCTCGGCCTGCACGAAATCGTTGAAGGCGCCGTAGAAGCCCGGATCGATATCGTCGTTTTGGTCGTCGGGAACGAAGTTGAAGCCGGACCCGGACTCATACTCGTCATAGGACACGAAGAAGAACAGACGGTCTTCGATGATCGGGCCGCCGAGCGTGAAGCCGTATTCTTTCTCGTCGAAGGGAGCCACGGTGACCGCAGTCCCGTCGGTCTCGTCGCCGAAGAAGTTCTCGTCCTGGTAGTAGTAGTACGCGCTGCCATCAAACTCGTTCGTGCCCGAGCGGGTGGTGATGTTCACCAGGCCGCCGGTGAAGCCCGAAGCGGTGACGGAGTAGTCGGACACGCTCAGCGAGGCGGATTCGACCGCGTCGAGGGAGATCGGCGAACGCTCGGTGGCGTAGGTGTTCGAGCCGAGGCCGAAATCGTCCTGCTGCAGCGAGCCGTCGATGGCGAGGCCGTTGAAGCGCGGGTTCGTACCGGCGACAAAGAGCTGGCCTTCGCCGGAGGAGAACGCCAGCGGGTCGCGGACCAGGGTCGCGATGACGTCGCGATTGGCCGACGGCTGGTTGGCGATGTCGCGGGCGGAGAAGTTGGAGCCGACGCCGTTGTTCAGGTCGGTGGTGTTGATCGCCTGACCGGTGACGACGATGATGTCGGTCGCTTGCGCGTCGAGGCGGATGCTCAGCGGAGCATTGGAGCCCGGCCGCAGGCTGACGCCGTCAATGGCTTCACCGTCGAAGCCGGGCGCAGTGACAAGCACCGAGAACGGACCGCCGACGCGGAGACCGCCCTGGAAGAACGAACCGGTTTCGTTGGTCACGGCCCGCGAAGCAGTGCCGGAATCCACGTGGATCACGGTGACGGTGGCGCCGGAGATCGGCTGACCGGAAGCGTCGACCACTTCGCCGCGAAGCGCCGCCGAAGTGACCTGAGCGTGAACCGCCGCAATCGGAGCCAGCGCCAGGAGCGCAGCCGCCGAAGCGCCGTAGCTGAGTTTCTTGAAGATCGCCATCTTAGGAGTGTTCCCCATAATCGACCGGAATGGTCGCGGAAGCCCCACGCCGCCGCGTTACACCGGGCGATTACCCGCCGGGGCTGACGGTTCGGTGACGGGTATGTGACAGATTAATTGCAGCCCTGCGCTCGCTCCGTCCGGGAGCGGAGAGTCCCTGGCGGGTTAAGTTTCAGCCGGGGCATGAAGACTCGTCTTCTGATTCGATCTGCGAGGCGCTCGATAGAGGCGCGCCGCGTTGATAATCGGGTTCCCGCGCAGCCGGGTTCAGCGACACTCCACCAAGCCGCGTGGCTTTTTCGCAACAGCCGGCGGCGCAGCGCCCGTTCCTTCGGGCGCGCCTCTCAGCTGCGCCATGGGAATCCTTCAATTCGGCGATCATCTGCGTTTCGATCCGGCGTTCACGTCGGCGGCTTTGCTTTGACAAACCGCCGGAGCGGGCGCCACAAGGCGGGCGATGTCCGAGCCACTTGTCCATCGCGATCTTGCGGGTCGCCTGCTGACGCCGCGTGCAGCCATCCTTGTGATCGGCGCGCTCGTCGTTTTGCGCGTCGTGGCCATGGTCTTCGACCCCAACAGCCTTCACGCCGACGAGACCCAGTACTGGCTGTGGTCGCGCGAGCTGGACTGGGGTTATTTCTCCAAGCCGCCTCTGATCGCCTGGGTGATCGCGGCCACCACGGCCGTGTTCGGAAACGCCGACTGGGGCGTGCGCCTGGCCGCGCCGTTTCTTCATGCCGCCACCGCCGGATTCCTGGGCCTCGCGGCGGCGCGTCTTTTTGATACGCGCACCGGCGTGCTGGCGGCGATTCTGTGGGCGGTGATGCCGGGGGTGTGGCTCTCCAGCCAGATCATCTCCACCGACGCGGTGCTGATGACCGGCTGGGCGGCGAGCCTTTACTGCCTGGCGCGCCTGCGCGAGGGGACAAGCTGGCCCCACGCGCTTGGCCTGGGCCTGGCGGTGGGCTGGGCGTTCCTCGCCAAATACGCCGCGATCTATCTTCTGGTGGGCGCCGCCCTGTCGGTGCTGGTGGACGCGCCTTCGCGCCGCGCCCTCCTTTCGGTGCAGGGCGCAGCCGCCGGCGCGGTGGTGGTGGCGCTCCTGTCGGGCAATCTCGCCTGGAACGCCGCCAATGATTTCGCCACGGTCAGCCACACCGCCGCCAACGCCAACTGGGCCGGCGATCTGTTCAACTTTGATGAGCTGATCGACTTCCTTGTGGGACAGCTCGGCGTCTTCGGACCGATCTCGCTGGTCTTTCTGGTGATGGCTGTTGTGCATACCCTCAAAACCAGTTCACGCGGCTGGAACGACGCGCGCCCGGCCCTGATGCTGGTGATGTTCACCGTGCCGCCGATCCTGATCGTCTCGCTGCAGGCCTTCATCAGCCGCGCCCACGCCAACTGGGCGGCGTCCGCCTACGGGGCGGGGACGATCCTGCTGGCCTGGTTCGTGCTGGCCGGACCCAAATGGCGCCGAGGCGCGCTTGTCGCGTCGCTGGTGCTCCATGTCACCGCCGGGCTGGCCTTGCTGGCGTTCGCCGCCTCCACCCCGCTGTCGGATTCGGCCGGCCTGGCCAACGCTTACAAGCGCGTGCGCCAATGGCCCGCCACCGCCGCAGCCGTGGAGCGCGTCGCCGAAGAGACCGGCGCGGCGGCGCTCGCCTTTGATAACCGCAATGATTTCCATCAGATGCAGCGCTACGGGACGTTCGACGCGCCGCTCTATATGTGGATGCGCTACGCCGGCGCCCATAATTTCGCCGAGGCCCAATGGCCGCTGCCGGAGACGATTGAAGGCCCCGTGCTGATCGTCTCCGAACGCCCCGACGAGATCGCGCTCATGGCCCGCGATTTCGCGCGCTTTGAACCGGCGGGCGAGAGCCGCATCGCGCTGGGCGGCGGACGCGAGCGCGTCTACCGCTTCTTTGTGGGCGAGGGCTATGACCCGCTGGACCGCGACGCGGCCTACGAGGCGCAGGTGGAAGCGATCCGGGAGGCTTATGGCGCTCCCGACAGCGCGTCATCACCCCAGACGTCACGCAGGCGCTGATCGCGCCGGCAGCCGAAGCGATAACGCTGATAGCGGATCGGGTTCGTTTCGGCGTAATCCTGGTGATTTGCCTCGGCCGGCCAGAACATGTCCAGCGGCTCGATCTCCACGGCCACCGAGCGCTCGAACCGGGCCTCCACCGCGGCGAGGCTGGCGCGCGCGGCTTGCGCCTGGGCCTCGCCGGCCGGGAAGATGAAGGGCGCATAGCTGGACCCGCGATCGCAGAACTGGCCCTGGCCGTCGAACGGATCGACATTTACCCAGTAATGATCCAGCAGCGCCTCATAACTCACCTGCGCCGGATCATAGATCACGCGAGCGGCCTCGGTGTGACCGGTCTCGCCGCGCACCACTTCATAATAGCCGGGATTTTCTTCCGGCCCGCCGGAAAAGCCGGACACCACTTCGACCACACCGTCGAGTTTTTCAAAATCAGCCTCGGTGCACCAGAAGCAGCCCGATGCGAACACGGCCTGCTCAAGCCCGTCCGGAAGGGACGCCTCGGCTCCGGCGGGCTGGACGTAATCGCCGGCGTCCTGGGCGCACGCGGCGGTGGTGAACGCGCAGGCCGACAGGGCTGCGGTGAGGGCGAGACGCATGGCGGTTTCCTCTCAATGCTTGGTCTTAACATTGGCGCGCGGTGCCCATCAGCCAAGTCACAAGACTGCGAGCGCCCTCCGAAGCGACGCCATGGCGGTCGGTTTCGGCTCCACAAGCGGCGGGGGCTTTGTTAACTTTCCTGAACCGCGGCTCCTGGGACGGGATGGGGGAGAGGTCCATGCGAACAGCCGCGCCGCTTGCGGCGTTCATTTTCGCGATTGTCATCGGGCTGGCGGGCGCAGGCGCGGGCGCAGCGCAGATCCGTGTCTGGTCGGCCCCGTGGAGCGATAGCGAAATCGCAGATCTCGGCGATGCTCTGTCGGAGGCGTGGACCCACGGGCTTGATGCGGCCGACTACGCCGATCCGCGGGCTCTCGCCGCCATGGCGCGCGGGCGTCAGCGCGACGAGGCCGCGCGGGCGGCCTGGTTTGAGTACGCCGAGGATCTCGCGTTCGGCCGGGTGGATCCGCGCCAGCTCGATCCCGACTGGACCACTCCGGTGCGCGATCAGGACCTGATGGCCTGGTATGCGCGCGCCCGCGACGGGCTCGGGATCTTTGAAAGCCTTGAGGCCCTGAGCCCGCAGCACCCTGATTATCAGGCGCTGCGCGCGGCGCTGATCGCCCTTGGCGCCGCGCCGGACGCCCCCGGCCCCATCGCGCCGGGCCCCGCCCTTGGCCGCGATGATCAGGGTCCGCGCGTGGACGCGGTGCGTGCGCGCCTGCACGAGCTGGGTCTGCTGGCCGATCCGGGCCGGCCGGGCGCAGCCTTCGACGCGGCGCTGGAAAGCGCGCTCATGCGCTTTCAGGCGCGGCGCAATCTGGCCGCCGACGGGCGCGCGGGATCCACCACCATCGCCGAGCTCAACGCCGGGGCGGACCGGCGCGCGGGACAGCTGCGCGCCAATCTGGAGCGCTGGCGCTGGCTGCCGGCGGAGCTGGGAGAGCGCCATATAAGGGTGAACATCGCCGATTACCGGCTGGAGGCGTGGTCCGGCGGCCGGGTGGAACGCGTCCACGACACCCAGATCGGCACGACCTACGCCTCCACTCCGGTGTTCTCAGACTCCATGAGCATCGTGGAGATTCATCCCTGGTGGTACACCCCGGGCGGGCTTGGCTCGCGCTGGGTGCGCACCTTCCGCAGCAATCCGGCCTACGCCTATTCGCAGGGCTATCACCTGGTGGATCTGGACACCGGCGAGCGGGTCAACGCCTATACCGTGGACTGGGCCGGACGGCGCTTTCGCGTGATCCAGCAGCCGGGGCCCAACAACGCCATGGGAGAGGTGAAATTCCTGTTTCCCAACCGGCACAATGTCTACATCCACGACACGCCCCACCGCGACGGCTTCGCCCTGTCGCGCCGCGACGATTCTGCGGGCTGCGTGCGCGTTGGCGATCCCCGGGAGCTTGCGATCTGGGTACTGCAGGGCGAGGGCTGGAGCCCGGCTGAGGTGCGCGCCGCATTTGAAGAAGGGCGGACGCGGCGGGTTCGCCTGGAAAACGAAATCCCCGTGCACATTCTGTATTTTACAGCCGTTACGGGCCGGATGGGCGAAGTGCGCTTCATTCACGACGTGTATGAGCGCGATTCGCGCCTGATCGACGCGCTGGACGGGTTTATGGGTGGGGCGCCGGACGGGATCACACCCTCGGCGCCGGCTCGCGACGAGGCCGGCGCCGGTGCGCTTTAAGGCGTTCATCAGTACGGCATCAGTAAGGGGTCCAGCCGCCGGCCTCCTTCCGCGTGCCCACCGACAGCTCGAGATCGTCGAGCGCCTTGCCGGTCTTCACTTTCAGACAAGCGATAAGATAAGCCTTCAGCGCAGGCGCCACGGCGCCCGGGTTGCCGGTGAACACACCAGCCAGAACGCCGGCTCCAACGGCCTGCTTCAGGCAGTCCCTCACATCACCAAGCAGGTCATTCAGCGAAGGGTGGCAGACCTGCGCGTAGGCGATGATTTTTGAGTTGCGCCTGAAATACTGCGGCAGGTCGGTTTTGGCGACGCATTTGCCAAAGAGCCACGCCACACAGACAGTCCTCATCTCCTGCTTGTATTCCGGGATGCCGTCTATGGACAGCAGCGTGATGTCGGTGCATTGCGCGCCGGCGGCTGAGAAGAGCGCTGCGGCCGGCTCAATGGACCCCAGAAAGCTCGCATCCGCTTCGGCGGCGCGCCGTTCGGGCCCCGGCTCGCCCTGTTCGGGCTCCATGGCGAAGGCGTGCAGCGCCTCGCCGGCGAGCGCCGGGCCGAACAAGAGCTCCGCCTCGTTGGTCTCGGCGATGACCCGCACGCCGCGCAGCCAGTCCGGCGCCGGATCCAGGCCGCCCATGCCGGCGATCGGCATCAGGGCCTGGATCACCATCCCCGACGGTGCATCGGCGTGAAAATCGAACTCCTGCACCCCGTCTTCGGGCGGGGTGACGTAGACGCGCGGGGCCAGCCGGGCGTTGGTCCAGCCGCCTGTGCGGGTGAGCCCGGTGGCGGACACGCCCAGCGACGGCGGGTTCTTCTTGTTGAGCCAGGTGTTGATCGAACTTGAGTCTACGGAATAGATCGGTGTTTCGGCCATGGGTCTCTCCCCCGGATTAAATACATCCTGAGGTAAATATAACCTAATATGCAACCTCCGCAATCAGCAAATGGGCGAGCTGCCGGCGAGTTTGCGCCTGGCGCGGTTCGCAAGTATTGACGCTGCAGGCCGCACAGACAGGATCGCCGCCATGCGACATTTCCTCTCCACCGAAGACTGGTCCCGCAGTGATCTGCAAGGGATGATCGATCGCGCGCGCGAGTTTCGCGAAAGCCCGCAGGGCGATGCGCTGAAGGGCAAGTCGGTGGCGCTGATGTTTTTCAATCCCAGCCTGCGCACGCGATCCAGCTTTGATATCGGCGTGCACCAGCTGGGCGGCCATGCGGTGATCCTGGACGCGCGCGGCCAGACCTGGCCGGTGGAGTTTGACGACGGCGTGGTGATGGACGGCGAGCCCGAAGAGCACGTGAAGGAGGCCGCCCGCGTTCTGTCGCGCTACGCCGACCTGATCGCCATTCGCTGCTTCCCCAAATTCCAGGACTGGAAGGCCGAGCGCGAGGATCCGCTGATCACCGCCTACGCCAAATACGCGACCGTGCCGGTGATCAATATGGAGACCATCGTTCACCCTTGTCAGGAACTCGCCCACATGATGGCGCTTCAGGATCGGATGGGTGATGTTCAGGGCAAGGATTTTCTCCTCACCTGGGTGCCCCACCCCAAGCCGCTGAACACGGCGGTGGCCAATTCAGCGCTGCTGATCGCGTCGAAATTCGGCATGAATGTGCGGCTGCTCATCCCCGACGAAGTCTACCGCCTGGACGAGCGCTATATGAGCGCGGCCACGCGCTTCTGTGCAGAGGCGGGATCCCACTTCACCGTCACCACCGATGTGGAGGAAGCCTATGGCGGCGCCCACGCCGTGTACGCCAAAAGCTGGGGCGCGCTGCCGTTCTACGGTAATTGGGGCGGCGAGACCGCCTACCGGGCCAAGGGCGCCGGATTTATGGTGGACGAGGCCAAGATGGCGCTCACCGACAACGCCGTCGCGAGCCACTGCCTGCCCATGCGCCGGAATGTGAAGATGTCCGACGCAGTGGTGGATTCCCCCGCCTTCATGGGGATTGAGGAGGCGGAGAACCGGCTCCATGTCCAGAAAGCGATCATGGAGCGCCTGGTCCAGGACGCCGCCCCATGACCGGCATGACCGTGCCAGACAGGCCCTTGACCGGCAGGCCTACGCCCGAAAAGGCGCCTGAGCGCGCCCCCGTGCGCGCGGCCATCGTGCAGCTGCTCTCCAACATGCGCGACGGCAAGGAGATCCGCGAATACCTCAACCGGTTCGCGCAGCTGGATCAGGAACGCTTCGCGGTCGTGAAAGTCGGCGGCGCGATCATCGAGGAGCAGCTGGACGCGCTGGCGGCCGCCCTCGCCTTCCTGCAATCGGTGGGTCTGGCGCCGGTCGTGGTCCATGGCGGCGGACCACAGCTGAACACCGCATTGGAGGCCGCCGGCTTTCCTGAACAACGCCGCGACGGGCTTCGCATAACCCCGGACGCCGCCATGGGCGTGGTGCGCGACACCCTCACCGCCACCAATCTGAAGCTGGTGCAGGCCGTGCGCGACGCCGGCGGCCGCGCCGCCGCCGTGCCGTCGGGCGTATTTGAAGCCGAGCTTATCGACGAGGCCCAGCTGGGCCGCGTGGGCGAGCCCACACGGGTGCGCTTGGGACAGGTCGCCGCCGCCGCGCGCGCCGGCCAGGCGCCGATCCTTGGATGCCTGGGCGACACCGCCGACGGCAAGCTGGTGAACGTCAACGCCGACAGCGCGGTGCGCGCGCTGGTCCATGCGCTGCAGCCCTACAAGATCGTGTTTCTCACCGGGACCGGCGCGCTTCTGGACGTGAAGGGCCAGGCGATCTCCTCCATCAATCTGGCCACCGATCAGGACGAGCTCTTCGCCGCCGACTGGGTGTCGGGCGGGATGCGGCTGAAGCTTCAGGAGATCAAGCGCCTGCTGGATGATCTGCCGCTGTCGAGTTCGGTGTCCATCACGCGGCCCGACCAGCTGGCCAAGGAGCTTTTCACCCACGCCGGCGCCGGCACGCTGGTGCGCCGGGGCGAGCGCATGCTGGACATTGACCGCAAGGCCGATCTCGACCAGGCGCGCGCCGCCGCGCTGATCAAGGAGAGCTTCGGGCGCGAGCCGGTGCCGGGCTATTTCGACCAGCTGGACTTCGACCACGCCTTCGTCACCGAGAATTACCGGGCCGCCGCGATCACCGCGCGGTTGGACGGCGCGGTGTATCTGGACAAGTTCGCGGTGCTGGACGAGGCCCGCGGAGAGGGCCTGGGCGGGGCGGTGTGGAAGCGCCTGATCGCCTACGCGCCGCGCCTTTACTGGCGCTCGCGCAGCGACAACCCGGTCAATGAGTTTTATTTCAACGCCTGTGACGGCGCGGTGAAGATTGGCCGCTGGACGGTGTTCCAGCGCGGCGAAACCGATCTGTCGCGCATGCCGGCCATGATGGAGCAGATTGCAGGCCTGGCACCGACCCTTAAGGAGTCGTGATGAAACGCATCGGTCTTGTGGGCGCGCGCGGCCATACCGGGCGCGAGCTGATCGCCATTCTGGGCCGGCGCACCGATATGGCGCTGGACTTCGCGGTGTCGCGGGGCATGGCCGGCGAGCCGGTCACCAGCCTGGCGCCGGACGGCCCCTCGGGCCTGCTGTTCGAAGCCCTGACCCCGGAAGAGATCGCGTCGCGCGGCGCCGACGCGGTGATTCTCGCCATGCCCAACGGCGAGGCGGCGGCCTATGTGGCGGCTCTGGACGCCGCGACGCCGGAGACCGTGATCGTCGATCTTTCGGCGGACTATCGATTTGACGATGGCTGGACCTACGGCCTGCCGGAGCTTTACGGCCGCAAGGCGCTGGCGGGCGCCACCCGCATCTCCAATCCGGGCTGCTACGCCACCGCCGGCCAGCTCTGCGTCCATCCGGTCCGCAAAAAACTGAAAGGCGCCGCCCATCTGTTCGGCGTCTCGGGCTATTCCGGCGCCGGCACCAGCCCCAGCCGCAAGAACGACACCTCGGCGCTCAAGGACAATCTCATGCCCTATGGCTTGAGCGGCCATCTGCACGAGCAGGAGATGGCCCGCCATCTGGGCGCGGACGTGCGCTTCTCCCCCCATGTGGCCGCTTTTTTCCGCGGACTGAGCGTCACCGCCCAATTGACGCTGAAAAAGCCCATGGACGAGACCGGCCTGCGCGCTGCGTTCCACAAGGCCTATGACGGCGAGCCGCTTCTACGCATCTCCCAGTCCATCCCGGAGATCATCGACGGCGCCAACGGGCCGGGCGCGGTGATCGGCGGGTTCGCCCTGTCGCCGGACGGGCTGAATGCGGTGATGGTGTGTGCGCTCGACAACCTCTTGAAAGGCGCCGCGGTGCAGGCGGTGCAAAACCTCGCCCTCGCCTTAAGCCTGAACGAGCTCGACGGCATCGCAGGCTAACGCTCTCAGAGCCCGGTTTCGGCCTGGATCGCCGCGGTGACGCGCCGGTGCAGCGTGAGCGGGTCCAGAGCCGCGTCCAACGCCGCCTGACCGGGCGCGGCGGCGATCGCCTCCAGCCGCAGATCACGCCAGAGCTTGAGCAGAAATCCGCCATGGTCGTCCGGACTCCAGCCAGGGCGGACGGCGGGCCGGGCGAGGCTGGCGAGAAGCTCTGCATCGCCGGCTTTGGTTTCAAGCTCTGGCGTCTTGGCCGCCGCGCCGGGATATGCCGACAGATGGGCCGTGATCTCGCTCAGCGCGCGCTCGCGGTCCTCGCCCCAGCTGGCGACCCGAACGGCCCCGCTTAAGTCGCTCAGCCGGACAAGATGCGTGGACAGAGGATCACGGGCCTGAGCGCCCAGAAGCGTCGGCACGCCTGTGCGATCCGGCCCCACATGGCCGTCGCGATTGAAGGCGGCGCGGTAGGGCGCTGGATAACTCTCCCACGCCGTCAGCCAGTCCCGCAAACGGCGCAGGCGGACTTCAATTGGGGTGGGCGCCAGGTCCATACGCGCATCAAGGCGCGGCGTGTTCCACGGAAAGAAGATCAGCTGCTCTTCGAGCCGCGCCCAGATTCGGGCCAGATGCGACCCGTCCCACACCGGTGTGTGAACCACGCAGTAGCGCGCCAGCAGGTCGTCTCGCTCCTGCGGGGTCCAGACCGCATAGCCGTCAAGCGCCAGCGCCGCGACGCGCTCAGGCGCCAGAAGCGCCGCGCTCATGGCCGTGCCGGCGCCGGTGTGAAATCCGTAAAGCCCGGCGCGCTCAACCCCCATCACATCCATGAAGGCGAACAGCGCGCGCGCATAATCGTCCGCATATGGATCAGACACGTCCAAGGGGTCCGAAAGTCCGTTTCCGGGGGTGTCAAACCCGATGACGTCGAACCGGCCTTCAAGCGCGGCCGCCACCGCGAACAGCGCCGAAGCGCTTTCCGGGGACCCGTGAAGGAGGATCACCACCGGGGCGCCGGGCTTGCCCGCACGCCGGTAATGCACGGCCCGGCCCTTGACGCGCACCGCGCCGCGCACGCCCCAGCTATGCCGGCGGGCCGTCAAAGGGCGATCAGCGCCTTGCCGCGATTACGCCCGTCCATGAGCCGTTCAAACGCTTCGGGCGCGGCGGCGAGACCCGCCGCGACATCCTCGGCGATGGTGATCTCTCCGGTGCGCACAAAGGGGGCGATCTCCTCGGTGAAGACGTCCCACCGGTCATAAAAATCATAGACCACCAGCCCGTGAAGGCTTGCGCGCGCGCCGATGATCGGCCCGAAATTGATGCCCGGCCCCGGCTGGCCGGTCTGATAATGGGCCGCCAGACCGCACAGGATCGCCCGGCCATAGGGCTTCATCCGGGTCAGGGCGAGATTGAGAATATCCGAAGAGACATTCTCGAAATGCACGTCGATCCTCCCGCCCAGCGCGTCTTTCAGCGCATCCTCCCAGCCCGGCGCCTGGTAGTCGATGCAGGCGTCAAAGCGGTAGGTGTCCGTGACCAGCGCGCATTTCTGCTCCCCGCCGGCGATCCCGACCACGCGCGCCGCGCCGCGAGCCCGGGCGATCTGACCTGCGGTTCCGCCCACCGCGCCGGCGGCGGCGTCGATAAGCACCGTCTCGCCTGCCTTCACGCGGGCCAGCTGCGTCATCCCCGCCCATGCGGTGAGGCCCGGCATGCCCAGAACGGAGAGATAGGCCTGGGGCGCAATTGTCTCGGTGTTGATCTGTCTCACGGCGCCCGCGTCGGCGGCGGCGTATTCGCGCCAGCCCGCCGCCATCAGATGCACGGCGTCGCCCTCGCCGACCGTATCGCTGCGGCTCTCCACCACCACGCCGACGCCATGGCCGGGGATCGCCTCTTCGCCCGGTTTCGGCGCAGGCTCGCCCATGTGCCGCCCGCGCAGGCGCGCGCCCACATAGGGGTCCATGGAGACATGGGAGAGCTTCACCACCACGCCGCCGTCCGGGCAGGCGGGACGCGGCGCATCGATGATTTCGAAATCATCCGCGCGGGGCTTGTGGTCGATGGCGTGTTTGAGAACGATCTGGTGCATCCGATAGCCCATCCTGCAATTGTGAATTCCCGGCCAAGCCCTGCAAGGGCGCCGAGCCTGGACCTCTTGCCGGAGGATGGACGAGGTCCCGGATCTGCGCGCTTGTCCTGGAATTCACGATGATTTTGAGAGCGCAGCGCGCCGCTAAAGCTCCACCACCTCCACAAGCAATCCGTCCGGACCCTGAAGAATCCCGGCGCGCTTGCCGTTATAGGGCGCCTCGGCGCGCGCCGCGGGTTCGCTGATCCAGCCCTTCAGGCTGTCGAAATCAGGATGCAGGAAGCCGCCCAGAGCCGCGCCGGGATCCAGCATGCCGGCATGCTTGGGCCGCGCGGTGGCCGCTTTTGGATACTGGTCCAGCTCCAGGAACACGTCGCGGCCGTGAATGCCGGTGGCGATGGTGTGCATCTCGCTACGCGGCGTGCCGTAGGCGTCGGCGAGCATGTGATATTCGATCTCCATCACCCGCCCGGTCTCGAAATTCAGCGTCTCATCGAACCATTTCAGGCTGGCGTGCATGTCCGAGCAGCCCACCACCAGGATGAAGAGCCGGTCGATGGGCGCAGCGGCGCGCGGCAGATCATAGGCCGGCAGATTATCGCGAATCTGGGTGAGATAGACGATCTCCCCGTCCGGACCCTTGATCTGCATGGGATAAATGGCGGGCAGGCCCTCGATCTCGCGCGGCGGGCCGATCACCTCAAAGGGCGAGAGCTTGATGCGCTCATGGGCGGCCAGCACGTCCTGGACGCAGACCTCGATAGCGGCCCAGCCATAGCTGGTGAGCGGCGTATAGCCCGCCACGCTCGGCTGCTCCACCAGGCGCAGATAGATCTCCACGCCCGACGCCGGCTGCATGACGCAATAGCGCGCGCCTTCAGATTTCGGGGCATGCAGAAAGGCGGCGAGGTCGGCGGACATCTCGCCTTCATGGACCACGGTGTAATCAAGATAATCGCGGTAGCGGGCGATGGCGGCGTCCAGATCGGCCACGGTGAGCGTGGCGGAGCGCAACAGCTTCATGAAATCTCCCCAGAATATGGCGCGGGCCGTCTCGCCGACCCCGTCTTGAAATGGTATACCATTTTAAGACCCATGCGAGGCAAGGGCCTTGCACGAAAATAATCCGGGGAGCCGCCATGATCCGCATCGCCGCCTGTCTCGTCCTTCTCGCCAGCGGGGTCGTTTACCCTGGCGCAGGCGCCCTCGCCGAAGCGCCGCCCGTGACCGAGCCTGATGCGCTCACAGGGCCTCAGATCGTGGCCGCCGCCTATGAGGCCGCCGGCGGGGAGGCGTGGGTCAATCCGGACAGCCTCTTCATGGAGGGCTACGGCCTGTTCTGGCGCGGGTCGCAAGATTTCGTGCGCTATGAGCCCTATTGCATGTGGCGGGTCTATCCGGTCTCCAAAGACGCCGCCCACGCCGCCGACGGCCGGGTGCGCATCGAGGGCCTGGCGAACGGCGAGCCGGTCTTCCAGATCGCCTTTGACGGCCGTCACACCTATGATCAGAACGGCCGCGTCGAAGAGGACGCGGATTCAGAGCGCTGGGCGTCAAATTTCGGCTTTGGAGTAATCCGCCACGCGCTGGACGCGGGCTATGGCGTTGATCGCCTGCCCGACGATTATGTGGACGGCGCGCCGGCCTATACCGTGCAGGTGAACGATCCGGCCGGCGGCGAGACGCTGTTCAATATCCGCCAAGGCGATTTTTCCGTGGTGCGGGTCGGCTTTGACACGCCGCGCGGCTGGCATGAGCGGATTTATTCCCAGTTCTACCGCAATGAGGACGGCGGCTGGCTGCAGCCGGGCCGGGTGCGGCTGTATTATGACGGCGTGAAGGCCAACGAGATCTACTGGACCCGGTTTGAAACCGGCGTCCCCTATGACGACGCCCTGTTCCGCCTGGGCGAGGACTGACGCCCGCCCGCAGACACAAAAAAGGCGCTGAGCGGATGTCCGCCAGCGCCCTTTTCCTGTGGCTTATGAGCCTACTCGACGAAGTCGCGCAGGTCCTGGCCCAGCTGCTCGATGCTCGGCTGGTGCAGATACATCATGTGGCCGGCCGGATAATAGGTGAACGTTACCCGGTCCTGGTCATAGCCGGGCCGGTTGAACGTCATCTCGGTGGCGAAGAAGGGCGTGGCGAGATCATAGATCCCGTTCGCCGCCAGTACGCGCAGATCACTGTTCTGGCGCATGGCCCGCTCCAGCCAGGGCGAGACATTGACATAGGAATTGTCGCCGCCCGCCGGACCGGCGTCCCAGTTCCATTCGCGCACGCCGCCCAGCGTGGTGTATGGCTCGGTGATGTCGACGCCGAGATCGCGGGTGAAATAGTCCAGCATCGCCGCAGTGTACGCGCCGTCGATGCCATAACCCGACGGGTCGCCTTCGGGGCTGTCGGAGATGGCGTCCGGCTCGATCCCGGTGAAGCGTGCATCAAAACGCCCGACGCTGAGGCCTTGATCGCGCAACAGCTCGGTGCGGAAATTCGACAGCGAGACCCGCATATTGGCCCGGCGCAGATAGTCCTCCGACAGGCCGATGAAGTCGGACAGGCGCGCGATGACGCGCTGCTCGTCTTGCGCCGGCAGTGTGGCGCCGCGCACCAGAGCGGGCAGGTACTCGTCGGTGGCGAAGGCGCGGGCGTCATCGAGGAAGGCGTCGTAGTCGCCATTCCAAGCGCTGCGGTCGATCTGCTCGTGATACCAGGCCGCCGCGGCGTAGCCGGGCATCAGCCCGATATAGCCGATATCATTGCCCGGCGCGGTGTGGTCGAGCTTGAAATCCAGCACGGTGGAGATCAGCGCCACCCCGTTGATGGACACGTCGTTCCACCCCGATTCCAGCTGGCGCATCAGCGCGCCGATGCGCGTGGTGCCATAGCTTTCACCCACAAGATATTTCGGCGAGGCCCAGCGGCGGTTTTCCGCCAGCCAGCGGCGGATGAATTCGGCGATGGAGGCGGCGTCCTCGTCCACGCCCCAGAATTCCTCCGCGGCGTCGGTGTCGCCCAGCGCCCGGCTCCAGCCGGTGCCCACCGGATCGATGAACACCAGATCAGCCTCGCCAAGCAAAGTTTCAGGATTGTCGCGCACGTCGAACGGCGCCGCGCCGTCATCGCCCGGCGGTTCGCTGGGCAGCACGACGCGTTTCGGACCGATCACGCCCATGTGAAGCCACAGCGAGGCCGAACCCGGCCCGCCATTGAACACAAAAGCGACGGGCCGCGTGCGCGGATCGTTCTCGCCGTCCTTGATATAGGCGGTGGAGAAGATTGAGCCGGTGGGCTCTCCGTCATCATTGCGCAGATAGGTCTCGCCGGCGACGACCCGGTAGCGCACGCGCTCGCCGTTGGCGGTGATCTCGCCCCGGCTTTCCCAGCTGCGCGGCTCAGGAATATCGGCCGCGCGTGTCTCGGCGTCCTGCGCCAGGCTCGGCGCGGTGAGAACCAGCGCCGCGCCCAGCGCGGTGATGAAGGATTTCAGCATGTTCGCTCCCCGAAATGTTTGAGGCCGCGACCCTAAGCGAGGTGGGCGGGAAAACGCAAACGGGCGCCGGTGCGCCGCTTCCGATTTGAAACTCCCCACGACAGCGCCAGTTATAGGATGTCGCAACAAAAGACAGAGCGCCATGATCGCCTACGATCCCTTGAAAGACGCCCGCAAGCGCATCGACCACATCGCCAGGAGCCATGGCGACGACAAGATCCGCGCCGCGGTGAAGATGCTGGACGCGCCCAGCGACCGGCTGGAGGCAGAGATAGACGGCCCGGACGGCAAGCTGGACGCGTTCCGCGTGCGCTTCGCCCAGGCCGGTGAGCCCACCAAGGGCGGCGTGCGGTTTTCCGCCGACGCCGACATGGACGAGGCTGAACGCCTGGCGCTCCTCATGAGCCTGAAATGCGCGCTTCTGGGCCTGCCCTTCGGCGGCGCCAAGGGCGCGGTGCGGGTCGACGCGGGCGATCTCTCCGACGAGCAGAAAGCCGAGATCGCCGCCAGTTACGCCCTCGCCTTCAAGGACGTGATCGACCCGGACAGCGACGTGCCGGCGCCGGACGTGGCGACAGGGCCGGACGAGATGGCCGCCATGGCGCAGGCGCTGGGAATCAGGCCGGGCGACTCAAGGGCCCCCGTGACCGGATTGCCGGCGGACAAGGGCGGGCTGGCGCTTCGCGCCGGCGCCACGGGCGAAGGCGCCTGGCGGGTCTATCGCCGCCTTGCGCGCGAATGCGGCGGGGCGCAAAAGCCGCGCATCGCCATCCACGGCTATGGCAAGGGCGCACGCGGCTTTGTGGAGGCGGCGCTGAAAGACGGCGCGACACTGGTGGCCGCCGCCGATTCCAGAAGTCTCGCCCATGATCCTGACGGGATCGATGCGCAGGAGCTTGACGCGCGTAAGTCGAAGACGGGCCGCGTGGGCGATCCGGCCGATCCCATCGACATTCTGAAGATCAACGCCGATGTGCTGGTGCTGGCCGCGCGCTCCGACGTGATCACGGCGCGCTGCGCGAAGGACGTCGCAGCGTCAGCCATCGTGGAGATCGCCAACGCCCCGGTGACGCGCCGCGGCTACGCCGTGCTGGAAAAACGCGGCCGCTGGAGCGCGCCGGACATTCTCGCCAATGCCGGCGGGGTGCTGGCGAGCTATTTTGAATGGCGCGAATACGCCGCCCCGGACAAGACCGACGCCGACGCCGTGCGCGCAGAGTGGGAAAGCGCACTGGACCGCGCCTGCGACGCGGTGCTGGCCCGCATGAACGAGACCGGGCTTCCCGTCCACACCGCTGCGCTTCTGCAGGCGCTCGATCAGCTCGATCCGAAGACCCGGCCCGGCGTGGAATAGCGGCGAGCCTTTTCCTCCCCCTTGATGGGGGGAGGGGGTGAGCCTGCCAAGATTGATCCGGGGGATCGATCGAACAGGCGAACGCCCGGCGAAGCGCACGGAGGAGGGGGTGGTTGCGCCAACCTCATGAGTGTTCGCGCCCGTGATCTCACCCCACCCGACCGCGCCTACCGGCGCGCCCACCCTCCCCATCCAGGGGAGGGACAGGAGCGCAGCGTCTGTCTTGAGCCTTGGTGCGTTCTGGCTGGACTCTACGCCTCTGTCCTCCCCCTTGATGGGGGAGGTGCGCCGCGCGTCAGCGCGGGGCGGAGGGGTGGCGGCGCCTGCCTTTGCAGAACAGGCGCTCGTCATCACACCGCACCCATCAAGGGGAGGGGGCAGCCGCCGCCCAAAATCACCGTCTCCCCTGCCGGCTCCCGCAGATTATACCGCGAGGCCATCACCGCGCCGTAGGCGCCGGCTTCGGCGATCAGCATGACGTCGCCTTCGAAGGTTTCCGGCATCAGGCGTTCGGCGCCCAGGAGGTCCGCGCTTTCGCAGATCGGACCCACGATGGAGGCGAGGCCCGAGGCCGCTTCGCCCAGCCGCGTGAGGTTCGCCATTTCGTGGCGCGCGCCATAGAGCGCCGGGCGGATGAGCGAGTTCATGCCGGTGCCCAGCCCGATGAAGCGCGCCCCGAAGGCGTGCTTGACCTGGGTGACGCGCGACAGGAGCACGCCGGACTCGGCCACCGGATAGCGGCCCGGCTCCATCCAGATCTGGTAGCCGGGATGGGCGCGTTTCAGCGTCGCCACATCCTCGTCCACTTTTGACAGATCCAGCGCCGGCGCGTCGGCGTTTTCGGGAACGCCGAGCCCGCCGCCCACATTGAGGATCTCCACATCTGAGAACCCTTCGGCGGCCTTGGCGAGGATCGCGCCGATCTCGCGCCAGTGTCCCGGCTCGGTGACGCCGGATCCGGCGTGGGCGTGCAGACCCACCACCGTGGCGCCGGCCTTCGCCGCGGCCTCGCGCGCGTCGGAAAGGGCGGCGAGCGGAATGCCGAACTTCGCCTTCGGGCCGGCGGTCTTCACATGCTCATGGTGGCCGCGGGCGCGGTCGGGATTGATCCTGAGGATCACCCGCGCGCCCTTGAACACGTCGGGCCATTCAGTGAGCGGATGAAGCCCGTCAATGGTGAGATTGACGCCCAGCGCCCGCGCCGCCTCATATTCGGAGCGATGGGCGAAATTGGGGGTGAACAACACCTCGTCCATGAGAAGATCGGGGAAGGTTTCGCGCAGGCGCGCGATCTCGCCCGGCGACACGCATTCAAACCCCAAACCGGCCTCGCGGATCGTGCGCAGCACGTCTGGATGGTTGTTGGCCTTCATGGCGTAGAAGGCGCGGTCGAGACTCTTCAGCCCCGCCACGGCGCCGGCGCGATTGCGCACGGTGTCGAGGTCATAGACATAAAGCCCGCCGGTTTGCGGCGCGGCTTTCAAAAGCGCGTCGCGCTTGCCCATCCACCACGGATCCGGGCGGGGCTCGCGATTGCGGGCCGGGCCTTGAATCTCCGACCAGCTGGGGCCAAAGACCGGGCCTTCCGGCGCCGGGCCGATGAGCTCTTCATGCAGGCGCGCGGCCAGGGTGCGGCCCTCGCTCTCATTGACCACCACGGTGAAGTTCAGGTCGTTGGCCGCCTGGCTCACCAGAAGGATCGGCTTGTCCTGGAACATCTCCAGCGCCGGGGCGAGCTGGTGCAGGATGCGCCTTATGCCATAGCCCAGAAGGCTCACGGCGGCCGCATTTTCGATGATCTTCACCCGGCACAAAGGCTCCAGCGCCGCCCTCAGGCGCGACAGGCGCGCCTGATCAAGGCCGGGATCGGGATCAAGGCTCACGGTGATGTTGGTTTCCGACGTGGAGACCAGATCCACCGACACGCCCACCGCCTTGAACGCGGCGAACACCTCGGCCAGGAAACCCGCCTGGCGCCACATGCCGGAGCCTTCCATCACCACCAGGCGCACGCCGGATTTCACCGACACCGCTTTCAGGCGCGGCGCGTCGTCGCCGGGCTCGGACGTGATGGCCGTGCCCGCAAGATCAGGGCGCAGGGTGGAGCGCACCTCCATGGGCACGCCGGCGCGCCGGGCCGGGCCGATGCAGCGCGGATGCAGCACCTTGCCGCCCATGGTGGCGATCTCCTGGGCCTCCTCATAGGACAGCGCCCGCAAATGGCGCGCCCCGGCGGTGAGGCGCGGATCGGCGCTGAACAGGCCCGGCACGTCGGTCCAGATCTCCAGCTTTTGCGCTTGCAGCTTGGCGGCGAAATAGGCCGCCGAGGTGTCCGATCCGCCCCGGCCCAGAAGGCAGGTCTCGCCGCGCCCATTGCGGCAGATGAAGCCCTGGGTGAGCACCAGAGTCTCGCCGGACAGGCGCTCTGCAAGCTCACTGTCCGCAGCGTCGGACACGGCGTTATCGAGATAGGCGCGGGCGTCCTCGCCGTCATTTTGCGCGGCCAGCGCCTCGCGGGCGTCAAGGCCGGACGCGGTGAGGCCTTCGGCTTCAAGGCATGCAAGGCCCAGCCGGCTCGCCATCAATTCGCCCAGCGCCAGAACTTCAGCGCGCACGCGCGGGCTCGCCTCGCCGATCAGCGCCACCCCGGCGCTGAGCCGGTCCAGGGTTTCAAACGCCGCAGACAGGAGCGCGTCGGCGTCGAGCCCGGCCTTGGCGGCGAAGTCGCGATGGATTTGCTTGACCGCGTCGGCCGCCGCCTCGCCGCGCCCCGCCAGCGCTTCACCGGGCAGCGCTTCGAGGGCGTTGGAGACGCCGGCCAGCGCGGAATGGACGATGAGGACCTTGCCGCCGTCTTGAAGGCGCACCTTCGCCAGCGCGGCGATGGTGGTCCAGCGCGCGGGATCGGCGACGGACACGCCGCCAAATTTCATCACGGTCCAGTCATAGAGGCGGGGGGCGGTCATGGGCGTTGGTCCTGTTGGGGAAAGTGACGACCCGCATAGCGGTTTTGCTGCACTGCGGCCAGATCGCAATTGTCACAGAGAGGTCACCTCGACCGCCTATCACGGCCCTGGTCAGAATGGGGATTCGATGATGACCGCTTTACGCACCGTTGCGGGGCTCTGCGCCGCCCTCGCGCTCACCGCCTGCGTTACGCAAGCGCCGCACGCCACGCCGTCCCGGGCTGCGTCCGAACCGGAACGCGTGCTCCTGATCGGGCTCGACGGCCTGCGACCCGACATGGTGGAGCGCTACGGCGCGGCCAATCTGCAGGCGCTGGCGGCGCGCGGAACGACCGCCGAGGCGATGATCCCGGTCATGCCGTCGGTGACGTTCGTGAACTTTTATTCCATCGCCACGGGCCTCTATCCGGAGACCCACGGCATGGTGACCAACGCGCCTTACGACTCCGGGACCGGCGAGACGTTTGTGAACGGGATCTCCACCAGCGATCCCAAATGGTGGGGCGGCGAACCGATCTGGATCACCGCGGAGCGCCAGGGCCTGGCCACCGGTGTGATGTTCTGGCTGGGATCTGAGACCGCCATCGACGGCGTGCGGCCCACTGACTGGTCGCCCTATGAGCATGAAAAGCCCTATCAGGAGCGCGTCGATACGGTGCTGTCCTGGTTTGATCGTCCGGCCGATGAACGTCCGCGCTTCGCCGCGGTGTATTTCGACCGGGTGGACACCGCCGGTCACGCCTTCGGCCCCGAGGACGCCCGCACCGCGCAGGCCGTGGCCGAGGTGGACGGCTATGTGGGCCAGCTGGTGGAGGGCCTGCGCGCGCGGGGCCTGCTTGAAACCACGAACATCATGGTCGTCTCCGATCACGGCATGGCGCAGCTGGATTTTGACCAGACCATCGCACTCGATGAGCTGATCGACTTCGACAGCCTCCACGCCCCTGAGATGGAGGGCCGCCACGGCGCCGGCCTTCGTCCTTTCGTGACGATGTTCGGGGAGCCCGCCGCCATCGATGCGGCCCATGACGCGTTGAACGGCGCCCATCCCCGGATGCAGGTCTGGCGGCGCGGCGAAACCCCGGACCGCTTCCGCTTCGATCACCCCACGCGCGGCCCGGACCTGTTCGTTCTGGCCGATGTGGGCTGGGCGCTGAGTGCGCCGAGCCTCGTCACCTCCCCCCGCGCGCCCTATCCCGGCGTCCATGGCTATGACAACGCAGCACCCGAGATGGCCGCGACCTTCATCGGCGCCGGTCCGCGCTTTGACCAAGGGATAAGCGCCGCGCCGTTCGAGAACGTCAATCTGTACGCCGTAATGGCGTGCGCACTGGAGCTGGAGCCGGCGCAAACCGACGCCGATCCCGCCGTCGTGGCGCGGCTCACCGGCGGACGCTGCGGCGCGGATTGACCCTGGAGTGAACTTCTCGCGCGCGCCGCGCTTTAAACCGGGCCTGGAAACGGCTATCCAGCGAGGGATGACTGATTTGAAAGGAGGCTCACCATGGCCGACGAACCGCACCGCATCACCTTCCTGGCGAAGACCTTTTCCGCCGCAGCGCTGGAATTTCACCGCGGACGCATGTCCGAGCGCGGATACCGCATGGAAGGGCGAATCGAGCCCACCGTGTTCCACTCCATCGAAGAGAACGGCGACACCAAGCCGGCCTTCAACGGCGATCCTTTGTTCACCGTGACGTTCGTGAAGCGCGAGGACTAGGTGAGCTCGGCCAGCCTCGTTTCCGCAGAAGCGGTCGCCAAGACCTTCAAGAAGGCCGCAACAGCCCAGGAAGCCGTGGAGCGCATGGCCGAGCTCTATGAGGGCTCGGTGACGGCCCTGCGCGACGAGCTGAAAATCTATCTGGACGGCGGACCGCCGCCCAGCGAGGCCGAGCGCTACGCCGGCGCGTTCTCCTATCCGGAATTGCGCATCACCTATCTGCCCGAAGGCGCCGTGCCGCCGGTGAGCCGGGCCTTCGGCAAGTTCTCCGAAGCCGGGGTCTATGCGCGCACCGTGACCAATCCGGCGCGCTTCCGGCGCTATCTTGTGGAGCAGATCGAGCTTCTGGCCGGTGAATACCCCATCAAGATCGAGACCGGCCTGTCCACCCAGGAGATCCCCTTCTCCTACGTGCTGGACGGCGCTGAGGGCCTCGACATGGATGCGGCGAGCCCGGCCGAGCTGGTGCGCCACTTCCCCTACGCCGATCTGGCCATGGTGGACGACGCCCTGCCCAATGGCGACCGGCCTAGCCTGCCGGGGGTCCCGCGTCCCCTGTCGCTGTTCGATGCGGCGCGCACCGATTATTCGCTCCAGCGCATCAAGCATTATACCGGCACGCCCAGCGAGGATGTGCAGGATTTCATCCTGTTCACAAACTATCACCGCTATGTGGACGCCTTCGTGGAGTGGGCCGCCGAGCAACTGAAGGGCGATAACGACTACGAGGCCCTGTCCGCCGCCGGCTTCGTGCGCGTCACCGCGGACTCCGAAGATCCCGTCGGAGAGATCGCGGCCGCGCCGTGGCGGCGCTTCCAGATGCCGGCCTATCACCTGGTCGCCCCCAACGGGCGCGGCATCACGCTGGTGAATATCGGGGTGGGACCGTCCAACGCCAAGACGATCACCGACCATCTCGCCGTGCTGCGGCCTGAATGCTGGCTGATGGTGGGCCATTGCGGCGGGCTTCGCCATTCCCAGCGGCTGGGCGACTATGTCCTGGCTCACGCCTATCTTCGATATGACAGCGTGCTGGACAAGGATCTGCCGGTGGAGATCCCGATCCCGCCCATCGCGGAGATCCAGGTGGCCCTGCAAAAGGCGGTGGAGACGGTGTCCGGCGATTCCGGCGAGGCGCTGAAGCGCCGCCTTCGCACCGGCACGGTGGTCACCTACGCCGACCGGAACTGGGAGCTGCGCTATCTGCAGGAGGCGCGGCGCATCAACCAGTCGCGCTCCATCGCCGTGGACATGGAAAGCGCCACCATCGCCGCCAACGGATTTCGCTTAAGGGTGCCCTACGGCACGCTTTTATGCGTATCGGACAAGCCGCTCCATGGCGAATTGAAACTGCCCGGCGCGGCCAATCGCTTTTATCAGAAAAGCGTCAGCGAGCACCTGGCGGCGGGGATCGAGGCGGTGGAGAGTCTCAAGCGTGAAGGCTCGGCGGGCCTGCACTCGCGCAAGCTTCGAAGCTTTGACGAGCCGCCCTTCCGCTAGAGCATTTTCAGCGAAAGTGGGTACCGGTTTCGCGGTTCGAAAAGGCGACAAGCCAAAGAGTTAGAGCGATATTGGTCGATCAGAATCGACCGAAATAGCTCTAGTGCGCGCTTTACCGCCTCTATGCGGGTCTCGCGCCGACGCCCCTGCCGCGCGAGCCGCGCCGGACGCCGTGATCCCTAGCGCCCGCCCTTCATGGAGGACGGCACGGCCGCGGTGAGCATAGACAGCACGATGGCCAGGATGATCCGGGCGAACACCGTGAAGAACAGCAGGAGGATCGCGCCCTCCTCGATCAGCAGATCGAGCCAGACCCGGTACTGGACCGGAATGTCGGGCTGGACGATCACGGCCTCGAATTCCTTGGCGCGCTGAACCATCCAGTTCAGGCCTTCGGGATAGAGCAGGGCCAGCGCGATGAGCATCACGTAGGACAGAACGAACGACAAGAAGATCGTGAAAGTGGCGTTGGCGGTGCGCCCGAGAATACGGCCCATGGTGAAATCCCTCGAATGGCTCGCTCCGGCCCCCCCGACCGATGCGTTACCCAAAGCTTAACACTGCAGCCCCGCTCTGTAACGCCTACTCGACGCGGGTGATCCGCGCCGGCGAGCCGTCGGGCGTCCAGGCGCGGCTTTCAAAGCGCTCGCCCACACCCACATCGCGCCAGGGCATGCAGGTTTCGTACTCCATGCCGCGCGGAGGCCGCACGATGACGCACAGCGTCCGCCCGTCAAATTGCCAGAAGCCGGTGGCGCCGCGGCTGTCCTCATAGCGTCCGCCGCGCCGGAACTGGGCGTTATAGCGCCCGTCTTGCGTCTCCACGGCGTAGACGCGGCCCTCAGGGCCCAGCGCCTGCGCGCTCGCCGGCGCCGCCGTGCTCGCGGCGAATGCGGCCAGCGTCAACATCGCCGCCAGTGCAAAGCCCAGAAAATGTTTCATGTTGGCGCTCCCCGGCCAGCCATAGTCACGATCTTGAAGCGCGACGCAAGCGGCGGGCCAGCCTCAGATCGGCAGGCTGACCCGGGCCCGAAGGCCGCCCAGAGGTGAATGCTCCAGGCGCAGCTCGCCGCCATGGGCGCGCACCGTGTCGCGGGCGATGGCGAGCCCCAGGCCGACGCCGGTGCGGTTGGCGTTGCGGCTTTCATCAAGCCGGCTGAACGGGCGGAACGCCTCTTCGCGCGCTTCCGGCGCGATGCCCGGACCGTCGTCATCGATGCAGATATCCGCGCGCAGGCCGTTGCGGCGGGCGCTCAAGGTGACCGTCCCGGCGTGGGCGGCGGCGTTCTGGACCAGGTTGGCGAGGGCGCGCTTCAGGGCGTTTTCGCGCCCGTGCACGCTGAGCCCCTCCTCCAGATCCAGCTGCAGATCCACGCCCTCGCGCGCCGCGTCGTCGCCCAGGGTCTCGCACAGCACCACCAGGTCCACCCGGCCCGGCTCCTCGCCGGCCTGACCGCGGGCGAAGGCGAGATATTCCTCCAGCGCCGCCTCCATCTCCGCGATGTCGCGCCTCGCCGCCTCGCGCTCGTCGCTGGCGGGCATCATGGCCAGCTGCAGGCGCAGGCGCGTCAGCGGCGTGCGCAGATCATGGCTGACGCCGGCGAGCAGCTGGGTGCGCTGCTCCATATGGCGTTTCAGCCGCCCGCGCATGTCCATAAAGGCGAGCGCGGCCTGGCGCACCTCGCGCGCGCCGGCGGGCTTGAAACGCTCCAGATCCTGGCCGCGCCCGAACGCCTCGGCGGCCTCGGCGAGCTGGCGGATCGGCTTGACCTGATTGCGGATGAAGATGATCGCCACCGCCGTCAGCAGCAGGCTGGCGCCGAACAGCCAGATTACGAAGATATGCCCGGTGGTGGCGAACACCCGGTCGCGCACGGCGATGAAGCGCAGCACGTCGCCATCCACCGACACGCGGATGTCGACATATTCAGGATAGCGCGTGGTGTCGAACCAGAACGCATCGTTGAGCCGGGCCGAGAGGGCGCTGCGCAGCGTGCGGTCCAGCACCCGGAAGAACGCCGTGCGCCGGCTCGCCGGCAGGGCCTCGTCCTCGCGCAGGTCCACGCTGAGGCCCGTCGTGTCGAAGGCCGTGCGCGCGATCTCGTCAAACCCGGACGGGCCGGCGCGCTCATAAAGCGCCACCACCATGGCCACGTCGCCGGCGACGCTCTCCGACAGCCGCGCGGTGGTGGTCTGCCAGTGCTGTTCAAAGAACGCCCACGTCACCGCCACCTGCATCAGCGCCACCGGCAGCACGATGATCAAAAGCGAACGCTGAAACAGGCCGGTGGGCAGATAGCGCTTGATGGACAGCCGCATGGCCTAGGCCCGCCGATCGCCGGCGGTCACCGGCTCGGCCACCAGCTTGTAGCCTTCGCCGCGCACCGTCTGCACCCAGACAGGCGCCTTGGGATCGGTCTCCAGCTTGCGGCGCAGGCGCGTGATCTGCACATCCACCGCCCGCTCGCCGGCGCCGTTGGCGGCGCGCTCCGACAGGGTGAGGCGCGACACCGGCTCGCCCGGCTCGCTGGCGAGCGCGGTGAGCAGCGCCGCTTCGCCCCCGGTGAGGCGCACCGACGCGCCCTCGCGCACCAGCTGGCCGGTGGACAGCGTGAACCCCCACGGCCCGAAGCGCACTTCTCTGGGGCCTTTGCGCCGCGGCCGCGCCCGGCGCAGGATCGCCTCCACGCGCAAGACCAGCTCTTCGGGCTCGAAGGGTTTGGCCAGGTAATCGTCGGCGCCAAGACTCAGCCCCTTGATGCGGTCCTCCGGCTCGCCGCGCGCGGTGAGCAGAAGGATCGGCGTATCAGAGCTTTCGCGCACGGTTTCAGTAACCTTAAAGCCGTCCACGCCCGGCATCATCACGTCCAGGATCACCAGATCGAAGCGCATCTGGGACAGCAGCGCCAGCGCGGTTTCGCCGTCCGGCGCCGCAGAGACGCGCAGGCCCCGCTCGCGCAGGAACTTCGTCAGAAGCTCGCGGATGCGGTCGTCGTCATCGACCACCAGAATGTGGGAGGCGCGGGTCTGCATGGCTTCAATATCCGCCGTTTCTCCGCAGAGTCCAACGCCGGTCCTAATCGCCCTCGAACGCCGTGAGGCAGGCCGACTTCACGCCCATGGCGTCAAGGCGCTTCGTACCGCCAAGATCGGGAAGATCGATGACGAAGCTGGCGCCGACCACTTCGGCGCCGGCCTTGCGCAGCAGCAGGATCGCGGCCTCGGCCGTGCCGCCGGTGGCGATCAGGTCGTCCACCACCAGGATGCGTTCGCCGGGCGCCACGGCGTCGGTGTGGATCTCCACCTCGTCGACGCCGTATTCCAGCTCATAGGTCTGGGACAGGGTGGTGTGGGGCAGCTTGCCCTTCTTGCGCACGGGGATGAAGCCCACAGAGAGCTGGTGGGCCACGGCGCCGCCCAGAATGAAGCCGCGCGCCTCGATCCCGGCGACCTTGTCGATCTTGGCGCCGGCATGGGGAAAGACCATGGCGTCCACGGCGCCGCGAAACGCGCGCGCATCACCCAGCAGCGTGGTGACGTCGCGGAACATGATTCCCGGCTTGGGGTAGTCTGGAATCGTCCGGATCGCCTGCCTGATATAGTCGTCCACGCCGCCCCTCCTTGGTTCAAAGCGCGGCGAGCATCGGCGCGGCGGTCCATGGGGTCAAGGGCGCCCGCCCGGCTCCAGCTCAGCGTTCAGCACTGCGCCGAAGCACACGATGAAGGCGCTGATCCACATCCACAGCATCAGCACCGCCACCGAGCCCAGCGCCCCGAAGGTCGCATTATAGTCGGCGAAATTGGCGGTGTAGAGCGAGAACCCGAAGCTGGCGACGATCCACAAAAGGGTGGCCGCCACCGCGCCCGGCGCCAGCAATTTCCAGCCGGGCTTGCGCTTTCGGTCCGGCGCCCAGCGATACAGCGCGCTTAAAGCCAGCGCGAACAGCGCCACCGCGATCACCCAGCGCGCCGCCTCCACGCCCGCTTCAGCCAGCGTCCCAAGGCTCACCGCCGCCAGGACGGCCGGGATCGCCCCCACCAGGATCAGCGTCGTCACGGCGTAAAGAATGCCGGCGACGGTGAACAGAAGCGCCACCAGATTGCTCTTGATAAACCCGCGCGTGTCGCGCTCGCCATAGGAGAAATGCATCGCCGCGATCAGGGCGCGCGCCCCCTTCGCCGCGCTCCAGAACGCCACGAGCAGCGCGATCCCGGCGCCCAGGCCCAGCCCCGCGCCGGACCCGCCGGCGATGCGTTCCAGCTGGCCGGAGATCACCTCCCATGCGGCCGGCGGCATCATCTCGCCAAAGCGCGCCAGGCGCGTTTCGATCTCGCCCGGCTCTGCGATCAGGCCCCAGATCATGATCGACGCGCCAAGGGCGGGAAAGATCGCCAGAAAGCCGAAAAACGCCACACCCCCGGCGATGAAGGACAAATTCTCCTGCCCCGCATCCGTCGCCGCGCGGCGCACCGCGGCCACATACCGGTTGGAGAGGATGGCGGACACCATGGCGGACCTCGGCTTTTTGCTTGGCCTTATCTAGCGAACGAGGCGGGGGCGGGGTTCCGTCAGGCGGTCCGCCTTACCCCTTACCCGCCCGCGCCTGATTGGGCGCGAACAATTTCGCCAGCACATCATCGTCCGACAGGTCGGCGGGCCAGCAATGGGCGCCCGCCAGCGGCTCATACAGCGCCCGGTGGGCGTGGTCGAGCCAGGCCGGGCGCTGATTGTGAAGATTAGTGAGCGTGCGCTCTTTCAGCACCGCCGCAGCTGCCTCGTCCACCGGCATGGTGTCGATGTCGGTCATGGCGTCTCGATCATTCATAGTGTTCAGGAAATCGCTTTGCGTGCCATTCGTCTAGAAATGGCGCGAGGTGTCGGTAACGCTCCCAAATAATCTCGAGCGCTGGCCTCAGGCGTTCACCAATGGGATCACTTCTTAGTCCTGCGCCTGCTTGAGCGACGCTGCGAACCCAAATGACTTCCGTTTCCAGAAAATCGAGTTGTTCAGAAAGCCAGGACATCCATTCCTCTAAAACCCTCTCCGGCGCCAGCTCCGGGAACGGCAGTGCTGGATCAGTCCTGGATGTTGAGTATCGCCATATCGCCGCGAGGATATCGTGCAGGTCCTGGACGTCGCGGTGATCGAAATGGCCGCGTTTCTCAAAAAGGGCGTCGGAAAAATCGTCGCTCACATCAAGCACTCGGCAGGCGAAGAGATACGCGTTGCTAGCCCGGCTGGCGATCAGGCCAACGGCATCGCCATACGCATCGTTTTGGACGTCTTTCACATCCTCGGCGTGATCGCCAGGAAAACTCTCCGTGATGATCATGCCTTCCCCGCCCGCGCCTGATTCAGCGCAAACAGCTTCGCCAGCACATCATCGTCCGACAGGTCGGCGGGCCAGCCATAGGCGCCCGCCACCGCCTCATCCAGCGCCCGGTGGGCGTGGTCGAGCCAGGCGGGGCGCTGATTGTAGAGATTGGTGAGCGTGCGCTTCTTCAGCACCGCCGCCGCTGCCTCGTCCACCGGCAGAATGCGGTCGGGATAGCCGGCCACCACCTCCGGCTCGCGGCGCACCAGATCGGGCGGGTTCAGCCAGTTTTCCCGCAGCTCATTGAGCCGCGCCGCCGCCGCCGCGATTTTCTGGGCGCGCGGATCCTCGGCGTAGTCAGCGGCGGGAAGGTCCGGGGTCAGGCCTTCTGGGAAGGGGAAGGTCTCGAACGTGGTGGTCGGCGTGTAGCGCGGGTCGTTGCCCTTACCGAGCCACGTTCCCATGCGCAGCGACCAGAGTTCGTGGAAGCGGGAGTGGAGGATTCCGAAGGTGGTGTCGTCGTCTCGGGCGATCGTTACCACAAGGTTAGACGGCGTGATGTTAGTTTCAGAAAAGCGGAAAATTCTATGCTTTGAGACAAGTGGTGTAACGATCATCCGGCTAAGTGGCCTGACCGCCTCGAAGAGTTCAGGCCTGCTTCTCCAGTGGCGCCACCAATTATCCTGAAGCCATTCTGAGTCCCGCGGATTTCTAACATTGTTTTCTGTGCGCGCTGGTTTGACCACCCGCGAAAGGTGCTCGAAGGGCAGCTCGTATGCTGACGCATCAGCCTCGTCGTGAACATTTAGATTAATGATCCATCGATCACGATGGCGTCTGATAATCTCATAGCTATTCCAGTAAGGCGTGAGTATTTCAGAGTTGGTCCTACCGTTCGGATTTGTCGGCGCGGTTAGAAACCGCCGCGCGGTATCGCCATCTACATCGAATTCTCCAGAAGGCTGGAAACCAATGAATGAACGAGCAGCGTTCTCACGCAGCACGACTGCCTTGGTAATATCCGTCTGCGACGTGCCCGATTGACCGGTTAGGTCCGCCCATACCGCCTCGACGGCAGAACCATTTAATGTCGAATTTTCTGCGTGGAGAGAGTAGCAGATCAAGGAAACTCTCACCGCCGCACCATCGACTACCCATGGCTCGTCGGCCCAAGCATTATATATTTTTGCGCCATCAACGATCCGCTCCAATATTTTCCGGTTCGCACCCCCTCTTATCGAATTGGTCGAAACAAAGCCGACCCGCCCGGCACGCTTTAAACTCAGAGCGGCAAAACCCTTCTCAAACCAGTAACAAACAAGATCGGAAAATTTGGGCAGGCGCCCCGAGAAGATTTGGCGAAGCCGGTCAACATAGTTGTCGCCGAGATAGCTCCGCATCCGCTTCCCGCCCAAGAACGGCGGATTCCCCACGATTACGTCGGCTTCGGGCCATTGCTTCTCCGTCCAGTCCTCGCGGTCCAGATGCTCCACCACCAGGGCGTCGGCGTTCTCGATGGTGTCCAGCGGGCGCAGGACAGGGTTCGTATTGGCGGAAAAGCCGTTCTTCCTCATCCACTGGATCTCGCCGATCCAGACCGAGACGCGGGCGAGCTCGGCGGCGTAGGGGTTGATCTCGATCCCGCGCACGCATTCCGGCCCGACGCGGGGAAAGCCGCGCGGCAGGCCGAGGGATTCCGCCTCCAGATTGGCGCGGTGTTCGATATCCTTCAGGGTGAGCAGCGCCAGATAGAGGAAATTGCCCGAGCCGCAGGCCGGATCGAGCACCCGGAATTTCGCCAGCTTTTCCATGAAGGCCGAATGGACCTTCTCCGCGCGATTGCGGGCGGCGGAGCGGGCGGTCTTCGATTTTGCGGTCTGCGCCTTGGCCAGCTCGGCCTCGATCTCGGCTTTCGCGCTCGCCCATTCCGCCTCCAGCGGTTCCTTGATGACCGGGTCGATGATCATCATGATCTTGTCGCGGTCGGTATAGTGAGCGCCCAGCTGGGAGCGCTTGTCCGGGTCCAGCCCGCGTTCGAACAGCGTGCCGAGGATGGAGGGGTCGATCTCCGACCAGTCGAGCTTGGCGGCGGTGAGGAGCGTCTGGATATCGGCTTTCTCAAGCGGCAGCACGGCGTCGGAATCAAACAGGCCGCCATTGAACCAGTGCACGCTTTCAAACCCGACGCGGCGGTTCTTCGCCTCTTTTGCATGCATGGCTGCGAACAGGGTGCGGGCGTTGTCCTCGAAATCCTCCGGCGCGTGTTCGCACTGCTCCAGCATGCGCTGGAACATCTTTTTCGGCAGCAGGTCCACGTCCTCGGCGAACATGCAGAAGACGAGCCGGTTGACGAAATGGGCGACGCGCTCGGGATCATTACCCCGCTCGCGCAGGCGGGTGGCCAGCGCCGCGAAGGCGCCGGCGGCCTCTTCGGTGAGCGCCTGGCGGGTCTTGCCGGGTTTCAGCTTGTTCGGGTCTGAGAAGACCGCCTTCAGCAGGTCGCGCTTCGAAGCGTCGCGCAGATCCTCCAGCGAAAGCTCATGGCGTTCCTGCACCGTGTTGGTGAAATTTGTGGTGATGATGAAGCGGTCGGTGTCGCACACCACCAGCAGGGGCGGGTTCTCCAGCGCCACGGCGTACTGGCGCAGCTGGTCCTGGGCCTTGTCGAGGTCTTTCTTCTTGCCTTTGTACTCCCAGCCGAAATGGTGGCGCTTCCAGACATCCGCCCAGCCGTCGCCGCCGCCTTCCTTGGCCGTGAGCTTGACCCCGTTTTCGGGCCACGGGGAGTTGGAAGATCCCCGTGTCATGGCGCCAGGGCGGGCTGCGTGAGCCCTGACGCTTTTCGTGCCTCCGCAGGCGTTCGGTAGCCGATGGCGCTGTGCGGACGCTCGGTGTTGTAGTCTCTACGCCATCGCTCGCATTTTCCGCGGGCGTCGGCAAGATTCATGAACCAGTGGGCATTAAGGCATTCCGCGCGAAACTTGCCGTTCAGGCTCTCGATGAACGCGTTATCCGTAGGCTTGCCGGGCCGGGAGAAGTCGAGCTCCACCCCATTCGCATAAGCCCATAGATCCAGATCGCGCGAGATGAACTCGGGACCCTGATCGACGCGGATGGACTTGGGATGCCCGTGGCTGGCGCAGATGCGCTCGAGCACGCCGACGACGTCCGCGCCGGTGAACCGCTCGCGAGGTTCGATCGCCGGGACATACCGGGTATACGCATCGATCACGGTGAGGATCCGCAGCCGGCGGCCGTCGTAGAGTTGGTCATGAACGAAGTCCATCGCCCAGACCTCGTTGGCCGTCACCGGATCCGATCGCCCCTCTCGGAGCTTCGCCTTCACCTTCCGCTTCGGCGTCTTATTCCTCAGCTGCAGTCCCATCTCGCGATAAAGGCGATAGACCCGCTTGGCGTTCACCGCCCAGCCTTCCCGCTGAAGCAGGACGTGGATACGCCGGTAGCCGTAGCGAACCCGGGTCTCAGCGATCTCCCGGATGCGCTGGCGAAGCTCTTCCTGGGAGCCGCGCTGGGACTTGTACTGGTAGGTCGAACGATCGGCCCTGAGAACCTGGCAGGCGCGTCGAACGCTGACCCGCCAGGCCGCACGCAGATGATCCACCAGCTCTCGCCGGCGCGCGGGCCTCAGAGCTTTCGGCGCAGAACATCCTGAAGCATCTCCTTGTCCAGCGAGAGATCCGCCACGATCCGCTTCAGGCGACCGTTCTCTTCCTCAAGCTGCTTCAAGCGCTTCATCTCCGACGGCATCAGACCGCCATACTTCTTTTTCCAGTTGTAGAAAGTGGCTTGGCTGATCCCCGCTTTGCGGCAGACCTCTTCCACACGCGTGCCTTCTTCGGCTTGGCGCAGAATGAACGCGATCTGCGCCTCAGTGAATTTTGACCGTTTCATCGGCCTTCTCCTCGTACCAGCAGCCCAAGCCGCTAAACGAGAATTTTCCACTTTTCCGTGGCCGAGAAAACGGGAAGCAGGTCAGCCGCGCCGCGCTCAAAGCAATAGAACTCCCCTTTCGGGTCGATCTCCGCCGGGGTCGGCTCGCCCAGCAGATGGCACAGGTCCAGGAAATGCTCCTGCGCGGCGGAGCGCTCCTTCAGCTTCGAAGGGCCCCACTTCTTGATGAAATATTCCGGAGATACCGAAGGTGCGTGATCGTCAGCCATGGGCCAGAGTGAATCCGATTTATCGCCGCGCGCCAAGGCTGTAGTTCGCTCAGATCCTACACCAAGGAATCCGGGGGGCGGATAAGTCGCGCACAGCCCCCACACCCATTGCTCAAATTCTTCAGCCCTGTACGCTCGCGGTCAAACCGGGGAGGGTTCAATCATGAAACGCATCGCGCTGGGCGCAGGGGTCGTCGCCGCCCTTGTCATCGCCGGACTGTTCGCCGCCGGCCTTCGGCTGTCGCCGCTGCACACACGGGACTTTGACCCGGACGCCGCGATCGCGGCCGCGGGCGCCTATTCGGCCGAGGTGACGCGCGATGAATGGGGCGTGCCGCGCGTCATCGGCGAGACCGACGCCGACGCCGCCTTCGCCATCGCCTGGGCCCATGCCGAGGATGATTTCGCGACCATTCAGGAGTCCCTGCGGGCGGGCCTGGGCGCGGAAATGCTGGCGAAAAACGAGAGCGAGGCGCGCACCGCCTATATCGTCCAGCTCCTGCGCATCCGCGACGATGTGGCGGCCCAGTACGGCGCGCTCAGCCCCGGCGCCCGCGCGGTGCTGGAGGGCTATGCCGCCGGGCTCAATCTCTACGCCGCCCATCATATCAGCGAAGCGGAGACCGACCTGTTTCCGGTGACGGGCGAGGACATTGCGGCGCTGTCGGGCTTCTTCTCGCCGCTCTTCTACGGGCTCGGCGACGTGCTGGCGGCGCTCGCCGCCCCCGACGTGGAGGTTGATCCCACGCGCGGTCAGGCGCTGCAGGTGATGTTGCAGCAAGGCCCGGCCACCGAGCTTGGCTCCAACGCATTTGCGGTGGCGCCGTCAAAATCCTCCGACGGCGCGGCGCGCATCATGATCAACTCACACCAGCCGGTGGACGGGGCGCTGGCCTGGTATGAAGGCCATCTGATCTCGGGAGAGGGCCTCAACGTCGCCGGCGGCATGTTCCCCGGCGCGCCGGCGGTGCATCTGGGCGTCAATCCGGGCCTGGCCCAGGCCGCCACCATCAACCATCCAGACCTCATCGACGTCTATGAACTGGTGCGCGACGGCGACGGCTATGTGCTGGACGGTGAGACCCGCGCGTTTGAAACGCGCACCGCCTCCATGACCGTGCGGCTGTTCGGCCCCTTCGCCTGGCGGGTCACCCGGCCCGCGCACTGGTCGGACCACGGCCCGGTGCTGGAGACCGACAGCGGCGCCTTTGCGATCCGCTACGCCACCATGGGCGATATCGCCTTCATCGAGCAGGCCTACAACATGATGCGGGCGCGCACGCTGGCCGAATTCGAGGCCGCCGTGCGCCAGGGCGCCATGGGCAACACCAACCGCATCGTCGCCACAAGCGACGGCCGCATCGCGCGCTACTATCTCGCCCGCATGCCCGCGCGGCCCGATATTGACGGCGTGGACTGGGAAGACACCCTGCCGGGGGACCGCTCCGAGCTGATCTGGCGGGGGTTCGAGCCGTTCGAGGCCATGCCGCACATGATCGACCCGGCCGCCGGCTATGTGCTGGACGCCAATCACTCGCCCTTCACCGTCACCACCACCGATGACGACCCGGACGCCGCCGACTATCCGGCGCGCTACGGGATCGAGACCCGCATGACCAATCGGGGACGCCGCGCCGTTTCGCTCATGGCGGGGCTGGAGACCGTGTCGCGCGAAGACCTGCTCGCGGTGAAACACGACACCGCCTACGATCCTCAAAGCTATGCCGGGCGGATGCAGGCGCGCATCGCGGCCATGGACTGGAGCGATGAGCTTCAGCCCGCCGCCGACACGATCGGGGCCTGGGACCGGGACACCGATCTTGCCAACACGAACGCCGGGCTCGCCATCATGACGGCCCTGCAGCTCTATGGGCAGGCGCAGGATTTCGCGCAGGTGAGCGAGGCCGCGATCCGCGAGGCGCTGGAGCGGTCTGCAACGCTTTTGCGCGAGCATCACGGCCGCATCGATCCGCCCTGGCGGGAGGTGAATTTCCTCCATCGCGGTCAGGCGCGCATCGCGCTGGCGGGCGGACCGGACACGCTGCGTGCGGTGAACTCCATCATCGATGAAGACACCGGAACCCTGCGCATGGCGTCCGGCGACGGGCTGTACATGCTGGCCGAATGGGCGCCGGGCGCGGAGCTTCCCGAGGTCTTTGCGGTGCACCAGTTCGGCGCCAGCCAGGACCCGGCCTCGCCCCATTATGATGATCAGATGGAGATGTTCGCCGCCCAGGACATGCGCCGGGTTCCCATGAGCGAGGCCGATGTGCGCGCCGCAGCCGTGAGCGTCTATCGCCCCGGTGAGTGATCGCTCACCAGGCGCAGCGCCGCGTCCAGCACCGCCTCGCGGCCCCGGCTTGCGTCAAGGCGCGGCCAGGTGATCTCGCCGGGGTCCCAGGCGGTCTGCTTGTCCACCACGGCGATGTCGGCGTCGCTGGGATCATTGGTGCGCGCGGCCACCCGGTCGCGCAGGATCTTGCGGTCGGCGTCGAGCCAGATCCCGATGAACGGGTTCGCGGTCAAACGGGCCAGTTCCACGACGGCGTCACGGTCCTCGGGGTTGAGATGCACCGCGTCGAGGATCACCGGCGCGCCCGCCTCCAGCGCCGCGCGCGCCTTCGCCCTCTGGCGCTCATAGACCGCGCTCGCCGCCTGTCTGGTATAGGAATCAGGCGGGATCCGGTCGTTCCAGTCGAGCCCCAGCGCCGCCTTGCGCTCCACGTCCGACTTGATCACCCAAAGCCCCGCCGGCCCGCCCAGCTCCAGCGCCAGAGCGTCCGCCAGCGTTGACTTCCCAGACCCTGAAAGCCCCCCCACAGCCACCAGGCGCGCCGGGCGAGGGCGGGCGAAATCAGCAGCGAGATCAAGCCATTGGCGCCCTTCCTCGCTGTCCTCGCCGTCGCGGGTGAAGCTGGCCAGCGCCCGCACCAGAGCGCGCACGGCGCAGAACGGGTCCAGCAGCACGGCGCCCGCAGCGCCGATCCCCGCCTCTTCGCCCGCCAGATATTGACCGGCCAGCGCGGCGGCTTCGGCCCGCAAGCCCAGCCGCGCCAGATCGGCGATCAGAAAGGCGAGATCGTAGAGCACGTCCACGGTGGCCAGCTCTTCGTCGAACTCCAGCGCGTCGAACGGAACCGGCTCACCGTTCAGGCGGACGATATTGTTGAGGTGCAGATCGCCATGGCAGCGCCGCACAAAGCCCCGTTCCGCCCGCGTGTTCAGCACCTTGCGGCTATCGCCGAAGGCGGCTTCAAGATTGCGGGCGACCGCGGCGACACAGCCGGCGTCCGGCGCCGCAGCGGTCAGCCGATCAATGAGCGGATCGAGCACGCGGCGGATGCGGCCATGACCGTCACGATCCTCACTGACGCTGGCGCGCCCATGGATCTTGCGCGCCATGGCCGCAAGCTTGCGCGCCTCCACAAGGTCGAGCCCGCCCGCTCTGGCGATATGGCTGTAGAGCGCGTCCTGATCAAAGCGGGCCATGACCAGCACCGGCTCAATCCGCTGCCCCGGCCCGTCAAGGGCGAGGCCGGCCGGCCCGCGTGTGATCCAGCTCAGCCGGCGATAGATCTGCGGCGCCGCCGGGGCGTTGAGATCCAGCTCGGCCTGAAGCGCGGCGCGGCGCTTTTCCACTGTCGTGAAGTCGAAGAACCCCAGATCCACGGGCTTTTTCAGCTTGTAGGCGGTGTCTGCGGCAAGCACGACCACCGCGCCATGGGTCTCTATCGTGTCCACGGCGGCGCCGTCATGGGTCGCTGGATCGGTGAGGAAATCGGCGATCTCGCGGCTGGGGCCGGCCGCGCTCATGCGCTTTTCCGGCGCTGTTCAAACGGATCTGCGCGGCGCCGCCAGCGCGGCGCTCCGGCGAGGAAGCGCAAACCCGCGTCCGGAGAGAGCCGCGCCAGCATGGCGTTCAGCCACAGAGCGGCGGGCTCCGGCCCGCTTTCAAGCTGCCGCAACAGCTTGCGCGTTACTGCGCGGGCGAACCGGCGCGGTCCGGGCGGAGCCGTCATCCTGCCGCCGCTGTAAAAGCGCGTGGCCGCCGCCTCGGCCCAGCGCGTCAGGCGCAGCGCCTCGACGCCCGGACCAAAGCGCAGGCCCCCGGCGCCGGCGCGCGCTTGCAGCACCGCGCCGCGAAGCGTGTCGGCTTCGCCGGGATCCAGCGGCGCCACCAGGCGGCGCTTGAAGACAGCGGTGTGATTGACGCCCAGCGCCCTGAGGCGGGCGTCGAGGCGCGCCTCCACCCCGTCACCCTGATCACCGGGGCGGGCCAGGCGCACCACTTCGATCAGGACCTCGCCGTCCGGCAGCACCAGCGTCTGGTCAAACCCGACGCCGCCATGGTCGCAAAACGCAGCGGACAGGGTGAAGCCCGGTGCGGCGTCCACATCGCGCACAGCGGCGCTCCAGGCGATCTGGGTCCAGGCGCGCGCCGACACGACCCCGCCATGGACCGGGCGGGTGTCGACGAAAAGCCGCGCACGCGCCGCGCCAAGACTGGTTTCAACGCGCACCGAGCGTCCCTCATTGACCACGCCGTCAATGCGGACCTTCTCCTCAAGGCGTAAGGCCGGTGATCCGGCCATGCGCTCCAGCGCGGCGGCCTGCACCGCCTCGGCCGGCACATGGAACAGACGCACCCGCGACAAAGGCGCCGCGGCGCGGCCGCCCAGGCTCACCGCATCGAAACTGGCGGTGACATGGCCGGACAGGGCGTGGCCGGGCTCGGCGGGAAAAACCCAATGGCGTCCGTTCGTCACGATCGTTCGCGGCTCCAGCACCAGCACCCGCGACCGCAAGGCGGGATGGGCCAGGGCGCCGGCCAGGCTGAGCCCCGCCGCGCCGGCCCCCGCGATGATGATGTCAGCCTCAAGCGTCATGGCGGCCACCATACTCCAGCCCCGAACACGCCTGCGACGTAGGCGCGCAGCTTTGCACACTTGGTTCGTCGTGTGGCGCAGAGTACCGTACGCGACGCCCGCGCCGCCAGTGCGGATTTTGAAAAGCCCGAGGCGATTTATGGACATGCAAATCACCAAGCGCTCCCAGCGCAAGGAAGCGACACGCCGCGCCGTGCTCGCCTCGGCCCGCGAAGTCTTCCACCGGCGCGGCTATGAAGGCGCGACGATCGCAGCGATAGCCGGTTCAGCCAAAGTGTCTCCGGGCACGGTGCTGAACGCGGCCTCCACCAAGATCGGGCTGCTCAACGCGGTGATGCGCGAGGACTTCGAGCGCCTGGGCGCCGATTGCGAGACCCTGGCCGCCAGCCTGTCCGGCGGCGCGCGCGACATCGTCGGCGCCCTTCTGGAGCAGCATCTGGCGCGCCATTGCGCCGATCTTGATCTGATGGCGGCGATGCTGGGTCATTGCTGGCTGGGACAGGGCGATGATTTTCAGAGTTTCTACGCCAATCTCGATATCGCCTGGCGCCCGGTGCGCGACGCGCTGGAGCGCGCCGCCTCCCAGGGCCTGATCGACGAGAGCGTTTCGCTGGACGATCTCGTGGCGTTCCTGCAGGACGCCTATCTGGCGGTGCTGCGCCGGTGCGTGACGAACGATCTTGACCTGTTTTCGGCGAGCGCGCTCATGCGCGCCCGCCTCACCATGATTTTCGGCGCGGTGGCCAAGGGTTAGGGGCGAAGGGCTGGGCCTACTCCGCCGGGGAGAGCCGCAGCACGTCGCCTTCCAGATCGTCCACCAGCACGTAGACGGCGCCGTCGGGGCCCACCCGCACGTCACGGAAGCGCTGGTCGCGGCTCGTAAGCAGGTCTTCGGTGGAGATCACCCGGTCGCCGTCCATCTCCAGGCGCTGCAGCGTCATGCCGGCCAGCGCCGAGACGAAGAGATCGCCGCGCCAGTTTGCAAAGGCGTCGCCGTCATAAAAGGCGAGCCCCGCCGGCGCGATGGAGGGATTCCAGTACCAGATCGGCTGCTCCATCCCCTCGGCCTCGCGATCCTCGGTGATGACGGAGCCGTTATAGTTGATTCCGTACGTGATTTCCGGCCAGCCGTAATTGGCGCCGGGCCGCAGCACGTTCACCTCGTCGCCGCCGCGCGCGCCATGCTCATGGGCGATCACAGAGCCGGTTTCTGGATGGCGCCCGATCCCCTGCACATTGCGGTGGCCGTAGGAATACACACCCGGCGCGGCGCCTTCGATCACGGGATTATCCTGCGGGATCGAGCCGTCGAGATTAAGGCGCACCACCGTGCCCAGATGGTTTTGCGGGTTCTGGGCCTCGTCCTGGTAACTGCCGCCATCGCCCAGCGTGACGAACAACGTGCCGTCAGAATTGAACAGGATGCGGCCGCCGAAATGGAAGCCGCGCGCCTTTTCAAAATTGACCTTGAACAAATCCTCCACATCGCTGAGCGCGGTGAGGTCCTCGTTCAGCCGCCCGCGGGCGAGCACGGTGCGGTTGGCCTCCACCGTGCCTTCTGAATACGTGAAGTACAAAAACCGGCTTTCTGCAAAATCCGGCGCCGGGACGATATCGAGCAGGCCGCCCTGGCGCTCCGCCAGCAAATCGCCCGGAAGGCCGGTGACGGCGGCTTCGCGCAGGCCCTCTGCGGTGATCACCCGCAGGGCGCCCTCGCGTTCCGACACCAGCATCTCGCCCGACGGCAGGAAGGCCAGTGACCAGGGATAGGCCAGGCCCTGGGCCAGCGTTTCGACGGTGAAGTTTTCCTGCTCGCTTTCGGTCACGTCCTGAGCGACGCCCGGCGCGGTGAGCGCCACGGCGAAGAACAGTGCAAGCAAGGTTTTGGCGGGTCGAAGCATGAGGCTCTCCAGGATCGGTGACGATTGACGGCGCGCGAGCGCCCGCTTGGTGCTAACATATGTCTCAAGACGGCGCGCGACAGAAGGCCGAAACGGTGATGACGGCTTGCCAGCCTCGCCATGCTCTGGTAGATCGCCCGCCTCTGTTGAAGCGACCCGGCGCGAAATCCGACGGGGCACCCCATCGGTCCTTCGCGTGTGTTACATTGTCAGGATTAAACGCCTGAGCCCGAAGAACCGAGGGAGAGAAGACCATCGTTCAGATCGTCGTGCGCGATAACAACGTTGAGCAAGCGCTCAAGGCGTTGAAAAAGAAAATGCAGCGGGAGGGCACCTTCCGTGAGATGAAGCGCCGCAACCACTACGAAAAGCCGTCCGAGAAGCGTGCGCGCCAGAAGGCCGAGGCCATCCGCCGCGCTCGCAAGCTGGCCCGCAAGCGCGCCCAGCGCGAGGGCCTGCTGCCGAAGAAGGCCACCGGCAGCCCGCGCCGCTAGGCGCCGCGCCAGCAGCTGACCTAAAAGGCGCGAAAGCGCCTTGCGCCGGTCGCAATCCAGATGAAAAACGCCGCGCTGAGGCTTCAGCGCGGCGTTTTTTCGTATCTGACGGCCGCCGCCTTGCGCCGATCGCGCACAAGGCGCGACCGGCGGATGCGGCGAGGCGGGCGCGACCGCCTAGGCGGTTTTCTTTTTCAGGCGGAAGAAGCGGCGCACCGAATCGGCGTCCGCCTGGCGCAGCGCCCCCTGGCGGAACACCGCCGCCGCGCCCCAGACCACCAGCACGGTCGTGAAGACCATCAGGGTGCTGGCGCCCGCCAGCTCCCAGAGCGGCGGATCGGACGGCAGGCGCGCCATCATCAGGAAAGGCGTCCAGAGCGGGAACCAGCTGGCCGCCCGCAGCAGCACCGAATCGGTGGCCTCGATGGAGAAGAACAGGAAAAACATGGGCAGCAGAAGCATCCAGATCACCGGACCCATGAGGGTCTGGGCGTCCTGCAGCGTGTCGCACAAGGAGCCCATGGCCAGGAAAATCGCCCCGTACATCAGATAGCCGGCCGCAAAGAAGAACAATGCGGCGAGCAGCAGGCCGGGATCAAAGAGACTGGCGATGAGCTCGGCGATCGCCGGATTCATGGTCGCCAGGACCGCCCCGCCCAGAAGCGCCAGACCGCCGCCCACCGCGCCCCATATGGCGAACAGGGTGATGGAGACCCCGGCCACGCCCGCCAGCTTGCCGATCAGGATTTCATGGAAGCGCGCAGTGGAGAGCAGAAGCTCGATGATCTTGCCGCCCTTCTCCTCAACAAGGCTCGTCAGGAGCATGTTGGCCACCGAAAACACGGCCAGCCACAGCACGAAGGCGATGGCGATGGCCACATAGAAAGGCGCTCGGTCGGCCCGCGTCACCTCGGCCCCGGCCTGGGCGCCGGGACGCGCGTCGATCTCGATCACCACCGGGTTCAGCGCCATGACGGCGTCCAGCTCATCCGGCGTAAGGCCGCGCTCCATGAAGGCCGCCTCACGAAAATGGGTGCGCAGAACCCCGCGCACGGCGTCGCTGACCCCGTCGCTGGTGACATTGGTGGAGTGGTATTCGATCTCCACCGGCGTCGTGGCCGAAGGACGAAGGATGAGGGCGGCGAAGAGCGCGCGGTCGCCTTCGGGCGTGTCGATGGTGCGCGCGCCGGTGAGGTAGGGCCGCAGCGCCTGGATATCGCGGGCTGGCGGATCGACCATGATGCGATCGCGCCGCTCGCCGCCCAGCGCGGCGCCGGCTTCGCCCAGGCCCGCCTGCGCAGCCGCCTCGTCAAGATAGCTCAACCCGTCCGGATCCTGATCGAACACCGCGAGCGCCTCTTGCGCCGCCGCCTCGCCGCGCATGGTCGCCACCATGGCTTCAAGCCGGTCACGGACCTGTTCGCGCCTTTGCGCCTCCAGGCTGTCGCTGATCACCTGATCAAGGCCCTGCCCGGTCTCGTCAACCACCGTGAAATAGCGCGTGGGCTGGGAATTCTGTATGAGGCCCGGGAGAGCGCCGCCGATGGCGGCGAAGACCGGCACGGCCAGGATCGACAGCCAGAAGCCCCAGGTGGCCACGTAGGACAGATATTCGCGCCGGGCGATGAGATAACTTGCGCGCATGGGATCAGACCTCGCTCAGGGCAGGTTGGCGGTCGGTGACGTCGCCGGCGCGCTCATCGCCCACCAGGGCCACGAAGGCGTCGTGCAGATGCGGACGGCGCGGCTCGAACCGGGTCAGTTTCACCCCGGCCTCCACCAGGGCGCGCAGCACCGCCTGGGCGTCGGCGCCCGATTTCAGGGTGAGGCGCCAGACGGTCTCGGCGGCGCTTTCTTCCAGCACTTCCAGATCGCCGAACGCCGCCACGGTTTCGGCCATGGGCTCTCCCGGCGGAGCGGCCAGAACGACCTGACGCGGCACCCGCGCCAGCGCCTCCTCCACCGAGCCGTCGAACACCTTCTCGCCGCGCGCCATAAGCACGATGCGGTTACACAGGCGCTCGGCGTGCTCCATTACGTGGGTGGAGAACAACAGCGTGCGCCCCGCCTCGGCCTGCTCGCGGATAATGTCTTCGAGAAGCTGCTGATTGACCGGATCAAGCCCGGAAAACGGTTCGTCCAGAATGATGAAATCGGGCTCGTGGACGATGGCCGCGATGATCTGGACCTTCTGGGCCATCCCCTTGGACAGCTCCTTGACCTTCTTTTTGGCCGCCTCGGCCAGGCCAAAGCGCTCCAGCAGCATGCGGGCCCGGCGGCGCGCCTCGTCAGCGGGTACGCCCTTGAGGCGGGCGAAGAACACGATGACGTCCTCGGCGCGCATCTTTCGATAGACGCCGCGCTCTTCGGGCAGGAAACCCACATTGTCCATGCTGGCGGCGTCGGGCGCCTTGCCGAACAGGCGCGCCGTGCCTGCATCCGGCGTGATCACGCCCAGCGCCATGCGCAGCGTGGTGGTCTTGCCCGCCCCGTTGGGGCCGAGAAAGCCGGTGATGTCGCCGCGGCGCGCACTCCAGGTCACGTTTTTCACAGCCGGTTTGCCGCCGAAACTCTTCGACAGCCCCTCCAGCTCAAGCGCGTATTCGCTCATCGCCCGTCATCCCTTCCGGCAGCCTGACTTCCTCTTTAGGGTGTTGCGCTGCGCTGATAAAGCCGTGCGCGCGGGTTATGTGACCTGAAGCGCATCAAAAACGGAGACGCCTGCATGGCCGACCAGCCCTTTCCCATCGATTTCGCCACGCTGACCCCCGACACACGCCCGCGCCGCTGGCTGGTCCTGCCCGCCGGCTTCAGGGCCCAAGCCGCCCCGGATCAGGAAAGCCCGCTTTTTCCAGCCGGCCAGGACGCGGTGATGCAGGCGTTTCGCGAGATCGCCCTCGCCGCGCCGCGCACGACGCTGACCCGCGAGAGCGGCGGCCAGATCGAGATCGTGCAGAAAAGCGCCGTGTTCGGCTTTCCAGATTTCGTCACAGCGCAGGCGGTGGATACGCCTGAGGGGACCGGACTGTGCCTCTACTCGCGCGCGGTCATGGGCCAATATGATTTCAACGTGAACAAAAAGCGCGTCGCGGCCTGGCTGCAGGAGACAGGGCGCCGGCTTTCCACCTGAGCTCGCACGACCCGCTAGGCGCTGGGCAGCGCGAAATACAAAAGGTCCAGCGCCGGCGGCTCGGCCACGCCAAGCTGGCGCAGCATGTGGGTCGCCTGACCGCGATGATGGGTCTGGTGATTGAACAGGTGGGTCAGGATGAGTTTCAGCGGCAGCGTCTTGGGTTCGCCGCGAGTGTTTTGATACGCCACCACAGTCTCGAACCCGGCCGGGTCCAGGCCGGCGATATAGGCGGAGAGCCGCTTGTCCTCCGCTTCGCGCGCTTCGCGCAGCGTGTTGAAGTCAGCAAACAGGATCTCATCCAGCCCGCTCGGCGCCTCGCCCTCGCCGGTGAGGCGGCGCAGCCAGATCCGGTCTGCGCCCAGCATGTGGTTCAGCGTGCCGTGCAGGCTCTGGAAGTAGCCGCGCACATCGCGCTTGCGCTCAAAATCGTTAAGCGCGGTGGCCGCGTCATAGAGCCGGGCGTTGGCCCAGGCGTTATAGGCGGCGAGGCGTTTGAAATGCTCATGCACAGCGCGGACATTCCTGATAGTGACCGGCCCTGATGATAGACCTTACCCCATGACGGAACAGGAAAAGACGGCGCACGCAAGATTAATTGCGCTTAAGGACGAGCTTCTGGCGCTGTCGCAGACTGCGGCTGAAGACCGCAAACCGGTGAGCCTCGACCAGCAATCGGTGGGCCGGTTATCGCGTCAGGACAGCCTTCAGGTCCAGGCCATGGCCAAGGCCGCCGACGCACGGCGCGCCGGTGAGCTGCGCCGCATCGACGCGGCGCTCCATCGCATCAAGGAGGGCGAGTACGGCTGGTGCGTGGAGTGCGGCGAAGCCATCGGCGAGAAGCGCCTGGAAATCGATCCGGCCGCACCGCGCTGCCGCGCCTGCGCGTGAGCCCGGCTCCCGAAGCCTGAATTCATCGCGCGAGCCCGCGACAGGGCGGCCTCCACAGCCTATCCTGCCCTTACCACGCAAGGCCGCATCAGACGGCCTCAGGGAGGATGACATGGCGATCCCCATATCGCTTGAGGACTGGCGCGCCGGCGGCGAGACCTTCGGCTATCGCGGCCACGAGATTTTCCACCGCACCGGCGGCGACTGGACCGACGCGGGAAAGCCGGCGCTTTTGCTGATCCACGGCTTTCCCACCGCCAGCTGGGACTGGGCCTGTCAATGGGAGGCGCTGTGCCAGCGCTACCGGGTGGCGGCGCTGGACATGATCGGGTTCGGGTTTTCCGAAAAGCCGCCCGCCTATGAGTATTCGATCATGGATCAGGCCGATCTCCACGAGACCTTTCTCGACAGGCTGGGAGTGGAGGCCTGCCATATCCTGGCCCACGACTATGGCGATACGGTCGCCCAGGAATTGCTGGCCCGCCATATCGAGCGCGGCGCGGCCGCCGGCGCCGAGATCCTGTCGATCTGTTTTCTCAATGGCGGCTTGTTTCCCGAGCAGCACCGCGCCACCTTCACCCAGCGCCTTTTGCATTCCCCGCTGGGGCCGTTGCTGTCGCGCGCCATGACCCGGGCGCGTTTCGAGGCCGGGTTCTGCGAGGTGTTCGGGCCGGATACGCGCCCCGAGGCGAGCGAGCTCGACGCCTTCTGGACGATGATGAACACCAACGGCTCGCTCAAACGCATCGGCCACAAGCTCATCGGCTATATCGCCGAGCGGCGAGAGCATCGCGAGCGCTGGGTGGGCGCGCTTCAACAAAGTCCCGTCCCGCTACGGGTGATCGACGGCGCGCTGGATCCGGTGTCCGGGGCCCATATGGTGGCGCATTATCAAAAGCTTGTGCCCAATCCGGACACCGTCCTGCTGGCCCATGTGGGCCATTACCCCCAGCTGGAGGCCCCCGCAGAGGTTCTTGACGCCTTCCTCGATTTCCAGTCCGCTATTGCGACGACTTGACGACAGATCAGGCGCGACGGCGGACCACCGCCGCAGGTTTACATGGGAGGAGACGGGTCATGGCGCAGCGCTGGGACACGCTCATACGCGGCGCTCTTGTGTTTGACGGCACGGGCGCGCCGGGCCGCGTCGAGGACGTGGCCATCGCCAAGGGCCGCATCGCCGCACGCGGAGCCGGGCTCGAGCCCGAGCACGCCGCAAACGTGGTGGAGGCCGACGGCCTGTGGCTGACGCCGGGGCTTCTCGACATCCACACCCATCTTGATCTGGAGGTGGAGTTCGACCCGGCCCTGAAAGAAGCCGTGCGCCACGGCACCACCACGGTTCTGATGTCCAACTGCTCGCTGGGGCTCGCCTACGGCGCCCAGCGGCGCAATGGCGAAGACCCGCTGGTGGACTGTTTTGCGCGGGTGGAGAACATGCCGAAGCCCGTGCTGCGGGCGCTGGCCGACAAGGCGACCTGGTCCAGCTCAGCTGGATATTACGCCCATCTCGATGAATTGCCGCTGGGCTGCAACGTCATCCCCATGATTCCCCATTCCATGCTGCGCTGCGAGGCCATGGGCCTGAGCGGCTCTGTAAGCCGCAAGGCGACCGAGGACGATCTCAAACGCATGGAGGGCCTTCTGGAGATGGCCATGGAGGAGGGTTATCCCGGCTTCTCCACCGACGCCCTGCCCTTCCACTTTCTCTCCGAGGATCCGAACCGCAAAGTTAAGATCCCCAGCCAGTTCGGCGGATACAGGGAGCTGAAACGGCTCACCAGCATTCTGCGCCGCCATGACCGGCTGTGGCAAGCGACCCCGCCGAAGAACTCGCCGCCGGCGGTGATCCGCAACTTCCTGCTCACCTCCGGCCTGCTCCATGGCAAGCCTTTGAAGATCACCGCGGTGGCCGCCCTGGACGTGGCCGCCAACCGCTCGCTGCGCAAGCTCGCCCTGTTGCTCACCGCCGTGCTCAACTCGAAACTGCTGAACGGGCGTTTCCGCTTCCAGGCGCTGGCCGCACCGTTCAAGGTGTATTGGGACGGCCCCATCAACCCGCTGGCCGAGGAGCTTCCGGCCCTGCGCGAGTTGAACGCGCTGGATCTTGAGGACCGCACCGGGCGCCTTGCCTGCATCGACGATCCGGCCTTCCGCCGCCGCTTCGCGGACATGTGGATGACCGGCAAGACGGGGTTCGGCCTGAACCGCCTGAAACGCCTGATGAAGGCCGAGACGCTCGCCTTTGATCGCGATCTTGAGGAGATGGTCTTCCATTCCGGCGGGCCGGACATCTGGACCGGCGAAACCTTCCAGGCGGTGTTTGACCGGGCGAAAGCCTTCCGCACCGATCCCGGCAAGGCCCGCACCGCCGACGAGCGCGCCGCGTTCGAGGCCATGGGCGAGGACGCGCTCACCGAACCCGGCTTCATGCTGCACCTGTTCCGCGAATACGATCTCGGGCTGCGCTGGTGGACGATCTCGGCCAATCGCGATCCGAAGATCCTGCGCGATCTTTTACACCACCCGCAAATCCTGCCCGGCTTCAACGACAGCGGGGCCCACATCACCAATATGGCCTTCTATGACGGCAATCTGCGCGGCTTGCAGATCGCCCAGAGCGAAGGCCTTGCCCGCGTCGCCAGCCAGGTGAAACGCATGACGTCAGAGCCCGCCGAGTTTATCGGCGTGGACGCCGGGACCATGGAGATCGGCGACCGGGCGGATCTCGCCATCATCGATCCGCTGGCTCTTGCCGCCTATGACAGCGAGGCCAATTCCCGCTTCATCTGGCGTGAGGAGTATCAGCACGAGCAGATGGTCAACCGCTCCGAAGGCGTGGTGGCGGCGGTCTTTGTGGGCGGCGAGCAGGTCTTTTCACCTAAGGGCTTCGCCAGGGACGCCGGCCGCCGCACCCTCGGCCGCGCCCTGCGCCACACCAGCTGGAGCCCCGCGCGGGAACCCGCCGCGATGGCGGCGGAGTAGGGGGCGGCCCCCTACCCGGCCTGCGCGAAGACCCGCTCGGCCCAGTCGGCGAAGTCGTCCATGGCGGCTTCACGGCCCAGATCATTGATCGTTTCGTGGCGGCCCGCCGGATCAAAGCGCATGGTCACGTCGGTGAAACGGGCGTTGTAGAGCCGCGAAGCGAGCGTCTTCACCGCCTTGCCCTTGTCGGTGGCCGGATCATCGCCGCCCGCGGCCAGATGGACCGGCAGATCGGTGCGCACCGTGCGCAGGCGATGCTCGTCCTCGCCCTGCTCGGTCAGCTTGATCAGATCTGCCCACAGCGAGAACGAGGCCGGCGCCCCGCATTTGGGATCGTCCACATAGGCCTGAACTTCTTCCGGAATCCGCGACAGCCAGTCATAGCGGGTCTTGCCGCCCTTCACCTGCTTGCCCCAGGTCTTGAAAGTGAGCGCATCCAGCCACAGGGCGGGATCGGTCTTTTTCTTGAACAGGCCCTCCAGCCCCAGCACGGCGCGCATCAGACCGGCGCGCGAGGCGAGCGCCAGATTGGCGTTCCAGACCGCAAGGCCCGCCAGCTCGCCCTTTCGCGCCATGGCGTGATTCATGGCGATCACCCCGCCCATGGAATGACCGAACACGATGAGCGGGCGGCCCGGCCAGGTCTGGCGGGCGTGATCCTCCACCGCAAGCGCGTCCGCCATCACCGCCGCCGCACCGTCTTTCGCCGCGAACACGCCGTCCGGGGCGTCGTCTGCGGTGGTCCAGCCATGGCCGCGATGGTCGTGATTGATCACCGCGATCCCGCGCCCGGCGAGACACTCGGCGAATCGCTCATAGCGCGCGCCGTGTTCAGACAGGCCGTGATGGATCTGCACCACGCCCTTTATATCTCCGGCGGGCGCACAGGTGCGCACGCACAGGGCGGCGCCGGTAGGCGAGGTCAGCGTCGCGGTCGTAAAGCTCATCTCGGCGTTCTCCTAAAGCGCGCAATAGCCTAGCTTCAGGCCAAACATAACGAACCGGGGAGATTAGACCATGGCCCGCACAGCGCTTCTCGCCATCGATCAGGGCACCACTTCGTCGCGGGCGCTGGCCTTCTCCACCACAGGCGAGGTGATATCCAGCGCCCAGGAGGAGTTTGCGCAGATCTATCCAAGCTCCGGCTGGGTGGAGCATGACCCGGAAGTCATATGGGCCACGGTGCTGTCCACCGCCCGCCGCACGCTGGAGCGCGCCGACGGCGCCGGCCACGAGACCGCCGCCATCGGCATCACCAATCAGCGCGAAACCACCCTTGTGTGGGACCGCGAGACCGGCCGGCCGATCCATAACGCCATCGTCTGGCAGGACCGGCGCACGGCGGACATTTGCGCGCGGCTCAAAGCCGACGGCGCTGAAAGCTTGGTGACCGAGCGGGCCGGGCTGGTGCTGGATCCGTATTTCTCCGCCACCAAGCTCGCCTGGATTCTGGACGCCGTGCCGGGCGCCCGCGCCAAAGCCGAAGCCGGCAAGCTCGCCTTCGGCACTGTGGACAGCTTTCTCATCCACCGCCTCACCGGGGGCAAGCTCCATGTGATCGAGGCCACCAACGCCAGCCGAACCGCGCTTTACGCTCTGGACGCCGCCGACTGGGACGAGGATCTGTTACGCCTGTTCAATATCCCAAGGAGCGTTCTGCCGGAAATCGTCGACAGCGCGGGGCGCTATGGCGAGACGGACAAATCCATCTTCGGGCGCGCAATTCCCATTTGCGGCGCCGCCGGCGATCAGCAGGCCGCAGCCATCGGTCAGGCCTGCCTTCGTCCCGGCGAGATGAAATCCACCTACGGCACCGGCGCCTTCATGATCGTGCACACCGGCGAGACCCTTGTGAGGTCGAAAAACCGCCTGCTCTCCACCACCGCCTGGCGGCTGAACGGGAAAAGCCTTTACGCGCTGGAGGGTTCGGTGCTGTCGGCCGGCGCCACGGTGCAATGGCTGCGCGACGGGCTGGGGATCATTGCGCGCGCCGGCGAGATCGAGGCGCTGGCCAGGGACGCCCAGCCCAACAGCGGCGTCTATCTGGTGCCGGCCTTTTCAGGCCTTGGCGCGCCGCACTGGAACCCGGACGCCAGGGCGGCGATCGTGGGGCTGAACCGCGGCTCGGGCCGGGCCGAAATCGCGCGCGCGGCGCTTGATTCCACCGCTTATCAGACCCGCGACCTGCTCACCGCCATGGCCGCCGACGGGGTGGACATCGCCGAGCTGCGCGTGGACGGCGGCATGGCGGTCAATGACGGCTTCATGCAACGGCTTTCAGATCTGTGCGCGCTTGACGCCGTGCGCCCGGTGAACGCGGAAAGCACAGCCTGGGGCGCGGCGTTCCTCGCGGGCCTGGGCGCGGGTGTCTATTCAGGCATCGAGGATGTGAGAGGGTGCTGGCGGGCCGACCGGCGGTTCAGCCCGGAGATCGACGACGCGTTTCGCACACGCCTCCTGGCCGGCTGGGACGCGGCGGTGAAGCGGGTGCTTTAGCCGGCTGGTTTAATCGACCGGCAAGTCAGCCGCCTTGCCCGGCGCCATGAGCGCGAGACCGATCGCGCCGGCGAGCCCCGGCCAGGTGAAGGCCACGGCCTGATCCACCGCCCCGCCCAGGAGCGAGAGCGCCCCGGCGGCGACGCCGCACGCCGCGCAAAGCGCCGCCGCGGCCAGGATCAGAAGACGCATCCGGGACATCGCCCCACCTTCGTGACTCATTGGAACCGTAGAGGGAGCATAGCCCGGCAGGGCTAATATTTGGTTTCCCCGGCAAGCGCCGCCCTTGCGGCCCGAACTTTTCCGCCAGGACCCTGATGCGACCGGTGGGGGCTGATTGGCGTTAAGCGCCCATGCGCTTCGGCGCCGCGGCGACGGCTTCGGCCATAAGCGCGAAACGTTGGGCGTAGGCGGGGGCCACCGCCGCGCTTTGCGCCCAGCGCCGGCGCAGCTTGGCCGGCGCCTGGCCCAGACGGCCCGGCAGCATCGCGCCGGCGGCCTCGGCGATCTCCCAGACCGCCACGCGCGCCCCTGCGAGCCCCGGGCTCAGCGCCCTGCCCGCGCTTAGCGGAATTTCATAATCGGCGTAGTATTTTTTGTAGTCATGCTCGCCCTTGCCCAGATCGATGCGGGTGATCCCGGCGCCCTCGGCCCTGGCGATGATCCCTTCCAGAAGGAGCAGGCCCGGCGACACGCTGGCGAAGCGGCTGTCATAGGCGGGAATCCAGGAGTGATAGACACCCCCGGCCTGCACCCCCATCTCCACCGCCGCCAGACGCTCGCCGAAATAGAGCGAAGCCATGAGGCCGCGCAGGGGACCGAAGCTGCGCTGGGCGGCGCGTTCAAACACCCGGCCCGTCCAGCCACGCCCGAACACGTCATAAAGTCCGGACGCGCGATACTGGCCGCCCTTCATCACCCGCAAGGCGTCAAAGCGCTTGCCGTCGGGATCGCCGAAGACGATGCGCGCGGGGCCGAACTCCCGCTCGGCCTTGGCCCGCCGGCGGGCGGTTTTCTTGAAGTGATCCTTGAACAGGGCGCGCCGGCGATCTCGCCAGGCGTCGGCCCCGCCCGACAGATCGATCACGGCCGAGCCGCCACGAGACCGCGCGCGCCCCGGCGCGGCGCCGGCCCAGTTGTCATAGACCAGCGCCTGCGCCCCCATGGCCTTGAGAAGAGCGCCCGGCTCGACTGCAAACCCCGGCGCGGCGGCGAACCCCTGATAGTCCGACAACGGCGCGCCGGCGGGCCGCGCAATGCCGCCCACCGGCCCATGAAAGGCGAAATACCCCACGGGGCGAGCGTTCTCTTCGGCGATCACCACGCGCACATCGCCGCGTTCGGCGTTCACCAGATCAGCAAAGTCAGGCAGGAGGTAGGGACTCGTCAGGGCGCCGTCCTGATGGGCCAGATCACGCCACGCGTCCCGATCACGGACGCCGAGTTCGCCAAGAGCTGTCTCAAACAGACGCATCGCGCTCATCCTCTGGGGCTGCTTACAGGGTGAAATGCAAGGCGCGCGCCGCTCGCGAATCCGCTAGGGTCATGTTTCGTTCTTTTTTGAAGGTGCGAAGGCGAGGCGATGAACGAGCTGTATCTTGGATTGATCGTGCTGGGGGCGGCAAACGCCGTCACCGTCGTGCTGTTGGTTGTTGTTCTGTTGCGCAAGCCCCCCGCGCCCAAACTTCCGCTGGAAGACTTCCGTGCACTGCTTGCGACCTCTCTGGATCCGATTGGGCGCGGGGCGCGCGAGGACGCCGGAGCGCTGCGCAAGGAGCTGGGCGAAGCGGCGGCGGCTCAGCGCGAATCACTAGAGCGCAAGATGGACAGTCTGACCGATTCAAATGCCCGCCAGTTCAAAGAGCTGCGCGAGCTCCAAAAAGAGCAGCTGGAGACTTTCGGGAAGCTCATGTCCGAACGGCTGACTGAGGCGTCCAGAGCCCAAGCGGATCTGAAGAAGTCGCTTTCAGACCAGGGGGACAAGCTGGTTGAGCGCCTGGAGATCAAACAGTCAGCGATCCAGTCCCAGCTGGATGAGAAGCTCAAAGAGCTGCGCGAAGACAACGGCAAGCGGCTCGACCAGATGCGCCAGACCGTCGACGAGAAACTTCAGTCGACACTCGAGAAGCGTCTGGGGGAGTCGTTCAAGCAGGTCAGCGAGCGCCTTGAAAGCGTCCACAAAGGCCTTGGCGAAATGCAGTCGCTCGCAGGCAGCGTCGGCGACCTGAAGCGGACGCTGACCAATGTGAAGACCCGGGGAACCTGGGCCGAGGTGCAGCTTGGAAATCTCATTTCCGACATGCTCACCGCCGACCAGTTCCAGGAGAACGCGCAGATCAAGACGAATTCGGCCGAGCGTGTCGAGTTCGCGATCTGCCTGCCCGGCAAGGATGACGACGGGAAGCCGACCCTGGTCGCCGTCGATTCCAAGTTTCCCACCGAGGACTATGACCGTCTTGTCACCGCCTCCGAGCGCGGTGATCCGGCGGAGGTCGAGGTCGCCGCCGTGGCGCTTGAGCGCGGCATCGTCGCCTCGGCCAAGGAAATTTCCTCAAAATACATATCGCCGCCGGACACGGTCGACTTTGCAATCATGTATCTGCCCACCGAAGGGCTTTACGCCGAAGTCCTGCGGCGGCCCGGACTCGCCGCCCGGCTCCAGAACGATTTTCGCATCATTGTCGCTGGCCCGACCACCTTCTCCGCGCTCCTCAACAGCCTTCAAATGGGCTTCCGGACCCTCGCGATCGAGAAGCGGTCGAGCGAAGTCTGGCAGGTGCTCGGCGCCGTGAAGACTGAATTCAACAAGTTCGGCGATTTTATCGGCAAGGTGAAAAAGAAGCTTCAGGAGGCCGGCAACCACCTTGACAGTGTCGACCAGCGCACGCGGGTCATGTCGCGCAAGCTGCGCACCGTCGATGAGCTTCCCACCGATCAGACCGTCGCGTTGCTGGGCCCGATGGAGGCCGATGATGATGGGCGCGAGGATGAGGCGGATGACGATGAGAGCGAGGCGCGTGGCGACGCCGCAGAATAGGCGCCTTCGGACGGTGAAGCGGCGGCGCGCCCGGTCTTGACGGGGCGGTCCTTATAACCCGGCCCCCTTGCCCTCGCGTCCGGTTTTTGGTGCTCTCTCGCAATCGAATTTTACGAGGAGAGTTATAATGTTACGCTTTGCCTTGATGAGCGCCGCCGCCGGCCTGGCGCTGACGGCGTGCGGACCGGACGCCGGCGACGCGCAAACCAACGTGGCGGAGACCGCCCCGGAGACCCAGTCTGTGACCCAGGATGAGACCGCCGAGCCGGACTCCGGCGCGGTCGAATCCGCCATGGCCCCCGACGCCGAGCCGGGCGCCGGTGCGCAGGTCAGCGAGGACGGCGCGCGCATCGCCTACACCGTGCCCCAGAACGCCGGCTGGCCCTACCATTCCGAGACCAGCGACGACATCACCGCCGAGGACTTCGCCTACCGCATCGCAGTCATGGCCGATGACCGCTTCGGCGGACGCGCCCCGGCCAGCGACAAGGGCGAGCCCGCCGCCGACTGGATCGCCACGGAGATGGAGCGCGCCGGTCTGCAGCCCGCGGGCGAGGACGGCGGCTGGTTCCAGCCGGTCCCGCTGATCGAATCCACGCTGCAGGAAGACCAGTCCACCTACGAGATCATCGTCAACGGCGCGCCCATGGGCCTGCAGGTGGGCGGTGACGTGACCTATTGGAGCCAGAACCCGCAAGCCGGCGTGATCCTGAACCCCAGCGACCTGGTGTTCGTGGGCTACGGGATCGTGGCGCCGGAATATGGCTGGAACGACTATGAGGACGTCGACGTGGAGGGCAAGACCGTGGTCATGCTCATCAACGATCCCGGCTACGCCAATCCGGACGGCGACATCTTCAACGGCGAGGCGATGACCTATTACGGCCGCTGGACCTACAAGTTTGAAGAGGCCGCCCGCCAGGGCGCGGAGGGCGCCATCATCGTCCACCAGACAGACCCGGCCAGCTATGGCTGGGGCACGGTGCGCTCCAGCTGGTCCGGCCCGCAATTCATCCTGGCCACCGGCGCCACCAATGATTTCGTGGACGTGCAGTCCTGGATCCAGGAGAGCGTCGCCGAGACCCTGTTCGACAGCGTCGGGCTGAACTTCGCCGAGCTGGCCGCCGCCGCCGCCTCGCCGGACTTCGAACCGGTGGCCATAGAGGGCGCGCAGCTGTCCGCGACCCTGATCAATGAGCTTCGCGAACTCACCTCGCGCAATGTGGCCGGCATGGTGGAGGGGTCTGAGCGCCCCGATGAATACGTGCTGTTCATGGCTCACTGGGACCATATCGGCGAGCGGCTGAACTTCGCCGGCGACGACCAGATCTATAACGGCGCGGTGGATAATGCGTCGGGCACGGCCGCCGTTCTGGAACTGGCCCAGGCCTTCGCGTCGGCTGAAACGCCGCCGGAACGCTCGGTGATCTTCGTGGCCGTCACCGCCGAGGAGCAGGGCCTTCTGGGCAGCGAATACTACGCCCAGGAGCCGCTCGTGCCGCTGAACCAGACGGTCTCGGGCTTCAATTTCGACGGCATGCTGCCCATCGGCCCGACTGAAGACATCGTGGTGATCGGCCGCGGCTCCTCAGAGCTTGAAGATATCCTGGAGGCTAAGGCGAGCGAGATCGGCATGAGCCTCACCGCCGATCCCAACCCGGAAGCCGGGTATTACTACCGCTCAGACCACGTGACGCTGGCGCGCCGCGGCGTGCCGATGCTGTATGCGGATTCAGGCTCCATCCACGCCGAACGCGGCGCCGAGTACGGCGCCCAGGTCGAAGCCGGCTATCGCGCCGAGCGCTATCACAAGCCGGCCGACGAGTATGAAGGCGAATGGGACATGCGCGGCTTCGTGCAGTCCACACAGCTCATGTACGACGTCGCCCGCCAGGTGACGGACTCAGAAGACTGGCCCAACTGGTACGCAGACAACGAGTTCCGCTCGGTCCGCGACGCCATGATGGGCGAAACGATGACCGAGGGCGAGTAGACGCTGATGCGCCGGGGTGAGGCCTGACCTCGCTCCGGCGTTTGTCGCTCGAGACCTCTCGCGGACGCTCAGGCGGTGTCGGCGAGAAGGGCCCGCGCCGCGTCGATCACCGCACCCGTCTCCAGCGCGCCCATCAGGCTTTGCTCTGAATGACGCAGCGTCCCGCGGGCGTTCTCATCGGCCGTCTCGCCGGCGTGGATGGATCGCGCCCGGTTCCCCCACGGCCCGTAAATGCGCTCATCAGTGGGACCAAACAGGCCCAGCGTCGGGGTTCCGGCCGCCGCCGCCATGTGCATCAGCCCGCTATCATTTCCCACAAACAGGCGCGCCCGCGACAGGCAGGCGGCGGTTTCAGGCAGGGAGAGCCTGCCGGTGAGGTCGATGATGTCGGCGTGCCGGCACGCGGCGCTCACGGCTTTCGCCGTCGCCTCGTCGCCAGGCCCGCCGAACAGCGCCGCCACCGCGCCGGGCATCGCGCCGTCCGGTCCTGCAAGCGCGTCGATCAGCGCGGCGAAGCGCTCCGGAGCCCATTCCTTATAGCGCGCCGACGCCGCGGGAGAGACCGCCAGCACGGACCGGCCTTCGGGCAGATGGGTGACGGCGGCGCGCTGCGCGTCGTCCGAGATCCAGAGCTTCGGTGAAGGCGGCGGATCAAGGCCCAAAACGGCGGCCGCCTCGCGCACCCGGTGATCGTGCTCACGGCCGGGCCGGCGCCGGTTCACCTTGCGCGCGCCCGCCCGCAGGCCCCAGCTGGTAATCGAGCCACGCATGTCCACCACCAGATCCCAGCGCGTGGGCAAAGCCGCGCGCCACAGATCGAACCAGTGCCCGCCGCCCTTCTTCTTGGCCATCGCGATGACCTTGTCCACACCGGGCGCGGCCTCGAACAGGGGCGCGGCCAGCGGGCCGCACGCCACGGTGACGCGCGCGTCGGGGTGCGCCTCCAGCAGGTGCGCCAGAGGGCCGGAGAACAGGATCGCATCGCCGATGCGCGTGGCGGTGATGAACAGAATACGGGTCATGGGCGTCCGGCTTTAGCCGCTTCGCCCCGATCGCGCCAGAGGACGCAGGCTCGTCTATCCGTCAATGACCAGCTGGGCGCTTTCTATCAGCGCGACGATGCATTCGGACAATCCGTTGACCCAGCCGATGACGTCGGACAGCGCGACGGTGTCGCGCGACAGCGCCGCTGGGATCTCCCGCTCGAAAAGTCGCGCCATCCGGGCCACCGCAAGGTCGAAGCGGGAATAGAAGCCTTCTATGGCGCGCCGGTCGTCAACCGTCAGGGATGTGAGCTTCTCTGCGTTGCGATCATAGATGCCGCGACCGAAAAAGCTTTCATACTCGATATAGACAGCCTGAATGGCGGAGAGAAAGGCGAGCATGCCGCTGACGATAAGCACCCGAATCTCCGCCTGAGCGTCTTCGTCCCCGGCTATGGCGGCCTGGTTCAGCGCCTCGCGGGCCTCGGACAGGAAGCTGTAATAGGCCACCGCTTCCTTGGTGAGCGCGGAGGTGAAGACCAGCTTCTTCTCCACGTCGAACAGCACGCTGGGTGACACCGCTTCGATTTTCTTCAAAAGCTTGCCTTCAATGCGCACGGCGGCCCAATGGCGCGCGCGCTGCAGCACTTCAAGCACGGAGCCCAGCCCGGCGGCCGCGGCGGCGACGCCCATATCCAGGCGCTGCTCGGTCAGCAACGTGCGAAATTCAGGGCGCATGGTCTCACTGGAGAATCCGGCGCGCGTCAGCGAAATCTGTGAAATGATCGCATTCGCCGCCGGTTCGGCCTTTCGGCGCTTGAGAAACATGGTCTTCCCCCCCAGTTGCTCCCTAACGAAACCCTAACCGCAGCATTTGACGTCTGAAAGACACAGTTTGCACGATTTTCTCACCACCCACCCCGCCCGGGCCGTCATCGCGATCACAGGCGAGGAGTCCCGCAGCTTTCTGCAGCGCGTCATCACCAGGGGCCCTGAAGGCCTCGGCGATGGCGGGGCGCTGTTTTCGGCCCTGCTCACCCCGCAGGGCAAGGTGCTGGCCGACTTCATAGTGTTCGATGACGGCGACGGCGGGCTCCTCATCGACGCGCCCTTGAGCGAAGCGCCCGGCCTTGTGAAGCGCTTCAGCCTCTATCGCCTGCGCGCGAAAGCCGAGATCACCCTGCGCGGCGATCTCGCTGTCGCCGCTGCACGGGGCGAGGGCGAAGCCGAACTGAAGACCGTGGCGCTGGCCGCCGCGCCGGATCCGCGAAATCCTGCGCTCGGCCTTCGCGCCATCGTGCCAGCCGGCGGCCCCGGCGACGAGGCCGACGCCTACCACGCAGCCCGCATCAAGGCGGGCGTGCCCGAATTCGGCGCCGACTATGGCGCCGGGGAGGTGTTCTCCACCGACGTCAATCACGACCGGCTCGGCGGGGTGGATTACAAGAAGGGCTGCTTTGTCGGCCAGGAAGTCGCCAGCCGCATGCACCGCAAGGGCGGGGTGAGAAAGCGCACCCTGCGCCTAGGCTTTGACAGCGAGACCCCGGCGCCCGGCGATGCGGTGACGGCGGGCGAAACCCCGCTGGGCGTGGTCACCTCCAGCGCCGGGGGCGTCGCCCTGGCGCTGATCCGCACCGACCGCGCGCTGAAGGCTCTGGAAGCCGGCGAGGCGATTATGGCCGGCGGCGCGCCGGCGCGCTTGCTTGATGATCCAGAAGGCCTCGCGCAGGCCTGAGGCGTCAGATCTCGGCGTCGGCCTCGCCATGGGGGCCGTAGGACACGCCCGCCAGCCGGCACGCGATCCTAAGGCGTTGCTGTTTCTGGGCTTTTGAAAGATTGAGGTCCGCCCACCAGCCGTCGCAGAGCGCCTCGGCGTAGCGGTCGAGACCTTTACGGGGGTAAAGCGCTTGCGGTGAACGCGCGACAATGCGGCGCCCGCGCCGGGTCTCCTAGTGGGCAAGCGCGTCAAGCAAGCCCGGTGAGCGCTCGCTCAACCAGGTCAGGAGCGTGAGGTATGCCTGCTTCTGGCTTCCTGCAAATGACTGGCGCTCCCCAAGCCTTATAAGGTATTTTCCGGTCTCGCGTGGGGTTGAAGCCCGCTGAGGCGCGGATCCCGGCCCCGGCCTTATAGCGACTCTCAAAGCCCGCTTTATGATACTGAGCTGGGTTTCACCCAGATCAAGGCGGGCCGCCTCAATCAGTTTGTGCGCCTCAAGATCCAGCGTAATCCCAGCCATTCCACATCTCCCAATTGCCACCACCTTATAAGGACCAGCTGCAAGGATCAAACCTTATAAGGGAGCAACTCTGAGCCTGATCGGACCGGCCTGGCGGCTTTCGCCGGAGCCCGGTGATGAACACTTGCCAGGCCAGGCTTTACAGTCGCTATTGCGACCCAGTTCATCATTGCGGGCCGTTTCTCAGCCCGGTCGAGGCGCGCGGCCACGATCCGCGTGCGCGCTGCAAGGTCAAAGGTGATCCAGACCATTCAAAATCTCCTCATGTTCATCTCATAAGAATCTCGCCTTATAAGGAAACTGACGTGTGTATTGTCGGGCTCACCGCCGGAGCCGGTATTGGAGCCAGAGTCGGTGTAGAAGCTGGCGCCCGCTGATAAACACCTGCCGGATCCGGCTTTGCAGCCGCGCTCAAGGCCCAATTCATCATTGTCGGCCGGTTTTCGGCCAGCTCAAGGCGCGCCGCCTCGATCCACTTGTGCGGCTCAGAACCCAGCATGCGTCCCGCCACTCCAAGGCTCCCGATTATCTGATCCTTATAAGGATTGAGCCCTACAAACAAACGGGTCCGAGTGGTACCGGGCCGCCTTGGCGGCCCGGCGGGCGCGGGAGCTCGCGAGTGAACACCGGCCTGGCGCCGCTTTGCAGCCGCACTCCCGTCCCGTTTCATGGTTCTGAGCCAGGTCTCTCAGCCCCATCCTGGCCCGCCGCCTCGAGCCGCTTGTGGGCCTCAGGACCCAGCTTGATCCCCGCCATTCCAATTCTGCGCGCGTCCCTCACCTCATAAGGATAGGCGCTGTGCGGAAGCGGATTTGAGTATCCCTTGGCGCCTTTGGCGGCGTTGAGGGCGGTGATCATTGATCAGATGCCGGCGGGCGATTCCGCACGCCGGCTTCCACAAGGCGCGGTTCTTGGGCGCCACCCCATGGCGCCGGAGCGTCAAACCGCCTAAATCACCCCCATGACCGAGACACGCACCCCCCTTACAGATCCACTCCCCTTGGCCTGCAAGCTCATTCAGGCGGAGTCCGTGACGCCGGCTGACGACGGCGCGCTGGAGACGCTTCAGGGCGCGCTCGAGGCGCTGGGCTTTACCTGCAGGCGCTTCAAGTTTGACGAGGTGGACAATCTCTACGCCAGGCTCGGGACCGCTGCGCCGGTGTTCTGTTTCGCCGGCCATACCGACGTGGTGCCCACCGGCCCGGTGGATCAGTGGACGGAGGCGCCGTTCGCCGGCGCGGTGAAAGACGGAATGCTGTGGGGGCGCGGCGCGTCGGACATGAAGGGCGCGATCGCCGCCATGGTGGCCGGCGCCGCGTCCTATCTGGAGGCGCACGGCGCGCCGAAGGGCTCCATCGCCTTTCTCATCACCGGCGATGAGGAAGGCCCCGGGATCAACGGCACCAAGCGCCTTCTGGAGGCGATCACGCAACAGGGCGAAAAGCTCGATCACTGCCTGGTGGGCGAGCCCACCAACCCCCAAGTGCTCGGCGAAACGATCAAGGTGGGCCGGCGCGGCTCTCTGAACGGCGTCGTCACGGTGACCGGCCGCCAGGGCCATGTGGCCTATCCCGACAAGGCGGAAAACCCGATCCCCGTGCTCATGGACCTCCTGGCCCGCCTCACCGCACGCGAGCTGGACACCGGCGCGCCCCATTTTCAGGCCTCCAATCTGGAGGTCACCACGATCGATGTGGGCAACACCGCCCATAACGTCATTCCCGGCGCCGCGAGCGCGAAGTTCAACATCCGCTTCAACACCGCCCACAAGGGCGAGGATCTCAAGCGCTGGATCGAGGACGAGGCGAAGGCCGCCGGGTTCGGCTTCGCGGGCACGGTGGCGCTGGATCTCAAGGTCACCGGCGAGTCCTTCCTCACCCGCACCGGCCCGTTCACCGATCTCTTGAGAGCCGCCGTCGCCGAAGTCACCGGCCATGAGCCGGCGCTGACCACCGGCGGGGGAACCTCGGACGCGCGCTTCATCAAGGATTACTGCCCGGTGGCCGAGTTCGGCCTGGTGGGCGCCACCATGCACCAGATCGACGAGCGCGTGCCCGCCGCCGACATCGCCAACCTGGCCGAAATCTATGAGCGGGTGCTCACGCGCTATTTTGAAGTCTTCGGCGCGTGAGCGACCCCGCCAGGCCCACGCCGCCCACGCCGCCCGGCCCGTCCTTGCTGATCGAGGCGCGCCGGAGCGTGCGCGGCGTGTTCCAGCTCATGGCGTTCAAGCCTGACTGGACTCGCTATTTCAACCCCACCCAGCCCGGCGTCGTGGCCTCCTTCGCCGGAGTCGCGCTGGCGTTTCCCGCCTTCTGGTTCCTCATCGCGTCGGCGAATTTCTTCATGGCCGAAAACCCCGCCAGCGGCGGGGCGGCGGCTTTCGTCACGCCGGTGGAGATGGCGGTGATCTGGGCCCGGTTCTGGCTGCTGTTTCCGCTGGTCGCCTTTGCGGTCTGCCAGCTGATGGGCGTTCGCGAGCGCTTCTTCGCCTGGCTGGTGGTGCACAACTGGACGGTCTTCGTGCTGCTCCACGTCCAGGCGCTGATCTGGGCGCTTTACATGGCCGGGATCGCCAACGCGCAACTCGTCGGCGCGCTTCTGGCCTTCTATCAGATCGTGCGGCTCTTCGTGCACTGGCGCGTGGCCCATGGCGCGCTCGGCCTGTCGCCGGGGCTGGCCGCCGCGGCGGCGGGGATCGTCCTGATCGTCGATCTGATCGCCGCCGCCGCCATGGTCTAGCCGGTCCGGCTCAAGTCGTCGCCAGCGCCGCGAGCCTTGCGTAAACACCGTTCGCTTCGGCCAGCTCGTCATGGCCGCCCTGCTCCACGATGCGCCCGTTCTCGAACACCAGGATCCGGTCCGCATCGCGGATCGTGGACAGGCGATGGGCGATGACGATGGCGGTCTTGCCGCGCGTCACGTCCTCCATGGCCGCCTGGACATCGCGCTCGGTCTCGTTGTCCAGAGAGCTCGTCGCCTCGTCGAAGATCAGGATCGGCGCATCGGCCAGGATCGCCCGCGCGATCGCGACACGCTGACGCTCGCCGCCGGACAGCTTCACCCCGCGCTCGCCCACCAGCGTCTCATAGCCCAGGGGCAGACGCTCGATGAAGGCGTGGGCGCGCGCGCGTCTGGCCGCCTCCATGACCTCGTCAAGGCTGGCGCCGGGACGGGCGTAGGCGATGTTCTCCGCGATCGTGCGGTGAAACAGGGCCGGGTCCTGGGGCACCAGGGCGATATGGGCGCGAAGGCTCTCCTGGGTCACGGCGCGCACGTCCTGACCGTCGATCCGGATGGCGCCGGAATCCACGTCATAGAGCCGCTGAACCAGCTTGACGAAGGTGGACTTGCCAGACCCCGTGGGACCCACCAGCGCCACCTTCTCGCCGGCGGGAATGGTCAGGGTGAAGTCCTCATAGAGCGGCCGGTCCTGCCCGCCGTAAGTGAATCGCACCCGGTCAAACACGATCTCGCCACGCCCAAGCCCGCCGAGCCCGGGCTTGAAGGCCGGCGCACCGGGCGCGTCGGCGATCTGCTCAGCCATCTGCGAGAACAGGGCGATGTCCTGAATTTCATCAAGGCCCCGCTGGACGTTCTGCACCTCTTCGCCGAAGCGGCGCATATAGCCCGCCATCATCAGGAAAGCGGTGATGGCGAAGGTGACGTCGCCCGCCGTGGCCGTCCCTTGGGTCCATTGCTGCACCAGCATGCCGGCGAGACCCGCCTGCAGCGCCAGCACCGCCGCCATCTGCACCAGCCAGGTGTTCACAAAGCGCGTCCAGGTCTTCTTGGTCTCGCGCCGCCACACCCAGGCGAGGTCATGGAAGCGCTGATCCTCGCGCGTTTCCGCGCCGAAGCTCTTCACGGTCGCGATGCCGGAGACCGCGTCGGAAATGGCGCCGCCAAGCTCTGAATCGCGGGCGTTGGAGATGATGTTCTGGGGCCGGATGTAATAGGTCGCCAGCAGCACCGAGGCGGTGATGAAGATCGCCATCACGCTCAGCGCATAAATTCCCACCAGCGGCCAGTTGAACGCCATGTACAAAGACAGGCCCAGCATCACCGCCACCGACGGGACCAGCCCGAACCAGAGCGTCGCGGTGATCGTGTCATAGGCCCACATGCCGCGGGTGACCTTGCGGACCACCGAGCCGGCGAAGGTGTTGGCGTGCCAGTCCACCGAAAAACGTTGCACCGTGGCGAAGGCCTCGGTGGTCATGTCGGCCATGTTGGCGCTGGAGAACGGAATCTCGGTGCGCACCATGAACTGACGCGCCACGTTCACCGTCAGCGCCAGGCCCAGAAAGGCCGCCAGCGCCATCCAGTGCGCATCGCCCTGCCGGTCGGCGCCCGGCCCCGCGATCGCATCGATGAGCGCGCCGGCGGCCACGGGCACGAAAATGTCGGCGAGGGTTGCAATGGAGGTGAAGCCGATCACGAAGCCGAACGCCACCGGGCGCCGGCGCCACTGGCGCATCAGAAAGGCGATGACCTGAAGATTGGAAAGCACGCGGGCGCGGGGCTGCGCGTCGTCGTCGAAATCAGACATGGAAGTAACCCGTAAAACGCGCGGTTTGCATCACCGGCGGTATGATCTGAGAGCGTCAAGGCGAGGGTTTTGCACAGGTCGCCCGTGCGCCGTCATCGGCGGCAGGGTCGGTGGGCGCGGCGCTCGCCGCCTTCAAACGAAGGCCGCCGCTTTCAGCTCAGCTTTGATCGCACGGGTCGAACTCTCCTTTGCACGGCGGACGGCGCCGCCGAGGGAGGGTGTGGTTAACCCATAGGGTCACTGCGGGAAAGAGCGCACCGACCGCAAGCCGCCGTGAGACAGCAAAGTGTGTCGCGAAGGCCACGCGGTATCAAGGCGGCGCCCTGACGGCTCAGCTCGATTTCGCTAATCGTCTTCCAGCGTGCAGCGTCGTCGCATTGAACGCTCCTTCCTCGATTGCGGCGTGTTTGATTTCGCAGTGGACACGGTCGGTCGAACCCTTTTTTCTGAATGCAACCCCGCTTAGTAATGGACGCACGGGATACGGAGACTGATGATCCGATTGCATCAAGGGTCGCACAGCACAGCGCTGCAATGTGCGCGTCATAAGCCGATCATGACGGGATTAGTCTCGTTGCTTGCGTTCGCCACGCTGGTCGGAGCGGCGGGCGCGGCTCAGCCCTGCGAGCCGATCCTCAGCGGGCATCTGCTTGATCGCCACGCCAAGCCCTTCGTCATCGTCGGAGAGCGGCACGGCACGCGCCAGGCCCCGCGCTTTTTCGCAGAGTTGGTGTGCGCTCTGAGCGGCGCCGCGCCAGTGATCGCAGGTCTTGAAATGGAGGCCGAATCCCAGCCCGCGCTCGACGCGTTCATGGCGTCTGACGGCTCGCAAACGGCGCTTGAAGCCCTGACTTCCATCCACCACTGGAGCCTGCGCGACGGGCGGGCGAGCCAGGCCATGCTCGACCTGCTCATCCGGATGCGGGATCTGAAGGCGGCCGGCCAGGATATCGACCTTCTCGCCTTCATGGCGCCGGGCGAAACGACGGCGGAGCGCGAACGCAATATGGCCATGGCGTTGATGGAGGCGCGCAACGAGCGCCCAGACGCGCGTGTCGCGGCCCTGATCGGGCGAATTCACGCCGAGCGCGTCTCGCCTGGCGCGCTCGCGCCGATGGCAAGCTATTTGCCCGCCGGACAGACCCTCACGGTCAGCTATGTGCCATGGGAATTGTGCCGTCAAAGGTCAGCGTGCGGCGCGTTCCAGGCTGAGCCCCGATATCGCATCGTCGCCAATCCTCCCGCCGAGTGGCGCTGGCCGGAGTATGATTTCTGGTACGCGGTCAGTGAACCGTTCGAACAGTCCCCGCCAGCCATACCCGATGCGCCGGAGTGGGGCTCGGTCCCCTGAGTCGGACGCCCGCCCGCTATTGCTGTTCCAGCCTGCAGCGGGCGTGCTCTTCCTCGGTGTGGTTACAGGTTTCCCTATCGTGGGCGACGCACGGATCAGGGGCCGCGTCTGACGCCTGGCGGCGGGCCTGCAGGCCTTCGGTATAGGCGGCCACCGCCGCATCAAAGCCTTCAGTCACCGCCGAGCCGGCGGCGGCGGCGTGATCGCCGGCGGTTTCAAGGACGGCCTCGCGCTCGGAGCGCGTCTCGTCCCATTCGCTGCGCACGCGTGCCGTGACCGCCTTCAACCGTTCGCCGCTCTCTTCGGCGAGCGCGGCGCCGTCTTCGGCGAGCGCGGCGCGCTCGTCCTCACCGCTCTCCCAGCTTTGCTCCACCGCCTCGCCCGCGCTCTGGGCGGCGTCGCCCGCCTCCTGCGCGGCGCGCCGGGCGTCGTCGTCACCGGCGTCGCCGCACGCGGAAAGGATGAGAGCGCAGAGGCCGCCCCCGGCGGAAAGCCCTAAAATCTGAAGCGTTGAACGCATGACGGCTCCTTGCACGTTGCTGAAGAGAACAACGCCCAAGGAGCCGTCAATGTTGCGGGTGGCGCTGGCGCCGGAGCGCCCGAACGTCCCGGAGCGCTTTAGGCGGCCTGAACGTTGGAGACCGCTTCTTCAAGCTCGGCGAAGCTCGGCTGGAAGACGCTGGGCACGTTGCCGCGGCCGATCTCGACGCTGATCTGGGCGGCGTTGCCGTGCAGGTGAGCGACCAGCACCGCCTGGATGATCTTGTAGAAGATCGATTCCTCTTCATAGATCTGGCCAAGGCGCGCCGACATGGGGCCCACCATGCCATAGGCGAGGAACACGCCCAGGAAGGTGCCCACCAGGGCCGAGCCGATCTTGGCGCCCAGAACCGCCGGCGGAGAATCGATGGCGCCCATGGTCTTGATGATGCCCAGCACGGCGGCCACGATGCCCAGCGCCGGAAGGCCGTCGGCCATGGTCTGCAGCGCATGGGCGGGGCCGGCGGCTTCGTGGTGGTGCTTCTCGATCTGCTTTTCCATGGCGTCCTCGACCTGGTGGGGATCCTCCAGGTTCATGGTCATCATGCGCAGCGTGTCGCAGATGAAGTGGACCGCGAAATGGTCCTTCATGATGCGCGGATAGGCGGTGAAGATCGAGCTTTCGTGAGGCTTCTCGATATGGCTTTCCAGCGCGATGACGCCCTTGGTCTTCATCGTTTTGGTCAGCTGGAACAGCAAGGTCAAAAGGTCCACATAATCCTGCTGCTTCCACTTGGAGCCTGAGATCAGCTTGCCGAAATCCTTCAGCGTCTGCATCACTGTTCCAAAGGCGTTGCCGAGCAGAAAGGCGCCCACCGCCGCGCCGCCGATCATCATCAGTTCGAAGGGCAGCGCCTTCACGATGATGTCAAAATGCCCGCCGGCGAGGGTGAACCCGCCGAACACCATGCCGAAGACCACCACAAGGCCGATTATCTGAAACATGTCCCACCACACCCGTTCTGGATGGCGCGCCCGGCCGGCGGATTTTTCCGCTCTCCTTGAACCGGGCGCGTCCGATTACGGGACGGTTATAGACACGGGATGCTTAAGGCCCGGTTTGCGCGGCGTTAGCGGTTCATTCAGGGCTGGCGGCCGCCCGCGCCAGGGCTTCGACCCGACCCGGTAGCGGCTGAGGCCTTCGCGCCTCCAGCGCCTCGGCCGTTTCCGACAGCGATGAAAGATAGTCGATCGTCAGGCCCGCCGTGGTGTTCACCACCACTTCCCCGCCATGAGTCGCGCCCCACGCGCTCCTCAGCTTGACGAAATTGGTGACCCGGTCGCCCAGCTCGCCCCGGACCGCGCTGCCGGCCACGCTGCTCACCAGATCATAGACTGGGGCGTCGAGCTTGATCTCGCACTCCTCCTGGGCGTAGGCCAGCCAGTCTTCGTCCTCGTCGCCGACCCCCTCGATCTCCTCGTTCACAAAGCCCATCATCACCGACGACGCGCAGAACAGGCGCACGTCGAAATCCAGAATCGCGAACAACGCCCCCACCTTTGCGCCGGACACGCCATAGGGCGACAAAAGTCCGCTGGAGACCGCGCCCGAGAGCCCGAGAGCGGTGCGAATCTCGCTGAACTCAGCGGCGATGCGCTCCACCGAAGCGCCCTTGGCGGCCGGCTCGAACAGACGCGCCGTCACATGACCGTCCGCCTCCACCAGCCAGCCCTCGCGGCCATCCTCAGACGCCACCAGCGTTCGCTGCGTGCCGCGCAGCATTTCCAGCACCGCCTCCGGCCACCCCTGCGGCAGGGGCGTGCGCGGATCGATCGTCACGCGGGACTGACCCGCCAGGCTGGCGTTCACGCTCCGGGTTCCAAGCAGCGCGGCCTCGGCCGCCGCCGCCGCGAGGCCGGCCCGTGCTCCGCCCGCTGCGCCGAGCCCGCCATCGGAGAGCAGATCGATGCGGGTGGCGATGACCAGGTCGCCTGCGCGCCGTGTCGGGCTTGTGCTGATCAGCAGCGCTTGAAGGCGGTCTCCGGCCAGCGCGGCGGATGCGCCGGCCTGGGTCAGGCCGGTCATCTGGCCGGCGGCGGCCAGCATGTCGGCGTCCGGGCCGGCGGGCGGCGCTGCGGCGGCGTCTTCAAGCCCTGTCTCGAAGACGAAGCGCTCATGGCCATAAAAGGCGCGCATGACGGCGGCGCTGTCGAACCGGCCGCCGCTGACGAACAGCGCGTGTTCGCCCATGAGCCTCCAGCCCGCCTCATCGCCGCCCAGCTCGGCCAGCGTACGCGTTTCACCAAGCGGCGCCCCGGCCCGCGTCAGGGAAAGAGCCAGACGGGCGCGTCCTTCGGGCGCAGCCGGCGCAGCGTAGGCGCCTTCGGCGACCACATCCGCCGCGACGAACCGCAACGACAGGGCGCGCGGCTCGTCCACCGGCCCCGGCTCGGCGACGAAGCTGAGGGTCAGGCGCGAACCGATGGCGGCGGCGATGGCGCGCCCCAGGTCGGCTGCGCCCGCCTCGTCTTCGGGCAGGATGAACACCCGGTCCACAGCCGGCGTGAATCGCGGCGCCTCGAGTGCGGGCACGACCGCGAAGATGCGGCGCCGGTCGCCATCGCGCAGGGCGTTGAGCGCCTCGATCTGCGCGTCATCCACCTGCCCGTCGGTGAGCACCACCACATCAATCGGGCCGTAGCGCGGATCGCCAGGAGCGCCTATCGGCCCGGTCAAATCATCGCCTGGCCGGATGGTCAGCCCGGTCTCGAAGTCATTGATGGCGTGCTGCGGAGTAAAGAAGATGCTGCGGTTTCGCTGGGTCGCCGCAGAGCCGGCCGCGGTCGCCGCAGCGACGGCCTGGGGCCGCACCGTGCGGGCGATCAGGGCGCGTCCGACCTCGCCGGCCACGAAAATGCGTCCTGCCTCCACCATGGAGGGAGACACGTCCGTGACGAGGGAGACATCCCGTGGCGGCTGCGGCGGCGCTTCAACGCGGGCCCGCACCGGTGCGCCGTTCTCGGTCAGGGCGATATGGCTGGCGCGCCAGATCGTTTGCGGGAGCGCGTCTGTCACCACCGTTAGCGCCACCTCCGGCCAGGCCGTGAGGTCGATATCGACAATTTCAGCACTACTCAGGACCGGCGCGGGGACAGCGCCGACAGCGCTGTCGGGCTCCGGCGCGGGCCGCCCCGCCGGCGTGAACGGCAAGCCGGCCTCCGCGCGCTCGCCCTGCTGGATGACCGGCCGCCAGAGCGGAACCCGTGATGGATCCGGGGCGCCTTCCAGGAATAGCGCGGCGCCGGCGGCCGGCAGGAAGCTCAGGCGCGCTTCCTGAGACGACGACAACTCGAAATCGAGAAGCCGGCGGCGCGCGCCCTCCGCCGTAATCAGGTCCAGATGGGCGATGACCGGCTCCAGCGCCTCAGGGCTGACCGGTGCGCCGGGCCGGGCGGCCTCGCCAAGCACCGGATCAAGCGCGATCCACGGCCCTGCGGCGCTGCGATACTCCACCACAAGCCGGCGGTCCGGTCGCGCGCTGGACGTCGCTGGCCCGGCGAGTTGGAGCGTTTCTGAAAGGATCGCATGGGCGGTCTCGACCTCGCCGCGCAATGCATCGGCGAGCGCGCGTCCCTCGCTCAGCCGGCGCTCAAGACTATCGGCCGCGTCAATCCCGAGATGGCTCAGGACCGCCTGGTGAGCAGGGCGCTCGCGGGCGGCCGGGATCAGCCGGGGAACGGGTCCGGCCGGCCAGGGCGCCTGGCTCAAACGAGTTTCAAAGCCCATGGCCTCGACCAGCGCGCTCAGCAAGACCGCCTGATCCTCGGCGTTGGCGCCACGCGTCAGGAGCACATCGCCCGGCGCAGCAAAGCGCCCGGCGTAATCCTGCAGCACCACGTGGGACTGCAGGAAAGCCGCCGCAGCTTCCGGCGAGCCCAGCTCGGCGGCAGCGCTCTCCACGTCGAGGCCCGGCCAGGCGGCCTCGGCCTCTGCGGCGCGCAGCAGATCGAGCAAGTCCAGCTGCTCAGGATCAACGGACGGGTCCTCACCGGGGCGCATCACCAGCCAGAGCAGCGCGATCGCGGCGACAAGCGCAGCGATGATCAGCGCCCGATTTCTGAAGTCCCGATTCATGGCTCGCCCTCGAAGCCGGTGCGCACGATGGTGTCGGTGACAAAGCGTTGGAGCGTCTCCACGCAGGCGCCATCGATCTGTGTATAGGGCCTTGTGACCGACAGCAGGGTGCGGCCCCGCTCGTCATAGCCGAGGCGGACGGAGAGATAGCCCATATAGGTCTGGTACTGGTCCGGGCAGGACGTGCGCACCGACGGCGGGTAGAGCTGGTTGAGGGATAGATGAATCGCCTCCGCCTGCGGCCCGACCACCCCGTCAAGAACCGGAAAGCCGAACCGCATGGCCCAGGTCTCGAAATAGGGCTGGTCGTAGGGCACATGGGTCAGGCGCAGGCGGAACCGGCCCGTGCGCAAATCGTGATAGGCCACGGCCTGGTATCCGTTAAAGGTCCACACCCCGCTCAAATCAGCGAAGCGTAAACCGCACGGATCGATCACGTCTACGGTGGGGATGGCGCCCTCGACATCGTCGACGCCCGCATAGGGCAGCTCGACCGGGCGCAGGTCGATCAGCTCCGCCGGGGAACCGTGGACGCCGGCCAGGCACGGATCAGGGATTGGAGCCTCGCCCGTCGCCGGATCAGCGCCCGCCTGCATCGCCAGAACAACAGCAGCAAGCGCCCAGCCCGCCATGTCGCGTCCTCCCGGAACAGAGTTAACTCCGGTGTCGCGCGATTGGCAATTGGCGACTTGAGCCCGGTCACGCTGCAAGTGGACGCGGCGCGGCGATGGGCGTATCCCGGAATTCGTGAACGCTCCCTACGACCCCGACTCGCCCTCATCGCCTGACGTGCGCCGGCGCGCTTTCCGGCTGCTCTTCGTGTGTCTCATGGCCACGGCGGTGGGCAATTCCATGCTGTTCGCGATTCTGCCGCCCCTGGCGCGCGAGCTTGACGTGGCCGAGGTCTGGGTCGGCGCGATCTACACCGTCTCCGCGCTTCTGTTTCTGCTCATGAGCCCGGTCTGGGGGGCGCTGTCGGACCGCTGGGGCCGCAAGCCGCTGATCACGCTGGGCCTGTCGGCGTTCTCCTTCTCCTGCCTGGTGTTCGCCGCGGGCGCCTGGGCGGGACAGCAGGCGATCCTGCCGCCCATGGCCGCGATTTTCGCCATGGCGCTTTCGCGTTGCCTGTTCGGCGGGCTGGGTTCGGCGACCAACCCATGCGCCCAGGCTTATGTGGCCGACCGCACCTCGCCCCAGGAGCGCACCGAGGCGCTGGCCGGTCTCACCGCCGCCTTTGGCCTCGGCAGCGTCATCGGGCCGGCGCTGGCGGCCGCGTTTTCAGAGCGTATCGGCATCGCCGCCTTCATGGGGCTGGTGGCGGTGCTTGTGGGTCTCGCGGCGGTGAGCGTGAACCGCTATCTGCCGGAAAAGACGCCGCCGAAACGCCAGGGTCGGCCGATCAATCCGCTGGTGCAGTTCAAATTCGCCGCCGATCCGCGCCTGACCGCCTTCATGCTGTTCGGCTGCGCGCTCTGGATGTCCCAGGCGGCGAGCCTTCAGGCGCTGTCCTTCTATGTCATGGATCGCCTGGACAAGACCCCGTCGGAGGGCCTGCAGCTGGCCGGGGTCGCCCTCACCGCCGGCGCGGCCGCGCTCGTCTTCGCCCAGCTTGTGGTGATCCCGGCGCTGAAGACCAGCCCTCGCGTGCTCATGGCGCTGGGGGCCGGGCTGGTGATCATCGGCAATGTGGAGATGGTTTTCGCCGGCAATTACGCGGCCATCGTGCTGGGCTATATCTTCAACAGCTTCGGGTTCGGCCTGGCCCGCTCCGGCTTTACGGCCGGCGCCTCGCTGGCGGTGAACACCGACGAGCAGGGCCGCGCCGCCGGCCTCACCACCGCCACCGCCGGGCTCGGCTTCCTCATCGCGCCGGTGACCGGGCTGTGGCTGTATCAGGCCGTCACCCCGTCCGCGCCGTTCCTGCTCAACGCCGTGCTTGCGCTTGTCGCCCTGCTCCTCGCCCTGCTTCACCCCCGCGTGCGGGCCGCGGTTGCGACCCTGCAGCGCGACGAGGATGAGGGGCCGGTGGTCTAAGGCTGAAGCGCGATCTCCGCCCCTAGTCCTCCTCGGCCACCGGCGGCGATCCGATCACCTGTTCGTAAGCGGCGGCGCCGGCGTAGCCGTCCGGCTCAAGGCCCTTGGACTGCTGGAAGGCGCGCAGGGCGTTGCGGGTGTTAGGGCCCACCACGCCGTCAATGCCTTGAGTATCAAAGCCCAGCGCCGTGAGGGCGGCCTGCAGATCGCGGGCGTGGTTGCGGCCCAGCGGCGGATCGCCTTCCGGCCAGCCGCCCGGCAGCGCGCCGGAGCCTTCCAGCGCCTTGGCCAGATAGCCCACCCCCAGCGCATAGCTGGTGGAATTGTTGTAGCGAAGAAGCGTGTCGAAGTTTGAAAACGCGATGAAGGCCGGCCCGCCTCCGCCCGCCGGCAACAGGATGCGCGCCTGCAGCGCCTCGACCCCGTCAAACGATCCGCTGGCCGGGGCGACGCCCTGGGCGGCCCATTGCGAGACGCTGAGGCGCGCGCGTTCAGACCACGCCTCGAAATCAAAACCCTGTGGCAGGATGACCTCTTCCACCACCGGCGCGCCGCGATCCCAGCCCGCGCGCGCCAAAAGATTGGCCGCAGACGCCAGCGCGTCGCCTTCGCTGTCCCAGATATTACGCCGGCCGTCGCCGTCGAAATCCACCGCGCGTTCCATATAGGTGGTGGGGATGAACTGGGTCTGGCCCATGGCGCCGGCCCAGCTGCCTTCCAGCTGCTCGCGGGTGGCGTAGCCGCGCGCGATCATCTGGGCGATGGCTTTCAGCTGGCTCTCCGCGAAATCGCGGCGTCGGCCGTCCCAGGCCAGGGTGGCCAGCGATTGCACGATGTCGAAATTACCCTGGATGGCGCCGTAGGCGCTTTCCAGCCCCCAGATGGCGGTGAGGATGTCCTTGTCGACGCCGTACTCGGCCTCGATCGCCTCCAGCGTGGACAGCACCCGCCCTTGAGCCGCAAGGCCCTGCGAGATGCGCTGCTCGCTCACCGCGCCCTGCAGATACTGCCAGACCGGGCGGACGAATTCAGGCTGATAGGCGTCGCGCTCCAGCACCACCGGATTGGGTTGAAGCCCGTCCAGCATGGAGGCGATGATCTCCGCGCTGACGCCGTCATCGGCAAGCTCTGTGCGAAACCTTGAAAGCCAGGCGTCAAAGCCCTCGGCCTGCACCGTCGCTGTGGCCGCGGCTGTGGCTGCGCCGCTGCGCGCAGCGCCCTCGCTCGCCGTAGCCGCAGGCACGCCCGCACAGCTGGCGCAGGCGATCGCCAGCGCCGCCAGACCCGCATTCCGCATCAGGGTGGAAATCATCAACCGCCTCGTTTCATCTGCGCCCCGGTGCACACTCTAGCGCGCTCCGCCCATGAGAGGGAGTGGGTGAAGAGTCAGTTTTTCGTGCTGAATTCAGCTGCGCCGCGTTGACTTCGGCCCGCCACGCCGGTAGATCGCCTGCTCTTGACCGTTTTCCGCCCCGGCCGCCGGGGCTTTTTAAATTCAGGGCGACGACGATGAAAGTGCGCAGCTCCATCCGTTCTCTCAAGAACCGCCACCGTGACTGCCAGGTCGTGCGCCGTCGCGGCCGGGTCTATGTGATCAACAAGACCAATCCCCGCTTCAAAGCCCGCGCCGGCTAGCGTGCGCGAGGTTCGCGCGGTTCTCTGGGATCTCGGCCATACGCTGGTCGACTGGGATCCCGCCCGCGTCTACCGAGAGCTTTTGCAGGATGAAGACGCCGTCGAGGCTTTCCTCGGCGGCGTTTGCACGATGGCGTGGCACCAGCGCCACGACGCCGGCGTACCCATGTCCGAAAACCGCAAGGCTCTGATCGAGGCCCATCCGGACAAGGCCGAGCTGATCTGCGCGTGGGAAACACGCTGGCCGGACATGTTCGACGGCTGGATCGAGGGCATGGAAGCCATCGTCGAGGCGCTGGAGAGCGCGGGCGTCCCCCAATACGCGCTCACCAACCTGCCGGCGGAAAAATGGCCGCACATCCTCTCCACCTATCCGGCCATTGCGCGTTTTGACGCCCATGTGGTCTCCGGCGAGGAAAAGCTGGTCAAGCCCGATCCGGCGATCTTTGAGCTGACCAAGACCCGCATCGCCCATGCGCCGCGCGACGTGATCTTCATCGATGACCGCGCCGACAATATCGAGGCGGCGAAAGCGGCCGGTTTTCAAGGCGTGGTGTTTGAAAACGCCGCCCAGGTGCGTCGCGAGCTCGGCGCGCGCGGCCTGACGGTCCAGCGCCCGGCCTGAGCGCAGGCTGACGCCGCGCTTGCCCGTCGCCATATCCGCTTTATCCTTGCCTGAATGAGCGTTCTCGCCGCCCTTCTCCTGGCCGCCGCGCAGCCGCCGGTGATTGATCTGCCCCGCAGCCCGGCGCCGCAGAGCGATCGCGCGCGGGCGCAGTATCAGGATCCCCGGGCGCGCCTTGAAAGCCGGCTTGAGCGTCTGGCCGCCGCCGATGACGAGCAAAGCGCGCAGGAGCTCGCCGGCGAGGTGCGCTCTCTCTGGCGCCAACAGGCCGGCCCGGCCGCCGATCTCCTGCTGCAACGGGCCGAAACCGCGCTGGAGGCCGGCGACGACGCCACCGCAGAGCGCGCCTATTTCCACCTTCGCCGGCTGGAGCCCGACTACGCCGAAGCCTGGGTCGCGTCCGCCGAGCTCGCGGCCCGGCGCTCCGACTGGGATTTCGCGCTGGAGGCCCTGAACATCGCGGTGAGCCTTGATGCGGACCGGTTCGACGCCTGGGCCCTTCTGGGCCGGGCGCTGGAGACCGCCGAGGCGCGCGAAGCGGCGCTGGAGGCCTATGAAGAGGCGCTGGCCCGCCATCCCTTCCACCCTGCCGCGCGCGCGGCCGCCGCACGCCTTCAGCGCGAGATCGCAGGGCGGGCGCTTTAGGAACCCTTTAGAGCCATGAAAATGACCTATGTGCTGATCGCGGTGATCGCCGCGCCGTGCCTCTTGCTGCTGGCCGCCTGCGCCAGCGGATCGGGCAAGTCCGGCGATATCGCCGGCCGCTTCCCGCCAGGCGGCGCGTTTGTGACCGTGGACGGCGTGCGGCTGCATCACCGGATCACCGGCCGTGAAGGGGCATCTCCGGTGCTGGTCCTCCACGGCGCGTCGAGCAATCTGGAAGAGCCGCGGCTGGCGCTGGGCGAGGATCTATCCACCTACCGCGTGGTCTGGCTGGATCGCCCGGGCCTGGGCTGGAGCGAGCGGCCCGGAGGCGGCGGCGACTGGACCCCGCAGCGCGAGGCCGAGCTGATCGCAGCCTTCATGACCGAGATCGGGATCGAAAAGGCGACGATCATCGGCCATAGCTGGGGCTCGGCGATCACGCTGCGCCTGATGATGGACCATCCGCAGCGCACACAGGGCGCAGTGCTGATCGCTCCGGCGATCCGCGCCAATGTGGGCGACGCCGCGTTTTACAACGAGCTCACCACCTGGCCGGTGCTTGGAACAATCATGACCCGCGCCATCGTTCCGGCGGTGGGGCCGGGCAGCCTTGAATCCGGGGTTGCGAGCGCGTTTTCGCCCGAGCCTGTCCCGGACAATTATATCGAGCAGGCGCAAATCCCGCTCATTCTGCGCCCCGGCCCCTGGCGGGCCAACGCCGCCGACATGGCTCGGGTCAATGAAAGCCTGGAAGCCCAGGAAGAGCGCTATGGCGAGATCACGCAGCCCGTCATCCTGCTGGCCGGGCCGGACGACACCGTGGTGCTGACCAGCCGCCATGCACAGCCTGTATCCGAGACCCTGCCCGACGGCGAGCTGCGCCTCATCGAGGGCGCGGGCCATAACCTGCACCACTGGCATGGCGAGGCGGTGCGCCAGGCGGTGGACGACGTGATCGCGCGCGCCGGCTAGATGTGCAAGATAGCGCGATCCCTCCGGCGCCGGCGCTTGCCCCTCAGGCCCTTGCTCGCATAATCGGTGGGGACACTTTCAGGAATACGCGCGCTTTAAAGAGGAGCCTTCAATGGCCGATTTCGCCGCCGCCGCCAATACGCCCCAGAAAGACGAATCCGACGCCATCGGCGCGGCAGCCCGCGAACAGCTTCGCCAGTTCGTGGCGCGCATCGAGCGCCTTGAGGAGGAAAAGGCCAGCCTCGCCGCCGACATCAAGGAAGTCTACGCCGAGGCCAAATCCTTCGGCTATGACACCAAGGTGCTGCGCAAGGTGGTCTCCATCCGCAAGCAGGACCGCCACGAGCGCGAGGAAATGGAAGCGCTGCTGGAGCTCTATCTCGGCGCGATCGGCGAATAGGGCCTGCGGCCATGGCGCGCGAGATCGATGAAAAAGCCACCCGCAAGGCCATGACCCGCATCCGCCGGGCCCAGGCCGCGGTGGAGCGCGCCATCGCCAAGGCGGAGACCGATGATCCGGACGCCGCCAAGGCCGCCCGCGTGGAGCTTTCAGACTGGGAGACCGAGTTCATGACCTCGGTGGAGCAGCGCCTGTCCACCTATGGCTCGGCCTTCGCCGATCCCACGCTGGGCGAGGACGGCGAGGCGTTGTCGCGCCTGCAGATCATGAAGCTCAAGGAGATCGAGAAGAAGGCCAAGGGCAAGGGCGGTTCCGGCTTCAAGCGCGGCTCCAGCTTCAAGTCCAAGGGCTCAGGGTTCGGCGGCAAGTCCGCTCCCAGGCGCGCCAGCAGCCGCGACATCAACGCCGATATCGACGAGCCCGAAGCGCCAGAACCCGAAATCGATCCGCTCGGCGCCCTGGAAGAAGACGGCCGCATCCGCCGCGGCCTCTCCATCGTCGACGGCGACCGCGCCAAGGACGGCCCCAAAGAGGGCGGCAAACCCAAATTCAGGGTGATCGACGGCGGCAAGGACGAGGGTTGAGCGGGCGCACACCGCCCTGCCCCTCCCCCGTCCCGCCTCATTACTGCGTCAGCGCCGGAGCGATAACCTGCTGGAAGAACTGAAACGCCTCCCGGTGCATTGTCGGCGTGTTGAAATCGGTCTTGGTCAGGACGATCGTCAGGCCGTGCTCGGGTATGATCCACACCCGATTGCCGCCATTGCCGTTCATCATGGCCAGCCGAACCGGACCCGCGGCGCTTTCACGCTCGTCCAGCCACCACAGATATCCGTACTCAAAGCCGCCGCCTTCACTTAGAGCGCCCTGCGGCGTGACGGACTGGGCCGTCCAGCTTTCAGGCAGGATGCGCCGACCATGGGCCATTCCACCCGTGCGCTGAAGCTCGGCGAAAGCGGCCAGACCGTGCGAATTGAGCAGCAGACCGCCGCCCAGATGGGGCCGTCCGCTCGCAGTTACGGCCCACTCGAACGCGTCGACGCCCAGCGGCGCGAACAGGCGCTGCTCAGCGTACTCCATCACCGACCGCCCCGTGGCCCGTTCGACCGCTTCGCCCAAAACCTGAACGCCGGCGGTGCAATAGGAGAAGCTGCGCCCATATTCGGCCTCGCTCGGCGGCGTGGCCCAGGAGGGATAGCCGCGTACGGGCAGGTCCCAGAAAAAGCGGCTCCAGTCTTCAACCAGATACATGCGCTCTTCATTGCCGCGGGAGAATTCAGACCAGTCATTGCACTCCAGCGGGCCGGACATGGTGAGAAGGTCCAGCGGCGTAATCGCCTCCTTGCGCGGATCGGGGTTCTGGAAGGGTTGAATGTCTTCAAACAGCGGCGCGACCGGCTGATCGAGGCTCAGCACCCCATCGGCTACCGCCAGGCCAACGATCTGGCCTGTGATCGTCTTGGTGACCGAGCGGGTATCATGAAGCGTCTGGGCGTCCGCGCCGTTGAAATAGGCTTCAAACACGGGCTCGGCGTTGTGCAGGATCAGGACGCTTGTCACCGTTCCATAGGTCCCCGCTTCGATGTCGGCGCGCACCTGCGCTTCGCGCTCCGGGGTCCACTGGATATCGGCGAGGGCCGGGCTGGCGGACAGCAGCGCGGACGCTGCGGCTGTGGCGATAAGAGATGGCATTCCAGGCATGACGGGGCTCCAGGTTCACGATAGCTATTAAGGGCGACCGTGCTGGAGCCGATTGCGTGACCGGTCACTCGAAAGTGTTTGAAGAAACCTGAAGGCTGGCTGAAAGCGTGGCGAACGCTCACACACACCTGCAGATCGGCGACTGGCTGTTTGACCCCGCCTCCGGACGGCTATCGCGCGACGGCGATGTCGTCAGCCTGCCCGCGCTCAGCGCGCAGGTGCTGGGCGTCCTGGCCGCTGACGCGCCCGAGCCGGTCAATCAGGCCCGCCTCGCGCAAGCCGCCTGGGATCTGGCCCATGTCAGCGATGACACGATCGCCCAGCGCATCGCCATGTTGCGGCGCACCTTCGAGGATGATCCCAAGGCCCCCCGCTATATCCGCACGGTGCGGGGGCGCGGCTATGCGCTGATCGCGGACATCACCCCCGTCGCAGCCCCCGCTCAGCCCGCCAAGCCGGCCCCGGCGTCGGGTCCCAGGCGAGCATCGCTCTGGGCTGGCGCGGCGATCATCGGCGCACTCATGATGGCCGGCGCGGTTGCAGTGTTAGGCCGTGGCGGTGAGGAGCCAGGCGCGAATGTCACGGCAGCCGAGCCCGGCGCCGTTGATGACTTGCTGGCCAGGGCCCGCCCGCGCCTGTCGTTGCAGGATCCCGCCAGCGCCGCCCAGGCGATCGCCCTTCTTGAACAGGCAAGGGCGCAAGCTCCGGACGATAGCCGCGTACTCACCGCCCTGGCGTTTGCGCTGACAACCGAGGCCACCAAGTTTGGTGGCGAGCGGGCCGGCGAGGCCGAAGCGTTGGCCCGGTCAGCCCTTGAGCTTGACCCGGACCGGTCTGCGGCCTGGCATGCGCTGGGCTACGCTCTGGATGCTCAAAGCCGCATTGATGAGGCGCTCGCCGCCTATGGCGAAGCGTTGGCCCTTGATCCCGGCGACAGCGCAGCGCGGTCCAGCGCCGCCTATCTTCTAACGGTCAGGGGTCAGCTCTATGACGGGCTGGTCATGGATGTCGCGGCCGCACAGGCGAACGCCGGCAATCTCTATGTCGATCTGCAAATTGCGCGGACCCTCAGACTCCTGGGGGAGGACCCGCTGGCGCGTCAGTTCGAGGCGCGCGCCCGGCGCCTGAATCCCGGTCATCCGGTTGTCGCTGCGGGCCTGGCCGAAGCCGCGCTGTCGCGCGGAGACGCCGACGCGGCTCTTGGGCTGATCGAAAGCGCGGGCGGCGCCGAGGCGACCGGGGAGCTGGCCCGCCTGTCTGCGCGCGCCTTCCTGATGCGCGGGCGAGTGCAAGCGGCGCTGGACGCGCTTGAATACGCAGGCGATGCGGCCTTTTTCGAGCGCTACGCCTTTGCGGCCCTGTCCGGTCAGGCACAAGAACTCACGGAGTCGCAGCCGCTGACATCTGGAGAGCCGTCGAGCTGGCCTGACGACTCCGTTCACCTGGCCGAAGCCTTGGCCGCCTCAGGGCGGACCGAGGAGGCGCTGGCCGCCCTCACGACCGCGATCAATCTGGGCTTTCGGGACGCAGGCGCCCTGCGCCAGTCACCATTTCTATCCGAACTCGCCGCAAGCGGCGCGCTGGAGCCGGTTCTGGAGCGAATAGACCGCGAAATCACGGCCCAGGTGACCCGCCTGAACCGTGACACAGCGCTACGCCGACAGCTCGCGACCCTCGCGGACGGCTAGGGACGCCGCCAGCGCGTCCCTCACCCGGCCTCGCGGAAATTGTCCACGTCCAGCTCGTATTCGCGCACCTTGCGATAGAGCGTGGAGCGGCCGACGCCCAGGCGCCGGGCGACCTCGGCCATGCGGCCTGAATAAGTCTCGATGGCGAAGGCGATGAGATCGCGCTCGATGCTTTCAAGGCTACGCAGATGGCCGCCGGCGTCGAGAATCTCGACCGGGAAGTCGTCCTCTTCGCTCGTATCGCTTCCCTGGGGCGCCGCAGCCGGCCGATCATAGCCGTCCGGTTCCGCCGCAGGCGCGGCGTCCGGCGCGGCGGCGACGGGAGCGTCCTCGCGCAGGGTCGGGTTGAGGCCGGAAATCTGCGGGAAGTCCTCCAGGGTCAGATAATCGCTGTCTGAGAGGACCACGGCGCGAAACACCGCGTTCTCAAGCTGGCGCACATTGCCCTTCCATTCATGACTGCTCAGCAGATTCATCGTCTCGGACGTGGCGTCCAGCACGCTCTTGCCTTCCTGGGCGTTGAAGCGGGCGATGAAATGGCGCACCAGGGCGGGAATGTCGTCGCGGCGCTCGGCCAGGCTCGGCACGTCGATGGGAAAGACATTGAGGCGGTAGAACAGGTCCTCACGGAACCGGCCGGTCTTCACCTGTTCGGTGAGATCGCGGTTGGTGGCCGAGACGATGCGCACATCCACCTTCACCGGCTTCTTGCCGCCGACGGGATCAACCTCGCCCTCCTGCAGGGCGCGCAGCAGCTTCACCTGCATCTCCAGGGGCAATTCGCCGATCTCGTCCAGGAACAGGGTCCCGCCGTCGGCTTCCTGGAACTTGCCCAGATGCTTGGCCACGGCGCCGGTGAAGGCGCCTTTCTCGTGGCCGAACAGCGTGCTTTCCACCAGATTTTCCGGGATCGCGCCGCAGTTCACCGCCACGAAAGGCCGGCCGGCGCGGTCTGAAGCGGCCGCGATGGAGCGGGCGACCAGCTCCTTGCCGACGCCGCTTTCACCCTGGATCAGGATCGGAATATTGGATTTCGCCGCCCGCTCGCCCAGGCGCACCACCTGGCGCATGGCCGGGGCGCCCGCGATCATGTCGGAAAAGCCCAGCTGGCCCGACTTGGTCTTCTTCAGGCGCGTGACCTCGCCGGAGAGATCCTTGACTTTAAGCGCATTGCGGATGGAGACCGCGATGCGTTCAGGGCTGGCGGGCTTCACGAAGAAATCCCCCGCGCCGGCGCGCATGGCCTTCACCACCGTCTCGATGCCGCCATGGGCGGTGAGCACGATGACGGGAAGATCCGGCTCGCGAGCCTTGATCGCCTCCAGCGTCTCAATCCCGTCCATGCCCGGCATGATCATGTCCAGCATGACCACGTCGATCCCGCCGCGCTTCACAGCCGCCAGACCCGCCTCGCCGTCCTCGGCGACTTGCGCAAAATGCCCCTGCTTTTCCAGCACCGCCTGCAACAGGCGGCGCTGGGTCGGATCGTCATCCACGATCAATACGGTCTTCGCCATCTCACCCACGCCTTTTCGGTCGCTACGGGGCGGCCTGGTTCTTCGCCGGACCGGAGTTTTCTCCGTGCCCGGCGAAACCGCCCTCGCCTTTGATGCGACCCGTTATGGGACAGGCTCTGTAAAGATCACGTGTAGGGCGCGGTGAGAAATGGTTAGGGTAAACGCGAGGTTAGCGGGCCTAGTAGCGGTAACCCAGCTTGATGATCCACTCCTCGCGCGTCTTTAGAGTGTCGTACTCTTCGCCGTCATAATAGGAGATCCCGACGCTGAACGGACTGGTCTTGGACGGCGACAGGTCGAGGGAGGCGGTGAACATGGACAGATGCGGTTCATCGCCCCGGTACGGTTCGCGGACGCCGTAACCCAGCGAGAATGTCGGCACGCCGATCGCCAGCGTCATTGCTGGACGCAAGAAGATGTTGAAATCGGCCCCGTAGCGCGAGGTGTCGACCGCCGAGGCCGCGAACGCCTCGCCCAGCTCGTCGATTTCGAGATAATCGAGGACGCTCAAGTCCAGGGTCCAGGCGAACTCCGCCGGCGAGCCGTTCTGGAGCGGGGTGTAGAAGCGATACCCGGGCAGATCCAGACCCGGCGACAGGATCGCCCGCGTCCGAAAGCCCTCAGCCCGGAGCTCGTCATCGGTGAGATAGGACAGGTCCAGCGCAAACCGCGTGTCGTGGCGCACCCGGCCGTCCGCCACGCCGATCCTGGACCGGTCACGCAAATAGGTCACACGCCCGCCAAAGGTGACCAGATTGTCTTCATCCGCAGCAGCATCGTCGGACTCGGTGCGGTTCACCGCGCCATACGCCAGAACGCCGAGAGCCCGGCTGGAATGGGTCCATGCCCGGCCCAGCGCCGCGTCGATCTGCATGACTTCGATATTGGTCTCGCGATTGTCGGTGAAGGCGAGGGTGGCGAATTTACGCGTGGCGCGGCTGGCCTGGGCCAGCGCGTCGGCGTCCAGCCCGACGCGCCATTGGCCTGTCCAGGCAGGAGCATCGTCATCATCGGGCTCATCGGATGTTTCGTCGGGAGCCTCGCACCGGATCTCGAAATCCTCAGGATGGCTGAACAGGGTCATGGCGTCTTCGAACCGACGCCCGGTGATGGAGACCAGGCGACGCCGTTCACCATCCGGGCCGATCTGGACAGGATTTGAAACCAGAGCGTCAGCGAGCGACTCCACGGCGAGGAAACGACTGCAAACATTCCAGCTTTCGCCGGTGGCGGCTTCCAGAATGTCTGGTCTGACGCATCGCTCCAAGGCGCCGGGGACCATCTGCGGCGAACCGCCGAGCAGCAGATAGGACGACTCGATCCTGCTCGCTTTCATCCAGGCCTGAACAAGCGTCTCGAACGAGGCGGGCTGGCTCTCATGGCACTGTGAATTGCTCAACACCGCGAGCGGCGGCTCGTCATCCAAAACGGCGAGCGCGACGACAAGAGCGACCGCAGGAAGGCTCATGATCCGCTCCGCCTAGAAAAGTGAACGACGCAATAGCTCGCGAACGTGTACTGCGCGTCCTTGAGCTTCTGGTCCTTGAGCGCGGTCAACACCTTTTGAAGGTCGAACCCGCTGAAATCGAGTTTCGGCGGCGTATTGCTCGCCTTGAAAAGGATCGCCTCGAGAACGTCCTTGAGGGTATTGATGTCGCCCTGAACACGCTCGGCGACGACCTGATCTTCAATGTCCGCCCACGGCGCTCCATTCTTGAACGCGTTCCGGAAGTAGATGCGCATGCGGTTGTTGACCTGTTTGGGACCCATGGCTTGTCTCCAGAAAAAGAAGAAGCGCACTCTGACACGAAGTAAATACAATGCACAACCTTGATAATTCGCGCTGAAGGCGGGCTTCGCGCCGGATGCGCCGCGCCGGCCATTTGACGCGCCGCACCATGAGCGGGCACTAAGGGCGGGTTGTTACTCAAGAGATTTGAGCCCCATGACCAAGCCCGCCCGCCCAGAGCCCAAACCCGACCGTCTTCCCCCGCCGCTCGCCGAATTGAACGGCGAACCGCTCGCTGCGCCCGCCTGGTTTGCAGACGCCCAGAACGATTCCGTCGAGTTCGGCCGCACGCCGTTCGAGGGCGGCGAGATCGTCTGGAAGGCGTGGGGGGAGCGCGGGGCGCCAGGTCTGGTGCTGATCCATGGCGGCACCGCCCACAAGGGCTGGTGGGACGGCTTGGGTCCCTTCCTGGCCCGCCAGGGCCGCCGCGTGGTGGCGCCCGACCTTCCAGGCATGGGCGAATCAAGCTGGCGCGAGACCTACACGCTGGAAAGCCATGGCGAAGCGGCCATGGCCGCCGCCGAGGACGCCGGCGCCTGCCAGGCGGGCGCGCCGATTTTCGCCGGGCACAGCTTTGGCGGCTTCGTCACGCTGAAAGCCGCCACAAGCTTCGGCGACCGGCTGAAAGCGGCGATCATTCTCGACAGCCCGATCCGCAAACCGGAGAAGCAGCGCGAAGGCGCCCCGCCCAAGCGCGGCGGCAGGATCTATGACGATCTGGCTTCGGCGCTCGCGCGGTTCCGCCTGCTGCCCGAACAACCCTGCGACACTGTCTGGCTGGTCGATCATATCGCGCGCGGCTCGCTGAAAGCTGAAGCCGGCGGCTGGACCTGGTGGTTTGATCCGGGGATCTGGGCCAAGCTCACCTATGAGCGCCGCGATCCCGAGCAGGCTTTCGCCGATCTCAAATGCCCGCTGGCCTTCGTGCGCGGCGAGCACTCCTCGCTGATGCAGGCGGAGACCTGGGACTATATGAAGTCGGTGTTTGTCGATTCGCCCTTCGTCACGGTGTCCAACGCCCGCCACCATCTGGTGCTGGACGAGCCGCTGGCCACGGTGGCGGCGATCGACGCCTTGATCGAGGCCTGGGCGCGCTGAGGGCGCGCTGAAAGCGCGATTCGCCGCAGCGCTGGCGTCTTGGCGGGGCGGGGCCTGCGTGATAAGGGCCGCTTCACGTTCACATTTGAAGACAGTCGAGGGCGACATGGCTGACGAATACACCCGCGGTCAGATGGATATTTCCGAGCACAAGAAGACCTTTGATTCGGTCATGCGCGTATCGGTTTACGCCTCGCTGCTGCTCGCCCTGGTGGTGATTTATCTCACTCTGGTTTTCGCCGCCGGAAGCGGCTGGTTCGGCTCCCTGATCCTCACCGGAGTGATCGGCGGGATCGGCGGCGTCTTCACCAAGCAGGGCGTGCTCTACTGGACAAGCCTGGGCGTGCTGGTGGTGATCACCGTTATCGCTGGATTCCTCACCTCCCTCATGGGCTGAGGCGCGTTTTTTATCAGTCTTTTGACTGTTTCCCAGCGCTTCATCCCGATTACCCCTTTGCCTTCGCCGTCGTTTCGGCCATGTTCGGATCGTATGACATCGCACGTTTGGGGCTGATCGACTGATGCTTATCGCCGTCCTCGCCGAAACCCGCGCCGGAGAAAACCGGGTCGCGGCCACACCTGACACCGTAAAAGCGCTGATCAAGGCCGGCGCTGAGGTGACGGTTGAGAAAAAGGCCGGAGCAGGCGCCAACTTTTCCGACGCCGCCTATGAAGACGCCGGCGCCACGCTGGCCACGCGCGCCGCAGCGCTGAAAAGCGCGGACACATTGTTCTGCGTGCGCCGGCCCGACCAGGCCACCCTTGAAAAGCTGAAAGACGGCGCGGCTGTCATCGGGCTCCTGGAGCCCCACGGCGATCTTGAATTCGCCAAGGCGTGCGCCGCGGCCAAGGTCAACGCCTTCGCCATGGAATTCACGCCGCGCATCACCCGCGCCCAGTCCATGGACGCGCTCTCCAGCCAGTCGAACCTGGCCGGCTACCGCTCCGTGATCGAGGCGGCCGAGCTTTACGGGCGCGCCTTTCCCATGATGATGACGGCCGCCGGCACCATCGCCGCGGCCAAGGCCTTCGTGATGGGCGCCGGCGTGGCGGGCCTGCAGGCCATCGCCACGGCCCGGCGCCTGGGCGCGGTGGTCAGCGCCACCGACGTGCGCCCCGCCTCCAAGGAGCAGGTCGCCAGCCTCGGCGCGAAATTCGTCGCGGTGGAGGATGAAGAGTTCAAGGCCGCCGAAACAGCGGGCGGCTACGCCAAGGAAATGAGCGACGCCTACAAGGCCAAGCAGGCCGAGCTGATCACCACCCATATCGCAAAGCAGGACGTGGTGATCACCACCGCCCTGATCCCCGGCCGCCCCGCCCCGCGCCTCATCGACAAGGCCATGGTGGAGGCGATGAAGCCGGGCAGCGTGATCATCGACATCGCCGCGGCCAATGGCGGCAATTGCGAACTGACTGAAGCCGACAAGGTGATCGTCCACAAGGGCGTGACCATCGCCGGCTACACCAATCTGCCCGGCCGCCTGCCGGCTGACGCCAGCCAGCTTTTGTCCAAGAACCTGGTCAATCTCGCCCCGCTTCTCATGGGCGAGGACGGCAAGCTCGCCCCGCACTGGGATGACGACATCATCAAGGGCATGGCGCTGACCCGCGACGGCGAGGTCGTCCACGCCAGCTTCGAGAAAGCCTGACGCCCATGAAAAAGCGTATCGCGCAATTCGCCATCGCCGTCGCCGCCATCGCCATGTTGTCGGCGTGCATCGTGATCAATTCCACGTCCGAACCCGACACCGACGCCTTCGCGCCCCAGAGCGCGCAGGCCGCCGAATAAGCCGCCAGAGAGGCCCCGCCATGGAAGTCGCCGCCACCGTCGACCCTTTCATTTTCCGCGTCGCGATCTTCGTGCTCGCGATCTTCGTGGGCTATTACGTGGTGTGGTCGGTGACCCCGGCGCTGCACACGCCGCTGATGAGCGTCACCAACGCGATCTCTTCGGTGATCATCGTCGGCGCGCTGATCGGCGCGGGCGCTGCGGCCACCACCGATGCGGGCCTGTTCAGCAAGGGCGCCGGCGCCATGGCGGTCCTCCTGGCCAGCGTGAACATATTCGGGGGCTTCATGGTCACCCAGCGCATGCTCGCCATGTACAAGAAGAAGGAAAGGCCGGCCAAGCCGGCCTCGTCTGAGTCCTGAAGTCCTGACCCTTTCGTCACCCCTCGCCGCTTGATCCCTCGCCTGGAGCTGGAGTCTCATGTCCGTCGATATCGCCGCCCTGCTATATCTCGTGTCCGGGATCCTGTTCATCATGGCCCTGCGCGGGCTGTCCAATCCTGAAACCGCGCGCCAGGGCAATTATCTCGGCATGGCCGGCATGGCCGTGGCGGTCATCACCACGCTTTTGATGATTGAGTTGGACGGGCTGGGCTGGCTGCTCATCGCCGGCGCGGTGGCCATCGGCGGCGGCGGCGGCGCGGTGATCGCCAAGCGCATCCCCATGACGGCGATGCCCCAGCTCGTGGCGGCCTTCCACTCGCTGGTGGGCCTGTGCGCGGTCCTGGTGGCCGCGGCGGCGCTGTACGAGCCAGGCGCCTTCAACATCTCCGCGCCGTCAGGCGGGCTCAAGGCGCTCTCCCTGGTGGAGCTGGCGCTGGGCGTGGCCATTGGCGCGATCACGTTTTCCGGCTCGGTCATCGCCTTCATGAAGCTGCAGGGCATGATGAGCGGCGCGCCCATCGTGTTCAAAGGCCAGCACTGGCTGAACCTGGCGCTCGGGATCGCGGTCTTCGTCTTCATCGCCTTCCTCACCGCCAGCGGCGGCGACAACAAGACCGCCTTCTGGATCATCACCGTCATCGCCCTAGTGCTCGGCGTGCTGCTGATCATCCCCATCGGCGGCGCCGACATGCCCGTCGTGGTGTCCATGCTGAACTCCTATTCCGGCTGGGCGGCGGCGGCGCTGGGCTTCACGCTGGAGAACACCGCGCTTCTGATCACCGGCGCGCTGGTGGGCTCTTCCGGCGCGATCCTCTCCTACATCATGTGCAAGGGGATGAACCGCTCCTTCATCTCGGTGCTGCTGGGCGGCTTCGGCGGCGAAAGCGGCGGCGCTTCGGCGGCCGCCGATATCGACCGCACCGTGAAGCAGGGCTCGGCGGAAGACGCCGCCTTCATCATGAAGAACGCCGGCAAGGTCATCATCGTGCCCGGCTACGGCATGGCGGTGGCCCAGGCCCAGCACGCCCTGAAGGAAATGGCGGCGATGCTCAAGGAAGAGGGCGTCGACGTGTCCTACGCCATCCACCCGGTCGCCGGCCGCATGCCGGGCCACATGAACGTCCTGCTGGCCGAAGCCCAGGTGCCCTATGACGAGGTGTTCGAGCTGGAGGACATCAATAGCGAGTTCTCCACCGCCGACGTGGCCTTCGTCATCGGCGCCAACGACGTCACCAATCCGGCCGCCGAGGACGATCCTTCAAGCCCGATCTACGGCATGCCGGTGCTGCAGGTGTGGAAGGCGAAAACCGTCTTCTTCATCAAGCGCTCGCTGGCGTCGGGCTATGCGGGAATCGAAAACCCGCTCTTCTTCCGCGACAACACGATGATGCTGTTGGGCGACGCCAAGAAGATGACAGAGCAAGTGGTGAAGGCGCTCGATTAAGCGCCGGTCTCGCGACCCTCATCCGTCGTCATCCACGCGAAAGCGGGGACCTGGAGCGGCCTCACCGCTCGCACGCCTTCAAGCGCATGAGCGAGCCGGTTCCCGGTCCGATCCCCGGCTTTACGCCGGGGGCGGAACCGGGATCTACCGCGCTTTTTGGGTCTGGCGCTGTGCAGGCGGCCAGGCTGGCTTTGCGTTTCGCTTCCATGCGCCGCAGATCCCGGTCTTCCCCCCGGCTTTGCGCCGGGGATGAAACCGGGAACCGGCGATGTCGGTTCGGGCKGCATCCAGCTTCAACGGCTCTNCCAGACCGCCCCCCTTTCGTCATCCCCGCGAAAGCGGGGACCCAGTGCGGCCTCGCCGGTGCTTTATCCGCCGCTGTCATCCCGGCCGGAGCGCGTCAGCGCGCAGAGCCGGGACCTCACACATTGCAGATGAAGCTTCCGGGTTTCAACGGCTTGAGGTCCCGGCTCTGCGCCCGCGGGGCGGGCTTGGCCGGGATGACAGCGTAGAACTTATCCGNCCCCACTCTCGCCTCCCCCATAATCACCCCCGTCATCTCGCAGGCGAGGCCGCTCCGGAGCGTCCTGTTCGGGCGGGAATGACGGGGTGTCCCGAGTGAGTTCCGGCTAACGCACCGGTCCGCAAAGCGGCGGGTTACGGGTAGACGGGGAGGTTCCGTTGAGTCCCGCTGACCGAAAAATCACCTCAGCGGCGCGGGGGTCGTATCCGGCCTCCAAAWACAYAAAGAGAAACGGCCTGGATCCTCCCGCGCCGCCCTCGCCACACTCATCACCTCGCGCACGATGTGCGGCGGGCGGTTTTGGCGTGCGCGACCGCCCGGCGTTCAGACGCGCTTGAGCATGGCCTGGAAAGCGGCGCGTTCGCTGGCCGAGAGCGGCGCCAGGAGATCATCCAGCACCTCGGCCACATTGGCCTTGATGGTCGTGACCAGCGCCTCGCCCTTCTCCGACAGGCGCAAAATGCTCACGCGTCCGTCCTCGGGGCTGGCTTCGCGGTTTACAAAGCCCTTCACCTCCAGGCGCTGGATGGTGCGCGTCATCTGGGCCTTGTCGCGGGCGAGCTGGTGCGTCAGGGCGTGGATCGACACGGGCTGCGCGTCGGCGACCGCCATGAGCACCATGCCCCCGAACGGCCCCACGCGCTCCTCGTCAAACTTGAGGGCGCGCGTGTGCACCCCCGCCTCCATGCGGCGCATGAAGCGGTCCACCAGATAGGCGAGCTCGTGTCGGTCAGGCATCGGGCCTCATTTTAGTTGACTCTATCAACCTCATTGCGGACGGTTGCGCGACGCTTCGCTAAAAACGCAAGGATCAGCCCATGTCTCCCACCAAAGCCCTCGCATTGAAAGCCGCCACGATCCTCTGGATCATCTGGGGGCTGGTGCACATGCTGGCCGGGATCCTGATCCTCGGCGGCGACACCACATCCGGCTTCCAGGCGATCGCCGACGGGGTCGATCCTGAAACGCTGGCGCTGGACTATCCCGCCGCGGTGGGCGGGGTGCTCAACCAGCACGCCTGGAATCTGGCCTGGGGCGGCGCTGCGACGATTCTTGGTGCGGTGTTCATCTGGCGAAAAAATTTCACCGCAATCTGGGTCACCGGCATGATCGGGGGCTTGCTGGACGTGGGCTATCTCGTTTTCGTGGATCTGGCCGGCTACGCCAATTTCGTGCCCGGTACGATCATGACGATCATCTCGGCCACCGCCGTGGTGTTAAGCTTCTGGGTCTGGCTGACCGAGCGCGGCGGCGCGCGCTAGGCGCGCCGCCGCGCCTTGGTTAGCGCTCGTCTAGCGGCCTTTAAGCCACCCCGCATTGACGCAGGCTTCCGCGATCTGCACCGCGTTAAGGGCCGCGCCCTTGCGCAGATTGTCGGAGACGATCCACATGGCCAGCCCGTTCTCCACGGTGGGGTCGTTGCGAATGCGGCTGACGAAGGTGGCGAATTCGCCCACGCTCTCCACCGGGGTGATGAACTGGGGCTCGTCCTCGTCGGCGCGGTCTATGACCATGAGACCGGGGCTTTCGCGCAAGAGATTGCGGGCGTCCTCGGCGCTCAATTCGCGCTCCAGCTCGAGATGGGCGGCGACGCAGTGGCCCACGAAGACCGGCACCCGCGCGCACGTGGCGAAGAGCTTGATCCTGGGATCCAGGATCTTCTTGGTCTCCATCATCATCTTCCACTCTTCCTTGGTGGAGCCGTCCTCCAGGAAGACGTCGATTTTCGGGATGACGTTGAAGGCGATCTGCTTGGGGAAGTGTTCTGGGGTGACCTCGTCATTGACGAAGATGCCGCGGGTCTGGGTCCAAAGCTCGTCCATGGCCTCCTTGCCGGCGCCGGAGACCGATTGATAGGTGGCGCAGCTCGCCCGCACGATGCCGGCGCGCTCATGAATGGGGCTGAGCGCCACGACGGTCTGGATGGTGGAGCAATTGGGGTTGGCGATGATGTTCTTCTTCGGGCGCTTGCTCACCTGGTCGACATTCACCTCCGGCACCACCAGGGGCACGTCCGGGTCCATGCGCCAGGCGCTGGAATTGTCGATCACCAGCGCGCCGGCCTTGGCGATTTTCGGCGCCCACTCCTTCGATACGTCCCCGCCCGCGCTCATGAGGACCAGATCGACGGAGGAAAAATCGAACGTGTCGACGTCCTTAACTTTGAGCGTCCGGTCGCCATAGGACAGCTCGCGCCCCATGGATTTGCGGGTGGCGAGCGCGTGAACGGTGTCAGCCGGGAACAGGCGCTCGGCCAGGATGGTGAGCATTTCAGCGCCGACCGCTCCGGTGGCGCCAAGAACAGCGATGTTGAGGGCCATGAAAAGGCTCCTTTTGAAGGTTGAGCCGCGTCATGCTGGACGAGGCGCGCATAAAGAAAAACCCCCGGACCGGGCTCGGTCCGGGGGCTCTGGTTTTCACCGCGGCGGTCGGACCCTAGGCGAGGCTGGGATCAAGCGTCTTGCAGGTGGCGACGAGCTCTTTCACCGCGTCCACCGAATGGGTGAACATGGCCTGCTCGTCGGCGTTGAGATCGATTTCGACGATCTTCTCGCAGCCGCCGGCGCCGATCACGATGGGCACGCCCACATAAATCCCGTCGAGCCCGTACTGGCCGGTGAGGTTGGCGGCGGCCGGCAGGACGCGTTTCTTGTCCAGCAGGTAGGATTTCGCCATGGCCACGGCGCTTTCCGCCGGCGCGTAGAAGGCCGAGCCATTGCCCAGAAGCTGGACGATCTCGCCGCCGCCCTTGCGGGTGCGGTCCACGATGGCGTCGATCTTGGCGTCGGTGGTCCAGCCCATCTTGACCATGTCGGGCACCGGAATCCCGGCCACGGTGGAATAGCGCGTCAGCGGCACCATGGTGTCGCCGTGGCCGCCCATCACAAAGGCCGTGACGTCTTCCACCGAGACGCCGAACTCTTCGGCCAGGAACCAGCGGAAGCGCGCGGAGTCCAGAACGCCGGCCATGCCGACGACCTTCTGGGGCGGCAGGCCGGAAAACTCGCGCAGCGCCCAGACCATGGCGTCCAGCGGATTGGTGATGCAGATCACGAAGGCGTCCGGCGCGTGCTTGGCGATGCCCTCGCCCACGGCCTTCATGACCTTCAGATTGATCTCCAGGAGGTCATCGCGGCTCATGCCCGGCTTGCGGGGCACGCCGGCGGTGACGATGCACACATCGGCCCCGGCGATGGGCGCATAATCGTTCACCGAGCCGCCGGTGAGGTGGCTGTCCTTGCCGAACACCGGGCTGGCTTCGCACATATCCAGCGCCTTGCCCTTGGCGGTGCCCTCGGCGAGATCCATCAGGACCACGTCGCCCAGCTCCTCGCGGGCGCAGATGTGAGCCAGCGTTCCGCCGATCATGCCGGCGCCGATGAGGGCGATCTTCTTGCGAGCCATGGGAAACCTCTTCCAAGTCAGGTGGGGGCGCGCGCCTTCGCGTGCGCAATATCCTGCGCGTGGTCTAGCGCCGTGCGAGGCGGAGCGCAATTCCCCCGCTGGCGAACAGGCGGACAGGCGCGCTCAGTCCTCGCCCGCCGCGTCGCTCTTTCGCTCCGCCGCCAGATACTCGTGGCTGCGCATTTCCATGAGGCGCGACACCGTGCGCTGGAACTCGAAGGCGTAATCGCCCTCCGGATAGAGGGCGTCCGGTTCGGCCGCCGCGCTCATCACCAGCTTGGTCTTCATCTCGTAGAGCTGATCGATCAGGGTGGCGAAGCGCTTGGCCTGGTCGCGCTTGTCGGTGGTGAGCAGCGGCGTCTCGTCGATCATCACCGTGTGAAAGGTCTGCGCCAGCGCGAAGTAATCCGCAGCCCCCAGCGGCCGGGCGCACAGCGCTTCAAAGGTGAGGCGCGCCACGCCGGCGGCCTCGCGCGGGATGTGCAGCGTGCGGCCCTGAACGGCGAGGTCGCAGGAATGCGCCTTCGCGCCCAGGGTCAGCCGCGCGAACGTCTCGTCCATGGAGCGCCTGGCGTCCGGCCCCAGCGGCGCGTGATACACCGGCGCGCTTTCCAGCCGCTCCAGCCGGTAATCGCGCCCGGAATCCAGCTTCATCACATCCAGCGTGTCGACCATCAGATCGATGAAGGGCTCGAAAAGCTGACGGTTGAGCCCGTTCTTGTAGAGCTCGGTGGGATGACGGTTGGAGGTCGCCACCATGACAACGCCTTCAGCAAAGAGGTTTTCAAACAAGCGGCCCAGGATCATGGCGTCGCCCACATCGGTGACCTGCAGCTCGTCAAAGCAGAGAAGCCGGGTCTCCTTCGCAATGGCCTTGGCGACTTTGGGCGCAGGATCGCGGTCCTTGCGCTGTCGCTCTTTGGTGAGGCGGGCCTGCAGCTCATGGAGAAACTGGTGGAAGTGAACCCGGCGCTTGGCCTCAATGGGCGCGGCGTCGAAGAACATGTCCATCATCAGCGACTTGCCCGTTCCCACCCCGCCGTAAAGATAAAGCCCGCGCGGCGTTTCGCGTTTGCGGCCGAACAGGCCGGACTTGCCGCCCTTCCAGCGCTGGATCTCCTGGCTCAGACGCGTCAGGCGTTCCGCCGCTTCGGCCTGGCCTTCATCGGGCTGCAGCCGGCCGGCCTCCACCGCCTCGCGCAGGGCCTGCGCCGGGGTCGGCTCCGGGGTCGGCTCCGGGCCGGGCTGCGGAGCGGGCGCCTCGTTCACCGGAGGCCCCACAGCACGATTGCGGCGCCCAGCAGACCAAAGGCGAGCACGGCGGCGAGGATCAGCAGGGCGGGGCGTTCGATCTGGCGCATGGCTTCTCGATACCGCGCGCCGGGCCGCGGGCCAAGGGCGCGGCGTTGCGGGACGCGCCCGGTTGCGGCATATACGCCCTCAAGGGAGGCGGCGATGTTCGAGCGAGGCCTGAAGCCGAAGGAGCTGAACCGGCTTGAAAGCGCCGGGGCGGACCCCGCCCTGGTCGACGCGATCGCCGCCGAGGCGCAGACCCTGCGCTGGCTGTTTCTGCTGCGGGGCGAGGGCTATGTGGTGACCGCCGTGATCGGCGCGGCGGCGTCCATCTGGGTCAGCGCAGCCCTTGATCTGGAGGGCTGGCGCAACACGGCCGCGTCCGCCGTTCTGCCCATGATCATCGGTCTGCTGCTCATCCTGCCGACGCTGGAGATACGCGCCGTCCGACGCGAGCCGGTGCGCCGGGCCGCCCGCCGGCTCGCCGTCCTGGCGGTGCAGGCCCATCCAGGTCACGGCGACCAGGGCGACAGACCCTGGCGGGAATTGCAACGCCTCACCCGGGCCGGCGCAGGCTTCGACCATCCCCGCGCCGCCCTGCGCGAGATCGCCCATGCGCTCGATCGGCCGAAACCGAAGCCGGCGCGCGCGCCGGGGCGCGACACCGACGCTTTGGCCCTCACCCGGACAAACGCCAACGTGCTCAGCCTCGTCGCTCTGGCGATCGCGGTGTCGGCGCTGGCGATGATGGCGGTGCTGCGTTTCAGCTAACCCAGCCCTCAAGCGTCTCGCGCCAGCGCGCATCCAGCGGTTTCGGGCGGCGGGTCCGCCGGTCCACATAGACATGGACGAAGAAGCCTTCGGCCACCGCCTGATCCTCGCCCGCCCTGAAGATCGCGAGCTCGTAGCGCACTGAGCTGGTCCCAAGGCGCGCCACCCTCACCCCGGCCTCCAGGGCTTCAGGAAACGCCGCCGGCGCGTGATAGCGGCAGCCGGTCTCCACCACGAGGCCGATGGTCTCGCCGTGCTCGATGTCCAGAAGCCCCGCCTTGGCCAGACGCCGGTTCACCGCCGTGTCGAAGAATCCGTAATAGACCACGTTGTTCACGTGGCCGTAGGCGTCGTTATCCGCCCAGCGCGTCTCGATGGATTCAAACGTGGAGAAGTCGGCGCGGGTGGCGCGCGGGCGGTCGGTCATGGGGTGTCCTGGAGGACCGCGTCCAGCGTGGCGACCAGGGCGGGAAATTCGTCGAGCGCGGGCGCGATGTCTTCCGTGCGGGACGCGCGTGTCCGCCGCGACAGCCATGCCTTCATATCGAGGAAGAGCGGCAGGGACAGGACACGGTCCTTCAGGTCCGGTTGGAGCTTCTGCGCGTCGGCCAGCGCCAGTCCGACCCTCACGCACATGCGCTCCAGCGCCAACTGCACGATGCGATCGTCGCGCCCCCCGGGCTCGGTGCGTAACGTTATCGCGCTGGCGGCGTCCTGCCGTGCGAAGGCAAGCGGGTGCATCACAATATTTCCTCATACATCGCCACGATGGCGTCATAGGTCATCTCGCGCGGATTGTTGGGCAGGAGACGGTCGTTTGCGGCCACGTCCTCGGCCATGGCCGGCACGTCATTGTGGCTGATCCCCAGCTCGCTCAAGCGGCGCTCGATGCCGACGGCTTCGGCGATGCGGTCCATCTCGGCGATCAGGCCGGAAGAGCCGGGCTTCAGACCCAGATGGGCGGAAATCTCCGCATACAGAGTTTCAGCCTCCGGCGCGTTGAACCGCAGCACCGGCGGCAGGACGACGGCGTTGGAAAGCCCGTGGGGCACATGGAACATCCCGCCCAGCGGATAGGCCATGGCGTGCACGCCCGCGCAGGGACTGTTGGAGAAGGCCTGACCGGCCAGCATCGCCCCCAGCAGCATGTCGCCCCTCGCCTCGGCGTCCGATCCATCCTCGCAGGCCCTCAGGATCGATCCGTGGAGCTTTTTTAGCGCCGCCAGGGCCAGCGCGTCGGAGACCGGGTTCTTGGCGCGGCGATTGGTGAAGGCCTCGATGGCGTGAACCATGGCGTCGATGCCGGTATAGGCGGTTGGGTGGCGCGGCAGGCCAAGGGTCAGGTCCGGATCGAGAATCGCCATGTCCGCATACAAAGGATCAGCCGCGATCCCACGTTTGCTGGTGGCGCCGGTGGTGAGCACCGCGACATTCGTCACCTCGCTGCCCGTGCCCGATGTAGTGGGCAGAAGGATCAGCGGCGGACGGCTGGCGCGCACCTGCTGCACGCCGTACATGGACGCCAGATCCTGCTCGCCGGACAGAAGCACTGCGACCACCTTGGCGGTGTCCATGGGGCTGCCGCCGCCAAACCCGATCACGGCCTGCGCGCCGAACTCACGCGCCTCCTTCACCGCCTCATGAATGACGCTTTCGGGCGGATCGGCGACCACCTTGTCATAGACATGGACGGCGAGCCCGGCGTCTTTAAGCCCCGCCAATGCGCCGTCGGCCAGGCCTGCGCTCTTCACGCCGGCATCCGTCACGAACAGCACCCGCTTGGCGCCGTTCAGCGCCGGCGCGGCGGTCTTGGCCAGATCGGCGGCGGCGCCGGGCTCGAACAGGATTTTCGGCACGGTGGTGAAGGTGAAGGCGCTCGTCATGGCATGCTCCCGGGCTGTCGCGCAGCCAATCGCTTTATGTCGCGTTGGTCTTTGGGCACACTAGGCGATACATCTCGCAGCCGACAATCCGCCGCCCTCACGCGCAGGAGGCCGCCATGCCCGACGACGCCAGCCCCATTGAAACCGCCATCCCCGACATGGGGAAGGCCTATTTCGATCCGCTCAGCCAAGAGGCCGGCGAAGGCCTCACCGGGCCGGGCGGCGCGCTGCATCGCTATGCGATCCGCCCGGAAGGGTATCGCCTGGCCGATGAAGACTTCGAGCCCAAAGGCTGGCGGCTGAAGCGGCAGCCTGAGTACACAAGCGCAGAGCACGGCCGCTGGCGCATCCTGTTTGAAAACCAGCGCAAGATGCTGCCCGGCCGCGCCTGCACGGACTTCATGAAAGGGTTTGAAAAGCTCGAGCACCTGTTCAAGGACGGCGTTCCGGATTTTGCGGATATCAACGCGATCCTGGAGCCGGCCACCGGCTGGACGGTGATCCCCGTGCCCGAGCTGATCCCCGACAATGTGTTCTTCTGGCATCTGGAAAACCGCCGCTTTCCCGCCGGCGCCTTTATCCGCGGCGGCAAGCCGAAGACCGCAAAGGTGCGCGAGGCCAACACGGGCCGCGCGCCCGAAGAGATCGAATACACGGCCGTTGAAGACGATCTCTTCTACCTGCAGGAGCCGGACATCTTCCACGACGTGTTCGGCCATGTGCCCATGCTCATGGATCCGTTCTTCGCCGACTACATTCAGGCCTACGGCGCCGGCGGACGGCGCGCCATCGAGTTCAACCGGCTGAAAAATTTCGGCGCGATCTACTGGTACACGGTGGAATTCGGCCTGATCGAGGAAGAGGGCGAGCTGCGCGTCTACGGCGCCGGCATCCTCTCAAGCCCGGACGAGACCCTTTTCTCGCTCTACTCCGACAGCCCCCACCGCATCAAGATGGTGCCCGAGCGGGTGATGCGCACCGACTATGTCATCAGCGATTTTCAGGACACCTATTTCGTCATCGACTCCATCAAGGCCCTGCACGACGCCACGGCGGCCAGGGACTTCACCCAGATCTACAAGAAACTGCCCGCCGGCTTCACCTACGCCACCACCGCGCTTCTGGACACCGACGTGGTGGTGAGCGAAGGCACGCAGGAATACAAATTCTGCGGCGGCAAGGGCAAACCCCGCGCCATGACCCACATGCAGGCGATCCGGGATAAGCATCGGCGGTAGCGGCGGGTTGTCCGTAAGCGGGCGGACGGATGGACGGCGTTCTATCGCCCCTCATCCTGAGGTGCGAGCCCGCAAGGGCGAGCCTCGAAGGATCCCGCAGGATTGAGCGCTTAGCGTCCTTTAAAGGCTTCTTCTACGAAAAAGACTCCTCAGGATGAGGGAGGTTGGGAGCAATAGCCGCTGTCCCTCCCCTTGATGGGGGAGGACAAGAGCGCCGCTACACCATCCCTTTGAGCGCATAGATCAGGTCCAGCGCTTCGCGGGGGGAGAGATTATCCACGTCGATGGTTTTAAGGCGCGTCTCGACGGCGCTGGGCTTGGCGACGGGCTCGGGCGGTCTGGCCGAGAAGAGCGGCAGATCGGCCAGCGCCGCGGCGGGCGCTCCATCGGCTTCCAGCCGGCCCAGAATTTCGGTCGCGCGCGCCACGGCGGCCGCCGGGAGACCGGCGCGCTTGGCGACCTCAACGCCGTAGGAGCGATCGGCGGGGCCTTTCTGCACCTCGTGCAGGAAGACCAGATCGCCCTTCCACTCCTTGGCCTTCAGCGACAGGTTTCCAGCCCCGTCCAGCTCATCCACCAGCCGGGTCAGCTCGTGATAATGGGTGGCGAAGAGCGCGCGGGACTTGTTGACCGCATGAAGATGCTCCACCGCCGCCCAGGCGATGGAGAGCCCGTCGAACGTGGCCGTGCCGCGCCCGATTTCATCGAGGATCACCAGGGCGCGCGGACCCGCCTGATTGAGGATGGCGGCGGTCTCGATCATTTCCGCCATGAAGGTGGAGCGCCCGCGCGCCAGATCGTCCGCCGCCCCGACGCGGCTGAACAGGTGGTCCACAAGCCCGATCCGCACCGATTTCGCCGGGCAGTAGAGCCCCGCCTGGGCCATCAGCGCCATGAGGGCGTTCTGGCGCAGGAAGGTCGATTTGCCCGCCATGTTCGGACCCGTCACAAGCATCAGCCGGTCGCCGGACGTCCCCGCCCCGTCCAGCGTGCAGGAATTGGGGGTGAAACGCCCTTTGCCGGAGCGCTTCAGCGCCCGCTCCACCACCGGGTGGCGGGCCTGCTCGACCTCAAAGCCCAGCGTGTCGTCCACCACCGGCCGGCAGGCGCCGTGCTCAGCCGCCCATTCAGCCGTGGCCGCCGCGACGTCGAGATGGGCCAGCGCCTGCGCCGCCGCCCGGATCGCGGCGTCGAGGCCTTCGATCCGTGTGCGGAAACCTTCAAAGATCTCCAGCTCCATGGCGAGCGCGCGCTCGCCGGCCTGGGCGATCTTCGCCTCCAGCTCCCCCAACTCCGGCGTTGAGAAGCGCACCGCGTTGGCCATGGTCTGGCGGTGGATGAAAGGCTCGGCGCCCATGAGCGCGTCGGCGTTCTTGGCGCTGACCTCGATGAAATAGCCCAACACATTGTTGTGTTTGACTTTCAGCGAGGCGATTCCGCTTTGATCGGCGTAGGTGTTTTGAAGGCCAGCCACCACGCGCCGGCTTTCATCGCGCAGCTTGCGCGCCTCATCCAGCGGCGCCGACCAGCCCGGCGCGACGAACCCGCCATCGCGCGCCAGCAGCGGCGGCTCGTCGCCCAGCGCTCGCGCCACGTCCTCCACCAGGCCCGCAAGATCAGGCCGCGCCGACAGCGACAAAGCATCAAGGCACGCATCCACCGCCGGCGGCGGCGGGTTCAGGCGCTCCCTGGAAAACCCCGCGATCAGGCGCTCGCCTTCTTTCAGGGCGCGCGCAAGCTGAGCCAGATCGCGCGGTCCGCCGCGGCCCAGAAGCAGCCGTGTGAGGCAGCGCGCCGGATCACCGGCGGCTTTCAGCCGCTCGCACACGCCGGTGCGCACCGCCCGGTCGTCGAGAAAATACTGCGCCGCGTCGAGGCGGGCGTTGATTTCCTTGAGATCCATGCTCGGGCGTGCCAGGCGTTCAGCGAGCAGGCGCGCGCCCGGCGCGGTGAGCGTGCGGTCCACCGCATCGATAAGCGAGCCCTTGCGCTGACCCTGCAAGGTGCGCTCGATTTCAAGGCTGGCGCGCGCCGAGGGATCAATGGCCATGGCCGCGCCCGCCGGCTGGCTCCTGGGCGGGGTCAGGCGCGCCGGAGCGCCGGCCTGGGACAGCTCGAGATAATCCAGCAAGCACCCCAGCGCCGAGATCTCGGCGCGGGAGAACTCGCCGAACGCTTCAAGGCTCTGCACGTTGAAGCGCGCTTTCAGCCGCCGCTCGGCGGAATTGGCGTCGAACTTGGCGCGCGCGCGCGGCGTCACAACCGCCATGGGCGCCAGCGCCTCGGCGGTCTTGGCCTCGTCGTCCAGGCACAGCAATTCGCTGGGGCCCAGCGCCGCAAGCTCGGCCTCCAGCGCCTCGGGCGAGGCGGGCGTGGACTGGAAGGTCCCGTCGGAGACATCCGCCCAGGCGAGCGCGGTCTCTCCGGTGGCGAGACGGGCGAGAGCGGCGATCCGGTTGGCTGATCGCGCTTCCAGCAGATCGTCCTCGGTGAGCGTGCCCGGCGTGACGATGCGGGTGATGGCCCGGCGCACCACCGATTTGGCGCCGCGCTTCTTCGCCTCGGCCGGGTCCTCCATCTGCTCGCCCACCGCCACCTTGAAGCCGGCCTTGATCAGGCGCGACAGATAGGTCTGGGCGTGGTGGACCGGCACGCCGCACATGGGAATCGGTTCGCCCTGATGCTCGCCGCGCCTGGTCAGCGCGATGTCCAGCGCTTCGGCGGCGCGCACCGCGTCGTCAAAGAACAGCTCGTAAAAATCGCCCATGCGGTAGAACAGCAGCGCGTCCAGCGGCGCCTCGGCGCGAAGCTCGAGAAACTGCACCATCATCGGCGTCGCCCCGTCCGGTGTCGGAAAGGCGCGCTGATGAAGCGTGTCGGGATCGGCGGGACGAGTCATGGCGAGAGCCTAGCCGGGCAAGGCCGATCCGCAAGCGGGCTCTTGCGCCGTCAGTGTCGCGAGAACGGCCCGGAGAGCCGGTTTTCAACAGCTGGGCGCAGGTGACGCCTCCCCGCCCCGACCGAACCCCGGGCGCAGGACCGGCCTGCATCGCTCCTGATCCCGCCGATCCCGGCGCAAGCACCGCATTGTCAAAGGCGTCCAGAGCGTTAGGTTGGACGTCCCGCCAAACGCCTTGCTCACAGGACGCCTCACGCATGACCGATCGCCGCCCGCCCCGTGTCGATGATGAAGAGGCGCTGAACTTCCACCGCTATCCCGAGCCCGGAAAACTCGCCATGCGGGCCACCAAGCCCATGGCGACGCAGCGCGATCTCTCGCTCGCCTACAGCCCGGGCGTCGCCGCCCCGGTGAAGGCGATCGCAGCCGATCCAGACCTCGCCTACGATTACACGTCCAAGGGAAACATGGTGGCGGTGATCTCCAACGGCACCGCGATCCTGGGCCTGGGCGATCTCGGGGCCATGGCGTCCAAGCCGGTGATGGAAGGCAAGGCGGTATTGTTCAAGCGCTTTGCTGACGTGGACGCCATCGACATCGAGGTCGACGAGAGAGACCCCGACGCCTTCTATGAGTGCGTGCGCCGTTTCGGCGCCAGCTTCGGCGGAATCAATCTGGAGGACATCAAGGGTCCCGATTGCTTCATCATCGAAGAGCGCCTGCGCGAAGCCCTGGACGTGCCGGTCTTCCATGACGACCAGCACGGCACGGCGATCATCTCGGCGGCGGGAATCATCAACGCCTGCGAGCTCACCGGGCGCGACATCAAGAATCTGAAAGTCGTGGTGAACGGCGCCGGCGCGGCGGGCATCGCGGTGCTGGAGCTTCTGAAAGCCATGGGCGTCGCCCATGACAATGCGATCCTGTGCGACACCAAGGGCGTCATCTACAAGGACCGCGCCGAAGGCATGAACCAGTGGAAGTCCGCCCACGCCGCCGACACGCCGGCGCGCACGCTGGACGAGGCGCTGGACGGCGCCGACTGTTTCATCGGCCTGTCGGTGAAGGGCGCAGTCACCAAATCCATGGTGAAATCCATGGCCGCCGACCCAATCATCTTCGCCATGGCCAATCCCGATCCGGAGATCACCCCGGAAGAAGTCGCCGAGGCGCGCTCGGACGCCATCATGGCCACGGGCCGGTCCGACTATCCAAACCAGGTCAACAATGTCCTGGGCTTTCCCTATATCTTCCGCGGCGCGCTGGACGTGCGTGCGCGCACCATCAATGAAGAGATGAAGATCGCCGCCGCCCGCGCCCTGGCCGAGCTGGCGCGCGAGGACGTGCCCGACGAGGTGGCCGCCGCCTATCATGGAGCCCGGCCGAGCTTCGGGCGAGACTACATCATCCCGGCGCCGTTCGATCCGCGCCTGATCAGCCATGTGCCGCCCTATGTGGCGCAGGCCGCCATGGAGAGCGGCGTGGCGCGCCGGCCCATCGCCGACATGGAGAGCTACAAGGCGGCGCTGGCCCGCCGGCTTGATCCCACCGCGGCGATCCTGCAGGCGATTCAGGACGAGGTCCGCTCGGCCCCGCGCAAGACCATCGTCTTCGCCGAGGGCGAGGAGCCGGCCGTCATCCGCGCCGCCCACGCCTTCCAGAATCAGGATCTGGGACGCGCCATCCTCATTGGCCGCGAAGAAACCGTGCAGGCGAACATGCGCCTTCTGGGCGTTCCCCAGGACGCCATCGAAATCGTCAATGCACGGCTGTCCGACAACAACGCCGACTATGGCGATTTCCTCTATGAACGCCTGCAGCGGCAGGGCTATCTGCGCCGCGACGTGCAGCGCCTGGTCAATAATGACCGCAACGTCTTCGCCGCGTGCATGGTGGCCACAGGCAACGCCCACGGCATGGTCACCGGCACCACGCGCAACTACGCCCAGGCGCTGGGCGACGTGCAGCTGGCGCTGGACCCCAAGCCCAATGAGCGAGTGATGGGCATGAGCCTGGTGCTCTCCCAGGGCCACACCCTGTTCATCGCCGACACCAACGTCACAGAATTTCCCTCGCCCATCGCGCTGGCCGACATGGCCTGCGAGACGGCGGCGGCGGCCCGGCGCTTCGGCGTCGATCCGCGCGTGGCCTTCCTGTCCTACTCCACCTTCGGCAATCCGTCCGGCGACCGGGCCGACGCGATCCAGGAAGCGGTGGCGGCGCTGGACGCGCGCGAGACCGATTTTGAATACGAAGGCGAGATGAACGCCGATGTGGCGCTGGATCCCGATCACCGCCGGCTCTACCCGTTCTCGCGCCTGTCCGGCCCGGCGAACGTGCTGATCATGCCGGCGATCCACTCCGCCTCCATCGCCACCAAGCTCATGGGCGCGGCGGGCGGAGCCACCGTTCTCGGACCGATGCTGCTGGGCCTTGAAAAGCCGGTGCAGATTGCGCGCCTGGGCGCCGGCGTCGCCGACATTCTGACCCTCGCCGCCCTGGCCGCCCACGATCTGTCGGGGGCGAACGGGGAGGCGGACGAGGACTAGCGGTTCTGCGGTTCGTGTTTCGCCATGACCCGCGCTCTGCGCCAGCGCATGGCGATGATGACGAAGGTTACTGCGGGACCTATCGACTCAAACCTTTGGCTTCGCGCGCGTCGCCGTGCGCCCGCGCCGCCCAGATTGAGACCAGGACAGACGGAATCCCGATCGCTGCAGTCAAAGCGAAAAAGGCTCCATAGGCGGGTATGAGCCCGATGGCCTGTCCCATGGTCTCAACGGCGACGCCGGAGAACCCTTTCAGGAATTTGCCCAGAAGCGTGTAAAACGAAGACAACAGCGCATACTGCGTGGCGGCGTAGCCGAAACTGGTAAGGCTCGACATCCACGCGATCAGCGCGGTGCCCGCAAATCCCTCGGACAGGTTTTCCACAAACAACGCGACCGCGAAATTGGTCAGCCCGCCGCCTGTCGCCGCCATGACGGTATATCCAAGGTTTGAAGCGGGAGCGAGAAACGCACCGATGATGAGAGTCCGTGTGAACCCGAGACGAAACGCCGCCAGACCACCGGCCGCCACGCCGATAGAGGTGGCTATCAGACCCACGGTCGCACGCACGCCGCCGATCTCTTCACGGGTGATGCCCAGATCCAGATAGAACGGGTTGATCATGGGACCCATGACAAAGTCGGGCATTCGGTAAAGGCTGACTGCAGCGAGGAGCAGAACCGCCTTGCCCCCGTGGGTTTGAAGAAACGCTGCGAACGGACCGATGATCGCCTCATAAAGGCCGCGAGGCGTCCACAGAGGGGCTTCAACCATCGGGACGCCGGCCGCCTGCGCAACGGCGCTGGTCTGAGGATCTGGTTCAGAGGCCATAAGCGCAGCGGCCATGCCGACCAGCATGAGCGCAGCCATGGCGGTGTAGCTAAGTTCCCAGCCGACATTTGCGGCCACAATGAAGATAAGCGCGTTGGTTATCAGCAGAGACGCGCGATAGCCGAGCTGGTAGCCGGCCGATAGCAGCGCCAGCTCTTCGTCGCTATGCGCAGCCTCGATCCGCCAGGCGTCGACAGCGATATCCTGGGTGGCGGACGCAAAGGCCACCACCAGCGCCAGCGCGCCGAACGTGACAAGCCCGGCCTGCGGTCCGGCGAACACCATCCCGATAAGCCCGGCGGCGACAAAAATCTGGGCGATCAGGATCCAGCTTCGGCGCTTGCCCAGGCGGCCGATCCCGGGAAGGCGTGCACGGTCGAGAATCGGAGCCCAGAGAAATTTGAACGAATAGGCGAAGCCGACCCAGCCGATAAACCCGATCGCCGTGAGCGTCGTACCTTCTTCACGCAACCAGGCGCCAAGAGTGTTGCCCGTCAGCAGAAACGGCAGTCCCGACGAAAAACCCAGCGCAAGCATGATCGCGACACGGGGATTTGTCAGCCCTTTCAGGACGGCTCGCCATCCAGGCCTCGGCGGGGCGCCGCCTGCTGTCGTCTCTTCGGTCATGAAATGCTCTCTGCGTCGCGTCAGCCCACGTTCGCCCGGTTCTGATCCCCGCACAAGCCGATGAGGACGCGCACCAGCGCGTCGGGATCCAGCGGCTTGGTGAGGAAATCATCCATGCCCGCGGCCAGGCATTCGGCGCGGTCGGTCTCGGTGGCGTTGGCGGTGAGCGCGACGATGGGCAGGGCGGCGCGGGCTCCGGGCAGCGACCGGATCGCGCGCGCGGCGCCCTGGCCGTCGAGTTCAGGCATGCGCAAATCCAGGAGCGCGGCGTCAAACCCGCCGCCGGACGCCGCCTCCACCGCGGCGCGACCGTCCACCACATGGACCGCTTCGGCCCCCAGGCGCGCCAGAACGGTTTTGGCGATCATGGAGTTGACCGGATCGTCTTCGGCCAGCAGCACGCGCAGGCCCGTAAGCGGTTTGAACGCGCCGCCCTCGCCCTGAGCGGCGAGGCGCGGCGACCCGGCGGCGGGCGGCGGCTCGGCGATACCGGCGCCGGCGGCGTAGAGCGCCAGCGAGGCCAGGCGCACCGGCGCCACCAGCCAGCCGTCAAATTCCGGCGGGCGCTGATCGGGCGCGAACTGATCCTTGGTGCGCGGCTGGGCCACGGCGAGCACGCGCGCGCCGGGCGCGGAAGCCTTGATCGCGCGGGCCATATCGGCCCAGGCCTCGTCCAGCAGCACGGTGACCGGGCCGGGCGCCCCGGCGGCAAGACGCAGCGCAGACTCGCGGTCGGCGGCGTCCAGACTGGTGGCGCCAAGCGCTGCGCACTGACGGCGCAGGGAGTCGCGCAGGATCATGTCGCCGCTGGCCGCCAGCGTGATCCGGCCCGCCAGCGGGCGCGCCGCGGGCGGCGGCGCGGCGGCCGGCAGCGGCGCCTCGAACCAGAACAGAGCGCCTCTGCCCGGCTCGGAGCGCACCCCGACGCTGCCACCCATGGCTTCGGCAAGGCGGCGCACCATGGCCAGCCCGATTCCGGCGCCGGGCGCGGCGGTGCGCTCGGCCGAGCCACGCTCAAAATATTCAAACAGCTTCGCCTGATCGGTCTTGGAAATGCCAGGCCCGGTGTCGCGCACGGTGAGACGCAGACGCCCGTCCGCCATCTCCGCGCCGATCAGCACGCCGCCGGTCTGGGTGAATTTCACGGCGTTGCCGGCCAGATTAAACAGCACCTGGCGCAGGCGCGCGGGATCCGCCTCGACCCGTTCGGGCGTCGCCGCGTCGATGGCGTGAGCCAGGCTCAAGCCCTTCTCGGCGGCGCGCGGCGCCAGGATTTCGGCCACATCCTCGATCAGGGCGCGCGGGCTCACCGGCTCGGTGCGCAGATCCAGACGCCCCGCCTCCAGCCGTGTGATGTCGAGAATATCATCGATGAGATTAAGCGCGTGGGCGGCGCTGGAGCGCACCGCATCCAGATAGGCCGCCTGATCGGGCTTCAGCCCGGTCTCCTCCAGCAGCGCCGCCGCGCCCAGGGCCCCGGAAAGCGGCGTGCGCAGCTCATGGGTCACCGAGGCGAAGAAGATCGACTTGCCGCGCGCCGCTTCGCTTTCCTCCGCGCGCGCATTGCGTTCCTGGCTGACATCGCGGCCCACCGCCACCGCGCCACCCCCGCTCGTGGGCGTTTCCGACCACTCGATCCAGGCGGGACCTGAACGCGTGCGCATGGCCGCGTCATAGCGCCTTGCGGCCCCGTCGTCGCCGAACGCCGGAGCGACGGCGAACCAGCGCCCGATCCAGTCGGCCTTCTCGCCGCCGAAAGCCTCCAGAAACGCCCGATTGACGCCGACCACCCGCCCGGCCGAGTCGCGCACGAGCACGAGCTCGGACATGGCGTCCAGCACGGCGTCCGCGTCCGGCGGCGCGCTTCGGCGCGTGTCTTCAGGATCGCTGATCTCATTCATGGTGAAGGAGACTTAGCCTCATCAGCGTTAAGGAAGACTGGACGCAGAAGGCCGATCAGAGGGGTGGGCCGCGCCGCCGGCGCATCCCCACCCCCGCACTTGACCTCACTGCGGCCCGGCGTCCCTATGGCGCTTGAAATCAGACCGAGGGAGCCTTTCATCATGCTCAGACACGTCCTGTCCGCCGCCATCTTCGCCAGTGCGGGCGCTTCGCTCGCGCACGCCCAGGACGCGCCGCCGCCGGGCGAAGTTCCGGCTGTCTACGACATTGTCGACGCGGTCTCCGCCCAGCGCATCGAATCAGACATTCGCACGCTGGCCGCCTTCGGCACGCGTCACACCGCGTCGGAAACAGACTCCGACACGCGCGGGATCGGCGCGGCGCGGCGCTGGATATTCGACGAGTTCGAGCGGATTTCCGCCGAGTGCGGCGGGTGTCTTGAAGTGCGCTACGTGTCCGAAACGGTGGAGGGCGAAAGCCGTATCCCTGACCCGGTGGAGGTGGTGTCGGTCATCGCCATCCAGCGCGGGACCCTGGATCCCGGCCGGGTGGTGATGATGAGCGGAGATATCGACAGCCGGGCCAGCGACGTCATGGACGCCGAGATCGACTCCCCCGGCGCCAATGACAACGCGTCCGGCGTCGCCGGAGCGATCGAGGCCGCGCGCGTCCTCTCCGGGCGGTCCTTCGCCGGAACGATCGTCTACGCCGCCCTCGCCGGCGAGGAGCAGGGCCTGTTCGGCGGCGAGATTCTCGCCCGCTACGCCCTTGAAGAAGGCTGGCGCATCAAGGCGGTGCTCAATAACGACATGATCGGCAATATCGCCGGTATTGACGGCGTCATCGACAACAGCTCGATCCGGGTGTTCTCCGAAGGCACGCGGGCGACCGAAACCGAACGCGAGGCGCGCATCCGGCGCTTCACTGGCGGGGAGGTCGACTCGCCGTCGCGCAATCTCGCTCGCTATATTGACAGCGTCGCCGATCAGTATCTCACCAATCTGGACGTGATGATGGTCTATCGCCTCGACCGGTTCGGGCGCGGCGGCCACCACCGCCCGTTCAACGATGCGGGCATGCCCGGCGTGCGCCTGATGGAGACGCACGAGCATTATGATCGCCAGCATCAGGATATCCGCATGGAGGACGGGCGCCATTTCGGCGACACGGTCGACTATGTGGACTTTGATTACGCCGCCAAGGCCACCAGCCTGAACGCCGCGACGCTCGCCCTTCTGGCCGGCGCGCCGCCGATCCCGGCGGACGTCTCCATTGAAGGCGCGGTGAGCGCGGACACCAGCCTCAGCTGGACTCTGCCCGAAGGTGAAGCTGCGTCGAATCTCGCCGGGTACCGGGTCCACTGGCGCCTGACGGACGCGCCGCAATGGACACATAGCCGGTGGGTGGGGCTCACCGACACCTACGTGCTGGAGAACCTCGTCATCGACAATTACTTCTTCGGCGTCTCCGCAGTGGCCCCTGACGGCGCGGCGACCCCGGTGGTCTTCCCCGGCCCGGCTGGCGATTTCGGCGATTAAAGCGCGCCGTCCAGGCGGGGTCGCGCCGAAGAGCCCGTAAAAGCACCGGGGCGAGACACCGCCTGACCAGTGGTGCGCGCCCGCCGTGCGCTCAACGCCTCGGCGATATGGATGCGGCGCACGCCGTCCGCGCCGTCCAGATCGGCGATGGTGCGCGCCACGCGCAGAATGCGGTGATAGGCCCTTGCGGTGAGCCCCATGGCTTCGGCGGCCTTGGACAGGAGCGCGGCGCCGGGCGCGTCCGGGGCGGTGATGGTGTCAAGACGATCCCCGCCGAGGCGGGCGTTGAGCCCGCCGCGGGCCGCCTGAACCTCGCGCGCCGCGGCCACGCGGGCAGCGGCTTCCGCGGTGCCTTCCGGCGCCGGCGGCAAGGCGAGATCGGCCGGCGTCACCGGAGGCACGTCGATCTGCAGATCGATCCGGTCCATCATCGGGCCGGAGACGCGCGCCTGATAGCCTTGCGCGCATTTGGGTCCGCGCGCGCAGGCCTCGCCGTTCTCACCCGCCCAGCCGCAGCGGCAGGGATTCATCGCGGCGATGAGCTGGAAGCGCGCCGGAAACGTAATGCGCTGATTGGCGCGCGCCACGGCGATGTCGCCGGTCTCCAGCGGCTGGCGCAGGCTGTCGAGCACCTGGGGATGAAACTCCGGCAGCTCGTCGAGAAACAACACGCCGTGATGGGCCAGGGACGCCTCGCCCGGCTTGATGCGGCTTCCCCCGCCCACCATGGCCGCCATGGAGGCGGAATGGTGCGGCGCGCGAAACGGGCGCGTGCGCGACAGCCGGCCGCGCTCCACCAGCCCGGCCACCGACTGGATCATGGACAATTCCAGCAATTCCTTGGCGTCCAGCGGAGGCAACAGGCCGGGCGCGCGCTCGGCCAGCATGGACTTTCCAGACCCCGGCGGCCCGACCATGAGCATGTTGTGACCGCCCGCCGCCGCCACTTCCAGGGCGCGCTTGGCGGTCTCCTGCCCGCGCACGTCCTTTAGATCCTTCACCGGCCCGCCGTCGATGAGATCGCCGGGCGCGGGCCGGGACAAAGACTGGGACCCCTTGAAATGATTGATCAGCTGTATCAGCGAGCCCGGGGCCAGGATCGCCAGATCGCCGCCGGCCCAGGCGGCTTCGGGCCCGCTGGCTTCAGGGCAGATGAAGCTCTTGCCCTGGCTGGCGGCCAGCATGGCCGCGGGAAGCGCCCCCGGCGTCGGTGCGATGGAGCCGTCCAGGCCCAGCTCGCCCATGACGAGATAATCGGCGATCTCACGCGAGGGCAGCACCTCAAGCGCCGCCAGAAGGCCCAGCGCGATGGGCAGATCGTAATGGGTGCCCTCCTTGGGCCGATCAGCCGGGGCGAGATTGACGATGAGTCGCTTGCTGGGAAGCGAAAGCCCGATCGCCGCAAAAGCCGCACGCACGCGTTCGCGGCTTTCGGCCACCGCCTTGTCGGCCAGACCCACAACTGTGAAGGCCACATTGCCGCCGGTCAGCTGAACCTGAACATCCACAGGACGGGCCTCGGCGCCTTCAAACGCAGCGGACGCAGTGCGATTGCCCATCCCTGTCTCCGTTCAATATTCATGCTCAACAAAATCTTCCACGCCCCCGGAGTTATCCACAGGGAGTGGAACATTAAGGAAACATGCGAAAGGCCCGCGGTCAACCCACAGGCGACCTTTCTAGAAGGGCATCGCGTCAGAAGAGGGTCGCCGCGCCGGCTCGGACGGCTGGGTACGGTCGAGTCGCGGCTCGAAGACCCGCTGCGCCGGACTGGCCGCCGGGGCGGGATCGCTCCGGGCGGCGGACGCATCCGGCTCGCCGAGAAGCTGGGGCGATGAAGACGGCGCCGGGATCGGCTGGTCCAGGACGGGAGCGCCAGGCTGCAGGGGCGCGCCGCCCACCGCGTCGCAGGCCTCGGCCTGCAAGGCGCCGCGAGCGGGCAGTTCGGGGGTTTCGCCGGTGACCCGCACCAGATCCACCACGCGCTCCACGCCCGGGACGCGCGCGGCGTGCTGGGCGGCGTGGTCGGCCTCGGCGCGGTCGCGTGCATAGCCCAGCAGATAGACGACGCTCTGGCGCGTTTCGATGTTGAAGTTGAGCGCGCGCACATCGGGGTCCTGCACCAGGCGGGCGCGCACCTGCTGAGTGATCACCGAATCCTGCGCCAGCTCGCGGGTTCCGCGCCAGGCGCCCACCTCGATTTCGTTGACCACCGAGCGCACGCCCGGCGCCGACCAGGCGAGGCATTCGGCGAAAATGCGGTCGGCGTCGCGCGGCGCGGAGCCCGACAGCAGCATCACGCCCTCGGTGATCTCCACGTCCACCTGATCAAGGGCGTAGCCTTCAGAACGCAGCATCGCCGACTTCACGCCGAGCGAGGCGTTGAAATCGTCCAGCTGGCGGCCCATCGACCGGCCGGGCTCCAGCGCGGCGCAAGCGGTCAGCAAGACCGAGGCGAGAGGGACGGCGAAGAGGGGCGTGCGAACCATGGCGGGGCGCTCCAGAAGATGGCGGTCGGGGGCGAGGCGAGACCTGAACGGGAGATCGCGCCCAGCATCGCCCCGCGAGGCTGAAAAAAGGTAAATGCGGCGTTCAGACTTCGGCCCTGACGACGCCCGCCTAGATCAGGTCGAGGGCGCCGCGCGTTTCGGCTTCGAACGCACTCTCGATCCGTCTGGGCCAACGCCAGGGCGTCACCACCATCAGGTCGAAACGCGGCTGAAGATGGGCGAAGCGGCGATGGCGCGCCCGCCACAGCGACCCGGCGCGCAGCATGCGCTCTCGCTGGCGCGGCGACACGGCGGCCAGCGCGGTTTCAGCGTCGGCGCGCGCCTTCACCTCGATGAAGCACAAGACATCGGCGCGCACGGCCACCAGGTCAATTTCACCCGCCGCCGTGCGGGCGCGGCGGTCGATCACCCGCCAGCCGCTCAAGGTCAGGCGCAGCGCGCACAGGCGCTCTGCAGCGCGTCCACGCCATTCCGCACGGCGGCGCTTGCGGGCGCGGTTCGCAGCTGAGGGCGGGCGGCTCATAAAACAGGCCTCATGGCGCGGCCCCGAACGGTTGCCCGCGCGCGCCGGCGCGGGTAACTTCGCGCAGCGCTGGGGCGCGGCGCATCCGGACTGTCGAGGGGACCAACATGACCGTTGCAGCATCGCTCAAGCACGCGCTTGCGCCAAGGCGCCTCGCGTCCCGGCTCTCGGCCGGCGTTTTGGGGCTCGCCGTGCTTGCGCTGGCGGCCTGCGAAAGCGCGCCCGGACCCGCCACCCCGGTGCAGACGATTCCCGAACGCCCCGTGGTCGGCGCCCCGCCCGAGCCGATCACCGTGCCGGTGGATCTGGCCGACCGCGCCTACACCCCGGCCCATCTTCGCGGCATGCCCCTCACCCGCGTCGGCCTGCTGCTGCCGTTTTCAGCGAGTTCAGAGGCGGCGCGGCGTGAAGCCTCGCGCATCCTGCGCGCCGCCGAGCTGGCGCTGTTTGAACGCGCCGGCGACGCCCTCGTGCTGCTGCCAAAGGACACCGGCGGCACCGGCGAAGGCGCGCGCGAAGCGGCCCGGTCGGCGATCTCCGACGGCGCCGATCTGATCATCGGCCCGCTCTTCAGCGCCGCGGCGGCGGCCGCCGGCGAAGAAGCGCGCAGCGCCGGCGTCCCGGTCATCACCTTCACCACCGACGCCACCATCGCCGGCGACGGCGTTTACCTGCTCAGCTTCCCGCCCGACGAAGAAGTCAGGCGCATCACCGAATATGTGGCGGGTCTGGGCGCGGACCGTTTCGCCTTCATCGGGCCGAACACCGCCTACGGCCAGGTGGCGAACGACGCCTATCGCCGCACCATCGATGAGCTGCTGGGCGAAAACCCGGAGCCGGTTCAAGCGCAAGTCCGTCTGCCCCTGCCCGAAGACGCGCCGGAGGATGCAGAGCCGCGCACCCGGACACGGGTGTTTGACCGGGGCCTGGTGGCCACCGCCTTCTATGACGGCGGGGTCAGCGCCATGACCGAGGCCGCCGCCCGACTCGCCTCGACCGGAGTGGAGCGGCTGGACCCCGCCCGCGCCGCCACCATGACCGGGCGCAACTGGACCCCGTCTGAGGCCTCGCCCTTCCAGGTGGTGCTGCTGCCCGAGGGCGGCGATCAGCTGCGCATTCTTGCGCCCGTCCTGGTGTATGAGGACATCGACCCCTTCCTGGTGAAATTCATCGGCACCGGGCTGTGGCGCGATCCGGCCCTGACCCGTGAACCGGCCCTGGCCAATGGCTGGTTCGCCGGCCCCGATCCCAGCGCGCGCGCCCGCTTTGAACAGGTCTATGAGAACGCGTTCGGAGAAACGCCGTCGCGCCTGGCCGGACTCGGTTATGATGCGGCGTCGCTGGCCGCCCTGTTCGCCGCCGAAGGCGATTTCACGGACGAACGCCTCACCGATCCTGACGGCTTTGTGGGCGTGGACGGGCTATTCCGCCTGCGGCCCGACGGCACGATCGAGCGCGGTCTGGCGGTCTACACCGTGCGCCGCGACGGGTTTGAAGTGCTCGACCCCGCGCCCCGCGCCTTCGACCTCGACCCGTTCTCGCGGCCGGTGGACGTGGAGCCGGACGAGCGGTCCTAGCCGCGCCGGCCGGGACCGGCGCCGCCGCGACCTCTGCTCAATCGGGGATCAGCGCTTCTGCGACCGCATCGGCGTAGATCCGGCCCTTGCCCGTCAGGCGCAGGCGATCCGGCCCGGCCTCGATCAGGCCCTGAGCTGAGAGGCGCTCAACGGCGCCGGCGTCCGGTGCGTAACCCGTGATCGCCGCGACGCGCTGCGCGTCGAGCCCGTCCTCCACCAGCCTGATCCCCATGAGGATGCGCTCCACCGCCTCGTCCCGCGCGCTCAGCTCTTCTTCGTCGTGGCCGCTCACCGCCGTCGCCGCCGCGATATAGGCGGCGGGTTTCAGCGCCGCCGCATAGCCGACGCGTCCGCCCCGGTCGGCGCGGCCCAGGCGCGAATGGGCGCCGGGACCGATCCCGATCCAGTCGGCGCCTTCCCAGTAGAGCCGGTTATGGACCGACTGCGCGGCGCGGCCTCTGGCGTGGTTGGACACTTCATAGGCGCCAAGGCCGGCCGCTTCGGTCATCTCCTGCGTCAGGGTGAACAGATCCGCGGCGAGGTCCTCGCCGGGCGCTTTCAGCGTTCCCCGCCGCACCTGCCGCTCAAAGGCGGTGCCCGGCTCGATGGTGAGCTGGTAAAGCGAGAGATGGTCGAGCCCCAGGGCGATGGCTTCTTCGAGCTCGCCGCGCCATCCGTCCACCGTCTGGCCTTCGCGCGCATAGATCATGTCGATGGAGACACGGGCGAAGGCGCCTTGCGCGAGGGTGATCGCCCGGCGCGCCTCGTCGGGGCCGTGATCGCGGCCCAGGCGTTTGAGATCGGCGTCGCTGAACGCCTGCACGCCCAGCGACAGCCGCTCGATCCCCGCGCCGGCGAGGCCCTTGAACGCAGCCGCCTCACGGGGATTGGCCTCCAGCCCGATCTCGGCGCAGGGCTCCAGGCCGAAGAGATGCTCTGCAGCCTCAAGAAGGCGGCCCACTTGAGCCGGGGTCATGAGAGACGGCGTGCCGCCGCCGAAATGAACGCTTGCAAGCCGCCGCGGCCCGGTGATCTCCCGCCAGCGCGCCAGATCGTCCAGCATCGCGGTGAACAGGGCGTCCCCGTCCGCGTTCGCCGCCTTGTAGACGTTGAAATCGCAGTACGGGCAGATCCGCACGCAGTAGGGCCAGTGGATATAAAGGCCCAGCCGGTCTTCGTGAGATGCGCTCACGCGGAGAACAGGTCCGCTTTCAGAAGGCGGAAGGCATGGGCGCGATGGCTCATGGCGTGTTTTCTCGAAGGCTCCATCTCGCCGAAGGTGATGTCGAACCCGTCCGGAATAAAGATCGGATCGTAGCCGAAACCCTGCTCGCCCCGCGGCGGGAAGGTGAGCGCGCCGCGCACCTCGCCCTCATAGACGCGGGTCTCGCCGTCCGGGTGGGCCAGCGCCAGGGCGCAGACGAAGCGGGCGGAGTAATCCGTGGCCCCCTTCGCCTCCAGCTCGGCGCGCACCTTGTCCATGGCGGCGTAGAAATCGCGCGGTTCACCGGCCCAGCGCGCCGAATAGATGCCCGGCGCACCGCCCAGCGCGTGCACTTCAAGCCCGCTGTCATCGGCCAGCGCCACCAGCCCGGAATGCGCCGCGCCGGCCCGCGCCTTTAAAAGCGCATTGCCGATAAAGCTGTCTTCGGTCTCTTCCGGCTCGGGCAAGCCCAGCGAATCGGCGCCTTTCGCGTCCAGCCCGAAGGGCTCGATAAGCTCGGCTATCTCTTTGATCTTGCCCGCATTATGGCTTGCGATCGCCCAGGCCTGCGCGCGTGTGAAGACATTCATGCATATCGTCCCTGCTGATTGAACATATCGCCTTTCGAAAAATTAATATCGTTTTTCGATATATTTTTGTTGCGTCCCGATACGAGATCCCCTACATACAGTCTCGAGGCGGACGGGAACACCCCGAACGGCTCCGGCGACAGACCGGCAAGAAAGATCGGATGCGCCGTAATGGTTGGTCGACAAAACAGCTTAGGAGAGTAAGAGATGGTCAGGTCTAACAATTCCAACGGTCACGCGACGTTTGCGACGGTGATCAATCTGGTTCTGGTCGCCGGCGTGTTCGCCGGCATGGTCGCCGCCCTCAGCCCGCTGATGGCGTAACCGACATGAAGGCCGAAAAGGCCGGTCTGCTTCGAGACGCACCGCTCCTCCCCCGCGGCGCCGAAGCGGCCGGCCTTCAAGGCCCCGACGCGTAGAAACGACTATTGGGGGGCGCATGAGAACGCTCGGACCGGGATCTCTGGCTTCGATACTAAAGCTCCTCCTGGACGCCGCCTTCTATATTCTGTGGGCGTTTCTGGGCCTTGCAAGCCTCATCATCGTTCTCATCGTCTTCACCGGGCTCTACCGCCTCGCCGGATTCGGCGACGGTCTTCCAGACAGCCTGTCGCAATTCCTCGCCATGGACGTGGTGCTCGCCCTGCCCATGGCGGTGGTGGCGATCGCAGCCTTGATCTTCATCATTGACCGGCTGCGCCGGATTTTCAAAACCCTCATCGGCGGCGACCCCTTCGTTCCCGAAAACGCCAATAATCTGCGCGCCATAGCCATCGGCATCGGCGTGTATCAGGTCCTGCAATACGCCAGCCACGGCGTCATCTCGCTGGTGTTCACCCTGTCGGGTCAGCCGGTGCAGGGCGGCGGGCGCGTGGTGCCGGAATTCTCCCTCAATCTGGGCGCCTGGTTCGCGGTGCTGGCGTTCTTCGTGCTGGCCGAAATCTTCCGCGAGGGCGCCCGCCTTCGTGACGAACAAAAATATACGATCTAGGAGGACGCAATGCCGATTCGCGTCACCCTGGACCGGATGCTGCTCGAGCGCCGCATGTCTCTCACCGAGCTGTGCGACCGGGTGGGCATCACCATGGCCAACCTCTCCATTCTGAAGACCGGCAAGGCCAAGGCGGTGCGATTCTCCACCCTGGAAGCGCTGTGCCGCGAGCTGGATTGCCAGCCGGCCGACCTCCTGATGTTCGATGAAGAGGGCGAGGAAGAGGACGGCTCGGACTAGCGCGCGCCCGCCTGATCACGCCCGGCTGCAAGAAACGCCGCGCACAGCGCGTCCAGCGCCGGATCCGCCGGTGCGCTCGCCCGGCGCATCAGCCCCGGACGCAGCACCACGGGCGACCCCCCGAACTCAAGGCGCACCAGCGCATGATCGGCGCACAGCCGCGCGATCACGGTCTGCGGACCCACCAGCACATGGTCCGACGCCGCGCACGCCCGCGCCAGGGTGATGTAGTCGTCGCAGACAAGGCTCGCCGCCGCGAGACCAAAGGGCATGGGTCCGAGCGCCAGGCGGCCCGGCGGCGTGGCGCTCGCCACCGGATAGCGGCCGGGATCGACGTCCCGGCCGGCGTCCAGCAAGGCGTGACCCTCGCGAACGCACGCCGCGACGCCCTCTTCAGGCAAAGCAGTGAGGGTCAGATCATCCGGTCCCTCCACCGCGCCGATATCAGCCGCCACCAGATCGAGCTCTCCGCCGCGCAGCTGCTCGATCAGGCGCGCGGCCGGGCCCGCCCGCACGGTCAGCGCGATGTCGCGCCCGGTCTGATAAAGCCGCGCCACCGCGCCCGGCAGGAAGCTGTACTCAACGCTGGGCCCCACTCCGATGGTCAGCGCCCCGGCCCCGCCGGTGCGCCAGCGCCCCGCCTCACCCTCCATGTCGGCGGCCGTCTGCACCAGGGTGCGGGCCCGCGGCAGCATCGCCGCGCCCAGCGCGGTGAGCGCCAGCCGGCGCCCGGTGCGCTCGAACAGCGCGCCGCCCAGGGACGCTTCAAGCTGGGCGAGGATCTTGGTGGCGGCCGGCTGGGACACCGCAATCGCCTGCGCTCCGGCGGAAACGGTGCCCCGCTCTGCGGCGGCGACGAACAAGCGGGCGCTTTTCAGGCTCAACATGGGAGCCATGCTATCACAAAAACGAATATTAAATGGCCAAATTACGATTGGACGTTATGACCGCGCGGGTCCAGTCTCGACCGGCTGTCAATTAAGGAGCCGCACCGTGGTGAGTGAAAAACTAGTCGTACCGGCGATCTTTACGGGCTTTGCTCTGCTGGAGATCGTGCTGGGCCGCTTTTCCGGCGCGCCCAGGGCGTCGCGCCGCGACGTGGTGATCGAAACGGTCTCCAGCCTCACCATCGTGCTCATCACCGTGCCGGCGATCTTCTTCCTGGCGCCCCTGCTGGTGGAGCTGATCCGCCCGGGCAGCGCGGGCGCGCTCGCCTTCCTGCCCTGGTGGGCGATGGTGGCGATCCTTCTGGTGGCCGACGACATGACCCAGTACTGGTGGCACCGCACCAGCCATAGCGTCCCGCTGCTCTATAATCTGCACCGCGCCCACCACTCGGGCGGCTATATGAGCGTGCGGATCGCCTACCGGAACAATCTTTTCTACTACATGCTCATGCCGGGCATCTGGGCGTCGGCGGTGCTGGTGCATCTGGGCTTCTACCCGGTCTATGCGGTCTATCTGATCGTGAAAATGGCGGTGATCTTCGCCGCTCATTCCAGCTGGCGGTGGGACGCGCCGCTGTACAGGATTCCCGCCCTCGCCCCGGTCATGTGGGTCGTGGAGCGCACGATCTCCACGCCCGCCACCCATGCGGCCCATCACGGCCTGCACGCGGGCGACGGCGCAACCCACTACAAGGGCAATTACGGAAATCTGTTGTTCTTCTGGGACGTGCTGTTCGGCACCGCGAAGATCACCCGCACCTATCCGCAAGAATTCGGCATCGAGAACATGGCCCCCGCCAGCACGGCGCGCGAGCTCGCCTGGCCGCTGGCGCGCAAATAGGCGCTAGGGATAGCTGATCACCCCATAGCTGATCACGACTGTGCGGTCGCCGACCGCCAGATCCGGCTCCTGCTTGAGCACCTGATCCGCGCCGACGCGCAGCTCGACGGTGAGCGCGCCCGGCGCGCGCCAGCTTAAGCCATAATCCTCGCGCACGCCCCGCCCCACCAGGAAGACCTGCTCGCGCCGGGCGATATCGCGCTGCGGCGCACCGGCTTCCACCAGCTCAAACTGGAATGTGGGCGGCGACTGCGCTCCGCAGGTCCGGCTCCAGACGCGCACGTCATGGGCGCCGTCGGGAGAGGCCAGCGTGTCCAGCACGACCGTCTCGCAATCGCCCGCCATGCATCCCGACAGCGCTGCGGCGGCGGCCAGCGTCAGCACCCGGCTAAAACCAGCCTTGATCATGACTGCTCCTTCACCTGGATCAGCGCCGGCGCTTTTTCGGCGTGTCCGCAGCCGGCGCGAAGTCCGGCACGCGGATCTTGATCTTGTGATCGCCAGGGCCCTTCGCGCCGTCGGGATAGAGGCCGCGATAATAGCCCTTCTGCCATTTCTCCTCGGCGGCGGCCTGGTCGCCCGATTTCAGCCGGCCGGCGAAATCAGACCGGCTTTCGCGCCAGATCTCCATCTGTTTCAGCGCCTTGGGATCGGTGTGCAGCGACTTGATCTCCGGCGTGATCCGCTCAAACAGATCCCGGCGCACGGGGAAGAAATGGGCGATCGCCTCACCGGCCTCAAACCGCACCTCGCCCGGCCGCGTGAAGCGCCAGTTCATGGTGAAAGAGTAGGGGCTCCAGTCGGTCTCGATGACGCCGCCAAGGCCGACGATTCCGTCCTTCACGCCGTTCACCGGCCCTGAAACCCACAGATTCCAGCCCGGCGGGGTGCGCATCAAAAACCCCATCTCGAAGGTGAGGATGCCGGAGCCGAAATTAGCCATGGCCGAGCCCGGCTTGTGCATGGCCATGGGATCGTCAAGCACGACCTGGACATCCTCAACCCGGTCGCCGCCGGTCCAGCGCGCTGTGACGCCGGTGGGCGTGAACACCTCCCAGCCATGCTGGTTGGCGGCGGCCAGCGGCAGGCAGCGATAGGCGAAGCTTTCCGGCGTGGCGTCCATCCACCGGCGCCGGCTGTCGGCGGGGCGCACGGGAACGGGTTTGTCGGAGAGGGGGTGCAGGGTGAGTTTCATGGCGGCAAGGAAACGCGCCGCAAGGCGGAATGGCAAGGCCGCGCACCGCGTTATACGCAGGCGAGCCCTTCCCGCCGCTCGCCGCGCGCCGACGGCGGTTCACCGCAAGCGGCTTGCGGGGCCGGGCGCGCGCTGCTGCGGTCGCGCCATGCCTGCTGACGCCGCAACACGCCGCCCCGCCTTATCGCTCAATGCGGACATCAGCCTGGCCAAAGCGGCCAAGGCCTTCGCGCGCACCGGCGTCGCGGTGATCGAGAACGCCCTGGATTTTGAAGGCGCCGCAGCGCTCGCCTCCGCCATGATCGCCGCGCCCGGCTTCAATCTGGTCACACGCATCGAGAACCAGCACCGCGATTTCGACGCGGCGGCCATGGCCGCACTGGCGCCTGACCAGCGCGCACGCTTCGAGCAGCTGGTCGCAGACGAGGCCCGCGCCGGGTTTCAGTATCTTTACGAGACCTATGCGCTCTACGACGCCGGGCGGGAGGGGCGTGCGCCGCCGCCCGCCTTCAAAGGCGCGCTGGACCTGGTGCGGAGCCGTGAGTTTCTGGGGTTCGCGCGCAAGGTTTGCTGGAATGAGCAGATCAGATTCGCAGACGCCCAGCTGACGCGGTTCCAGGCGGGTCATTTTCTTTCGCAGCATGATGACGACATTCCCGAAAAACGGCGCGTGGCCGCCTATGTCCTGCAGCTGTGCAGCGACTGGCGCGCCGATTTCGGCGGCGTGCTGAACCTTCTCACCCCCGACGGCGAGGTCCGCCGCGGCCTCGTGCCCGGCTTTAACCGGCTGATTCTGTTCTCCGTCCCGCGGCCCCACGCGGTGAGCGCGGTGGCGCCCTTCGCGCCGCGCCCGCGCCTTGCGATGACCGGCTGGCTGCGGGAGGGTGAACCGGGCTGAATGCGCCCTCCTGGGCCTGCCGGCCCGTTCGCACGCTTCAATCGACCCACCGGGTCGATTGATCGGCTACGCCGACCGCGGCCTTCCCTGGGCCTGCCGGCCCGTTCGCCGCCTTCAATAGATCCCCCGGATCGATTGATCCGCTGCGCGGACCGGCGCTCACCCCTCTCGCGAAACCGGCGTATTTGGCGTATGTGTGCGCCATGACCTCGCAAGCCATCAAACTCGACCTCTCCTCCCGGCCCGCCGAGCCCGAGCTCATCGGGCTCGCCGGCCTCACGCGCGCCGAGCTGCGCCAGGCGCTCATCGACCATGCCGGCGTCGATGAGAAGAAGGCCAAGATGCGCGCCGACCAGCTCTGGCGCTGGATCTATAATTTCGGCGCCACCTCGTTTGATCAGATGACCAACGTGTCGCTGGATTTGCGCGCGGTTCTGCAGCGCAAATTCACGCTGGCGAGGGCTGAGATCGTGGAACGTCTGGTGAGTGTCGACGGCACGCGCAAATACCTGATCCGTTTTGCGCCCGGCGTGGAGGCCGAAGCGGTGTTCATCCCCGGCGTCGGCCGGTCCGGCGCCTTGTGCGTCTCCAGCCAGGTGGGCTGCACGCTCACCTGCACCTTCTGCCATACCGGCACGCAAAAGCTGGTGCGCAATCTCACCGCCGCCGAGATCGTCCAGCAGGTGATGATCGCCCGCGACGACCTGGAGGAATGGCCGACCTCCAACGAGGACCGGCGGATCACAAACATCGTCTTCATGGGCATGGGCGAGCCGCTCTACACGCTGGACTCCGTCGCCGACGCCATCGACGTGATCGCCGACAATGAAGGCATGGCCATCGGGCGCCGGCGCATCACCGTGTCCACCTCCGGCGTGGTCCCGAAGATCGTCGAGCTGGGGGAGCGCACCCGCGCCATGCTGGCCATATCCTTGCACGCCACCAATGACGCGCTTCGCGACGAGCTGGTGCCGCTGAACAGGAAATACCCGATCCAGATCCTGCTGGAGGCGATCCGCCAGTATCCCGACATCTCCAACGCCAAGCGGGTGACCTTCGAATACGTCATGCTCAAGGGCGTCAATGACAGCCCGGCGGAGGCGCGCGCCCTGGTCAATCTGCTCAAGGGCATCCCGTCAAAGATCAATCTCATCCCGTTTAATCCCTGGCCCGGCAGCCCCTATGAGTGCTCGGACTGGGACACGATCGAGACCTTCTCCGAGATCGTGAACCGCGCCGGTTACGCTTCGCCCATCCGCACCCCGCGCGGCCGCGACATCTTCGCCGCCTGCGGCCAGCTGAAAAGCGAAAGCGTGAAAATCCGCGCCAGCGAAAAGCGCAAGCTTGAGCGCGAGGGGTAGCACCCCTGCGACGGCTGGCGCTGCAGGCTGACCGCCGCTTTGCGGGTCCGGGCGATGCTTGCAAGTGCGCGCGCCGTTGGGTAACGCAGCACCATGACACAGGCGCTGCAGCTCAATCCGGATGTCGACGCCGCTGCGGCCGCGGCGCGCTATGGCGAGCTCGGCTATGCGACGCTCAGCCCGGTCCTCACCCGCCCCAGCGCCCGGCGCCTGCGCGACGCGGCGCTGCGCTATGACGGCTGGAATCTGGTCACGGTGATCGAGGGTCGCCACCGCGAATTCATCGCCTCCGAAATCGACCGGCTGGATCCGGCCCGGCGCACCGCGCTTGATGAACTGGTGGCCCGCGAGGCCCAGGCGGGGTTTTGCTATCTCTTTGATCAGCTGAACCTTTACGAAGGCGGGCGGCGCGGCGTGCTCACTGATCCGGTGCTCAAGGCGGCGGCTGCGCTGGTGGCGTCTGACGCCTTTGTCGATCTGGGCCGGGCGGTGACCGGCGATGCGGCGATCCGCTTCGCCGATTGCCAGCTCACCAGATACCGGCCCGGACATTTCCTGACCGCCCATGACGACGCCGCCGAAGGCAAGGATCGCAGCGCCGCCTTCGTGCTGAACCTCACCGAAGACTGGTGCGCGGATTTTGGCGGCGTGCTGCAGCTGCTCGATTCATCCGGGGATATCAGCGCCGGAATAACCCCGAGATTCAACAGGCTCGCCATCTTCAAGGTCCCTCGGGCCCATGCCGTCAGCGTGGTCGCGCCCTACGCCCCGCGGCCGCGTCTGGCGATCACCGGCTGGTTCCGCCGCGACGCCGAGCCGCCGCTCTAACCTGACGTTTCGCCGCCGTTTGAGGAACCGGGCCGGGTGCCCGCGTCTGCCTTCGGTCAAGGTGAGCGCTCTCGCGCGAAGGCGCGGCCCGTGCTAAGCGCCGCGCCATGACCGAGACACCTCAGGGCGCTGAGCGCCGCAAATCGAAATCCACCAAGAATCTCGGCCCCCGGGCTGCGGCGCTCGCCGCGGTGATGGGGGTCGTGTCCAAGGGCACGCCGCTGGACGCCGGCCTTGCCGGGCGCCCCGAATGGAAGCGCCTTGAGGCGCGCGACCGCGCCTTTGCGCGCGCCATCGCCGCCGCCGGCGTGCGCCGGCCCCATGCGCTGGACGCCGCGCTGGCGCAATTTCTCACGACGCCCTTGCCCAAATATGCGCTCAAAGCGCGCATGATCCTGCGCCTGGGCGCGGCCGAGCAGCTGATCCTGGACACCCCCGCCCACGCGGCTGTGGACGCCTGGGTCTCGCTCATGGCCCAGGACGAGGAGACGGAGCGGTATAAAAATCTCTCCAACGCGGTGCTTCGAAAAGTGGGCGGAGAGGTCGGCCGTCACGCCCTTCGCACCGCCGATCCGTTGAACGATCTTCCCGACTGGTGGGCCGAGCGCTGGACGCAGGTCTATGGCGCCAAGATCGCGCGCGAGATGGCCAAGGCCCGCTCCGGCCCGCCGCCGCTGGATCTCACCTGTAAGCCGGGCGTCGACACCGCCGCGGTGGCTGAAGCCATCGGCGGGCGGGTGCTGTCCACCGGAACCGTGCGCCGCGACCAGATCGGCGCGGTGGAGGGCCTTCCCGGCTATGAGTCCGGCGACTGGTGGGTGCAGGACGCGGCGGCTGCGCTGCCGGTGCGGCTTCTGGCGCCGCAGCTGGGCGAAACCGTCGCCGATCTGTGCGCCGCGCCCGGCGGCAAGACGCTGCAGATCGCCGCATCCGGCGCCACGACCCTCGCCGTGGACGCCTCGGCCAAGCGGCTCACACGCGTCACCGAGAACCTGGCGCGCACGGGCCTTCGCGCGACGGTGATCGACGCCGACGTCCTGAAATGGCGCCCGCAAGCCCCGGTGGACGCGGTGCTGCTGGACGCGCCGTGCACGGCCACCGGCACGCTGCGCCGGCGCCCGGACGCCGCCTTCGCCAAGCAGCCCGGCGATGTGGAGTCGCTGGGGCCGATCCAGTCACAAATGCTGGACGCCGGCTTCGCCATGCTGAAATCCGGCGGGCGGATGGTCTATTGCACCTGCTCGCTGGAGCGCGAGGAGGGCGAAGATCAGATCGCCGCCTTCCTGAAGCGCACGCCCGAGGCGAGGCTTGATCTGGTCCGCCCCGAGGAAATGCCCGGCCTGGAGCGCGCCATCATCAACGGCGCGGTGCGCACAAGGCCCGACATGTGGGGCGATCAGGGCGGGCTGGACGGGTTCTACATCGCCCGCATCTTCAAGGCCTGAATCTAGAACCGGACATAAGGGCGAGCGGCGTGACGGCGCGGCGGGTTTTCACGCCGCGCCCCACCGGCTATGTCTGCCTTCAACCGGCGCGCGGACGCGCCGCATAAAGCCTCTGGAGGAGCATATGGACGTCAAGGGTATCGCAGCGGTGGTCACCGGCGGGGCTTCGGGACTGGGCGAGGGCACGGCCCGCCGCCTGGCCGCCGACGGCGCCAAGGTCACGCTTTTCGACCTCAATGAAGAGCGCGGCCAACAAGTCGCCAAGGAAATCGGCGGCGCCTTCGCCAAGGTCAATGTGGCCGATCCCGAAAGCGTCAAGGCCGGGTTTGAAATCGCCCGCAAGGCCCACGGCCAGGAGCGCATCCTGATCAATTGCGCCGGCATCGGCTGGGCCGAGAAGACCGCGCGCCGCTCTTCCAAGGGCGACATTGTCATGCACCAGCTGGACAAGTTCGCGCTGGTGGTGAACGTCAACCTTATCGGCAGCTTCAATTGCGCCGCCATTTCCGCGGCCGGCATGCTGGAGCTGGATCCCACCGACAGCGGGCGCGGCGTCATCGTCAACACCGCCTCGGTCGCCGCCCAGGACGGCCAGATCGGCCAGGTCGCCTATTCCGCCTCCAAGGGCGGGATTTACGGCATGACCCTGCCCATGGCCCGCGATCTCGCCCGCGAAGGCGTGCGCGTGAACACCATCCTGCCGGGCTTCTTTGAAACCCCTATCTACGAGCAGATGCCGCCGGAGGTGAAAACCAATCTGGCCGCCAACCTGCAGTTCCCGCAGCGCTTCGGCACCCCGGCTGAATACGCCGATCTCGTCGCCTTCATGGTGAGCAATGACTATATCAACGCCGAATGCGTCCGCCTGGACGCCGGCGCGCGCATGCCCCCGAAATAAGGACGGCGCAGAAGCTGAAAAGAGCCCCGCGAGCCCAAGGCTTGCGGGGCTTTTTTATTGAGCGGTGAAACCGCCACCGGCCTGAGCCGGCGCGTGGATCAGCCCGTGCACGAAGCGCATCTTGCCCAGCGCCGCCGGCGCCAGGACGAAGGGATACAGCTCGCGCTGGCCCATGCTGAGGCTGAGGCAGTTCAGCGCGTAGGTGAGCGGCGCCCAGGCGGCGATGAGGGCGTCGAAATCCTTCGGATCGACGTTTGCGAACCGGGTCGCGGCCTCCCCGTCCAGATCACGCCCGGCGTCGGGATCCAGCCGCATGCCGAAATATGACGCGGTCTCCACCGTATCGACAATGTGCAGATAGTGGGCCCAGGTCTCGGCGAAATCCTCCCACGGGTGGGCGCTGGCGTAGGCGCTGACATGGCTGGCGCGCCAGTTGTCCGGCGGACCGTTCGTATAATGGGCGGCCAGAGCGTCTGAATAGGACCGGCGTTCATCGCCGAACAGATTGCGGAACGTGTCCAGCAGCACACCCGGCGTCACCAGCCGGTCCCAGTAATAATGGCCGACCTCATGGCGAAAATGGCCCAGCACAGTGCGATAGGGCTCGGAGAGCTCGTTGCGATTGGCCTCGCGCTGAACGTCGTCGGCTTCCTCCACCGCGATGGTGATGACGCCGTTGGCGTGGCCGATCACCGCCGTGTCGGCGCCGTCCTCACGCGAGCCGGCGAGAAAATCAAAGGCCAGCCCGCTGACCGGATCGCGGAACCGGTCGGTCAGGGGCAGACCCAGCGCCAGGAGCGAGTAGACAAGGCGGTGCTTGGCCCGCTCCAGCACGCGCCAGCGCATGAGATTATCGGTATCGCTCAAATCGGGCACCGTGCGGTTCAGCCGGCAGGCGCGGCAGTAATCGCCCGGCTCGTCGGCCTCGATGAGCCAGTTGCACGCGTCCCAGGCGGCGTTGTTGCAGAAGCGGAACTTGCCGCCCTTGTCGTCCAGCGCACGCCAGAGCGGCCCCCCCATGGCGCCCAGCGCCGTGAGCTCCTCGCGCTCAGCCACATAGCCGAGCACGCAGCCGCATTGCTCACAGCGCGTGTTTTCAAAATACAGCCGCTGGCTGCAGATGGGGCATTCGAACAGTTTCATTCAAGCAATACCGGTTCTGGCGGCGGCGGCGCTTCAGGGCGAAGCGCGATTAAGGGGCTCGGACGGCGGTGGCGGCGTCGCGTTTTGCCTGAGCGATCGCCTGGTCCAGCGTTGTGTAACGAAATGGCGATCGTGAAAAGAGTCAGCCGGAACGCAAAAGATTTCGAAATTCTCCATTTCGAGTATTTTTCAGACTCTACAGCACATGATTCCAGACAAATCTTGGCGTCGGCCAGGGCGCCGCCGCTCTATGTTTTTAACACATGGGCGCCACGGCCCGAAGATTCAAATGCTGGCGCCGGCCGGAAAGGCTCCCGCAGCCGGTGGCCGGGTTTGGGACGGGACGCCCTCATAGGCTTGGTCTTTTGCGCCGCGCGCCGCTAGGCTCCGGCATAAGCGAACCGGGCCACGGGCTCCGCGTTCAAGGGGGAGACACGCCATGACCGTCACCAAGCTGATCGCGGGCGCAGCCGCCAGCGCCGGATTGATCGCCATGATCGCCGCGCCGGCGCCGGCCCAGTGGGACCATCGCTATCCCAAGCTGGAGGATTTTGGCCACCATACCTATCTGGAACAGCATGAATTGCCGATCCTGTCCGGCGGCCCCATCGATCCGGCGCCGGCGCCCGACGGGACGCGCCTCGCCTTCGCGGCGCACGGCTGGATCTGGATTCTGGACCTTGAAGATCTGACCGCCGAGCGCGTCACGTCCGGCGCCGGCGTCGACGCCCGCCCGCGCTGGTCGCCGGACGGGACGCATCTCGCCTTCGTGCGCGATTTCGGCGCCGAGACGGCGGTGGTGGTGCGCGATGTGGCCAGCGGCGCGGAGACCGTCATCAACACCCCGGCCATCGATATCGATCCGGAGTTTTCCGCCGACGGCGCCTATCTGTTCTTTACCTCCGGAGAGAGCGGCAGCCTCAGCCTCATGCGCCGCCATCTGGAGACCGGGGCGCAGGAGCGCATCACCGATCTGCGCCAGGTGGAGCGTAACGCCCGGGCTTTGCCCGGCGGCGGCGTGATGTATCTGGCCGCCAACGGCGCGTCGCGGACCTTGCGGGTGCGCGACTTCCTGGCCGGCGGCGATGAAATCGTCCACGGCGAGACTCTGACCTATCACCTCACCGCCGACGCCCATCCAGCCGGAAACCTCATCGTCTACAGCGCGCCCATCGATAACGCCTATCATCTTTGGACGCTGGATCTGGACCAGCCCGGCGTGCGCCACCGACTGACCGAGGGCGACCCCTACGCCCTCACCCCGGCCTTCAGCGCCGACGGCGACCATATCTTCTACACCGAGGCCGATGATCAGCGCCGCTTCCAGCTTCGGCGCATCGCCACCCATGGCGGCGAGCCGGAACCCCTGGAGATCGCGCGCTGGGATTACGGCGCCGGCGTGGGAACGCTGAGCGTCTCCGTCACGGGCGCGGACGGCGCGCCCACCCCGGCGCGCGTGTCAATCGTGGGCGCGGACGGTCATCCGGCCGCGAACCCTGACGGCGCCACCTATTTCGACCCCCAGACCGGGCGGAGCTATTTTTACATCGACGGCGAAGCCCGCCTCACCCTGCCGGCCGGGCGCTACACGGTTCTGGCTGCGCGCGGCCCCATGAACGCCGTGGCGCGCGCTGAAGTCCGGGTCCGCGGCGGCGGCGAGGCTGAAGCCTCGCTCATCCTTGAGCCTGTCTGGGACGCCGACGCGGCCGGCTACGCCTCTGCCGACCACCACGTCCATCTCAATGGCGACGGCCATCACCGGGCGACCCACGCCGATGCGCTTCTGGTGAGCGCAGGCGAGGATCTCGATCTTCTGACGCCCATGTCCTGGAATCGCTGGGAGCGGCGCATCGACCGCGGCATCGTCGGCGACATCACCATGGGCGACGGCGCCATCATCGAGCAGGGCCAGGAAATCCGCTCGCACTTTCATGGCCATGTGGGCCTTCTGGGGGTGGAGACGCCTTTTGCGCCCTGGTTCTGGGGGCCCAATAACCCCACGCTGGGCGATCCGAACCTGACCAATGGCGACGTGTTCGCCTATGCCGACGAGATCGGCGCCTTCGCCACCTATGTGCACCCGCTGGGCTCGGACGCGGATCCGTTTGATGATCTCGCGTCCGCCGGAATCCCGCTGGAGCTGGCGTCCGACGGCGTTCTGGCGAGCCGCATGGGGCTGGAGCTGGTGTGCGCCTGGACGAGCCCGCTGGGCAATTCAGAGCTCTGGTATCGCTTGCTCAATATCGGACGCCCGGTGGCCGCCATGTCGGGCACGGACGGCTGGGTGGATTTTCACCGCACGCCGGCCATGGGGACGGGGCGCAATTATGTGCGCCTGGACGGCGCGGAGCAGACGGCCGCCGCCATAAACGCCGCCGCAATCGCCGGGCGCGGCTTCGTCACCACCGGCCCGGCGCTCGTATTCTCGCTCGCCGACGGCGCCCGGCCCGGCGATGTGACGCAAGCCGGCCCGGCCAGCTGGAGCGCAGAGCTCGCCAGCACCGTGGCCGTCGATACCGTGGAGGTCCTCGTCAATGGCGAGATCGTGGCGCGCCTTGCCGGCGTCGCGGCCGGCGAGAGCCGCACCCTCACCGGCGATGTGGATCTGCCCCAAGGCGGCTGGATCGCCGTGCGCGCCTTCGCCAGCGATCCCGGCGCCGACAGCTGGCCCACAATGCACGCCCGCCCCTTCGCCCACTCCTCCCCCATCTGGATCGGCGAAGTGGGCTCCACCGATCCCGCCGCCAGCGCAGCCGCCGCAGCCGACCTGATCGCCGCCATCGACGTGGCCGAGGCCCGCGCCCGCGCCGCCTATGGCGAAGTGCGGACCCCGCGCATGCACGCCCGCTTTGACGAAGCGCGCGAGCGGCTGCGGGCGATGATGCCGGACGCTGCGCCCCCCGACGCCGGCGCTGAGTAGGCCGCCGCCATGATCCTCGACAATCTCACCCGCGCGTTCAAAACGCAGAACTGGCTCGCCGTGGCGACCGAGTTCGTCATCGTCATCGCAGGTGTCGTGATCGGCTTTCAGATCAATGCGTGGAACGAGGGGCGGCAGGAGCGTGCGGAGGAAGCCAGAGTTATCGAACGCATCCGTACTGATTTCGAAAGAATCCGAATGGACGCCAATCGGAGTTTGGTCTTTCATCAAACGCTCGCCTCTGACCTCACGACTTTAGTGCGCGCCCTGAGGGCGGGCGAACTCTCTGACGATGAAGTTCCTGTAGTCAGGCGTGCGTTGTTCCTTGGGCCAACATTCCAGACGAGCGGTGATCGCTCAGGCACCTTCACCGAGCTATTGTCTTCAGGGCGCGCCAATATTTTGAGCGACAAGGATTTGCTGAATGCGCTCGTCGCCTACGAGGATTTCCTTGATCGCTTCGGTGAGGCGCACGACTACTACGTTGCTCAGGCTCTGGGATTTCAGCAGCCTTTCTCGGCCGCGTTCGAGTATGATCTAGGCGCACCCTTTTTTCCAAACTCGCTGGAATTCGGCGAGGTTGTTCCGCCCATTGGCGCGTTTGATTTCGAAGAGATGGCTGGCGACGAAGCCTTTATCAACGCGGCCGAACAACTGGTCTTCGTGCAAACCCTTTACAGTATGTGGCGCCTGCGCATATCGGCTCGCATCGAAGCGATCCAGGGCCAATTGGAAAGAGAGGCTCCATGAGCCTGCGTCGTCTTGGTCGGCATGTGAAGGACCAGAACTGGGTCGCTGTGGCGCTGGATTTCCTGATCGTAGTGCTCGGTGTGTTCGCCGGTCTGCAGGTTTCGAACTGGAATGAGGCGCGTCAGGATCGCAATCAGGCCGCCGCCTTGCTGGAACGTCTTGAAATCGATTTCCTGGAAACACGCGCGCTCGCGCTCGAGCAGAACCGTGGATACTACAGCAATACGGTCAAGCTGGATGAATTATTGAATCGCATAGAGGACGAACAAGACGCTATGTCTGATGCGGAAGCAGGTTTGTTGTTGAATGATGCAATGTTCTTTCGCTTGCCTCAGGCGACACCGATCAGCTTTCAGGAAATGCTCTCCGCCGGACGGTTGGAGCTTTTGCGTGATGCGGAACTCAGAGTACAGCTGCGCGAGTACGCCGACACGTCCAGGACCATTGTGAACGCCGCGGACCTTATCGCTACTGACTATGTGGTTATCGTTCGTGACCTGCTTCCCGTTTTCTCGGCCACGGAAAAGTGGAAAATTCTCGTTTAGCGGCTTGGGCTGCTGGTACGAGGAGAAGGCCGATGAAACGGTCAAAATTCACTGAGGCGCAGATCGCGTTCATTCTGCGCCAAGCCGAAGAAGGCACGCGTGTGGAAGAGGTCTGCCGCAAAGCGGGGATCAGCCAAGCCACTTTCTACAACTGGAAAAAGAAGTATGGCGGTCTGATGCCGTCGGAGATGAAGCGCTTGAAGCAGCTTGAGGAAGAGAACGGTCGCCTGAAGCGGATCGTGGCGGATCTCTCGCTGGACAAGGAGATGCTTCAGGATGTTCTGCGCCGAAAGCTCTGAGGCCCGCGCGCCGGCGAGAGCTGGTGGATCATCTGCGTGCGGCCTGGCGGGTCAGCGTTCGACGCGCCTGCCAGGTTCTCAGGGCCGATCGTTCGACCTACCAGTACAAGTCCCAGCGCGGCTCCCAGGAAGAGCTTCGCCAGCGCATCCGGGAGATCGCTGAGACCCGGGTTCGCTACGGCTACCGGCGTATCCACGTCCTGCTTCAGCGGGAAGGCTGGGCGGTGAACGCCAAGCGGGTCTATCGCCTTTATCGCGAGATGGGACTGCAGCTGAGGAATAAGACGCCGAAGCGGAAGGTGAAGGCGAAGCTCCGAGAGGGGCGATCGGATCCGGTGACGGCCAACGAGGTCTGGGCGATGGACTTCGTTCATGACCAACTCTACGACGGCCGCCGGCTGCGGATCCTCACCGTGATCGATGCGTATACCCGGTATGTCCCGGCGATCGAACCTCGCGAGCGGTTCACCGGCGCGGACGTCGTCGGCGTGCTCGAGCGCATCTGCGCCAGCCACGGGCATCCCAAGTCCATCCGCGTCGATCAGGGTCCCGAGTTCATCTCGCGCGATCTGGATCTATGGGCTTATGCGAATGGGGTGGAGCTCGACTTCTCCCGGCCCGGCAAGCCTACGGATAACGCGTTCATCGAGAGCCTGAACGGCAAGTTTCGCGCGGAATGCCTTAATGCCCACTGGTTCATGAATCTTGCCGACGCCCGCGGAAAATGCGAGCGATGGCGTAGAGACTACAACACCGAGCGTCCGCACAGCGCCATCGGCTACCGAACGCCTGCGGAGGCACGAAAAGCGTCAGGGCTCACGCAGCCCGCCCTGGCGCCATGACACGGGGATCTTCCAACTCCCCGTGGCCCGAAAACGGGGTCAAGCTCAGACACGGGGATCTTCCAACTCCCCGTGGCCCGAAAACGGGGTCAAGCTCAATGAAAACGGCGCTTGAAGAAGAACTGGGTCTGACAACAGGGGCTGGGCGATGATCCTGCAAAGCATCTCCAAGGCGATCCGCGAACAGAACTACTACGCCGTGGCGCTGGAGTTCGTCATCGTCATCGCGGGCGTGGTGATCGGCTTTCAGATCAATGCTTGGAACGAGGGGCGAGCGGCGCGGTCTGAGGAGGCCCGCTATCTGCTGGCGCTCACGGACGATGTGAGGCTTTCGCTGGCCAGTCTGGAAGGCATGAATGGGCTTTTGGCCGATCAGCAATCGGCGCTTGAGGCGCTGTATGACGTTCATCGCGGTCAATCCGACCCGGATCCCGACCAGATGGCTGGCCTGATTGCGGACGGTCTGTTCTTTCTGTCCGCCTTGCGCGTCAACGAGACGACCTTCGACACGCTCGTCGGCTCGGGCCGGCTCAATCTGATTGGCGATCCAGACCTTGTGGCCGCCCTCCAGGCGCTCGACAGCGCCTATGACGCGGCGCGGGTCACCATCGATAACGAGTATCAGGTCACCTACCGGTTTTCCGATCCGTTACTGATCGAGTTCGTGGATATGGGGCCGACCTTCCTGCCGCAACACAACCGCGACTCGATACCCTGGCTGCAGCCGGGCGAGCCGCTGACGATGGATGCGTCCCTTCTGACCGATCGCCGGTTTGGAAACGCGGTGCTTTACCGCGCCTATTTCAGCAGACAGATCAAAGACCGTGTGGAGTCTCTGATTGGCGACCTGCAGGCGATAGACCGGCGCGTTCGTGATCGTCTTGATGACCTCGGATACGCCCCATGATCCTCTCGCGCATCTCACGCGCCGTACGCACCCAGAACTGGTTCGCGGTGGTGCTGGAATTCATCATCGTCATCGCCGGTGTGGTGATCGGCTTTCAGATTCAGGCCTGGACCGTAGACAGAGCGCAGCGGGCGGAGGCGGAGGTCATGACCGCGCGGCTGCTCGATGATTTTCGTGACGAGCATTGGCGCGTTACGGGGGCGACTGTGTATTACGGGCAGGTTTCCGACAATGCGATGCGCGCCGCCGGGATGCTTGAAGGCAGGGGCGAAAGCGATGACGAAGCGCTGGTGATCGCGGCGTTCCGCGCAACGCAGACCTTCGGATATCCTGTCATCAGGGCGACCTATGAAGAGCTTGTATCGACCGGCGATATCAATCTGGTGGCGGACAATGTGCTGCGAAACCTGGCGGTCGAATATTATGAGACTGATCTCGACGTCGTAAGGTTTCAGGACCCGACCCGCCCTTATCGCTTTGCCTTCTTTCGTCTGATTGACAGGCCGCTGTACGAGGTGCTGCGCGCCGACTGCGCCGAGCCGCGTGATCTGGAGTTTGGCCAGTATGACCGCATCCCTGCGCTTTTGTCCGGGCCGTGTGACCTGAGCGGGCACGAAGCCGCCGTTTCCGCGCTGGCGACGCGTTTGCGGGCCTCTCCGGAGCTTGTCGGCCTGTTGCGTCAGCGCGCCAATGAAGCCCTTATCGAAGAGGGCAACAATGAGTACTGGCGCAATCGCATTGAAACGGTCGGCGTGACCCGGGAGCCCGCGCCATGATCCTGTCGCGCATCACCCATGCCGTGCGCACCCAGAACTGGTTCGCGGTAGTGATCGAGTTCTTCATCGTCATCGCCGGTGTGGTGATCGGTTTTCAGGTCACCGCCTGGAACGCTGACCAGGCCAGCCAGGCGCGCGCCGAGGCCTATCTTGACCGTTTCCAGCTCGATCTGGCCATCGACACCGGGCTCTATGAGGGTGATCGCAGGTTTCGGTTGCTGGTGCTCGAAAACGGCGAGCAGGCCCTGGCCGCCACAGGCGCCACCGGGGCGGTCGAGGCCGACTGGCGGCTGGTCCGGGCGTTCTGGAACGCCAGCCAGATGAGCGGACGGCCGATCATCAACAGCACCTATCTGGAGCTGACCAGCGCCGGCGAGCTTGGATTGATCGCGAACGAGGCGCTGCGCAGCGCGGTGACCCAGTACTACACCAACACCACAAACCCGGCGCTCTCCGACACCTCGAGCTACCGCACCCGCGTGCGTGGGATGATCCCGCTGTCCCTGCAGCGTTATCTCTGGGCCTCCTGCTTCGCGGCCGATGGCGACGCCATCCAGACCTTTGTCGATTGTGACCCCCCGGCGCAGGCGCCGGATGTCGCGGCGACGCTGGAGCGTCTTACCGGCGACCCCCGTCTGCGAGAGGACCTGACATTCTGGATGTCGACCCAGGAGGTGGCGGTCATCGTCCTGGAGAATCGGGGCCGCAACGCGCGTGAGCTTGTCGCCGCCATCGAAGCCGAGCAGGGCCGCTGAGCCGTCCATTGGAGCCGTACGTTGAAATCCCTGTGCGCCGGGCCTCGACGCTGAAATTGGAGAGAGCGCCATGATCCTGTCGCGCATCACCCACGCCGTACGCACCCAGAACTGGTTCGCCGTGGCGCTGACCGTCGCTGACGCGAGCGCAGGTCAGGTTTCGTCCGCGTTCAGGTGCGTGACGCTCAGCGCCGCATCCACCAGGGCGTGGACCTCGTCAAACTGCTCGCTCCACGGGGCCAGCGCGTCCCGGCGGAAGGCGTCGTTGCGATCGGTGGCGGCGCTCAAATCATTGAGGAAGCCCTGGTCGGCGCGCATGGCCGGCACGTCGCACTGGAAGCGCTGCACGACCTCGCCGGACGCCTCGTCGAAATACGGCTCGGCCTGTATCAGCGCCGGATAGCGCGAGGCCAGGTCGACGGCGCCCAGAGCCTGGATTGAAATCATGTGCATGAGCGAGTCGCGGGTCTGCTGAAGCGCGACCAGCGCCGTTCTCAACGGCTCGTCGCGCAGGATCTTGATGCGTCCGGCGCTGACCAGCTCGGTGACCGTGGGAAGCTCGGGCGCCGCGAAATTGTAATAGTGTGACGACGCGATCACGATGCATTGACCCTGGCTCAGCGCGTCTCCCGGCGTCAGCTCGAACACGATATCCGTCGCCGAGACCAGGATGGACGCGCGGCGAAGCCGGACGTCCCGCAGGCGGCTGGTGAGCGCGTCGCTCTGCATCAGATCATCGTGCAGGCGCTCCAGGAAGATCTGCTCGTCCGCGCGGTCCTGCCGCTCGGCGTTCCAGGCGTTGACCTGCAGGCCGAGAAACACGCCAAGGACGACGATCAGGAAATCAAGCCCGAGCGCGGTCCATTCCTGCTTGCGGATGTGCGCGGACACACGGCGTAACAGCATCTGTGGCCTCCCCGCGTCACGTTACGACGCCGCCGCCGGCTTTAGCCAGCGCCAAGACCGTCGCATTCGCCCGCGGTGATCCTGCACGTCCCGATCTCGCGACTGCGACCTGTTCGCATTCGCTCTTGCGGACGCGCCAGGCCTTCGGTAAATGCAACCTATTCTCATTTACAGTCGGTTCGGGTTTCGAGTCGGCGCCATGTCCGAGCCTTGAGGGGTTTTTCCAATGCGTTTTCGCACTGTCCTGAGCGCCGCGGTTTCCGCGGCCGTCCTGTCGTCCGCCGCCTTCGCCGATAACGGCGAGAGCGCCGGCGAGACGGCCGCCGCCAATCCGGCCTTTCCCGAGGTGATCACCGTGATCGGGTTGCAGGGCGATCCCGATGATCTGCCGGGATCAGCGGACGTGCTGACCCAGGCGGATCTGGAACTGCAGGCCTATTCCGACATCACCCGCATCGTGCGCGCCGTGCCCGGCGTCTATGTGCAGGAGGAGGACGGCTACGGGCTGCGCCCCAATATCGGCTTGCGCGGCGCGGGGCTTGATCGCTCCGGCAAGATCACCTTGATGGAGGACGGCGTCCTCATCGCGCCGGCCCCCTATTCGGCGCCGGCGGCCTATTACTTCCCCCATGCCGGGCGCCTGGCCGGAGTGGAGATCGTCAAGGGCGCGGCGGGCGTGCGCTACGGCCCGCAGACCCAGGGCGGCTCGGTCAATCTGCTGGCGACGCCGGTGCCTGAGGATCTGGCCGGCCGTCTGGAGCTGGAATACGGCGAGGAAGACCAGCGCACCATCCATGGCTGGATCGGCGGCATGGGCGAGATCGCCCCGAACACCAGCGTGGGCGGGCTTTTTGAAGCTTTCTATGACCACGCCGACGGGTTCAAGACCATCGAGAACTATGAGGACCGGGACACCGGCTTCGACATTCTCGACTTTACCGGCCGCCTGCGCCTGGAGACGCGCGCCTTCGGCGCCGACCACGCCTTCGAGCTGAAGGGCCAGGTCTCCGAAGAGCTGTCCAACGAAACCTATCTGGGCCTCACCGAGGCCGACTACGCGCGCAGCCCCTTCGCCCGCTACGCCGGCAGCGTCCATGACGAGATGGACACGAACCATAGCGAGCTGAGCCTGCGCTACGCCGGCGCGTTCGAGAACGGCATGGACCTCACCGCCGTGGTCTACCGCACCGATTTTTCCCGCGACTGGTTCAAGGCCGACCGGGTGGACGCCGACGGCGCCGGACCGGGCGGCGCGGTGTCGATCTCGGCGATCCTGGACGATCCGGCCGCCAACGCCGCCGAGTTCCGCGTATTGCAGGCCCCGGCCGGATTCACCAGCGCTCCCGGCGCGCTCCTGGTGAAGCACAATAACCGCGTATACTACGCGCAAGGGGCCCAGGCGGAACTGGCCGGCGACGCGGCGGTGTTCGGGTCGCAAACCCGCTGGCGCATCGGCGGACGCGCCCATTACGACCAGATGGACCGCTTCCAGTGGAATGAGCGCTTCCAGGCCGTGGACGGCGAGATCCTTCTGACCAGCGAAGACACGCCCGGCACAGACAGCAACCGCATCGACAGCGCCGACGCCTTCGCCGCCTTCGCCCAGGCCGACATGACTTGGGGCGCGCTCACCCTGGTTCCCGGCGTCCGGTTTGAAACCGTGGACCTGAAGCGCGAAAACTGGGGCGGCGGCGATACCGCCCGCGCCGGCGCGCCGACCGTGACCGAGAACTCCGTCGACTGGGTAGCGCCGGGCCTCGGCGCGCGCTACGCCGTCACCGAAACCCTGTCGATCTTCGGCGGCGTCCACCGCGGCTATTCTCCGCCAGCCCCGGGCTCGGCCACGGCGGAGCCGGAAGACTCAGTCAATTACGAGCTGGGCGCGCGCTGGGCCGCCGGCCTCGGATCGCTGGAGGCGGTCGGCTTCTTCAATGATTATGAAAATATCATTGGGACCTGCACCAACTCCACCGGCGGCGGCTGCGTCATCGGCGATCAGTTCGACGGCGGCCAGGCGATGGTTCGGGGCCTGGAGCTCACCGCCCGGACCGATATCGGCGCACAGATAGGCGCCGGCTTCGCGATCCCGGTGCGCCTGGCCTACACCTTCACCGACGCCGAGTTCGAGAACAGCTTCTCCTCCGGATACGGCCCCTGGGGCGTGGTGGAGGCAGGCGATTCCTTCCCTGACATCCCAGAGCATCAGGTCTACGCCGCCATCGGCGTCGCGTTCGACCGCTTCGGGGCGGAGATCGCCGCCAACTGGGTGGACGAGGTGCGCACTGAGGCCGGCTCCGGAGCGATCCCCGCCGGGACCGGACTGGACAGCCGCTGGCTCGCCGACCTGGCGCTGTGGGCGTCGATCACCGACCGCATCGAGGGCCGGCTGAATGTCCGCAACCTGTTCGACGAAACCTATCTGGCCGGCCGCCGGCCCGCCGGACTGCGCCCCGGCGCCCCGCGCGCGGTGACCGTGGGACTGGTGGCGGAGTTCTGATCGCCGCCAAACGCGTTTAACAAAAGTCTGACCCTGAAAGCGGGCCGTTTCACTCGCAAGCGGCCCGCTTTTGCGTCCGGCGCCTGGCGCAGGACCAAGGCGGCGCCCATGAAAAACCCGCCGGCGAAACGCCGGCGGGTTGATGAACGGCTTCAGGACCAAAACGCCCGCCTCCACGAGACTGGGCGGCTCAGTTCACCTCGGGCCGGGTGACGCGGGGGCCGAGATTGGCGACCACTTCGCGGGCCTCGAACGCGGACGGATCGTCCGGCGCCGGACCGCGGCCCAGCACGATCTCGGCCTGGGCCTCATAGCGCGAAACCTCGCGCACATTCACATCATTCCAGACCGGATCATGCCAGCCATACCAGCCGTAGCGCGGATGGAAGTACTGGTAATGAAAGCCGAATCTGGAATAGCGCGAACCGAATGGATCGCTTGATCCCACAAAACGGCGGTCGGCCTCGGTGTCCCGGCGCACGGTGGTGAAATGGTCAAAACCGCGCTCCAGCGTCAGCTCCGCAGCGCGGTAGAGCAGGAAGGTCTCCACCGTCTCCCGGTCGGTCAGCGAGTTGCCGTTGAAGCTCACCAGGTAGCGATCGGACTCGATGGCTTGCTCGGTATAGCCGTAAGCGCCTGTTTGCGCACTCTGATACGGCGTCGGCGCGGCGCAGGCGGCCAGTGTGGCCGCGGCGCCCATGGCGGCGAAAACTCGAAACATGGATCTGTCTCCGTTGTGACAAGGTCCCCGATCATGAGTATGGTTAATATTCACCGCGATTGGAAGGCGGCGTGCTGCCGGGCATCTGGAGGGGAGGCGGGACATGGACATGGCGATGCGCTCCTTCGTGCTGGCCGCCGCCCTGGCGTTGTTCGCCGCGGCCGGCGTGATCGGCTGGAACCTGCTCGGCGGCGGCTTCACCGCGCCCTGGGCGGGAGGCGGATCTGACGCCGAGACAGGAAGCGGTTCCACCGGCCGCATCGAGACCACTCCGGGTTCGCTCTATGACGAGTTCGGCGAAGGCGATGTCCTTGATCGCGCGCCCTCCGCCGGCCAGCCGGGCCGCGTGGTGATCCGGTCGGGGAGCACCGGCGGGTCGTTCGACACGCGGCGGCCCGGTACTGAAAGCGGTCCACGCTTTGACTGGAGCGGCTCGTCTCCAGGGTCCTCCCCCGGCGCCGACGTCTACGCCCTCTCCCGTGAGACGCCGGCGGACCGGGTTGAGGCTGATTGCCGAATTCGCGGCGGCTCCAGCTATGGCTGCCGCTGCCTTGTACGCCTGGCCCGGCGCGATCTCAGCGAGGCGGGGTTCGATTTTCTGTCCCTGGCCAACGAGCCGCAGCCACGCGGCGACCGGCTGCAGGCCGCCGGGCTGGAGGCTCGCGATCTTGGCGCGCTTGCCGGACAGCTGGTGCGGATCGATGTGGAGGCGCGCCGGCGCTGCGGCGCCTCGCTGGCCCCTTAAGCTTTGACCCCTATAAGCCTCAGCCCGTGACCTAATGCAGGCGCAGCTCCACATCGGCGCCGCGCCATTCAGCCGGCTTGATCATGTCGCAATGGGCCACGCGCACAGAGTGGATCACCGCCTCGATCTCGCGCCGCCAGAAATCGAGAAACTTCATGAGGCGGGGAAAATCCGGCGCCTGATCATAGGTCTGCCACAGGAAGGTCTGTATCAGGCCGGGATGATCGGGCAGATGATAGAACACCTCCGCCGTGGTCAGCCTGGCCCCGCTCAAGGCGATCAGAAAATCTCTATCGCTGCGCATCAGCCTGCTCCTTCAAGTCGCGCGGGACTGAAAAAAGCTTGACCTCAAGCGCGCCCGCAGACAAGAGCATGTGCGCTTATTTATGAATGATTTCTGTACGTTAGCAGCTGGCTTTGAGCAGTGCTGCCAAAGCGCTAATCCAGCGTCACAATCGTGCCGAGTCGGCGCGCCTCATTGATCCGGCCGCGCAGCAACAGCACATCAATATTCTCCGGCGCCAGGGTGCGGGCGTTGCGCATGTCGGCTTCCGCGCCGTTGAGATCGCCTGCAGCCAGGCGCGCCTCGCCGCGCAGGCGGTGCGCTTCGGCGTCGGAGGCGTCCACCGCGATGGCTTCGCCGGCATAGTCTTCGGCCGCTTCATAATTTTCGCGCGCCAGGGCGGCTTCGGCCCGCCCCCGGCGCAGACCGGAATCGGTCTCGTCAAAATCGATCCCGCGCGAAAACGCCGAGAGGGCCTTTTCGCTGAGCCCGGCCTCCAGATACGCGTCGCCGGCCTGGCCGAACATGATGGCCCGGCTGCGATTCGTGGCCGAGATCGCGCCCTCTGCGGCGGCGCGCAGGCGATCTGCGCCGTCCTCGGCCTGACCCAGCGCGATCAGCGCCAGCGAAACGCAATGCTCGGACGGCCAGCCGCCGGCCTGATGGCGCCAGGCGAGCGCCTCTTCATAGGCCGCCTCGGCGTCCACGGCGATCGCCTGGATGCAGGCGCGGTGGCGCTGATCGGGCTCCAGCGGCGCTTGAGCGCTCGCCGGAGCGGCGGTGCAAAGCGCGGCGATAGCGGCTGCAGGCGCCGCTGCGGCGAAGAGATGGCGGGCGGTGAGGGTCATGGGCGCGGTTCCTCAAATCGGCAAGCTCGGTTAAGCCTAGGGACGAACGGAGCATATTGCCATGGCCGAGACCCCTTCCATCCTGTTTGCAGGCTTCGGCTATGTCGCCGAGGCCACAGCCGCCCGGCTGGCCGCCTCGGGCTGGCGGGTGCTGGCGAGCACGCGAAGCCCTGACACCGCTGCAAGACTTCAGCAGCTTGGATACACTGCGGTTCATGCCGATCCAGGCGAGCGTAATGGAGCCGAGGCGTTGCGCGAGGCGGCCCGCGAGGCCGGCGCGATCCTCTTCAGCGCCGCCCCGGGCGAGGCCGGAGATCCTTTCCTCCCGGCCCTGCAGGACACGGACCTTGGCGAGACCTGGCTGGGTTACCTGTCCACCACCGGCGTCTATGGCGACCGCAAGGGGGGGTGGGCGTTCGAGCGCGATCCTGTCACCCCCGGCCAGCCGCGCAGCGTGCGCCGGGCCGAGGCCGAGGCCGCCTGGAGCGCGCGCGGCGCGCGCCTGTTCCGGCTATCGGGAATTTATGGCCCCGGACGCAGCGCGCTGGACCGCGTGCGCAGCGGCGACGGACCCGTGTTCGACAAGGCCGGCCAGGTCTTTTCACGCGTCCATGTGGACGATATCGCCTCGGTGCTGATCCGGGCGCTGGAGCGGCCCGAAGCGGCCGGCGCGTTCAATCTCGCCGACGACCATCCGTCAAGCCAGGCCGAGGTGATGTGCGGCGCCGCCGAAATGCTCGGCGCGCCGGCGCCGGAGGTGATCGCCTTCGACCCCGATAAGGCGAGCGAAATGCAGGCGAGCTTCTTCTCCGAATGCCGGCGCGTCTCCAACGCCAGAGCCAAGGCGGTGCTGGGCTGGCGACCCGCCTATCCCAGCTGGCGCGAAGGCCTCGCGGCGATCCTTCAGCAGGGCGGCTAGCTTAGCGCCTCGATCACCTCCACCAGGCGCTTCAGGTCGGCCTCGCCCGACAGGCGGTGATCGCCAGCCTTTGACAGGTGAAGCTCCACATCCTCGCCGCTGATCGCTTCCATCAGGCGCACGGCGTGGTTCCACGGCACGTCCGGATCGCGCCAGCCCTGAAGAATGCGCACCGGGGCGTCGATCCCGATGGGCGCATCCAGGATCGACCAGCGCCGGCCGTCTTCAATGAGCCTCCTGGTGATCACGGTCTTGCCGCCATAGGGCGAGGGCTGCTCCCAGCGCCCCTCGGTCTCGATCGCCTGCTTCACATGGAAGGGCAGGCCCGCCCACATGAGCTTTTCGGTGAAGTCCGGCGCCGGGGCGATCAGCACCAGCGCCTTCACCCGTTCCGGCCGCGCCAGCGCCGCCAGCAGCGCCATCCATCCGCCCATGGACGATCCCACCAGGATTTGCGGCCCGTCGCTGAGCTGGTCCAGCGCCGCCAGCGCGTCCTCGCGCCAGCGGCTGATCGTGGCGTCATCGAACGCGCCCGAAGATGCGCCATGGCCGAAATAATCAAACCGCAGGAAGGCCCGTCCGGCCTTTTGCGCCCAGGCGTCCAGATGCATCGCCTTGGTCCCGCCCATGTCCGAGGCGAAACCGCCCAGAAACATGACGCCGGGAGCCCCATTCGCCGCCCCGCCGGGGCGGCGCACATAGCTGAGATGATGGCCGTCGCCGCGGTCAAGACGGGCGGGATCTGGCATGGCGGACACCTTTCCGGTTGGCGATTTGGGGGCATGGCGGTTATGTGACCCGCCCGCCCCTTCAGGCAAGCGGGCCGTGAAGGACTGATGTGAACATACTGCAGGTCATCCCGGAGCTCGACGCCGGCGGCGCCGAACGCACCACGATCGAGGTCGCCGAAGCGATAACGCGCGCCGGCGGGCGCTGCATCGTAGCCAGCTGCGGCGGGCGCCTGGAGGATGAGCTGCACGCCGCCGGCGGCGAGCTTGTGCGCCTGGACATGAAGACCAAAAACCCGCTCGCCCTCTGGCGCAACGCCGCGCGTCTGGCGGCGCTTATCCGGGCTGAGGGCGTTGATCTGGTCCACGCCCGCTCGCGCGCACCGGCCTGGAGCGCCAGATGGGCGGCGCGGCGCACCCGAAAGCCGTTCGTCACCACCTATCACGGCGCCTATAACGCCCGCTCCGCCCTGAAGCGCCGGTATAACGCCGTGATGGCGTCGGGCGACCGGGTGATCGCCAACTCAATCTTCATCGCAGACCATGTGCGCACAGAGCATGGCGTGGGCGAGGACCGGCTGCGGGTGATCGCGCGCGGTGTCGATCTTTCCCGCTTTGATCCAGCCGCCGTGGATCCGGCCCGCACCGAAGCGCTCAGAACGCGCTGGGGCGTGCAGCCGGGCGAGGCGCTGATCGTGCTTCCCGGCCGCCTCACACGGTGGAAGGGCCAGGCGTTTTTCATCGACGTGCTGACCCGGCTTGAGACGCTGCACCCGGTGCGCCTGGTCTGCCCCGGCGACGCGCAAGGGCGCGACGACTACCGCGCCGGGCTGGAGCGCGCGGCGCATGAGGCCGGCGTGAGCCTTGTCCTGCCCGGCCATGAAACGGACATGCCGGCGGTTTACCTCGCCGCTGACCTGGTTGTGTGTCCGTCCATGGAGCCTGAAGCCTTCGGGCGCACGGCGGCGGAAGCCCAGGCCATGGGCGCGCCGGTGATCGCGGCCGACCATGGCGGCGCGCGCGAGGCGGTGTCCGACGGAGAAACCGGCTGGCGCGCCGCGCCGGCCGACACAGAGGCCTGGCGCAAGGCCGTGCTGGCGGCGCTGTCGCTGGACGGCGAGGCTCGCACGAAACTTGCGTCGGCGGGGCGCGAACGCATCACCACGCGCTTTTCGACAGCGCAGCTGCAAGAGTCCACCTTGCGGGTCTATCGGGAGCTTTTAGAGTAGCGCCATGTTCAGTCAGGACGGCAAAGAGCAAATCCTCGTGATCCATGACGGCGACCTGGCCGCCATGGTGCGCATGCTCGCGCCCGCCAAACGAATTCGCGACTATCACCGCAAGGCGCGCATCACCCTGCTCACCGGCGAGGATTTCGAGAGCCTTCTCAAACACTGCCCGTATTTTAACGCCATGGAGCCCACCCTGCACCAGGCGGCGGGCCAGGGCTTTTTCGAGCGCATGAAAGCGGCCCGCAATTCGAACTTTGACCTGATCTATGATCTGGGATCAGGCGATGCGGGCAAGAAGATCCGGCGCGCCGCCCGGTTCTCCAAGGCCAAATGGATTGATCTGGCGCCGGACCCCAAGGCCGCCGGCCATCCGCTGGACCTGGCGGCGACGCGCCTGGCCGCGGCGGGTCTTTATGCAAACACGGTCTATCGCCTGGGTGAGGCGCCGCCGCCGGAGCTGGACTGGGTCGATTTCGTGGCCAAGCGCTCGCGTACGCTGGACCCGGCCTATTTCGGGCTGCAGGGGCGCTACGCCTTGTTCGCGCCCGCCGGCGACGACAGCCCGCCGCCCACACGCTGGCCCAAGGAACGCTGGGCCTCGCTGGCGCACCAGCTCATCGAAAAGGGCGTCGAGCCAGTGATCGTGGGCGGACCGTCCACGCGCGAGCTTGGACGCTATGTCGCCCACATCACGCCGGGCGCGCGCGATCTCACCGGCCGGGCGAACCTGGTGCAGCTGGCCGGGCTTGGCCGCCAGGCCCAGTGCGCCTTTGGTGAAGACGTGCCGCTGCTGCACCTGCTGGTGGCCGCCGGCTCTCCGGCGGTGCTGTTCCATCCCGGCGACACGCCGCCCATAGAAACCGCGCCGCGCGGCCCCCTGCCGACGATCCTGATGCACGCCCCGACACTGGCCCAGATCAGCGCGCCGGAGGCCGTACAGGCCATGCGCTGCGCCGGCGGATTCGACGGCGACGCCCGCGCCGCATGACGGCCCTTTCAGCGTTTGCCTGATCGCCAGCCCTCAGCACCTCTGTGGCCGGCTGCGCAGTCCGCCGCCTGAGCACCTTGATTTGCTAGGCCTGATCAGGATATCTGCTAGGCCGCGCGCAACATTTCAGTTATGATGCGCGTTCGAAATTTTCTGTCAGTCGCCGAAGGAGAAGACGCATAGCCCGACGTCCGCACGCCGCGCCGCCGCCGAAAAAGGAAGGCCCGCGCATCAACCGCGAAATCCGCACTCTCAAAGTGCTTCTGATCGATGCAGATGGCGAAAAGCAGGGGGAAATGCCCCTGGACGCCGCTCTCGAAGCCGCCCAGGAGGCGGGGCTGGACCTTGTGGAGGTCAGTCCCAACGCCAATCCGCCGGTCTGCAAGATCGTCGATTACGGCAAGCTGAAATATCAGGAGCAGAAGAAAAAGGCCGAGGCCAAGAAGAAGCAGAAGACCCAGGACGTCAAAGAAATCAAGATGCGTCCGAACATCGACATCCACGATTACCAGGTCAAAACCAAGGCGATGACCCGGTTCTTCGAGGAAGGCGACAAGGTCAAGGTCACGCTGCGCTTCCGCGGACGCGAAATGGCCCACCAGGACCGCGGCATGGTGGTGATGAACCGGGTCAGGGATGACTTTGGAACCATCGCCAAGGTGGAGCTCGAGCCCAAGCTCGAAGGCCGCCAGATGATCATGGTGATGGCGCCGCGCTGATGGCGCGCCGGCTCACCTTACGCGCCCTGGCGCTCTGGACGGTCGCGGCGGCTGTGACGCTTTCGGCGTGTGAAACCGTGCAGCCGCCTCCACCGCCTCCGCCCATGGCGCCCTCGCCTCCGCCGCCTCCTCCCCCGCCGGGACCCGCGCCTGTCATCGCCACGGCCTCGCTGGTGGAGCGTATGATCTACGCAGGTGGCGGCGTCCCGATCGACGGAGCCGGTCAAGGCTGCGCGGGCTTCATCCCCGGCCCTGAAGCCGGCTACCGGATTTCCGGAGACGGCGTCCGTGCGATAGAGCTCGCCCTGAGCGTAGAGTTTGAGGTCCAGCTCGTCATTGATGACGGCGCCGGCGACGTGCGATGCACACGAGCCGGCGAGCAGATCGAAGCCGCGCTGGGCCGTGGCGGCGGCGTCGTATGGGCAGCCTCGCAGTCGTCGGAAGTCCGCACCGCAAAGCTCGAAATCCAGCTGAGCGGATCGGGTCCGATGTCCAGCGCGGCACGCGACGTCGAACCGGTCCGGTGATCGCCTGCGGTCTGGCGTTGGCGCTGGCCCTGTCTGGCGGCCAGGGTGTTCAGAGCGCGCCGTCACCGTTTGAAGTCGTGCGGATGCAGGCCCGCCTTTCCGGAATTTACGAGCTGATCGACACAGGCGCGTTCGCCGAGGCGGCGCGCCAGGCCGAGGCCGCAGAAGCCGCCGCGCCAAACGCCGCGCTGCGTTCAGAGGCCGCGTTCCTGCTGGCTACGGCTCGTCTGCGGCTGGGCGATGCTCCGGGTGCGCTTCAGGCGGCCGCCCGCGCGCAGGGCCATGATCCGATCGCTGTCCTCACCCTTATGGGTGAAGCGTCGCTGCGCGCCGGCGAAATCGAGGGCGGGGCGCGGCGCTTCGTGGACGCCTATGAGCTGGCCGAGGCGGAGGGGCGCAGCGAGGCGCCGGGGCTTCTCGCGTCCATGGCTTCGGCGCAGCTGGCTGGCGGTGATCCGCAGACGGCTCTGCGCCTGAGCGAGGCGGCGCTGGAGCGGTCTCCTGACGGCGAGCCCCTGCAGCGCCTGTTCGCCGCCGAGGTCCGCGCCGTGGCGCTGGATCGCCTTGGACGGCCGCTTGAGGCTGCGCAGGTCTTCGACGCCATCGCCCGCACGCGCGCCGGGCTTCAGGGCGGCGGCCATCCCGCAACGCTGTTCGCCGCATTCAACGCAGCGTCCGCCCTGTTCGAGGGCGCACGCTTCGACGAGGCCCTGGAACGCCGGGAGGCCCTGCTTCAGAACACGATCGCGGCGCTGGGGGAGGATCATCCGCTTACGGCCCTGGCCTTTGAGAACGCGGCGGAATCGCGGAGCCAGGCCGGGCAGGCCGCAAGGGCCGGAGACGCCCACGCACAGGCGGTTGCGATCTATGCTGGGTCGCCGGCCGAAGGCGGGACCGCCGGGGCGCGGGCGCGCTCGGCGTATGGTCTGCATCTCCTGGAGACCGGAGCGGCGCGCCCGGCGCTTGATCAGCTGCGTCTGGCGTTCCAGGCCGCGCCGGACGGGTTCGCCGACGCTGGAGAGATAGACCGGCGCGAAGCCGCGCGGCGTCTGGTCGAGGCCGCTTACGCCGCTGCGTCGGAGTGTTAGCGCCATGCGCGCGCATCGCCGCGTCTGCGGCCCGCCCGCCCGGGGATGTACTAGACCCGGGCCGGCCCGCCGTGACAGCATGACGTGACCAGGTGACCGGGTGACCGGGGATGGCGCGAGGCGAAATTACAACCTACTCCGTTCAGGTCCTGTTCAGAAAACCGCCTCGGCGCGAGAACCGCGCGCGTCGAAGGTGATAACCTCCAAAAAAATTCCCAAAACAGGCGTTTGTCCCATTCCCGCCCTTATTTTCCTGGGCCATGGTGAGACGCCGGCTCTACGTCCGGGCATTCATCAAAACTAGGGGACATTTTCCATGCTTCGTACCATCATCACCGCTGCTGCGCTCACCGCCGGGCTGACTTCGATCGCCTCGGCCCAGAATTTCAGCCTCAACCCGGCTTACGGCACGCTCAATCTGAGCGCCGGCTTCAACAATGATCCTCGCGCCGTGAACCTGCAGTCGGGCGGCTCGATCCCCGCCAGCAACGTATCCAACTCCTGCCGCGGCTATATCGCGGATGCGCCGGACGTGCGCGTGAACTATGCCTCCGGTTCGCTCCCGCTGATCTTCTCGGTGGCCTCGGGCGTCGACACCACGCTGGTGATCAACGCGCCGGACGGCCGCTGGTATTGCGACGACGACAGCGGCAACGGCGTCAATCCTTCGATCCGCTTCGGCTCGCCGTCGTCTGGCCAGTATGACGTCTGGGTCGGCACCTACGCCAGCGCCACCCTTCAGAACGCCACGCTCTACGTGTCCGAGCTGTCCAGCCAGTAACACCGGCCGGGTGCGCGCGGCCCCACGGGGCCGCGCGCGTCCATCGCCGCCGATGCTCCGGCGGCTATTTTTGATTACTGGGGGATCATATGAGCTTCAAAACCCTTCTTCTCGCCGCGGGTCTCGCCGCCGCCGCGTTGAGCGGCGCGCAGGCCCAGGACTGGACGCGCCCGGCCGCCTTCGGCGGCACCGAGCTGCGCGCCGGCTTCTCGCCTGATCCGCATCAGCGCAATCTGACCGCCGGCGGCTCCATCGCCGCGTCTTCGCGCTTTTCCAACTGCAACGGCTTCATCGCGAACGCGCCCGATTATTCGGTGAGCTACCAGGCCGGCTCGCTGCCGCTGATCTTCAGCGTCGATTCCGACCGCGACACCACGCTGATCATCAACGATCCAAATGGTAGCTGGTGGTGTGATGATGACGGCGCCCGCACCGCGCTCAACCCGATGCTGCGCTTCGACCAGCCGGTTTCAGGCCGTTATGATGTCTGGGTCGGCACATATTCGCGCGGCAGCGGCGTTCCCGCGACGCTGTTCATCTCAGAGCTGGACGAATACACGCGCAGCAGCACCTACACCCCGCCCCGAAACACCAATGCCGGCGGGCTGATCCAGGCCAATACCGGATCCATGGGCGCGGGCCAGGGCTCGGGACCGGATTGGCGCCTGCCTCCCACTTATCGGACACTCTCGCTCACCGCCGGCTTCGCCAATGATCCGCGCTCGGTCAGCCTGACAGCCGGCGGCGCAAACAGCGCGTCGGACTATCCCGGCGGATCATGCTACGGCAATATCGCCGGTGCGCCCGACGTATCGCTTAGCTATTCGGCCGGGTCCCTGCCCCTTTACCTGACGGCCGACTCCCAGGCGGACACCACCCTGGTGGTGCGCGCACCGGACGGCCTTTGGTATTGCGATGACGACAGCGCAGAGGCCGCCTTTAACCCGCTTGTGTGGTGGGATGCGCCGCGCTCGGGCGAGTACGACATCTGGGTCGGCACGTTCGGCGACAGCACCGCTCCGGCGACTCTCTATATCTCCGAACTCGGCGAGCCGGATCTCGGCGGCTCCGGCGGCGCTTACACCGGCGGGTCCAGCGTCGACATCTTCGCCCCCGCCCGCGCCGGGACGGTCTCGCTCAACGGCGGTTTCCTGCCGGACCCCGAAAGCCGCTTTGTTCTGGCGGGCGGGCCGATCCAGGCCTCCAGCGCGATCAACAGCTCGTGCCGCGGCTATATCACCCGCGAGCCGACGCTGGAGCTGCGCTATGACGGGTCGAGCAGCCTGTACATCTACACCACCGGCTCCAGCGACACGACGCTGGCGATCAACACGCCGCGCGGCGACTGGATCTGCGATGACGACAGCGCGTCCGGGGCGAACGCTGCGCTGTCGTTCAGCGGCGGCGCCAGCGGAACCTACGACATCTATGTGGGCACCTACGGCTCGAGCCAGGCCAATACGACGCTGAACATCTCCGAGCTCGGCGTCGACTGGTAGGCCGCGAAAGTGCGTTTCGCCTTGCGCGGACCGCTTTTCTTGCAATCGCCGGAAACGGGCCGGGCCTTTGGCGCAATTTCGCCTCAAGGGTCCGGCCTGTTACATCCAGGGTGTCGCCAAAGGCGCGCATTATTAACAGGGGGATAGATCATGACATTTCTCAAACTGGCCGGCGCATCGGCGTTGGCGATCGCCATATCGGCCGGCGCTTCGGCCCAGACCCATGCCCAGACCCATGGCGGAGAGCCGGGATTCGGCGTTCTGGGCTTTGACGGGGCGGCGGCGAGCCTGCCGGCGCGCGCCGGCGGTGCGCTGAGCCTGGAGGGGCTTGGCTGCTTCGGCTATTCCACAATCGAGCCCAGCGCTGCGATCGATGTGAGCGGGTCCGGACCGCTTTACATCGCCGCCGGGTCGGACATCGACCTCACCCTGGCGGTGCGCGGTCCTGACGGCGAGATCAGCTGTTCGGACGACGACGCCGGGCAGTTCAATCCCGGCGTGGTCTTCGACGCCGCCACGCCTGGCCTTTACCAGGTCTGGATCGGCACGTACGGCGCCGGCGAGGGCTATCCCCCGGTGTGGCTGAACGCATCCGCCGACGCGTTCAACACCGAAAACCCCTATATCGTCTCGGCCAACCCGAGCCTGCCCGCCGCGCACACCGTGCGCCTGGCCGGCGGCTTCCGCAATGACCCACAGACCCTGGACGTCACGGCGGGCGGCCCCGCCCGGATGTCCGGCCTGGACCTGTCGTGCTACGGGCGTACAAGCGAAGCGCCGGCGGCGACGCTGGACTATCGCGGCGGCGCCCTGCCGCTCTTCATCGGCCTGAGCAGCGACGCCGACACCACTATCGGCGTGATTACGCCCGGCGGCGAGGTTTTGTGCGATGACGACGCGGTGGGCGCCGACGCGGGCGTGATGATCGAAGCGCCCGAGGCGGGCCGCTACACGATTTTCGCCGGTCTTTATGACGACCGGGAATCGGACGGCGTTCCGGCCACCCTTTCGATCTCGGAAATCGGCTTTGGCGGCGTGGATCGCCGCCTGGACGTGGCCGGCGAACCGGTGTTCGGGGCCCATCAGCTGGCCGCCGGCTTCATGCCCGATCCCGCAAGCTACGCGGTGGAGGCCGGCGGCGCGATGGACATCGCCATGGCCATCGGCGAGAGCGGCATGGGCGGCGGCTGGTGCCCCGGCTACGCCACGCGCACGCCCACCTTGCGCATCACCTATGACGGCCAGGGTCCGCTTTTCATCTCCATGGAAAGCAACACCGACACAACGCTGGCGGTGAACGGCCCGGACGGCGCCTGGACCTGCGACGACGATTCGCTGGGCGATCTCAATCCCTCGCTGAGCTATGACGCGCCCCGCGCCGGGATCTACGACATCTATGCGGGCACGTTCTCCGGCGGTGAGACCGCACCGGCGACGATTTATGTCTCCGAAATCGCTGGCGGCGCCGACCCGAGCACGCGCATGATGGACTTTAGTCTGCCTGCTCTGGGCGCGACCCTGTCGCTGGAGCCGGGCTTCGCCCCGGACATGGGCCGCATCGACGTCATAGCGGGCGGGCCGGCCGAGCCGGTCAACACCGGCGAGGCCTGGTGCGCGGGCAATTACACCAATGCGCCCAGCGTGGAGCTGAGCTGGGCCGGCGGTCCGTTCAGCGTCTCGACGCAGGCCGACGCCGACACAACGCTAGCGGTGAATCTGCCGAACGGCGACTGGATCTGCGACGATGACGGCGGCGAGGGCCTTCTGTCGCGGCTCGATCTCTCCGGGGATTCGGGCGTCTATGATATCTGGGTCGGGTCCTTCTCCAGCGGCGTCTCCGAAGACGCGGTGCTGATCATCGAAGAGGCGCAGTAGCGCCGGAGCCTTGCAGCGGGGGGGAGCGCTTGCGTTTTGCGCGCACCCGCGTATAACCCCCGCTCCACTTTTGACGGCCTACCCGGCCCACGACATGCCGGGCGGCCCTGAACGCTGAAGACGACCGGTTCGCCGGCCGCCTGAACAAGGAGAGCGAAATGTCGAAACTGAAGACCAAGTCGGGCGCCAAAAAGCGCTTCAAGGTCACGGGCACGGGCAAGGTCATGGCCGCCCAGGCCGGCAAGCGCCACGGCATGATCAAGCGCACGCCGAAGCAGATCCGCCAAAAGCGGGGCACCGACGTGCTCGCCGCGCCGGACGCGAAAATCGTCAAGCGCAGCTATTTGCCCTACAGCCGCTAAGCGGTTGGTTCTCAAGATATAAGGAGAGCGACCCATGGCCCGTGTGTCCTCAGGTCCCGCCCGTCACGCCCGCAAGAAAAAGATCATCGACCAGGCCAAAGGTTATTATGGCCGCCGGAAGAATACGTTCCGCGTCGCCAACCAGGCGGTTGAGAAGGCCGGTCAGTACGCCTATCGCGACCGCCGCGTCAAAAAGCGCACCTTCCGTGCGCTCTGGATCCAGCGCATCAACGCCGGCGCCCGCTTGAACGGCCTGACCTACGCCACCTTCATCAACGGCCTGCACAAGGCCGGCATCGAGCTGGACCGCAAGGTCCTGTCCGACATCGCCACGCACGAGCCGGAGGCGTTCGCGTCGCTGGTCAGCCAGGCGAAAGCGGCACTGGAAGCTTAAGCGCGACCTTCGCGCAGACGCTCTGCGACAACGCCCGCCTGGGACTCCCGGGCGGGCGTTTTTCGTTTTGACCTGAATCCCCGGCGCAGCCACCCGGCGGCCGCGCGCCGCGCACTTTCCTCCCCTCGCCCCCTCGTCTAAGACACGCCCCACGCCTCGATTCTGTTACGGATGCACGCCATGACCGCCACCGCCGATCTTGATCAGCTCGAAGCCCGCCTCTCCCACGCGATCGAGGCGGCTGGAGACCTCGCCGCGCTGGATGCGGTGCGTGTCGCGGCCCTGGGCAAGAAGGGCGAGGTCAGCTTGAAAATGCGCGAGCTGGGCAAGATGAGCCCGGAGGAGCGCCAAATCATGGGCCCGGCGCTGAACGGTCTGAGGGACCGGCTGGCCCAGACCATAGACGCCAAAAAGACCGCGCTGGAAGACGCCGCGCTGAACGAAGCCCTGCAAAGTGAAACCGTCGACGTCACCCGGCCGGTGCGCCGCGAGCCAGCCGGTTCGCTTCACCCGGTGAACCAGGTGATGGAAGAGCTGGCCGTGATCTTCGCCGACATGGGCTTCAAGGTCGCCGAGGGTCCCGATGTGGAAGACGACTTTCATAACTTCACGGCGCTGAATTTTCCGCCCGACCACCCGGCCCGCGACACCCATGACACCTTCTTCATGACGGCGCCCGAAGGCGAGACGCCGAAGGTTCTGCGCACCCACACCTCGCCGGTGCAGATCCGCACCATGATGAGCGAAAAGCCGCCGATCCGGATCATCGCGCCGGGCCGGGTGTATCGCTGCGACTGGGACCAGACCCACACGCCCATGTTCCATCAGGTGGAAGGCCTGGTGATCGACAAGGGGACCCATATGGGCCACCTCAAAGGCTGCCTGATGGATTTCGTGGCGGCCTTCTTCGAGACCGACGAGGTGGTGGCGCGCTTTCGCCCCCACCACTTCCCCTTCACCGAGCCCAGCGCGGAAATGGACGTGCGCTATGAGCGCGTCGGCGAAGCGGTGAAGGTGGGCAGTGGCGATAAATGGATGGAGATCCTCGGCTGCGGCATGGTGCACCCCAATGTGATTCGCGCCTGCGGGCTTGATCCGGAAGAATATCAGGGCTTCGCCTTCGGCATGGGCGTGGATCGCCTCGCCATGCTGAAATACGGCATGAGCGATCTCAGACCCTTCTTCGAGCCCGACCCGCGCTGGCTGTCGCACTATGGCTTCAGCCCGCTGCTGCAGGCCAATCTGGCGACGGGGCTGAGCTAGCGGTGAGCGCGCGCGAACTCTTCAAGGTTCGTCCTGCGATGCCCACCCCGCCAGCCGTCTTTAACTCTTTGAATGTCCATCGGATCGAACCGTCATGAAATTCACCCTCTCCTGGCTCCACGAGCATCTCGACACCGATCTCGCCATCGATGATCTGGCCGAGGCCATGACCATGGCGGGCCTGGAGATCGAGGAGATCGACAATCCGGCCGAAAAGCTCTCCGCCTTCACGGTCGCCCATGTGAAAGCCGCGCAGCCCCATCCGGACGCCGACCGTCTGCGGATCTGCACCGTGGACACGGTGGACGGCGAGAAGCAGATCGTGTGCGGCGCGCCCAATGCGCGCGCGGGGATGACGGCGATCTATGCGCCGCTGGGCACATACATCCCCGGCCTCGACTTCGCGCTGGATAAAAAGCCCCGCAAGATTCGCGGGATCGAGTCCCATGGCATGCTGTGCTCCACCAAGGAGATCGAGGCGGGCGAGGACCATGACGGAATCGCCGATCTTGACGGCGACTGGGCAGTGGGCACCCCGGCGGCGAAAGCGCTGGGCCTTGATGACCCGGTCATTGATTTTGAGGTCACCCCCAACCGTCCTGACTGGCTCGGCGTGTATGGCATTGCGCGCGACCTCGCCGCCGCCGGCGCGGGGACGCTGAAGACCGGCCCGGTGGAGCCAATCGCGGGCGAAGGTCCGTGCCCGGTGAGCCTAGAACTCGACTGGCCAGAGGCCTGCCCGATCTTCGCCGGCCGGGTGATCCGCGGCGTGAAGAACGGACCCTCGCCGGACTGGCTGCAGCAGCGCCTGATCGCCATTGGCCTTCGGCCGATCAACCTTCTGGCCGACGTAACGAATTACGTCTCCTTTGATCGCGCCCGCCCGCTCCACGTCTATGACCGCGCCAAGATTGGCGATGTGATCCGAGCGCGCCACGGCCAAGGCGAGTCCGACAGCTTCCAGGCTCTGGACGGCAAGGACTACGTTCCGGCCGCGCACCACTGCGTCATCGCCGACGATGCGCGCGCGCTTGGCCTGGGCGGAATCATGGGCGGTGAGCATTCCGGCTGCACGGGCGAGACCACCGAGGTCTTCATCGAGAGCGCCTGGTTTGATCCGGCGATCACTCGCGTCACGGGCCGCGAGACCGGGATCGACAGCGACGCGAAGTATCGCTTTGAACGCGGCGTCGACCCGGAAAGCGTGCTGGACGGCCTGCATCTTGCGACCGCGCTGATCGTGAAATACGGCGGAGGAACCGCCAGCGAGGTGACGGTAGCGGGCGAGGCCCCGGCGCGTCCGGCGCCCATCGCGCTGGACCCGGCGCGTGTGGGCAAGCTTCTGGGGCTTCAGCTGAGCCAAGACCGGATCGAGGCGATCCTCACCTCGCTGGGATTCGGCGTAGAGCGCGGATCGCCCTGGACGGTGTCGGTTCCCAGCTGGCGGCGCGATTGCTCGCAGAGCGCCGACCTGATCGAGGACATCGCCCGCATCGAAGGCTATGACAGCCTGCCGGTGGTGAGCTTCAAGCGCATGGACGGCGAGCGTTTCGAGGCGCCCGCCACGGAGCTGCAGAACCGGGTGCGGGCCACGCGCCGGGCCATGGCGCTGCGCGGCTATCAGGAGGCGATCACCTGGTCGTTCTGCCGCCATGACGAAGCCGATCTGTTCGGCGGCGCGGGCAAGGGCCTGACGCTCGCCAACCCGATCAGTTCAGAGCTGGACGTGATGCGCCCCAGCGCGCTGATCCATCTGCTCAAGGCGCTGCAGAAAAGCGCCGACCGCGCCATCGAGGACGCGCGCTATTTCGAGGCTGGCCCGATCTATCTTGATGACAGCCCCACGGGTCAGAAGACCGTCATCGCCGGCGTGCGCCGCGTGGTCGCCGGGCGCGACTGGCGCGGGGCGGCCGCGCCGGACGTGTTCGACGCCAAGGCCGACGCCCTGGCGGCGCTGGCCGCGGCGGGCGGCCCCGCCGACACTGTGCAGATCAGCGCCGATGCCCGCGCCTGGTGGCATCCGGGGCGCTCGGGCGTTTTGCGCCTTGGCCCCAATGTCCTGGCCGAGTTCGGCGAGATTCACCCCAAAGTCCTCAAGGCCCTTGATATCGACGGGCGGGTTCTCGCCTTTGAAGTGTTCCTGGAGGCTGTGCCGTCGGCCAAGAAGAAGGCGCTGAAGGCCCGCCCGGCGGTGACGATCCCCGAGCTCAACCCGGTGCGCCGCGACTTCGCCTTTCTCGCCCCCGCCGATATGCCGACGGCGGACTTGCTGAAAGCGATCAAGGGCGCCGACAAGGCGCTGATCACCGACGCTGCGCTGTTCGACGTCTATACCGGCAAGGGCGTGCCGGAGGGCCAGGTATCGCTGGCGGTGGAAGTGACCCTTCAGCCCGCCGACAAGACGCTCACCGACAAGGATATCGAGGCGGTCGCCGCGAAGATCGTCAAGGCGGGCGAGAAGGTCGGGGCGAGCCTTAGAAGCTAGAGCGGGGCGCGGCTCCGTTGAGCGGGACCGGTATCGGAGAGCGTGACGCCCATGCGCAAGATCGCTCCCTGTGACCAGCGCGATTTCCTCATTGAGGCCGTGCGCGCCGATCCGATCGCCGAGGCGATCCTCGCGCGATCAGGCGGCTTGAACCTGCCCGACTGGGCTCTGGCGGCCGGGGCGGTCTATCAGAATGTCTGGAACGCCCTCACAGACCGTCCGCCCGGCCATGGCGTGAAGGATTATGATCTGGCCTATCACGACGCCACCGATCTCTCCTTTGAGGCCGAGGACGCGGTTATCCAGCGCTGCGCGTCAGCCTTCGCCGATATTCCAAAGCCGGTGGAGGTGCGTAACCAGGCGCGCGTGCATCTGTGGTTTGAGAGCCGGTTCGGCTACGCCAAGCCGCCCTACCAATCCACAAAAGACGGAATCGCCAATTACGCCGCGGCCGCCCATATGGTGGGCTTGCGCCGTGGGGCGGACGGAGCGCACACACTGCTGGCGCCGCGCGGGCTCGACGCCGTGTTCGCCATGGAGATCGCACCGGCGAGCGCGCAGGCCGACACGGCTGATTTTGCAAAGAAAAGTCAGCGCATGCGGGCGGTGTGGCCGGAGCTGAGGGTGGTCGGCCGGCGGTCCTGAGGGCCCGCCCGCGCCGCGCCTGCTGCAATCAGGCGCCCGGATCGATCGAACCGAGGCGGGCCTTTGGGGGTTATTGCGTCAAGCAGTGAGGCGATCCCCATGGAAAAGTCCACAGAAACCCAGAATTCCGGCCGGTTCACCGCCGGTGCGAGCCGCGCCAGGGAGGCGGGACGCAAGGGCGGGCTGAAATCGTCGGGACGCTTCAAGCCGGGCGGCGACGCCGCCAGCGCCGCCGGACGCAAGGGCGGCCTGAAATCGCCGGGCAAATTCACCGCCGGATCAGACCGCGCCCGCGAAGCCGGCCGCAAGGGCGGTCAGGCGCGGCGCAAGCGGAGCGCCGAGGAAAACTAGCCAACGCGCAATCTGTCTGAAAACCGGTTCCCACTTTTCAGATTGCGCGCCCGATTTTCCAACGCGCAATCTGTCTGAAAACCGGTTCCCACTTTTCAGATTGCGCTTTAGAGCCCGCCCCCGACGCGATTCTTCCAGTAGCCGACATCCTCGGCGTATTTGCCGACGATCTCGGCCATCACCGCGTCCAGGCGCAGCGTGTGGAAGCTGATCCACTCACCCTGATCTATTTCCTGAAGCGCCTTCATCGCGTTGATGAGGAAGAAGGCGTAGAGCGCCACCACCAGCACGAACAACACCGCAAACACCCAGCCCAGCGCCAGAATGGTGTCAAAGGGCGCGCGGTCGGTGAAAACGGCCAGCCCCGACAGAACGACCGCCAGCGCCACCAGGAACCCGGTGGGCACGAAGACCAGATAATAGTGCGAATTACGCCGGATCTGGAACACCACGTTGCGCACATAGGTCTCCACGAAGAAGACCCGAAACGCGATCCAGCTGATATTGAGCATCCAGAGCTGCGCCTCCTCGGCGAGCTGTTTGGAATCGCGCTCCTGACCCACGGTCAGCGATTTCGCCTTGCCCACGGCGGTGCGGTAGTGATCATTCACCCGCGCCAGATAGCGGGTCAGGAAATTGGCCATCTCGCGGGCGGTGTTGCGCTGATAGGGCGAATATTCGGCGTAGTAGAGCGCCCACATCACCATGGCCGCCAGAAGACAGCTGCCCGCGCCCACCACCAGCGAGGTGAGCTGGGCCGAGCTCACCAGCGCATCGTCGCTGACGCCGGCGAAGAGGCCCAGGCGCTGCACGAGCCCCGCGTCATTGGCGAGAATATTGACCAGCAGCACCGCGCCGAGAATGCAGGAGAACCAGACCGCGAGCTTGCGCACATTGGCGTTCATCAGCTTGCGGCTCTGATCGAGCAGGTAAAGCACGCCGGAATCGCTCTCCTGGAACTGGCGGGCGATCACCGCGCCCTCGATGTCCTCGAAGAGCGCACGCGGATCGGCGTCGATGGGCACGCGCCCGCCCAGAAACCCGCTGGCGAGCCGTCTGTACTCCTGCGCGGTTTCACGAGTCAGCTCCTCGGGCATGCGCATGAAGCCCACGCGCACCATCAGCCATTTGAAGAAAACGCCCTGGCGCTGGATGAAGCTTTCTTCGTGGTCGAAATCATCGCCCAGCGCAGCTTCTGTCAGGGTCGTGTGGCCCGACACCGCCGCGGCGGCCGCGCCGGTGGCCGGCGTGGCGACGGGCGCGGCGCGCTTGCTGCGGCCGAACACACGCAGGACCGGGCGGAAGGGCAAGGCGAATGCGCGCAACGCCCCGGCGACGAGCTGCCAGATCCAGCGGCGCAGAATATAAGCCAGCAGCGCCGCCGCCAGCCCGAATACGAGCCCGGCGGCGAACAGCTCGATCTGGGTCGCACTCGTCATGTCAGCTCGCCTCCTTCGCGCCCCCCGCCGCGTGCCGCCAGCTTAACGGGCGGATGCTTGGATGGCGAGGAAAAGCGGGGCTTGCGCGCCTAGAAGGGTACCCAGTTACGTTGGCGTGAATAGGCCAGATAGCCCATGTTCGCGCCCGCCCGCAGGCCGACGCCGGAGCGGATCGGCGCCAGGGTGATATCGTCGGCGCGCTGATAGTTCACGCCCATTCCCGCCACCAGATAGGCCGTGCCTTCAACGCCGGGAAAGCGCTGATACAAGCGGTCCACATCGTTCAGCCGGTAGACCAGGGTGAACACCCGGCTGGCGTTGCCGCCAGCGTCAAAGCCCACCGACGGGCCCTGCCAATAGACTTTCTGCTGCTCGCTTGAGCCCTTCATCGTCAGATAGCCCTCGCCATAGCGCAGCCCGACCCCGGCGGCGGCCGACAGCTCTTCACCGGCGATATAGCCCACCGGACGGCCCAGATCGGCGAAGACTCGCTCCAGTGCGCTCGCGGCGGCTTCGGCGGTGACGCCGAAGAAGTCGGCGGTCGCCTCCACCATCTCGTCACGCGAATAGGTGTCGATGGGCTCCTGATAGGCGCTGGGCTGGCCGTACTCGGGCGCAGGCGCGCTGCTGGAGGCGCAGGCGGTCAGACCAAGCGCGGCGAGGCCGGCGAAAACGGGCGCGAAACGCATGGGAATATCTCCGGGGAATCTGAAAGACGGCCAGACCCTGCGCGCGCTTTGCGGCAGGGTTTGGGCGGAAGGGTTAAGCAGAGATTACCGGCGCGATCAGGAGGCGACGCGCCCGACACTCATCGTATTGAAGCTCTGGAATAATCCGCGCAGCGTCTGCGGCATGTCGCAGAGATAGCGCTCATCCAGCGCCGGGGTGTCGATTGCAAACGCCGACATGCCCTCGCTGCGCCGGCCCGGCAGCGAAATCGCCTGGGCCGCCATGGCCCAGCGGCTGCAGACACGCCCCTCGGCGGGCTCGGCCAGTAGCCGCACCACGCCATGGTGACGCGGATCGCGGCGGATGGACTCGAACACGGCGTCCACATTGTCTTGCGGACCTTCAAGCAGCTGCATGAAGTTGGCGCCGTTATAGACCAGCAGCCCGGTGACGCCGCTGGCTGAATTGCGCGTGTTCGCGATGGCGCAAATGCTCTCGATCGCCGTCAGGTCGAGGGCGGGACTGGCGGTGCTCACATACACCAGTCGACTTAAGGTCATCATTAATCGTCGTCCCGATTCTCATAAATCGACCCTCGCCCGCGCCTTGAATTGAGCGTATTCAGGGGCGCGCGTAAAGACCCTTCGCTGCGGTTGGATTTTTGTATGTGTTAAGTGAACGCATGCTCACCTCGGGATGGGTCGAGGCTATCTTCAGGCGCGAATACGCAGATCCGTTCGCCACAATTGCGACGCGACGAAGCCCGGCGGCTCGGCTAGGCTGGGTTTAATCTCAAACATGGCGCACCGGGGCTGGGCATGACCGATTTTCTGATGCTGGCGTTCATCTTCCTGATCGCGGGCGTGATCGCCGTACCCATCGCCACCAGATTCGGGCTGGGATCGGTGCTCGGCTATCTCATCGCCGGCGTCGCCATCGCCCCGGTTCTGGGCCAGCTTGGGGTGGACATCGTCTCCATCCAGCACTTCGCCGAGTTCGGCGTGGTGATGATGCTGTTCCTTGTGGGCCTGGAGCTGGAGCCCGAACGCCTGTGGGCGCTGCGCACCCGGCTTCTGGGCCTTGGCGGGCTGCAGGTCAGTCTGACGATTCTGGCCGTGACCGGCATCCTCATGGGGTTCGGCTTAAGCTGGCCTCTGGCCCTGGCGAGCGGGTTCATCCTGTCTCTGTCCTCCACCGCGATCGTCCTGCAGACGCTGAACGAGCGCGGGCTGATGCGCAGCGATGGCGGCCAGTCGAGCTTTTCGGTGCTCTTGTTTCAGGACATCGCCGTCATCCCCATGCTCGCCTTCATCCCCCTGCTGGCGATCCCTGAACTGACCGGGATCGGCGCCGACGCGGCCTCCCACGCAGGAGTGGGCGATCACGGCGCGGGGCTCAGCCTCGTCGCCCATCTCAATGGCTGGCAGGCCGCCCTTGTCACCATCGCCGCCGTGGCTGCGGTCGTTCTGAGCGGGCGCTGGCTGACCCGGCCGCTGTTTCGCTTCATCGCCCGCGCCCAGCTGCGCGAATTGTTCACCGCCGCGGCGCTGATGATCGTAGTGGGGATCGCGCTTTTGATGGCGCTGGTGGGCCTGTCGCCGGCGCTGGGCGCCTTCGTGGCCGGCGTGGTGCTGGCCAACAGCGAATACCGCCACGAACTTGAGTCCGACATCATGCCTTTCCGCGGGCTCTTGCTGGGCGTGTTCTTCATGACGGTGGGCGCGGGCATCGACTTCATGCTGCTGGCCGACGAGGCGATGGTGCTGATCGGCGGCGTGGTCGGCCTGATCGCCCTCAAGGCGGTGATCCTTCTAGGGCTGGGGCGTTTGTTCGGCGTCAATGGGTCTGATCGCTGGCTTCTGGCGCTGGGTCTGGCGCAGGCGGGCGAGTTCGGTTTCGTGCTGCTATCCTTCACCGTGGCCAGCAATGTCATGCCCGACGCTCTGGCCGACCGGCTGTCGCTGATCGTGGCGATGTCCATGATGCTGACCCCGCTTCTATTCATTCTGCACGACCGGCTCATCGCGCCGCGCTTTTCCGGCGCGGGGCGCGAGGCGGACACGATCGAGGAGCCGGGCGAAATCCTCATCGCCGGGCACGGGCGCATGGGCGGCATCATAAACCGCATGCTGAAAGCCGCCGGCCATCAGACCACGGTGGTGGACTACTCCTCGCGCCAGATCGACATTCTCGCCCGCTTCGGCCTGCACGCCTATTTCGGCGACGCCACGCGCCCTGATCTGCTCACCGCCGCCGGGGTGGAGCGCGCGAAGCTTCTGATCATCGCCATCGACGGCAAGGAGCAGATCACCAAGCTGGCCGCCTATGCGGTGAAGACCTACCCCCACCTGCACGTCATGGCGCGGGCGGTGGATCGCGACCATGTTTACGAGCTGTACGAGGCCGGCTGCCGGGACATCATCCGTGAGGTCTATGACAGCTCGATCCGCATGGGGCGCGCCGCCTTCGAGGCGCTGGGGGTCGAGCACGAAACCGCCCTTGAGATGGCAAAGGCCTTCGACCGGACCGACCGGCGGGCCATGCTGCACACCGCGCAGGTCTACACCACCGGCGTTCCCGCCCATGAAAACGAGGCCTATGTGGCGCGGGTGAAGGAGATCCTGGGCCCCTGGGAGGACGAGCTGCGCGCTGAAATGGACACGATCCGCAAGGGCGGCGCCTGAGCCGCGCCGGGGCGCCGCCCGCAAACCGCCGATCCTGCTTGGCGCACGGGGCCTGCAGTGCTAACTCCGCCTCCATGAGCACTGATCCTTCCCGCATCCGAAACTTCTCCATCGTGGCCCATATCGACCACGGCAAATCCACGCTCGCCGACCGGCTGATCCAGGTCACCGGCGGGCTGACCAACCGTGAGATGAAGGAGCAGGTGCTCGACAATATGGAGCTCGAGCGCGAGCGGGGGATCACCATCAAGGCCCAGACTGTGCGCCTGAACTACACGGCCAAGGACGGGCTGGATTATGTCCTGAACCTCATCGACACGCCCGGCCACGTGGACTTCGCCTATGAGGTCTCCCGTTCGCTCTACGCCTGCGAAGGCGCGCTTCTGGTGGTGGACGCGGCCCAGGGCGTCGAGGCCCAGACGCTGGCGAACGTCTATGCGGCCATCGATGTGGACCTGGAAATCGTTCCGGTGCTCAACAAGATCGACTTGCCCGCCGCAGAGCCCGACCGGATCAAGCAGCAGATCGAGGATGTGATCGGCATCGACGCCTCCGAGGCGGTTCTGATCAGCGCCAAGACGGGCCTGGGCGTCGAGGACGTGCTGGAGGCCATCGTGAAGCGCCTGCCCCCGCCGGCCGCCGGCGATCCGGCGGCGCCGCTCAAAGCGCTCTTGGTGGACAGCTGGTACGACACCTATCTGGGCGTGATCTGCCTGGTGCGCGTCATCGAGGGCACCCTGAAAAAGGGCATGCGCGTGCGCATGATGGGCACGAACGCCAACTATAACGTGGACGGCGTCGGCGTGTTCACGCCGCAAAAGACCGACCGCCCGGATCTGGGTCCCGGCGAAATCGGCTTTCTCAACGCCTCCATCAAGCAGGTGCGCGATACGCGCGTCGGCGACACGATCACCGAGGAGAAGCGCCCCACCACCACCATGCTGCCGGGCTTCAAGCCGGCCGTGCCGGTGGTGTTCTGCGGCCTGTTCCCGGTGGACGCGGCCGACTTTGAGGATTTGCGCGACGCGGTGGAGCGCCTGGCGCTCAACGACGCCTCCTTCAGCTTCGAGATGGAGACCAGCGCGGCGCTGGGGTTCGGCTTCCGCTGCGGCTTTCTGGGGCTCCTTCACCTGGAGGTCATCCGCGAGCGTCTTGAGCGTGAATACAATGTGGACCTGATCACCACCGCGCCGTCCGTGGTCTACACCATGCAGCTCATCGACGGCTCGTCGCTGGATCTGCACAACCCCGCCGACATGCCGGACCCGGTGAAGATTGAAAGCATTTCAGAGCCCTGGATCAAGGCGACCATCCTGGTGCCCGACGAGTATCTGGGCGGCGTTCTGAAGCTGTGCGAAGACCGGCGGGGCATCCAGAAAGAGCTCACCTATGCCGGCGCCCGGGCCATGCTGGTCTATGAGCTGCCCCTCAACGAGGTGGTGTTCGACTTCTATGACCGGCTGAAAAGCGTCACCCGCGGCTACGCCAGCTTCGACTACCAGTTCATCGAGTACCGCGAAGGCGATCTGGTGCGCATGACCGTGCTGGTGAACGAGGAGCCGGTGGACGCCCTCTCGATGATTGTCCACCGCACCCGCGCCGAAATGCGCGGCCGCGGCATGTGCGAACGGCTCAAAGAGCTGATCCCCCGGCACATGTTCAAGATCCCGATCCAGGCCGCCATCGGCGGCCGCGTCATCGCCCGCGAAACCCTGGCCGCCATGCGCAAGGACGTCACCGCCAAATGCTATGGCGGCGACGTGACCCGCAAACGCAAACTCCTGGACAAGCAAAAAGCGGGCAAGAAGAAGATGCGCCAGTACGGCAATGTGGAAATCCCGCAGGAAGCGTTCATCGCGGCGCTGAAGATGGATCAGGATTAGGGGGTGAGGAAGTAGCCGCCGCTGACTGGATCGAGATCGTACTTTGACGCGACACGCTCGATAAATTCATCCGGGGCTTCGCCGCTCTTCCAAGCATCACGCACGTAGACGTCGTCAAATCCTGCATCATTAAAGTCGAGTGCGTAGTATTGCTTGAGCAACGCGTCCGCTTCGGTGCGCCATGCATTGAAATCAGTCATGCCTTACCCCTTAAAGCAGTTTTCGCGATGCCATCGCAGAAACGCACGGCTAGGCTGGTCGCGCGTCGCTTCCGGCACATGAACATATCCGCTCGGATCAAACAGGCGTTCGGTTCCGTCGGGTAGGTGCGGTTTCGCCTTCAACAGCTTGAAATCGTCGCCGATGCTCAGCAGGCCGCGATCGAACATCCAGTGGACAGTGCGGGAGAGCGCAAGGCCATTGCGAACCGAGTCCGGTCCCAGCGCGGCGACAGGTTTAATATGAGCCGCTTCCATCTCAGCACGGCCGCCACCGTTGATAATCTTCAGACCTGTTACGGCGCAGCGTGAATCATAAGCGTTGCGAACCTGTGTAGCGAACACGCGATCTCGAAAGGGCCGTTGCGAAATTTGCTCAAATACCGGGCGCTCGAAATCGAGTTGGGTTTCCTGAACACCCCAAGCTGATTGATCGGCTTGAACATCGTTTGCGACACCCAGAGCGGGTGCATAGCCAGCTTTCAAGATCAGATCGAATTCATGTTCTGGGATGCGGCGGATCGACCAGCCCATCGCACCGCGGCTTGGCTGACCATCACCGCGATCAAGCTTCGACTCCCAGTAGCCACCGTCAGCCCTTTCGAAATGGACTGGCTCAGGAAACGGAAGGAACTCCGCAATATCCGCGAAAAAATGGTCAGGCTTGGCTGGGTCCGGATAAACTGAAGTGATCCGTCCCGACGCCCAGTACACCAAACGCCCGCTGTTACGCCGGGGCTCATAGAAGAGGCAGCCGTCGCCGGACGCTTCCTCTGCGGCGCGGAGGTACTGGCGCGGAAAGTGATACCGCTCGCCGGGCACATCGTCGTAACCGCTATCAGCGCGCTGTGTTAGGACGACCTTCGGCACTGTTTACCATTCCAACCCCAAATCATTCTGCATCCAGGCAAAAAATTGCCGGAGCGTCCAGACAATAGTGAGGCAAGCGCTAGCCAAACATCCCTGCAAATTCAAAATCACATTTTGAATCTGCAAGTATATTTGCGTCTCATTCCGCGCTCACCCGCCCCCGCACAACCTGCGCCAGTCGCCACGCCACCCACACCGCCGCCCAGACATTGCCCAGCACCGGCAGGGGGAGGATGAATGCGAGGGCGATGGCTTTGTTGGGTTCCAGGATCCAGATCAGCACGGCGATGAGGAAGAAGCCCAGATAGAGATCGAACAGGCTCACCACGCCCCAGGGCTCGCTGACGAGCCAGGCGATGGCTTCGGTGAGGGACTGACCGGCGGTGGCCATGGCCCAGACGATGAGGGCGAGCAGGGCGAGGCCGCCGAGGGCGGAGAGGATGCGGACGAGGGTCATGGCGGGGCTCCGTTGCTTGTGTTTTCATACGCTGCGTGGGGGCCAGCGGTTCACGGCGCGCCCATGGACGGTCTCCGCGCGGTCCGCCGAAGAATTTGAGCGACCGACCCCGCCGCCCCATCGTTCCATGCCGGCCATTTTCGCAAGCGTCAGGGCGTGTCAAGGATGACCGGGGTAAAGCCCGGTCGCCGCGGAGCGGCGGGCCGAAGGCCCGTCCTTGACACGCCCTGAGCGCCTTGCGGTTTCCTCCAGCATGGAACGATGGGGAGGTTTGAGCAAATACCCCGAAGAACCTCGCATGCGCGCCTGAACCGGCGACGGTTCCGCAGAGGGGTCGGCGCGTCGCGCGCTCCACGCTAATCCCGGTCTGCGTCGGCCATTTCCGGCGGCGGGGCCTTGGGCGTGTAGGGCGTGTCGGCGGGGTGGCGGAACAGGTCTTCGTCGAGCTCGCCTTCCCACTTGGCCACGGTGACGGCCACGGTGGCGTCGCCGGTGACGTTCAGCGCCGTGCGGGCCATGTCCATGATGCGGTCCACCGGCAGGATGAAGCCCACCACGATGGCGATCTGCTCTGGCGGCACGTCGAAAGTCTGCAGCACGATCGCCAGCAGGAACAGGCCCGCAGACGGAATGCCAGCCGCGCCGATGGAGGCGATGGCGGCGGTGAAGGCGATGAGCACGTAATTGGCCAGGGTGAGGTCATAGCCGAAAGCCTGGGCGGTGAAGAGCGCCAGAATGCCCAGATAGAGCGCCGTGCCGTCCATGTTGATCGTGGCGCCCAGCGGCAGGACCGAGCCGGCGATGGAGCGCTTCACGCCGAGATTCTCGCTGGCGTTGGCGATGGTCACGGGCAGGGTGGCGCTGGAGCTGGCGGTGGAATAGGCCACCGCGATGGCGTCCAGCATGCCGCGCACGAAATTGAGCACCGGCAGGTTCAGGACAAAGCGGATGATGCCGCCATAGACCAGCACCGCATGGGTGAAGAGCCCGAGATAGACTGCGGCGATGAGGATCGCGATGGCGCGCAGCGCCTCCAGCCCCTGCTCGGCGATGGTGAAGCTCACCAGCGCGAAGACGCCGAAGGGGGCCACCTCCATCACCATATGGGTGATCTTCAGAACCACGTCGGCGGCCTGGGTGAACAGATCGCCCACCATCTTGCCCGCCTTGCCGGCCATAAGGATGCCGACGCCCAGAAGAACCGCGAAGAAGATCACCGCCAGCACGTCGCCGTCGGCCAGCGCCGCCACGGGGTTTTCCGGCACGATGGTGAGCAGGCGGTCCACAAGGCTGGCGCTTTCGGTGGACACCGGAACAGCGTCTGCTCCACCCAGATCGACGCCCTCGCCGGGCTTGAACACCAGGCCGAAAATGATCCCGATAATGTTGGCGAAGAAGGTGGTGGCGAAATACAGAAGGATCGTCTTGATCCCGATCGAGCCGAGCTTGGCCGGGTCGCCCAGCGCCACCACTCCGGCCACCAGCGTGGTCAGGATCAGCGGCACGATGAGCATGCGGATCAGGCGGATGAACAGATCGCCCACCGGCTTGAAATAGGTCTCGAGCCAGGCGGCGGCCGCCTCCATGCCGAACAGGTTCGAGGCCGCCAGCCCCACGATCACGCCCAGGACCAGAGCCCCGAGCACGCGCTGCCACAGCGCGACGCCGAACCACCATTTCATCTGAACTCTCCCCGGCGTTATCCCGCTTTGGAGCGGCAGCGTAAGCCTCGCCGGGTATAAATCAACGCCTTGGCGCGGCGCCGGCGTCAAAGGCCTTCAGCGCGATGATGCGCATCAGGACCAGAAGCCATATCCCGCCCCCGATCAGAAGCCAGGGCGACAGCGCGAAGCCGCGGTCGATGCGCGAAATCGCGATCAGGGCCACGGCCATGGCCGCTCGCCGGACCACCATGGCCCAGCCCATGTCGCGATACCGCTCCGCCGAACGGATCGTACGCGCGGAGAACCAGCGCCAAGCGCGCTTGGCCCGCCCGCCGTCCTGATCGCGCCGATCCGCTTCAGAGTTATGATAAGCATCGCTCATATTTCTCAGAATACGGAATTTTTTGCACAAGTCAAAGCAAGCCGCGAAACAGCCCGAACGACCCGCCATGACTAGCCTGAAGCGGTGGTGTCCGCGGTCGCTCTTGCGGCGGGCTTTTCACCGTTACAGCGCGTGTCCTGATTACAGCGCGCGGCCTGAAAGTGTTTGACACCCCCCGCCCGCGGCATCGACGCTCGGACCCGGGCGAGATGTAGGGAAGGTCCGCCATGGCGTCTGACAGCGAGGGACCCCGGCTCGGCCTTATCGGCGCGACACTTCAGCTGTGGGCGTTGCTTCTGGGCATTGCGCTTCTACTGGCGGGCAATGGGCTGCAGGGCACGCTTCTGGGCGTGGTGGCGGAGGATTCAGGCTTTTCCAGCGCCGTGACCGGCTTTGTCATGACGTGCTTCTATGCCGGGTTCATGCTCGGCTCGCTGGGGGCGGAACGCCTCATCGCCCGCGTCGGTCATGTCCGCACCTTCGCCGCCCTCGCCTCGGCGGGCTCCATCGCCATCCTGATTCATGGCCTGGCGATCGAGCCGGGTCTGTGGGCGCTCATGCGCTTCATCACCGGCTTCAGCTTCGCCGGGCTCTACGTGGTGGCCGAAAGCTGGCTGGCCCGCCAGAGCGACAATGACTATCGCGGCGGGCTTTTGGCGGTGTACATGATCGTCCAGCATGCAGGCCTCGCCGGCGGGCAGCTCCTGATGAACACGGCGCCGACCACTGGTCTGGCGCTCTATGTGATCACTTCCATCATCATCTCCGCAGCGCTGATCCCAATTCTCTTAAGCTCCGCGCCGCAGCCGCACGTGGTCATCGATGTGGAACGGCTCAGCCTCACAAAACTCTTTGGAGTTTCCCCGCTGGGCGTGGCCGGCTGCTTCGGCGCAGGGCTCGCCAACGGGATCATTCTGGGCATGAGCGCGGTGTATGCCCGCCGGCTCGGCCTTGATATCGCGGCGATCTCGGTGTTCGTCGCCGCCATCATGGTCGGCGGGGCGGCGTTCCAGTGGCCGGTCGGCAAGCTGTCTGACCGCATGGACCGGCGCCGGGTCATCGCCGGGGTCGCCGGTCTCACCGCCATCGCCGCCCTGGCCCTCGTCCCGGCCGCAGCGCTCGGCGGCGTGGCGCTTTTCACCGCCGGGTTTGTGGCTGGCGGCCTCGCGCTAACGATCTATCCGCTGTCGCTGGCGCATACCAATGACTGGCTGAAGCCCGAGCAGATGACGGCGTCGGCCAGCACGCTGGTCATGGTCTACGGCGCCGGCGCGGTGCTGGGGCCCATCGGGGCAGGGGCGTTCATGGGCTGGATCGGACCCGATGGCTTCGCCCTCTACCTGGCCGCCATCGCAGCTTGTCTGGCCGCCTATGCGGCCTATCGCATTCCAAAGCGCGCGGCGCCGCAAAGCACGGAAGGCTATCGTCCCGTGGGCGCGGTGGCGGGTTCCGGCGAATATCTCGGCGAGGTCTGGGACGCCGCTGACGACGAGCAGGAGTAAGCGGCGGGGCCGCTCGCCCGGCCCCCCGCTTTCCCTCTCATCAGGCAAAGAAAAACCCCGCCGGACGCGCCGGCGGGGCTTTAGGTCGGTTCAGTCAGGAAACATTCAGCCGTTCAGGGCGGTTTCCGCGCGCACGATGGCGGCGGCGGCGTTGACCACCGAAGCGATGCGCACCGCGGCCTGGACCTGCTCGGAGGACAGCCCGCCCTTGCGCAGCTCGGCCTCGTGGGCGTCGATGCACATGCCGCAGCCATTGATGGCGGAAACGGCGAGCGACCAGAGCTCGAAATCAACCTTGTCGACGCCCGGATTGGCGATGATGTTCATCCGCAGCTTGGCCGGAAGGGTCTTGTAATCGCTGGCTTTGGCCAGGTGCACGAAGCGGTAGTACACATTGTTCATGCCCATGATCGAGGCGGCCGCCTTGGCGCCGGCGATCGCTTCGGCGGACAATTTGTCCTCGACCTCGGCCATCAGGTCGGCGAGCACTTCGCGATCGCCGATCGCATAGGCCGACGCCAGAAAGCAGCCGTATTTTTTTTGGTCGTCCAGCACGGTTTCGCGCGCCAGCGAGGACAGGTTCAGCTTGATGTCCTTGGCGTGGTCGGGAATGCGATTCTTCAGCGCTTCGAGGCTCATCAGACGTCTCCTTGGCATGTCGGAAGAGTGTTTGGACCAGCCATCCACGTGCCGCCGGACAGTTGGGACAGACGGCGGCGGTCGGAGGGGGAGGCTGAACGGCCGGTCCAGCGCTCGCCTCGCATACCTGACGGCGCGAGGCGAAGGCGGGACGGGCCGCGTCAGGCGGCCCGGCGCGAAACGCCGGGCCGCCCGTCGCGGATCAGGCTTAGGCCGCGAGCGTGTCGCCGCCCACCGCGCGGTTGCACGGGCACAGCTCGTCGGTCTGCAGCGCGTCGAGAACGCGCAGCGTGTCTTCCGGATTCCGGCCGACATTGAGATTGTTCGCATAGAGGTGCTGGATCTCGCCGTGGGGATCCACAACGAAGGTGTAGCGATAGGCCACGCCTTCAGGCGAGCGCACGCCCAGCGCGTCCACCAGCGAACCGGTGGGATCGGCGAACTGCCACTGGTTCAGCTTGTTGAGGTCCGGGTGCTCGCGGCGCCAGGCCAGCTTGCAGAACTCGTTGTCGGTGGAGCCGGTCATCACGACCGCGTCGCGGTCGGCGAACTCGTCGTTCAGCTTGGCGAAGGCGGTGATTTCGGTCGGGCACACGAAGGTGAAATCCTTCGGGTAGAAGACGATGACCTTCCACTTGCCTTCAAACGACTTGTCGGTGATCGGCTCGAACGCGGATTCGCCGTTTTCTTCGTGATTGTTAAAGCCCGGCTTCACGCCGACGACTTCAAATTCGGGAAGCTTGTCGCCAATACCCAGCATGTTTCATCTCCTGTCTTCTGAACCGTGTGATGCGCCTTAGGGCGGCGCTTTGTGGTGGTTCGACAACGCCTGACTCCGGCGTCCCGTTCACCATCGACGCCGTATATGCCGGTCTTCGAACCATAAAGCTAATGGATTGTTTCTTGGTGACGTATCGGATATCTCTATACCTATGTCCAATATCCTCCCGACGCTCCGGCAATTGAAATTCCTCCAGACCCTGGCCGATCACGGCTCCTTCTCCCGCGCCGCCGAGGCGGCGTTCGTGACCCAGCCGACCTTGTCGGCGGGAATCAAGGAGTTGGAGGGGATACTGGGCGCGACCCTTGTGGAGCGCGGCGCCCGCGGCGCCACGCTCACCCCCGCCGGCGAGGCGGCGGTGGAGCGCGCCCGCATCGTTCTGACCGAGGCCGAAGATCTGGTCCACGCAGCGCGCGCCGCCGGCGAGCCGCTGGCCGGGCCGTTCCGGCTGGGGGTGATTCCCACCATCGCGCCCTTCCTGCTGCCAAGAATTCTGCCGGCCCTGCGCACCGACCTGCCCCGGCTCGAGCTGTTCCTGCGCGAGGACCTCACCCACCGCCTGGTGGAGGCGTTGAAAGAGCGCCGCCTCGACGCCGCACTGATCGCCCTGCCCTATGACGTGGCCGGGATCGAGACCGAAAGCATTATCGAGGACGAGTTTCTGTTCGCCTGCGCGCCCGAGCATCGCCTCGCCAGTGTGGACCCGATGACCCCCGAAGCGCTGGCCGGCGAGTCGTTGCTGCTACTGGAAGACGGCCATTGCCTGCGCGATCACGCCATCGCGGTTTGCTCGGCGAGCCGGGCCGATGAAAACGCCGCGCGCTCCGACTTCGCCGCCACCAGCCTTCACACCCTGGTGCAGATGGTGAAATCCGGCCTTGGCGCGACGCTCCTGCCACGCCTCGCCGTGGACGCAGGGCTCGCCGACCGGCTGGATCTGACGATCCGACCGTTCACGCCGCCCGTGGCCGGGCGCGCCATCGGCATGGCCTGGCGCAAGGGCGGCGCCCGCGGCGACGAGGCAAAAGCGCTCGCGCAGAAGGTCCGCGCGGCGCTGCGCGATTAGAGCGGCAAAGATTGACCTTGGCGCGCGCTTCGGTTTGATCACGGCGAACAGTCAAGCAGGACGGACAAGAGCAATCATGACCAAGCGCGACCTTGTGGTCATCGCCGCCATCGCCGGCGCCCAGGGGGTGAAGGGCGAGGCCCGCCTCAAAGTCTTCGGCGATCCGGACGCCGTGTGCAGCTATGGCCCGTTTCTCGACGAGACCGGCGCGGTCTTGTTCACGCCGGTGAGCGCGCGTCCCGGCGCCAAAGGGTTCACCGTCGCCCGCTTCAAGGAGCGCCTCACCCGGGAACAGCTCATCGCGCTGAAGAGCACCAAGCTCTACGTGCCGCGCGACGCGCTGCCGGCGCTGGAGGAGGACGAGTTCTACTACGCCGATCTGATCGGCCTGCCGGTGGAGACCCTCCAGGGCGAGCCGCTGGGCAAGGTGAAGTCCGTGCAGGATTACGGCGCCGGCGACATATTGGAGGTGGCCAGCCTTGAAGGGACTTTGCTGATCCCGTTTACACGCGAAGCCGTCCCCCATGTGGACCTGAAAGCCGGCAAGCTCATCGCCGACCCTCCGCAAGTGGACGAGGAAGAAGGCGGCGACGGCGCGCCGGGCCGGTAGAAGGTGGGCCGCAGCGCCCGCTAGACCCGCTTCAGCGCTTCTTCCACCACGCGCGCCGCAGTGATGCCGAAATGCTCGTAAAGCGCTTCGGCCGGGGCGCTGGCGCCGAAGCCGGTCATGCCGACAAAGCCGCCCTCGCGCCCGATCACCGCGTCCCAGCCCCAGCGCAGCGCCGCTTCCACGACCACGCACGGCAGGCCGCCCGGGACCACTTGCTCGATATAGGCCGGATCCTGGGCCAGGAAGGTCTCCACGCTGGGGGCCGAGACCACGCGGGCGGGCACGCCCCTGGCGGCCAGCGCCTCGGCCGCCTCAACAGCAAGGTGAAGCTCTGTCCCGGTGCCGATCAGGGTGACTTTCGCGCCCTCGGCCTCGCGCAGCACATAGGCGCCGCGCTTTGACAGGTTCGCGGCGCCGTCATCGGTGCGCAGGTGCGGGACTTTCTGGCGCGACAGAACCAGCGCCGTGGGACCGTCCGTGCGCTCCAGCGCGGCGATCCAGGCTTCGGCCGTCTCCACTGCATCACCGGGACGATAGACGGCGAGATTGGGGATCGAGCGCAGGGCGCTGAGATGCTCCACCGGCTGGTGGGTGGGTCCGTCCTCGCCAAGCCCGATGGAGTCGTGCGTGAAGACATAGATCACCGGCTGGTTCATCAGCGCCGACAGGCGCACCGCCGGGCGGCAATAGTCGGAGAACACCAGGAAGGTGCCCGAATAGGGCCGCAGCCCGCCATGGAGCGCCATGCCGTTCATGGCCGCGGCCATACCGTGCTCGCGCACGCCCCAGTGCACATACTGCCCGTCATAGGCGTCGCGGCTGACGCTTTTGTGGCCCTTGGCGCGGGTGTTGACCGAGCCGGTCAGATCCGCCGAACCGCCGATCAGGCCCGGATAGGCTTGCCAGAAGCTCTCGATCGCGGCGCCGGACGCGGCGCGCGTCGCCATGGCCGGCGCGTCGGCGAGCATCCGCTTGGCATGGCCCTTCAGAGCCTCGATGGCGGCGTGGGGCGGCTCGCCGGAAATCTGGGCGATGAAGTCTTCCAGATGGGGGCTGTCCTTCAGGCGCTGCTCCCAGAGATCGCGCGCTTCGGCGCCACAGACCGTGACCGCGCGCCAGCCCTCATAGACTGCGTCAGGAATCTCGAACGGGCCGTAAGTCCAGCCCAGCGCTTTTCGCGCGCCCTCGACCTCGGCGGCTCCCAGCGCTGCGCCGTGGGAGCCGGCGGTGCCCGCCTTTGTGGGCGCGCCGAACCCGATCTGGGTGCGGCAGGCGATGAGCACCGGCCTGTCGCTCTTGCGCGCCTTGGTCAGCGCTTCGTCGACGGCCACCGGGTCGTGACCGTCCACCTTGATCGTGCTCCAGCCGCAGGCCTCAAAGCGGGCGCAATGGTCCACCGTGTCGGAGAGATTCGTCGCGCCGTCGATGGAGATCTCGTTATCGTCCCAAAGCACCACCAGCCGGTTAAGGTTCAGGTGACCGGCGATGGAGATCGCCTCCTCGCTGATCCCCTCCTGCAAATCCCCGTCGGAAGCGATGACGAAGGTGTGGTGATCCACAAGATCATCGCCGAAGCGCGCATTCATCATCCGCTCGGCCAGCGCCATGCCTACGGCGGTGGAAATGCCCTGGCCCAGCGGGCCGGTGGTGGTCTCCACGCCGGGGCAGAGGCCGAACTCGGGGTGGCCGGCGGTCCTGGAGCCGAGCTGACGGAAATTCTTCAGCTCGTCCATCGTCACGCCCTCCACCCCGATCAGGTGCAGGATGGAATAGACCAGCATGGAGCCGTGACCGGCCGAAAGCACGAAGCGGTCCCGGTCGGGCCATTCGGGATCAGCCGGATCGAATTTCATGTGCCGCGTCCAGAGCACCGTCGCCGCGTCGGCCATGCCCATGGGCATTCCGGGATGTCCGGACCCGGCTTTCTCCACCGCGTCCATGGACAGGGCGCGCACGGCGCCGGCGAGGGGTTTGATCGCTTTGGGATCGAGCGTCTGGGACATGGGAAGCGGCCTCGTGGGAGTGGATCGGCGCAGTCAGGCGTGCGGTCAGGCGTACAGGGATTCGCTTGCCTCGGCGCGAATCGAACGGGACCCGCCAGGACCGGCCCGAGCGCCATAGCGCCTAACTGGCCTTAAAGCGCGCCGCGATCAAGGCGGCGCTGCGCTGCTTTTCGCACGTGCGGCGTGCCGGTCTTGATCACAATGCGCTGAACGGTGAGGTTAAGCCTGACCTCGCCCACAGCCCGGATCCGTTGATGACACCGCTGAAGTCGGAATACCGCCTCGCTCTGGAGGCCGGCGCCCAGGCGCTCGAAGCAGCGCTATACGGCCTCGACGCCGAAGGTGCGCTGAAGCGGGCGCTCACCGGCATCTATCCCGGCGAGATTTGCGCGGTCAGCAGTTTCGGCGCGGAAAGCGCTGTGATTCTGCATCTCATCTCGAAAACGGCGCCGGACACGCCGGTCCTGTTTCTTGAGACCGGCAAGCTGTTTGACGAAACCCTGGCCTATCGCGACACGCTGGCGGGCCGGCTGGGGCTGACGAACATCGTCACGCTCACGCCTGACCCCCACCATCTGGCCGCCGACGATCCGGACGGGACGCTCCACCAGCGCAATACCGATATGTGCTGCCATATCCGCAAGACCCTGCCGCTGATCAAGGCGCTTCGGCCTTACAAGGTCTGGATTTCGGGGCGCAAGCGCCACCATGGCGGGACACGCGCCGCCCTGCCACGGGTGGAGGTTCAGGACGGCAAGATGAAGCTCAACCCGCTTTATGACTGGCCGCGCGAAGACATCGAGGCGTATTTCAAGCGTCACGACCTGCCTGCCCATCCGCTGGTGGCGCAGGGCTATCCCTCCATCGGCTGCGTGCCGTGCACCGCCAAGGTCGTCGACCCGGACGCCGATCCGCGCGCCGGGCGCTGGGCCGATGAAGACAAGACCGAATGCGGGATTCACATCGCCGAAGACGGCTCGATCACCAGAGGCTGACGGTCGCCACAGAGCCAGGCGGGCGGACGCTCAAGGTGTCACCCCGATGCGTCCGGCGATGTCCCTGGCCGGCGCGTCCAGTGAACCAGAGTCGCCGGCGAGCAAGGCGCGCGCAAGATCCTTGCCCAGCTCCACCCCGTACTGGTCATAGGCGTTCACGCCGTAGAGCACCGACTCCACGAACACCTTGTGCTCGTAAAGCGCGATCAGACCGCCCAGGCTGTACGGATCGAGCCTTGGCAGGATCAGCGTCTGGCTGGCGCGACCGCCGGGAATCGCCTTGTGGGCGGCCATGTCGCCATCGCCCGTGCGCCCTTGCGTCAGCGCAGCGCCCTGGGCGGCGAGATTGGCGTTGAGCGCGCGGGCGCGCTCGTCGCGGGTGAATTCAGGATCGGCGACGGCGATGAAATCCACCGGCGACTCGTCCTGGCCCTGGTGCAGCCATTGAAAGACCGAGTGCTGCAGATCCGAGCCGCGCCCGCCCCAGACCAGCGCACCGCTATGGCCGTAAGGCTGTACGGTCCCGTCGGCGCGCACCGATTTGCCCAGCGATTCCATCTCCAGCTGCTGAAGATAGGCGGGCAGACGCTCAAGCCGTGACGAATAGGCCGCAACGCAGCGCGAAGGCAGGCCGCGCCCGGCCCGGTTCCACACATCGGCCAGCCCCTTGGCCAGCACCATATTGATGTCGGGCGCGGCGCTTACGGCATGGTCGTCCATGGCCTTGGCGCCGGCGAGCAGCTGGTCAAATCCGTCCGGCCCGTACGCCAGCTCCAGGCTGAGCCCCGCCGGCGACCACAGCGAATAGCGTCCGCCCACCCCGTCCTCGAACGGGAAGATGCGCGCCTCGTCCAGACCAAATTGCTTGGCCTTGTCCGGCGCGGCAGTGGCGGCGGCGAAGCGCGCGTCCGCGCCGGCCTCGCCCAGGGCCGCCGCGAGCCAGGCGCGGGCGGCGCGCGCATTCATCAGGGTCTCCTGGGTGGTGAAGCTCTTCGACACCACAAGAATCAGCGTTGTCCGGGGATCCGCGCCCTCCAGCGCGTCGTCAAGATCGGCCGGATCCAGATTGGAGACAAAGCGCGCCTCCATGCCGGGACGGCGGAACGCCTTGAGCGCGTCATAGACCATGCGCGGGCCGAGATCGGAGCCGCCGATTCCGATATTGACGATGCGCCGGACCGGGTGACCGTCCAACACGTCGTCGCGGTCCAGGGTTTGCGAGAAAGCGCGGGTGCGGGCCCGGGCGGCCGTCAGACGATCGGTGAGCGCGGTGTCGGCCAGAAGCCCCGGATTGCGGCAGGCCGGGTGCAGCACCGCGCGGCCTTCGGTTGGGTTGGCGATGTCGCCGGCGTAGAGCGCGCGCAGGCGGTCGATGACATGATGACTCGCGGCCAGCTCCTGCAGCGCGGCCCAGGCCTTCAGGTCCAGGCGTTGGCGGCGTAGATCGAGGGTGAGCCCCCCGGCGGCGAACTGCAGCGCGGCGCCGCGTCCGGGCTCGGCGAAAAGAGCGTTCATGTCGGCGGCGCGCAAGCGCTCGGCGTCGGACTTCAGGGCTTCAGGCGTCATCGCCGGACTCGCTTTCTTGAGGTTTCACCGCCGCCCAGATGAGCACGGTCAGGCCGCCCTCGATACCCTCCGGCTCCAGCGCCTGCAGGACCTCAAGCTCCAGACCCGCCCGCTCCACCCAGCTTGTCACCTGGGCGGGCGAAAATCCCAGATGGCGGTGATGATGTTCGGCGTGCAGGGCGTGATGGCGATGCTCAGCGAAATCCACCACCAGAAGCAGCCCGCCCGGCGCCAGAACGCGGGCGCATTCGCTCAAGCTGGCGGACGGGTCTTCAAGGTAATGCAACACCTGGTGCAGGGTGATCAGATCGGCCGAGCCGTCCTCCACTGGAATGGCGGTGGCGTCGGCCTGGCGCACGAAACGACTGGCGAGCCCGGCTTCGGACAGCTTTGCGCGGGCCACATGGAGCATCTCCACCGACAGATCGACGCCCATCCCGTCCGCGGCGATGGTGCTGAACAGCTCCAGCATCCGCCCCGTTCCGGTGCCCACGTCCACATGCTGAGCGAATCGCCGCTCGCCGGCGATGGCGATCAACGCCGCCTCCACCGCCGCTTCAGAGAAGTGCAGCGAGCGGATATGAGCCCATTGCTGGGCGGCGGCCTCAAAGAAGCGCTCCGCGCTTTTGGAGCGCAGGCGCTTGATCTCGGCCAGACGCTGGCGATCACGCTGGACCTGGGGATGGCTGGTGTCGGTGAATTGCTCGATCACCGCGGCCAGGCGAGAGACCGCGCCGGTGCGCACCAGGCGGTAAAATACCCAGCCGCCCTCGGGAAAGCGCTCGCACAGGCCTGCATCGGCCAGCAGTTTCAGATGGCGCGACACGCGCGGCTGGCTCTGCCCCAGCACCTGCATGATTTCGCTCACCGTCATCTCGCCGTTCGCCAGGAGCGATACGATGCGCAAGCGAGTCGGCTCGGCCAGCGCCTTCAGCTTGCCGAGCAATTCATCCTGCATGTGCGAACTCCGAACCCATCATCTATGGGTTAGCCGTGTGCGCGCTAAAAGTCACTCTCGGGCCGGTGTTATCCTTTGGTGATCAGGCCCAGCTCGCCCAGCACGGCGGGAATTTTCTTCTTAACCTTGAAGAAGCCGCGGTCGGCGTGGGGGTGAAACGCCCGGTCCCAGTCGCGGCGCAGACCCACCAGCGTGATCCCTTGCGATTCAAGACGCGGCTGAAGCGCGGCCAGGCGTTCGGCCTGCGGACCCGTATGGGGGCGCTGGGTAACGATCTGGCGCGCCCCGGCGGCGCGGGCCTGCTCGATGAGATCGTCAAGCTCGGTGAAGGCGGTGAAATCCGCCTGGAAATGCTCCGCCGCGCGCGTCCCGGCATCCTGCAGAGCGGCTTTGGTGAAATCGCGGGCGCACTCGCCGGAGTCCAGCGGGCTGCGCTGCTCGATTGCGTCAAGGCTCGCAATTGCGCGCACATCCAGCCCGTCGATACCCCAGCTCTCAGCACACCCGTCCTCGTCATGGACCAGGATCAGCGCCGGCGCGTCCGGGTCCGGCCGGTCGCCGGGTTTCAGCGAAACCGGGTCTGGATGGCCGGGATCGTCAGCCAGGGGCGGCGCGTTCGAGGCCAGGTCATAGCCCTGCATCGAGAAGCGGCCGTCGGTGTATTTATTGATATTGGAGGCGCGCGCCAGATAGGTCTTGCCCGGCGTCTGCAGCCCGCACACCCAGCGCCAGCCCAGCGTGTTGGAGGCTGCGTCCCCGTCCATCAGATGGCGATAGAAGACATCCGCGCCCAGCGCCCAGGGCAGGTTCAGCGTGTAGACCCAGATCGAGGCGAACCACATGCGGGCGTGATTATGCAGATAGCCGTGCTCTATGAGCTCAACCGCCCAGGCGTCAAAGCATGAGATACCGGTGCGCCCGGAGACCGCGTCCTCATAGCGGCTGCGCAGCGCGCCGTCCTTTTCCAGGGCGGCGAGATCGTGCGTCACCTGGTTGCGATAGGCGTCCCAAACCGACGGGCGCAGCTCCAGCCAGCCCTTCCAGTAGGTCCGCCAGCACGCCTCCTGGATGAATTTCTCCGCCGCGTCGAGCCCGTGACGGTCCAGCGCGGCGGCCACCAGCTCGCGTTCGGACACCAGCCGATGGCGCACATGGGGGCTCAAGCCGGAGACATTGGAGCGGTCATCCGGCCCGAAATCGAAATTGCGCTTGGCGGCGTAATGGCGCGCCATGGCCGAGGTGAAGGCCTTGAGCCGTTCAAGGCCGGCCTGGCGGCTTGGCTCGGGCAGGGCGCGCTGCGCCGGGTCTGCAAACAAATCGCTCTGATCCATGCCTGGGAAGAATAGGCCGGCTTTAAGTCTCGGCCACCCCGCCCAGTGTAAACAGGATGATCTCGAACTTCACCGAATTGGACGGACCCAGATTGCCGACGCCCACATTGATGTTCTCACGCTCCCAGTACACCCTTAGCTGCGTGCAGTCATCGCGGTACATGAAGCCGGCGGACTGAGCCCGGTCCTCGTCCAGAGTGAGGTCATAGGTGCCGTCATAAAAAGCCGTGATTTCTCGCGTCAGGTCCAATCGCGTTTGCCATTCAAGCTCTTGGGTCTGAATGGGAGACGCTTCATCTGAAAGCTGCAGATAGTTTACTTCGGCCTCGACCCGCCACACCTCGAAGCCGACCTCCCCCTCGATCCGGTTGATGTCGAAATCGACGGAGTCCAGACGCGTGCCCACGCCGGCTTCGAACCAGCCGATATTAAACTCCACGTCAGCAACCCAATCGGACTCGTCTTCAAAGACTCCGCTAGCCGGACCGAACCGCTCGTCACCGCCTGCGAGTCTATAGCTGCGGCCGACAAACACATCCAGGCCGTAAACGTCTCGCCGGTCGTCAAACTCGACCTCAAAGCCGGCGTCCACCCGGACGCCGTCCTCGAACACATCAAACCCCGGTGCGCGCACCGGATTGAACAAGAAGCCTCGAGAAAAATCGAAGCTTACTGCGTCCTGCAACAGCGGCAGCTCCTCAGGGTCGCCGCCATTGCTGGCGATGAGCGCGCTGCGCGGCGAGACGATGACGTCAAAACGTTCGCCCGGACGTACGAAGGGATAGGACACGTCCACCCCCGCGGCGCCGCGCACGCGCGTGAAATTGCGCGTTTCATCCGGCGCACCCGGGACGGCGCGGTTCTCGCGGAACGCGTCGGCGCGCCCGGTCGCAAAAGGCTCGATCCGCACGCCGCCCGGCGCAATGATCGGCCGCGACCAGTCCGCGCCGACGCTCACCCTTGTATAATCGTCGCCAAGATCCCGGCGCAAATTCACAGAATTGGCGAAGACGTCGAAATCGCCAAGCTGGAATGGTAATTCACCGTCCGCCGCGAAGCGCCAGTACGGCGCCATGTAGGGCAGTCGGTCATCGTTGAAGCCGTCGAAGAGCGAGTCGAAAGCGGCCACAGAGACGTCTGTGTAATAAAAATCGCCCTTGCCAGCCACGAATAGCTGGCTGATCAGCTGGCGCGTGCCCTCAAACTCGAACAACCCTGAACTCTCATCGGGTTCTTCACTGTAATCGTACCGGCGCAGATAGAGATCCTCGCTGGCCGCCTGCAGGCCGAAGCCCCAGCGCCATTCGGGGGACATGGCGAACAATCCCTCCGCGAAGATGTGGCCGCGCAACTGTTCCGGTCCGAAAAATCCGTCCTGATCAAATTCCTGCTCGTAGGTGAGGCTGGTCTCTATATCGACCATGCCGGAGTAGAAACGCTTGCGGTAGTCCAGCTCCAGAAGCGGCGCCACCTCGCTCATAACCCGCGGCGCCACCACCAGGTCCTGGGACGGGCTGATCGCGAACAGATAGGGCTGCTGATAGCTCAGGCCGAGCCGATTGGAGATGTCCACGCTGGGCAGGAGAAAGCCCGACTTGCGCTCGGCGCTGGGGTCGGCGTGGGCGAAGACCGGCGAATAGATCACCGGAACGCCGGCCACTTCCAGCCGGACGTCGCGGTAATAGATCATGTCGTCGTCCAGATCGCGGACCACCCGGTCGGCGCGCAGCCGCCAGGTCGGTGCGCCGCCGTCCTCGCAAAGCTCGCAAGCGGTGTAATAGGCGTCGGCCATCTCCACCGATCCGTCCGGGCGGCGCAGGGCCGACGCCGCTGCAGCGCGTCCATTGTTTTCCAGCAGCGTGGCGAAGCCGTAGGCGACCCCCTCGCTCATGGCGTCGTCGAGCACCACCTCGTCAGCGAACTGGGCCGGCTGATCGCCCTCGTAGATCCGCACATCACCGCGCGCGGTCACGCGTCCGGTCGCAGTGTTGTAGATGATCTCATCGGCCTGGATGATCCGCACGCCCGAGACCATGCGCACCGAGCCGCGGGCGATATAAACGCCCTCGCCATTGCGCTGCTCGAGCACGTCGGCCTCCAGATAGACCTGGTCGGCCTGCCCTGTCGCTGTGGAATTCGCGCCGGAGAACGAAGCCTGAGCAAGCGCGAGAGGGCTTGCCGCCGCCATCAGCGCCGCCGCCAGAACCGCGCAGCGGGCTCCGCCCGCAATCAATGCTCTCACGCCGACCCTCCGCTGGTTCGCGCCCCCCGGTGTCGCGCCCCCGGTTGAGTCCGGTTTAACCCCTCGCTCACCATGCGTCCATCGGCCCCGCGCCGTACTGCGCCGCCGGATGGCGAACGCAGCACGAACACGTGAAGCCTTTGGCTGGTGAGCGCTAGAAACGGAAGCTCAGCGACACGCTGGCCTGCTCGTAATTGGCTTCGACCTGACCGGTGTCGATCGTGTACCGGCCCTGCAGGATCAGGTTCGGCGCCAGCTCGTACCCCCCGCCAAGGCTGAGCGACACCCACTCCTCCGACGGCGCCACGCCTGTCACGGAGAAGATGGCGCCGGGCTGGGCCACAAGGCTCGCCGTGACGGTCTGGGCGGCGTCTCCGTCGATGAGCGCCATTCTGAGAGCTTCTGTGGTGAGAAACGCCTTCTCACCCAGTTCAAACCACGCCGACAGACCCAGGCTGGACGTGGTCTGGTCAAAGGTGCGATCAGCGATCACCGCCCCGAACCCCCCGGCGCCGGTCTCGGTGTAGCCGTCGATCTCGATATCGGCGTAACGCAGGCGCGCCACCGGGCCGATCGAGCCGCGCTCACCCATGGCGAAGCCCAGACCGGCCTCCAGTCCGGCGAAGGTCTGGCTGCCGTCGGTATCGCCCGACGCGGTTCCAAGACCCGCGCCGGTGAACACCGGGCGCTCCATCTCGAACCCGTGCCGGAAGTGACCGGCCTGGGCGCTGGCGTAGAACACGCCCTTGGCGTAGCCGACATAGCCGGACACGCCGAGGCTGTCGCCGTCGAACCGGTGCAGGTCGTCATCGCCGTTGAACCAGCCGCCGGTCACCGCCGCGCCGGCGACAAGGGCGTCGCTCAGGCGGGCCTCGACGCCGCCGCTGACGAGCGCGGTCTGCACGTCGCCCGAAACAGCCGGGTCCACATCATCGGCGAACACGACATCGCCGGAAATCCAGGCGTTCATGTTCGAAGGAAGGATCCGGTTCTCGCCCTCCGGCAGGCTCATGGACTGACCCGCGCTGGCCAGAAGGATCGGCGCGTCGTCCGTACGCATGGCGAGGCCGCCCGGAGAGGCGCCGCCGAGATTGCGCGCGGCGCGGGTTCGCTCGAACAGTGTCGCGGTCAGGCTGCGCGACGCGTTCAGGCCCAGCTGGTCGAGCACGAAGGTCTGGCGCGGCGACATGGAAGCCAGCGCCATCTCGAGACCGGACGCGCTGGACAATGCGTCGAGCGAAGACACGACAGTTCCAAACTCACCAGACGGAACGGTGTCCGGGCTGGTCGTGCGGTCAAGCGCGCCCGCCAGCGCCACGGCGTTTGCATCCCCGCCCGCGATCACATCGGCGTAATCAGCCGCGACGGCTTCGAAGGTCACCGCGTTCGCGCCATAGGTCACGTCGAACGACAAGGTAGCCGAGTACCGGGTCATTTCATTGGCGAACGCGCCGATTATTCCCGCGCCGGCGGTGATGCCGGTATAGGTCGCGCCCCGCGTGGCGATGGTGGGATCGGCGGTGACCATGAGAGTGCCGTCGAGCAGGGCCGCGCCGGAAATCGTCAGTCTGTCCATGGCGAACGGCGTGCCGCTGGGCGCCAGGACGTCAAGCTTGGTCACACCCTGGGCGCCCTGAATATAATTGCCGAGGATGAAGATCTCGCCGCCGGGCGTGATCGCGTTATTGCCGCCAAAGGCGTCCGGCGAGGAGAGCGGATCCACCAGGCCGCCGCGGTTCAGGAAGAGGTCGGTGGCGAAAACGCCGCTGCCGGTGACGATCCCCAGATCGTTGATCAGGAGCGGCGTAATGATCGCGGAGTCCGCGCGGACGTTCAGCGTGCCCAGAAGCACATTGACGCCGATCAGCGAGGTCAGCTCCGCGCCGTTCTCGATGGACAGGGTCGCGCCGCCGTTCATGAGCGTCACCTGATCCACCTCGACACCCGTAAAGGCGCCGCCGCCGGACAGGGTGGTCGTGCCGGCCTGTGTGAAGCTGACGTCGAAATACATGGCCGGGTTTTCAAACGCCGTGCCGGGGGTTCCGTCGGTGTTGTTCGGCACGAAGCCGGTGGAGCCCGGACCCTGCAGGACCGAGGATCGCGGCAGATTATTGCCGAAGCCCGGCGCGTCCTGGGTGGTCATGTCGCCGGCGGCGGCAGGGCCGGCCGACGCGACATCGGCCTTGCTCGCGACGCCCTGGCCCATGTCGTCGGACGCCGTGTAGTTCACCACGCCCACCTGCGCGCCGCCGGGGCGCGCGTCTGGCGAAGCAACGCCGGCGGACAAGCTTTCGCCGGACGCCGCCACGGGAACCGGAGCGCCATCGGTGCGCGGCGGCAGGAACGGCGTAGGCCTATCGTCATTGCCGGACACGTCATTGCCCAGCACGTCGCCGATCTTCGGGCTCGAGGCGTAGACGCCGTCTTCAGAGCCCTCGGGAAGGCCGTTCACGATCTCGCCGTCACCGTTGATGACATAGAAATTCGGATCAAGATCCTGGGTCCAGTGGGTGGGGTCGAACCAGTCCCCGTCGCCGCCCACTGTGGAGACATACTTGTAGGGCGTGTTGGCGCTGATGAACTCGAAGAACGGGAAGAGCGGGTTGTAGAAGCTGATATCGCCGTAAGCGCTGTTGATGCCGAAGAAGTCGTACCCGCCCGACAGAACGCCGAGAATGATCGGGAAATCGGTGAGCTGGTCGCCGATGAGCGGAGAGCCGGAATCCCCCGGCGCGGTGGCCACCTCGTTGGGCAGGGCGTCGCCGGTGAACCAGTCGATGGACTGCACCGCCGCAAGCGTCGGGCAGTTGATGTTGACGCCGGTGAAGGTGCACAGGCCTTCGTCAGCCCCCCGGTTCGGCCGGTCGAAATCGGTCCAGTACATGGTCTGGCTGACCTGACCCAGGGTCTGCGTCGAGGGCGCGAAGGCGGGGAAGACCCCGTCGATCAGATCACCCGGGGAGCCGATCATGCCAAGCTCGTTTTCGCCTTCCAGACGCCGGAAGACGGACGGGCCGCCCGATCCGCTGATCGCGCCGCTGGGAATGACGCCGAGCTGGCCTGTGCCCTTGCTGCCATAGCCCACCTGAATAACGTGAGTCAGCTCGGTCAGCGGCGAGAACAGCATGCCCATGGTGGGCACGCCGGTGATCGGCTCGTTCAGCGCGATCATCGCCACATCCGCCCAGGGGAAGGGCAGCGCGCCATTATCCAGATTGGCGCTGGGATGAATGATCACGTCGGTGGAGCTGGCGACGCCGCCCTGGCTGAAGGACGCGCCGGTGCCCAGATAGTTGAACAGGGAGGCCTGGGTGTCAGGTCCGAAGCCGATGAGCATGGTCAGCGGAGCCTGGCCGGGCAGGCCGTAGGCTTCCGACGAACTGTTGTTCAAACAGTGCGCCGCGGTAAGCACGGTGCGCGGATTGATCAGAGTCCCGGTGCAGTTCAGGAACACACCGCCGGTGGCGTTGTTCTGAAGGAAGATTTGCGTCACCGCGCCCCAGGTGTCGTCCGCATCCACCGAATTGTTCAGCGCCTCGGCGAAATTCGCGCCCAGATCGTCGCGCACGATAATGCGCGGCGTCATTGCGCCCACCGGCGAGCCCACATAGGGCCCGGTCTCCGCCTGCGACCCGGATTCGGGTCCCGCGAGGCCAGCTTCATCGGCCGCCGCCATCGGCGCCAGGGCCAGCACGAGGGCGCAGCCAGCCGCACCGGAAAGCCAGTGTTTGCGAAGATTGGTCATGTCATTTCCCCTGGAATTCGTGGCGGACGGCAGCTCGTCCGCGTTGGATTTTTCTGCGCGCAATAAGCGAATGCCGACAATATGTTGGCTGTAATCTTCAAGACCCGTCAAGCCAATTGCCGCCCGTCGCTAATTTTTTTCAATCCTGTGTAGCAAGGCCGCACACCTTCAGGCTCTCGGCCAGGTGGCTGCGGCGCGTGGTGGTGAACAGCGCACAGGACACGCCGTCACGCCGCAACGCCCGGGCGAGCCCCGCCGTCGGAGCGACCCGTCCCCGGCCTGGCGCGCCGATCAGGCGCCCCTTGAGCCCTCTTGCAGCCGCATAGACATCACTGAGCCGCCGTGGAGCGCGCAGAACCGGCGGCGCATCGCCGGCGGTTTCGATGGCGAATACGGCCTTGCCCGCCAGGTGCGCCCGATCGATCCTTGCGGTTTCTGCGTCGTCCAGAAACGGATGGACCGGGGCCATGATCGCTTGGAATCGCGGATCGGCGAGGACCGGGTCCAGTTCCGCCCCGCGCCCCGCCGCGCCCAGATGAGCGAACGCGCCCGCCCGGCGCAACGCGTCCAGCCGGTCCAGAAGCGCCGGCGTCAGCTCATGGGCGCCCGCCCCGTGCAGAAAAAGCATATCCACGCCCGCAACGCCCAGCCGATCGAGGCTCGCCAGAACGCTGGCCTCAACGGCGTCGGGGCTGAAATCGCGCCGCCGGCCGGAAAGGCCGGAGCTGAACAGTCCGGCTTTCGTGGTGATGAAAACGCGGTCACGCCCCAGGGCGGCGACCGCGGCGCCGAGGCGGCGTTCCGCCTCGCCGGCGCCATAGGCGGGCGCGGTGTCAAACACCCGAACGCCACCCTCAAACGCTTCCATGAGCAGGCGCAGCGTGTCACGGGCCGCCACCAGCGGAGATCCATGGGCGCCGGAAACCCCGAAACCCGCTTTGGAGGGCGGTTTAAACATGCCCCGACGCTAGGCGGGGCCACGCGGCAAGGCTAGCCCCGGCGCGCTTCGACAATTTGAATCGCGGCCTTCACGGCCTCGTCGATGGTCATGGTGGTGGTGTCCAGCTCGATGGCGTCATCGGCCTTGAGCAGCGGCGCGTCGGCGCGGCTGGAATCGCGGGCGTCGCGCTGGCGCAGCTGACCGAGCACCTGCTCAAAGGTGATCTCCTCGCCGCGATTGACGAGCTCCGCCTGACGGCGCCAGGCGCGGGTCTCCTCGCTGGCGGTGACATACAGCTTCACCTCGGCGCCCGGCGCGATCACCGTGCCGATATCGCGCCCGTCCAGCACTGCGCCGCCGCCCTGCATGGCGAAATCGCGCTGGATATCCAGAAGCGCCCCGCGCACGGCGGGATGCGCCGACACCACGCTGGCCGCCTGCCCGGCGCCGGCGGTGCGGATTTTCTGCTCGTCGATGGCGTTGAGATCCAGCGCGCGCGCGGCGGCCTCGGCGGCCTGCGCATTTTCAGGCGGCTGACCAGCGTCCAGGAGCGCCACCGCAACGGCGCGGTAGAGCGTTCCGGTGTCCAGATGCGGCAGAGAGAACCGCGCCGCCAGCGCGCGCGCGATCGTGCCTTTACCGGACGCCAGCGGGCCGTCGACCGCAATAATCATCCGTTCAGTTTCTCCATCTCGGACTCGGAAATGTCGAAATTGGCGAAGACGCGCGAAACGTCGTCCAGATCCTCCAGCGCCTCCATGAGCTTCATCAGCGTGGCGGCCTTGTCGCCTTCGACTTCGATGAGAGTCTGGGGCCGCCAGATGATGTTGGCGCTGGTGGCCTCGCCGAAGGTTTCCTGCAGCGAGGCGGCGACCTCGGCGAGATCTTCACGGGCGCAGAACACCACATGCTCGGACGCGGGCTCGCCGTCATCGTCCACATTGTCTTCTCGCTGGACGTCCTCGGCGCCGGCCTCGATGGCGGCCTCCAGCATGGCCTCTTCGCCGGCGACCGAGAGCGGGAAGCGGATCTCGCCGACCTGGTCGAACATGAAGCTCACCGAGCCGGTCTCGCCCAGATTGCCGCCATTCTTGGCGAACGAGGTGCGCACCTCGGCGGCGGCGCGGTTCTTGTTGTCGGTGGAGGCCTCCACGATGACGCCGATCCCGGCCGGGCCGAAGCCCTCATAGCGGATGTCGAAATATTCCTCCACATCGCCGCCGGCCGCCTTGGAGATGGCGCGCTCGATATTGTCCTTGGGCATGGACTGGCCCTTGGCGTTCTGAATCGCCAGACGCAGGCGCGGATTCATGTCCGGGTCAGGCCCGCCCATCTTCACCGCCACCATGACTTCCTTGGACAGGCGCGAGAACAGCTTGGCGCGCGCCTTGTCCTGACGGCCCTTGCGGTGCTGGATGTTCGCCCATTTCGAGTGGCCGGCCATGCGTGAAACTCCCTAAGCGACGGCGCATGTCGCGCTGCAGGCCCGTCCTGCGCGCGAAGGCGGGCGTTCTACCTCAGGATCGCGCGCCGGGCAAAGGTCTCGCGCGGCTTTGCGCTTTGCGATGAAGCGTGGCAATCAGACACGCCTGACCCGCCTCATCGGAATCGAGCCCATGACCGTCATCGCCGTGATCCCCGCCCGTTATGGCTCGACCCGGTTTCCGGGCAAGCCGCTGCATGAGATCGCAGGCGTTCCCATGGTGGAGCGGGTGCGCCGCCTGGCCGCCGCGGCGCCCTCCGTTGATCGGGTTCTGGTGGCCACCGATGATGAACGCGTTCGCGACATTGTAGAGGGTTTCCACGGCGAGGCGGTGATGACGCCGGAGAGCTGCCGCAACGGCACCGAGCGCGCTTATGAGGCGGTGAAGGCCTTCGCCCGGCCCGGCGACGTCATCGTCAATCTGCAGGGCGACGCCCCGCTCACCCCGCCCTGGGTGATCGACGCGGCGGCGCGGGCCATGGCCGAGGATCAGACGCTGGATCTGGCCACGCCGGCGGTGGCGCTCACCGAGGACGCCTACGCCAAGCTCGCCAGCGCCAAGGCCGTCGGCGAGGTGGGCGGCACCACGGTGGTCTTCGACAAGGCCATGAACGCGCTGTATTTTTCCAAGACGATTATTCCCTTCCGCCGCGAAGACGCGGGAACGCCGATCTATAAGCATATCGGGCTTTACGCCTATCGCTTCAGCGCGCTGGAGCGTCTCGTGGCGCTGGAGCCCGGGCCGCTGGAGCGCACGGAAAGCCTGGAGCAGCTGCGTGCGCTGGAGAACGGGATTCCCATCCGCATCGTGCTCACCGAGTACCATGGGCGCACGCCCTGGAGCGTGGATTCCCCGCGCGACGCGGAGATCGCCGCCGACATCATCGCCCGCGAAGGGGAGATCGTCTGAGCCATGCTGTTGATCCTCGCCCGACACGGCAACACGTTCGGTCCTGAAGACACGCCCGTCTGGGTCGGCGCCAGGGAAGACCTGGCCCTGGTGGACAAGGGTCTGGACCAGTCGCGCGCCATCGGGCGGGCCTTGAGCGAGGCGGGGATCGTCCCCGACCGGATCCTCGCCGGCCCGCTGAAGCGCACGCGCACCGGCGCGGCCCTGGCCGCCGAAGCGTGCGGGTTTTCCAGCGACATCGAGATTGATGAGCGCCTCAAGGAAATCGATTACGGGGTCTGGGGCGGAAAATCCGACGCCGAGATCGAAGGAGACTGGGGCGCGAGCGCCATCGAGGCGTGGCGCGAGCGCTCCATCGCGCCCGTGAACGCGGGCTGGTCGCCGGGCCCGGCGCAGATCGAAGCCAATGCGAAGGCGATCTACACCGCGGCGACCCGCAATCGCGGCGAGGATCACACGGTCCTACTGGTGAGTTCCAACGGGATCCTGCGTTATTTTCACGCCCTGCTGGCCGGCGCCGGCGCGCCGACCGCACAGGCCAAGGTGAAGACCGGCCATATGGGCGCGGCGCGCGTCACCACATCCGGCCCCAAACTGATCTGCTGGAACGCCGCCCCGGACGCAGCGGCAGCCGAGCTTAAGGCCCATCGCTCATGAGCGGCGGGCGGATGATCCGGTTCTATACCGTCGCCGTGTTCTTTTTCTGGATTTTTTTCAGCGGGATATTCATGGGCGCCGGCGGGCTTGGCTTGTCGAGCTCGATCGGGTTTATCGGGCTTATGTGGTCGCCCTTGCTGCTCCTGCCCGCGCTATTGGTCGTGAGGGCGCGGCCGCCGGCTCTGATCGCGTTTTTCGCCTTCATGGCATTGGCGGCGATGAGCCTTTTATGGTCGCCCTATGGGCGGCCCGACCAGGCGGTCAAACTGCTTTTGCTGACGCCGCTCTTTCTTTTGGTCCCGTTCGGGATTGCGCGTCTGGACGATACCCGCCGTGTGCGCTTTGCAGCGTACACCGCCATCATCACGCTGTTGGTGGCGGTGTTTTTTCTGGCCGAAAGCGTCCTCGGCGCGCCTGTCAGCCAGTTTGTCCAGGTGTCCGTGAGCGGCGAGACGCCGTCCGAGGCGCTCGCCTTGGCTCACCGCGTGCTGTCGCGCGGCGCCAGCGCTTTCATTCTTCTGGCGGGGCCCATGACGATCTGGCTCTGGCGCGCCGGGTGGCGCGCGCCCGCCGGTCTTGTAGCCCTGAGCGCAGCCTTGAGCACTGTGAGCTTTGGCGTGGAGGCCAATATCGTCGCCATGGCGGCGGGCTGCACGCTTGGCGCCGCGGCGTTCCTGCGCCCGCACCAGGCCTTGCCCGTCCTGTTCTACGCCGCCGCCGGCCTGGTGGCGCTCACGCCGTTGATTCTGGGCGCGGTCGTCGCCTCGACCCCGGACTCGGTGGCGAACGCCTTACCTCTGTCCTGGCATCAACGCCTGGAAATCTGGGACTACGCCCTGTCCCGGCTCCCCGAAGCGCCCCTGTTCGGGCATGGGCTGGACGCCTCTCGCGTCATAGACGCCGAGATGATGCTGCGCGGATACACGCTCAACCTGATGCCGCTTCACCCCCATAACGGCGCGCTGCATATCTGGCTGGAGACCGGAGCGCTGGGGGCAGGGCTTGCCGCCGCCGCGCTATTGCTGACCGGGCGCAGCCTCGCCCGGCGGCCGCTTGACCCGGCTGTGGCGGCGGGGATCGCGTTCAGCACCTCGGCCTGGTTCGTGATGACAATGCTGGGCTACGGCGTCTGGCAGGAATGGCACCATGGCGCCCTCAGCCTGGCGATCGCCGCCTGCCTCTTCTTACGCTCCAGCGGCAAGACCCTGCACGCCAAGGCCGGCTCAAAGGCGGGGCCGGCCTGACGGAACAAATCCTGCATGACCCCACCCTCAGCCGGCGCAGAACGCGTCCGGACACCGGGTGAGGCCGCCATGACGTCCCGAAGTGAAGCAATTCATTATCAGACCGAAACGCGCTCGGGTGTGCGCACCGGCGCCCGCGCCTTTCTCTGGAGCGATCTGACCGCGCTGGCTCTGGCCAGCTATGCCGGGATGGCGGTCAATCTCGTCCTCGGCGATGCGCCGTCGCGCGGATGGCTCGTGCTCACCCTGGCCGGCGCTCTCGGGCTCACCGCCTTCCTGCGCGCCAAGGGCCATTACCGCAACCGCCAGGCCCTCGCCGACCAGATTCGTCCGGTGGTTCTTGCCTGCGTGATGGCGATCCTCATCGTGTCCACCGCGCAGCTGGCTCTGGGCGAAGCCGGGCTCGACACCGGCTCCATCACCAAATGGCTGCTGGCGCCGGTGCTGATCCTGGCCGGCCGGTTCGCCACGCGCGAAGGACTAAAGGCCTGTTCGGACTGGTTCGAGCCGGTGATCCTCATCGCGCCGCGCTCCGGCGCCGCCGATACAAGCGCCCTTCTGGACTGCAATGACGGGCACGGGCTGACAGTGTCGCAGACGCTTGATCTGGCCAGTTTCGCGCTGCTGGGCGACGCCGAGCTTGGCGCGCGCCTGGACGCGCTGGCGGGCCAGACCGTATTTCTCGCCCCCGATGCGCAGCACCAGGGCGCCGCCAGCCGGATCGCCGGTCGGCTGAGCGCGCGCGGCGCACATTTCTATTATCGCCCGGCGCTGGGGCGCATCCCGACCCAGCAGATCGACCTTCTGGACGCTCCGCCGGCCGACGGGCTGGTGATACGGGTCTCCGACAGCCTGCACCGCCCGCTGGCCCAGGCCGCCAAGCGCGCCTTTGACGTCGTCGCGTCGGCGCTCGCCCTGGCCGTGCTCAGCCCGGCGCTGGCCGTCATAGCCTGGCTGATCCGGCGCGATGGCGGACCGGCCGTCTTCGTGCAGGCGCGCGCCGGGCGCGGCGGCGCGGTGTTCCAGTGCTACAAGTTTCGCACCATGAGCGTGGACGCCGAGGAGCGCCTGTGCGCCCTGCTCGCCGCCGACCCGGACAAGCGCGCCCAGTGGGACGCCTATCAAAAGCTCGATCCCGATCCGCGCATCACGCCGGTTGGCAGGTTCCTGCGGCGCTCCAGCCTTGATGAGCTGCCCCAGCTGATCAATGTCCTCAAAGGTGAGATGAGCCTCATCGGGCCGCGCCCCATGCTGTTGTCCCAGCGCGCGCTCTATGGCGCGTCGCTGGACGCCTATGAGCGCATGCGCCCCGGACTGACCGGGCTGTGGCAGGTCAATGGACGCAACAAGACCACGTTTGAGGAGCGCGCCCGGCTGGACGACTGGTATGCGCGCAACTGGTCGCTCTGGCGCGACGGGGTGATCCTTCTGCGCACCGTGCGCGAGCTGGTGTTCGCCGCCGGACGCTAGAGCTTCTTCAGAACCACGACGTCCTGAAATTTCCCGCGCGGGCCGGGCTCGCGCCAGTCGCCGGGCTCCAGCGCGCGCACCGGCGCCAGATCGGCCTGCGCGCACCAGTCGTCAAAACTTGCGGCGTCAAAGCCGATCGCCCGTTCCGGATGACGCGGATCGGCAGCCCAGGCCGCCTCGCCATAGGGCTGAAGCGAAAGGCGCGGGACTCCCTTGGCCAGGGCCGCCTTGGCCGCCTCGTCCACGAGGAACGCCGTCAGAAAAATCCGCCCGCCCGGCTTTAAGGTGCGGCCCGCCTCCTTGAGATACGCTGCGGCGACCTCCGGCTCCACATGGGTGAAGAGCGAGGTCGCCACCGCCAGATCGATGCAGGCGTCATCAGCAGGGAAGCGATAACCGGCGGCGTCCGACCCGGTCTGGCCGTATTCGCGATTAGTCAGGTCGGCGTGGACGAAGCGGATCGCGCAGCGCCCCAGGGCCACGCGCCGCGCAAAGATGAGGCCCGAACGCACGATGTCGAACCCGGTATAGGCGCCTGTCTCGTCAAGATAGGCGCAGACCGGGACGGCCAGGCGGCCCGCACCGCATCCGATATCGAGCACATGATCGCTGGGCGTCAGCCCGGCCGCACCGCGAACCTGCTGAAACAGGCGCTCCCCGGCGCCGTAGAAATCGCCACCGCCGATATTGTGCACGATCCGCCACGGCCGCGGGCGGGGATCGCGCAGGCGCACCGGCAGGTCCTTCGTGTCGCTGGCCGCATTCCAGAGGAAATTCACCAGAGGCCGCGGCGCGATCCGGTGGATCGCCCGTTTTACTGCGTCGATCATGATCCCGCGCCGCCGTCGCCGTCGCCCGCATTAAAAATGTGCGGCTTTGCCAAATTGTTATGCTTCATGTCTATATCGGCCACGACATCATTCGAACAAGGCCGGAGCGCGCCATGCAGATCTTCCTCGACACCGCAGACATCAGCGAAATCGAAGCGCGTCTGGGGTCCGGCCTGATCGACGGGATCACCACCAACCCGTCACTCATCGCCAAGTCCGGCGCCGATGTATTCGAGCGCGTGAAGGCGATCTGCGACGCCGTGGACGGTCCGATCAGCGCCGAAGTGGTGGCGACCGATTATGATGGGATGATCGCTGAAGGCCGCAAGCTTGCGGCCATCGCCCCGAACGTGGTGGTCAAGCTTCCGCTCACCGTGGAGGGCCTTCGCGCCTGCAACACCTTCGCCCGCGAAGGCGTCCAGACCAATGTGACGCTGTGCTTCTCGGCCAATCAGGCGCTGCTCGCGGCGAAAGCCGGAGCGAGCTATATCTCGCCTTTCGTGGGCCGGATCGAAGACGCCGGCGCAGACGGAATCGGGCTGCTCCACGCGATCCGGACGATTTACGACCAGTACGGCTTTGAAACCGAGATCCTCGCCGCGTCCTTACGCTCTCCGGCCCATGTGGAGGCGGCCGCCCTCGCCGGCTGCGATGCGGCCACGATCCCGGCCAAGGTGTTCGACGCGCTCTACAAGCATCCGCTCACCGATATCGGGCTGGCCGCCTTCCTGGCCGACTGGAAGGCCACGGGCCGGGGCGGCCTGGTCTAGCGCTCAGCGAACCCCTGATCAGCGCACGACCGGGTAGATGATGCGCGCCCGGATGGCGCCGTCCAGCGCCCGCACCCGGTCGAGCACGTCCCGGGGTGCGCCTTCCAGATCGGCGATGGCGTAGCCGTACTCGCCGTCGGTTTGAAGATACTGGGCGGCCACGTTTGCGCCGGCTTGTTCGGCGGCCTCGTTGAGGCGGCGCAGAAAGCCGGGCTTGTTGATGTGGGGCACGATCACGCGCACCCGGCCCTCGCCGATGGGTCCCGGCTCCACCTGGGGAAAATTCACCGCGTGGCTGGTGGCGCCCTGGTAGAGGAATTTGGCGAGCTTGGTGGCCGCATCCGTGCCGATCGCCTGCTGGGCCTCGGCGGTGGACCCGCCAATATGAGGCGTCAGGATGACGTTGGGGCAGGAGACCAGTGGGCTGTCGAAGCGATCCTCCTTGCCTTTGGGCTCCACGGGAAAGACGTCCACAGCGGCGCCGGCCAGGTGGCCTGCTTTCAGCGCGCTCGCCAGTGCGTCCACGTCCACAAGATCGCCGCGCGCCTGATTGATCAAATAGGCGCCCTGCTTCATCCGGGCGATCTCCGCCTTGCCGATGAGGTTCTTGGTGCGCGCGGTGGAGGGCACGTGAAGCGTCACCACATCACATGCTGACAATAGCGCATCAAGGCTCTCCATGGGCCGCGCATTGCCGTGAGCGAGCTTGGGCTCGATGTCGAAATAATACACGTGCATGCCCATGGCCGAGGCGATCACCGACAGCTGGGCGCCGATATTGCCGTAGCCGACAATGCCGAGCTTCTTCTTGCGCACCTCGTTTGCGCCGTCGGCGGTCTTCAGCCATTCGCCGCGCTCGATCGCGAACATCTTCTCCGGGATGCGGCGCATCAGCATGATCACGCTGGCGATGGTCAGCTCGGCCACCGAGCGAGTGTTGGCGAAGGGCGCGTTGAACACCGGCACGCCCCGGCGCGCCGCAGCCTCCAGATCTACCTGATTGGTGCCGATGCAAAAACACCCCACCGCTTCCAGACGCTTGGCCGCCTCGAGCACCTCATCGGTGATCTGGGTGCGCGAGCGGATGCCGATGACCTGGGCCGAAGCGACCTCCTTGAGGAGCGTCTCAGGGGCCGGCGATCCCACCGTGCGCCGCACCGAAACAGGGCCGAGACCCTGCAAGGCGGAGTCAGCGTCCGGATGCACGTTTTCCAGAAGCAGGGCGTCGAACGGGGTCAGCTCGGTCATGGTTTCAGGGTCCTCACCATCAAGATTGCCGCAGCGACCGCACCATTGGCGCATCGGCACGTGAAAGCAAGACGGTGCGCGCCGCTGCGCCTTGCTGTCGCGGCCCGGGTTGTGCTCATCGATGCGCGGCCTATGGTCTGGCGCGTCACACCTACGGAGCCACGCCCTATGAAAACCCGCGCCGCCATCGCCTTCGCCCCCAACAAGCCGCTTGAGATTCACGAGGTGGATCTGGACGGACCCAAAGCCGGCGAAGTGCTGGTGGAGATCATGGCCACGGGCGTATGCCATACCGATTCCTACACCCTGGACGGCAAGGACAGCGAGGGGCTGTTTCCCTCCATCCTGGGCCATGAGGGCGCCGGGATCGTCCGCGAGGTGGGCGCGGGCGTGACGGGGCTGAAGCCCGGCGATCACGTGATCCCGCTCTACACGCCGGAATGCCGCCAGTGCAAAAGCTGCCTGTCGCAGAAGACCAATCTGTGCACCTCGATCCGAGCCACGCAAGGCAAGGGCCTGATGCCCGACGGCACCAGCCGCTTCTCGCTCAACGGAGAAAAGCTGCACCATTATATGGGCTGCTCGACGTTCTCCAATTTCACGGTGATGCCGAAGATCGCGCTTGCGAAAATCCGTGAGGACGCGCCCTTCGACAAGGTCTGCTATATCGGCTGCGGCGTGACCACGGGGGTCGGCGCGGTGATCTTCACCGCCGGGGTTGAGCCGGGCGCGAACGTCGCGGTGTTCGGGCTCGGCGGGATCGGGCTGAACGTGATCCAGGCCGCCCGCATGGTGGGCGCCGACAAAATCATCGGCATCGACATCAATCCGAATAAGCGCGCCATGGCCGAGAAATTCGGCATGACCGACTTCATCAACCCGTCCGAAATCGGCGCCGACAAGGTGGTCGAGGCGATTGTCGACATCTCCGGCGGCGGCGCCGATTACAGCTTTGACTGCACCGGCAATGTGAACGTAATGCGCCAGGCCCTGGAATGCTGCCATCGCGGCTGGGGTGAGAGCATCGTCATCGGGGTGGCCGAGGCCGGTCAGGAAATCTCCACCCGCCCCTTCCAGCTGGTCACCGGGCGGGTCTGGAAGGGCTCGGCCTTCGGCGGCGCGCGCGGGCGCACCGACGTGCCCAAGATCGTGGACTGGTATATGGACGGGAAGATCGATATCGATTCCCTGATCACCCATAAGATGCCGCTGGAGCGCATCAACGAAGCGTTCGACCTGATGCACGCCGGGACGAGCATCCGGTCCGTGGTGGAGTTTTAAGCCCTGACCCTGTTCATCGACGCCGACGCCTGCCCGGTGAAGGACGAGGCGATTCGCGTGGCCGAGCGCCACGAAACGCAGGTGAAGCTCGTCTGCGACGGCGGCCTGCGCCGACCGCAAAGCCCGTGGGCGGAGCTGGTCATCGTGCCCGAGGGCGCCGACGCCGCCGATGACTGGATCGCGCAGCATATCGGACCGGGCGATATCTGCGTCACCGGGGACATTCCGCTGGCAGATCGTTGCCTTAAGGCGGGCGGCAAAGCGCTGGACCACAAGGGCGTGATCTTCGATCCGCAATCCATCGGCTCAAAGCTCGCCATGCGCGATCTGATGAGCGATCTGCGCAGCGCCGGAACCATGGAGGGGGGCGGAGGCAAGCCGTTCTCGCCCCGCGACCGGTCCGATTTTCTGAACGCTCTGGAGCGCGTCTTCCAGGACATCAAGCGCGGCAAATGAGGAGACGATCCGTATGGAGATGAAATCTGAAAGCCGCTGTTTCGGCGGCCGCCAGCAGGTCTGGACCCACGCCTCGAAGGCGACCGGCACGGACATGACATTCGGGCTCTATTTGCCGCCCGCGGCTGAAGACGGGCCGGTTCCGGTGGTGCTGTATCTCTCCGGGCTGACCTGCACCCACGCCAATGTCATGGACAAGGCGGGCGCCCAGCGCGTGTGCGCCGAGCTGGGCCTGGCGCTTCTGGCGCCGGACACCTCGCCGCGCGGAACCGATCTTCCCGGCGAGCATGACAGCTATGATTTCGGCTCCGGCGCGGGCTTCTATGTGGACGCAGTGCAAGCGCCCTGGAGCCGGCACTACCGCATGGAAAGCTATGTCACAGACGAGCTCTTGAAGGCCGCCGCCAGCGCCGCGCCGCTGGATCTGGACGCCGTCGCCATCACCGGCCACTCCATGGGCGGGCACGGCGCCCTGACGCTGGGCCTGAAGCGTCCGGATCTGTTCAAGGCGATCAGTGCGTTCGCGCCCATCGCCTCGCCCCTGAACTGCCCCTGGGGCGAAAAGGCGCTCACCGCCTATATTGGTCCCGACCGCGGCGCCTGGCGCGCCTATGACGCCTGCGCCCTGATCGAGGACGGCAAGCGCTGCGAGGCCGGCATCCTGGTGGATCAGGGCCTCGCCGACGGGTTTCTGGAAGAGCAGCTGAAGCCGGAGCTTCTGGAGGCCGCCTGCAAGGCGGCCGGTCAGAAGCTCACCCTCCATCGCCAGGAGGGCTATGATCACAGCTATTTCTTCATCGCCAGCTTCATCGAGGATCATCTGCGCTGGCTGAGCGAACGGCTTTAGGGGCCGCTCAGGCCGCCGGTATCAGCTCGGAGAGCTGGCCGCCCACGCGGATCGGTTCGCAGCGCACGGCGAGCCCTGTGGAGTCGTCGGTCTCCACAAACAGGCCGCATGCCGAGGCTTCACCGCTGGCGGTGACAAAGCGCCCGCCGCGCATGCCGGTGACGAAGCGGTTCACCGGCTCGTCCTTCTCCATGCCAATGACGCTGTCATAATCGCCGCACATGCCGGCGTCCGTCTGATAGGCGGTGCCGCCGGGCAGGATGCGATGATCGGCGGTGGGAACATGGGTGTGGGTGCCCACCACGATGCTGGCGCGCCCGTCGCAGAACACGCCCATGGCGCATTTCTCGCTGGTGGCCTCGCCGTGCATGTCCACCAGGATCGCATCGGCCACCTGGCCCAGCGGACAGGAGACCAGCTCCTTCTCCACCGCCGCGAACGGGTCCTCCAGCGCCTGCATGAACAGGCGCAGCAGCACGTTCATCACCAGGATGCGCCGTCCGTCGGGCAGGTCGTAAAGCGAGGCGCCCCGGCCCGGCGCCGCTCCCTCGCGGTAATTGACCGGGCGCAAGAGGCGCGGCTCGCGGGAGATGTAGGAGAGCGCCTCGCTCTGGTCCCAGGCGTGATTGCCGAGCGTCAGCACATCGGCGCCGGCGTCATAAAGCTCCATGGCGGTGCGCTCGGTGATGCCGAACCCGCCGGCGGCGTTCTCGGCGTTGACGACGACAAAATCGAGCCTCAGCCGATCGCGCAGGCCGGGCAGATGATCCACCACGGCTTCGCGGCCCGACTTGCCGACCACGTCTCCAAAAAATGCAATGCGCATAGGGGCTCCCTTCAGGCCGCCGCATATAGCGCGCAGGCGCGGCCCTGACCATGGCGGCGCCTGACCAAGGCCGGGCGGGGGATCAGCGGCGTGGGATCAGCGGCGGGCCGGATCCTTCGCCATCTGGCGGAAATGGACGCGGCAGACCGGCTCGTATTTCGACTTGTCGGTGTCCAGTTCGGGACCGTCCAGCAACACTCCGCCCGCCGGGCCGTGGCGGGCGTTCAGGATCGCCTTCCGGCCGCAATGGCAAAAGGCGGTGAGCTCGCGCAGTGCGTCGCTGATCGCCATGAGCGCCACCGCACCGGCGAAGGGCTCGCCCCGAAAATTCGTGCGCAGGCCGAAACAGCTCACTGGAACGTCCAGCTCGTCGCCGATCCGGGCCAGCTCCCAGACCTGGCCGGCGCTGAGAAACTGCGCCTCATCGATGAAGACATGGCCCACCGGGCCGGCGTCGAGGCGGGCGCGCACCAGGGCTGAGAACCCGGTGGCGGAGTTGAAACCCACCGCCGGCTCCTTGAGGCCCATGCGCGAGGCGATGACGGCGCCTGTGGCCGCTTCGCCGTCAGCGTCGAAGGTGAAGAGCAGGGCCGGCTTGCCGATGCGCTTATACTGGAACGCGTCTTTTAATAGCTGCGCGGACTTGCCCGAATTCATCGGCCCGTAGGCAAAGGTCAACATGTCGCCGCACCCGCCCCGCCGCTAAACTGAACTACCCCACGAACGCCTTCTCCACCACGTATTCGGCGGGGCGGGCGTTGGAGCCTTCGGTGAGGCCGGCGCGCTCGCAGCGGATCTTGCAATCCTCGATCATCTCCAGCGAGCCGCAGATCATCACCCGGTCTTCATCGGGGTTTAGCGGCGGCACGCCGAGCTCTTCAAAGATCACACCCTCGTCGATGAGCTGGGTGATCCGGCCGGTGCGTTCGAACGGCGCGCGCGTAACCGACGGGTAGTAGACCAGCTTGCCGCCTGCGAACTCGCCCACCAGCGGATCGGCACGCACGGCGTCCACCAGCTCGCGGCCATACTCAAGCTCGGCCACTTCCCGGCAGGTATGGGTGAGGATCACCTGCTCATAGCGCTCATAGGTCTCGGGATCGCGAATGATCGAGGCGAAGGGCGCGACTCCGGTGCCGGTGGAAAGCAGGTAGAGCCGTTTGCCCGGGGTGAGCGCGTCCAGCACCAGCGTGCCCACCGCCTTGGTCCCCAAAAGGACCGAATCACCCGGCTCGATCTTTTCAAGGCGCGAGGTGAGCGGGCCGTCAGGCACCTTGATGGAAAAGAACTCCAGCTCCTCGTCCCAGCTGGGGCTCGCCACCGAATAGGCGCGCAAGAGCGGCTTGCCCTCCACGGTGAGGCCCAGCATGACAAACTCGCCGGAGCGGAAGCGGAAGCTTGGCGGACGCGTCACGCGGAAGGCGAAAAGCCGGTCCGTGTAATGCTTGACCGATGTCACCGTCTGCTCGCTCACCGCCGCCATGGACTCTCCTCGCCTTCGATCCCGATAAGGCGAGGTATAGAACTGTGCCGGCGTGCATCCAACCCTCGTCGTCTCGAAGACTGCTGGGTTCAGGGCCGCGTGTCCTGGACCGGCCTCACATCGGGCGCCCGTGTCACAAGCGTCTGCGGAGTCCAAGTGAACAGGCGCGCGGTTTCCAGCGCCGAGAGGGTGCGCCCAGCTTGCACCGCGCGGCGCTTCTCCATCAGCCGCGGCCAGCCCTTCAGCGCGTCGGCCATGGCCTTTCCGAACAAGGTGAACTGGCCAAAGCGCGCCGCTGACAGCCAGAGCAGGAGCGTCACGCCCAGGTGCACCGGCGCCAGAAGCGGCAGAAGCGGCGCCGGTGTGTTCTTGAAGAAGGTCCAGAAGCGGTTACGCGCGCCGTGATAGGTGGCGAATTCAGACCGGCGCCCGGAGCTGGCATAACCCATATGGCTGACGCGCGCGTCTCTCACCTGGATCGCGTGATGGCCGGCGAGCCGCGCGCGATACGCCAGATCCACGTCCTCCACATAGCAAAAATAGTCTTCGTCGAAGCCGCCCAGCGCCTCGAACACCTCGCGGCGAACAAGGGTGAGCGCCCCGCAAGGCCCGAAAACCTCGCCCTCCTCCGGCGGGTCGATCGCCAGCCCGTAGCCGCCGCGATAGGGCAGGCCGGTGAAGTGATAGACATCGCCCGCCCCGTCCAGAACGCCCGGCGCACCATGGGCCAGCTGAGTGGCGCCGAAGAGAGCCGCGCCCGGATGGCGCGCCGCGGCGGCCAGGAGCTGCTCGATCATGTCGGCTTCAGGAAAGGCGTCGGGATTGAGCAGGAGCAGCCAGTCCTCCTCCACGCCCTTGGCCAGCCGGTTATTGCCGGCGGCGAAGCCCAGATTGGTCTCACTCAGCACAAGCTCGACAAAGTCCGGCAGGCCGGCGGCGTCCACGCGCTCCGGCTCCGGCGAGCCGTTCTCCAGCACGCGCACGCGCGCCGCCTGCACGCTCTGACGCTTCAGCGCCGCGATCACCTGGGGAATCGTGTTTCGGCTGCGATACGCGACGATCAGCACAGCGATGGAGGCGGGCGCGCTCATGGCTGACAGTCTCCTCCGGCGTCGTCGTGGCCGAGCGCGTTCAGGCGCGGTCGGGTGCGTTCAGGCGCGCTCACCATGGCGCATCGCCTTGGTAATGCAAGACAGCGCGGGCGCGCGCAGCGCACGGCGTGACAAACGCGGCCGGTCCGGGGCATTGTGCGCACGATTGCAACAGCGAAAGTCGCGAGCTTCATGGCGATTCTGGTTACCGGCACGGCCGGTTTTATCGGGTTCCACGCCGCACGCGCGCTGTTGCAGCGCGGCGAGACGATTGTCGGCGTGGATTGTCTCACCGAGTTTTACGATGTGTCGCTGAAACACGCGCGTCTGGCCGAGCTCGCCCGGTTCGAGCGATTCTCCTTTGAGCACCTTGACCTGGCCGACCATGAAAAGGTGCGCGCCCTTGTGCTCGATCACGGCTTTACGCGGATCCTGCACCTGGCCGCCCAGGCCGGCGTTCGCTATTCGCTGCAAAACCCGTTCGCCTACGCCCACTCGAATGTGAGCGGACACCTGTCCGTCCTCGAGGCCGCGCGCGCCCTTGGGCCAGAACTTGAGCATCTGGTCTACGCCAGCTCCAGCTCGGTCTATGGCGAGCGCCCGGCGCGGCGGGGTTTTCGCGAGGATGATCCCGTGGACGCCCCGGTCTCGCTCTACGCCGCCACCAAGCGCGCCGACGAGCTGATGACCAGCACCTACGCCCATCTCTACGCCCTGCCGGCCACAGGCCTGCGGTTTTTCACCGTCTACGGACCGTGGGGTCGCCCGGACATGGCCTATTTCAGCTTTTCAGAGAAGATGATCGCCGGCGAGACGATCGAGCTGTTTAACGCCGGCCGCAATACGCGCGACTTCACCTTCATCGACGACATCATCGCACCGCTGATCAAGCTGCTGGATGATAATCCCGGCCCCGGGGCGCGGATCTTCAATATCGGCGGCTCGTCGCCGGTGGACACGCTATCTCTCGTGTCGGCGCTGGAAAAGGGTCTGGGGCTGACGGCGCGGGTCCGTCACGCGCCCTCCCAGCCGGGAGACGTCAGCGCCACATGGGCCGACACCAGCGCGTTCGACGCCCTCTATGGCCCCACCCCGCAGACCTCGCTGGACGCCGGGATCGCAGTGTTCACAGACTGGTTCACCCGCTGGCGCGACGCCAGCGCGAAAGCGAGCTAGCGGCGCGCCGCGGTCTTAGACCGCCTTGCGCACCGCATTGATCACGGTTTCAAGCCGCTCGCCCTCCACATAGGCGTCCATGGGAAGCGATACGACGCGCCCGGCCGCCGCGTCGGTGACCGGCAGTCCGCCGGGCACGGTGGGGAAGCGGGCATAGGGCGCCTGGTGGTGGATCGGCACGGGATAATACACCGCCGTAGGAACGCCTGAATCAGCCAGCGATTTGCGGAACGCGTCGCGGTCATCCACCTCGATCGTGTACTGCGCCCAGACCGACACCCCGCCATCGATCACGGCCGGGGTTTTCACCACATCGCCGAAACCTTCGGCGTAAGCGCGCGCCACGCGATTACGGCCCTCGATCTCATCAGCGAAGATCTCCAGCTTGGCCAGCAGAACGCCCGCCTGCAGCGTATCCAGGCGCGAATTCATGCCGATGCGGGCATAGGCGTAGCGCTCCTCGCCCTCGCCGTGATTTCGCAGGGATTTCAGCATCGCCATGAGGTCTTCATCGCGGGTCAGCATGGCGCCGCCATCGCCATAGCAGCCCAGCGGCTTGGCCGGGTAGAAGCTCACCGTGGCGATGTCGGCCCATTCCACCGGATGCTTGCCGTTCAGCGTGCAGCCAAAGCCCTGGGCGCTATCGGCGATGAGCATCATGCCCTCGGCCTTGCAGATCTCGGAGATCGCGGGATAGTCCGCAGGCTGGCCGAACAGATCCACCGCGATCACCGCGCGCGGCTTCAGCTGGGGCTGGGTCTTCACCCACTCGATCGCCCGCTTCAGGCTTTCGGGATCCATATTGTAGGTGTCGGGATCGATATCCACGAAGATCGGCGTGGCGCCGAGCCAGGGCACGACCTCGGCGGTGGACGCGAAGGTGAAGCTCGGCACGAAGACCGCGTCGCCGGTGCGCAGCCGCCAGGCCATGAGCGGCAGGGCCAGCGCGTCGGTGCCGTTGCCGCAGGTGAGCGCCGGGGCGTGTCCGAAGTCGGAGAGCTTGTCTTCCAGCTCGCTCACTTGCGGGCCGAGCACATAGCGTCCCTCTTCGATGATCCTGGCGATCATCGGCTCCAGCCGGTCCTTGATGCGCGCCCGCTGGGCGGCGAGGTCGATGAAGGGGATCATGGCGGGCTCTCCCTGGTCTGGCTTTCGGCGCGCGCCTGACGGGCGCGTCGCCGGACTCTGCGTTAGCGGTCCGATTACTTGATGCGCCGCCGCGACGTAAATCACGAATGGTGACGAAGCGTGACCGGAGCCGGCTTCAAGGTGGTCAGGATTTGCGGGCGGCGATAGAACACTCTCCTTCAGGAAACGCGGCACGGTCAGATCATGGATATCGTCACACTCGCGGCCGGCGCAGCATTCGCCGCCCTTCAGGTCAGCGCCCCGGCCGGCGGCGCAAGCACCGAGACATCCTGCGCCGCCATTGCGCCCGAGGGCTACACCCCGAGCGCAGCCCATGCATGGCTGGACACGACCTTGGGGGCGGCCGCCGGCGAGGTGAGTCGTGTCGGCGCGCGCCCGACCATCCTGTCGCGCCAGATGGCGATCGTTCAGACGGCCGTGTTCGACGCCTGGGCCGCCTACGACCCGGTGGCCGTGGGCACGCAATATGGCGGCGAACTGCGCCAGCCGGAGGCCGAGCGCACCGATGAGAACAAGCGCATCGCCATCGCGTACGCCACGCTGGTCGCCGGGCTTGATCAGTTTCCCGATGATGCGGGCGTGATTCTCGACGCCTTCGCCCGCGCCGGACTGGATCCCGAGCTTGTCACCCGCGACGCCTTGCGGCCCGAGGGCGTTGGCCGCCTCGCCGCCGAGGCGGTGCTGGAGGCGCGCCGCGGCGACGGCGCAAACCAGAGCGGGAGCGAGCGCGGCTCCAGCGGCGAGCCCTATTCAGACTACACCATGTATCGACCGGTGAACGGGCCCGAGCGCGTCGTGGATCCCGACCGCTGGCAACCGATCCCGGCCAGCGACGGCAGGGGCGGCGTGGCGGTCCAGCAATGGCTGACCCCGCACTGGTACCGGGTCGCGCCCTTCGGCCTCGAGCGCGCGGACCAGTTCCGCGCCCCGCCCCCACCGCTTGTGGACGGCGAACAGCTCATGGCCGAGACCGAAGAGGTCGCCCGCATGAACGCGGAACTGACCACCGAACAAAAGGCGCTGGTGGAGTTCATGCGCGACGGGCCCGGCTCAACCGGTCAGTCAGGCCATTGGCTGCAGATGTCCCAGATCGTGTCGTGCCGCGACGGCAATGATCTGGATACGGACGTGAAGATGTATTTCGCTGTCGCCAACACGGCCATGGACGCCTTCATCGCCAGCTGGGAGTCGAAAATCTACTACGACACCTCGCGCCCCTGGACGCTGGTCCGCCATTATTTTGGCGAGGAGGCCATCGCCGGCTGGGGCGGACCGGGTGCGGGCACGGTGGATCTGCCCGCCTCGCGCTGGCATCCCTATTCTCCGGCCGACTTTCCCACACCGCCCTTCGCCGGCTATCCGTCGGGCCATTCAACCGTGAGCGCGGCTGCAGCCGAGACGCTGCGCCGCTTCACCGGTTCGGATGATTTCGGCTACCAGGTGGATCTCATGGCCGGCTCGCTGACCGAGCCTGGCCATGAAGTCCCGGTCACCCTGCGCTTTGAGACCTTCACCGAGACCGCCGAGAGGGCGGGGGTCTCCCGGCTCTATGGCGGCTATCACATCGCAGCTGACAATGTGGAGGGGCTGGTCATGGGGCGGCGCGTTTCGGCCCATCTCTGGCCCGTGTTTGAAAGCTATTTTGACGGAAGTGCGCCCACGGCCCGACGCGGCCCCGACAGCCCCGCGGCGCAATAGCGCCGGTCGGCTTAGCGGTGCGAGGAGTCTTCGATCTCGCGCGCCAGCACGTCGAGCACGAGCGCTCCGAGCGGCAGGGCCAGCGCATCGGCGCCGTCGCCGCAGGTGAGCGCCGGGGCTCGTCCTAAGGCGGAGCGCTTGGCTTCCAGCTCGCTCACTTCCGGGCCGAGCACATGGCGTACCTCTTCGATAATCCTTGAGGGGTCTCGCTGGTCTGGCTGTCGGCGCGCGCCTGACAGGCGGGACACAGGAATCTGTGTCAGCGGCCTGACCAGTTGATGCGCCGCCGTGATGTAAATCGAGAATGACGGCCGAGCATGGCGTTAGAGCCGCGCTGAAGCCCGGCGCTCAGGTGTCGGGACGGACAGACCTGTTCTCACCATAGGGTGGCGATGTCAGATGAGGCTACCCGGAGCCGGCCTCTCGCGCTCAGGCGGGTCGCTCCAGGCTTGAGTTCGGAATAAATCAGGACTTCCAGCGCGTTCGAGAATGCGGTGGCCGCTTATCGTTCTTTCTCCATCTCGGCGCACACCCTTCTGTCTTGCAGATTGATTTTTCCATGGTTATTCGTCTTCTGAACTCGAAAGCTGGAGACGCAGATTGACCATCGTTAGTTTTCGTCATCGGTTTATTTTTATAAAAACCCGCAAGACGGCCGGCACTTCCATCGAGGTCGATCTGTCGCGGCGGATTGAAGCCGAAGCGATTGTCACACCCGTGCTTCCGCCCGTGCCTGGGCACACGCCGCGGAATTTCCAGAACCGGGACGACGCGCCGCGTTTCCGCAACCACATGCGAGCGAGCGAGGTGCGCGCCGCGCTCGGGCTTGAGATCTTTGACGGGTTTTTCAAGTTCTGTGTCGAGCGCGAACCGGTCGAAAAGTGCCTGTCGCACTTTCACATGCTCAAGAATCGTGATGACGAATCGGGCCTGAACGCCGACGCGCGCAGTGCGCTGACTTGGGACTCATATGTCCGCGCGGGCTCCTTCCCTCTTGATGCGGTGAAGTACGAGGATCCAGACGTCCCCGGACGGCTGCTTGTCGACCGTGTGCTCTCGTATGAACGGTTGAGTGAAGACCTCGGGGCGCTTGCAGCGGATCTCGGGATCCCGGACTTCAAGCTGCAATCGCGTGCGAAATCGGATTACCGGCGCAAGGTGCACATGACGGTCTCCGAGGTAACGGCCGAACAGCGCGCGGTGATCTACGCAGCCTTCAAGTCGACGCGGGAACTGACCGGTCTTTATCCCGGACCTGTCGCCTGAACCAAGTGACGCAAACCTTTCGCGACCTGATCGCTCGCCCGATCCAGATCGCAGTCAGGCCGAGCCGGTCTTGAAGAGTCCAGCACGGGTGAGAGGGGCCTGTCAGGCTTGTCGCCCTCATCGCAACCGCCGCGCTTCAGGTCGCCGCTCCAAGAGGAGCCCGCCGCCGGCTCGAAACGACGCTCATAGGCGCCGTCGATCAGTTCCCGGACGAGGCACATGTCACTCTCGACGCGTTTGCGCGCGCCGGGCTCGACCCTGAACTGGTCACCGGCGATCCGCCCTGCTCGAGATCATCGCCCCCCCCTCAAGCCGGCCGTAGCGCTCGAACGGGGTCAGAGCCGGCGCGCCAGGGCGTCAAGCACAAGCTCGCCAAAGGCGCGACCGGCGTGCGCTTCATCGGCAGGCGAGGCGAACTGCGCGCGCAGAAGACCGTCCTCATCCGCCGCCTCCCCCACATCCAGCGGGTTGGCGCCAGCCGCTTTGAGGTCCTCGGTCAACCGCGTTTCAAACGCCTTGCAAAGCGCCAGATAGTCCCGGCTGATCCGCGGCGGCGTTGCGACCGAGTAGACTGTGCGCCCGTGCGCGGCCAAAACGGCATAGAACTCAAGCGCTGTGCGGCGGGAGTCGGCGACCAGAGCCTCGAGCGTGGCGGAGGAGACCGCATCCGGCGAGGCCGGAGCGCCCAGCCGCTCCGCCCAGTGTGCGAAATCTCTCACGAACCGTCGGGTGTTGACCCCGATCGTCGATACGATCGGGCCGTCAAAGCTCAGAAGCGGCCGGAACCGGTCTGTCAACTGCGCCGCGCCCGGTCCGGTGAAGACAAACTCGCCGCCCTCCACACGCCAGAACGGCTCTAGAAGCTGCTTGCCGGCGCCCAGTGGCCCGCCGCGCCAGGCGACACCGCGCGCCGTCGCCGCCTCTGCGAGCGCGCAGACATGGGAATCTCCGACAAAAAACAGCTCAGTTTGCATTGTAGAAGTCGAGAATCATCTCGTTGCACTCGGCCTCGTCGCGCTGCGCCCCGGCCCGCGGCGCGCCCCGCCAAGACGTCTCGCCGCCGCAATAAGCTTTGAAGAAATGCGACATGACGAAGTCGACGCCCGGCGGTTCGACCGTGCGCATGTTCGGACCGTAAAACATCCCCCGCATGGAGGGTGAGGCGAGCATTTCGTAGCTGGGAAAATAGTCCACACGCTCGTGGCGCACCGCAGCTTCGCCGGCGACCGCGCGCAGAACCGATTTGGTGTAGGCGTTCGCCACAAGGGCGTGCATGTCCTCCGCAGTCGCCGTCAATGGCTGCGGCGAGATGGTGAGGATGATCCTGAGCGTCGGGTTGAAGGTTTGAAGGCGGATGATAACCGCCTCCAGGTCGGCCATTACTTTGTCAAAACGAAAATTCACGTGCCGGTGGATTTCCGGGTCGAATTCGCCGCCCTGGACCCCCGGGCACATCTGATAGAGCAGCCCGGTGTCGCGATGGCGCCAGGCTTCAGTCAGCCCCAGGGTCAGGATCAAAACGTCGGCCTCGGCGAACGCGGCGCGCAGCGCGCCGAAGGTCCGCGTTCGCGCCGTGCGCAGCTCGGCTTCGCTGGCGAATCCGTCCGGTTCCACCGTCGGGCGGAGCGGATCGCGGAAGCGCCCGCTCGCCTCGCGCCAGATCTCGTCGTCGAAATCAGTATCGGAAAGGGCGCGTTCGACCCACTGCTTCATAGACGCGCTGGTGTAGACATTGCCCGTGCGGGCCGTGAAAATGTCATAGCCGAAGCGCCTCGCCGATTCCGCCGACAAGCCGGGCGGCGCCGGCTCGGTTACGAGCCAGTGGAACCCTTCACGGCGCAGCGCCTTGCTGATGTTCTGTGCAAAGCACGATCCCACCGTCATGATCCGGTCGCGCGGGCTCAGGCCGAAGCGCGGCCGGTGCAGGTCGTCCAGGCCGAACGGCCCCGGATCGGCGACGCCGGTGCGCCAGAACTGACGCGCAGGCATCAAGGAGTACGGATTAGGAGCCAAACTTTCAGACGCCTCGATTAGGGGCCGCAAACGTCCGTTTCGGCACGCTGGTTCGAATGTACTGGGGCGCGACGCTAGAGAGTTTACCGGCTATTGGCGGACCGAGGCGAGCTCCACCGACATTGCGTCGATCTGCTCCTGCTGGGCCAGAGTGTAGAGCGTCAGCTCTTCGACCTTCTCCAGGAGAAGCATCTGCATCTCGCTCAAATTCACGCCGTTCTCGGCAATGTCGGCGGCGGAGGGCACGTTGGGCAGGTGGCCGTTCTCTTCGATGAAAGCCTGGACCTCGGCGAGGGTGCGCAGGTCGTAGTCAGCCTCGAAGACATAGTCGGGAACAGTCAGGGTCTGGCCGCCGGAAATGAAGTTGCCAAGAATTCTCAGATCGCCGCTGGTGGTCAACGCGAACTCCTCTCCAGGGCCGTCCGGGCTTACGAGGAGAAGTTCGGTGCCGGTCAGGCCCATACCCATGCGCCACTCGACAGCGTTAGAGCCGTTATTATCCATGATCATGGCCATGGGACCATCGTTTTGCATCCTGAGCATGGACGCGAACCCGCCGGTGCTGCGCTGGATGTGCATGCCCGCCGCCGGCGACTGGGTGCCCATTCCGACATCCCCGCTCGCAGCGACATAGAGTGAGTTGGTCGGCGCGTTAGGAACGATCTTGAACGGCAGGCGGCTGCCATTGGTCACGTCGCGGACGAAGAAGTTCGCCTCATTGCCGGCGATATCCCAGGTCTGAGCGGTGAAACCGGACGAGCCGTCCTGCTCGAGGCGCAGGGCCGGGCTGTTTCCGTCGACCACATGAAGCGGGAGCGCCGGGGTGGAGGTGCCCATGCCGATATTGCCGGTGCTGTCGATGTACAGCGAATTGTTCGGCGAGGCCGCTTCCATCACGAAGATCGTACGGCCGTTCGTGCGATCGATAAAGGCGAACCGGTTCTGCCCGCCATTGGCCGATTCGTTGGCCTGCAGCTCCCAATCGACATTGGGGAAGGACCCGGAATTGGAGGTGTCATCAAATGCGATGCGCGTATTGTTTTCTTTCAGCCGGATCGTGTCGAAGCCGAAATTCTCGTTATTCACGCAGTCCGTTCCAACGCAAAAACTGCCCTGGACAATCAGATCATCAGCGAACACCTGGTCGGCCTGGGCGCCGGCGTTCAGAGCCGCGGCGGCCGCGAATCCGGCGAGCGCAGTGCGCGCATTGAAGAATTTCGACATGGTGTGTCCCCCGTTTTAACCGCCCTCGCCGGCGCCAGGCGCGGGCTCGGGCAGGTCATCAAAAATCATGATCCGGCCGTCTTCCACGCGGAAGGCGCCGGAGGTCTGGGCGCCGATGCGCGGCGTTCCTGCGCCGGGCTCGCGTCCGTTTGAAGTCTGGTCCATGCGCGCCGCGCCGGGAACCGTCCGGGTCGTGGCGGCGCTCAATTGCCATTGGTACAGCCCGTCGGGAACCGCGCCGTGATCGCGCAGCCGCAAGGTTGGCGCCGATCGCGCGCCCTGAATTTGGGCATAATAGCTTTCCGGCCCGGACACGCTGAGCACATAATTGGTGTAGGAGCCCGATACGGTGAAGACGAGACGTTCCCCGGCGAAGCGCGGCTCGGCGTCCAGTTGCTCCTGGCCAAAAGCCGGCGCGGCGCAGGCGACCATCGCTGCAAGCAAGCTCGCAGACCCGGTCGTGATAGCCCCTGAGAGGCGAATACCCAAACGATTCAACATGGAAAACCTTATTATCCGTGCCGGAGGGTAGCTCAGCAAACAGATGATTGCACGTTTAATCTCGTGGCGCCGTGGACGCCTGCTCGGAGGCCAGCGCCCGCTGCGCCTCGCTCATGCGTGCGAACAGCGCATCGCGGAGCGCCGCTGCGCCCGGCTCTCCCGCCGCGGCCGCGCGCACCAGCCAGCCATAGGCGGCGACATAGTCCTGCGGCACGCCAAGGCCCCGGATATAAAGCAGGCCCAGATTCAGCGACGCCGCGGCGAAGCCCTGCTCGGCCGAGGCGCGATACAGGCGCGCCGCTTCGGGAAAATTCACCGGTCGCCCGGCCCCGATCGAGAAGCGGTATCCCAGCGCAAAACGCGCCACCGGATCGCCGGCGGCCGCGGCGGCCGCATCGCGCCCCGCCGCATCCGGCGAAGGATCGAACGCCGCCAACCGGTCCGGCCACGGAACGGCGAGATCGGCGAGCAAGCCGTCCAGCCCCGTCACGTCAAAGCGCGCGGCGTCGCGATAAAGCCGCACCGCTTCAGCTTCATCGAGCGCCACGCCGAACCCGTTTTCGTAAAGCACCGCCAGATTCACAAGCGCCTGGGACAGGCCCTGATCGGCGGCGGCCTGAAACAATCCCGCCGCGCGCTCATAATCCTGCGCCACGCCGGCGCCGCGCACATACATCAAGCCAAGATTGTTTTGCGCGCGCGCATCGCCCTCGTCGGCCGCCGTCGTGAAGAGGGCGAGCGCGCGGGCCTCGTCCTGCTCGATCCCGCGCCCGTCCAGCGCCAGAACCCCCAGGCTGGTCATGGCTGGCGCATGGCCAAGATCGGCGGTGCGCGCATACCACTGCGCCGCCGCCTCGAGACGGTCCGCAGCCTCCAGCGCCAGCGCATAGTCCTGACCATGGCCGGGCGATCCCTGAAGGGCGGCGGCGGCGAGAAGCTCAAGCGCCCGTTCCCGGTCTGCGGCCCGGCCTACGCCCTCAAAATACAGCCGGCCCAGCGCGTTCTGAGCCGGGGCGTGACCCTGGTCGGCGGCGCGCTGATACCATTGCGCGGCGGCGCGAAGATCCTGACTGACCACGTCGCCGCGGCGCAAGAGATCGCCAAGCCGCGTCTGGGCATGCACGTCGCCCGATTGCGCCGCCGCCTCCAGGATCGAGGTCGCCCGGACCGGATCTCCCGCCTCCAGCGCCGCGTCCACCGCGGACGCCCAGCCGTCGCCTTGCGCCTGCGCGCCGGTGGAGGCCAGCGCGAAGCCTGCGATCACGACGGCCAGAAAGGCGAGGCGGGCGCGCATGCTATTGTTCGCCGGATGCGGTCCAGGCGCTGGCGCGCGCCTGGGCCTCTGCGAGCTGGTCCGGCGTCATGAGATCGGCCAGCGCCGAGCGCGCCTCCAGCGCCGGGGCATAGCCCTGCGCCGCCGCCAGATTGGCCCATTTATGCGCCTCCACATAATCAAGCTCCACCCCGCGCCCGGCGGCGAGCGCCCCGCTCAGGGCGAGTTGAGCCGCCGGTTCGCCGCGCTCGGCGGCGATCGTGTAAAGCTCCAGCGCCCGAACGGTGTTCTCGGGAACCCCGCGGCCCGCCCCGTAAAGCGCGGCCAGAGCGGTGGCGGCGGAGGCGTCACCGGATGCGGCCTGCTCTGAAAGCCGGGCCAGCGCAGCCCCTGAACCCAGCGCAGCGGCTTCGGCGAGGTACGCCGCCCCGTTTCCGCCCTCAGAGGCTTGCATCTGGCCGTTCGCGATGAACTCGCCGAGCTTCGCCATGGCGGGCGCGTGCCCGGCCTCGGCGGCGTTGACGTAAAACCCGAGCGCTTCGGGAAGATCCGCCGGGCCGCCCCTCCCGGTCTCCAGCATCAGCGCATAGGCGGCCTGCGCGCGCACCAGACCCTGCTCGGCGGCGCGGCCATACCAGAGGCGGGCCGCTTCAAGGTCGGTCTCAAACCCGGTTCCAGTGGCGTACATATAGCCAAGATTACTTTGCGCGCGCGGATCGCCGGCCTCGGCGCCGGCGGTGAGCCATTGGCGCGCGCGATCAAGATCGGCGGTCCGCCCCAGCGCGCCCTGCAGGTAATAGGAGCCGGCCACCGCCTGGGCCTGCACATCGCCGAACTGCGCGGCGCGGTCGAACAGATCGGCCTGCTGGCGCACATCGCTTGACGCTTCGCCCTGCTCGCGCAGCAGCCGGCCCGCCAGACGCGCCGCCTCGCCGGCGCCGGCGCTCGCGGCGCGCTCCAGCCAGTCCAGAGCGACCTCCACGTCCTGCTCCACGTGAAGGCCTTCCGCGAACATGAAGCCGACGCGCTGCATGGCCACCGCGTCGCCGGCTTCGGCCAGCGGCAGCAGACGCTCATAGGCCTCGGCCATGTCGCCGGCCTCATAGGCGGCCTCGGCCGCCGCCATGCCGTCCAGCTCCGGCCCGGGCGCGGGCTCGCCTTCCTGGCCGAACAGGAACCACCCCAAAGCCAGCCCGGCGGCGACCGCACCAGCGGCGATCAGGCCCGATTGAATTCGCACATCCACTACGCGCCCTCCCCGTCGCCCGCGCCGCGGCGCACCACGTAAAGGGCGCCCGCGTCGAAGCCGTTGTCCAACACGCTTGAAGTTCCATCCGGCCAGAGTATCGTCACTTGATCGACCCGGTCGATCTCGCCGAGACCGAAATGGGCGATGGGCGCCTCATAGGCCATGAATCCGCCGCCGGACTGGAGCTCGCGCACCTGAAGCCCCGCTGCGGTCTCGATGGCCACGCGCGCGCCGATCCCGTCACGCACGCCCACCGCGTCCTCCAGGCGGAACGCGATGGTTCGCCCTGTCTGGCTAGTGTTGGTGAACAGGGCCGGCGGCCCGTTCACCGGCGCGGTTAGAATATCCAGATCACCGTCGTGATCGAAATCCGCCGAGATGGAGGCCGCCGTGATCATGAAGTCCTGCAGACCGAAGGCTTCGGTCTCCTCGGTGAAGTGTCCGGTCCCGTCATTGCGCAGAAAGATGTTGGACGGGCTCACCTCGTTGGGCACCCAGGTGCCGTTGACGATATAGATGTCCTGCCAGCCGTCCGAATCGAAATCGGCGATCTTCACGTCCCAGCTCCAGCCGCCCACCTCGACGCCGCGCGCCTCGGCCTCATCGGAATAGATCCCGTCCTCACCGCGCACCAGGAGCACGTTGCGCCCCAGGATCTGCGCAATTCCGGCATTGGCTTCTTCCGCCGATATCGGGCGTGAAGGCTGGAAATGCACTTCGCAGAGCTGGCGGATTCGTGGCTGGGTCTCCGGCGTCAGGGCGCACAGGGAGGCGTCGCGGCGCTGAATGGCTATGTCCTTGACCAGCATGGCCCGGCATTCGTCGCGATAGACGCCCTCCATCTGCGCGCAGCGCGAGGCGTAGCCGGGATTGAAGCTGTGCCCGGACCGGTACCAGCGCTTGATCGCCATATTGGTGGTGCAGGTCTCAAGATCGTTCTCGCGCTCCACGCCGTCGCAATAGCGCGACAAGGGCTGCATGGTGAGGCGGTCGGAGACCCCGGACGAGCGCCCGGCGATCTGGGCGGTGTAGATTTCAAAACGACCGTCATTGTCCAGATCGGCGCTTTTAACCGCCATGGTGGTGGTGGTGGTGTGGGGGATGACCCCATCCTGGGCCGTCACGGCGGTCAGTCCGCCCTCGCCGTCGCCAAAGTAAAAATAGTCCGGGATTTCAAAATCATTGCCCACGACCAGGTCCGCGGCCCCGTCCTGATCAAGGTCGGAGACCAGCATGGACAGCGTCTCGCCCGGCAGGCCCGGCAGGTCGCGATAGGACGATCCGTCCAGCACGCCGTTCTCATTCAACAGGATGCGGTTGCGGCTTTCCTCGCCGGGAACGCGCCGATACCAGCCCGCCGCCCAGTTGCCCAGCGCCACGTCCAGATCGCCGTCGCCCTCGATATCGGCGAACGCCAGCGACAGCGCCATCACCGCGTCCTCGCGATTGGCAACCATGCGCCGGGCGGACAGATCCAGCGCGCCGTTGACGTTGGGGATGATGAACATTCCCTCGCGAAACGTGGTCACGAACAGATCGAGAAATCCGTCATTGTCCAGATCCACCAGGGCGGCGTTGAACACCGCCATATCGGCGATGGGCCCTAGATCGAGCGCCACCCGCTCAAACCGGCCCGCCCCGTCATTGGCGTAGACATGCAACCCCGCGGAATCGCTGGCGAACACCAGATCCAGATCGCCGTCCCGGTCGATATCGCCGCTGGAGACCGAGCGCCCCTCCCAGAAGGGCGGCCACATGTCGGCCATGGTGAACTCGATGCCGTGATCGATGCCCACACGCCAGGCTTCCTGGCGCACAAACGGCGTATCGCCGGCCGGCGAACGCGGATTGAACGGGAAGGCCTCAACGCTCACAGCGCCTGGCCCTGCAGGTCCGGCGGCGCCGGCCTGCACGCCGGACACCGGCTGAAACTCGTAGGACGCCGCGTGAGCGGACGGGACCAGAAGCTCGGACACGGTGAGCATGTCCAGCGCCCGGCTGGTCTGATGGGAATACCAGGCCTGCGCGCCCAAACCCGCCAGGAATCCCAGCGCCATGATCACCGCGCCCAGCATCGCCGCCGCGCGCCAGCCCACCGAGCCGCCCACGATGAAGAAGGAGTAGATGGAGAACGAGCCCAGCGTGAACACCAGCGTCATGATGTAGCCATGCCCCAGCCCGCCGTTCAGAAGCGCGCCGGACACCACCACGTCAAACCCGATGGGAACCGGCATGATGACGCCCACCACGGCCGCGAACGCCAGACCCAGCGGGCCGAATTCGCGCCCGGCCAGCGTTTCCAGCGGAAACAGCGTCGCCACCACCGCGCCGAGAAAACCGGCCAGCAGCATGAGCGGCACGGTGGTGTAGAGGATGAACCAGAGATTCTTCGCGTAATCGAGGCCGAAGCGCCAGGTGGCGTCGAACACGCTTTCGCCCGGCTGCGCCTCGATGTCCATGCGCGCCGCCGGCGCCGTGGGCGCCGCCGGCTCCCTGAACTCGGCCTTCTGCAGGCGTTCCTCCGGGATGAAGCGGCACAGGATCGGCACCGCCAGAAGGATCACCCCGATCGAAAGCGCAATCTTGGTCACCGCGATGTAGAAGGGCAGAAGCGAGAACGCCATGGTCACCACCACGATGTTCAACGTCGGCGAGGCGACCATTGCCGAGAGCGTCGTCTCGGCCCTGGATCCGCCGGAGTAGAGGCCCTTGGCGATGGGCGCCGCGCAGTTCACGCATACGCCCAGCGGCGCGCCCAGAAACATGCCGTAAAGCGAATTGGCGAACGGCCCCGAAAAACTGCGCCGGCGCAGATAGCCCAGCAGCGTTAGGAACGCCGCGGCGAACAGGACGCCGAAGGTCATGCCCTTCTGATTGGTCTTGATCCAGTTGATGGTGGAGATGCCGATACGTTCCAGCGTGCCGTGCTCGGGCAGGAGCGGGATCAGCGCTTCAAAGCTGAGCGGATCCTCCAGCTGGATCGCACCGCTCATCATCGCCTTCTCATCAAGGCTGGGATAGCGCGACTGGGTCCAGAACAGATAGGCCAGAAGGGCCACAAGCAGAACAGCCCAGACCATGCGCGCCTTGCGCGAGGTGAGAATGAGATCTCCCATATCGGACAAGTCCTGTTCCGCCCCGGATATTCACCCGCGACCATACCTCAATCAGCGCGCCAAGGAACCACGCCGCACCGCTGAATTCGCCCCTGATTCAAGCACCGAAAGCGCCCTCGGGGCAGACCGCGTCCAGCCCGTCATCCCCGGTGAAGCTCACCCATTCAAAGGGCCGCGCCCGCGCCGCGCCGAACTGGGCGAGCCCCGTCATCGCCCGCCCCGGACCGTCCGGCTTAACAAGGCGCGCGGTGAGAGAGACCCGGATGCCGTCCGCCCCCGCCGGCGGCTCCAGCCCGTACAACGGGGCGCCCTGGATCGGGCCGGTCCCGCCTTGCACGGTGAGATACGGCGCGATGCAGGCCAGCCGCGCCGGCGTCATGTCGAGCACCAGGGTCAGCTCGCGGATATCCAGAAACGGCCGGTCGCCGATGCGGGCGCCGGGCCGGGCGTCATAGGCGTCACGCTCGGCGCCGAAAGGGCGGGGAGCGGCGTCGCTGTCGCGCCAGTCGAGAATCTGGTCGGTGAGCCGCCGAGAAACGCCCTCTCCGGCGCCGACGGCGGCGAACAGGCGCATCCAGGCGGTGTCGTCGGCCAGGTTGACGTCGATCCGGCCGTGGGTCGTGGAAAGCGCGGTTTCAATCGTGAAACCGTTCATCGAGACGGTGCGCGGAAACACGCTGACGCTGGCGCGGCCCTCCAGCGCGATCTGGAAGGCGGCGAGATCCAGGGCGGAGCGCAGCGCCGCCTGCTCGCGCATCACGGTGTCCTCGATCCGTGTCTCGATGATGCGGGCGCGCACGGCCAGCGCGGCGCCGGCGGCCAGGATCGAGACCAGAAGCGCGATCCACAGCACGAAGACCAGCGCGGAGCCCTGCTCTCGCGCCGCCGGCTTCATTGATCGAAGAGGCCGGGCTGACGGGCCTCGAGCGCGCGCATGTCGCGGCGCAGATCATTGAGGGCGCTTCTCTGGTCGTCATCGGAATTGATGATGCGCGGGGTCAGGAAGATCACCAGCTCGGAGCGCTCGGTGGTGGTGGAGCGCGACCGGAAGGCGGCGCCGAGCCCCGGAATGCGGCTCAATCCCGGCACGCCGGATCCGCTGGTGGTCTCGCTTTCGCGAATCAGCCCGCCCAGCGCGATGGTGGCGCGGCTGCGCACCGCCACGGTGGAGGTGAAGCGCAGCTGCTGGATGGTGGGCGAATCAATGCCGGACGTGTTGTTCGGCCGCACGCTGGACACTTCCTGCATCACGTCGAGCACCACCATGCCGCTGGCGTTGATGCGCGGGCTGACCTGCAGGATCACGCCGGTCTCGCGCAGCTCCACGGTGGAGACGATGGGCGCGCCTGGATCGGTGACCGACTGGGCGGTCTGGGTGACGATGGGCACCTCGTCGCCCACCTGCAGATTTGCGGTCTGGTTGTTCTGCACCATGATCGACGGCGCCGAGAGCACGGAAACATCAGTGACGGCGTTGAGCGCGCTCAGGGCCGCATTGATATCGGCGCCCACAAACGCGTAGTTGAAGCCGGGGAAGACCGGACCGGCGCCGCCTTCTGAATCGTTTGTGAACCCGATCGTGCCGTCGCCCTCGCCGCCGCGGGTTTCAAAAAACCAGCGCACCCCGAAGCTTAGCGCATCGGTGAGGCGCACCTCGGCGATGGTCGCCTCGATGAGCACCTGGGGCGGCATCACGTCCATGCGGTCCACAAGATCGACGATCTCGCGATATTCCTGATCGGTGGCGCGGATGATCAGCCCGTTGTTGAGCTCGTCGGCGATGACGGTGAGGCGAGAACCCTGCTCTGAATCCTGGCCCCCGTCCTGCCCAGGCGCCTGCCCGGCCTGGCCCTCCGCCGCGCCGGCGAATCTGGGCAGTCCCGCCGCGCCGGCTGCGGTCTCGCCGCCGGCGAAGGCCGCGGTGATCTGGCGCGCCAGCGCGGTGGAGGGCGTGTTGCGCGCCACATAATAGCGCAGCCGCCGCTCATCGCCGCCCGAGGGCTGGTCGAACCGGGTCAGCCAGGCCTGCGCATCATCAAACTGGGAGCGCGTGCGGGTCGCCACAAACAGCAGGTTCAGGCGCGGCAGAGGCAGGATGCGCGCCGTGCCCGGCGTCATCCCGCTGGCGGTCAGCACCGCGTCCAGCTCGCTGGCGGCCGTGCGCGCATCGGCGAAGCGCAGCTCGAACAGGCCGAACACCCGGTCAGACAGGGCCGGCGTATCAAACAGCGCCGCCGCTTCGGCGGCCGCCGCCACGTCCGGACCGGGACCTGTGAGGATCAAAAGCCCGCTTTCATCGTCAGCATTCACCGAGACTGACGGCGTGATGAAGGGCTCGATCAGCGCCAAAAGCGCATTGGGGGTGGTGTGGCGCACCGGCGTGATGCGCGCGCCGAAACCCAGCCGCGCGCCGGGACGGGCCGCGCCCTGGGCGGCCTGATCGGCGCTGGTCAGAAGAAACCCGTCGGTGCGTTCCACCAGCGCCAGGCCGGATTCTGCCAGCACCGCCTCAAGCGCCTGCAGCGCCGCGCGCACGGGTGCGGGCTCAGGGGCGGTGAGGGTGATGCGCCCGGAAATATTGGACGCCACCGACACCGGCTCGCCCAGCGCCTCGCCGATCACGGCGCGCACGACATCGGCGGCCGGCGCATCGACGAAATCGAGCCCGAGGGTGCGGGTTTGAAAGTCGCGCTCGCTCAAGCCCCCCGGCAGGCGTCCGCCGCGGCGATCATCGAAATACACAAGGCGGGCTGGATCATCGGGGATCGCCTCGCCCGCGGGGGTGACGAGCGCGGGCGATGCGGGCGCGGGCTCCATGGAAGCGCGAGGTGCGGGCGCAGGGTCGGAATACGGCTGCGCGGCGCCGGGCGCCGGCGCAAGCGGGCCGGCCGCGCATGCGGACAGCAGCAAGGCGGCGAGCGCCCAGCCAAGCGTATCTGCACGAAAATTCATGGACATGTCCCGACCCGGCACCTCATGGCGCACCCTAACCCAAGCCGCCCGCCGCCGCCACCACGGCGCGCCGCATCGCAAGGGAGGAACGACTGCATCGCCGCCCGCTCATCCCCGATCGCCGCCCAGGCGCAGCCTGACCGCCCCGTCCGGCGTTTGAAGCCGCACCCCGTCGGCGTCGAGCTCCAGGACCTCATAGCCGGACACGCTGTCGCCGGGGCGCACCGTGTAGGTGCGCGCGCCGTCGCTGAGCACGGCGAGCCGGCCCTCATCGCTTTGCACCAGACCGATCAGGCGAAGGGCGATCCTGTCCGCCGGGGCGCCGGGTTCGGGCGCGTCCTGCGGCGGCGCGAGGCGGGCGGTGAGCGCGGCCAGCGCCGACGCGTCCACCTGCGGCGCAGTGGCGGGGTTCGGCGCGCTCACACGCGGCGGCTCAGGTGTTGGCGTGACCAGAAGACCAAGCGCAGCAGCGGCGCCAATCGCGCCGACGGCGATGCAGGCCAGTGAAAACCGATCAAGGGTCATGACCCGGACTCCCGGGCTGAATCCTGACCCGCTTCCTGAACCGTCCGGACCAGGACAATTCGCGCCTGCACCAGATCTTCGTCCACTGCGGAAAGTGTGAACAGGAAGACCCGCGCCTCGCGCGTTTCAAGCCGGGCCAGCGCGTCGGCCACCGCGTCCGGCGCGCCGGTGAGCGCGATCTCCAGACGGATTTCCGATACGCCGCGAAGACGCGCCTCCTGGGGCGCGCCGATGGCGAAGCTCACCGGCGCGTCACTGAACTCACCAGCGATTCCCGCAGCGGTCTCGATCAACGCGGTCTGGGCCATGTCGGCGGTCCGGGCGGGCGCCGGACCGGACGGACCAAGCGCGTCGAGGCGATCCTGCAGCGCAGCGTGGAGGCGGGTGGTCTCGGCCATCACCTCGCCGCGCGCGGCGCTGCGTTCAACGAGAGAGAGGACCAGAACCAAGGCAACAAGCAGCGGCGCGGCGACGCCGAGGATCACCAGTGACACGGCGATGGCGCGCCGGGCGGCCAGGGGCAAAAGGGAGAGGCGGGCGATCATGGCTGCAGCTCCGCAATGTCCAGCGCCAGGGCTTCACCATCGCTCAGAATGATCAGGCCGGAGCGCTGATTGACGCGCACCTGCTCCACCGCTGCGCCCTCGGGCAGCCGCGCTTCAGCGCTTGCGACGCCGGAGAGCACCGCGGCAAGGCTTGGATAGGCCGCAAGGCGCGCCGCAGCCTCGGCGTCCGGCGCCGACTCCTGCAGCGCCCGCGACTGGGTTAGAAGATCGGCGCGCGCCGCTTCGAAACCGGAAATTCCAGCACTGAGGCTTGCGTCGGCTACGGTCCAGGCCGCCGCCAGACCCGCCAGCGCCAGGGCCGCCATGAGCCAGCGGCTGGGCCGGCCTTTCGGCGCGCCTTCAGCAAAGACAAGCGCGGGGCCCTGCCCGTCGAAATCGGCGGCCACGGTCCAGTCGCCGGCCCGCGAAGACGCCGCCGCCACCGCTTTTTCAAGGTCGCTTCGACGGGCTATGGCGATCTCGGCGGTCAGCGCGCCATCAGGCGACCAGCCCCGTGAGGTCACCGCAAAGGACGCGTCTTCCGGCGGGATCGGGCAGATCGCGGCAAAGCGCAGGCGCACCGCCTGCTCCAGATCTCCCGCCGCCTCAGCCGGCAAGGTGAGCGTGCGGCGCAGCACCGCTTCCGGGCTGAGCAGCACCACCAGACGCCCGCCCGGCGCCCCGCCATGGCGCCAATGTGCAAACAGCGACCGGCGCGCGCCCTGGGCCGGGCCGGGCTCGCCCTGCCGGTCCAGCGGGACAAGCTTTGCGCGACCGGTGGCGCCCAGATGCGCGAACGCACCCGGCAGGCTCGCGCCGGTCTCGCGCAGGGCCCAGCCCCAGACCGCCCCGGCGCTGCGGGCGGCTTTGTTGGCCGATGTCATCGCCGTCATGCGCCCTCCCGGCAGGCCTGCAGCCCGGAATCATAATCACAGGCGAGGTCCGCGCCCGCGCCCACCGCGATCTCCATGCGCCGCACCGCGCCATCGGGCCCCGTCGCCATGTCCACCACCACCAGGCGCGGCGGCGCCGGTCCCGGCCAGGCGTCGAACCAGCGCGGCGCTCCAAGCCCATGCGGATCTCCGAAATACAGCATCGCCAGAGCCGCGTCCGGACCCGTCAGGGTCTCGCTGGACGTCGCTCCGCCCGGCCAGGGCGCCGCCGTCAGCGCCAGACCTGATCGGCTCGCCGCCACCCGTACGCTCAGCGGCGCGCCGCCACCGGGGCGCGCGAGAAAGCTGAAGCCGCGCGAATCGCCCGTGAACGCGGCCTCGTCGGCGAAGTCGGCGCGCACCGCCACGCCCAGGAGATCGCGCAAGACCTGTTCGGCGCGCAAATGCGCTTCGGCCTCGCCCGCCGCCTGCGTGAGCCGGGCGTTCGCCGACACCGCGCCGCGCACCGCCGGTGTCGCGGCCACGGCGATCATGGCGAGCAGCGCCACCGCCACCAGCGTCTCGGTCAGGGTGAATCCGGCCTCGCGCGTCATGGGTTTCGCCCCACCCCGTCCTCGACCAACAGGAAGACATGGTCGGCGCGGCCCGGACCGGTGATGCGCACCTGGCTCATCACCGCGCCGGTGTCCGGGTGGGCGGGCAGGTTGGCCGGGATGAGCGCGACCCTCCAGCCGTCATAGCCCTCCACCGCAAGGCGCGGCGGCAGGCCGGCGCGCAGGCGCGCCTCGATATTGCGCGCAACGAGCCCTGATTCGCGCGCCTCGCCGCTGGCCCGCAGGCTCTGCGCGCTATTGGCGAAGGCGCTCATCCCGGCGGCCAGTACGGCGCCGGCGATGGCGGCGGCCACCAGCACCTCGGTGAGGGCGTAGCCGTCCTGATCAGTCGAGGATCTGGACATGGACACGGCCGCTGACTGCGGCGATCTCGATGGCGACGCGTGCGCCGCGATGTTCAAGGACAAGGCTCGAGGCCGGACTCATGCTGGCGCCGGCCACCGGCTGAAACACCAGCCGGTCCGGCTGCGAGACCAGAATGACCGGCCAGGATTCTTCAAGGTCCAGCCCCGCGATGCCATAGCCGTCTTCGGTCAGGCGAACCTCCACCGCCCGCCCTGTGCGGCGCGCCTCGGCGCGGGCGCGAGTGAAATCCCCGGCGATCTGTTCAGCGGCCTGGGTCAGCTCAAGGCGCGGCGAGACCGTGCGCGTAAGCCCGGCCAGCGCGCCGGCGGCCACAGCGCCGATGGCCAGCGCGACGAGCATTTCCAGCAGGGTGAAGCCTGCATCACTGCGCGAGGAGATCGCCATCTTCGCCCTCTCCGCCCGGCTCGCCGTCCCGGCCATAGCTCACCACTCGCGCCCGGTCGGTTTCGGGATCGTAGACATACATGTAGGCCGCGCCCCACGGATCGGTCAGCGCGGTCTCGTCGCCCAGATACGGCCCGCGCCAGGCGGCCAGCGGTTCGCCGTCGATTTCAGGCGCGGCCACAAGGGCGGGCAGGCCCTGGTCCTCGCGGGGATAGCCGCCGATATCGAGATAGTAGAGCTCCAGCGCGGTGACGATGTTGGACATTTGCGAGCGCGCCACATCGGCCTTGGCCCGGCCCAGATACCCGATCACGCGCGGCGCCACGATGGCCGCCAGAAGGGTGAGGATCGCCAGCACCACCAGAAGCTCGAACAAGGTGAAGCCCGCCTCGCAGGATCGATCCGAAGTCTTGCGCGCCATCAATAGACCACCTCGTTCAGGCTCAGGACACCGCTCATGACCGAGCCGATCAGCCCGGCCATCACCACGCCCAGCACCGCGATCAGGGCGGGACCCAGCAAATCGGCCCCGCGCCGCACCGTGCGCCGCGCCTCGGTTTCATACAATTGCGCGGCGCGGTTGAGAAGCAAGGCGAGACCGCCGGTGCGTTCGCCCAGCTTGATCAGGTCGAGCATGGAGTCCGGCAAGGCGCCGGTTTTCTCAAACGCGTCGCCCGGGCCCGCCCCGTCGCGCATGAGGGCGGCGGCCGCGGACAGCCGGGCCTTGCGCGCCGGAGACGCGACAAGCGCGCGGGCCACCTGCTCGGCGCGGGCGAAGGGCTGGCCATTATCCAGAAGAAGCGCGAGGGTCCTGGCGAAGCGGGCCGCATCCAGCTTGGCGCGCACCCCCGACAATAAGGGCGTGCGGTCGGCGATGCGGGCCGCGATCTCGGGACGGCGCGCCATCACCCGCCCGGCGGCGAGCACAAGCGCGAGACCGGCCAGAAGCAGCCACGGCCCCGCCGTGCGCACCAGAGCGCCGGCGGCCAGAACGAAGGCGGTTTCCGGCGGCGGCGCGCCGGCGCCGCGAAACAGCGTCTCGAACTCGGGCAGGACCCAGTAGCTGAGGAAAAACACCGTAAGGATAAAAAGGATGAGAATCGCGAACGGGTAGAGGAGCGCACTTGTGAGCTCCTTGCGGGTCTCCACCCTTGCTTCAAGCTCGGCTGAAAGCGTCTCCAGCACCGGGCCGAGGCGGCCCGAGGCCTCACCCGCCGCGATCATCGCAGGGACCAGGGGCGGCGCGCCGGCGGGATCGTCTTTCAGCGCCTGAGACAGGCTCGTCCCGCTTTCGACTTTCTCCAGCACGCGCGAGAGCAGCGCCGCCTCGCCGCGATGGCGGGCGCGCGCTTTCAGCGCCGCCAGAGCGTCGCGCACGGGCACGGCGGCGGTGGTGAGATCAGCAAGGCTTCGAATGAGCCCGGCGAACCGCGCTTCGCTTAAGCGCTCCGACCCGCTTTCCAGCGCCGGACCCCGCCTTGCGGTGAGGCGCACCGGGGTCAGACCTTCCCCGGCCAGGCGCGCGGCGGCAGCGGCTTCGCTCTCCGCCTCCACCTCGCCGCGAAGCGTGCGCCCGTCGGCGTGCTGGGCGACATAGCGCCAGCGGGCGGCGGCCTCACTCATCAAAGGCGCCGGCGAAGCGCGCCGCCTCCTCGCGTGTGGTCAGGCCCGCCTCCGCCTTGGCGCGCGCGTCCTCTCCCATGGAGACAAAGCCGCGGGCGGTGAGATGCGTGCGCAGGGTCTCGCCGCCGCCGCCATCGCGCACCAGGGCGCGCACTGCGTCGTCCACCACGAAGCCTTCCGCGATCGCGACGCGCCCGGCATATCCTGAACCGGCGCAGCGCCCGCAGCCGGCGCCGCCACAGTCGGCGCAGACCGTGCGCACCAGGCGCTGGGCGAAGGCGCCGGCCAGCGTCGCGGCGAGCAGGTAGGGCTCCACGCCCATATCGGCCAGGCGCACCACCGCGCCCGGCGCGTCGTTTGTGTGAAGGGTGGAGAGCACCAGATGGCCGGTCATGGCGGCCTGAACCGCGACGCGCGCGGTCTCGGCGTCCCGGATCTCGCCCACCATGATGACGTCGGGATCGTGGCGCAGGAAGCTGCGCAGGGCGCGGGCGAAATCCATCCCGATGGCCGGATTGACCTGAGACTGGGAGACGCCGGAGAGCCGGTATTCGATAGGGTCTTCAATGGTGAGGATCTTGCGCTCGCCGCCCGAAAGATGGCGCAGGGCCGCATAAAGCGTGGTTGTCTTGCCGCTGCCGGTGGGGCCGGTCACCAGCACCAGCCCGTTGGGCCGGGCCAGCGCGTTGCGCAGCGCCGCCGTCACCGCCGGCGCAAAGCCCAGCGCCTCAAGATCGCGCAGGCCGGCTGTCGGGTCCAGCAGGCGCACCGCCAGGCTTTCGCCATGCTCGGTGGGGATCACCGACACCCTCAGATCAATGGTGCGTCCGGCCACCGGAAAGCGCAGCGCCCCGTCCTGGGGGCGGCGATGCTCGGCGATGTCGAGATCGCACAGCACCTTGATGCGCGACACAGCCGCCAGCGCCTGGCTGGCGGCGATCCGCCCGGTTTCGCGCAAGACCCCGTCCACGCGCTGGCGCACGATCGCTTCTCTTGCTCCCGGCTCGATATGGATGTCGGAGGCCCGCGCCTCGGCGGCGTCCAGGATCAGCCCCGAGACCAGCCGCACCGTGGGTGCTGCGCTGGCCATGTCGCGCAGGCGCTCGGCGTCGGCGGCGATATCGCGGTCAAAGCCGCCCGGATCCGGGACGGCCGCATCGGGCAGGCGCGCGATCAACCGCTCGATCAGGCCGGCGGGGGCCACCTTGAAGCGCACCGGGGCGCCCAGGGCGAAGGCGAGACCGGCGGTTGCGTCGGTGTCGAACGGATCGGCGATGAGGGCGGTCGCGGCGCCGCCGTCCAGGGTGAGCGGCGCGCACCTTGCGGCGGCGAGGAAGGCGCGATTCACCCTGGAGCTGACGGACACGGCATCGATTTGAAGCCCTTCGCCGTCGATCACCGCATCGAGGCCGGCGGCTTCGGCGAACTGGCGCGCGATCGCCGCCTCGTCCATGAGCCCCAGTCTTGAAAGGATCTGGTCGGGCGCTTCGCCGCGCGTCGCCAGCGCACGCACATGGGCGGCGTCGGCGGCGTCCAGCGCGCCGGAGGCGAGGATGTGAGCAAGGCCTGGATGCGCCGTCATATCCGTGATCCTAAGCCTGCGGGCCGGGCGCGCATAGCACGCCCGGCGCCGCGGGATTTATGGCATGGACAGAGGAGTGCGCAGCCGGATCATGGCGCTGGTGGCGTCAAAATCGCCGTCGCCTAGCCCGTTCAGTGTGATCTCGCCGGAGAGTCTGGCGCCATTGTCAAAGGCGGCGTTCAGACCGACGCGGGCGTCGGCGCGGAACTCCGACAGGCCCTCCAGGAACCCGGTGGCGTTGATCACCTCGGCCTGATCGAAATTATAGATCGCCTGTAGCGTCATGTACGGCTCGATATAGGCCGTCTCGCTCTTCACGAAGCGATAGGCGAACTCCGGTCCGAAGCGCAGCCGGCCCAGCGTCACCGATTGACCGGGAATGGCGAAGCCCAGGCTGTCGGTATAGGCGCCGCTGTCTTCGGAGAACCAGGCGAGCCCGGCTTCCGGGGTGATCCGCCAGTTTCCGCGGAAGATTTCACCGGCCAGATTGGCCTCCAGCAGCCAGCGATCGGTCTCGAAGTCATCCACATAAAGGCCAAGCGGGTTGATCGTGTTGTCCGACCGGCCCCAGGCCCCGCGGGCGTCAAAGTACAGGTTCTCGCCAATGCGCATCGCCATGTAAGGCCCGGCCATCCAGCCATCGCCCTCGACCTGGCTCCTCAGCTCGCCGGTGGTGGTCTCCATGCGGTCATACTGGATCAGCACGCCGGCCAGGAGGTCTTCGTTGATCATCAAGTCGGCGCCCAGATAGACGAGGCCGAACCTGTTGGACGATGACAGGCCCGCCCGGTTGTCCTCGACCCCTGAATAGCTCGCCTGCACCCAGACATCGATGACGCCCGGAGCGCCGGCGTTGGAGAAGTCGAACCCGGCATAGGCCGGCTCGTCCTCGTCGGCGAAGGGATCGCCCTCGCGGCCCATTTCGCGCATGCCCGAGAGCGAAAGCGCGAAGGCGGAGTCGAACCTGCCCTCGGTGAAGTCGGCCGAGAAGCCGTTGGCGGCCTGGGCGCGCCCGCGCCGCAGCCGATCGCCGATGCTCGGGCTCATGGTCAGCAGCTGATCGGCGCGTTGGGCCATGAAGTCGCGGATCGCCGTGGCGGTGACGCGCTGGACATAGGCCTCATCGCGCACATTGGCGAAGGTGCAGGTCAGGTTTTCGTTGGGATCAAGATCCAGCGCCACGCTGGCGCCAGCGACGTCGAAACTGGAGCCGCCGTCGCTGTCGCCGGCGCAGCTGATCGACTGGAGACGCCAGCCTTCCGGCGCGATCTGGCGGATCGAATACTGGCCGCGCGTCACCTCAAGCGGACCCAGCCGGCTGGTTCCGTTCACCGTGGAGAGCGTGCGCCCGTCCACGTCCGCGATGTCCGAGGTGAAGCCGAAATCGCCGTCACCGGCGATGTCCGGCGCGGTGGTGGCGATCAGGGTGAGCGAGCCCAGACGCTCCACGATCTGCACGGTGACCGGGATGGCGATCGTCTGGGTCCGCACGGCCTGGGTCCCGATTGACCCGCTGGGCGCCGAAGATCCTGACAGATTGAAGATCTGGATCGTGGCGTTGTACGTGCCGGCGTCGAGCGCCAGGACATTGTCGTTGAACGCCACGGTGAAGACCGCCGTGCCGCCGGCCGGGATCGACCCTTCGGCGGGGGTGATGTCCAGCCAGTCCACGTTCACCTCGACACGGAAGCTCAGCGGCGAGCCGCCCACATTGGTCAGCGGGAATTGCGCGCTGACTGACGCCGGGTCGGTGAAGTCGGACGGCAGGGTGATCGGGACGGAGACCTGGATATCAGGATCGACGCCCGCTTCGGCCTCCACCGCAAACACACAGGCGCCGGTGTCGCCCGGCGCCAGGGTGACGCTGGCCGTGCCCGCAGCGCTGTCGGTCTGGTTGGCGGCCCCGGTGCAGCTCACCGAATCCAGGGTGAATCCGTCTACGTCGGTAATGGCGAAGGCGTAGCTTCCTTCCGCCAGCGTATTGAAGCTCGCCTGGCCGGTCTGGCCGGAGGTGGTGATGTCAAAGGCGCCAAGACCGCCGGTGAAGGCGAAGGTTTCGTCGATCGAGCCGTTGATCGCGACGCTGACCGTGAGGCCGGCTCGGCGCATGTCCACCGCAAAGGCGCCGTTTTGCTCGAACGGCGTCAGGGTGTTGCCCGCCGCGTCGGCGAAGCCGGCGACAGACACCTTCACGCCCGCAAGAGACTGTCCGCCGTCCCGGACCGTCGCGGTGAGGACATAGGCGGTTCGCGCCTCGTTCAACGCGCCCACGGTGGTCGACAGGGTCGACGAGAGATCCGCGTCAAAGGTGACTGTCCCGGCGACGGCGGCGCTCAGAGGCTCGGAGAAGGTGACGGTGAGCGTGAACACATCGCCGACATTGTCGAGACGCAGATCGCTGTCGGACGCCACAAGGCTCGTCACCCGGGGCGCCGATCCGTCATTCTGGATCGTAAACGCCTCGGCGGCGGTGTTGGCGTTGCCTGCGGCGTCAGATGCTGCGGCCGCCGGAAGATTGACCACGACAGGGCCGTCGGCGGCCGGCGTGATGGTGAGCGTATAGGCTGCACCAGACCCGGACAGCTCGCTGCCTGTGCCGTTGGTCAGGGCGAAATCGCCCAGCGCCAGGCCGGTGACGGGCTCTGAGAAGGTGACGGCGAGCGTGAAGGCCCCCGACACCGGACCGGCCGCGGTGGAGCTGAGCGCCACGCTTGGCGCCGTCCCATCGTTCTGACGGATGAGCTGCGCCGCCGCGAGGCTGGCGTTACCGGCCGCGTCGCTGGCCGCAGCGGCCGCCACGTCCACAGTCACCGCGCCGTCGGCGGCCGGTGTGATTGTGGCGGTGTAGACCGCACCCGAGCCGGCGAGACTGGACGCCGCGCCATTGCCCACCGTTATGTCGCCCAGCGCAAAGCCGGTGACGGCTTCGGTGAAGGTGAAGGTCGCGGTGAAGGCTCCAGAGACCGGATTGGAACTCGCCGTCGTGATGGCGAGGCCCGGCGCAGTGCCATCATTGGTGATGGAGAGCTGCGTCGCCGCCGTGTTGGCGTTGCCTGCGGCGTCGTTGGCGGCGTTCGCCGCCACGTCCACAGTCACCGCGCCGTTTGCCGCCGGGGTGATGGTGGCGGTGTAGACCGCGCCCGAGCCGGCGAGATTTGACGCCGCGCCATTGCCCACAACGATGTCGCCCAGCGCAAAGCCGGTGACGGCTTCGGTGAAGGTGAAGGTCGCGGTGAAGGCTCCAGAGACCGGATTGGAACTCGCCGTCGTGATAGCGAGCCCCGGCGCCGTGGCGTCATTCGCAATCGAGAACCGCGGCGCGGCGATGTTAAGATTTCCGGCAAAGTCCGTGGCCACCCCTGCAGGAATGTCGACCGTGACCGGGCCCTCCGCCGTCGGCGTAACCGTTGCTGTATAGCTGTTGCCCGCTTGCGGCTGGAAGTTCGAAAGCGTTCCGTTGCCAACTACCACTTCGCTGGCGACAAGAACATTCGGCCCGCCATTGACCGGTTCCGAAAATCCGATCCCGATGTCGAACGGGCCCGTCACCGGACCGGTCGCCGATACGGCCTGGATGCTGACCGTTGGCGGCGTATTGTCGACGAGCCAACCCAAGTTGACCAGTCCGCTCGGATTGAGTGGAGTCCCGGCGGCATCCGTGATGTTCTGACCTGTGGCAGGCCGGATTTCGACGGCGCCGTTGAAGCCGGCGAGATCGCCGCCAGACACGGTCAGAGTCACGCTGGTTCCGGTCGCAGCCGAAACGGCGATGCTGGCGCCGGTCAGGCCGGTCACTGTGAAGTCATCGCCCGAAATGTTCTGAACCGGTTCGCTGAATGTCACCGAGCCCACAAGAGTGTCGGCGCTCGTCGTGCCGTTGGGCGCCGTCACGCGGGCTGTAGAGGTTACGGTCGGCGCCGTGCCGTCGGCCTGGATGGAGAACTGCGGCGCTGCGACATTGGGGTTGCCGGCTTCATCGATCAGGGCGCCGAAGGGAACGTCGACCGTGACAGCACCATCGGCCGTGGGCGTGATGTTGGCGGTGTATGCAGCGCCGCCTCCGGCCACATTGGAGACCGAGCCGTTGCCGACAGTCAAAGAAGCCGCTGTGAAGCCGGAGACTGGCTCTGAGAAGGTCACCGTGATGGGAAACACCCCCGAGACCGGATCGCTCGCCGTGGAGCTGATCGTGGTCGTCGGCGCGGTGAGGTCGACAGCCAGACTGTACTGATTGGCGATATTGCCATTGCCCGCTCCGTCAACAGCCGCGCCTGCGCCGATCCCGACCTGAAGCGTCCCTTCGGCCACCGGGGTGACATCGATAATGTAGACAGCGCCCGAACCCGAGAAGCCATCCAGACGGCCATTGACCACATTCAGATCGGCGGTAGTGAAGCCAGTGACGGTTTCGGAGAAGGTGACGGTCAACCTGATTTGCCCGCCGGCGACCACAGTCGGGTCGAGTCTTGCGCCTGCATTAGTGCTGGCCGAAAACGTGATGGTCGGCGCCGTGGCGTCCCGGGTTATGGAGAACTGCGTCGCCGCGGTATTGGGGTTGTTGGCCGTGTCCGTGGCGGCGTTCGCGGCGACGTCGACCCCCACCTCACCATCGGCGGCCGGGGTGATAGTGGCGGTGTAGATTGCGCCTGAACCGGCCAGGGTCGACGCCGCGCCATTGGTCACGTTGATATCGTCCAACGCGAAACCGGTGACGGATTCGGTGAACGTGAAGGTCGCAGTGAAGGCTCCCGACACCGGATCACTGGACGCGGTGGTGATCGAAAGGCCCGGACGCGTGCTGTCGCTGATGATCGAGAACTCGGGGGCGGCGGAATTCGGGTTGCCAGCGAGGTCGGTGGCCGCTCCCGCAGCGACGTTGACAGTAATTGGACCGTCTGCGTTCGGAGTGACCTCTGCGCTATACAGAATACCGCTACTGTCTGCGTTGAAAGTCGATGTTGTGCCGTTTGTGACGATGAAGTCACTCAGGGAAAAGCCTTGAACAGCCTCAGAAAAAGTGACCCTGATCCCGAAGGTGCCAGATACCAGACTATTTCCTGTCTGCGAAGAAATTACAGCCGTTGGGACAGTCGCATCGTTTATTACGCGGATCAGTTCAGATTGAGTATTGGGATTGCTCGCGGCATCACTGGCCACACCGGGAGCCACCTGGAGGTTGACCGCTCCCTCAGCCGCCGGCGTGATGTCGGCGGTATATGTGGCTCCAGAGCCTGCAAAATTGGACGCCGTGCCGTTGACGACGAACAGATCGCCAACCAGAAAGCCGGTGACGGACTCGGTGAACGTTACGGTTACAGAGAACGTGCCGGAAACCCGGCCAGAAGACGCGGTGGTGATGGAGACTCCGGGCGCGCCGGTGTCCTTGGTCGCCGTGGCGGTGGCGGCGGGGCCTTCATTGGTCGCGCTATCGGTCAGCGTCGCAGACAGGGTCAGCAGGCCGTCAGCCAGTGACGACAGATCAAGTCCGGTGATCTGGTCAGTGGCGGTGGCCAGCGTGCCGCCGCCCGTCACGGCGCCCGCGCCCCCGCTGGACGAAATGCTATAGGCGTAAGCGGCGCCCGGCTCGCCGCCGGCGAAGGTGAAGGAGATGGCGCCCTGATTGGCGGCGCTCACAACACCCTGATCGAAAGAGGCGGTATAGCCCGCCGGCGCGGCGTCGTCCGCGCCGGTTCCCTGGATGGCGAAGGTGAAGGGCGCCTCGTCCCCGTCGTCATTGGCGATGGAGACCGTCGCCGTTCGCACGAGCTGCTGGGTGGGATCAAAGCTGATCTCGAACGTCGTCGTTCCGCCGTTCGCTGCAACAGTGGCGGCGGGCTGGGTGGTGACTGTCCAGTCCCCCACCCCGGCGCCGGAGAGCGACACCGCGTTGGCACCCAGAGTCAGAACTCCCGTGCCGGGGTTGGAAATGGTGAAAGTACGCGTGATCGGCGCGCCGGCGGAGAAGCCGGTGGCTCCGAAATCCGTGCCGTCGCCGGCGTCCGGCGTCGCGTCCGTATAGGCGATGTCGGCGCCGCCCAGACCCGCAACGGCGATCTCGGGCGAGACGCCAGCGCCGTTCACGCCGAACTGGTAGAGCGGCTCATCGGAGTCGGAGGTGGAAAATGCGAATGCGGCCGCCCGGAAGCCGTCACTCGTTGGCGCAAATTGAATCGTAAAGGCCTGCGACCCGCCGGGTGCAATAACGCCCGAGCCGCCAGGCTGAGAGAGGACAGTAAAGAAGCCGGAGCCGCTTATCCGTTCAACGATCACGTCGCGCGCGCCGGATGGCGCAGTCAGGGTGAGATTGGTGTCGCCAATATTGCGGATGGTGAAGCTCGCCGTCGCGGTGGTCCCTGACCGGACTGACCCGAATCCGGTGCCAGCGGCGAACGATGTCGTGAAGTCGCCGGAGATGATCTCGATGGAATTGCCTTCCAGCTGCACTTCCGGCGCGCCGGTTCCGCTTCCCTGGATTACGAAAGTGTAGGGGTTTTCATCGGAATCGTCGTTGGCGATGGAGATCCGCGCGCTGAACACTCCGGCCGCATTCGGTGTGAAGTTCACGGTGAAGGTGTCCGTGCCCGACGACGCAATACTGGTTGCGGGCTGATCAGAAACCGAGAAGACGCCTGCGCTGTCATTGGTGATCGACACCGCGTTGGCGCCCAGCGTCAGCGCACCGCCGCCCAGACTATTGATGGTGAAGGTCCGTGACGACGTCGCGGCGATGGCCGCATCGGCGAATTCGGTGTGGTCGGCGGCGCTGGCCGAGGCGTCCCCGCTCTCGATGACGACCGAATTGCCGCGCACCTCGATCTCGGACCCGGCCACGCCGGTTCCGCGAACGACGAAATCGAACGCGGCCTCGTCAGCGTCATCGCTATTGATGATATAGGTTCGCTGATCAGACCCAAGTGATGGCGGGTTATAGTTTATTGTGAAGGTGGCCGAAGCGCCCGGCGCGATCACAGAGGGGAATGCGCTGACATTTTGAGAAAAGCCGCTCCCACCAGGAGTAATGGCGGCGTCGGTAACGTTGATTGAGGCGATTGATAACGGCCCGGTGCCGGTGTTGGACAGACGAACCGTGCGCGTCACCGAACCAGCGAAGACATCCACATTGCCGAAATCGGTGAGGGTTGCTGTCGACACCGTTGCTGAGCCGTCGCCGATCGGGAGCGAGGCGCCCACGATCTGAACCTCGATCTCCGGCGCCGCGGCCACGGCCTGGACCGTGAAGGTGTTGGACGCCGCGTTGCCGTTCGTGTCGGTGTCCTGCGCCACGCCGGCCCCGACGCTGACGGTGACGGCGCCCGTCGCCGCGGGCGTGATGGTGGCGGTGAAGTCCCGCCCGTCGCCGCTCAGCGCGCTCGCCACGCCATTGACCACGGTGATGTCGCCCGCATCAAAACCGGTGACGGTCTCGGAAAATCCGATACTGGCGGTGAATCCGACACCGGCGCCCACCGGGCCGGCGGGACCGGTGACCACGACCTGCGGGACGGCGGTGAAGAGAGTCAGGCTGTCGGAAGCGGTGAATCCCGAAGCGATCGCCTGTGCGCCGCCGCCATCATTCTGGGAACCGGTCAGGTTGCTGGTGGTGCTGGGATAGGCGCCGGCGGCGGCGCCGGCCGGCGTTTGCACAGTCACCGAGAAGGTGCAGGTCGCCCCGTCGGCGATATTGCCGCCCGACAGCGTGATCGTGCTCGTGCCTGAAAGCGTGGAGCCCGCGCCGCACACATTGGAGGCGGGCAGACCCGTGGCCACAAGACCAGAAAGGGCCGCGTCCAGATTGTCGGTGAAGGCGAGATTGGTCGCGCTGGTCCCTTCCGCCGGTACGATCGTGTATTGCAGCGTCGTCGTGGAGCCGGCGACAACCGGGTCGTTGAGGAAAGATTTCGTGAACTGCAGCGGCGCGCCCGCGCCTTCCGCGCCGGCGACGGTCAGCGTGGCCAACGCCCGATCGCCGCTACGGCCCGTGGAGCCGAGCGTATAGTTTAGAGCGGTTGTCGCAAGATTATAGCTGTTCGGCGTCGCGCCGCCCGGAACCAGCACAGTGACGGAAAAGGTGCAGCTGCCATTGGCGATGAGGTTTCCGCCAGAGAAATTGAGGGAGGTCGTCCCGGTGATGCTGGAGCCCGTACCGCAGGGGTCGGTGGGCAGCGGCGCCTGCGCGGCCAGCGTGGAGAGAGCGCCGGTCAGATTAAGCGAGAACGACGCGCCCGACACGGCCGTCGTCGGACTGGTGTTCGCAATGGTGAACTGCAGCGTCGCCGTGTCGCCCGGCGCCGGCGCGGGACCGGTGATCGCCATGGAGAACTCAGCCTGACCGTCGAGCACGGTGACATTGACCGGGGTTCCTGCGGTGTTGGCGTTGCCCGCCAGATCCTGCACGCCGCCCGCATTGACAGACAATGCGATCGTGCCGGCCGTGGTGGCGGTGACGTCGAAATTGCCGCCCCTGATGGCCCCGGTTTCGTCAGTGACCGTGGTGAAGTTCGAGACCGTGCCGTTGGGCGCATTCACATCACCGACATCGAAACCGGTGACGGTTTCATTGAATGACACGCCGGCTGAAAACACCTCGCCGACGCTGACAAGGGTCTCGCTGGGGGTAATCGTGGCGACCGGCGGCGCAGTGTCGGCCACCACGGTCAGATCGACTGACGGCACGCTCAGGGAAAACGCTGTCGGCGCGCCGACGTTTTGCTGGTTTGCGCTTGCGCCTCCGTTCTCGAAGGTGACCGGCTGCGCAAACCCCGTGAGATTGCCGGGGCTGATCGTGTAGACACCGGCAGGAATGTCGGCGGGAAGCTGCACGGTCACTGCAACGGTGCAGGACAGGTTAGGTGAAAATGAGGGGTAGGGCCCCAGCGACATCCCGGACCAGTTCGCCGTGGCGGCGCCGACGCCGGGTCCGGACCCGTTGCAGTTCGGGTCGGAGATGGCAATAAACGAGCTTGCGCCGCTCCCGCCAGAGAACGTGACCACCTGGCCGCCGCTTCCCAGCCCGGTCAGGCTGATGCTGAGCGACATGTTGGACAGGGTGTTACCGGAATATGTGGCGATCGAGCCGCTGGTTCCGGTGAACGTGGCCGGTGACGATATGGGAATTTCGATCTGGATCTGATCGCCGGGCTCCACAACGCCGGCTGCACTGACTACCGGGGTGGCGTCAAAAACCGCGGTGGTGCCGACGCTCTGAGCCTGCGCCGCGCTGTGGCCGAAGGCGAAACATCCAATCGCGGCGGCGAACACAATGGCTCTGAAAGTGTGCGTAAACATGTGCGTCGCCCCCCTTTGGCGCCCGCGAACAATGCGGACGCCATAAATCTGGTGGCGACCCTACACCTATGCGGGCTTTGCGGGAACGCAAAACAGCGAAATTTGAGTAATAAGTCTATTTGCCATCAACTGAATTTCGCGCGACCCCTTGCCTGTCAGGCGATTTTTCGGGCCCGGACTTCAGTGAGAACCCAGTCCAGCGGCGCATCATGTGTCTCGGTCGGTACACGCGATAGGAGCTGCGCCTCATAGGCGAGGCCCACCGCAATCACCGGCCCGGATTCACGCAGTCGCTGCAATGTGCGGTCGTAATACCCGCCGCCATAGCCAAGGCGGCGGCCCGCCGGGTCGAAGGCCAGCAGAGGCACGAGCACAAGGACGGGGCGCACTTCCGGGTGAGTGGAGGAGGGCTCCTCCACGCCGAACGCGCCCCTGACCAGCGAATCACCCGGCGTCCAGCTGCGAAACACCAGGGGCGTGTCCGGGCCGGTGACGCAGGGCAGGCCGATGCGCACCTGCTCGCAATAGAATGTCTCCAGAAGCCGCGCAGGATCAATCTCGTCGCGGATGGCGCGATAGCCCGCCACGACGGAGTGGAGCGGCGGCCAGATTTCGTCGGGAAAATTATCGGCGAGACGCTCGCCGGCCCGGGGGTCGGCCGCATGCGCTGCGGCGCGCCTGCGGGCCGCCCCGGCGCGGGCGCGCTTCTTCCGCCAACCCATCAGCATGGCGCAAATCCGAGACGCTGGATCGCCCCCCCGGGCCCTGCGGGCCCGCAAGGGCGACCGCCCGCCCGCAGCGAAAGCGAGGATCTCCAAAAAAGAAAAGCAGCGGGTCCAAATGCGCCGGTGACCATTTTCCAACCCTGATGACCCGGTAAACCAGGTGGGCGCCGCGTGTCCAAGGCCACGGCCAGGGACAGAGGTAGCTCCCTCTCAGAGATGTAAGGTCCTCGGGATGTTATGGCCTGTCGAACGCTCCAGAGCCCGCCATTGACGAATGTGGGGTCGGCGCGCTCCGCGCTCAAGGGGTTTCTCCACTTGCGCCCTGCGCATCCTCGTCCGGGTCGTCATCAGGATCGTCGCCGGAATCGGATTCGCAAGCCCCCGCCAGCGCTTCAAGGTGTTCGGCCGCCCGGCTCACCGCCTCGGCGGCGCGGGCGCGTTCGGCGCGGACGCGCGCTTCGGCCTGGGAGAGCCGGCCCTTCAGCTCGGTCATCTCCTCCTTCATGGACTCCGCCCGGCCCTGGGCTTCGCGCATTTCATCGGAGACGATGAGCGAGGCCATGAGCAGAAGGCGCACATCGCCGATCTGACCCACCTTGTCGGCGAGATCGCGCACATGGCCGTCCAGATGACCGGCGAGATCGCGAAGATAGGCCTGCTGGCCCTCCTCGCACCCGATCGTAAAGGCGCGCCCGTTCAGGGAAATCGTCACCTTGCTCACGAAGCGCCCCTCGGATCATCCAGATCGCCTGGATCGCCCAGCACCGCGGCCAGCTCGGCCATGGCGGCCTCCAGTGCGGCGTCGGCCTCGCGGGCGGCGGCGGTCAGCTCCTCCTCGCGGCCCCGCGCCGCATCCAGCGCTTCAGCCAGACGCGACCGGTCCGCATCGCTGTCGCGCGACGCGGCGGCCTCGCCCTCGGCGGCGGCGCACCGGCGCTCCAGCTCATTGAGTCGCGCGCCGACGCGCGCGCATGCCCGTTCAAGGCGCGCCGATGCGGAGGCCAGCAGATCTTCGTTCGGGGCGGAGGCGGAACCGGTCATCGTCCCTAAATTCCGCCTTTACGCCGCAAAGTTCAAGTGATGCGGCAGGGCGAACCCGCTGCGGGGCCGGATTTTACAGCCGGCGCTCTTGGCCCAACCGCTTGGCGACAGCGTTAAGCCGTCCTAAGGATCGGTCTTGTAGGGTCGCGATTTGGCGAACGGATCAATACGAAGAAAAACGGACGGCGGCATGCACAAGCGATATTTCGGCACGGACGGCATTCGCGGGACGACCAATAGCGAGCCGATGACGCCCGAGATCGTGCTTCGGCTGGGCATGGCGGCGGCCTGCTATTTTCGCAATGGCGGCGAGCGCCGCCACACCGTCGTGATCGGCAAGGACACCCGCCTGTCCGGCTACATGATCGAGAACGCCCTCACCGCCGGCTTCACCAGCGCGGGCATGGACGTCAATCTGTTCGGCCCGGTGCCTACCCCGGCGGTGGCCACGCTGACGCGCTCGCTGCGAGCCGATCTGGGCGTGATGATCACCGCTTCGCACAATCCTTATGAGGATAACGGCATCAAGCTGTTCGGTCCCGACGGCTTCAAGCTCAACGATGAAGCCGAGCTGGAGATCGAGGCCTTGATGGACGCCGACTCCTCGCAAGCCCTGGCCGCGCCGGCTGCGCTGGGCCGCGCCAAGCGCGTGGACGACGCCCAGGCGCGCTATGTGGAGATCGTCAAGGCCACCTTCCCGCGCCAGATGCGCCTTTCCGGGCTTCGCATTGTGGTCGATTGCGCAAACGGGGCCGCCTACAAGGTCGCCCCGCGCGTGCTGTGGGAGCTGGGCGCGGACGTGATCCCCATCAACGACCAGCCCAACGGCTACAACATCAATGAAGATTGCGGCGCGGTCTCGCCCCAGGGCATGGCCGATCACGTCCTGAAATACCGCGCCGATCTGGGGATCGCTCTGGATGGCGACGCCGACCGGGTGATCCTGTGCGATGAAACCGGGCGCATCGTGGACGGCGACCAGCTCATCGGGCTGATCGCTTTATCCTGGAAAGCCGCCGGGAAGCTCGTCGGCGACAGCATCGTCACCACCGTGATGAGCAATATGGGCCTGGAGCAGACCCTGGCCAAAGCCGGCATCAAAATGGAGCGTACGCAAGTGGGCGACCGCTACGTGGTCGAGGCCATGCGCGCCGGGATCGCCAATGTGGGCGGCGAGCAGTCCGGCCATATCGTGCTGTCGGATTTCGCCACCACCGGGGATGCGCTGATCGCGGCGCTGCAGGTGCTGGCGCTGCTGGTGGAGTCCGACCAGCCGGCCAGCAAGCTTCTGTCGGTGTTTGCGCCGGCGCCGCAAGTGCTCAAAAACGTCCGCTATGAGCGCGGCTCGGCTCCACTGGAATCGGAGACGGTCAAGGCGGCGATCGCCGAGGCGGAAGACGCCCTCAAGGGCAAAGGACGGCTCCTGGTGCGCAAATCGGGCACCGAACCGGTCATCCGGGTGATGGCCGAGGGTGAAGCCCGGCTCGTCAAACCGCTGATTGATCGCATCTGCAAGGCGATCGCGGACACCGGCAAATGAGCAATCAAGACGAACCGGAAGCCCCGTGGACGACCCGGTCGAGCAAGCTCGTGCTGGACGCCTCGCCCTGGATTCAGGTGCGCAAGGAGCAGGTCCGGACCGGGTCAGGCGTTGAGATCGACGACTTTTACCGGGTCGAGGCGAAGGACTTCGTGCTCGTGTACGCAGAAGCGACGGACGGCCGGATCGTCATGTTGCGGCAGTGGCGTCAAGGCCCCCGGCGGTTCGCGTTGAGCTTTCCCGGCGGACATGTGGAGCCCGGCGAAGAGCCCGGGGAAGCAGGGCTGCGCGAACTGCGCGAAGAAACAGGCTGGACCGCCGAGAGGGTCGAACCGCTGGGCCGCTTTTCAATGCACTCGAACTTTCATATCGGCTGGGGAAATTTCTATCTCGCCCGCGGCGCGGTGCGCTGCGGCGAACGCGGGGCGCAGGATGTCGAGCGGGCAAGCGTCAGACTTGTCAGCACCGAAATGATCACCCGCGCCCTCAATGACGGCCAGATCGTCACAGTCCATGACGCGCTTTGCGCCAACCTGGGGTCTTCATGCACCTGACCCTGGAAAACTCCATGACGGCGATCTCACGTCAGCCTGACCCTGTTGCTGGAGTATGCTTGCAACCCTCGTCGCTTCAGGGACCGTGTGATCGCGCATGGCGCGCCAAGCAATTGAAATGAGACAAGCGGGGCTAGCGCGCCGAAATATGCCTCGGGCTAGGCCGACCCCGCCGGATCAACCAAATTCCGGATCGCCGCCGCTATAGGAATTGCTTTTCCAGAGCGGATGGTCGTCACGGATGAACGCCAGATGGACCTGCCAGAGCGCATGATCCTTGGGGCGGTAGAGCGGATCAATCAAATCAATGAGCCGGAAGCCGCGTTCACGCATATAGCCGACCATTTCGTCAAAGGTCAGGTTCTTACCGCCGGTGAAATTCAAACGGAAGTTATAGGCTTCCATGATGATCATGCCGGTGTTGCGCAGCGTTTTCTCGGCGCCGCTGAGAATCTCGCGCTCGACACCGTGGGTGTCGAATTTGATGAAGTGCGGCCCTTGCAGTCCGTACTCATCGACAAGCGTGTCGAGCTTTGCAACCCGGACAGGGTTGGACCCCTCCGGCACGGAGTCCTCGCTGTCGGTGATGCGCAACACGCCGCCGACATCATTGGACTTGTCGAAATATCCGACGCCGTCGCGCGGGCCCACCGCGCAGGTCGCCCAGTGAAAATCCGCGTGCTTCTTCGCAAGTTTTTTGAAACCAGGAACGAAGCGCGTGTCCATCTCAACCATCAGGGCGCTCATGTCCGGCCAGACCGACCGGTAAAACCCGATATCGTCTCCGGCGCCCGATCCGAGATTGATGAAGGACCGAATTCCAAGCTTGCGCTTGCCCATACGCTGGAGCGCTTCGCCGACATTGGATTTTCCCGACATTTCGTCCCCCACTGTTTTCAAAACCGTCCGGGTCCTCTACTGCGCCCTGTCTTCGCCCGCAAGAGCCGCGCTCTTGCGCTGAAGGTCAGAAAACGATTTCGTTAGGATGTACGCGGGGCGTACCGGATTTGATCGTGGAATACGGGCTGGGTGGGTGAAAACAATGCGCGACTTCATGCGTCGAGTCAGACTCGCCTTTGGCGGCGCGGAAAACAAAGGCGATACGGCCGCCCCCCAGGGTGAGCGGTCGCTTGATGTCGCGCTGGAAAGGCGCGCCGCATTTCAAGCCGGCGCGGCGAAGGCGTTCTTGAGCGATCTGGACGTCGAACCAGTCCGGCCCGTCGGCGCCGACTCGCCCGACCTCGAGCCGCGCCACCCCTCCTTGTGCCGGCGGCCGGATGTCAGTGTCGTTTTGGGCAGTCTCGACCGGGTCGAGTTACTCAAGATCGCGATCGATTCAGTCAGGCAGGAGCTGGAGACGCTGGATGGCGAGATAATCGTCATCGACGGCGGCTCCAAGGATGGAGCGCTGGAATGGCTGGTCTCGCAGCCCGATATCATAACGGTGGTTCAAAATAACCGCTTTGAGGCGGGCGATCTGAAAATGCGGCGCCGCTCATGGGGCGGATTCATGAACATCGCTTTCAAAGCCGCGGCGGCCGAGAACGTGGTCATGATTTCCGACGATTGCCGGCTTCTTCCAGGCGCGATCAAGGCGGGTCTGGCCCGAATGGAGCAGGCGCGCAGCGTCGGCCTTTCCGTGGGCGGATGCGCGTTCTATTTCCGGAACTGGCCTGAAGAAACGCAGTATTATGTGCAGCGCACCCTCGGCGGGAACCTGATGGTCAATCATGGTGTCTACTCAAAACGGGCGCTTGAGGCGGTCGGGTTCGCGAACGAGGACGACTATGTCTTCTACAAAGCTGATACGGATCTATCGCTCAGACTTTGGAGGGCCGGATACGCGATCCTCGATTCACGAGACTCCATCTGCGAGCACTATGTCGGGATCGCCGAATCGCTGCGCGAGTCGAATAACGCGGTGATGGACTATGATCGCGAGCAGATGCGTCGGCTGTGGCCGGAGCTCGTCAGTGGCGAACCCGTTCGAAAGATGGGCAAGCTTACTCTTGACCTGGAGCCCGGCGACAGTATCGAAGCACTGTGGCGGCCATTGCGCGAGGCGGAGCAACGCACTCTTGACCAAGCGGCGGAGGCCGAAACCTCGCGGCGGGCGCCGGCGAAGGCCAAGCGGACCAGGAAGCCTGCCGCACCCCGGGGAGGCGCGACTGCGAACAGTGCCGGCTCTGCGAAAGCCGCCGCATCGCCATCAGGCGGCGCCAAACCGGCAAGAAAGGCCAAACCAGCAGCCAAGACAGGCGGTGCTGCGCCAAATCGCCGCAAAAAAACAGCGCGGACGGCCGGAGACGCCCCGCCGTCGCCGGCGCAAGGATCTGGCGGCCGCCATTTAAGCGCCTCGCAGAACACAGAGGCGACGCGTGGTGCGGCAGCGCCACTGCCTGGCGCCACCCCTGCGGCCAAGCGCAGCACGCGCAAAGCGTCTGCGACAGTCCGCACGACTGAAAGCCGAAATGAGCCAAACAAGAAAAAGTAAACAGAACAGCAGGAGCATACCGGGGGCAAATGTGCATTTTTCGCCTTGTAGGCGAAAATCTGTTGCCAACAGTCGTAATAGCTCGTGTTTCGAAGGACACATATGCCCCGATCGAATGTTGTGAAAAGCGCTAAGGAAGCGCCTCAAGAAAATTCCAGAGAAAAAGGTGTATTTTTTAATTCACTTCCCAAGAGTGGCAAGAATTTAATCTATACTTTTTTCTCGGCGCTTGGGTTTGAGCGCGTCAGCATGGACGAGTCATTCAACGCATCGGTTCATGATCTCGTTTACGCGGATCACGATGGTGTTATTGTATTCAGCCTTGATCGCGCCATCGCGCCCTCCCCGGCTGACTTTTCACCGGCGAAAGAGGCTGTAGCCGCAATCGGAGCGCTGCGCGCTCGTCAGATCGCGCAGAAGCATCTGCCATTTTTAGCCCCGGTCGCCGACGCGCTGAGGGACGCAGAACGCCGCTCGATCTTCGTGTGGCGCGATCCGCGCGACGTACTCGTGAGCATGCTCAACTACGCCCGCAGTCAGTCAAAGCCTGAACATCTGGCGAAGCGCCTTGCGGAGCTGGACGACGAGGATGCGTTGATTTCGCTTCTGGAAGGGCATGGCGACCTGATCGCCTTCGCCGATTATGTCGACGGCTTCCTTGGCTGGATTGGACAGCCGGGCGTGCTGACCGTCTGCTTTGAAGACCTTGTGGGCCCTGAGGGCGGTGGCACCGCCGAGCGCCAGCGCCGTACCTTTGAGGAAATCTGCGATCATTTAGGAGTCGAAGCGGACCCGGAACGGGTCGCCTACGCCGCCCGCGCCGCTTTTAACCGTCGAGCGGGGACCTTCTACAAGGGCCGAACCGGCGCGTGGCGGGACCATTTCAGTCCCAAAGTGGCCGAGGCGTTTAATGCGCACGCCGGACAACTGCTTTCGCGCTGGCGGGTTTGGCGCCTTGAGAGACTTGAAACGTATACGTTCAACGTCGATGAACGATACGCGCTCATCGACGAGCGCCACAAGGCCGCCAAGGCTGATACCGAAGCGTTTGAAAGCCAGCTACAAGCCGTAGCTGCGACCGTTCGCAGCGAGCGCGACGACCTGAGTGAACCCTTGGCCAAGACCGTCTCACGGCGCATATCCGCGCTTGAAGCGCGATCAAAAACCGCCGAGCGTCGCCTTGAGGGTGCGCTGGCCCGGCTGAACACCGCAGCGGATGAATACAAAGCACTCGAGCTGGAATTCACCAAGCGCGCCGAGGCGACTAACGCGCTACGCGCCGAGTTCATTAAAGTCAGTCAGATCGCCAAGGTGGAGGGCGAGCTCGCCTCTCTTGCGCAAAAGCTTGACCTCGACGCGGACCGCCCGCTGCCTGCGCTCAAGCAGGAAGTCGATCGCCTGCGCGCGGAACTCGCCAACGCCAAGATACTGCTCGCTGATTGGATGAAACGCGGCGAAACGCTCGAAGCCGCGAAAGTGAAACTCGAAGACCAGTTACGTTTGCTCCAGACAGAGGCCGAGGCGGCGAGGCAGGAGCTTTTGAGGCGGCTGAGCGAGCGCGATGGCCAGGTGGCCGCGCTTGAGACATCGCTCGCCGAGTCCGCGGAGCGCAGTGCGGCGCAGACAAAGGCGTTTGAGGCGCTGCTCCAAGCCGCGAAAAAAGAAAACAAGAGCATCAGCGACCGGGTCGAGCAGCGCAACGCAACCATTGAAGACCTGAAGGAGCGCCTGGCCAAGACCGAAAAAGAACGCCGCAACCTTCTGGATGCCCTCAAGGAAGCTGGTGAGCGCAGCGGTGCGCAAGCCAAAGCGCTGGAAGCCATGCTGCAGGCCGCGAAAAGCGAAAACAACGACATCAACCAACGGGTCGAACAGCGCAACGCCACCATTGAAGACCTGAAGGAGCGCCTGGCCAGGACCGAAAAAGAACGCCGCAACCTTCTGGAGGCCTTCAAGGACGCGGGCGAGCGCAGCGGTGCGAGAGTCGACGCCTTCAAAGCCCTCCTGAAAAAAGCCGAGGCTGATAGTGAAGCTGCCAGCGCGCGGGCCGCGCAACAAAGCGATGACAACAAGGCGCTCAGGCAGAGGCTTGAGACCTTAGAGGGCCAGCGTCAAACCCTGGCGCTACGGCTGGCTGAACTGGCGCAATCGTCAAACGCCTCGCGCGCACAGCTCGTCAGCCTCGTGGAAAAGAAAGCGGCCGAGGCCCGAACCTTGATCGAGAAGCTCGGCGCCACCCAACAACGGCTCCAGTCAACGACCGAGGCGCTCTCGCAAGCGCAAGCTGGCCTGAAGGTCAGGCGCGAGCTGGAAAGTGTCGCGACCAAGCTGGATCTTGATATCTCAGGCGGATCGCCCGCTGCAGCGTTGAAAACCGCGGTCCAGTCCGCACGCGCCGCCCTTGAGGCGCAGATCCGTGAAAATAGCGCATTGCGCGAGCGTCTGGACGCCGCCAGGGCGAGCGAAACGGAGCTGCGGGCAAGATTGCAGGCAAGCGCAAGCCCGCTGTCGGGGACTGGCGACGGGGTCGGCGGCCCTGACCACGACACTAAAGGATTGCCAGTGCGAACCTGAAGTGCTTAACCGAGCGCCTACGATCGGGGGATGAGGGAATGACAGCTACGGACGCAGCTGGAAGCAGCGCGCCGGTCGTCATTAATCCGCTTCAGGCGGAGGTGGACCGGCTCAATATCAAAGTTGTCGAGATTGAGCACTTTTTACGGGCTGCGAAATCGTTTGACCGCGAGTTTCTCATGGTTCGCGGCTCGATGGGTCAACGCGCCGCTTACGCGGACCTTGCTCGGCGCATAAAGGCCCCTCTGCTACAGCAGCGTTCCGAGCTTGGCCGCGCCTATTGTGAGCAGCACTCGGACGACGCCGCGCCGGAAGCGGCCGGGCTGGACCTGCGAGCTGCGGACGCGTTTGCAACACTTGACCTCACAAACCGCCCCAAAGTTATCGCAGCCGTAGACGAGGCCCGCAAAATTTTCGACGAAACAGGCGGGCTCGAAGCCGAGCGCGTCGGGAAGGGCAGTCTTGAGTACGTCATCAGCGCAGGAAAGTCCGGCTACGGTCAAGATAGCGCCGCGTACGCCCTGGCGACGAGCCCGGACTTGCTTGTCCCGATCACACGGTACTTTGGCGCCCTTCCGATACTGACTGGTTATTCGATATCTCTGGCCCGCAATAACGAGTTTCATAGGAAGTCGTCGCAACGCCTACACTTTGACCCCGAGGACAGAACTCAGGTTAAAGTCTTCGTATACATTACTGATGTTGATGAAGACTCCGGCCCTTTCATGTCTGCGGGCGCCGCTGCGAGCGAACCGCTTTTCACGGATCAACGTCTCATCCTCGACCGGATGGATGATACGGTCGTTGCGCCCGGCGCAATCCGCACGGCGACCGGTCCGGCCGGCACCGTCAGCTTCTGTGATACTTGCCGCTGTCTCCACGGAGGCGCGCGACCAGGCGGCCGGCCGCGTCTCATGCTTTCGATCGAATACAATCTGCCGACATATCTCTGGGCGCCGCTTTATGAGGGCGACGGCGAAATGCGCAACCGGATGGCGGGGGTTACTTTAAAGCCGTCCAGCGCATTCGAGTCTGCTCTTCTTGGCGAAAGCCTGGTCTACGGGCCTCTGGAGTCCTGGACTGAACCAACCTGATTTTGTGAGACGCCACGAGGGGACGGGCGGGCGCAGAGCCGTGACATCTAAACATTGGGGAACGATTAATGGCCACTACACGGCGAGTCCGCGGCTCTGGGGCGCAATCTAACGACACAGGAGCGCCGGCGGAGCGCGACGACGCGACGGGCCCGGGGCAAGCAACACCGAAATCGGCTGCCAAGCCCTCAACGGCCAGACCGTCAAAATCGCCGGCGCGGAAGAAAAAAGCCGAACGGGATTCGAGCACGGATGCGCCGGCGGCGGCTCGCGAGAAGGCCCGGAGCGGCGCCCGGAAAGCCACTGGCGAATCGAAACGCGCTGCGACACGCTCCAGCGGCGACCCCACCGCGACGCAAACGCGGGCGGCCAGCCAGGCGCCCGCTTCCAGTGCGCGTGCGCCGTCGGCTTCTTCCGCTTCTGGCGGGCCGGCTCGAAAGAGCGCCAAAGCCAAAAGCTCCAAAGTGTCGTCTCCAGCAGCTGGAGCGGGACGGCCGGCGAAAACCGAGCGTCTTTCAACCCGGAAAAAAGCCCCTCGATCCAAGCCCGGCCGCAGCAGGAGCGTCGCCAGAATAGCCGCTGCGGAGCCCATCGTTCCAATGACGCCCGAACTCAGCCTCCAAGAGCAGGCGGCGGAGCGGCAAAGAGCGCGGATGGAGCGCGTCAATCTCCGGTCTGAGTCCTGCGACGGACGCGCTCTTGGCCTGGCCCGGTTTTCATCACCGGAGAAGATCGCCCATAGGGATGTCAAAACCCGGACCGAGCGGATCCTGAATCCCTTCGGGGACCCTTGGGTCAATAGCAAGCGTATGAACCGCTTCATCCCGGTCGGAACGAGCTCCTGCCGCCACCTGCTTCGCCTCGAGCTAGGCCGCCGCACTGACGTGCTTGAGGGCGCCGATCCCCAGGCGCTTGCGGACTATCTCAACTACGCCAAACACGCCAATTCGCCATACCACTACGATGAGCAATTCGGACGGCTTTCCCAGGAAATGCGTTATGCGCGCCTGCTCAGGGCGCTGTTTGAAAAGCACGGGCTGAAGAAGAAGCTCATCGGCTACGCGGTGGTCAATTTCGTCGACGGAACGCTGTTTTCCTCGAGCGAGAAGATGCCGGAGTCCAGCTATCTTCACTACCCCGAAGACAGCCTGGATCCGAACGACCGGCTCCATTTCAAGGATGTCGGGGAGTTGGTGGCCAGCGGCGACGTCTTCGATATCCGCAGGCCTGAAGTGCGCCGGATGATCGCCACACGAGTGGCGAAACGGACGGTGGAGGGCGAGCTTGATGCCGTACTGATCGACTATGCGGTGCGGCGCTACGCGTTCGGCCTGCCCACACTGATCGACAAGCTCCCTGAAAGCTGGGTGGATAACTTCCAGGAGTCGCAACTTCTTTTGATGACTGATATTCATCAAAAGTTGAAGGCGGCCGGTAAAGAGCTGTTCCTGAACGGCATGATGCTGGACAGCATCGCTGTGACCGAGCCGACCATGACAAGGATGTTCGCCAAGGCCTGCGACGGTCTTTTCTGGGAGCAGCCGTTCCGCTGGGAATGGAAGACCTACCTCAGTGGCGAAGAAGACTATTACGACCGGATAGAGCGGTTCATTACAGAGTCCGCCATTTTCAAGAAAAAGATCATCTTCAAGGTGGGCAGTTATCGATATCATGGCACCGAGGATGTGATTTCGGGCTGGCTTGAGCGATATAAGCGCACGGACGCCGGGATTGAGCGCCACTTGGCGAAACATTTCACCTGCTTCTTTTTGCTGTTCGCCAATCGGCACTACCACACTCTGATCTACACCCACCCCACCGAAGTTTTCGATATCTTCGCCAGTGAGGCCTATTTCGATTTCTGGGACACCGATATCGGCGAACCGACCGGCCGCCGGCAGCAACTTGCAGACCATGTGTTCATGCGTCAGTTCGAACGCGGGGTCGTGGTGCTGAACAACAATAAAGGCGCCGCCACCGTCGTTGTTCCGCTGCCGGAATCTCTTGGCCGGGGACCTTCGGTCACCGTTCAAATGGGCCCACTCAGCGGCGAAATCCTGGTGGCCGCACCCCCGCCGCCGCCCCCGCCGACGAGCGCGACCGGCAAGCTGCGCGCGTGGGTTCGCAATGCGCCGCCCTTGCAGCCTGTGCTGCGGGTCTATCGCAAGCTGCGCTATGGTGTGGAGAGCTGAGGGCCCTCAGGCTTTCACGATGGGCGTCCAGCTCACCGGCGCGCGCACCGCGCCAAGCTGGGCGCCGCCGGCCTCGCCCTCGGCCACAAGGGTGAACCGTGCGACCATGGCTTCCCGAAAATACCGGCGGAGCGGCCGCGTCCGCGGATCCGATGCGGCCGCGTCGATCGAATACTGACCGGGACGCAGCCGCTCCAGAGGCAGCCATACGACCCCGTAACGATGCCCCGCCGGACAGAGGAGGGACTCAATCCTGTATTCGCGAAGCGTAGAGCGAAAAACTGCCACGCCGCGCTCGTCGATCACACCGAAGCTCGCCGCAAAAATGCAAGGCTGATCAAGGCGCCAAACCAGTTCGATCGTCGCCCGATCCCCGCGAGATAGCGTCGTCACGGCGTCACCGTGCTCATCGGCGACGGTGGCCGACACCAGCTCGGCCACCCCTTCCTCGGCGATTTCATCAAGACCGGGAGCCGGCTTGCGTTCGCCGCCCTGAGCCTCTTCAAGATCCCCGACGCTCCAGTTGAGCCGCGGCCGCATGAGGCCGGTGGTATGATCAATATGCGGCCCGCGTGCAGAGCCCTCCGGATCGCTTTCCTCGACCACGTAGAACGAGACGAGCGTCTCGGGTCCTGCGGCGAGCGCCGGCTCGCCATCAAGCGAGAGAAGGGCTCCGCTCACCTTGTAGGGGCCGACCGCCAGAAAACAGCCCGGAATCGTCATCTCGGCGGTGTGACGCCCGGCGTCCAGAGCTTGAGCGGGCGCTGCCTCATGCACGGCCCAGAACGCCAGGCCGCGCCCGTCTTCAAGGCTGAGCCCGAGGGCCGGCACCAGACGCGCCGGCTTGTCCAGCTCGAATTCCAGGCGGATCGTCACGGCGGCGTCCGCCGGGCGCAGCAGCACCCTCTTGCCGTCTTCGTCGCGCACTTCGCACGCAACAAAACGCGCGGACGCGGCGCCGGCGCCGGCGAGCAACGCATCGCCGAGGCGGCGCTCCAGCTCGTTCTTGTCCATTAAATTTCCCCTGTTCCAGCCGAGGGACGAGGATGTCACTGATCGGGCGGCGGCGGCCGGCGGACCGAATCAGGAAGGCGCATGTGCGACTTCAGCCCCATTACTTCGCCGACATAGGCTTCGGTGACCTCAGCGGCCGGCCCGTCCATGCGCAGTCGGCCGGCATCGATCCAGAGGCACCGGTCACAATAGCGAATGACGGAATCCATGGAATGGCTCACAAAGATCAGCGCCTGACTGCCCTGGGTGATGTCCTGCATCCGCTCAAGGCACTTTTTCTGGAACGCGATGTCTCCCACCGCCAGCACCTCGTCCAGAAGCAGCGCGTCGGGCTCCAGATGCGCCGCCACGGCGAAGGCGAGGCGCGACCGCATGCCGCTTGAATAAAAGCGCAGAGGTGTGTCGATGAAGCGCCGCACTTCAGCGAAATCAATGATTTCATCAACGCGCTCGTCGACCTCGGCCCGGCCAAGCCCATGCATGTTGGCGTTCAGATAGATGTTCTCGCGCCCGGTGAGCACCTCGGAGAAGCCCGTGCCCACCTCAAGCAGCGCAGTCAGGCGCCCGCGCACGCGGGCGCGGCCCACCGTGGGATAGGTGACGCGAGAGAGCACTTTGAGAAGGGTCGATTTGCCGGCGCCGTTTCGTCCGATCACCCCGACGCGCTCGCCCGGCCGGATGGTGAAATTGATGTCTTTGAGCGCCCACAGCGTGTCGGCTTCATTTTGCTCGGCGACCTTGCGGCGCCCGCCGGGCGTTATCCGGCGGAACGCCCAGCCGAAATCGGGGAGGACCTGCACCGGCGCGCCGGCCGATTTGCCGATCTTGTAGCGCTTCCCCAGATTTTCGACGGAAATCACGAATGAGTCTTCCGGAACCGTCGCAACGGCCGTTCCGGTCTCATCGGACTCTGCCGGATCCGGCAGGCGGGTTTCAATCTTGGTCACAGTCGATCCAGAAGCGCGCGCTCGAGGCGCTGGAACAGGAAGAAGCCGACAAGAATCGACACCACGGTGAACCCGGCCGAGTAGGCGAACTCCTGCACCGGAAACGCCACGTCCGCCTCCAGCGTGGAGCGCAGCGCCACCAGCGTGCCGGCCATCGGATTGAGATGATACACCCAGTAGCCGCGCGATTCCGCAAGCAGCGCCGGCGAGAAGATAACCGGCGAGATGAACAATCCGATATAAAGCGCCAGCGCCAGCGCGCGGTCCCAGTCATTAGAGTTCACGCTCAGTGCGGCGAACAGGCACCCAAGGCCGAAGGCCAGCAGCGCAGCCTGGAACAGGACAAGCGGCAGCAGCAGGATTTTCCAGTCCGGCACGGTGGAGGTGAGCACCATGATCACGACCAGCGGAACGCTGGCCACCGCCAGCGCGGTGAGCGGAGCGAGTACGGCGGTCAACGGGCTGATCAGCCGTGGAAAATAGACCTTGCGAATAAGGCCGGCGTCACGCTGCACCGCGCCGGCGGTGTTTTGAACAGCCTCTGTGAAGTAGAACCAGAGTATCAGACCGGAATAGAGATAGGTCGGGTAGGACATGTCGACGCCCATATTGGCGCCGGACAGATTGCGCCACATGGTGAATACGGCGAGCATCAACAGCGGACGGGCCACGAACCATATCACGCCCAATTGCAGGTCGGCCAAGTCGCCCCTGAAGCGCCGCACGGTCATCGACCAAAGCAGGCCCCGATAGCGAAACACCTCGGCGATGTCGCCGAAACCGAGTGGCCGGTTGGGCTCGATCACCGTCTCTTTGATCTGCGGTTTGCTGCTCATAATCCCCTGCTCGCCGCGCGTTCGGCCCCGATGTCAGGACCGACCGCAGCCACCCCAGACCTCATAGCTGAAGCCGCCAGCCTTGTGAACCGGCTCCCGCTTTCTCCATCCACAGCGCCCGCAAGCGCCCGCGCCGCGCGCTCGTTCACCACGGCCGCCGCGCCGGCCGCGGCCGCGGCGTAAAGCGCTCCGCCGGCGCGTGTCAGGTGAACGCCGTCCGGCTCGAGCACGCGTAGACCGATGACGGAGAGCTCAGCGTCCCAAACAGGCCGCAACCGTTCCAGATCGACCACTCCGGCGGCGCACCGCCGCGCGGCCTCGCGTACGGCGTCGTTCGCCGAGCCGGCCGGGGAAAGCGGCGTGGACCAGTCGCAGGCGGCCGGTGTGTGCGCATCGGCCGGAGCGGTCACAGCCACCGGCCGGACACCGGGCCGCGCCGCGGCGATCAAGCGCTCAACGGCCAGGCCGGCGAGTGCGGCGACGCCGTGATGGGGCCCCGCGTCCTGCAGCACCAACACATCTCCTGGGCGCAATAGTCGAGCAAGACCGATGGCGACCTCGTCCAGCAACTGCCCTGGCGCATAGGCGCGAAAGGGCGATCCGCCCTCGATCGCCACGGCGTTGAACATCAGATCGGGATGGTCGAAGATGTCTGCGCCGTCAGGCCGGGGAGACGGCCCGCGCGAAAGGCTGTCGCCGAGCATAAGCACGCATGGTCCGTCCCGCCCGACCGCTTCAAGCGTCGCGGCGGCGTCCTTCTGAATTCGGTGAAACGGTGCGCAACCAACCTCGGCTTCGTGGCGGCGCTCCAGCGCGGTCGCGATGATTGCTGCGCGGGCGTCGTTCGGCGGATCCGCGCTCAGGCCACATTCTCCAGGAACCACTGGTAGGTGGAGGCTATTCCGTCACGCAGAGGGATGCTGGGCGTCCAGCCCAGCTCGCGCAGCCGGTCCGCGCTCATCAGCTTGCGCGGCGTCCCGTCAGGCTTGCTCTCATCCTTGACGATCGCGCCATCGAAGCCGACCACGTCGCACACCATCTCGGTCAGCTCGAGGATCGTCACGTCCTCGCCGAACCCGACATTTATATGATCGGCGCCGGAGTAGTTCTTGAGCAGGAAGACCAGAGCGTCGGCGCAATCGTCGCAGTGAAGAAACTCGCGGCGAGGCGTGCCGGTGCCCCAGATGCCGATGGAGGACGCGCCGGCGAGCTTGGCCTCATGGGCCTTGCGGATGAGCGCGGGCAGCACGTGGCTGGACTGCAGGTCGAAATTGTCACCGGGTCCGTACAGATTGGTCGGCATCGCCGAGATCATGTCGTCGCCGTATTGCGCGCGATAGGCCTGGCCGAGCTTGATGCCGGCGATCTTGGCGATGGCGTACCACTCATTGGTCGCCTCAAGCGGCCCGGTCAGAAGGCTGTCTTCGCGTATCGGCTGCTCGGCGAATTTCGGATAGATGCAGCTGGACCCCAGGAAGAGCACCTTCTCCACGCCGCTATTGTGGGCGGCCTGGGCGAGGTTCGCCTGGATCATGAGATTTTCATATAGAAAATCAACGGGATAGCTCATATTGGCAAGAATCCCGCCGACTTTCGCGGCGGCGACGACGATGGCGTCGGGCCGCTCGCGCTCGAAGAAGGCCTCGACCTGCTCCTGGCGAACCAGGTCGACGACGTCACGTCCGGCGGTGAAGACGTTGCAGCCTTCAGCCTCGAGGCGGCGCACCGTCGCCGCGCCGACCATGCCGCGGTGTCCTGCGACCCAGACTTTCTTTCCTTCGAGCGCGTACATGCCTCAGCTCTCCCGTACGACCGGAGCGGTTTTCATCAGTTCCAGGTCGTAACGGGCCATCTCGACGGCGAGGTCGCGCGGGCTGGTCTTATGGGTCCAGCCCAGCTTCGCCTTCGCCTTCGAAGGGTCGCCCAGCAGCAACTCGACTTCGGTGGGACGGAAGAAGGCGGGGTCCACCTCGACCAGCGTGCGGCCGGTCTTCTTGCATACGCCCTTCTCGTCGAGGCCCGAGCCGGTCCACTCCAGCGGCAGCCCCACCTCTTCGAACACCCAGTCGACGAAGGTGCGCACCTCGGTGGTTTCACCGGTGGCGAGCACGTAGTCGTCCGCCTGGTCCTGCTGCAGCATCAGCCACATGCCTTCCACGTATTCGCGGGCATGGCCCCAGTCGCGCTTGGCGTCCAGATTGCCCAGACGCAGCACGTCCTGGCGACCCAGCGAAATCGCCGCCGCGCCACGCGTGATCTTGCGCGTCACGAAGGTCTCGCCGCGAAGCGGGCTTTCGTGGTTGAACAAGATGCCGTTGGAGGCGTGCATGCCGTAGGCTTCACGATAATTGACCACGATCCAGTAGGCGTAGAGCTTCGCCGCCGCGTAAGGGCTGCGCGGATAGAAGGGCGTCGTCTCCGACTGCGGGACTTCCTGAACCAACCCGTACAGTTCCGAGGTCGAGGCCTGGTAGAATCGCGTGGTCTCGCCAAGGCCGAGAATACGGATGCCTTCAAGCAGGCGCAGAGCGCCGATCGCGTCGGCGTTCGCGGTGTATTCCGGCGTTTCGAAGCTCACCTTCACGTGGCTCTGGGCGGCGAGGTTGTAAATTTCGTCCGGACGCACCTCGTTGATCAGACGGATCAGATTGGTGGAATCCGTCATGTCGCTGTAGTGCAGGGTCAGCCTGGAGGTGTCCAGCGCGGGGTCCGCGTAGATGTCCTCCAGACGTGTGGAGTTGAAGCTCGAGGCGCGGCGGCGCAGCCCGTGCACTTCATAGCCCTTCTCCAGAAGAAGGCGGCAGAGATAGGCCCCGTCCTGACCGGTCACACCGGTCACAAGCGCGGTTTTTTTCGATTGGCTCATAGGAATCCCATTGGTTACGCTGACTTGGCGGGGGCTTGCCGGTCGTGAATGCCGTGGGTCTCGGCGCGGTACGTGAACGGAGCGCCATCAAGGACGCCGTCCATGATTGTGTCTAGACCCGGATTGCGGCCGGGCGCGAACTGGTCGAGCCCGGAAATGTTGACGTCGAACATGGCGCCCGTGCCGTTCGGCTCCATGAAGGGCAACGGAATCATGCGACGGAAAAAGAAGTGGAAGGCGTAGCGCAGCGCGCGCTCCTGATCGGGAACCCACTGGCCCTCGTCCAGCGGCAACTGGTCTAGCAATTCGAAATAGTGCTCGCGGCTGCGCGCGTCCTGAGTCAGGCCCTTGTTGCGGATCCACGCCTCGCCCGCGACGATCACAGGCTTGCCGGCGGGCGTAAGCTCGGTGCCCATCTTGGTTCCGTAGATCACCACCGCATTGGCCGCCGCCGCTATCGCATAGGTGCTGGCCTCCTCGTCCGGGCCAACGACATGGATGTGGCTGGGAAGGTCTGGGAAAGCCGCGGCGATCTCGTCTGCGACGCGCTGGCGCGACACAACGGCGCCGCGCACCTCGGCCGGGTGCACGCGGATGACGACCTCCAGATCGGTGCGCACGCGGAAATACTCCACGGTCTCAAGGATCCAGGTCTTCATGCCGGGAAACGCGTTCGCGGGATAGTGCAGCTGGGCGTCCCACATCACATTGGTGAGGACCGCGACGACCGGCTTGCCGGTGTCGATTCCGCGTGCTTGGGCGAACGATTCAAAGCTTTGCTCCGGATCTTTATGAAAATAGATCCAGTCACGTCCTCCGGTGGCGCGGCTTGCCAGATAGGACTGGAGCGCCTCGCGCTCGCCGCCCGACAGGGTGATGTCGGTCCATTGCTCGGTCGGTTCGTCCATCAGGGTGTGATGGTAGGTGTCGTCATGGCTGAAAATGAAGCAGTTCTTGCGGTAGGCCACGACCCAGGTGACCACGCGCACGCCGCGCTTGCGGCACACCGCCGCGGCGACCCCCTGCGGGCTGTAGATCCCGTGGTGGAGCACCGCGACGTCCGGCTTCGCCGCATCAATGATGCGGTCATAGACCCAGGCCGCAAGAATCGCACCTTCGAGATACCGGCGCAGCACCGGTTCGGCAAGGTCCTGCCCGGACAGATCGCCCGTCCCGAAGTACCGCAACGCGCCGGCGTAGGCGTGCTCGCCTACAGGCAGATCATCAAGACGCCAGGACGCGATGTCGGCCATGGCCGGCTCGGCGGCGAGCGCTTCGGCGCGCGCATAGTCTTCCGGCTTCAGGTGGTCGGAAAACCGGTGTTCGGGAAGCCCCGAAGGCCGGTGGTTGTTGGTGCCGCGGTTGAAACAAGCCTTGCACAGCCGACCCACTAGACCCCGCCCGGCGATCATCTCGGGCGGCGTGGCCTCCGAGATCACCGGGATGAGGCAGCCCTGAAGCACGCCGTCGCAGAACACCCGGGACACGTGCGCGCCGCGAGCGGTCAGCGCCAGGGCGAGCATGGAGTCCATCGTCGTCACCGCGCCGTGCATGCCGGTATTGGACGCGATGAGCACCCGTTTTCCGCCCGCGCTCGACACCGCTTCGGGCCAGGCCTTGCCGAACTGCTCGATCAGCGCCGACCAGTCCGGGAAGCCCTTCTCCGGCGCGAACGGCGCCTGGGCTCCGGGAAATTTCGGCGGAGCGGTCAGCCCGTCGCTCATACCGGTCTCCTGCGTTGCTGGGCCGGGCGCGCGCGCCATGAGGCGCGCGGCCAGACGCGCGAAAGGGATCAATAACGGCGGATCGCGAACCCGATGCCGTAGCCGACATCAGAGTAGGTGTAAGAGGAGAAGCGCGGATTATCGACCAGCATGCGCTTCCACACTTCGCCGAGACCGGCCACGTTCGGGTTGCAGGTGTCGTCAAAGAGCACCGCGCCGCCGATCGACAGCCGCGGCAGCACGTCGGCGATGTCTTCGGCCGCACCCAGATTGGAGTGATCGCCGTCAACGGTGATCAGGTCGAAATACCGGTCGGGGTGCTCGGCGAAGTAGGCTTTCAGGGTCTTGTGGGAGTCGCCGTCGATGAACTCGCGCACGCCGGTATGCCCGATCTTGTCGAGCTCTTTCACGACGTGTTCCGGGCCCGGATTGTCCATGCCCGCATAGTTGGGCACCCACATGTCGAACATGGCGACGTGTGCGGCCGGCCGCTTGTGCGCCAGCGCACAGACGCTGCGCCCGCGCCGCACGCCGATTTCCAGATAGCTGTTGGGCTGCAGGATTTCCCCAAGGCCAAGCATGGCGGTGAGAATGTCCACATAGCCCCAATCGTCGCCGAACCGGTCCAGACCGCGCTTGTAGTACCCCTTCAGGTACTCGATATAGGCGTCAGGCTCGAGGCGATCGAGCAGAGCGACGCCTTCATCAAGATATTTGCGGCAGTCCTTCGCAATGGTGCGGCCGACCGCGTCGGCGCCGATCATCACCGGGGGGTACCACTCGGTCTCGCCCTCGCCCACAGGCGGCGCGCAGACATTCTCGGCGCGCGCGGCGTCGTTGGTGTAATCGGGCTCGGGCAACACCGTGCCGGCGGGCAGCGGTCCAAAGCGTTCGGCTTTCGTAGACACGGGCTCAGTCTCCTAACAAAGGGCGGCGCGCGAGGGTTTAGCTCTCGCCCGCCGAAAGTTCCAGTTCTTCTGTCGTCAGCTCGCGGACAATGCGCGCGGGGTTGCCGGCCGCCACGACGCCCGCAGGCAGATCGGACGTCACGACACTGGCCGCAGCAACGATCGTGCCATCCCCGATCGATACGCCACGCATGATTAGGCTATTCATTCCGATCCAGCAATTGGCGCCAATCGCCACCGGCGCCGCGCCGATCTTCATGGGCACGTAAACGCTCTTGTCGCCCAGCATGCGCCGAAACTGGACTTCACGCTGAAAGGTCTGGGTCGGATGGGAATTGTTGTCGAAAATCTGCACGCCGTGGGCCAACAACGTGCACCGGCCGACGCTCACGCTCTGGTGGGCGGAAATGACGACGCCGTCTCCGATATAGCAGAATTCACCGATTTCGATGCGCCCGCCCGCATCCGCGCGCAGAACGCCGCGTATGGCGGCCGGGCCGGAGAGTTTGACGGCGCCGGGATCGTTCAGATTGACGATGCGCGCGCCAAGTCCGAGACGAATTCCATCGCCAAGGATGCTGGCGGCCGCAAAACGCGACCAGACGTCAAGAAGCTCGCCGGCATGACGGTCAACCGAGGCATCGCCCCAGGGCTCGAGCGCGGCCCGCGCGGCCTCGAGGCTGTCGATCCGTGCGAACACCGGACCATCGGCAAAAGCATGGTCGTCCGGCGAAACTGAAACTCTCATGCGCTTACCCCCGCCGCGCGCCAGCTTTCGCCGCGTGCTTACCGGCTTGAGGCCTGACCCGCAACCTGTTTGAACCGCAACGCAAACTTTACAGTACATGCGGCTTTGGCTTAGGGAAGCCTTGCGACTATTTCGCCTGCCTCGGGGGAGCGGCAATGCATATCGGCCTTCGCGTGCTCTACAGTCCCGGATGGCTTGGAGGCGTTAATTACGTCCTGAACATAGCACGCATGTTGCATTCGCTGCCGGCGGCGGAACGCCCGCGCGTCACATTTCTGACGACGGCGCCGGAGTCAGAAACAATCGCGGCCGACCATGCCGATCTGGCCGATGCGATCGCGCCGCTCTCCGCAGCCGCTTCGCTCGACCTGGATTTCGTGTATCCGGCCACCCAGCTGCCCGAGGCGGCCTACGGCGTTTGCTGGGGCGGCTGGATTCCTGACTGGCAATGCCGTCACCGGCCGGACATGTTCGACGACGCCGAGCGCCAGCGTCGCTTCCTGCAATATCGCTCTCTCGCGCTTGGCCCGGCGGCCTGCGTATTCTCATCGCAACAGGCGCTTAGCGACACCGTCAGCTTGTTCGGCGAGCCGGAGGACGGTCGCTACAGCGTGTTCCACTTCCCCGCCGTGTTCGGACCGGAAACGTGGGAGCGCAGCGAGGCCGGCGCCGCCGCAACCCGGGCGCGGCTGGGTCTTCCCGACCGCTATCTGGTTGTCTGCAACCAGTTCTGGAAGCACAAAAACCACCTTGCGATCTTCAAGGCGCTCGCGGCGCGCCCCGACCTCGATCTGAACGTGGTGATGACCGGTGCGCTCGAGGACACCCGCTGGCCGGACTACACAAAGGAGATCCGCGCGCTGCTGGATGATCCCGCCGTGGCGGACCGCGTTCTGGTGACCGGCGCGGTGGAGCGGCGCGATCAGATCGACATTCTTCTGGGCGCGCGCGGCTTCATTCAGCCGAGCCGCTTTGAGGGCTGGAGCACGTTTGTCGAGGAGGCCCGCGCCCTGGGCCTCTCCGGCGTTCTGTCCGACATCCCGGTGCACCGCGAACAATCTCCGCCGGGGGCGCAATTCTTCGATCCCGACGATCCCGGCGCCCTCGCCGAGGCGCTGGACCGTTTCCTGGCCGAGCCGCCGCCTGCGCCAAGCCGGGGCGAAGCGCGCGCCGCCAGCAACGCGTTGATCGCAGACCGGGCCCGCACGTTCCTGGACATCGCCGCCGGCGCCGCGAAACGCTATGAGCCCCAGCACCACGGAGCCGTCTCGGTCGCCGTTCGGGAGATCGAGCGCACCTGGACGCAAACCCTCGCCGGCGATCTGGACCGGGCCGATTTCGACCGCTTTCTCGCCAATCTTCGGCTGTCGCTGCGCGATCACCCCGAGGATCTCGCGAAGATCGCAGGTCGTATCATAGCGGAGGACGGCGCCTTCGCCGCAGAGGCGCAAAACCTTCTGGTGCTCGCCACGCTGGTCAAGGCGCCAGGGCCGATGCGGGAACGCTTCCTGGCCTACGATCCGGCCACCGACCAGGACGCGGACGCCCTGATCGCGGCGGTCCGCGACACCCAGCGCCGCACAGGCGCGACGGCGGCTCAGGCGGCGGTGGAGTTTAACGCCGTGTTGTTTCGGATCCGCGACTATGTGCGCCGAAAGCTAGCCCCCAAAGCGGAGGCCTGAGGCGCGCCATGGCCCAAAACCGGTCCACCTCTGGCGAAGATCTGGTGTTCATCGCCGGCGGCGGCGGCTTCCTCGGGCAGGCCGCCGCACGCGCCCTGCTGAATTCCGGGCGCCGGGTGGTTTCGCTTGGCCTTGGAGCCCCTGACGCCGCCGACACCGATCGGCTTCATCATTTCGACGGCCTCATCGATCGCGGCCTTCTCGCCGCAGCTTGCGAACGTTTCGGGGTTCCCGGTGTCGTCCTCCATGCCGCCGGCGGCGCGTCAGTCGGCCGGTCCTGGCAGGATCCGCGCGGTGATTTTGAGATGTCGGTCGGATCCACAGCCGAGGTTCTCGATTTTCTGCGCCATGAAGGCGCCGGGGCGCGCCTCGTTCTGGTGTCTTCCGCGGCCGTCTACGGCGCGATCGACGACGCGCCGCGCCGGGAGTCCGATCCCAGCCTGCCTATGTCGCCTTATGGATCCCACAAGCAGGTCTGTGAACAGTTGGCCTGCAACGAGGCGCGCATGACCGGCCTCGGCGTATCGGTCGTGCGCTTCTTCTCTCTTTACGGTGACGGGCTTCGCAAACAGCTACTCTGGGATCTTCTGGAGCGCCTGCGCGCAAAACCGGACGCCCTCGAGCTTTGGGGTGACGGCGGCGAGACCCGGGATTTTCTCCATGTCGACGACGCGGCCGCCCTGCTTGCGCGGCTCTGCGAACGCACGCCGGCCGGCTCTTGCGAGCTTTATAACGGCGCATGCGGGGCCGCGATCAGCGTGCGCCACCTGGCCGAGCGTCTGCTCGCAGCGGTGGGCGCCGAGGTCGAACTCACATTCAACGGCAAGTTCCGCGAAGGCGATCCTCGCCATCTCGTGGCCGACACCTCAAAGACCACCGAGCATCTGGGCTTCACCCCGCACGTCGCCCTGGACGACGGCCTGCGGCGCTATGTCGACTGGTTCCGCTCGGTGCGAGGCAGCAGCTAGGGTTCATTGATGTCCGATACACCGGTCCTGTCCATCGTCTGCGGCACTTATAACCGCCGCGACCAAATCGAGCGCCTCGTCGACTCGGTGGCGCGAGAAACTCGGCTGCCGCATATCCTCTACGTCACCGACGCCGGATCGACCGACGGCACGATCGAATACCTTCAGTCGGTGGCCTCCGACACCGTGCGGCCGATTTTCGTGGGCGAGCTGCTGGGTCAGGCCAAGGCGTACAACGATGTCTTCCGGCAGGTGACGACCCCTTATGTCTGCTGGGTGAGCGACGACAACGAGATCGTGAACAACGGGCTCGACAAGGCGGTGGAGATCCTTCGCAAGGACGACCGGATCGGCATGGTCGGCCTGAAAGTGCGCGACAAGGACGGCCCGTTCGTCAAGGCGCCCTATATCGGCGGCGTTTCCCAGATCGGCGTGTTGAACGTCAATCAGGGCATGCTGCCCACCGAGGTCATGCACGCCGTCGGCGGCTTCAGCGAGGAATTCCGCGATTACGGGATCGATCCCGACCTCACCGCCAAGGTTCTCTTCGGCGGCTGGGATATCGTCTACACCCGCGAGATCGCGATCCACCATTACCGCAACTGGGCCGAAGACACCCAGAGCGAGGACTACAAGAAACTGCAGGCCAAGCACGACCGGTTCAAGTCGCTCTATGAAGACACCTATGGCCGCTTCAAGAAAAAGACGCCGGCCTGGTCTCTGAAGAAATTCCTGTGGGCGCAGGCCAACAAGATGGATTTCCTGAAGAAGCGCCTGTCGATCAATTCTTCCGAGGCGGTTTTCGGGCACTTGCCGCGCGATTATTACAACACGCTGATGGCCAAGCATGTCGGGCTGTTCGATCTCATCGCCAGCCGCGGCCAGCCCTGGCACCTGCGCCAGCGCTATCGCGGCCGCAAGATCGCCGCGTCGGAACTACAAGCCGTAAATTCGGCGCGGACCGATTAGAGCAGAGTCCTACCAGTCTGGATCGTATCCGCAGGCCACGAAGTAGTTGGCGCATTCAGCCGGCGTGAAGGTTTTCGAGATCCGGCCGATCGTTTTCCAGAGCCCGTCGACGGTACGCTCCGCGGCCTTGCGCAGCATGGCCTTGAGCTTGGCGAACGCCTTCTCGATCGGGTTGAAGTCCGGGCTGTAGGGCGGCAGGAAGACCAGCCTTGCGGCTCAGGCCTCGATCAGGGTTCGGGCACGAGGTCCTTTGTGACTTGAGAGATTGTCCATGACGACGATGTCGCCGGGGCGCAGCTCCGGGGCCAGCACCTGCTCGACATAGGCCTCGAACGCGTCGCGGTTGATCGGGCCGGACAGCACGAACGGAGCGATTATGCCGCGCAAGGTGAGCGCGCTGACGAAGGTGGTGGTGCGCCAGTGGCCATGAGGCATGCCCATGCGTAGCCGTTTGCCGCGCCGGCAGCGCCCATGGGTGCGGGCCATGTTCGTCTTCGCCCATGTCTCGTCGATGAACACCAGACGCTCGGGATCGAGATCGGGCTGGGCGTCGAACCATGCCCGACGCCGCTTCAGGACGTCGGGGCGATCCTGCTCAACCGCGTGGCCGGTCTTTTTTTACGCGTGATGGCGCGACGCCGAAGGAAGCGATGGATCGTACCATAGCCAAAGCGGTGTCCGCGCTCGGCCAGTGCGGCGCGCAACTCCTCGATCGTGATGTCTCCGGTCTCGTCGAGGATGGAGAGGATCAGCTCCGCTTGGGCCTCGACCCGCCCAGATCGGCGATCTCCGCCCAGCGGCCCGGGGCGCACGTCGCCCTGCTCGCGATCCAGACGCCGCCAACGGCTCACACTCGCTGCGCTTACACCGAACCTAGCCGCGGCCTCACGATGGCTCGCGCCGACCCTTACTGCAGCAACAACGCGGCTGCGAAGATCAACAGATAACGCCTTGGACATGTCCGCCGGCCTCCTGCTCCGGTAGACAGTATGAATCAGCGTTCGGACTCCCTCGGAATCCCCAATCCGATTCAATCAGTCAGGATACCGCTCTAGATGCAATTACTGACACAAAACACAAGTATTTAGACTACATGTTAACTATCGCCTGCAGAATTTCTCTTGATTCTTCCGGCGTAAGGACTTCTCCTGAAACTCTGACCGAAAATCGATACCCCCACTTTGAGACATGATCATACAATAGACCCTCGAGCGCCAAAGACTTGATTTTGTCTTCATCTACGCCCATTGCCTCCATCAAAATTATTGCAATGACAATGTTTCCCCAGACATTATAGTGAATATCGTCACTAGCCATAAAATCTATACCATAACGCGCGATAAGCTCGTCGCGAAGATTACTCATGTCTTCGATGCGATCTATAAGCCGCCAGCTCGTCTGTGTTTGTTCGCTTGAACTATGGAGCGCCCGGATAGCATCGTTGACCGATAGCTCCCCCTCATTAAAGATCTGATTCCACTGCAAGCACTTTCTTTCGAGCGGCCAACTTTCCGTATTCACCTCAAATGGAAGCATAAAAAAAGCGCGATCAGCCAAGCTCGCTACACTTGTCATAAGGTGGTCCAGATTTTCCAGGTAAGCTTCAATGTCGCACCCGTGGAGTCCTGCGTCCAAGATGACCACATAATCGTCGGATCGAAGTCTCTGCGCGGCGAAGTAGTTGTTGAAGCGAACTGTTGACTCGACCACACCGGAGCGACCAGGCAAGCCGCTTCCGCCGCCGTAGGATACAATCGTAGGCTCGACGTCGACCTGCACCAGCATCATCTGAAGCACGTGAAGCGGTGAGCGGAAGTTCGCGTTGGGTTCGCCCGCATAAAAGCTCGCTGACAGCCTTGGAGACAGAACTCTGAACGAGAACCCATTCGCAATACTGTCACCGTAAGCGATCAACGCTGTCTCACCATCAGGTCGCTCTTCCAGACGCTCATAATTCGATGCTGGCCGTGCAGCTTGCGCATTGGCCGTTCCGGTTGCGGATAAAAGGAAAAGTAAAGCTGCTAACGCCGACGGCGGAATTCCATCTTTCATATTAGCGCCCTCGGATAAGTCTTTCAGTTCTTATATAGCGTAAATATATGCGCGTATCACTGCTCGAAGAAATCTCGGCGTACATGCACCCTGAATGCCCACTAAACGTATGTAAAAATCCATATTGGAGTGGGCCTCCAGTGAGCCTCACCTCATAGCGCGCAAAATCCGTTCCTAATTCAGCATCGCACAGGCGCGAGATTGTTACAGTGACTGGACTTTGGTCAAAACTATATGCGTCGAAGATGAACGACACCTTGTCCCCTGGCGCAACCATCAATTCTGGAAATAAGGCCCGTACCGTCTCACCGGCGCGCAAGTCAATAAACATCCCTTCCGCCGCAGTTTCGGGTGCTGCCAGTTCGCCACTTGGCAAAATCCAGCCTGTAAAGTTTCCCTCAGATACTAGATAGATTTCGCTATCTTGCGGCCCGCTAAGCGGAAAAGCGAATTCAGAAATGGCGCCGCTGCGCTCTTCGCTTTCAGCACTGGACGGACCGCTCGGATTGTACTCGCAGCCTGAAACGAAGCTAGTCAGCGCCATCATGGTCCCGCCGACAAGCATATGCGGGATTAATACAAAAGATTTTTTTACCAAGCGGATCCAGTACATTTAACAATTCTACTTCTGCTAACATTAGAGAATTTTCTTTGTTACTGTTTAGTATCTTCTATCTCGCACCGCCTCAACAACAGCGATACACGCCTATGCGGCCCGCAAACGATGCTATCAGCCAAAACCATAATCCCATACGCTCGCTCGAAAGGAAAGGGTGGCAGGTGGGGTTGCGGGATCTATAAGGGTCACGAAGGCGATGGGAATGGATGGCTATCAACATACCGCCAACGACTTATTGGCGCGGCTTGTTGCTGTAGCTTACATTCTGTGACTCCCCGCAGAAACAGCGGCGTGGCAAAGAGATCGCCTCCGTGCCCGCTATATGTTCAGCCGATCGGTCCAATACGGCATCGATATGAAGATTGCAATCGGGAGGGACGCCAACCAGCCTTGAAAGTCACGTTGCTCAGATCGGTCGCCAACTAGTGCTTTGTTGCGCACGCCAACTGAACACCCACAAATTTTATTCAGTTTCTTTACATGATTTTACTCTGGATTTCCATCCAGTCGACGCGAGAGGCCTGGGGTGATTTGATCTGTGACTGATCAGCGTCGACAGAGGCCAGGGCGCGGAGCCCTCGCTCGACGTAGCGCCACGGCCTCGCATCGAGCCGACGCATCACCAATTTGTTCCCAGAAAGTCTTTAGATACCGTGTTATCGAGCATTGGATCAACGAACAGCCGCTTTGGCCTGTCGTTCTCTTCTTCGAGCAGGTGCAGCAGCTTGGCCTCCGTCAAGCCCCCCCCTGAAAGCCTGGCGCTCCATTTGGACACCCTGATCGTACCGACGCCGTGGGGCCGGCGAACCTGCGCCGCACGGACGCCCGGCTCCTGTTCGCGCAGGATCGCGATGATCAGTTCACCGCCAAATCGTGACCGCTACATCACTCCTCCCGTCCTTGAGCCGACCCCTACCCTACCGTGGAGAAATTGCAGGGGGCCACGTCACGCCTGCTGGCGCCATTAGGGCATGTCCGCACCACCTTGCGCGACCCACTTGTTAGAGGATATACGCTCGTATGGCAAAGTACGCTGATCGAATGCTGGCACAACTATAGCGATCCCTGGGCCGATGTGATCGTGAGAACCATTTGTTTATCACCGGGCAAATCCAGGACGAGGCGAACCTGTCCGAACCGCTGCTGGCCGGCGGTTACGGCGCATCGCTATGCGAACCGCACCTCTCCAACACTGACTTGACGCAAGCCGCGCGGCACTAGCAGGGTCCGTACGAACGATCTGGGTATGACAATATTTCCAAAACGGACACGCCAAATCACACAATGATAGCTGTAGTAGGATGCGCCTTAGCGTGCACGATACTAAAAGAAACGCTGTTTATAAGAAATGTATTCGGCGCAGACACTGAGCGGCGGAGAGGAGGATACGAATGATATATGCACTTTTCACAGTACCAGTGTTCGTTGCGCTATGCTTTTTTGTTGGCGCGCCACTTACCAGATTTTTGTTAGGAAACGCTAGAGCCGCCACGCACGTCGCGGTCAGCGTCGCCACGGGCTACGCACTCCTCACTCTCTTGGTCGAACCTCTCTATCAATCGCTGAACGGGATGCGGTTTGTTGTATACTTGTTCGTTTTTAAGGCGCTGATTGGCGCGGCACTTGAAATTCAGTTTATCCGCCGCAACTCAATTTACAACAAAGTTCCTCCGCGCAGAGCGCTTGTAATCGCGGTGGGAGTTACAGTCTTTGCGGGCAGTTTGTTCGCTTTGCCGGTGATCGCAGGTGAGGCCTACGGCATATACCGGACCAATTCGAGCGACGCGTTCGTTAACATCGCCCTCGCCGACCTATGGATGAACGCTCGAGCCACCACGGTCGCCGATTTCATTGAGCAGGAACCCGGCGCACTCGAAACGCTGCTCAGTGAATCTCCGATCGGCGCCTTCTCGGCTCGGTTCACAGAGTATGGGGTGCGGCATGCGACGAGCATGACCATGGGTCTGTTCGCGTCTCTATTCGCGCTCCCTGCATATTTGGCCTATCTCCCTCTCCTCTTGAGCGCCGCCGCCATGTCTGGTGGAGGGGGCTACGCTCTGCTGCGTCAATTCAATGCTCCTCATTGGTTCGCGACTGTTATTGCATTCTCGGTACTTGGAGGATGGAGTTACATCGTCCGGGAGTCGGACAATAGCAATCAGTTCGCGGCCATGCCGGTCATGGTCGGCGCCCTGCTGGTGCTGGCGACCGCCTTCGACGCGAACGATCGAGTCGTACCGAAGGTCAAAGCTGGCGCTGCGTTAGCTGTTCTTTTGTCCGCCGGCGTGACCATCTATCCCGAACTTGGCTTGCTTTTCGCGATGGCCGTGGGCGGAGCAATGATCGTGAGAGCGCTTATCTCGCGGAGGCGCAAGGACCTTATCGCGGTAGGTGTTACAGCAGGCGTTTCATTGGCCGTCCTGATTATAAATGGTCAGGTTTTTACAATTTTCAACTGGATTCGCGTGCTGTCTCTTGGTGCGATGCAGCTTCAGTCGTTCATTGGACCCACAGGCGAGTTCCTTGCGCAGAACTCTTGGGCGGCGTGGACGGGTTTATACGTGTCCTGGGTGCCTTCGGTATTGCACTTGCCTCTAGGTATCATGGCTGCGGCGGCGCTTTGCCTCGCAGCCATTCGAGGCGCGTTCAATTCCCACGTCGGACTTGCCTTCGCTCTTTACGCGCTCGCGACGGGCTTTCTGGTCTGGCGCGGCTTCTCAACTGAGATGCCCTATATCGCTTACCGCGCGCTTTCGTTTTTTGGAATCATCTCGATTGTTGCTGCGGCGGCGTCGCTTGCCGCCGCCTCACGTTACGGTGTCAAAATTCTGTCAGCACGGGCATCGTCGGCCGCTAACATGATCAGCGTCCTATTGATCAGCGGGCTGGCCCTTGGGGGCCTCGGCTATTGGACACAATCCTTCGGCCGGCCGATGGTCGATTATTCAACGATGGCGACAACCACAACGAAAGCCTACTTCCAGACCCACCCTCGTATCGAAGCGGCCATTGAGCGAATTCCTCGGGGCAGAATCGCCGTCTATTTTCCCCCGGCCGAAATAGCGGCGTTGCCGTGGGAGCAACTCCTCTACATGCACATGCTCGCCGCACGCCGGGAGGCGGTTTTCATTTCAGGCTTCATGTTCGACAACAAGGACCGGCGGCTTGCGCTTAACGAGGGAGTCTACCCAGAGGATCAGGTTGTAGAATATGTGCTAGTGTCGGTGCTCGTAGATCCCGTACCAGGCGTGCTCGACGGGGAAGTCATTGCGCACGGCCGAGGCTTTCGGCTGTACCGGATAGCGCCGGCGCCTTGGCCCGTGGCAAAGGATCTTCTAGAGTCGGCCACGTTTAGGGAGACCATGGTAATTGAGGTACGTTTTCAATGAAGCCAATTCTGGTAACTGGCGGCGTAGGATTTATTGGCGGCACGTTCGTCCGCAGGGCGCGCGCGCAAGGCAGGCACGTCATTAATCTGGACGCTTTAACGTATGCGAGTTCGCCGGCGGCCCTCGCCGGTTTGAAGGACCCAGATAACTATACTTTTGTGCATGGCGACATTTGTGATCAGCCTTTGATTGAAATCCTTTTGTCACGTTATCAGCCGGGAGCGATCGTCCACTTCGCGGCCGAAACCCACGTGGACCGGTCTATCGATAGTTCCGCCATCTTTCTCCGCACGAATGTCGAAGGCACGCACCGTCTGCTCGAAGCGACGACGACTTTCCTGCGCAACTCACCGGACGGCGACCGCAATGAGTTTCGGTTTCTGCACGTCAGCACCGACGAAGTCTATGGTTCGCTAGGTCCGACGGGCATGTTTAGCGAAGCCACCCCGTATGATCCTCGTTCGCCGTACTCCGCCTCAAAGGCGGCGTCCGATCACCTCGTGCGCGCGTGGCGGCACACGCACGGCCTACCCACCATGGTCGCAAACACAACGAATAACTTCGGCCCGTTTCAGTTCCCGGAAAAACTCATTCCACTAACAGTGGTGTCGGCGTTGCGCGGCGGTCCGCTGCGCGTATACGGGCGCGGTGAAAATATTCGCGACTGGATCTATGTCGAGGATCATTGCGAGGGGCTTGAAGCAGTGCTTGCAAGAGGGATCCCCGGTGAGACCTACTGCCTCGGCGGGCGTAGCGAACGCAAGAATATTGATGTTGTCCTCTCGATTTGCCGACTTCTTGATGAGCTCAGCCCACGGGCCGATGGACGCGCCCATGAGGTCGCAATCGAGTTCGTCGGAGACAGACCCGGTCACGATTTCCGGTATGCGATGGACACGTCGAAAGCCGAGCGTGAACTTGGCTGGGCGCCTCAGACTTCCTTCGAAGTCGGCCTTCGCCGAACCATCAAGTGGTACATCGAGAACGAGCGTTGGTGGGATGCGATCCTCAACGGCGATTATCAAGGCGAACGTCTTGGTCTGGGTAAGGCGGCCTCATAATGACACTTCCGGTCAAGCGTAAAGCCATCGTCCTCGCCGGCGGCCAGGGAACCCGCCTCTATCCGATGACTGCGGTCGTCAGCAAGCAATTGCTACCCGTTTATGACAAGCCCCTTATCTACTATCCGCTGTCCGTGCTCATGCTGGCTCAGATTCGTGATATCTGCATTATCTCAACGCCGGAGCAATTGCCGTTGTTTCGCAAGCTCCTCGGCAGCGGTGAACAGATCGGGGTGCGTTTCGAATACGCAGAACAAGCCAAGCCGAATGGGCTGGCTGAAGCTTTAATAATCGGCGAGCAGTTTTTGCAAGGCGGTCCCTCGGCTCTCATCCTTGGCGATAACATTCTGTTTGGGCAGCAACTGTTGCCGATGCTCCGGCGCGCCGACGCCGCGACGAACGGCGCTACGATCTTCACCGCCGGCGTTCGCGATCCCAAGCAATTCGGCGTCGTTGACATTGACGACGGAGGAAGACCGGTTGCGCTTGCCGAGAAGCCGGAACGCCCGACCTCGAATTTGGCCGTCACTGGACTCTACTTTTACGACAATAAGGCACCTGCGCTTGCGCGAGGTCTGGCGCCGTCCAGCCGCGGCGAGCTCGAAATCACCGACCTCAACAGGCTCTACCTGGAGGCGGGCGAGCTGCGTGCGGAGGTGATGGGACGCGGCATGGCCTGGCTCGACGCCGGCACACCCGAAAGCCTTTTAAAAGCCGCAATCCTGATGGAAGTAATGGACAGTCGTCAAGGGCTCAAAGTGGCCTGCCTCGAAGAAATCGCTTGGCGAAACAAGTGGATTAGCTCAGAAGACTTATTGGAAAATGCCAAGTCCCTAAGAAATAATGCTTATGGATCATACCTCCACAGCCTTGTGGCGCCGCGCGGGTAAGTCATCCCGCATGTGTAGCGTTGATCTTAAAAGCGCGAAAGATGAGTTAATCATGTCATTCCAGTGGAAAAAACTTGGTAAGGTCTTCGCGCCTCAGATGGCGGAAGAGCGCCCATGGCTCCAGGAATTTGCTCAAGCTCCCGCGACTCTTGTATTTGACGACTTTGTGCGCGTGTATTTTTCATGCCGCCCTGGGCCTGATCAAGGCGGCAACTATGTAAGCTACACGGCTTATGTGGATCTGGATCGAACAGACCTGTTTAATGTACGGGCGTTGGCCGAGCAGCCGGTACTGTCTCTTGGCGGTTTGGGCGAGTTTGACGAATTCGGCACGTACCCAATTTCTGTTCTTCGCGAAGGCAAATCCATACGTTGTTATTATGCGGGTTGGACTCGGTGTGAGTCGGTACCGTTTAATACGGCGATTGGCTGCGCCGTAAGCAGCGACGGTGGCAAAACATTCCAAAAGCTCGGTAATGGTCCCGTGCTTAGTTACTCGCCGGATGAGCCATTTGTCTTGAGCGGGCCCAAAATACGGCGCTATGGTGGCTTCTATCATCTGTTTTATATTGCGGGCCGGAAATGGAAGGTCGTCGATGGCCGCGCCGAACCGGTTTATAAAATTCGGATGGCTGTTTCGGACGACGGCGTCGCCTGGAGAAAGCTCGGGCGCGACCTGATCGAATCGCGCGTCGAAGAAGACGAAGCGCAGGCGAGTCCCGACGTTTTCTTCGCCAACGGCATGTACCATATGTTTTTTTGTTACCGCTACAGCAGCGATTTTCGAAGCAAGAGTAAGGGCTATCGCATCGGATATGCTTCAAGCACCAATCTTACCGATTGGGTTCGAGACGACTCGAAAGCGGGTATTGACGTATCCGCCGACGGCTGGGATGCGGAAATGGTGAGCTATCCTCACGTTTTCGAACTCGACGGGAGCGTCTACATGGCATACTTGGGCGATCAGGTCGGGCGGTACGGTTTCGGCCTTGCTGTTCTCGATGGAAAGTTGGGCTGATCATGCGTTGGGTCCGTAGAGGAAAGATCTTTGATCCGACTGAGCATGTTCTCCCGCAAGGCTGCGAACAGTTCGCTCAATCACCCCAGACACTTGTATTCGATGATTTCGTTCGCATCTATTTCTCGACGCGAGCGATTGATCAGAACGGAAAATTTTTGAGCCACGTTGCGTTTTTGGATGTTTCAAAAGACTTCCGTGATGTCATCAGAATATCGAACAAGCCAGTATTACCTCTTGGCGATCTTGGTTGCTTCGATGAACACGGTATTTTTCCATTTAATGTTTTGCGCGTAGGTGACGAAGTTTGGGCCTATACTTGCGGGTGGAATCGACGTGTCTCCGTATCAGTGGACACTGCGATCGGCCTGGCTGTCAGCCGCGACGGTGGAGAGACCTTTTCACGAATTGGGGCCGGCCCGGTGCTCGCGCAATCACTGCACGAGCCCTGCCTGGTTGGAGACGGGTTCGTGAAGCAAGTCGGCGGCCTGTTTCACATGTGGTATATCTTTGGAACGGGATGGAAAAGTTACGCCGCCGATGCAGCTCCCGACCGCACCTATAAGATCGGGCACGCCGTTTCCCGGGACGGGGTGGCGTGGTCGAAAGAGGACGGTCGGCAAATCATAGCAGATCGCCTCGGTCCGGACGAAAGCCAAGCATTGCCGACCGTGGTGCAGATCGCCGGACGCCACCACATGTTTTTCTGCTATCGGCACTCGTTTGACTTCAGGGCCAATAGAAATCGCGGCTACCGCATCGGCCACGCGTGGTCCGACGATTTGCAGACCTGGACTCGCGACGATCAGACACCGCACGTTGAGCTGGAGTCCGACGCCTGGGATAGCGACATGCAATGCTACCCACACGCATTCGAGTGCGATGACCGCGTCCATTTGCTCTACAACGGCAACGAGTTTGGTCGTTACGGCTTCGGTTTGGCTACGCTCGAGCCATGAAACCGCAATCGGTCAGGTATGAGCAGAACGAGTCCATCGCCGACGACATCGCCGCGCACCTGCGCGAATGTGACGTTGAATTTATGCCGCCGCTCAGCACCACAGTCGACATCGAGGCTTACGCTCTTAAAATCGCCGCTAATGCTGAACGTTTTGAGGCATGGGCAGGCGATAGTTTGGCGGGGCTAGTCGCGGCGTATTGCAATGCTCATGACCGGGACTCTGCATTCGTTACAAATGTGAGTGTCTTGCCGTCGGCTCAAGGGCAGGGAATCGCCGCACAGCTGATTAAAGCGTGCATAGACCATGCGCGCACGGCGGGTTTTAGTCAGCTGCTCCTGGAAGTGAACGCCGCGAATGAAGCGGCCGCCGCTCTTTATCGACGATCAGGGTTTTTGGTTTCAGGTGAGCGCGGGCCGACACAGATGCTGCGCTTATCGCTATGAACCTCGCGTTCGCTGGGTGGAAACCCGGCGTTTTACCGACTATTTACATCTGGCTGCCACGGCTCAGGCTCAACAGGAGTGGATTGGTGAACATAAAACGGGACTATAATCGCGAGCTTAGCGACGACGGGCTGTCGGCGTCAGAGAAGTACGCATATTCGTTCGACTTCGATGTCATCCATCCGCTGATGGTCCGCTCCTTTGAGCCGTTCTTCGTAAAAGGAAGTGCGCTGGAACTTGGGAGTTACACCGGCGAATTCACCAAGCGGCTGATTGAGCATTTTGATGATATCACGTGCGTCGAAGCATCTGATGAGGCGATTAAAACGGCGAAAGCCCGGTTTGGTGACAAGCTGACTTATGTGAACGATCTGTTCGAGACGGTTCAGCTTCCGGTCCGCTACGACAACATCATTTTGACGCACGTGCTGGAGCACCTCGACGATCCGGTCGCCGTATTGCGGCGTATTAACGATGAGTGGCTTGCCGAAGGCGGGCGCTTTTTCCTAGTCTGTCCCAACGCCAATGCACCGTCACGCCAGATCGCGGTTAAGATGGGCCTTATTTCGCACAACGCGGCGGTAACGCCTGCAGAGGAAGTCCATGGGCATCGCTGCACATATTCGCTCGATACGCTTGAGCGAGACGCCGTTGCAGCCGGGCTGAAGGTTGTCCTGCGCTCGGGCATCTTTTTCAAGGCGCTGGCGAACTTCCAGTGGGACCGCTTGCTGAATACCGATATTATATCGGACGAGTATTTGGAGGGCTGCTACGAGCTCGGCCAGCAGTATCCCGATCTGTGCTCGAGCATTTTCCTATTGTGCGAAAAAGGGCCGACAAAAAGCTAGAATGTCCTGGCGCTAGACGAGCTCGTAGCCTGGCAGGAAGCGAGCGCGCACGTCTTCGAGGGCGTTAAACATCAGGACATCGATAATTGAAAGCCAGGGCACAAATGGCGCGTCGAACTGCGTGTATTCAATCAGCGTAGGCTTTAGAAACTTTAATGAGATGCCGCTCTCAGCGAACGTTTCACGGGCGTAGAGGTCTTGACCACCTATGGGGTTGACATACGTCGTTGCGCCAACCGCCTTGCAGAGGGCGATGACCTTGTTCTGCCCCGCTAGGTCGTGATCAATATCGACGTCTGACGAGGCTAAGACTTTTGTGTCGAGCCCTAAGTGATTGATAGTTTCGTTAATTGAATGATCGAGAAAGGTGTACAGATTCGGGTCCGGAGCGCTCAGAGCGCGTTCAACAAACGCAATGGTTGGCTTGAAGAACGGGGCCTTCTGGTAGGCGCCGCGTAGCTGCGCTAAAAATTTACCCGCCGAAAATGTGTCGGCCACCTGGCGCTCGCAAACGTTGTCGAAGTCTGAACCTTTTTTGATGGGTAATGAAAACGTGGCGTCGGTCCCGTTTCGGAGCATTCGGTTGCGATTGACCCAGCCCCTCTTTGTGTATTTGATATTGTCGTAAATGATAAAATGATCAACAGCGCCAATCAGCTGGTAGTAGCCGATATAGGGAAAAAAGTATGGCTGCATAATTGCAAGTTTCATCGCAAATCCTCGGCTGCCTTGGCGCGGCGTAAAACAGATGCTTATCTGAGCATGGCACCGGTTGATCCCAGATTTGGCGTTGGTAGGCAAGCCCGCGAACGTCGCCTTAGGAAAGTGTAAACCCTTCCAATTTGGCGCGCATGCCACTATTTACATGATCGATAACGCAGGGGTCAGCGATGGAGGTTGCTTGTGGTGTCTGAATTTTTGGCCTCGGGTGTGCGGAGGCCGCAGCCTTTCGGATCGCCGATCTTGTATACTCGGCCGCTTCTTCCGAACATAGAGTCACTCCAGAGCCACCTCGAGGATGTTTGGCGAGCCCAGTATTTAACTAACGGCGGGCAGAAGGCCCAAGAGCTGGAAAAACGCTTGCAGACGCTTTTAGGGGCGCAACATCTTTCACTGCATGCGAACGGCACGCTAGCGTTAGCGTTGGCACTTCGGGCGATGCACCTTTCAGGAGAGGTGATCACCACTCCGTTCACGTTTGCGGCGACTCCCAATTCCATCGTCTTGGCCGGCCTGACGCCCGTATTTGCGGACATCGACCCGGATTCATTCAATCTCGATCCCGCCGCTGTCGAAACCTCCATCACGCCCGAGACCTCGGCGATCCTGGCGGTGCACGTGTTTGGACGTGCTTGCGACGTCGAAGGTTTGCAACGCGTGGCCGACAAGCATGGTTTGAAGCTCCTTTATGATGCGGCCCATGCGTTCGGAGCGGAGATCGACAGCCGCCCGATTTCGTCTTTCGGCGACGCGGTCATGTACAGCTTGCATGCAACCAAATTGTTTCACACCGCTGAGGGCGGAGCGCTGGCCACCTGGGATGCCGACCTGCACGCTCGAATCGAGCGTAGCCGTAATTTCGGCTTCGGACCAGACGGCCTGGTCGAGGCTGCGGGCATGAACAGCAAGATGTCGGAACTGAACGCCCTGCTCGGTCTGGAAGTTCTTCCGCTTGTCGAAGAAGAGCGTCGCAAACGCACCAACGTGGCGGCCATCTATCGCTCTCGGCTGTCACAGGTGCCGGGTGTGTTTATTCCACAGCCCCAGGACGGGGTCGTGGACAGCCGACAATACTTTCCGATCTTCATTCGCGAGGCAGAGTTTGGCCTGTCACGGGACGCGCTTGTCAACGCTATGGCGGAGTTCAACGTCATTACACGGCGGTATTTCTACCCTCTCTGCAGCGAATTCCCCGCCTATACCGCGAACGCCGCAGGCGCTCATTTACCGGTCGCCAGACATGTCGTGCAGGAGGTCATGTGCCTGCCGTATTTTGGCGGATTGAGCGACGATGATGCGCAGAGAATCTGTGATATTATCCTTTTCATTCATCAAGGAGGGCGTTAAGAGGACGTCGCGAACAAGGTGGAGATCTGGGGCGGGGCGTAGATATGATTGAGGAAAAGCGTGTGAAAGTAGACCCGAGCGCGAAGCGTGCAAAGGTTTCTTTCGTAATCGCGGTTTACTTTAATGAGACCGCGCTGACGGTTACTCATGATCATATTAAGGCGCTATTTCGCGATCGGCTTCCGGAGTACGAATACGAGATCGTCTTTGTTGACGACGGCTCGCTGGATAATTCACTGTCCGAGCTTCTTGAGATCAAGGAGCAAGATCCGAACGTCACGGTATTGACGTTTACTCGCAATTTCGGCCAAGCGGCGGCCATGGCTGCGGGATTCCATCACGCCACGGGCGACATGATCGTGAACGTGTCCGCCGATCTCCAGGATCCAATCGAGCTGGTAGAACAGATGGTTGAACAATGGCGCGACGGAGCGGAGGTCGTGGTCGCCCACCGCGTTTCACGCAACGATCCGCTGTCATCAAAGCTGTTGTCATGGCTGGCTTACGGCCTCATCCGACTGAGTATTCCGCAAATGCCCGCCGGCGGATTTGATTATGTCCTGATAGATCGCCGCGTAATGGACGCCTACAACGACATCCCTGCGCGAAATCGATTCATTCAAGGCGATCTATTATGGCTCGGCTATCGCGTCGCGCTTATTCCCTACGCGCGGCGTGAGCGCACGATCGGACGCTCACGCTACAATTTTTGGAAGAAGCTCAAGAATTTTCTCGACGCCCTTCTTGACGCTTCCTATTTGCCGATCCGGTTCATCTCGGTATGCGGCGTCATCACCGCGTTTCTCGGTTTCCTTTGGGGCATAAGCGTCATCATCGCCTATCTGGTCGGCGCTACGCCGCCAGAAGGATGGGCGGCGCTCATGATCGCCCTGCTGCTGGTCGGCGGCATGATCATGCTCATGCTGGGCATTATCGGGGAGTACGTATGGCGCATCTTTGATCAGGTGCGCGGAAAGCCGCCTTATGTCATCCGGCGGAAGTATTGAAGAAATGAAGAACTCGGCGCCCCAGCCTGCAATCGACACCGCGTATTTTGAGCGTTTAAGCGCGCACCTGCGCTCGCGCCACCCCGATGAGCTTCATTGGGTCAGTACGCTGCTTGAAGAGGCTCTATTCGGCGTTGATGTGATCGGGGGCCGTCTCAAAGAAATCTCCGAACAGGGACAAGCCGCGACGGTGCTCGAAGTGGGCGCAGGCGCATTCATCCTTTCGACCTGGCTCGCCCAGCTCGGCTACAAGGTCACGGCGCTCGAGCCCTTGGGCGTCGGCTTCGGTGCGTTAAGACGCATCCAGGATAGCGTGCTCGAATTCGCCGAGGCGGAAGGCCTGAGCTTCACTATCAGTCGCGATTTCGTCGAAGAGCACAAGCCAAGTGCAATGTATGACTTTGCTTTTGCGATTAACGTTTTCGAGCACATTGAGCGGCTCGACGACGCATTTGGAGCCGTTACTGGGCTTTTGCGCGAGGGTGGTGCCCTGCGCGTTGCGTGTCCGAACTATCACTTTCCTTATGAATCCCACTACAGCATTCCGATCATTTTTAACGGGAGGCTCACGCGCAAACTGTTCAGGACTCATATTGAGCGCTTTGATAAGGAGCACGACTGCAACGGCCTATGGGATAGCATTAATTTCATCAACTCGTCCCGCGCTGCCCGTCTTGCGCGCAGTCACCGATTGCAAGTGAATTTTCACAAAGAAGTTGTGGTCCGCATGTTTGACCGGTTCAAGGACGGCACGAAGATCAGTCAGCGCCATGGCGCGATCGCGCTGCCGGCGCGCATTCTTCTACAGACTAACTTACACCTGATCGTGCGCCATTTGCCAGTGGCGATCCATCCGTACATGGTGTTCGATCTCGTCGTGCCCGATGGGCATGCTGCGGAGGCGGGCGCTTGAATTTCCTGATCGCCGATCGAGCACGCCGTATGGAGATCCTGCGCTACCTGATAGCCGGCGGCGTCAATTTCGTCTTCACATTTACTATCTTTTTTACGCTTATCGAAGTGCTTCGGGTTAATTACCACATTGCACTCACCATCACGTGGGTGGCGAGCGTGCTGTTTAATTACACAATTCATATGGTTTGGGTTTTTCGGGTTGCTGACGCCGTTCCTCGTGACGGTCCGCTCGGGAAGTATTTTCTGGTTTACGCCACAGCCTATTTGCTGAATTGGGGAATACTTTACGGGCTGGTGGAGTTTTTTGACGCGGACGCGTTGCTCGCACAATTGATCGCTATCCCCTTCGTGATCGTATATAATTACGCAGTAATCAAGTTTGTTCTGCTTCGTAGAGGCAATACATCCTTGAGATTATCCAAAGCGAGGGACCCATGAGCGAGACGACCACAGGGCTGCGGGCCGTGCTGTCACGGCCTGAAGTTTACGAGTTATTTCAACATTTTATCGGGGCGCGCGCCTATATGCGCAAAGCCATTGACCGCTATCTGGCGCCGGTGGCGGGGGAGAAGGTGCTCGACATCGGTTGCGGGCCTGGCGGCGTTCTAGCCTACTTGCCTAAAGTCGACTATGTGGGCTTCGACCACAGCGAGCGTTACATACAGTATGCAAGTCAGCGTTTCGCTGGTCGCGGTCGCTTTCATTGCGATGACGTGAAAAATTTTGCAGCTTACGATCAGGGCGACTTCGATATTGCGATCGCCTACGGGATCTTGCACCACCTCGACGATGAGCGGGCGCAGGGCTTGTTCGAGATCGCCAAGACGGCGCTAAAGCCGACGGGCCGCATCTTGAGCGTTGATCCGTGCTTCTTCGACAATCAGGATCCACTCTCCCGTTACGTTAGCAGCAATGATCGCGGACAAAATGTGCGGCACGTACGCGATTATGAGCGGTTGGCGCAATCGGTGATGGGCGTTGTCGACGTCCATCTCGATCATGGTATGGCTCCCCTTCCCTACGCTGCCTGCATCATGGTGTGCCAGCCCTGACTTGATTAAAGCTTATTGCGGTTGCGCGGACCTCATGACTTTTATTTCGGACACCGTAAGCCCTAAAGGATCGCCATCTGAAGAATGGAATGAAATCCGAACGCATGAATAATTTGCCTCGAATACGTGACTTACCTCACTTACCTGTGAGACACCAGTTAGGGTAACACGTTCCCTAGCGTGATCATCGCCGTTCTGAGCATCACAATGACGGGACACCATAACGAGTACTACGCGACCTGCGCTCCCCTGAATTGTATAGCTCGCTCTTAGCATTTCGCCGGCTCTAACGCTCATATCAGGAAGCGCTATGAAAGCGTACCCAGAGCCCGAAAGCTGCAGGGTGGCCGGTGGGCCAAGATCAATAATTGCTGGAGCAATCGACTGCCAGCTGTAAGCGCCGACCAGTGGCTCTTCTGCAGCAACGACATTCTGAGCAGCCTGATTGCCTTGTCCGCACGCCGACAATACCAGCAGCATTGCCAGGGCACCGGTGCACAAGACGCTATCATTGACGCTCCGTTGCATAATGCGATCCCCCTAAGCGCTTAAACTATGCGTAGTTATCGACAACAAGCCTAGCTGGTTTCATGTAATGGTTAGTCGGGCTAAATCAAGACCGCCTGCACCTTGAAGTGCTCGATCGGTCCACCTTCCAGTCCCAAAACGCTCTAGCCACGACGACGATTCGCTAATACGCGCGCACGACCTGGCGGGCGAGCGTCGCCCGTTCGCAATCGCCAGCCTGGCCGCCTGATATAGAGCCATTTCAGCGAAAGCGGGTACCGGGTTCGCGGTTCGCGGTTCGCGGTTCGCGGTTCGAAAAGACCGCACGTCAACGACTTAGAGCGATATTGGTCAATCAGTGTCCACCGAAATCGGTCGAGCAAAAGAGGTTCGGGTATGATCTTCGGCGACCGCAGGCTCCTCTCGGCGGGCCCGCGCCCTGTGGCTACGCCGTGCAAGCGTGCAATTACGCACCAAAGCCGTTCGCTCGAAGGGAAAGCCAAACTTTGGTAACGCCGGTTCGGGAGGCGCCAAGACAGCTTCGAGCTTCTCGAGCCGCTAGACTGCTCATCCCGTCACCGCGCACCGACACCCGACATACAAAGTCATACCCCGATTAGAGCCCGAAGTCAGACCAGACTGGCGCGCTTAGCCGCAACGGCTCACAGTCCAAGCGGTGCGTCCGGTCCCTAAAGCAGCGCCTTCGCCGCTTTCGCGACGCCGGCCGCGTCCAGCCCCACCGCGTCGAGGACTTCGGTGTTTGAGCCGCACGGCGGCGTGGCTTCAACGCCGAGACGCTTGAAGCCCACCGACGCCAACACACCCGCTTCCGCCAGCGCAATACCCACCGTATCGCCCAGACCGTAGCGCTTGTAGTGGTTGTCCACCGTCACGATCGCCTTGACGCCCTTCACCGCGTCGGCCCACCAGCCAGTGTCGGCGAGGTTGAGGAACGCCGCCGCGATGACGCGCGCCGAGACGCCGGATTTCGCCAGCTCGTCTGCGGCCTTGAGGGCCTCGGAGACCCCGACGAGACCGGACGCGACGATCGCCACGTCGTCGCCGGCGCGCACGACCCGGCCGCAGCCGGACTGCGGGCTCCAGGCGCGTTCGCCCTTGAAGGCGGTGGCGTAGGGGATGGAGACCATGCGAATGAAGCTCGATCCGTCATGGGTGTTCAGCGCCCAGTCCAGGAGCGGCGCGACGTCCTCAGGGCACGCCGGCTCGAGGACGGCGAAGTTCGGGTTCGAGCCGAGCGTCGACACCTCGCGCAGAGACTGGTGCGAGTGGCCCGGACCGGCCGGCACGACGCCGGAAAGCCCGCCCACATAGACGATCTTGGTGTGCTCGGTGGCGTTGTTATAGATCTGCTCGTTGGGACGCGTCGACAGGAAGCAGGAGAAGGAGTTCACCACCGGAAGAAGGCCTTCCAGGGCCATGCCCCCGGCCTGGCTGACCATGTCCATCTCAGCGATGCCGCATTCCACGAACCGGTCCGGATAGGCGTCGCGGAACGGCTCCAGTCCCATGTCGAGCACGAGATCGGCGTCCAGCGCGACGATTTTGTCGTTGCGCGAGGCCTGGTCGAGCAGGGCCTCGGTGTAGGCGGGGAAGAGGCGAACGGTTTCCCCCGGAGCCGGGCCGGCGGGACGGTCGACCAGTTCAAACTCGATCTCACCCAGATTCAGCTTCACGGCGCGGGTCTTGATGGCGCTTATGAGCTCCTGCGCGGCGCGGGTGTAATCATCGGCCTGCGGGGCGCCGGAGTGAAACTTGAAGCGCTCCACATCGGAGTCGATGGAGACGCCCTCCATAAAGCCGACGCCTTTTCCCTTGATTGTGTGGGCGATGATCGCGCTGGGCTTATCGGTTTCTTTCGCGGCGGCGTCGAGCGCGGCCTCAAGGGCGGGGTAGTCATGGCCGTCGACCGACTGCACATGCCAGCCGAAGGCGGCGAATTTGGCCTCGAGATCGCCGAGCGACGAGGTCCGTTCCACCGAATAGTCGGACTGGATCTTGTTATGGTCGACGATGCAGGTGATCTCGTGCAGCTTGTGATTAGCGGCCGACACCAGCGATTCCCAGATCTGGCCTTCCTGCAGTTCGCCGTCGCCGGTCATCACGTAGAACCGGCCGGGCTCGCCGCGTAGCCGGCGGGCGAAGGCCATGCCCTTGGCCTTGGAGATGCCCATGCCCAGAGAACCGGTGTTGGTCACCATGCCCGGCACGTTGACGTCCGGATGGCCCGGTAGACCGTCAATCCGGCGCAGCTTGTGGATCAAATCAAAGTCCAGCACGCCTTGAGCGGTGAGAACCGCATAGAGGCCGGGCGCGTCGTGACCCTTTGAGGAGAAATACACGTCCTTCTCGGCCATGCCTTCGGTATAGAGCCAGGTGACGACGTCGAGACTGGAGAAGCTCGATCCAATATGGCCCGATCCCGCCGTCGCGATCATGTAGAGCGTATTCAGCCGCGCCATGTCGGCGTAGAGCGCCGCGCGCTCGTGCGCCGCGGCGTTGCTCGACGCCACACGTTCGAACTCGGACTTGCCGGCGTAGTAAAGCTTGCCCGAAACGGCGGCCGTAACCAGATCACCCACGCGTCATTCTCCTCAAGGTTTGGTTTCGCAGCATGCGCCCCCCGCATCTGCGCAGTCAGTTCAGGCGCCGGGATAGGGCGTCCGGTCGATCTCGGGAAGGCTCGCCTCGCCGTCGGCCAGCAATTGCACGATGAGACGCCAGTCGATCGGCGCGTTCACATCGAGCCCTTCGTCTTTCTCGGTCAGAAACGGCGTCAGCACCTCGCCGGCGATGGTGCCATGGTCCATGGCCACCGCGCTCCAGGCGATCTCCAGCGAGGCGTTCTGCGCATAGACTTTCGGCAGGCCGGCGTACTGGGTGGAGTGGTACGGCGTCACGCCGTCCGGCGCCATCGGCATGAGCGGGTGCATGCGGTCTCCGCGCACCACCCACATCTTGCCGGGATGCTGAGCGCACAGCTCGACGGCGCGCAGCGAATCCGCGCCTGTGGAGGCTAGAAACTGCGTCCAGGCGCGCCGGATGGTCGCCGCCTTCCGGCAGGGACTCGTGGGCCGGAGAATAGAAAACGCGTCGAATGCGCGCCCCTGCGATCTGTAATGGGTGAGCGCATGCCGGATCCAGTCAATGTCCGGCGAGGTGTCGCCGGCGAGCTCGGCCGGCCGAACAAACGGAACGGTTGCACCGTAATAGCGGGCGATGTCGGCGTAAGCCTCGCTGTCGGTGGAGACCATGACCTCGTCGAACACCCCCGAGGCCCGCGCCGCGCAGATCGTGTAGGCCATCAGCGGATGGCCTTCGAGCCGGGCGATGTTCTTGTCCGGAACGCGCTTGGAGCCGGACCGGGCCGGGATAAGCGCGACGCAAGTCTTGGTGCTGTCGTTCATCAGGTCTCGAGCTTTCCCGGATCGGTGATGAGGTACACGTCTTTCAATTCGCAATAGATGTCCAGCGCCTCGGTGCCGGGCTCGCGCGTGCCGTTGCCGGACGCGCGCACGCCTCCGAACGGCATGTGAGGCTCGGAACCGAAAGTGCCCGCGTTCACCACCGCGACGCCGGCGGACACCTCGCGCGCGAACGTCCAGGCGCGGTCAAAGCTGCGAGTATGGATCGCGGCGGTCAATCCGTAGGGGCTGTCATTGGCCATCGCCACCGCCGCCTGGTAGCCGGAAACCCGGTAGAGCGCCGCCACCGGACCAAAGAGTTCGGTTTGTGACAACTCGGCGTCCGGATCGACATTCTCGATGATGGTGGGCTGCATATAGTAGCCCGACCCGAGCCCGTTCTCCGTCTCCCGCGCGCCGCCCGTCAGGACGCGCGCACCCTGCTCCTGCGCGGTCTTCACGGCGGCGACCATACGGTCAAGCTGGCGCTGATTGATCACCGGGCCCAGCGTGGAGCCCTCGGCGACCCCGAGCCTCTGCGCCAGGGCCGCCGCGACGAATTTTTCAACGAAGGCGTCATATACGGCTTCGAACACCAGAAACCGGGAGCCGGAGGCGCAGCGCTGGCCCGCGTTGGAGAACGCCGACGCCGCCGCCCATTTCGCCGCGGTGTCCAGATCCGCGTCGTCGCAGACGATGAAGGCGTTCTTTCCGCCAAGCTCGAGCGACACCTTGCGCAGGTCCTTGCCGCACTGCTCTGCGATCATGCGCCCGACCCCGGTGGAGCCGGTGAAGGAGACGACGTCGACGCGGGGGTCGGAATAAAGCGGCGGCCCGACCTCCGGGCCCAGACCCTGCACCACGTTGAGAACACCCGCCGGAACGCCGGCTTCGATCAGGGCCCGCGCCATCCAGTCGGCGGATACAGGCGTGTCCTCAGCCGGTTTCAGGACCACGGCGTTGCCGCAAATCAGGGCTGGAAACACCTTCCATGCGAAATTGGGAGCCGGCGTGTTGGCCGCGGTGATCAGCACGGCGACGCCGCAAGGCTGGCGCACGGTCATCGCCGACTTGTCCGGCGCGCCGGACGGCATGGTCCGGCCGAACAGGCGCTGACCCTCGCCGGCGAAGAAGCGGCCGCACAGAACCGCCCCGCCGGTCTCGCCGCGCGCATCGGCCAGCGGCTTGCCGGCTTCCTCGGCGACCAGCGCCGAAAGCTCTTCGGCGCGCGCCTCGATGAGATTGCAGGCTTTGTGAAGGATCGCACCGCGCTGTACGGCCGGCGTGGCCGCCCAGGCTTTCTGCGCCTTCGACGCGGCGGCCAGCGCCTCCTCGACCACATCCGGGCCCGCCAGCTCCAGCGCGCCGATGCGCGCCCCGTCGTGGGGATTGAGGATGTCCGCCGTTCGGCCGGAGCCGCGCGCCTCGCCGCCCACGATGGACCGGATCCGCGTCTTGTCGAATGTCTCGAGCATGGCTCGCCCCTCGTCTGTATCGTGCTTTCGCCCTAGAGCGCCGTGAAGCCGCCGTCCACCCGCATCTCCGAGCCGGTCACGTAGCTTGACGCGTCCGACAGGAGGTAAATCAGGGCGCCGAGATAGTCACGGGCTGACGCCATATTGGCCAGCCCCTCGTTCGCCGCCCCCCGGCGAAGCGGGATCTTGGCCGCGTAGGCGTTCAAGAACGCCTCGTCCTGACCGCCGAACACGCCGGCGAAAGTTAGAATGTTCGAGCGCACGTTCTTCGGACCCCAGTAGACCGCCAGATAGCGCGTCAGATTATAGAGTGCGCTTTTGGAGGCGCTGTAGGCGACTGGCTTGAAAAACACCTCGCCACGATCGCGGCGATACTGATACAGCGCCTGGTCAGGCGAGACCACGCCGTAGATTGAGCCGATATTGATGATCGAACCCGAGTTGCGACGCGCCATCGCGGCGCCGAATACCTGGCAACACAGGAACACGCCCTTGGTGTTCACGTCGAAGACACGATCCCAGCTGGCTTCGGGATAATCCTCGAACGGGCCGTTTTCCTCCGGCGGGCTGTCCGGCGGGCTGTCGATCGCGGCGTTGTTGATCAACCCGTCGGGCTCAAGGCCGCGGGCGCGGATGGTTTCGAGAGCCGCTTCCAGCGACTCCCGGCACGTGACGTCGGCCTCCACCACCAGCAGCCGGTCAGACCCGGCGTGAACGGGGAACATGTCCGCGACCATCGCCGCGGCCCCGGCGCGCTCGATGACCACCACATTGGCGCCGCGTTCAAGCAGCCCCTCCGCAAATGTCCGTCCAAGCTTTCCGTAGCCGCCGGTCAGGACAATGGTGCGCCCCTCCACCGAAAACAGCGCGTCGCTGTGCACGCTCATGCCCGGCCCTCCTCATTTTCGGCCTCGATGACCGCCGATATCAAATCGCAAATTTCCCTTACCGCGCCGTCACCACCGCGCCGGCTGGTGCGGAACGCGCCCAGGCCGTCGAGATCGGGGTGGGCGTCGGCGACGATGACCGGGAACGCCACGCGCGACAGCACCGCCAGATCATTGACGTCGTTTCCGACGAACGCGGCTTGCGTGAAATCCAGGCCGCGCTGCTCAAGCAGGGCGCCAAGCGCCCCGACCTTGTCCTCGACGCCCTGAACGCACATCAGTTTCAGCTTTTCGCAGCGCCGCGCGACCACCGGATTGATCTCGGTAGAGATCACCGCCATTCCAACACCGTGCGCGGCGAGCCGGCGCAGCCCGTAACCCTCCGCGCGCGAGCACACGACCGCCTCGCGGCCGTCTTCAAAGACGTAGACCCGATTGTCGGTCATCACGCCGTCAAAATCAAAACCGATGAACCGGATCGCGCCGGCCCTGGCGTCGAACGCCGCGCGCATGTCATCCATCGCCATTCGCCGCCCCCCGCCTCGGCAAGCCCGCCTCATACTCAAAGGCGGTCCCGGATAAAACACCCTCGCAGACCGCATCGAGCCCCGCGTCTGCGCCGGGCTCGGTCAGCTCGAAGGCCTGGTCGCTCAGCCGCACCTGTTCCCAGGCCTTCAGGGTCGGGTCACGGTCTTCCGGCTCGGTGAGTGCCGCGATGGGCATGCAGCGCCGGAAAAAGAAATGATAGGCGTAGCGGCGCGCCCGCTCTGTCGAGGCGGCGTCTAGGCGCCGGCAGGTCGCCGGGTCGGCTAGAAATGCGAGATACTCGTCCGGCGAACCTGCGTCGAAGCTGAAACCCTTGCCGCGCACCCAGGCTTCGCCTCCGACGATCACCGGAAGGCCCCAAGCGGCGAGTTCGACGGCCATCTTCGTGGCGTAGACCATCACCCGTTCCGCCGCGCGCGCGAGGTCGTAGGTGTTCATACCGTCGTTGGCGGAGACCACTCGCACATTCTCCGGGAGCGCGCCAAAACAGCTCTGGATCGCGGTGTGCAGCATTTCCCGGCTACGCGGCTGGTTCATGACCTCGCCGGGATGGCACCGCACCACGAGCTGGCGCTCGGGATGGTCGCAATACCAAGCCACGGTGTCCGCCGCCCAGTCGGCCATCTGTGTGTAGGCGGAGTCTTCATAATGCAGCCGGGCGTCCCAGCTCACGTTTGAAATCAGCACGTCGATCGGGCGGCTTGGGTCGAGCTCAAGATCCTGAATCACGGCCGCGGCGCCTTGCGCCGCCTCGCGCTGATACGTCACCCAACCCTGGTCGGGCCGTTCACGGGACTCCAGGTACTGCGTGAGCGCCGCATCTTCGTCTGCCGACAGCCGCCGGTTCCAGCGCGCTTCGGGCTCGCTTATCATAGCCCGGTGATAAGTGTCGCCGTGCTGCATCAAGATGCTGCGTGACCGGTAGGAGGGGTGCCATGTGGCCAGCTGAGCGCCGCAGGTGCGGGCGGCCTCGGCGATCAAACCCTGCGGGACGTAGACGCCGTGGTGAGCGAGTACGAAATCATAGCGCTTTTCACGAAAAAGCGCCTCGGACGCCATGGACGCCAGCCATGCGGCTTCCAGGTAGCGGCGATAGAGCCCTGTGAACTCAGCCGTGCCAGGCGGCGATGAAAGGCCCTCGAACCGTAGCGCACCGGCCAGCGCGTGCGTCGACAGCGGATCGACGCCGGACGGATCGGGCGCGCCCAGCCGGGCCTCGGCCGCCGCGCGCGACCGCTCGTCGTCGAGAACCCAATCGCTCAAATGGCGCACGGGCAACCCCAGAGGCGCCAGCCGGGAGTTTCCGCGCGCCGTGCAGGGGCCGCAGAAATCAGGCTGAGGCCCCTTGCGCAGGAAGCGCCCGCGGCTGGGGACATTGCCGTGATCGACAATCTGGCAGGCCGGGAGGATACCGTCGCAGAGCAAGAATTCGACCTGGGCTCCTCGGCGCGTCAGCGCGACCGCGATCAGGCTGTCGACCAGCCCGATCGCGTGCATCGCCCCGATGCTCGTCGCAACGAGGACACGCGGCCCCGATGCGCCGGACCGCACCCGCCTCCACTCATCGAGATGAGGCTCAAGCAGCTTATCCCAGCCCGGGCCCCCGAAGTCCTCAAACACGTTTCGCCGGTAATTGCGCCGCCATACCGGAGCGTATAGCGGCGTCGACCGGATTGTCGCCTTGAGAGTTCCGAGCATGCCTATGCCGGGCGCGCGCGTCACCCCTCGCCGAGGGCCTTGTCCGCGCTGGCCTGGTCACTGCCGACCACCTCAAAGGAGAAATCCTCCTCGGCCTTCACGCCGGCCTTCAGGGTCTGGCCGACAAAGAAGTCCTGGTAGTAAGGCGGCATGCCGTCGCCAGGCGACTTCAGCGCAATGTCCTTGTCGGTCAGGACGTGGCCGGAGGGCAGATCGTGCGCGGCCACCAGCTTCTTGCCCATCTTGATGAGCGGCTGGTGTTCGGACGGGTAGGTCCTCTTCTCGCCGTCGCCGAGCGAAATCGTCAACCGTTCCAGATCGCGGATCAGCTTGCTGAGACCCTGGGTCTCGAGTGAGAACGCCTGGTCGGTGCCCTTCCAGGCCCGGTTCAGCGTGAAGTGCTTTTCCAGCGCGCGCGCGCCGAGCATGTAGCTCGCCAGCCCCATGGCGATGCCGTTGTCGTGAGAAGAGAAGCCGATCGGAATGTCCTTGAAGCGCTCACGATAAGTCGTGATCACGTTCAAGTTCAGCTCTTCCCAGGTCGGGGGATAACCGGACGTGCACTGCATGATGCAGATATTCGGGTTGATCGGGTAAACCGCCTCATAGGCGCGCTCCACGTCGCGCATGCTGGCGCCGCCGGTGGAGATGAACATGGGCTTGCCCAGCGAAGCGACGTATTTGAGCAGCGGGATCGTTTTCAGGTCGCCGGACGCCATCTTGAAGGCGGGCATGTCGAGGTCCGCAAGGAAGTCTGCGCTGTTATAATCCCACGCAGTGGAGAAGAGGGTAATCCCCAACTCTTTGGAGTAGCGAACAAGTTCTTTCCACTCGTCCAGATCGAACTCAAGCGCCTCACGGTGAAGGCCGTAGGTTTCGGCATATGAGTTTTCTGAATTATAGGGAGAATTAAAAAATTCAGTTGTGTAAAGCTGACGATTGTCACGCTTCTGAAGCTTGACTGCATCGGCTCCAGCCTGATGAGCGGCCTTGAACAGGTCTTTGCACTTCTGCAGATCGCCTTCGTGATTTTGTCCGATCTCAGCAATTACATACATCTTGCTTTTTTCGTTGATGACGCGGCCATCAACGACTAGTTCCCGCTCGCTCATTTGGTCCACCCTACTTGATGTTTGCCCATTCCGATTAGGTTGGGCGTTTAGCCAAAAACGCACACTGAGGCAAGGCTGGTCTTTCCCCCGCTTCAACAGCTTGCAGTGATGGCGAGCCCGTCACACCAGACTCGGTTCACCCTACGCAGGATGAGGCGAATGAGGCGGATTCTGACGGGGCCGGCGGTCCTTGACGATGTCTTTTCAGGCGTGGATAAGCCAATGCGCCGAGCTCTGAATGGGACCGTAGTGAATGGACGACAAGATCAAACCGGTGATCCTTTGCGGCGGTAGCGGCACCCGCCTGTGGCCGTTGTCGACACCGCGCACGCCCAAGCAGTTCCTCCCGCTGTGCGGGTCGGCCAGCATGCTGGTCGACACGCTGAAGCGCATAGAGCGCAACGACATGTTCTCACGGCCGCTGGTGATCGGGTCGGAACGGCACCGTAACATCCTGCACGCGGAGGTCGGCACTCGCGCGCAGCTCCTGTTCGAACCCATGGGACGCAATTCCGCCGCTGCGGTGGCCACCGCAGCGCTGGTCGCAGATCCCGGCCATCTTGTTCTGATCATGCCGGCCGACCACGCCATCGCCGATCCCGATGCTTTTCACAACGCGATCAGCGCCGCCAGCGGCGCCGCGCGCGCCGGCAAGCTGATCACGTTCGGCATCACCGCCGACGCACCCGCCACCGGCTACGGGTATATTCAGGCGGCGGGGCCGCTCTTCAACGATCGCCCGACGCCGGTTGCGCGCTTTGTCGAGAAACCCGATCGTCAGACCGCCGAGCAATATCTGTCCGAGGGCGGCTATTTCTGGAACGGCGGCATCTTCCTGTTCCGGGCCGGCGCGATGATCGACGCGCTCGAGCGCTTCGCACCCTCTATTATCGCTGCGGTGCGCGCGGCCCTTGTCGGCGACCCCGGAGAGGAGCGCCTGGACCCTGATCTTTTCGCAAAGACCCCGTCGGACTCGATCGATTACGCTGTCATGGAGCACGCCGACAACATCCAGGTCATGCCGGTGGACATGGGATGGACCGATGTTGGCGACCATGACGCGCTTTTCTCGTTAATCGAAGCACGCAGCGGCTTGCGCCTCTCAGGGGCGGCGGCGGCCACCGGCGGCGACAACGTATTCATCCGTGCTCACGGCCCGGTGGTCGGCGTCCACGGCGTGTCCGACATCGCAGTGGTCGCCACGCGCGACGCGGTGTTGGTCACCCGGCGCGGTGAAGCCGCCGGTATCCGCAAGCTGGTGGAGCAGCTCACACTCACGCCGCAACGCGCCATGGTCAGCGAAGCCCTGCGCGGCGAGGTCGCCAGCTTCCTCGATCGCCTTCTCGGTCACTGGGCGGACATCGCCTGGGACCCCGAAAACGGCGGCTTCATTGAAGCGGCGGGCTCGGACGGGCGCCCCGTCCGCAACCTTTCCCGACGCGGGCGGATAGCTCCACGGCAGATTTTCACCTTCGCAGCCGCGCTTCAGGCGGGCTGGAACCCCGATGGCCGCGCGCGCGCCCTTGTGGACGACGGCCTGGCGTTCCTTGATGAGCGCGCCCGCTCGCCGCATGGAGGCTGGGCCCACAAGCTGTCTTCGCGCGGCAAGCCGGAGGATCCTCGGCGCGACCTTTATGACCATGCCTTCGTGGCGCTGGCCGCAGCCAAGGCGTTCTCGACGACCGGCGCGCCGCTGGCGCGGACGATCGCCGAAGAGGCGTTCGCCATCATCGACGGCGACATGCGCGACCTGGAGAATGGCGGCTGGTACGATCCTGAAACCGGCGATGGCGCCAAGCGCGCCAATCCTCATATGCACCTGCTGGAGGCGAGTCTCGCCTGGTTCGAGGCGAGCAACGACCAGGCCTCGCTGCGCCGCGCCGAGGAGATCGCCTGCCTTTTCGAGGAGTCGATGTTTGACGCGCGCACCGGAGCGGTCCTTGAAGTCTTCAGGCGCAATTGGGCGCGCTCGGATACGGCTCAGGGGCGGGTCGCGGAACCTGGCCATTGCTATGAATGGGCATACCTGCTGAGCGAGCTTGAGCGCCTCTCCGGCCGGGATACGTTGAGCTGGCGGCGCCGCCTGATCGGGTTCGCCGACCGGCACGGACGCAACGAGGATGGCTGCGCCTACGACGCTGTCTCCATCGACGGCAAACCGATCGCATCGAGCCGTCGGCTCTGGCCTCAGCTGGAAATGGTGCGGGCCCGGCTGTCCCACGCCGACACCGGCGCGCCCGGTCAGGCGGAGCGCGAACTCCAAGCGATCTTCAACACCTATCTCAAGGGCGGGCGCGAGCCGGTCTGGATAGACACGTACGACGCGGATGGCGAGCCGGTGGACGAACAGATGCCCGCAAGCATGCCCTACCACCTCATGACCGCGCTCGCGTGGGCCTTCAAGATCAAGAGCTGAGGGCCCGCTGCTCGCGAGCGGAGTGTCTTGAACGCCTATGCCTCCGCCGCGCCACGGTTGGTGCTGGCAAGCGGCGCTTCGGCCTGCTAGGCATCAGAGCTCTGCTTATCGGGAGTCTCCATGAATATCATGCACCTGGACCTGCAGGGCGCGGTCCTCATTGAAGGGGTGCGCCACCGCGACTCGCGCGGTTGGCTTGAGGAAATCTGGTCCGCCTCAAGGCTTTCGGACGCCGGATTCATGCAGAAGTTTGTTCAGGACAATCTTTCGTTCAGCGCCAGTGCAAGCACGCTGCGCGGCCTGCACTGCCAGACGCCTCCCGAGGCGCAGGGCAAGCTTGTCGGCGTGCTTTCCGGATCGATTCGCGACGTCATCGTCGATATGCGCCAAGGCTCGGCGAGTTACGGGCGCCATTTCGCGGTGACGCTTGACGCCGATCGTCCGGTCAGACTGTTTGCGCCGCCCGGGTTCCTCCATGGATTCGTGACGCTCGAGCCGAACACCCTCGTCCAGTACAAGGTCACGCGCGCCTACAGCCCGGCCCATGAGCGCTCCGTCGCCTGGAACGACCCTGATCTGGCGATCGATTGGGGCGTGGAGGCTCCAGTGCTTTCGGAGAAAGACGCTCGCGCGCCGCGCTTCGCTGAACTCGGTCCCCTCTTCGAAGACCCGGTGTCTTGAGCGGGCGGGCGTTCGTCACGGGCGGGGCCGGCTTCATCGGCTCAGCGCTATGCCTTGAACTCATCGAGGCAGGCGTTCCAGTGACCTGTTTCGATATACTCAGCTACGCTGCAGCGCCGGACACGGTGAGCGCGCTGACTGCGGCTGGCGTTGATTTCGTCAAAGGCGACATCCGCGATCGTGCGGCGCTTCGCGACGCCTTGAACGCGTGCCGGCCTGACATGATTTTCCATCTTGCAGCCGAGACTCACGTGGATCGGTCCATTGATGCGGCGGGCGTGTTCGTGGACACCAACGTCACCGGAACGCTCAACGTGCTGGAAGCGCTGCGGGCGCTTCGCGACGCTTATGCGCGGACCAGGACGCAGGCGCCGCGCCTCATCCATGTTTCGACCGACGAGGTGTTTGGCGCGCTCAGCGCTACGGATGCTCCATTCACTGAAACCACGCCCTACGATCCATCTTCACCCTACTCGGCGTCAAAGGCCGCAAGCGACCATCTTGTCCGCGCCTGGGCGCGCACCTACGGTCTGGACGTGTGCGTCTCCAATTGCTCGAACAATTACGGGCCACGGCAATTTCCCGAGAAGCTCATCCCCTTGATGATTCTCAACGCGGCGGAAGGCAAGCGCCTGCCCATATACGGAAACGGAACGAACCGCCGGGACTGGCTTCATGTCGAGGACCACGCTCGCGCTCTGCACTTGATCGCAACCTGCGGCGCGCCCGGACGGACCTATTGCATCGGGGGCGGCGCGGAGCGCAGCAATCTGGAGGTGGTCGAAACCCTTTGCGCCATTCTCGACGAACGCCGCCCGGCCTCAGCGCCCCATTCCCGGCTGATCGACTTTGTAGCGGACAGGCCAGGGCACGACTGGCGATACGCCATAGATGCGTCACGCGCCCGCGCGGAGCTTGGTTGGGCGCCGCGCGAAAACTTTGAAGACGGCCTTGCAGCTACGGTCGACTGGTATCTCGCCAATCCGCAATGGCTGGCGCCGCTCTTGAAGCAGTACGGCCGGGAAAGGCTGGGGCGGGCGTGATCGAGCGGCTTCTCATACTGGGAGAAACCGGCCAGCTGGCGCAGGCTCTTGCCCATGCTGCGCGGCGTATGGGCGTCAAACCGGTCCTGGCCGGCCGGGCGCGGGCCGATCTCGAGACGCGCGGACCGGTCAGCCGGCTGATCGAAGCCTGGCGGCCGCAAATCGTCATCAACGCCGCCGCCTACACCAATGTGGACAAGGCCGAACAGGAGCCCGAGCGCGCCCATGCCGTGAACGTGGAGGGCGCCGCCGAGGCGGCGCAGGCCTGCGCCAAAGCCGGCGCGCACTTCATTCACGTCTCCACCGACTATGTTTTCTCCGGCGGCGGCCCGCACGACGAGCGCTCGACGCCCACCCCGATCAGCGTCTATGGCGTTTCGAAGCTCGCCGGGGAGCGCGCCGTCCTCGACGCAGCGCCGGGGGCCGCGGTCGTTCGCGCAGCCGGCGTTTTCAGCGGGCGCGGCCAAGATTTCCCGAGCGCGATCTGGCGTCTCGCCCACAGGCCCGAGCCCATAAGGGTCGTCGAAGACCAGCTGGTGACCCCGGTCTTTGCGGATGATCTGGCGGAGCGCCTGCTGGCGCTCGCCGCGGCGCCCGATGCAAGCGGCGTGTTTCATTGCGGCGGCGCTCCAGGCGCCAGCTGGTGCGCGGTCGCTGACGAAGCGCTCGACGTCCTCGCCAAGGCGGGCGGCCCAGGCAGGCGCGCCGAAGCCATCCACAGCGCGCAGCTTCCCCGGCCGGCGCAACGCCCGTCTGATTCCCGCCTCTGTGGAACGCGCCTGACACAGGCAACCGGGCTTGAAGCGCCGGACTGGGCCCGATCACTTCACACTGCGCTCGCCCGCTGGCGCGAGATGGACTCGAAACAATGAATACAACCCCGATGAAAGGCGTTTTGCTTGCGGGCGGCCTCGGAACACGGCTCGCCCCGCTTACGACCGCCATTTCCAAGCAATTATTGCCGGTTTACGATAAACCATTGATCTACTATCCGCTCTCTACGCTGATGCTGGCGGGGATTCGCGAAATCTGTGTGGTGTCCTCCACCGATCACCTGCCGCTGTTTAAGCGCTTACTTGGCGACGGACGCGCCTGGGGTGTCGAGTTCGACTATGTCGAGCAGACGCGACCGGCCGGAATCGCCGAGGCGATGATCCTCGCAGAGGACTGGCTGGACGGCGCCTCCAGCATTCTCGCGCTTGGCGACAATCTCATCTACGCCAACGGGCTTACCGGGCTGCTCAGGGACGCGGCGGCCGATCTGTCCGGCGCCACCTGTCTGGCCTATCCGGTGCGCGACCCCCGGTCCTACGGTGTTGTCACATTCGATTCAGACGGCCGTCCGGTCGAGCTTGAGGAAAAGCCGCGCAAGCCAAAGAGCGAGTGGGCTGTGACCGGCCTGTATTTTTATGATTCGACGGCGCCGCGCCGCGCGCGGTCCCTGCGACCCTCAAAGCGCGGCGAGCTGGAGATCACCGATCTCAATCGATCCTATCTGGATGATGGACAATTGACGGTGATCCGCCTGCCGCGGGGCGCGACCTGGCTCGACACCGGAACGCTTGACGGCCTCGTGACCGCGGCTGAGTGGGTGCGCGCGACAGAGCGGCAACAAGGACTGAAAGTGGCCTGCCCTGAAGAGGTCGCGTTCAGAAACGGCTGGATCGACGCCGAGCAGCTCCGATCGCTTGGCAAGGCGATCAAGAACCAATACGGAGCCTTCCTGCGCAATCTTGCGGACCACCCGATCCTGTAATCTACAGGGGCGCCGGCAACCCATAAGCAGAGGCCGGCGCAAAGAGTACGGCCGACCATACGCAGCGCGACAAGATCGTTGGCCTGCGCGCCTCCATTGGACTGTTGCAGGCGGGAATATCATCGCTTGGCGCGCACACCCGCGATCAGGAGACAGCCACCTGTCACGTTCGTTCGAGCATCAAGGGTCTGCGGCGGCGTCCGTCCAGTCGTGCGGCGGCGCTCCGTGGTGACGAGGGGCCTAGAGTATGCCAGTAAAGAGCCGAACGCGTCGGCGCCAGGTCGGCGTCCGCCGTCGCGTCAGACATAGCGAAACCATCAATGACCGAAGCCTACTCTGAGCAGATCAGGGCTTACGCCCGCCGTTTCACCGATCGTCCCGCGCGCGTCCGGACCCTATCGCCCCATCTCGCCGCCCTGGAAGCTGAAGCCATCCACATCATGCGCGAGGTGGCGGCCGAGTTCGAGCATCCCGTCATGCTGTATTCGATCGGCAAGGACTCCACGGTGATGCTTCACCTGGCGATGAAGGCGTTCTGGCCGTCCACCCCCCCCTTTCCCTTCCTACACATCGACTCGCTCTGGGAATTCAAGGCCATGGGCGCCTTTCGCGACAAGCTGGCTGAAGCGCTGGGCATCGAGATGATCGTGCATGTGAATGAGGAAGGGCGCGAGCGCCGGATCGATCCCTTCGTCCATGGATCTGCGCTGCACACCCAGGTCATGCGGACCGACGGCCTTCTTCAGGCCCTGCGCGAAGGCAGGTATGACGCCGCCTTCGGCGGCGGGCGCCGCGACGAGGAGAAAAGCCGCGCCAAGGAGCGCATCTTCTCGTTTCGCAACGAGGCCCAAGCCTGGGATCCGCGCAATCAGCGCCCAGAACTCTGGCGGATTTTCAACACGCGGATCCGCAAGGGCGAGAACATCCGCGTCTTTCCGCTCTCCAACTGGACTGAAGTGGATATCTGGCAATACATCCTGGAAGAGCAGATCCCCATCGTGCCGCTCTACTTCGCCGGCGAGCGCCCGGTGGTGGAGCGCGACGGCACGCTGATCATGGTCGATGATGACCGGATGAAACTTGAACCTGGTGAGACGGCGCAGATGAGGAAGGTGCGGTTTCGCACGCTGGGCTGCTACCCACTGACAGGCGCGGTTGAGAGTGAGGCCGAGACGCTTGAGGACATCGTCCTGGAGATGCTCACAGCCCGCACGTCCGAGCGGGCCGGGCGGCTGATCGATTTCGACGAGGCCGGCTCCATGGAGAAGAAAAAGCGCGAGGGGTATTTTTAAATGGCCGACGGGGGTGCGCGCACCGAGCTCATGGAGCGTCTGACGCGGGCGGGCGAAGGCGGGGTGCTGCGCTTCATCACGTGCGGCTCGGTGGATGACGGCAAGTCCACCCTGATCGGACGCCTGCTCTACGATTCCAAGCTCTTGTTCGAAGATCAGATCGCAAGCCTGGAGCGCGACTCCAGAGCGCACGGAACCGTCGGCGAGGACATCGATTTCGCGCTTCTGCTGGACGGTCTGGAGGCCGAGCGCGAGCAGGGCATCACGATTGACGTGGCCTATCGCTTCTTCAACACCGAGAAGCGCAAATTCATCGTCGCCGACACGCCCGGCCACGAGCAGTACACCCGCAACATGGCCACCGGCGCCTCCACGGCCGATCTGGCCATCATTCTGGTGGACGCGCGCAAGGGCATGCTCACCCAGACCCGGCGCCACACCTATATCGCCGCCATGATGGATATCCGCCACGTGGTTCTGGCGGTGAACAAGATGGATCTGGTGAACCACTCGCGGGCACGCTTCCATGAGATCGTTTCGGACTATCTTGAAGTCGCAGAAGATCTCGGCTTCGCCTCCATCACGCCGGTGCCGATCTCGGCGCGCTACGGCGACAATATCTTCCAGCGCTCCGAGGCCATGAAATGGCACGACGGGCCGACTCTGATGGAGCACCTGGAACGGGTCGACACCCAGGCTGAGACCGAGGCCGACTTTCCGTTCCGCATGCCGGTTCAATGGGTGAATCGTCCCAATCTGGACTTTCGCGGCTTCGCCGGCACGATCGCAGCCGGCTCGGTGGCGCCCGGCGACGTCGTCGTCGTGGCTCATTCGGGCCAGACCGCCAGCGTGGCGCGCATCGTGACCGCCGACGGCGATCTGGACCAGGCCAGCGCAGGCCAGGCGGTGACCCTTGTTCTGGACCGCGAGATCGACATCGCTCGCGGCGACATGCTCGCCGATCCCGGCGCCCGCCCTGAAGTCTCCAGCCAGTTCGCCGCCGAGCTCCTGTGGATGGCCGAAGACGAGATGCTTCCTGGCCGGTCCTATCTGCTCAAGGCCGGCGGCCAGGTGACGCCGGCCTCGGTGACGACGCTGAAGCACAAGCTGAACGTCAACACGTTCGAAAAAGAGCCCGGCAAGAGCCTGAAACTCAATGAAATCGGCGTTTGCACCCTCAACAGCGCCAAGCCGATCGCCTTTGACCCCTATAGCCAGCAGCGCGAAACCGGATCCTTCATCCTCATCGACCGTTTCACCAATCAGACAGTGGCTGCGGGCATGATCGAGTTCTCGCTTCGGCGGGCCAGCAATGTCCACACCCACGCCATGGATGTGGACAAGGCCCGGCGCGCCGGAATGAAGGGGCAAAAGCCGGGGATCTTGTGGTTCACGGGTCTTTCCGGCGCGGGCAAGTCGACGATCGCCAATCTGGTGGAGCGCAAGCTCACCGAGGCCGGCCGTCACACCTATTCGCTCGACGGCGACAATGTGCGCCACGGGCTGAACAAGGATCTGGGCTTCACCGACGCCGACCGTGTCGAGAATATCCGCCGGATCGGTGAGGTGGCGCGTCTGATGGTGGACGCAGGTCTGATCGTCACCTGCTCCTTCATTTCGCCCTTCAGGTCCGAGCGCCAGATGGTTCGCGATCTGGTGACGGACGGCGAGTTCATCGAGGTGTTCGTGGATGCGCCCCTGGACGTCTGCATTCGGCGTGACCCCAAAGGGCTCTATAAGAAAGCGCAAGCTGGCGAGATCAAGAATTTCACCGGGTTCGACAGTCCCTATGAAGTTCCTGAAAGCCCGGAGCTCCATATCAGAACTGATCAGACGACGCCGGAACTTGCTGCCGAAGAGATCATCGAGCAGCTCATCAAGCTCGGCCTGATCGGCTGATCAAGGAGGCGGTCGCCATGAAAAAAGTTCGCAAGGCCGTTGTCCCCGTCGCAGGGCTTGGAACGCGTGTTTTACCGGCGACCAAGGTGGTGCCCAAGGAGATGCTGCCGGTTTTCGACCGGCCGGCGCTGCAATACGTCATCGACGAAGCCGTCGGGGCCGGGATCGAGCACTTCGTATTCGTCACCGGCCGGAACAAGGGCGCGATCGAGGACTATTTCGACGAGGCGTTCGAGCTGAATGCGACGCTTGAAGCCCAGGGCAAGACCGCGCTGCTGGACTCGCTTCGCGCCATCCTGCCCATCGCCGGCGCGTGCAGTTATGTCCGCCAGCAGGCGCCGCTCGGCCTTGGGCACGCCGTATGGTGCGCCCGTGACATTATCGGAGACGAGCCGTTCGCAGTCCTCCTGCCCGACATGATCATGGTCGACGATACGCCCTGCCTTAAACGCATGACCGACGCGCACGCCCAAACCGGGGGCAACATCATCGCCGTCGAGGAAATCCCGCGCGAAGATGTCTCTCGCTACGGGATTGTCGACCTTGGGGACGCTTACAGCGAAGGCCTGGATCGCCTAAGAGGCATGGTCGAAAAGCCCGCCGTCGCTGACGCGCCCTCCAATTTCATGATTTCCGGCCGCTATATTCTGGAGCCTGCAATCTTTGATCTGCTCGCCGAGCAGAAGGCCGGCGCAGGCGGTGAAATCCAGCTCACCGACGCGATGGTGCGGCTGATGGCCAAACGTGACTTCTTCGCGCTTCGGTTCGACGGTCGCACTTACGACACTGGATCCAAGCTTGGCTATCTTGAAGCGTTCGTGGCCCTGGCTCTGAAAAACGCCGATCATGGCGAGGAGGCGGCCGCCATGATCAAGCAATTCGCTCAAAGGCTAGCCTAGGCGGCGTCCTGCGCCGTCCGGCCGCCCCAGGCGATGAAGGGTCCGTTTTTATAGCCCTCGCCTGCTTTGGCGTACTCGAACATCGACCCGTCAGGGCGCGTAACGGCTCCGCCAGCGGCTGCGAGAACGGCATGGCCGGCGCCCGTGTCCCACTCCATCGTCGGTCCAAATCGCGGGTATATGTCCGCCGCGCCTTCCGCAACACGGCAGAATTTCAAGGATGACCCCGCCGAGATCGTCTCCGTCACGCCCTGGCTTTGCGCAAATTCGCGTGTCTGCGCGTCGGCGTGGGACCGGCTCATCACCGCGATCTTGCCGGTGGCGGGAGGGCGGCGCACGGCGATGGGCTCCAGCCTTAGCCGATCCATCCGGTCGCCAGGCTCGGCGGTTGCGGCCAAAGCCGTTTCACCACCGATAAACAGTCGTTTCAGCGCCGGCGCGTAGACGCAACCGGCGACGGGAACCCCATGCTCGACAAGGGCGATATTGATCGTGAACTCGCCGTTGCGAGCGATGAATTCCCGGGTGCCGTCCACGGGATCAACGAGGAGAAACCGGTCACCCGTCTTCGGTCGAACACCCGCAGAGAAACGCTCCTCGGCGAGCACCGGCGTCTGCGGCAGCAAGTCCTTCAGCCCCGCAAGGATCACCGCTTCGGCAAGGGTGTCCGCCTCGGTGACGGGTGAGCTATCGGCCTTGCGCTCCCGGGCGAAGTCGGTGGCGTAGACCTCCATGACCGGGATGGCGGCCTGCAAGCAGATGTCAGCGAACGCGGCCGCCAATTCATTGCGGGTCTGTGCCATGCACGCCCTCCCCATATCTGCGGTTCGCCCGGCCCCGACAGCTATTCCACGGTGACCGACTTTGCCAGATTTCTCGGCTGATCCACGTCGGTGCCCTTGTAGACGGCCACATGATAGGCGACCAGCTGTACGGCCACCGCACTCACCAGCGGCTGCAGGATGACGTGGGTGTCCGGCAGGATGATCACCCGGTGCACGTCCTCGGTCAGCTGCGCGGCGCCCCGCTGGTCGGTGATCGCAGTGACGCGTGCGCCGCGGCTCTTCACCTGCTGGATTGAAGAGCGGGTCTTGTCGAACTGGGCGTCGCTGGGGCAGATCACGATCACTGGCACACCGGCCTCCACCAGCGCGATGGGCCCGTGTTTCAGCTCGCCGGCGGCGTAACCCTCAGCATGTATATAGCTGATTTCCTTCAGCTTCAGCGCCGCTTCCAGCGCCATGGGGAAGGACGGCCCTCGGCCCAGATACAAGACCGTATGGTGCTCGGCGAGTTCGGGCGCCAGCGACTTGATGGCGTTCTCTTGTTCCAGCGCCTCGGCCACTCGCGTCGGCGCGCCAAGGATGGCCTCGGCAAGCTCGGCTTCGCGCGCTGCGTCCACATGGCCGCGCTGGCGCCCGGCCAGCACGGCGAGGCTGGCGAGCGCGGTGAGCTGACAGGTGAACGCCTTGGTGGAGGCGACACCGATCTCCGGCCCCGCAAGCGTGGGCAGGACCAGGCCGGCCTCGCGGGCCATGGTCGAATGGGGCGTGTTGGTCAGCGCCACGGTGGGCACGCCGGCCTGGACGCACAGGCGCATGGCCTCCAGCGTGTCGGCGGTCTCGCCCGATTGCGAGATGAAGAGCGCCAGGTCCCCGTCCATGAAAACCGGGTCGCGGTAGCGAAACTCAGAAGCGATTTCGACCTCGCACGCCAGCCGGCTCACCGAACCGAACCAGTAGCGCGCCACCTGTCCGGCGAAGGAGGCGGTGCCGCATCCCACGATCAGAAGCCGGTTGACCTTCGTGAAATCAAGCCCTTGAACCGGGTTGATCGTCCGCTTGACCGCATCGAAATAATGGCTGGCCGTGCGCCCGATCACGTCGGGCTGATCGTAGATTTCCTTCTCCATGAAATGGCGATAATTGCCGCGCTCGGCGGCCACGTGACTGGTGGGCGCGGGATGGCGGTCCCGGTCCACCCGGTCGCCGGCGCCGTTCAGGATGAGCGCTTCGCCAGCACGCATGACGGCGATGTCACCGTCTTTGAGATAAATCAGCGAGGTCGCCTCGCCGCTGAGCGCCAGCGGATCGGAGGCGATGAAACCCGCGCCCGCAGAGAGCCCCGCGATAAGCGGAGCTCCCTTGCGCGCGCCCATGAGCAGCCCGTCTTCACCGTCGATGATGATCGCCAGCGCGAACGCGCCGGTGAGCCTCTGGACCGAGGCTCGCACCGCCTCCACCGGCTCGGCGCCTCCGTCCAGGGCGGCGTCTATAAGATGGGCGACCACCTCGGTGTCGGTCTGGCTTTCAAATGTGCGCCCGTACCGCTCGAGCTCGGCCTTCAGCTCGCGGAAATTCTCGATGATGCCGTTATGGACCAGCGTGACACGGCCGGCGCGGTGGGGATGGGCGTTGCCTTCTGTGGCCGCACCATGGGTCGCCCAGCGGGTGTGACCAATCCCCAGGCGCGCCGCCGGCAGGTCGTGCGCCTTGTCGAACAGACCTTGCACCTTGCCTGCAGCCCTGATGCGCGTCACGCCGCCTTGCGCCGCCACGGCGATCCCGGCGGAATCATATCCGCGGTACTCAAGCCGGCGGAGGCCCTCCAGGATGATATCGCTGGCCAGGTCGTCGCCCACCACTCCGACAATTCCGCACATCAGGCCAATCCCCTGCTGGGTCTGTCGTGGCGCTAGCGCGAGCGTGACGCGCCAGGCCGTCCGACACTGAAATATTTAAAGCCGCGCGCCGCCATTTCCGCCGGATCATAGATGTTTCGCAGGTCCACGATCACCGGCTCGTTCAGGCAAGCCTTGATGCGGTCGAGATCCAGCGCCCGGAACTCGTTCCATTCGGTGATGAGCACGAGCGCGTCGGCGCCGTCCAGACACAGGTAGGGCCCGGTGGAGAAAATCACGCCGGGCAGAAGTTTTTCCGCCTCGTCCACGCCGGCCGGATCGAAGGCCCGAACCGTGGCGCCGGCGGCTTGCAGGGCGTGGATGATATCCAGGCTCGGCGCTTCGCGCATATCGTCGGTGTTCGGCTTGAAGGTAAGGCCAAGCACCGCGATCGTCTTGCCCGACACGTCGCCGCCGCAGGCCTCGATGACCTTTCCGGCCATGGCGCGTTTGCGCTTCGCGTTGATGTCGATCACCGTTTCGACAATGCGAAGCGGCGTGCCCGCCTCTTCCGCCGTGCGCGCCAGCGCCTGGGTGTCCTTGGGAAAGCATGAGCCGCCATAGCCCGGCCCGGCGTTCAGGAAGGTCTTCCCGATCCGGTTGTCAAAGCCGATCCCGCGCGCGACCTCCTGGACGTTGGCGCCCACCGACTCACACAGATCAGCCATCTCGTTGATGAAGGTGATCTTCATGGCGAGGAAGGCGTTCGCGGCGTACTTGATCAGCTCCGACGTGCGCCGCGCGGTGAACACGATCGGCGTCTCGTTGAGGAAAAGCGGACGGTACAGCTCGCGCATCACCGCCACAGCGCGGTCGTCTTCAGCGCCCACGACGACGCGGTCGGGGCGCTTGAAATCCTCGATCGCCGCGCCTTCACGCAGAAATTCGGGGTTGGACACCACGGCGAAATCCGCGTCGGGCCGGATTTCGCGGATGATGCGCTCCACCTCGTCGCCGGTGCCCACCGGCACGGTGGACTTGCTCACCACCACGGTGAAGCCGTCCATGACCCTGGCGATCTCCGCGGCCGCCGCGTAGACGTAGGTCAGATCCGCGTGGCCGTCTCCGCGCCGCGACGGCGTGCCCACCGCAATGAACACGACATCGGCGTCACGCACCGACTGGGTCAGGTCCGTGGCGAAATCCAGCCGGCCTTCGCGCACATTGCGCTCCACCAGCATGTCCAGGCCCGGCTCGTAGATCGGCACGCCGCCGGCCCGCAGCAGCTCGATCTTCTCGTCGACCTTGTCGATGCAGGTCACGTGGTGACCGAAATCGGCGAAACATGCACCCGATACGAGCCCGACATATCCCGTGCCGATCATTGCAACCCGCATGGTTTTTCACCTTCTCGTCTGCAGCTCTTGGCCGGCCGGCGCCGGCTACATCCCGTGACGCTGTTACACAGACATGGCCGCTGCGGCAATCATTGAGGTGCGGCCCGCCGCCATCACGGCGCCGGCGCGGGCCGCGAGGGCGGCTTTTTCAAGCCGGCTGACGCCTTCAGGGGCGCTTGAGGGGGCGGCGTCTCCAGGCCTGCCCGCCTTCAAGGGCTCAGGCGATGTCGGCCTTGGCGGCCTTCTGATCGTCCGCCGCCGGACCGGGCCGGTAGTGAATGAATCGATGCATCAGGATTTCGCGGATCAGCTTGGCGTCACGGGCATGGCAGGCCGCCTCCAGCCGCGCCACCAGCCCGTTGAGGACGGACGGGTCCAGCGGCTCGTCGGCTTCACGCAGGATCAACGGATGCTCGGTGCCGTCGGCGGCCTGAGTGATGAACAATTCCTCGCTGAGCTTCTCGCCGGGGCGCAGACCGGTAAAGGTCACCAGAATTTCGCGGCTGGCCGCCGTCGCGTCCTCCGCAAAGCGCGGGCGGTAGCCGGCCAGGCGGATCATGCGGCAGGCCAGATCGGTGATGCGCACGGGCTCGCCCATGCCCAGCACGAACACATCGCCGCCCCTGGTCAGCGCGCCGGCCTGGATGACAAGCTGCGCCGCCTCGCTGAGCGTCATGAAATAACGTGTCGCCTCATTGTGCGTGACCGTGACCGGTCCGCCGCGCTCGATCTGATCGCGAAACAGCGGGGCCACGGAGCCCGAGGAATCCAGCACGTTGCCGAACCGGACCACGGCGAACCTGGTGCCGGACTGGTTTTGCGCGAACGCCTTGCACACAAGTTCGGCCAGGCGCTTGCTGGCGCCCATGACATTGGCCGGGCGCACGGCCTTGTCGGTGGAGACCAGGACGAAGGTGGCCACGCCCGCCTTGACGGCCGCGCGCGCCAGTCGGGCCGTGCCCAGGGCGTTGTTGCGCACCGCGTCCACCGCATTGGTCTCCACCAGGGGCACATGCTTGTAAGCCGCCGTGTGGAACACCGCCTCCACATCGTGCTCGGCGAGGATCTGATGCATGCGGGTTTCGTCCTCGACCGTGCCGAGATGCCCGCTGACCCGTTCGTACAATTCTTCCGACTGGGCCCGCAGCTGCTGAAGGATGACGTAGAGCGCGTACTCGCTCTGCTCCACAAGGACCAGGCGGCGCGGCTTCAGCGCGATGATCTTGCGGCAGAGCTCGGACCCGATCGACCCGCCCGCGCCTGTGACCATGATGGAGCGTCCCGCGATCATCGGCTCGATCAGCTCGCGGCGCGCCGGCACTGGATCGCGGCCCAGAAGGTCCTCGGGCATGATCGCGCGGACCTGGCTCAACGGCGCCTTGCCGGACAGGATGTCATTGATGTCGGGCACTGTGCGCACGGTCTGCTCGAGCGGCTCGAGGCGATGCAGAATCTCTCGCCGCTTGCTGGCGCTGACCGACGGCATGGCCAGCATGATCGTATCGGCGTGAACGGTGCGCAGGACATCCACGATGTCGCGAGCGGGGAACACCGAGACGCCGCCGATGCGCTGACCGGACATCCAGGCGGCGTCGTCCACAAACGCCACCACCTGGTGGTGGCCGCGCTCCCGCAGAGCGGCGAGGAGCTGGCGTCCGGCTTCGCCGGCGCCGTAGATCAGCACCCGCTCGCGCTCACGGGTCTTGCGCTCGGACAGGAAGCTGCGCACCCAGACCCGGCCGCCGCCGGTGAGCGGGGTCAGGAAGGCCGCGAAGATGACCGCACCGCCCACGGGCACTTGCGTCACGCCCGCCAGGCTCGCCATGGCCATGACGGCGCCTCCGCACAGCGCCCCCAGCCCGCCGGCGCGCAGCAGATCAATGTCGCGGGCATAGGCGATCGGGCTGTAAAGGCTGGCGATGAAATGGGCCATCACCACGGCAGGCGCCTGAAGGATCAGCAGCAGGATGAAGCTGTTGTCGAAGGCGACGTTGAAATTGGTAAGGGCGTGCGTCGCCGCCAGCGCCAGCCACACGGCCAGTATGTCATAGCCGACCTTCAGGACCCGTTTTGACGGGCGGGGCAGCGTGACCAGCTTGCCGATCGCCGTTCGGATCTGACGTTGAGCTCTGACGCGCATGATGCGGAGCTGGTTCGACACGTTCAGTTCCCTCCAACTGAAGCTTTCCAAAATTCTCCCAGCAGGAGAGTTTCGGCCCAGGAGCGCACGCCGTTAAAGCCTATATGCCTCAAAACTAAAGCCTAAACCTTCCAGCTCAAAAGCAGCGTTCCAAAAATGCGACACCGCGAAAAAAAGCGTCCAGTCAGATCTCCTGGTCGAACGCGCCCACGGCGTCATGGCGCGCCAGCTCCGCCTTGATGTCGGCGAACACCGCGCGCATGTCGTCGGTGCTCTCAAGGCTCTCCACCACCACTACGAGATTGGGGGAGTTGCTGGATGCACGCACCAGCCCCCAGGCGCCGCCGTCCAGCGTGAAGCGCACGCCGTTGACGGTGTTGATGTCGATGATCTTGCGTCCCGCGATCGTCTCGCCGGCGTCGCGCCGGCTCTCATAGCGCGCCACGATTTTCTCGATCACGGCGTATTTCTTTTCGTCGTCGCAGGCCGGCGACATGGTCGGCGATCCATAGCTCACCGGCAGGGCGGCGAAGAGCTGCGACATGGTCTGGTCCGGATTGCGGTCGAGCATTTCCAGAATGACGCGCGCCGAAACAAGCGCATCGTCATAGCCGCGGCCGATGGGCGGCTGCAGGAAGTAATGTCCGGATTTTTCAAATCCGGCCAGGGCGCCCAGCTCGTTGGCCCGCCGCTTGATATAGGAATGGCCGGTCTTCCAGTACTGGGTCGTCGCGCCGTTGGCCTTCAGGACCGGATCGGTGGCGTAGAGACCGGTGGATTTCACATCCACCACAAAGGTCGCATCGACGAAATTGGCGGACAGGTCGCGGGCCAGCATCAGGCCCACCTTGTCGGCGAAGATCTCCGCGCCGGTTTCGTCCACCACGCCGCACCGGTCGCCGTCGCCATCAAAGGCCAGGCCAATGTCGGCGCCGGTCTCGCGAACCTTCGCCGAGACCGCGTGGAGCATCTTCATGTCTTCCGGGTTTGGATTATAGTTTGGAAAGGTGTGATCGAGCTCGCAATCCATCTCCACGACCTCGACGCCCATGGCGCGCAGCACGTCCGGAGAAAACGCGCCGGCGGTGCCGTTGCCGCAGGCCGCGACCACTTTCAGCTTGCGCTTGATCGCCGCGCCTTTGGCGACGTCGGCCTTGTAGGCCTCCGCAACGCCTTGCGCGCGAACATAGCCGCCGCCAGACCGTGTCACGCCCTGATCGTTCAGAACGATCTCCTTCAGGCGGCCCATCTCGTCGGGTCCGAAGGTGAGGGGGCGCTCGACGCCCATTTTCACCCCGGTCCAGCCGTTGGAGTTATGGCTCGCCGTCACCATCGCCACGCAGGGCGCATCCAGATGGAATTGCGCGAAATAAGCCATGGGCGAGACCGCCAGGCCGATATCGTGAACCTCGATCCCGGCCTGCATCAGCCCGACTTCCAGCGCCTGCTTCACGCCCAGTGAATAGCCGCGGAAATCATGCCCGGTGACGATCTTCGGCGCTTTGCCCAGCTCATGGATCAGCGTGCCGAGCCCCAGCCCCAGCGCCTGGATCCCGTACAGATTGATTTGCGGCGGCTTGTCGGACCCGGGATGGCCGAACCACCAGCGCGCGTCATACTCGCGAAACCCTGTGGGCGCGACAAACGCCTCGGTCTCGAACAGCCAGGTGTTCGGCTTCGCTTCCAGTTGCATTCAAGTCCCCCTCAAGAGTGGCGCGGCGCGTCAGCTTACCCCGATACGCAGCAGATCATGGATATGCAGGAGGCCCACCGGCGCTCCGCCAGGCTCGCAGACAAAAAGCTGGGTGATCTTGCGATCGCCCTCGGTCATCAGGCGCATGGCGTCCGAGGCCAGGGCACCGCGCACCACCGTGGCGGGGTTGCGCGTCATCACCGCGTCCACCCGTTTCGACGGCAGCGAGGCGTCCATGTGGCGGCGCAGATCGCCGTCGGTGACGATACCCACAAGGCGCCCGTCGGCGCCGACGACGCCGACGCAACCGAAACCCTTGGCGCTCATTTCGATCAGCGCCGCGCCCATCGTGTCGCCTTCCTGCGCCAGCGGCATCATCGCACCGGCGTGCATGACATCGTCCACGCGCGCCAGCGCCGCGCCGAGCGCGCCGCCGGGATGATAGCGGGCGAAGTCCTTCGCGGTGAAGCCGCGCGCCTCGATCAGCGCCACGGCGAGCGCGTCGCCCAGCGCCATCATCAGCGTCGTCGAGGTGGTGGGCGCGCGCGTCTCCCCGCACGCCTCGGGCGCGTCGGGTATGGACAGAAGAATGTCGGCGGCGCGCGCGAGCGTGCTATCCGGTTTGGCGGTCATCGCGATCAGCGGAATCGAGAAGCGCCGGCAATAGGCGATCATGTCGCTCAGCTCGCGCGTTTCGCCCGATTTGGACAGCGCGATGACGCAATCATCCTTGGTGATCATCCCCAGATCACCGTGACTGGCCTCGGCGGGGTGGACGTAGAGCGCCGGCGTTCCCGTGGAGGCCAGCGTCGCCGCGATCTTGCGCGCCACATGGCCGGACTTGCCAAGGCCCGCTGCGATCACTCGGCCCTTGAGGGTCTGCACAACACGGACCGCCTGGACCGCCGCGTCGTCAAGCGCGGCCGAGAGGCTCTCAAGCCCCTCCAGCTCCAGGCGCAAAGTGTTGCGCATGGAGGCCAAAACCGAAGTGGCGGATCTGGGGTCTTTGCTGGGATCGCTGGGAGTCATGGGAGCGGGTTACACCACCCGCGCGCCGGGAGCGCAAGCGCCGCCATCGGCGACCGAGCGCCATCGCGCGGCGTCACGCCATCGCAGCAGCCAGGTGCGGCGTCACAAACTCGATGAAACGCTGCAGGGTCTCCGCGGTCTCCATCTCCACAATGCGCTCGGGCTGCTTTCCCCCCGGCTGACTGAGATAAAAGACACATTCGTCGGAGCCGACCGCCAACTCTTCTGTAAAGCGAGCAACCAACCTGTCCAGGGTTTGCGCTTCGATATCGTCGGCTAAAGTCAACGTCACCCGTTGCATGAGAAGCCCCCCAAAAAGCTTCAAACCTGTCTCGTAGCCCGGAACTGTGCGCTCTTTAGGCTTGGCCTGCAAGGGCCGCGCCATGATCCTTTAAAGTTTCCTAATCATCTGCGTGCGAGCGCCGCAGCCCGGCCCGCGCCCAGATGCGGCGTCGGCGCGGTCTCGACGCGGGGGCCGGGTGCGGCTAAACCCGCATGGCTGCAGACATCCACCGCCAAGGCGCAAAACCAAGGGGCCGCCATGACCCGTCTCGTCCTCACCCGACACGGCGAAAGCCGCTGGAATCTGGAAAACCGGTTCACCGGCTGGGTCGATGTGGACCTGACCGAGGTCGGCGAGGCTCAGGCGCTGCACGGCGGCCAGTTGATGAAGGCGGAAGGCTTCGAGCCGGACTTCGCCTTCACCAGCGTCTTGAAGCGCGCCATACGCACCCTCTGGATCGGGCTGGAGGCCATCGACCGGGTCTGGGTCCCGGTGGAGAAGTCCTGGCGGCTGAACGAGCGCCATTACGGCGCGCTCACCGGCCTGAACAAGGCGGAGACCGCCGCCGAGCACGGCGAGGACCAGGTGAAGATCTGGCGGCGCTCCTACGACACCCCGCCGCCGTCGCTGAACGTGGACGACCGGCGCCATCCCCGCTTTGATCCACGCTACGCCGCGCTGGATCGCGACGCCCTGCCGGCGACGGAGAGCCTCAAGCTCACCCGCGAGCGGGTCGCGCCCTATTTTGCCGACATCATCGCGCCCAAGCTAGAAGCCGGTTCCGACGTCCTGATCTCCGCCCACGGTAATTCGCTGCGCGCCTTGCTCATGGAACTGTTCGCGGTGTCGCCGGACGACATCATGGGGTTTGAATTCCCCACCGGAAACCCGCTGATGATCGAGCTTTCCGGCGTGAAGCCCACCCGCGTGCGCTATCTCGACGAATCGCGCGCCAACCCGCTGCCTCCCTGCCCTTAAGCGCGATGGACGCTTGCGAACCGGACGATCTGCGCTTTATGGACGCCGCCCTGGCGCTGGCCTATGCGGCGCTGGGATCCACCGCGCCCAATCCGGCGGTGGGCTGCGTGATCGTTAAGGCGGGCCGGGTGATCGGCGCCGCCGCCACCGCCAGAGGCGGGCGGCCCCATGCGGAAACGCAGGCGCTGGAGCAGGCCGGCTCTGACGCAGGCGGCGCCCGCGTTTACGTGACCCTTGAGCCTTGCTCTCATTACGGAAAGACCCCGCCCTGCGCCGAGGCGTTGATCCTTGCGAGGCCCGCCGTGGTGATCATCGCCTGCACCGATCCGTTTGAGGCCGTGGCCGGGCGCGGCGCGGCGATGCTGCGCGAGGCCGGGATCGAGGTGGTGGAGGGCGTGCGGCGCGCAGAGGCGGAAGCGCTCAACACAGGCTTCTTCACCCGGCTCAAGACCGGGCGCCCGCTTGTGGTGCGGGACCCGCGCCGCGCGCTGTTTGACGCCGATCTCGCCTTTGAGCCGGGCGAGAGCGAGGCTGACGCCCTGTTCCGCCTTGGCGCGCTAGGCCTCACCCGGGTCCGACGGCCCTAGCCGGGCAACGCAGCGTTAACGCTAAACAGGTCATGATGACGAAAGGCCCGCGCGCAGAGCCGCGGGCGGAACGCGGACGCGGCGATGATCGGCAAGCCCATCGAGTACAAGACCCTGAGCCAGGCTCAGGTGGACGAGGCCTGCAAGCGCCATGATTTTCTCATGTCCGGGCGCATGGGCGGAGCGCGCGCGAACTTCTCCTATAAGGTCCTGAAGGATCTCGATCTCTCCGGGCGCAATCTGGCCGACGCCGATCTGTCCGGGGCGATTCTGGAAGGCTGCAATCTCGCCGGCGCCAATCTGACGCGCGCGACCCTGTTCGCCGCCGATCTGCGCCGGGCAAATCTGGCCGGCGCGGTGCTCCACCGCGCCGACATGCGCGGCGCGGTCCTGCGCGGCGCGGACCTGACGGGCGCCGATCTCTCCCAGGCCGATCTGCGCGAGGGCGCCATCGCCCAGGTGGACCGCGAGAAAGGCCTCGCCATCCTCACCCACGAGCAGCGCCCCGGCGAGGCCACCGAGGCGAGTTTTGCGCGGGCCAACCTGACCCAGACCAAGATGACCGGCGCCATCGCCCAGTCAGCCGACTTTTCCGACGCAGTGCTGATCGGCGCGCGCCTGACCCGCGCCAATCTTAGAAACTCCCGCTTTCCCGGCGCCAATCTGGAAGGCGCCGACCTTCAGGGCGCCGATCTGACCGACGCGGACTTGCGCGACACCGTGCTGATCGGGACGCGCCTGGAAATGGCGCAGCTGCAAGGCGCCGACATGGCGGGATCGCTGCGCGACGCGCCGCCGGCCGAGATCGCCGATCCGGGCGGCGAAACCGCCAAGGCGCTGGACCGCCATGCGCGCTGGTGCGAGACCGGCGGCGCCGAGGGCGAGCCCTCCACCTTTGACGGCAAGGATCTGCGCGGGCTGAAAACCCTCGCCCGGCGCAATCTCACCGCCCTGCACGCGCGCGGCGCGGTGCTCTACGGCGTCGACATGGAAGGCGCCGAACTTCAGGGCGCCAAGCTGGCTGACGCTGATCTGCGCATGACGTCCCTGCGCGGCGCCGATCTGCGGGGCGCTGATCTTTCCGGCGCGCGGCTCAACAACGCCGATCTGCGCGAAGCGAGGCTCGGACCGTTGCTTCTGCCCAATGAGCGCCTTCTGGCGGCCTCGCTGGCCGCGGCGGTGCTGCGCTACGCCGACCTGTCGGGAGCGGATTTGCGCAATATCGAAGCCAAGGGCGCCGATCTTTCCTATGCGCGGCTTCACGGCGCGGACGTGCGCAAGGCCCGCTTTTCCGGCGCTTGCTTCACCGGCGCCAAGCTGCCCACCACCTTTCGATCCGAGGCCGAGGATCTAAGCGGCGCGGTGGACGTTTCGGCCGCCTGATCGCCGGTTTACGCGGATCAGCCCCGCCTATATATACTCAGCCTGAGCAAAAGTCCGGCTTCACCCCTGTGGATACGCCGGCTGGATAAGGTGTCGCCATGGCCGCGATCAAGAACGCCGAGACCAGGAAAGCCGAGACCGGCACGGCCGCGTTCGACAATCTCTATCGCCACGCCATGGCGCGCGTCGCCGCGTTCGCGCCCCAGGTCGCCCTGGCCGAGCCGGACGAGAACGCCCGGATCATCATTGCGCTGGCCGGCGAGGCCCACGAAGCGGGCGCGGCGGTGGCGCTGTTTCCTGAGCTCTGCGTCAGCGGCTACTCATTGGACGATCTGCACATGCAGGCCTCGATGATCAGGGCGAGCGCGAAAGCCGTGCGCCGTATCGTGGAGGCGAGCGCGAGCCTGCAGCCGGTGATCATCATCGGCGCCGCGGTGCAAAGCGGCGACCTATTGTTCAACTGCGCGGTGGTGATCCATCGCGGACAGATTCTAGGCGTCGTACCAAAAAGCTTCCTGCCCAATTACCGCGAGTTCTACGAAAAGCGCTGGTTCGCCGACGCCGACGCGGTGACCGCCGACACGATCACGATTGACGGGGTCGAAGCGCCGTTCGGGACCGATCTGGTCTTCGAGGCGCGCGATCTGCCCGGGCTCACCCTTCACGCCGAGATCTGCGAGGATTTCTGGTCGCCTCATCCGCCCAGCATTGACGGCGCGCTGGCCGGGGCCACGGTGATGGTCAATCTCTCCGCCTCCAACGCCACGGTGGGCAAGGCGCGAGAGCGCGCGGCCCTGTGCGACGCCCATTCGCGCAGGACCATGGGCGCCTATGTCTTCGCCGCCGCGGGTTCGGGCGAAAGCACCACCGATCTGGCCTGGGACGGCCAGATCCTGGTGTATGAGCAGGGAACGTGCCTGGCCGCCGGCGAGCGGTTTCTCAACGGCCACGCCAAGGTGTTCGCCGATATCGATCTGGAGCGCATTCGCGCCGACCGGCTGCGCCTGTCCACCTGGCGCGATGCGGTGAAACGCGCCGGCGACCGCGTCTCCCGCTTTCGCCGCATCGGCTTTGACCTGGCCCCGGAGCAGAGCGCGGGTATGCCGCTTCAGAGGAGCATCGACCGCTTTCCCTTCGTGCCCAGCGATTCAGCCATGCTCGATGAGGATTGCTTTGAAGCCTATAACATTCAGGTCCAGGGCCTGGTGCAGCGGCTTCGGGCCACCCAGACCCGGCGGGTCGTTATCGGCGTGTCGGGCGGGCTTGATTCCACCCAGGCCCTGATCGTGTGCGCACGCGCCTTTGATCGTCTGGGGCTTTCGCGCAGCAATATCCTGGCCGTGACGCTTCCCGGCTTCGCCACCTCGGACAAGACGCGCAACCACGCGCTGGCGCTGATCAGGGGGCTGGGGGCGGAGCATCGCGAGATTGATATCCGGCCCGCCTCCAGGCAGATGCTTGCCGATATCGGCCATCCTTTTGCGGACGGCGAGAAACAGTATGACCGCACGTTCGAGAACGTGCAGGCGGGACTGCGCACGGATTATCTGTTCCGGCTGGCCAATCACGAGGACGGGCTGGTCATCGGCACCGGCGATCTGTCGGAGCTGGCGCTGGGCTGGTGCACCTACGGCGTCGGCGACCAGATGGCCCATTACAACGTCAATTCAGGCGTGCCCAAGACGCTGATCCAGCATCTCATCGCCTGGGTGGCGCGCCGCTCGGAGTTCGGCCTGGAGGTCTCACGCTGCCTGGAAGCGATCCTGGACACCGAAATCTCGCCCGAACTCGTGCCCCAGGACGGCGACGCCGGCATCCAGTCCACCGAAAGCGTGATCGGGCCTTATGCGTTGCAGGATTTCACCCTGCACTACGCCGCGCGCTTCGGGTACGGACCGCAAAAGATCGCCTTCCTGGCTCACGCCGCCTGGGGCGAGGTGGAGCGCGGGGTCTGGCCGCCCCACGTGGCGGAAGCCGACCGGCGCGCCTACACGCTGCAGGAGATCATCCACTGGCTGGAAGTTTTCGCGTGGCGCTTTTACGGCTTCTCGCAGTTCAAGCGCTCGGCCATGCCCAACGGCCCCAAGCTCACCAGCGCCGGCGCCCTCAGCCCGCGCGGCGACTGGCGCATGCCGTCGGATTCAAGCGCAAAGGTCTGGAAGGCCGAGATCGCAGCCCTGAAAGCCGAGCTGGGCTTTGATTAAGCGGCCAGCCCGGCCCTATGCCTCCAACCCATACAAAGACGCCGCCCCCGCCTCGCCCTTTGACAGGGCCGGCGGGGGCGGCGCGTTTGGCTAGCGCTGTAAGGGCGCGCCTAGATGTCCAGCAGCATGCGCTGGGGGTTCTCCAGGCTTTCCTTCACGCGCACCAGGAAGGTCACGGCTTCCTTGCCGTCGACGATGCGGTGGTCATAGGACAGCGCCAGATACATCATGGGGCGGATCTTCACTTCGCCATTGAGGGCCACCGGGCGATCCTGAATCTTGTGCATGCCCAGAATGCCCGACTGGGGCGCATTGAGAATCGGCGAGGACAGAAGCGAGCCGTACACGCCGCCGTTTGACAGGGTGAAGGTGGCGCCCTGCATCTCGTCAATGCCGAGCTTTCCGTCCCGGGCGCGCTTGCCCAGATCGATGATTTTCTTTTCGATTTCAGCCAGGCTCATCTGGTCAGCGTCGCGCACCACCGGGACCACCAGGCCGCGATCAGTGCCCACGGCGACGCCCATGTCGTAGTAATTCTTGTATATGATGTCCGTGCCGTCGATCTCGGCGTTGACCGCCGGGAGCTCTTTCAGCGCGGTGACGCAGGCCTTCACGAAGAAGCTCATGAAGCCCAGCTTGACCCCGTGCTTGGTGACGAAGTCCTCCTGGATCTCCTTGCGCAGCGCCATGATCGCGCTCATGTCGGCTTCGTTATAGGTGGTCAGCATCGCGGCCGTGCTTTGCGCCTCTTTAAGGCGCCGGGCGATGGTCTGACGAAGCCGGGTCATCTTCACACGCTCTTCGCGCTCGCCGGTCTCGCGTGCTTTCGAAGGCGCGCCAGAAGACCCGCTTGACGCCGCAGCGCCGGGAGCCGGAGCCGGCGGACGGCCGCCGCTCTCCAGCGCCTTCAGGGCGTCGCCCTTGGTGACGCGCCCGTCCTTGCCGCTGCCTTCGATCTTGGCGAGATCAAGATTGTTTTCCGCTGCCACCCGCTTGGCGCTGGGCATGGCCTTGGCGTCGGAGGACGCGTCGCTGCTCGGCTTGGCGGGAGCGGAGTCTCCCCCGCCATCCTTGGAGCCGCCACCAGACGCGCCGGCGCGGATTTTCGCAACGACCTGATCAGGCGTGACGGTGTCGCCTTCAGAGACGGTGAATGCCTCCACCACGCCGGCGGCGGGGCTCGGGACTTCAACCGCGACCTTGTCGGTCTCGATTTCCATGAGCGCCTGATCCTGCTCGACGCGGTCGCCGGGCTTGACCAGGAAAGACCCGATCTGACCCTCGGTGACGCTCTCGCCCATCACCGGCACCTTGGCCTCGACAATGTCGCCGCCGCCAGAGCCGCCACCAGAAGAGCCGTCAGACGACTTGGATTCGGACTTGGCTTCAGCCTTGGCTTCAGATTTCGCGTCAGACTTGGCCGGCTTGGCGTCTTTCTTCGGCGCCTCGCCCGAGCCTTCGCCCAGCTCGCCGAGCTTTGCGCCGATCTCCACGGTTTCGCCTTCCTGGGCGCTGATCGAGACGAGCACGCCGTCTTCTTCGGCGCGAACCTCTACGGACACCTTGTCAGTCTCCAGCTCCACCAGGACGTCGTCTTTTTTCACGGTGTCGCCTTCTTTGACCTGCCAGGCGCCGACAGTCGCTTCGGAGACGCTCTCGCCCAGGGTCGGGACGGTGATATCGGTCATGGTTTGCGGCTCTTTCTTGTCTTTCTGGGCGGATGGCGCGGACCTACTGGCCCAGCGCCTCGTCAATCAGGGCTTTTTGCTGGGCCTGGTGCTTGGACAGAAGGCCCGTGGCGGTGGAGGCCGACGGCGCGCGGCCGGCGTATGCGGGGCGCGACACCTTGGATCCGGCCTTGTCCAGGCAGAACTCCAGATAGGGCTCCACGAAGGTCCAGGCGCCCATATTGCGCGGCTCTTCCTGGCACCAGACGATGTCGGCCTTGGCGAAGCGTTTCAGCTCGTCGATCACCGATTTGGCCGGGAACGGATAGAATTGCTCCACCCGCAGGATATAGACATCGTCGATCCCGCGGCTCTCGCGCTCTTCCAGAAGGTCGTAATAGACCTTGCCCGAGCACAGCACGACCCGGCGGATCTTTGAATCGGCGGCCAGCTTGATCTCGGTGCGCCCCGACGCGACGTCGTCGCGGCCCTTGCGCACCTTGGTGTCGGCGTCGTCCCACAGCACCCGGTGGAAGCTGGAATTGGGTCCGAACTCGGCCAGCGGGCTGACGCAGCGCTTGTGGCGCAGCAGGCTCTTGGGAGTCATCAGCACCAGCGGCTTGCGGAAACCCCGGTGTATCTGCCGGCGCAGGATGTGGAAATAGTTCGCCGGCGTGGAGCAGTTGGCCACCTGCATATTGTCTTCGGCGCACTGCTGGAGATAACGCTCCAGGCGCGCACTGGAGTGTTCGGGGCCCTGTCCCTCATAACCGTGGGGAAGGAGCATCACCAGGCCGGACATGCGCAGCCATTTGCGCTCCGCCGAGGAGATGAACTGGTCGATGATGACCTGGGCGCCGTTGGTGAAATCGCCGAACTGGGCTTCCCACATGGTCAGCGTATTGGGGGCCGAGGTGGAGTAGCCGTACTCGAACCCCAGCACCGCCTCCTCGCTCAGCATGGTGTCGATGACCTCGTAACGCGCCTGGGTGTCGCTGATATGGTTCAGCGGAGTGTAGCGCTCCTCGGTCTCCTGATCGATGACGTGGGAATGGCGCTGGGAGAAGGTCCCGCGCCCGGAATCCTGACCGGAAAGGCGCACCGGAAAGCCTTCGGTCAGGAGCGTGCCGAACGCCAGGTGTTCGGCCGTCGACCAGTCGATGCCCTCGCCGTCCTCCAGCACCGCCTTGCGGCGATTGTCCATGACCCGCTTCAAGGTCTTGTGAATGTTGACGCCGTCGGGAACGGTGGTCATCCGGTCGGCGACGTGGGTGAGCGTGTCCATGTCCACCGCCGTCTGGCCGCGCCGGTCATCCTCTTCGGGAAGCCCCAGGCCCGACCACACGCCGTCCAGCCAGTCGGCCTTGTTGGCCTTATAGCCTTTGGCGCCGTCAAACTCCTGATCCAGGAAGGTGTCGAACTCTTCCAGCCAGGCGTCCACATCGCCCGCGCCGACCACGCCCTCGGCGACCAGGCGGTCGCCATAGATCTCGCGCGTCGTCTTCTGACCGGCGATCGCCTTGTACATGATCGGCTGGGTGAAGCTGGGATCGTCGCCTTCATTGTGGCCGAAGCGGCGATAGCAGATCATGTCGATGACCACGTCCTTGCCGAAGAGCTGACGGTATTCCGCCGCGATCTTGGCTGCGTAGGTCACCGCCTCAGGATCATCGCCGTTCACGTGGAAGATCGGCGCCTGCACCATCAGCGCCACGTCGGACGGGTAGGGCGAGGAACGGCTGTCTTTGGGATTGGTGGTGAAGCCGATCTGGTTGTTCACCACAAAATGGATCGCGCCGCCGGTACGGTGGCCACGAAGGCCGGACAGACCAAAGCATTCCGCCACGACGCCCTGGCCGGCGAAGGCCGCGTCGCCGTGGAGCAGCAGCGGCAGCACCATGGCGGACGTGTTGGAGTCCTCGCCCATATCGCGCCGGTACTTGGTCTGTTTTGCGCGCGCCTTGCCCAACACCACCGGGTCCACCGCCTCCAGGTGGGAGGGGTTCGGGCTCAGCGACAGGTGAACCTGGTTGCCGTCGAACTCGCGGTCGGACGAGGAGCCCAAATGGTATTTGACGTCGCCGGTGGCGTAGTCGGTGCCACCCAGCGAATCGCCGCCCTGAAACTCGTGGAAGATCACATGATAGGGCTTGCCCATCACCGCGGCGAGCACATTCAGACGGCCGCGATGGGGCATGCCCAGGATGATTTCCTTCACACCCAGCGCGCCGCCGCGCTTGATGATCTGCTCCAGCGCCGGAACCAGCGCCTCGCCGCCGTCAATGCCGAAGCGCTTGGTGCCGGGATAGCGCTTGTGCAGGAAGCGCTCGAACGCCTCGGTTTCGATCAGCTTTTTCAGGATCGCAATCTTGCCGTTCTTGGAGAAGGCGATCTCCTTGTCCGGTCCCTCGATGCGCTCCTGCAGCCAGGACTTCTCGTCCGGATTGGAAATGTGCATGAACTCCACGCCGAAAGTGGAGCAATAGGTGCGCTTGAGGATCTCCAGCATCTGGGGAACCGTGGCGGTGTCCAGGCCCAGATAGCCGGCGATGAAGATCTCGCGATCCATGTCGGCGTCGGTGAAGCCGTAGCTCGCCGGATCCAGTTCAGGCTGGTATTCGGCCTCGCTGAGATTGAGCGGATCCAGATCGGCGGCCAGGTGGCCGCGCATCCGGTAGGCGCGGATCAGCATGATGGCGGCGATGGAATCCTTGACCGCCTTGTTCACCTCTTCAGGTGAGGCGCCGGCGCCCTTGTGGGCGGCGACGGCGTCGGGCAAGGCCACCGCGTCGCGCTCGATATCGCCGAGCGCGGATGTCATCTCGCCATTGGCGGCTTTGGGCCAGTCAGCCCGCTTCCAGGCGGGGCCCTTTGCGGCCCGGCGCTGGGCGTCGCGGTCATCGCCCACCTCTTCAAAGAAGGCGCGCCAGCTTTGCGGCACCGAGGCGGGGTCCTCGGCGTAGCGGGCGGCCATCTGTTCGAGATAGACGGCGTTGCCGCCGAACAGGAAGCTGGTTTCCAGGAAAGTCTGATTTTGTTTGGAGCGTGCGTCAGCCATTGAAGCCATTGCGGTTGGCGTGCGGGGAGCGCGCGAATAATACGCGCGCGGGGGACGGCGCACGTTTATGCCTCTTCCACACGAAAGAGAAGCCTTGCGTACGCTAAAATCAGACGATGGTCGCACCGGCGCGCCGGTTCAACCCCGGCTCAAACGGCTTCAATCCGTTTCAAAAACAGGACAACGGCGCGCCGGAGCCGTTTCAGGCGACAAGTTGACGGCCCATATATCGCTTGATCAGGCGGTCGGCGCGCTGCAACAGCAGGCTTTGGGAGTGTAAAGTCATGGCCGCCATGGCGCATTCGGCCAGGGCCGCCAGCAGACGCCGGTCGCGATCGCCAAACGCGCGCGGCTCGCGGTCGATGACGCACAGCGTGCCCAGCGCAAAGCCCTCTGGATCAATGATCGGAGCGCCTGCATAAAACCGGATATGGGGCGCGCCCGTGACGAGCGGATTGGTCTTGAACAGCGGGTGGTCCTCAGCGCTCTCCACCACATAGACCTCGTCCTGCTTGATCGCATGGGTGCAGAACGAGTGCTTTCGCGGGCTCTCGCGAATGTCCAGGCCGATGGAGGCCTTGAACCATTGGCGGTAGGAATCCACCAAGGAGATCAGTGCGATGGGCGTGTCGAACGCAATCTGCGCAGCGCGCGTGACGCTGTCGAAGCTTGGATGGGGCGCAGTGTCGAGGATCCGATAGTCCTCAAGGGCTTGGACGCGTTTGGCTTCCAGGGACATGGAGGGCTCAATTCAGGACCAGGGAATGATGAAGCCATTCAGTGACTGAAAAAAGTTCTGAGGCGGTTAAACGGGTGCGGCCCACGCAAACATAACCCCCGTCCAGGGATCCGGACGGGGGTTTTTTCTCTGCATCAACGGACGCGATGTCAGGCCTTCAGCGCCTCCACCAGCGTCACGCCCATGCGGGCGGGAGAATCGGCGATGGCGATGCCGGCCGAGCGCATGGCGTCGATCTTGTCATCCGCGCCGCCCTTGCCGCCGGCGACGATGGCGCCCGCGTGGCCCATGGTGCGGCCCGGAGGCGCGGTGCGGCCGGCGATGAAGCCGGCCATGGGCTTCTTGCGGCCCTTCTTGGCTTCGTCTTTCAGGAACTGCGCGGCGGCTTCTTCGGCGGAGCCGCCGATCTCGCCGATCATGATGATGGATTTGGTGTCCTCGTCGGCGAGGAAGAGCTCCAGGATGTCGATAAACTCGGTGCCCTTCACCGGGTCGCCGCCGATCCCCACCGCCGTGGTCTGGCCAAGGCCCGCATTGGTGGTCTGGAACACCGCCTCATAGGTGAGGGTGCCCGAGCGCGACACCACGCCCACAGAGCCCTTCTTGAAGATCGAGCCCGGCATGATGCCGATCTTGCACTCTTCCGGGGTCAGCACGCCGGGGCAGTTCGGGCCCAGCAGGCGGGAGTTGGACTTCTCCAGGCGGGCTTTCACCTTGACCATGTCCATCACCGGGATGCCTTCGGTGATGCAGGTGATCAGCTCGATGCCCGCATCGATGGCCTCGATGATCGCCGCGCCGGCGCCGGCGGGCGGAACGTACACGACCGAGGCGGTGGCGCCGGTCTTGTCCTTGCCTTCCGCCACCGAGGAGAAGATCGGCAGATCCGCCGCCCCGTCCAGCCCGCTGGTCCAGGTTTCGCCGCCCTTCTTGGGGTGGACGCCGCCGACCATGCGGGTGCCGTAATAGGCCAGCGCCTGCTCGGTGTGGAAGGTGCCGGTCTTGCCGGTGAGGCCCTGAACGAGAATTTTCGTGTCGCGATTGACGAGAATGGACATGGGTTATCCTTGTGGTTCTTAGAGGAAGGGGTTGATCACGGTCACGGCCCCGTAGGCCTGACCATGGCTGAGGTCTTCGGAATAGACGGTCTTCGCGCCGAGCTTCTCCGCGGCGGCGAGGATGGCGGCGTCCCAATAGCGGATCTGATAGCGCTGGGAGAGATCGATGGCGCGAAACGCCACGGCGGCGTCATTGACCTGGAAGGGCTTGCGGGCGAGCGCCTTGACCCAGGATTCCGCTTTCGCAGGCTCCATGGGCGGCGCGCCTTTGGTCACGGCGTTCAAGTAAAACTCGCCCAGCGTCTGGGCCGAAACGCCGAAATCGAGGGTGAGCAGGCCTTGCGCGACGGCGTGTTTGTCCGGCGCAGCCCGAGCTGCGCCGGCTGCGTACAGCAGAATATCGGTGTCGAGAAAGGCCTTAACGGTCAAAGCGCGGCAGTCCGGAGTACGTCTCGTCGCGGCTCGGCCGCCAGTCGCCCATGTCCCACGCGCCTTCGCGGGACAGCTTCAGGAGTTCCTGCGTCACCTCGTCGGTTTCGCGCTCGTCCTGCACGACGCGCTCAAGAAACTCACGCACCATCGCATTGACCGTGGTGCGCTTCATCGCCGCGAGCACGCGCGCGCGGTCCAGAAGGTCTTCGTCGATGGCGAGGGTGAGGTTTTTGGTCACCAGGAGCGCTCCACGGATTATGTGTTACACATAACCTGTGGAGCGCGGAAATTCAATCAGCCTTTCGGCGGATACGGGTCTTTCCCGTAGGTGTTTCGCTCTCGGATTTGTCCGTTGCGCCCATGGATCAGCAGTTCGCTGCCCTGTGATTGCGCGCGAGATTTCGCCGCTTCAATTGCGGCGGCTTGGGTTTCGTGAACAGATCCTGCTCTCGACGCGCCCTCGGACTTCACCGCCCAAGCGCCGTTGTGGGGGACCACGTGCTGGTTCTTCCTTGTCATGGCATCTCCTTTCCGAATCGACCGAACCGGACACAGAATACCAGAACAAAGCTGGAACGCAGAGTCTTCCTACCCCTTCACCGCCTTCACGATCTTCTTCGCGGCGTCGTCGAGATCGTCGGCGCTGGTGATGTCGAGGCCGCTTTCGTTCAGGAGCTTTTTGCCCTGGTCCACATTGGTGCCCTCAAGGCGCACCACCAGCGGGACTTTCAGGCCCACCTCCTTCACCGCGGCGATGACGCCCTCGGCGATGACGTCGCAGCGCATGATGCCGCCAAAGATGTTGACCAATATGCCTTTGACGGCCGGGTCGGCGGTGATGATCTTGAAGGCTGCGGTGACCTTCTCCTTGCTGGCGCCGCCGCCCACATCGAGGAAGTTGGCCGGCTCGGCGCCGTAGAGCTTGATGATGTCCATGGTGGCCATGGCGAGCCCGGCGCCGTTGACCATGCAGCCGATATCGCCGTCCAGGGCGATATAGGCGAGGTCGTGCTTGGACGCCTCGATCTCTTTCTCGTCTTCTTCGGAGAGATCGCGCAGCTTGCGGATATCGTCATGGCGGAACAGGGCGTTGCCGTCGAAGCTCACCTTCGCGTCCAGCACGCGCAGGCGGCCGTTCTCCATGACGATGAGCGGGTTGATCTCCAACAAGCTCATGTCGGTTTCGGTGAACGCCTTGTAGAGGATCGGCGCCAGCGTGTGCATGTCGGTGCGCGCTTCGCCGGAGAGCTCCAGCGCGTCGGCGAGCGTGTCGGCGTCGGCCGTGGTGACGCCGGCGTCCGGATTGATGTTGACGGTGAGGATCTTCTCAGGGGTCGCCTCGGCGACCTGCTCGATATCCATGCCGCCTTCGGTGGAGACCACGAACGCGACCTCGCCGGGCTCGCGGTTCACCAGAAGCGAGCAGTAGAGCTCGGTGGCGATGTCGGCGCCGTCTTCGATATAGAGCCGGTTGACCTGCTTGCCGGCGTCGCTGGTCTGGTGGGTGACCAGCGTGTTGCCGAGCATTTCCTTTGCGTGGGCTTCAACTTCATCGATGGAAAAGGCCAGGCGAACCCCGCCCTTGGCGCCCTCGGGCAGTTCCTTGAACTTGCCCTTGCCGCGCCCGCCGGCGTGGATCTGGGACTTCACCACATAGAGCGGACCGGGAAGCTGGCCGGCGGCCTTGACCGCCTCGTCCACGGAGAAAACGGCGACGCCGTCGGCCACCGGGGCGCCGAAGGATTTAAGGAGGGCTTTGGCCTGATGCTCGTGAATATTCATGGAAAATCCGATGCTCTCGCAGGACATGCATGGAACACGCGGCCGGACGGCGCGTGCGGGGGCGTTCGCGGCGCGTTATAACACCCGCGCCGTGACGCGCAACGCACCATGAGGGCGGCCTTTAGTCGAGGGTCAGCCCCAGGGCCGGCTACAAGATCGCTTCGGGATCAGACTCGGGCCCGGCCTCAGGGTTCGTCGCTGGGCGATGCGCCGGTGAGGCGCATGCTCAATGCACCCGCCGCCCAGCCCAGCCCACCGGCGAGCCCCGCCGCCAGCAGCAGCTGCACAATGGCGGCCGCCTGGCTGGAGACCACCCCGTCCGCCGCCTGCTCCACCACCACAAGGGCGGCGACCTGACCGGCAAGCACCGGCGCGCCGGCGCCCAGCAGCGTCCAGCCCAGCCACGACAACCAGCCCAGCGCCCTGAGGCGCGCGCGCAGACTCAGCGCCGCCACGGCGCCGGCGATCGCGGGCAGAAGGATGGCGAGGACGCTCACCACGCCTCGCGCGCTCCGGCCTCGGCGGTTTCAGGCGCTTCGATCTCGGCCAGTTCGCTGGAGGTGGCGGCGAGATAGACGAAACTTTCGCGATCGGCGTCCTGCACGGGCTCGCGTTGGCGGCGGCGCACCAGCATGCCTGCGCTCAGAAGTGCGCTGAACACAGCGGCGAAGAGGAACAGGCCCGTCGCCCCCAAGGGCCCGGCCCAGGCCACGCCCGCCAGGATCGGCCCCACGATGGACCCCGCCGCCCACACCAGCAACAGCCCCGACGCGATGGAGGGAAGCTCTTCCACCCGCGAACGGTCGGCGGCGTGGGCCACGGCGACGCCGTAATAGGCCAGGGACGCCGCGCCCCAGGCGCCCGCCAGCAGCGCGCCCGTCAGCAAGCTGGGCGAGGGCACGACCGCGAGCACCACGGCGGCGACGGCCGCCAGCGCCGCCAGCGCCGCAATCACCAGGCGGCGATCAAACCGGTCCGAAATCACGCCGGCGGGCCATTGGGTGAGGATCGAGCAAAAATACACCACCGCCACCACGACTGCGGCCGCACCGACGCTTGCCCCGGCTTCGACGCCGAAGCCCGGGGTGAGGCCTTCAGCCCAGATAGGGATAAAGGCCAGCAGTCCCGAATTGACCACCCCGGCCACAAAAACAGCCGCAGCCGCCGACGGCGCAATGTCGAACAGGCGCAGCGGCGAGGCGGTCTCGCTCTGGGGAAGCGCCGGCTGGCTGCGCCGGGTGAAGACGATGGGCACCAGCGACAACGACAGGAAAATACCTGCAATGATGAAGCCGTCAGTGAGGTCGAAGGGCGGCAACGCCACAAGGAAGGGACCCGCGATCAGGCCGGCCCGGCCCAGAATCTGATAAACGCTGATCACCGCGCCGCGGCGCTCCGACGGGGTCGCGTCGGCGATCCAGCTTTCCGACACCGCGAAAATCCCGGCCGCACACACCCCGAAGCCGAAACGCGCAATCGCCCAGAAGGCGAAGTCTGACCCGAGAGCCAGCATCAGCGTCACCGCCGCCGCTCCGCCGGCGTAGGCGGCGTAGGCGCGAATGTGACCTATGGTGCGAATCACCCAGGGCGCGGTCCACGCACCGGCCATGAAGCCGGCGGCGTAAGACGCCACCACCGCGCCGATGGCCACCGCCGACCAGTCGGCCGCATCCATGGCCAGGGGCAGCGCCACATGGAGGCTGCCGGCGGCGACCTGAAGAAAGATCATCGCCGCCATCACGGTCGCGACATTGCGGTAGACGAGCATGGGCGCTTCCGGGAGCTTCGGGGTCGCAAACAGGATCTGCGCGTACAAAGCCATGCCCGGCTTGCGGGTTCAAGGTGCGCGCGCTTATCCCAGCCGCGAAAGACGCGCCAGCGACCAGTCGATGGAGGCCGGACCCGCCCCGCGCAGGGCCAGGTAAAGACCCAGCGCCCCCCAGGCCAGCGCCCCGGGCCACGCCGGGGGAAGCACGAAGAGCGCATACCACAGCGCGCCTGCGGCGGTGAGCAGCCCGGCGATGCGGGTCAGCAGGCCGAAGCTTAAAGACAAGCCCAGCACCAGAGCCGTGCTGAGCAGCACGAAGGCGGCCAGCGCCGGATCGACCCAGCCCAGCGTCCAGACCCCGGCGGCCATCACAAGGCCGGGCTCGGGCTCTGTCCAGCTGCGCCAGCTGGCGCCGCCGCCGGCGTTGTCGGCGGCCCACATGAAATACTGCACGGCCAGGGCCGCGCGCATGGACAGCCCCACCACCAGATCAATCAGTGTCTGACCCGGCCGTGTCGGCGGTGGACAGAACGCGCCCGGCGCCACGCCTGGCCCGGCGGCCTCGCCGGAGCGCGGTGCATAAAGCGTCTTGAAGCGATTGTGATCGTCCATGTCGTCCCCCGGCGGCCATAAAGGCGCACCGGAGCCGCAGGTTCAAGATCGGCGCCGTACAGTGGCGGCGACCGGACGTGAAGCGTCGCCTTTGAGCAACGTCCCGGGCCCTATCTCGGCGCGCGCTTGGCCAGGATCCGCTGCAGGGTGCGCCGGTGCATGTTCAGCCGGCGGGCGGTCTCGGAGACATTGTGATTACACAACTCGAAGACGCGCTGGATATGCTCCCAGCGCACGCGGTCCGCGCTCATGGGATTTTCCGGCGGTTCGGGCTTGGCGTCCGGGCGCGCCAGCAGGGCTTTGGCCACGTCGTCGGCGTCGGCCGGCTTGGCCAGATAATCCACCGCGCCCGACTTCACCGCAGCCACGGCGGTGGCGATATTGCCGTATCCGGTGAGCATCACCGCGCGGCAGTCGGCGCGGTGATTATGGAGAGTGCGCACCACGTCGAGCCCGTCGCCGTCCTCCAGGCGAAGATCCACCACCGCGAAGGCCGGCGGGTTGGTGCGCGCGATGCGCACCGCTTCAGCCACCGATCCCACCGCAGCGGTGATTTCAAAGCCGCGCGCCGCCATGGCGCGCTCCAGGCGCGTACGGAACGGGGCGTCGTCATCGACGATCAAGAGGGTTTTGTCGGCCGGCAGGTCCAGCTCGCTCATGGCGGAAGGCCTCCTGTGAGAGTCTTTTCATGACCTCATTTAGCTGAATTCTCCGCCATGTCGAAGATATCACGGCGTTTGAAGCGTCCCCGCCCCGCCAAGGGCGTCTTCACCAGGCCCCTCCACGGCGCGTTCGACCCTCGGTTCAAACCAGGGCTCGGCCTCCAGGCCCTTGCGCGGCAGGGTGATGGTGACGCGCGCGCCCGATCCCGGTGCGTTGGACAGATCCACCGTGCCGCCCACGCGCTCGGTCAGGGTGATGGCGATGAAGACGCCCAGCCCCAGCCCGCCATGACCCGGTTCGGCCCGGCGCGTGGTGATGTAGGGCTCGCCCAGCTTGGCCAGGATGTCTGGGGGAAAGCCCGGCCCGTCATCCTGCACGATGATGGTGATCCGGTCCGCGCTCCAGGCGCCGGAGACCGTCACCTCGGTGCGCGCGAAATCCACAGCGTTTTCGATAAAGTTTCCCAGGGCATACAGAATCTCGGCGCGGCGCTTGAGCACCGGCGCGTCCTGCGGGTCGGCCTTGGGGTTGAGGCGCACATGGAGCACCGAGCCCAGCCCCTGCAGCGGCGCGGCGGCCTCCTCCATGGCTTCGCGCAAACCCACCCGGTCGTGCATTTCGTCGGAGGCGTCCTTTGTCTGGGACAGGCGCTGCAGGATCTCGCGGCACCGCTGGGCCTGTGAGACGATGAGCGCGGCGTCCTCGCGCATCACATCGTCCTTGGCCTCGCGCTGCATCTCCTTGGCGGTGAGCTGGATCGTGGCCAGCGGCGTGCCGAGCTCATGGGCGGCGGCGGCCGACAGCGCGCCCAGCGCGGACAGGCGCTGCTCGCGCGCCAAGACGGTCTGGGTCGCCGCCAGCGCCGTGCCCATGCGCCGCGCCTCGCTGCCCACCCGCCAGGCGTAGACGGCGGTGAAGCCGATGGCGATCGCCAGCGCGGTCCATATGCCCACCCGGTAGGTCACCGGCAGGGTGACCGATTCCTCGCCCGCCCAGGGCAGCGGCAGATGCCAGATGCTCAGCGAGATCGACCCGGCGATCGCAAAGGCGGCCAGCGCCACCCACCAGCGGGTGGGCAGCGCCGCCACTGCAATCACCACCGGGCCCACCAGCATCACCGAGAACGGATTCACCAGACCGCCGGTGAGCGCCAGCAGCACCATCAGCTGGGCCACGTCATAGGCGAGCTGCGCGAACGCCTCCCAGTCCTTGGCGAAACGCTGGGTGGACATGGCCAGCGACAGCCAGGCGTTCACCCAGGCGCTCGCCGCGATCACCCCCAGACACAGGCCCAGCGGCAGCTCATAGCCCAGCCCGTAATGGACCACTCCGACGCACAGCGTCTGTCCGATCACCGCAAGCCAGCGCAACAGGATCAGCGTGCGAAGGCGCACGCGGCCGAACATGGGGGTGAAGTCGGCGTCCGGAGACAGCCTGTCCCAGCTCGTGTCGAGACCCATCATGATCGCTCTCCTCAAGGGCCCGGGTTCGGGCCCGGCGCCGTCGTGGCGGCTCGACAGAGCGGCCGGACGCCACCATGTTCACGGCCCGCCCACAGGAGGACGACGCCGCATGGACCCGTCAACCGGACCGATGGCCGCGCCCGCCGCGCAGGTGGAGGGTCTGACCAAGATGTATGGCGGTGTCACGGCCGTGAACAGGGTCAGCTTCACCCTGGCGCGCGGCGCCACCACCGCCCTGCTGGGCGGCAACGGCGCAGGCAAGACCACAACGCTCGCCATGATGCTGGGCCTGACGCGTCCCAGCGCCGGGGTGATCCGCGTCCTTGGCCACGACATCTCACGCGACGGCGCAAAAGCGCGGGCGCGGATGAATTTCCAGAGCCCCTATGTGGACCTGCCCAAACGCCTGACCGTGCGGCGCAATCTCATGGTCTACGCCAGGCTTTACGGCGTGGCCCGCCCCAAAGAGGCCGCCGAGGCCATCGCCGAGCGCCTGCGCCTGACGCCGTATCTGGGCCGGGCCACCGGTTCGCTTTCGGCCGGCCAGGCGACGCGGGTGGGGCTCGCCAAGGCGCTGATCAATGATCCCGATTTGCTGCTTCTGGACGAACCCACCGCGTCGCTGGATCCAGACAGCGCCGACTGGGTGCGCAGCGAGCTGGAGGCGTGGCGGATGCGCACCGGGGCGGCGATCCTCATGGCGAGCCATAATATGGGTGAGGTGGAGCGCCTGGCCGACCGGGTCCTGATGATGAAGACCGGGCGCATCGTCGACGATTCCGAGCCCCGCACGCTGCTGGAGAAATACGGCCGCGCCACGCTGGAGGAAGTGTTCCTCGACGTCGCCCGGCGCCCCGAAGAGGAGGGCGCGGCGTGAGCGCGTTGAACCGCATCCACGCCCTGGTGGAGCGCCAATGGGTGCTGACCGCCGGATCCTGGCCGCGCCTGGTGGACCTGTTCTACTGGCCGCTGGTGCAGATCTCGATCTGGGGTCTCATCCAGCTTCACGTCTTCACCGAGGTGGACAGTCCCGGCATGGCGGTGCTCGCCGCGGTGCTGGGCGCGGTGCTGTTGTGGGACGTGACCTGGCGTAGCCAGCTGGGCCTGTCTCTGGCCTATATGGAGGAGATCTGGTCGCGCAATCTGGGCAATCTTCTGGTGTCGCCCCTGTCGCCGCAGGAGCTCATCACCAGCCTCATGGTGGTTTCGGTGATGAAGACCACGCTGGCCATGATTCCGGCGGTGCTGGTGGCGGCGTTCTTTTTCGATTTCAACATCTTCACGGTGGGCCTGGCTTTGCCGCTCTTCGTGCTCAACCTGGTGGCGTTCGGCTGGTCGATCTCGCTGGTGGCCGCCGGGCTCGTCACCCGCTACGGCCAAGGCGCCCAGGACATGCCATGGGCGCTGATGTTCGGCATCACGCCCTTCTGCGCGGTGTATTATCCGGTCTCGGTCCTGCCGGACATGCTGGAGCCGGTGGCGCTCGCCCTGCCGCCCGCCCATATATTCGAGGGTCTGCGCGCCCTGGTGACCGAGGGCGTGCTGGACGTCGCGCATCTGGCCTGGGCGTTCGGCCTGAACGTTCTCTGGCTTGGCGGCGGCGTCCTGGTTTTTGCTAAACTGCTGAGGGCGTCGCGCGATCGCGGCGCGCTGACGCAGATCGGAGAATAGGAGCGACGCTTTGTCCAATCGTCCAGTCTGGCTGTTTCCCGCCATCGCCCTTGGCGCGGCGGTGATTCTGGGCGGCGCGCTCGCCGCGGCCGTGGTTTCGCGAAGCGGGGATGCGGGTCCGCGCTCCGGCGCCGTGAGGGTGTCGGGCGAGGCGCAGATCGGCGGGCCTTTCACCCTGGTCAATCAGGACGGCGAGACCGTCACCAATGAAACCTATCGCGGCAAGGCGATGCTGATCTATTTCGGCTTCACCTACTGCCCCGACGTGTGCCCCCTGTCGCTGCAGGTCATGGATGCGGCGCTGGCGAGACTTGACGAAGACCAGCGCGCCGCGTTTCAGCCCATCCTGATCACCGTCGATCCGGAGCGCGACACGCCCCAGGCGCTCGCCGACTATGTCCGGGCCGACGCCTTCCCCGAAGGCCTTGTGGGACTGACGGGGAGCGCCGAGCAGGTGCGCGAGGCGGCGCGGGCCTATCGTGTGTTCTACGCCCGCATCGAGGACGACGGGGTCAGCAGCGCCTATACGGTGGACCATAGCTCGCTGATTTTCCTTATGGATCAGGACGGAGCGTTCGCCGATGTCTTCCCTCACGGGACCAGTCCCGACCAGCTCGCTTCGCGACTGCAACAATTTCTAGAGGAAAATCCCGCACAATCGTGATCTAACAAGGCGGCCTGCAGCGCAAATGCGCGCGGACGAGAGGTTTTTTTGATGCTGTATTCCTTCATGGAAATGACCCGGGCGGCCATGCTGCCCTGGCGCGCCGCGGCGAACGCCACGCGGCGCAGTCTGCGAAGCCCGCTCAATCCGGCCGGCGACACGCTGGCCGGCCGCACGACGGCGGCGGCGGCGGACCTGTTTGAGAGCCTGACGCGCTATTACGGCAAGCCGGAATGGAACATCTCGCCCTTTGATCTGGACGGAAACCCCGTCGAGACCGAGATCGAAACCGTCTGGGAAAAGCCGTTCTGCCAGCTTCTGCACTTCAAGCGCGACCGCGCCGCCCTGGCGCGCGCCCGCGGCGTGAAGGCCAGCGAGATCAAGGACCCCAAGGTGCTGTTCGTGGCGCCCATGTCCGGCCACCACGCCACGCTTCTACGCGGCACGGTGGAGGCCTTCCTGCCGGACTCCGAGGTCTACATCACCGACTGGGCCGATGCGCGCCACGTGCCGGTGCACGAGGGCCGCTTCGATCTGGACGACTTTGTCGAGTATGTGCGCGAGATGATCACGGCGCTGGGCGAGGACGTGCACGTCGTCGCCGTGTGCCAGCCGGGTCCGCCGACCCTGGCCGCCGTTGCGCTCATGGCCGAGGACGGCGATCCGCGTCGCCCGGCCAGCATGACCTTCATGGGCTCGCCCATCGACACGCGCAAATCGCCCACCGTGCCGAACAAGCTGTCCGAAGAACGCCCGTTTGAATGGTTCCGGGACAATCTGATCCACACCGTCCCGGCGGTGTATCCCGGCGGAATGCGGCGCGTATATCCCGGCTTCCTGCAGCTGACCGGCTTCATCAACATGAATTATGATCGCCACGTGGACGCCCACTGGCGCTTCTTCAATCAGATGATTGACGGCGACGGTGACAGCGCGGACCGCCATCGCGACTTCTATGACGAATATCTCTCGGTGATGGACCTCACCGAGGAATTCTATCTGCAGACCATCTCCGACGTGTTTCAGGAGCACAAGCTGGCGCTGGGGACGATGACCGTGCGCGACCGCGCCGTACGTCCCGAAGCCATCACCGACGTGGCCCTGCTCACCGTCGAGGGCGAGAACGACGACATCTCCGGCATCGGCCAGACCCAGGCGGCGCACACCTTGTGCACGGCCCTGTCCGACAGCCTGCGCGAGGACTATGTGCAGCCGGGCGTGGGCCATTACGGCGTCTTCAACGGCCGCCGCTTCCGCGAAGAGATCGCCCCGAAGATGAAGGCCTTCATGCGCAGCCACGCCGGACGCAAGGCCGTGAAGAAGGCGGCTTAGGGGGCCGGTCCGGCGTCCGTCGAAGCGCCGCCCAGCCAAGCCGGATTCGGCGAGTTATCCGGCGCCTTGTCCGCCCCCCCTTCCGACGGGGCCATAATGACCGGACTTCGCCGCGACGGAGAGGGCGGTCTGCAGCGCCTGTGATCGGGCGGCGAAGGGTGACGATCCCGCCACGGCCCCGGCTGCGGCGGGCGGCGCGATCCGGCGCCCGGCCTCAGGATCAGGCGATCCGAAGACCGGCCGGCGGCCCGTTCGGCGTAAGTTCGCCGGCCCCGCGTCGCACCCGTCATCAGGCGCGGGGAGCCTTCGGGCTCCATCCCTGCTCGCCGACCCCCATACGGCCCGGACCCCCGCGCCTCCCTCTCCCCCCCTCGCGGCATAAGCCGGCGAGGCTTTTGGTGCTTGGTGCATGGCGTTGTGCGTTACGCCCGTCCCTTTCGTTTCCTGCTGCGCTGGCGTTCGACGCTCGTCACGAGCAGGGCCGGACGGCAAACGGGTCTGACTTTGCCACAAGGGCCGCCCCATCCTTGGGAGAAGCAGGTGAGCGGGGCTCTACTATTGGAGTTCACGAATACGACATATGAGGGAATTCTCGTAGAGGCTAACAACTTGAAACCGCAGTGGCGTTCTTTTGTAGTGTCTCAATGCATAAGCGCACGTCGGTATCAAAAGAAATGAGGAGCATCATCATGCAGGCGAACCGGGATTTTCAGGACGGTGTCCGCGAACTTTCAATTGACGAGATCGACATGGTAAACTGAGCCGGTATCGGCGAAGCCATCGGCAATGCGATCGAGGCCGCAAACGATCTTTGGGACGAGGTCCCTACCGAAGTCCAGGCGGTCGAGGTCATCGCCGCAGGCGCGATGGTCGGCGCCGCCGTTGGAGGTCCGGCCGGCGCAATTGCAGGCGGCACGATTGCAGCGGTGGGCGTGGTCACGACTGGCACCTGAAACGAAGAACGGGGGCCGAACACCCGGCCCTCCGCACCCACGAAAACGGATCGGAGCTCTGTGCATGTCAAGCTTTATTCGCCCGTTCGGGCTTCTCGGACCCCGCTATGAAGTCGGCGACAAGGGGCTACGGTATCAGCGCCTGGCGTGGCTGACGGCGTTCCTTGGCGTTGCCGCGGGCGCCCTGATCATCAGCGGTCTGGTCGACGCTGGCCGCGGCGTCGGGCTGGCCATTATGGCGGGCGCGATGTTCCCGGTGCTGCGATTTATCGCCCTGGCCATCAAGCATGGTCATCGTGTGGATGAGCGGCGCGCATAACGCACGGAGGTGCTGCGGGTCCAAACCTCGCGCTTTCACGGCGACCGCAGGGACCCGGCACGGCGCGTGTCGCCGCCTGGGTGGTCTGTGCCGGAAGAAGGGGATAAGCAGCAAGCTTTGATGGCCTTCGCCACCGCCCTCCGTCCGGCTCCGCCGGATACCTCCCCGATAAACGAGGCAGGACATCCGCTCCCAAACGCAAAAACGCCCGCCGGGGTCCCGGCGGGCGTTCTCATAACTGCGATGCAGCGAAAGCCTAGGCTTCTTCGGCCGCGTCCGCCTGTGGCTTGCGGCCCTTGGGCGGGCGGGCTTCGATGCCGCGGCCGGTGGTGCGCTCGACGATCCGGGCGGATTTTCCGCGGCGGTCGCGCAGATAGTAGAGCTTGGCGCGGCGCACCTTGCCCTTGCGCTTGACCTCGATGGATTCGATCAGCGGCGAGTGGATCGGCCACACGCGCTCGACGCCTTCGCCGAAGCTGATCTTGCGCACGGTGAAGTTCTCGTTCAGGCCGCCACCGGAGCGCGCGATGCAGACGCCTTCGAAGCGCTGCACCCGCTGGCGCTCGCCTTCACGGATCCACACGTTCACGCTCAGCGTATCGCCGGCGGAGAACTGCGGGATGACTTTGTCGCCGAGCACGCGGGCGGCTTCTTCCTGCTCGAGCTGCTGGATCAGGTTCATGGCTCTTCTCCTTGGCGCCGCTGATATCTCGCCCAGAGATCGGGGCGGCGCTGACGTGTGATTTCTTCGGCCTGTTCCTTACGCCACCGGGCGATCCGGCCATGATCGCCTGACAACAACACTTCCGGGATGTCCCGCCCCTCCCACGCCCGCGGACGGGTGTAGTGGGGGTATTCGAGCAAATCCCCTTCAAAACTTTCGTCTTCGGTGCTCTCGATCTTGCCGAGCACACCCGGAATAAGGCGGACACAGGCCTCGATGAGGACCATGGCCGGGCCTTCGCCCCCGGCGAGCACGGCGTCGCCGACACTCACCTCCTGCATGCTGCGCGCTTCGATGACCCGTTGGTCAAGACCTTCGAAGCGGCCGCAAAAAACGACAACGCCCGGCCCCGCCGCCCAGTCCCGGACCAGGGTCTGGGAGAGCGGCCGACCGCGCGGCGTCAAGTGGATCAACGGGCGTGAACGCGTGTCCACACTGTCGATCGCCGCCGCCGCCACGTCAGGGCGCAGCACCATTCCTGGGCCGCCGCCAGCCGGCGTGTCGTCAACGGAGGCGTGCTTATGACGGGAAAAAGACCGGATGTCCACCGTCTCTAGCGCCCAGAGTCCGTTCCTGCGGGCGGTTTCCAGCAGAGAAACCCCCAAGGGTCCCGGAAATGCGTCCGGATAAAGCGTAAGGACTGTGGCGGTGAAGCTCATGGCGCCGCGCTTATGGGCGTGAAGCGCTGTTGGTGCAAGGGCCGGCGGTGAGAGCCCGCCCGGCGCCGGCTATACCAGCCCCCGGAAGTTCAGGAGCGGCTCAGGAGCGGCTCAGGGCCGTGTGAAAGGGTTCGGAGCGGTGATTTCGCAAGGCGTCCCTCTCCCAGCAAGTCACGCAGGAGCCGCGCCCTTGAACGGGACGGCGATGACAGTCACCCATCCCCTTCCGGACACCTTGGCGCGCCGTCGACCGGGCGCTCCAGAGCTTCGACCTCCCGCTCTAGTGAATCACGAACGACGATGACGAAATCGTATGTGGTTTCAACGCACAGCGCGGCCTCGCCCGCCTCCGGCATAAAATAGACGAGGCGTTCTGCAGCTTCGCGCGCGGCCTCCACAAATCTGCCGCCAGGTTGAGTGCGGTCCGTCCGGCGATACTGTTCGCAGGCGATATCCATGGACTCCGCGCGGCCGGCGGCGTTCAAGGTGATCGCCAGATCGCACCGCGCACTGAAGCCCCGCTCCGCCTCATAACGCGGTTAATGTGGATGAGCGAAAAGGAATCTTTCGGGCTCGGGCAACCGCCAGCCAACGCCGTCATGCTCGAACACCAGGTTGGTCACCACGTCGAACGGCCTGAAGTTTCTGAGATCATAGGACTCGTCCAGGCCGTCCACCACGCCCTGCGCCGCGCGAGTGAGGCCTTCGGGATCAAGCTCCACCATGGGGCAGACAAGGCCCGGTTCCTGAAAGATGTCCCCCTCCATGCGTCCTGTAAGCGCGCATTCCACAGTCACCGGAGCGGCGGCCTGAACGAGGCCAGCGACAATTATCAGCATCTCCGACCCCTCTAGAGTGAAATCTTTGATACCTTCATTATTCTCGTACTGCAAGTTTGCGTGAGCTGGGCGATCCCGTTACGCCGCACGTCAGGCCCAGGGTGAAAGGGTTCGCGAGAACATAGCGCGCTGCGAAGCCTGCTGATGAGCGAGGGCCCGTTGGCCCGGCTCACGGCCTGGTGAAATAGACGCTGGTGCGATCAAACTCGCGCAGGGCACAGGTCAGCGCTTCGGCGAAAGTGCGCAGATCCATGAGCCGCCCCTTGGCCAGCCGCTCGCCGTCGCGGCCCAGCAGCGTCGCCTGGGTGCGGCCCGTGTCCAGCCCGTGGCGCCAGAGCTCTTTTCTGATGCGCGGCGAGGCGGATTTCAGTCCCGCGGCGATGGCCGCATAGATCGCCTGATGGGCGGCGTCGGGCGCGGTGACATAGAGCGTATCGAGATCGCCCAGAAGCTTGGCGTCGCTCATGGAAGCTTCGGCGTACCGGCTGGAGCCGGTCTTGGTCTCGATCAGCACCGCCTCAAGCCCGGCCTCGCCGTCGCGCACGAACACGCCGTCAACGCCCTGCGGTCCGCCCACCTTGCCGTTGATCACCCGCCAGCCGCGCGCCGCCATGGCCATGAGGGTCAGCGCCTCGCCGAAATTGCCCTGGTCCTGGCTGGCGGTGAAGTCGGTATGGCGCAAGCCCCTGAACGCCAGCGCCGAAGCCAGCGGCGCGCCGTCCGCCCGCCCGTCGAAGGCGGCGGGCGGCGCCGGAGCGCGGCCCGTCAAAAGGCGCAAGCCGCCGCCCGCCAGCGCCGAGAGCCCGGCGGACAGGCCAAGCACGGTCAGCAAGGCGATTGAACCGTCCATGGCGTCCCCCTCCCCATGGCCTCTTTCCCGAGGGAGTTCTAGCCAGATCAGGGGCGAAAGCCCAGATGAAACCTGGGGGAAAACCGCGAGCCCTAAAGCGCGCGCAGGGCCCGCTCGGCGGCGTTGCGCGCAAAGCGCAGGGTCAGCGCCTTGCGCCGCGCCGGCGCCAGCGTCTGCACCGGGCTCTGGCGCACGATCGCGCCGCCGAACCCGTCGGCGATGATCAGCCCTGTCTGGTCGGGCAGCATGTCGCGCGGGAAACGCTCCGACACCGCAAAGTAGAAACGGTCGCACCAGGCGAAATATTCCGGCCATTTCCCGTCGGCGCGAAAATCGGCGACGCCGGATTTGACCTCCACGATCACCACTTCGCCCTTGCGCCCCAGCCCGGCGAGATCGGCCCGGCGCCCGCACGGCAGAACAAATTCGGGGATCGCCGCGACGCCAAGATCCAGCAAAAGCCGCGACGCGCCGCGCATGAGCGCGCGCGCATCATCAAGGGCCGGATTGTCGGCACGAGCCGGGTGACCGGCCGGCCAGGAGGGGTTTGAAAGCGCCATGGAGGGCAGTTTGTTCGAATAATGTTCCGCTTTCAAGTCTTCTGAGTCATCGCCTGGCGGCCCTCTCGTCAACGGCGCGCCGGCTTGCTAGAGGAAGGCCATGAGCACGTCACAGACCGAAGAGAATAGCTGGGCCGGATCGGTCCCGCCGTCCGAAGCCGATTTCCTCGCCCTGGCCGAAACCGCCTGGGCGGAGCTGCCCGAACCGTTTCGCAAAATGTGCGGAAACGTGGTGATCCAGATCAGCGATTTCGCGCCGCGCGAAGTGCTCGACCATTTTGAAATGGACAGCGAGTACGAGCTGACCGGCCTCTATCACGGCGTCGATCTCACCGGGAAATCCATCGCCGATCCCAGCCCGGAGCCGGACTATGTCTTCCTCTACCGCCTGCCCATCCTTCTGGAATGGTGCGAGCGCGGCGACGTCACCCTGGCCGAGCTGATCACCCACGTGCTCGTCCACGAGATCGGCCACCATTTCGGGCTGAGCGATGACGACATGCATGCAATCGAGGATGCTGCGGGTTAGCCCGGACGCTCCAGGCGCCTCACCCCAGCTTCTTCGCCACCCAGTCCGGCACCACTTCGCTGGCCGGGCCGTAAATCCGCTCGTCAAACAATTCGCTCACCTCGCCGGGCTCAAGGGTGAGCTCCACCGTCCAGGCGCCCACGGCCTTGGCCTCCTGCACAAAGCTGGCGGCGGGATAGACCGTGCCGGACGTGCCCACGGCGACGAACAGGTCCACATCCTCCAGCGCGCGGTAGATCTGATCGAGGCCCAGCGGCATTTCGCCGAACCACACCACGTGGGGGCGAAGCCCGGCCGCCTTGCCGCAGCCTGCGCAGCCGCGCCCCGGGGTGATGTCGCCGGTGTCGGTCTCAAGCGCGCCGCAGAGCTGGCAGCGGGTCTTTAGAAGCTCGCCATGCATGTGCAGCAGGCTCGCCGATCCGGCCTGCTCATGCAGATCGTCGATATTCTGGGTGACCAGTAAAAAATCGCCGCGCCCGGCCATCATCCAGGCCTGCTCGGCCTCGGCCAGCGCCAGATGGGCGGCGTTGGGCCGCGCGCCGACAAGGTTCTTGCGGCGGGCGTTGTAGAACGCCAGCACCGTCTCCGGATCCGCCTTGAAGGCTGCAGGGGTCGCGAGCGTCATGGGATCGAATTTCGCCCACAGCCCGCCTGTGTCGCGAAACGTCCCCAGCCCTGATTCAGCGCTGACGCCGGCGCCGGTGAGGATGAGGATGTTTTCCGGTCCGGTGCTCATGAGCCCCGCCCCTTAAGGGCCTATTCGGCCGGCTCATGACGCACGGTGATCCCGGAAAGATCGGGCCCGCCCTCGCCGGCGAAGCGCGCGGCGGAGACCGGCTCTGCAGGCTCGAACGCCACGATGATCGCGCCGCCCTGGCCCACGAAGCTGGTGAGGGCGCCGGCGAGCTCGGTCATCAGCGGAGCCGGGACCGCGTCACCGGCCATGGCCGCGCCCATGGCCACGAACATGCCCGCCTGCGAGCGCAGCTGCGCCGGCGTCGTGCCTTGCTGCTCGGCCATGGCGGTGAGCGCCCGGTCCAGCAGCGAACGATCCTCAAGCACCACGCGTCCTGAATGGATCATCAACGGCGCCAGCACCGAGGCGGGCGGGGTTTCGCCTTCCGCCGCGTCGTTCTCGGCCATCCAGGCGTTCATGGCCTCGGTATAGGCCTGCACGCCGGAGACATCCTGTTCGAAGCTCATCAGGAAACCGTCTTCCATGGCGAGATAGTTTTCGCCCGTGGTGGTGACCCGGTCGGCGTCCGGATCGTATTCGGTCTCGCTGGCGAAGGAGAACGCCAGGGTCTCATAGCCCAGCATGGAGAGGGCCTGGGCGACGCCCGCCCCCTGCTCGCTCCGGCTGTTCGCCTCCAGAGTGAGGCTCGGCATTGAGGCGGTGGAGACAAAGGTTCCGTTCCGGCGCTCGTCCACCTCGCCGACAAAGTCCGGCATCGCGATGCGCAGCCCGCCGGAGACCACGTTGAGGCCGTTCACGGCCACGCGGTCATACTGATCATAGCTCGACGTCGCCGCGCCCAGCATCGAATCCTGGCCCACATCGCCGGCCATGCCCGACCGCAGCAGCGCCGCATGGACCCCGGACGCCTCGATGGCGTCGAGCGTGACAGCCGTTTCGTTTCCCTCCGGTGCGGCGGCGTCATAGGCGAAATCCGCGAGGGAGAAGCTTTCAAGGACTTCGCCGTCAAAGCCGCCGGCCTCGATGCTCGCGATCGTAAGCTCGCTCGCGCCCTCGCTCTCCACGCTGGTGAGAACGCGCAGCGCCTCAAGGCGCATGGATGCAAAGGTCTGCTGCTCCAGCGCGATGTCGTCAAACCCGCCCTCGCCGTTGAACAGATTGGCCAGCGCCTGACCCACGCCCGGCCCGGCCTCGTTGATGGTGAAGCTGTCAAAGCCGGCCTCGCCGTCTTCATAGGCGATCGCGCCGCTGTTCATGGAGAGGCGTTCGAACACCGGGCCCTGATCGCTCATGCGCGGATCGGTGAGGGTGAGCCTCTGCGCGTTCAACACGCCTTCTTCGGTGGTGAGGGTGAAATCGGTGAAGATGTAGCTGTCGCCCTCCTGCACCCGGTCGCCCCAGCTCGCCCGGCCCGGTTCTGCGAGGCCCAGAGCAGCCAGCGCCTCGACACCGCTGTCCGCCGCGCCCTGGCTGGCCGACTGGCCGGACTGACCCTGGCCCGGCTCGCCATCACCGCCACAGGCGGCGAGCGTCAGGGCGGCGGCGAGCACGGCGAGGGAGGCGGAGGTGCGAAATTTCATGGGGCGGACCCTTTTTTTGGTTGGCGAGCGTGTCTTCACGGCGTCATGACCTTCGGGCGCACATGCCGCCCTTCATCAACGCAAAGACTACCCGGCTCCATCCGCTTTGACAGCCCGGCATCACCCCCGACGATTAAAAATTCACGCGCCGCCGCCGATCCGCCCCAGCAGATCGGCGATGGGGTCGGAGTCCGGCTCGGGCGCAGGATCGCTCTGCGGCGCGCTATCGGGCCCAGGGGAGGGCTCGGCCGCACCAGCCTGCGCCGCCGCCCGCCCGGCCAGCAGCGCGCCGATGGGGTCGTCTTCCGGCGATTGCGGCCTTGATCGGCCCACCAGCACCGCGTCCAGGCCGGCGGGAAACACTGGAGCGGCCTCTATGAAGCGGGCGAAGACGCGCGCCGGGCCGGCGCCGCCAACCGCGTTCTCGGTGGGCGAGAAATCGTCATTACCCATCCAGACGACTGCGGCCAGCCCGCCTTCCCAGCCGGCGAACCAGGCGTCGCGATTATCGTTGGTGGTGCCGGTCTTGCCGCGAACCTCGCGGCCCGCCACCGCCGCGGCGCGCGAGGTGCCGTAGTCCACCGAAGCGGCGAAGAGCTGATCAAGCTGGGCCAGGACCCGGTCGGCGATGAGTTTTTCAGACGCTCCGGCGGGGCGCTCATAGATGATTTCGCCGTCTGCAGTCTCGATTGTGAGGATGGCGTAGGGCGGCGCGGACCGGCCGCCATTCATGAAGGGCAGATACGCTCCGGCAAGCTCCAGCGGGGTGACCTCATAGGACCCCAGCGCCAGGGCGCGCGTGTTTTCAAGCGGGCTTTCAATCCCCAGCCGGCGCGCCGTGCGCAGCACCCAGCCGCGGCCCGCCGCTTCGGCGACCTGCACCGCGATCGCGTTGGAGGACCGGGCGAAGGCGCGCTCCAGCGTCATTTCGCCTTCATAGCGCCCGCCATAGTTCTCCGGCGACCAGTCGCCATAGCTCAATGGCTGGTCGATGAAGACATCATCCGGTCCGAGTCCGGCTTCAAAGCCGGCGGTGTAGACAAACGGCTTGAACGCCGATCCCGGCTGGCGGCGCGCGGACACCGCGCGGTTGAACGGCGAGCGGGCGTAGTCGCGGCCCCCCGCCATGGCGACGACGCCGCCCGACGCGTCCAGCGCCACAACCGCGCCCTCCTGGGCGCCCCGCGCCAGATCGGGCGTGGCGAGCCCGAGATTCAGGGCCGCTTCGGCGGCGCGCTGGGCGTTCACATCCAGCGAGGTGGTCACAACAAGATCGCCAGAGCGCAGGCCGGCCAGCTCGCGAACCTGGGGCAGCACCCAGTCGGCGAACCAACCCGCGCCGGGGCTGGAGGCGCCGCGCGAGACCCGGATCGGGGTTTCCGCCGCCGCGATGCGCTCGGCCTCCGTGATGGCGCCGGTGGCGTACATGAGATCGAGCACCACCGTCGCCCTGACGCTCGCGCGGCGCACGTCGGAAGTGGGCGCATAGCGCGACGGCGCCTTGAGAAGCCCCGCCAGCAGCGCCGCCTCGCCGATGGACAGCTCGTCCGCCGGCTTGCCGAAATAGCGCCGCGAGGCGGCTTCCGCCCCCCAGGCGCCCGCGCCGAAATAGACCCGGTTCAGATACAGGGCGAGGATTTCGTCCTTGGTGAATTCGCGCTCCAGCCACAGGGCGAGCAGCATTTCCTGCGCTTTGCGCTTATAGGTCCGGTCGGAGTTGAGAAAGAGGTTCTTGGCCAGCTGCTGGGTGATGGTGGAGCCGCCCTGCACCACGCGGCCCGCCCGGATATTGGCCAGCAGCGCCCGGCCGGAGCCCAGAACATCGACGCCGAAATGGGAATAGAAGCGCCGGTCCTCCACCGCGAGCACCGCTTCCACGAGGCCCGCGGGCAGGGCGTCGGCGGTGATCGCCTCGGCGCTCACCTCGCCGCGGCGGGCAATGGTGCGGCCATGGCGATCCAGCAGGACCACCTCGCCGGCCCGCGGCGCCGGCTCCAGCCCGTCAAGGTCAGGCAGCGTGCCGATCAGCCACAGCGTCGCCGCGCCGCCGCCCACCACAAGGATCGCCGCGCTCAGCACGGCCGCGCGCAGGAGGAGCGTCAGACCCGGACGCGGCCTGGACTTTCTGGAGAAGGAGCGGCGGCTGGTCGCCATGGGTCGCCTTCGCGGGCGGGCGTTTACGGGAGGACCTGTGATGACGCAATTACGGTTAAGTCCGTGTGAACGCCATTCGCGCCTTGCCCCGGCGAGGCCGGTGCGCGACCATTCCCATGAAGCGCCCGGGACACAGGGCGAGACGAGGGGACGCCATGCACATGACCGCCATCATCCGCAAATCCATACGCGCCGCCGTGTTCGGATCCGGGGCCGTTCTCGCCCTCGGCCTCCTGTCGGGCTGCGTGCTGGACCCAGGCGAAGACGCCATCTGCACCAGCCCCGGCCCGAACAGTCCCGGCTGGCCCTATTGCGCCCCGTCCGATCCTGGCGGCCCCGGGCCCGCCGATGATCCCATCGATCCGACAGGCCGCGGCATATCCCGCTGACAGGACCTGACCCCCTTAAGGATCGGCGATGACCATTGAGCTGATCATTCTGGCGATCCTGGTCACGCCGTTCCTTGCGACACTGGCGTTTGTCCGGGCGCCGTCCGATCCGCGCGCGATCGCGGCGGGGCGGCTTGGACTGGCGGCGGCCTTCGTGTTCTTCGCGGCCGGCCATTTCATGGCCACGCAGGCCATGGCGACGATGTTTCCGCCCTTCGTTCCGGAGCCGGAGCTGATTGTCTACGCCACGGGGATCGTCGAGGCGCTGATCGCCGTGGGCCTCGTCCTCCCGCAGACGCGCCGCCTCGCCGGAATGGCGGCGATCATCGTCTTCATCGCCTTCTTTCCCGCCAACATATACGCCGCCTTCATGCGCGCCGACGTGATCGGCCACGCCTGGGGCCCGGTCTATCTTCTGATCCGCGGCCCGTTCCAGCTCCTGCTTATCGTCTGGGCGTGGTGGTTCGTCGTGCGGCGCCCCGTGTAATCCGGCGGGCCTTCAAGCGTTGCAGGAAGATGACAGTGGCGCGGGGGCGGGCCTTAAAGGGTGCGATGGTGCTTGCTGGCCTTCGCTGGCCCTCGCTAAGCTTCACGCTGGATTTTCTGGAAGGATGGATGAGGCTGATGCGGCGCCGCGCGGGACAGGGATACGCCGCTGGATCGGCCGCCGGGTCAGCCGGCGACTACGCCGCCTCTCTGGGCCTTGGCTACTCCGCAGTGATTCAGCCGGTACAGGTCTGGCGCGCCGTTCCCATTCTGAGCGAAGCGCCCGGCGGTGCGGCGGCGCGCCTGACCCGCACAATGCTGTGGCGCCGACAGGCCCGGCGCCAGGCGCGCCTGGATGCGCGCAACGCGCCTACTCCAGACAGGCAAGCGCAAAGCCTGGATCAGCTTCTTGCCCGGCGTGACGCCGGGGTCGGCGCGGTGGCGATTAACGCCGATGCGGTCTACGCGGCCATCAAGAGCTACGGGGCGAGCTTTCGTCCCGATCCCATCGCCGTGGACGCACGCTGCGCCGACGCGGCGGCGCGGGCGATCCGCCATCTTGATCTCGCCGCCGCGCGGCTTCGCGACCTCAAGGGCCGGGACGCGTCTGGCCGGGACGGGTCACGCCTCGACCGCGCCCGCCGGGATATCGTGCGCGAGGCCGGAGCAAGCCTGGCCGCGCAGATGGAATCCCTCCTGGACGCCGTCGCCCGCGCGCGACGCCTTCACCAGTTCTATCGCGAGCAGATGCGCGAGGCGGTGGCCCATTGCGCCAGCGCCGGCGACACCGCCCGCACCATCCAGAAAACGCTCGACCACAGCGCCCGTGCGCGTCTGGACGCCTATCACGCCGCCTATCGGGCGGAACGCGCACGGCGCGGCGGGCGGGACGGCGAGGGTGTCGAGACCGGTGGTGAGGACGGCGAGACACTCAGCGCCGCCGTCTCTTTTGCGCCGGTGAAGCTTGTGGACCGCCTGCCCGCACCCGAACCCGCGGCCCGGCTTGTGCGCGAAGCCCTGGCGCAGATCGAACGCAATCTGGACGCCCTTGACGGGCTTCAGGCCTGGGCGCAGCGCCGCGCGGAAAAGCTGGCGGGCGCACCTCGGAAAACCGTCTCCGCCCTCGACGCGGACCGGATCATCGCCGCCTGGCGCATCGATTTCGCAGCCCCGCCGCCGCGGCGCGCGACACCGCTCACGGCGCTTCTGCGGCGCTGACCGCAGGGCGGTCGCGCCTTCGCTCTCGCTCCTGGACGAGCGGGCCTTGCTTGCATCGCCGGGCGCGCCTGTTTACACCGTCGCGTCCGCATGGGGAGGGATACGGTTCAAGTCCGGCCCGCCCGCCGCGACGAGAAAGGTCCGACCATGAAAGTCCAGTCCCAACGCCAGCTGCGCGCCGGCGAGCTTGTGCGCCGCGCGGTGTCCGACATCCTGCGCGAAGGTCATTTGCGCGATCCCGCCCTCGCCGGTGTTCCGGTGACGGTGAGCGAGGCGCGGCTGAGCCCCGACCTGAAATACGCCACGGTCTTCGTTTCGGGCATGAGCATGGTGGAGCCCGGCCGCATCGCCGAGGCTCTGAACCGGGCGTCCGGCTTCATCCAGAAGGAGCTCGTGCGCCATGTCGACATGAAATACACGCCCAAGCTTCGCTTTGAAGCCGATGACCGCTTCGACGAGGCGCTGCATGTGGACGAGGTGCTCGACCGGCCCGGCGTGAAGCGCGATCTCAAGGGCGGGTCGGACGGGGACGAGACCTGATGGGCCGCCGGCGCAAGAAGGGCGATCCGATCCATGGCTGGCTGGTGCTCGACAAGCCGCTGGAGATGACCTCGACCCAGGCGGTGGGAAAGACCCGCTGGCTGTTCAACGCCCAGAAGGCCGGCCACGCCGGCACGCTGGACCCGCTGGCCTCCGGCGTTCTGCCCATCGCGTTTGGCGAGGCGACCAAGACCGTGCCCTTCGCCCAGGAGGGCGAGAAGGCCTATTTGTTCACGATCCGCTGGGGCGTCTCCACCGCCACCCAGGACGCCGAAGGCGATACGATTGCTGAAAGCGATGCGCGCCCGGAGCGCCAGGCGATCCTGGACGCGCTGCCCGGCTTCATCGGCCTGGTCCAGCAGGCGCCGCCGAAATTCTCCGCCATCAAGATCGACGGCGAGCGCGCCTATGATCTGGCCCGCGCCGGCGAAGACGTGGAGCTTGAAAGCCGGCCGGTGCGCATCGACGCCGTGACTCTGGTGGACATGCCCAGCGCCGATCTCGCCGTCTTTGAAATGAAGTGCGGCAAGGGCGCCTATGTGCGCTCCCTGGCGCGCGATCTCGCCGCGGTTCTGGGCGTTGAAGGCCATGTGGCCGCGCTGCGCCGGACGCGGGTGGGACCGTTCACCCTGGATGACGCGCTGACGCTGGACGCGCTTGAGGATTTGGTCCATAAGGCGTGCGCGCTGGACGCCCTTCTCCCGGTCGAGACCGCGCTGGACGACATCCCGGCCCTGGCCGTGACCGACGGAGAAGCGTTTCAGTTGAGGCAAGGACGGCCGATCGTTCTGCCTCCCCGGCGAGCTTCTGAGCTTCGCGATCTTCGAAAGCCCCGCTCCATCGCGGGGAAGGACTATTCGAAGGCCGTGCTTGCTCTTGAGAACGACCGGGCGGTTGCGATCGGCGAAGCGCGGGCCGGCAAATTCAGTCCCGTCCGCGTATTTCAATGGGATCAGGAGCCCGAATAGACGATGTCGATCACGGCCGAACGCAAAGCCGAACTGATCAAGGAACACGCCCGGGGTGACAACGACACCGGGTCGGCCGAAGTGCAGATTGCGGTGCTCACCGAGCGCATCGCCAATCTCACCGAGCACTTCAAGACACACAAAAAAGACAACCACTCCCGCCGGGGCCTTCTCAAAATGGTGTCCCAGCGCCGTCGCCTCCTCGATTACCTCAAGAAGGTGAAAGAGGAACGCTACAAGGACGTGGTCCAGAAACTCGGCCTGCGCCGCTAGCGCGACCGAGGAAACGCCGGCCGCCACGGGGCGCGCCGGCGTTTTCATATCCGGCGATCCGCAATCCGGCGGCGCCGAACGAGACGTACGATCGAGAGACGAATGTTCGATATCCAAACCGAGACGATTGAATGGGCCGGCCGCACGCTGACCCTTGAGACCGGGCGCATGGCGCGCCAGGCCGGCGGCGCAGTGCTCGCCACTTATGGCGAAACCACCGTCCTCGCGACCGCGGTCGCGATGAAGGAGGTCAAGCCGGGAATGGACTTTTTCCCGCTGACCGTGAATTACCAGGAAAAATACTTCGCCGCGGGCAAGATTCCCGGCGGGTTTTTCAAGCGCGAAGGCCGCCCCACCGACAAGGAGACGCTGACCTCGCGCCTCATCGACCGGCCGATCCGCCCGCTTTTCCCCAAGGGCTTCAAGAACGACACCCAGGTCATGCTCACCGTGCTGAGCCACGACCTTGAAAACGATCCCGATATTGTTGCGATGGTCGGCGCGTCCGCCGCGCTGGTGCTGTCCGGCCTGCCCTTCCTCGGCCCCATCGGCGCTGCGCGCGTGGGCTACAAGGATGGCGAATACTCCATCAACCCGACCGTCCACGAGCTGGACGAGAGCGAGCTTGATCTGGTCGTCGCCGGCACCGCCGACGCGGTGATGATGGTGGAATCCGAAGCCAGCGAGCTGTCCGAAGACATCATGCTGGGCGCCGTCATGGCCGGCCATGAGGCGTTCCAGCCGGTGATCGACATGATCATCCGCCTGGCCGAAAAAGCGGCCAAGGAGCCGTGGGACTTCCAGCCGGAAGACAATTCGGCGCTGGCCAAGACGGTTCGCGACCTCGTCGGCGACGACATCGCCAAGGCCTACACGATCCGTGAGAAGACCGAACGCACCGCAGCGGTGAACGCCGCCAAGGACAAGGCGATCGCGAAACTCGGCGAGTCCGAGGACAATCCCGACGGTCACCCGGTCAGCAAGCTGAAGGACGTGCTCAAGGGCGTTGAATCCAGCGTCGTGCGCGGCGGCATCATCAAGACCGGCGAACGCATTGACGGCCGCAAGCTCGATCAGGTCCGTCCCATCGTGGCTGAAGCCGGCATTCTGCCGCGCACCCACGGCTCGGCCCTGTTCACCCGCGGCGAGACCCAGGCGCTGTGCGTCACCACGCTGGGCACCGGCGAGGACGAGCAGTTCATCGACGCGCTGACGGGGACGTACAAGGAGCGCTTCATGCTCCACTATAACTTCCCGCCGTATTCCGTGGGCGAAACCAGCTTCCGCCTGGCGCCGGGCCGCCGCGAGATCGGCCACGGCAAGCTCGCCTGGCGCGCCCTGCACGCGGTCATGCCGAGCGCGGAGGAATTCCCCTACACGATCCGCCTGGTCTCCGAGATCACCGAATCCAACGGCTCGTCCTCCATGGCGACCGTGTGCGGCGGTTCGCTGGCCATGATGGACGCCGGCGTGCCGATCGCGCGCCCGGTCTCCGGCATCGCCATGGGCCTGATCAAGGATCCTGAAGGCATCGCCGTGCTGTCCGACATTCTCGGCGACGAGGATCATCTGGGCGACATGGACTTCAAGGTGGCCGGCACGGAGCGGGGCATCACCTCGCTGCAGATGGACATCAAGATCGCCGGCATCACCCAGGACATCATGAAGACCGCCCTGGATCAGGCCAAAGGCGGCCGGATGCACATTCTCGAGGAGATGAACAAGGCGCTCGACACCACGCGCGGCGCCCTGGCGGCCCATGCGCCGAAGATCGAGACCATGCAGATCCCCACCGACAAGATCCGGGACGTGATCGGCACCGGCGGCAAGGTGATCCGCCAGATCGTCGAAGAGACCGGGTGCAAGGTGGACGTCAATGATGACGGGCTGATCAAGCTCGCCGCCGTAGATGAAGCCTCGATCCGCAAGGCCTATGACTGGATCCACTCCCTCACCGCCGAGGCCGAAGTGGGCAAGGTCTACAAGGGCAAGGTCGTGAAAGTCGTCGATTTCGGCGCCTTCGTGAACTTCTTCGGCGCCAAGGACGGCCTCGTCCACGTGTCGCAGATGAAGAACGAGCGCGTCGGCCATCCCAAGGACGTGGTGTCCGAGGGCCAGGAAGTCTGGGTGAAACTCCTGGGCTTTGACGACCGCGGCAAGGTGCGCCTGTCCATGAAGATCGTCGACCAGGAAACCGGCGAAGAAATCGCCGAGGGCGACGAAGACTAGGGTCTTCACCCCTCGCCTTCAACGGCGAAACAAGAGCCCCCGCCGGAGTGATCCGGCGGGGGTTTTTTGTTGCGTGCTAAGACGGCTTGAGTAGAATTCAATCATGGCTACTTTAGATTTAAGCTTCGTCGCGGAGCGCGGTTTGGTCCTGCACTTTGGAACCAAAGATGCATCAATCTCGACTAGCACTTTTGCGAACGCGCTTCTTGCGTTCGAGGCCGCAGCGCAGAGCGTCGCGACTGCTCACTCACTAGAATACGAATTCGAACTGGTGATTGAGGCGGTCGGCCCCGGTTCTTTCCGCGCATGGATTAGGGAGAAGGGCAAAACGGCTCTTTTCGCGAGTGTGGGCCCGCTTGCGATTAGCCTGTTGGCCGCCCAAATCCACGACCGGTATTTCGACGCCGAGAATGTCACTTTGACTGATGGTTTCGCCGTTATTGAAAACGGCGATGACCGTGTCGTCCTGCCTAGGGATGTCTACGATCGATACAATGAGACAACCGAAACCGAAGCAACTGACGAAGCGATCACAAAGTTTGTCGGCACTATTCAGGAGGATGAGCAGGTCCAATCATTTGGCATAAGCGACGACATAAAAAACCCGCCGCCGATTGAAATTCCTAGGTCTGAATTTGGCCGGCTAGCCTCGCCTCCACGCCGCATTCTTGAGGACACACCAAAGACCAGAACGGTCGTCAAAAAGCATGAAGTCGTAGGAGTGGTTAAGGCGGTATTCGAGCGCGTGAGCTTGACCCCGTTTTCGGGCCACGGGGAGTTGGAAGATCCCCGTGTCATGGCGCCAGGGCGGGCTGCGTGAGCCCTGACGCTTTTCGTGCCTCCGCAGGCGTTCGGTAGCCGATGGCGCTGTGCGGACGCTCGGTGTTGTAGTCTCTACGCCATCGCTCGCATTTTCCGCGGGCGTCGGCAAGATTCATGAACCAGTGGGCATTAAGGCATTCCGCGCGAAACTTGCCGTTCAGGCTCTCGATGAACGCGTTATCCGTAGGCTTGCCGGGCCGGGAGAAGTCGAGCTCCACCCCATTCGCATAAGCCCATAGATCCAGATCGCGCGAGATGAACTCGGGACCCTGATCGACGCGGATGGACTTGGGATGCCCGTGGCTGGCGCAGATGCGCTCGAGCACGCCGACGACGTCCGCGCCGGTGAACCGCTCGCGAGGTTCGATCGCCGGGACATACCGGGTATACGCATCGATCACGGTGAGGATCCGCAGCCGGCGGCCGTCGTAGAGTTGGTCATGAACGAAGTCCATCGCCCAGACCTCGTTGGCCGTCACCGGATCCGATCGCCCCTCTCGGAGCTTCGCCTTCACCTTCCGCTTCGGCGTCTTATTCCTCAGCTGCAGTCCCATCTCGCGATAAAGGCGATAGACCCGCTTGGCGTTCACCGCCCAGCCTTCCCGCTGAAGCAGGACGTGGATACGCCGGTAGCCGTAGCGAACCCGGGTCTCAGCGATCTCCCGGATGCGCTGGCGAAGCTCTTCCTGGGAGCCGCGCTGGGACTTGTACTGGTAGGTCGAACGATCGGCCCTGAGAACCTGGCAGGCGCGTCGAACGCTGACCCGCCAGGCCGCACGCAGATGATCCACCAGCTCTCGCCGGCGCGCGGGCCTCAGAGCTTTCGGCGCAGAACATCCTGAAGCATCTCCTTGTCCAGCGAGAGATCCGCCACGATCCGCTTCAGGCGACCGTTCTCTTCCTCAAGCTGCTTCAAGCGCTTCATCTCCGACGGCATCAGACCGCCATACTTCTTTTTCCAGTTGTAGAAAGTGGCTTGGCTGATCCCCGCTTTGCGGCAGACCTCTTCCACACGCGTGCCTTCTTCGGCTTGGCGCAGAATGAACGCGATCTGCGCCTCAGTGAATTTTGACCGTTTCATCGGCCTTCTCCTCGTACCAGCAGCCCAAGCCGCTAAACGAGAATTTTCCACTTTTCCGTGGCCGAGAAAACGGGAAGCAGGTCACCCGGCATGCTGATCCGCGCGCGAATTCGACCGTTTCAAGCGCGGGATAGAGAGTATGAACAGTAGCCAACTTAAGCGAGAGGCTCTCCCGCGTCCGGTCACGCACCAGCGCGTCCAGTCCCTCGGGCTCGACGCCTTCGATCCGATAGAGCCGATAGAGCCGATAGCGCAGATCGAACGAGTCCGGCTCCCGGTCGCGTATCGAAAGCAGGCAGCGCAGCGCCGCCGGATCGGCGGCGTCCTCGCGCTCCATCAGCTCGCCGAACGCGTACCGGTCCTGACACCGCGCCCCGTCCTCGGCGTAGGGCGAGCTGCGCTCACGAGGGGGGGTCAGTTCGAAGCCGCCATCGGACGGCCCGCACGATGCAAGTGCGAAAGCGCTCAACGCCAGACGCACGGACTTGAAGCTCTGCACGCGGGACATGAACTCCCCCAAGGGTGATCGCCTGTGAGGAGTTTCACTCAACCGACGGGTTGAGGCAAGTAGGAGCGGCGAAACCTTGACGGTCGGCATGGCAACCGCGTGTGAGCGCGCATCCGAAGCGCTGATCGTCCCGCCGGATCGCGCTGCTGAGCCCGGTCACAGGGCCGAAGCCGCCGGTTAGTCGCCGCGTCCGTCCGGCCAACCGCCATCGAGCTGCTCGACGGTGTATAGCGGGCCGTGATCGGCGACGCGTGCCTGCAGACGCTGGGCGAGCGCCGGCGCAAACACACCGTCGCGGGCGAGATCGGTGAACACCGTGGCGGCCTCGGCCTGCTCGTCCTGCCACAGATCGGCGTGATTATAGATGAACCAGACGCCCCAGAGGGCCGGCGCCGACAGCTGGCCCCGACGCGCCAGCTCCAACGCGCCCACGCTTTCAGCGTAGGCCAGGTTCTGGGCCCGCAACTGCACGACCTCGGCGAACGGAGAGAGACCGCAGCCGTTTTCGCCGCCCGTGGCCACGCCCGCAGACGCAAGGCCGGTCAACCGCTCGTCCAGCTGCGCGCGCCAAAACAGCTCCCGGTCCACCGCGCTGTCCAGCTCACCCGCGCCGGGGGTGGGCGCGTAGGGCTCGCTCAGCGTCAGGGGCCCGTCCTGCCCGATCGCCCGAGCGGCCGCGTTGGTCCGATCGGGGAACGCGGCGGCGCAGCTGGTCCGGGCGCGGCCGGCGACTGCCGCGAGGGCGCGGGTCTCGGCGCGCACCACGGCGGCCGCACGCTCGTCCAGCGCATCATAGCGGCATGCGCGCTCCAGCGCCGGAGCGCATCGCCCGTCCGCGCAGGAGGCCTGATGCTCGAGGCAGGTCTGGACCGAACTCCATACCGGGGTTCCGGCGGCGGACTGTCCCAATGCCAGGGCCGTGAGGGCGGCGGCGAACGCTATCATGTCGATGCACTCCTATGGCTGGATGTCGTCAAACCAGGTTTCGTAGATCGCGTCCGCCAGCCCGTTCGACAAAGCGTGGTCGACCAGCCGGTCAAGCCAGGCCCACTGGCCGTCGCGATTGCATTCGAGGAACACCCACTCCTCATCGGGGGTGACGATGAAATCGAAGCTTCCGTAGAACAGCTCGAACTGCTCCAGGAACGCCTGAACTGCGTCCAATACGCCTGCAGGCGCTGCGCACGGGGCCCATTCCAGAACCGATGCGCCATGTCGCCAGTCGGTGCTGGTGAAGCGGGCCTTCTGAGAATTCACGCTGAAGGGATGGGCTCCGCCGCGATAGGCGAAGAGCCGCACCTCATAGGCTTTGGGTATGTTCTGCTGGAAGAAGTGCGGCGCCCGGATGAAGGCGGTCGCATCCGCTCCGGCGACATCCTCGGCGGTGACCTCCATGGTCATGAGCATGTCGGTGCGCGCAGAAGGATCGTCCGCGCGAGCGAACCTTCCCCCCGACAGTGATTTCAAAACCGCCCTGGGGTGCGTCCCGAGAAACGCCTCGATCGCGGTCTTGTCGTTGGACACCAGACTCGGCGGCGTGTTCAGGCCGAGCTCCTGCGCGACCATTTGCTGAACCGGCTTGAGCATGGCGTTGCGCTGCACCGGATGGTTCAAGAACGCCACATGGGGCAGAGTCGCCAGAAGCTGATAGGCGCCCCGCCACTCGACTTCCTGAAGCTGATGGCGCCGGCGGGTCTCCTCCGGAGTCTCCCCGGCGGCGGCGTCGTCGAAATAATACGCCGTGTTCGAGAAGAACTTCGAACGGTCCCAGACCAGAAGCTGCGAACCCAGCCTAGCGCCGCCGATGCAAATCGCCGGTTCGCCGGGCGCGCTGAAATCGAGTGCGAACGGCGCCGGCGCGTAATAGTCGAGAACATGGGCGTTCACGCCAAGCCATGACAATCGGTCCAGCACGGCGCCGATCTGGGGATCGCGACCCTGCCCGAGCACCAGCAGATCGCGGCCAGACTCGCCCGGCCGGCCCCGGCTCGCGGCGGCGCGGGACCTCACCACTGTCTGGTCGTCAGCCACCGTCACAATCCATCATAGGCTCGCCGTCTCCGCCTGGCGTGACCACCATGCAGTTGCACATCGTGCTTTCGCAGTCGGGCAGCTCGCCGAACGTGGCGCTCTGACCGTCCCCGCCGGTCACGGCGTCGATCTCCGCCTCCAACAGTTCGCAGGTCCGCGTACGGTCCAAATCGTGTTGGGTGAGCATGAATAAGTTCATTTTCTCCTCCAGGGAGAAGTTAAGCGCAGCGTTATCGTAGCGCAGGTAGTAATCATGTGCGGGAATTGCGCATGGCGCACCCGTGATATCCAGGCCCGGCGGAAACGCCCGCCGGGCCTGGCACTGAGCCGTCAGGCCCCATCGGGCTGTCTCAGCCGGCGTCGCAGTCGGTCGAGATGTCGCCGCCATCGCCATTTGGGGTAACCCTCATCGTCTCACACGTCGTTTGATCGCAGCCTCCCGGATCGTCGCCGATGGTGGCGAAACTGCCATCGCCGCCGAAGATCGCGTCCAGCTCCGCCGGGGCCAAATCACGGATCGCCTCACGCGAGCGATCATGATGGTTCAGCATGAAAAGTGTCATCTTGTCCTCCAAGGTAGCGCCATTAGAGGTAGTAGATTAAGGTTATATAATCGCGCGCAGCTATACAATATCAATTCATAGGTGTGGCCCGAAATTTTTCTTTCGCTTTAATCCTTAACCGGAATCTGCGTCCCCAAGGCACAAAAAATCCCCCGAGGGCGGCCCCGGGGGATCGTGTCGAGACAAGGCGGGGCCGGGAGGCAGCCCCTAGTCCTCAATATCCGGCACCGCCACGGCGTGGAAACCGGCGTCCACGTGGAGGACTTCGCCGGTGCAGGACTTGCCGAGATCGGACAGGAGATAGAGGGCGGCGCCCGCGACGCCTTCCATCGTGGTGTCCTCTTTCAGCATCGACCACTCCTTGCCGGTCTTCATCAGGGTGCGGCCGCCGGAAATGCCGGCCATCGCCAGCGTGCGCATGGGCCCGGCCGAGATCGCATTCACCCGGATGCCCAGCGGACCCAGATCGCGGGCGATATAGCGCGTGCACGCCTCCAGCGCCGCCTTGGCCACGCCCATCACGTTGTAATTGGGCACCACGCGCTCGGACCCCAGATAGGTCATGGAGATCATCGTGCCGCCGCCGTCTTCCTTGGAGGGCATCAGATCGCTGGCCCGGCGCGCCGCATCCACGAAGCTGAACGCCGAGATGTCCATGGCGCGCTTGAAGCCGTCACGCGTCGTGTTGTGGGTGAAGCTGCCCTGCAGCTCGTCCTTGCCGGCGAAGGCGATGGCGTGGACCAGGAAATCCAGCCCGCCCCATTTGTCCTTCAGGGCTTGAAAGCAGGCATCCATGCTCGCGTCGTCGCCCACATCGGCGGTGACCATGAAGGGCTCCTCGCCCAGGCTCTCCACCAGCGGACGCACGCGTTTTTCCAGCGCTTCATCCTGATAGGAAAAGGCCAACTCGGCGCCTTGCGCATGCAGCTGCTGGGCGATGCCCCAGGCGATGGAGTTCTTGTTCGCCACGCCCATGACAAGCCCCCGCTTGCCTTTCATCAGATCGCCCTTGGGGAACGGGGTGTCGGACATGAAGCGCCTCCCTTTAAGTCTCAATTGCGCCGCAGAGCGCGGCTATGTCTTTGACCTCGCAATAGCCCAGCACGGCGCCTGCGTCGAGCGCTCTGAAATCGGGGGCGCAATGCGTCGCTTGGTCACTATTGCGATGAAGCCGGTCGTGCCAAACTCGCGTTTAGTTTTGGGGAAGGCGCGCGGGGTGATGCTCGGCGCACATCATGAGACGCTAAGAGGCCCATATGAAAGCAGCACCGCTCCCGCGGTCCGTCGCGATCTCGAAGAGCTGGAAGACCCTTGACTGGGCCAGCGTCTTCGCCGCCATCATCTACCCCGCCCTGGGCGTGTGCGGCCTCGTCGCCGCCTTCACGCTGGGCCTTGCTCTGGAAAGCCTCGCTCTTGCCTGGTGGTATGCGCCGCTGGCGCTCGCCGTAGCTGCGATCACCCTGGTGATCTGCAATATGGGCATCGGCGTCCTGCACCGGGTCTGGCAGCACAAGGCCGGCGAGCTGCACTGGCCGGCCCAGATGATCACCGCCTTCAACTGCGTCATCGCCATGCAGGGCAAGATGAAGGACTGGGTGAATTATCACTCCCAACACCATCGCCTGACCGACCGCGCCGGCGATCCGCACAATCCCCATGAGGGCAAGCTCTGGGCCTGGATGGGCTGGCTTTTGTGGCGCGACGCCAACGATATGGAGCGTCCGCTGGCCCTGTGGCTGCGCGACAACCCGTCCGTGCGCATCATGGACAAGCACTATTCGCTGTTCACGATCCTGGTGCACCTGATCGCGCCGGCGCTGATCTACCTCGCCGTCTGGGCGCTGGGCGGATCGCTTCTGCTCACCTTCATCCTGCACGCAGCCGCCGTGACGGCGCGCGGCGTGCAGTTCCACGCCACCATTCTGGGCGTGAACGTGTTCGGGCACCTGAAGACACCGGCCTGGGCGGACTGGATTCTGGCGCTGCTCACCGGCGGCGAGGCGTTTCACGATCACCACCATGACGAGCCGTCCAGCGCGCTCCACCTGCCCCGGCGGGGTCTTTTGAACCGGCTGGTGGATTATAACGGCACCGCCCTTCTGGTGTTTGAAAAGCTGCACTGGGCGCGCGATCTGAAGATCGCGCCGCAATTCGCCGCCGCGAAGGCCGTTGCATCGCCGGCCGAATAGGCGATTTAAACCGCGCATTCACCAGCGCAGTTAAACGGGCGTTATCTCCTGGGGCGGCAGGCTTGGATCAGCCGCGCCCCGAGGACGATTCATGACACGCCGCACGATCTCCATCCTGTTCGTCTGCACGGGAAATATCTGCCGCTCCCCGCTGGCCGAGGCGGTGGCGCGCAAGCTCGCCGGGGATCGCGGCAAGGCGCTTGAGTTCGACAGCGCCGGCACCGGCGACTGGCACGCCGGCCAGACCGCAGATCCGCGCGCGATCGCCACCGGAAAGGCGCGAGGCTATGATCTGTCAGGGATCGTGGCGCGCGCGGTGGAGGACGAGGACTTCACACGCTTTCAGTATCTGGTGGCGCTGGATCAAAGCCATCTTAAATGGTTGTTGGCGCGCCGGGCGGCTCTGCGCCTGCCGGAAAAACCCATGTCGCGGCTCATGGACTGGTCGGTGGGACTGGCCGGCCGGGACGTGCCCGACCCCTATTACGGCGAGGCTGCAGACTTCGAGCGCGCGCTGGATCTCATCGAAAAAGGCTGCGAAGGCCTGGTGGCTCGAGTCTGAACAGACCCGCTACCCGGCCCGTGCTGATCTAGTCCGGCGTGCCCAGGACCAGCGTGCCGTTGGTGCCGCCAAACCCGAAGCTGTTGGACAGAACCGTATTCAGCTCCGCATCGCGCGTCTGCGTCACCACAGGAAGCTCGCCCACTTCGGGATCAATTGTGTCGATATTGAGCGAGGGCGCGATGAAGCCGCCGCGCATCATCAAAAGCGAATAGATCGCCTCCTGAACGCCGGCGGCGCCCAGCGAATGGCCGGTCATGGATTTGGTGGCCGACAGGGGCGGCACTTTGGATTGGCCGAACACGTCGCGCATGGCCTGGGCCTCGCGGATGTCGCCCACGGGCGTGGAGGTGGCGTGCGGGTTCACATAATCGATCCGGCGGCCCTTCAGCGGCTCCAGCGCCTGCTCCATGCACCGCCTGGCGCCTTCACCATTGGGCGCGACCATGTCGTGGCCGTCGCTGGTGGCGCCATAGCCGAGCACCTCGGCCCAGATCGTGGCGCCGCGCGCCTTGGCGCGCTCATACTCTTCAAGCACCAGGATGCCGGCGCCGCCGGCGATGACGAAGCCGTCGCGATTCTTGTCGAAGGCGCGCGAGGCTTTTTCCGGGGTGTCGTTAAAATTGGAGCTCATGGCGCCCATGGCGTCGAACAGGTTGGACAGCGCCCAGTGCAGCTCTTCGCCGCCGCCGGCGAACATCACGTCCTGCTTGCCCCAGGCGATCTGTTCGGCGGCGGCGCCGATGCAATGCACCGAGGTCGCGCAGGCCGAACTGATGGAATAGTTCACGCCCTTGATCTTGAACGGGGTGGCCAGCGTCGCCGAGCCTGTGGACGCCATGGCCTTGGGCACGGCGAACGGCCCGATACGCTTGGGTCCCTTTTCGCGCGTGATGTCGGCGGCCTTCACGATCGCCTCGACGCTGGGACCGCCGGTGCCGACGATCAGGCCGGTGCGCGGGTTGGAGATGTCGCTCTCCTCAAGCCCGGCGTCGGCAATGGCCTGCTGCATGGACATGTAGGCCCAGCCTGCGCCCTCACCCATGAAGCGGTAAGCGCGCTTGTCCACGTGTTCCGCCGGATCGGCCTTGGGTCGTGCGTGGACCTGGCACTTGAAGCCAAGCTCGGCGTATTCCGGTGCGGAGGTGACACCGCTGCGGCCGGCCTTCAGGCTGGCGGCCACCTCGTCGGCGTTATCGCCGATGGCCGAGACAATCCCGATTCCGGTAACGACAACCCGTCTCATTCAGGCCTCGCTCTTCTTCAGCTCTTCAGGCTGAAACAAACCGACGCGCATGTCCTTGGCGGTGTAGATGCGCTGACCGTCCGCCTCCACATGGCCGTCGGCGATACCGAGCACCAGCTTGCGGCGAATCACCCGCTTGATGTCGATGATGTAGCGCACGTTTTTCACGGTGGGCGGGATCTGGCCGGTGAATTTCACCTCGCCCACGCCAAGAGCGCGGCCCTTGCCCGGCGAACCGGTCCAGCCGAGATAGAACCCCACCAGCTGCCACATGGCGTCCAGGCCCAGGCAGCCCGGCATCACCGGATCGCCTTCAAAGTGGCAGGCGAAGAACCACAGATCCGGGTTCACATCGAGCTCGGCCACCATGCAGCCCTTGCCATACTCGCCGCCATCCTCGTCGATCCGCGTGATGCGGTCGAACATCAGCATCGGCGGCAGCGGAAGCTGGGCGTTGCCCGGCCCGAAAAGCTCGCCTTTGCCGCAGGCGATCAGGGCGTCGTAATCATAGCTGTTTTGTCGCTCGGTCATGGAGTTCGTCGAACCGTTGCGGACCCGCCGACGGTTCGGCCTTTTCGCACAATAAGATCGATAACGACGCCGGAGCGGCGCGGTTTCCTCGAGAGCAGGGCCGTGGGCTGCTAATCCGCAGCTGCAGGCCCGGTGATATCCGGATCGGAGCGGTAGCACGGGGCAAGCGCCCCCTCAAGCGCGCCGTCCGCTTGCCGGTCGCCGGGCGAGAGGCCCCAGAACGCGTCGGCTCGCGCCCAGCCGCGCCGGCCGCCCGCCTCCAGCCGGCACCAGCCCGGCCTGCAACGCTCCAGCCAGAGCCGCGCATCCGGCTCGATGCGCGCAATCAGGCTGGACTCCGCATCCGGGCGCGCCAGCATATCCGTCGCCTCCAGCGCCCAGACCGAGCGCCGCCCCGTCAGAAGGCGGCGATGCATCCACACCTCCACCCCGCCGGGATCGCGCACCTTGCGCCAGTCCGGCGTCTCCTGGATCACCTCCACCGGCAGCCCGGCGCGTTGATAGACCCAGAGCCGCGGATGGTCGCCGGACGGACCGGACCGACCCACCGCCTCGTCATAGCGCAAGGAAACAAAGCGCGGGACCCGCAAGCCGGAAAACCCCATGCACGCCTCTGCGTCGGCCGACGCGACAGTCGCCACGGCGTCAGCCGGCGCCGCCTCCTGCCCGAAAGCGGATCCAGGGATGAGAAGCGCGCCGGTCAGGGCGAGGATTAGCAGCCGTATATGCATGGGCCCAATCAACGCTCAGCTGGGTGAACGCGGAGTTAAACCACAGCGGCGCATCTGAGCGCGCCCAAACCCGCGCTCAGCCTGATTTTGTAACAAATATCAAATGTTTGCAGCGTTCGCCGGACCCCTTGTGAACCGCCGCGGACAGGCGCAAATATCTCGTGTCGTGACGATGTTCGACGCGACCAGCACGAAAGATCACGCCCATGGGCGCTCCCGCCAAACCCGGCCAGAAACCAGCCAGCAAACCCGCCTCCGCCAAACCGGCCCAGAAGCCGGTCGGCAAGCCGGGCAAAGGCCGCTAGGCCGAACGCGGCGGGCCTTGCGGTCCGCCCTCTGACCGCTTGCCTCCCGCCGCTCGTTCCGCCGGCCTCAACGGCGCGCCGCAGCCCCGCCCCAGGGTCCGGCGCGCCGTTGTCATGTGTGAAAGCCAGCGCCGGCTTTGATTTATTCCGGGCGATCTCCCATCTTCGGGTCATGTCCGCTGAAGGAGAGACCGTTCATGACCCGCCGAACACACGCCGTCGCCGACGCCCGGATCGCCACGATGGGCGCGCCTCTGTCCGCCAGAATGACCGCCGCGATGACCGCGCTCATGGCCGCCGCCGCCCTCGCCGCGCTGAGCCTTGCGCCCGTTTCGGCGCAGGAGGACGGCGAGCAGGTCTATGTGGAGACCCTCGATCTGGGGGCCGGGATCTACATGCTGGCCACCAACCGGGCCGGCAATGTAGGGGTGAGCGTCGGCGAGGACGGCGTATTCATGATCGACACCCAGATGGAAAACCTCGCCCCGGCCATCGATCGCGCCCAGCGCGCGGTGTCGGGCGACCGGGCGGTGGATCTGGTGCTGAACACCCATCTCCACGGCGATCATGTGCTGGGCAACGCCTATTTCGCCAACGCGGGGGCCACCATCATGGCCCATGAAAGCGTGCGCGAGGCGCTGATCAACCCGGTGACGGCCCAGCTTACCGGCGCCACGCCGGAGCCGCTTTCGGGCGCGTTCCTTCCCACCGTATCGGTGTCTGAAGGCGACGCAGCGACCCTGAACGGCGAGACCGCGCGCTTTCACCACGCCCCCAACGCCCACACCGGCGGTGATCTCTTCGTGGTGTTCGAGGGCGCGGACGTCATCCACGCCGGCGATCTTTTGTTCTCGGGCATGTTTCCCTATATCGACCTCGACAATGGCGGCACGGTGGAAGGCATGATCGCCGGCCTGCGCCAGGTCGCCGAGGCCGCCGGCCCCGAGACGCAGATCATTCCAGGCCACGGCCCGCTCTCGACCAGAGCGGACGTTGTCGCGAGCGCGGACATGCTGGAAGCCACCCGCGCGGTTGTCGCCGGTCTGGTGGAGGAAGGCCTCTCCTATGAGGACATCCTGCAGCGTGAGCCGCTGGCGGACTGGCATGAAGACTGGAACTGGGGTTTCATCACCACCGAACGCATGATCTGGACGCATTATCGGGATCTCACTGGTGAAACGCCGTAACTCGCCCTTCATTCCGCCCAACAACGTCATCGCCATGATCGTGATGCTCGCTCTGATCACCGGGGCGATCTTCACGGCGATTCTTGGTGACTTCATCGGCGGCGGCCTCGTGGGGCTGGCCCTGGCGGCGGCGATCTATTTTCTGATTGTTGTGGACGCCCGGCGCAAATTCAAAAAGCGCCGCCGCTGAACCGGTTTCGCTTGTGGACGTTTGCGGGCGTTGATAGCGTTGCCCAACGCTGAATCACGGTCACTGAGTCCATATCAATCATGCCCCCAGCCCCCGCATCGCCGCCCCTCCAGGCCGGCATCGCCTTCTGCGCCTTCCTGGCGGTCGGGGTCATCGTATGGGCCGTGGTGTCTCTGCTCAGCGGAAATATGAAGCTCGGCCTGCTCTATGGCCTGGCGCCGGGTCTTGTGCTGGGCGCGCTGGCGTTTCTGCGGCTGCGGCGCGGCGGCCTGTTCAGGCGCGAGCGCACGCGGGACAATCCGGGTCGCGGGCCAGCCTGACCGTCCGCGCCTGACCGCCCAGCCCGTCAAACAGCAGGATCCGGCCAAGCAGGGGCGCGCCCGCCCGCGCAGAAAGCTTGATCGCCTCCAGCGCCATCATCGATCCGATCACCCCGGTCAGGGCGCCCACAACGCCCGCCTCGGCGCAGGTCTCCGCATCCGGGGGCGCGGCCGGCACGAAGCAGCGATAGCAGGGCGCGCCCAGATGAGGCGCAAACACCGAGACCTGCCCGTCCCAGCGCCCCACCGCGCCGGACACCAGAGGCAGGCGCGCCGCGATCGCTGCGTCGTTCACCGCAAAACGCGTGTCGAAATCATCACAGCCGTCCAGCACCAGATCGGCGCCGTCCAGAAGCGCGGGCAGGCTATCAGCGTCGGCGCGGGCGCGCACGGGCTCGACTTTGACGCCCGGATCGAGATCAGCCAGCGCCTGGCGCGCCGCCTCCACCTTCACCCGGCCCACATCGCCGGTGCGATAAAGAATCTGGCGCTGCAGATTATCCAGGCTGACCTCGTCATCATCGATGAGGCGGATCGCGCCGAACCCCGCCGCCGCCAGGTACAGCGCCGCCGGAGCGCCCAGCCCGCCTGCGCCGATAATGGCGACGCACGTCTTTGAGAGGCGCTGCTGGCCCGGTCCGCCGATTTCCTTGAGGATGATATGGCGCGCATGGCGCTCGATATCGACGGCCATGAAACACTCCCTTCGATGCGCGGCGAACACGTGAAAGACGAAGACATCGCCACGCGCCGGCCTTTTTTCTGTCAGCTTGGGTTCAGCGGTGTAGGCTAGAGTGAACGCTACCGTCGACCGCGGCGCTGCTCGCGGCCAGCCCAGAAAACATTATTTCAGGACCTCTGAAACGATGAAACATCTCGCACTGATCGCCGCAGCCGCCGCCGTTCTGGCCGGGTGCGCCACCGCCGAGGGCTATCGCCAGCAGGTGGCGCAGTTCGTCGGCGCGCATTCCGACACCATCTTGGTGGAATGGGGCCCGCCTGTGCGTTCCGACACGCTCACCGACGGGTCGCAGATCTGGGTCTATCTGAACGAAGAGCGCCGGTATGATCCCGGCGGCTACCGCTCGGTCCCGCGCGAGCGCCGCATCACCTATCGCGACAATCGCGGCAATGAGCAGGTGCGCGTGGAGCGTTATGACGAAACCATCTACGAGCCGCCCCGGGAGTGGTGGGTGGAGTGCGAAACCCGCTTCGTGATCGCCCCGGATAACCGCGTCACCGATTTCCGCTTCGCCGGAAACGGCTGCGTCGCCGACGAGATCTACTAGCGCCAGGACTGGACGGGGCTGGCCGGCGCTCTGGCGCCAATGGGGAAACAGGGGCAGTTTGGCCGGTGTTCTGACACGAAAGGCCGCCCCTGTGCTTGCTGGACCGCCCGCCCCGACGCTGTCGCCCCAACAACAGGCCGTGGTGGATTTCGCCGCCGAGGGCGGCGCCCATCTCTTCCTCACCGGACGGGCCGGCACCGGCAAGACCACGGTGACGCGCGCGATTCTGCGCCGGCTGGGCTCGAAAGCCGCCGTTCTGGCGCCCACCGGCGTCGCGGCCATGAACGCCGGCGGCCAGACCCTGCACAGCTTTTTCCGCCTGCCGCCGCGCCTGATCACGCCGGGCGATATCCGGCGCTTGCGCAACGCCCGCACGGTGCAGGCGCTGACCACGCTGGTGATCGACGAGATCTCCATGGTGCGGTCCGACCTGATGCAGGCGGTGGATTTCTCCCTGCGCCTCAACCGCGACAGCGCCGAGCCCTTTGGCGGGGTGCGGCTCATCCTGGTGGGCGATCTCGCCCAGCTGCCGCCCATCGCCCAGGGCGAGGAGGGCGCGTTCCTGGAGGATCATTTCGGCGGGCCGTTCTTCTTCCACGCCCCGTGCTTTCGCGATGCGGGCTTCACCATGGTGGAGCTGCACAAGGTTCACCGCCAGGCGGATCCGGACTTTGTCGAGATTCTCAACGCCGTGCGCGAAGGCGAGCTCACCGACGATCTCGCCGAGCGGCTCAATGAGCGCGTGACCGGGCGCTCCGGGCTTGAGGCCAGCACCACCCATGTGGTGCTCACCGCCACCAATCAGGCCGCCTCCGGCATCAATCAGGCGCGCCTGGACGCTCTGCTGGGCGAACCGCGCGGGTTTTCCGGCAAGGTGGAGGGCGAGTTTGATCCGCGGCTCTTTCCCACCGACGACCCGCTAGTTTTGAAGACCGGGGCGCGCGTCATGATGATCCGCAACGATCCGGGCGGGCGCTATGTGAACGGCTCCATCGGCGAGGTGATCGGCTTCACGCAAGACGGGGTGAAGGTCCATGTGAACGGCGAGACGGTGACTGTCGAAAAAGTCACCTGGGAGCGCATGCGCTACGCCGCGGACGGAAATTCGGGCAAGCTGAAGCGCGAGACGGTCGGCTCCTACGCCCAGTATCCGCTGAGGCTCGCCTGGGCCATGACCATCCACAAGAGCCAGGGCCTGACCCTGGACAAGGTGTTCATGGACGTCTCCCGGCGCCTGTTCGCGCACGGGCAGGCCTATGTGGCGCTGTCGCGGGCGCGCACGCTGGAGGGGCTTGAGCTGTCCCACCGCATGCGCCCCACCGACATCATCACCGATCCGCGCCTGTTCGAGGTGAAAAGCTTCTGCGACCCCGCCCCTGCGGCGCTGGACGCATGAGTCTTGAAATCGCCGCCGATGCGCTGGGCCTTGATCTATGGGGCGCCGGGCGGCTGGTTGAGCTTGGCGATATTCCGTCTACGGACACTCTGGACGCAGCGACGCTGAACGCCCTGCGTGACATGCGAGTCCGGCGGCGCGCCGCCGCGCTGGACGAGCTCGTCAAGCTGGACGGGCCGCACCTGGCGCCGTCCTGGCCGGGCACGCCAAGCGCGCCTGACCCGGCCGGCGACATCGCCGCGCCCGACACGCAGGCGCCGTCCATCTTCATCGACGCCTGCGTGCTGGCCGGCGCCGTGCGCCGTCATCTGGTGCTGGCGTTCGCCGAGGCCGGACTGCTGCAGCCGCGCTGGTCGCCCAAAGTGCTGTTCGAGACCGGGCACGCCCACGCCAAAATCGTCGAGGCCAAGCCGGGACGCGACGGGGCGGGGGAGGCGGCGCGCCTGGTCGTGGCGCTGGAGCAGGCCTGGCCCGAAGCCAGCGTGCCCGAAGATCACGGGGTCGAAATCGCAGAGCGCCTGCCCGATGAAGGCGATCGCCATGTCATGGAAAGCGCGATCGCCTGCGGCGCCTCGCTCATTCTCACCGACAACATCAAGGATTTCCCGCGCAAGGTGCTGGAAGCCCATGGCCTCTATGCCCGCACCCCGGCGGAGTATTTCGCCAGCCGGATCGGCGCGGACCCGGGCGCCGCGGCCGCCCTGATGCGGGCGGCGGTGCGCCTGAAACTCTCCCCCGCCCAGTTCGCCCGCGCCCTGCAACAGGCCCGGCTCGGCGGACTGGCGAAACGGCTGGGGCTTTGATCGCCCCCCTGGGGTCCCGGCTCTACGCTACGCTTCGGCCGGGATGACAGGGTTTGCCGCTCTTCTTCACCCCCTCAAATTCTGTCATCCCGGAAGCGCGATAGCGCTATCCGGGACCCCATGGGCTGAAGCGTCGCGATGACAGGGTTATACCCTACTCGGCCGCCTGCGCATCGATCCAGGCGGTCATCTTGTCTTCCAGATAGGCCAGCGGCACGCCGCCCTCTTCCAGAATCGTGTCGTGGAAGGCGGCCAGATCAAACTCCGGCCCGAGTTCGGCCTCGCCCCGCTCACGCAGGCGACGGATCAGGAGCTCGCCGGTCTTGTAGGCCAACGCCTGACCGGGCCAGGAGATGTAGCGGCTCACCTCATTGGTGACGTTCAAGGGGCTGAGCGCGGAGTTCTCCAGAAAACAGGCTTCAGCCTCTTGCCGGTTCCAGCCATACCAGTGGATGCCGGTGTCGGCGACCAGGCGGCAGGCGCGCCACATCTCATAGGTGAGCTGCCCGAACCGGTCATAGGGCGTTTCATACATGCCCATGTCGGTCCCTAAAAACTCGGTATAGAGCGCCCAGCCTTCGCCGAAAGCGGTGATATAGCCGTCGCGGCGAAACTGCGGCACGTCCTCGATCTCCTGGGCGATGGCGATCTGGTGGTGGTGGCCGGGCACCGCCTCGTGCACGGTGAGGGCCGGAAGCTCATAGAGCGGGCGCTGATCAAGCCGGTAGGTGTTGACCATATATCCGCCCGCCTGGCCGGTGTCCGGATCGCCGGGCCAGTAACGCGCCGTGGTATAGTTGGGCGCGATGGAGGCCGGCACAGGGCGCACCCCATAGGGAAGGCGCGGCAGGCGGTGGAAGAAGCGGGGCATCTCGTCGTCCGCCTTCTTGGCGAAATACGAGGCGTAGCGCATCAGCTCCATCTCGCTGTCGGCGTAGAATTGCGGGTCGGTGCGCAGGAAGGCCAGAAACTCGGCGAACGAGCCCTCAAAGTCAGCCTCTTCGATCACCGCCTCCATGAGGGTGCGGATGCGCGCCACTTCTTGCTGACCGATCTGGTGAATCTCCTCCGGCGTGACGTCCAGCGTGGTGTGGCGGCGCACCAGCTGGCGATAAAACTCTTCGCCGCCCGGCAGCGCGCGGGCGCCCAGGCTCTCGCGGGCGTTCGGGATATAGTCGTTTACAAAGAAGCGATGGAGATCACGCAGGGCCGGCAGCGCCTCGGTCTCGATGGCGGCGAGCGCCAGCGATTCCAGACGCTCGCGCTCCTGGGCGCTCATCGTGTCGGGCAGCCCGCGCAGGGGCGCAAAAAGGGTGGAGTCCTCGGGCGCGACGATCTGGGCCTCGATCTGGTCGGCGACGCCGGCAAGGATTTCGCGCGGCTGTGTCACCCCTTGCTCAAGGCCTCGCTCCAGCCAGGCCTGATGCTGGCCCAGATAGCCCGGCAGCGCCTCGATGCGCGCGATCCAGGCCTCGGCCTCCTCGCTGGTGCGCAGGCGCGTGCCCAGCGCGGTGAAGTTCGCGGCTGTGTGAAAGCCGCTATCATTGGTGAACGGGATCATCGCGCTCATCTCGCCGGAAATCGACGTGGCGCTGTCCAGAAGATAGGCGAGCACGGCGTAGCTGGCCTGATCGCTGGCCGGCAAAGCGCCCGGATCGATGGCGTCCAGGCGCGCGTCAAACCCGGCCATGGCCGCGTCCTCTTCGGCGACGGCGTCAAAGCCGGCGTCCGGCCAGCGCGCCGCGGCCTCAAGATCGCCGCGCCTCGCCCTGCCGATGACGTCGCGCGCTTCGTTGAACGCCTCGTAATCGGCCACAAGCGCGTCGAACTCCTCCGCCGGGTCGGCGAAGGCGGGTGCGGTGGCCGGCGGCGCGATGAGCGCCGCCGCGCCCAGTGCGGCCGCAGCCACGAACGAACGAATGAACATGGATCGATCCTTCTCACATCACCGGCCAAGCGTGACCGGGCGAAGGGAAGCGGTCAATCTTTCGCGGCGGCCAGGTCCTGCGCCGTCAGTCCCAGACGCTTGGCGATCAGCCGGTCGGCCAAGCGGCCCGGCTGACCTGCTTCCCGTTTTCTCGGCCACGGAAAAGTGGAAAATTCTCGTTTAGCGGCTTGGGCTGCTGGTACGAGGAGAAGGCCGATGAAACGGTCAAAATTCACTGAGGCGCAGATCGCGTTCATTCTGCGCCAAGCCGAAGAAGGCACGCGTGTGGAAGAGGTCTGCCGCAAAGCGGGGATCAGCCAAGCCACTTTCTACAACTGGAAAAAGAAGTATGGCGGTCTGATGCCGTCGGAGATGAAGCGCTTGAAGCAGCTTGAGGAAGAGAACGGTCGCCTGAAGCGGATCGTGGCGGATCTCTCGCTGGACAAGGAGATGCTTCAGGATGTTCTGCGCCGAAAGCTCTGAGGCCCGCGCGCCGGCGAGAGCTGGTGGATCATCTGCGTGCGGCCTGGCGGGTCAGCGTTCGACGCGCCTGCCAGGTTCTCAGGGCCGATCGTTCGACCTACCAGTACAAGTCCCAGCGCGGCTCCCAGGAAGAGCTTCGCCAGCGCATCCGGGAGATCGCTGAGACCCGGGTTCGCTACGGCTACCGGCGTATCCACGTCCTGCTTCAGCGGGAAGGCTGGGCGGTGAACGCCAAGCGGGTCTATCGCCTTTATCGCGAGATGGGACTGCAGCTGAGGAATAAGACGCCGAAGCGGAAGGTGAAGGCGAAGCTCCGAGAGGGGCGATCGGATCCGGTGACGGCCAACGAGGTCTGGGCGATGGACTTCGTTCATGACCAACTCTACGACGGCCGCCGGCTGCGGATCCTCACCGTGATCGATGCGTATACCCGGTATGTCCCGGCGATCGAACCTCGCGAGCGGTTCACCGGCGCGGACGTCGTCGGCGTGCTCGAGCGCATCTGCGCCAGCCACGGGCATCCCAAGTCCATCCGCGTCGATCAGGGTCCCGAGTTCATCTCGCGCGATCTGGATCTATGGGCTTATGCGAATGGGGTGGAGCTCGACTTCTCCCGGCCCGGCAAGCCTACGGATAACGCGTTCATCGAGAGCCTGAACGGCAAGTTTCGCGCGGAATGCCTTAATGCCCACTGGTTCATGAATCTTGCCGACGCCCGCGGAAAATGCGAGCGATGGCGTAGAGACTACAACACCGAGCGTCCGCACAGCGCCATCGGCTACCGAACGCCTGCGGAGGCACGAAAAGCGTCAGGGCTCACGCAGCCCGCCCTGGCGCCATGACACGGGGATCTTCCAACTCCCCGTGGCCCGAAAACGGGGTCAAGCTCAGACACGGGGATCTTCCAACTCCCCGTGGCCCGAAAACGGGGTCAAGCTCAACACGGGGATCTTCCAACTCCCCGTGGCCCGAAAACGGGGTCAAGCTCAGACACGGGGATCTTCCAACTCCCCGTGGCCCGAAAACGGGGTCAAGCTCACGGCAAGGCGTTCAGCAGCCATTGCTGGAAGGGCTCCGGGGTGAGGACCTGATTGAGCGGCGGGGTTTTCACCGTGAGCGCCTTGTGCACCGCCGCGGCGATGGTTTCCGGCGCCAGGCCGTTCCCGCCCCGCGCAAGCATGTAGGCCATGATCCGCTTGATGGCGGCGTAGAAATCGGTGCCGCGATACTGCTCGGGATCCATCTCCTCGGCCTTGGACCAGATAGGCGTGGCGACGGGGCCGGGATTTGAATCAAATCGCTAGCACTCCCTTTAAGTTGTTGATTGTATTATACTTTGATGCAGATAATGCAAATTAATTGGAACACTTAATTGGAATAAACGGGCGCGGGTCTGGCACTCAATTGCCGGAGGTTTCTAGTTTCTCTTCAAGCTTCGCTGTCCAGCTCGCTGCCACGGCTACGGTGATCCGATTTACATCGTCACCGCAAGACGGGTGATTTCGGGTGAGGTCTTGAAATATCGGAACGGATTGCTCATCCGGGCAGGGTCACCCGGTGCCAGCAAACGAGCCGTTTCTTCTGACAGCTCCCCCAGCGCGAGGGGCGGCGCGGCGCGTAGCCCAAGCTCCGCGTCCCGGCCTCTTGCCACAACGATCAGCTAAGGTTCAAATCACGCTCGGGTTCTCTCTTCGACCGGATAAAACGCGAGTTCCGGTTATCATCACTCAAACGGAGTTCTTGCCTTGAAGCACATCTTGATCCCAGCAGTCGTCGTCGGCGTCGTGCTAGCGGCAGTCATTCTTTTGAATGAGACGGGCATTTTTGAGGTCGATACTGCTTACGCGTTGATCATCGTCATCGCAGCAGTTTTCCTTGGTGTGGCGATGTCCAAAAGGCTGAGTAAGTGACGCTAACAAAGGCTATTGGCAGCGTAGCATTTGCGGCTGACTAAACAGCCTCCGGGAACCCCAGGGCGGTTGATACCGGTTCGGGCGATGTTCGTGAAATTCACGTCACACAAGTCATACACCATGTGTCACACATGGCTCGCTTCACGACGCTCAAACGACTGATAAATAAGATATGGAAGGAAGCTGGCGGTGAGGGTGGGATTCACCGCCACCACGTCGATTCCATACATCATCAGCTCCCGGCGCAGCCCCTGGGTGAAGGCTTCCAGGGCGAATTTCGAGCAGGCGTAGGGCGTCAGGATCGGTGTCGTGTTGAGCCCCGCCACCGAAGACATGTTGACGATGCGTCCCGGCGGGCCGGTGCGGCCGTCCTCGGCGCCCAGCAAGGGCGCGAAGGCCTGGGTGACGCGCAGCTGGCCGGTGACGTTGATGTCGAGCTGGCGCGTCATCTCCTCCACGGGCAGGTGAAGCAGCGGCCCGGCCACGGCTATGCCCGCATTGTTCACGAGGCCGGAGAGCGTGCGGCCATCCAGACTCGCCCGGGCTTCGTCGGCGGCGGTGCGGCAGGTGTCCGCATCGGTGACGTCGATGATCAGCGGCGTGACCAGCGGGCCGAGATCGGCCAGCAGGCGTTCGGCGTCGGCCTCCTTGCGCACTCCGGCGAACACCCGCCAGCCGCGCGCCGTGAGATACTGCGCCGTGGCGTACCCGATGCCGGTGGACGCGCCGGTGACCACCGCGCTCTCGTCTTCGGTCATGATCGCCTTCCCGGCGCCCTCGTGTTCCCACGCAAGGTCGCAAGGGCCGGGCGGGGGGTCAATCTCGGCTAGCCCCCGCCGGATTTCGCCGTCTGCGTTTCCACGATCATGATCTTGATGATCGCCGCGGCCGCCAGCGCCAGTACGATGGACATGGGAAGCCCCAGACTGATGGCGGCGTTGCGGATGGCCGTGAGCCCGCCGGCCAGGAGCAGGGTGGCGGCCACCGCGCCTTCGCTCACCGCCCAGAACACGCGCTGAATGCGCGGCGGATGGGGATCGCCGCCGGAGGTGACCATGTCGTCCACCAGCGAGCCGGAATCGGAGCTGGAGACGAAGAACAAAAGGATCACCAGCGTGGCGAGCCCCATGGTCACCGGCGCGAAGGGCAGGGTGTCCAGCAGGGCGTGCAGGGCGATGGCCGGCTCCTGCACGATCTCGTCGGGCAGGCCGGCGCCCGCGCGCTCGATCTGCAACCCGGCTCCGCCGAACACAGCGAGCCACGCGAAGGTCGCCAGCGTCGGGACCAGAAGCGCGGTGACGATGGTCGCCCCGATGGTGCGGCCTCTCGAGACCCGCGCCAGGAAGATCGCCACGAAAGGCGCCCAGCTGATCCACCAGCCCCAATAGAACAGCGTCCAGCTCGCCCGCCACTCGCTGTCGCCGGTGAAGTCCACGAACACGGTGGCCGGCGGCAGGTCCTGCAGATAGGCCCCCAGCGAAGTTGTGAACGTCTCCAGGATCAGAAGCGTCGGTCCCACGATCAGCACGAAGGCGAACAACAGACCCGCCAGGACCAGATTCATCTGGCTCAAGCGCCGGACTCCGCCCTTCACCCCGATCACCACCGAAATCGTCGCCAGGCCGGTGATGGCGGCGATCAGGAAAATCTGAATCAATGCAGACCGCTCGATCCCGGCCAGTTCGTTCAGGCCGGTGTTGATCTGCATGGCGCCAAGGCCCAGCGAGGTGGAGACGCCCAGTAGCGTGCCCACTGTGCACAGGATGTCCACGAGGTGACCGGCCCAGCCCTCCATCACCTGGCGGCCGAACAGGGGCTCCAGCACGCTGCGCGGCGCCAGGGGCAGGTCCTTGTTGAAGTGCAGATAGGCCACCGCCAGCGCCAGGATCAGATAGATCCCCCAGGCGTTCAGGCCCCAGTGGAAATAGGTGATCCGCATGGCCTCGCGCGCGGCCTCCGGGGTGCGCGGATCAAGGCCGGGCGGCGGGTCGATATAGTGGGTGAACGGCTCGGCCACCGAAAAAAACACCAAGCCGGTCCCCATGCCGGCGGCGAACAGCATCGCCGTCCAGGACAGGAAGGAGAATTCCGGCTTCGCGTCCGGTCCGCCCAGGCGCACCTTACGCAGCGGGCTCAGCAAAATCGCGCCGGCCAGGACCAGAAACCCCGTGGCGGCGAACATGTACCACCAGCCAAACGCCGCGATGATCCGGGATTGAAGCGCGCTGAAGACGCTGGCGGCCTGATCGGTGAACACCGCGCCTCCGATGACGAAGGCCACCACAAGAAGCGCTGATCCGAAAAAGACCGGCGGCTCCATATGGGCGGTGATGCGGTTCCAGAGCGATTTCGGCCCGATCAAGGCTCCAGGGCTGTCAAAGAGAGCGATGGCGAGATCCTGTTTTGCGGCCCGTTCACGCTGATAACGCACGCCGGCCCGCCTGGGTCCGTCGCCTGAAAGCGGGACATTGCGTTTCACTCGCAAGCCAGGCGCAGCGCGGGAGGGCTCAGCGCGTTGACCTGAGGGCGCTCCGGATTATTGTCTGCGCCACTCTCGCCCGTCCGGGCGAAACTTCCGTCAAATCGGGGGCGCGCATGACCGCCAAGACCACAGCCAAGGCCGCCGACACCAAGCGTCCGGGCGTCAGCTACAAACCTTTATCGCCGCACCTCGGGGTATGGCGCTGGCACGCCACCATGGCGAGCTCGATCTTCCACCGGGTCAGCGGGGTCGCCAATTATATCGGCGCGATCCTGTTCACGCTCTGGCTGGTGATGGTCGCGTCCGGCCCTGACGCCTACGCCGCATGGGAAGCCCTGCGCAGCGGGCCGGCGGGGATTCTCGTCACCCTGGCGCTGATCGCCTTCACCCTGTCGCTGAGCTATCACCTTCTCAACGGTCTGCGCCATCTGGGCTGGGACGCCGGCGCCGGGTTCGACCCCAAGGGCTCCAACCAGCGCTCCATCCTCATCTTCGCAGGGTCGATCGTGGTGACCGCCCTGATCTGGATCTTCGCCGGAGGTCTTGTCTTATGAGCGATTACCGCACTTACCGCACTCCGCTGTCCAGGGCGCGCGGCCTGGGCTCGGCGAAATCCGGCGTCGGCCACTTTATCAGCCAGCGCGTGTCCGCGATTGCGCTCCTTGTGCTGATACCGGTCTTCATCTGGTCTGTGGCTGCGCTTCCGGCCGGGGATTACGCCAGCGCGCAGGCCTGGCTCAGCTCGCCCTGGGGCGCGATCGTGACGCTTCTGACCCTGACCGCGGCGTTTTATCACATGCGCCTCGGTCTCCAGACCGTGATCGAGGACTACATTCACAAAGCGGCGCTGAAATCGGTTCTGCTGATCGCGAATACGCTGATCGCAGCCGGTCTCTGGATCGCCGCCCTATATTCCGTGCTCGCGATCGCGACCTAGGAGACGACACATGGCTTCATACGAATGGATTGATCACACCTTTGACGTCGTGGTCGTCGGCGCAGGCGGGTCAGGCCTGCGCGCCGCACTGGGCGCGGCCCAGGCGGGCCTTCGCACCGCGTGCATCTCGAAGGTTTTCCCCACCCGATCGCACACTGTCGCGGCGCAGGGCGGCATCTCGGCGTCGCTGGGTAATATGGGCGAGGACGACTGGCGCTGGCACATGTACGACACCGTGAAGGGGTCGGACTGGCTCGGCGATCAGGACGCGATCGAGTATCTCTGCCGCAATGCGCCGGAAGCCGTGTACGAGCTGGAGCACTGGGGCGTGCCGTTCTCGCGCACCGAAGACGGCAAGATCTATCAGCGCGCCTTCGGCGGCATGACGAAGAATTTCGGTGAAGGTCCGGTCCAGCGCACCTGCGCGGCCGCCGACCGCACCGGCCACGCCATCCTGCACACGCTTTACGGTCAGTCGCTGCGTCACTCGACGGAGTTCTTCATCGAGTATTTCGTGATGGATCTCATCATGGATGATGACGGGGTCTGCCGGGGCGTCACCGCCTGGAAGCTGGACGACGGGACGCTGCACCGCTTCCGCGCCCAGAAGACCATCCTGGCCACCGGCGGCTATGGCCGCGCCTATTTCTCCGCCACCAGCGCGCACACCTGCACCGGCGACGGCAACGCCATGGTGCTGCGCGCCGGCCTGCCGCTGCAGGACATGGAGTTCGTGCAGTTCCACCCCACCGGCATTTACGGCGCGGGCTGCCTGATCACGGAAGGGGCGCGCGGCGAGGGCGGCTATCTGACGAACTCGGAAAACGAGCGCTTCATGGAGCGCTACGCCCCCAACGCCAAGGATCTGGCGAGCCGCGACGTGGTCTCGCGCGCCATGACCATGGAGATCCGCGAGGGTCGCGGCGTGGGTGCGGGCAAGGATCACATCCATCTGCACCTGGATCATCTGGATCCGGCCGTGCTGCACGAGCGCCTGCCCGGCATTTCGGAAAGCGCGAAGATCTTCGCCGGCGTGGACGTCACCAAGGAGCCGATCCCGGTTCTGCCGACGGTGCACTATAATATGGGCGGCATCCCCACCAATTATCACGGCGAGGTTCTGACCAAGGTGAACGGCGATCCCGACACCGTGGTGCCCGGCCTGATGGCCGTGGGCGAGGCGGCCTGCGTGTCGGTGCACGGCGCCAACCGCCTGGGCTCCAACTCTCTGATCGACCTTGTGGTGTTCGGCCGGGCTGCGGGCCTTCGCTGCGCCGAGACCACCGAAAGCGGCGCCAGCCAGTCGGACCTTCCGAAAAACGCCGGCGAGGACAGCCTCAATCGCTTTGACCGCCTGCGCCACGCCGACGGCGCCACGCCCACCGCCAAGCTGCGCCTGGACATGCAGCGGGCCATGCAAGAAAACTGCGCGGTCTTCCGCACCCAGGACGTGCTGGACGAGGGCGTTGAGCGCATCGCCAAGGTGTTCGACGGCGCGTCGGACATCCGCATCAATGACCGCTCCATGATCTGGAACACCGATCTGGTGGAGACGCTGGAGTTCGACAATTTGATCCAGCAGGCCGCCGTGACCGTGAACTCGGCCGCCGCGCGGACCGAGAGCCGCGGCGCCCACGCCCGCGAGGATCACCCCGACCGGGACGACCAGAACTGGATGAAGCACACCCTGGCCTTCCTCGACGCGACGACCGGCAAGGTCACGCTTGATGATCGCCCGACCCATAACTACACGCTGTCCAACGATATCGGATATATCGAGCCGAAGGCGCGGGTTTACTAGAAACGCGCGCCGCGCGCCCGTACCCCAGACGAGCAAGGTGGGAAGACACCCATGGTCCAGCTGACGCTGCCGAAAAATTCGCAAGTCAAAAAAGGCAAGGTCTGGCCGAAGCCTGAAGGGGCCGAGGACAAGGATCTGCGCGAGTTCAAGGTCTACCGCTATGATCCCGAGAGCGGCGAGAATCCGCACTGGGACACGTATTACGTGGACACCGCCAACTGCGGCCCCATGGTTCTGGACGCCCTGTTCTACATCAAGAACGAGATCGACACGACGCTGGCTTTCCGGCGCTCCTGCCGCGAAGGCATTTGCGGCTCCTGCGCCATGAATATCGGCGGGCGCAACACGATCGCCTGCACCTACGGCATCGACGAGGTGAAGGGCGCGGTCACGATCGCGCCCCTGCCCCACCAGCCGGTGGTCAAGGACCTGATCCCCGACCTGACCAATTTCTACGCCCAGCTTCAGTCGATCCAGCCCTTCCTGAAGACCGACAGCCCGACGCCCCAGCGCGAGTGGAAGCAGAGCCCGGAAGAGCGCGAAGAGCTCGACGGCCTCTATGAGTGCATTCTGTGCGCCTCATGCTCCACCGCCTGCCCGTCCTACTGGTGGAATTCGGACAAGTTTCTGGGCCCGGCCGCGCTTCTTCAGGCCTATCGCTGGATCGCCGACAGCCGCGACGAAGCGACCGGCGAGCGCCTGGACGATCTGGAAGATCCGTTCAAGCTGTATCGCTGCCACACCATCATGAACTGCGCCAATGTCTGCCCCAAGGGTCTGAACCCCGCCAAGGCCATCGGCAAGATCAAGGAATTGATGGTGGAGCGCCAGGCGTAGGCGCGGCCTGGTCCGGAGAATAAGCCCCGTCCGGTTGCGGCCGGGGCTTTTTTCTTATCCCGGGATGGCCCCCGCTTCGCCCTGCTTTCTCCCCATTGCCACGCTGTTGTGCGACAGGCAGGCAGGCAGACAATGGGAGGACGGTCCATGGACCGCACGCAGACTCGCTCACGGGCGCTGGGACTGAAGATCATCATGGTGGGCGCGCTGGTGTTCCTGCTCGGCGTGCCGCTGTTTTTCGTCAATCTGCTGGCCTGGGAGCGGGCCGGGCGCGCCGACGAGGTCGCGCGCAGCGTCGGGGAGGCCTATGGCGGACGCCAGACCCTGCGCGGGCCGTTCCTGTTGCTGCCCGTGGACGTCACTGAGACGGTGAGCGTCGAGCGGGACGGCGAGACCGTGCAGGAGCAGCGCATACGGCGCGAGACGATCATCGTCTCTCCCGAAACCCTCGACATCGGCGCCGCACTGAATGTGGAGCTGCGCCGGCGTGCGATCTATGAGGTGCCGGTTTATACCGCCGACCTCACTCTGGACGCCGTCTTCGCGACCGCCGGGGTAGAGACCCTGACGCCGCGAAACGGCGCGATCCGCTGGGATCAGGCGCGGCTGGTGGCCGGGGTCCAGGATCTGCGCGGGATGGGCTCGGATATCGCCTTCACCTTCAACGGGGCCCCGTCCCCGACGCGGTTCGAGCCGGGCTCGCCTTTCGATCGTCAAGCCGACGGCGGCCGGTCCGGCCGGACCTGGCGCGGCGTGAGCGCGCCGCTCAACGGCCTGGAGCCCGGCGCGGCCTTCACCATGCAGGCCGCCTTCACACTATCGGGCGCGCAATCGCTCGGCCTTGTCGCCTCGGGCCGCGAAACCCGTGCGACGCTCGCCGGCGACTGGCCCCATCCCGGCTTTGACGGCGCCTATCTGCCTGCCGAGCGCACCATCGCGGAGACCGGCTTCGAGGCGGAATGGCGCGTGCCCTATCTCGCCCGCGGGATTCCGGCGCGCTGGCTGGAGGGGTCGGGCTACGCCATGGCGACCGCCGACGAGACAGCCTTCATCGTCAATCTGACAAGCCCGACCGACGGCTATGTCCGGGTCAGCCGGTCCTTGAAATACGCGTTCTTCTTCGTGGGCTTCACCTTGCTCATGGTGTTCCTCATAGAGGCGACCGGCGCGATGCGGGTGCACGCCGCGCAATATGTGCTGATCGGACTGGCGCAGGTGATCTTCTATCTCATGATGCTGGCCCTAAGTGAGCATGCCGCCCTGATGACGGCCTACGCCGGCGGCTCGGGCGCAACCATTCTCGTCACCGCGCTCTACGCCGGCGCGGCGTTCCGCAGCGCGGCGCGCGGCTTGTTGGTCTTCGCTGCGCTGGTGATGACCTATGCGCTGCAGTATCTGCTGATCCTGATGGAGGATTATGCGCTGCTGATCGGGGCCGGACTCGCCTTCGCGGCGGTGAGCGTGACCATGCTGGTGACGCGCCATGTGGACTGGTACGGTTTGAGCACACCGGAGTCCGAACCCGGCTCGCCTGCGCCGGCCGGCCCGAGACCTTGACCGATCACCGCCGCCGGGTCCAGGCCAGCGCTTCGCAGATCTGGCGCAGGGTTTCGGCGGCGTCGCCGTCGGCGCCCGGCAGGACGCGCGGATCGACAGGCTCGCCGAAGCGCAGGCGGTAGCGGGCGCCGCGCTGGCGCAACAGGCCGTGAAACAGGGTGATGTCGCGCAGCTCTTCATTAATCTGCGACAGGGCGTAATAGGCCAGCGGCATGCGTTGCACCACGCCCACCGGCACGATGGGCGCGCCAAACCGCCGGGCCAGCGACACGCCCGCGCCCGCCCAGCTGGGCTCCACCAGCCGGCGCTCGCGCCAGTTCCAGTCGGCCATTCGCCCGGCGGGGAAGATCACCACGCAGCGCCCGCCATTGAACGCCTCCATGGCCGCGCGCAGGGTCTCCCTTGCGCGGGTGCGCGCCAGCGGACCGGTGCGCCACTCCACCGGAATGATGCGGGATTTTAGCCCCGGACAGATGCGCAGCGCGTCGCGATTCGCGAAGAACACAAGATCATCGCGCCTTCCTTTCAGCGCGCTCCAGATGGCGTTGCCGTCGGCGATGCCGCCGGGATGGTTGGCGATGAGCAGAACCGGGCCGATGGACGGCACCCGCTCCACGTCCTCAGCGGTGACGGTGAGGCCGAGAAACCGATCGCCCCAGGCGAAGCAGGCTTCAGCGTCGAGATCCTTGACCGCGTCCACCAGCTGGACCGCCTTGGCGAACCCCAAAAGCGGATCGGCGATCCCGCGTAAGGCGCGCCAGGCGAGCGGTTGCTCGCGCAGGCGCGGCGCACGCTCTTCAAGCAAGGCCTCCACCAGCGCGCGGGCGTCTGGCGCGGGGCTGGGCTCGTCGTGCGGCGAAAGACTCACCTTGCCTCCCGCGCGAGGGTTTCACTCATGGCGCGCAAGGCCCTGGTGGCCGGACCCTCGCCGTCGGGCAGGTCATGGGGCTCCACCACGGCCCCGAATTTCAGGGCGTAGCGGGCGCCGCGCTTGGCCAGCAGCTCGTGGAAGACCGTCATGTGTTTGAGTTCTTCATGGATCTGGCCCAGCGCGTAAAACAACACGCTCATACGCTGCTTCAGGCCCAGCGGAATGATCGGCGCGGAGAATTTACGCGCCAGGCTGACCGCAGTCACCTGCCAGGACTCCTCCACCAGCCGCAAGCTGCGCCAGTCCCATTTCGCCATGCGCCCGGCGGGAAACACCACCACGCACCGGCCCTGCCTGAACGCCTCGATGGCCTGGCGCAGCGTATCGCGGGTCTTGTCGCGAGAGCGCTCCTGGCCGCGCCATTCCACCGGAATCACCACCTCGCCCAGCCCCTCGCACACCCGGATCGCGTCGCGATTGGCGAAGAACACGAGATCAGGACGGCGCGCCTTGAGCGCCTGCCACACCGCGATGCCGTCCGCGATTCCGCCGGGATGGTTGGCGGTGATGACGCAAGGCCCGGTTTCAGGCACATGGGTCAGGCCGTCGGCGGCGACCCGCATGTCCAGAAATTTCTCCGACCAGTCCATGGCCTGCGCCCCGCCCATAGGGGCGATGGCGTCGGCGATCTGGACCGCCCGGCCATAGCCCAGCAGCGGATAGAACACCGCCTTCACCGCCGGCCAGATCGCGCTGGCGCGCAGGCGCAGGGCGCGCTCCTCGATCAGCGAATCGACGATATGGGGTGAGGGGGCGGTGTCCGATGTCATCTGCGGCATTGAGAAACAATGCGCGGCGGCCCGCAAGGGGCGCGCCGCTTCTGCTCAGCAGGAGCGGCCCATGGACGCCAGCGCCGGGCCGCACACTTCAGGATGACCCGCGCAGCAATCGGCCACCAGAAAATCCACCAACGCGGCGACCTGATCGATCCGCGCCGTGTAGATCCGCGAGCGGCCCTCCACGCTCACCTGCACCAGCCCCGCCTGGCTGAGCGCGCTCAAGTGGGGCGACAGATTGCTGGGCGACACGCCCACCAGGTCCGCCAGACGCCCCGCCGCAAGCCCTTGAGGCCCGGCGGTGATCAACGCCTTGAACACGCTCAGCCGCGTCGGATGGGCGAGCGCGGCGAAGCTTTCAATGGCTGCGGTCTGGTCCATGGCGATCATGCTTTTCTATTTCATGAAACATTGAAATGAGAGAGTGTGCAGTCTAAAGGTGACGCCTCCAGACCGCCAGAGGCCCTAGCGCGATGAACATTCTGATTTTGTGCACCGGCAATTCCGCGCGCTCAATCCTGGGCGAGGCGCTGTTCAATGCGCGCAGCGGCGGCGGCGTGACAGCCTATTCGGCCGGCTCAAGCCCCAAGGGCGCGCCCCATCCCGGCGCGATCGCCGTGCTGGAGCGCCACGACCTCTCCACCAAAGGCCTGCGCTCAAAAAGCTGGCTGGAGTTCGAGGCGGACGGCGCGCCGGTCATGGACGCCGTGATCACCGTCTGCGATAACGCCGCCGCCGAGCCCTGCCCGGTCTGGCCCGGCGCGCCGGCGCGCGCCCATTGGGGCCTGTCCGATCCGGCCGGCGCGCAAGGCGAGCCTGCGATCCGCGCCGCCTTCGACGCCGCGTTCGAGGCGCTGGACGCCCGGGTGCGTTTCGCCCTTGAGGCGGGCCTGGTCAAAGCCGACCCCGCGAAGCGCAGCGCCATCCTGCAGCGCGCCCACGACGAGGCGGCGCCATGAATCGCGAAGGCTCACCCAGCCTGTCCAAGGCGCCCGGCGGCATCGGCTTTTTCGAAAAATGGCTGTCGGTCTGGGTAGGGCTGGCGATCCTGGCCGGCGTGGGGCTGGGCGCGCTCGTCCCCGGCCTGTTTGAGGTTCTCGCCCGGTTTGAAATCGCCTCGGTCAATCTCGCCGTGGCGGTGCTGATCTGGGCGATGGTCTATCCGATGATGGTGAGCATCGATTTTTCAAGCCTCGGCCGCGTCGGGGCTCAGCCCAAAGGTCTGGTGATCACGCTGGTGGTGAACTGGCTGATCAAGCCCTTCACCATGGCGGCGCTGGCCGTGGGATTCTTCGAATTCGTCTTCGCGCCGTTCATCCAGCCCGAAGACGCCGCCCAGTACATCGCCGGCCTGATCATCCTGGGCGCGGCGCCGTGCACCGCCATGGTCTTCGTCTGGTCCCAGCTCACCAGGGGCGACGCCAACTATACGCTGGTGCAGGTGGCGGCCAATGACGTCATCATGGTGTTCGCCTTCGCGCCCATCGTGGCGGTGCTGCTGGGCGTCACCGACATCGCCGTGCCGTGGGAGACCCTGCTTCTGTCGGTGGGCCTCTACGTGCTGATCCCGCTTCTCGCGGGGCTTGCCACCCGCGCACGCCTGTCTCAAGGCCTTTCCGGCGAGGCGGCGGCGGCGAAGGTCGACGCCTTCACGGCGGCCATCAAGCCGGTCTCGGTGATCGGGCTCATCGTCACGGTGGTCATCCTGTTCGGGTTTCAGGGCGAGGTGATCCTGCAGCGCCCCGCCGTGATCGCCATGATCGCGGTCCCGCTGCTGATCCAGTCCTACGGCATCTTCCTCATCGCCTACGGCGCAGCCTGGCTCTGGCGCACGCCGTTCTCAATCGCGGCGCCCTGCGCGCTCATCGGCACGTCGAACTTCTTCGAGCTGGCGGTCGCCGTGGCGATCAGCCTGTTCGGCCTGAATTCCGGCGCGGCGCTGGCCACCGTGGTGGGCGTGCTGGTGGAGGTGCCGGTCATGCTCTCCCTGGTGGCGCTGGCGAACCGCACCCAAAGCCTGTTTCCGAAGGGATGATCCGTGAGTTCCGACACCTTTCCCGCCCTCGACGAGGCGAGCTTTCTTGAGATCGACGAGGCCCGTCTGCTCGATCCGGAGCGCGCCGCTCATCCGCCACGCATCGCGCTGCTTTACGGCTCGCTGCGCGAGCGCTCCTTCAGCCGGCTCGCCAGCGAAGAAGCCGCGCGCATTCTGCAGCGGCTTGGGGCGGAGACCCGCACGTTCAACCCGTCCGGCCTGCCTCTGCCGGACGATCCTGCGAACACGGCTGGCGCGGAGCATCCCAAGGTGGCCGAACTTCGCGAGCTGGTGACCTGGAGCGAGGGGATGGTCTGGTGCAGCCCGGAGCGCCACGGCGCCATGACCGGCGTGATGAAGAGCCAGATCGACTGGATTCCGCTCTCATTGGGGGCCGTGCGCCCGAGCCAGGGCAAAACCCTGGCCGTGATGCAGGTTTCCGGCGGTTCCCAGAGCTTCAATGCGGTCAACCAGCTTCGCGTTCTGGGCCGCTGGATGCGCATGATCACCATCCCCAACCAGTCCTCGATCCCGAAAGCCTTCCTGGAGTTCGACGAGGACGGGCGGATGAAGCCGTCCGCGCTCTATGACCGGGTGGTGGATGTGATGGAGGAGCTGGTGAAGTTCACCCTGCTCACAAGGGGCAGCGCCGGCTATCTGGTGGACCGGTATTCAGAGCGCAAGGAAAACGCCGAGCAACTCTCCGCGCGGGTGAACCAGCACTCGATCTGAGCGCCGACATGAGCGAACGGCTCGACTCCGTGCGCCGCGCCCGCTTCACTGAGCGGCAGCTGACGGAGACCGCCATGACTGTTCTGCGACCCTTCTGCACCGCCTTCGCCCTCTCCGGCGCGCTGTCCGGCGCCCTGGCGGCGGCCGCCATGGCCGATATCTCCCGCCTGCCGGGGACCTATCGGGCCGAAGCCGGCGGCGCCGCCTGCCGGGTGCGCCTTGATCCGCCGGCGCGGGCGCCTGAAGACAGCCTGATCGTCGCGGACACCGTCTCCGGCCTTGTCCTGGCTTTTCCCGGCTGTCCGGGCGGGCTGGGCGATGCATTGCTCTGGCGGGCGGCGGCTGACGGGGAGAGCCTGCGCCTCATCGACGGCGCCGGCGCTGTTGTTTTCGAGGCGACGCCCGGCGAGAATCGCAGCTGGAGCGGGGAAACGGCGGCTGGAGAGACGCTGACGCTGAATCCAGCCTGAGCCGCACCTGCGCCTCGGCTCGACAAGCGCGCCGCCCCTCCGCTACACCCTCGCTCAAACAAGAGACGCGCCCCGTCTTTGCGGAGGCGCGAACGGAGGAGCCTTTCATGGCGCAGCGCGACATCCATCACTTCATCAACGGCAAGGCGGTTCCCGGAACATCCGGCCGCTTCGGCGACGTGTTCGACCCCAATACCGGCGAGGTTCAGGCCAAAGTGGCCCTCGCCAGCAAATCCGAGCTGGGCGAGGCGGTGGAGCGCGCCAAGGCCGCGCAGCCGGCCTGGGCCGCCATGAACCCCCAGCGCCGCGCCCGCGTGCTGTTCAAGTTCAAGGATCTGCTTGAAGCCAATATGGACGAGCTGGCCCGCCTGCTCTCTTCAGAGCACGGCAAGGTCGTCGCGGACGCTCGTGGCGATCTGCAGCGCGGGCTGGAGGTGATCGAGTTCGCCTGCGGCGTGCCGCATCTTCTAAAGGGCGAATACACTGAAGGGGCCGGGCCGGGCATCGACGTCTATTCCATGCGCCAGCCTCTGGGCGTGGTGGCGGGCATCACCCCGTTCAACTTTCCCGCCATGATCCCCATGTGGATGTTCGGCGTGGCCATCGCCTGCGGCAACGCCTTCATCCTCAAGCCCAGCGAAAAAGACCCCAGCGTGCCCGTGCGCCTGGCCGAGCTGATGCTGGAAGCCGGCCTGCCGGACGGTATTCTTAACGTCGTCAACGGCGACAAGGAGGCTGTGGACGCGATCCTCGATCATCCAGACATCAAGGCGGTGAGCTTTGTGGGCAGTTCCGACATCGCCCAGTACATCTACTCGCGAGGGACCGCCAACGCCAAGCGCGTGCAGGCCATGGGCGGGGCGAAGAACCACGGGATCGTCATGCCGGACGCGGATCTCGACCAGGTGGTCAAGGATCTGGTGGGCTCGGCCTACGGATCGGCGGGCGAGCGCTGCATGGCGCTGCCCATCGTGGTGCCCGTGGGCGAGGACACCGCAGAGCGCCTGATCAAGAAGCTGATGCCGGAGATCGAAAACCTCGTGCCCGGCGTCTCCTCCGACCCCGACGCCGCCTACGGCCCGGTGGTGAGCCAGGCCCACAAGGAGAAAATCGAGGCCTGGATCCAGAAGGGCGTCGACGAGGGCGCCGAGCTGATAATGGACGGGCGCGGCTTCACGCTGCAGGGCCACGAGAACGGCTTCTTCATCGGCCCGTCCCTGTTCGACCACGTGACCCCGCAGATGGAGAGCTACAAGGAAGAGATCTTCGGCCCGGTCCTGCAGATCGTGCGCGCCCACGACATGGAGGAGGCCGCACGCCTCGCCTCGGAGCACCAGTACGGCAACGGCGTGGCGATCTTCACCCGCAACGGCCTGGCGGCGCGCGAATTCGCCAGCAAGGTCAATGTGGGCATGGTGGGCGTCAATGTGCCGATCCCGGTGCCGGTGGCCTATCACACCTTCGGCGGCTGGAAGCGCTCCTCCTTCGGCGACACCAACCAGCACGGCATGGAAGGCGTGCGCTTCTACACCAAGATCAAGACCGTCACCCAGCGCTGGCCCTCGGGCGACATCTCCGACCAGAGCTTCATCATCCCGACCATGCAGTAAGAGATCGGCTCCCGGTTCGATCCCCGGCTTCAAGCCGGGGGCGAGACCGGGATCCACTGCGTTTTAAAGGTCCGGCGTTGAGCAATCGGTTCGTCCTGCTCAGCGCTTGATCTTTTAAGCGCTGTAGATCCCGGTCTTTCCCCCGGACCTTTGTCCGGGGATGAAACCGGGAACCGGCGCTGCCTAAAAATCACCCCCACACGGCGCCTTGCGCCGGCGCGAGAGCCCGCTAGCTTGAGTGACAACAAGGGGGAGGGCCCGCCATGATCCGTCGTTTCACACTGGCCGCTGCGCTGGGCGCGCTGGCTTTGACCGCTTGCGAGAGCGAGCCCGCCGCGCCGCCGCCCACGGCCGATCCGGCGCTGACGCGCGCGGTGACGGGCGGGGAGATCGTCGGCTATGTGGACGGGGACACCGGCGCCCATGTGTGGCTCGGAACGCCGTTTGCGGCGTCGGCGGGCGGCGATAATCGCTGGCGCGGCCCGCAGCCTGTGGAGCCCTGGACCGGCGCCCGCGAAACCCTGACCCATTCCGCCGCCTGCCCGCAGATCACCAATGCGCTGAACGCAGAAGCGACCGGAACCGAGCCGGGTCAGCTCACAGGGTCTGAAGACTGCCTGTATCTGGATGTCTACGCACCCGCGCCGCAGGAGTCCGGCGGCCCGCGTCCGGTGATGCTGTGGATTCATGGCGGCGCCAATGTCTGGGGTTCGGCCAGTCAGTATGACGGCGCGCAGCTGGCGGTCGACCAGGGCGTGGTCGTGGTGGTGGTGCAATATCGGCTCGGCCCGCTGGGCTTCTTCTCCCACCCGGCGCTGGAGGACGGCGCATCGGACCTGTCCGGCGCGGCCAATTTCGCCCTGCTGGACCAGATCGCGGCGCTGGAATGGGTGCGTGACAACGCCGCCGCGTTTGGAGGCGACCCGGAGACCGTGACGATTTTCGGGGAGAGCGCAGGCGGCCATAACGTCGCCGGGCTTCTGGCGAGTCCGTTGGCTGCCGGCCTGTTCCACCGCGCCATCATCCAGTCGGGGCTCACCGACGTTGTGTCGCTGGCCGACGCGCGAGACGGCTCGGACGTGGCGGCCGTGCCCGCCTCGCGCCGCTTCACCGGGATCGATAATCCGGGTGCGGATGATTTGCGGGCCGCGCCGCTGCAGGCGGTTTATGACGCCTATGCCGGCGATGACGGCTTGCGCGACATGCCGCGCATGATCGCCGACGGGGTCACGATCCCGGAAGACGGCCTGATCGCCGCGCTTTCAAGCCCGGCCACCTTCAACGCCGTGCCGATCATCACCGGGACCAACAAGGACGAGATGAAGCTGTTCAACGTCTTCGACCCGGCGCTGTCGGCCCGCTGGTTCGGCGTGATCATCCGCACCCCTGACCCGGACTTCTTTGAGGCCGCGAGCGAATACCAGTCCCGGCTGTGGCGGGCGCTGGCCGTGGATGAAGTCGCCCAGACCCTGACCGAAGGCGGCCATGAGCCGGTGTTCGCCTACCGCTTTGACTGGGACGAAGGCGGAAGCCTCGCCTTCATGGACTTAAGCCGCCTTCTGGGCGCCGCCCACGCCATGGAGATCCCTTTCGTCTTCAACCATTTCGAGTTTTTCGGCCGCCTCGATTCCGCGCTGTTCAATGACGAGAACGCGCAAGGCCGCCAGGCGGTGGCCGAGAGCATGGGCGCCTACTGGGCGAATTTTGCGCGCACCGGCGATCCAGCCAGCGCCGGCGGTCCCGACTGGCCGGCCTGGGAGAACACGGGGCGGCTCATGCGCTTCGACACGCCGTCTGACGGCGGCGTCGAGGTGATCGAAGGGCGCGAGACGCTGGAGGCCATTGCTGAAGACCTGAGCGAGGACGCACGGCTCACGGCCGAACAGCGCTGCTTCATCTTCGAGCGGCTGACCACCTGGCGCGCCAGCGTCACCGAGCTGGGCGCGCCGCTGGCCTGCCCTCAGCCCGCAGGTGACTGACCGAAGCGCTGCTCGAGCCAGGCCAGCAGCACCGCTGACAGCTCCTGCGGCGCCTCGTACTGGGTCCAGTGCCCGCAGCCTTCGATGATGTGCAGGGTGAAATCCTTGCACAGGGCGGGCATCCATCCGGCGAGCTTGGGCGGCAGCATGAAATCGCACTCGGCTGCGATCATCAGGCAGGGCATGGCGAGGCGGTGATCGACACCGCCCAGCCGCTCCCAGTTGGCGTCGAAATTACGGTACCAGTTCATCCCGCCGCGAAACCCGGAGCGGGCGTAAACCTCAGCGTATTGCGTGCGGATCTCTGGCGGAACGACACACTCGTCCTCGCTCTTGAGACCGCCGCGGGCGACGAATTTTTCAAAGCGCTTGGGCAGATGGGTGATTGAGGCCGGCAGCGCGTCGACATCGGCCGGGGCGATGGGCGCGCCGAAGCTGAAGGCGAAGAAATCCTCTTCCTGGCCCTCAAACAGCGTGTCGGCGGCCTCGTCCTGGAAGCGCACGATATAATGCTCCTCGCCGCCGCGCTCACGAAAGACCTCTGTGGGCGGAACGGCGCCGCGCGGCAGGTGCGGCGTGTTCACGCCCACCGCGGCGATGAAGCGATGGGGGATGAGGCAGGCGGCGTGCCACATGAAGATGCCGCCCCAGTCATGGCCGACGATCACCGCCTTCTCGACCCCCAGCGCATCCAGCAGGCCTTCCAGATCCGCGCACAGACGGTCCACATGATAGGCCTCGACCTCATGGGGGATGTCCGAGGCGCCGAAGCCGCGATTGTCCGGCGCGATCACCCGGTAGCCGGCCTCGGAAAGGTCCTGGATCTGTTGCGCCCAGGACAACGCCAGCTCCGGCCAGCCATGGAGCAGCAGCACGGGCAGGCCGTCCGCCGGTCCGGCCTCGTGAACCGACAGCGTCACCTCGCCCACATCAATACGGCGGGCGGGCGGCATGGGCGGATGGGTCATGATCGGGCCTTTTGTCGTTTCTTGCGCTCGAACAGTAGAAGATCCGCCACGAACACCGCCAGCCCCGCCCAGATCAAGGCGAAGGTGACGGCGTGGGCGGGCGTGAACACCTCGCCATAGAATAATCCCAGGCAGAACTGCAGGGTCGGCGCAATGAATTGCGCCGCGCCGATGACCGCGAAGGACAGGCCGCGCGCGCCGGTGAGGAAAAGCAAGAGCGGACCCACCGTCATGGCGCCGGAGAGGACCAGCAGCGCCGCCTGGCTCCAGCCCTCGCGGAAGTGACCGCCGCCGCCAAACTCCACAAACCCGAGAATCGCCAGGGACGGCAGGGCGATGATGGCGGTCTCCCAGAACAGGCCGATGCGCCCGTCCACCGCCATGGTCTTTCGCAAGTAGCCATAGCCGGTGAAGCTCACCGCGAGGAAAAGCGCGATGACGGGAAGCTCGCCCACGGTGACGATCTGGTTCACCACGCCCAGCCCGGCCAGCCCCACCGCCACGGCGCGCAGGCGCCCGAAGCGCTCAGACGCAATGAACACGCCCACGGCCACGTTCATCAAAGGATTGATGTAATACCCAAGCGAGATTTCCAGCACCTGGCCGGAATTCACCGCGAAGATGAAGGTCCACCAATTGGCGCCGATGAGCACCGCAGTCACCGCCAGAAGGCCGAGCATGCGCGTGTCGCCGAGCACGCTCACCGCCGCGTTCCAGCGCCGCGCGCTCACCAGCAGGATCGCCAGCAAGGGCACCGACCAGATGGCGCGGTGAAGTACGATCTCGGCGGGGCTGGCGAACGCCAGAAGCTTGTAGAATAAAGGCGACAGGCCCCAGATCACATAGCCGGACAAAAGCGCCGCCGCCGCCCGCCCCGGGCCGAGGCGCTGGGAGTCGGCGCTGGTTTTCGGCGCCGGCGTGGCGGGCGTCGCCTGTCCGGGCGCAGGCGCGGGGTCCGGAGCCGGCGCGGAAGAAGGGTCGGGGCGGTCTGTCATCCGCCCCGCTTAGACCCGAACGCGCCGGCGTGAAACCCGGATCTTGCGCCTAGCCGCCCTGCATTCCGCTCATATCGCCGGTGGACGAAGACGCCGGAGCGGTGTCGGCGAAGGGCAGCTGCGCTTCCACGCTGCGCCCGCCCTCAAACTGCAGCACCACGTCCAGCATGCCGTCCGCGGCGGCGTCGGCGGAGACGCCGAAGATCATCAGATGATCGCCGCCCGATGACAGGGTCAGCGCGCCGTCGGCGGGCACGTCCATGGCTTCGACCTGGCGCATGCGCATGACATCGCCCTCCATGGCCATGGTGTGGAGCTCGATGCGCTCGGCCTCGTCGCTCTCGACGCCCGTCAGACGCCCGGCCTCGCCGCCGCCCTCGATGGTGAGGAAGCCCGCCGTCACGTCGCGCCCGGCGATGGGATTGCGCACCCAGCCTTCGGTGACGGCGAGGCCGCCGCCAGCGTAGGATTCGCCGGAGCCTGCGCCCTGTTCGCCCGGTGCGCCGGTCTCACCACAGGCGGCCAGCGCCAGGGCCGGGACGAGGATCAGAAGCAATCGAATAGTCATGAGTGTTCTCCTTGAGAGCGGCCCAGGCGGGTCGGAGCCCGCCCGGGCCATGAAGACTCTATCCGCCGAAAGCGTATTGCCAGCCCAGGCTCAGCGACCAGTCAGTCTCCATCTGGGGTCCGTTCAGGTCGCGATGCAAGGGCAGGAGCGCTTCGGCCGCAAACCGGTGTCCCCGTAAAGCGCCGGTCTGCCCGGCCCAGTTCAAACCCAGTCCGGCCTCCAGCGTTTCGCCGCCGTAATTGGCCGGGTCGGCGGTCTGCACCGGCGCGCCGATCCGCACGTCCCGGCCCTCGATCTCGCCCCACACCCGCGCTTTTGCGCGCGCCGAAAACGCCCAGGCCGCCACCGGCGACCAGCTCGCCCAGGCCGTCGCCTGATAATCGTCGCCAAGCTGGTAGCCGGCGTCGTTGTCGTAGAGTCGCCACACCGCCCCGGCCTGGCCGCCGACGCGCCAGTGCATGGAGGGGCTGCGCACATGGGTGATGGAGGCTGTGGGGTCGGCCGTCCCCGAGCCCAGCTGCATGGCGTAGGGCATGGTCAGGACCGGAGTGGTGTTCATGGGGGTGAGCACCTGCGCCGTCTCGTCAATGGAGCCGGTGGGCAGCGATACGCCGAGGGTCACATGGGTGCGCGCGGCCTCGCTCTCCTGCAGGCCGATCAAAGCGGCGAGCCTGGTGTCGCCGAGCCCCGAGGACCGTGTGGTGAACTCGCCCAGGCGGGTCGTGCCCATCATCCCCTGGAAGGTGACGTGGTCCATCTCGTTTTCGAGATAATGGGTCATGACCATGAGCGTGACACGGTCGCTTGGCGCGTACATGGCGCCGACCATGTGCATGTCCATGGTCATGCGGGTCGGCGCCACGCGAAGGCCCGGCGGCGGCGCATAGGGGTTGGCGAAGCCGGTGATCGCTTCAGGCGAAAGGGAGTTTGTTCCGTCGCGCGAACCGTCCATCTCCATGCGCATGAAGCGGTAGGAGACCATCCACTCGCCCTTTTCGTGGGTGTGGTCGGCCATCACCCCGATGGGGGCGTGGGAATCGGCGCGTACCGAGCCGGGTTCGTGGGCGAAGGCGGGCGCGGCGCACGCCAGAAGCGCGGCGCATGCGGCGCCGTTTGCGAGAAGTTTCATGGTTTGGTCCAGTGTGTTCAAAGGCGGCGCACGGGCCGCGGTCTGACGGAAACAGTCGAGCGTCAGACGAGGACCGGTGGCGCGCGCGGGCCGCGAAGAGCGGTTTCCGGACGGCCCGCCGGCGCCGGCGCAGATTGCGGGCGCGGGGCGGGAAGGATGGCGACGCGCCGCAGCGGCTCCGCCGGCGCGGTCGGGGCCGCGGTGGACTGGGCCGCCGCGCACGCAAAATCACAAAAAGTGTGGCCCGGCGCCTCGTTCGCCGGCTCGCCGGCGAGCTCCGCCAGATAGCGCAGATCGGCGACCGCTTCAGCGGGGAGAGGGCCGCCGCCCGGCCGGCACAAAAGGGAGCCCGGATCAAATCCGTCCGCCGCCGCAGGCGGCGGCGCCAGCATCGCGATGAGCGCGAGCAACAGAAGCGGAAGGCGGGCGAAGCGGGTCATCGTCACGCTCTTACCCAGAAGGCGCCCCCGCGCCAAGCCCGGCAGGCTGCGGCGTTTACGCCTTCCAGTAGCCCACCAGATCGCGCACCTCGGCGATCACCGGCGCGGCGGCCTCGTTGGCCCGCTCTGCGCCGCGGCTGAGCTTGCGGTCGATCTCAGCAGGGTCGCCCATGAGGCGCGCGTATTCCTCGCTGATCGGCGCAAGAAACTCCACGGCGGCTTCGGCGAGCCGTGGTTTGAACGCGCCGAAACCCTGGCCTGAAAACTCGCCCAGCACCGCCTCGCTGGTGGACCCGGTGAGCGCGGCGTAGATGCCCACCAGATTGCGCGCTTCGGGCCGGGCGTTCAGCGCCTCCAGCGTATCGGGCAAAGGCTCGGGATCGGTCTTGGCCTTCTTGATCTTTTTGGCGATCGTGTCGGCGTCGTCCTCCAGATTGATCCGCGCATTGTCGCTGGCATCGGATTTGGACATTTTCGCCGTGCCGTCCTTCAGACTCATGATCCGCGCGCCGTGCTTCTGGATCACAGGCTCCGGCAGGGGCAGAACCGCCTCGCCGGCGCCGAAATCGCGGTTGAAGCGCGCGGCGATATCGCGCGACAGCTCCAGATGCTGCTTCTGGTCCTCGCCCACCGGCACGTGGGTCGCCTTGTACACAAGGATGTCGGCGGCCTGCAGCACCGGATAGGTGAACAGGCCGACGGATGCGCGCTCGGCGTCCTTGCCGGCCTTGTCCTTGAACTGGGTCATGCGCTCCAGCCAGCCCAGGCGCGCCACGCACTGGAAGATCCAGGCGAGCTCGGCGTGGGCGGGCACCGCCGACTGGGCGAACACGGCCGATTTGTCCGGATCGACGCCGGCCGCCATATAGGCAGCAGCCGCCGCGCGCACGCGGCCGGGCAAAAGCTTCGGATCATGGGCCATGGTCATGGCGTGCATGTCGACGACGCAATAAAAGCATTCCGCGCCGGAATTCTGCAGCTCCACCCACCATTTCAGCGCGCCGAGATAATTGCCCAGATGCAGGCCGCCGGTGGGCTGCATGCCGGAAAGAATACGCTTCTGGCCGCAATAGGTCTGGACTTCGCTCATGGCGTTGAAAATCCCGTGGATCGGTTAAGTGGGAGCGCCGGGTTTAGCCGCGCAGCCGCGCCCGCTCAAGCCGGGAAACCTCACACACCGGAATCGTCCCCGATTTTCGGCGCCGGCACGGCGCGCGGGCGCAGGGCCTCGCCGATCTCGCGCGGGCGGATCGCCCCGGTGACAAGGCACGCGCCGGCATAGATCACCGCGCCCGCCGCACTCACCGCCAAAAGCCCGGCCACCATGGCCCAGCCGGCGCCGATGCGCCCGGCCATCGGCGCCAGCCAGACATCCTGGAGCGCCACCAAGGCCGACACCCCAAGCGCCATCAGAGCGCTCGCCAGCACAATACGCGGCAGCGACCGCGTCAGGCGCTTGTCGGCTTGCAACAGGCCGCGCTTTCGAAGCGTGACCGCCAGCAAAAGGCAATTGGTCCACCCGGCCACGCTGGTGGCCGCCGCAAGCCCGACAAAGCCCAGGGGTCCAAAGAACAGCGTCAGCGCGAGAATGAAATTCACCAACACCGACACCAGCGAGAACATCATCGGCGTGCGCGTGTCCTCGCGGGCGAAAAAGCCCGGCTGCAGCACCTTGATCAGCACGAAGGCGGGAAGGCCGGCGGCGAACACCGCCAGCGCCAGCGCCGTCATCTGTGTATCCGCGGCTGTGAAATTCATGCGCTCATAGAGCCCGCGCACCAGAAAGTCCGGGATGATCATGAACGCCGCCGCCGCCGGCAGCGTCAGGGCCATGGACAGCTCGATCGCCCGGTTCATGGTGAACCGCCCGCCTTCATGGTCGCCTGCGCGCACCCGGCGAGCGAGGTTCGGAAGCAGCGCCACGCCCATGGCGATGCCGATCACGCCCAGCGGCAGCTGGTAGAGGCGCTCTGAATAATTGATCCAGCTGCGCGCGCCTTCCTCCAGCGTGGCGATGGAAGAGGTGACCAGCACATTGATCTGCGTCGCCCCGGCCGCCAGCGCGCCGGGTACGCCCAGCGCCAAAAGGCGCTTCACGCGCGGGGTCAGCCTGGGCGGCCGGAAGCTGATCTTCAGGCCCCGCCGGCGCGCGGCCACATAAAGCATGCCCGCCTGCAGCACGCCGGACACCGTCACCCCGATGGAGAGCCACACCGCCAGCCGCTCGCCCTCGGCGAAGTCGAGCGCCAGGATCGCGATGAGCACCAGATTGAACAGAACCGGCGCGAAAGCGCTCGCCGCAAACCGGCCGTGGGAGTTCAGCGCCCCGGTGATCAGCGCCAGCACCGCCATGGTCAGAAGGTAGGGCATGGTGATCTGCATGAGCATCGCCGCGAAGGCGAGGCCGCCGGGATCGTCCGCCATGCCGGGAAAGAACACATAGGCGAGCCAGGGCGCGCCCACCTGGAACGCCAGAACGATCACCGCCGTGGCCGTCACCAGCGCCGACAGCGCCTCGGTGGCGAAACGGTCGGCCTCCTCTGGCTCCGCGCCCTCCAGCTCGCGGGCGTAGAGCGGCACGAAGGCGGCGTTGAACGCGCCCTCGGCCAGCACCCGTCGGAAAGTGTTGGGAATGGTCAGCGCCTGAAAGAAGGTATCGGCCACCGGCCCGGCGCCCAGAAACGCCGCCGTGAGGATCTCCCGCACGAAGCCGGCGATCCGGGACAGAAGCGTCATACCGCTGACGACGCCGAGATTTCTTAACAGGCGCATGGCGCTCTACCGCCCCACGCTGGCGGGGGCCTGGGCGAGGCCGGCGGCGGCGCGGGTGGCGCTGGCGGCTTCCTCGGCGTCGGCGAGCACCTGCTCCAGCGCGTCGCTGACCGCAGCGAGGCGCGCAGGGTCTGTGGGCTTTGCGCCCTTTTCGGTGACGTAGAACGTGTCCACCGCGCGCTCGCCATAGCCGTCAATGCGCGCGCCCTCCACGCTGAGGCCGTTCTCGGCCAGGGTTCGCGCCAGGGCGTGCAGAAGCCCCGGACGGTCGCGGCCGGAGGCCTCGATCACCAGGGCGTTGTCGGCCGCCTCCTCGTCGATCTTCAGATAGGGTGTGACGGTGAAGGCGGCCTCGCGCCGGCGAATGGGCCGCTCGGCGATGGCGCAGGCGTCGGGCAGGCCGTCGCGGGCGGCACGCTCCACCGCGGCTTTGAGGCGATCGCGGGCGAAGGGATCGGCCCAGCTATGGGGCTTTCCGCCGGTTTCCTGCACGAAGAATACGTCGAAGGCGCGCCCGTCGCTTGTGGTCGTGACCTGGGCGCCCACCACGTTTGCGCCCTCCAGCGCCAGCGCGCCGGCGATGTCGGCGAAAAGGGCGTCGCGGTCGGGCGCGATCACCATCACCTCGGTGGCCGAGCGCCGCCGGTCCACGCGCACCCCGGCGGCGACATTTGCGCCTCGGGCCTTGGCGGCGCGCGCAAACGCCGCGTGGCGCAATCGGTCGGTTTCGGAGAAGGCGAGCCAGTAAGACGCTTCCAGCTGATCGGCCCAGTCTTGCGCAAAGGCGGGATCCAGGCGCTCCATGGCGGCGCGGAACCTGTCGCGGGACTGGTCGGCGCGCTGGGCCAGACGCGCCCGCGCGGCGCTTTCATCACCCTTATGGCCGCCGTCCTTCAGCACTTCCGTGGTCGCCGCGTGCAGATCGCGCAGGAGCTGCGCCTTCCAGCCGTTCCACACGCCGGGACCCACCGCGCGGATATCCACCACGGTCAGGACCGTGAGCAGGCGCAGGCGCTCCAGCGTGCCGCAGGTCTGGGCGAAATCCAGAACCGTGCGTGGGTCGGAGATGTCTCGGCGCTGGGCGGTGTCGCTCATCTCCAGATGATTGGCGATCAGCCAGGCGACCAGTTCCGTCTCGTCATCGTCCAGACCGAGGCGGGCGCAGGCGATCCGCGCATTTGCGGCGCCTTCCACGCACTGATCGCCCTTGCCCTTGCCGGTGTCGTGCAGCAGCACGGCCAGATGCAGCGCGCGGCGATGGGTGATCTGGTGCACCAGCCGGGAGGCGAGCGGGTGGTCGGAAAGAAGCCGGCCGCTCTCGATATCGCGCAGGATTCCCAGCGCGTTGAGCGTGTGCTCGTCCACCGTGAAGCGGTGATACATGTTGAACTGGGTGCGCGCGACGATGTCGCCGAATTCCGGGATATAGGCGCCCAGAAGGCCCGCCTCGGTCATGGCGCGCAAGGTCATGCGCGGATCATCGGCGTCCAGCAGCACCGCAAAGAAGCTGCGCGCCGCCCGCGGATCGGTGCGGAAGCTTTCATCCACCTGGCGCAGCGAATGGGCGATGTCGGCCACCGCGTCCGGATGCAGATCAAAATGGCGCGAGGCCGCCGTCTCGAACAGGCGCAGCATCAGGCCCGGATCGCGCTCCAGATTGGCGGTGTCGGCAAAATCCAGCCGCCCGGCGTGAAGGCGAAAACCGGCCTCGGCCAGGCCGGTGTCCTCGGCGTCCCCATCCGACGGCATGAAGCGGCCCGTTCCACCAGGCAGGTCCTTGAGATGGTCCGCCTCCAGCTTGGCGCAGACAAGGCGGGTGAGCGCGCCCACATCGATCGCCTTCTTGAAATAGGTGCGCATGAACATCTCCACCCCGAGCTGGTCGGCGGTGTCGGCGAAGCCCATGCGCGCGGCGGTTTCCGGCTGGATGTCGAAGGTGAGCCGGTCATCCTTGCCGCCCACCAGATCGTGGATGTGAAAGCGCACGGTCCAGAAGAAATCGGCCGCAGAGAGATAGCGCTCCACGTCGGAGACCGAAAACAACCCGTCGCCCACCCAGCGCTCCAGCGCGTCGTCGCCATAGAGCACCTGAGCCAGCCAGCGCAGGGTCTGCAGATCGCGCAACGCGCCCTTGCCGTCCTTCACATTGGGTTCGACCTGATATCGGCTGTCGCCCTGGCGCACGACGCGGGCGTCGCGCTCAGCCAGCTTCTCGGCGGCGAACGCGGCGGCGTTGGGGCGTAAAAGCTCGGTGTCGAAGCGGGCCAGAAGCTCGCGCACCAAGGTGAGGTCGCCGGTGATCGAGCGCATGTCCAGCAAAGCGGTCCGCTCGCTCACATCGTCAGTGGCCAGGGCGATCGCCTCGTCCACGGTGCGCACGGCGCCGCCGCCGATGGTCAGGCCGGAGTCCCAGAGGGCGTAGAGCGTGCGCTCAATGACCAGCGGCGCCCAGTCCGGCGCCGGATCGCTGACCAGAAACACCAGATCGATATCGGATTTCGGCGCCAGCTCGCCGGCGCCGAAACCGCCCAGCGCGCACAAGGCGAGGCCCGGTGCGCGCGCGCCTTCATCGACAAGATCCATGGCCACCGAATCAAACAGGGCCCGCAGCGCCGCGTTCATGACGCTGGAAAGGGTGCGCGCCGCCTCCAGCCCGCCCGTGGAGTCGCCCAGCCGGCTCTCGGCCAGACGCCGGCCCTTCTCCAGATAGGCTTTCAGCTTGGCCAGCGCCGCCGAGCGCGCCGCCGGCTTGTCCCAGCCCACGCGGGTGGACGCGGCCAGCTCGGCGCGCAGGCGCAAGCCGTCAAGGGCGGCGGGAAGCGAGGAGGGTCTCATGGGCCTAGCTGTACTGCATTCGCGCCGCTCTGGGCAGGGGGCGCGAAAAGCGCCTGCAGACAGCGGCGCGGGAGCGGTTTATACGCCCGGCCATGGAGGATATCGCCGCGCTCGCCGCCCTGGGATCGGCCGCCGCCCACGCGGTGATGGCGTTGTTCACCAAGCGCGCCGGCGACACGCTTGTCTACCGCTCGGTCTCGCTGGGCCTTTCGGCGCTATGGCTCAGCCCGCTGCTGGTCCTGACGCCGTTTCCGGCCTTCGAGGTGTGGCGCTTCCTGCTTTTAGGCGCGGCGCTGATCTGGGCGTTCAACATGCTGATGATCGCAGCGTTTCAGCGCGGCGACATGAATCTGGTCTATCCGGTGATGCGCGGCGCGGCGCCGGCGCTGGCGGGGCTCCTGGCCTTCGCGCTTCTGGATGAAGCGCTGAACCCGCTGAGCGCGGCCGGGCTCGCGCTCGCCAGTGCGACGCTCATCGCCTTCGCCTGGCCGGAGCGCGGCGGCGCGCCGAAGCTGGGCGCGCTGGGCTTTGCGCTGGCCGCGGCGGTGATGACGGCCAGCTACACCGTCACCGACGCCGCCGGCGTGCGCGCGGCGGACTCCACGCTGCAATATCTCGCCTGGTTCTTCGCGATCTCGACGCTCACCATCGCCGCCACCGCGCTGGTCCGGCGAGGCCGGGCGTTCTGGCCGGCGGCGAAGCGCGAGTTCAAACCCGCCTTCATGAGCTCCTTCTTCAACATCGCCACCTACGGGCTGGCGCTATGGGCCTATGCAAACGCGCCGGTGGCGCCCATGGCGGCCCTGCGCGAGACCTCCATCGTGTTCGGCGCGCTCCTCGCCGCCTTCGTGCTCAAGGAGCCGTTCGGGCTGAAGCGCGGTGTTCTGGCGCTCATGCTGGCGTGCGCCCTGGCTCTGCTCCAGCTCGCGTGATCGATCCGCCTTTGCCTAGGGTGCGTAATAGGAGATAAGGCTGACGCGCTTTAAAGTCTCGCCCTCGCCCGCCCGCCCTGAAACCGACCCTTTGCCGGAGCCCTTCGATGAGCGAAAAACGCAACACCCTCGGACAGGGCTCGAAGCTGCTGGTGGATATCGGTCCGGCCGCGGTCTTCATGGTCAGCTACAATGTGGCCAGAGGCATGGGCGGCGATTCCGCCATCTACTGGGCCACCGGGCTTTTCATGGCCGCCACCGCGCTGGCGGTGCTCTGGGCCATGGTGGTGCAAAAGCGCTTCCCGCCCATGCTCATCGTGACCTTCGTGATCGTCACCGCCTTTGGCGCCATGACGATCTATCTGCAGGACCCAATCTTCGTCTACATCAAGCCGACGATCATCAACCTGCTGTTCTCATTTACAATTCTGTTCTGTTTCGCGTTCGGCTTCAATGTCTGGAAATATCTGTTCGGGACCATCTTCGCCATGCCGGAGCGGATCTGGTTCATGCTGGGCGTGCGCTGGGCGCTGTTCTTCGCGGTTCTGGCGCTGATCAACGAGGTCCTGTGGCGCCACATCACCGACTCGGTGGTCACCCCCGATGCGCGCTGGTTTGAATGGCTGGAGCTGACCGAAGGCTTCTGGGTGAATTTCCGGTTCTTCGGCGTCTATCCGCTCTTCTTCGTGTTCGTGCTCGCCAACCTGCCCCTTACAATGAAATACGCCTCTGAGCCTGGAAAGGACGGCGACGACGGGGACGGCGGTTCTGAGGCGGCTGACGGCGAGGCCAAGGCCGGGGAAGCCAAAGACGGCGAGGCGGCGAAAGCCTGAGCGCGCCTTCCATCTGCTTCGACGGGCCGGTTCTAACGCGCCTGTGATTTCACGGGACGCCCACAAGCGGCTATGTCCTGTCCATGATCCAGTTCCTGTCCCTGCTCGCCGCCCTGTTCGCCCATGTCCAGCCTGCGCCGGCGGAGACGCCGGCTGCGCCTGCGCGCGGGCCGGTGGTGGTGGAGCTGTTCACCAGCCAGGGCTGTCCCATGTGCCCGGAGGCCAATGCGCTGCTGGAGGAGATCGGCGGCGATGACGCCGTGATCGCCATCGCCTACGGGGTCGGCTATTGGGACATGTATGGCTGGGCGGACGAGTTCGCGCGCCCTGAATTCATGGCGCGCCAGCAGGCCTATGTGGACGCGGGCGAGGCGATGCGGGTCTACACCCCCCATTTCGTGATCAACGGGGCGCCGGAGAAGATGCGCTTTTCCGCCGACACCGTGCGCGGCGCCCTCTCCGCCGCCGAGCCTCTCCCCCCGGTGATCGCCATCGAGGGCGGTGCGGTGCGCCTTGACGGTGCGCCGCGAGAAACCCCGGCGCAGATCTGGCGCGTGGACTACGCCCCCGGCGCGGTGACCCGCGAGATCGGCGGCGGCGCCAATTCAGGCCGCGAGATGGAGCATTTCAACATGGCGTCCGCGGTCACGGCGATCGGCGACTGGACCGGCGGCGCCATGACAGTGAGCCTGGACCCGCCCGCCGAAGGTGAAGCCTGCGCGATCCTGATCCAGGACGGTCCGGGCGGCCGCATTCTGGCGGCGGCAAGGCTGGACTGACGCCGCACCCCTGGCGCCCGAACACTAACGAAAGAACAGCCCCAACAGGAGCTGGCGGGCCGCATCAAAGGTCCACAGCCCCGCGATCGCGCCGATCAGCAGGATCAGAAGCGCACGCCAGCGATTGCGCCTGAGAAATCCGAGGAAAGCGCGAAAGCCGCCCCACACCGCGCGCCAGCCGAACAGGCGCAGCGGCACGCCCAGCGCCAGCGCGCCCAGCAGCGACAGGCCGGCAATCACACCGAGCTCGTTCATGCGCTCCCCCCAGACCAGCGGCGCCGGAGCCTTTTTTAGCGAAAGCGGATACCGGTTTCGCGCTTCGAAAAGGCGACAAGTTAAAAGATTCAGAGCGATACTGGTCGATCAGACTCGGCCGAAATCGCTCTATACCGCGTTCAGGATCGCCTCCGTCGGCCGGCCGATGGCGGCCTTGGGGCCGTTCACCAGGATCGGACGCTCGATGAGCTTGGGCTCATCGGCCATGGCTTGAATCAATGCGGCGTGGTTCTCCACATCCTTCAGGCCGGCCTGCGTGTAGGCGGCTTCCCTGGTGCGCATCATATCGCGGGGCGAGGCCAGGCGCAGCTTTTTCGCGACCTCTTCCAGCTCGCCGGTCGAGGGAGGGTTTTTCAGATACTCGCGCACCTTTGGCTCGATCCCCTTTTCACGCAGCAGCGCCAGCGCCTGACGTGATTTGGTGCACCGCGGATTATGCCAGAATTCCATCAGCTTACCTCTTGTTCTAACGCGCATCAGAGCCCGCCGCGGCCAGTACGGCGCGCGCGGATTTAAGATGCATGTGCTCGACCATGCGCCCGTCCAGCGGGACGGCGCCCAGGCCTGCGTTCTCAGGATTTTCAAACGCGGCCACGATCTTTTGAGCCCAGGCGATTTCAGCGGGCGACGGCGCGAAGGCGGCGTTGGCCGGCGCCACCTGGCCTGGATGGATGAGGCTCTTGCCGTCAAACCCCAGCGCCCGCCCGGCTTCAGCCTCGGCGGTGAAGCCCTCTGGATCGGTGTAGGCGTTATAGACCCCGTCCAGCACCGAGACGCCCAGCGCGCGCGCCGCCAGAACCAGGCGCGCCAGATGCGGCTCAAGGCCCGCGCGCTGGCCCGGTCCTTCCGGCAGGCGCAGGGTTTCAGCCAGATCATTCGTGCCCGCGATCACCGCCTGAAGCCCCAGCGCGTCCGAGCGCGCGGCCAGGCGCTCCAGCGCCAGAATCCCGCGCGGCGTCTCGATCATCGCCCAGAGCGGGCCGGACCAGCCGGCCTCGGTGAGCAGTCCGCGAACCTCGGCGAGGCCTTCGACACTCTCCAGCTTGGCGATCAGCACCGCATCGGGGTTCGCCTTCGCCGCGGCGGCCACGTCTTCGGCCAGTTCAGGCGCATCCGGCGCGGAGATGCGCAGCACCGCGAAACGGCCCGCCGCCTTGAACGCCGCGATCCCTTCAGGCGCCGCGAGCCGCGCGCCGGGCTTTTTTTCCGGCGCCACGGCGTCTTCCAGATCCAGCATCAGCGCGTCGGCGGGCAGGCCGGGCGCTTTTTCAAGGGCGCGCAGCTTGTCGCCCGGTACAAACAGGGCCGAGCGCAAAAGGCGCGGCGGAGCGGTCTCGTCAGTCATGGCCTGAAGGCTTACAAGACGGTCATGGCCTTGACCAGCATGCGCGAACGCTCCGTCATCATCCTCAGCTCCCTCGTGTCCGGCGCGCGGGTGGGCGGGGGTTTGACCGCCGCCGCCCTGGAGCGCGACGGCTTTCGCACCGAGCTTGTCCCAACCGTGATCATGGGCCGCCATCCAGGCCAGGGCGCGCCGGGCGGCGGACCGGTGAGCGCGCCCATGCTCAGCACGACGCTCGCCGCCATGGCCGATCAGGGACGGGTGGAGGCCGCCAGCGCGATCCTCACCGGCTATTTTCGCGAGCCGGACCAGGTGGAGGCCGCGGCCGCCTTTCTGGCCGAGGCCCGGCGGAGAAACCCCCACATCCTCATCATGGTGGATCCGATTCTGGGCGACGGGAGCGGCGAAAATGGGCGGCTTTACATCCCGCAGGAGACCGCGGCGGCGATCCGCGACCGCCTGATCCCGCTGGCCGACATCATCACCCCGAACCTGTTCGAGCTGTCCTGGCTTACAGGACGCGCGCTTAGCGGCGACACTGCGATCGCCGAGGCGGCGCGCGCCCTGGCGCCGGCGGCGCTGGTGACCTCGGCCCACGATACGAAAGCCCGCATCGGCGCTCTGGCGATCACCCAAAGCCAGATCTGGCGGGTAAGCGCGGATCGCATCGATCCCGCGCCCAACGGCACCGGCGATCTGTTTGCAGCCACCGCCTTGTCGCGCCATCTCACCGGCGCGCCCTGGCCGGAAGCCGCCCACGGCGCCGCAGCGCGGGTCTGGCTGGCGCTGGACGCGGCGCGGCGGGCGGGCGCAGGCGAGCTGATCCTGCCGCAAGGCGGCCCTCACGCCCACGCGACTTTAGCCGCACCCGAGGCCCATATCCGCCGCACGCCGGTGGGCGATATACAGCCGGTCTGGGTGACCGGCGTGGACGGCGCGCCGGGCGGCTGGGCGACGGTGAGGGTTGATCTTTACGGGGTGGAACCACCCCGCGCGCAGGTGTTTGAACGGTTTGAAGACATACTGGCCACTGGCGCCCAGATCTTCGCCGTGGACATGCCCATCGGCTTTGAAGACACGCCTTCGGCCAGCGGAGGCCGGGCCTGCGAGCGGCAAGCGCGCGCGCTTCTGGGGCCGCGCCGCTCCAGCGTGTTTTCCAGCCCGCTGCGGGCGGCGCTTTTTACCCAAACCTATGCGGACGCCATGGCCGCGAACCGGGCCGCGGGCGGGCCGGGCCTGTCGAAACAGGCGTGGAATCTGTTCCCCAAGCTGCGCGAGGTGGATGCGGTCATGCACTCCGATCTTGAAGGCGTGGTGTTTGAAAGCCATCCAGAGCTGATCTTCGCGGCCGTAAGCGGCGCGCCGGCCGTCCACCCCAAGCGCACGCCCGAGGGCCGCGCCGAGCGTCTGGCGCTGCTGGAGGCTCACGGCCTGCCGCGCGCCGTGTTCGAGCCGCATCCGTTCGCGCGCAAGACCTGCGCCCCCGATGATCTGGTGGACGCCGGGCTGTGCGCCCTCACCGCGCGGCGCATTGCAGCTGGGGTAAACCTGCAGCTGCCCGCTGAGCCGCCACGGGACGGGCGCGGCCTGCGCATGGCGATCTTCGCCTGACGCCGCATCACCACCGGGGGCGCTTGAACCCGCCGCCGCAAGCGCGTATCCCGCGAGGCCATGAGCACGACCATCCCCGTTTCCGGCCATGTCGCCCCCGGTTTTGACCCGGTGCGCGAGGCCTTCGACGCCAATTTCGCCGAGCGCGGCGAGCTTGGCGCAGCCTTCACCCTGATCCGCGACGGCGAAATCCTCGTCGATCTGCGCGGCGGATACGCCGACCGCAAGAAAGAGCGCGTCTGGGGCGAGGACACGATCGTGCCGGTCTTCTCCACCGGCAAGGCGGTGACCGCGCTGGTGGTGGCCTGGCTGGTGGACCAGGGACGCCTTGAGTATGACGCGCCGGTGGCCGGGATCTGGCCGGAGTTTGCTCAAGCGGGCAAAGGCGATGTGACGCTGGCCCAGGCCCTGTCCCATCAGGCGGGCCTGCCGGGGTATGACCAGGAGATGGACCCGTCCGACTGGTTTGACCGCGATCTGATGGAAGAGCGCTTTGCGGCCATGGCGCCGGTCTGGCCGCTGGGCGAGGGCTCGGGCTATCACCCCATCAGCTTTGGCGTTATCGCCGATGCGGTGGTGCGCCGCGCCGATGAGAAGGGCCGCACCGTGGGCGGAATCCTGCGCGATGTGATCTGCGGGCCGCGCGGGATCGATTTTCACATCGGAGTGGCCGAGAGCGATCACGCCCGCGCCGCCGACCATGTCCTGCCGCCGCGCGCGCCGGATCTTGGAAAGATCAATCCGGCCAAAGAGCTCGCCTTCATGAAGCCCTGGTCTTCGCCGGGCCGGCGCGGCGCCGCGGCCTGGCGCTCGGCCGAGCTGCCGGCGGCCAACGGCCACGGCACGGCGCGGGCCGTCGCCCGGCTGATGGCGCCCTTCGCCACGGGCGGCCTTCTTGACGGCGAGGCGTTTGTGTCGGCGGGCGTGATGAAAGAGGCGATGAAACAGCGGGTTGCGGGCGAGGACCGGGTCCTGCCCTTTGATCTGGCTTTCGGCGCCGGCGTGATGATCAATCGCGCCAGCCGGTCCTTCGGACCGCAGCCTGAGACGGTGGGTCATTACGGGTTTGGCGGCAGTTGCGGGTTCGCCGATCCCGAAGCCGGACTGTCGGGCGCCTATGTGATGAACCGCCAGATGGACGTGCTGGTGGGCGATGCGCGCGCCCAGGCGCTGATTGAAGCGGCCTATGGCTGCCTCTGACAAGACCTTTGATGATGTGGTGATCGGCGCCGGGGCGGCGGGCCTGTTCCATGCCGGGCTCGCCGGCAAGACGGGCCGGCGGGTGCTGGTGCTGGACCACGCCAGAAAGCCCGCCGAGAAGGTGCGCATTTCCGGCGGGGGACGGTGCAATTTCACAAACATCCACACCGTGCCGGACCGGTTCATCAGCGCAAACAGGCACTTCGCGAAATCGGCGCTCGCTCGCTATACGCCGGCGGATTTTTGCGAGCTGATGACGCGCCATGGCCTGACCTGGCATGAAAAGACGCTGGGCCAGCTGTTCTGCGACCAGAAATCGGGCGCGATCATCGAGATGCTCATCGCCGAAGTCCATGACGGCGCTGGCGAAATCCGCATGAATACGACAATCGAGGATGTGGCGCAGGATGGCGAAGGCTGGCGCGTCACGACATCGGCGGGGCCGGTGAGCTGCGAGCGGGTGATCGTGGCGACCGGGGGGCTTTCGATCCCGAAAATGGGCGCCACCGGGTTCGCCTACGACCTCGCCCGGCGCTTCGGCCATGTCGTGGAAACGCCCGCTGCAGCGCTGGTTCCGTTCATCTTCGAAGGCGAGACGAAGGACCGCTTCGCCAGTATTTCCGGCGTCGCGTGCCCGGTGCGGGCTGAGGCCGGCGGGGCGGTGTTCGACGAGGCTCTGCTGTTCACCCATCGCGGCCTCTCCGGCCCGGCGGTGCTTCAGGTGTCGAGCTACTGGACGCAAGGCGCGCCGGTGAGCGTGGATCTCTTCGCCGGCGAGGACGGGGCGGGGCTTCTAAAGGGCCTGAAAGCCGGTCACCCGATGAAGTCGCTGGCGTCCGCTCTTGAAACCGTCTGGCCGCGCCGGTTGGTGGAAATGCTCGGCGAGACCGGGCGCCTGCCGGTCGTGCAGCGCATGGCCGATGCCTCCAACGCTGTGCTGGAGGAGACCGCGGCGGCGCTGTCGCGCTGGGTCCTGACGCCGGCGGGCACCGAGGGCTGGCGCACCGCCGAGGTGACGCGCGGCGGGATCAACACCGAGGGTCTCAGCTCTCGGACGATGGAGAGTCGCCACGCGCCGGGCCTCTACTTCATCGGCGAGTGCGTCGACGTCACCGGCTGGCTGGGCGGCTATAATTTCCAGTGGGCATGGGCCAGCGCTCACGCCAGCGCCACGGCTTACTAGGGGTTTTCGTCCTCATCCTCATCCACGATGGGGCCGTCATCGTCCATGAGGATGCGCTCGGCCGCGCCTTCCAGATCGTCATACTGCCCCGACCGGGTGGACCAGAGAAAGGCGGCGAGGCCGAGGGCGCCGAGGACCAGGGCGGCGGGGATGAGCCAGAGCATCGCGGTCATGCGCGGGCGAGCCTCAATGCGTTGAGCATCACCACGATGGAGGAGCTGGACATGGCCAGCGCCGCCACCAGCGGGTTCACCAGGCCGAACACGGCCAGCGGTACGGCGATGGCGTTATAGATATTGGCCAGTGCGAAATTCTCCATCATCCGCGATCTGGACGCCCGGGCGACGTCGCGGGCGCGCACCAGCGACTCCAGCCGGTCGCCCTGAATCACCAGATCGGCCGCCGAGCGGGAGATATCCGCCGCCGACCCCATTGAGATGGAGACATGGGCGGCGCTCAAGGCCGGCGCGTCATTGATCCCGTCGCCCACCATGAGCGGCTTGAAGCCCTGGGCTTTGAGCGCCTCGATGCGGGCGATCTTGTCCTGGGGTTTCAGCCCGGCGCTGAACCGCGCAAGACCCAGCGCCGCGGCGGCTTCGGCCACAGGCGCAGCCCGGTCGCCGGAGAGCATTTCCCCGGGCAGGCCGCGCGCCTGCAGCGCCGCCACAGCCTCCGCCGCGCCCTGGCGCAGGCGGTCGGCGAAGATGAAGCGGACCGGCGCACGGCCGTCTACGGCGAGCCAGGCTTCCAGCGCTGCGTCGGGTTCGGTTGTGGTGTCCGCGCCGGTGAAGTCCGCCGATCCAAAGCGCACAGGGCGCCCGTCAATCACGGCGCTAAGACCGCCGCCGGCTTCCTCGCGCACATCCTCGGCGACGGCGCCAGGGCCCGACGCTTGCTCGGCGGCGGCGACCACGGCTCTCGACAGAGGATGGCGCGAGGCGCGGGCGAGCTGCGCGGCGAGGGCGAGATCCGCTGTGGAAACATCGCCGGCGTTGACCAGCACCGGCTTTCCTTCGCTGAGCGTGCCGGTCTTGTCGAACAGGGCGTAATCGGCGTCGGCCAGGCGCTCCAGCGCGTCGCCGGATTTCACCAGCACGCCCGCCTGAAACAGGCGCCCGCACGCCACCACCTGCACCGCCGGCGCCACCAGCGCCATGGCGCAGGGGCAGGTGATGATCAGCACCGCGATGGCGTTCATCACCGCGTCGTGGGGCGAGCCGCCCACCGCCAGCCAGCCGAGAAGCGTCAGCCCGGCCATGGCGAAGACGGCCGGCACGTAGGCGCGCGCGGCCAGATCGGCGTAGCGCACATATTTTGAACGCGACTGCTCGCCGGCCTCCACCAGCCGCGCGATTTCCGCCAGCAGCGAGTCCGCGCTGGCGGCGGTGGCCTCAAGGGTCAGCGGCCGGGAGAGATTGACCATGCCGGACCAGGCTTCGCCGCCGGGCTTGAGATCCAGCGGCGCGGTTTCGCCGGTGACGAGGCTTGAATCCACCGGGCCTTGCCCGGAGACGATGATCCCGTCCACCGCAAAGCGCTCGCCCGGCTGAACCAGCAGGCGGTCGCCGGGGCGGATATCGGCGGCGGGCACGGCCTTCACATGGCCGTCCGCGCCGATGCGATGGGCGATTCGCGCCTGCAGCGCGGCGAGATCGCGCGCCGCCTGTCCGGCGCGGGCGCGCAGGCGCACATCCAGCCAGCGCCCGATCAGAAGGAAGAACAGCAGCATGACCGCGGCGTCGAAATACGCCGCGCCATGGCCCATGGCGGTTTCATAGACCGAAAGGCCGCACGCCAGCAGCACCGCCAGCGAGATCGGCACGTCCATATTGACCTGGCGCGCCGATAAGCTCTTCCAGGCGCTTTTGAAGAAGGGCGCGCCGGAATAGGCCACGGCCGGAAGGGCGATGAGCCCGGAGATCCAGTGCATCAGCGTCTTGGTGGCGAGATCCATCTCGCCCTCGCCCGCCCATACCGAGATGGACAGGAGCATGACGTTCATCATGGCGAAGCCGGCGACGCCCAGCGCACGCAGGAGGCGCTTTTCCTCACGCGACTGGGCGTCCTTCACGGTTTCAGCCGCATAGGGCCTTGCAGGATAGCCGATCCGGTCCAGCGCCGCGATGAAATCACCCGCCCGCTCGTCCGCGCCGGAAAACCGCACGGCCAGGCGTCCGGTGGAGAGGTTCAGGCGGGCCTGCTTCACCCCATCCATCCGGGTCAAGGCGCCCTCGATCTTCTGGATGCAGGCGGCGCAGCGCGCGCCCTCCACGGCGAGATCAAGGGATTTGAGATCGCGTGCGGCGTCGGTGAGGCGCACATGGGCGCCCGCCTCTTCGCGCGCGGAATATCCGGCATCACCTGTCGCGGCCGGGTGGTCGGACCGGCGAACCGGGTCCCACTTCGCCTGATCACCCTGGTCTTCGGTGGCCGGGTGATCGGACCGGCGAACCGGGTCCCACTTCGCCTGATCACCCTCTAACGCCGCCACAGCTCGCGCTCCAGGACGAAGGGCGTATCGCCTTGCGCCTCTGCGGTGAGGCGCCACTGGCCCTCGGCCACCCCTTGAGCGTCGGCGGCGTAAACGCCGGGGCGCAGCTCTTCAAAGGCGAGGGCGCGATCAAGATCCATGTCGGCGGGGTGCTGCAGGACGCCGGTGAGGCGAAGCGCGGAGACCGGGGCGCCGTCTGCATCGGTGACGCGCACCAGCACCTGGGTCTGGGTCAGGTTCGCGCCGGCCGTCCAGCCCAGCGCGGCCTGAGCTTCGCGCTCGGCGATGACGTCGTTATAGGCCAGCCCCTGCACATAGGAGCGCCGCGTCTCCTCGCCGGGAAAGCTGCGCAAAGCCAGGGTGATGAAGACCACATTGACCGCGATGATCAGCGCGAAGAAGGCGATCATGCCGGTCAGCACGTGCCAGCCCTTGATGGTGAACCGCGCCGGGCCTTCGTACACGTCGTTCCAGTCGCCCCTGGAGGCTTTCGGGCTCATCGCGATGCTCCGGTCTGGAAGACCGACTGGGACTCGGCGGTCTCTCCCGTTTCAATATCGGTGACGGTGAACCTCACCGCCTCGCTGGGTCCGTCCACGCCGGCTTCGGGCAGGGACAGGAAGATGCGGAAATCCTGCGTCATGTCAGGCCCCACGGTGACGCGGGTCGGCGTCTCTTCGCGGGCCCCGATGATGCGCATGGTCATCAGCGGATCGCTCTGGGCCGCGACTTCGAGGGTGCGCGGCTCGCCGGCCTTGTTGAGGACCGTGATGGTGTAGCCGTTGCGCACCGTGCCGTCCGAGAGGGTGACATAATTGGGATTGCGGTCCCGGCCTGTATTGAGCTCCAGCTCGGCCCGGCTCGCCAGTCCGAACACCATGAGCCCGGCCACGCCGACGATCAATGCGGCGTAGAGCACCACGCGCGGGCGCAGGAAGTTGAAGCGAGGCTTTTCACCCTTCATCCGGCGCTGGATGTTGAGATCGGTGTCATAGGCGATCAACCCCTTGGGCCGGTCCACCTTCACCATGATCTCGTCGCAGGCGTCGATGCACAGAGCGCAGCCGATGCATTCCAGCTGCGCGCCCTCGCGGATGTCGATACCCATGGGGCAGGCCGCCACGCACGCCTTGCAATCGATGCAGTCGCCGCGCCCCTCCCAGCTTTCGTTTTTCTTGTGCGGCCCGCGCGGCTCGCCGCGATCGACCCGGTAGGTGACGTTGAGCGCTTCTTCATCGGTGAGGGCGGCCTGAATGCGCGGCCAGGGGCACATATAGGTGCACACCTGCTCGCGCATGGTCCCCGCCAGCGTGTAGGTGGTGAAGGTGAGGACGCCAAAGAAGATGTAGCTGGTGAGCGGCGCCTGGAAGGTGAAGAAATCGTGCAGCAGATCAAACGCGTCGTGGAAATACAAAATCCAGGCGCCGCCCGTGGCCGCCGCGATGAGGAGCCAGACCGAGTGCTTGCCGATCTTGCGCCAGGCCTTGTCGGCGCTCCACGGCGCGCGATCCAGCTTGATGCGCTTGTTGCGGTCGCCCTCAAACAGGCGCTCCACAGCGATGAAGAGGTCGGTCCACACCGTCTGGGGGCAGGCGTAGCCGCACCACACCCGGCCGAACAGGGCGGTCACAAGAAACAGGATGAGTGCGGCCAGGATCAATAGCCCGGTGATGTAGAACACCTCCTGAGGCCACAGCTCGATGAAGAAGAAATAGAAGCGGGTGTTGGCGAAATCCACCAGCACCGCCTGGTCCGGCGCGCCCGGCCCCCGGTCCCAGCGGATGAACGGGATCAGATAATACGCGCCCAGCGCCAGGATCATGAAGACCCATTTGGCCGAGCGGAACTTGCCCGTCACCAGCTTTGGATAGATCGGCTCACGCTTTTGATAGAGCTCGCGCCGGCTGGGCGAGTTCACCGCCTCGGCGTCGTGACGCTCCACGCCCGGGGCGGATTCGCCCGCCGGGGCCGGCCGGTTCCTGATGAGCTCCATGGTCCGTTCTTACCTCTCCAGGAGGTGGTTTGATCGCGTATCGGCGGCGCAGCCCCGGCCCCTCCCATGGGGAGGGAGAAGGAGACCGTCCACCGGGGCGACCGGCTCCACGCGCCGGCGCTACCGGCCGGCGGCGCCGTTGATGTCGTTGACGTCGTTCACGTCCAGGGCGGCTTCGGTGAAGGCGTCGGGCTCTCCGCCGCCCAGAAGATAGACATAGGCGGCCAGCGCCGTGATCTGTTCAGGCTCCAGCCGGTCGCTCCAGGCCGGCATCACGCCGTAGGGGCCTCGATGGATCGAGGCGCGCACGGCCTCTTCGCTGGACCCGTAGAGCCAGTCCCTGTCGGCGAGATTGGGCGCGCCGATGGTGCGGTCGCCCAGGCCCTCCGGCCCGTGGCAGCTGGAGCATTGCTGGTTGAAGATCTCCGCGCCGATGGTGCGGCCGTCTTCAGTGGGCTCCACCATGTCAGACAGGGTCATGACGTAATTGGCCACAGCCGCGATTTCATTGCGCGACAGAATGCCGTCCTGGCCGTAGGCGGGCATCTGGGAGAAGCGCGTATCGGGATCGGCCTCCCAGCGTATGCCGTGCTGCAGCGTCACCTGAATGCCTTCGAACGTGCCGTCCCACAGCCAGACATCGTCGTTCAGGTTGGGATAGCCGACAAAGCCTTGCGCGCCGCGGCCATGGCAGGTGGAGCAATTATCGCCGAACGCGCTTTCCCCGGCGGCCAGGGCGAAGGTCAAAAGCTCCGGATCGGCCTCGATGGCGGCGATCCCGCCCCGGTCGGCGGCTGACTGCAGGCGCTCGAACATGGGTCCGCGCGACTCCTGCAGATCGCCGAGCGCCTGGACCACGTTTGCCCGTTCGGAGTGATTGCGCAGGCCGCGCGTGTGCCCGTCAAAGCCCGGCAGGGCGGGGATGGCGGGCATGAAGATCATGTAGATCACCGCCCACACGATGGTGGCGTAGAAGATCCACAGCCACCAGCGCGGCAGCGGATTGTCCAGCTCCTTGATCCCGTCCCATTCATGGCCGGTGGTCTCGACGCCGGAATACAGATCGACGTCGCGGGTTTCGGACCGAGGGGGGTTCGACCCGGGCGTCTTGCCGGTTTCATCAGTCATGGCTGCGGTCCTTGTCTCCGCCCGAAGCGCGAGCTTCAGCGGCGCGCTCTTCAGCAGCGGCGGGGCGATCGGCGTCCTCCAGCGGGACGCGCGCGGCCTCGTCGAACTTGTCCTGGTTTTTCGGCCAGAAGGCGTACACGGCGGCGGCCGCGAACAGGACGATGAAGATCATCATCCCCCAGGTCTGGGCGAAATTGGAGAGCGAGTCGTACATGGCTATCTCAGATTCTCGTCCGCCTCGGCTTCATAGGTGGAGAAATCCACCATGGTGCCGAGCACCTGCAGATAGGCGATGAGCGCATCAAGCTCGCTGACCCTGTCCGGATTGCCGTCGAAATCGCGGATCGGCGCGCCGGGATAGCGCGCCAGGAAGGCGTCATAGTCTGCAGAGAACGGATCAAGCTGGGCGTAGACGTCGCTCACCGCATGCGCCATCCGGTCCTGCTCGTCATAGGGCACCCCCACCCGCAGAAGCGCGCGCATGCGGCCCTCCACGGTGTCGATCTCCAGAGGCGTCGTCTCCAGGAAGGCGTAGGGCGGCATGATGGATTCGGGCACCACAGAGCGCGGATCGCGCATGTGGTCGCGGTGCCATTCATCGGAATACTTGCCGCCGACCCGCGCCAGATCCGGCCCGGTGCGCTTGGAGCCCCACTGGAAGGGGTGGTCGTACATGCTCTCGGCCGCCAGCGAGTAGTGGCCGTAGCGCTCCACCTCGTCGCGCAAGGGGCGGATCATCTGCGAGTGGCAGGTGTAGCAGCCCTCGCGGATATAGATGTCGCGGCCCATGAGCGCGAGCGGGGCGTAGGGGCGCACGCCCTCCACCTCCTCGATGGTCTCGTCGAGATAGAAGAGGGGGGCGATCTCCACCAGCCCGCCGATGGAGACGACCACGAGGACGCCGGCGGTGAGCATGATGGAGTTCTTCTCCAGCACTTTCTTGTGCCAGCCCCAGATCGGATTGGGTTTCGGATTGGGTTTCGGGTCGGGATTATGGGCCATGCGTGTCTCTCCCCTTACTCGGCCGGCGAGATGGCGGCGGACTGGGGCTGAACCTCGTCCTGGGTTTCGTGCACATCGCCCTTGATGGTCTTGTAGACGTTCCACGCCATGAGCAGGGCTCCGGCCAGATACATCAGCCCGCCAAGCGCGCGGATCACATAGTAGGGATGCATCGCCTCCACGGTCTCCACGAAGGAGTATTCCAGGAAGCCGAGCTCGTTATAGGCCCGCCACATGAGGCCCTGCATGATGCCGGAAACCCACATGGAGGTGATGTAGAGAAGGATGCCCAGCGTCGCGATCCAGAAGTGCCACTCGATCAGGGCGCGCGAATACATGCCCCTGCGCTTCCACAGCCACGGCACCAGGCAGTAGAGCGCGCCGAAGCTGATGAAGCCGACCCAGCCCAGCGCGCCGGAGTGCACGTGGCCGATGGTCCAGTCGGTGTAGTGGGAGAGCGAGTTCACCGCCCGCACGGCCATGACCGGGCCTTCGAAGGTGGACATGCCGTAGAACGCCACCGACACCACCAGCATGCGGATCACCGGATCGGTGCGCAGCTTGTCCCAGGCGCCCGATAGCGTCATCAGGCCGTTGATCATGCCGCCCCAGCTGGGCATCCACAGGATCACCGAGAAGGTCATGCCCAGCGTCTGCGCCCATTCGGGCAGCGCGGTGTAGTGCAGGTGGTGGGGCCCCGCCCAGATATAGATGAAGATCAGCGCCCAGAAGTGGATGATCGAGAGCCGGTAGGAGAACACAGGCCGCTCGGCCCGCTTGGGGATGAAGTAGTACATGATCCCCAGAAAGCCGGCGGTGAGGAAGAAGCCCACCGCGTTGTGGCCGTACCACCACTGGGTCAGGGCGTCCTGCACCCCGGCGAAGAGGGAGAAGCTGCGCGATCCGAACATCGAGACCGGCATCGCCAGATTATTGATCACGTGCAGCATCGCGATGGTCACGATGAAGGCGAGATAGAACCAGTTGGCCACATAGATGTGGGGTTCCTTGCGCCGCATCAGCGTCGCCAGGAAGATCACCAGATAGGCGACCCACACCAGCGTCAGCCAAAGATCGGCGTACCATTCAGGCTCGGCGTATTCGCGGCCTTGAGTGATGCCCAGAAGATAGCCGGTGGCCGCCACCACGATGAAGAGCTGATAGCCCCAGAACACGAACCAGGGCCAGATCCCGCCGGCCAGCCGCGTGCGGCAGGTGCGCTGGACCACGTAAAAGCTGGTGGCGATGAGCACGTTGCCGCCGAACGCAAAGATCACCGCGCTGGTGTGCACCGGGCGCAGGCGGCCGAAATTGAACTGCGGCAGCCCGTCCCAGGACATCAGCGCCGGGAAGGCGAGCTGGGTCGCGATGACCACCCCCACGAGCAAGCCGGCGATCGCCCAGAACATGGAGGCGATGACGCCGTACTTGATGACGTTTTCGGCATACTGGGTCTTGTCGTTCAGCACGCCGTTGGAGGAATACACCCCCACCATGCCGATCAGGCCGGCGACAAAGCCCAGCCCGATCACCCAGGCGTGAGTGCGCATGGCCGCATCGGCGCCGTCGGCGGCGGATATCAGCGCCCACAGAGCCCCCACGGCGCAAAGGCCCGTCACCACCATTGCGCTGGCGTCGAAACCGGTTCTCTTGTCTGCCGCCAGCGCGGTCATTCGCCCCTCCATGAGCGTGCCGTATGAAATTCCATACTCTCTTTGCGGGTAAATACTCCCATGGGAAGTAGGTCAATATGCCTCATGCCGGATTTCACCCCGCCAGGAAGGCCGCCCGCCGGCTCCATGGTATGGCCTGGCTTAAAGGAATTCGGCGCGTTTGACAGCGCCCGGCACGTTTCAATTCGGGATCAGGCGACACGTTGACACACCCGGGGCTGGACATCGCTGCGACGTTCGGCGGACGCATGGAGCTGGACTTCCTGGCGGGCCTGATCGCGGGTCTGGCCAGCTCGGCCCATTGCCTGTCCATGTGCGGCGGAATCGCCGCGGCGATCGCCCTGCGCACCGGCAAGCGCGGCGCTTCGCCGTGGCGTGCGGCGCTCGGGCGCGCACGCGTGATCAGCGAAGCGAGCGCAGCGCGCATCCTTGTCTATATCGTTCTGGGCGCCGTCGCCGGGGCGCTGGGATGGGGGCTGTCGGAGGCCGGTCCGGGGCCGGCCCTGCGCACGCTGGCGCGCTATCTCTCCGCACTGGTTCTGGTCGCGGCGGCGCTGACCGTGCTGGAGATTCCGCTTTTCGGGGGTCGTCTGGGTGCGCTTACGGCGCGCGCCAGCGCGCCTCTGACGCGCCGCGTTCACCATCTGCATCGCTTCGGCGCGGCGGGGCTGGGACTCGCCTGGGGGCTGACGCCGTGCGCCATGGTGTATCTGGCCACTTTCTACGCCGGGCTTTCGGGCTCTGCGGCGCAGGGCGCTCTTGTCATGGCAGGCTTCGGCCTGGGCACGGCGCCGGCGCTGATCGCGCTAGGCGCCGGCGCGGGGATGTTGCCCGCGCTCGCCCGGTCGGCCTGGCTGAGGGCGGTGGCGGCGACCGCTTTGACGGCGCTGGCGATGCTGACCGCCTCGGGCGTGTAGCACGACCCACGCGCCCGGTTTTCAGCCGGTGATGATGGCGACGAGCGCCGCAGCGCCGAGCCCCGCGGCGGCGAGCACCATGGCGAGCCGGGTCGTGCTCTGACCGTCTTCAAGCTCGTCGAGGAGGCCGCGCTCGCCCGGTTTGGGCTTGCGGCGCTCCTCGAGCACATCGTGTTTCTCGGTGTCATGTGTCACTGGGGAACACTCCGCGTAGCTGTCTTTCGGGTCCGGTTAAGGACCCTCGAGGGCGCTTAATCGGCCGCGTCCTCAATGGCTTCGCCGGTGCGTTCCACATCACGGCCAAATCCGTCAACGGTGTTGCAGCCGCCGAGGGTCAGGAAGACGAGCGAAAAGATCGTTGCAATGAGCACTTTCATAGGAACCTCCATCGGTGTGAACTGAGCAATAAACGCCGGGCCGGATCAGAGGGTTCCGCCGCGCCTGAAAAGCGACGCGCCGTTTCGGCGGGCCTGGGGCCTCGTATGGTTGATACGCCGCTAGCGCGGGAAGATCAGCGCCGCCCTGTGACCGCCGTTCTCGCCCGGGCCGCTCTCCACATTTCCGCCCAGCTGGGTGGCGAAGGCGCGCATGAGCGAGGATCCGGTTCCGCTGCGCGCATTTTCGATCTCGCCGACTCCGTCGTCGATCACCTCCACATGGCACTCATCGTCATCGCAAGACAGGACGATCTCGATGCGCCCGGAGGCCCGGTCTGAAAAGGCGTGCTTGTAGGCGTTGGTGATCGCCTCGGTGACGAACAGCGCCAGCGGCGCGGCCTGGTCGGGCGGGAAGGACAGCTCTTCACAGCGCACTTCGGCGGTGATCGGCCGGTCGTCGACGCGCGACACGTCGGCGAGATTGCGCACCAGCTCTTCCAGGAAGGGGCGCATGTTCACATAGCGAAGGTCCTCGGCCTCGTAGAGGCTGCGATGGACCAGGGCGAGCGCGTTGATGCGCCGGCGCGCCTCGTAAAGCGCGGCGCGCGCGCCTTCATCCTCCAGCCGGCCGGCCTGCAGGTTCAACAGCGACACGATGATCTGCAGATTATTCTTCACCCGGTGGTGGATCTCGCGCAGCAGGGCGCCGCGCTGCTCCACCACGTCCTCCAGCTCCCTGGTCTGCCGCTCCAGCGAGGCGGCCATGCGCTCCATGGTGTCGGCCAGCTCGCGCACCTCATAGGGCGCGGTCCGGGCGCGCCGGGCCGGCAGGTCAAAGCGCCCGCCCCCGTAAAGCCGCGCCATGCGCCGCAGATAGGTCAGCCAGCGCAGCACGAAGATGTCCACCGCGATCCAGACGCTGGCCAGCGCCATCAGCCACATGATGGTGGGAATCAGAAGCGTGCTCAGGACCGTGATCCCGCCCCAGGCGTTGATCGCGTCCATGGGCGCGGCCACAAGCACGCCCAGCTCGCCCTCCACCAGCGCCGAGGCGATCACCGCGTAGCCGGGCGCGAACGCTTCACCGGGCACGCGCACCGGCTGGCCCGGCTCGGCGATGTCCAGCACGCCTTCGGCCAGAGACTCGTCAAACTCGGGCATGGTCACCGAGTCTTCAGACAGGCGCACCACACCGTCCCGGTTCACCAGGGCCAGCGTGGAGCCTTCAGGCAGAAAGTCCTCGCGCAGCAGGCGGGACGCGGCGCGCAAATCCACCGCCACCCCCACCGCGCCCAGGAATTCACCCTCGCGCCCATCCATGCGGCGCCCCGCGATGATGATCGGCCGGCGCGATATGGCCCCGTAATTCACCGATGAAAAAATCCCGTCCTCGCCGTCCTTCAGCCGCTCAAACCAGGGCGCGCCGGCGGCGTTGGCCGAACCGTCATGGTCCAGCGCCGAACACAGGACGCGGCCTTCCGGATCAATGAGCACAATGTTGGAGACGACGTCGTCGGAGTCGGCGATGCGGCGCACGGCGTTGCGGCAGCCGCGCGCATCCATCAGGAAGGCGAAGCTGCGCGAGGAGATGGTGGTGGCGACACCGCCGGCGCGTTCCAGCGCCGCGTCCAGATCTTTCGAGGCGATGAGCGCGGCGGAATACAGCGCGACCGTCTCCTGGCGGCGCTCGTCGCGCAGCTCGAAGAAGGACTGAACGGCTGACAAGATCAAAAGCGGACTCAGCGCCAGCGCCAGAACGCCGACGAGCTGGACGCGCAAACCGCGCTTGGCTTTGAACTCCATCGGCGCCCCCGACGCACGCTGCGGCGATCGGGTCTAGCCCTTGCGTCCGGCATTGGCCAGTGCGTCGACCTCTGCCATGAGAAGGTCGGCGGCGTTGGACGCGGTCTGGCCCTTCCGGCTGTCAGGCAGCGGATCGGCGCCCTCTTCAAGCATGGCCGCAAGCGCCTTGCGCGCGCGGCTAACCCGGCTCTTGATCGTGCCCACCGCGCAGCCGCAGATCTGGGCCGCCTCCTCATAGGCGAATCCGCCCGCGCCCACCAGAACGATGGCCTCGCGCTGATCCTCGGGCAGCGCGATCAGCGCCCGGCGCAGCTCGTCCAGCGCGATCATGGAATCAAGGCCCTGGGGCCCTGACAGGGTGCGCTTGGCCTTTTCCTCATCCCAGGGCGCCTGGCGCCAGGACCGGCGCTGGTCGGAGTAGAACTGGTTTCTGACGATGGTGAAGATCCAGGCGCGAAAATTCGTGCCTGCGCGGAAGCGTTCGCGCGCGCGCCAGGCTTTCACCAGTGCATCCTGAGTGAGGTCGTCAGCCGCCGCTTCATTGCCGGTCAGGCTTCGCGAAAAGGCGCGCATATAGGGGATCGCCGCCGTCAGCTCCTGGCGGAACTCCGCCGTCGGCAGAGCTTCCACGGGATCGTTCGCACCGCCATCCATTAGCGCGATCCTCCCGGCTTGCCCGAATTCGCCTCGCTGTCACCGCCTGAAGGCTCGGGGCCGCGCTTTTCGGCCTCATCAAGCTGGTCGAGAAGCCTGGCGAATTCGTCAGGCACGCCTTCCTGGATCGTGTCCTCAAAATAGGTCTGCAGCCTGCGGCCGATCAGTCGCTGGCGCTCGCGCGCCGCCGCTGTGTCTTGTAATTTCGGCTGGGATTTGTCCGACTTCTTGTTCATTCCATCCATAACCTGACCCGTCTGCTCGCAGAGAACGCCTGGCCCCGCCCACGGGACTATCAGCTTTCAGGGGTTTTAAACGCGGGCTCCATAATTAGGTTCCCCAACTGTAAGCACGCGTGCGCGTGCGCGGGAACCCGCTCAAGGTCATGCGCGTTCACACCCCATATGATCAATGTCCGGGAGGGATGCATTCATGAGTTTTTCCGACGCCATTCGGCCGCATATTCCCTATCTGCGGCGCTATGCGCGAATTTTGACCGGCTCCCAGGAGAGCGGTGACGCGCGGGTGCGCGCCTGTCTTGAGGCGGTCATCGCCGGTGAGGAAAGCTTCGACACGGATCTGTCGCCCAGCGTGGCGATCTACAAACTCTTCCATTCGGCATGGACGCCGGACCTGATGAGCGAGGAGGCCCCCAGCGACGCCGGGAATGTCGCCGCGCGCCTATCGCGAATCACGCCCAAAGCCCGCCAGGTCATGCTGCTCACCGCGGTGGAGGGATTTTCCCTGCCCGAGGCGGCGAAGATCCTGCGCATTGACGATCAGGAGGCGCAATCGCTTCTGGTCAAGGCGCAGCAGGACCTTGAAGGCGGTCTGACCACGCGCGTCATGATCATCGAGGACGAGCCCATCATCGCGCTGGACATTCAGGCGATCGTGGAAGGCATGAAGCATGAGGTCACCGGCGTGGCGCGCACCCGCGACGAGGCGGTGAAGCTGGCCGAAGAGACCCGGCCGGGTCTGATCCTGGCCGACATCCAGCTCGCCGACGACAGCTCGGGCATCGACGCGGTGAAGGATATTCTCAAGGATCAGTCGGTCCCGGTGATCTTCATCACCGCCTATCCAGAGCGTCTGCTCACCGGCGAACGTCCCGAGCCCACCTATCTGATCACCAAGCCCTTCATGCCCGAAACCGTCTCCGCGACGATCAGCCAGGCGCTGTTCTTCTGTGAGGACGAACCCGCTGCGGCGGCGGCGGGTTAAGCCATGTTCGGTTGGGCTTTCGCTTTCGCCATCATCGCCGTCATCGCCGCCGTGCTGGGATTCGGCGTTCTGGCCGGCGCAGCCGCCATGATCGCCAAATGGCTGTTCTTCATCGCCCTGGCGCTTGCCATGCTTGCGGCGGTGATCAACGCCTTCAAGGGCCGGCCGCCGGTTTAGGCGGTCTTCAAGTGCAAAGTTCAGGAACCCCCGTCTGGTCTTTCCGGACGGGGGTTTTTTAATGGCTTGGCGCGCGATGACGTGTGGCCTCGCCTTACCCCTCATTCGACAAGATAGCGCCCCTGCCGGAGCGGCGCTTCAAAGGCCTTATTGGTTCTGCTTGGAGAGGTTGGGGAGACTGCGCCGCACCACCGTCCGGGGGCGGGGCTGACGGAGAGCGGCGGCGCGGCGCAAGTCTCGAACTTCCGACATGGCCGGAAGCTTCTGAAAAACGCTCCACCCGACGAGCGGTTCCAGCCCCGGATCCATTCTCAAAAAAATATTACTGCGCCGCCGCCATGCGCGCCATGCGCAGGATCGAGCCTGGCTGGCGGCCCAGAATAGCCCCGAAACCGATCAGTATGGCGGTCGTCTGGATCGGCTTCTTCTTCATGGCGAGTTCAAGCGTGGCGAGCGCCAGGGGCAGGCCTTCCCCCAGATCTCCCGGCAGGCCCGACAGAACTGCGCCAAGACCGGACGTGGTCGGGGCCCGGGCGGCGGCGGCCGCATTGATCGCCGCCTTGCGGCGCTCGCTGCGCGCCCGCAGGATCAGCGTCGTGATCGCCGCCAGCGATGCGATCCCAAGCCACACTCCCGCCAGTATGGCGCTGGCCACGGGGGCGGAGTACAGGTCCGCCATCCAGCGCCAGAGCCCGTGACAGCCGAAAATGACGGCGATCACGGGGCCCAGGCAGGCGATCAAGATGAGCAGGATCTGCATGGCCTAGCGACGCAGCAGCAGCGCGCCGAGAAAGCCTACGCCGACGGCGGCGCCGCATGCGGCCAGCGGATGTTCGCGGATATAGTCGCGAACCTCGTCATCGATCTCATGAAGCTCGTCTTCAGCCTTGTGCATCGCCTTGCCGGCGCTGGACCGGGCCTTGCGCGCGGCGTTTTTGAAGCCGCCCCTGGCGTCGCTTGCGCCGTGTTCGGCCAGCGATCCGATATCGGCCAGCAGCTTGTCGACATCTTTTCGAAGGGCGGCGAGGTCTTCCTTCGTATCGCCTGTATTTGTTGAGTTCTGGGCCATGGTGGATGTCCTTCAATAGGGGGAGCCGGGCGGCGGACGCCGCCCGGCTATCGGGTTGCAGGCCGCGTTACGAGGGATCGTCCATCTCGTCTTGAACATCGTCGGCGGCGTCTTCCATATCGTCGGCCGCGTCGTCGGCGGCGTCCTGAATATCCTCGCCAGCCTCCTGCATGTTCTCGCCGAACTCTTCCATCGGCTCGTCTTCTTCAGCTTCGCAGGCGCCGAGGGCGGCGGCGGCGGACAGGATCAGCAAAAGTCTGAAGCTCATGGTGATATCTCCTTCAGTCGTGTGTTGTTAGTCGTGTGCGTCAGGACCGGTCAGATGCGCGGCGTGCGGCCACGGAACAGGCCGACGACCAGGGCCAGGACGAACAGAACCAGGAAAATGAAGAACAGGATCTGTGCGATGCCGGCGGACGCCGACGCGATGCCGCCGAAGCCGAACAGGGCCGCGAGCAGCGCAATAATGAAAAATGCGATGGCCAGACGAAGCATGACATACTCCTTTCAGGCGTCCTTGGTCCGAACACGGGAGCTGGACGCAGTTAAAAATCAAATTCAGGCTAAGGAACGCCCGCCCGCTTCGCCCGGTTCCACATCCACCCAGGCCGGCGCAGCATTTGATGCGCGCGCGACGTCATCGGCATTGTCGTGGGAGCTAAATCTGCGGCGACTGGTTATACCGCCCATGCGCGCCTTGGCGGGCCGCCCGTGAAACCCAGGAATAAGACCCAAGGAAGGAGGCCGCCTTTGGCCGTGACTGCACCGGCGTTCATCGTGAATCCCTCCAGCCGCGCGCTGCATGGCGGCGACGGCGAGGACGAAGTCTCGCGCCTGCGCGGGCTATGTCCGGTGGACCTCGTGGGCGTGTTTTGCGATCCCGACCCCTGCAAGGCGGCGCGAGAGGCCCTTGATCAGGGCGCCGACACGCTGATCACGCTGGGCGGGGACGGCACCGCCCAGGCCGCCGCCCAGGCGATCCACGACGCAGATGGCGAGACCCGCCTGGTCCCCCTGCCCATGGGCACGGCCAATCTTCTGCCCCGCCGGCTTTACGCCACCCGGTCCAGCGACGACATCCTCTCCGCCCTGTGCGAACTGACGCCAGACACCCTGCCCGGCGGCGTCACCGGCGGGGATGTGTTCCTGATCGCGGCGGCGGCGGGATTTCCCACCACGTTCGCCCGCGCCCGCGAGACCGCCCGCGATCCCGATCGCAAGCACCGGCTGAAGACGGCGCTGCGCCGCGCATCGCTCGGATTTTCACAGATGTTCTCCAGCCGGCTTCGCTACGCCGCGGACGGGGAACAGGGCGAGACGTTGTCGAAAGCCAGCGGCCTGATGCTGTGGGTGGAGGACGGAGCCGAGTGTTTCGAGTTCACCGCCGTCAATGTCCATAATCTCGGCGAGCTTCCCGGTTTGGCCCTGAGCGCGCTGAACGCGGAGCTGCGGACCGATGACCAGCTGCTGGTGCGCGAGGCGAGCGAGGTTCGCCTTGACTCCCGTCACGCGATTTCCTGCATGCTGGACGGGGAGCCGCGCACCTGCGGGCACACGGTGACCTTCAAGTTCCACCCGGCGCTGATTCCCGTCCTGCGCTGGCCGGCTGAAACCGGCTGAGCGGGGCGGAGCGCAAGAATCAGCCCCGGGGCGGAACGGCGCGGCTCCGGGGGCGTTCCTCACGAGAGCCATACAGATGGAGGTTCTCATGATCATGAAATTCACCCTCGCCGCCTTGTCCGCCTCGGCGCTTCTCGCCGGCTGTGCGGGCTATGAAGGCACCGCCCGCGACGCCGCCATCGGCGGCGCGGTCGGCGCCGCAGCCGGCGCCGCGATCGGCAATAATGTCGGCGACGGCGACGCCAGACGGGGCGCCCTGATCGGCGGCGCACTCGGCGCGGCGGCCGGCGCCGCGCGCGGCTGCACACGGGACAATGTCTGTCCGTGGAGCCAGAACAACAACGCCCACTCCGACCTGCGCTATGACCGGTCGGCGCAGCGATCCTACTATGTCAATCAGGGCGACGGCTGCACCTATTGGCAGAACGGCCAGTTCCGCAGCTGCTAAACCAAGCCTGAGATCGACAGGTCCCGCCCCCCGGACGCCCAGCGTCCGGGGGCTTTTTGTCAGAGCTGGAGCCGGTAGCCGCCGCTTTCGGTGATCAGGATCTTGCCGTGTCCATGCGCCTCGATCTTCTGGCGCAGCCGGTAGATATGGGTTTCCAGCGTGTGGGTGTTGGCTTCGGCGTGATAGCCCCAGACCTGGTCCAGCAATTCCTCGCGCGCCACCGGCTTGCCGCCTGCGCGGTAGAGATATTTGAGGATATTGGTCTCTTTTTCAGTGAGGCGGATTTTCTTCTCGGCCTCGTCGAGAAGGAGCTTCATGGACGGCTTGAACCGGTAGGGACCGATTTGCAGCACCGCGTCCTCGCTCTGCTGGTGGCGGCGCAGATGGGTCTGCACATGCTCCAGCAGCACCATGAAGCTGATCGGCTTGGCGAGAAAATCATCCGCGCCCGAGCGCAGACCCAGCACATGGTCGGCGTCGCCGGACTGGGCGGTGAGAAGGATGATCGGCGTCGTCACCCCCTCTTCACGCAGGAGCCGGCAGGCCTCGCGCCCGTCCAGGTCCGGCAGACCCACATCGAAAATGATGAGATCGACGCCGTCGTTCCTCGCCCGCTCCATGCCCGGCCGTGCGGCGCTGGCGGTGACCACCTCGAACTTGCCGTCATAGGTGAATTGTTCGCTCAGCGCATCGCGCAGCAGATCGTCGTCATCGACCAGCAAGAGGGTCTTCTTCGCCATATGCTCAGCCCTTCCAGACAGCCAGGCCGAAACCCGCCGACGGGGAAATTTCGCCCGGCAAGCCTTGCCCGAACCGGGTCAAGGCGCAAGCCTTTCCCCTGCGGGCAAGGCGTGCTCCTCCTACACCAAAGCGGCACGCCGCTTGCTGACAAAGCCGTGAGCTTCACGCAATTATTCCGTGAAGCCCATCGCCGTGGTGGGGGAGGCGACCGGAAGGGTGAGGCGGCGGCCAACGCCGCACGCTCTCCCGGCGCCGACCCCGCCACGAACGCGCCAGGAACCGGCAGGAACCGGCAGGGGCCCGTACAAGCTGATCCGCAGGAGAGTGCCGCCATCGCCGTCTATCGCGCCAGCCTGTCCGCCGGCCGCCTCGCCGGCCCCGATTTCGACGCGCCGTGCGTGCTGGGCAAGGCCGGCGTGATCGCAGCCGCCGACAAGCGCGAGGGCGACGCGAAAAGCCCGCTGGGCGTCTGGCGCGTGCGCAAGGCCTGGTGGCGCGCCGACCGGCTCGCCATGCCCTCTACAGCCCTGGTGATGGACGCGCTGAGCGAGGCCGACGGCTGGTGCGACGACCCCGGCGATCCCGCCTATAACCGCGCCGTCCTGCGCCCCTATGGCGCCTCCCACGAGACCCTGTGGCGCGAGGACGGGCTTTACGACATCGTGGTGGCGCTGGGCCATAACGACGATCCGCCCGCAGCCGGGCTCGGCTCGGCGATTTTCCTGCACTGCGCGCTGCCCGGCGATGACGGGGGTTTGAAGCCGACGCTGGGCTGTGTGGCGACGCCGCGCGAGCGTCTGGTGGATCTGCTGGGCCGATTGACCCCGGCCGACGCGATCGAGATCGCGCTTTAACAGTTGGCGCCTGGCCCAGAAGCTAGCCCTGAGGCGCAGGCCGTTCCCCGAACAGGGCCGAGCCCACGCGCACCGACGTGGCGCCCAGGCGGGCGGCGAGCTCGAAATCGGCGCTCATGCCCATGGAAAGCTTCTCCACGCCGCATTTGGCGGCGAGCTTGGCCAGCAGTGCAAAATGCAGGCTCGCCGGCTCGTCCACCGGCGGTATGCACATCAGTCCCTCGATCTGAAGCCCGTGCTCGTCTCTGCAGCGCGCTACAAAGTCCGGCGCTTCGGCGGCGGAAACGCCGGCCTTCTGCGCTTCGTCGCCGGTGTTCACCTGCACATAAAGGCGCGGCCGGCGGCCGGTCTTCTCCATGGCGTTCACCAGCGCGCGCGCCAGCTTGTCCCGGTCCAGCGTCTCGATGACGTCGAACAGGGCGCAAGCGTCGTCAGCCTTGTTGGTCTGCAGCGGGCCCACAAGGCGCAGCTCCAGATCAGGAAACGCCGCGCGGCGCTCAGCCCAGCGGCTTTGGGCCTCCTGCACGCGGTTTTCACCAAACACGCGCTGGCCCGTGGCGAGCATCGCGTCGATTCGCTCATCGGGCTGCTTTTTCGACACCGCCACCAGGGTGACGGCGTCTGCTGAACGCCCGCCCTGCTTGGCGGCGGCGCTCAGGCGTTCCAGTATCCCGGCGCGCGCGGCGGAAATGTCTAAAGGAGTGTCGGGTGTTTCCATGGTGGTGAGGACCTATGACGGGTTGGCGCGTCTGGCAAGGCGGGCGCAGACGCTGCGCCCGGACAGCGCGGCTGCGCCGGCCCTGTTCATCCTCACCGATCCAGCGCGAACGCGGGATTCGATCAGCCTGGCCGAGCGTGTCCCTGAAGGCTGCGGACTGATCCTGCGCACCTATGGACGCGCGTCCATCGAGGCCGCGGCGTTTCCCCTGGCCGAAGTCGCGCGCGCGCGCGGTTTCGCCCTGCTGATTTCGGCGGATCCGCAGCTGGCCTTGCGCGCCGGCGCGCACGGCGTGCACTGGCCCCAGTGGAGCCTGTCGCAGGCGCACCGGCCGTGGCCCGGCGCTCTGGTCACCGCCAGCGCCCACGATCCCCACGCCCTGCGCCGCGCCCAGACTTTCGCCGACGCCGTGCTGGTCTCCACCGTGTTCCCCTCACAAAGCCCCAGCGCCGGCCGGCCCATGGGCGCCTTCCGGCTCGCCGCCTGGGCGCGCCGCTCGGCGGCGCCGGTCTACGGGCTGGGCGGGGTGAACGACGCCACGATTCGGCGCCTGAGGGGTCTGGCGATCAGCGGGGTCGCCGTGGTCGGGGCGGCGGGGTGCGCGGCGATCGGGGCGCCGGAGCCCTGACAGACCCAAGACCCCTTGGCGCTGCGACGGCGCAGGGTCCGGAACACAAAGAATCCGCACCCGCCGGTCAGCGAGGCGCGGATTGATGCGATCCGGCGAAACGCGGCTTTAGAACTTGAACGCGGACTCAAAGCGCACTTCGGGGGCGCGGTCCTCGCTCTCTTCACCGAAGATCTCTTCTTCGGGCGAGGTGAAACGCAGCTGGCCGCCCAGGCGCACCCGCTCGGTGAGCTCAAAGAAGGCGCCGGCGCGGAAATCTTCCAGCTCAAAGGTCTGCGCACTGCGCTCACCCTGGCTGTAGCCCAGGGTCACGCCCCAGCGATCACCGGCCTGCATTTCGAAATTTTCAGAGTTGGTCCACAGGATCTGCGGCTCGGTCGGCGCCACGGTGAAGCGCTGGAACCAGGGCAATGCGCTGGCCGACCCTTCAGAATCCGGCGAAAGCAGTGCGCGGGCGTCCCCCGAATTGGCGGCGGTGTTCGCGGCGGCGGTGACGCCCGCAGAGCCCGAGGAGGCGCCGGCCGGGCCGGAGACGGTGTCCGCCCCCTCGCCGAAGCCGGGCGCGGCGATGAGCTCGGGAACTTCAATTTCAATGGGATCATAGGCCGCCGACAGGCGGACGCCGCCGCTCAAACGCATGCTGTCGCTGGATTGCGCCTCGGCCGGCTGAACGTCGCCCGCCTGGGCCGAAGCGACCGCCGGCATGGCCGCAGCCGCGGCCAGCGCGAGCGCGCTGACGCAGATAAAGCCTTGAATTTTCGGCAGCATAGCCATTGTGATCCCCATTCAGACCCGTCAATATAGTCTGGACTTCACGCCCGCGTAAGGCGCCTTCGCGTATCGCCGGCGCAGCGTGTCAAAAACGCAACCCTGTCTCCACCAGCAGCGCGGCCCCGGTCGTCTCCGGACCCGCCGCAGGCGTGTGGTGCGTCAGTTGAACGCCCGCGCCCACAAGGGCGTTCCGCCCGATAAAGCGCGACGCTCCGGCGACGACACTGGTGCTTGAAACGCTGAATGCGTCGCTCTTCCCCAGTCCGGCCTCAAGGCTGTAGAGCCAGTCTCCCGCCTCCAGCGCAGCCAAGATCGAGACCGCCTCGTAGCCGCCGCCGGAAAGCCCGTCATTACTGGCCAGCCAACGCGCCGAGAGCGTGAGCGAATCAGCCTCGCGCAGCACGGTCAGGCCCGCCGTCCAGGGCGAGTCGGCTTGCGGCCCGACCCCGGCGCCTACACCCCCGGCAGGGCCCTCCAGTGCGCCCGCTTCGGCGCCGGCATAGGCCGCCCAGCGCACGCCGGACGACCGGACCCGCCGATCAAAGCTCAAGCCGGCCGACCAGATCTCGCCGATCTCACCCGCTGCGGCGCCGGGGCGGCAATGATCGAGGCCGCAGACGTCGGTGTCGGGCGTGTAGGACACGGCGGCGCGCAAGCCCGCAAGGCGGCGTGACTGAAGCGAAATCCCCGGCGCGGGCTGGGTCAGTGACAGGCCGGTGTCCGTAAGGCCGCGCCCGGACGGATCGGCGAGCGCGCCGTCGGCGCCCGCCAGACGGAACGCGCGCAGCCGGGCCGGACGCTCCAGCCCGGCGGCGGTCTCGGTGACGCCGGCGCGCACCTCCACAAAGGGATGGCGAACAAACAGCTCGGCCCGGTGAAGGCCTGCGCGCGCCTGCGCGGCGTCAAAGCCGGGCTCGGCGTACAGCCCCGTCACCAGGCCCTGATCGGGACAGGCGGCGGCGCAGGCCACCGGGCCGCCGACGCCGCGCCCGCCATCCGGGCTCACCGCGCCCAGGGTCAGGCGTGCGCCCCAGCGCAGGCCCTGCGCACCCACGGCCTCGGCTTCCAGCCGATAACGCATGTCGGTGTAAGGGCCGTCCCGCGGCGCGTGGACATCACCGGCCGCCCAAAGGAGATCGGCGTCAAATTCCTGGTCGAACTCGAAGGCGGAGAGAAACCCGCCGTCCGGCGCAGCGGCGCTCCGGACGGGCTCTTCGGTCTGACTGTATGAAGGAGAGAGGGACAGCCCCGGTTCGGACGCCGCAGGCGTTTGGCACAAAGCCGGTGAGACCGCGGCGCCGGACAAAACAAGCCCCGCCAGAAAGGGAAGGCCGTGTTTCATGCGCCGCAGTCTCGCCGGTTCGCCCCGTCCCCCCGGACGCGCTTTGTATTCATCAAAGGATTGGCCCCGGATGGCAAGCCGGGCGACCTGAGTCACGAGCCAGTGCGGCGAACTTCGTGTCATTAATGTCACGTTCCGTTTCAGGCTTTGTATGCGCCACAAGCTCTGGCCTCACGCCCAGTGCGTGGTATAGAGGCGTAAAGCGGTTTTCCCCCGCGCCCGTCAAACTTCCTGTCTTCAGGAGACGCATTCAATGCTCATCCCTTCCTCCCGCCTGGTCATGCTCGCCGCGACCGCGGCTCTTCTAACCGGCTGCGCATCGCGCGGCGGCGACGCGGAGTCCGATCGCGGCTTCCTTGGCGGCGTCTTTGGAGGCGGCTCCTCGCAGACCTCCGATCGGCCTGAAGCGGGCATCGGCGTGAACAGCTTTCTCTGGCGCGCCAGCCTCGACGTGCTCTCCTTCATGCCCCTCGCGGAAGTGGATCCCTTCGGCGGCGTCATCATAACCGACTGGTACGCCAATCCCGAGCTGCCCGGCGAGCGCTTCAAGTCCACGGTCTTCATTCTGGACACCCGCCTTCGCGCCGACGCCCTTTCGGTGCAGCTTTTCAAGCAGGTTCGTGGTGACGGCGGCGACTGGGTGGACGCGTCGGTCGATCCCGCCACCCGCATCCAGGTCGAGAACGCGATCCTGACCCGCGCGCGCCAGCTCCGCATTTCCCAGATCGAAGACTAGACCGCGCTTAAGGGAGAGCCGGACCATGCGCATGCATCGCCACGCCCTCGCCGGCTTCATCGCAGGGATCGGCCTTGTGCTTGGCGGGTGCGGCTTCTCCCCGCTCTACTCCACCGCCGGGTATCAGCGCCTCGGCGGGATCTCGGTGGAAGCCGGACAGGAGCGGTTCGACTATCTGCTCCAGAATGCGGTGCGCGATTTCGCCGGGCCCGGCGACAGCCCCTACACCATGCGTGTGAATACGCGGGTCACGCGGCTCGTCGCCGGCATCTCGCCCAGCGGGATCGCCTCGCGCGTCGGCCTCACCGGTCAGGCGGTCTATTCGGTGGAGGGTGTCGGCATGCCGATATCCGGGACGACCCGGGTGTCCATCTCATACGATCAGCCCGGCGACCCGTACGCCCAGATCGCGTCCCTGAGCGAAGCGGAAGAGCGGCTGGCGGTGAGACTGGCCGAAGAGCTGCTTCAGGACATTTCCGTGGAGCTGCGCCGGCGCGAGGCCGGCTTGACCCAAAGGTGAAGGTCAAGACCCGTGACGCCGAGCGGGCGCTGAGCCGGCCTTCGCCTGACACCCGCATCTATCTGATTTACGGGCCCGATGGCGGGCTGGTGCGCGAGCGCGCCCAAACCCTCGCAAAAGCGCTGGTCCCCGATCCGGACGATCCCTTCGCCGTCACGCGCCTCACCGACGACGACCTCAAATCCGATCCAGCTGCGCTCGCGGACGCTCTGGCGGCCCTGTCGCTCACCGGCGCCGACCGGCTGGTGCGGGTGCGCATCGGCGGCGACATGGCGGCGCTGGGTACGCTCATCAGCGAGGTGGAGGCGGGTGATCTACCCATTGAAGCCCGGCTCGTCATCGAGGCCGGCGACCTGAAGAAAACGTCAAAGCTGCGAAAAGCCGCCGAGGACGGCGCGTCGTGCCTGGCGGTGCCGTGTTACGCCGACGAGACGCGCGACCTTCTGGCCCTCGCCGAAGCGCAACTCGCCGAGGAAGGCCTCACCCTCGCACCCGACGCCAGGGCGGTGCTGGCGCCCTATCTGGAGGGCGACCGGGCGCTGGCCCGCAGCGAGGTTGAAAAACTCATCCTCTATAAGGGCCTCGCATCGCAACGCGGCGGTGAGCCCGCCCGCATAGAGCGCGCCGACATCGGCGCCATCAGCGCCGTGGGCGCCGAAGCGGCGCTGGATCAGATCCTGGAGCCTGCGCTCGGCGGCGAACCCGCGCGCGCTGATTCGGCCTATGCCCGCGCCGTGGGCGCCGGAACCAGCCCGGTGGCGGTCCTCAGGGCTCTGCAGCGGCGCATCGACCAGCTGGACATGTTCCATGCGGGCGGCGGGGACGCAGGCGCGCTGATGCGCGCCGGGGCGCCGCGATTCGGCCCGCCGGCGGACGCCTTCAAGCGCGCCGCGAAAAACTTCTCCGGCCGGCGGCTCGACCATGCCCGGCGCCTGGCCTTTGACGCCGAGCGCGCGGTGAAGCGCTCCGGCGCCCCGGCCGAGGCGATCGTCGGCGAGCTGATCTTGCGGCTGGCGCGGGCGGGTGCGCCTCGGCGCTAGATTTCGCCCTCAATCATCATTGATTTCATTGCGGAATTCGCATCGATCGCGCTGTGGGCGTCTGTAGTAGTACTGGGGTAGGGTGCGCCGGATTTCAGCGGCTCTGAGACGCACACGTTTCAGGTTAGTATGCGCCAGACTGCCCGCCTTGCGAGAGTCGGCGGCAAACTTCATCGAGCTGCTCCAGAGACGCGAAGCGCACGCGCACCTCGCCCTTCTCGCCGGTGTGGTGGATCTCCACGTCGAGGCCGAGGCGCGCGGCGAGGTCAGCTTCAAGCGCGCGGGTGTCGGCGTCCTTGGTTTCCGGGGCGCCCTGGACACGCTTGCGCTCGGGCCGGCTGGAAACATCCCGCGCCAGCTTCTCCGTGGCGCGCACCGACAGGCCCTCCGCGACGATGCGGTCCGCCAGCGCGTCAGGATCCGGCGCCGTGGCGACGGCGCGGGCATGGCCGGCGCTCAGCGCGCCGCTTTCCAGCTTTTCAAGAACGCCGCGCGGCAGCGCCAGGAGGCGCAGCATGTTGGCCACATGGGCGCGGGACTTACCGACAGCGCGCGCCACGTCTTCCTGGGTATGACCGAAGGTCTCCACCAGCTGTTTCAGGGCCCGCGCTTCATCAACTGGATTAAGGTCAGAGCGTTGAACATTTTCGACAATCGCGATTTCCAGCGTCTCGCGATCGGTGAGCTCGCGCACGATACACGGCGCTTCATGCAGGTGGGCGCGCTGGGCTGCGCGCCAGCGGCGCTCGCCGGCGACGATCTGGTAGCGCTCATCCGGTCCCCGCATGGGCCGCACCAGCAGCGGCTGCAGCAGGCCCTTGTCGGCGATGCTCTCGGCGAGCTCAGCGAGCTCGGCCTCTACAAAGGTCTTGCGCGGCTGATCTGGATTGGGCTCCAGCAGCTCGATGGGGATGATCTTGACGCCGCCGCCGCCCGCGCGCGCCGACGCGGTCTCGGCGTCGCGCACCGCATCGGCGGCTTCGCCTTCGCCCAGAAGCGCAGAGAGGCCCCGGCCGAGGCCGCGGCTGCGGGGCTTGTCGTCGTCGCCGCTCATGCCGGGGTCAACGCCGGCGCGCCCTTACGCTCCTGGCGCACGACTTCCTTGGCGAGTTTCAGATAGGCTTGGGAGCCCGAGCACGCCAGATCGTACAGGATCACCGGCTTGCCAAAGCTCGGCGCCTCGGAGACGCGCACATTGCGCGGTATGACCGTGTCATACACCTTGTCGCCGAAATGCTCGCGCACATCGGCGGCCACCTGGGCGGAAAGATTATTGCGCTTGTCATACATTGTCAGCACAACGCCCTGAATAATAAGCGTCTTGTTGAGGTTCGCCCGCACCAGCTCAATGGTCCGCATGAGCTGGGTCAGACCCTCCAGCGCAAAAAACTCGCACTGCAGCGGCACCATCACCGAATCCGCCGCCGTCATGGCGTTGACGGTGAGAAGGTTCAAAGACGGCGGGCAGTCGATGAGCACGTAGTCGCATTGCTCGCCCTTGGCGGCCAGCGCCCGGCGGAAGCGGTCGATGGCGTGGCGCAGCCGGTACGAGCGGCGCGGCGCGCTGGAGATCTCCAGCTCGGCGCCCGACAGATCCACATCTGAAGGGATGATGGAGAGGCCGGGCACGCTGGTGTCGATGAGCGCCTCTTCCATGGGCTGCTCGTTGACCAGAACATCATAGCTGGTGGCCTTGCGCTCGGCGCGCCCGACGCCCAGCCCGGTGGACGCGTTGCCTTGAGGATCAAGATCGAGCACCACGACCTTCTGGCCGATGGCCGCAAGCGCCGTGGCGAGATTGATCGCCGTGGTGGTCTTGCCCACCCCGCCCTTCTGGTTGGCGATGGCGATAACCTTGGGCGGAGCATTCCGGGGGGTGTCAGACACGGGTCAGGCCCTCGATTTTGAGAATGGCGGCGTCCGGGCTCGTCCGGCTCGGTATGACCTCGACCTCGAAGGTCCAGCTTTTGCGGGCCTCGGTCAATTCCTCTTTATACCGCCCGCCTTTGGGAAGGAGGGCCAGCGCCCCCTTATCCACAAATGGCTGCACATATCCGAGCAATCTGCCCAGAGGCGCCATGGCGCGGGCGGTTACGATATCCACTTCAGGGACAGGATGAAGAGATTCGGCCCGGTCGCAGAGCACAGTCACCGGCGCCCCGGTCTCCTGGGCGACGGCGTTCAGAAAGGCCGTCTTCTTGGCGACGGACTCCACCAGATGAACGCGCGCGCCGGCCGCCCCCGCCTGCAACAGGCCGAAGGCGACAGCGAAACCGGGAAAGCCCGCGCCGGAGCCAAGATCCGCCCAGCGCGTCGCGCCCGGCCTCAGCTCACAACCCCGTTCATAGATCTGCCAGCTATCAAGGGCATGGCGATGCCAGAACTCGGAGGTAGTTGAACGGCCCACCAGATTGGTGTGCGCATTCGTCTCTTCCAGCAGACGTCGCCAGGTCTCGAACCGCGCCAGTGTTTCACGTGAAACACCGGTTTCGGCGGCGAAGGCTTCGGCGTCGAACGCTGCGCCATGCTCAGACGCAGACCCCCGCCACGTTCCGCTCTGCGCGCCGCTCACGCCGTTTTCCGTTCGCGCTCGAGCCGTTTCAGCCGGGCCAGCACCGCAGTGAGCGCGCCCGGGGTGACGCCCTCGATGCGGGCCGCCTGCCCCAGCGTCGCGGGCTCCGCCCGCTCCAGCTTTTCGCGAACCTCATTGGAGAGCCCACCCACCGAGGCGTAATCGAAGCCGACTGGAATGCGCACGCCTTCATCCTTGCGGAAGGCGACGATGTCGGCCTGCTGGCGGTCGATATAGCCGTGATAGACCGCATCGATCTCGATCTGCTCGGCCACGTCCTTCGACAGGGCGTTCAGCTCCGGGAAGATCGCAGCCATGTCACTCCAGACGATGGCGGGATAGGACAGGAGCTCCAGCAGGTTCCGGCGTTTGCCGTCCTGATTGACCTTGAGGCCGTGGCGCGATGCTTCGGCCGGTGTCAACGTCAGCTCATGGGCGCGAGTGCGCGCCGCCGCCAGCGCTTCGGCCTTGGCGCGCCAGCGTGTTTCACGTGAAACACCCACCGCCCCCAGCGCCAGACCCACATCGGTCAGGCGCTGATCGGCGTTGTCGGCGCGCAGGGTCAGCCGGTATTCGGCCCGCGAGGTGAACATGCGATAGGGCTCGGTGACGCCGCGGGTGATCAGGTCATCGACCAGCACGCCGATATAGGCCTGGGACCGGTCCAGCACGAACGGCCCGGAACCGCCCACGGCCAGCGCCGCATTCAGGCCCGCCATCAAACCTTGGGCGGCGGCTTCTTCATAGCCTGTGGTGCCGTTGATCTGCCCGGCCAGATACAGGCCCGGCAGGCGGCGCACCTGGAGCGTCGCCGACAGCTCGCGCGGATCCACATAATCATACTCGATGGCGTAGCCATAGCGGCGCACCTGCGCGCGCTCGAGGCCGGGCATGGTCCTCAGAAAGGCATCCTGGACATCAGGCGGAAGCGAGGTGGAGATCCCGTTGGGATAAACCGTGTCGTCGTCCAGCCCCTCCGGCTCCAGGAAAACCTGGTGGCTGGTGCGGTCGGCGAAACGGACCACCTTGTCCTCGATGGAGGGACAATAGCGCGGGCCCTTGCCCGAAATCGCCCCGCCATAAACCGCCGACTGACCCAGATTATCGGCGATGATCTGATGGGTCGCTTCCGTGGTGCGGGTGATCCCGCACGCGATCTGTTTCACGTGGATCGCGTCGTTCATGAAGGAGAACGGCACGGGCTCCGCGTCCGCCTGCTGCATCTCCAGGCTGGCCCAGTCGATGGTGGAGCCGTCAAGGCGAGCCGGCGTGCCGGTTTTCAGACGGCCCATTTGAAGGCCCAGCCCGTAAAGACGATCCGAGAGCCCCACCGCCGGCTGCTCGCCATGCCGCCCCGCCGGAATACGCTCCGCGCCACGATGGATGACGCCCTTGAGAAAGGTGCCGGTGGTGAGCACGACGGCGCCCGCCGGCCACTCGCGCCCATGGGCGTCGATGACGCCGGCGCAGGCGCCGCCGACCACGATGAGGTCTTCAGCAGCCGCTTCCGCAATTTCCAGATTGGCGTGCCCGGCAAGCTCGGCCTGCATCGCCTCGCGATAGAGGCGGCGATCAGACTGGGTGCGCGGGCCGCGCACCGCCGGGCCCTTGGAACGATTGAGCAGCCGGAACTGAATGCCCGAAACATCGGCGATCCGGCCCATGAGACCATCCAGCGCGTCCACCTCGCGCACCAGATGGCCCTTGCCGAGGCCGCCGATCGCCGGATTGCAGCTCATCTCGCCGATGGTGGCGGCGCGGTGGGTCATGAGCAGCGTTCTGGCGCCAAGGCGCGCGGCGGCGCTGGCGGCTTCGCAGCCGGCATGGCCGCCGCCGATGACGATGACGTCCCAGCGCGCCGCGCCGGGCTGTTTGAGGGTGTCGATCATGACAAGGATCCTGCAGCCGAGGGTCCGGCGCACGCCGGCTCGATCAGTTGCCGGTTAGATAAGCGAGGATGAAGGCGGAGTCGAGGCGCCGCCCTGATTGCGTGATCCGAAACCCGTCCTATTTTCCGATGCAGAACTGGCTGAATACCCGGTCCAGCACGTCCTCCACGTCAATGCGGCCTGTCAGGCTCTCCAGGGCCCGCAAGCCCAGATGAACCTCAGCCGACGCCAGCTCCGGCGCGTCCAGAAGGCGCACACGAGCCGTCTGCAGATGCTCCAGCGCGCGACCCACCGCCTGGCGGTGGCGCGCCCGTGACAGTGCCGGGGATTCACGGCGTGACAGGCGCGCTCTGACGGTCTCGCTGAGCCAGACCTCTAGAGCCTCGACACCGGCGCCGGTCTTCGCCGCCAACTCAAACCGCTCCGCGCCGTCCGGCGTCGGGATCGAACCCGCCCCGGCGAGATCAGTCTTGTTCAGGATGAGCGCATCCCCCGGCCTCAGGCGCGACAGGATCGGAGGCGATGTTTCACGTGAAACATCCACCACGCCCAGGCGCAGATCGGCGTCCTCCGCCCGGGCCAGCGCGCGACGTACGCCCTCGGCCTCGATGCTGTCGGCGGCTTCGCGCAGGCCGGCCGTATCGGCGAGGATCACCGGGAAGCCGCCCAGGACAAGTCGCACCTCAAGAATGTCACGCGTGGTGCCGGGAATATCGGTGACGATGGCCGCGTCGCGGCGCGCCAGGGCGTTCAGAAGTGAGGACTTGCCGGCGTTCGGGGCGCCGATGAGAGCGACGACAAACCCGTCACGCACCCGCTCCCCCCGCCGGTCATCATCAAGATGGGCGGTCAGCGCCGCGATGAGATCGTCCAGCGGCTCGCCCGCGGTGGCGGAGAGATGTTCGGGGACATCGTCCTCGTCGGGAAAATCGATCTCGCCCTCCAGCGCCGCCAGCACCGAGATCAGCGCCTCGCGCCAGACCTCATAGAGCTGGCGCAGGGCGCCGGTCATCTGTGCGAGCGCCTGTTCGCGCTGGCCTTGCGTTTCCGCGTCGATGAGATCAGCCAAGCCCTCGGCTTCGGTGAGATCCATCTTCGCGTTTTCGAACGCCCGGCGCGTGAACTCGCCGGCTCCGGCCGGCCGCAGGCCCAGCGCGGTCAGCGCCTCGGCAAGCGCCGAGATCACCGCCGGGCCGCCATGGCCCTGAAACTCGGCGCAATCCTCCCCGGTGAAGCTCGCCGGCCCGGGAAACCACAGCACCAGTCCACGATCGATCTCGGACCCGTCGGCGGCGATGAAGCGGCGCAACGCAGCCGCCCGCGGCGCCGGGCGCGGCGCGCCGGCCACGGCATCCAGCGCCGGCCCGGCCAGGGGACCGGACACGCGGATCACAGCCACCCCGGAACGCCCGGGCGCGCTGGCGAGAGCAAATATGGTATCCTGCATAGGGGGTTAGCGGTCTTTATCGCCCTTGGGACCGCCCGCCCCGCCGGCGGCCTGAGCCATCAGCCCCATGAACTGCTTCTGCCATTCACCGCCATAGCTCATCCAGGAGCGCATCAGCGCTTCGGGCTCCATGGCGTCCATGTTCTCGCCCATGCGCTTCTGCATCTCGCCCACCAGCGCCTCATTGAGAGGCGTCACGTCGGGCAAGCCGAAAAAGGCGCGGGCCTCCTGCGGCGTGCACTCGATATTGATGTTGACCTTCATAGCGGCCTCCGCCTTCCTTGGGCGCGCCTGGAGCGCCCGGCTTCACCATAGGCCCCACAGGCGCCAAGCAAAAGCACACAGCTCTCTGGAGGTTTCAAATGCCCGGCAAGGACATCACGATCAACGGCCCCGACGGCGGCTTCATGGCCTATGAAAACGGCGACGGTCCGGCCCTCATCGTCATCCAGGAGATTTTCGGGGTGAACCAGGTCATGCGCGATCTGGTGGACGATTACGCCGATCAGGGGTACCGCGCCATCTGCCCGGACCTGTTCTGGCGCATCGAGCCCGGCGTCAACATCACCGACAAGACCAAGGCGGAATGGGACAAGGCGTTCGACCTGTTCGGCAAGTTCGACCCGGGCCTCGGAGTGAAAGACATCGCCGCGACCCTCGACTACGCGCGGCGTGCAGGCAACGGCAAGGCGGGCGCCGTGGGCTACTGCCTGGGCGGGCTTCTGGCCTATCTCACCGCCTGCCGCACCGACGCGGACGCCTGCGTCGGCTTTTACGGGGTGAACATCCAGGAGCGCCTGGATGAAGCGAAAGACATCCAGAAGCCCCTCATGCTGCACATGGCCGGTGAGGACGGGTTCGTGCCCACGGAGGCGCAGAGCCAGATCATGAACGGGCTGGCCGGTAACGGGCATGTCACGATTCACCGTTATCCGGAGCGGGATCACGCCTTCGCGCGACAGGGCGGGGAGCATTTCCACGCCGAGGACGCCGATCTCGCCAACACCCGCACCCGCGCCTTCCTGCAGCAAAATCTGAAATAGGACACCGCCTCATGCTTCGCTTCGCCACGCCGCTTTTCCTCGCTGCCAGCGTCTTCGCCCTTTCCGCCTGTCAGCCCGAGGCGGGCTCTGAGTCGGCGTCCGATGCAGCGGCCGAGGCCGCGCCTGCGAACCTTGCCGGCGCCGAGAACGCTGCGCCCGCCGCGCAAGCCGGGGCGGACGCCTGGCTCGCCGGCGTCGATCTCGCCGCCTATCTCGACTGCGCCCGCGAGAACGGGGCGACCTTCCTTCAGGCCCACCGGGCCGGCGACCGACCGGGCGCGGCGGAGAACTCGCTGCGCGCCATCGAGGCGAGCCTCGCCGACGGGGCGGTGTTCGCCGAGATGGACGTGTTCCGCACCGCCGACGGCGCGCTGGTCCTGATGCATGACCGCACCGTCGACCGCACCACCACCGGAACCGGAAACATCGCAGAAATGACGTATGCGGAGGTTTCCGCCCTGGAGCTGGTGGATGTTGACGGCGCCCCCACCGGCGAGCGCGTGCCCAGCTTCGAGGCGGCGCTCGCCTATCTTGACGGGCGCGGCATCGCACAGGTGGACCTGAAGAATCCGGAGTTCGAGGAGATCGCTGCGGCTCTGGAGGCCGCCGACGCGGTGGATCGCTCGGTGGTGATCACCTATTCCATGGACGACGCCCTGGCCCTGCACGAGCGCCTGCCGGCGGTGATGATCAGTGTCGGTATCAATGATCTCGCAGATCTCGCCGCTCTGCGCGAAGCGGGCGCAGATCTGTCCCGCTTCACCGCCTGGCTGGGCGTGGGAACCGGTAACCCGGACCTGGACGCCCTTTTGGCGGACGCAGGCCTGGAAACCAGCTACGGCGATTTCGGCGGCGAGCGCGACGGCAGCGTCGATTACGCCCTGCTGGCCTCCAACGGCGCCGAAGTGATCAGCGTCGACGACGTCCCGGCTGCGGCGGCGGCGCTGAACGCACGCGAGACGGCGCGCAGCGTGCTGGACGGGTGTGAGGCGGCGCGGCCTTGATCCACCAGGTTTGATAAAAACCGACCTGATCAAAGGCGGCGCCACACATGGCGCCGCCTTTTTTCCGGCTAATCCGCGCTCGCCCGCTTCCAGCTGTCGATCTCGCGCAGGCGGTCAAAATAGGCTCGCACGGATTCGGGCGCTCCATCGAACTGCTTCACGATCTTTAGAAGATAGAGCATGTAGCCGACGCTCATGTCGGCGGCGGTGAGCCGGCCGCCGGCGAGAAAGTCGCGCCCGTCGGCGAGGCCGCGCTCGGCGAGCATGGTGAGCTGCTTGTCCACCGCATCGCGCGCCCATTTGAGAACGCCCGGATTGCGGTGCGCCTCCGGCAGCAGCGCGCCGTGGGCCAGGGTGAGATTGACCGACATGGACATGGTCGCCTCGCCAAAATGCATCCATTCCAGATAGCGGCCGAACTCCGCCTCGTCCGGCGTCAGCGCCAGCGGGCTCGGCGCATTTTTAGCCAGCAGGTATTCGACGATCGCCAGGCTTTCGAGAATCACCGTCTCGCCATCTCTGAACGCCGGGACTTTCTGAAGCGGATTGACGGCTTTGAACGCCGCACCGCCCACATCCCCGCGGGTGAACTCCACTCGCTCCAGCGTATAGGGCAGCCCCATCTCCTCCAGCGCCCAGCGCACTCGGACCGACCGGGACATGGGGGCGTGGAAGAGGGTGTAGCGCGGTTCAGCGACCATGGAAGGCTCCGTCATTCAATTTTGATTTGCATCCGCCTGCCTGTTTCACTCAAGCTGACGTGCAAGGACAGTGGAGGCGAGCATGGCGTCATTCGCAGGCGGACGCATCCGGATTTTCTGCGGGCCGCCCATCTGCGGCGGTCCGGACGATCTTCTTGAAGCCATTGTCGATTTCATCGACGGCGCCCGCGACACCCTGGCCATTGCGGTGCAGGAGCTCGAATCGCGGCCCATCGCCCGCGCGATCGTCCGGGCCCGGAGCCGCGGCGTGCGGGTGCGCATGGTGCTGGAACAGGATTACCTGCGGGCCGGGAAGCCGGCCGCCGACCCGTTCGATCTCAACGAAGCGGTGGAGGACGAGGAAAACCGCATGCTCGTCGCGGCGCTTCTGCGCGCCGGCATCGATGTGCGCGCCGACTACAACCCCCACATTTTCCACCAGAAATTCATCGTCCGCGATCCCGGCGAGCGGACCCGCGGCGTTCTCACCGGGTCCACGAACTTCACCTGGACCGGGGTGGGCGTCACCGAAGAGGGCCCGGCGCGCAAGGGCAATCTGAACCATATCGTCATCGTGGAGGACGGCTGGCTCGCGCGCGAATTCCTCGCCGAGTTTGAGGAGATGTGGGACGGCACCTTCGGACCGGCCCGCGACCGCCACGATCCGTCGCCGCGCAATTGCTCGGTGGGCGGGGTCCAGGTGCGCGCGATCTTCGCGCCCGATCACACGCCCGAGCTGGAGATCATGAAGCAGATCCTCAAAGCCCGTGACCGGATCGACTTCGCCATCTTCACCTTCGCCCAATCATCGGGTGTCGACGACGCCTTCATCCGCGCCGCCGACGCCGGGGTGAAGCTCACCGGCGTGTTCGATCGCGGTCAGGGGAACCAGAAATGGGCGGCGACACGGCTCATCGCCGAGGCCGGAGCCGCGGCTCCGCCGGAGCGCCGGCCCCGTGCCTTCATGATCAAGGCCAATCGCGACATCGATCCGCCGAACAACCATGTGGGCAAGCTGCACCACAAGCTGATGACCCTGGACGATACGGTCGTGATCGCCGGCAGCTTCAATTACACCGACCCGGCCAACCGGCTGAACGACGAGAATCTGCTGATCATCGGCGATTTCTACGCCACAGATCCCGCCGTGATCGACGAGCAGCAGAGGATCGCGATGTATTTCCGCAGCGAGATCGACCGCATCATCACGCAGTTGAGCGAGCCCGTCCTGGCGGCCGCACCGGGCTGAAACCGGCAGGGGCGGGACGGATGAGACAGAGCGCAAACAAAAAAGCCGGCCCCCTTAGGGAGCCGGCTTTTCCATGGGCGCGTAAAAGCGCCGTCTACGTATTCATGGAGTCGAAGAATTCGGAGTTGGCCTTGGTTTCCTTGAGTTTGCCCAGCAGGAACTCGATCGCGTCCTGGGTGCCCATGGGATTGAGGATCCGGCGCAGGACATAGGTCTTCTGCAGATCCACGCGCGGAACCAGAAGTTCTTCTTTGCGGGTGCCGGACTTGAGGATGTCGATGGCCGGGAAGACGCGCTTGTCGGCGACCTTTCGGTCCAGCACGATTTCACTGTTACCGGTGCCCTTGAATTCCTCGAAGATCACCTCGTCCATGCGCGACCCCGTGTCGATCAGCGCGGTGGCGATGATGGTCAGCGAGCCGCCCTCCTCGATATTGCGGGCGGCGCCGAAGAAGCGCTTGGGGCGCTGCAGGGCGTTGGCGTCCACACCCCCGGTGAGCACCTTGCCGGAGCTCGGCACGACCGTGTTGTAGGCCCGGCCCAGGCGCGTGATGGAGTCCAGAAGGATCACCACGTCGCGCTTGTGCTCCACCAGGCGCTTGGCCTTCTCGATCACCATTTCAGCCACCTGAACGTGGCGCGTCGCCGGCTCGTCGAAGGTGGAGGCGACGACCTCGCCCTTCACCGTGCGCTGCATGTCGGTGACTTCCTCCGGGCGCTCGTCGATGAGCAGCACCATGAGATAGCTGTCGGGGTGATTCACCTCGATGGCGTGGGCGATATTCTGCATCAGCACCGTCTTGCCGGTGCGGGGCGGCGCAACAATGAGCGCGCGCTGACCCTTGCCCAGCGGCGCCACGATGTCGATCACACGGCCCGAGCGATCCTTCTTGGTGGGATCGGGCAGCTCCATATGGAAACGATCGTCAGGATAGAGCGGCGTGAGATTGTCGAAGTGCACCTTGTGGCGCACCTGATCGGGGCTCTCGAAATTGATCGAGCTGACCTTGAGAAGCGCGAAATACCGCTCGCTGTCATTGGGGGACCGGATCTCGCCTTCCACCGTATCGCCGGTGCGAAGGCCCAGCTTGCGGATCTGGTTGGGCGAGACATAGATGTCGTCAGGACCAGGCAGATAATTGGATTCCGGCGCGCGCAGGAACCCGAACCCGTCCTGCAGCACTTCCAGCGTTCCGCCGCCATAAATCTCCGCGCCCTCGTCGGCAAGCGCTTTCAGGATTGCGAACATCATGCCCTGCTTTCGCAGAGAGGCCGCGTTTTCAATATCCAGCTCCTCCGCGAGCTGAACCAGCTCGGCAGGGCTTTTCTCTTTGAGTTCCTGAAGCGACATGCGCTGATCGATCCGGGCGCCGGTGCGCGGGCCCTCGTCACCGTCGTCCTGAGTGTCGTCGGAGTCGTACTGATCGTCGTTCATATAGGTATCAACCACGCGTGGGTGTCCGATTAACTGGCCGCCTCGCCCACCAGAGACCGGCGCCCGATGAACGGCGCCGGCCCGGCCGGGCCATGCGGGGCCGCGCCGCTGTCTGAAGACTTTACGGGCGGCTATGGGTTGTGTGGGACGTCCGGCAGCCTGTCCGGCCGCAAAGGGGCCGAAGGTCAAACCGGGCGTGAAAGGAAGGGATCCGTTCAGGACTTGACCAAATCCGTGACACAGCCGGGTTCACGCGTCAAGTCGCGCGCGAGGCTAGAACGGCTTCACGATGGCCAGAAGCACGATCACGATAACCGCGATGGCGGGCGCTTCATTGATCAGGCGCCAGAACTTTTCCGTGCGCGGCCGACCGCCGCCGGCGAATTTTTTGGCGCTGGCGGCGTAAAAGCCGTGAATACCGGACAAAGCCAGCACCAGGAGCAGTTTCACGTGAAACCAGCCTTGGGAAAACAGGCTCGGATTGGCCACGATCATCACGATGGCGAACACCCAAACCGCGATCAGCGCCGGGTTCAGGATGATGCGAAGAAGATTGCGTTCCTGGGTCAGAAGCGCGGTTTCCAGCTCGCCGCCGGCGCTCGCCTGGTGATGATACACGAACAGGCGGGGCAGATAGAGCATGCCCGCCATCCAGAAGATCACCGCAATGATGTGCAGCGCCTTGATGGTGAGGTAGCCGTAGGAACCGGGAGTGAGAAACTCGATCATGCCGCTTTGTCGCTCGCCTCGGCGGCCATGACAAGCCCGGCCTCACGGCAGGGGCAACGGCCAAACTCGGCCGGACAGATCAGCGCGCCGTTCGGCGGTTTGAGCCCGGCGTCGCCGGCGAGCGCGTCCAGCGTCAACGTCTTCAGACCAGAGATGAAATCAGGCTGCGTTCCAAGCGCCGGCACCCGGTCATAGCCGCGCGCGCCCCATTCCTCGGCGAGCTCGCCATACTCCTCGTCCAGCTCCACCAGCGTCTCGATATGTTCGGAGACAAAGGCGATGGGCGAAAGAATGATGTGCTTGTCTTCCTCACAGGCGCGCTCGATGGCGTCTTCGGTGGCCGGGCCGATCCATTTCAGCGGACCGACGCGCGACTGATAGCAGATTTCATGGGTTTTCAACGGCTCGGGCAGGCGCTTCACCACCGCGGCCACGGTCTGCTCCACCTGCCACTGATAGCTGTCGCCCTTGGCCACGGTGATCTCGGGCAGCCCGTGGGCGGAAAACAGCACGCGAGGGTTTTCCGGCCGTCCGGCCTTGATCCAGGTCTCTTCCACCAGCTTGGCGTGGGCGGTGATGAAATCGCGCTGCGTGGGATAGCAGCAGATTTTACGCGCCTCCGGTCCGCCGGCGTCTTTCCAGGCCTTCAGCGAGCTCGCCGTCGTCGTGGTGGAAAACTGCGGATAGAGCGGCAGCAGCACCACCTCGTCGGGCGCCCACGCCTTCACCTCGGCTACGGCCTCCTTCACGAAGGGATGCCAGTAGCGCATGGCCAGAAAGCAACGAAACTCGTCGCCCGGCGAGGCGTCTTTGAGCGCCGCGGTCAAGGCGTCGGCCTGTTTGAGCGTTTCCGGGACCAGAGGCGAACCTCCGCCCATCTTCTCGTAGTTTTCCGTGGCCCCTTTTGCGCGGGTGGTGGAGATCAGCCAGGCGAGAAATTCACGCACCGGCGCCGGGGCGGCGATGATCGCCGGATCGCGGAACAGGTTGCGCAGAAACGGCCGCACGCTGTCCGGCTTGTCCGGTCCGCCCAGATTGAACAGCACCACCGCAACGCGCCGCGCCATGATCTTCCCTTCCCTCAAGCGCCGCGAATCCGGCGCAGAAGCTGCGCCACGTTTTCCGGCGGGGTATTGAGATGAATCCCGTGACCCAGATTGAAGACATAGGGCCGACCCCCCCATGTGGAAAGCAGACGGTCCACCTCGGCGTCAAGCACCGCCCCGCCCGCGCGCAGCACCGCCGGGTCAAGCTGGCCTTGAAGCGGCAGGTCCTTGGGGAAGGCCTCCATGGCCCAGCCTGTGTCCACGCCGTGATCCAGAGCCAGCGCCGTGACGCCTGTCTTCTGCGCATAGCGCACCGCCTGCGGCCCGGCGCCGCGGGGAAAGCCGATGACCGGCGCAGTTACGCCCAGCTCACGCAGGCGCGCTACGATTTTGCGGGTGGGCTCGATCACCACCCGGTCAAACAGCGGATCTGGAAGCCCGTCAGCCCAGGAATCAAACACTTTGAGCGCATCGGCGCCGGCGGCGGCCTGATCGGCGAGATAGAGCGCGCTGGATTCCACAAGGATGTCCATCAGCGCATCAAAACGCTCAGGGTCCGACCAGGCCAGCGCGCGGGTTTCAAACCGGTCCTTCGAACCGCCCCCCTCGATCATGTAGGTGGCCACCGTCCAGGGCGAGCCGCAGAACCCGATCAGCGCGGTTTCGTCGGGAAGGTCCGCCTTTACCCGGGCGAGGGTCTCGCTCACCGGCTTCAGGACTTCACGGGCGCGATCCACATCGAGCGAATCCTGCATGGCGCGCGTCAGCGGGGTGAGCTTGGGGCCCTCGCCCTTTTCAAACCAGGTCTTCTGGCCAAGCCCGTAGGGAATGAGCAGAATGTCGGCGAATACGATGGCCGCGTCGAACCCGTAGCGCCGGATCGGCTGCAGGGTCACTTCGGCGGCCGCTTCCGGGTTCAGACAGAAATTGATGAAATCGGGCTGCTTGGCCCTGACCTCACGATATTCGGGCAGATAGCGCCCTGCCTGGCGCATCAGCCAGACCGGCGGCGGGGTCAGGGTTTCGCCGGCGAGCGCGGCGAGGAAGGGTTTGTTGGAACGCATGATGGTCCTTCCGACATGTCTTGTTCAGCCCGGTGGCGAGCTTTGGTCCTGGCGAGTTACGCACACCCGCTTTCCAGCCTCTTAGCCGTCTTTTCATTCAATAAAAAGGAAGGGGTATGGAGTAGAGGGCCGGTTTGCGGGGAAAACCACGCCCCGTCCACAGCGGCGCCGGATTCCCACAGCCTGTTGGAAGCGGTTGTCCGCCGGGTTTCAGGCGTGTGGAAAGTCCATGATTAACTCTTTATTTACTATAATTAATCGAGCGTTAACGGGGGATCGCCGGGACTGGAAAGCGCAACTAGGCGCATTCACGTGACCGGTTTTGAACAGCGCTCGGTTATGCACACCGCGTTCAGCAATGAACCGGGGACATCCGGGCGCCGCCGGGCGCCGCTGAGCGATATCATCCTCAAAGTGCGCCGCCGCCGTGGACGACGTGGACAAATCGGGCGTTTATTCACAGGCTGAGCGACCCCGAACCGGGCCCGAAGGACCGCACCCGCCCCATGTCCGATACACATTCGGCCGCCATTCATTTCCACGTTCACATGATCTCGGACTCCACCGGCGAGACGCTGATGCAGGTGATGCACGCCTCGGTGGCCCAGTTCGAGCAGGTGGTTCCCATCGAGCACCTGTTCGCTCTTGTACGCTCGCCGCGCCAGATGGAGCGGGCGCTGGCGCATATCGAGGATTATCCCGGCATCGTCATGTACACGCTGGTCAACGAGGAGCTGCGCCGCCAGCTGGAAGATTGCTGCGCGCGCCTGAACATGCCGGCCATCGCGGTGCTTGATCCGATCCAGGCGACGTTGTCGGGCTATCTCGGCGCCTCGATCCGCGGCAAGGCCGGCGCGCAGCGTGTCCTGGACGCAGATTACTACCGGCGCATCGAGGCGATGAATTATTCGATGGCCCATGATGACGGGGCCGGAGACGATTACGCCAGCGCCGATGTGATCCTTCTGGGGATTTCGCGCACGTCCAAGACGCCCACAAGCATTTATCTCGGCCATCGCGGCATTCGCACGGCGAATATTCCCATCGTGCCGGGCGCCGTGATCCCGGAAGTGATCTTCACTCTGAAAAAGCCGCTCATCGTGGGACTGACGGCCACGCCTGAACGCATCGTCCAGATCCGGCGCAACCGGCTCTTGAACCTCAATGAAGAGCGCGACACCGGCTATGTGGAGGAGGACGCCGTGCGTGAGGAGGTCGTGTTCGCCAAGCGGCTGTTCGCCCGGCATGGCTGGCCCAGTATAGAGGTGACGCGGCGATCCATCGAGGAAACCGCAGCCAAGATCATCAACCTGCTGAACGAACATCGGACCAGACGCTCACCATGACTGATATCGTGCTCGCCTCCGGCTCGGCGTCCCGCCGGGCTCTCTTGAATAACGCCGGCGTGTCCTTCCTGGTCGATCCGGCCGATGTGGACGAGTCCGCCCTGAAAGCCGCGTTCGACGGCGATCCCGGTGATCTGGCGCTTCACCTGGCCGAGGCCAAGGCGCTGGCCGTGTCGAAGCGACGTCAGGGCCTGGTGATCGGGGCCGATCAGGTGCTGGAATTCGACGGCAAGACTTTTGACAAGGCGAAGGACGCCGATGAGGCGCGCAAGCGCCTGGCGATGCTGCGCGGCCGGACCCACTGGCTCAAGGGCGCCGTCGCCTTTGCTGAAGACGGCGAGATCGTCTGGCGCCACAAAAGCGCGTGCCGCATGGTGATGCGCCAGGTCACGGACGAATTTCTGGATGATTACATGGCGCGCGCCGGCGACATCCTCACCAAGGGCGTGGGCGCCTACGCGTTTGAAGGCCTGGGCGCGCAGCTTTTCGAGCATGTGGAGGGCGGCTTCTTCGCGGTGCTGGGCCTCGATCTTCTGCCGGTTCTGGCTGAACTGCGCCGCCGGGGCGCGCTCGCCAAATGAGCCGCGAGGCGCCGGACCACCAACCCATCGATCGTGAGGCGCCGTTCGCCGCGGTCGCCGGTTGGCCCGCCGCCCATTCGCTTTCGCCGGCCATGATGGCCTGCTGGCTGTCGGCTTCAGGGCGCGAGGGCCGCTATGGCGTTCTGGAGATTCCGCCTGAGCGGTTCGCCCGCGCCGTCCATGCTGCGCGCGCCATGGGGATGGCCGGGCTCAATGTCACGCTGCCCCACAAGACCGCGGCGCTCATCCTGGCCGATGAGGTGAGCGACGCGGCGCGCCGTGTCGGCGCGGCCAATCTGCTGACCTTTCAGGGCGATGGGCGCATCCGCGCCGACAATACCGACATTGTGGGAGTCGCCGCCGCCCTGAGCGAAGACGCGGGCGCCGGGCCGGCCGTGCTGATCGGCGCGGGCGGGGCGGCGCGCGCGGCGCTGTTTCACCTTGCAGGGCAAAGCCGCGAGATCCGCATCGTGAACCGCACCCGCGCCGCCGCCGCGCGCCTGGCTGCGGAATTCGGGCTTGAGGCGTCGGTATATGAGACGCCTGAGCCTCGCGCGCTTAACGGCGCGGCGCTGGTGATCAACGCCACCTCTCTGGGCATGGCGGGCAAGCCGGCGCTTGCGCCGGACTTTACGTCTTGCGCGCCGGATGCGCTGGCCTTCGACATGGTCTATACGCCGCTTCAGACGCCGTTCCTTGCGGCCGCGCGCCTGGCCGGGCTGAAGACGGCGGACGGACTATCCATGCTGATCGGTCAGGCCCGGCCAAGCTTTGAGGCCTTCTTCGGCGCGCCCCCGCCTGAAGGCTGCGGCGTGCGCGCCCTGCTTGAAGCCCGTCTGGAGGCGCGGCGATGATCGTCATTGGCCTCACCGGCTCCATCGGCATGGGCAAATCCACCACCGCGGCCCTGTTCGCCGAGGAAGGCGCGGCGGTGTTTGACGCCGACGCGGCGGTGGCCGCGCTTTACGGTCCCGGCGGAGAGGCGAGCGCCCTGATCGCAGAGGCCTTTCCCGGATGCGCCAGCCTGGAGCATGGCGTTGACCGCGCCGCGCTGTCGGCGGCCCTCCAGGCGGATCCTTCCGGCTTTGCGCGCCTTGAAGCCATGGTGCATCCGCTTGTGGGCGCCGCGCGCCAGGCGTTTTTTGACGGCGCACGCGCTGAAGGCCGTGGAATCGTGGTGCTGGACGTCCCGCTTCTGCTTGAAACGGGTCAGGCTGACACGGTGGACGCAGTGGTGGTCGTCAGCGCCCCGGAATCTGTGCAAAAGCAGCGCGTCCTGCAGCGGCCGGGGATGAGCGAAGCCAAGCTTGAGGCCATAATGGCCCGGCAAATTCCTGATTCGGACAAGCGCGCCCAGGCTCACTACGTCATCGACACCTCCAAAGGGCTCGAGACCGCCCGCGCCCAGGTCCGGGACGTCATAGCCGCCCTGAAAGGTCCGTCATGAGCGGTCGCCAGATCATTTTCGACACCGAGACCACCGGCTTCAATCACGATATCGACGACCGGATCACCGAGCTCGGCTGCGTGGAGGTGATCGACTTCATCCCCACCGGCAAGGAGCTGCGCATCCTCGTCAACCCTGAGCGCGACATCCCCGCCGAGGTCACCAAACTCACCGGGCACACCTGGGAGGCGCTCAAAGACAAGCCGAAATTCGCCGAAGTGGCGGATGAGTTCCTGGAGTTTGTCGGCGAATCCGAGCTGGTGGCGCACAATGCCGGGTTTGATATGAGCTTCATCAATATGGAGCTGAAACGCTGCAAGCGCGCCGCCATCGAGCCCGCGCGCTTCATCGACACCGCCGCCATGGCGCGGCGCAAGTTTCCCGGCGCTCCGGCGAGCCTGGACGCGCTGTGCAAGCGCTTCGACATCTCGCTGGACAGCCGCACCAAGCACGGCGCGCTTATCGACGCCTATCTTCTGGCCGAGGTTTATCTCGAGCTCAATGGCGGGCGCGAGCAGGGTCTGGGCTTCATCTCCGGCGGCGGCGACAGCCAGAGCGTGGTGTACAAGCCGCGGCCCGCCCGTCCCGCCGCGCTGAAAAGCCGGGTCACCGACGAAGAACGGGCCGCCCACGCCGCCCTGGTCGGCGAAATGGACGGCCCGCTCTGGTCGTCTCTGGGTCTCTTGACGCTCAAGGCGTCGGGCGAGGCCTGACGGGCCGGCGCCGCCTAGGCGTTACCCACCGGCTGCCCGCCTTCGCCGCCGTTAGAGCCGTCACCACCACCTGCGGCGCCGTCGCGCTGGGCCAGCTGTCGGCGATACAGAGCGGCGAAATCCACCGGCTCCAGCATCAGCGGCGGGAAGCCGCCATCGCGCGTGGCGTCGGCCAGGATGCGGCGCGCGAACGGGAAGATGATGCGCGGGCATTCGATCAGCAGGAAGGGCTCGCGGGCCTGATCGTCCAGGTTCTGGATCTGGAACAGGCCGGCATAGCTAAGCTCGGTGATGAACATCGCCTTGTCGTCGCGGCCGGCCTTGGCCGACATCAACAGCTCGACCTCGTACATGTCGTCGCCGAGACCGCGCGCGCGCACGTCCACCGAAAGATCGATCTGCGGCTGGGCGCCCTGGCGCAGGGAGTCCGGCGCGTTGGGGTTTTCGAAGGACAGATCCTTCACATACTGGCCCATCACGCGGATGGACGGCACTTGAGGCTGGTCGCCGCCCTGCGGCGGAACGGGCGCATCGGTCATGATGTGATCTCTGAACTGGGACGCGGGGCGCGAAGGTGCGCGCCGAACGCCGATGTTTCATGTGGGTGGGCGCGGTTAGCATGGGACCGGCTGAGCGGCAAGCGCGCCCATGGGTGACGGCGCGCCGTACAGCGCCTATATCTGACCCCACACGACGCAAGACCTGAAGGGCCGCGCGACCACCATGGATATTCTGCAGATCCTCTTCTTCGCCGGACTCGCGGTGTTTCTGGCCGTGCGGCTCTACTCCGCGCTGGGAAAACCCCAGGGCCGCACCCATGAAGAGCACATGCGCGAAGAGCGCGAGCGCGCCGCCGCTCAGGGCGCTCCGTCTCAGCCGGGTCCGGTCCCGATCTCCGACGATGCGCAGCCGCGCCCGGCCTTCTCCGGCCCGGCGGCTGAAGGCCTCGCCGAAATCGCAGCCGCCGACCGCAGCTTTGATCCAGACGGCTTCGCCGGCGGCGCCCGCCAGGCCTATGAAATGATCGTGACCGCCTACGCAAAGGGCGACCGCGATGCGCTGGAGCCGCTCCTCACTGAACGGGTGAAGGCGGCCTATGACAGCGCCATCACCCAGCGCGAGGAAGCCGGTCACACCGTGACCACCGAGATCGAGCGGGTGAAGCGGGCGGAGATTGTTGAAGCTTCTCTTAACGATAATCGGGCCAAGGTGCGCGTGGCCTTCAGCGCCGAGATCGCCAGCGAGACCCGCGACCGTGACGGTGAACTGGTTTCCGGCGATCTGAACCAGCTGAAAACGGTCGACGAGATCTGGAGCTTCGAGCGCGATGTCACTTCCGGCAACCCGAACTGGCGTCTCGCCTCGGTCAAACCGGCTTAAGCCGCTCGCAGGGCTCGCAGCCTGCCTCACACTCCTGCTCGCCGCTTGCGCCGGGACTCCCGGGGCCCCCGGTCCCGGCCCGGCGCCGGCGGGCCGCACGGACGACGCCGCGCCAAGGCCCGCGCCGGCGCCGTCACCGGCGGCGCAGCGCCCCCATATCGAGCCGTCGCGCTTTGAAAGCCTCGACGGCTGGCTGCAGATTGATCCGCGCCCGGCGCTCAGCGCTTTCGTCAACAGCTGCCGGCGCATCGAGGCGCGTCCCGACCACGAGCCCATGAATGCGCGCGCGCCCTATGCCGGCACGGCCGGCGACTGGCGCGGCGCCTGCCTGCAGGCGGCGATGCTGGACGGGCCGCAGCTGACTGAAGCCTCAGCGCGCAGCTTTTTCGAGCGCAATTTCACGCCGGTCCGGGTGCGCGAGCAGGGCCGTCTCACTGGCTATTACGAGCCCTATGTGGAGGTGCGCAGCCAGCCCGATCTTGAATTCTCCATGGCGATCCGCGCAAGGCCGGGCGATCTTCTCACCTCCGATCTCGGACAATTCATCGCCGGGCTGGAAGGTCAGCGCATTGTGGGCCGCGCGCAGGATCAGACCTTCACGCCCTATCTGCCCCGCGCCGAGATCGAGCGTGAGAATCTGGGCGTGCCGCTTGCCTGGGGCCGGCCCATCGACGTCTTCTTCCTGCAGATCCAGGGATCCGGGCGTTTGCTGTTTCCCGGCGGCGCGGAAGCCAGGGCGCGCTTTTCCGCCCATAACGGGCTGGATTATGTCTCCATCGGCCGCATCCTCATCGCCCGAGGCGAGCTGGAGGCCCACAACGCTTCCAAGCAAGACATCGAGGCGTGGCTTCGCGCGCGCGGCCCGCTTGCGTGGCGGCCCCTGTTTGACGAAAACCCTCGCTATGTCTTCTTCTCGCTGGACACCGACATCAATCCCCATGAGGGTCCTATCGGAAGCCAGGGCGCGGCGCTTACGCCCATGGCCTCGATCGCCGTGGACCCGGCCCACCACGCCTGGGGCGTGCCGATCTTTGTCGAGGCGGCCATCCATGGCGAGCCGGACTGGCGCGGCCTTGTGGTCGCCCAGGACGCCGGCGGCGCCATTCAGGGCCCGGCGCGCGGCGATCTGTTCTTCGGCTGGGGCCATGAGGCGGGCGAGCGCGCCGGCCGGCAGAATGATCCCCGCGCAAGCTGGACCCTGCTTCTGCCTCGCCACCTGGCGCGCCGCGTGCGGTGAGCCATGAGCCGGCGGTCCCCCTCCCGCCCGCTGAGCCCGGAGGAGCGCGATCTGTGGCGGCGCGTGGCCAAGGCGGTGAACCCGCTGGACGCCGCGCGCGCCAAGCGGCTGGACGACATCGCGCCGCCGTCTTCCGATCCGCGTCCGAAACCCGCTGATTCTCCGCTGAAAACCGGCCCTATCAACCGCCTGGCCCGGCGCGAGCCGGAGCGGGTGAAGATCCCGGCGGATCGCTCCACCGAAAAGAAGGTCCGCCGCGGCCATCTGGAGGTGGAGGCGCGCATCGATCTGCACGGCCTCACCAGCGCCCGGGCGCGCAGCGATCTTCTGGGGTTTCTGCGGCGCGCCCAAGGTAACGGGATGCGGCAGGTTCTGGTGATCACCGGCAAAGGCGCCGGCGCGCGCGCCCAGGATCAGCGACGATTCGAGCCCTGGGCGTCGGACGCCCCGCCGCTTCCGGGCGTCTTGCGGCGTTCCTTCACCCAGTGGATGACCGATCCCGCCTTCGCGCCCCTGGTCTCCGGCTATGCGCAGGCCCATCGCCGCCATGGCGGATCCGGCGCGTTTTACGTAATGGTCCGGCTGTGACGATCCGGAGTGCTCGCCGGTTTCTTACCAAAAAAGCGCGAAAATCTAGCGCCTTGGACCCATGCGACAGCGTGTCGCAGCCCGCGCCGAAATCGGACGCGCATGGCGCGGCTTAGCGCCGATTTTGCTCAGTACACCGAGCAAGAAATCCGGGCTCGCGATTGCAATAGGGCTTGTTAGCGAGCGCAGCAAAAATCAGGCTCGTCGACGGCCTAACGGCTGAAACCCAACTTTTCGGCGGCTTGCGAGCCGCCGAATTTTTAGGTGTTGCTTGAAATCCTCTACCCTCGCCGATCATCAAAGAATCTTGTTGCGGCGCAGCAGAAACTTTGTCAGCCTTCATGTGTGAGACCACGATACAGCGGTCCGCGAAGGTTTCAGCTCCCGGCTATTGAGCCCGTCTTCGGCGGTGAGCGGCGTATGGCGCCGACCCCGATGAAGACGATCGACAGTTCGAAAGCGTCGGCGACACGCCGCGCACGAACGAGGGGGAGAGATATGAAACCAGTTTTGCACAATCCGAATATTGTCCGGGGCGCGTTTGGCGCAGTGATCGCCGCTGCGGCCATGGCCGGCCTTGGCGCGGCGCCGGCCGCCGCCCAGGTGGCCGAAGAGACGGCCTTCGTCTTCAACACGCTGCTCTTCCTGATCGGCGGGTTTCTCGTCATGCTCATGGCGGCGGGCTTCTCCATGCTGGAGGCGGGCCTTGTCCGCTCCAAGCACGCCGCAACCATCTGCCTGAAAAATATCGGGCTCTACTCCATCGCCGGGCTGATGTTCTACGCTGTGGGGTATAACCTCATGTACATGAATGTCGACGTCACCGGCTGGTTCGGCACGCCGGTCCCCTGGTCGCCGTCGGAGCTCGCCTCTGACGAAACCATCGACCTGTCGACCGGATATTCGGCCGCGTCTGACTGGTTCTTCCAGATGGTGTTCGTGGCCACCGCAGCCTCCATCGTGTCGGGCGCCGTGGCCGAGCGGGTCAAGATCGGGCCCTTCTTCATCTTCGTCGCCGTGCTCACCGCGGTGATCTACCCCATCCAGGGCAGCTGGGAGTGGGGCGCGGGCTGGCTTGATTCCCAGTTCGGCTTCTCCGACTTCGCCGGATCGACGCTGGTGCACTCCACCGGCGGGTGGGCGGCGCTGGCCGGGATCATCCTTCTGGGCGCGCGCAGCGGGCGGTTCGTGAACGGCAAGCCGGTGGTGATGCACGGCTCCAGCCTGCCGCTGGCCACGCTGGGCGTGTTCATCCTGTGGTTTGGATGGTTCGGCTTCAACGGCGCCTCCCAGCTGGCTCTGGGCTCTGCCGCGGACGCGGTGGCGGTGTCGCAGATCTTCGCCAACACCAATATGGCCGCCGCCGCCGGCGTCATCGTGGCGTACCTGCTGTCCATGGTGATCAACAAGGGCAAGCCCAATCTGGTGGTGGCCCTGAACGGCGCCCTGGCCGGGCTGGTCTCCATCACCGCCGAACCCCTGACGCCGTCGATCTTTGAAGCGATCCTCATCGGCTCGGCCGGCGCCGTGATCGCCACCTTCGGCACGGTGCTGCTGGAGAAGATCCGTCTGGACGACGTGGTGGGCGCGATCCCGGTCCATTTGTTCGCCGGAATCTGGGGCACCATGGCTGTTCCCCTGACCAATTCGGACGCCACCTTCTTCGGCCAGGCGGTGGGCGTCCTGTCCATCGGGGCGTTCGTCTTCGCGGCGAGCTTCGTGGTCTGGCTTGTGCTCAAGATCGTCATGGGCATCCGGCTGGATCCTGAATCCGAAGCCGCGGGCGGTGATCTCAGCGAGCTGGGACACCCCGCCTATCCCGAATTCGTGCCCGAGACCGGGGGCGGCAAAAGCTCGGCCCCGGCCAGCTGACCACCGGCCGGCGCGGACGCTCTTCGCGGGGAGAGCGTCCGCACCGAGCCAGGGTTTTCACCTGATATACAACCCATAATGGAGACTATCATGAAAAATGTGCTCAAAATCGCTCTTTGTGCGAATTTCGCGGCTCTCGTCTATACGCCGGTCATGGCGCACGCCCAGACGCCCACCGTCGAAGGCAATGTCGCCGTGGTCAGTGATTACCGCTTCCGCGGGGTGTCCCTGAGCGATCAGTCCATCGCTCTGCAGGGCGGTCTGGATCTGGGCTGGGAGAGCGGCTTCTATGTCGGTCTGTGGGGCTCCAGCATCGAGCCCGTGGGCTCGTCGGAGCTGGAGCTTGACCTCTACGCCGGCTATGGCGGCGAGACCGCCTCGGGGCTCGGCTATGACGTGGGCGCTCTGGTCTACACCTATCCCGACCAGAGCGACGCCCATTACCTTGAGCTCTACGGCTCCCTGTCACAGACCTTCGGTGTGGTGGCCAACACGGTTGGCGTCGCCTGGGCGCCGGAGCAGGACAATATCGGCGGCGACGATAATCTGTATCTCTACTATGCCGGTGAAACCGCCATCACGGGCGTCGAGGGTCTCTCCCTCGGCTTCGGCTTCGGATACGAGACCGGCGCCTTCGGCGATCTGGACGGGGACGGCGACGACAAATGGGACTGGACGGTGGGCCTGACCTACGCCAGCAGCATCGGGCTTGATTTCGGCGTCGCCTATATCGACACCACCGAAGACACCAACATTTCCGAGGAGCAGATCGTGTTCTCCATCGGGCGCCCCTTCTAGGCCTTCAGGTAGGGGCTGAAACCGAAACGGGGGCCGCGCACGCCGCGGCCCCCGTCCTGTTGAAACCTGGCCCGCCTAAAGAATGAATTTCGACAGATCGGCGTTCTTCGCCAGGCTCTCCACCTTGTCCTTCACATAGGCCGCGTCGATCACGAGGCTCTCGCCCTCGCGATCCGAGGCGGTATAGCTCACCTCCTCCACCACGCGCTCCATGATGGTCTGTAGGCGCCGCGCGCCGATATTCTCCACGCTGGCGTTCACTTCGGCCGCGAAATCAGCCACCGCGTCGATGGCGCTGTCGTCAAACTTCAGATCAAAGCCTTCGGTCTTCATCAGCGCTTCGTACTGGGTGACGAGACTGGCTTCCGGCTCGGTCAGGATCGCCCGGAAATCATCGCGGGTGAGCGCCTGCAGCTCCACCCGGATGGGCAGACGGCCCTGCAGCTCGGGCAGAAGGTCGCTGGGCTTGTTCACGTGGAACGCGCCCGACGCGATGAACAACACATGGTCGGTCTTCACCGGGCCGTACTTGGTGGCCACCACCGCGCCTTCGATGAGCGGCAACAGATCGCGCTGAACGCCCTCGCGGCTGACATCGGCGCCGCGCGCATCGGCGCGCGCGCACACCTTGTCGATCTCATCAAGGAAGACGATGCCTTCTTCCTGGGCCAGCGTCACCGCGTCGGCCTGGATCTGACTTTCGTCCAGAAGCTTGTCGGCCTCCTCGGCGATCAACGGCTCATAGGCGGCCTTCACGCTGGTGCGCAGCGTCTTGGTCTTGCCGCCCATCCCCTTGCCCAGAAGATCGGAGAGATTGATCATCCCGACGCCGCCCGGCATGCCGGGAATATCCAGCCCGCCCAGCGGCGAGGAGTCATCGGCGACCTGGATCTCGATCTCCTTGTCGTCCAGCTCGCCGTTCAGCAGCTTCTTGCGGAAACTTTCCCGGGTGGACGGTCCCGCGCCGGGGCCCACCAGGGCGTCCAGCACGCGGCTTTCAGCCGCCGCGTGGGCCTTGGCCTTCACGTCCTCACGCTTTTTCTCGCGCACGATTCCCAGCGCCACCTCAACAAGGTCGCGGGCGATCTGGTCCACGTCGCGGCCCACATAGCCGACTTCTGTGAACTTGGTGGCCTCCACTTTCAGGAAAGGCGCGCCGGCGAGCTTCGCCAGCCGGCGGCTGATCTCGGTCTTGCCGACGCCGGTGGGGCCGATCATCAGAATGTTCTTCGGCGTCACTTCCTCGCGCAGGCCTTCCGGCAGGCGCTTGCGCCGCCAGCGGTTTCGAAGCGCGATCGCCACCGCCTTCTTCGCGTCCTTCTGGCCGATGATATAGCGGTCCAGCTCGTGGACGATTTCGCGCGGGGAAAAGTCTGTCATGAAAAAATCTCGTTGATTTGATCGGGCTCTTTGGCGTCCATGTAGGGATAAAACGCCCCACCACCAAAGCCCGCGCCTGAAAAAACGGAGCCAGACGATGAGCGACAGGCCAGCAGACCGCCCCCGATTCCACCTCGCCTTCCCTGTCGACGACCTGGAGGCGGCCCGCCGGTTCTATGGCGAGCTGCTGGGCTGCGCCACGGGCCGCGAGAGCGAGCACTGGATCGATTTTGATTTCCACGGCCACCAGATCGTCGCCCACTACAGCCCTGAGGACTGCGCCGCGGCCAACGCCGCCGCAGTGGACGGCAAGGCGGTGCCGGTGCGCCATTTCGGCTTGCTTCTGGGCTATGAGCAGTTCGATCGCCTGGCCGAACGGTTCAAGCGGGCCGGCACGCGCTTTCTCATCGATCCTTACTTGCGCTTTGAGGGCCAGCCGGGCGAGCAGAAGACCATGTTCGTGAAGGATCCCGCCGGCAACGCGCTGGAGTTCAAGGCGTTCAAGGACGATTCCCAGGTCTTCGCCACTTGAGGGGCCAAGCCGCTTCGAACGCCTGACGCCCAAACAAAAACGCCGCCGGGCTGAACCCGGCGGCGTTGTTCTGCGCGACGATAGAAAAGCCTATTCGGGCTTGTCTTCGCCTTCGGCCGGGGCTTCGGCTCCGGCTTCGGCGGCCGGAGCGTCAGCGGCGGCGTCCTCGGCCGGGGCTTCTTCCGCGGCCGGCTCTTCAGCCGGGGCGTTCTTGGCTTCTTCTGCGGCCGCCTTGGCGTCGGCTTCAGCCTGCTTGCGGGCTTCTTCCTTCTCGAGGCGCTCGGCGGCGCGCTCCTTGGCTTTCTCGCCCGGCTCGCCCTTTTTCGGGTTGTTGCCGTGCGCCCATTCATAGACGCCGGCGTCCTTCAGAAAGCGCGCGACGCGCTCGGTGGGCTGGGCGCCCTTCTTGATCCACTCGGCGGCCTTCTCGGCGTCCACCGCGATGCGGTTTTCGTCGGTCTTGGCCAGCATGGGATTGTAGTGACCGATCTTCTCGATGAAGCGGCCATCGCGCGGCATGCGCTCATCGGCGACGACGATGCGGTAGTAGGGACGCTTTTTCGCGCCGCCACGGGCGAGACGGATTTTAACAGCCATGGTGTGTGTCCTTGAGATGAAACTGAACTGATTATTTCTTCGGTTTGCTTGCAGGCAGGCCCGGCAATCCGCCGCCGCCCGAACTTCCGCCCTGGCCGCCAAGGCCGGGAAGGCCGGGAAGGGAGGAACCACCGGAAGCGCGACCGGGCGCCTGTCCTTTGAGAAGATCGCCGGCGGCCTGGTCGAAGCCTGGGGGCATTGCGCCGCCCATACCGCCCATTGCGCCGCCGCCAGGCATTCCAGGCATGCCGGGGAATCCCCCTTTGCCGCCCTTCTTGCCCATCTTCTTCATCATGTCCGCCATCTGGCGGTGCATCTTGAGCAGCTTGTTGAGGTCGGGCACCTCGACGCCGGCGCCCTTGGCGATCCGGCGCTTGCGCGAGGCTTTTAAAAGATCCGGCTTGGCGCGTTCTTCGCGCGTCATGGAGAGGATCATCGCCTCTTGCCGCTTGAGCATTTTATCGTCCATGCCGGCGGCGGCCATTTGCTGCTTGGCCGCTTTGTTCATGCCGGGCAGGAAGCCCATGATCGACCCCAGCCCGCCCATCTTCTGCAGCTGGCGAAGCTGGTCGGCCATGTCTTCCAGGTCGAACTTGCCCTTGGCCATCTTCTTGGCGAGGCGTTCGGCCTTCTCCTGATCCACGTCCTCGGCGGCGCGCTCCACCAGGGAGACGATGTCGCCGCGGCCCAGGATGCGGCCCGCCAGGCGCCGGGCGTCGAACACGTCGAGCCCGTCGACCTTTTCCGACACGCCGAGAAACTTGATCGGCAGGCCGGTGACCCAGCGCATGGACAGCGCCGCGCCGCCCCGGCTGTCGCCGTCCATGCGCGTCAGGATCAGGCCGGTGAGTTTCAGGCGCTCATGGAACCGGCGCGCGGTCTCCACCGCGTCCTGGCCGGTGAGCGCGTCGGCCACCAGCAGGATTTCGCGCGGCCGCGAGACCTCGGCGATCTTGGCCGCCTCGCCCATCATCTCTTCATCGATGGAGGTGCGCCCCGCGGTGTCCAGGATCACCACGTCATAACCCTGAAGCCGGCCCGCGCTCATGGCGCGCCTGGCGATCTCCACCGCCGACTGGCCCTTCACGATGGGCAGGCAGGCGACGCCGGCTTTTTCGGCCATCTGCGCCAGCTGCTCCATGGCGGCCGGGCGGCGCGTATCGAGGGAGGCGACCAGCACCTTCTTCTTTTCGCGTTCGGAAATGCGCTTGGCGAGCTTGGCGGTGGTGGTGGTCTTGCCCGAGCCCTGCAAGCCGGCCATGAGGATCGCCACCGGCGGCTCGCCGGCCAGCGCCAGACCGTCCGGCTCACCCTCGCCGCCCAGCAAGCTGACCAGCTCGTCGTGGACGATCTTGATCACCTGCTGGCCGGGGCTGACCGAGCGGATCACGTCCTCGCCCACGGCTTTCACGCGGACCTTGGCGACGAAGTCCTTCACCGCAGGCAGCGCGACATCAGCTTCCAGAAGCGCCACGCGAATCTCGCGCAGAGCCGCATCCACATCCTTCTCGCTGAGCGCGCCGCGCCCGGTGAGGGTGTCGAATACGCCTGTGAGCCGTTCGCTGAGTGCGTCGAACATCCGCGCTAAGTCCAATCCGCTATCGCCGTCTCACGCCTGTCGCAATATCGCGCCGGGCATGAGCTTACAGACACGCCGATCCCGCCCCGCTGAACGCAACGCGTCGAGCGAGGGACCTCGCCGGCCTCCGGGCGTTCACCCCCTCAGGTCCGAGGGGCGCCGTGTGCCGGAAAGGCAAGCGGATCAACGCTTGCACAAGAGCGAGACGGATTACGCGGGGCGAGGGCGAGAGTCAAGCGAGGACGTAGCCGCAGGGCGACGGCGCGGTCGTCTTTAGTGTGTCCTCACGCGAAGACCACGTGACTGAGCCAGATCGACACGCCGATACCCACCAGGATGAGCCCGCCCAGAAGCTCGGCCCGCTTGCCCAGCGCCGCGCCCACCATGGGCCCGATCAGAAATCCCACCGTGCTGATCCCCGCCGAGACCAGGCCCACCACAAGCGCGATGACCACGCTCACCCCCGACAGGCTCAGGGCGATTCCCACCGCGGCGGAGTCGATGCTCGTGCCCACGGCGGTGGCGAGGGTCGTCACCAGCGTCTGAGGTCGGCGCGCGCCCGCCGTTTCGATTTCGCCGCCAGCGTTGTCGCCAGCGTCGTCACCAGCGTCTTCGGCCTCGAACGACTCCAGGATCATCTTGCCGCCGATCACGCTCAGCAGCACCAGCGCGATCCAGTGATCAAGGGCGGTGACGAAGCCGGCGAAGGTGAAGGCCAGAAGCCAGCCGGCCAGACACATCAGGCCTTCAACGCCGCCAAAGATCAGCCCGTTGCGAACCGCCTCCATCGGCGCGACCTGGCGCCTCACCGCGCCGCGCGCCACCGAAGCGGCGAACGCGTCGCCGGACAGGCCGACCGCCGTCAGTCCCAGGGTGAGAGATGCAAGCATGACCGGCCGCCTTCAAAATTCGGGCGCGACCCTGCGTCGCGCCCCTCAGCCGGTCAAGAAGCGCGCGCGCGCCGAATGATCTCGTGCGCATGAACGAAACCGGTTCCCGGTCCGATCCCCGGCTTCAGGCCGGGGGCGGAACCGGGATCTACGGCGCGTTGAGGGTCTGGCGCTGTGCCTGCGGCCGGGCTGGCTTTGCGTTTCGCTTCCATGCGCCGCAGATCCCGGTCTTCCCCCCGGCTTTGCGCCGGGGATGAAACCGGGAACCGGGTGGGACGATTTACGGCTGCATCCAGCTTCGACGGCTCTTGCAAAACGCCCCCCTTTCGTCATYCCCGCGAAAGCGGGGACCCAGTGCGGCCTCGCMGGYGCTTTATCCGCCGCTGTCATCCCGGCCGGAGCGCGTCAGCGCGCAGAGCCGGGACCTCACACATTGCAGATGAAGCTTCCGGGTTTCAACGGCTTGAGGTCCCGGCTCTGCGCCCGCGGGGCGGGCTTGGCCGGGATGACAGCGTAGAACTTATCCGCCCCCACTCTCGCCTCCCCCATAATCACCCCCGTCATCYCGCAGGCGAGGCCGCTCCGGAGCGTCCTGTTCGGGCGGGAATGACGGGGTGTCCCGAGTGAGTTCCGGCTAACGCACCGGTCCGCAAAGCGGCGGGTTACGGGTAGACGGGGAGGTTCCGTTGAGTCCCGCTGACCGAAAAATCACCTCAGCGGCGCGGGGGTCGTATCCGGCCTCCAAAYACAYAAMAGAGCCGGCCTGGATCCTCCCGCGCCGCCCTCGCCACACCTTAAAGCCTCGCGCACGATGTGCGGCGGGCGGTTTTGGCGTGTGTGGGCGAAGGAGCGCCCTGAAGCTGCGCCCGCAGCAGACGCCGGTCCGGATCTGCGAGACGGGCGGAGATGATCTCCGGGGCCGTGCGGCGACGATCGGTCTGACGCCGGCGCCGCTCGGGACGCGCGGCCCACGCCGCCCGGCGCGCCTCGGAAAGGATATCGCACGCCGCGCTCGGGGCGTATGATGCAAATCTCTGCGGCGGGCGCCCATTCACCATGGCGGGCCAGCCTTGCATTTTCGCCGTTCTGATGACGCAAAACGCCGCTATCATGGCGGCCTTCGGGGCGAGGCCCCGCCTGAGCGCTGTGAGGCCATGAAACCCATTCGTCCGATCCTTCTGAGTCTCGCACTGGCGTGTCTTGTCCTTTGCGCCGCGCCGCTTCACGCCGCTTCTCCGCCCCCGCCGCCGCCCCCGCCGCCGGCGGGGCTTGAAGCGGCCTATGATGGGTATCCCACGCGGTATTTATGGAGCGGGTATCTCACCTGGGTGCGCGCGCAGACCCATGTCCGGCGCACCGCCGCGTTCGAGGCGATGGACCTTCCCTGGAGCGATGAACCGGGGGCCTGGATCTCGCGCCTGGACGGGCCGCGCTATGAAAGCACCAGCTTCTGGATTCCCCATGGGAGCCTGTTCGCTTTCGATTTTCTCTGCCCGGTCGATGCGGATTTTGACGACGACGCGGCGTGCCAGTGGCGCTATCGCGGGGCGTTTTTCGATGCGCGCGAAGGCGATGTTCACGCCATTGTCGACGACACGTTCGACGCGAACGCCTTCGCCGCCCGTTTGCGGGCCGCCGGCGTGGCGCCGGAGACCCTGGATTACACCTTCACCAGCGATTTCGGTCTGGCGGGTCTGGTGAATGCGCGCCTGGACGCGCTCATCGTCACACGCGATATCCGCGAGGAGACCTGCCCGGCCGTGGGCGAAGCGATCGCGGCGCTGGCCGACCGGAGCATTCCCTTGTCGCCTTTCGGGCCGCCGCCGGGCACGCCGGAGCCGCCTGCGCCCATGCCGCCGGGCGCCGACAGGGAAACACTCACCTTCCCGCTCGGCTTTTATCCCGATATCGACGCCGAGCTGACGATCTCCGGTTCGGGCGCAGGCTCGATGCGGGAGATGCTGTCGCAGCTGGTCGGACCGGTGCGCGCGTGCTTCTGACAGGCTGTCCGGCGGCGCCCCGGCGCCTTGCGCAAATCCTCGCACTGGTGTCCTTTCAGCGCGCTATATGAACGGGAGCGTGCGCATGCAGCTGCACCAGGCGTCCTGGCCGGAAGTCGAGGCCTATCTGAAGCACTCCAAAGGGATCGTCATCCCTGTGGGCTCAACCGAGCAGCACGGCCCCAACGGGATGGTGGGCACCGATGCGATCTGCCCTGAGCTTATTGCGCGCGAAGCCGGCGACGAGGCCGGGTTTCTGGTGGGGCCGACCTTCAATGTGGGCGTGGCTCAGCACCATCTGGGCTTTCCCGGCTCCATGACGCTTCGGCCCTCCACCATGATTGCGGCGGTCAATGACTGGATCGATTCCCTGGTGCGCACGGGCTTTCGGCGGATTTATTTCCTCAACGGTCATGGCGGGAACATCGCCACGCTGGGCGCGGCGTTCGCAGAGAGCTATTCGGCCTGGTCGCTGGACGGGGACGCCTGCCCCTATCAGCTCAAGCAGGCCAATTGGTGGATGCTGCCGGGAATCACGGATCTCTGCCGCACACTGTTTCCTGAAGGTCACGGCTCCCACGCCACCGCCAGCGAGGTGGCGCTGACCTATTACGCCTACCCGAACGCGGTGAAGGACGTGGAGATGAGCCCGAAAATCGCGCCGGACGGGCCGTTCACCGACGCCGCCGACTATCGCAAGCGCTTTCCCGACGGCCGGATCGGGTCTGATCCCAGCCAGGCCACCGTGGAAAAGGGCGAGCGCATCGCCGCGGCGGCGCGCAAGGCGCTGATCGGCGAGGTCACCGCGTTCTTTGCTGAATAGGGCCGAGGCTAAACGGCGACCACCGCGCCGTCGCGCACTTCAACAGCGACGGGTTTCAGCGCGGATTTGCCGGCGGGGCCGCCCACGCACGCCCCGCCGTCCACTTCAAAGCTCGCCCCGTGAAACGGGCATACGATGAAGCGTCCCTCGCTCACCAGCGTCTTGCCCGAGGGCAGGCAGAGCGGCCGGCCCTGGTGGGGGCAGACATTGATGAAGGCGCGCACCGTCTCGCCGGAGCGCACGATCAGGATCGGCGGCGCCTCGTAGTCGGCGGGCAGGCCGCCGGGATCTGGGATGTCGGCAAGCCGCGCCAGAACCGTTCCAGGCGCCGGGCCTGTCTCGTCCAGGCTCACGACAGATCCGCCGGCGCTTTCAGCGTCCACTTGAACGGCATCCAGAACACCTCGCCGAACAGCTCGGCTTTGGCGTAGGGGTCCTGGGCGAGGATGTCGCGCAGGGCCGCCTCGTCTTCGGCCTCCACGATCAAAAGCGAGCCGGCGGGCCGGCCGTCGCCGTCCAGAAGCGGTCCGCCCATCTTCACCGGCGAGCCGTCGGCGCCCGCCCAGGCAAGATGGGCCTCGCGATTATCCAGGCGGAGCGCAAGCGCTCCGGCGCGGTCGGTGCAGGTGACGGCGAACAGCATGGCGAAGTCCTTCGAAATTCAGGCGGGCGACGGTTGGGCGATGTCAGTCGGTTTCGGGTTTGAACGGGCGGGCGAGAAGCGCCTCGATGGCGCGGTCCACTGATAGAGCGCCGGACAGCACAGCGTCCACTGCGGCGCAGATCGGCATGTCCACGCCGTGCTTTTTCGCCAGCGCCACCACGGCCGGGGCGGTGGCGACGCCTTCGGTGACGGCGTTTCGCGCGGCCATGATGTCGGAGAGCGCCTCGCCGCGGCCCAGCGCCAGGCCGCAGGACATGTTGCGCGATTGCGGGGAGGAGCAGGTGAGCACCAGATCGCCCAGCCCGCACAGGCCCGCCAGGGTTTCGCGCCGCCCGCCCAGCGCCTCGCCCAGCCGCGTCATTTCCGCAAAGCCACGGGCGATGAGGGCGGCGTGGGCCGATTTGCCGAGGCCCTTGCCCTCCACGATGCCGGCGGCGATGGCGAGCACGTTCTTCACCGCGCCCCCGGCCTCGGCGCCGATGAGGTCATTGCTCAAGTACGGCCGGAAGGCCGGCGAGCCGATGGCGGCCATGAGCGCCTCGCCCAGGGCTTCGTCCTCGCAGGCGAGCGTCACCGCGGTGGGCAGGCCCCTCGCCACATCGATGGCGAAGCTGGGACCGGACAGCACGGCGGCGCGTGCGCCCGGCACGGTCTGGCGCAGCACGTCGGTCATCAGAGCCAGGCTGCCCTGTTCGAAGCCCTTGGCGCAAAGCACGACAGGAAAGCCGCCGCCGAGATCGGGCGCGAGGGTTTCAAGCGTCCGGCGCGCAAACTGGGCGGGCGTCACCAGAAGCGCGGCGTCGCAGGCTGCAGCCTCGGCGAGGGTGGTGGTGGCGCGGATGCGCTCATGGAGTTTGACGCCCTTGAGAAAGACCGGGTTCTCGCGCGTGGTGTTGATCGCGTCGCAGACCTCGGGCTCGCGCGCCCACAGCACCACGTCGCGCCCGGCGCTCGCCGCGGTTTGCGCCAGGGCGGCGCCCCAGGCGCCGGCTCCGATCACGGCGATGGTCTGCATGGAACGTCCCCTCACGCTTTCGGGCCCTTGCGGCCGGCCCCGCTGGCCGGATCGGCGCTCGCCGCCGCGTCCAGCGGCCAGCGCGCCCGCGCCGGCGCGTCCAGAGCGTCCACCAGCCCCAGCGCCAGGCGTTCGGCGCCGGCCAGCGCGATCATGGCGGCGTTATCGGTGCAGTATTTCATCGGCGGCGCAACCCGCTCGAAGCCGCGCGCCTCCGCCGCCTCGCGCAAGGCCTCGCGCACGGCCGAATTGGCCGCGACCCCGCCGGCTACGACCAGCACTTTATGATCGCCCAGCCGGCCGGCGACCTGATCCATGGCGCGGCCCGCCCGCTCGGCGAGATGGCGGGCGATGGCGCCCTGAACCGCGGCGGACAGATCGGCGCGGTCGATGTCGGTGGGCGCTTCAAGCCCGTCCCAGACGCGCCGCGCCGCGGTCTTGAGTCCTGCGAAGGAGAAATTGCAGCTTTTGTCTTTCAGCAGCATGCGCGGCAGGGCGAAGCGGTCCGGGTCGGCGCTCAGGGCCGCGAAGCGCTCCACGGCGGGGCCGCCTGGAAAGCCCAGCCCCATTACTTTGGCGGTCTTGTCGAAAGCTTCGCCGGCCGCATCGTCGATGGTGGAGCCCAGACGCGTCATGGCGCCCACGCCCTCCACCAGCACCAGCTGGGTATGCCCGCCGGACACCAGAAGCAGCAGATAGGGAAAATCCAGGCGCCGGGTCAGGCGCGGCGACAGGGCGTGGCCTTCCAGATGATTGACCGCGATGAGCGGTTTTCCAGCGCCCAGCGCAAGGCCCTTGGCGGTCATCAGCGCGGCCATCACCCCGCCGATCAGGCCCGGCCCGGAGGTGGCGGCCACAGCGTCCATGTCGCCAAGCGTCAGCTGCGCTTCGCCCAGAACCTGGCGCGCCAGCTGGTCGATGCGCTCGGCGTGGGCGCGTGCGGCGATCTCTGGAACCACCCCGCCATAGGGGGCGTGATCGGCGTTTTGCCCCAGAACCGCCTCGGCGAGCACGGTCACCGAGCCGTCGCTTGCGCGCCGCACGATGGCCGCCGCGGTGTCGTCGCAGCTCGATTCAAGACCGAGCACGGTGAGCGCGCGCGGCGTTGATACGGGTTGCGAGTTCTGTTGAGCATGGGATAACGCCATGATCAGTCGTTAGCGCCCGTCCGGCGCGCTGACAATCATCCGATGAAGCCGCTCGCGCTTTAACCTCAGGAGTCGCCCTTGCCCCAGCCGATGGTCCCCATGGCGATCGCCACACGCACATCGCCGCTCGCCATGGCCCAGTCCCTGGATGTCCAGGCCCGCCTCGCCGCCGCCACCGGGCGCGACAAGGAGTCCGGCTTCCCGATTCTGGGCATGAAGACGACCGGTGACCGGATCACCGATCGCGCCCTGCTGGAGGCTGGCGGCAAAGGCCTGTTCACTAAGGAGCTGGAGACCGCCTTGCTCGCCGGCGAGGCGCGCTTTGCGGTCCACTCCATGAAGGACGTGCCCACAAAGCTTCCCGAGGGCCTCGAGATCGCCGCGATCCTGGAGCGCGAAGATCCGCGCGACGTGTTGCTCACCCGCGACGGTGTCAGCCGCATCGAGGATCTGCCCCACGGCGCGGTGCTGGGCACGGCCTCCATCCGGCGCCAGTCCCAGGCGCTGGCCCTGCGCCCGGACCTGAAGATCGTCCTGCTGCGCGGCAATGTGGACACACGGCTTGAAAAGCTGCGCTCGGGCGAGGTGGACGCCACCTTCCTGGCGCGCGCCGGGCTGCGGCGGCTGGGCCGCGCCGAGGCCGAGCGCGAACCGCTGGCGCCCGAAGCCGTGCTGCCTGCGCCCGCACAAGGGTGTGTCGGGATCGAGATCCGCTCAGACGATGACGAGGCGCGTGAAATCCTGAAAGCCCTCGACCACAGCGCCAGCCATGTCTGCGCAGCGGCCGAGCGGGGCTTTCTCGCCGCGCTCGATGGATCCTGCCGCACGCCCATCGCCGCCTACGCCATGCTGGAGGGACAGACCCTGCACCTGCGCGGGGAAGCCCTGTCGCCCGACGGGACCCTGCGCTGGGCCGATGAAAGCCGCGACACGATGCAAGGCGCCGATCCGGCCGAGGCCGCGCGCTTCGGCTATGCGCTGGGCCTGTCGGTGAAACAGGCCGGCGGCGAGGCGCTGGCGCGCGCCGTGGCCGAATCCACTTGAAACCCGTCCTCGTCACCCGAGCCGAGCCCGGCGCCGCGCGCACCATGAAGCGCCTTCGCGAACGCGGCGTCACGCCGATCAACGCGGCCACCGCGCGCATCGCCTATCGCGAGGCCTCGATGAATCTTGACGTCGTCTCTGCGCTCGCCTTCACCAGCCCCAACGGCGTTGACGCCTTTGCGCACAATAGCGACCGGCGCGACCTTCAGGTGATGACGGTGGGTGCGGTGACCGCTGCGGCGGCGCGTGCGGCCGGGTTCATATCGGTGACCAGCGCCGACGGCGACGGCGCGGCGTTGGTGCGCCTGATCGCTTCGGCCCCGCCTGACGGTCCGGTCCTGCATATCAGCGGCGCCGCCCAGGCCTTCTCGCTCACCGAGGCGCTGGCCGGGATCGGGGTCAGGGCGGCGATGCAGATTCTCTACGACGCTGTGGAGACCGGGCCGCTGGAGCCCGAAATCGTCGACGCGCTTGAAGCCGGCGCCATTATTCTGGTGCATTCCCCGCTGGGCGCGGCGCGCTTCGCAGCCCGCGTCGAAGAGGCCGGCTGCAGAAAGGCGCTGGCGCGCTGCCAGGTGGCGGCCCTGTCGGCCAAGGCTGCGGCGCCGCTGACCGGCATGTCCGCGGGCCGGGTGAGAAGCGCTGAAACGCCGGACGAAGAGGCGCTTTTCCGGGTGCTGGACCAGATGCTGGCCAAATCCTGAAGCCGGTCTTGCCTGCGCCCTGATTCAGGCGTGACGCGTTTCCGGGCGGGCCCTGGACAGGCGTACGGCGCAGACTGCGGCCCGCCGCGCGCGTGGTTTCCAGCCTGCGCGACGCAGCCTAGACTGCGCGGCCAAAGAGGAACGCCATGAGCGATAGCGACAAACCCAAAGACGATCCGCAAGCGGGCCGGCCCGGTGATCCAGAGCCGGTGGATGCAGAGCCGGTGGACGCTGAATTCGAGCCCGCGCCGGACGCTTCCGCCGAATCGGGCGAGGACAGGCCAAAAAAATCCGGCGGCGCAGGCGCATTGAAGGTTTTTCTTCTCGTGGTGCTGGCCGCCGCCATCGGGGGCGCCGCCGGCTATGGCTTGTCGCGCTATCTGCCCGCCCCGTCCGAACCCTCCACGCGCGGTTCCGGCGCTCAGAGCGCCGCCCTCGAAGCGCGCATCGCGGCGCTGGAGTCGCAGAGCGCGCCGGATGTGTCAGGGCTGACCGAACGGGTGTCGCGCCTTGAAAGTGTTACCCAGGCGCGAGACGGGCTGTCCAGCCGCGTCGATACGCTGGCCGCCTCCTTGAATAGCCTGGAGCGTCAGATAGCGTCAGGCGCCGGGAGCGAAGGCCAGGGGGAGGGCCAGGGCGAATCCGGCCCGGCCCTTGCCGAGCTAGAAACCCGCATCAATGACGCGTTCAACGAAGTTCAAGGCAGGCTGGACGCGCTGGCCGGCGATATCGAAACCGCGCGCGGCGAGGCCGACGCCGCCCGCTCCGCCGCGCAGCAGGCCAACGCAGCGCTGGCGGGCCTCAGCGCTGGCGAAAGCGAGACCGACGGGCCGTCCGATCCGCGCCTGGCGGCGCTTTCGGCACGCATCGACGCCCTGGCCGCGCAAGTCGACGATCTGCCCGCCGCTGCGCCTTCCGACGCCGCCTCGCAGCGGGCGGTCGAGGGGCTTGAAGCTCGTCTGGGCTCGCTGGCCGAGGATATTTCAGACCTCGCCGATCGTGTCGCCGCGCTGGAAAGCGCTTCGCCGCCGCCAGATGCGGGCGCGCAATCGACCTTCGAACCCGATAACCTGGCCGCCCGCGCGCTGGCGTTCGCCGCTTTGACCGAAGCGGCGTCGCGGTCGCAGGCCTTTGCGGTGGAGCTCGAAGCGCTCGCCCGCGTCTGGCCGGGCGCGCCGCAGCTTGGCGCCTTGCGTTCGGTGGCCCGCGACGGCGCCCCGACGCCGGACCGGCTTCAGGAGACCTTTCCAGGCGAGGCGCTGCGCGAAGCGACCGGTGAGATGCGCACCTATTTTGGCGTATTGCGCGTTGCGCGGGAGGCGAATGAAGGCCCCGCCGCCGCCATCGAGCAGGCTCTGGCCGAGGACGATCTCGCCGAGGCCGCGCGCCTTGTGGGGTTGCTGGACGCGCCGGGGCTCGCCGCCGTCGCAGACTGGCGCGCGGGCCTTGCCGCGAGGCTGCGGGTGCGCGAGGCCCTGAATGAGCAATCCGCCGCACTGGCGGCTGCAGGAGACCGCGAATGATCCGCCTGGTCCTGACCGTCATCCTTTGCGTCGTCACCGCGGTGATCGCGGTCTTCCTCACGCTCAATCCGGGCCTGGTGACGATTGAATTTCTGGGCGTGAACGCCGAGGCGCCGTTCGCGCTGGCCGCCGGAGCGCTAATCCTTTCCACCTTCCTTCTGGTGTTCGGCTGGTGGCTGGTGGCCAAGGTGTGGGGCGCGCCCGACGCGTTTCGCAAATACCGCAAGGGCCGCCGGCGTGAACAGGGCTTTGACGCGCTGGAGCGCGCGCTGATCGCGTCGGCCGCCGGGCAGGGATCGCTGGCGGTGCGACAGGCCTCGCGCGCTGAAGCGCTGCTGGACCGTCCGGCATTGTCTCGCCTTCTCGCGGCCCGCGCCGCCGAAGCCGCCGGCGATCTGGAAAGCGCGCAGATCCATTATGAATCGATGCTGGAAGACCAGAAAACCCGTCTGGTGGCCCAGCGGGGCCTGACCACCATCGCCGAAGCGCGCGGCGAGCCGGCGCGCGCCATCACCTACGCGGCGGACGCGTTTGAGCGCGCCGGCGGGGCGCGCTGGGCGTATGACTCGCTGTTTTCAAACCAGATCGCCGATGCGCGCTGGGCGCAGGCCGAAACCACGCTGAGCGAAGGTGAGCGGCGCGGCCATGTGGAGACCGCCGAGGCGCGCCGGGTGCGTGCGGTGCTGCTGACCGCCGAAGCTCGCCGAATGGAGGGCGAGGATCCTGAAACCGCCGCGAAGCTGGCCGAGCGCGCCGCCGACGCGTCGCCGGGCTTTGCGCCCGCCGCCGAGCTCGCCGGGCGCCTGCTCGCCACCGCGCGGCGCCACCGCAAGGCCGCCGACATCCTGGAGGAGGCCTGGAAGCGCCATCCCCACCCGGCGCTGGCGCGGGCCTATGGCGATTTGCGAAAATCCGACACAAGGGCCAAGCGCGCCGAGCGTCTGCGCGCGCTGGCGGCCCTGAACCCCGATCACCGCGAAAGCCGGCTTCTGCGTGTGGAGACCGCCATCGACCAGGCCAATCCCGAAGGCGCGCGCGCCGACCTGTCGCCGCTGCTGGCCCAGCCGCCGGTGTCGGCGCGGGTGTGCGTGCTGGCGGCTCGCCTCGACCAGCTGGAAGGCGACGAGGCGGGGGCGCGGCGCTGGATGGCCCGCGCGGCTCATGCGCCGGGCGAGGCGGACTGGTCGGACATCGACGAGGCGGGCGCCGCCTTCACCTTCACAGACGCGGACTGGACGCGCATGGTCCATGCCTGGGGCCGCGAGCAGCGCCTGATCCACCCGCGCCATGAGCGCTTTGAAATTCCCGCCGCCGCAGCGCCGGAAAGCGCGCTGCTGGAACCGCCGCGCGCCCGGCCCGCGGTGGGCGGCGCGCCCTCGCCGGACAGTCCCTCCGCAAGCCCGGCGACAGGCGCTGTATCAGGCGCCGAAGGCGGGGGCGACAAGCGCGATTCAAGCTTCTATGAACCGGGGCGCGCGCCAGACGATCCGGGCGTAGACGATGAAAAGCCCTAGCTGAAGGCCCCGCCATGGACGACGCACGCGCGCACCGGCGCCTGATCATCGGGGTTACGGGCGGCTCGGCTTCGGGCAAGACCGAGATCGCAAGGGCCAGCGCGCGCCGGGCCGCGCCCTTGTCGGCGCTGGTCCTGGCCGAGGACGATTATTACGGAGATCACGGCGCCAAGCCGGATTTTGATCCCGCTAATTTCAATTTCGACCATCCTGCGTCTCGCGATCACGCGCTTCTGGCCCGGCAGCTTGCGGCGCTTAAAAGCGGCTCTGCGGTGGACGCGCCGATCTATGATTTCACCATCCACCGCCGCCGGTCGGACACGCGCCGCATTGAAGCCGCCGACATCATCGTGGTGGAGGGCATTCACTTGTTCTGCACCGAGTCGGTGCGCACCCTGTTCGATCTGCGCGTTTTCGTGGACGCGCCCGACGATATCCGGCTCGCCCGGCGGCTGCTGCGCGATGTGAACGAGCGCGGGCGCACCGCCCATTCGGTGGTGAGCCAGTACTTACGCACCGTGCGGCCCATGCACCATGAATGGACCGCTCCGGGTCGCGAGCACGCCCATCTGGTGATCCGCAACGACGCCGCGGCCGCCCGCCCCGCCGACCATCTGAACGCCTTTTTCACGGCGCTCGCTGAACCGGTGGCCAAGGTGATTGATCGCTTCAAGCAAGGCGCCCCGGCGCGCTGATCGCTTCGTCGCGCCGGGCGCTGACCGCCGGCGCGCCGCGGGCTTCATTACCCGCTTGCGGGTCCGCGCGTTCAAAGCTAGGTTCCGCGCCCGGTGGAGACAGGCCTCCCGGGGCCGCCTCCCGCGCCGCTTTAGCTCAGCTGGTAGAGCAACGCATTCGTAATGCGTAGGTCGCGTGTTCGAGTCACGCAAGCGGCACCATTTCCTTCGGTATGATTTGTCCAAAGACGCTCCGGCGTGGGGTCCGGGCGCTTGTGGCGGGCGGGATGGACCGGCGCTCTGCAACCCGCCGTCGCAGGGTCCTGAAAGCTTCAACGGGCCCCGCGACGCCGGAGCGGTCCCTCGCCATGGCCGCGCCGAGCCCGCCCCAGCCGCCGTCGAAGCGGGCGTGAAGCCCGCTCCGTCCCTCCGGGGGCCATCCGGATACGGCGTATTCACGGCCGCCCAGCGAGGCGGGGCGGTCCGCCGCTGGGGCGTGTTCACCAAATTATCCTTAATTTTTACTTACTTTATTGCGGCGGGCGTGCTAGATACGCCTGACACGGGTTATCTCGGGGTGGTGACGATGCGCAAAATTCTTCGGTCGGGCTCGGCGATCGCCGCGGTTCTGTCTCTCGCTTTCGCCGCTGAGGCGTCTGCCGAAGATGGTCAGATCACGCTGCAGTCTCAGGCCGCTTCCACGACTGAGCGCGGGCCCGAGAGCTCCGGCGACCGGCTATCACCCAGCTATGGTCAGATCTCCCCGTTCTACGGCCAGATCAGCCCTTTCTATGGTCAGATCTCCCCGTTTTATGGCCAGATCAGCCCTTTCTACGGTCAGATATCCCCATTCTATGGTCAGATTTCGCCGTTCTACGGCCAGATCAGCCCCTTCTATGGTCAGATTTCACCCTTCTACGGCCAGATCTCGCCTTTCTACGGTCAGATCAGCCCCTTCTACGGTCAGATTTCACCCTTCTATGGTCAGATCTCGCCATTCTACGGTCAGATCAGCCCCTTCTACGGTCAGATTTCACCGTTCGGTGGCGAGATCTCGCCGGTCGTTGGCGAGTTCAGCCCGCTCTGGGGTCAAATCAGCCCGTTCTATGGCCAGATCAGCCCCTTCTATGGTCAGATCTCACCCTTCTGGGGCCAGATCAGCCCGTTTTACAGCGAATTGAATCCCTTCTACGGTCAGATCTCACCGTTCTGGGGCCAGATTTCGCCCTTCTGGGGTCAGATCTCCCCGTTTGAAGGAGACGTGTCGGCGTTCTGGGGCCAGATCTCACCCTTCTATGGCCAGATTTCGCCCTTCTACGGCCAGATCTCTCCGTTCTGGGGCGAGATCGGCCCGTTCTGGGGCCAGATTTCACCCTTCTGGGGCCTGATCAACGAGGCCGGCTCTTCTGAGCGGCTCGGCGATCTGGTGACCGCGCTGGAGACCCTGTTCGGTGAGGCCGAGACGGTGTTCGGCGCAGCGATCACCGAACAGACCGGTTCAAGCTTCGAGGCGGGCTTCCTGGACGCGCTCCTGGCCCGGTACGGCTTCGACCTGTCCGATCCCGAAAGCCTTCTGGACGCCGACGCCGGACTGCGCGACGCCTTCTTCCTGGATTTCTATGACGGGTTGATGAGCTTTGCCGGGACCGACCACGCCGACCACTGGATGGCGCTCACGGGTTGGTCGCCGGCGCTGTCGCAATCGGTGGACGGCGGCCGCGGGGTCGCCGTCGGCCTTCTGGACCTGACGCGCCGCACCACGCTGGCCTCCGGGCCGGAATGGCGCGACGCCATCGCCGATTTCCAGGTCCTGCACGGCGAAGCGGTGGCGAGCCTCATCGCGGCGCCCCACGACTATACCGGCGCCATGGGTGTCGCCCCCAATGTCCGCCTGCGCAGCTTCAACCCTTATGACGAGACGCTCACCGCCGGGTGGGCCGACGTGACCACCGGCATCCGGCGCCTGACGCGTCAGGGATCCGACATCGTGAACCTGTCGCTCGGCGTCCCCGGCGTCACGTTCGATCAGGGCTGGAGCGACGTGTTCAGCGACCGCGCGGTCCTGCGCCACGGCGAGGACGCCCTGTTCGTGTTCGCCGCCGGTAATGACGGCGTCGCGCAGGAAACCGAAATCGACTGGACCGGCGCCCTGTCGGTTGAAAACCTGATCATCGTCGGTTCGGTGAGCCCGCTGGGTAATCTTTCCAGCTTCTCCAATCGTCCCGGAGACGCCTGCTTCACCATTGAGGGCGCGTGCGGCGAAGGTCAGCGCCTCATGGACCGGTTCATCACGGCCCCCGGCGAATTGCTGCTGGTCGATGACGGTCAGGGCGGCACGATGCGTGTGACCGGCACCTCCTTCGCCACGCCGCTGGTGAGCGGCGCCGCGGCGCTGGTTAAGGGCGGCTGGAACTGGCTGGACGGTCCCGACATCGCCGATGTTCTGCTGGGCTCCGCCCGCGACGCCGGCGCGCCGGGCACGGATGCGGTCTTCGGGCGCGGCATTCTGGATATCCGCGCCGCCATGCAGCCTCTGAACACCGACGACCTTGTGTTCTTCGATGCTCGCGGTCAGGCTCACTCCACCGCGAACATGCGTGTTCTCGCCGGCGCCCTGTGGCGCGGCGCCAAGCGCGACCGCGGGCTGGCGGTGTTCGAGGCGGTGAACGACACCTATCGTGATTTCGAGATTTCGCTGTCCACCCTGATCACCGAGCTGCAACAGAGCGACATGGGCGAGGTCGGCGCCGCTGAGGCGTGGATCTCCGAGCAGAGCCGCGCCGGCCTGACCTCTTTCTCCAGCCAGGCTGAATCCACCCGGCCGCTGGCGCGCTCCGGCGACATGATGGTCACCGCGTTCGCGTCCGAGGCTGATCCCCTCGAGACGCAATCGGCCGACTCGCTGGACTTTCAGGCCGGCGTGCGGGTCGAGAACGACGTGACGGGGCGCCGGTTTGAATTCGGCGCCGGCGAGGGCGCATTCGCACTCTCCGGCCAGTCGGGCTTCAACCTGTTCGCCGACTATCGCCCACTTTCGGGCGGGGTGAACCCGGTTCTGGGCTTCGCGTCGGGCGGCGCCTACCTCGCCGCCTCGGCGCCAGTGGGCGAGAACACCCGCTTCACCGCCGGTGTGACCAGCGCCCATGACGAGCGCCAATACACCGACCCGTTCACCGGTGAGGAGCACGGCCTGATCGCCGGCGTGGACGCCTACGCCGCCACCGCGATCAACGCCGCTCTGACCCATTCGCTCACCGACACCGTGACGATCGGCGCGGGCTATACCCGGCTGATGGAGCGCGACGCGCTTCTGGGCGCCCAGGGTGCAGGCCTGATCGGTTTCGGCGGAGGCGCTGCGACCGACGCCGCCACGCTCAACGCGCAGGTTCTTCTTGGCGCCATGACCACGCTGGACGTTTCGGCGACGCTGGGCCGCACTGCGGCCACCGGATTTGACGCCTCGGCGGTGTCCCTGAGCGAGGCGGCGATGTCCACCGCCTGGCAGGTCAGCGTCACCCGCACCGGCGTGTTCGGCACGCAAGGCGGCCTTCGCGCCAGCCTGATCCAGCCGCTGCACATGGAAAGCGGCGCCCTGACCTATGCGGTGATGAACGTCACAGACCGCGCCACCGGCGCTCTGGGGCTCAACGAAGAGCGCTGGGCTCTGGACGGCGAGCGCCGGCTGATCGGAGAGCTGCTCTATGAAGGCCCGGCCTTCGGCGAGCGTGGCGCCTACGGCCTGTTCGTACGCGCCGAGACCGAAGCGGGCGCCGCCGGCGGCGTGCGGTTCAACGTCCGCTTCTAGAGCGACTTTAGGCGGTTGTGATCGACCTATATCGTTCGAAACCTTTGACTTGTCGCCGATTGAACCGCCAAACCGGGGCCTGCTTTCGCTGAAAAGGCTATCGCGTGGGGCTGACGGCTCAGATTGACGGCCGGCGCTGTATTGGCGCCGGCCGCTTTCGTTTGACCCGATCCCACAAGCCGTTTGGGCTAATCGGCCTGACAAAACGCGCCTTCGGGCCGCGCGGCGGCAAGATTGAGCGAAAACTGAGGGCCTTGGGGTATTCAGCCTGGACAACTGAAAGGAGTTAAATATCCAATCAACGCTGGTTACCTGAATTTTTACGACCTTGTGGAACACTGGTCCCCAAAGGCGCGTGAAGTGCGCCTGTGAACGGGGTGAATGGTTTGCATGTCAAAGCGCTGATAACGGGGCCGATAACGGCGCTATGCCTCGTCCTGGCCGGTCCCGCTGCGGCCGTCCAGGCGCCTGGCGCCGTGGCTGACAGGGCCAGCGAGGTGCTGGACTCCTACCAGGCGGCCGTCGAGCGATCCAACCAGATCATGATGGCCGATCCGGCGGGCGCCCTCGCGCTGGCCGAGGCGGCAGAGGGCTTTGTCGCCGACGCCGAGCCGGCTTCCGAGCGTCAGGCCGATCTGGCGCGCGCCTGGTGGCTGCAGTCTGAAGCGCTGGCTCGCCTCGGCCGGTCGGATGAGTCGCTGGCGCGCGCCCTGCGCGCCCTGGAGTCGCTGGGTCCGGCCGCTAAGGCCGACAAGCTCTACGCCGATTTGCTCCATGCCGCGGGCCGCGCCACATCCAGGCTGGGCGATTACGGAGACTCGCTCACCTATCTGCAGCGCGCCCATGAGGTCTATGACGAGATCGGCGAAACGCGCAGTCAGTCCATCACGCTGCATTCAATCGCCGAGATCTACATGAATGCGCGCGAGTATGAGCGCGCCGTGGGCTATTATCTCGACGCTGAGGCGCTGTATTCGGGCGATACGTCCATTGATCTGGCGCTGGCGAATAATCTCGCGAACGCCTATCGCGAAATGGGCCGGTTTTCCGACGCCCTGGAGCAATTCCGGCGCGCGCGAGACATCGCCGAAACCATCGACAGTCCGGTTTTGCAGGTTCGCATCCTCAACAATCTGGGCGCGCTTTACACCCAGTTCGACCGCCACGCCGACGCTAAACTGATCGTCGACGTCGCCATGGCGATCGCTGAAGAGGCGGGCTCGTCGGAGTGGATGCGTTTCCTCTGGGGCGTTCGGGCCATGGCCTCCTATGGGCAGGGTGATCTGGACACGGCTGTGACGGAAATCTCGCGCACGTTCGAGGGCGTGGCGCTGGATGAAACCACCTATCACTTTGTCGATTTCCACGAGGCGGCGGCGAGCATCTTCACCGCGCTCGGTGATTATCGCGCCGCAGCCGACCATCTGCGCGCGTTCAAGCGCCTGGACGACGAGGGGCGCAATGTCGCTGCGTCAGCGAACACCGCTCTGCTTGGCGCCCAGTTCGACTTTGCAGCCCAGGAGCTCGAGATCGAGCAATTGCGCACCGAGCGTCTGCAGCAAAACCTGGTGCTGTCGGAAACCCGCGCCCGCCAGCGCCTGTTGGCCGCCCTGGGCGCGCTGGCCATCGCACTGGCCCTGGTGGCCGTCTTCGCAGTGCGCTATCGCTCGGCGCAGGAGCGCCGGCGCATGCTGGCCAAGGCGCTATACACCGACGCTGAAACCGGCCTGCCGTCCCGCGCTTCTCTGGTGCGCCGCTTCGCAGAGGCCGCCGGTCACCGGCGCACGCCCCACGGGGTCGTGGCGCTGGAGATCGAGCGCTTCGCCCATCTGCGCGCGGCGGTCGGGTTTGAAACCACCGCCGAGCTGGTGCGCCGCCTCGCCGACCGGCTGAGCGCCGCCGCCGACGGCCAGCAGCCCACCGTGATCGCACCGGGCATGCTGGGCTTCATGACCGCCGATACAGACAGCAGCGCCCTTGAATCCTTCGCGGCGCGTCTGCAGCAGGCGGCGAACACCACTGTGATGTCCGGCGCGCTGGAGATCGACGTGATCGCCCTGGCCGGGGCCGCCATAGACGAGGATGGCGACCGGGCGATCCGCCACGCCGCCCTGGCCATCGGCGAGGGCCGCAAGACCAAGCATCCGGTGACGCTGTTCCGGCCTGGCAACGCCAGCGAGGCGTCGCGTAATCTGGCGCTGATGAGCGCCATGATCGCCGCCACGCGCAATGGCGACATGGATCTGCACTATCAGCCCAAGCTCAATCTTCGCACCGGCGCCTATGACAGCGCCGAGGCTCTGTGCCGCTGGACCGATCCGGAGCGCGGCGCCATCGCGCCCGATCAGTTCATCCCCGCGGCCGAAGAAACCGGGCGTATTCGCGATTTCACCGAATGGGCGCTGGAGCGCGCGGTGGCTGATCAGGCCCGCTTCGCCGCAGCCGGCCATGACATCGTCGTGGCGGTGAACATGTCCGGCGCCCTTGTGGGCGACGCCGGATTCGCAAGACTGGCCGCCGACATCGTCGAACGCGCCCGCGGCAAGGTGAGCTTTGAGATCACCGAGACCGCCGTCATCGCCGATCCCGAGCGCGCCATCGCCAATCTGGAAATGTGGACCGAGGCGGGCATAGAGCTGGCCATTGATGATTACGGCACTGGCGTCTCTTCCCTGGCCTATCTGAAAACCCTGCCGGCGCGCGAGCTGAAGCTGGACCGCTCCTTCATCCACCAGATCGCCCATTCAGGCCGCGACCGGTTGCTGGTGAAATCGACCATCGATCTGGCCCATAATCTCGGCATGGAGATCACCGCCGAGGGCGTGGAGGACGAAGAAGGCCTGAATGTTCTGCGGCTTCTGGGCTGCGACATGGCGCAGGGCTTCGGCCTGTGCCGGCCCGTGGACCACGCCGCGACCCTGGCCTTCCTGAAAACACAGGCCGAGGCCCATGCGCGATCGAGCGCCGGACAGAACTCGCAAGGTCAATCCGGGCAGGCGCGCCAGGCGCGCTGACGCTCTGTTTACCTAAAGCGGTGCAGGCTGAAGCCGTTCAAGCGGGGGCGCTTATGAATTTGATCGGCGATCTCACGGTCTTCACCATATCCGTGGCGATGGTGGTGATGTCCTGGTCCGCGACCCGTCGGCTCGGCCGGGCGCGCCGCCGCGCGAATCAGCTCCTCGCCGGCCTCATCGTCTTGATGCTGGCCGCGACGGTCGACAGCGCCGAACACGCGCCGGGCGGGACAGCGCTCGTTGAACGCCTGTTCGGGCCGGCCAGCGAGGGCGCGGCGTACGGGCTTTACGCGCTCGCCTTTGTGATCATCGGGGCGGGTCTTTTTCGCTGGCTGCCGCTGTTGCGCCGGATTGATCAGGAGTCCGCCGCCCGCGAGCGCGCCGAGGCGGAGCTGCAGACCGCCCTCGAGCGGTCGCGCCAGTTCAACGCCGGGCTTGAGGCGCTCGCCCGTCTGCATATCGAGGAGCGCTGGGATCTGCCGCGCCTTGTGGACGAGGCGGTGCGCCGCGTCAGCCAGCTGGCCGGCGCCGCTCGCGTCAGCGTCTGGCGCCTGGCCGAGGACGGGGCGGCGATGGAGTGCGTCTCCCTGTTTGATGTGCGCACTGGCGCCCATGAGCGCGGCGTCCGCCTGGAGCGGTCTTTGAACCCGGCTTATTTCGACGCCATCGAGGCGGGCCGGGTGATCAATGTGGCCCGCGCCGAGGAAGATCCGGCGACGAGTGCGTTCACCGACATCTATCTTCGCCCCACCGGCGTCGGAGCGCTGATTGATGCGCCGATCCTCGCCGGACGCCGGGTGCGCGGGGTGGTGTGCTGCGAGCATGTGGGCGGCGACCGCCAATGGACGCCGGAGGAAGTCTCGCTGGTGTCGGCGACGGCCCAGTACATCGCCGTGGCCGACCTGGCCGACGATTCCGACACCTTGGCCGAAGAACTCAAGCGCGCGCTGAAGGCCGCCGAAGCCGCCAGCGAGGCGAAATCGGCGTTCCTGGCCAATATGAGCCATGAACTGCGCACGCCGTTGAACGGCGTTCTGGGCATGGCCCAGGCCCTGTCTCTGGAGGGTCTCGCCCCGGCCCAGGCCGAGAAGGCGGAGATCATCGTGCGGTCCGGCCGCCATCTTCTTGGGGTTCTCAATGATGTGCTGGATCTCTCGCGCATTGAGGCCGGCCAGCTTCGCCTGGTCGCCGAGCCGCTGGATCCGGGCGCCGTGATCAGCGATGTCTGCGCGCTGTTCGAGGCTTCCGCGGCCCAGAAAGGCCTGTCCATCACCTGCGACACCGCCGGACTGCCCGCCCATGTGGCCGCAGATCCGGTGCGCCTGCGCCAGGTGGTGAGCAATCTCGTGGCCAATGCGGTGAAGTTCACTGAAACCGGCGGCGTACATGTGGATGCGCGCGCCCATGGAGAGTCCGGCGCAGGCTGGCGCCTGGAGATCGCGGTTTCCGACACCGGCTGCGGCATCAGCGCTGCTGATCAGGCGCGGCTTTTCCAACGATTCAGCCAGGTCGATGCGTCTGCGGCGCGCAAGCATGGCGGCGCAGGGCTGGGACTGGTGATCGCGCGCGAACTCGCCCAGGCCATGGGTGGAGATTTGTCGCTGCGCTCTTCGCCGGGCGAAGGCTCCTGCTTCACGGTGAGCGTGCGGGCCGGGGAGGCGTACCTGGACCCAAGCGGCCAGCAATCGCAGACCGCCGGCCGGCTGGACGGCGCGCGCGTGCTGCTCGTGGACGACAACGAGGTCAACCGACTGGTGGCGCGCTGCTTCCTGGAGCCCGCCGGCGCCGTGATCACCGAGGCCGAGAGCGGTCTGGCCGCGATTGACGCCTTCACCGGCGCGGTGTTCGATCTGGTGCTGCTGGATGTGCACATGCCCGGCCTTGGCGGGGTGGAGACGCTGCACCGCTTGCGCGCCCTGCCGGGTGGATCGGCGCCGGTGATCGCCCTGACCGCCGACGCGCTCTCAGGCGATGCGGCGCGCTACAAGGCGGCGGGCATGGACGCCTATGTGGCCAAGCCCGTGGACCGTGAAACGCTGATCGCGACCTGCGCCGCCCTGCTGGCGGCCCCCGGCGTGCCCGAGACCGGCGTGCCCGAGACCAGCGTGACTGAGACCCGCGAGGCCACCGCGCGGAAGGCCTAGCCGAACGCGTCGCCTGTTTCCTGAGGCTTGTTTCGGATCAGCCGGCTGTCCAGAACCGCCGCGACGCGGTGGGGCACGGCGTCGGCCTGATAGACCGTGTCGGTGACCATCTCCAGAAAGGCCGCGGCGCTGGGATAGGCCGCGATGAAGGCCAGATCCCAGGTCTCGTCGCCCGGACCGATCAGCACGCCGCGCGGCTGACCGCGCCAGATGATCTTGCCGCCCACGCGCCTGAAGATCGGTCCGGACGCCTCGCCATAGGCGCGATAAGCCTCATACCCGCTCGCGTCGCGCCCGTCGGCGTACACCGCCCGGTCGCGCAGGCGCAGTAGATTGAGCATCTCCACCGGCTCGTCGCGCGGCAGCGCCTTGAATGCGTCAAAACTGTTCCGAGTGGGATCCACATGGTTGGACATTGGCGCCTCCCTTTCTTGCAACAAAGCGCAAGTTCATCGCGCCGGCCCGATGAATGCAAGACCCGGCGATTGCAAGGCCTTGAAAGCATGATCCGAAGGGCCGCCGCGTCTCAGGGCTCCGCCCGGCGCCAGGCAGGCGGGTCGGCTGTGAAATCCACAAAGCGCCGTTCATGTCCGCCGCGTGCGATGACCAGCAGGTCGGCGCGTTCCATGCGGATGCTGATTGCGGCGAAATTCGCAGCCGCATCTGGGCTCGGCGCTGACGCCGGCGCGTCCGGATCATCGCCGGGCGCGCGCCCGCGATAATCATCCATCGAACCCTGCGGCGCACGGGCGAAGGCGGCGTCGCGCGCCTCGCCGTGCAGAATCCGGGCGCGTCCGTCCACCCGCAGCTGCACCATGGAACCTTTGTCGAAAAACAACAGCGCACACGCCGGCGCGGCCTGCAGCTCGTCAAGCTTGGCCGAGCGCGCATCGGTGTGCAGCTCGATCTCCAGCGCGGCGCGGTTAAAGGCGCGCACCACGAGCATGCGGGCGCCGGGATAGGCGCCGCCCTTCGTCGCCAGCACCGGCCAGCGCCAGGGCGATTTCTTCTCGTTCGCCGCCCGCGTCAGGATATCCAGGACGGCGCGGGGCGGATCGGTGAGGTCCAGGCTCACGGCGCGATCTCTTTACCGGCCCAGTCAAAGCACTTGCCGCTGTCCTGCGGCCCAAGGCTGTCCATGACGGTGAGCAGGCGTCCGGCTGAAAAGTCGGGTGTGAACAGTTTGCCCTCGGGGACATTGCCCTGGAAGGGCTGCGACAGGCCTGTGTCCACCGTGCCCGGATGCAGCCCGGCGCAGACCGCGTGGGGCGCCTTGCGCGCCAGCTCGATGGCGAGGGTGCGGATGATCTGATTGAGCGCCGCCTTGGAGGCGCGATAACCGTACCATCCGCCCAGACGATTGTCCGAGATCGAGCCGACCCGCGCCGACAGGGCGGCGAACACCGCCTTCTCCGGGGCGTCCTTTGATCCGCGCGCCAGCGCCCCGAGCGCGTGGCGCGCGATCAGGGCGGGAAGAATCGTGTTGACCCGAAACGCCTCTGCCAGGCGGTCCGCGTCCAGATGCCGCCAGGATTTTTCAGGCTCAAGCCCCGCCTCGCCATGCAGGGCGCCGGTGGCCGCGATGACCAGGTGAAGCGCCCCGTCGCCACGGGCCGAGCGCACGGCGGCCTCGATCGTCGAAGGATCTTCAAGATGAAAGGCGAGCCCGGTTGCTCCGGCGACCGAGCGACCGCTGCGCGAGGCCGCAAAGACTCCGCCGCAGCGCGGATCGCGGCGCAATGCGCCTGTAAGCGCCGCGCCGACGCCGCCCGTGGCGCCGAAAACAAGGGCGCGATAGCCTTGCGGAAGGGATGAGAGTGAGACGGTCATGGAGCGCGATCTAGGCCGGGCGCCGCGGTCCGCCAGGGGCTGGCGGCGGCGCGCCGGACCTAAAGCATCAGCGTATCGTCGTCGTCTTGGTCGTTCGCGAATCCGGCCGACACAGGCGCCGGCGAGGTCTCGGTCGCCTCAAGGACCTTGCGCAGAAGGGCGCGGCTTTTGCTGTCGTCGCGATTGTGAAAATAGGAATTCTTGTCCAGCACGATCACGCCGGCGCCGATTCGCTCCTCGTCCACGCGCGCAGACCCGGTGAGGACCACGATCGGCGCCCCTTGGGCGTGGCGCTTGATCAGCGAGACCGTGTCATTGGGATCGCGCGAATCGGGAAGCCGCAGATCGGCGATGATGAAATCATAACGCCTGCGTGCAAGCTTCAACCTAGCATCGCGAAGTGTTCGGGCCACTTCCATTTCGAAATTGATGGAGCCGTCTCCGGCGTCGTTCAGGGCATGCTGAAACAACATCGCATCGGCGAAGTCGTCTTCCACATGAAGAACGGTAAGTTCGCGGATCATGGCGCGCCTCGTATCACTTACTCTTGGCTAGCGCGGGGCCGGTTACAGCAAGGTTAACATTCGGTCACATTAGTGAGTGCGCACGGCGTTTCCAGCCCGGCCCGCCGCGCCGCCGCGATGAGCGTATTCACCAGAAGCATGGCGATGGTCATCGGCCCGACTCCTCCGGGAACGGGTGTGATGTGACCCGCGTGGCCCAGAAGCGCTTCAAGGTCTGCGTCGCCTGTCAGGCGAGTCTTGCCGTCCTCGCCATCAATCCGGTTGATGCCCACATCGATCACCGCCGCGCCCGGCTTGACCCAGTCGGGCTTGACCATGTTCGGCCGGCCCACGGCGGGCACCAGAATGTCGGCCTGGGCGCAGACGCCGGCCAGATCGCGAGTTCGCGAATGGGCCAGCGTGACGGTGCAGTTCTGCTCCAGGAAGAGGAGTGCGGCCGGCTTGCCCACCAGAATCGACCGCCCGATCACCACCACCGATTTGCCGGTGAGGTCGCCCAGCGCCTGGCGGGCCAGCCACACGCAGCCCGACGGGGTGCAGGGGCGAAGGCCCGGCGCGCCCTGAACCAGGGCGCCGGCGCTCGCGGTGGTGAGCCCGTCCACATCCTTGGTCGGATGGATCGTCTCCACCACGGCGTTGGCGTCCACATGGGCGGGCAAAGGCAGCTGGACGAGAATTCCGTCAACGCCGTCGTCGCCGTTCAGCCGTTCCACCAGGGTGATGATCTCAGCCTGGCTCGTCTCGGCGGAAAGCCGGTGTTCCACGCTGGTCATGCCGGCGGCTTCGGTGCGGCGCACTTTATTGCGGACATAGACCTGGCTGGCCGCATCCTCGCCCACCAGAACCACGGCGAGGCAGGGCGCGCGCCCCAGCTGCGCGGTCAGCTCCGCGGCGCCGGCGCGGGCGGCGGCGTCCACCCGCTCGGCGCCGGCCTTGCCGTCGATCAGGATCGAACCGGACTCGTGTTTTTTCAGAATGTCGCTCATGAGCGCGCCTCGTGCACCAGCGCGTCGAGCGCGTCAAGCGGGCCGCCTGAAGCATCACCGCTCCGGTCGAGGGACGTGTCACGAGAGGCGGCGCCGGCGCTCACCGGCGCCGAAGATCCAGCGCGACCGAGCCGTTTCGCCGGCAACGCGCATCCGCCCCTGCAAGGATCAGCCAAGCATCGGATATATTTGCTGCATCAAGAGCCAGTTGCGCACGAACTGGACCACGAGGAAGAAGACGATCGGCGACAGATCCAGCCCGCCCAGATTGGGAATCACCCGCCGCAGCGGATTGAGGAAGGGATCCAGCAGCGCGCTGGAAAAGCGCCACACCATGGCGACGAACTGGTTGCGCGCATTGACCACGTTGAAGGCGATCAGCCAGCTAAGAATGATGTTCACGACCAGCAGGATCACCAGCAGGTCGAGGACGGGAACGATGAAATATACGATGATCGCCTGACCGAAGGACATGGGCGCTCCTGTTGCCGTTGCGGCCTCTGTCTATCCGCGCACGAGGCGCTCTGGCAAGGCGAACCGGCGCATGGCGGGCGCGGGCCTTAAATGAGCGGCAGGGTGAAGACGAAGCGCGCCCCGCCGCGATGATCGGTGTCCAGGCGGATGGTTCCGCCGTGGCTTTCCACGATGGTCCGGCAAAAGGCAAGACCCACGCCGGCCCCGTCCGCCCCGTTGGTCTCCAGCCGGGTGAGCATGTCGAAGGCGCGCTCGGCGTGCTCGGCGGGTACGCCAGGACCGTTGTCGGTGACCGTGATCACAGCGTTCGAGCCGTCCTCGCGCCCCGTTATAATGATCTCCGGAGGCGCGGCGCCGTCATGATATTTCAGAGCGTTGGCGATGAGATTGTCGAACACCCGTTCGATCAGAACCGCGTCGGCCTGGGCGCGTGGCAGGGCGTTCAGCGTCATCGCAGCGCCGGCGGCCTGTATTTCAGGGGCGCGGGCCTCGATCGCCGCCCGGGCCACCTCCTCAAGGTCCGTGGGCCGGGTCTGAGGCGGCGTGTTCACCAGCTTGGCGTAGGTCAAAAGCGCGGTCACCAGGGTTTGAAGCCGGTCGGTGGACTCGGTGATGCGCCCCAGATAGTCGCGGCCCTTGTCGCTGAGCGCCGCTTCGTCGCGCTCGATGAGCTCGGCGAACAAACCGATATGGCGCAGGGGCGCACGAAGGTCATGGCTGGCGGTGGTGGCGAACTGATTGAGCGCTGCGTTGGCGCGTTCCAGCTCTCCGGTGCGCTGCTCGACCCGGCGCTCCAGCTGGGCGGCGAGGGCGGTGAGCTGGGTTTCGGCGTCGGCGCGGCGAACAATTTCCTGCTCCAGCGCCTCGTTCTTCGCCGTCAGATCGCCCCTGGAGGGCAAGGTGAGGGCGCGCGGGAGCAGCGGCCAGAGCGCAATCGCGGTGGCCAGCGAAGCGAGCGCGGTCGCCGCCTTCAACAGGCCCGCCGCGTAATAATGCGGGGTCCACACTGTCCAGATGGAGAAGGCGTGGGTCATCCCGCAAAGCACGATGAAGGCTGTGAACAGCCACACCACGGGCCGGTAGGCCAGGTCCGGCCGGCGCGTGGTGAAAACGGCCATTGCGGCGGGAATAGAGAAATAGCTCAGCGCAATCACGGCGTCGGAGCCCACGTGCAGCCACAACAGGTCAGGCCGCCAGAGATAACACATCCCGTGCGGCATGAATCCATGCATGGAAAAGGTTGATCCCATCATGGGATATTCACTGCGCCGGCCCCTCCCGGCAAGGCTCGTTTTTCGCGCGCCCGGCTCGCAGCGAGCCAGCTTGACAGCGCTGGCGCGCGCGCGTACCTCCACGCTTCCCACGGATCGGGGCCGTAGCTCAGTTGGGAGAGCGCGTCGTTCGCAATGACGAGGTCAGGGGTTCGATTCCCCTCGGCTCCACCATTTTTTCCTGATGCTCAAGCCCGTCCGGGCTTTCGCTCCTCCCCCGGACGCGGCCCGGGGTGCGGGCGGACGGTCGTCCTTGCGAACCCGTTGGGTTCGAAGTGACATCGCTCCGGCTCGACCATTTCCACAGCCCGCGCGTCTAAATCTTCACAGTCCGGAAGGTCAGCGACACGCGGCGTTTTCTCGGCTTGCGCGTTCCCTCGATCATGTCGGATTTGCGCGCCGGGATCTCGTGTGTCCAGTTATAGCGCGCCTCGCCAGACAGGATCAGGAGCATTAACGGCTCGAGGATGACGCTGCGGTGTTCCCCGGTTGCGCGCTCTCTGAAGACCATTTCGACCTCGCCTCCAAGACTGAGCGAAGCGACCGCTGGCCCGAAGCACGGCTCGCAATCGACATGGGCGGATATGCCTTGCCCAGGCAGGTATTCGTTCACGATGACTTGGTCGGGTGTGGCGCCGAATTCACCATCTTGACCGACACGCTCCGCGAACTCGGTCACCCAGCTGGGAAGCGGCCCCAAATCCATGTCCGGTGACACCGCCCTAGCGCGATAGTCATAGAGCCAGCCATACTGCTGGACCCGCCGCTTTAGGTCAGAGCGCCACACCTCGGCATCAATGGCCGTCAGCAAGAACTGGGCTTCACGAGGGTCGACAAAATCATCGATTAGGCGGGCGCCGGACGGGAGCAAGGTATCCATAAATCCACTATCGCCTAGCTCGCCCGCTTGATCGCCTGGTTTCGGGAGCATTACGCGCGCGCGATACATTTCCAATAACCCCCTCCCCGACACGGCCCCTCATGTTGCAAAGGGTTGTACTGCGGGTCCCTTTTCCAACCACGCCTCGTTTAATTCTGAAATAGATTGATCAGCGGCTACCCCCCGGTAAGGTGACAACCTCACTCAAACCTATGCGGGGAAAACATGAAAACTGGAATTATCGTTTCGATTGCGCTCGGCGGCCTGCTTGTAGGGGCCTGCACCACGTCAGAACGCGTCACCATTCGCCAACCTGGCGATATGAGCATGTCGTGTGACGAGATTCAGCGTGAGTTTCGCGAGATCGAGCGCGTTGTTGACGACGCTCAAGGAGATCAGGGCGTGAATACCGCCAATGTCGCGGCGGTGCTGTTCTTCTGGCCTGCGGCGGTTGGAAACTATGTCGGCGCCGAAAGGGCGCTCGAGGCTGCAGAAGAGAGGCAGGATTGGCTGTACGAACTCTATCAGGAGAAAGACTGCGAAGGCATGCTGTAAGTCGCTCATGGGGCGTCGTGGGCTCTCAAACTCACGGCGCCCCTCACGCACGCGTGCGGCTGCGTCCATCGCCGCGAGAAGGCGCTCAGCCTTTTGCTCCGACACGAAGTCGCGTACGACGCGCGCGCCGGGCGGCAAGGGCAGAGACTCTGTTACATTATCGCATGTCCGGCTCTATGACCCGCGTACTGCAAGATCGGTATTTCGACAAAGCGCTCTGGTCCGCGTCAATGGTATTGACGTGACCATGGCCCGACCAAGCGGACCGAAAAAACGAAAGCATATCCTCTGCTTCACAGGCTACCCATCCCGCTGCGGTCGGCGGATCGAACGCGCTAAGATGACGCGCGTGACCGCGATCTGGCCGGCCGCATTCAATCGTGAATCCGCCGCCCGGAGAAACCGCCGCCGCGACCTTTTCAGGGTCGCGCCGGCGTAGCGGCTGGGGTGTTTGCTAGAAGCGGCGGCCGAAGGCGAGGCCTGCGAAATACTGGTTTTCGTCGCCGCGTAGGGACACCAGCGGGCTGTCGGCGAAATCGCCCACAAGGCGCGAGGCGCCCAGGATCGTGGTCACCGACCAGAGCTCTGTGAAGCCGTGGGTGTAGATTGCGGTGACGCCGACATCCTGTACGCCGCCGCCGGCGGTGTAGACCGGAAGGCCGGACGCCAGAGCGCCTGCGGCGTCGACGGAGAAGAGGGTGTCCGCGTAATCATCGGAAAAACCCGAAACCGAGGCCGACAGTGCGAAGAAGCTCTTGCGCGACACCGCGCCGGCATAGGTGAGCGAGCCGCTCCAGGCCAGGCCCTCCACCGTGCCCAGCGCATCCACGCCAAGCTTTCCGCCCACCGTGAGCCGGTCCACTGGAGACAGAATATTTTCCGCCAGCTCGTAATCGGCGAACACGCCGGTGAAAATGGAGTTGTCCACGTCCGCTAGGCGCGAGACGACCGCGTCCTCCACGTCATCGCGCCCGCCTGACCAGCGGCCATAGACGCCGGCGGTGAGCGGTCCGGCCTCGTAAAGCTCGGCGGCCAGGCCCGGGCCGTCGGTGCGGAGCACCACATCGCCCCATTCCACCCGAAGGGCGCCGAAAGGGATGACGCGGTAATCATCAGACCCGGCATAGTCGGGCAGGAAAGCCGCGCCGCCCGATGCGAACTGGGTGAGGACTGGAGGCTCGGCGCCTTGGGCCGCCGCCTGGCTGAGCGCGGCGGGGCTCGCGCAAAGGCCGGCGGCGAGCGCTGCGGCGACGGAAGCGGCGAGGCGGGGCCTGATCATGGCGGTCTCCAGGTTTTAAACTAGTCCCACAAAGTATGGGACCCGGCCGGGCCTACAAGGCGCGCCAACAGTTTTTTTACCCGATGGCGCCACACTCTTGTTAATGACGACCTGGACGACACACTTTCTGCGGTCCGCGTTGGCTGTCGGTGCGGCGCTTGCGCTCGCCGGCGCGGCCGCCGCGAACTCCGCTCCGGCGGCGGCCGGCCCGGAGCCTGCGCCGGCTACCGGCCCCATGGGCCGCGTTCTCGTGGGTGAGGGCGTGCAAAGCTATATGCGCATGGATTCCATGCGCACCGCCCTTCTGGTGGATCGCCGCTCAGGCTCGCGGGCGACGCTGGAGGTCGCCTTCTCCCTGGACGCGCCCGAACGCGACTCCCGCCGGATGATCGAACAGCGGCGGCTATGGTTGCGCGCCGCCTATTCGGAAACCCTGCTGATCTATGCCGGGCGGATGTATCGCTGGGGCGAGGTGCCCGATCTTGATCGGCTCGCGCAACTCCTGCAGGAGGACACCGACCGGCTTATCGGTCCTGGCCGGGCGCAGGTCTTGCTGGACACCGTCCTGATCAGCGCCAGCTAACTCCCGCACGCAGCTCCGGCAGGGCTCAGTCCGCCGCGCCGTCCATGAATCTGGCCAGTTCAAGATCCTTGCCCGTGACGCCGCCGGCGTCATGGGTGGAGAGCGTCACATCCACCGTGTTGTAGACATTGAACCATTCAGGATGGTGATCAATCTGCTCGGCTTTCAGCGCCACCGTGGTCATGAAGCCGAACGCGGTCTTGAAGTCGGAGAATTTGAAGACCTTGCGCACCGCGTCGCGCTCTCCCTCGACCTTGGCCCATCCGCTAAGCTCGTCGCACAGCGCTTTTGCGCCGATCACATCGGTCATGGCGTCATCCTCATTGGTTTGTTGTGGATCAAGTTGGGCCTTGTACGCTGCGGGTTCAAGGCGGGGCCAGGTCGGGTTCAGGGCGAAGCGCCGCGGGGACGCGCGCTGCGTTCACCCAAAATTATCGCGCCTGTGCCAGTATCAAGGCTTGGACGACTGTACGGAAAGGAGGCGGCGATGACCCGTTTTCTGATCTCTGACGACAATCCCGGCGGACGCAAGCTGGAAGAGGTGCTTCTGGCCCTGCGCGCCGAAGTGATCAATCGCTGCACCAAGATTTCCGGCGACCTTCGCCCGGAATCCCAGCATGTGATGAACAATAACATGCAGGTGCTGCATCACCTCACCGAAGCGATAAAGCTGTCCCAGGACTCCTCGGTGACGCTGGACCGGGCCTTCGGACCCAGCGAGGCGGCCAAGGGCGGTCCGCCGCGCATCGGGGTGGTCTAGACCCGCAACGCCTCGCCGCGCAAAAGCGCCGGCAGATCGCCGGTCGCCCCGCCTGCGGTGCGCATGAAGAAGCGCCGTGCGGCCGGAATCCTGTCCACCGCCGACAGGCCGAGGCCGCGGCCCAGGCGGATCAGGCTGTGATCGTTGGAAAACAGCGCGTTGAACAGGTCCGTGCCCAGCGACAGGGCGGTGGTGTCGGTCTTGCGCCAGCGCTCATAGGGTTGAAGTGAGGCGCGCGCGCCGAGATCCAGTCCCGCCCGCTTGGCCTCCACGATCACCTCTGCCAGCGCCGCGGCGTCGCGAACACCCAGATTGAACCCTTGCCCGGCGATGGGATGGATGGAACGTGCCGAATCGCCCACCAGCGCCAGCCGGTCGCCAATGAACGTCTCGGCGATCTTCAGACCCAGCGGATAGGTCCAGCGCGGGCTGTCTGGTTTCACCGCCCCGAGGAAATCACCAAACCTCGCCTCCAGCGCTTCCTGGAAACCCTCGTCGTCCATCGCTTTCAGCGCATCGGCGACGGCGGACTTTTCCGTCCACACCAGGCTGGCGCGATTTCCAGGCAGCGGCAGGATCGCGAACGGCCCGCCCGGCATGAAGAATTCATAGGCGACGCCTTCGTGGGGCTTTTCATGGGCGACGGTGAGCACCAGGCCCTTCTGGGCGTATTCGCGCCCGGTGGTGCGGATGCCCGCTTGCTCGCGCAGCCTTGAGAATTTGCCGTCGCAGGCGACGATCAGCTGGGCCTCGATGCGCGCCCCGCTTTCGGTGACCAATGCCGAGCGCCCCGGCGCGCCAGCCTCCATGCGCGTGATGCGTTCGGGCGCATGTACCGGAACACCGGCGGCTTCACAGGTTTTCGCCAACGCGATGCGGGTGTGGCGGTTTTCCGCCATCCAGCCCAGCGGCTCGCCGTCGGGGTCGGGACTGATCTCGCGGCGATCAAAATGCAGCTGGTCGCGACCCGGCCCGCCCGGCTTCAACCCGTCATAGGGCCGCCCGTCCACCACCAGGATATCTTCGATGCGCTGGACGTTTCCTTTGAGATGCTCGGCGGCGCCGACAGTCTCCAGCATGCGAAAGCTGGAGTAAGACAGCGCCGAGGCGCGCCCGTCAAAGGCCGGCGCGGTGCGCGCATCCAGCGGCAAGGCGTCAATGATGCAGACAGATACCCCCGCCTTGTGCAAGGCGAGCGCAAGTGTCAGCCCGGCGAGACCGCCTCCGGCGATCGCGACGTCATAGGTGTGGGTGGAGGTACGAGCCATGACAGAGAGGATAACGCGCCTCTGCTCAAAGGAAAGCGGCGCGGCGCCGCAGGGCGCCTGGCCCCGCCGGGACGTCTAGGCGCCAAGGGCGCGTTGAACCCAGCCCAGCGGGCCGGTGAAGGCCAGCGGGCCGTCGCTCACCGCCAGCGCGATACAGACCTCGCCGGGTTCGGCTACAGGCTTGTGCTCGGTGGACGGATCGGCGGCGCACAGCTCGCCGCGCGCATAGCGATCGCGCCCGTCATGGAAAGCGCCGGTGAGCACCAGGGTGAACTCACGCCCGTCATGGCCGTGGCGCGGCACGCCGCGTCCCGGCTCCAGGCGGATCAGCTCGGCCTTGGCCGCGCCGTCGCGCATCAATTCCATGGTGCGCACTCCCGGACCGGCGAAGCTCCATGCGCCCTGCTCAAGGGCGAGATCCCGCACGGCGTCGGGCAGGGCGAGAAGTTCTTCAATGGCCTGGCCGGCGGCTTTGGCGGCCTTGCTGGACGCAGCGTCGGCTGCCCCCGGTCTGAACGTGGCGGCCTCGCCGACGCCGGCTTCCTCGGCGTCGATGACGGCGAAGATCTCGGCCAGACGCTGCTTGCCCATGGCGGCGGGGGCGACGCTGTCCAGCATCAACCCTGCAACGGCCTCCGCCGCGTCGCGCTCCCGCGCGATTTGCGGCGAGACGCCCGCCTGGGCGTCGATGAGCAAGCGCATGGGCCCGGACAGGGCGCCCGAGGCGTAAGCGGCGTAGAGCTCGTCTCCGAGCGGATGATTTGTCATGGCGATTATGTCGTTTTCCGTCTGCGCGCATTGACTGCACGTCTGTCCCACGTCGCCATATCGCTCAATAGCGCCCGGCTTCAAGGCGCCTCAGTAAATATTTATTCGCTGAATGCGATTAAGGGATAATCAGCAAACCGAATGCGTCACAGCGCTTCGCGGTTCAGGCGCTTCCTCAGCTTGTCGAAGGCGAGCCGCAGGCGCGACTTCACCGTGCCCAGCGGCACGCCCACCCGGTCGGCGATGTCGCGGTGCGAGAGGCCGTCGAAAAACGCCATGCGCAGAAGCGCCACCTGCTCTTCTGGCAGATCGGCCAGCGCCTCGCGCACATGGGCTTCGCGCGCGCTGGCGTGGGCTGCGTCGTCCGGCGCGGTCATCTCCGGCGGCAGCAGCGCGGGATCGTCGGCGTCCAGATCGGGCCGCGCCGCACGCCGGGCCGCATCAATGCGGCGGTTGCGCGCGATGCGGAAAATCCAGGTTGAGGCTGAGGCCTGACTGCGATCAAACGTGTCGGCCTTGCGCCACACGGTGAGCATCACTTCCTGTGCGAGTTCCTCAGCCAGGCTGTCCTGCGCGTTCAGGCGCAGAAGATAGGCTTTGACCCGCGGGGCGTAGAAATGAAACAGCGAGGCGAACGCCGTTCTGTCCCGGCGCGCACACGCCTCCACCAGCCCGTCAAGCGCGTCACGGTCGATCACAGTCTCTGAATCGGCCGATGCGTCGGGCAAGACACCCACCTTTTAATATCTTTCGGACAATGTCACAGACTGAACGTGACCGATCAACCTCAGCGCCATCAATCCGCCATCGCGCCCTGCTTTACCGTTCCGCCTTGAGCCGCGCCAGCGGCGTGGCGCCGCAGTCAAAGCTTGCGCACCGCCTGGCGCGGACCGAATTTGAATAACGCAACAAGCTGGAGAGTGTTCATGCGCTACGCCGTCGCCAGTCTCCCGGGCCTCGCCGCCTTCGCCGCCCTCCTGGGCGGCGCCAGCGTCCTCACCAGCGCCGGGAGCGCTATCGCCCAGAGCTCGCCCGAACCCGTGTTTCGCGGCGCTCACACCGACTGGCGGGTCTTCACCCGCGGGGAGGGATCGGCGAAAATCTGCTACGCGCTCAGCCAGCCCAGCGAGTCCCTGCCGGGCAATGTGGAGCATGGAGACGTGTTCTTCCTGGTCTCCACCTGGGCGGACGGCTCGGCGAGTGAGCAGCCGAACTTCCTGGCCGGCTATCCGCTGAAGCCTGAAAGCCCGCCCCGCGCCCGCGTCGGCTCGGATCTCTACACGATGTTCGTGTCCGATCAGGAAGGCTTCCTGGAAGAGGCCGGGGACGAGGACCAGCTGGTGCGCGCCATGCGGCGCGGCTCCACCATGCGCGTCGACGCGGTCTCGGCGCGCGGCACCGCGACGGTCTACGAGTTCTCGCTGTCGGGCGTCAGCGCGGCGCTGGACGCGGCTGAAGCCTTGTGCCGCTAGGGGCGGCTTAATCCGGTGCCCGGCCGGCGCCCCGATCAGCGCTCATATCAGCGCCCATATCAGCGCGGTGTGAAAGCCGCCTCGACCTCGTCTGGGGGGGAATAGGCGCCCTCCAGCTCCACCGGGCCGGACAGATGGACATGACCGCGATCATCCCAGCGCACCGGTAATGCGCCGCCATCGGCCTCGATTTCGGCCTCGCGCCCGGTGCGGCCCTGACGGCAGGCGGCCACCAGTGCGGCCGCTGCTCCGGTGCCGCAGGCTTTCGTCAGCCCTGCGCCGCGCTCGAACACCCTCAGGCGGATATCGCCCGGCCCGCGAACCTGAGCGAATCCGGCGTTGACGCGGTCTGGAAACAGCGGATCCCGCTCGACCTTCGGGCCGATCACGTCCAGCGCCAGCGCCTCTACATCGTCCACGAAGAACACCGCGTGGGGATTGCCCATGGAGACCGCGCCCGGACCCGTCAGCGAACCGCCGGCGGGAAGGTCGACGCTGTAATCAAGGCGCACCGTGTCCATCTCGCGGGCCAGCGGAATTTCGCGCCAGCCCAGCCGCGCCGGACCCAGATCCACTTCCGCGCCGTCTGCATCCACCCGGCGCGCATTCAAATCTCCGCCGCAGGAGGCGAGGCGTAGCGTGTCCTTGCCCCTGTCTTGAAACATCAGCCAGGATGCGGCGCGGGCGCCGTTGCCGCAGGCGCTCACCTCGCCGCCGTCGCGGTTCCACACCCGCAGGCGCGCATCAGCGCCGTCATCGTCTTCCAGCGCCAGAAGCTGGTCGAAGGGCTGGCGTGACGCCAGATCAGCAACAGAAGCGGGCGAGGGCGCGAGGCGGCCCTTAGCGCCGTCTCCGCGGGCATCGATGAGGATGAAGGCGTTGCCCGCCCCGTTCATGCGCCAGAATTTCATGGCGGTCTCCTCGCAGGGCGCCGACCTGGCCGGTGGCTGCGCCTTGCTGCATGACATATCGGTAACGTGTCCGCTATGGACCAGAGCGGGCGCACGCGCTTGTATACGCGCCAAATACCGCATCTAGGGGAGTTTAACCAATGCGACTGGGCTATAGCCTGTCCGCCGCCGCCGCTGTTCTGGCGCTTGCGGCCTGTTCACCGAGCCAGGACGACACTCAAGGGAACGCTATGAGCGAAGTTTCCGCCGCCGCCGGGTCCGAAATCGCCTCCGCGCCTGAGGCGAGCGAGGAAGCCCTGGCGCTCAACGCCGCGATCCAAAGTGAGGAAGAGTCGCTCACCTGGCTGGAAGAGGTCGAGGGTGAGCGCGCGCTGGATTTCGCCCGCACCATGAATGAACGCACGCTGGACCGGCTGCAGTCGGATCCGCGCTATGACGTGCTCTATGAGCGCGCCCTGGAGGTGCTCAACAGCGCCGACCGCATCGCCTATGTGAGCGTGCGCGGCGGCGAGCTGTGGAATTTCTGGCGTGACGCGGACAACACCCACGGCCTCTGGCGCAAGACCAGCGCGGAGAGCTACGCCACTGACAGCCCGGAATGGGAGGTCGTGCTGGATCTGGACGCCCTGGCCGACGCCGAAGACAAGAACTGGGTATGGCGCGGCGCCAACTGCCTGGCGCCCGACTATAATCGCTGCCTGGTGACGCTGTCGGACGGCGGCTCCGACGCTGCGGTGACGCGCGAATGGGACATGGAGAGCCGCAGCTTCGTCGAGGACGGCTTCTACATCCCCGAAACCAAGGGGACGGCGGCCTGGATCGACGCAGACACGCTCCTCGTCGCCACGGCGCTGGATCCGGCCGAGGCCACTCAGTCGGGCTACCCCTTTGTGGTCAAGCGCTGGGCGCGTGGAACGCCGCTGGAAGACGCCCCGGAAGTGATCCGCGGCGAAGAGAGCAATGTGGGCGTCTGGCCGGCCCGGTTCGAGACCGAGGACGGCACGCCCTACATGCTGGCCACCCAGGCCGAGAGCTTCTTTGAGAGCGTCTACTGGTATCTGCCCGACGGCGCGGCCGGAGAGCCGGTGCGCATGCCGCTGCCGCGCAAGGTCAGCCCGCGCGCCCTGTTCCAGGGTCAGCTGGTGTTCTCCATCGAGCAGGACTGGACGCCGGTGGAGGGTGGAACCGCCTATCCCGCCGGCGCCGTGCTCAGCTTCGATATGGCCGAGTTCGCTGAAACCGGCGAGCTGCCTGCGCTGGAAGAGGTCTTCGTGCCCAATGAGCGCCAGGCCATCGGCTCCTTGGGCGGCACCGCCAGCAATCTCTTCATGGTGATCACCGACAATGTGGTCGGCGAGCTTCTGGCCCTGAACCATGGCCCCGAGGGCTGGTCCAGCACACGGATCGAAGCGCCGGACAACGCCACGATCTCCATCGTCACCGCCGATGATCAGAGCGACCTCGCCTATGTGAACGTGGAGGGCTTCCTCACTCCGGAGACCCTGCAGCGCATCACGCCCGAGCTCACCCTGGAGCCGGCCAAATCGGCGCCGACCTGGTTCGACACGCAAGGCCTGTCTGTGGAGCAGCGCCAGGTGGCCAGCGCGGACGGCACGATGATCCCCTACTTCATCGTGCGCGCCGATGACGCCACAGAAGCCGGTCCGACCCTGCTCTACGCCTATGGCGGCTTCCAGGTGTCTCTGACGCCGAACTATTCGGGTACGCTGGGCCGGTCCTGGCTGGAAAACGGGGGGACCTATGTGCTGGCGAACATTCGCGGCGGCGGCGAGTTCGGCCCCGCCTGGCACCAGGCCGGGCTCCGCACCGATCGACAGCGCATCTATGACGATCTCATCGCGGTGGGCGAAGACCTTATCGCCGACGGTGTGACCACGCCGGGCCAATTGGCGGTGGAGGGCGGTTCCAATGGCGGCCTTCTCACCGGGGTGATGTACACCCAGCGCCCCGATCTCTGGGGCGCGGTGATCAGCCAGGTGCCGCTTCTGGACATGCTGCGCTACCATCTGCTGCTGGCGGGCGCCAGCTGGCAGGACGAGTACGGCTTCCCCGACGAGAACGCCGACGAGCGCGCCTTCCTGCGCTCCATCTCGCCGCTGCATAATGTGGAGCCGGGGACCGAATATCCGCCGCTCTTCCTTCTGACGTCCACCAAGGATGACCGGGTCCATCCAGGCCACGCCCGCAAGATGGCTTACTTGCTCAACGAGCTGGGCGAGGACGTGCTTTATTATGAAAACATGGAGGGCGGCCACTCCGCCGCCGCCAATCTGGAAGAGACCGCCAAGCGCCTGGCGCTTGAGTTCACCTTCCTGATGCAGGAACTCATGGGCCCGGCTGAAAACGGGGCCGATAGCCGGGATGGTGACGGCGCTCAGGAATAAGCGCTTCAGTCTCCCATACGCCTGACCAACCCCGGAGCGCTCGCCGCTCCGGGGTTTTTCTTGTCCGGAACGCGGGAAAGGGGGCGGATTTTTCCAGCGATGCCGCCAACACCCTGATTGCCGGCGATAGATTCTTCTGGACACCGCATAAAGACATCTTTATATCCATATATGCGCCGATTTGAGCTTCAGCTTGCGGGCGCGGTATAAGTGCGGCTAAAGCGAGGCGGTTGGCATAAAAGGGCTTTCATCGCTCTCCTTCCGTTCGCAGCCTCCTTGTCCCGCCCATTGCGGCGCGCACGACGCAAGGAGATTGTCATGGCCAAATCCGCCCTCGCCCCCGCCTCCGCTCCCGGCCGCCTGCGCTCCGCCGCGCAGATCTTGCAGCCGCGCATCGCGCCGGCGCGAATGCGTGCGATTTTGCTGGGCTGCGGCGTGGTCAATGGCGGGCTTGAGGGCCTAATCCCGGAGGGAATCGAGATTGTCGGCGTTCTGGCGCAGCGCCCCCGGCCCGAGGGTCTCTACGGCGCGCCGGTCTTCACCGACGCCGACGCCGTGTTCGCCCTGTCGCCCGAACTCGTGATCGAGGCGCTGCCCGGCGGCGGCGCCGCCGAGCGCCTGCTGGAGCGCGCGGTTGAGGCGGGCTGCCACATCATCACCGCCAACAAGGACGTCGCCGCACGCCGGCCTGATCTCGCACGCCGGCTTTCAGCGAAAGGCAAGGTGTTCGCCTGTTCTGCGGCGGTGGGCGGCGGCGCGCCGGTCCTGGAGACCGTGGAGCGCCTTACGCGTTCGGGCGCCGGGCTGGTGCGGGCGCGCGGCGTGCTGAACGGCACCTCCAACTTCGTCCTCGATCGGTTGGCGCGCGGTGAATCGCTGGAGAGCGCCGTGCGCGCCGCTCAGGCGGCCGGCTTTGCAGAAGCCGATCCCAGCGCCGATCTGGATGGGCTGGACGCGGCCAACAAGCTGGCCCTGATCGCCCGCGCCGCCTGGGGCGCCGAGCTTGATCCGGCCGAAATCGAGGCGCAGTCGATCAGCGATCTCACCGCCCGGCAAATCGAGGCGGCGCGCGCCGCCGGCAAGGTGATCCGCCAGGTGGGACTGGTGTCGCGCGGGCCCGCCGGCGTTAGGGCGCGAGTGCGCCTGGACGTGCTGGCGCAGACCGATCCGCTGGCGCGCACCCGAGACGAGGGCAATTGTGTCGTAATCAGCTCCGAGCGCGGGGCCCAGGTGATCGTGGCCGGCAAGGGCGCAGGGCGCGGCCCCACCGCGGCCAGCCTCGCCGGTGATCTCAAACGCCTGTGTGAGCGCCTGGGTCAATGAGCGTAGCGGTGAAACTTGATGCGGCGCGGTTCGCGCCCGTGAGCGACCTGGTTTGCGGCTTCACACGGCCCGGACCCGATGGCGGCTGGCTGGAAGCGAGCGGGCGCCTGACCGGTCCTGAAGACGGGCCGGCCACGGTGGTGCTGGGCGGTGTCTCGGCGGGGCGGCGGCTGATCGAGGACGAGGACGGTCCCGGCTGGTGGCCGGGCGTCGCAGGGGCGGGCGCGGCGCTGGACCCGTCGCGGCGGCGTCTCTTGAGCCTCGATTTTATCGATGCGGCCGATCCCTTCCCCGCCATCGCCGATCAGGCCGAGGCTGTCCTGGCTCTGGCGGACGCGGCGGGGCTGGAGCGGTTCTCCATTGTGGGCGCAAGCTATGGCGGCGTCATCGCGCTGGAGATTGCAACGCGGGCGCCCGACCGGGTGCGCCGGGTCGACGTGCTGTGCGCGGCCGCGCGGCCCAACCCCATGGCCACCGCCTGGCGCGCCATCCAGCGCGAGACCGTGGAGCTGGCGATCGCCGCCGGAGACCCGGCGCGCGGGGTGGATCTCGCCCGGCGCCTGGCCATGACCACCTATCGCACCCATGAGGAATTCACCGCCCGCTTCACTGATCCCGATCCGAAAAGCCGGGACGCGGGCGGTGTCGAGGCGTATCTCGCCGCGCGCGGCGCTGATTACGCCGGCCGCACCCGGCCCGACCGGTTTCTCGCTCTGTCGCGCTCCATGGATAGCGCTGATGTCGCCGTGGAGGCGATCACTGCGCCGACGCGGTTCTTCAGCGTTACAAGCGATCTTCTGGTGCCCCCCGCCGATATCGAGGCCACCGCGGCGCGCATGATCGACGCGAAAGTGGAGCGGATCGACAGCCTGTACGGCCACGACGCCTTCTTGAAGGAGATCGGGGCCGTCACCGCGTTTCTGGAGTCCGCGCCTTGACTGATTTTCGAACCCGCGCCGTGCGCGCCGGGATCAACGCCGACGCCGCCTATGGCGACGTGGTCGCCCCCATCAGCGTTTCGGCGGCCTATCGCCGGGCGGACCCCGGCGCGCCGGGCGCGTTCGACTATGGCCGCACCGGCCAGCCGGGCCGGGCGCTGCTGGCTGAAGCGATCGCCGATCTTGAGGGCGCGGCCGCGGCGGTGATCGTGTCCAGCGGCATGGCCGCCATCGATCTTGTGCTCAATGACCTGCCCAACGGCGCACGCATCGTCTGCGTCCATGGCTGCTACGGCGGGACGCGCCGGCTTATGGATGCGCGCGCCGTCCAGCGCGGCTTTGATCTGGTGTACGTAGATTGCAGCGACCCGTCCGCCCTTGAAGCGGCGCTGGCGCTCGGCGCGAACCTTCTGTTTCTCGAAACCCCGTCCAATCCGCGCCTCCGGATAACCGATCTGGATCACGCCTGCGCGGCCGGCCGGGCGGCGGGCGCGGTGGTGGCGGTGGACAACACAGTGCTGACCCCGGCGCTGCAACGCCCGCTGGAGCACGGCGCCGACCTGTCGGTGAGTTCGGTGACGAAAATGCTCAACGGCCACTCAGACATGATCGGCGGGGCTTTGGCCTGCGCCGATCCGGAACGCGCCGAGCGCCTCGCCTGGTGGGCCAACGCGGCGGGCGCCTGCGCGGGCGGGTTTGACGTGTTTCTGGCGCTGCGGGGTCTTCGCACGCTGCCCCTGCGCGCCAAGGCCCAGAGCGAGGGCGCATTGGCGGTGGCCGAGGCGCTGCGCGTCCATGCCTCAGTCACCCGCGTCGACTATCCAGGCCTTTCCGATCACCCCGGACACGAAATCGCGAAGCGCCAGCAATCAGCCTTCGGTCCGCTTTTGAGTTTTGAATTGACCGGCGGGGTCCAGGCGGCGCGCGACTGCGTCACCCGGCTGACGCTGTTCACGCTGGCCCAGTCTCTGGGCGGGGTGGAGAGCCTCGCAGCGATCCCGGCGACCATGACCCATGCCGCCATGACGCCGCAGGCCCGGCGCGAGGCCGGGGTTGGCGACGGGCTGGTGCGCCTGTCGGTGGGGCTGGAAGCGCCAGAGGACCTGATAAACGATCTGAAGGCGGCCCTCGGCTAGCCGGCCAGGCTTAGCCAAATCGCCCTTGCGATGTCGTCCTAGCGATTGTCCAGCGCCTCGCCGGCGGCAAGGATCGGGCTGGCGTCGATGGATTCGGCGTTCATCAAGGCGGCGATGCGCTGGAGTGAGGCGATCAGCATGTGCTGCTCCCAGCTGGGAAGCTCATGGAAGGCCTCGATGAAGCCGGCCTGGAGCAGCTGGGGCGAGCTGGCCGCCGCGGCCGCGCCGGCTTCGGTGAGCTCGGCCAGGACCGCGCGCCGGTCGGTGTCGCTCTTGGCCCGCGTCACAAGCCCGGCCGCTGTGAGGCGCTCCAATATGGCGGTCACGGTGGGCTGGCTCAGCGAAACCTTGCGCGAAAGCACACTGGGCTTGGTGGCGCCGCTCTTGGCGAGCGCCTGCATCACGACCAGCTGAGGCGCGGTCAGGCCGGTCTCCTTCACCAGGGTCTTGGAGCGCAGATCAACTGCGCGAATGATGCGCCGCAGCGCAATCAGGATCTCGTCGTGATCATTCATGGAGGCCTCATCGCTTGAGGGGACCATCTTGTTTAGGCCTCAAACCGGATTGAGCAAAGCGAGTATCGAAAACAGCTTCGCACAGGAAGCAAATAAGCTGGTTCGGCCTGTAAGTTTTTTATCGCCCCCAAAAGATATTTCGGCGTTGCAAACCTGCAACAATTTATATTATTAATATATATCAACAGGTTGGACCGCAACAGTCGCAGGGTGCGCGCAATGGAGGTGCGCATATTTTCTGAGGGGCGGAAGCTTTTCTTGCCCCATGCTGTCAGAAAAAGATACATCCTCCTCAAATCAATTGGAGGCGATGAGAGAATGACCGATTTCAAGACACGTGTTTTGGCGAGCACCATGCTCACCGCGGCGGCCATGACGGCGACCGGCGCGGCGAACGCACAGGTGGACACCATCACCGTGACTGCGACAAAGGTGGAATCCACCACCCAGGACATCGCGGTCACCGTGTCTGCGCTGGACGGCTCGACGCTTCAAGAGCTCGATGTGGACGTGTTCAGCGACTATCTGGTGCAACTGCCTGGCGTCACCGCCGGCGGCAGCGGCCCCGGTCAGAACACCATTTATATTCGCGGCGTCGCCTCAACAACGCCCAACCTGACCACCGCCGGCGTGGCCGGCCTGGCGCCGAACGTCGCTTTCTATCTGGATGAACAGCCGCTGGCGCAGCCGGGTCGGAACCTGGATGTTTATGCGGTCGACCTGGAGCGCGTGGAAGTTCTTCCCGGGCCGCAGGGCACGCTGTTCGGCGCCTCGTCGCAGGCCGGTACGGTGCGCATGATCACCAACAAGCCGGTTCTCGGCGTTTATGAAGCGGCCGCCAATTTCGGCTTCTCCTTCACCGAGGGCGGTGAAGAAAGCTACAGCACCGACGTGATGGTGAACCTTCCCATCAGCGAGCAGTTCGCGCTCCGCGGCGTCGCGTTCTTTGATCGGCAGGGCGGCTATATCGACAACGTGCCGGGCACGATCGACACCTCGCGCTCTGCGCGCTTCCGTCCTGCGGGCACGGTGCGCGCCAACGGCGTGCCGGTCGCACCGCGCCGCGCCGGCTTCCAGGCCGGCGCCGATCTGTCGGACGTCACCTTCAACGTGGCCGATAATGCACCGCTGGTGGAAGACGACTTCAACGACACGCGCTATCAGGGCTATCGCCTGATGGGCCGCTACGAGTTCAATGCGGACTGGCGCGCCACCGTTTCGGTGATGCAGCAGGGCCTCGACACCGACGGCGTCTTTTTCGAAGACCCGAATCTGGGTGATTACGAGGTCCAGCGCTACCAGCCGGACAAGCTGACCGACGAATTCACCAACCTCGCCTGGACGCTGGAAGGCCGCCTGGCGATGCTGGACGTGGTCTACACCGGCGCCTACACCGACCGCGAAAGCGATCAGGTCATCGACTACACCGAGTACATGCTCGTGGGTCAGTACTTCCCGTACTACACCTGCGACGGCTCTGTGACCTATCCCGGCGCGGCCGCGCCGTCGGGGACCTGCTATTCGCCGGGCTCCATCGTGACCTCCCTGACGGACACCCAGGTCGAGAGCCACGAGTTGCGCTTCAACACTACCGGTGAGCGCTACAGCATCACGGCCGGCGTGTTCTATTCCTCCACCGAAGTCGCCGAGCGCAACGACTTCACCTACTGGAGCTCGGAAATCGCCGACCCGTTCGGCCCGTTCGCGCCGAACGGTCCTTACCAGACCGGATATTTCTCAGATCCGGGTCCGTTCCCGCAGGGCGTTATCTTTCGCAACGACATCCTTCGCACCGATGATCAGCGCGGCGTGTTCGGCGAGGCGACCTACGACATTGTCCCGAACACCTTCGCGGTGACGCTCGGCGCGCGCTATTACGACATCGAAGTTGATCTGGCGGGCTCCGCCAACGGGTCGTTCTTAAACTCCGGCGCGGCGCAGGACAATCAGGCTTTCGGCACCGACATTTCCGATATCTATAACGGGGACTGCGAGTACACCTTCCGCGGTGTGGCCCAGGCGAGTCAGCCGGCGCCGTTCACGTGTGATGACTCCCTCGCGGACATCACCGCCGAACTGCTCGCTGCGGGTGTCGATCCCGCTGGCGTCGATGGCGCCGCCCAGCAAGTGTTCAACGCCCTGCGCGCGCCGGACGTCGCCGCCACTGAAGGCTCGATCTTCAAGCTGACCGGTACATGGACGCCGAACGCCAACATGCTGTTCTTCGCCACCTACTCTGAAGGCTTCCGTCCAGGGCTCCTGAACCGTCCAGGCGGCGCAACCACGGCGCTCGACGGCGGGGGTGCCTACACGGTTCCCTTTGCGCTGGATTCCGACCAGGTGACGAACTACGAGCTGGGCTGGAAACTTGATCTGCTTGAAGATCAGCTCCGCTTCAACGGCAGCGCCTTCTTCGTGGACATCGAAGATCTGCAGACCACGATCTTCGACCCGAGCATCACCAACCTGTTCTTCTCCGACAACGCCGCCAACGCGGAAGTGTACGGCGTTGAAGGTGATTTGACGTATGCGCCCATGGACCTGCCGGGTCTGACGCTGACAGGGGCCTTTTCGATCCTCGACACAGAGATCACCGAAGTGCTCGTCCCGACCGACGACGTGGTCGTGGGCGAAGAGCTCGCCTATGCGCCGAGCCTGCAGCTGAACGCCCGTGCGCGGTATGAATGGAGCGTGCTGGATGGAAAGACGGCCTATGTGCAAGGCCAGGCGATCTATTCCGGAGACAGCCGTTCGGACATCATCGAGATCAACGCGATCGAGCTGGACAGCTACACCACGCTGGGGCTTCGCACCGGTCTCACCAGCGAGCGCTACAGCGTCGAACTGTTCGTCGATAATCTCACCAACGAGAACTACGCGCTGGCGAACAACTTCATCAATGACGTGGAGCGCACCACTGTCGGCCGCCCCCGCACCTGGGGCGTGCGTCTCGGTGTGACGTACTAGAACCGCCGGGCGGGGCGGTTGCGTAGCGCCCACCCCGTCTGCATGCTTGTGAAACGCCCCGCCGTCTCAGGTGGGGCGTTTTGCGCTAGGCCCTCAACGTTTGCACATCGGAGCCGCCATTGATCGTCAAGGCCGATCCGCCCGCCGCGCTGAAGACCGCGCAACGCCAGATGTACGAGGGCGGCTTCGAGGCCGCGCTCGCCACGCTGGCGCCGCTGCTGGACGCGGAGCCCGATCACGCCGACGCGCTTTATATGAAGGCGGCGAGCCTGCGCTATCTCAAGCGCCTGGACGAGGCGCTGGCCACGCTGCAAAAACTGCGGGCCTCCGCGCCGGATTTCGGGCGTGGCTGGCAGGAAGAAGGCCATGTCCACCGCGATTCCGGCGATCCTTCAAGGGCGCTGGCGGCGTATCAGGCGGCGACGCAGGTCAATCCGACCCTGCCGGCGGCCTGGGCGGGGCAGGCCGATATCCTGGATCAGCTTGGCCGGACCGGAGAGGCGGCGCAGGCCCGCGCCCGCGCCGAGCGGCTCAAAGCGCTGCCCAAGGCCTTGCAGGCGGCCAATCACCATCTTTATGAAAACCGGCTTCTGAAGGCCGAGGAGATCTGCCGCGCCTATCTGACGGCAAATCCCAAGGACATCGAGGCCATGCGCCTCCTGGCCGAGATCGGCAGCCGGCTCGGGGTTCTCGAAGACGCTGAATTTCTGCTGGAAAGCGCTGTGGCCTTCGCGCCGGACTCAGCCGATGCGCGCCTGGACTATGTCCGCATCCTGCGCCGCCGCCAGAAGCACGCCGCCGCCCTGGCGCAGGCCAAGGCGCTTTACGCGCGCGATCCGAAAAATCCGGTCTTCATCTCGCAGCTCGCCATCGAGCGCATGCAGACCGGCGACTATGAGAAGGCGGTGACCCTGTTTGATCAGGTGCTGCAGGTCGCGCCCGATGATCCGGCCACGCTCACCTCGCGCGGGCACGCCCAGAAGACCTGGGGCCGCGGCGAGGCGGCGGTCGCCTCCTATCAGGCGGCGGTGACGGCATCGCCCAACCATGGCGACGCCTGGTACGCGCTGGCCAATCTGAAGATCTACACATTCTCCGACGCCGAGTTCGAGCGTATGCGCCTTAACGAAGAAGCGCCCGGTCAGACCCTGCAGAACCGGATCAATCTCTGCTTCGCCCTGGCCAAGGCCTGCGAGGACCGCAAGGCGTTCGACGAGGCCTTCGCCTACTATGAGCGCGGCAACGGGCTGAAAACCCGTCAGACGCGCTACACCTCCGCGCAGATGGAAGCCGAGTTCGCCGCCCAGAAAGACGTCTGTACGCCTGCCCTGTTTGAAAAGCAGGCCGGCAAGGGCGATCCGGCGCCGGACCCGATTTTCATCGTCGGCCTGCCGCGCGCCGGCTCGACGCTTCTGGAGCAGATCCTCGCCTCCCACAGCCAGGTGGACGGCACGCTGGAGCTGCCCAACATCCTGGCGCTGAGCCACAAGCTTAGAGGGCGCAACAAGAGCGCCAGCGGCTCACGCTATCCTGAAAACCTGCACGAATTCGACGCGGACAAGCTGGCTGAATTCGGCCGGGCCTACCTGGAGGACACCGCGATCCACCGCAAGGGCGCGCCCTTCTTCACCGACAAGATGCCCAATAATTTCCGGCATATCGCCCTGATCAAGCTGATCCTGCCCAATGCGAAGATCATCGATGCGCGCCGCGCGCCGCTGGCGTGCTGCTTTTCCGGCTACAAGCAGCTCTTCGCCGAGGGCCAGGAATTCACCTACGGGCTGGAGGAGATCGGCCGGTATTATCGCGGCTATGTGGACCTGATGGACCATTGGGATCAGGTCCTGCCCGGCGAGATCCTGCGTGTCATCTACGAGGACGTGGTGGGCGATCTGGAGGGCCAGGTGCGCCGGATCCTGGATTTCTGCGGCCTGCCGTTCGAGGAGGCGTGCGTGAATTTCCATCAGACGGAGCGTGAGGTGCGCACAGCCAGCTCCGAGCAGGTGCGCCAACCGATCAACACCTCGGGGCTTGAGGCCTGGAAGCCGTTCGAGCCTTTCCTTGACCCGCTTAAAGATGCGCTAGGTCCTGTTCTGAACGACTGGCGCCGCGAGCAGGCCGGCGAGCGCGCCGCGTAAGTTCCGTTTCAAGCCGAAGAGGCTGACGATCCATGAAAAAAAAGACTTTTGAACCCGCCGTCTTCATACCAGCCGCTGTTCTGGCGTTTGGCGGGGTCGCCTATGCGGTCCTCGCCGGAGAGCAGGCTGAACAGGTGTTCGGCCTGGTGCGCGACTCGATCACCTCCAATGTGGGCTGGTTCTATTCGGTGGGCGTGGGCGTCTTCCTCATCGGCGCGATCGTGGTGGCGTTCTCCGACTGGGGCCGCATCAAGCTGGGTCCCGACGACAGCCAGCCGGAATTCAGCTTCATGGCCTGGTTCGCCATGCTGTTCTCGGCCGGCATGGGCATCGGGCTGATGTTCTTCGGCGTGGCCGAGCCGATCGAGCATTATCTGAACGCCCCCTTCGGCGTGCCCGGCACCCCGGAAAAGGCCGAACAGGCCATGATCCTCACCTTCTTTCACTGGGGAATCCACGCCTGGGCGGTCTATGTGATCGTGGGCCTGAGCCTCGCATATTTCTCATTTCGCCACGGCTTGCCGCTGACCATCCGCTCGGCGCTCTACCCGATCATCGGCGAACGCATTTACGGGCCCATCGGTCATGCGGCCGACGTGGTGGCCATCGTGGGCACATTGTTCGGGGTGGCGACCTCTCTGGGCTTTGGGGTGGCCCAGATCAACGCCGGCCTGGATTCATTGTTCGGCATCGGAATATCGGTTCAGATCCAGGTGATGCTGGTGATGGGCATCACCGTGATCGCGACCACGTCGGTCATGGCCGGGCTGGACGCCGGCATCCGGCGCCTGAGCGAATGGAATCTCTATCTCGCCATCGGCCTGCTTCTGTTTGTCCTGATCATGGGCCCGACCCTCTATCTGGTGGGCGCCTATGTTGAGAATGTGGGCGAGTATATCAGCCAGCTCGCCGACCTGACCTTACGCGTCGGGGCCTATGGCGAAACCGACTGGATCAATGCCTGGACGCTGTTTTACTGGGGGTGGTGGATTTCCTGGAGCCCGTTCGTGGGCATGTTCATCGCGCGGGTGTCGCGTGGACGCACGGTTCGCGAATTCATCTTCGGGGTGATGTTTGGCCCGGCCCTGTTCACCTTCCTGTGGATGACGGTGTTCGGCAATTCCGCTCTGCGTATCGGCCTCGCCGACGCAGCCGCGCCCGTCCTGCAGGTGGTGCGCGACGGCAGTATGGAGCTGGCGCTGTTCGCCTTCCTGGAGACGCTGCCGCTGTCCTCCATCACCTCGGTGCTCGGAATTATCCTGGTGACGACCTTCTTTGTCACAAGTTCGGATTCAGGCTCGCTGGTGAAGTCGACGCTGGCGTCCGGCGGCATGCTGAACCCGCCTGCCTGGCAGCGCTTCTTCTGGGCGATCACCGAGGGCGTTGTGGCCTCCGCGCTGCTGCTGGCCGGCGGTCTTGCGGCTTTGCAGGCGGCCACGATCGCGGCGGCCCTGCCGTTCACAATCGTGATTTTCCTGGCCTTCATCGGGTTGATCAAGGCGTTTTCGGAGGAGACCAAGCGGCGAGCCGGCGGGAAGAGCGCGGCCCAGCTGCCCGTGGAGGGCGCGGCCGTGCCCTGGCGGGTGCGCCTCAAGCTCATGTTCGACGAGCCCAAGGCTGGCGAGGTCGAGGAGTGGATGGAGTCCACCGCCGCCAGGGCGTTCGAGGAAGTGGCCCCCGAAATGGAAGCCAAGGGCCTGCCCTCGCGCGTCGAGCGCGAGCAGGACAAGGTGTGGCTTGTCGTCGACCATGGCGATCAGCCGGAGTTCGTCTACGGCGTTCAGCTCAAAGCCTATAACGAGGACGATCCCGGCCCCGAAGCCGGCCACGCGCGTGCAGAGGTGTTCCTGCGTGAAGGCGGGCAGCACTATTCCATCTACGGCTATACCAAGACCCAGATCATTCGCGACCTGCTGCGCCAGTATGAGCGGCATCGCCAGTGGATCCACCACATGGTCAATGTGTAGGTTCGCCCGACGTTGGCGCGTGCAGACCTCCAGCGTCTGTCTTGATCCATACAAAAAGGGCGGCCCGCGGGGCCGCCCTTTTCACGACTGGGTCAAGGCGCCGCCTAAAGCGTGCGCTTGATGTCTTCGACCTTGAAGCACTCGATCTGATCTCCGACCTGAAGGTCGTGATAGCCGATGAAGCCCATGCCGCATTCGGTGCCGGCGCGCACTTCGCTGACTTCGTCCTTGAAGCGCTTGAGCGTCGACAGACTGCCCTGGTGGATGACCGTGTCGTCGCGCAGCAGGCGAACGCCGCAGCCGCGCTTGACCACGCCCTCGGTGACCCGGCACCCGGCGACCTTGCCGACCTTGGTGATGTTGAACACCTCCAGGATTTCGGCGTAGCCGATGAAGGTCTCGCGCTTCTCCGGCGACAGCATGCCTTCCAGCGTGCCTTTGACGTCGTCGAGCAGGTCGTAGATCACCGAATAGTAGCGGATCTCCACGCCTTCACGCTCGGCCAGATCGCGCGCCTGTTTGTTGGCGCGGACATTGAACGCGAAGATCGGCGCGCCCGAGGCCTGGGCCAGCAGCACGTCGCTTTCGGACACGCCCCCGGCGGCGGAATGGATGATGCGCGCGGCCACCTCGGTGTTGCCGACCTTTTCCAGCGCGCCGACGATGGCCTCGGCCGAGCCTTGCACGTCCGATTTGATCAGCAGCGGCAGTTCGGCCAGCTCGTTGGTCTTCAGCCTCGCCATCATCTGCTCGAGCGAGGCGCCGCCGGCCCGCGACGCGGACTGCTTGTCGCGCTTGTCGCGCTGGCGGTATTCAACCAGCTCGCGGGCGCGGGCCTCGGTCTCCACCACGGCGAAGATCTCGCCCGGCTCCGGTGCGCCGTCGAGACCCAGGATCTCGGCGGGCTCGGACGGGCCGGCTTCCTTCAGTTGCTGGCCGCGCTCATTGACCAGGGCGCGCACCTTGCCCCACTGCGCGCCGGCGACCACGATCTCGCCACGCTTCAGCGTGCCGCGCTTCACAAGAACCGTGGCGACCGGGCCGCGGCCCTTGTCGATCTGGCTCTCGATCACGACGCCTTCGGCGGAACGATCGGGATTGGCTTTCAGCTCGAGCAGTTCAGCCTGCAGGTTGATCGCTTCGGTCAGCTCATCCAGGCCCGTCTTTTTCAGAGCGGACACCTGAACGGCCTGCACGTCGCCGCCCATGTCCTCCACGAACACTTCGTACTGAAGCAGTTCCTGAAGCACCTTGGTGGCGTCCGCGCCGGGCTTGTCGACCTTGTTGACCGCGACGATCATCGGAACGCCGGACTGTTTGGCGTGGCTGATCGCCTCGATGGTCTGCGGCATGACGCCGTCATCGGCGGCCACCACAAGAATCACGATGTCGGTCGCCTGGGCGCCGCGCGAGCGCATCGCGGAGAAGGCCGCGTGGCCCGGCGTGTCCAGGAAGGTGATGCGTTCGCCGCCTTTGAGCTGAACCTGATAGGCGCCGATATGCTGGGTGATGCCGCCGGCTTCGCCCGCAGCCACATCGGTGGCGCGCAGGGCGTCCAGCAGGCTCGTCTTGCCGTGGTCCACATGGCCCATGACGGTGACGACCGGCGGGCGCGGCTTCTTGCTTTCGTCGTCGTCATCCTGGGAGATGAAGCCCTGCTCCACATCCGCCTCGCTGACGCGCTTTACGGTGTGGCCGAACTCTTCGACGATCAGCTCAGCGGTGTCGGCGTCCAGAACGTCGTTGGCGCGCACCATCTGACCCTGGGTCATCAGGAATTTCACCACGTCGGCGGCGCGCTCGGCCATGCGCTGGGCCAGATCCTGCACCGTTATGGCTTCGGGCACGATCACGTCGCGCTCGACCTTGTCGCGGCCCTTGCCGGCTTGTTGACGGCGCTGCTTCTCACGTTCGCGGGCCCGTCGCATGGACGCCAGAGACCGCTGACGGTCCTCGTCGTCCTCGACCAGATTCTGGATGGTCAGCTTGCCCTGGCGCCGCTTGGGCTCCTTGGTGCGCGGCTGAACCTTCTCGCCGGTGGGACCGATCTTCTTCGACTTGACCCGGCCGCCCATCTCCTCAAGCAGATTGCGCGGGCCTTCCTCGTCCTTGTCCTTGTCGCGGCCCTTGTCGGCCTTGCGATCAGGCTTGGCGTCGGGATCAAAGGACGTCGGGTCCACCGCGGTGGGATCTTCGGCGGGCTCGGCCTTTTTGGGCTTGGCCTTGGCCTTGCCGGGGTTGGCTTTCGCGTCGGCTTCGGCGCGGCGGGCGTCCTCGGCGTCCTGCGCGGCGCGGCGCGCGGCTTCTTCGCTGGCCTTGCGGGCGTCTTCCTCGCGCTTGCGCTTCTCCTCGAGGGCCTTCATTTCCGCTTGTTCGCGGCCCTGACGGTCTTGTTCTTCCTCGCGCTGCTTTTGCGAGCGCGATTCCTGTTCGGCCCGGGCGCGCTGGATGGCGGCCTGTCTGCGCAGCAATTCTTCTTCGGACAGGCCGAGCTGCTTGGCCCTCGCGGCCAGGGCGGCGCGGGCGCGGTCCTTGTCGGTGGCCGGGCCTTTCTGGCCGGGCTGGCCGGCGGGCTTGGCGTCGGGTCCGACGCCGCGCTTGCGCTTTTTCTCCACTACGACGGATTTCTGCCGGCCGCGCGCAAAGCTTTGCTGCACGGTTCCGGACGAGCGTCCGCCCAGGGAGAGGGGCTTGCGGCCCGAGGTGTTGCGTTCGTCAGCGTCGCTCATAAACGTCCTTCGCGGCATCTGGTGAGACACGGGGTGCGCCGCCGCACGCGCGCCCGCCGTCATATCCTTCAGGCCCTGATCGCCGTCGCGCCCCTAGCTGGTCGCGTCCGGCCCCGAAGGCCCGCTAAACTAGCCGCCTTGACTGGCGGATCAACCGTTCTCTGCGCTCGAAACCGAACGCTGCGCGCCCGGATCGATTTCGCGGAAACCGGCGAGCTTGCCGATCACCGCCCCGAAGGCGACAGCTTCCGGTCCGTGTCCGAGCACCGCGTGAACGATGCCGGTGCGCCCCAGCGCCCCGCCGATCGCCTCGGCGGTGAAGCATCCGGCGGTCTTCAGGCCCGGATGCGCCGCCGCCGCAAGACGGTCCAGCTTGCCCCGGCCGTCGTGCGCGCCGTCGCTGGCTTCGATCCGCCAGGCCGGCGCCGGGCCCTTGGAAAGCGCGAGCCTGGCGCCATCATACCCCATCGCGAGCGTTCCCGCGCGCCTTGAAAGCCCTAAAAGTGACAACGCGCGAGTTTGAAGAAGAGCTTCAAACTGATCCGACAGGTCGTCCGGCGCGGTGACCGGCTGCTCGAACGCCCGGCTGAAGAGCCGTTTTCGAGCCGCCAGATCGATGCTGGCCCGGTCCGCGCTCACCCAGCCGCCGCGTCCCGGCAGCTTGGCGGCGACGTCAGGAACCAGGCTTCCATCCGGCGCCAGCGCCACCCGGAGCAGCAAACCTTCCGGTTTCACCTCTCCGGTGGCGACGCAGCGCCGTTCTCGGGGCGTCTTCACCCGCGTGGATCGCCCGCCCCGGCTCACCGCTCCTCGTCATCCTCCTGATCCGGGTCGGCGTCTTCAGCCGGCGCATCGCCTTTGTCTTCAACCGCGACGCCGGGTTCTTCGCCCAGAAGCTCGGAGAGATCGACGCCGAGACGTTCGGCTTCGGCTTCCAGATCGGCGAGGTCGATATCATCGAAATCGATCTCCTCGCCGGAGTCTTCAACCCCGTCCGCGTCGGTCTCTTCAGTTTCGGGCCCCAGAGCGTCGGCCTCGACCCATCCAGCCGCGACCCGGGCGCGCATGATCAGGCGCTCGGCGTCTTCGGCCGACATGTCCATGCCGTCCAGAATGCCCGGCTCGCGCACACGCTCGCCGTCACGGGTCTCGTACCAGCCGCGCAGATCGTCCGGCGTCAGGCCGGCGACGTCCTCGACGGTCTTCACGTCGTTCTCGCCCAGGCGCACGGCCATGGGCAGATCGACGCCTTCAAGCTCCATGACCGCGTCCTCAACACCCAGCTCGGTGCGCTTGGCGTCCTGCTCGGCGGATTTCTTGTCGAGGAATTCGCGCGCCCGCGTCTGGATCTCGCTGGCGGTGTCGTCGTCAAAGCCTTCGATCAAGGCGATTTCGTCAAGATCCACGAAGGCGAGATCATTCATGTCCGCAAAGCCTTCGGTGGCCAGCAGCTGGGCGATGACCTCGTCCACGTCCAGCGCGTCCATGAACAGGGCGGTGCGCTCGGCGAACTCCTTCTGGCGGCGCTCGGACTCTTCCTCCTCGGTGAGGATGTCGATCGCCCAGCCGGTCAGCTGGCTGGCCAGGCGCACATTCTGGCCGCGGCGGCCGATGGCGAGCGAGAGCTGCTCGTCGGGCACGACCACTTCAATGCGCTGACTTTCCTCGTCGAGCACCACTTTGGCCACTTCCGCCGGCTGCAGGGCGTTGACGATGAAGGTGGCGGGATCGGGATTCCAAGGAATGATGTCGATCTTCTCGCCGGCCAGCTCGTTGACCACGGCCTGGACCCGGCTGCCGCGCATGCCGACACAGGCGCCCACCGGATCGATGGAGCTGTCGTTGGAGATTACGGCGATTTTCGCACGGCTTCCCGGATCGCGGGCCACGCGCGCGATTTCGATGACGCCTTCGTAGACTTCCGGCACTTCCTGCGCGAACAGGGCGGCCATGAAGTCGGGATGCGAGCGCGACAGGAAGATCTGCGGGCCGCGGACCTCCTCGCGCACGTCGTAGATATAGGCGCGAACCCGGTCATTGAGCTGCAGGCTCTCGCGCGGAATGCCGTCGGAGCGCCGGATGATGGCTTCCGCCTTGCCCAGCTCGATGATGACATTGCCATATTCGACGCGCTTGACGATGCCGTTGACGATCTCGCCCACGCGGTCCTTGTACTCTTCGTACTGGCGGCGGCGCTCGGCCTCGCGAACCTTCTGGGTGATCACCTGTTTGGCGGTCTGGGACGCGACGCGTCCGAACTCAATGGGCGGCAGCTCTTCTTCGTAGATCGTGCCGATCTCGGCTTCAGGATCCCGTTTGCGCGCCTGCTCCACGGTGAGCTGGTGGGTGTCGTTCTCCACTTCCTCAACCACGGTGGTGCGGCTGGTGAGACGCATCTCGCCGGTTTTCGCGTTGATATTGCAATGAATATCCAGCTCGGCGCCGTAGCGCGAGCGCGCGGCTTTCTGGATCGCCTCTTCGATGGCCTCGAGCACGATGGACTCGTCGATCATCTTTTCAGTAGCGACCGCACGCGCGATCTGCAGGATTTCCAGCTTGTTGGCGCTGACCCCGATGGCCATGACTAAGCGTCCTTCTTGTCGGTTGTTTCGTCTTCCGGCGCGCCGCGGGCTTTCAGGCTCGCCGCCACAAGGGCGTCGGTGAGCACCAGCTTGGCGTCGGTGATCCAGTCGAACGGGATGAGGGCGGTTTCTTCCTCGCCCTTGAGATCGATCATGACATGGTCATCCTCGACCCCCGCCAGCATCCCGCGAAAGCGCTTGCGGTTCTCCACCAGGCGGTCGAGCTCCAGCTTGGCCTCAAATCCTTGCCAGCGTTCAAAATGAGGCAGCGCCGTCAGCGGCCGGTCGATACCCGGCGAGGAGACCTCCAGGTCGTATTCGCCGGAGATCGGATCGACCTCTTCAAAGATCTGAGAGAGCGCGCGCGACAGCCGCGCGCAATTCTCCACCGTCATCGTCCCGTCAGCGGCCTCGGCCATGATCTGACAGGTGGTTTTCTTGCCGCCCATGACGCGCACGCGCACGATTTCCATCCCGAGGGCCTCGGCGATGGGCTCGGCAAGGTCCAGCACCCGTTCATCCTG